>NZ_JAKJHW010000007.1 GCF_021646685.1 Pseudalkalibacillus salsuginis | reverse complement strand
CCTTTTTAGCCATAGAAAATCCCCTCCCAGGTAGACTCTTAAGAACATCATATCAAATGCTCTCTTTTTTTCCTGTCTACCTGAAGGGGATAATACCAAACCCCATTCTTTTTTTAAGTTTTATCCGTGCCAGGCACACTCGTAGAAGCCTTGGGGGGTAAGGGATTTGAAATGGTGCCAGGCACACTCAGAGAAGCCTTGGGGGGTAAGGGATTTGAAATGGTGCCAGGTACACTCAGAGAGGCCCTGGGGGAGAAGGGGTCATAAAGTGTACCTGGTACAGCCAAACACGAGAAAAATCAATTGTTTTATTATGGAAAATTCTGACTATTACTGGATGTTTGAAAGCGTTATTTTCATAGTGTAGAATGGGAATGTAATTGAAAACTTGTATGCGTTTTCAATACTACTCTATTGCGATATAGGAGGGTTCATTCTTTATGGTAGTCCCTTATAAACACGAGCCATTTACCGATTTTTCAGTCAAGGAAAATCGTGAAGCTTTTGAACAGGCTTTGAAAAAAGTCGAGAATGAATTATTAGGTAAAGACTATGACCTGATCATCAATGGAGAGTACGTCTCTACAGATGATAAGATCGTGTCGATCAATCCTGCGAATAAAGAAGAGGTCATCGGTCGTGTTTCAAAAGCGAACCAAGAGCTCGCTGAAAAGGCGATGCAATCTGCGGACAAAGCTTTTGAAACTTGGCGCAAGGTGGATCCGGAAGAACGTGCGAACGTCCTATTCCGTGCAGCTGCAGAAATTCGCCGCCGTAAACATGAATTCTCTGCTTTGTTGGTGAAAGAAGCAGGAAAGCCGTGGAAAGAAGCAGACGCTGATACAGCTGAATCAATTGATTTCCTTGAGTATTACGGCCGTCAAATGCTCGAAATCAAGGATGGTAAACCGATCCAAAGTCGTCCAATCGAACACAACCAATACAAATACACTTCTTTAGGTGTTAGCGTCACGATTTCGCCATGGAACTTCCCGCTCGCAATCATGGCTGGTACGACAGTTGCACCGATCGTCACCGGTAACACGGTGATTTTAAAACCAGCTAGTGCGACACCAGTCGTTGCAGCATGGTTTGCAGATGTCATGCTTAAAGCCGGCACTCCTGCAGGGGTCTTGAACTACTTGCCTGGGAGCGGTTCTGAAGTTGGAGACTATCTTGTCGATCACCCGAAAACTCGTCTCATCAGTTTCACAGGTTCCCGTGACGTTGGTACACGTATCTGGGGACGTGCAGCAAAGATCCAAGAGGGCCAAATATGGCTTAAGCGCGTAATCGTTGAAATGGGTGGAAAAGATACAGTCTGTGTCGACAAAGACACTGATCTTGATCTAGCAGCCCAATCAATCGTTTACTCTGCATTCGGATTTGCTGGACAAAAATGTTCTGCCGGTTCCCGTGCGGTCGTTCACCAAGATGTTTACGATGAGGTTCTTGACAAAGCTATCAAGCTTACGAAAGAACTTACGACTGGCAGTCCGGTTGATCATAACACTTACATGGGACCGGTCATTGATAAAGGTGCTTACGACAAGATCATGAACTATATCGAAATCGGTAAAGAGGAAGGCCGTCTTGTGGCTGGTGGTGAAGGTGATGATTCCAAAGGATTCTTCATCCAACCGACGATCTTCGCTGATCTTGATCCGAAAGCGCGCATCATGCAGGAAGAAATCTTCGGTCCAGTCGTTGCATTCAGTAAAGCACGTGATTTCGACCACATGCTTGAAATTGCTAACAATACGGAGTATGGCCTGACAGGAGCTCTTCTTACAAACGACCGCGAAAAGATCAAACGCGCAAAAGAAGACTTCCATGTCGGTAACCTCTACTTTAACCGAGGGTGTACTGGAGCAATCGTCGGATATCAACCATTCGGCGGATTCAATATGTCCAGAACAGACTCCAAAGCTGGGGGACCAGACTATCTCATACAGCACATGCAAGCGAAAACAACATCAGAAGGACTATAAACAACTTTAAACAAACCCCTGTCTGCCACCGAACGGCGGGGGTTTTACTATTCCAGAATAAAAAACCGGATTCCTTTGAGGAACTCCAGCTGTTTTGGCAGGTATGTTTTTCCCTATTAGTGGATGCTTCTTTTTCTGAAACGCCCGCCCTTGACGTCATGAATATCCCCGACTGCCAGGAATGCTGAGGGATCGAGTTCTTCAACAATGCTTTTGAGCTTCGCTTCTTCAAGACGAGTAATGACACAGAAGATGACCTTCTTTGCATCGCCAGTATAGGCGCCTTCCCCGTTCAAATAAGTGACACCTCTCCCTAGTCGGGCATTCAAGGTTTCTGCGATTTCTTTATGCATATCACTTATGATCCATACAGATTTGGAAGATTCGAATCCTTCGATTGTAATGTCGATCATTTTAAAAGCAATGAAGTAAGCGATCAACGAATACATCGCCCGTTCCCATCCGAATACAAAGCCTGCACTCCCCAAAATGAAAAGATTGAAAAACATGACGACTTCGCCGACTGAAAAGGGTGTCGCCTTATTAAAAAGAATCGCCATTATTTCAGTTCCATCCAAAGAGCCTCCGTAACGGATCACCAAGCCTACACCGATCCCTAAAATGATCCCGCCGAATACGGAAGCCAGAAGAGGGTCATCGGTCAAAACGGGCACAGGGTGCAGCCATAATGTGAAAATGGAAAGAGACGTGACGCCGAATAAAGTGGTGAGAGCAAAGGTTTTACCGATTTGTTTATACCCGATGAAAAAGAAGGGAAGGTTCAATAAGAGAAGCAAGTATCCCAGTTTGATACCGCTCAAGTGTGAAAGGATGATAGAGATCCCTACAATCCCTCCATCAATGATCTGGTTAGGGACCAAAAAGATTTCCAGCCCGGTTGCGACAAGCAATGCCCCCAGCGGAACGAGAATGATGCGTTTTACCAGCTGGGTTTTCGATAATTTTTTATGCTGAGCCTTTATTCGTGGATTTTGTTCAAACAATCCCTCCAAATATCCATCCCCCTTAAACTAAAATCCTTTCAAGATCACCGACTTTTTTGTTATCTTATTATACATGACAATACGTCTACAATATTCCGTTTCTTTACCGTTGAGCGGGAAAGAATATATGGTAATGATGGGAAAAAGGGCACATGTCGTATAAAAACCAGCTCAAATGGTAATATTATCCTTGAATTTATCTTCATGAATTTTTATGAATAGATATTATAATATACGGTTGTAAAGGCTTACATTTCCCGGTTTATATGTATAAACATACATTTGCATCGATTAATAATAATTGACACAATGTTCTATAAATTATATTATGTTATGGTCTTTGATAGTTGCAACAATTGCGGGATATTGAGCAGGGTAATAATGAATTATTTTTGCATAACACTTGCATATAAAATACAGGAGGTGTACATCGTGGAGGAATTCAGTCTATCGACAGCAACATGGTTTTGGTTACTAGTACCTATGCCTTTAGTAGTTATTTTATCGATCATATCGTATTTTATTGAACCGAAGGGAGAGAATTGATTAGATGGGTATTGATACGCCTACGTTAATAACATTCATCATTTATTTAGTCGTAATGCTTGCGATCGGAGTCATTTCCTACCGCCTTACAAGTAACTTATCAGATTATGTATTAGGAGGAAGAAGCCTGACTCCTGGAGTAGCAGCACTTAGTGCGGGTGCTTCGGATATGAGTGGTTGGCTCTTGCTCGGGTTACCAGGGGCTGTTTACGCAGGTGGTATGAACGCAGCGTGGATCGGAATCGGTCTATCGATCGGTGCTTATTTGAACTGGCAGTTTGTGGCAAAACGCCTTCGCCAATATACGGAAGTCTCTAATGATTCGATCACAATTCCTGATTACTTTGAAAATCGTTTCCGTGATAATTCGAAAATTTTACGCGTGATGTCTGCAATTGTCATTCTATTTTTCTTTACTGTCTATACAGCTTCAGGGCTTGTAGGGGGAGCAAAGCTTTTCCAATCATCCTTTAATATGCCTTACACGGCTGCATTATGGATTGGAGCGGCAGTCATTATCTCGTACACATTCCTGGGCGGATTCCTTGCAGTAAGTTGGACTGACTTCATCCAAGGGATTCTGATGTTTTTAGCCTTGATTATTGTTCCGATTGTTGCAGTCAATAAGGTTGGTGGCTGGAATGAAACGATCAACCAGGTAGGAGCTGTAGATGCAGGCTTTGTCGATATCATGGCAGGTATGGGTGGTGTTACAGGATTTCTCGCAATCATTTCTTCGCTTGCCTGGGGTCTTGGTTACTTTGGACAACCTCATATCCTGACTCGTTTTATGGCTGTAAAATCTTCACAAGACATTCCGAAGGCTCGTATGATCGGAATGACATGGATGGTCGTTTCTCTATTCGGTGCTATCTTTACAGGTTTGGCTGGTATCGCTTACTTTGCAGACAACCCGCTTGAAGGTGCAGCGACTGAAACTGTATTCATCCTATTCACGCAAGTCTTATTCAATCCTTGGGTATCAGGTGTCCTATTAGCAGCAATCCTTGCGGCAATCATGAGTACAGTCGATTCTCAATTGCTCGTATCCTCCAGTGCTCTTGCAGAAGACTTTTACAAAGCATTACTTAGAAAAAATGCGAGTGAAAAAGAATTGGTTTGGATCGGTCGTTTCGCGGTGATTGGAATTGCTCTTATTGCCGGATTGATTGCTTCCAACCCTGAATCTCGCGTATTGGAGCTTGTAAGTTATGCATGGGCAGGATTCGGTGCTGCATTCGGGCCTGTCATCATCCTTTCACTGTTCTGGAGACGTATGACTCGGAACAGTGCGATTGCAGGAATCCTAGTCGGTGCAGTAACAGTTGTACTTTGGAAGACACTTTCAACTCCACCAGCGGGAGCTGAGCAAACAGAAGCCGTCATTCCATTTGCACTGTACGAAATTATTCCAGGATTTATCCTTGCAACAATTGCAATCATCATTGTAAGTTTGATGGGCAAAGGACCAAAACAAGAAGTCAAAGATGAATTCACAGAAGCTGTTGAATAAAAAGAGATAAAAGAAAGACTGGCTCAAGAGGCAAACCCTCTCCAAGCCAGTCTTTTTTCTTTGTCTGAAGCATTGTTATCATATCTCTGTACCAGGCACCGATCGGGAAGCGTTGGCGCTGTAGGCTTCTTTTTCGGTGCCTGGCACCATTTTCAATCCCTTGTACCGCAACGGTTTTGAAAGTGTACCTGGTACGTCAGTCAGGCACGTCAGTCAGACGTTGGAGCGGGTGACTTCTCCGTTCTTGACTAGCTTCATGAGGGTAGTGCGATTGGTCAGCACCACGCCGAGAATGATGAGGAATGCGCCCAGGATCATGATAGGAGACAGGGCTTCCTGTAAAAACATATAGCCTACGAAAATGGCAATCAATGGCGAGACATACAGCCAAGTCGATGGGAAGATGGGATTGGTTTTTGATATCAGCCAGTAATAGAGTCCATGTCCCCCAATCGATCCCACCAGGATCAAGTAAAGCAAGGCGATCTGTGCATTAGAATTTGCCACGAGTGAAGAAAAGCTAGGATCCTCAACTAAGAAGGAAAAAAGAGTCAACATAATCCCTCCGTAAAACATTTGCACACCATTCATCAAAAATGGGGAAAAGCGATGTTCCGTCGCAAAATATCGTTTGGAAAAAACCGTTCCATATCCGTAGCCGACTTCTCCGATCAACACCACGATACATCCGATCACCCAAAGATAAGAAAGTGTCTCGCCTAAACCAGGCAGTGAGATGCAAATGACACCTACAAGTGCGATCATCAACCCGCTCACCTTGATAAAATCAAGTTCAGCCTCCTTGCGTTGCCTCTGGATCAACAAAATCATCATAGGACCAGTCGCGGAGAGGACAGCAGCTAAGCCAGATGTAATGTATTGTTCAGCCCAATAGAGGGTCGAAAAGGTCATGAACGTAATACAGAAACCTACCAAAATGAGCTGTTTGGATACCAAAGCCTCAACGATCGGATGTTTTTTGATGGCAAAAAAGCCAAGGACAAGCAGTCCAGCAATCATAAATCGGACTCCGCCAGAAAGAATCGGTGTCGACCCTGCATCAATCCCTACTTTTATAAACAGAAAAGTTGTACCGAAAATAATGCAAACTAAAATGTAATTGATAAAAATCATCTGATAACCTCCTTTTCAGTTAAAAGGAGTATAAAGGAGTTAGTGTATAACAGTTTGATAGAGCGTATAACAGTTCTCCTTGTAAAACGTTTTAATTTCAGCTTTACTTAAAGAAAAAGGGGAGCTGAATATGAAACTAGTCCTGAAGAAAGAGGCGGCCACACCGATCCATCAGCAAATTTATCATCAGCTGGTGAACAGGATCCAGACGGGAGTATTAGCGGCTGGAGATAGAATGCCTTCATTACGGTTATTGTCAAAAGAGTTGGAAGTGAATTATCTGACCATCAATAAAGTCTATCAGCGCTTGGAAGAAGAAGGCTATGTTGAAATCCTCCAAGGAAAGGGAGCTTTTGTGAAAAGTCCTCATTCCGGTCATACATTCCCACAAATAGATGGGCATCAGGATAGTTTCACGCCTCTTCTTACGCGTTCGCAATATCTGATGCAGCGTTCGAAACGTCAATACGATTTTTCAAAAGCTGTCGTATCTCCGGGACTGTTGCCGAGTCATTTTCTTGCGGATCAGGCAAAAACGATTCTTGATCTATACCCGATGATCTTGACGACGTATGGACCGGTGGAAGGGGATGAAGAACTGCGTACTGAAGTGTCCGCTTACTTGGGCAATCAGCTTGGTTATCGACCACCAATAGATGAAATTCTTATCACGAGTGGAGTCCAACAAGCGATCAATGTGGTTGCAAACACTTTTCTGACACCGTCTGATACAGTAGCGGTCGAAAGCCCTTGTTATGGTGCTGCACTCGATACGTTCATGAACAGAGGAAATGCGATTCTACCGATACAGATTGATCGAGATGGAATGAGGACCGATCTATTGGAGGAGCAGTGCCGAAGGAACCCTCCAAGGGTTGTGTACGTTAATCCCACCTTCCATAACCCGACTGGGACATCAATGAGTGAAAAGCGACGCAAAGAGCTTCTTGAGCTTGCTGAAACGTATCATTTCCTCATCATTGAGGACGATTCGTTCAATGAAATCTATTTTGATGGTGTGCTTCCGCCGAAACCGATCAAGTACTTTGATACGACCGGCCATTGCATTTTTTTGAAAGGATTCAGTAAAACGATGGCACCGGGAATTCGATTAGGAGCCCTCATTGCGGATAAGGAATTGTATGAGTCGATCTTTATTGCAAAAGCCTCCATGGATGTCGGAAGCCCGCTCTTGAACCAGAAAGTGATCCTCCCGTTCATGAAGACACAGCGGATGAAGGATCACCTTGAAAAATTGAGAATAGCCTTGCAAATCAGGCGGGATATGACAGTTGAAATCCTGGAAAACCACTTGAAAGATCGGATCACATATGAAATTCCGAAAGGCGGGTTGAATTTGTGGATCAAGCTGCCTGAGGGGATTGACATACTCGGGCTACAGAAACGGGCATCCGAGCTATCGATTTCCTTTCTGCCTGGCAGTGCATGTTATGCAACGAACGAACCGACACAAGAGATCCGTATCAGCTACTCCGGACTGAGCGACCGCGAAAACACCGAAGGCATCACAAAACTCGCCAAACTCATCACCGACCTGATATAGCAAGCTTTGTTTTGGGTGCCTGGCACCGATCAGGAACCCTTGGCGCCGTTGACTTCTCAATCGGTGTCAGGCACCATCTCAAATGCCCTATGAATGCTTTATCGTAGCAGTTCCAAAATTTATCGGTGCAAGTTTGAAAAATATCGGTGCAAATCCGAAATTTATCGTTAACTTGACATGAAAGCTGGACAATCTACTGCTCCTACACCCTGATTGTTGATATGGGCGGGTTCTTTTTGGTATCATCAGTATATTGCAATAGGTACGATTTTTGGAGGTGGAAAAAGTGGCCCGAATCACGAAGGAAGAAGTAAAGCACGTTGCGAAGCTGGCAAGGCTTGCGGTGACTGAGGAAGAAGCGGAAATGTTCACAAATCAGCTTGACGCGATCATCGGCTATGCAGAGCAACTGAAGGAATTGGATACAGATGGCGTGGAACCGACCACACACGTTTTAGACATGAAAAATGTTCTCCGTGAAGACGAAGCGAAGCCTTGGCTGACACGTGAGGAAGCACTCAAAAATACACCAGATACGCAAAACGGCCTAATCAAAGTTCCGGCAGTTTTAGAGTAGGGAGGGAGAAGATGGACGATGTCTTTATTTGAAAAGAAGATTTCAGAGCTGCATGAGCTCCTACATAAAAAAGAAATGAAGGTAAGCGAACTCGTCGACGCTTCCTTCTCAAGAATCAGCGAAGTAGACGATAAAGTGAAAGCCTTCTTGACACTGAATGAAGAAGGCGCAAGAGAACAAGCGAAATACCTCGACAGTAAGATGGGGACCGACGAAATGCGCGGACTCCTGTTCGGTCTGCCGATCGGGGTGAAAGACAACATCTCGACGAAGGGTCTTCGTACGACTTGCGGAAGCCAGTTGCTTGCCAACTTCGAGCCTGTTTTCGATGCAGCAGTCGTCGAGCGATTGAAAAAAGCGGAAACGGTCACAGTCGGTAAGCTAAACATGGACGAGTTCGCGATGGGTTCATCCAACGAAAACTCAGGATTTTTCCAAACACGCAACCCTTGGAACACGGACTACGTACCAGGCGGTTCCAGCGGTGGATCAGCAGCTGCAGTGGCAGCAGGAGAAGTCTTTTTCTCCCTCGGTTCCGACACTGGCGGATCGATCCGGCAGCCAGCAGCATACTGTGGCGTAGTAGGTTTAAAACCGACATACGGACGCGTTTCCCGTTTCGGCCTTGTCGCGTTCGCCTCTTCTCTTGACCAGATCGGCCCGATTACAAACTCGGTCGAAGACAATGCGTTTTTATTCCAGGCGATCAGCGGATATGACAAAATGGATTCCACATCTGCCAACGTTAAAAACCAGGACTACACAGCAGCCCTAACTGGCGATATCCAAGGTCTGAAAATCGCGGTGCCGAAAGAATATATCGGTGAAGGTGTAGATGAAGACGTCAAGAACCGGATCATGGACGCGCTTAAAGTCTTAGAAGGCCTGGGGGCAGAGTGGGAAGAGGTTTCACTCCCGCACTCGAAATATGGTGTCGCAACCTATTATTTGCTCGCGTCATCTGAAGCGTCCTCTAACCTGGCTCGCTTTGACGGAGTCCGTTACGGTGTACGCACGGAAAACGCGGACAATCTCCTGGAGCTTTACAACCACACGCGCAGCGAAGGGTTCGGTAACGAGGTGAAACGCCGGATCATGCTTGGAACATTCGCGTTGAGCTCAGGGTTTTACGACGCGTATTACAAAAAAGCACAGAAAGTACGTACATTGATCAAGAACGACTTCGACGAAGTTTTTGAAAAATACGATGTCATCCTTGGACCGACAGCGCCTACAACTGCGTTCAAGATCGGTGCGAAAACCGATGACCCGCTTACAATGTACGCGAACGATATCCTGACGATCCCAGTCAACCTTGCTGGGGTACCGGCAATTTCCGTCCCATGCGGACTCTCCAATGGACTGCCTGTCGGACTACAAATCATCGGAAAAGCGTTTGATGAAAGTACGATCTATCGTGTTGCTCACGCCTATGAGCATGCGACAGACCATCATCAAAACAAACCGCAACTGTAAGGGGGGACGAAAAGATGCATTTTGAAACGATTATCGGACTTGAGGTCCATGCTGAACTAAAAACGAACTCGAAGATCTTCTGCAGCTGCTCCACCGAATTCGGAGCACCACCGAACACGAACGTCTGCCCGATCTGTCTTGGACACCCGGGCGTTCTACCTGTCGTGAACAGGCAAGCGGTTGACTTCGCGATGCGTGCGGCAATGGCATTAAACTGTGAAATCACACGAGAAACAAAATTCGACCGCAAAAACTATTTTTATCCGGACAATCCGAAGGCCTATCAGATCTCTCAATTTGATAAGCCGATCGGCCAAAACGGCTGGATTGAAATCGAAGTCGACGGCAAGAAAAAGAAAATCGGGATCACACGCCTTCATATGGAAGAGGATGCCGGTAAATCGATGCATGCTGAAGACGGAACCCATTCCCTCGTGGACTTGAACCGCCAGGGTACGCCGCTTGTCGAGATCGTATCAGAGCCAGACATCCGTACACCGGAAGAAGCCTATGCCTACTTGGAGAAAATGAAGGCGATCCTACAATATACAGAAGTATCCGATTGTAAAATGGAAGAAGGGTCATTGCGCTGTGACGCGAACATTTCACTCCGCCCAGTCGGACAGGAGGAGTTCGGAACGAAGACGGAGCTGAAGAACCTGAACTCGTTTGCGAACGTCCAAAAAGGACTCGCTCATGAAGAAGTCCGCCAGGAAAAAGTATTGCTCAGCGGTGGAGAGATTCTCCAGGAGACACGTCGCTTTGACGAGGTTTCCAAGAAAACGATCCTCATGCGTGTGAAAGAGGGCTCTGACGACTACCGCTACTTCCCAGAGCCGGATCTTGTCGGCCTTTCAATCGACGAAGCCTGGATCGAGCGTGTGAAATCCGAGATTCCTGAGCTTCCGGATGCGCGTAAGCAACGGTACATCGATGAGTTGAAGCTCCCAGCATATGACGCGAAGGTTTTAACGCAATCGAAGAAAATGTCCGATTACTTTGAAAAAGTATTGGATAATGGTGCTGACGCAAAAGCTGCATCCAATTGGATGATGGGTGAGGTTTCCGCGTACTTGAACGCTGAGTACAAGGAGATCGATGAAGTCGCTCTTACACCAGATGGTCTTGCGAAAATGATTGAGCTCATCGAAAAAGGAACGATTTCTTCCAAAATTGCGAAGAAAGTGTTCAAAGAGCTGATCGAAAAAGGTGGCGATCCAGAAGCGATCGTCAAGGAAAAAGGACTTGTCCAGATTTCGGATGAAGGTGAGCTTCGCGGCATCGTCACTGGAATTTTAGATGAGAACGAACAATCGATCATCGACTATAAAAACGGGAAAGACCGGGCACTCGGATTCCTCGTTGGCCAAGTGATGAAGGCGACGAAAGGGAAAGCGAACCCGCCGATGGTCAACAAACTGATCGTCGACGAAATCGAAAAGCGCTGAGTCATGAAGAAGCCCTTTAGGAGGGCTTCTTTTCTGGTACGTTAAGAATGTATAACTTTTCAGCGATGTAGCTAACCGACGTAGCAGATAAGTTTACGAACGAAGTATAAGTGCAGCTTAGGCTCAGCCTTCGCCATGGCTTGGCTTTGCCAAGTTTTCTTTATAGGAGGGCAGAGAATTTATCGCGACAACTTCCTGGGAATTTATGGGCATTTCGCCAAATCCGGCTTTCGTCGTTCTTTGTCACAGCGAATTGCTTTGCATTTTGGATTTAAGGTCACTATAATAAGATGGACGGAAACAATAAAAGGAAAATTTTTACACAACAGTTGTCCGCATCTAGTTTTTTGAAACCTATTAGAATAAAATCAGGTGATCTATTATGAAACGAGCTCGATTAATTTATAATCCGACATCAGGCAGGGAACAGGTCAAGCGGCAGCTGCCTTATATCCTGGAAAAACTGGAGAAAGCAGGCTACGAGACTTCGGCTCATGCAACCAGCGCCGATGAAGGAGATGCAACAAGAGCAGCAAGACTGGCAGTTGAACGTGAATTCGATCTTGTCATTGCAGCAGGCGGCGATGGAACGATCTACGAGATCATCAACGGCATCGCAGAACTTCCGAACCGACCGAAGATGGGGATCATCCCTGCAGGCACGACCAACGACTTTGCTCGGGCCCTGGGGATTCCTCGGACGATCGAAAGGGCTGTAGATGTTTTATGTGATGGGATTGACATCCCGGTAGACATCGGTCGTGTGAACGGAAAGTATTTCGTCAACATCGCTGGCGGTGGTAAGCTCACAGAACTGACCTATGCTGTTCCGAGTCAGATGAAGACGATGATCGGCCAGTTAGCGTATTACTTGAAAGGGATGGAGATGCTCCCGTCAATCCGTCCAACCAACGTCAAAATCGAATACGATGACAAAGTATACGAAGGTGACATCATGCTTTTTCTGGTCGCGAATACGAACTCTGTCGGCGGTTTTGAAAAACTGGCTCCGATGTCCGAATTCAATGACGGCTATTTCGACCTCATCATTTTGAAAAAAGCGAACCTCGCCGAGTTCATCCGCGTCGCAACACTCGCGATCAAAGGTGATCACATCCGGGACGAACACGTCATTTATGAAAAAGCAAGACGTATCAATATCCATACCGAAGAAAAAATGCAGTTGAACCTTGACGGAGAATACGGAGGCCTGCTTCCAGGCGAATTCGTGAACCTCAGGCACCATCTGCAAATGATCGTCCCGAAAGAACGCTTTGAAACCGACAGATAAAAAAACAGAACCCGGCCCGCAAAGCCGGGTTTTGTGTTATATCGGATGTGGCCATTTATGACAAACGAAAAAGGAAAGGATGATGGCGGGAAAAATGTATGATCCAGCGGACAGTGTGCTCGTAAAAGAACGGGAATATGCCTGCCGGTCAACAAGATAGATCAACGGAACGACGGTAACTGAGGAAGATAAACAGGTCTCCCTTTTAATAGAACTGTTCGGTTCTACGGGGGAGCAGATCCATATTGAACCGAGCTTCTGATGTGATTACGGCTATAACATCCATGTCGGGGAAAACTTCTTCGCAAACTTTGACTGCGTCATTTTAGATGTATACAAGGCGACGTTCGGAGACAATTGTATGCTGGCACCAGGGGTATATATTTATACAGCGACCCACCCGCTCGATCCGCTAGAGAGAAATTCTAGAAGAGAATTCGGAAAACCTAGTACATTCGGTCACAACGTTTGGATCGGAGGCGGAGCGATCATAAACCCCGGCTTCAACATCGGGGACAATGTGGTCATCGCTTCAGGCGCAGTCGCTACAAAGGATGTGCCAGCCAACGTCGTTATAGGGGGAAATCCAGCGAAAATCATTAAACACATTTAACATTTATCCTTGAGACAGGGCAGAGGATACTACTCCACTTCATATCCAGTCTGCTCGATCGTTTTTTTAATCTGATTATTACCTACCAAATCCTCCTCATATTCAACTTTCACATGCCCTGTTTCCAAATCAGCCATTGCTCGCTCAACACCACGACTTCCAGCAAGTGCTTTTTCCACTTTTTGGACACATTCCCCGCATGTCATCCCTTTTACTGTCAAGGTTACTTCACTCATGAACAGTCCCTCCTTATCAATTCATTCTGTTATTGTTCTTAATGTTTACGAAACCCTTGCCACCTACTCTTTTGTTGTGAGAAAAGCTGGATAAAAACAGGGCGGTCAATCAATACTATTTAACATAAATGACTACCATCAAGCGGGGGTGACGTTAAGTGAACCAACTTACGACGAAGGAATTGTCTTATATTGAAGATGAAATCCGAGCTGAGGAAATTACAGCAAAAACCATCAATTGGTGTGCTGCTCAATGTGAGGATCAAGCACTGCAGAAGCAATTAGAGGAGTTGGCCGAAAGCCACCAGATGAAAGTCGGAGATCTCTCTAAGTATTTCAATCGTTCGATGCATATTCAATAGTCAATGGAGGTGAAGGACCTTGCCGAATAACATAGAAAACCGGGGATTAACGGATCGAGAAATGCTCCAGCTATGTCTGGAGTTGGAAAAGGGAAGATGCAGATGTATCAGTAATACGTTGCTCGAAACAAGCCATAAGGAATTGAGGGAAGTCTATAAGCAATGCTTTGACAATGCTGAACAGAACCAAAGCAAGCTATTTGACATCATGAGTGGGAAAGGCTGGTATAAAGTTGAACCTGCTACGACAGAGCAAATCGGAAAAACCCAGGCTATGATGCAAAATAACTTGCATCCAGATGATCAGTTTTAACAGGGCGGTGATCGAAATGGTTCAAAAAGGTAAAAGCCAATATAAAGTTGTAACAGGTCCTTATAAAGATAAGACGACCGGGTTGAAGTTCGGATACGAATACTCATCAGGCAATAAAACGAATAAGAACGAAAACCAAAAGTGAGCATTGTAGGGCGATAGGTAAGGAGGACCATTGAGATGGCGAAAAACGAAAAGCTCAATGAAGAAGCAACAATGAACAATAATCTTGATTCGGCAACACTTAAAAATAACGTGGAGATTTCCGAAGCATTTCACGGTAAAAGAGTCGAAAAGGAAGTAAATCCAAAGAGAATCAAGAGAAGCTGAAATTCGAAGGCTGACCGAAATGCCGGTCAGTCTTTTTTAAAATTTGTTTCAATGAAGAATTGTCTAGCTCCAACGCCCAACCACTTGGATCACTTCAGTCCTCCTGTGGCGGTCGACACATTGATTTTAGGTCGAAGTGTTTACCCACGAAGAACTGAACTTTGTTTGGTTCGAGCCTCCTCGTCGGACTTCCAGTGACCTGCGAGGCTGGACAGGGCGTTTGCGTTTTTCTTTCTCCTTTATTGTTGCTTTCCATTTACGGGGCAATTTCTCAAGGATTACTATAGGATCTTTCCTGGATTGCTTTTCCCGAAAGAATATAATTTGGTAATCAACAATATGTGGTGACAACGCCTTGTTTTCAAGTTTATAAGATGGAGGGTTTTATGATTAACTGTACGATTTGGAGACATTCTAGTAATAAATAACAACAAAGGTAAGGTGGAGCATGATGATAACGAGAAAAAGACAAAGAAAACAAACGATCAGATTAACGATGATAGGGATTTTATTCAGTCTGATGCAAACCCTTTGGCTGTACAGGAATATTCAGGATATCAAGAATAAATTGAGGTGAAACTTCCGTTTTGGTCAAAAATACCCAATTTCAATTATTCCGATTCAACTTTTCCAAAAAAGGATAGGGTAAGGAAAGGACGAAATGATTAGGAGGACCAAAAAATGGCTTCTGAAAATCTTGATTCGCAACAAGATTCTATTACATACTTTAACCGGAATATTTGGTCAGGGATGCTGTTCGGTCTTGGATTCGTCGCCTTTGTTGACGAAACGGTATTCCATCAGCTCTTGCATTGGCATCATTTTTACGATAAAACGACTCGATCCATGGGCTTGATTTCCGATGGTCTGTTTCATGCCTTCAGCTGGTTTGCAACAATCAGCGGATTATTCATGGTAGCTGATCTCCGCAGGCGGAATGCTTTTGTTTTTAAGAGGTGGTGGGGCGGAAGCATGTTTGCAGGAGGTGCGTTCCAATTCTATGATGGGATTATTCAGCACAAAATTATGAGAATCCATCAAATCCGGTATGTCGATCATGTGTTCATCTACGACTGGGTTTGGAATATCATCGCGGTGATCATGATCATTGCCGGTGGGCTGCTCATCAACCGTACCAGCAAGGAACTCCGCAAAAAATGGGAAGGGAACAGTGGGTAATGCATGGACATATCCATCAAAGTAACAACGAACAGATGATGTTAATACTTCCTTTCCTGTTGCTGATCGGTTTATACATATTCGCAGGGGTGTCCTCGAACCGGCGCTATCATTCATGGCCGTTACACCGTTATTTTTTCTGGTGTTTCGGAGCTTTGAGTGCAGCCGGGGCGGTTGTCGGTCCGATTGCGAATCAAGCACATATGGATTTCACTGCCCATATGACTGGCCATCTGCTGCTCGGAATGCTTGCTCCTCTCCTGATTGCTATTTCGGCACCGGTGACGCTTATTTTGAGGACGATCAGTGTCAAATGGTCCCGCCGACTGACTCGTGTGTTGAAAAGCTGTTTTTTCCGGGTGGCAAGCGATCCGGTCGTAGCATCTCTTCTTAATGTGGGAGGATTATGGCTGCTCTATACGACGGAACTATATATGGCGATGCATGAAAGTCAGGTGTTGCATGTATTGGTCCATTTGCATGTATTTTTAGCGGGCTATCTTTTTACTGTTTCGATGATTTATATAGATCCGACTCCACATCAGAGAAGCTTTCTGTATCGTGCAGTTGTGTTTATTTTCGCATTGGGAGGGCATGGAATCTTGTCTAAGTATCTCTATGCCCATCCGCCTGCTGGCGTTCCCTCGGGACAGGCGGAAATCGGGAGTATGATCATGTATTACGGCGGCGACGCGATTGATATCGCATTGATCACGATTTTCTGTTTCCAATGGTATAAAGCGACACGTCCGCGAGAATCATCAACTTATCATCCGCAGGTGAATTAAAAAAGAGTCGACCTCTAGATTGGCCAACTCTTTTACTGTTGAGATTAAAAAGAATCGTATTCCTCTGATGCCTCCCTAGGTTTCGAGTGATAATAGATCCGGACGATCAACCACAAAATCAAGGCGATCCCGACGATTGCAACCCCAAGCCCGCCATACCCGATCCCCGACCAGCCTTTGACGAATGAAATACTGTATACGATCAACGTCGCTCCAAGCTGAAAGGTGAGATAGGGGAGGATGTACCAACGTAATTTTTTCGGAAAATAGATAACAAGCCAGCTGAAAATAATCCAACTGAAGCTGATCAAAGTCAGTAAAACGATGTCTGTCATAGCTTTAGCCCCCTGGGAGAATACTGTCTGTTTTTTATGAAGGAAGCAAATCAATTATTTACATTATATACCTTTTAAGTAAGCTTATCGATGGAAAATTGGAGAGAATGATCAATGAAAAACAAGGGCACCCTTATAGTTGATCCTAAATTAAGGGGTGGCTCTATGAATATTACAGAACTGATAATCCGATTATCGATATCATTCTTAGTACTATGGGCGATGACCAGATTGATGGGAAGAAAAGAAATAAGCCAGATGACGTTTCATAACTTCGTGTCGGCAATTGCAATCGGGACGATCGCTGGTTCTCTTGTGTTAAATTCCATGGTAAGCATTCGAAATGGAGTACTTGCATTAATCGGATGGGCAGCATTTACTTTGGTGTTCAGTTTTCTAGATCTCAAATCGAAGGGAGCGCATAAACTTCTTAACGGAACTCCCATCATTGTGATCAAGGAGGGAAAGATTATGGAGGACTCACTCCGGAAAACCCAACTAAACATGGAAACACTCAATGTTATGTTAAGAAAGAAAGGCGTGTTTTCCCTCTCTGATGTTTCTTTTGCCGTTTTTGAAACGGATGGAACCATATCGGTGATGAAAAAGGAAAGTTTGCAACCCCTCACAAAGAGGGATATGAACATATTCAAACCGGATCGTGGCAGTTCAGTAGGGACAGTAGTCGTATCTGATGGCAAATTGATCGAAGGCAATCTATCCAACCTTCATCTCGATACAGCATGGCTTGAACAAAAACTACGTGACTCAGGCATTCAGCGGATCTCAGAGGTCTTTTACGCAGAAGTCCAACAAGACGGAACACTCTATATCGATAAATACGATGATGGCGTCGTCCATTGAATAAAAGTGCTTGGCTCGGTGCCAGGCACTTTTTATGATCCGTTGGGGGACAAGGATTTCATTTCGGTACCTGGTACAGAGAATCTTTCGACAATCTCCTTTAGAGTTCAATCAAATGTTTGATTAAGCGGCTGAATTACTTTGAGGGCAATATAAGTGGATTTCAAACAAACGTATGATCAATGGTCAAAAACAGTGGTAAAAGTGTAAAAATTCACCTTTACGACAAGCCTTGCACCCGTTCAAACAAACATTTGATTAAGAAGCTTAACCTCTTGTGCCGTAACATAATGTATTTTCAAACAAACGTTTAATTAATTAGGTATAATTTAGGAGTGTGCCTGGCACCGATTCAGACCTCTTGATACATCAACGTTGTTTATCGGTGCCAGGCACTTTTTGGAATCCCATACGGCACAAGGGCTAAATTGTCGTGCCTGGTACACATATCTATTTTTATAAATAATTTGAACTTTTTGTGGGGTTGGTGACTCTAAGGTGTGGGTGGAAGAGGGGGGAGAGATTTGGGGATCGAGAAGCTTGTGCGAAAAGCACAACAGGGGGATAAAGAAGCGCTGTTACAGCTTGTTTTAGCAGAGAAAGACCAGTATTATAGGCTTGCTTACACTTATTTAAGACATAAAGAGGATGCAATGGATGCGCTCGAGGATATGATCGTCATCCTTTATGAAAAAATCAACAAATTGAAAAAGCGGGGTTCATTTTACAGTTGGAGCAAAACGATCCTCGTCAACTGTTGCCGGGACATCCTGAGGAAGCGGAAGAAAACGACGGTGATGGAAGAAATCGATGAGCCTTCAAACACGCATGAGGGAGAACGTGTCATTCATCAACTGGATCTACAGAAACTTTTAGGCAAGTTGTCCATTGATCAACAAGAAGCCATACAGCTCCGTTTCTGGCTTGACTACGATTATGAAATGATCGCGAAGATCACGAAAGTCCCGGTCGGAACGGTGAAATCAAGAATATCAATCGGGCTGAAAAAGCTTAAAAAGTATCTAGGTGGTGAATATCTATGAGTAATCTGGAAAAAAAGCTGAGGGAAGACGGAGAAAACATACAATCTATGAAAGCGCCGGCAGGACTGGAGGATCGGCTTAGAAACAGGCTTGATATCGAACCTCCCAAATCACGCAACCGATGGAAGAGATTCTCCCTCATTGCGGCATCGCTTTTGTTCCTGCTCTTTTTCACCTTCCAATTTGACACGATGGCTTATTACGGCAAGAAAATTCTCGGGTATGATGACGTACTGACAGATTCGTTAAGTGAGCTGAATGAAGAAGGGAAGGGCCAAGTAATCGATAAAAGTGCCAAACTCCCTAACGGAATCGAAGTCACGGTCAATGGGATTATGCTTGATGACAATCGGTTGATTGTGATGTATACCGTTTTTGACCCGAGGGAGGGTGAAGACAGCAAGTTCTCGGACTACCTTATCCAGATGGAAAGTGTTTTCGGGACCATTCGTGAGACATCAGGCTTCGGTACCGTGAATGATGACAATACGAAAATGTCGTATGTGCAATCCTTCGAACCTCCCAATCCCTTTGTAAAAAATATCGACTTTCATATAGCGATGGATGATAACCCGGCTGAAAAAGCGACAATTCCATTCAAGCTGGACCGATCAAAGGCGATGATGACGAAATACAATATGAAACTAGATGAATCAATCAAAACGGATTCCGTCATCTATGAATTTGAAAAACTGGTTGCAACACCTACGCAAACTGTCATTAAAGGAATAATAAAAGTGAAGGACAAAAAAGCATGGGATAAAATGGGCATGGGACACATCGCGTTTCAAATCGGATTGAAAGCAGACGGTGAAATGATCCGACCACAAGGGTCTGGTTTAACATCCAGTCTTGGCGGTTACACATTCGATCTGGAATATGAGCCTTTACCTGAGGATGTCAAAGACCTGACCCTCATACTTGAAAAGGAACTGAAATTTCATGAAGTGAATGTGAAAACTGAACTTGATCAGAAGACAATCCGATTAGCCGGTCAAAACCTTACGATTGAAGATATGAATGTGACAGATGGAAAGACGGAAATCACCGTAAATGCACCAGAAGATTTTGGTGTCATGGAGGCGGAGCTTAGTGGGGAGGGGTCTTCAATCTCTCTAGAATCCTCGTATGACCGGTCGTTTGATAAAATAGAAGAGGGCCTGGATAAGCAGCACGTACTCGTATTCGACGGGTCATTAACTCAAGCAGAAGTTTTAACTATATCCAAATACGCAAAAGTAGAACCAACCTACAAAACGATTCGAATCGCAGGGCAATAGAGCAATTCTCCTAATTTTCAAATGAGAAAAGGAATTCTACCGAAGATGTCGTATGTAACTTACAGTGTCAATAACCAGAGGAATGGATCAATACGTTCTATCTATAAAAAATGAGGAGGAACTGAGTTGAACAATACCTTAGTGGAAGCTGTGAAGACATTATTGAAGGAAACCTTTGATGGACCTGAAGGGAATCAAAGCTGGTACACAGAGTCAAAACCAGGGAGCGGAATCTTCGGTACACTTGAAATGTTATCAGCAGAAGAAGCATCTATCCCGATCCAGGGGACGACCATCGCGGCTCACACGGATCACACCCGCTATTATTTATGGATGGCGAACACCTACTTGAAAGGCGAGAAGCCGAACCTGAATTGGGGCGAGTCCTGGAAGATCACTTCCGTAGATCAGATCACATGGCAACAATTCAAAGAGGAACTCAAGTTAGAGTACAAAGCGCTGTTGGAAAAAATCGAACTCATCGATATACCGGATGAGCAAACCGCAAATGGAATCCTGGGTTCTTTAGCCCACTCAGCCTATCATCTCGGGGCGATCCGCCAAATGGTGAAGGTAATCAAAGTTCCAAGCCAATCTTGAAGTTAATAGACCAAAATAGAACCAGCGATCTTCATACAGATTGCTGGTTCTTTTCTTCATTTGTTGTGGGTAGAACGCTTCTTTTTAAAACCATGTGCTCGCCAAAACCTTGACAACAAAAAAAGAGGAAAACATTAAAAGAAATAGGTGTACCAGGCACCAATTGAAAGTCCTTGCGCCGCAAGGCTTTCAAAATGGTGCCTGGTACCGGCTATCAATCAGTACTGATACTATTCTGGTCAGCCGCTTTACGCTCTGGTTTGAACACTGCTGATAGCATGAGCAGGAATCCGGCCAAACCTGTGTAACCAAGCACACCGATGCCATTTTCCAAAGGATTTGATCCAAAGAATAATACATCTTTAAATGCCTCTACACTGAATCGGAATGGGATCCAGGAATACAACCAGTCTCTCGTGATATCCGGTAGAACCTCGGGTGGCAAAGTAAGGATCGGCATAGCAAAGAAAAGAAGCAAAATGATAAGTGGGGCTGCTGCATATCCGATCCAGTTCAAAAGTGCGCCCTGGATGAAAAAGAATATCAATCCTGTGAACAATAGGAGCATGAACATTTCACCGTTATTTGTAATGGCAACGTCGAGTACTCCTTCCGTCAACCATAATACGAGGCCACAAATCGAAGCAACGAATACCAGTCCGCCTAATAGCTGACTGAGGATCGCCGAGAAGTTCCATTTTCCTGGCTCAAGTTTTTTGATAACCGTATAAATGATCATCGAACTAATGAATGTCGTAATCCAAAGGATCTGGGTGAATAAAGCTGGGGTATTTCCGTTGGCTGTATGACTGCCTGCCTGATTCAGTTTCTCTTTCCTCACTTGGACCGGTTGGGAAAGTATCTTCGACTGCTCGACGGACATTGTTGATTGTGCCCTGTCGATTTGACCGTATAAATTTTGTTGAACCTGTTGATTGAAATTAGAAAGGATCCCGCTAGTAACCTGGTCAGCCATCGTCGCTCCGGTCATGTTCATCCCTTCGTTGATGAAGATTTCGACTTCCGGCTGCATTGGTTTTTCGCTTAATAAAGAAAAAATATTTTGAGACAAGTCACCCGGGATGACAATGGCTGCGTAATACTCCTTCTCGTTCATCCCTTGGACTGCACCCTCCCGACTGTTAAGAAATGTCCAGTCGATGGACGCTTTTTCATTCTTTTTAAGCTGATCCTCAAGGATTTTCCCAAAATTCATCTTTTGGCCGTTTGGCAGGGTTACACCTTCATCCTGTACAACGACCGCAAGCGGCATTTCTTTTAATGTCGGGTTCACAGTAGACCCCATGAATGCGAAGGTAAAGATAAAGACCGCCAATAGAATTCCGACAAATCCACCCCAAAATAGTTTTTGCTTAAAGAATTTTTTCATTAAAATTTCACTCCCCTTTGTCCGACAAAATGTTGATTAATTAACAAAGTGTCGTATATGATGAATTATAGAAGATTCAATTCAACATTCAATAACCAATCATTTATGATTCGTATGATATACGACATCCCATAGCGTACTGTTGATTAATTTACAAAAAAGAAATAGGGGAGTGAAAGATGAGCAAAAAAATGGACTTGCGTGTAAAAAGAACAAGGAAGCTGATCAATGAGGCATTTTTGAAATTGATCCAGCAAAAAGGATTCGACTCTGTGACGATTCAAGACATAGCTGAGGAAGCCCTCATCAACAGGGGGACCTTCTACCTCCATTATGAGGATAAGTATGACCTGCTTGAAAAAATCAGCAGGTCCGCCATCGATGAGTTGACAAGTGTACTTAATCCCGTGCTTCACGTTAAGGAACATGAAGTACAAATCGAAAAACTGCGGACGACCATTGAAAAAGTATACGAAAGCATGGAAAAAAATCAGGTTTTCTATACTGTAATGTTTGGCGAGCATGGGGTCTACAATTTCCGGAATAACCTTGAGGAAGTCATACGGGAAAATTTCAGCAAGAAGATGATTGAACTTGGGGTGCGCCCGGAGGATTTTGAAATCCCCAAAGACTTGATCCTTCACTTTATCAGCGCTGCCTTTGTCGGTGTCGTCCAATGGTGGTTGAAGCAAAGCACGAAACCATCCTCACAGGAAATGGCGATGAAGCTATCCAAGATCATAACGGCCGGACCGATGCAAGCAGCAGGCTTAAAAATAGAAAAACAGCTTTGAGTGTACCAGGCACCACTTTGAATCCGTTATGCCCCAAGGTTTTCAAAAAAGTGCCAGGCACCATTTTGAAACCTTATACTAGGATAGTTCGTAAGTAGTAGTAACTAGAAAAGTATGGGGAGAGAGATAGGATGCAAGTAACGACTAAGCAGGTGAGGATGATGTTAAGGGAGAATGAGCAGATATTGGCTACAAGGCGATGTGCATTGATTACATACATATTTTCGTTTGCACCAAGGCCTGGGATACTGGCTGCTACGACAGACCGTTTGGTATTTGTAGGTGATTACTTGACTAAGCCTGGGGAACTAGTCGAAACATACGATTACCAGACAATCGAAAAATTCCAGTTGAAAAAACACCTGTTCAAGAAGCATTTTTTTCTGAAGGGGAATGGCGATCAGGCCCAGTTCAAATATCTTTCAGACAGCCAACCGCAGGCTTTTGTCGAATTAGTCAACGCACAACGGAAGCATGTCCGGTGAAAAGAGGGAGGAATCATATGCCCAGAGTCAATAAAGGGGACGTGGTACTAGCCTGGCACAATACGAAATGGAAAGCACTTTTCGAACAGGATGAGAAATTATTAAAATCTCTCCTACTCAGTTATTACTAAAGAGTATGAACAATTGAAACATCAGCTGACCACCCGATATCAGAATAACAATAAAGCCAACACAGAGGGAAAGAAACAATTCGTTCGGATGATTTCAGGTAAAAAGTTTTATTAAAAAGTGGATTAGCTTTCCTCTTTTCAGGGAATAGAGGTTTTGAAGTTGAAAAGGAGGAAGAGCTATGTCATCTCTACATACCTTGATACTGAATTGTTCACTGAAAACCGAGGATAACCTTTCCCATACACAAGTATTGACTAATTATTCACTCGAAATTTTACAGGATCACAATGTTTCCTTTGAGATCGTTTGGCTTGCGGATTACAACATCAGCTATTCAACGAACGACGATCCGCCCCTTGACGACAACTGGCCAGAGATTTTCGAAAAGGTGAAAGCCGCCGATATCGTGATTTTCGCGACACCATTATGGATTGAAGAAAAGAGCAGTATCGCAGCCCATGTCATCGAACGGCTTTATGCGGAAAGCGACAACATGATCGAGAATGGACCAGCACTTTTCTACAACAAAGTAGGCGGAGTTCTCATCACCGGAAATAATTACGGTGCAAAACAAGCTGCCCAGTCGATTCTGCATGCGTTATCCCATATCGGGTTTACGATTCCGCCAAACGGTGATTCGTATTGCATTTGCAAGGAGTGCGAAACACCAGTCAATGAGAAGGCAATCAAGAAGATGAGCAACAACCTCGTTTACTTTGCCGGACTTTTAAAGGACTATCCAATCCCGGCCCAGGAGAATTCGCTCGAACAAATTTAGATTGAAAAATATTCCACTATCATGTAAACTGAATCTAATCTATTTGGAGTGAAAGGATCAGGTTACATTTATGCCAACATACACTTTGTAATGGAACACAATTTGGATATGGACTCGCCTGAAGCGGCTTTTCTCAAAGCTTGCTGAACGGGAGTAGTCTGTCTAAATCCCATTACGAAGGAACGTAACCAATTTCTGCAGCATGCATGAAACTGAGGTTCCCTTAGGGTGCCTCTTTTTATTTTGGTTAAAAACTTCATACTGCAAGATCTCCAAATAGAAGCGTTACGTTTCCTTACATCTAAATAGAGGTGAAGGAAATGCAGAAGGTCCAATTGAAATGGAAGCTTCAAGAAACGAAGGATTATTCAGTCCAAAGACATTGCAGCAATTGCGGCAGGACCGTACGATTCACTGATACGATGATCCGCCGCCATAACGCGAACGGGAAAAACATCTACCGGTTCGCCATCTATAAATGCGACAAGAACCATACGTGGAACAAGAAGCTCGAAATCTATCAGGCTTATACCGAACACGCGAGAGTGGTAGAGGAGCCGTCAGAACAACCCAGCCAGCTCACTATAATCAACATAAAAGACTACCAAACCATCGGCATTGAAAAAATCACCATTACACTGGCCGACGTCCAAGGCAAGTTCCGAGTCGATAAAATCATCGCCGATCAAATCAAAGACTGGAGCAGGACCGATATCATCAAACGTATCCAGGAAGGCAAAATCCGCATCAACAACGAACCGGCAAAACCCTCCACCAGACTAAAAACAGCGGATGAAATCCAGATTGACCTCTAAAAGGTATACTATTGTTTCAAATTCTCTTGAGTTTGTGGTGTGTCAACAAGCCAATTGTTTTCGTCATTTGCATCAATAAATTCAGTAACATCATAGGTTCCATAATACTGTTCCTCAATGAACGGGTCTTTGCTGACAAGGGTCTTCACTTGTTCGAAGAATGGCACCTGAAGATCATCATTGCGCCATCCTTATCTACAAAAGGGCCGCACATGATTAAAGATCCGTTCTGGTTCATAAATTTCAAATAATCGACATGCCTATGTAACAGATCATCAGTCAATTCGCCTTCTATCTTTTTACTAAGCGTCACTAAAAATGTTTTCAATGTCATTCCTCCTTTTGAAATTTTTAAATATTGGCCCTGTGATCCTTCATTATAGTTTTTTGAAGGAATCAAGCCTCCTGCCTCAGGTCTAGCCTGAGGCTTTTCCCACAGGGTTAACAACGCTTAATTAAAGTCCATAATAGGTTGTCAATTTAGGAAGCTCCCAGCCAATTTACTCGGGGGCTTTTTACGTGCTCCTCATCATCTCGCAACCTTGCAGGATGTTCAGAAAACGCTGGGTGACGAGAGGGACGTAGGATTCTATTTTCCAAATGACCGAGATGGAACTGTATGACTGATCCCCATCAATATCGATCGCTTTTATTCGGTAGGATTGGATCAAATGATACATGTCCCTCGGCATCAAGGTGATCCCCAGCCCATTGGAAACGAGCGTCGAAATCGTCAGGATTTCCGGCCCGCCGCCGATCGTATTCGGTATGAAGCCTGCAGAAAGGCAAGCCCTCTCCAACAAGTAAAAGAGGGACGGCGCTTCCTTCTCGTCATAATGGATGAAAGGCTCATTCCTCAGCTCGTATAAATCGATAGAGGATCGCTCAGCTATCGGGTGTTCAGCGGAAACGATGACCTGCAGAGGATGGCGCTCGAATTCCAGCATATCCAGCCCGCGATCATCCAATCGTTTTACATCGATGGGCGTCCGGATCAAGGCAAGATGGGACCGTTGGCTTTCCACTAGTTCAATCGCTTTTGAGGAGGTGACCTCTTGCAGATAAAATTCAAAATCATGCAACTCTGCTTGCAATTGTTTCAAGGCGGTCGGAATCAGGTTGCTTGCGGCAGAAGGAACAGTCGCGATCCGGAGTGAAGCACTCGGCAGTTGTTGGTTTTCTTTCAGTTCCGTAATGACGTTCTCGATATGTTCGAATGAGGGCTGGAGGCTTTTTACGAGATACTCACCTTCTTCCGTCAATGTCACTTTCCTTGTTGAGCGATTCAACAGCTTGATACCCAATTCATTTTCCAAACTCGTTATTTGCTGGCTCAACCCTGGCTGTGAAATATTCAACGACTCGGAAGCTTTGCTGAAATTCAACGTTTTAGCCACTTCTAAAAAGTAACGAAATGCAAGTAAATTCATCGAAAACCTCCTTAATAACCAGCTATTTTACAAGATAATGGGAAAATCGTATTATTTTTCAATCGGTATCGTAAAGAAGTGTCAGATCGTGGAGGAAAGGGCGATGATTTATAGGCGGATTAGCACAGATCGATGACTTCATTACAATGATAAAGTCCCGTATATAAGTAAGGCTTATAAGTTCATAACCATATTATATCAATCCGACTAAGGTTTTGATGATAAAATTTATAATAATTCTAAATATTTTAAATTCAGGAGGGGATTGTAAAATGACGAAGTTGTATTGGAAGAAGTTCACGTACGCACTCTTGGCTTTCGTTCTACTATTTTCGATGGCTCCAGCCTCAGGTATAGCGAAGAAAGACAATCCTGAGGAATTTAAAGAATACGATGTCGGTACACACGGTATGGTGTCCACTTCCCATACGCTGGCATCAAAGGTCGGAGCTGACGTCTTGAAAAAAGGCGGGAATGCTGTCGACGCTGCAGTAGCGATCCAATTTGCGCTGAACGTCGTCGAACCGATGATGTCTGGAATCGGTGGCGGTGGCTTTATGATGGTTTATGATGCCGAGGCAGAGGACGTCACGATCATCAACAGCCGGGAAAGAGCATCTGCAGGAGCAGAGCCAGACATGTTCCTTGATGAAAATGGAAGGATCATCCCGTTTGGAGAACGTTCGAGACATGGAAATGCGGTTGGCGTGCCTGGTACATTGAAAGGTCTGGAAACCGCCCTTGAAAAATGGGGGACAAGACCGATGGAACAGTTGATCACCCCTGCGATCCATCTGGCGGATAAAGGTTTTGCAATCGATGAATACCTTGCCCGTATGATTGCCTCAAATGAGGACAAACTGTCAGCGACTGCTGCCAAAGATGTCTTTTTACCGGATGGCGAACCGCTTGAAGCCGGGGAATGGCTACAGCAAAAAGACCTTGCGAAAACGTTGAAGCTGATCCGTTCGAATGGAACCGAAGCGCTCTATAACGGAGAAATCGGACAGGCGCTAGCAGACACGGTCCAGGACTTCGGCGGAACGATGACTCCAGAAGACTTAGCGAATTATGATGTGACCGTTGATGAACCTGTATATGGTGATTATAAAAATTACGAGATTGCCAGCATGCCGCCCCCTAGCTCGGGTGGTCTGACATTGTTGCAAATGCTGAAGCTGTTAGAAGACTTCGATATCGGCCAATACGGAGAAAATTCCGTCGAGAAATACCATCTTTTATCGGAAGCGATGAAAGTAAGTTATGCGGACCGAGCTGCCTATATCGGCGATCCTGAATTTGTCGATGTGCCGATGCATGGCATGCTCCATCCGGATTATATTGAAGAAAGACGAGCCCTGATCGACTTGAATGAGGCGAACCGGAATGTCGAAGCAGGCGACCCGTGGCAATATGAAGAGGCTGACCCTGCGATGGATGTCGTCGAGCAAGCAGACGATAAAGAAATGGGAGAAACTACTCACTTCACTGTTGCGGATAAATGGGGCAACGTCGTTTCCTATACGACAACGATCGAGCAAGTGTTTGGTACAGGCATCATGGTACCAGGTTATGGTTTGATGCTGAACAATGAAATCACGGATTTTGATGCGCGTCCAGGCGGAGCGAATGAAGTGCAGCCGAACAAACGCCCGATGAGCAGCATGACCCCTACGATGGTTCTTGATGACGGGAAACCGATTTTGACACTCGGTTCACCGGGCGGACCACGGATCATCGTATCAGTCCTCCAAGTCTTCCTGAACCTAGTCGAGTATGACATGGAGCTGAAAGAAGCAATCGAAGCACCAAGGATTTATAACTCGCACACTTCAGCAATGAACTGGGAACAAGGAATTTCAGCAGAAGTACGGGAGCAGCTGGCGGATATGGGTCATAATATCGGCTCTTCAACGACGATCGGAAACGTCCAGAGTATCCAAATCGATTATGACAAAGGCCTGTTCTACGGGGCATCCGACTCCAGAAGGATCGGAGCCGCCATTGGAATCAACGAACCTGGAAAGGGTCACTCGAAATAAGAAAAACAGCCCTGAGCGTTCATCGCCTGGGGCTGATTTTTTTGGTATTTTTAACGATATAGTGACGTAAGGTACGATAGATGAAGCTTCCGCTAAAAAAACCAATCGCATAGATGACCCCGACTTGTAGGCCTTCTTGAAAATAACCGACCGCAAACCCGACGATGGCCATCATCAGGGGGATAAAGATGATATTCATAAGAACCTCCTCCATTCACGTCCATACTGTCTTTATGCCCAATTTCTGTTAAATGGAAAACAAGTTAACCTTTTTAATTGTTGTATAAATATTCAGATTATTGTACACTGGTACTATCCGAAATCAAAAGGAATGTGATGTTGATGCAGGTATATAAAGGTGGAGCTGCTGGACTGAACAGCGTCTTGTTCATCGGGAAAAAATTCCGTGTGAAAGCAATCTACAACAACGGATCGTTTCAATCAAAGGTTGAAGCCATACATAATAATGAAGGCAAGCTGGATTCGGTTCTCAACAAGATCCCTTTCGTCAGAGGTGTCTGGTCGATCGTCAAAGCGATGATGAATGTGTATAAGCAGCTCATTTTAGCTTTCGCGACACTTCTTTTAGCAGGAAAAGTTCTGCCAAGCGGAACAAGTACCAGTCGTCTGCCACTGCTGGAAATGGAATGGCTCTTTTCTTTTGCAGCGATTGCGCTTGCTGCCGTTGTCATTAAATTCACGAGCATCTCCAAGTATCACGCGGCTGAACATATGGTCGCACATTGTGAAGACAAGAACCTTCCTCTCACCTATGAGAATGTCGCGAAGCAGCCGAGGGTCCATCCACGGTGTGGGACGAATCTTGTTGTGTTCATCATCTTCAATACCACCATCCTGTCCTTTTTTATGGAAAATATGGTCCTCAACATGCTCATCGCATGGAGTATCGGCTATGAAATGTTCCGTATGAAGAGAAGCCGCATGACGCTCTTCTATAAGGTCGGTTCCTTTCTTCAATACGTTTGTTTCACTTCAAAACCTGAAGAGAAGCATCTGAATATCGCCATCGAAAGCATGAAAACTCTTAAAAGTGTAGAAGCATAATCCATACAATCAGAAGCTCCCAGCTAGTCGTTGGGAGCTTTTTCGCGCTAGTCTGTATTTTGTTTATTGGCTTCCGGATGTGCTACAATCAGATAAGAATTTTACGAGCGGAAGAAGGAAAATCACATGGCAAAACAAGCCTTACCTGTACAAAAAAACGATATCATCAACGTCACGTTCGAAGACCTGTCCCATGATGGCGCGGGAGTGGCGAAGGTTAACGGCTACACGCTTTTCGTCCCGAGAGGCCTTCCTGGTGAAGAGGCGAAGGTCAAAGTCATCAAGACGAAGAAGGGCTTTGGGTTCGGCAAACTGTTGGAGGTAACAAAGGAAAGCGGGCACCGTACGATACCGCCATGCCCGATCTACGAGCAGTGCGGCGGCTGTCAGCTTCAGCACCTCACCTATGAAGGGCAGCTCGAGTACAAACGAAAACAAGTACAGGACGTCATGGAGCGGATCGGTAAGCTGAAGGATGTCACGATTCATCCTGTCCTCGGAATGGATGATCCATGGCGCTACCGGAACAAAGCCCAAGTGCCAGTCGGTGAGGAAGAAGGCGGACTGATCACAGGCTTCTATCAAAAGGGAAGCCACCGGATCATCGATATGAAGGAATGCCTGATCCAGCAGGAAGCAAATGACCTAGTCGTGCAGACGGTAAAAGAGATCGCCAAAAAATACGGCATCCGGGCGTATGACGAACGGACCCATAAAGGGACACTCCGCCACGTCATCGCGAAGTACGGCCAAAACACCGGTCAGATCATGGTCGTCCTCGTCACGAAAGGAAAAGAGCTACAGAACAAAAAGAACATCATCGCAGACATCGTCGATCAGATTCCGCATGTTAAATCGATCGTCCAAAACATCAATCCGAAAAAGACGAATGTTATCTTCGGCGATCAGACAGGCATCCTTTGGGGAGATGAGTACATTTACGATACGATCGGCGACATCCAATTCGCAATATCAGCCCGTTCGTTCTATCAAGTGAACCCGACGCAAACGAAAGTGCTCTATGACAATGCATTGGAGTATGCACAGCTTAAGGCAAACGAAACGGTGATCGACGCTTATTGCGGCATCGGGACCATATCATTGTTCCTCGCCCAAAAAGCGAAGAAGGTATACGGCGTCGAAATCGTTCCAGAAGCGATTGAAGATGCCAAACGGAATGCGGAACTGAATGGGATGACGAACGTGGAGTTTGAAGTCGGGGAAGCGGAAGCGATCATCCCGGCCTGGTATGAAAAAGGGATCAAAGCCGACACGATCGTCGTCGACCCGCCACGGAAAGGCTGCGACGAAACCCTGCTTAACACGATCCTGGACATGAAACCGAACCGGGTTGTCTATGTATCCTGCAACCCAGCAACCCTTGCCCGTGATCTCGCCATACTTGAACAAGGTGGCTACAAAACCGAACAAATCCAACCCGTCGACATGTTCCCCCATACGACACATGTGGAGTGCTGTGTGTCGCTCGTAAAGAAGTAGCATAGTAAGAGTCGCATTGGCGTGGCAACGAAGTACCTCGACCATTATTTGAGTTGGTTTGAATTCCTTGACCAAATTAAACATCGTAATGACGACATCACCGTTAGTAAAATGATTGTGGAAAGCTGCCCGTTCTCAACGGATGCGACCTATGACAAACTTAGGTTGTTGAAATTTTCCAAATGAGCAAAAAAGAGTAAATAATGAAAGGTGTGATGTCTTATGGCATATAAACTAAATCATATTAACAAAGCAGGTTTCGTCTTTAGGAAAAAGTCAATGCAGAGGAGATGTCACATTGAAATTGAAAGAGGAAAAATTTGAGTATATTTCAAAAACAGAAAGATTAGTAATAAGACCATTAAAGAAAGACGACTATGAAAATTGGTTAAATGAATTTGAAAACCGTTATCCATCTCAAAATCGCCATGATAAAGGAAAAATCGATATGAGTGAATGTACATTGGAGTGGTTTCATAATCTGGTAAATAAACATCAAGAGTTAGCACTTACAGATACTGCTCACGTATTTGGTGTGTTTAGAAAAGAAGATGGTACGCATCTAGGTATGGTTGATTTTACAACCTTAGCAAGAGATGATTTCCAATGGGGAAGGATAGGATATACCATCCATAATCAGTATTGTAGAAGAGGGTACGGCAAAGAAGCAGTAAAAGAAGCTCTTAATATGGCATTTAAACATTTGAAATTCCACCGTATAGAAGCCCATATTAACCTTGATAATACACCTTCTATGAAATTAGCTGAAAGTGTAGGTATGGAATTCGAATGTATTCGAAAAGGTTTTATATACGAATATGATGAGTGGACCGACCATTTAGTTTATTACAAGAACTCAAAGTAATCTATTCCAACAGTCGGGAGCCTTAATTGAACAAGGGACTCCCAAAAAACGGAGTTCCCCATTTTTATTTATAAAAATCAACATTATTCTTTAACATAGCTAAAAATAAAGAAGTTTTCAAGCAATACTAAGCTTGGAAGTCTCCCACTGACTATGAGCTTTACTCACCGGCCGCACTCGTTACAGCGAACTCTCCTGCGGTAATAATAGCAGACGACAGCGCCTCCGAGAGCAATCCCCCAAACCGGAAACAACAAGAGTGGCGTTACGGCCCCCCAGTCCGGTGTCGCATCGCTAATCTTGAAATCGCAAACGACTTGCATCCCCATAACTGTAATCAATACAGAAACAAGACCTGCAGGGACAATCGCCACAGCGGGAGGGACACGTTTCCCTCCTGCAAATGGAATCCACTTGGGAAAGACTTCCCCCCATGGGCTAATCAATCCATGAGTAAGAATGGCTCCGCCTATCGATACGAAGGCGAGTCCTGCCCCAGCCGATATGGCACCTGTCTCCTTCAGAATTTGAAATTGCTCCCCCGATATGCCAAGTGGTATGCCCAACAACCATGCCAAGCGGGTAATATCGTAAAAGAGGGGCGCAATGATCGCAACATAAGTGATCCATCTTCCCCATCGTTCCACCTTGATCATTGACTTCCGCCTGTTACCGTCTTCTGCAATTCCGCAATGCAGGCAGGCATTCCTGAATTGGCGCTGCAGCGACACTGCTGCCGCTCCCCAAAGCAATCCGCCCGTCAAGCAAATCCACTGATTAATAATGGGCCATGTGATTGTATCCAGGTATTCGCTCCATATTCCTCCGCCGAATATGCCGCCGATCAAGGCAACTGGCGCGTATGCCACCCCGATCAGCAGCCTGGCATCTGGAATGGTGAGACAGAGAATAACCGCCATGCTCCATGAGAATCCAATGATGATCCTACGTACGAATCGACTCGACATTCTGCCAAACGAGAGGAGTGCGATGATACCTAGTACGCTGAGAATCGCAATGACCGCCCCTGACATTTCAGAAGAGGCATGGCGATAAAAAGAGCCGGCGGCATCTTGATCCAAACCGAATGGATATCCCTCACCGCCAATCGACCAGTACATCCCTAGCCCACCATAAATGAATGTCCAAAGGATAACCGCATACCGGATCCACCGTGTTTTTATGGCACTAATAGTCTTCTTACCTGCCCCTGTACTTAAGCTGCTTTGAAAGCCCATCTTTATCCCATCTCCTTATCTGCTTTTCCTTAGTATAGGAACCGCAAGTAAACAGGAGGTAAACACGGGATCAACTTCATCTTAACTTTTAACCCGTTACTTGGAGCTTAATTGTTATGGACGTCCCTTCATTTGGTCTGCTGCTCATTTTTAATTCACCGCCATGGGCATGGATGATCTGTTTGGCGATAGAAAGCCCTAATCCCTCCCGTTTGGGAATTGTTGCCGCATCCACTTGAACGCCACTTTCAATGAAACCTACTCCGTTATCCCGAATTCTACATTCCGCTGTATTGCCTTTTTCAACTGATATGAAAACCGCAATTTCGGTTCCTTCCGGATTGTGGATTACCGCGTTAACGAGCAAATTACGGATCGCCCGTGTCAGTAATTTCGGATCGATGTCAGCTATGATGCGTCTCTGATCCGAATCCATCGTGAACTGATGACCATTCGCCCATGGTGCACTGCTAATGTCCGCCACCGCTCTACGAACAAGTTCAATTAAATCTGACTTCTCTTTTTTTAACGGAAGCTGACCTTGAATGTTCTCATTAAGATCGTGTACCAGTTCCTGCAAATGGATAGCCTTCTGCTCAATGATGGACAGATACTCTCTTCGTTCCACTTCAGTCAAGTTGTACTCTTGATTCATCAAAATGGTGGAATAGCCGGTTATGTAGGTTAATGGCGTTTTCAGATCATGAGATATCCCGCGAATCCATTCCTCTTTCGCTCGTTCGGATTCTCGCAGATCTTCTTCATTCTTTTGAAGTGTGGCAGCAAGTATCTGTAAATGCTCAAACACTTCACGATAGACCGAATATGGGATTTTCAACGATCCGCTTTTACGCCTACGAATCTCCTCCCATCGCAAGGGAGTATCGTATTGGCCGTTCGCTAGTCGTTTAATCCAAACAATTATGAAATAGATCGGCCTGCCCAAGTACCAACCCGTCACAAGTAAAGTCAGTAGAAAAAGGACACCGCACAAGACTTGAACGAAAATCGCATACCTATTTAGACTATTCTCGTCCGCACCAGCTTCCGGCCAAATCAAATAAATCGCCGCAATCACAATAGCTTGAACCACAGTAAACAGCAAAAAAAAGGCCGACAACAACTGTAGAGCAATACGCAACATAAACTTCATCTTAAACTCCTTGTAGGCGGGACGAACTTGTACCCAATGCCTCGTAAAGTGACAATCAGCTTAGATACAGACGGATCGGCCTCGAGCTTCTTTCTCAATCTGGAGATGTGGATCACAACAGTCTTCTCATCCCCATCCACCATCGTCCCCCATACCTGCTCATATAATTGCTGAACGGTAAATACACGATTCGGATGCTTGCAAAAGTAGAGCAGCAGCTCAAACTCTTTGGCCGGACAAGGCACTTCCTCATCGTTAACGATAAGTTGACCGGTAGTTCGGTTAACCGTAAGTCTGTCGAATTTGTACAGTTCTTCTGTGTTCATCGAGTCTGATGCATAAATGGAGCTCCTTCTTATATGGGCATGAATCCGAGCAACCACTTCCAGCGGATTGAACGGTTTCGTTAAGTAGTCATCTCCTCCCAAATACAAGCCTTGCAGTTTATCTAAATCACTGGAACGAGCAGTGAGGAACAAGATTGGGGTATTACTGGTTTTACGTATTTCCGTACACAATGTGAATCCATCCATGTCGGGAAGCATTACATCTAGTACGATCATATCGAAGCGCACCGCTCGAACTGCTGTAAGTGCTTCGGCAGCCGAGGTTGCTTTTGTAATATGGGTATATCCTTCTCTTCGCAGAAGGTTATCCAACATTACAACAATTCCGTCTTCATCATCGACCACTAATATCGCTTCGCTCCTCATGATACTTGCCTCCCATAATTCTATCTAATCTGAAGTATATGATACTTATTTTACCAAATTATAGAATGAAGACCTATCACCAATATAGAGTATTACGGAATGTCGTTTCATCAGATGCATTTTGCCAAAATAAGCACTCAAGCTATGTAGAGTGTGTTGCAGAGCTCCAAATAAACTAGCTATTGAAAAAGCCCCTGGCAAGTCAGTTGCCAGGGGCTTTATAGCGTGGTTCTATCGAAAATCAGACAATCCTTTGTTTATGAAATTGTTGAGAATTAAGGCTATTTCCTTTGGTGTTTTGTTCATACCGTTTTCCAGCCATTTCTTAATGACATGAATGCTTCCACTCACAAAGAAGATACTGATGTATTCAAACGTTTCCTGATCGAGCTTGTTGCCAATCATCAGGTTTTTGAAGATGAATTGCTTTGTGATCATCATACCCTTCTTTTGAAAGTGGATATTGCTATTTTCACTCAGAAGGGTTTGGCATATATCGCTTTTATCAGCAATATACTCAAGGAGTTTTTCTGTCATCTGGGATGCTTCTTCTTCTTTTGAGAAGTTGTATTCATTCATTGTCACAACCATATCCTCGATAAACTCTTCTTCAATGGAATAAAGAAGGTCGTATTGGTCTGAATAATGGGCATAAAATGTAGAACGATTGATGTCTGCCAACTCACAAAGTTCTTTTATCGTAATAGTGGATATCTGCTTTACCTTCAATAATTCCATAAGACTATCCTTCAAAACCATCCGTGTATATTTTTTCCGTCGATCTATTTTAGCATTCAATCGTCAACGATCCTTTCATTCCGTTTTTAAAAAAGTTCAAAAAGTATCCAACAAAAAATGGTGTTCTGTTGTGTATTCGACGTAATGGACACAACTGTTTGTTGTAAAACCAACACCGTGTTATATAATGATAAAGTGAAAATGCGAAAGACACAAGAGAGGATAAGAGATGTTAACTATTGCAGCACGTATCATAAAACATAAAAAAGCAGTTGTCGTTGCGTTTGCTTTGATTGCGGTCATCTCAACGGTGTCGCAATTTTTTGTATCGGTCAACTATAATATGGTCGACTATTTACCAGATGATGCTCAATCGACTCAGGCGATGGAGATCATGGAAGAGGAATTCACGGGTGATGTTCCAGATACAAGAGTCATGGTTACCGATGTATCAATATCGAAAGCACTCGATTATAAAGAAAAGCTCTCAGCCATTGACGGCGTTTCAGATGTCATGTGGCTAGATGATGTCGTTGATTTGAAGACTCCTCTGGAAATGGCGGACGAAGAGACAGTAGAGCCCTACTACAAAGATGGGAATGCCCTGTTTTCAATCAGTGCGCGCACTGGGGACGAGGTGGAAATAACCGATGCCATTTATAAGCTGATCGGTGAAGAGGGTGCAATTGCAGGTGAAGCGATTAATACGGCAAGCTCTCAAAAAATGGCTGGCCAAGAATCGTTATATGCGGGTCTATTATTAGTTCCGATTATTATCCTGATTCTTGTCATCGCAACGACTTCGTGGGTCGAACCACTGTTTTTCCTAACGGCCATCGGGTTTTCGGTTCTGATCAACTTAGGAACGAATATTTTCATTGGGGAAGTTTCCTTCGTCACCCAGTCGGTGGCTCCGATTTTACAGTTAGCTGTTTCACTCGATTATGCGGTATTTTTACTTCACAGTTTTTCTGATTATCGGAAAACAACCTACAACCCTGAAGAAGCGATGCAGCTTGCGATGATAAAGTCATTCCCGGCCATTACCGCGAGTGCCGCAACCACGTTCTTCGGATTCATCGCCCTTACATTCATGAAGTTTGAGATCGGTTCAGATCTTGGGTTGAATCTGGTAAAAGGTATTGTCCTGAGTTTCATCAGTGTCATGGTATTCTTACCTGCTTTGACCCTATTATTTTATAAATGGATGGATAAGACAAAACATAAAAGTTTCGTTCCTAGCTTCACGGGCATTGGAAAGAAGGTTGTCAAACTAAGAATTCCAAGTCTGCTCCTTGTTTTAGCCATTATCATTCCAGCCTTCTTGGCCCAAAGTAACACTCAATTTGCGTATGGTATTGGAGAAAGTCCGGAAAATACACGGGCCGGCAGTGACTTTAAAAAGATTGAAAAATCATTTGGGGAAACGACGCCAATTGTTCTTCTAGTCCCTAAAGGAGATGTGGCGAAAGAGGCAGAGCTCGTTGAAGATCTAGAAGGTCTCGACCATGTGACGAGCGTAATAGCGTATGTAAATAAGGTTGGCGAGGCAATCCCGCCAGAATATCTAGATGAATCGATTAAGAATGAATTCTATTCTGAAAACTACAGCCGGATTGTGATCAATACGAATCAAGGAACGGAAGGGGATATTCCCTTTTCCATCGTAGAAAAAGTGGAAGATGCGGGTGCGGACTATTATGGAGATCAGGCGCTCAGCTTAGGAGAAAGCGTTACGCTGTATGATATTAAGAATACCGTAACAAAGGACAATAGCGTTGTGAACGTTTTGACGGTCGTTACGATTGCACTTGTACTGCTGTTCAGCTTTAAGTCCATTTCCATTCCAGTGATCTTGCTCATAACGATCCAATCAGCTGTCTGGATCAATTTATCGATTCCATATTTTACAGATACTTTGCTCGTATTTGTCGGTTATTTGATTATCAGTACGGTACAGCTTGCAGCAACAGTGGATTACGCCATTTTATTTACAGAAGCTTATCAGCACCATCGTAAGGAAATGTCTGCTCGAAAAGCAATCGTGAAAACATTGGATGAAAAGACGTTCTCCATATCCATTTCTGCGGGGATATTATCCAGCATCGGCTTTATTTTATGGATTACGTCTTCAAATCCGATCGTTGGATCCATCGGTCTATTACTGGGCAGAGGAGCTTTACTTGCCTTTGTCATGGTAGTGTTATTCTTGCCGGCGATGCTGTTGGTATCCGATAAACTTATACAGAAAACGACCTATAAAGCAAACTTTTATGAGGAGAAATGATGATGAGAAAAAAACAATTATTCTATATTGCGCTCACGTTTATAATCGTCTTGCCTTCATTTCTTAGCCATGCTGCTCTAGCGAATGATGGGAAAAGTGAGGGAAAAGTCACTTCAAAGGAAGAAGTCGTGTATGCAACCTTAACAGCTGATGGAAATCTCGATAACATCTATGTCGTGAATACGCTCGATGTGGCACGGGCTGGAAAGATCCTTGATCTTGGGGTATACAGCAGTGTCAAGAATTTGACTGATCTATCGAAACTCGACCAAAAGGGGCAGACCGTCCGTATGGATGCCCCGGAAGGCAAATTCTATTATCAGGGAAACATGAATGACGAGACAGAAATCCCATGGGATGTAAAGGTTTCGTATTCGTTGGATGGTCATGAAATGAAACCACCCGAACTTGCGGGAAAAACCGGCCATCTCGAGATCAAAATCGATACGGCTAAGAATAACGATGTCGATTCTGTATTCTATGACAACTATTTGTTGCAAGTTTCCTTGAAGCTGCCGAATACGTATCAGAACATTGAAGCCTCAGACGGAATGATCGCAAATGCGGGAAAAAATAAGCAGATTACGTTTACGGTCATGCCTGGAAAAGAGGAAAAGCTCACCGTGGAGGCGGATGTCAAAGACTTTGAATTCCAGGGAGTCGAAATCGCAGCTGTTCCATCCACGGTTCCAATCGATACATCGAAAACTGAAAACATGACAGAGGACATGTCGGAATTACCCAAGGCGATCGGGAAATTGAATAACGGTGTTTCGGATCTGAAAGACGGTGTTTCTGATTTGAACAACGGGGCAGCAAACCTGAGTAAAGGTTCGGCGAACTATAAAAATGGAATAAACCAGTTAGATAGTTCATCATCAAAAATCGTGGGTGCATCCAATTCCATTGGCGAAGCACTTAAGACGATCAATCGTTCCCTTCCGGCGGATTCCGGTGAATTGGACCTATCTGGTCTGAAACAATTGCCGGACGGACTTCGCCAATTAGCGGATGGCCTTACAAAAGCAGCAAATGGCTTATCAACTTTACAAGAGAATTACGCAAAGGCATATGGCGCATTGGATGGTGCGATTGTAGAAATCCCGGCTGAGCAAGTTTCAAAGGAAGAAATCGCTGAATTGTATGCGAGCGGTGCGGATCCGAAGGTCGTTGATAAACTGGTAGATTCCTATAAAGCCGCCCAAAAAGTGAAAGGGACGTATTCCAACGTAAAGGGAGCCTTTGCCGCCGTAGAACCAACATTAAATGAGGTCAGCGGTTCTGTTCAGGAGATGAGTAAGAAACTGAATTCGATCGCAGATGATCTGTCTGGCTCTCTTGAAGGGATGGACATGAGCGGGCTGAGTGAATTGAAGAAAGGCATCTCATCCTTGTCTTCGAATTACAGTGAGTTCCATTCCGGATTAGTTAACTACACAGGAGGGGTAAGTGAGTTATCGTCTTCCTATAACAAGCTGCATTCGGGGATTGATCAATTGGCAGGCGGAACAGGGGGATTAAAGGATGGTGTTGGCGAGCTTCACAACGGAACAAAACAATTGCATCAGGAAACGAAAGACCTGCCAGAACAGATGCAAAAGGAAATCGATCAGATGATCCAGGAATATGATAAATCGGATTTTAAACCGGTATCCTTTGTATCCTCTAAGAATGAAAACGTCTCCTCCGTCCAATTCGTGATCAAAACCAAAAGTATTGAAAAAGAAGAAAAAGAAACAAGAAAAAAAGAACCCGAAGAAAAGAAAGGATTCTGGGAAAAATTGAAAGCCTTGTTTTAGTAGGGACGGTCCTCATGCTTCCTGAGCGTGAGAACCGTTTTTTTTTGGTTTGAAATTCAATCTGAAATTTTTTGTCAATCCACTAATAAACCTGCAAACAAAACTCTTAATCCATATAAAAACTGCTGCTCAAAATCCAAACTAATTTCATATTGCTCTCCGAAAAGTAATCCGAATTGTTTAGCGTCTTCAGAGGAAAAATGCTTTGCACGCTGCTCATCGGCTACAAATGATGTTATGTAATTGTTTACCATATTTGCAGCAGTCAAACAATTTTTATCAGAAACTCCGTACTTGGTAAGAGCAGCTAAAAGAAATTTTATTGCTTTTATTCTGCTGGGTGTGGTCGGAATAGATTGAGCAAAAATGTCTACCGCATCTCTGGTACTTGATAAAACTCTTCGAAATTCTAAAGCAAGGATTGTTATTGCTTCTTTTGCATCATCTATGGTATCAGGAAGAACAATTTCTTGGTTAAGGTGTTCTGCTATCAAATCATATAAACCTTGTTTATCTTTGATATGCCAATACAATGATGCTGCTTTAATGTTAAGCTCTTTTGCTAAAGTCCTCATTGATAAATTGCCTATTCCATCACGATTCAATATATCAAGCGATGCATTTATAATTGCTTCTTTTGTAATAGCCATGAAAACACTCCCCAATTTTAAAAACATATTGACACTAACACTGTTAGATGGTACTCTAACAGTGTTAGCTAAACTAACGGTGTTAGAGGTTTTATTTTAGTCTATTAACTTAAGAAAATCAAATTAAATTGAAACAGACCACATTTCCAGGCAGGATACATGATTTAATAGACGGTTAATCTGTGGTGTACTTCCCTTTTTTGATAATAACGGGTTAAGTCATTACCGGCTTGATTTATGCATTTGTTGGGATCCTGATCCTTTAATTTAACAGTCATGTCTGATTGAAATTAAATAATAAGCAGGTGAAATGTTTTGATGAAAAACATGCGAAAAAATAAAGATGTCGGCATTTATGGCTTAACAGCAAAATGGTATGATAAAAATTCTCGCAAAAGCAGAATGGCAGAAATGCGTAGATATGCTGATGAAGTTGCATCTCAGGTAAGCCAAAATGCAAATATATTGGAAGTAGCACCCGGTCCAGGTTATTTGTCTATAGAACTTGCTAAGAAGGGCTTTGATTTAACGGGAGTCGAGTTAAGCCCTGATTTTGTGAAAATAGCAAAACATAATGCAAAAGAAGCGAATGTTTCTGTTGATTTTAAAGAAGGTAATGCTTCAAACCTCCCTTGTGAAGATCATCTTTTCGATTTTATCGTATGCAGTGCTGCATTTAAGAATTTTAAAGACCCTGTAAAGGCATTATGTGAAATGTATAGAGTGCTGAAACTAGGCGGAACCTCTCTCATAATTGACATGAATTATGAGGCAACACCTGAAGATATTGATATGGAAGTTAGAAAATCAGGCATGAAGGGGTTTGACAAGTATTTTGTGAAATTTGCTTTTAAAACGTTCTTGAAACAAGGTGCCTACACAAAAGAAGATTTCATGGACTTCTTAAAAGAAGCCCCTTTTCAAAATTACAAAATAGTAAAAGAAGGCATTAGTTTATATGTTTATCTTTATAAACTATAGTGGGAACGGTTCTCGTGCTTCCTGAGCATGAGAACCGTTTTTAATGCACTCATGCTTTTTAAGCACGAGAACCGTTTTTTTACTCCCCAAAAGCTTCTGGAAGCATCTTGAATCCCTCAATCTCAGCATCTTCTTCAATTTCGATCATGATACAGCGTTTCCCTTTGTAATTGACCTGTCTCACGTATTCGAGGTCTTGTGGGCTGATGGAGATGTTCGCGACCTTCGTTTGAATTTTGATCGACTTTGATTTGTATTTCGGTACGACGCTGCTTGCTTTCAGTTCATAGGACTCGTTATCGGTGATTCTCTCGAAAGCGGCTTTTACTTTTTCGGAATCGACTTGTTCACCACCACTTTGGTTCAAGACATGCTCCACGTTTTTATAATCGAGCTTCGGTTCTTCATCCTCTTCGTTTTCTTCGACCATCGTGTTGATTTCTCGATAAACGTTCGCAAGAGTAGAGGGGGTGAGCTGGTCGCCCATGACATCCCTCATCACTTCCTCAAACACCTCTTTGTCTTCTTTCGCTGTAATCGTATGTTCACTGTTCAGAACTTCTTCTATGAACCTATGGTCAGGTTCATTCGCTTTCCCTGCAACGTATAAAACATGGTTCACATCCAATGCACCATTGGAGAAGCATGGGAAAAGAAATCCTGTCATCGGGGTGGCGAGGTCAATGACCGAATCTACATCGATGTTGTATTTGAACTGCTTCTCGACATAATCAAACACCAACTCTTTTTTCGCCTCCTGCGTTTTGTTAATGCTGCAAAGGATGAAGGAATGGGAATAAACGGCGTCCCGTTCACTTTCCTCCGCTTCTTCATTACGCGGTTTCATCGGCTTCAAATATTCTGCGCGAATGAAGGTGATGACAACATCCTTTTCATACGGATGGTCTTTGATCATTTTTTCAGTCATCTTCAGCAACTGTTCCTTCCAGTCCTCGACTTCGCTGCTAAGTAACCCTTTATGTAGAATAAGCTGACTGTGATTGTCTGCCTCACGCACGAATTTCAATTCAAATAATTTTTCATCCAATTGTCCTGTCAGCAACTTCTTAAAATTATTGATGAAAAGCTCCTGCTGATCTCTATCCAGCATTTCGAAAGGCTGGCTCTGATGATGGTAAATATCTGTTGTTTCTTTCATGATATACACGTTAAAGATGTCAGAGATCTTTAATAAATCATTATCCACTTTCAGTTGTCTGCGGATACCTGCTATATCTTTTTTATTCATCGACCGTACACTCCTATGCTGCATTTATTGTGAGTTTCATAAAGAACGATTCTTCTATTTTAACATAGGGTTTATGGAGTCAGGCAGATGTGTTAACTATGTAACAGACTTTGGAACTCGATTAAATAAAAGAAGTGGTTCGTAACATTCCTAAATATGAGATGGTGTGCTGTTATAGCTTTACCACTAGGTCAGCACATCCGGCTCCAATTCCGTCGGTACAAGCGCCGACTTTTTTTGATCAAATCAACCACATACCCTTGGAGGGTTGCGGATCTGGCCCTTTTTCTCAAAGGCTTCTTCCAGCGCCTCCCATGCGATGAGCTTCGAGGAGGGATGAAGTGAGAACGGCACTGCAGATGGTTGGATCGGAAAAAGTCTGAAAAATTTTTTAAAATATTCCTTGACGGGAATATTCCTTTAAGGGTATACTTAATCCACAAACAACAATATCACGTAAAAACAACCTTTAAAGGAGGAAGAGTCATTATGCGTAAACTCATCGTTACCTACTGGATTTGCACTGGATTATTGGCCTTGCTTATGGGAGTGGGTTCCCTGCCTAACATTCTTTCCTCGGCCGAATCAATCGCCTTGTTTCAACAGCTTGGTTATCCTGCCTATCTTCTCCCCTTCCTTGGTGTAGCGAAGCTGCTAGGCGTCATTGCGATTATTTTGCCTGGGTTTCCCAGAATCAAGGAATGGGCATATGCCGGTCTTACCTTCGACCTTGCAGGGGCCACGTATTCTTTCATTGCCATCGGAACACCCATTGAAGGAATCCTCATGATCCTCGGGTTCCTTATGATTGCAGGTTCCTACGTAACGCACCACATAATTAGAAAAGCTAAAATGGCTGGGCAAGTAACTGAGCGAACTGGTGGAGTCGTAGAAGAAGCCTAGCATCATTGGGTCGAATAATAATGAAAACAAAGGAGCGAAAAATCAATGATTAGTAAAGTCGGTCAAATTATGTTGTATGTAAATAATCAAGATAAAGCATTGGAGTTTTGGACGGAAAAAGTTGGATTTAGTGTAATTTCAGAAGAAAACAACGGTCAAGGTATGAGATGGATTGAAGTTGCACCAAAGGGCGCAGACACAAGCATCATTCTACAAAATAAGGAACTCATTGCCAAAATGGAGCCAGAATTAAATCTCGGTACACCTTCTTTAATGTTTTTTACGGAAAACCTTGATCAATTGTATAGCGACTTATCAAATAAAAATGTCACAGTCGGAGAAATTGTTAATATACCTACCGGAAAAGTATTTAACTTTGCAGATCATGAAGAAAATTACTTTGCTGTCATGGAGGAAAAGCAAATCCAATGAGAAAACTGACTTCTTTTTTACATGTATCGCTGGATGGTTATGTACAAGGAACGCAAGACTGGGATTTAAACTGGATTCCTTACGACGGGGAAATGGCAGCGTACGCAGACGAAACTGTAAGTACGGCTGATACTGTACTGTGGGGTCGATCGACTTATCAGGGAATGCAGGAATACTGGACGACCGTCCCAGGCAACCCGGAAGCTACGGAGCATGACAAAAAGCATGCGGAATGGATCAATAAAGCCCATAAGGTTGTATTCTCCAGTACGCTGGAAAAAGCGGAATGGAACAATTCCACGCTGGTGAAAGACAACGCTGCTCAGGCTGTTTTGGAGTTGAAACAACAGACCGGCCAGGATATGGTGATTCTTGGAAGCCCCCGGTTTACCCGCGGTTTGATCCAACTTGGACTGATCGACGAATTCAGGCTTAATGTGGCTCCGGTAGTTTTGGGGCAAGGACTTCCATTGTTTGAGGATATGAAAGATCAGATTGATTTGGAACTGGTCTCAAATAAAACGTTCCGAAACGGGGTCGTTGGTTTAATTTATCGACCTAAAAAAAGTTAGTTTAAAAACGAATCCAGAGTCGTTATAGTCAAACCAAATCCAAAAAACGTTGGAAGGGGCAGAAGCCCAGGTACCTTCCAACGTTTTTTAAAGGATAAGAAAGCATAAAAATTTTGGTCGCGGTGAAGTGATGTCCAGCTCCAACGCCCAACCACTTGGATCGCGGCGGCGACAGTCTCCTCGTCGGGCTTCCACTGACCTTCATTGCTGATCAGGGCGTTTGCGCTTTTCTTTGTGCTTTACAAAGGTAAAAATGACTGAATAGACTAAGAAAATAGAATCAAAGCTTCTAAAATACATGTTGAACGGGATAAAGACCTATGGTGCAAAGCGTTATCCCGACAACTAAAGGGGAAAACCTTACAACTTTGAAATTATCCCGACAACTCCCAAATTATCCCGACAACTCGGAGATTATCTCAACAACTTTATATTTATCCTAACAACTCACAAACCAAGGAGAATAATCAATAGCCATTGCAGGTCGAATACGGAAGTGCAGCTCACACGAGTTTTAACTTTTCTGTTCTAATTGAACCAGGTTATCGATATACTTTTTAGGTAGGTTACAAGCATAGTTAATAGAAAAAAGATGGAGGTCATCATTATTGGAAGAGCAAAACTATCAAAATCATAGAAGGATTGATCCCTTGTTCCATAAAGGTATCGCCCTTCTCGCACTCGTAACCCTTATTTTAGCGCTTATTTTCCTTTTCCAAAGTATCGGGGGTAAGATGCTGCTTAGCCTAATCAACGTATCGGCGGTCCTCACGATCATCTTGATGGCAATGAAGCTAAGATTGTATGCACTTAAGCTTCAGGATCGAATCATTCGTGACGAGGAAAACTTCCGCTATTACCGGTTGACTGGGAATCTATTAGACACCAAGATTTCGCATAATCAAGTGATTGCGCTTCGATTTGCTAGTGATGAAGAATACCCGGATCTAGTTGAAAAAGCACGGTCAGAAAACCTTTCACCAGATGAAATAAAAAAGGCAGTCAAGAATTGGCGCCCCGACCTACATCGCGTATAATGGAAATATAATCCTGACAGCTCATGAAGGGCTGTTTCTTTTTTCGACATAAAAATGAAATCCATGCAGGTGTAAGGGGGGTTCGTCATGCAGAATGAAACGATGGTAGATGTGAAAGGCCTTGTGAAGCGTTATGGCTCTCTCGTCGCGGTGAACGAAGTGACGTTTAAGGTGAATAAAGGAGAAATATTCGGCCTGCTTGGACCTAATGGTGCTGGAAAGACAACAACCATTGAAATGCTGGTCGGTCTCCGCAAGCCTGATGAAGGTACTGCAACACTGGCAGGCTTTGATGTACGAAAACAAGTGAATCAAGTCAAAGGGATCATCGGAGTACAGCTCCAGTCCACATCCTTATTTGAATTGTTGAAGGTCGAAGAGATTTTACACTTATATGCGAGTTTTTACCCCAGTCATATCGACATCCCACAATTGATCAGCGATATGCTTTTAGCGGAAAAACGGACCGACAGGATCAAAAGCCTTTCTGGTGGACAAAAGCAACGGTTAGCGATTGCTTTAGCACTGATCCATGATCCAAACATCGTGTTCCTCGATGAACCTACAACTGGACTCGATCCACAGGCAAGAAGGACGTTATGGGACATTGTCCTACGTTTGAAGGAACGGGGGAAAACGGTCATCCTCTCCACGCATTATATGGATGAAGCCCATGTGCTCTGTGACAGAATCGGGATTATGGATCAAGGAGAACTGATCGCGCTCGACACGCCGACCAATCTCGTGAAAAAATTGCAGTCGACAAGCACCGTTGAATTCCGTCTGACCAATCCGCCTGAACAAGCGTGGTTCATGGAGATGGATGGCGTCGAAGAAGTGTCCATCAAAGATACCTTCGTACAGCTCTATACGGACGACCTTCAGCTCGCGTTAATCTCCCTGATCCAAATCTCGGCAGAACATAATCTGAACATTGAGGATTTACAGACCCGTACCGCGACATTAGAGGATGTCTTCATACATATGACAGGAAGGAGTCTTAGAGAATCATGAGAGCATATTGGCAGTTAACATTGGCGCAACTACGTATTTTTGCTCGCAATAAGCAAGTATTGTTCTTCACGTTACTCTTTCCGGTCATTTTGATGTTAGCCCTTGGATCATTTGTCGGTGGTGGAAATGCACTTTCCCTGACGGCAGGAATCGTTGATTTGGATCAAACAGATGGATCCAAGACCTTAAAAAACTTGTTTGACAACAACGAAGGCATCGAGACCATTTCCTATAAAAAAACTGAAAACGGAAAAGAAGCTGTTGAAAATGGGGATGTCCAGCTTCTGATTGAAATCCCGAAAGGATATGAAGCAAGTTTGAAGGATAAGAATCAAGCCTTCTCACTTCCGGTCTATTACAATGAGAAGAACCTTTCCGCCTCAGAGCTTGGACTGACGGTTGTGAACGGAATTATTGACCAATATAGTAAAAAGCTCGTTGATTATCAGCCTTTGGTGACCATCAAAAAGGTCGGGATTGAGGCACTTAATATCCGATATATTGATTTTCTCGTACCAGGGATCGTTGCGATGATGATTATGAACAACAACATGAATGGAGTTGCAGGTCAAATTTCAGCCTGGCGTGAACGAGGCATTTTACGTCGGATGCAAGGAACCAGATTGAAAGCGTCCACCTTTATTGCTGCCCAGATTACAGCGCGCTTACTCCTTAATGGAACTCAAGCATTGCTAGTCGTATTGATTGCGGACCTCATCTTTAACATCAATGTGGTCGGCTCTTGGCTTACGTTGATCTTTTTCATCGCTCTAGGAACACTTGCCTTTATGGCCATTGGATTCATTATTGCTGGTATTGCAAAAAACCCGGAAAGTGCTGGTCCGATTGCAGGGTTTGCTTCTTTTCCAATGTTGTTCTTAGGGGGCGTATTCTTCCCAATCAGCAACATGCCAGACTGGATCCAACCGATCGTCAAGATTCTTCCGATTGCACATCTAAGCTCTGCATTACGAGAAACGATGAATCTCGGCACATCAATCCTGCAGTTAGGTACAGAAACGCTGATTCTAGGTGCCTGGCTTATCGGAGGATTTGCACTCGCAAGCTATGTCTTCAAGTGGGAATAGATTTGAAAAAACTGAGTTGAAGCCAATTTGACTCAGTTTTTAGTATTTGATGAATTCGAATGTGTTAGAGTAAATGAAAACGGTAAAGGTAACACTAAAGACGATTTTTCATAAAAGGATCACGATACATAAGGCAAAAAAGAAGGAGAGATAAAATGACGCAAACTGGATGGAACTTTGACAATAGTTATGCACGTCTGCCGAATAAGCTTTTTTCTACAATTGATCTATCCCCTGTACAGTCGCCGGAATTGGTCATTTTAAATGAGTCCCTTGCAAAATCATTAGGATTGGATCCAGAGGTTCTCCAATCAGAAGAAGGAGTATCAGTCTTTGCAGGTAACAATACTCCCGAAGGTTCACAGCCCATTGCTCAGGCCTATGCAGGGCATCAATTCGGGCATTTTACAATGTTAGGGGACGGTCGGGCGATGCTGGTTGGTGAACAGATCACCCCTGATGGTGAACGCTTTGACATCCAGCTGAAAGGTTCAGGGCGAACCCCATATTCTCGTGGTGGAGATGGTCGAGCGGCTCTTGGACCGATGCTGCGCGAACATATCATCAGTGAAGCGATGCATGCACTTGGTATTCCTACTACACGAAGTCTGGCAGTAGTGACAACCGGCGAGCCTGTCATTCGAGAAACCGAACTTCCTGGTGCGATCCTGACCCGTGTGGCAGCCAGCCATTTGCGCGTCGGTACCTTTGAATTTATCGCCAATTGGGGAACGGAAGAAGAATTACGAGCACTTGCTGACTATGCAATTGAACGCCACTATTCTGAGATTAAAAAAGACGAAAACCGCTATCTTTCATTGCTCCAGGAAGTGATCAAGAGACAGGCTTCATTGGTGGCAAAATGGCAGCAAATCGGTTTCATTCATGGTGTTATGAATACCGACAATGTGACGATCAGTGGTGAAACCATCGATTATGGCCCTTGTGCCTTCATGGATACCTATGATCCTGAAACTGTGTTCAGTTCGATTGATGTTCGGGGTCGTTACATGTACGCGAACCAGCCACCGATTACCGCATGGAACCTTGCACGTTTTGCAGAAACCCTCATACCTCTGATCCATGACAATCAAGAGAAAGCGATTGAACTCGCTGAGAATGAGATTTCAAGGTTTGGGGACTTGTATCGCGATTTTTGGCTGTCGGGAATGAGAGCAAAACTCGGCATCTTTAACGAAGAGCCAGAAGACGAAACCCTTATTGGAGACCTTCATAAATTGATGAAGGAGCATGAGGCTGACTTTACCAATACATTCCGGGCTTTCACGTTTGATAAGCTGGAAGATGCGAATCTTTTTAAAGCAGAGGAGTTTACACAGTGGCATAAACGCTGGCAGGACCGGCTCGGCAAGCAGCAGGAATCGAAGGAAGAATCCCAACAATTGATGCAGGACAACAATCCTGCGGTGATCCCTCGGAACCACCGGGTGGAGGAGGCACTTGAAGCAGCCGTAGAACGAGGCGACTACTCCGAGATGGAGAAGTTGTTGGATGTGCTATCTAACCCTTACGCTCACACTCCTGATCAGGAAGAGTACTGCACACTTCCACCAGATTCCGATCGTCCTTACGTGACCTATTGTGGAACATGATATAAAAAAGTGGTTGCTTCGTTCGGCAAACGGGTTCCGTTTTGGAGTACACACAGTATCATTCACATAAAACGCAAGTGTTTTCACATTAAGAAATCACTTGCGTTTTTCTTATATAAGGATTTAGTGAAAAACTGGTCTAAATTCACCTCCCAATTCACAGGGTAAGAAATATTATTTAGGGATGTGAATGTGTATGTGAATAAGAAAGACGCTAGAAAAATATGTTAAAATTGATATGAATAAATAGTGATCGTTATTCAGCAATCGGTCAGGGTTCTGGAATAAGGACGAGGACCAAATACATAACATTTTGTAAAAAAATAAAAAGAAATTGTAAGGGAGGCGGGAATTTGAAAAAGGGCCTAATTTCCTTATTGGGCGGGATTATATTGGGTGTTATCATCTCCTATTATACACTTGGTTATAATGGTTTGACATACTACATTCATGGGAGAGACGAAACTGGTGGACCTGTTCAAGTGATTCATGAAATAGATGTAGATTTATTAATGAATGGATTATTGATAGTTGTGGGGATATCAATTTTGATTTACTTTATTTGGACTTTGGCAGAAAAGAAAATAGGAAATCATTAATGAGTGATAAAAAAGAAAGGGTTCAAAAACTGGATCGAGAAAAAAAGGAACTAAAAAAGGATGCGGTGAAAATTACGCTATATGTATTTATCATCGTTGCTTTGATAATTACTTTCCTGCATTAGGGGTTTTTATTTAAGTAAGTAATATTCAGATAAGGGGGCATATCCAGAATAGGATAAGCCTCTTTTTTGACCAGGTTAAAAGGTACTCAAATCAATAACTAGAATAATAGAATAATTGGAAAAAGGAAATATGTGCTACAAATAAAAAGGGAGGGACCATAATGAATAGTCCTTTATGGAATGATGTAGATATTTACTTTAGCAGTAAACTTCAAGAGTCCGATCCGATTATGGATTCTATACTGAAAGCAAATGCAGAAGCTGGCTTGCCTGCTATTGATGTGTCACCCAATCAGGGAAAGTTACTTTACTTACTTGCCAAGCTTAAAGGAGTAAAGAATATCCTGGAAATCGGGACTCTTGGCGGCTATAGCAGCGTTTGGCTCGCACGTGCATTACCAGAGGAAGGACATCTTATAACACTTGAATATAGTAAAAAACATGCAAAAGTGGCTAATGAGAATGTAAGAAACGCAGGGTTAGAGAATAAAATCGACATCATTGTAGGGCCAGCACTTGAAACTCTTCCAACCCTGGAAAAGAAAGGATTCCCGAGCTTCGATCTCATCTTTATTGATGCAGATAAACCAAACAACCCAAATTATTTTAAATGGGCACTAGTACTTTCAAAACCTGGAACAGTTATCATTGCAGATAACGTAGTACGTAATGGAAAAGTGATTGAAGATGATACTGAAGACTCAAATGTACAGGGGATTCGTCAATTTATTGATTTGTTATCAGAAGAATCACGTATTGATTCGACGGCCATTCAAACTGTTGGTTTAAAAGGGTATGATGGGTTTGTTCTAGGGGTTGTAAAAGAGTAAGTGGATGACAATTGAATTAATAGTTAATTTTCCACCTGAATTCTATTCAACACTCAGGCGCCGCTCGACAAGTTCTGTTTTAAGCGCTTTGAGGCGTGAGGATTATCCTTATTGGAGGGCACTCGTTATTCCGGGTACAGAGGGCTAGTGTTGAAGATCTTAAAGTGATTTTTGGTCTTCTCCTTACTAAGAACTGAGTAAGATCGGAGGAGAATCTTATGTTTTGGGAGACATTACCTTCTTGGTTTTGGGCTTGTTATTATCTGTTTTTACTCATATCTTTAGTAGCAACGGTGTATAGCCTTATCCAAAAAAGAAATAAAAGTTTATCTGTTGTTGCTATTGTATTTGTTATATCTACACCGCTAATAGGTCTTATAAATAATATGGGAAGAAAAGTTGGGGACAACGAATTGGAACATTTAATAACTAGTATGCAACAAGGTTCTGTTTGGGCTTTTTATGTGATGATTGGAAGCTTGTTCATATTTGTATGGTGGTTAATGTTTATTAAAAATAATAAAAGAGACAAAAAACCTTTACTCAATTAAAGGGGGTTATCCGTATAATGGTAGGCCCTTTTCTCATCAAATAAATGATGGAGTTAGATCTGATAATTTTGAAGACTTTAGTTGTCAGCGTGAAATCGTTGTGGGTTCAAGGATGGTATTAGGAAATATCTATGTTGAATTTCAGAAGAATAATGGAGTCTACTAGACCTCCTCTATTTCCCTGCGCCAACTTTTTTCCTATACTCTTAGATGCATAAAATCTAGTCAAACCCTGCTCTTTTTCTTGTGAATACATATGCGGGACTTCTTGTGAATATTGTGTGATTCGCCTGGAACTTAGGCTATGAATTCCGATCTAAAAATAGACCTGTCAGGCTCCATGTAGCTCTTTTTTAAAAGGAATCAAACACAGTTTAATCGATGAAGGTAATTAGGAACTTTTAAAGAATATATAAAGGGTTATACCATTAACTTAAAATCAGATATTAGAAGGGTGTGACGCTTATGGGTATTAATAATTTTATCTGTCGCTGTTATTCGTATTGTAAAAAACAATTAAAAGGATGGGATCACACCTATGATCACAGGATTAAAAGTGGAACTGCGGCCTGTTTCGCTAGAAGACTTTAAAAGAACTTACGATTGGCGGAACGATGAAGAGACAGCAAGGTTGGAAGCTGGAGCTGGTTTCTTTCGCCACAGTCACGTACCTATGGAAAAAATCGAAGACGATTATGACAAAGCAATAAAAAAACTTGACAAACGTGAGGTTGGGGAATTTTCTATTTATACCCTTGGTGATAATCCTAAGCATATTGGTTTAATTGGTTATCGTGAACTGAGCAGTGTCTCAAGGCGTTGCACTGTAGGGATTGGAATTGGAGTGAAAGAATACTGGGGTAAAGGTTTTGGCACGGATGCCATGAAGACACTGATACACTATTTGTTTCAGACAATGAATATTAACCGTATCCAGCTCGATACATGGAGCGGAAATGTACAAGCTATTCGTTCCTATGAAAAATGCGGTTTTGTGGTAGAAGGGCGCTTACGGAATGATGCCTATATAGAAGGGAAATATTATGACACCGTCGTGATGGGGTTATTAAAAGAAGAATATCAATGCTAATTATTCCAGGGCTCCTCTATCAGGTGCCCTGTTCCACATAAGTTTTAAGTAAAAACACTTACCCACAGGGAAGTGTTTTTTGCAATCGCTTATTGGTCTTAAAAGAACTGGCACGTTAGTTCAGTACAAACTTGACCTTCTGACATTTCTTGATCGTTTCAGCCAAAAGATCTTTCAGGGCAGATTGGATGTCTCAGTGGGTTCCATGTTGTTCTTCTTGATCCGTTTCCGAAGTTAGTCTTTTGACATGAGTCCCATTGGTCCTTTATTAGTTTTTAATAGATAAAGGCGTTAAAAAATGGTTTGGACGAGCAGCATATAAAAAAGAGTCCCACCAGCTATCGACAACAGCATTTGTCCCTTCCAAACATGAAGGAGAATGACAACAGCTACAGAAATGATTTCAGGAAATCCATGGCTGCCGGTAAGAAAACCCACATCTTTGAAACAATAAACTACTAAAAGAGCTAAAGCTGCTAGTGATAATACTTCCCCAAGATACTGGATATACCTCGGAGTTGTTTTATTAGGTGGGAAAACGATAAACGGAAGGAACCTTGTCAGCATTGTTCCCAAAACAATCATGATAATAGTGATAAGCTGTTGAGTGATCGTCATTGTCATGCAGAAATGGCACCTCTTTTCTCAAGCGGTCTTTTAAGCACAGTCAAAACAATTAAAATCCCTGCCATGGAAGGAAGGATAAAATTCTGCCCTCCAAAAATGATTAAACTGAATATGGAAACGCCTAATCCAATGATTGCAATTTCGTGCTTTTTTTCTTTCATCCATTGATCAACAAAAATCACAACAAAAAGTGCGGTCATCACAAATTCAATCCCCTCGGTATTGAACTGAATGAAAGAACCGAAAATCCCTCCAATGGCCGATCCAAGTACCCAATAAAAATGGTTTAGCAATGTAACAAATACCATAAACCATCCCTTGTCTACATGATCTGGAATTTTCACTGTACTATTGATCGCATAAGACTCATCACATAGTCCGAAAATCAAATAGTGTTTTTTCTTCCCTAATCTCTTATATTTTTCTAGCATGGAAAGCCCGTAAAACAAATGACGCCCGTTTACCATTAAAGTTAGGAGCAATGCATTCATAGGCTGGAAGCTGCCGAGCAACAAATTTGCAGCCACAAATTCCATGGAACCTGCAAATATTGTGAGACTCATTAAAATAGGGTAAATTGCACTAAAACCTAAAGAGTTCATATAGATTCCATACGCTATCCCTAAAAAAACAAAACCAGCTAGAATAGGAGTTGTATAAGGAAAAGCAGCTGAAAATGCTGCACAAATCCGATGTCTTTCCAATTCATTCACACCCTTAGAGCAATTTTTTAAAAGGATAAGAAAAAAATTTTGGTTGCGGTGAAGTGATATCCAGCTCCATCGCTCAACCACTTGGATCACTTCAGACCTCCTGTGGCGGTCGACACATTGATTTAGGTCGAAGTGTTACCCACGCAGAACCGAACTTTGTTTGGTTCGAGCCTCCACGTCGGACTTCCAGTGACCTTCGTGGTTGATCATGGCGTTTGCGCTTTTCTTGACTATATCACATAAAATCCATACAAAAACGGGTATAATTGTATGGATTACAATGTTTTCGTTTAAAATATAAGACAAAAATAGATCAGTTAACGTCTTAATTTTCGTGTGTATTCCAAAAAAACATACAATGTGATACATTTGTATGAAATATAGGGGAAGGAGGAGGAGAAGGATGCCGGTAAATTCGTTCGAAAATTATCCAATGTCGTGGCGGCCGGAAAAAAAGAATCTAAAACGCCCTTATTATGAATCAATCGCTTCATTAATGGAGCATGATATAGCAAATGGCTTTTTAGCTCCCGGAACAAAGTTACCTCCACAACGTGAACTCGCTGATTTTCTCGATTTGAATTTTACTACCATTACACGAGCTTATAAGGTATGTGAAACCAAAGGTTTGATTTATGCAGTTACAGGAAGTGGAACGTTTGTTTCTCCGAACGCTGCCCGTTCAATCACAATTTCCATAGATAAAAGCAAGGGAGCTATTGATTTAGGGTTTGCAGCTTCATTTGAGCAAACAAACGATATTGTAGCTGAGGTTACCCAAGAAGTGGTTAAGAAAGGATACTTGGAGCAATTGCTGAATTATAATGAGCCTACAGGTTTACCTCACCATAAAACGGCTGGATTGAATTGGATGAAGACGTTGGGAATTCAAGCTGATCATGAAAACCTGGCGATTGTATCTGGAGCCCAGAATGCTTTAGCTGTTGCACTGACTGCGTTGTTTGAACCAGGAAACCGGATAGCGACAGACTTATATACGTACTCGAACTTTATAGAACTAGCCAAAATGCATCATATCCAACTGATCCCTGTTATAGGAGACGAGTTTGGGATGTCGGCAGAAGAACTGAACAAGCAGTGCAATCAAACAAATGTACACGGGATTTTCCTCATGCCCTCTTGCAATAACCCTACAACCACGATGATTTCAGATGTTCGAAAACACGAATTAGCAGCCGTAATAAAAAAACATCGTCTCATTCTAATCGAAGACGATATACACGCTTTTATGACTGCGGGAATCATTCCAGATTATAAGCAGCCTATGTACAATCTGCTTCCCGAACAAACCGTCTATATTAGCGGCACAACCAAATCCATATGTTCAGGTTTGAGAGTTGCCTATATGGTCTTTGGAGAAGCACTTCAGCAAAAGGTGCTGCAAGCCATTTTTAACATCAATGTAAAAACATCTGCTTTAGATGCTGAAGTCATCACAGAACTCATCCTATCGGGAAAAGTTCACGATATTTTTTCTAAGAAACATGATCTGGCATTAGCCTCCAATCTCATGTACTCAGAATTTTTCCCAGAAGAAAATCCTACAGGTCACCCTCTTAGTTTTTATCGTTGGCTGGACATAGGGGACATTAATGGACCCCAATTAGAGAAAGAATTAAAGAAACAAGGGATACGCGTTTTCCATTCCGATCGGTTTCTCAGTGGTTCCTTTACTACAGAAAATTATTTAAGGATCGCCCTTTCTTCCACTCATTCATTGGGAGAATTAAGAAAAGGGTTGGAAATACTGAAGGAATATATCACTTATATACAAGAGAGTAATTAGAAGAGCTAAAAGCTAATAAACTCCTTGGAAAATAACAGAGGAATCCTCGAAAAACTCCTTGTAGTAGACAAATTATGAAATATAAGGTCCACTTTCACAAAAGTTGAAGTGGACCTTACTTCTTTTAAGTCAATTGTTGTTCGGCGTATTCTCGATAGAGGTCATGGGATTGGACGAGTTCTTGGTGGGTGCCTTCTCCTGTTATTCGCCCTTTTTCAATAAAGATGATTTTATCTGCGTTCACGATAGTCGATAACCGGTGTGCGATGACAAAGGTTGTGCGACCTTCCATGAGTCGGGCTAAGGCTTGTTGCACGATTCCTTCTGATTGGCTGTCTAAGCTTGCTGTTGCTTCATCCATCATCAATATTTTTGGATCTCTCAGGAATGCCCGTGCTATAGCGATCCGTTGCCGCTGGCCGCCGGAAAGCATGACGCCGCGCTCGCCGACTTCTGTATCAAGACCGTTCGAAAACTCTTTGATGAATTCATCCGCGTACGCCATCTTCGATACATCCCATAGGCGATCATCGGTAATATCCTCGCGATCCTCCAATCCGTAGCATAAATTTTCCCGGATTGTTCCGACCATCATCGGGCTGTCTTGTGAAACATAACCGATCTGTTTTCGCCAAGAGTAGATGGACAGATCTTTTGCCGATGTGTTTCCGATTCGAATATCACCATAGGTCGGTTCGTAGAAGCGTTCAAGCAATCCAAACATGGTTGTTTTCCCGCCACCGCTCGGACCGGCAAAAGCGACCATCGTTCCTGGTTGTACATCAAAGGATACATTTTTCAAGACCGGCTCATTTTCACCGTAAGAAAAGGATACATCATCGACATGAATCGCTTGATTCGTTATGTCCATGGATTTCCCTTCTTGTCCTGCCTCAACATCTACTTCCAATATACCGATAATCCGTTCTGTTGCCCCCTTTGCTTTTTGAAGCTGGGTAAAGAACATTGCGAAGGACGTAATCGGGAATATAATCTGGAATAAATAGAGTAAAAACGCTACAAGTGAACCAGTCGTCATTGTCCCATCGGCGACCCGAATTCCTCCATACCCGATTATGATGACGATCACAATCATAATGACGAAATACATCAGTGGGGCAATGAGTGAAAAAATCAATCCCTCCTTCAATCCATAGGAAAAAAGCTTTTCAATCCCCGTCAACCCCTTTTTTTCTTCGGTTACTTCTGCATTGGAGGCTTTCATCAAACGGATTTCGCTAAGGGTTTGCTGCACATTTCCGGTAAAGCTTGCTGTTTCATCTTGCAAACCACGGGAGATTTTTGACATTCTGCTACCGAGTGGCATTATGATAAGAACAGTGATCGGAACAGAGATGAACATTAATAATGTCATTTTCCAGTCCATCACAAACAAGATGATGACAGCTCCAATGATGGTGATGATCCCGATTATGAATTGAGGAAAATGCTGGGAGATCAAATCTTTTACAATTCCGGTATCATTGACGACACGACTCACCGTTTCCCCGCTTGTGTTTTTATCATAGTACTTGACTGGCAGGCGTAAAAGCTTGAACCACATTCTTTCCCGCAAGCGGGCGATGATTTTTTGACCAACGTAGACCAGTGCATACGTGGAAATCCCACTGGTGACCGCCTGTAAAATAAAGACGATAATGATCACCACGATCAAAAAGGTATTCAAGGAATCAATCGAAAAACCATCGACCATTTCCCTTGTTAACAGTGGGATCGTAAGTCCAACAAGTGTGGTGATGAGACTCCCGATCAGCCCTACAGCTAGTGCAAGCTTTGGTATTTTTGTAGAAAGAATGAGGGAGAAAAAAGGTTTAAGTGTATTCATTTGCTCTTTTTCCATATGTTTGGCTCCTTTAACATGCATCGTAATGCCTCTGGTTTTGTATACGGACCAGAGCGTTCCATGTTGCAATCTTTTATGAGAAGTTTAAAAATTTCCCTGTATATGATGCTTCTGTTCGGGCAATTTGTTCCGGTGTACCTTCGGCGACGACTTGCCCACCAGCTTCTCCGCCTTCAGGGCCGATGTCGATGACCCAATCGGATGCTCGGATGACCTCCAAGGTGTGCTCGACGACAATGACTGTGTTCCCAGCATCAACGAGCCGATTTAAAAGGAGGAGGAGCTTGTTTACATCGGTTGAATGAAGTCCTCTGGTCGGTTCATCGAGCAGGTAGAGCGTATGATCCGACTTTTGTTTGTACAGCTCTTTCGCTAATTTCAAGCGTTGTCCTTCTCCGCCAGATAAGGTTGTGACCGATTGTCCCCAACTCAAGTATCCTAAACCGACATCGCACAAGAGCTCGATAATGGGTCTGATTTTTTTGACATCTTCAAATAAAGGTCGGCTTTCTTCAATCGTCAGATCCAGAATAGATGAAATGGTCTCTCCTTTATACGTGATATCAAGAATAAAGTCTTTAAATCGGTTCCCTTTACAGACAGGGCATGTCACTTCAAGATCAGGCAGAAAGTGCATATTTGTCAAAACAACGCCGAGACCTTGGCAATGCTCACATCTTCCTCCTTGTGTATTGAAGGAGAAATCTTTAGGTTTCAAACTTTTTTCTTTTGCTTCCGGAAGGCTTGCAAACAGATTCCTTATGAGCGTAAAAGCATCTGTATATGTTGCTATATTTGAACGCTGCATCCGAGTGAGAGGGGATTGATTGACAGTAATCATGTTTTTGATTTCTTGATGGCCGGTAATCTTATCGCTTCGTATATCGATCCCATCAGAAAGGGCATCAAAAACCAAGGTCGATTTTCCGGAACCTGATACACCTGTCACGGAGATGAAAGATCCTAGTGGAAAGGAGACAGTGATATTTTTCAAATTATGTTTACTCGCGTTATGAACGGTAAGAAATTTCCCATTGCCTTTGCGTCTTTCATGAGGAAGGCTGGGAACCTTCCGGAGGAACGCGCCGGTGACTGACTTATCATCTTCCTTTATTTGTTGGATAGTTCCCTCACCAACGATTGTTCCGCCGTACTTTCCGGCGCCAGGGCCAAAATCGATGATGTGATCGGCACCACTCATCATATCTTCATCATGTTCAATGACTAGAACCGTATTCCCTAGATCCCTCAGTTCTTTCATCACTTTCATTAACCCATGTGTATCTTTCGGGTGCAGGCCAGCTGTCGGCTCATCCAGAATGTATAGGACGCCGGTTAAACCAGAGCCTAGAATCGTAGCGAGTCGTAGACGTTGTGCTTCTCCGCCGGATAAAGTAATCGTTTGTCGATCTAATGACAAGTAGCCTAACCCGACATCGACGATTCGTGTCACTTTCGATTTCAAATCATGCAGCAGCGCTTCAACAACGTGCATGCTTTCCAGCGGTAAGTTCGACTGAAGCTTCTCGATCCATGTAAGGATGTCATCAAGAGACCACATCGTTAACGTCGTTATTGAGGTGCCAGCTACTGAAACAAGACGGCTTGATTCATTTAACCGTTGTCCTGAACAATCTGGACATACTTTGGAGAAAAATAATTTCGCTTCCCCTGATTGGCCGGATTTTTCCCTGTATCTTCTCCAAATACCAGTGACGACACCCTCAAACTTCCCCTGACTCACCGTTTTTGGAACCTTTTTATCTGGGAAATGTGAAATGAAAGGATCGCTTTCGGCCCCATAATATAAAAGGTACTTTTGAACGTCATCAAAATCTTTGAGAGGACGGTTGAAATCAAGGGACAAACCGTAATACTTCGCGGCGGTTTCCAAAATATTCAGCTGATACTCCTGGAACTGCCCTTTCCAAATGGTTACACAGCCTTCATTTAAACTAAGTTCCTCTTGAAAAACCGATTCGTAATCCAACTCAACGACATTTCCGAGTCCGTCACACGTACTGCAAGCGCCCTCAGGCTTATTGAAGGAAAAATGACTACGAGTTAATTTTTCAAACCGATGGTTACAGTGGGGGCAATGAATCCATTGTTTGAATCCAGCCTCTTCGTCGTATTCCTCTTTGTCAAAGTGAGGCAGAATGGTCTCATGACAATTCGGACAAGGTCGTTCTCCCAATTTTTCATAAATGACACGCAAGTACGTGTACATATCTGTTGTCGTCCCGACAGTGGAACGTGGGTTCCGATTTGTAAGATGCTGACCGATACTGATCGATGGAGACAATCCAATGATGGATTCGACCTTTGGTTTACTGACGGCATCTGCCGTCATCCCCATCGATTCCATGTATTGTCGCTGGCACTCCCTTTGGAGGGTATCCAATGCTAATGTCGATTTTCCGGATCCAGAAGGTCCTGTAATAACGACGAGCTTATTTTTAGGGATTTTTAGTGAAATGTCTTTAAGGTTATGCTCACGTGCACCTTTAATCTCGATATAATTGATCATCTAATTCCCTCCCTGAATTTTACATTTACTATTAAATTCTATAACATTAATGCAAGTGTGAATGTTTTACGATTCTTAGGTTGATCTAATAGGAACAAACCTGTCATGGTGGTTTAAGGTTCAACAATAATGTTGTGGAGGTGTTCAGGTGGTCAAGCCGATCGATATCGCGAGGGAGCTGGGGATAAGCACAAGTGCTCTCCGACATTATGAATCGTGGGGAATCGTTCCGAAGGTTGAACGTGGGGAAAATGGCTATCGGATCTATACTCAGAAGCATGTCGCCTATTTTAAATGTATCCGGGCGATGAATTCAGGGTTCGGTATGAAGCTGATACGAAAAATCATGCCGCTGATCCAAAAAAAACAGACCACCGACGCTTTATGGATGGTGAGTGAGGTCCAAGCGCAACTATTCAAGGATAAAAAGAGGGCGGAGCAAGCACTTAAAGTGCTTGAGCAGGATGATATCGACGCAGTTGTGAATCCCTCAATGGAAAAGAAATGGTACTCAATCGGGGAAGCATCAGAAGCAATAGGCGTTCCCAATTCAACATTAAGACACTGGGAAAAAGAAGGATTGATCGAGCTGGAGCGGGACTACGAAAGTGGGTACCGTAAATACACGAAGAGTGATTTAAGGAAACTATTGGTCATCCGTACGCTTCAGCATGCTGTATACTCACTGGAAGTCGTACGGGAAATACTTGATGAAATGGATAAGCATAACATCGACGAGGCTATAAGAATCACGAGGGATTCTCTCATCTATCTGGATTATTTAGTCAAAGAACAGCTACGGGGAATGAGATATCTACATGAGTTATGTGAGATAGTAGAAAATGAGTAAATCAATCAATTTAGTAAAGACAATTGACAAAATGACGTTGGTTGAATATAATTTATTTATCAATCAATAAATAAATAAAATGAATAAAAGGATGATATGATGGTAGTCCGGGAAGATAAAAGAGAACGGATCATCGAAAATGCGATGAACATTTTCGCAGAGAAGGGGTACCATAAAACGACGACTGCAATGGTGGCAAAGGCATCAGGTGTAACTCAGCCTTATGTGTTCCATTTCTTTTCTAATAAAGAGGAGTTGTTCAAGGTTGTCATCGATCGAGCTTTCAGCCGTATTTATGATACATTTTCAGAGGTCGACGCACCTTCTGACCAATTAATTCCAACGATGGGGCGTGCTTTCTTTGAAATCATGCAAACCAATCGTGATGAGGTGCTGATGGTCATGCAGGCCTACACCATTTCAGATGAAGGCATTCGTGAACATGTCCGTAAAATGTATAATAAGATTTTTGAAAGCTTGACGTTGAAAATGGATTTAGCGGAAATTCCCAATCCGAAAGAGAGTGCAGCTGATTTTATTGGAACCGGCTTATTAATTACACTTGCAGAAGTATTGGATATGCCCGAATTGCTTGAAGCGAAAAATAAAACGGACTGTTAAAATGGAATTTTCTAATGAAATCATTTAACAAAGTATAACCATAATGAAGGGCTTGGCCACGCCAAGTTTTTCTTTAGAATCTTTATTTATTGATTAATAAATAAATTAAAAATTAAGAAGGAAGGTAATCTGAATGACAAATTTGATCAAGACGGATGCAAATGTTGTTGAACCATCTCCTAAGCTGTTTAAAGGAGAAAAATGGCTCGTGTTCACTGGTCTGATCGGACTTTTACTGGCAATCGGTATTGCTGCATTTATCCTTTTCCGAGGCTCCATCATTTTACCTGAAGGCAATATGAACGATGCATTTTCCTTCAATGCGGCAATCGGTATTTTTACCCTCTCAATCGCCGCGATTTTGCCATTAGCAAGATTCAGTGATCGAAAAAGGAAAACGATACGATGGCTTTTCATCATCTCGATTTTGTATGCTTATGCAATTGAAACCGTTCAGAATTTCCGGGGCTTGAATCCGCGGTTTTCAACTGAGGGTTCTGTCATTGATACACTTGCAGGGATGCTTTTCGGGGTCCTTTCCTTAATGCTGGTAGGCTTAACCATATGGCTTATGATAAAGTTTTTCAGATTGAAATCACCTCATGGACGCCCATTTCTGATATTGGGAATCCGATATGCGTTTCTTTCTGTCCTTCTAGCCAATCTTGCAGGGATATGTATGATTTTACTTCAGGGCCGATTTACAGGAGATGCAGGAAATTTGATCGTACTGCATGGAATCGGATTTCACGCCTTGCAAACGTTGATCTTGCCAGCATGGCTTTTGGAAAAAGCGCAAGTCACTGAGCGCATAAAAAAATTGCTGATCCATTATGGGAGCATCGCGTGGATGATTTCGATTGCATTGATCGGATTCCAAACTGCTCTCGGTCTCCCTGTATTTGAATGGACACTATTTCCCGTCCTAACAGGCATTTTTTTGCTCGGTTGGCTTGTTTCAACAGCCCTCGCATTTGTGTTTTTTATGAAAAAGGGCATAAACAATGCTTTAGAAACAGCTCCTATTTCTGCTGTAAAACGGTAGTAAATGATGTATCAACTTTTATTTGTATATGGCATTTAATCTATGTATGATTTGGAAGTATGTTTATTAATAAATGAGTATGATTACACATTTAGGTAATGAATGAATGATAAAAAAGAAGAGTTCAAAAACTGAATCGAGAGAAAAGGGAACTAAAAAAGGATGCGGTGAAAACTACAGGGGCGAGAGCTGAAGATTGTTAGTTGATCTCCAGCTTTTCCTTTATTCAATAACTGGGCAGTTATCTGGAATAAGGGACAGGATTCCTAAAAAACAGTGAAAAAACTTGTAACTTGTAAATAGTGAGAAAGGATGACTATCAGGTCATGCTTTTTTTTATATTTCCGTGAACAAAATAAAAAAAATGCATAGAAAGATTTTAAAACACATTAAATTGATAATCGTTACAAACTTTTCTGAATATTTTATACTTAAAAAAGTAAGCGTTTTCGTACCGAGGAGAGACTTAACTGTAATGAAAAAGACCATAACGATATGCACTGTATTATTTTGCATCCTCTAGGAAGTAGATCGTTTTTCATACTCCATCGTAAACGCATTCAATATAAAAATTGGGCGGCATACTTAGGTGGAGAGAATTTTTTACATAGGAAGGTGAAGCGATAATGAGTCTTAGTTTTATTGGTTTTTTCATCATTTTACTTATCGTATCATTGCTGATTAGCGGGAAGGTGACGCCGATTGTAGCTATGGTATTACCGCCGATTATTGGTGCGTTATTAGCAGGTTTTACTTTTTCTGAAATTGGGGGCTTTTTTGAAGAGGGGATTGGTTCTGTCATCTCTGTTGCGATTATGTTTATATTTGCGATTATATTCTTTGGAATTATGCAGGATGTAGGACTTTTTGATCCAATGATTAATAAAATGGTAGCCCTTTCTAGAGGGAATGTCATTACAATTAGTGTAGTCACTGTTCTTATTGCGACAGTTGCTCAGTTAGATGGATCTGGTGCTTCTACTTTTCTGATCACTGTGCCAGCACTTTTACCAGTATATAATCGGTTGAAAATGAATCCATATTTGCTGCTCTTATTAGTAGGTGGAGCGGCAAGTATTATGAATATGCTTCCATGGGCCGGACCGTTAGGGAGAACTGCTTCTGTTCTTGGAGTCGATGTAACTGAATTATGGAGGCCGCTTATACCGATTCAAATTAGCGGGATTGTTCTAATGATTGTTTTAGCTGTTTTCCTTGGGATGCGAGAACAACGCCGAATCATTAAGAAATATGGGTCGTTAGAAATCGCGGCTACAGCTGAACAGTTAGAATATGACCCTGATATGACAGAAAAATCAGACACTTCTACGAAAGAAAAATCAAAATTGTTGTGGTTAAACTCGATTTTAGCTTTAGCTGTTATTGGAGTTCTTGTATCAGGACTTATTCCTGCAGGATTAGCGTTTATGATTGGTGTTAGTATTGCACTGCCGATTAATTTTCCTCATGTAAAAGATCAAATGGAAACAATTCGTGCACATGCACCAAATGCACTTACGATGGCATCGATTATTCTTGCAGCAGGACTGTTTTTAGGAATCCTTAATGGTACCGGCATGCTCACTGCGATTGCAAACGATATTGTAAGTGTTCTTCCGGCAACGATCGCTCCATTTCTGCATTTAATTGTTGGAATTTTAGGTGTACCATTTGAGCTAATATTAAGTACAGATGCGTATTATTTTGCATTACTTCCAGTCGTCGAACAAATTGCAACAGGTTTTGGAATAGACTCTTTATCAACATCCTATTCAATGATTATTGGAAATATCGTAGGTACATTTGTCAGTCCATTAGCTCCTGCTGTTTGGCTTGCATTAGGTTTATCAGGTCTGGAAATGGGTCGTCACTTACGCTATTCTGTATTTTGGATGTGGGGGCTTAGTCTTGTCCTGATTGTAATTGCGATATTTATAGGGCTGATTCAGGTTTAATCTAGTTAGAGATTTTGAATCAACTTTAGTAACAAAAGCGCAGGAACGCTTCCTGGACTCAGATTGTTAAAAAAGTACGTGTTTTTTCCAAATACGTACTTTTTTAAACTTCTCATTTGCATATTGGATAGAAATGATAAGCTTTTTTGTTTTAAAAAAAGGTCGTCATACACCTATGCCAGCTTTGCGGTTAAGACGAACTTAGTCTTTATGGTCTTCCAAAACCGTGTCACGTGACGATTTTTTGATATAAAATGGCTTTATTTCAAGATTTTAAACCTTGTTTCAATAGGGTATGCAGAAAATGAATTCTTCAACCCTTTAACAAGTGTTGCAGAAAATAAAAATGATTGTTAATCATTAAGTGTAGTCTGACAATGGACTACACTTTTTCTTCTATCAGCTCTTCAACAGCTGGGATATCCGCTGGTGCCCATACTAAAGATTTAAGGTTTTCTCTCTTCAGCCAAACGAGCTTAGAGTGTTCGTCCTATTCTTGATCAGCATGCCCGGCGAGATCAATCAGATGAATTCGCGAGAAAAAATGTGGTCGTCATTTCCCTGACCCACTTTATCCAGAACCGACTCCAAGAGAGGCTAAATTAAACTGTTACCCTCCGAAAAAAATGCTAGAGAAATATAATATATCCGATAAAACACCTGTCATGAGGTATTGCAATTGTTATCAACGACTCTTTTGCGACAGTGACCTTCCCCGGATTACTGTCTATCTTGTTGAAGTACATCATTAATTTCATAAAAAAGGAAGCTTACCCTACTTCGAATAAGCCCCCGTTCTTATTATAAGGTCACCCAGTCATTTTAAAAATGTACCCTACAAAGATCAGTCATAGCAATAATGCATTTTTTGATAGGCTGATCGGAATTCAATGACACGCTTTCGGATAGAATCGACTGTTTCTCTTCCCTCCAAAACACTTACAATATAGTCTGCAATGATATCCATCTCAGCCTCCTTCATACCTAAGCGTGTGATTTCAATCGTTCCAATGCGTAACCCACTTGGGTAATCCCAATCCTCAGGTTTGTCGCCGGGAATAAGGTTTTTATTTGTAATAATATTTGCTTTCTCCAATTTTTGTGCGACTTCTAATCCACCACCAAAACGCTTAACATCAAGAATCACTTGATGAGTTTCTGTAAAACCTTTATGGGAACCGAGCACAGTTATATCTCTTTCATGTAATGCTTTAGCCAATGCTTTTGCATTCGCCACAATTTGTTCCATATATTCTTTTCCGAATGCTAGGAATTCTGCAGCAGATGCAGCCAAAGCAGCGACACGATTTACTTGATGTGTTGCAGCAAGAGCAGGGAAGATCGTATCACTGATTGATTGTGTTAGTTCTGGGTCATTCCAAACAATGATACCACTCTGAGGACCACTAAACGTTTTTCCTGCTGATCCCGTCATGATACAAGCTCCCTCATTTAAAGGATCTTGGAATTGACCACCTCCAATTAGTCCAAGCTGATGAGCCCCATCAAAGAATATTTTTCCTCCCCACTCATCGACGATCTCAGAGATTTCTTTAAGTGGGAATGGAAATAATGTCATTGAGGCACCGAGTGTAACTAGCTGAGGTTTTACTTGTCTTGCTACCTTTGCAAACTCATCTATATCTACTACCAAATCAACTGGATCCATTGGAACATCATAAATATTTAGTCCGCGAATACCGGCTGGTCCATCATAACGGTTACTGGAATGACCGCCAAATGGTTGTGAAATGGATAAGATATTATCTCCCGGTTTTGTTAGACTTGCATAGACAGTCATATTTCCTATCATGCTTGCGACAAGGCGATGATCTGCATAATTACTCTTAAAGACCTTTTTTAATAACTCTACACATAGAGATTCAATTTCATCGATATACTTAGTTCCTGAAAACCATCTTTGTGTGGGTCCTATATGACCTTCAGCTGCTCTAGTCCCTACTTCAGATGCTAGTAATTGGCGAACGATCGGACTTGTAGGTGCTTCAGGGGCTAATAAGTTAAGACATTCCTGCCCTCTCCAAATGGCATTCCGGTCGACAGCATCAATAATTTCTTTCTGAATCAATCTCGAAGAAGAACTATTTTCAATAATATCTTTTGCCCAGTTTAACACCTTTTGATCGTGGACCTCGCAATTTTCATTTGTTGTAGTAATCGTTGAATCCATGGTAACCCTCCTAAGTTATTATTTTTTAAAACTACTTTCTTCCGACACGACTCAATGAAATGTTCTTTAAAAAATCATTGAAATATCCTTCAGTATTTATCCATTAATAACACTTCCTAATATCATTCCTCACAGTCTATGGATCACAAGTATAAAGTGATAACTTTGAGCGGATATTAAATATTTAATCTAGTAAGGTCCATATTGGATAACTACAGCAATTCCTACCAAAATTGCACCAATTACAGTCCAGATTAGAAATAATGGAAAAATAAATTTCAACCATTTCCCGTATGATACTTTTCCTAATGCCAAACAAGCCATTAATGTTCCAGAAAGAGGGGTGATGATATTTGTAATTGCGTCCCCTAACTTAAATGTTATAAATGCAACTTGTCTTGTAACATCTAACATATCCACAATTGGTACCATGATTGGCATAACGATTGCAGCTTGCCCTGTTCCAGAAGTAATGATTGAGTTGAAAAATAAATTAAAGAAGTATAACAATTGCATAGATACAACAGGAGAGAACATATCTAAAGTCGCAGTGGTTCCATTGACAACTGTATCTATGACACGTCCATTTTCTAGTAGAATGATGACAGCTCGAGCTAAACCAACTACAAGAGCTCCATATATTACTTGTTTAATACCTTTCATGAACTCATTTACGAATTGATTCGGGGAAATCCTTGAAACAATAGCTACAGCAATGCCGAGCATAATGAAAATTGCTGAAAGTTCTTTTATATTCCATTTTAGATTAAATGCACCATACAAATAGATCCCAAGGAATGTTACAAACAACAAGAGGATTATTTTTTGTTGTGTTGTAAAAATCGTACTTGTTACAGATTCCTTATCTTCATAATCAGGATACTGAGAAAGATAGTCAGATCCCATTAGACTGTTAGCAGGATTGTGCCGTACTTTTTTGGCATATAAACAGATATATAAAATGGTGATAGAGACAAAAATAACAAAAATCACAAGACGGAATAAAACACCTGAAAATAAAGGAAGCTCAGCAATGCTTTGAGCAAAAACTGTTACTATTGGATCAAAAACTCCTCCAGCCCAACCAGAATAGGATCCTAAGAAAACCAGTGCAACCCCTACAACAGGATCCAGCTTCAGAGACCGAGCAATTATTATTCCTATTGGTACAAAAGCAATGACTATGTTGGCTCCGACTCCAAACGTCGAGAGGACAGCAAATATGCTAGAGAAAGTGACAAGTAACAACAAGTAATTGCCCCTTGTCAATCTAATAAGAGAACCAATTCCTGCTTTAAATGCTCCACTTGATTCAATGAGAGCTAGGGTACCTCCGACTATAAGGATTAAAAACACTATATCAGCTGATGCAGAAAGTCCTTGCACAATGGATAAAAATAAATCCATTATAGACAAAGATTCACTGTTTACGTATTGAAAACTATTTGGATCTATCTGTGTAATCCCACCCCTTTCTACTCTCTCATAAGACCCTGAAGGAATAATATAAGAAAGAGCATAAGCTATTAACAGAAAAGAAAATAAAATGACAAAAACATCTGGCATAGGGAATTTTTTGTTTTTCTTAGACTCTTGCACGTCGTGCGTTTCGATATTTGATTTTTCTTCCATTGTTACTCGCCCTTTCTGACAATAGTTATTTATTTGAATATGATTTGGAATGCTCACCGAGAGCCTGAATCACGTGGCAAGTACACTTAATTCCGTTAAAAAAGTAATCTAATTCTAAATTTTCATTAGGAGAATGATTTCTTTGATCGAAATTTGCATAAGGCATTATTATAGAAGGTATGCCTAAGATGCTTGTCCAAACATAGTCAGGTAGGGAGCCGCCAAGACTCGGTTGGATAATCGGCTTCTTTTCATATGATTGTTGTATTGCTTTAGTTACAACTTTCACTATTTCAATATCTGCAGAAGTCCTAGACGGCTTCATCGACCCTAAATATTTCACATCGATGCTAGGATCATGGACTTGAACATGTTGAGCGATTTTTTTATAGATATCCATAGGATCCTGATCTACTACGAGGCGTATATCTAGTCTTACAGTGGCCATAGAAGGTATTATCGTTTTCAAGCCGGCACCAGTATGACCACTCTCCAACCCATTAATATTAAATGTCGGTTCCATGGTTAACTTATGGTAATATGATTCACCATCCATATTTAAACTGGGATAACCAATTTTTTTACCTATATCTTCAACATCAAAAGGTAATAATTTAAGTAATTCTTTATCCCGTACAGAGGGAGGACGAATATCTTCATAAAATCCATCAATTAAAACACGACCATCTTTTCCGCGCATTGTATGTAATAAATCAATTAGCTTCCAAGCGGGATTGGTTAAAATGTTACCCGTATTCCCTGAGTGGTTATCCCACTCTGCCTCTTTTGCCTTTAATTCAAGAGCAAGCACCCCTCTTACACCTAATAAAATAAGTGGGGAACCACTATAATGGGAGGAGCCATCAGCTGTATAAACCAAATCAGCTTTCAATAGGTCTTTATGTTCTTCTACAAAAGCGGCTAAATTAACGCTACCTTTCTCCTCTTCTCCTTCAAATATAAATTTAATATTAATAGGTAGATCCCCGAAGGCCTCTATATATGTATTAATACCAAGGAGTTGGGCCATTAGTTGTCCTTTGTTGTCTCCCGCTCCTCGGCCATAAATTCTATTTTCTCTAATAGTGGGTTCAAAAGGGGGAGATTTCCATTCGGCAATTGGGTCTGGCGGTTGAACATCATAATGGCCGTAAATAAGTAGCGTAAAAAAACTTTTATCCTTTATCCTTTCACCATAAACAACTGGATGACCAACAGTTTTCATTATTTTGGTGTTTATCCCAATTTCCTCCATCATTCTTTTGAGCAAATCTGCACACTCAGTAATTCCTTCATTTTGTGTGCTAATACTCCTTTGACGTAGTAGGGTGAACAATTGTTCTAAGTATTCGTCTCGTTTGTTTAGTATTATTTCATCAATCTCGCTTAGCAGTCTCAAATTGCCACCTCCATAGAATTCAGTAAAAAAGTATTGAATTATAAAAACATACAGTCGACTGTAGTCTGATTTTTATGATAAAGGGAATAAAATAAAAAAGCAACAGCAATTTTTGAATTATCAGAAAATTAAAAGTTACCTTCGCTTTAAAAAGGATAGGAATCATGATTCTGACGTTACGTTACACCACCAGAAAAATGTTGGTAGCTGTTCTAGCCTGGAGAATTAAGAGCTTATCCTGAATCGAGGCGCGCTGGGGGAATAAAGGCATCCAAAAAGCTGACAAATTTTACATCGCGCAGGATTGGTAAATTGCATACTGGTTATTCGTGTTTTCATACATGTAGTAATGATCCATTGAGGCCGTTTTTTTATTTCGAAAATAAATCATCCTCCCGTTATTAGTAAAGATTGGCACAATGGCTAATAATAATCAGGCGTATGTGACGACTCTACACTTATAGGGGGAAGTTTACATGAAACACCATCACTTGTTTGAACAGTCTGTGCAACATGCGAAGGAAAAGCAACTTAAAAAAGGAAAGGGACTAAGATGGTGGCAGCTTTCCCTTATAGGAATCGGTTCGATCATAGGGGCTGGTTTTTTCCTGGGGACAGGTCTTTCAATCAAAATTGCGGGCCCATCTATTTTGATTGGTTATTTGATCGCGGGGTTGACCACTTTCTTTGTGTTCAGTTCTTTGGCCGAAATGACAGTAAATGATCCGGAAACAGGCTCTTTTCGGACATATGCAAGGAAAGCCTTCGGACATTCTGCAGGTTTTCTCTCAGGGTGGATGTATTGGTTGTCCGGTGTCTTGATCATGTCCAGTGAAATCGTGGCGCTTTCGACCTTTACACAGTTCTGGTTTCCTCATATCCCATTATGGTTATTTTCGATTATCTACGCGGTGTTGGGATTTGGAATCAATTTGCTCGGAGTGAAAAACTTTGGTCAGATAGAGTCTTTATTTGCCATTATAAAATTATCAACGCTCATCATTTTCATCGTGTTCGGAACATTGTTCTTGTTGGATTTCATCAGTCCGAAGGATATCGTCTCCGTAAACCACTCAGGAATCGGGGATCTTTTTCCAAATGGGATCGGTGGGTTATGGTCAGCGATGATTTTCATCTTCTTTTCATTTGGGGGGATTGCAGTTGTTGGGGTCGCATCATCGGAACTTGAAAGTAAGAAAGATGTTCCAAAGACAGGTGTAGGACTGATCATCACCTTGATTTCAATCTACATATTATCCTTATTTTTTGTATTGGAAATGGTGGACTGGACCATCATCAACGAGTCAGAAAGTCCTTTTGTGACAGCACTATCGGCATTCCAAATCCCTTATCTGGATACCATTTTTAATGTCATCATCATCAGTGCAGCTTTTTCAACGATGGTTGGAGCCTTGTTTTCGATCAGTCGTGTCATGGTTTCGCTGGCTAAGGATGGGGATGCACCAAAAATACTGCAAAAGAAAAATAATCGTGGTGTAGCGTTACCGGCCCTGTCATTGACGGCAATTGGACTGGCAATTTCCATTCTTTTCTCATACCTTTTACCAGGCACAATGTATGAATATGTAACGACTTCTGCAGGTGTCATGCTGATTTTGAACTGGGTGATCATCCTGGCCTCACAGATCAAATTACATCCTACGTATGCCGATACCCAAGGGACATTCAAAGCATTCGGATCTCCGTATACTTCCTATATAGGCATTTTGATTATTTTACTCGCTATTTCAGGGGCAATCGTCCATATGAATCAAAGAATCGGCATGTTTATCAGTTTGGGAATGATTTTAATGATCTTTATTTTTTCTAAATTCATATCCAAAGAAAAAGCAGGATGAAAACCACTTTATGTCATTGGAAACATCCAATATGTAGTGCCTTGTGTTTTTCCACCACATGACTAAATGCGTAATGAATCCGCAATATTAATTAGGTCTTATCAAAATTTATTGAGCATGTCTCTTTTTCGATTTCGTTCATACACTTATGTTGGAGGCGATTTTATGGACGAGAGAAGAAAAGGCATGGCTGCGATTTTCACGGTGCTTTTTTTGGTGTCTTTAAGTTTACATATCCAGTATCCGATCTTCACGCCTTATGCGGTGGCACTTGGGGCGACAAGCTTTTTTGTCAGCATCATGATGAGTGTATCGTCCTTCGCAAACATGTGTGGAAACTTGATTGCTGGACCGCTGATTGATGCTTTTGGTAAGAAAAAGTTCATTGTGGTACCGCTTTTTTTATCTGGGTTATTGATGATGGGGCATGGGATTGCATCTAATCCTGACGGGTTGTTGGTCCTGCGTTTATTCAATGGGCTTGTCCTGGCGTTTATGACACCGGCATGCTTTGCGCTATTGTCAGGTTACGCTAAGAACAGCCATCAGCAAGGGAAGAACATGGCGTTCAACGGATTGCTGATGACGATTGCACATATCGTTTCTCCGACGATCGGTGGGTACCTGGTGGAACTCGTGGATTATCAAGGCACTTATTTTATCATCGGTGGATGCATTTTGATTACAGCCGTCATCGGTGTTATGTCTATCAGGGAGTTCGAACCGATCACCGTGTATAAAAAAGAGCAGGCTGACAGCGGTGGATTGAGGTTGGATAAACACTTGTTGATGATCTATTTTGTCGCTTTCGCCTTGATGTACGCGCAAGGGACCATTGGCTATGAACTGCCGTTTTTAGTGGTGGAAAAAGGAATGTCGACGAGTGATGCAGGTAAGTTGTTCAGCTATATTGGCGTCGGGACATTGGTGATCGTCTGTATGACCTGGATCAACCGGATCTCAGCATTGATACGGACGATGTTCGGCATGCTCGTGTTGGCGGCGTGCTTTTATCAGATGGTGGTGCCGTTTGCGCCACTTAGCCTCAGCCAGCTATTGTTTGTCGTCGGAATCGGTTTGGGCATCCTGTTTCCAGCCATCACCACCTTGATTACGGAAAAAATCGATAAAAGCAAACACGGAACCGCATTCGGCATCCTCTCAGCGGTTTTTTCGCTTGGAATCATCGCAAGCTCGCTTACCGCGGGTGCGATCCGCGCATTCATTTCACCGTACTTCATCGCGTTTATCGTGGTTGCGCTAGCCATTACGATCATCGGGTGGCAGGGGATAGGGCAAAAAGAAAAATCGATTGTCTCAAGTTGAATACACAAAAAAAGCTCCATGATAGACAATGGAGCTTTTAATCTTCTTTTTTCATTCCGGAGACGATGATGACAGGAGGAAACATGGAGAAATAAAATTGTGATTTCTCTACATTTTTCAAACCGACTTTCTCCAGGATTGCTGGATATTCCTCGACATACATGAAATCCAGTACCGCCACTCGGCCACCCGGCTTTAAGACACGGACAATTTCTGCCAGAGCTTTCTGTCTTTCATCTTGATCAGGTAACGTATGGATCGTCAGGCTTGAAGCGACAGCGTCGAATGTATCATCCTCAAACGGCAAGTTGCGTGCATCCGCGGTTTGGACTTCAATCCTGTCTTTTACACCTTCTGTATCAGCGTTTTGTAATGTTGTTTCAAGGGTGTTTTGGTGCCGCTTATCACTCCAGTTGTCAATTCCGATGACTTTCCCGCCGGATACTTGTTTGGCCATTGAATTCATCAAGAAGCCTCGGCCACAGCCGACATCTAAGACAAGATCTTCTTTCTTAAGTTTCAACTTTTCAAGTATATCTTTAACAACACGGCCCTGTCCTTTTTTGCTGCTCAACGTCATCAGAACTGCTTCTCCGTAACTGATGAGGGTGATGATGAGCAGGATTATGGATAAGATGGTCCAGACGAGCCCATCTATTCGAAACAGGAAGATCGTCGCGATCAACAGGATGGTACCAAGCCCCCATAACATCTTGACCTCACGAATCCCCTCTACTCCATAATTCGCTTTATCAGCGACAGCAAAGCCAGGTTTAGACATCCATTCCGCTCCTCTCTAAAATGACCTTTTCTATGTATTGGATATTATAAGTTTATCATATATGTTCTTGGACGGGTGTACATCTGTAATCATTGCGAAAGCAGAGTTATGGCGGGTACACAAAATAGAATGGTAGAATAGAAGCATTCCTACTCTAAAGAGGTGACCTTTTTGAAAAGAATCAAGTTAGGGAACAGCGGCCTGGAAGTTGGAGAAATTTCATTAGGTTGTATGAGAATGAGTACACTTTCTAAAGATGGTGCGAGACATGTCATTGAAAACGCGATGGAACATGGTGTCGATCTATTCGACCATGCGGACATCTACGGTAGTGGAGAATCGGAATCCGTGTTTGCGGATGCAATCGATATGAATCCTTATGTCCGTGAAAAGATGATCCTGCAAACGAAATGTGCGATCCGGAAAGGTTATTTTGATTTTTCAAAAGAACATATCGTCAGTTCAGTTGAAGGAAGCTTGAAGCGTTTGAAGACCGATTACATCGATATTTTGTTACTGCATCGTCCAGATGCTTTAATGGAACCGGAAGAAGTGGCGGAAGCTTTCAATGAGCTGAAGGAAAGCGGGAAAGTCCGTCATTTTGGAGTCAGTAACCATAACCCGATGCAGATTGAACTTTTGAAAAGAAGCTTGGATCAGGAATTGATCATCAACCAGATGCAGTTCAGTATTATGCATACACCAATGATTGATGCAGGGGTCAATGTGAACATGCAGCATGAAGGATCAGTTATGCGAGATGGAGGTATACTTGAGTACAGTCGTCTGAACGACATGACAATCCAGGCATGGTCGCCGTTCCAATACGGCATGATCAAAGGACCGTTTGTTGGGAATGAGGACTTCCCGGAAGTCAACGCGAAACTGCAGGAGCTGGCTGATAAATATGGTGTGACGGATTCAGCAATCGCCATTGCCTGGATCTTGCGCCACCCTGCTAAAATCCAACCAGTTGTCGGAACGATGAACCCTCAGCGTATGGCTGACATCGCAAAAGCTTCTGAAGTGAAATTGATGAGAGAAGAATGGTACCAGCTTTATCGTGCGGCTGGGAATGATCTTCCCTAAAAAATGATGTCGAAAAAGGAAATCGGACTATAGTAATCGTACAGACGATATATGTCGCAAATGTGGAGTAAAACCGTCGGTGTTTTACTCCATTTATGCGGTTTTTTGTGCTTAAAGATCGTATAAGAGCAAAAGCTGTTCGCTTCTGAAGCAATACACGGAGATATATTTTTCGAGGGACTACTCCTCCTGGCAAAACCTAAGTTTTTCTTTATGGCAGCTATTTTCCATTTATTTCAATGTGGATAGCGTGGAATGAGTTTTCGATGAAACTATGCTATATTAGAAATACGAATAGGGGGAATCGATATGGATCAAGATCAATTTTTACTGTATGATCATCAGAAGCCGATTCGATTACGAGCAGAAAGAGTTGCAGTTTATCTTCAGGGCGAAATTATTGAATCGTATAGTGAAGACAATGCTGTTTATTATCTGTTTTTTTATAAGTATCAATTCCTTACCGCTGTAAAAGCAACCAGGCTTAGACGCCGATCATTTATTGAAAAGGCTTTTAAAAGAGGTATGGTTTTCAACGCTCCCCATCCGTTTATCAAAGAATTGCTTTCCTCCAATCACCCTTGCCAAATACTCAGCTTCAATCCACTATTGGATAAGCTCGAGAAGCATTATACACCACAAGAAAAGGCATTTATTTTGACATTCTTCGAATCGTTTATTCCAAAAAAGCAATTGTTCAATGAAATCAAAGCCGTTTTTTACCATTATAATCGAAAAGGCCAAACGTTCTTAGGCTATAAAATCATCCGTATTTTAATGGATTTTGCACCTAATCATAGCCTGGTTGAATACTTTGCCAATGATATCAAGGTCCAAAAGTATGCTGATTTATATAACAAAAACGCAGAGAAAATCCTTGCAGAGGATTTCATTTTTGCTGAAAAAGCACTTTATTACAGGAAAAAGAAGGACTCCTGTTTTCAGCAGCTCACAGAACGATTAGAAAAAGAGTCCCGGTGGATCGATTTGATTGCTTTATTCAGTTGTAAACTGACTTCATCACCTTCAACCGACTACTATTACCCTCTTATCAAACTGCTTGAAGCACATTTTGATGAGTATGAAACAATGTCCTTTCTAGAAGCGCTATCCTCTAAATTACCTGAATTCCGTCCGTTACAACAAAATCTGTTCCAACACTATATCAAGCACCATAAAATTGAAGCTGTTTCCCATATGATGAAAAACCATGACTTCGAGCTTAACAGTAATCAAGTCGAAATCTTTGGAGACCTGCTTGAGCAGGTAGATCCCGAAGAAGACTTAATAGAACCAGAAATGCTTCACACTGTGTTGGGGCCAGTCATGAACATGTATCCTGAAAAAGCGGATAATCTTCTGACCAAATACGTCATTTCATTGCTGAAAACCGAGGAACTATCTTCTATCCAAGAATGGCTTAGACCTTTCAATGAAAATTATAAAAATCTTCAAATCATCAGAAAGATCGATACGATGCAAGAGCTTAGTAATGATCCGGACCAAATGCAAACCCTTGGAGAGTTATATTATGAATTCAGGCAGTTGAATCAAGCGGTGGAATGCTTCAGCTGGCAGACAGAACTGAATCCAACTGATCCAAAACCGTTACGATGGCTTGCAAAAGTGTATGGAGAGATGGGAAAAACACAGGAATCAGAGGCTTACAGACAGCAATGCATCAACCTGCAAAAGCTAGCTTGACACCTACTTGGGGTGCATAACTTATAATGACAGTAGAAATGTCCTGTGAATTGACACAGGGCATTTCCCTATAATATCAAGGTTTACCAAATATTTATTTAACCAAATGACAGTTCAAATAACACGATAAATTCATTAGATAACTGGAATCGTGGTCAAAACACGGGGGAGAAGCTCAACGCTTTTACTGCGAAATTGGTTTTGAAAGAAAAGAAACTTAAACATGCAATAATACTTCATATCATTCTATTGGTGGTGCATATGCTTTTATAGATATTGAGCTCCGAAATAATAAAAATGAATGACATCCTGATATGATCATTGAGTACGTCATTCATTTTTTTAATAGCAATAATATATACGAAAGGTTTAAAAGAACAAATCATTATAAATATTATTACGTTTATTACGTTTGTGTGTTCTCTTACAGCTGTTGTTGTTTAAAACTCTAAATGCTTCTCTAACTTTTCTTGCAAATTGTAGTGGTGGTTCGACTGATTCGAAATGCATATACATTGCTCTAGGTTCTTCAAACAACCAGTGGTTATGAACTGCTGTAACGATAAGATCTCTTTCCCGAAGTTCTGTTAAGAGGGGGTTAACTTCTTCCTGTAAAAGAACAGTTTCTCCTAAGTTTAATGCATTGCCTCTACTATCAATATTTTCAAAAGTAAAGAATTGAGGAATGACTAGTGGGGATTGAGTGGAGCGCCCAAGAATTGTAAATTGAAGGTTACGGAATTTTTGTACCAGACAAACACCATTTTCATCTAAACTTCCTTCTCCTCCGAGAATCCTAGCAAATTCCTGACATAGTCTTTCAAGTTCTTCTCGATTCATAATATAGCCTCCCTTCTAAAAACAGTAAATTGTAAAACCCTTAGTATCATATATATGAGATATCCTAGTATTTGAAATGGACAAATGTATAAATCTATTAAAAAATTAATAGTGGAAGAAAAAATTGTGTTATTAACTATAAATGGCCCAGGGGAGTCTAGCTATTCAATATTTTGATACCGTTGTTGTCAATTCTATCAAGCGGAAACTGTTAAATTTAGTCTAGCAGTTACAAATACCTCCAATAAAGATCGAGCAAAAAAACTCGTCAATTCGACGAGCTTTTTTAAAGGATAAAAAAGGATAAAAAATTTTGTTTCGATGAAGTGATGTCTAGCTCCACCGCCTAACCACTTGGATCACTTCATTCCTCCTGCGGCGGCGACACATTGATTTAGGTCGAAGTGTTTACCCGCGCAGAACCGAACTTTGTTTGGTTCGAGCTCCTCGTCGGACTTCCAGTGACCTTCGTGACTGATCAGGGCGTTTACGCTTTTCTTTATAAAGCCAATTTCAATGACAAAACATATCCCATTAAACGGAAACAGTTTAGAATTTTTCACATGAATTCTCCTTTGTCCTCAGAGTTTTTAGAATATTCCTAAAAAAACTTCCCAAATTTTTCAGGGTATGATATTATAAATCAAAATAAAACAAAAATATAAAAAGGTAAACAAAAGTAAAACAACATATTTGTTTCTTCAAAAAATTTTTATCAAAAATGAAAAGGCTTACATATTCAAGGGGGATTGCAAATGGGGCGATACGCATTTTTGATGCAATGTAAAAAAGGTGAAGAAGAGGAGTATAAAAGAAGGCATGAAAATGTATATCCAGAATTATTGAAAGCGCTTAAAGAAACCGGTGTAAGCAATTACAGTATTTTCATGGATGGAAACCACCTATATGCCTTTATGGAAGTAGATGATTTTGATGAAGCGATGGGAAGCTTGGAGAATCATCCAGCCAACATCAAATGGCAGGAATTCATGAGTGATATTCTAGTTATGGATGAGACTGGAAACCCGAAAATGCATGTGATCAAAGACGAAGTGTTCTTTCTTAAATAAAACCCCATTCAGTTAGATAGGAGGTACAAGGTATGAACGAAATGGTTTTGGAACTTAGGGATATTACCAAGGAGTTCCCTGGCGTCAAAGCATTGGATAGTGTCCAGTTTGAATTGAAGCGAGGGGAAATACATGCCCTCATGGGGGAAAATGGTGCAGGTAAGTCGACGTTCATCAAAGTGATCACAGGTGTCCATACTCCAGATGACGGAGAGATCTTTTTAAATGGGGAAAAAGTGGATATTTCCAACACGAAGGAAGCCCAAAAGTTGGGGATTGCCGCCATATATCAACATGTCACCAATTATCCTCATCTAAGCATCACTGAAAATATTTATATGGGGCATGAAAAAATAAACAAAAAAACCCGAAAAATCCGTTGGAAGGAAATGCATCAGGATGCAAAAAAACTTTTGGAGAGCCTAGGTTCAAACTTGGATCCGAAAACGACAATGGGAAGCCTGAGTGTAGCCCAGCAACAAATCGTCGAGATTGCAAAAGCGTTATCGACGGACGCAAATATCATCATTATGGATGAGCCTACTGCTGCCCTGACACACAGAGAAAGCAAGGAATTATACAGAATTACAGAAGGACTTCGGGATGACGGGGTCTCCATCATATTTATCTCCCACCGTTTTGAAGACATGTACCGCCTTGCTGACAGGGTTACAGTCTTTAGGGATTCAGAATACATAGGTACCTGGAATGTTGATGGGATATCTAATGAAAAATTAATCGTTGCAATGGTAGGAAGAGAGATCAACCAATTATTCCCGAAAAAAGAGGCCAATGTCCAAGAAGAGCTCTTAAAGGTGAAAAACTTAGGACAGATGGGCAGGTTTGCTGATATTTCTTTCACGCTCCACAAAGGAGAAATTCTTGGGATTACAGGACTAGTCGGAGCTGGACGAAGTGAACTGTCCCAAGCCCTGTTTGGAATCGAGCCCTACGACTCAGGTGAAGTATATTTTCATGGCAAGCGTGTGGAAATCAAAAACCCTAGCGACGCCATCCAGCTTGGTATAGGCTATCTTCCTGAAGATCGCCAGGAGCAAAGCTTAATATTAGATTGGGAGATAGGCAGAAACATAACCCTCTCCTGTTTGGAGGAGATTTCGACCAAAGGCTGGTTGAATGAGAGGAAAGAAAGAAGCATAGCAAAGAAGCTGGCCGAAAAGGTCAATGTAAAGACAGGGAGCATCTTTAACCCAGCGAAATCCCTTTCAGGGGGAAATCAGCAAAAAGTGTCAGTAGCCAAGCTGCTCACAACAGATTTAGAGGTACTGATCTTTGATGAACCAACGAAAGGCGTAGATATCGGTGCAAAATCAGCCATTTACGAAATCATCGTTGACTTGGCGAACCAGGGATATGGCGTCATTTTGATTTCTTCAGAAATGCCGGAAGTGATCGGTCTTAGCGATCGGATCGCAGTGATGTGTGAAGGGAGGATCACTCGAGTAATAGCCAAAGAGGAAGCAACGCAAGAAGCAATCTTAGAAGCAGCAATGTCTAAAGAGAGAACGGTGTCTGCAAGTTAAAGGGAGAGGTGACAGATATGGGCGATAGACTTATGGAAAAACAATCGATCCTCAGTGTCATTGCAAAACATAGAGAAGCTGGGCTGATTGGATTCATCATTATTCTTTCCATCGTGTTCCAACTTTTGAACCCAAAATTTTTGACGATCGGGAATCTGGCAAATTTAATCACCAATACAACAATACTTATCATTCTTGCGGTCGGCATGATGCTTGTCCTTATAACGCGAGGGATCGATTTATCTATAGGATCGACCTTAGCACTTTCAGGGATGACTTCTTCCTTATTCGTAAGCGCTTACCCTGGACTGAATCCATTATTGGCAATATTACTGGGAATCATGGTTGGTATTATTTGCGGAATCATCCTTGGCTACCTGGTTTCGATCATAGGGATATTACCGATTATTGCTTCGTTAGGTTTAATGAATGTATATAGAGGTCTCACCTTTTGGAGTAGTGGTGGAGGATGGGTAAGTGCCCATCAGATGCCAGCATCCTTTAAAGGGATCGCTACCAGCAGCTTTTTAGGGGTCAACACACTGATTTTGATCGCCATCGCCATTTTCTTGTTCTTTTACTTTTTTGTCAATTATACGATTACCGGAAGGCAGATCTATGCAGTAGGCAGTAACCCGGAATCAGCCGAGATCACTGGAATCAACAGCAAGAAAATATTATTGCTGGTTTATACGATCATGGGTGGTTTATCCGGCTTGGCTGGGGTTCTATGGGTTTCGAAATTTGCGTCAGCCCAGGGAGATACCGCAAGTGGTTATGAGCTTACCGTGATTGCAGCTTGCATTTTAGGTGGAGTCAGCATTGCCGGGGGTGTAGGAAGGATCACCGGTGTATTGCTTGGAGCGATTTTACTTGGAATCCTAGACAATGCTTTACCACTGATTGATGTCTCTCCATTTTGGCAAATGGGGATTGAAGGTGGAATCATCTTATTCGCCGTTTTATTTAACGTGATTGTCAACAGGGCTGTCCAACAGAATGAGTTGGCAAGAAGGGTGGTATAGCGTGTGAACACAAGGACGATTAGCGGTGAGAGGGAATTCACTTGGAAGAAGTTTTTTCTCCAATGGGAATGGATGCTCGTATTGATTCTGATTTCCATTTTCATGATGAATAGTTCGATTTCTCCTTATTTTTTCAACTTTATAAACATAGCTGATGCGACAATGACTTTTCTCGATAAGGCTTTTATCGTCTTTCCTATGGTCATGATCATGATCATGAGGGAAATTGATATTTCGGTCGGTTCCACAGTCGCCTTATCATCCGTTGTTATGGCGATGTTGTATAACGCCGGTTTACCGATAGGGCTGGCAATAGCTGCATGTCTGCTGACAGGGGCATTATGCGGATTTTTAAACGGTTACCTGATCGTCAGGTACAAGGAATTATCTGCTGTTATTGTCACCCTGGCTACCATGATTTTATATAGGGGGATTGCTTATATGCTTTTGGAAGACCAATCTGCTGGTGGTTTTCCTGACTGGTTCTCCTACTTTGGATGGGGATATGTAGGAACGATTCCGTTCATCTTGGTTCTATTTGTAGCCTTTGCAGTAATCTTTACGTTGATCCTGCACAAAACGGTATTTGGCAGACATATTTATGCGATTGGCAGCAATTCGAAAGCGAGTCGATTCTCCGGAGTGAAGGTGGACCGTATCAAATTGATTGTATTTACTTTGGCAGGATTGACCGCTGCGATCACTGCGATTTTTCTGACTTCACGGATGGGAAGTACAAGACCGAACGTTGCGACCATGTATGAACTGGATGTCATTGCGATGGTTGCTTTAGGCGGGATCAGTACCGCAGGCGGGAAAGGGAAAATGACAGGTGCGATCCTTGCGATATTCATCGTTGGTTACCTACAGTTTGGTCTTGGACTGATCAATATTCCAGCTCAAATGTTATTGATTGTCATCGGTTTGCTTCTTATCATTTCCGTTACAGTCACGAATTTGAAGTTCAAGGTGAAGAAAAAGAAGACGGTTGGACATCCACAACAAAAGAACGTTTCTTAACAGTGACACTACTGTTCTGAAAATAAAAATTAAGGGGAGATCTAAAAGATGAAAAGGTTTGTCAATTTGGGCTTATTAATGTCATTGCTATTGGTATTTCTAGCTGCTTGTGGAAGTAACCAGCCTGCTGAAGGGGGAGACGGTAAGGCGAAACATGCGGTCGTCTTCAAGAACACTGGAAATCCTTATGGCGAAAAAGAAATGGAAGGATTCAAAAATGCAATCGAAGATCTTGGGGGAGAAGCGATCTTACGTGCACCAGATGATCCATCTGTCGAGGACCAAGTGAAGATCATTGAAGAATTGATTTCTCAACAAGTGGATAGTATTGCCGTAGTAGCAAATGATTATGATGGTTTGGAGCCAGCTTTGAAAAAAGCGATGAATAAAGGGATCAAGGTTTTATCTTTAGATAGTGCTGTCAATGGTGACAGCCGGATGGTCCATGTGAACCAAGCGGATCCCGAAGCGATCGGAAGGACTCAAATCGAAGCGGTCTCAGAAATGATTGATGGAAAGGGACAAATTGCAATATTAAGTGCCACTTCCCAAGCTTCCAATCAAAACCTTTGGATCGAATGGATGAAGAAGGAATTGGAAAAGCCAGAATACAAGGATATCGAGCTGGTTAAAGTTGCATATGGGGATGACTTGCGTGACAAGAGTGTATCAGAGACAGAAGCATTGTTACAGTCTTATCCAGACTTAAAAGCGATTGTAGCACCTACAACCGTAGGAATTGCAGCTGCAGCAAAGGTAATCACCGACAAAGGATTGATCGGTGATGTGGTTGTTACAGGGTTGGGGCTGCCTAGTGAAATGGCAGCGTATATCGAAAATGGAGCTACTCCTTGGATGTACTTATGGAACCCGCTTGATGTAGGTTATTTAGCAGGCCACGCCTCCCACTCATTGGTAGAAGGAGACATCACTGGTGAAGCTGGAGACAAATTTAAAGCGGGAGAACTTGGAGAATATGAAATCATCGAAGGGGAAGATGGCACCGAAATCCTACTAGGGGACCCGTTCCGTTTTGATAAAGAAAACATCGAAGAGTGGAAAGAGATTTACTGATTGATAGGGGGATGCCTCTGAAAATCAATGAGAGAAGCACCTTATTATAAATAGAAGAAAGCATGAAACTGCATAGTAGTAAGCGCCCTTTCACTCGGATCATTATTTCAGCCCCACTGGACGGCGACAGCCTTTTCGGTGGGCTTCCAGTGATCTTCGTAGAAGGCAGGGCGCTTGTGCTTTTCTTTACACGTTAAGTAAGTATAACTTTTCAGCGATGTAGCTAACCGACGCAGCAGAAAAGTTTACGAACGAAGTTTAAGTTCAGCTAAGGCTCAGCCTTCGCCAAGGTTTGGCAAAGCCCGAGTTTTCTTTATCTAGTTGGAAGACAAACAATGAACTACAAAAATGGAGGTAGATGGAGTGGTTAAAAATCTTTGGGACCCGATTGAAGCTGAATTACAAACGGATTTAGCAGGATTGGTGTATCGGTCAAATCTCCTCGGATTAGATCGTTCGATAGCGAACTGGGGAGGCGGGAACACTTCTGCAAAGTCCATGGAGAGGGATTTTAAAGGGCAGGAAGTCGAGGTCATGTGGGTAAAAGGAAGCGGGTCAGATCTGGCTTCAATGAAGACAGGAAACTTCACTGCATTGAAAATGGAGGATATCCGGCCTCTAATGGAAAAAGAAGATATGGATGATGCGGATATGGTAGATTACCTGTCACATTGCATGATAGATCCAAAACACCCCCGATCTTCTATTGAAACGCTGCTTCATGCATTTTTACCTTATAAGCATGTAGATCATACGCACCCTGATGCCATCATCAGTATTGCTTGTGCGGATAATGGGCAGGAAATAGCAAAAGAAATCTATGGAGAACGGTATGTATGGGTTCCATACATACGTCCTGGCTTCAAGTTGTCAAAAATGATTGCAGAGGGCGTTAAAGAGAATCCGAATGCCGAACTTGTCATTATGGAGAAACACGGGTTGGTCACCTGGGGAGACTCCAGTAAAGAATGTTATGACAAGACCATCGCCATTATTCAAGAGGCAGAAAATTATATCAACCAAAAAATTCAAATTAAAGAAGCTTTCGGAGGTAATAAATACAAACCTTTAGATGCCGAGGATCGAAGGGATGTATTGATGGCTATCCTTCCGAAGATCAGAGGGTATGTCAGCGGATCCAAGAAAATGCTTGTCACGTATGATGCTAGTGAGCCAGTCCTCCAGTTCGTGAACAGTCAGGATGCGCTGGATCTGTCACAGGTAGGGGCCGCTTGTCCTGATCACCTCGTACATACGAAACGGACACCGCTTTTCGTCAATTGGGAGCCTGATAAAAACAATGTGGGACAACTAAAAGCGAAAATAAAGGAAGGCATTGGTAAATTCAAGGAAAACTACGAAACTTATTTTGATCGAAATAAGCAAGATGATGATGTCATGTTCGAACCTGTTCCTCGTGTCATTCTCATTCCTGGGATCGGAATGATCAACACAGGAAAGGATTGGAAATCTGCGAAAGTCAGTGAATCACTGTATCATCGAGCAATTTCAGTGATGAAAGGTTCGACTGCTTTAGGAGAATTCGTATCCCTTGATGAAGCAGAATCGTTCGCTGTCGAATATTGGCCATTAGAATTGTATAAACTGAGCCTTGCTCAGCCAGAAGCAGAATTTTCAGGTCAAATCGTTTTTGTTACAGGAGGAGCTGGAGGAATCGGTAGTGCTGCTTGCCGCCGACTTGTGACAGAAGGAGCCCACGTGGTCATTTCCGATATCAATCTTGAAGGTGCGGAACAAGTGGCCGAACAAATTCAGGAGAGGTACGGTGAGAAAAGGGCGATTGCCGTCAAGATGGACGTGACAAAGGAAGAAGATGTCAAGTCTGCCTTCCAAAAGACAGTGTTGGAGTATGGCGGGATCGATATCGTCGTCAATAATGCAGGATTAGCGAGTTCAAGTCCATTTGATGAAACGACACTTGATAAATGGAACTTGAATATCAATGTCCTTGTCACTGGTTATTTCCTTGTAGCAAGGGAAGCGTTCAAATTGATGAAAGATCAATTAATCGGAGGAAACATGGTATTTGTCGGATCGAAAAACTCGATTTATGCAGGTAAAAATGCAGCTGCTTACAGTACAGCCAAAGCGGCTGAAGTCCACCTGGCACGAACGATTGCTGCTGACGGAGGAGAGCATGGAATCCGTGTCAATACCGTTTTACCGGACGCAGTCATAAGGGGTTCGGCGATTTGGGATTCCAAATGGAAAGAAGAACGGGCATCCTCATATGGAATCGAGCCGGATGAATTAGAAGAGCATTATCGTAAAAGGACCATTTTGAATGTGAACGTACTACCGGAAGATATCGCGGAATCCATTGCATTCCTCGCTTCTTCAAAATCAGCGAAGACGACAGGCTGTATGGTTACGGTTGACGGCGGAGTACCAGCAGCATTCACAAGGTGAATATCAAAAAAGGACTGTTCCAAAAAAGCCAGACGCTTATAAGGACAGCTGGTCTTCTTATGTAGACCATCAGTGGTAAGCTCTCTGCGAAATTAAAGAAAAGATGGGGTGAGTAAGATATGAAAGATCAAGTCTATAACATCTTTGAACAGCAACAAACGGATCGGGGAATCGATCTGGAAGCGGTTAAGCAGAAACTCAAAGAAATCCAAGTGGAAACGCCATCTTGGGGTTATGGAGACTCAGGTACTCGTTTCAAGGTCTTTCAGCAAGAAGGAGTACCTAGAAACCTTTACGAAAAAATTCAAGATGCGGCTCAAGTCCATAAACATACAGGTATTTGCCCGGGAGTGGCCATCCACATTCCATGGGATCAGGCAGATGACTACCAGGAAATAAAGCGATTTGCAGCAGAACATGGAATGAAAGTGGGGGCTGTCAACCCGAATTTATTCCAAGATGAGGATTATAAATTCGGAAGTGTCAGCAACTCGAATCCTAAAGTCAGGAAGAAAGCTGTCGAGCATTTACTAGAGTGTGTACAGATTGCTAGAGAAGTAGGTTCCAAGGATTTAAGCTTATGGTTTGCTGACGGAACCAATTATCCGGGCCAGGCTGACATAAGGAAAAGGAAGCATTGGATGTATGAATCCCTGGCTGAAATGTACCAGGCATTAGATGATGATATGAGAATGCTGATCGAATATAAATTTTTCGAGCCTGCTTTTTATCATACCGATTTGGCGGATTGGGGCATGTCCTACAATATGGCGATGAAATTGGGGCCTAAAGCTGAAGTGCTTGTCGATACCGGACACCATCCGCAAGGAACGAATATTGAGCATATTGTTGCCTATTTACTTGATGAAAAAAGGCTTGGCGGCTTTCATTTCAATAGCCGGAAATATGCAGATGATGATCTGATTGTGGCGGCCCATAACCCATACGAACTATTCCTTACCTTTTTCCAAATCGTTTCAGCCCAGAATGACAGTGATGCCGGAATTCGGAAAACGACAGAGAATATTGCTTATATGCTTGACCAATGTCATAATTTAGAGCCTAAAATCCCGGCGATGATCCGGTCGATTACAAATGTCCAGACATTATATGCGAAAGCGCTTTTGATTGATTTGAAGGAAGTGGAGGATGCGCAACAAAAACAGGATGTATTGGCTGCAGAAAATGCTGTCCGGAAAGCGTTTGAATTTGATGTCACACCGTTGTTGAATGTCGTACGCGAGGAAATGGGCGTGCCAGCCAACCCGCTTGAGGCGTATTTATCCAGTAGTTATGGAGAGGAAATACTAGCTCGCGGGAAAGGCGGGGCTAGCTGGTGACGACCGTTCTTGGGTATGATTTGGGGGCAAGCAGCGGCAGGGTTGTTTTGGGCAAGCTTGAGGATCATCATCTAGAGATAACCGAGATCCATCGGTTCAGCAATGATCCAGTCCAAGTGAATAAGCATTTGTATTGGGATATTTTACGTCTCTTCCATGAGATGAAAAGAGGGCTTGTATTAACAGTCAACGCTGGTTATCAATCGATCGACAGCTTAGCGATCGACTCTTGGGCGGTAGACTTCGGTTTGATTGATGAAACCGGCCATCTCTTATCCAATCCGATCCATTACAGGGATAACCAAACCGATAAAATGATGGAAGAAGTTTTTGAAATCGTACCGAAAGAAGAAATCTTTAAAAGAACCGGTATCCAGTTTATGAAAATAAATACGATCTATCACCTTTTTGCTATGAAGAAAAACAATCCTCATCTGCTTGATCGGGCAGAAGCCTTATTAATGATCCCAGATTTACTCCGTTATTTTTTTACAGGAATCAAATGTTCCGAGTATACCAATGCGACGACCACTCAGCTTTTTAACCCAACAAGAAGGAAATGGGACGAGTACCTATTGAACAAACTGGGGTTAAATAATAAGCTGTTTTTAGAACCGGTCCAGCCGGGGACGAAAATTGGTGAGCTTCTCCCATCTATATGCAAGGAGGTAGGATTGAAAAAGCCGATATCCGTTATGACGGTAGGAGAACATGATACTGCTTCCGCTGTTGCAGCAGTCCCGTCCACCTCTGAAGACTTTGCTTATTTAAGCTGCGGGACATGGTCTTTACTGGGAACTGAAACAAAAGAACCGGTGATTACCAAAAAGGCGTTAGAATATAACGTTACCAACGAAGGAGGGGTGGAGGGCACCAATCGTCTGCTGAAAAACATCATGGGGTTATGGCTTATCCAGGAGTGCCGCAGGGTGTGGGAATTGGAAGGAGATCCTGTTTCATACGAGGAACAAAAAGAGTGGGTTGAACAATCTCCAGCCTTTACCTCCTTCATTGATCCTGACAATCCAGTGTTCATCCGTCCGGCCCATATGCCAGAGGAAGTCCAGCGATATTGTGCTGAAACGGGCCAGCCGATCCCTGAAACAAAAGGGGAGATCTTACGCTGTATATTGGAGAGCATGGCCCTGAAATACCGTTTTGTATTAGAGAGGATGGAAAGCCTGGTAAATAAAAGGATTCCCGTCTTCCATATGGTTGGAGGAGGTATACAGAATGAACTGCTCTGTCAGTTCACTGCCAACGCTTTGGGTAGGCAAGTAAAAGCTGGACCTGTAGAAGCTACTGCGATCGGTAACATACTGATGCAATATAAAGGAATGGGAAAGATTAAAGATCTGACCGAAATACGTGCAATCGTACAAAATTCATTTTCCATAAAAACCTATATACCAAATTCATCTGCCCAGTGGGAGGATGTATACGAAACGTTCAAACGATTCATAGAAGAATAGATAGAAAGAGGGCTGAAACTATGCTTGTAGCGGAAAGGCATTCAAAAATTGTCCAAATCGTGAATGAAAAAAAAAGTGTCCGTGTTGCTGAATTAAGCCGAATTTTTTCAGTCACAGAAGAAACCATCAGAAGAGACCTTGAACGGTTAGAGAAGGAACATAAGCTATCCAGAAGCCATGGAGGAGCAGTCAGCCTGACCAATGGATCTGATACACCTGAAACGCCTTATTTCGAACGGGAAATCATGAATGTGAAAGAGAAGAAGGAAATTGCTGAAGAGGCAGTGAAACAGGTGGAAGAAGGAGATAAGATCATCCTGGATGCAAGCTCTACAGCATGGTATATGGCTAAAAGGCTGCCAGATATTCAGCTGACGGTATTGACGAATTCCATTAAAGTGGCGCTTGAACTAAGCGGTAAAAAACAAATCACCGTTTTTTCCACAGGTGGGATCATGCTTCCTCGATCTTTATCTTACGTAGGACCTCTGGCTGAAAGTTCATTTGATAATTATCACGTGAATAAAGCCTTCTTGTCCTGCAAAGGATTTCATTTTACTAAAGGGTTGAGTGAATCGAACGAGCAGCAGGCAAGAATCAAGAAAAAGATGATGGACATCGCTGATAGTGTATATATGATGATCGATCATACGAAATTCGGCGTTCAGGCCTTCACGAATATCGGGAAGGTGGATAGTGTAGATCATATCCTGACTGACAGTAATGTCGACCAAGAAACGATCACCCGTTTAAAACAACATAATTTGAACGTGATTAAAATCTGATTGATTGCCGCTGATTCTCCTGTCCATGGAGTTGGCGGCAATTTATCATAATCTCTTATATAATGGGCGATTAGGACAGGGTCGATCCTACCCGTGATTGGCTCTAAAACAGGTGTATGGAGGACGTCAAAAATGAAAACGTTTAAAGAAGGAAAAAGAGCTAGAGTAGGGGTTTATTCAATTGGTTTGAAAGCTTACTGGGATCAATTCAGCGGGTTAAGAGAACGTTTGCTTGAATACGGTGATTTCATAACAAGTAAGATGGGTGAGGAAGCGGACGTTTCGTATTTTGGTTTAGTTGATACGGAAGAAACAGCGAGGAGGGCAGGAGAATGGTTCAACGAAAAAAACGTGGATATCATTTTTTGCCATTCAGCTACCTATGCCAACAGTTCGACGGTTTTACCGGTCCATCAGATTTGTCAAAAACCTGTTGTGTTTTTAAATCTGCAACCGACAGACCGCATCAACTATGAAACAGCGAATACAGGTGAATGGCTGGCCCATTGTGGAGCCTGTCCAGTCCCTGAAATCTCGAATGCTCTTAATCGTGCTGATATACCTTTCAGGGTGATCAACGGGCTGCTAGGATTACCTTACACGCCTGACATTTCCTCAACAAATGAAACGACAGCCGGGATGCCTGAAGCAAATAAAGCATGGCGTGAAATCTTAGAATGGATCAAGGCTGCATCGGTAACCAGGACGTTAAGACATTCCAGGTTTGGTTTCTTAGGCAACACATACAGCGGAATGTTGGATCTGTATAGTGACTTTACAATGATCCAAGCCCAAACCGGCATGCATATTGAAGTCTTGGAAATGTGTGATTTGGATAAGTTTTTAAAGGATGTCACGGAAGAAGAAGTCAAAGGAAAAATGCGAGAGGTGGAGAGTATTTTTGAAATAAGCGGTGATTCTCCTTCAGATCCGATCGCTAAGCGTCCGACTGATGAACAGATGGAATGGTCATGCATGGTTGCCGTTGCACAGGAAAATTTGGTACGTGAATATGATTTGGATGCCCTGGCGTACTATTATCACGGAGCTCCTGGAAATAAATATGAAAAACTCCAATCTGGTTTCATATTAGGTAATTCGTTATTGACAGCAAAGGGAATTCCTTGCGCAGGTGAAGGTGACCTGAAAACAGCCATTGGCATGAAAATTTGTGATCTGCTCGGAACTGGTGGAAGTTTTTCCGAAATTGTTGTGGTAGATTACAAGGACGGAACCATTTTGCTTGGTCATGATGGGCCATTCCACATAGAGATCGCGGATGGTAAACCGATTTTGAGGGGGATGGGCCTCTATCATGGGAAACAAGGGGGTGGCGTTTCGGTGGAAGCCAAAGTGAAAAATGGGCCGATCACTACGTTGAATGTGACCCAAACTGGAGATGGGAAATTGAAGATGATAAGCAGTGAAGGAGAATCCACAGATGGGCCGATAATGAAAATCGGCAATACGCAGACACCAGTCAAGTTTCCATTACATCCAGACACCTATATGGAAAAGTGGTTTGCTGAAGCGCCGACACATCATTGTGCCATGTCTGTTGGACAAAATGCTTCCCAATTCAAGAAAGTAGCTGAATTGATGAGCTGCCTGCACGTGACACTTTGACCAAGTAGAAGTTCGGGGTACTATGACAAGACTGCGCCAAAGGCTAAGCTTATCAAGTTTGTTTATTTGAATGAAAAAGGAGAGTCACTATGAGAGTATCCCTTTTTATAACCTGTTTGGGCGATATTTTTTATTCAAAAGTTGGAAAGGACACTGTTGAAGTTCTTGAACGGCTTGGCTGTGAGGTTGATTTTCCCGAGTCCCAGACTTGTTGTGGGCAGCCGGCATTCAACAGTGGTTACCAAGAGAATGCCAAACAGGTAGCGAAAAATATGATTCTAGCATTTCAACACTCAGAATATGTAGTCGCTCCTTCAGGGTCATGCATTTCCATGTTCCATGAGTACCCGAGCCTATTCAAGGATGAGCCCGAATGGAAGGGGAGGGCTTTAGATCTAGTGGATAAATCATACGAGTTCACCCAGTTTTTAGTCGAAGTATTAAAGGTGGAAAATGTCGGAGCCTCCTTTAATGGAAGGGCAACGTATCACAGATCATGCCATATGACCAGACTCTTAGGAGTAAAAGATGCCCCCATCGCATTATTGGAAAAGGTGAAAGGGCTTGAAATCAGAGAGCTTCCAGACTGCCAGAATTGCTGTGGGTTCGGAGGGACCTTCTCTGTGAAAATGGGACCTATTTCAGAGCAAATGGTCGATGAAAAAGTCAAAAACATTGAAAAGACAGAAGCCGATGTCTTAATTGGCGCAGACAGCGGGTGTCTGATGAATATAGGTGGAAGAATCAACCGACAAGGCAAGCCGATCCAAGTGTTGCATATTGCAGAAGTTTTAAACAGTGGAAACTGGGAGTGAGTGTATTATGCCGATGAAAATTGGAACCGAAGAATTCAACAGCCGTGTAGGAAAAGGAATAAATGATGGATTTATGAGAGAAGCTGTTCGATCGGCCCAAGGCAGACTCTACGAGAGAAGGCTCAATGCTGCAGAAGAACTCGGTAATTGGGAAGAATGGCGGAACCATGGGGAAGAAATCCGCAGCCATACTCTGGAAAATTTGGATTACTATCTTGAACAGTTAAGCGATAATATAGTAAAGCGAGGCGGCCATGTCTTTTTTGCTGAGACAGCCGAAGAAGCCAATACGTACATCCAGAATGTCGTAAAGAAAAAAAATGGACGTAAAGTCATCAAATCAAAATCGATGGTAACCGAAGAAATCAGCATGAATCAAGCGCTGGAAAGTATAGGTTGTGAGGTCGTTGAGAGTGATCTAGGCGAGTATATCCTGCAAATCGATGATCATGATCCCCCTTCCCATATCGTCGTTCCAGCTCTACATAAAAACAAATCACAAATACGGGATGTTTTTCGGGAGAAGCTCGGCTACTTGAATACTGAAAAACCTGAGGAATTAACCCTTTTTGCAAGAGAGAAGCTCAGAAAAGAATTCCTTTCGGCTGATATAGGGATTACCGGCTGTAATTTTGCTGTTGCTGAATCAGGTTCAATCAGTTTAGTGACGAATGAAGGAAATGCGAGGCTTGCCACGACCCTTCCAAAAACCCAAATTACTGTGATGGGAATGGAGCGGATTGTCCCGACATGGGAGGATCTTGATGTAATGATCAGTCTTTTAAGCAGGAGTGCAGTCGGGCAAAAGCTTACAACTTATGTAACTGGCCTGACAGGGATAAGAGACGATGGAGATGGGGATGGTCCAGAAGATTTTCATCTTGTGATCGTGGACAATGGCCGTTCGAAAATCCTGGGTACCGAGTTTCAAGAAGCCCTTCATTGTATCCGGTGTGCTGCCTGTATCAATGTTTGTCCTGTCTATCGCCATGTAGGCGGCCACGGTTATGGATCGATCTATCCTGGCCCGATCGGTGCGGTGCTTTCTCCACTACTTGGTGGATATGAAGATTATAAAGAACTGCCATTTGCATCAACCCTTTGTGCGGCATGTACAGAGGCTTGCCCTGTGAAAATCCCCCTGCATGAACTGTTGAATAAACACCGTAGGAGGATAGTTGAAGAAGAAGGGATGTCTCCTGCCCTGGAACGGATGGCAATGAAAGGCTTCCAATATGCAGCAGGTTCACCTTTTTTATATAAAATCGGAACGAGGCTGGTACCGCTTTTAACAACTCCATTTGTAACCGAAGGGATGATCACAAACGGTCCTGGTCCGATCCGACCATGGACAGAAACCAGGAATCTTCCTGAACCGAATAAAGAACGTTTTCGTGATTGGTTTAGGAAAAGAGAGAGGGAGGCGAAAACGGATGGGTGAAAAAAAGATTCATAACAAAGAGTCTTTCTTGAAGAACATCTCCCTTCAACTTGGGCGCAGTAAACCGGTACATGTAGAAAGACCAGTCTGGAAACATCAGCCCCAATGGGAAGTGCATAAAGGGGCATCAAAGGATGAACTTGTTGAAATCCTGAAAAAACAGTGTACGTTGAACCATACGGACTTTTATGAAACGGATTCAGGCCACCTAACAGAAGTGATTGAGGATACGATCAGGAAATATGAAGGGAAATCGGCTGCCGTATGGGATGACCTGAGGTTTGATGAATACGGCATTACAGATTATTTTAACGAAAAATGTTCAGACGGGGCATTCAGCTGCCACAGATGGGATCCAAAGCTGGGGAAGCAAAATATCGTTCTTACTGAAAAGGCGGACGTTGGGATCACCTTCAGTGATATGACATTGGCTGAATCAGGAACAGTTGTCCTTATGAGTGGGGACGGTAAAGGTCGATCGATCAGCTTACTTCCGGTCACATACATTGCCATCATCCCGAAAAGCACGATTGTTCCGAGGATGTCACAAGCCACCAGAGAGATACACCAAAAGATTGAACAGGGGGAGAAGGTAGTTTCATGTGTGAACTTCATCTCTGGTCCCAGCAACAGTGCGGATATCGAGATGAACCTCGTTGTCGGTGTACATGGACCGATTAAAGCAACCTATATTGTAGTTTCTGATAAATAATAGTCGTGCTCGTTATACGAGAGTACAATTTAGTCCAATCGATTTGGTTGAAGGTGATTTTAGGCTGCCCATAGATGCCTGCCACTTATGGGAGCCCATTTTTTGTTATACGTTAAGAAAGTATAATTTTTCAGCGATGTAGCTAACCGACGTAGCAGAAAAGTTTACGAACTAATGGGTGCCGTATCAACCAGAACCGTCTCTCCTAATCAAATTTCTGTCGATATCTTACTTTCATTTAGTTCTCCACATTTTTACTCCAACTTTTTACGAAGCTATTTTCCAGATATAACTCTGTAGACATAACAAACCCACCTGTAGGTTTCCAATACTCCATATCATGCTGGTTTTGATGAATCTTGTAACAGAAGTTAAAAAATTTTTTAAATTTTAAAATTTTTTGTTGAAAGTTTTCCGATACACTTGTACAATTGGTGCAATATTCAATCAATTCGGGACAAGTACCGCTGAGCCCAGGTTTTTCCTATAATTCTATCAAGAGGAAGGTGATTCATTAAAAGAAGCACATTTTTGCAAAGAATGAATGTTACTGGACAACAAGGAAAAAGAACGCTTTGACAGAGAGAAGTAAGTAATATTGGATCTCTGGGGGTTTGAAAATGAATCAAGTAGCAACAGATCTTCATCCTGTTTTTAAGCGATATATACCGATGGCAGAAAGCATCGCGAAAACATTCGGTAGCCATTGTGAGGTTGTCATCCACGATCTGACAGACGTTTCAGCCTCCATCGTTGCCATTTTCAACGGCCATGTGACAGGGAGACAGGTAGGCTCAACCATTACCAGTTTTGGTTTGAATCTTCTCAGGAAAGTAGAGGAAGGGACAGATTGTCTTTTAAACTATGTTAACGAAGACTTGAGAGGAAAGCGGGTGAAGTCCAGTTCAATTTACATCAGGGATGATGATGGAAATTTGCTAGGTTGTTTAAGCATTAACCTTGATATCACCCAATTTTCGATTGTAGAAAAGCTTTTGGCTGAGATTACGGATACAAAGAAAGATGAGGAATCGGCCCCGTTATCGATCTCACAATTTGAAAACCAAATGATTGAAAGAGCAGCAGAGAAAATCGGGAAGCCGATACAGATGATGGACAAGGCCGATCGGATACCATTCATCTATCTGCTTGACGATATGGGCTTATTCCGCGTAAAGGGATCCATTCAGCATGTCGCATCACTGCTCGGGGTTTCTAAATTTACTATTTATAACTATCTGGATAAAAAAACATAGCAACATAGATCAGGAGGGGTAAAAGATGAGCGTGCCAGAGATCGGAAAACAGGGGGAAGTCAAAAAAAGCAGTCTGTTCAACAGGTTCCTGGACTGGATTGAAAAGTACGGGAACAAGCTTCCAGACGTACTTACGTTGTTTGCGATTTTTACAGGACTTATTTTGGTTTCATCCTTTATTGCTGGAAAGTTGAAATGGAGTGCAGTTAATCCAGCCACTAATGAAACGATAACTGCAGTGAACCTGCTTGATGGAAAAGGAATTGTAAAGATCCTTACCGAAATGGTCAATAATTTCATGTCGTTTCCGCCACTCGGCCTCGTATTGGTTGTCATGCTTGGGGTCGGGCTTGCTGAATCGACAGGTCTCGTTTCAGCATTCATGAGAAGGGTTGTCCTTGCATCTCCGAAATTTCTTATTCTGCCGATCATCGTTTTGATTGGGATGCTCGGAAATGCTGCAGCAGATGCTGCATTGATCGTCCTGCCGCCGATTGCTGCCCTTGTCTTCATGACATTAGGAAGGCATCCGATCGCGGGTCTTGCCTTAGGTTATGCAGCGGTTTCCGGCGGTTTCAGTGCCAACCTGATCCTGAACATGCTCGATGCGTTGGTCGCTGGTTTTACGATTTCAAGTGCACAGATCATCGACCCGAATTATGACGCAAGTCCTGCAATGAACTATTACTTCTTGTTTGCATCGACATTTGTGTTATTACCAGTCGCCGTATTCGTTTGTTCCAAGATCGTTGAACCGCGTCTTGGTGAATACACATTAGAAGCACAGGTGGATACGAAAGCTGAACTTACCAAAGAAGAGAAGGTTGGATTGCGCTGGGCAGGGGTTTCGGTTGTTGTATTCCTTGTGATCATGGCGTTTGTCACAATCCCTGAAAGTGGGCTATTACGAAATGCAGAGACCGGTTCCCTTGTGGAAGATTCACCGTTCATGCAAGCGCTTGTCCCGCTGATGCTCTTTTTCTTCTTCATCCCGGCACTCTTTTATGGAATCGGTGCGAAAGTCATCAAGTCGGATAAAGATGTGGCTGAGCATCTGACCAAAGCGATGTCCGGCATGGGCTATTACATTGTCCTAGCCTTCATTGCAGCTCAAATGATCACGTATTTCAACTGGAGCAACCTTGGTTCGATCATTGCGATCAAAGGTGCCGCTTTCTTACAGAATACAGGACTTACCGGACTGCCGATGTTGATCGCCTTCATCCTGTTCTGTGCAGTCGTCAACCTGTTGATTGCCAGTTCTTCAGCAAAATGGGCATTGCTTGGACCGGTATTTGTACCGATGTTCATGCTTCTCGGTTATAATCCAGCATTCACACAGCTGGCCTATCGTATTGGAGATTCGATCACAAATACGATCACACCGATGCTTGCTTATTTCGCGATCCTCCTTACCTTCGCGAAGAAGTACGACCCGAAGATGGGTGTCGGGACGCTTATGTCCGTCCTTCTCCCATACTCGATCGGTTTCACGATTTTCTGGACGATCTTGTTCGCCGTATGGTACTGGTTAGGACTACCGCTCGGACCAGGAGAATACATCCATTTAAAAAACTGATCTTTTTAAACAGGGAGGATCCTGCTATAGGATCCTTTCTGCCATTTTCCACAAGACAAGAAAGTATTTTGATGAAGGAATGTTTAGCTCCAACGCCCAACCCCTTGGATACTTCAGTCCAGCTGTGGCGGCGACACATTGATTTAAGTCGAAGTGTTTACCCACGCAAAACCGAACTTGGTTTGGTTCGAGCCTCCTCGTCGGACTTCCAGTGACCTTTGTGGTTGATCAGGGAGTTTGCGCTTTTCTTTCAGTTCTCTTAAAGGAAAAGGAGGGGTAAGTGTTGAAAACTAAAGTAACGAACGTTCAACTATTTGATGGATATGAACTGCATACCGGTAAAACGACGATTATCTTTGATTATAGCGATCGGTCATGAGGCAAATGGAATCGATGTGGATCAAGTGATTGATGGGGAAGGATTGACCTGTTTGCCTGGATTGATGGATTGTCACGTTCACCTCACGATGGATGGGAATCCGGATCCATTCCGTGACATGTCAGGGGATTCAGAAGCGGATGGTTCCTTCCTAGCTGTCCGTAATGCTCGGAAACAACTCGATGCTGGTGTGACGTCTGTCCGCAATCTCGGATCGCAGTACAATATTGACATTGCTCTCCGTAATGCGATTGAAAAAGGTATGATAGAAGGGCCGTGTGTCATAGCATCCGGAAAACCGATTGTCATGACTGGTGGACATGCCCATAATATGGCGATTGAGGCGGATGGTGTGGATGAAGTCCGGAAGGCAGCGAGAACCCAGCTGAAAGCAGGGGCTGACCTGTTAAAGCTGATGGCTACAGGTGGTATCATAACCCCAGGAGTCGACCCTGGAGCAACCCAGCTTGATGAAGATGAGCTGCGATGTGCTTGTTCAGAAGCCTCGAAAGCTGGTAAAATGACTGCTGCCCATGCGCAAGGGAGAGAGGGCATTAAGAATGCGATTCGCGCGGGGATTACGACTGTGGAACATGGGATCTACCTTGATGAAGAGTTGATCGGGATGATGCTTGAGTCGGGTACATACCTCGTGCCGACCCTGTCTGCGCCCTTTAACATAGCTGAAAATGGGTTAGACGGCGATATCCCCCAACATGCCATCGAGAAAACGAAAATCGTTATGGATGACCATAAAAACAGCTTCATCCAAGCTTACATGGCTGGGGTGAAAATTGCAGCCGGTACTGATGCAGGAACACCATTCAACTTTCATGGGAAATTTCCGAAAGAGCTTGAATTGATGGTCGGATACGGGATGGGTGAACTGGATGCACTCCGCTCTGCGACGGTTATCGCAGCCGAGGCAATGAGCCTTTTGGACAAGACAGGATCTGTGGAGGTTGGGAAGACGGCAGACCTGCTGCTCGTAGAAGGAAATCCGCTTGAGAATATTTCGGATGTCCGGAATGTCGCCTATGTGTTCAAAGAAGGAAAATGTGTCACAGCCAAACGTGAAAAATCGCCTTACAAGGTTTAATATCATTTGAAAAAGGATGATGAAGATATGGAAAAATTATTTGCGAAATTGGAAGAACATTACGAAGAGATGGTGGAGATCCGCCGTCACCTGCACCAAAACCCGGAGCTTTCTTTTGAAGAAGTGGAGACACCGAAGTTCATTGCTGCATATCATGAAAAGCTGGGACACGAGGTCCGTACAGGAGTAGGAGGACGTGGTGTCGTCGCAAAGCTGAAGGGTGGCAAGCCTGGAAAAACGGTCGCACTTCGCGCAGACTTCGATGCGCTGCCGATCCAGGAAGCAAACGATATTCCTTATAAATCCAAAGTGGATGGTGTGATGCATGCTTGCGGTCATGATGGGCATACCGCAACGCTGCTCGGTTTAGCGAAGGTTTTGAACAGCATGCAGGATGAGCTTGAAGGGACAATCGTCTTCATCCACCAGCATGCAGAAGAAATGCAGCCAGGTGGTGCGATTTCCATGATTGAAGATGGCTGCCTTGAAGGTGTAGACGTCATTTTCGGAACACATCTCTGGGCGACGAGCCCGGTCGGGGAAATCGGCTACCGTTCAGGCCCAATCATGGCTGCAGCAGACCGATTCCAGGTCACGATCCAGGGGAAAGGCGGACATGGTGCACAGCCTCATCGTACGAAAGATGCGGTCGTCATCGGTGCCCAGGCGGTTACGAACCTTCAACAGCTTGTCAGTAGACGGGTCGATCCACTCGAGTCTGCCGTCGTTTCAGTCGGGGCTTTTGAAGCGATCAATGCATTCAACGTTATTGCAGATACGGTCAAACTGACAGGGACAGTAAGGACATTCAAGGAGGATGTACGTGAGCTCCTTGAAAAAGAGATTGAGAGAGTCGTCAAAGGAACGTGCATCGCATCGGATGCAGACTATACGTATAACTTTTATAGAGGATATCCGGCAACTGAAAACCATCTGGAGGAAACGGAATTTGTGGCACAGGTTGCACAAGGGGTACCGGGTGTGACGGAGGTAAAAGAAGTGGCTCCTGAAATGGGCGGGGAAGATTTCGCTTATTATCTTCAGCATGTAAAGGGGACGTTCTTCTTTACAGGCGCACAGAACGTAGACTGGGATGTGACCTATCCACACCATCATCCTAAGTTCAAAATTGATGAGCGTGCCTTGCTTATCGCGGCTAACACACTTGGAGCAGCAGCCCTGGCTTATCTGAAGCAAGGATCAGCGCAACAAAGCCAGACAGTGAAAGTAAAATAGTAAGGGAGAGGAGGATCGGTCCATGCATTTTGGACCGCCTCTTTTAATTTTTTAGTTGTAGAATGGAAATAAGTAAGAGTCAGAAAGACATAAGGGAGGAGATTTCAATGCCTGAAAACGTTCCTTTAGCCAAAGCATTCAAACTAACGGAATATCAAATTACAGGTAACGGATCCCGAAACGTTCAAATCCTTAAAGACGCACTGGATGGAGTGGATGGCCAGACGGACAGTGATATGTATGGGAAGGGGGAGGTAATCGAAGCGTTTCAAGAAAAGATAGCGGAGTATTTAGGGAAAGAAAGTGCAGTGTTTTTTCCTAGCGGAACGATGGCCCAGCAAATCGCTTTGCGGATCTGGAGTGATGAGAAGAAGGTAAACAAAGTGGCGTATCATCCTTTATGTCACCTTGAAATCCATGAAGAAGACGGGTTGAAAGAACTGCACCATATCCAACCGATTCTTTTAGCGGATGAAAACAAGGTGATAGAGTTGGAGGATGTCGTCAATATGGAGGAAGAAATCTCCTGTATATTGCTTGAACTGCCTCAACGTGAAATCGGAGGGCAACTGCCAGACTATGAAACACTTGAATCGATTTCTTCCTACTGCCGAGAGAATGGGATCCGGTTGCATCTGGACGGGGCAAGGCTTTTTGAAACTCTTCCATACTATCAAAAATCAGCAGCTGAAGTCAGCGATCTTTTTGACAGTGTCTATGTTTCGTTTTACAAAGGGATCGGAGGACTGGCGGGGGCAATCCTTGCTGGTGATGAGGCTTTTACAAAAGAATCAAAAGTGTGGAAAAGACGACATGGCGGCGATTTGATCAGCCTTTATCCATACATACTCAGTTCGGATTATTACTTCGATCAACGGGTAGAAAAAATGGAGCAGTATTACGTGGAGGCGAAAGAACTCGCTGGATTATTCAACCAGTGCCATGCTGTAACAACCAGGCCCGCAAAACCGGTCTCGAATATGTTCCATGTCCATTTCGGTGTACCGAAAGAGAAGCTGGAACCGCTCCTGGTGGACATATATGAAATGACCAATGTCGGGTTAACAGGTTATATAAGTGATACGGATGACACCTCTTGCTACTACGAAGTGAGCATTGGCGATCAATACGAAAAAATACCAAAAGGCCGATTAAAGGACGTTTTTCAAATTTTAGATAAGAGGCTAAAAAAGTTGTAGTGAAGAGTTGTGAAAAGGAGGTAACATCTATGAATTCAACTTCGTCGGGGTTTAAGAAAAGGTTAAGTCAATATCATGATCTTCGATTACTTTATGAACAAGATATCAAGGTGAATCATATATCCGAGGTCCTCGATATCTGTCATCCTCATGATGATGCACAAATCATCAAGTCCTATATGGAAGAGAAGGATTATGATGTACTTGGTGTTGAGGAAGACGAACGTGTCATTGGTTATGTAAGAAAAGAAGGATTAAAAGACGGATTTTGCAGGAATTATATCAATCACTTTTCGCCAAAAGAATTGGTTTCGGAATCAACCCCTTTGATCAAAATCCTATACCTATTTAGGGAAACCGAGAGAATTTTTGTATTAGAGGAAAACAGAGTGACCAGGTTAGTAACGAAAGCTGACCTTCAAAAGCCGCCAATCAGGATGTTATTGTTCGGGATTATAACATTGCTTGAGATGCATCTTTTGAAAGTAATCAATCATTACCTCCCTCAAGATGCGTGGAAAAAGCATTTAGATAACGGAAGAATTCAAAAGGCTGAAGTCATATACACTGAGAGAAGAATTAAAAACGAAGCCATTGGTCTAATTGATTGCTTACAGATTTGCGATAAGAGAGACATTATCTTGAATGAGCTTAATATAAGAAAACAATTGAAAATTCCTTCAAAAACGAAAGGAAAAGACTATTTTAAAAGGTTGGAAAAATTGAGGAACAACCTGGCTCATGCTCAGGAACTCAATGCAGAAGGTTCATGGGATGATATGATCTTACTGATCGAAGAAACAGAAGAAATATTCGAAACCTGTGAAGGAATCTAATGATCGCATACATTAAGAGTTCCGAAAATAGATTTCTGAATATTGACTAAATTACTCTTTTATTCTGTACCAGGCACCATTTCAAACCCCTTGCGCGGCAAGGGTTCCGAAATGGTGCCTGGTACAAAACGAACTGATAAAGCATGTAGAGAAGTGATAAAAGGTAAAGAGAGGGGTACATAAAATTTTACAAATAAAGTAATTCAGTGGAGGAATCTTACTGCTTTGAAAGAATATTTATTTTTAAGCAGGACTTTTTGGTAGGAGGATTTTATGGAAAAAAAGAAGTGGCGTTCGGTGAAAGGGGAGGGTAGTGGATTTGGTACACTTATACTCGGAAAAAAGCCTGAAATACAATCAGAACAGATTTTTATTTCTTTGACAAGAGGAGAAGGGCTAAATTTCTTCCAGTTGATCATCAATCAAATTTTAACCCTGATGGTCATGAATCAGATGAAGAAAGCCCCGGGTCTCCTGTACGCAGAATTATATGGAGAGATGAAAGATCGAAAAGGATATGGGCAGACCATGACGGTTTGGGATGGGAAGACGATGCCGAAATTCCGGAATAGGCGGTCTCATGGTATTGCGATGAAGTTTTTCGGATGGGTGATCCATCGGAAAAACACGAAGACTTATTACCTTACTTATTCATCTAATGAAAAAATCCCCTCTGTAACAGAGGTAAGGGATATCATCAGAGAGTACGGTAAGTTTTATGATGGTGGAAAGCTTGTAAGATTACCAAGCCCGCCAAAGCTCAATAAAAGTGTAAATGGTTAAAAGCCAGCGTTTTTGTTGGCTTTTTTTGATGTGTGCCAGGCACCTTCTGAAAACCGTTGGGGCCCAAGGGAGAAATTGTCGTGCCTGGTACAATGCATGCAAATAGGCTAGAATGTTCAGTAAATACGTGTGCCATCAAGGAGTTCATCATGCTGCAGAAATTACTGAATGTATCGCTCCAAGTGAAAATCCTCGGTTTGATCATCTTTCTTTTGTTATTGGTGATCGGTCTGCTTTCTTTCATCGTCGGTTATTTGGAAAGGGAAGAGGATGTCAAACAAGCAGAACAGATTGCCTTACAGACTGCACAAACCCTGTCCTATATAGGGACGATCCAGCAAGCAGTGAAGGAGGGAGGTTCATATGAAGAGACGAATCCAATCGTTGAACGTATGCGGGATCAAGTTGATGCCTCAGCGATACGGATTGAAAATCGTGAGGGAGAGTTGAATGGTTATGCCGGCGACATCATTACGAATCAGTCATCCCCACGGAAGGATCGTTACCGCTCCCTTGTATTTGGGAGCACATATGTGACGCAGACAGAAGATGAAGGGCATAAGGTCCTGAAGGGCATCGCACCGGTTCTGATCAATTATGGGGACTATAAAAAAGTCGGAGGTACTGTTTCCGTTATTTTTAATATGGAAACGATCCAAAGCAAGATCGCTTCGGATATCAGGAAAATGGTGTATGTTTCTTGTATCGTATTCATTGTAGGGATTGCAGGAAGTTACTTTCTGGCAAGAAGCATCCGGAAAGACACACATGGACTGGAACCTTATGAGATAGGAGCATTGTACCGCGAGCGGAATGCCATACTACAATCCGTGAAAGAGGGCATCCTTTCTATTTCCCAGAATGGTAGGATCACGATGATGAACCACTCTGCACGGGTACTGTTGGATATTAGTGAGGATATTGAAGGTATCCCGCTGACATCGTTCATTTTGTCGGACAATCTTCGTAAGGCCCTGCAATCCAAAGAGACGATCAGCAATCAGGAGTTCCACTATAAGGACAAAATCCTTATCGTCAATACACAACCGATTATAGAAGATGGGGAGCAGGTCGGGGTGGTCGCCAGTTTCAGGGATAAGACCGAAATCAAGAAGATGGTCGATGCCCTGTCGGAGGTAAGGCAATACTCTGAAGATCTTCGGGCACAGACCCATGAATTCACGAACAAGCTGTATGTTATTCTTGGTATGATCCAGCTCGGAAAGTACACAGAAGTGATTAAATTGATCCAAGAGGAGACGCAATTGCAGGAACACCATACCGAATTTCTTTTTACGAATATTAACGACGACAAGGTACAGGCGATCCTCCTCGGAAAACTTGCGAAAGCCTCCGAGAAAAAGATTGATTTTAAAATAGATGAAGAAAGTGCGATGATGCCTCTTCCGGGCCATATCGGTTTTTCCCCGTTGATCATCATCCTTGGAAACTTGATCGACAATGCTTTTGAGGCGGTGGCGGACAGTAAGGTGAAGGAGGTTACGTTTTTTGTGACCGATATCGGAAATGACATCATTTTTGAAGTCGAGGATAGCGGAGTAGGGATCAAGAATGGTACGGAAGATAAGATTTTCCAAAAAGGGTTCTCTGGCAAAGGGGAGAATCGTGGGTACGGGCTCACGAATGTAAAAGAGGAAGTCGAACTACTGGGTGGTTCAGTCGAATGGACGAATACTCAGGCCGGCGGGGCCATTTTCACGGTAATCTTGCCAAAAAGGCCTGAAGATTATACCGAAAAGATATAGAGGGAAGGTGAATGGTTCATGTATAACGTCGTAATTGCGGAAGATGATTACCGTGTGGCTCAAATACATGAAGAATATCTGGCGGCGATTGATGATATGAAATTGGTCGGTAAGGCGTTGACCGGAGAAGATGCGATGCGGTTATTGGGTGAGAACAAGGTGGATCTGCTTCTGCTTGATGTCTATATGCCAGATCAGTTAGGCACCGACCTATTGCATAAAATACGGGAGGAACATCCCGAGGTCGATATCATGTTGATCACAGCGGCTAAAGAGAAAGCATTCCTTGAAAAGGCGATCCGCTATGGTGTGCATCATTACCTGATCAAGCCGATCACACTTGAACGATTCAAAGAAACGATCAATCAATATAAAAAGAAGAAAGTGATGCTGCAGGAGACTGCAGATGTGGACCAGTCCTTGCTGGATCGCGTTTTTGGTAAAGGAGTTAAGGAGCCTGAGAGATCGAACCTCCCGCCTGGGATTGATGCGATGACGTTGAAAAAGGTGAAAAAGCTCTTGGAAGATAATAAAGAAGGGATCACTTCTGAGAAAGCCGGGGAGATTCTCGGTGCATCCCGGACCACCGCAAGGCGTTATCTCGAGTATCTCGTAGGAATCGAACAAGCAACAGTCGAGCAGGTTTATGGAATCGTCGGAAGGCCAGAACGAAGGTATTATGCGAGAGGATAGGGAATAAAACGATCAGTTGCTCGGCGGAAGAGTTTGTACCGAAAACAAAAAAAGAGACAGTGAAGGGGATCACTGTCTAAAAAAGGGGAGGTTTTAAGGATTTTATGCGTTAAAGTATAAAGGTATTTGATGAGGATGTAAATAATACTAACGATCTAGTTTACACCGATCATAGAGCTTCTTCTATCACTTTCTTGTAATAGAGTACAGATAAAATACCGAATATAGAGTATAGGGAAGTATATAGGACCATCACGATAATCATAGGTGTCCATAGCTCTGTACCGAATAAAAACCATCCTGATTGAACAGCAAAGTAGCTATGCAGCAGACCGACAAGCAACGGGATTCCAAAATTATAAATCTGTTTAAGCCGGACCCCTTTCAGTAAGTCCCCCTGTGTAAAACCGAGCTTTCTTAAAATTGTATAATCGGGCTTTTCACTTTCCCCCTCATCCATCTGTTTGAAGTAAAGGACACAACCGGATGTAATAAGAAAGGTAAGCCCTAAGAATCCAACGATGAACATGATCAGCCCCATGTTCATTTTTTGGTTGTTGCTTGTTTCGATACGTGAGCTGTTTGCATCATTATCATCCATATTCGTTTCTTGAAATATCCCACTGGCTTCCTTAAGACGATCCTCCTCAGCGATATCAATCCCGATATAAGTCGATGATTCCTTTTGAATGTCAGGATCCAGATCATTCTTCAGTTTCTCAAATACGGTTTCGTCAACTATGACAACAGGTAATCCACCATTCGAAAAATACGCTGATACGGGGTAATCTTTTTTTAACCCGGAAAAATTTTGGGGAATGGTTTGGTTTTGCCCTTTCAGTTCGATGTCTCCGGAATCCTTTAATGTCATGAATTTCTGCATCAGGTCGTTATAGCCTGTAAATACCGTTTCATCGGCAGAAACATCGATCGTTTCCATGTCCCCGTCAGCTATCACCGGAAGAGTCATCCTATTCGGATCAAGGTTCAATTCTAGATCGGTAGCAAGGATATGTTTGATATCCACCTCTACCTGGATGACATCAACCCTTTTTTCACTATAGTTAATCTCATTTGCTTCGAGCGCCTCTGTAAATTTTTTTACGTCTTGTAAATCTGTAAGTGCAAAGTGAGAAGGAACATAGTTTTCTGCTGTTTTTTCCGCTGAGTAATAGGAAATATAACTCAAAGACAATAAACCGATCGCTAATGCTGAAACAGTAGTGATGACGGTCAGCAATAAGGCGTTTGACTTCATCCGGAACATGATGGATGAAAGTGACAATACGTCTTGGATGTTCAAATACCCATCTTTCTTTTTTCTGATCATATTAGAGATGAGACGTACAGATCCTTTATAAAAAAGGTAGGTTCCGATGATGACGAAAGCAAGGATCATAGTCATGGCCAGGAATAGTTCATTCATCGTTGAAAAATCTCCGCCAAACAGTTTCGATGAGATGTAGTAGCCTGAAATGATCGCCACCATGCCGATCAATCCGATGATCATCTCAAAAACAGACAATTTCTTCACTTTACTTTCAGTGGATGAAGTCACTCTGAACAAGGAGAGTATACTTTGTCTTTTGATGAACATGTAGTTCATAAGCATGATCACACCATAAATAAGCGTAAATACAATGAGTGTCTGGCTGAACGACTGATCCGAAAAATACAGGTTCGCAATCTCTTCGATCCCGATCGTTTTGAATAAAACCATCATGATCAATTTCGAAACGGAGAACCCTAAGAAGATTCCGATTATCAATGATCCGAAGTAAAGGATCATGTTTTCGATACTCAATATGCGGAAGATGTTATTCTTAGTCATTCCGATCAATTGAAAGAGGCCGATCTCTTTACTCCTCCGCTTGATGAATAGATTATTGGCATAGAGAAGGAATATGGTGACGATTCCGACAAGAAGGATGGAAGCAGCACGTAATGCAGCGCCTCCTTTAATAGACCCTTTCACTTCATCCATAGCCGGGTCATATTGTAATGTGACAAAGGCGAAATACAGGGCTACACTGAAAATCAAGGCAAATACGTACAGGTAATAATGGGTCAAGTTCTTCTTCAAGTTCCGTAAGATGATTTGATTAATGCTCATATTGCACCCCACCCAATATACCCTGGGTTTTGATGATATCCTGGAAAAATGACTGTCGGTCCTGGTCTCCTTTATGCAACTGGGTAAAGATTTGCCCATCTTTAATGAAGATGACCCTGGTGCAATAGCTTGCTGCGATCGGATCGTGGGTGACCATCATGATGGTTGCATGTCTATGACGGTTCAGTTCACTCAATTTATTCAATAAATCGGAAGCGGATTTTGAATCAAGGGCACCTGTTGGTTCATCCGCAAAAATGATGCTTGGGTCGTGGATGAAAGCACGGGCTGCTGAAGTACGTTGTTTTTGACCGCCGGATATTTCATTTGGATACTTATCTTTGATCTCATAGATGTCCAATTCTGAAGCGATTGTATGAAATTTCTGATCAGCATCTTTTTTAGATGTTTTCGTGATCGATAATGGTAATAGGATATTTTCTTTCACTGTCAGGGTGTCCAATAAATTATATTCCTGGAAGATGAAGCCTAAATGACGCTTTCGGAATTCAGCTAATTGTTTTTCCGTCATCGACGTGATTTCTTTATTTTCGATTTCAATTGTGCCCTCACTGGCTTTATCGATAGAGGAGAGGACATTGAGCAACGTTGTTTTTCCCGAACCCGATGGCCCCATAGTACTGATGAATTCCCCTTTTTTTATACCGATGTCCACCCCTTTCAATACTTCCTGCCGATTAAATTTATTACCGTAGCTTTTACGCAATTTGATAGCTTCTAAAATGTTCATCCTTCAAAACTCCTTTAACTTGATAATCCCCATTATAAAAAGGAGCAGCAGATTTTTCCTTCGATTCACCTAACAAATGACAAAAGCATGTGACATTTTTGTCACACGCCTAAGATGTCCACGAACTCATTTCTTCTTGGAAACGTCAAAGTGAAAGTCGATCCTGATCCAAGCTCAGACTCGACTTGAATATCGATCAATAAAGGTTGGGCCGCTTTTTTGGCAAGGTACAATCCCATGCCTGTCGATGCACGATCATGATGATGTGTCGTGGAAGTGAACCCCTTTTCAAATATCCGAGGGAGGTCCTTTGGATCGATTCCTCGGCCGGCATCTTTCACCTGTAAGATCATTTGGCCGTCCTGATGACAGCTGTTGATATGTATTTCAGACGCATCGCTATATTTGACAGCGTTCGTCAACAGTTGCCTGAGGATGAATGACAGCCATTTTGTATCGCTGAGCACTTTTGTTTCCTCCAAATCGACCTCAAATCCGATCCCTTTTTGTATACACCATGTCTGTATCGTCTTGATTTCATTAAAAATCAACGGTTCCAATTCGATCTGCTCGATGAATAAATCATTTTCCATGAAAGGGATGCGTTTTTGATGAAGCTGTCGATCGAGCAATAAATGAATACGAAGCCACTCATAAGTCAAGTTAGCTTTCAATGGCTCATCCTCCATGCGCTCGATCATCAAATGCATGGCTGTCAAGGGTGTTTTGACCTCATGGATCCAATATAATAAATCATCCTTCTCTTGTTCCATCGCCAATCGATTTTCTGAAGCTGCTTTTTTTAGCAGTTCTGCCTGGTCTGTCATGCTTTCTTCGACGATCCTTTCAAAAGGAGTGGAGGCCGTTGGGATATCGCTCGTATCAAAGTGGTTTTCACGTTCCTCCAAAGCTTTATAAAAGATCGACTCCTTCTTATAACGTAGAATCAGAAAAATAGAAAACAGGAGGATCGATAAAAACACGATATATAGGATGGAGCCGACTGGGATCGCCGCATCGATATAGGAGATGGAAAGGGTAAGAAGCTGCAGGAAAAAAAAGAGAAGGATCCAGCTTCTCCTTTCCGCCAAATAGGTCTTAAGCATGTGGGTTTTCCCCCTCAGTTGCAATATACCCCTGTCCAACTTTCGTTCCGATGAAATGGCCCAGTCCGATCTCATCGAGGCGTCTCCGCAAACGGTTTACATTGACTGTCAAGGTATTATCGCTGATATAACGCTTATCATCCCATAAACGATTGATCAATGTTTCCCGGCTTACAACCTTATTTTTTTGTTCGATCAGCAGCTTTAAAATAAACATCTCATTTTTTGTCAACTCAATCGTTCCTGCCTCATTGTTTACGGTATTCTTTTCATAGTCTACTGTTGCGCCGCACCACGTTTTAAGGGTGATTTGTTCCGAATTATAGTTGTATACACGACGTAAAATCGCTTGTATTTTTGCAATAAGTACGTCAAAATGAAAAGGTTTCTGGATGAAGTCATCAGCACCTAGCTGCATCGACATGACCATATCAGTAGGATGATCGCGTGATGACAGGAATATGATCGGTACATTTGAATGGGACCGGATCAAACGGCACCAATGAAAGCCATCGAATTTTGGCAATTGGATATCAATGATCACTAAATGAGGTTTTATCTTCGTGAATTCATGCAGCACATCATTGAAATCCGTTACTCCATATACATTATAGGACCATTGAGCCAACCGATCCTTTATCTCCTCGTATAACGTTACATCATCTTCAATCAATAAAAGTTTAAACAACGGCATCACCACATTATTTGTCTTCAGTTTAAAGTGTAAATCAAAACCAGGAAGTGTGCTATATGGTTTTTGGGGCTAAATGTTATTATTGGCATAAAAAAGAGCTGCAAGAAAAGCTCTCCTCTTTACTTTTTTAAAACCGGTATCCATATTTCACTTTTAAAAGTTTTCTAATTTTAGTATGGAAAGAACTGCGTAATGGCATTTTTACGTTTTCAGGATTATCATGAAAATTATGGAAATGAAATCAAAGGGAACACTTGAACAGACTGTCGAAATTTATTTGGATGGAAGATCAATTTGGCGGGATTTTTGTGGGTAAAACCCTATAATTGTCGAATAATTAGGAATCCTGTGAACAAAATGAACAAAAAGTTATTTAAATTTTTAAAAAACAATATTTTGAAAACGTTTACATTGAAAGTTTCTAAAGGTAGGATGTTTTTAATAAATCTTTTTATTAGGGGTGTATTACGTATGAAAAAGCTATCGGTATTATTACTCGTCGTATTGCTATTATCTGCTTGTTCGGGAGGTAATTCAGGGGCGAATAAAGAATTTCCGACAAAAAATCTTGAGCTGATCGCGCCAGCTTCACCAGGTGGTGGATGGGATTTGACAGCTCGTTCCATGCAAAAAGCAATGCGGGATAATGATCTAGTCGATAAAAACATCAATGTCATCAATAAACCTGGCGGTGGGGGAGAAACAGGATGGAAGTATCTGAAGTCCAAAGATTCTCACCATTTGGCGATCAATTCAAGTTTGGTTTTAACCAATGAATTGCTTGGACAAAGTGACTTGAGCTATAAGGACTTCACACCAATCGCAACACTGGCTACAGAGTGGCAGGCACTAGCAGTACCCGTTGATTCTGAGTATGAATCTGCTACTGAATTGATGGAACAGTTAGAATCCGATCCTAAGTCAGTCAAGATCGGAGTAGGACCAGGACTTGGAAATGATGACCATCTATCCATTGTACAAGCAGCTGGTGAGTATGGAGTAGACCCGGCACAGCTTAATTTCCTTGTCTATGAAGGTGGAGGAGATGTCGTAACGGCTTTATTAGGCGGACATGTGGATGCGGTTACAACTTCACTTTCTGAAGTGAAAGATCAACACCTTGCTGGAAAACTGAAAATCCTTGCTGTTTCCTCAGATAAAAGACTTGAGGACCTTGATGATGTACCAACCTGGAAAGAGGAAGGCGTGGACATGGTATTCCCTCACTGGCGCGGTGTAATGGGACCTCCAGATATGACCGAGGAAGAGGTCGCATATTGGGATAAAAAAATCAAAGAGATGGTCAAGACCGAAGATTGGCAGAAACTCTTGAAAAACAACAACTGGGAAGATTTCTATAAAGACAGTGAAGAATCGAAGAAATTCATGAAAGAACAGCACGAGTTGTATGAAAAACTGGTCAACGATTCAGGCCTCGTGAAGTAAGAAGAATTTTGGATATCGGCGATTATTGAGTTATAGCATCGATTTTTAAAATATATCGTCAATTCAACAATTATATTGGCGATTATCAAAATTCGTCGGTTCGACAATACCCAAACAATAAAAGGTGTTGACTCTAAGCTCAGATAAGGGTCAGCACCTGATTTTTAAGGAAAGGAGCGATTACCATGAAGGCTATCAAACTAGCTTTTCCAATCGTTTTACTCATAATAAGCGGCATTTTCTTGATCGCGTCGTTCAATGTGCCGAAAGCGAATCTGGGCAATCCGAATGGACCACTTTATTTTCCGATCGGACTCAGTGCTTTGATGCTGATTTTCTGTATTGGATACTTCTTTCAGGAGTTGAAGAACCTCCAAAAAGAAGACGATTACATCAGGCTTTTGATTGCTGGGAGGACGCCAAAGCTAATCCTTGTGACAGTCCTGCTCGGAATCGGGTATGCGTTCATTTTTGAACAGACAGGCTTTCTTATAGCGACAATCCTGTTTTTAGGAGCGTTATTATTTTTCATTAATGGTGTGAAAAAGTGGAAGGCGAACATCATCGTTTCCCTCTGCTTTTCCTTTATTACTTGGTATGCATTCAGTCAATTACTCGGAGTGAGTTTACCTTAGGGAGGTGATCGTATGGATATAAACAGCTTCATCAACGGTTTAATGACATCCTTGGAACCGATCAACATCATGTGGGTGATTATCGGCGGTATATTAGGTACGATCGTAGGCATGCTTCCCGGGTTGGGACCGGCTACTGCGGTGGCCGTACTGATCCCTGTCACTTTCGGGATGGAACCGGTCAGCGCAATCATCCTGATGGCAGCGATTTATTACGGAGCGATGTATGGGGGCTCCCGTAGTTCGATTCTCTTAAATACACCAGGAGACGGATCCGCGATCGCTGCTACTTTCGACGGTTATCCGATGGCGAAGAAGGGACAGGCCGGGCAAGCCCTGGCGATCTCAGCTGTTGCCTCCTTTATTGGCGGAATCATGGCGGTCATCGGGTTCATTTTCCTTGCGATGCCGCTCGCTGATTTTGCCTTGAAGTTCGGTCCGGCAGAGTACTTTCTATTGATGCTCCTTACACTATCTGCCATCGTTTCGCTTTCGCTCGGGCGCATGGTAAAAGGATTCATCGCAATGCTGCTTGGGCTCCTGCTCAGCACAGTCGGTATCGATACACAAACCGGGGTCTACCGTTTTACGATGGGTGTGCCTCATTTAAGTGACGGAATCGATTTCCTGATCGTCATCATTGGCGTGTATGCAATCGGTGAGGTGCTCTATAACTTTCTTACGATTGATCATGAGAAAAAAGAAAAGAAAGAAGTCGGGAAGATCTGGTTCACGAAGGAACAATGGAAAAGATCAAAATGGCCAATCCTACGCAGTGGGCCGCTCGGATTCATCATTGGGGTGCTTCCAGGTGCAGGCGGCTCGATCGCATCGATGATCAGTTATTCGACGGAAAAGCAAATATCTAAAAAACCGGAAGAGTTTGGAGAGGGAGCAGTGGAAGGGTTAGCCGCACCGGAGTCTGCGAACAATGCGGCCTCGGTCGGCGCGATGATTCCATTGCTTACGATGGGGATTCCTGGTTCAGGGACGACAGCTGTCATGCTTGGTGCTCTTATTATGCTTGGTCTGAGACCTGGACCGCTGTTGTTTGAAAACCAGCCAGAAATCGCCTGGACTTTGATCAACAGTATGTTCCTTGGGAATATAGCACTCGTCATCGTCAACATCCTGTTGGTTGGATTATTGATCAAGATCCTCGACACACCGGCAAAAGTTTTGTACCCGATCATTGTCCTTCTGGCTTTTATCGGTACTTATACGCTCAGTTACAATGTAATCGACTTTTTCTTATTGCTGATATTCGGTGTTTTCGGTCTTTTCATGAAGGTGTTCGATTTTCCTATCGCACCGCTTGTCCTAGCATTGATCGTTGGGGCTGATATGGAACAGAACTTCCGGAAAGCGCTTCTGTCTTCGAATGGAAGTCTTGATATTTTTGTTTCGACACCAGTCAGTATCGGCTTAGTTATTCTAACGTTGATCTCTCTTTTTTACCCGCTTGTCATCAAAGCGTTCAAAAAGAAGAAATCGAATAACCTGGATCAATCCAGTACGTCATAAAGTAGTCCCTTATACAAATAGCTCAGTTATTCTTGGGTGCTGAGTTCACTCTTTTTTCACGGAAGATTTGCAAGCTGCTTGCTCGTCCTCGCTGCGGGGTATCCCTTGATTTTCCCTGCACGTGAATTTCACTTATCAAACTTTCCGATAAGATAGCACGGGCATTGTCAAGCCATAGCGAAGGCTGAGCAAGTCACATCATAGTTTAACAGCGTCTTTATGATAAGGGAGGAAACCGAATGTCTGATCAAAAAACAGATAGTCAGCATTACGATATCGTGGTCGTAGGTTCGGGGAATGCCGCATTGTGTGCGGCTATCTCTGCTCGAGAAGAGGGTGCTGGCGTATTGGTGCTGGAAAAAGCACCTGAACATAAGCGGGGAGGTAATTCTTACTTCACGGATGGGGCGATTCGTTTCGCATACAATGATTTCCAGGATATATTAAAACTGATGCCCGATGTAACAGACGAAGAAGCCGAGAAGATCGTCATGCCTGAATATTCGCCATCAGCCTACTATGAAGATCTGATGCGCGTCAACAGCGGTAAAAGCGATCCGGATCTGTCCGAACAGTTAGTCAACCGTTCATATGAGACGATCAAGTGGATGAAGGGACATGGCGTCAAATTCGAACTGAATTATGATAACCAGTCCTTTGAAAAGGAGGGTAAGTTCCATTTTTGGGGCGGCCTGCCGGTCAAGACCGAGAACAAAGGGATCGGTTTGATGACGAGCCTTTTTAAGCGCATTGAAGAACTTGGCATTGAAATTTGGTACAACTCAGCTGCAAAACAGCTTATGAAAGCAGGAGATCGTGTAACCGGGGTTGTCGTAGAGAAGGAGGGTCAGTCCCTTGAGATCTACGCATCGAGTGTCGTCCTAGCCTGCGGGAGTTTTGAAGCTGACAAGCAGATGCGCTCTGAACAGATCGGTGATGAATGGGAAGCAGCGATCGTCCGCGGGACCGAATTCAACACGGGTGACGGTCTTTCCATGGCATTAGACGCAGGGGCCGAGAAGTTCGGCAATTGGGCCGGGTGTCATTCGATCGGTACTGACGCGAACGCCCCGAAGGTCGGAGATTTTACAAAGCCTGGTGATATTTATAAAAAGCATTCGTATCCGCTCAGTATCATGCTGAATAAAGAGGGAAAACGTTTCGTCGACGAGGGAGCGGATTTCCGGAATTATACGTATGCGAAATATGGAAGGGAAATTCTGAAGCAGCCTGACCATGTCGCCTATCAAATTTATGATTCGCAGGTGCGTCCGATGCTCCGGAAGGAATATGACCTTGAAGAAGCAACCTTTTTTCAAGCGGACTGTCTCGAGGATCTTGTCGACCAGCTTCCTGTCGATAAGGTGGAATTTTTAAAAACGATTGAAGAATATAATGAAGCGGTCCAGTCCGGGAACTATAATCCAACCGTAAAAGATGGAAAAGGAACGGAAGGCATTAATCCTCCGAAAACGAATTGGGCTTTGCCAATCAAGGAAGGGCCGTTTTTTGCATTCCCGGTTACATGCGGCATTACATTTTCATTCGGTGGATTGCGTGTAGGCTCCGAGGGAGAAGTAATACGTAAGGACGGCGGACCTTTAGAGGGGTTGTTCGCTGCAGGCGAAATGGTTGGAGGCATCTTTTATGAAAACTATCCTGGCGGCTCAGGATTGATGTCCGGTGCTGTGTTCGGAAAATTAGCAGGAGAATCTGCCGCAAAATATAGTCGTCTTATTCAAAAATAACAATATGATGGGAAGCCACCTCGCTCTGGTGGCTTTTCTACTTCAAGGGGTCTTAGCATGGATAAGAAGGTTCTCGTAGGTACACTGGCATTGATTTTATACTTGGTGTTTTTCCTGCCTTTTTTTCATTGGGATATCAAAGTGCAGGCTGCGATCACTTTAGTCATCATCCAGATGTTATGGATCGGCAGGGTATTCCCGCTCGCGTTCAGTTCGATCCTATTAATTTTGATTCTCTCTTTTCATTTTTTCAGTTATGAAGAGACGTTGGCTTATTTCAGTACGGATATCGTCTGGCTGCTATTTTCTACATTCATCATTTCAAAGGCGTTCATAAGTACAGGCCTGGCAAGCCGCGTTTCTCTTAAAATGCTTAAATTGTCCGGTGGGTCCGGCAGGCTATTGATCTTGTTTTCTTTTATTCTGATGTTCGTTTTGTCGATGCTGATCCCTTCGAATGTAGGGAAAGGAAGCCTCGTATCCTCGGTTCTTGATCGGCTGGTGAAAAGTTTAGATAAGATCCGGCAGACTGAGAAACTCGCAAAATCACTATTCATCGGGATTGCGTATTTGGTTGCCATTTCTGGGGCTGTGGTAGCGACCGGTGCCAGCTCGACGATTTATACGTTCGGGCTCTTTTCGGAGGTTTCTCCTGATCTCAATTATGTAAAATGGCTGTATTATTTCGTGCCACCGATATTCTTGTTTGTTGGGCTTTTGTGGTTGTTGTTATTATATCTGTTCCCGCCGGAAAATATCGATCGGAAACATTTGATGCGTTTGTTGGATGAAAAAATAATAGAGCTCGGGAGAATCTCTTTGCCAGAGAAAAAAGTGATGGGGATCATGGCGATGACGATCCTGTTGTGGACGACCCATAGCTGGCACGGCTTTTCCATTTCTCTGATCGGTTTGTTAAGTGCTGCGCTGACGGTTCTGCCGGTTGTCGGAGTTTGGAACTGGGAAACGGCGAAGAAGTCGATCGATTGGGACATGATGCTGTTCTTCGCCAGCACCCTGATGGTATCTGGAATGTTGATCAAGACAGGGGCGATCAAATGGATTTCAGGCCAGCTTCTGGATACGTTATCCGGCCAATCGCCACTGTTTATCGTGTTTGTGTTGCTCATCTGTACTGCCTTGTTAAGGATCATTTTTGTCAATATACTCGGGTTTTTGAGTATCATGATTCCTTTGGCGATTACGATTGGCCAGGACATCCCCGATTTTTCACCATTAGTAGTTGCCATGGCCGTATTCCTGACAGGGGTTCCTGGATTCTTGCTTATCACCCAATCACCAGTCCATCTTATCAGTCATTCTTACGGTTATTTTTCTGAAACAGACCTGCTTAAAGTTGGGATCCCCGCAGCGCTCATATGGTTGATCGTCATCATAACCTCCCTCCTGTTCTATTGGTGACGGGTGCCAGGCACCGTTTCAGCTCCCTTCTCCTGCAAGGACTTCCATTCGGTGCCAGGCACCGTTTCAGCCCCCTTCTCCTGCAAGGACTTCCATTCGGTGCCAGGCACTGTTTCAGATCCCTTCCCCTGTAAGGACTTTTATTCGGTGCCAGGCACCAAATCTTTAAAATCTAGTAAATAGGTCTATACTTTTTGGTTACTAGATTAATAGAATATAGTATTCCCCCATAGAAAGGAGGGAATACGAATATGAGTTGTTCATGTTTTCAGTCCTTTTCCTGCTCTTGCCGCCACTCGTCTAAGAAGTCTTGCTCATGTTCCCACTCTTGTTTCAGCTCACATTTTTGTACTTGTCAAATATTCTGCGATCTAAGACCGGGTACTACAGTGACTGTTTCTTTTGGCGGCTCTCCTATTGCTCTGACGTTCTTGTGCTTTGACCAGAAGACTTGTTGTGTAACAGGACTAAATACGGCTACGAACGGTGTTGTGACATTTGATTGCCGAAAAGCAAATTTTGTCAGCTTTGCCTAATACCATTTCCTCTTTATAATTAATATGCAGGATTTTTCCTAGACCTGATTCGTTTGAACGGATCAGGTTTTTCTAGTGGGAGAAATTACCGATAAAAAAGTTAAGCCAAATAGCCGATCCGGTCGTCTAATGAATGAAAACCAAATAGAAAAGAGGGTGAGTCAAATTATCGAGCTGGTGAATGAAGCGAAGCAAGGAAATGATCAAGCTTTCTTGGAACTATTCCAGAAATATGAGATAGATATCTATCGAACAGCATATCTGTATGTCAAAAATCAAGATGATGCCCTTGATGTCGTTCAAGAAACAGCTTATCGGTCGTTTAAGAAAATCAACACGTTGAAAAACCCTGAGTTTTTCAAGACATGGCTGATCAAAATCACGATGAGTTGTGCGCTCGACTTGTTAAGGAAACAACAGAAGGTCATACATTTGAATCCGAAATACACGGATAACATCCGGTCAAAAGACGAAGATATTCCACTTTCCATTTCCTTACAGGAATTGATCGAGACCCTGAATGAAAACGAAAAACAGATCGTGCTGCTGAAATACTACTACGGTTACAAGTTGAATGAGATCGCTGAAATTGTCGAATCTCCACTAGGCACAGTGAAATCCGTTTTATACCGGGGGCTGGATAAACTCCGAAAAAAAGTCCGGAAGGATGATGTATATGAACAATAAATTAAAACACGAATTAGAGAAGATCGAAATCCCGAGTGAACTACATAATCGGGCGAAAATGGGGTTTCAAAAAGCGAAAGCTGAATTAAATGGGAGCTCTGAAGTGAATAAGCGGTCTAAAAACCGATGGTTCTCTAAAAAAACAACCTATGTTTGCGCGGCTGTCGTCTTATTCTTCGGGTTGTTCATCGGTTCAGCTTTCGTCTCACCTGTCATGGCGAAGATGGCCTCGAAGCTTCCATACTTAGGCCAGATATTTGAATCCGATCTTGTTGTCAGTGACATTGCTGAAGAATTGGAAAAAATGGATTATCCAATCTCAGGAGTCGGGGTATCATATCAGGATGGAAAAGAGATCAGTATTCGGATTAGAGGCTCTGAAGAATATTTCAACGAGATTAAAGAAGATGTTGAAAAAACTACACATGATATCCTGGGATCCAGGAACTATGATGCCTATACAGTAAAAGTGAGCCGGGCCGAAGTAAATGAAGAATTTATGAAAATCAGTGAAGAAGATAAAAAAAGAATAGAAGAAAATGATTTCCTGTACAAGACGATCAATGATGTGTTGGAAAAGCATGGATATGACATTCTTACATTGAGTATCAAGAATGATAATTTAAAACGGGGAATAATGGTAGAGGTACCAGAGACAGAGTCTAAGGCTCAACTTGATAAAATTGAATCATTGATCAATGATGTGGTTGAGTCAAATGACATAGAGACATATCCTGTCGAGTTCAAGAAGGTCGATCTCGAAAAAAGAGAACAGGAAGCCAGGTGGGCAAATATACTCCATCTTGTCGGGGAAGACCTGCTAGGTAAAAAGATTTATAAAATTACAGGGTTGGCCAATTCCGTAGACCCTGAACCCGAGATCATTTTCAAATCTTCGGTCAAAAGCACAGACCCAGATGCTAAGGAATACGGTGAAGACATGGAAAAAATCATTGAGGATTTCCTGAGCTCGGAAGAAATGAAGGATAAGGTGAAAGGTGATTCATACACGATTACGATACGAAGTAAGGATCACAAGAAACTTAACTAGTCGAATATGTATCATAAGGACTGTCCGATTGGGCAGTCTTTTTTTTTTAAGAGAAGAAAACTTTTATCCAGTGAAGGAAAATCCAGCCCCATCACCTAACTGGGGTACTTCAATCCTCCAGCGGCAGTCGACACATTGATTTAAATCGAAGCATTTACCCACGCAGAACCGAATTTTGTTTGTTCGAGCCTCCTCGTCGGACTTCCAGTGACCTTCCTGGATGACCAGGGCGCTTACGCTTTTCTTTATATATAAGTCGGTTGTGGGTTTATCGTGAATGAGTATAGCCAAAAAGTGGTAAGATGTATATAGATTTCTATAATGAAAAGAGTGGAAAGCAATGAATGATCCTACCATATTTGATAATTTAAAAGTAGCGTTTGAAAACTATGTATATGACCTCGATAATATTAATGGAGAAGTATCTGTCAGTAATCGGAAAGATAAGATGGAGATGGCTTCAATGTCCAGGGCGTTCAGCCTTCAGTTCACTCTTGCCGGTCAACAGGATGTTACAGCGGAAATTTTCTTAGCAGCTTCCCTCGATGATTTAGCGGCAGAAATCATGGAAACTTCAGGGGAAAATCCCGGCTGCACCCTATTGGTCCGCTTTTATATGGAAGTAAACGATGTTCAGACTGATTGTGGACTGATTGAACAGCTCATGCAAAGCATTTGGGATCAACGCCCCCTGACCCAGACGATTTCCTTCGTTTATAGCCCTGACCAGAACAAATTTATGAACAAGATTGAAGTAGGGTTCAATCGTAAAATCAATGAGGGTCACATCCAGGATATCCCTGCATTGATTGATCATGTGTTGGAAACACTGGCACAGCTGAATGAAATGAATTAAAGCCCCCCAAGGTAGTCTCTCAACAAGCTGTTTTTTTGACAGGATGGAGAATGTCATGTACCTTAATCCCTACTAATTATATGAGTTTAATTTGACTTGTAGGAAGGGGGAAATATCAAAAATGAAAAGACTGATAAATGGGTATTTGAATACCTCTTTAATTCTAATGATTACCGTCGCATTAATTCTCGGGATTATTACTGGTATCCTTTTTGGTGAACAGACAGCAGTTTTGGCTCCACTAGGTGATCTGTTGCTTCGTCTGCTTCAATTTCTGATCATTCCTCTTGTTTTATTTACGTTGATAGTCGGTATAAATATGACCCGATCGCGTCATCTGGGGAGGATGGGGACGAAGGTGTTCCTTTATTATGTGACTTCTTGCGTAAAATTTTAAAAGCTCGGCCGTTTTCGTACAGGTATGATTTGTCCCCTGATTTCACCATCTGGATTTTGTTCAGTGTACACGTTGATATAAGTAAGGCCTTCATCCATTAAAAGAATCAAGTCACTCACACTATCGATGCCTTCATCATTGCTGATGATATTTTTATCTGTAATCGTACCCGCGATCAGTCCTTTTTGAATGCCGGTACTGGATTGCTCTTCAAATGAAGACAGTTCATCACCTTTTAACAAGACTGCAGCTTGGCCGTTTTGGCCGATCGCACCGAAATGGATGTGTGCTTGTACGAAATTACGGATGTCATCCATTTTGAAAATGAACCTGATTTGGCTTTTATCACGATTAGAAACGAACCTGGCTACCCCGAAAGCGTCTGTATCCACTGTTGGAACTTGATTATTACCGCTCAGCTTGACGTTATACTTTTGCAAATTTACCACCTCCTGAACTGCAAAAGAAACTATACTTATCCTATTCAAGTTGTAGACAGGTCGTATGGTTGAACGTACCGATTGTCCAAGGAATAAGAAGAATGGACACAGTCACATTCGCCCAGAACGTTCATATAATAGGTAAAAGAAATTCAGCCCAGGGACAGGGGGAGGGTATAGATGAAATTCACGGTACAGTATATTCCGCTGAGTAAGATCAAACCGGATTTATCGGTGAAAATTACTGAGCACATCAAGAAACTTCAACATCTGATGTGGGATTGCATGTATATCTTAGTTGTAAAGAAGAACCGGGCAGACGGCAGCTATACCCTTTTGAGTGGACGGGAACGATATGATCACTTACGAAATAAGACACGGAACGTTTATGCACCTTGTATTGTGGATGATAATGGTCCATCGAGGATGAAAGCGATCATTTTGAGAATTCGGAACAAGCAGCCTTTGGACGATTTTCCGTTGGCACCGAAAAGCTGGTCGATCGTACGTGCATTCCTTAAAAAGGAGCCGCGTTTTCAAAAACTGTCCCGCTACCAGCAGATCAAAGTTTTGTTGTTGGGTGCAAGGTATAAGCGGACCGTAATTTTATCGATGCAAAATCGGGTCGATCAGCTATTGAAGGAGAAAGCTTTATGAGGGAAGTGTACTTCTACACGAAATATTGGTAAACCGCCAAAATTTATTGGTAAAGGAGCTGAAAATATTGGTAAAGAGATGAATATGCCGCAAGCACCCACCCATCTTCTTCCACTAGAAGTTCTGCTACAAGGTTAGCAGAACTTTTTCGCTTACGTTGTAAATTGGATTTAAAGGTTTAGTTAAGTATTAAGGATCTATATTGAATTTGAACCGGGCTCCTATAATATTGAAGGCGAACAAACTATAGGAGGCCATAAATGATGAAAAATAGGTTTGTAAAAATCGGTTTAATCATTTCAGCACTATTAATGTCATTTTCAAGTGCAATGCCTGTTGATGCAGAATCTCCAAAAGGAAAATCGGCTGTACAGCCACTCTCAAAAGCTCATGCGCATAATGATTACTGGCACGACCGACCGTTATTGGATGCACTGGATCATGGTTTTACCAGTGTGGAAGCAGATGTGTGGCTGAAAGATGGAGACCTTTTTGTTGCGCATGATGAAGAAGAGATCCAGCAGGACCGTACATTGAAATCTCTTTATTTAGACCCATTAATGGAGACTGTCAAGAACCATGGGTCAGTTTATCCTGGATCCCAGCAGGATTTCCTCCTTTGGATAGATATTAAATCTGAGGATGAAGCTACATACAAAGAATTGCATAAACAGCTTCAAAATTATCAGGCAATGCTCACGAAATTTCTGCCATCAGGTGTAAAGCCTGGTTCTGTAACCGTGATCGTTTCAGGAAACCGTCCCCGTACTTTAATGGAGGAACAGGAAATCAGGTTTGCTGCGTATGATGGACGGATGATTGACCTTGGTTCGAATACCAGCAATGAGTTCATGCCTGTGATCAGCGACAATTGGAGTAAACATTTCTCATGGACTGGAGAAGGTGAGATGCCGGAAGATGAAAAGGAAAAGCTTAAAAGGATCGTTTCCACAGCTCATGAAAATGGACAGATCGTTCGATTTTGGGCGACTCCTGACAGTGCATCTAAAGAAAGGAATTCAGTGTGGAAGGAATTATTGGAAGCTGGTGTCGATTTAATTAATAGTGATGATCTTCCTGGTTTGCAAGAGTTCCTTGAAAAAAATGACCCTGACCCTACCCAACCGCATATCAATTGGTGAAACTTACTTGCCCGTTCCCTGCTCGGATCCTAAGAACCCATTATCAGCAAAACTAATAATAGAAAACATTAACTGGATGTGATCAGAAGCGAGATCGGCCAAAACTATGTGTATGCCACCTTCCAAGAGGAGGAACGCTGACATGGAGTGGGTCGGTCTCGTTTTTGGAGGAATACGAATAAATTGTATTAAGCGTTATTTTAAAATAAAATGAAAGAACTTACTATTTTGAAGGAAGGCACAACTTATGAAACTCCGCATACAAATTCCTTTTTTTATGCTTGGGTTGGTCATTTTCACATATGGGATTTCGGTAGCAATCCAGGTGCAACATTTGGGGATTCACCCATGGGATGTCCTGAACATCGCTTTATTTGAAAAATTAGGTCTTACGATCGGGACGTGGGCTGTTCTGGTTGGGCTGTTTCTTGTCCTCGTCTCCTTCTTTTTAGACCGGAGCTACATAAACATCGGGACGTTCCTGAATGCATTGGCTGTCGGTCCTTTGGTCGACCTGTTCCTCTATCTGGAGTTCTTTCCACCTTCCTCTTCCGTATTCACCGATATCCTGGTTTTGATATTAGGTGTTGTACTGATGGGAATCGGCGGTGGAATGTACTCAGGAGCGCGGATTGGTGCCGGGCCAAGGGATGGGTTCATGCTTTCAGTTTCCGATAAACTGGGGATGTCGATCAGCCGGGTGCGAATCATGGTTGAAAGCGTTGTACTGCTATTAGGATGGCTGCTTGGCGGTCCGGTCTTCATATTCACATTTATATTTACGTTCATTCAGAGCCCGATCTATCAATATGCTTATCTGATGACGACGAAATGGGGAAGTAAGCTTTCTGAACCCTTAAAACCGAAGAAGGATGTCCGATCAGCTTAAAACTGTTAAATGAACTGTCGATTTTAATCGGCAGTTTTCTTTTTGAGGATAAGAGAGTATAAAAGTTTTGGTTTCAGTTAAGAAATGTCTAGCTCCACCGCCCAACCACTTGGATCACTTCAGTCCTCCTGCGGCGGCCGACACATTGATTTAGGTCGAAGTGTTTGCCCACGTAGAACCGAACTTTGTTTGGTTCATAAGACCTTTATAAAGCACTTACAACGCGAAAAACCGATCTTAAGGTACTCATAAGACCTTTATGAAGCACTTACAACACGAAAAACCGATCTTAAGGTACTCATAAGACCTTTATGAAGCACTTACAACGCGAAAAACCGATCTTAAGGTACTCATAAGACCTTTATGAAGCACTTACAACGCGAAAAACCGATCTTAAGGTACTCATTAGACCCTTTATGAGGCACCTAAAACGCGAAAAACCGATCTTTAGAGCCTCCTCGTCGGACTTCCAATGACCTTCGTGGTTAACCAGGGCGCTTGCGCTTTTCTTTGGTTAAAATAAAATACCTGAGCGAAAATTAACAGGCAATATTGACATTTCTGAAAATTATACTGTATGATGTACAATGTATACATTATACATTTAGAGAGGTTTTTTATGGAGAACTTTAAAATGGAACCAGTTAAAAAGAAGAAAACCACAAAAGAAATTGTTTACGACCAAATCAAAAATGCGATACTGACAGGCATGATTCCAAAGCAAAAGATGCTGACGGAAACGTCACTTGCTGAAACGTTGGAGACGTCACGGACACCTATAAGAGAAGCAGTATCGGAGTTGCTTAAAGAAGGGTTATTGGTCCATATACCAAGGAAAGGCTTCAAGGTAAGAGAAATAACCGAAAGTGAAAAGGAGCAAATCATTTTTCTAAGACGATCTATTGAGGCTGAAGGTTTAAGGAAGTTAGCCAAAGTGGTTTCCAACGAGCAAATCGAGTTACTTAGAGAAATTGTCAATAGGCAAGAAGAAGCCATGGCAGCAAATAATCGTATTAAATATATCGAACTGGATCAATTCTTTCATAGAAAAATATTAGAGTTTGCTGACCAGAACCTTTTAGAGCGAATATTAAAAGAGGTTTACAACCTTACCCGATTGATCGGGCATACAGCCTTGATGAAGGAAGGCCGGATGGAGGAAGTTATCCGGGAACATAAAGAAATCATCGATGCTCTAGAAAATCATGATGAGTCAAAAGCAACCGAATTGATGATTGATCACTTGGAAAAGACTTGGGAAACAGTAAGATCGGTAGAAAATAATTAGGCTTATCATCAAAAATGTAAGCGAAACAGGTGGAGGAAATATGAATCATACAAATGGAAACCAAAAAAGGAATCTTTACGTTGTGGAGGTTGAAGGTGAAAAAAAGGAAATCAAGATCGATAAGGCCTATTGTGTCGGTTATGCAGGAAGGAATAAAGAAAAAACGTGGGAGCATGTTAAAGAACTTGCTGAAATCGGTGTTCCAGAGCCTGAAGAAGTCCCTTCATTATACCCAGTCAGCATAAGTAGTTTAAGCCAGGGGAAGAGGGTGGAGGTAATTGGTGATAAAACAAGCGGTGAAGCAGAGATTGTGTTGATTTACGGTGATTCTTCCGATGAAGTCTTTGTAACGGTTGGAAGTGATCATACCGACCGTTCACTTGAGACTATAGACATCAATAAGTCAAAACAAGTGTGCGATAAACCATTTGCTACCAAAGCATGGTCGTTTGAAAAGGTGAAAGACCATTGGGATCAGCTGGAATTGTCTTCACAAATATACATTGACGGTGAGTGGATAGCCTATCAGAAAGATACGATAGACGCAATCATTCCATACGAGGAGATCAAAGAGTATTTGAATCGTAAAAATGTTCCACTCCGAAACAGCATTGCATTTTCTGGTACTGTCCCATTACTCGATGGATTCAAATATGGAGAGAAATTCAGAATGGTCTTCTCGGATCCTACAAATGGAGATCAGATCAAAGCTGAATATGAGATTGATAATTTAATTGATTAGGAGCGTGTAAGGATGAAATTTTCTCTTTACCAAATGGACATCTTCCCTGGAGATCCAGAAAGGAACAGACAAAAAGTCAAGGTATGGATTGAGAAAGAAGTGAATGACAATGCACCAGATACGATTGTTTTACCAGAAATGTGGACGACTGCATATACCCTGAATGAATTGGATGGATTAGCTGATCGAGATGGTGAACCTACCCGTAGCTTTTTGAAGGAATTGGCAGCAAAATATGAGATCAATATCATTGGTGGTTCGGTTGCGAATCAAGTAGATGGAAAGATCTACAATTCTTCTTTCGTTTTCAATCGTAAAGGGGAACAGGTTTATCAATACGATAAGGTACATCTTGTACCAATGCTGGATGAGCCAAACTTTCTGACAGGAGGGGAAAAAGCGGCGGAAGTGTTTGAACTGGATGGTATTAAGATGGGTGTCATCATTTGTTATGATTTGCGGTTCCCTGAGCTCATCCGTTCGTTAGCTCTCGAAGGCGCTCAAATTTTATTCATTGTTGCAGAATGGCCTTTAGCACGCCGAAATCATTGGATGACTCTTCAAAAAGCAAGGGCTATTGAAAACCAGATGTATGTACTGTCTTGTAATCGGATTGGTGCTTATGATGGTGTCGAATTCAGCGGGACCTCAATGGTAATTGACCCATGGGGAGATGTATTGGTTGAAGGAAAGGTTGAAAAGGAAGAATCGTTATCGATTGTGCTCGATTTAGAGAAGGTTAAGAAGGTTAGGACTGATGTACCTATTTTCACAAGCAGGGTGCCTCATTTATATAAAAAAGAGTTATAGGGAGAGGGAATGATCAATGAAGGTTAAAAAGTTATTGACAGTCAGCTTGTTCGCCTTATTGTTAGTCGTTGTGACAGCGTGTTCTGGCAGTGGAAGTGATGGTGATACTGTAACGCTCAAGCTCGCCCACTCGGGTTCTGATTCCCATCAGTACAATATAGCAGCCGAAAAATTCAAGGAATTGGTTGAAGAAAAGACGGGTGGTTCTGTAAAAGTGGAAATCCATGGTAACGCAACACTAGGAAGTGAAGCAGACGTGATCGAACAGGTCATGGATGGTTCTGTAGATATGACGACGGTCGCGGCAGATAGTTCTTTTGCAAACACGGTTCCCGAAATGAATGTTTTCGGAATTCCATATTTATTTAATGATACTGAACATGTTTACAGCACATTGGATGGAGAAGTTGGAAAAGAGCTGTTGAGTCTAGTCGATGAGCACAATATGAAAGGGCTCGGCTATTGGGAAGTCGGGTTCAGACATTTAACGAATAATAAAAAAGAAATCAAAACACCTGATGACGTAAAAGGGCTGAAAATACGTGTACAGCCAGCCCCTGTCTGGGAATCTCACATGAAAGCCTTAGGTGCAAGCCCGACTCCTGTCGATTTCAACGAGCTATATTCTGCACTTGATCAAGGTGTAGTGGATGGACAAGAAAATCCGCTGCCTACAATCGATTCTATGAAATTTTATGAAGTACAAAAATATGTAGCCATAACAGCTCATACCTATTCACCGGCAATCGTTGTCATGAGTAATAGTGCTTGGGACAAGCTTGATAAAGAACAACAAAAGCTTGTACAAGAAGCAGTTTCAGAAACTACCAAATACCATAGGGAAACACTAGCTGAAAAAGCGAAGGAAATTCAAAATAAGCTTGAAGAGAATGGGGTAACCTTCACTGAACCCGATCGTGAAGCATTCCGTGATGCTACACAGAACGTAAAAGACGCAGTTAGTTCACAGGTGCCGGAGGATTTGATCAATAAAATCCAACAATAATCACTGTAGGGGATGACTCTTGAACAATGTGCCCGGCACTCCTGTCAGGTCCTTGTGAGTCGATCCCCTCTTTTAAAGAAAGGGGAGGCTGTATGGTCTTCAATAAAATAGATGCCTTTCTAGGGAAACTGCTTGAAGTTATCATTACAATCTGTTTGTCAGCTACTGTAGTGATCACTTTTTTACAAGTCATATTTCGTTATGTACTAAAACAGCCTCTAAGTTGGTCACAGGAAGCATTAATGATCAGTTTTGTCTATAGTGTCTTGTTTGGTGCAGCGTTAGCTATCAAAAACCGGGATCATCTAACAGTGGATATGCTGGAAAATGCTCCTAAACTATTATCTAAAATTCTGGAGGTTCTTGAATTCATAGTTGTAGGGATTGTAATCGTGGTCCTTCTTTATTTCGGCTATCTTCTAGTAATGGACAATTTTGCGTCAGGGCAGGTTCTTGGGATTTTGCCAATCCAGAAGGCTTATGTTTATCTAGCCGTACCTCTAAGTGCCTTATTTATGATCTATTACCATGTTAAGAAGGTGTTTATATGATTTGGCTAGTCGTATTATTGTTCCTATTGATACTTTTAAGAATCCCGATTGCCTTCGCACTAGGGTTCATTTCCATTCTTGGAATTTTTCTCGCAGACCCAGGGTTGCTTACAAATGTTCCGAGAAAAGTATTCGGCGGGGTAAACAACTTTACTCTAGTAGCTGTGCCATTATTCATCTTAGCGGGTGAAATCATGTCTAAGGGCGGTATTTCGAAGCGCTTGATCAACTTTTCTAAAACACTTGTCGGTCCTCTGCCAGGAGGTTTGGCTATGGTCGTCGTACTTGCGAGCGTATTCTTTTCTGCGTTGACTGGGACTGCGATAGCAGCAGCCGCTGCAATTGGTGGCATGATGATCCCAGCCATGAACAAAGAAGGATATGATGTCCGGTTTTCTTCCAGTCTGGTGGCTACATCAGCAACAATCGGACCGATCATCCCTCCAAGCATCGTTTTGATCTTATATGGGGTAATTGCAAGTGTCTCTATCGGAGATCTATTCATAGCTGGGGTCATTCCTGGTTTACTGATGGGTATTGGCCTAATGGCTTATAGTTATTATGTAGGGAAAAAGGAAGGGTACCGTTCGAGTGATCGGCGCGCTACCTTGAATGAGGTAGTAATCGGTGCGAAGGATGCACTACTTGCCTTGATCATGCCGGTTATCATTATCGGGGGGATCGTTTCAGGTATATTCACCCCAACTGAATCCGGCGTCATAGCTGTCGTTTATGCATTGATCATCGGGATGTTTGTATATAGAGAGATTTCATTGCGAGATCTATGGCCGATCATGCTTGAGACAGCAAAGACTACGGCAGCGATTGTCTTTTTGATCGGGAGCGCCTCACTTTTTATCTGGTTCTTATCCTTCAACCGAATTCCGAATCAATTAATTGAGATGATGGGGGATGTATCTGAGAGCCCGATTCTATTGTTGCTCATTATTAATATCGTCTTGTTAATTGCAGGTACATTTATTGATACCATCAGTGCTGTCTCTATTTTCACCCCATTGTTCCTGCCATTGGTATTAGCTGGCGGTATTGATCCAGTACACTTCGGAATAATTTTAGCTGTCAATCTTACAATCGGTATGGTCACTCCACCATTAGGAGTATGTTTGTTTGTTACATCTTCCATTGCGAAGATAGGCGTACCGAAAATGTTCAAGTATTTGTTCCCGCAAATTGCAATCCTGATACTAATCCTTTTGATTATAACTTATGTCCCAGAAGTTATCCTTTTCCCTGTTGAATTATTCAAATAAATAGGGTTATTGTTTTAAAAAGGTGAGCAACGCAATCATGGTGTTTTCCATACTCCCATAGATAACTTACATTGGAGTTTTGAATATACCGTGCTGTGTTCGATCATTTCGGAACAGAAAGTAGAAGAATAAAAGATTCTTAAATCTCCCAGCCATTCTGCTGGGAGATTTTTAATATGAACAGATTAATCAGAAGGTGACCAGAATGATTAGAGAAGTGACCAGAAAGAATGAGCGGAGAAGTGAACAGATTAACACAAAAAGTAGGTTGATTGATTCCAGTCTGGTCCTCTAAATTGGCGATTTTTCTTAGAAAAATCTACATGATTGAAACCTTACATCATGAAAGACGTAGAAATAGAACTCTGATTTTAGAAGGAGCAAGGGAAAATGCGAAAACGTAAAAAAGATAGCTGGTTACCGGATTTATTAATAGGGATCCCTGAGCTGATCATCTACCCGATCAAATGGCTCCTTAGAGGTATTTTTACAATCATTAAATTCTGGAACTGCCTTGATCGGTTTCATCCTGTTGGTTTTCAAGGCTGAATTATTTGTTTGATCTTATTCAATACCTATTTTACAGGTCTTTTTTTTAAGGCTGTTTTCAAATAGATTATTGCTATTAGTCCTAAATAAAAGGCGTACCCTATTTTACTAAGAGGTACGCCAATTTTATTAATGATCTACTGTTTTATGGGGTTGCTTTTTCCGTTAAATCCCCCCTTATCTTTGAAAATGGCGCAATCCAATACTCTTGAATAGCTCTCGATTGTTAAGAAGGAAGGAAATATTTATTAGCAAATACCTCATATATTACAGCTTATTAAATTCAGGAGTAGTCATTAACTTTTGGAATGGACCCTCATGGCGGTCATTGACTTTATAAATGTATCATTTTGTTGAAAAAAACGCTTCATACGCTTTTGTCGGATTGGCAAACCATTCAGCAATTTCGTTTGCTTTTACCTGATCCTGTGTACCCTGAAGCAGCAATTGAACAACATGCTCAGGTAATGGCTTCGTCATGGCATTAGTCCATTCAGTTACTTCTTTTACAAACTGTTTCGTTCGATTCCAATAAGCTTCTCCTGTTTTCATGTCCCACTTAGAGTTTTTGTATTCGGTAAGGGTTTCATACAATTGTTCAGCACAGTAAGAAGAGAGATTACAGCCCTGACCCGTAATAGGATCATTTAAAAAAACACTATCGCCACAGCCAACCACCAGCTTATTTTTAATCATGAGATAAGGCTTTCGAATAACAGGTGTTAAAGCAGTTTGAAGAAAACTATTTTCATCACATAAAGCAAAATTTTCCCCTTCAATTCGGTTATAAATTTCTGGGAAAAACTGTTGAACTGTACGTCTTACTTTAAGAGTAAACTCTTCTGCATTTTTTATTCCTTTAAATACGTCTAAATCGCTGTCTGGTATTGCCATAATGAACAGTATGGTTACAGGACCGTGTTCTGTTATTGCAGGTATTTCAAACATTTCACCCAACTCAGGAAGAACCGTTACACTTACTCCCAGAGGAGTGTTTGCTTTTATACCTATAAAATAACCAACGATACATTTTCGCTGAGGAGTTTGAAAAGGGGACAGGTCCTCTTCAATCGGAAATGGCAAAAGAGTTCCATTTTTCCCTGTGCAATCAATAACTAAATCAAACTCATCTATTAGTACTTCCACACTCTCTTTATCTACCTTTTCAAAACGAAAGGAAACTCCTTTATCTATAAGATCTTCAATAGAATGAGAGTAATACAAACGTTGATCAACAGATAATGCCGGTTCTTGTAACTGTCCTACAAATAGTTTTTGATTTCCAATGGTAATATGAATACTTTCAATAAGGGTTTGTTCTCCCCATTCAGGTACATTAAAGCGTGTTTCACGAGTCCTTGTCGATCCGAAATGTACCTGGGTAGACATAATTCTACCTTTTCTAATCTGATCTGGTAATTGACGTTCAATGACTGTAATATCAAAATCTTCCTTTAGAGCATAAGCTAGGTGTAGTCCGGATACCCCACTACCAATAATACAGAGTCTCTTTTTCAACACTCTCATTCCTTTATTAGAAAATTTGGCATTCAACAAGTGATTTGCGTGCATGCACTAGTTACATATATGTAATAGGCCTTGATCTTTACCTTCATAAGCTGACTCTCCAGGTAGTATAAACTTATATCCACAATAGACACAAGCTAAACCACTGTTGAAACGAGTTTTCACGGATATTATTCAGTAGCTAGGTTATTTTATCTGGTTCTTTTGAAATGTTTCATAGCTTTGAATAATGCTAAGTACTCCGGTTTACTTAAATCGCAGATCTCTTGGTATATATACTTCCACACTCTATGTTCGCCTCCTGAAACCTGATTATATCAAGCTATTCATTGGATATGTAAAAAAGCAACAATCAAAACAGCCTTTCTTAATGTTTCTCACCATTTTTTAATGTTAGAGAAGTATAATGAAGCTGAATGAGTTGAAATCGGAATAATCGTGAAATAGGTGGGAAAATGATAGCTAATCAGAAGATATTGATCGTGGAAGATGAAGAGAAAATTGCTCGTGTTATCAAGCTTGAACTGGAATTTGAAGGATATGAAGTTGATGCCGCATACGACGGTTTAACAGGACTTGAAAAAATCCGTTCAGACACATGGGATCTTGTCCTGTTAGATATCATGCTCCCGGAACTCAACGGGCTGGAAGTTTTAAGGCGGATCCGTACAAAGGATGAGAATACACCGGTGATTTTACTGACCGCCCGGGATTCTGTACCCGAAAAGGTGGCTGGTTTGGACCAAGGTGCCAATGATTATATCACGAAACCTTTCCAAATCGAGGAATTGTTAGCCCGCGTCCGAGCATCATTACGGCTGAAGGGGATATCTAATAAGACAGAGGACATAGAGAAGGGGTTAATTCTTGGTAATCTGGTTGTCAACGAGAAGACAAGAGAAGTTAAACGTGGTGATCGAGAGATTGAACTGACACCGAGAGAGTTTGACCTGCTCGTTTATTTTCTTCAAAATAAGCAACTTGTGCTGAACAGGGATCAGATTTTATCCGCTGTATGGGGGTTCGACTATTATGGTGATACGAATGTAGTTGATGTATATATCCGTTATTTGCGGAGGAAAATCGACAATGGGGAACCACCTTTGATCCATACAGTCCGTGGTGTCGGGTACGTCTTGAAGGAGCAATAAGATGAGAATACGTAATAAAATTCATCTTTTTTCAACTATTTTTCTATTCATCATCCTGTTGCTGATCAATAGTACAATCTATTACTTATTCAATAAAGTGACGACAGAAGGAGAACTGGATCGTCTGACGAACCAGACGGAAACGGTTGCTGCTGCACTGAAGGAAGAACAAATCGATCCACGTACATTATTGCCTGCATTCATTCCGAGTGACGGCATGATCCGGATCATTAATCAGGATTCGAAAGCGGTTTTAACACAGGTGAAAACAGATGAACTCCAGAAGAGCGAGGCGAAGTTCCAGTCTTCACAATCCGCTGATATCCGTGAAATCGGCGTTGCGTCCTATGCAGTCGTTTCGATTCCGATCATCTGGAAAAATGGGGAGGTCGTCACACTTGAAGTGACAGAAAGTCTGGCTGGAGTCCAGGCCAACCTTGAAATTTTGCGCACGATCTTGTTACTGGCGACGTTGCTAGCGATTTTGCCCGCTTTCCTTTCAGCACGAGTCCTGAGCGAATTGATTTTACGACCTATAGAACGGCTGACCGCAACTATGGAAGAGATCCAAAGGAAGAAGACTTTCAAGCATATCGAGCTCGAGGACCAGTCGAAGGATGAACTTCATAAGATGGGAACGACATTCAACAATATGGTCGACATTCTTAAGGAGAACTCGGAAAAACAGCAGAGCTTCGTATCCAATGCATCCCATGAATTAAGGACGCCGCTCACGATCATTGAGAGCTATTCCAGTCTTTTGAAAAGGTGGGGCACGAAAAAACCGGAGGTGTTTGATGAATCGGTCGAAGCGATTCATTCGGAAGCGATCCGGATGGGGAATTTGACGGAGCAATTGCTTATGCTTGCACGAAATGAGAATGATTGGGACATTGACTGGAAGATGATCGAACTGGTTGGGCTTTGTGAGGAGGTAGCGAAATCGTTTCGGCAGGCTTACAATCGGAAAGTAAATGTGGTCAGGGAACTGCCTGAGGTTTCAGCTGCAGGTGATGAACAGAAACTGAAGCAGGTATTGTTCATTCTTTTGGATAACGCAAAAAAATTCAGTAATCGTGAAATCGATGTGATTGTCGGATATGACCAAGGGCAGCCTGCTATCACAGTAAAAGATTACGGGATCGGCATTCCAAAAGAAGACATTGCAAAGGTGTTCGATCGATTTTTCCGGGTCGATAAGGCAAGGAGTCGGAAAACAGGTGGAAGTGGTCTCGGTCTCTCGATAGCAAAAGAGATCATTGATGCCCATGAAGGGATCATCGCCATTGATAGTGAGGAAGGAAACAGTACAAGCATTAAGATTCAGTTGAAAAAGGGCAATGATTTTATATAGAGAGGAGTACGGGACCTTGAAGAGGAACGTGTTCATCATAGTAGGTGTGGCTTTGTTTGTGGTCAGCATCATCATAACCACACAACATATCCTTGCAAGTCAAAATGACCGACCATTAGCTGAAAGTGAAATCAAGGAGTTTATCGCAAGCAAATATGCAGGCGAAATACAAGAGGTCACTGCCCGTGAAAATCTGTTCGAAGCGATTCTTGAACGTGACACTGGGACGTATAAGATTGTCATCAATTCTGATGAGCGCAGCATAGAAAAGTTGGAAGTCCTAGAATTAAGAGAGAAACGAATTGATGAGAAAAAGGCGAAAGAAATCGCATTGAAGGATGTCGATGGTGAGGTGGAGGAAGCTCAATTTTTAAAAAGCAAAAATCCTCCCGTTTATAAAATTAAGGTGAAGACAGACAAAGGAGTTACCGTTGTTACGGTTGATGCAAAATCCGGTGAAATCATCGATCGTAACGAAGAAAAGACGGATGAACCGAAAGAACAAGAGAAAACGTTAATTTCTGAGAAAGAAGCGAAAGAGAAGGCACTCTCTGTTGTATCCGGTGAAATTGATGATATCGAGCTCATTACGATCAATGGTATACCGACCTATGAAATCGAAATGGAAAGCAATGATGAGGAGGATGTAACCGTTCTGGTAGATGGATTTACAGGTGAATCGACGATCACGTACGAGGACTGAGGAGTCTGTAAATAGATGTCCATGGCTTTTCAAGATGCCGCGAACTCCGTGAATTAGCCAATGGTCATAATTGCTAATTACTACATCAGCATAATATTAACAGAAATTGGATTTGGGGTATGTTGGGTAATATAACCATCTTTTTCTTATAGACCATATAGAATACATTGTTTCAATATAATGGATTTTTGAGGGTCGAACGTTGTGAATCTGGCTTTTATATACGAATAATGTCATTTCCTCTCGAATTCTTTTATGTAAAAAGAAAATAGGGAGGATTTTTTATGTCTAAGAAATTTAGAGCCATGTTCATGGTCTTGGTTGTGGGAGCCCTCATGATTACAGCTCCTTCATTTACAGAAGCGGCGTTGGGAGATCGCACACTGATGAATGGGTCATCAGGATCGGATGTTGCCGAATTACAGGATTACTTGATGACAAAAGGGGTATTCCCATACCATACATCAACTGGGTACTATGGTGATATTACTGAACAGGCAGTTACGGACTTTCAACGTAAACGAAACCTGAAGATAGATGGGATTGCAGGACCGCAAACGAACCATGCTGTTAAAGTTTTGCGATATGGCAACATAGGAAAACAAGTCATACATATTCAATATCAGTTAAAACAAGCAGGTCATTACAATTCAAATCTTGATGGAATATACGGATCTGATACAGTAAGTGCAGTCAAGAGCTTTCAAAAGCAACAAGACCTGGTAGTAGATGGGATTGCAGGACCGAAAACAAGATCAGCTTTAGACAGTAAAGCTAAGCGTGGTTCAGCAGCAGGTAAAACGTTGACAGTTGAAAGCACAGCATACACAGCAAATTGCGAAGGTTGTTCAGGTATGACAAGGATGGGACTCGATTTGAAGAAATACCCCGATGCGAAAGTGATCGCCGTCGACCCTAGTGTCATTCCACTCGGATCCATCGTAAAAGTAGAAGATTATGGAGTGGCGATTGCAGCGGATACAGGCGGTGGAGTGAATGGGAACTCAATCGATGTGTTCATTGAAAACCGTGACGATGCGATCGAATGGGGACGCAAAAATGTACGCATAGAAGTAATCGAATAGTTTTTATTAAGCTGGACTCACATACATGAGCCAGCTTTTTATGTCATCCGTGCCAGGCACCGTTTGAGAACCCATATGGGAGAAGGGGTTTAAATCGGTGCCTGGCACTGAATTCTCATCGTTTTCTAATGTTCCTTTCCAATTGTTTTAATCTCGGGTGGATATGATGTATTTGTAAACAACAATTACAGGAGGTATGAGAGATGAAGAAAAAAATCATCATGTGCACTTTGGCTGGGACATTGGCAATCGGAGGAATCGGAGTGGTGAAAGCGATGGATGACGATGATGGACGAGGAATAAAGAAAAACGGACTAACAAATGAAAATACCAAAAATGCCGGCGAAAACATGATTTCGATCTCTGAGGCTGAGAGGATCGCCTTAAAAGAAGTAAAGGGTAACGTTGATGAAGTGGAAATTGAAGAAGAACATGGAAAACAAGTTTATAAAGTGGATATCGATGTAGAAAGTGAAGATCATGAAGTCCATATAGATGCATACTCAGGTGAAATCTTAGCAATCGAGGCAGATGACGATGAAGATCATGATAAAGGAAGTAAAGCAGAATTAATCGAAAAACGTGATTTAATTTCTAAAGAAGAGGCGATCGCCATCGCATTGAAACAAGCTGATGGAAAAGTGACAAAAGTTGAGCTGGATGAAGATGATGACCATTACGTTTATGAAATTGAAATCAAGATGTCGAAGAACCGTGAAGCAGACATTGAAATTTCAGCCTCTGACGGAAAAGTGCTTGAAATAGATAAGGAACGGGAGAACGACTAGAAGGGATGCGACATGCATCCTTTCTGTTGTTTTCTCTAAGATTGCCTTGCAACTGTTTATAGAGGATCGGGGAAAAATTTACTACAGAAACCTGTTGGAAATCCCCCCATTTGATGATTGCTTTTTCACGAGTATTAACTGAGGCAGAGCGAAGGGTTTCCGTCAGGTGAGCGGCTTGTCAGACTACTCTCCCTTCATTTCCACACCATGAGCAATGAAGAAAAATAATACATGATGTTAAAGGCTTACTTCGATGTGCTGAAAAGTTTTGACATCAAATAGACCTAGATCAGTCAATTTCAAGGCTGGTATGACGGGCAGGGTCAGAAATGAAAGGGTCAAAAACGGATTGAATCCTGATTTGAATCCAAGATCTAAAAGTCCTTGCTTCACTTGATGAAGTCCGGTGGCGATCGAATGGAATCCTTGATCGGACATCAGACCAGCAATCGGAAGGGCTAAGGAGACAAGGACTTTACCATTTTTAATAATGACTAGTCCACCATTTATTTCTTTAAGGGTTTGAATCGCCAATAGAAGGTCTTCGTCATTCGTTCCAGTCGCAACGATGTTGTGCGAATCGTGGGCGATAGTCGTTGCAATAGCACCATTTTCCAGAGCGAATCCTTTTACGATGCCCAATCCTACATTCCCAGTATGCTTATGCCTTTCAACCACGACTAACTTTTGCTGATCTTTTTCGCGAGACGGAACGAATACGCCGTTTTCAACAACGACTTGTTCTTGTAGGTGATTGGTAGTCAATTGGTTTGGTATGATTCCGATGATATTTGCTAAACCTGATTTTCCGATCGTAATTTGTAAATCTTTTTTATTAATTCCGGAAACGTTTACTGTGTTCAACAGCTTTTGTCCGGGGTTTTTCTTTTTTACAAGCTTGCCGACATACTCACCCTCCCGTGCAATAAGCTTTCCAGATTTATAGACTTCTTTAATATCAATTGAATCCAAATCATCCATTAGTAAGAAGTCAGCCTCATAACCCGGTGCGATTGCGCCTTTCTGCTTCAATCCATAGCATTCAGCAGCGTTTAATGAAGCCATCTGTACAGCAATCAAGGGGTCCAACCCGGATTGGATCGCTAAACGGACGTTATGATCGATGCTACCTTCCTGAATGAGATCATCCAAGTGTTTATCATCCGAACAGAAGAGGCAGCGCCGTGCATTGTTTTGATTGACGACAGAGATCAGTGATTTCAAATCTTTTGCTACAGATCCCTCACGAATCAAGAGATACATGCCTCGTTTTAGACGTTCCAGTGCATCCTCGACTGTATTGCATTCATGATCGGTTTGAACACCAGCGGCCTTGTAGATATTGATGGCATCCGTACCCAATCCAGCCAGATGGCCATCCATATTCGGGCTGTAATTAGATGTCATCGCGATCTTATCGACCAACTCATCATCAGCAGATCGTAAGGAAGGGAAGTCCATCACTTCGGCTAAGCCGAGTACTCTTTTGTGATGATAAAAAGGCTCCAGATCAGATGCTGACAGCTTTGCGCCGGAATTTTCGACTGAGGTCGCTGGGACAGAGGACGGAAGCATGATGAAAACATCCAATTCCAGGTTTTCAGAGTTGTCCAACATGAAGTTGATACCTTCCTTGCCTGACACGTTTGCAATTTCATGAGGATCTGTGATGACGGTTGTGATCCCATGAGGAAGGACGACTTTCGCAAATTCAGCAGGTGTCACCATGGACGATTCGATATGGACATGACCATCAATGAAGGAAGGACAAATAAATCGATTTTCAGCATCAATGACTTGTGTACCGTTGAACTCTCCGATTCCAACGAATATTCCATCCGCAATCGCAATATCCCCTGCAATGATCTCAATGTTGAACACATCAATGATACGAGCATTTTTTATGACGATATCAGCAGGAATTTGCCTGCTTGCTACCGCAATCCGTTTCTTTAACTGCATTTTATCCGGATTCATATTATCCCTCCCTAAAAGATTGACGTTTTGCTAAAGGTTAATGTTGATATCTTTGACCGCAAAAAAGTATTTAATACTTATTCAGTATAAGGGCAATTAAGGTTCAGCCTCCCCCAAGTTTCCTACACTGGAAAACGAAGAATGGGAAGTTTAGAAACAGGTCCTATAAACACTAGAGATGTGAAGGTGGGCATGATTGTTCAGTTTATATCAAACAATTACACGAAACATTAACTTTTAAAATTATTAATGCCTTTCTGGTGTCTAAAGGGTTCTATGTTGAGGTACATAACCGATAATGACAGAAGAAATGTCCTTTGAAATATAACGGTAATTTTTGGACAACAGATAATGTCTTCTCTTATAAAAAAACTAACATTCGCCTGCCGTCAAAACTCTTTACGATCTTTTTTATGTGGTAAAATAAGGATGAATAAATGAATTTGTTTATTCCGTTAAAGGGCACTGTGGAAGATAAGAATTGATGGGGCTAGGGGGCATTTAATAATGATACGTGAATATAGATTTGAATATACAGAAATGCTTAACAACTTAATCAATAATAGTAGCCCACAACCTATTGAAAGCAGCTGGTCTACTACTCACTACTTTCCATAAAAAGACAAAAAATTTGCTTTTATTTATAGACGAGTCATTATGACGTGACCTTTTTATACGGCGAGATTTCGCATGTCAAAATGAGAGCAGCCGATATACTGAAACAACATAAAAAACCAAGGAGAATAAAAAAATGAAACCTTACAGAATGACTGCAGTGATCGTAGGTGTCCTGTACATCATCGGAACGGTATCGGGGATTTTAAGCCTGGTTGTTACCAGGAATCTGCTTGCTGGAGAGGATTTTCTAACCAGAATTGCCGCTAATCCGTCGCAGCTTAACCTGGGCGCATTTTTCGTGCTCTTGATGGGGCTTTCGTTAACGGCGATGCCTATTTTCCTGTACCCACTCTTTAAAAAAAAGAATGAAGCCCTGGCACTAGGGATGGTTGTTTTCCGAGGTCCACTAGAGGGAAGCACATATATCTTAATGGTAGTCAGTTGGTTATTGTTAGGCGTGTTCAGCAAAGAATTCACGGCCGCTGGGGCAGAAGCGGCTTCTTTACAGGTTATTGGCAATGTCCTGCTTCAGGCTAATGACATCATGAGCCCCGTTTTGACTATTGTTTTTATCATCGGGGCAATGTTGTTATACACCCTCTTCTATCTCACCAAACTTATCCCTCGTTGGTTGTCCGGATGGGGCTTGATCGGAGCGGTTATCTATGTGGCTGTCGACTTATTAAAGTTATTTGGATTAAACCTTCACCTTGATATTTTGTATATACCATTGGCCGTGCAGGAGATGGCAATGGCCCTCTGGCTGATCATTAAGGGATTTAACCAAGTGGCCCTTGATGAGCTCCTGACTGATAAGCACAGCGTATAATCCAACCGCCATTTATAATTTCAAACGAATAATTAAAATGGCTATACAACTTGTACTATAAGAATGCAAAAAAACATCGCACAACCAGCGAATACCCGCTCCGCCCAAATTGGACTTCGACCAAGAACGTTAATAGAACAAAGTGGTACAAAGTGTAAATTTAAAAAACTTGATAAACAAATGTATGTCAAAGAACTGAGGAAAAAAGGACCAGGCTTCACGGTAACTCCTGAAATGACCCCGTTTACCTAATTAGAAATCAAAGAATTTTTACTTTCGTCGCTCTACGTCAATTAAGTACAACCTTTCATAAAATCCTCTACGCTTAAGGAATTTTTTTCCTCCTAACCTCTTCAACGTCTTTGATGCTTATGCCGTGAATCTTTTACCAAAAATGAATTATTTCCAATACATCGGAAAGTTCTTCAATTGCTTCTGCATCATCATTTGTTATTAGAATAAGTAAATGAGTATCTAAAAACATTGTAGAGGCAGAACAAAAAATAGGGAATTAGAAAGAACAAATGGGAAACGAAGAAATAAAAAATTAGAAACAGGTACCTATAAACACCATAAATGTGAAAGGAACTATTTCAAATTATCAAAATATTAGGTATAATTTCAAACTAATAAGTAGGATGAATTTAAACGTAACCAAAATCTAGTCAACAAAGGATGAATGGGATGCTGGAAAAGTATCAAAGACTTCAATACTTATTACGAGAAATGGAAACCGTTGTCATTGCATTTTCGGGAGGGGTTGACAGTACTTTTTTATTGAAAACAGCCATTGATACACTTGGCGAAGAAAAAGTACTTGCGGTGACAGCAGATAGTGAAACCTACCCATTTGAGGAATTGGAAGAAGCAAAGAAACTGGCTGCTTTGTTAGGATCGAAACATGAAGTGATTGAAACGTCAGAACTGGAGATTCCAGGGTATTCGGAGAATACACCGAATCGGTGCTACTTCTGTAAGAAAAGCTTGTTCGAACATCTTATTCCGATCATGAAGGCGAAGAACTACCGAAATATTGCTTTCGGTCTTATCGCAGATGATCTTGGCGAGCACCGGCCTGGTACGAAAGCGGCGAAAGAATATAGTGTGAGAGGCCCCCTCCAGGAGGCGGGTTTGTATAAAAGTGAAATACGTGAGCTTTCACAGCAAATGGGGCTTCCAACCTGGGACAAGCCATCGTTTGCGTGTCTTTCATCAAGGATCGCCTACGGGGAAAAGATCACGATCGATAAATTGAGAATGGTAGATGAGTCGGAAAAAGTGATACGCAGAATAGGGATCCGGCAGGTTCGTGTCCGGACTCATGGTGATATCGCCAGGATTGAAGTAGAGCCAGACTCCATGGAACAATTATTGAACCATCATCAAGAAGTTGAAGTGAAGTTGAAAGAGATCGGTTACGCATATGTAACAATGGACTTGACCGGGTACAAAAGCGGAAGTATGAATAAGGTTCTTGGAACAGAAGTGGGGCAGGTGTAGTGGAAGAAATGGCAGCCTTATTAGGAATCGGATTCTTGGTCGGTTTCAAGCAAGCATTGAGCCAGACCATGTCATCGCAGTACCCACGATGGTGGGAAAACATAAGTCATCATTGAAATACAGTTATCTTGGTTTGTACTGGGGTATCGGACATACGTTGACGTTGTTGTTCGTATTTTTACTTTTATCGGTGACGAATACGAGAATTCCAAGGCCTGGGAGGTAACTTTTGAAATCATAGTCGGCTTGATGTTGATTTATCTGGGATTAACATCATTTTCAGCAAGTAAAGCATTCAAGGTCAGACAAAACAAGAGCTCTTATTCGTTGGTTTACATCAGTTTGTTGGGTGTCGGTACGATCCTACGGGATATTGCCGGGATGCCTTTTCCCATGGGGATGTCGAGAAGTTAGCTAAAAGTAATTATCTTTAAAAATTAACACCTAACTAATAGAGACTGCAGGTGATCGAATGGATAATTTTGAAGATTTAGGATTCAGTAAAGTAGATATAGATCGAGAGAAGCGTACTGGTTTCCCAGAGGTCATTTACGGTGAGGGGAAAACGGGAGGGCAGATTTCTCAAATCATGGGGAGGTTGATAGCGCATCATGGAAAGGTGATGGTGACGAGATTATCAGAGGAGAAAGCGGAGGAATTGCTGCCCCAATTTCCTTCAGCTGAATATGACGAGGTTTCACGGATCTTACGTCATGGTGTTTCCTCCCAATTTTACAGGGGAGAAGTCATGGTTCTATGTGCGGGCACTTCAGACTTGTCCGTTGCGGAAGAAGCTGCGGTGACAGCAGAATGGATGGGCTGTAAAGTAAAAAGGCTTTATGATGTAGGAGTTGCAGGGATCGATCGCCTGCTTGCCTATCGGGAGGAGATTACAAAAGCAAGTGTCCTTATCGTGGTTGCAGGTATGGAGGGAGCCTTGCCAAGTGTGGTGGGTGGATTGGTGCGTCGTCCCGTCATTGCGGTTCCGACTTCTGTCGGTTATGGCGCTCATTTGGAAGGTTTGACACCATTATTGGGGATGTTGACTTCTTGTGCGTCTGGTATGAGTGTGGTCAATATCGACAATGGTTTCGGGGCTGCCTACCAGGCGGCACTAATTCTGCAGCTTGCGACAGAGGGGGTAGACAATGAAATGTCTATATCTTGATTGTCAATCAGGGATCTCTGGTGACATGACATTGACCGCACTGATTGATCTAGGTGCTGATATCCAATATATTACTGAGGAACTGGAAAAACTGCCGATTGATCCCTTCAAATTAGGCGTGAAACAGGTCGACAAGAAGGGAATCGCATCCAAGGAGTTGGTGCTGGAATTGTTCAATTCGATAGGTAGCCATCATCACCATGAACACGATGAACATCATCATAGGGATGATTCACACCATCATGAACATCGGAAGGCGGCGACCATCCTCGAAATGATCGAACATAGTGACCTGCCAGTACGTGTAAAGGAGCGAAGTAAAGCAGTATTTGAAGTAATTGCTCTAGCGGAAGGAAAAATACACGGAATGGATCCGGCTGATGTCCATTTCCATGAAGTGGGGTCGATGGATTCAATCATTGATGTGATCGGTGTATGCCTTGGTTTGGAAAACCTCAATGTTGAAAGAATAATCGCTTCTCCTGTACCAACGGGATATGGGAAGGTGCAAATGGCACATGGGCTATATCCTATTCCTGCGCCTGCAACCGCTGAAATCTTAAAAGGCATTCCTCTTGCTGACTTCCATGTTGAAGCAGAGCTGACTACACCTACAGGAGCAGGTTTTTTGAAAGCCCTCGCATCAGAATTCGGACAGATTCCTGCAATTACAATGGAACGTATTGGATATGGAGCAGGTAAGAAAAACTTTGACCATCCGAATGTCTTACGGGCCATTTTATTTGAAGAACGATTGGTTGAACAGGATAGGGAACCGATTGAAGTCCTCGAGTGCCAAATCGACGATATGACTGGCGAGACGTTTGGTTATGTAATGGAAAAATTGTTTGAATCAGGCGCACTGGATGCCTATTATACACCTGTCCAAATGAAGAAGAATCGTCCGGGTACATTGGTGACAGTTTTAGCTAGTCCAAGCCATTCTGATAGTTTGGAAGAAATCTTATTACATGAAACGTCAACGTTCGGGATAAGAAAAACTTTATGGAACCGAATTGCCTTGGAACGTCGTATAGAAGTAGTGGAGACCAGTTTTGGGAATATTTCAGTAAAAGTAGGTTATAAGAATCATAAAATTTATCAGGTTTCCCCCGAATATGAGGATATCCGAAAAGCGGCCATGCAATACGGGATTCCTTTTGAGGAAGTCTATTTTACCGTAAAAGAGAAAGCACAGTCTCTTTTGAAAACGGCGTATCATTATCAGTAAAATATTTTGAATAGCCGAAAAATGGAGGTCCAAGAGTGGGCCTCTATTTCTTTTGCTGAGAAATTTATATCAAAAGTCCCATTTTTATGAATTGTGGAAATATTTTAAATAATGTATTGACAACTTCAATCCAGTTTCATAACATTATTTGCACAGGTATATAAAACTGAGTTTTATAATGTAAAACAATCAGACCAAAATTGGTTGCGCTTACATATGATTTATCCCCTTATTACAGAACAAGGTTTTATATTATAAAACAAATATGGAGGAGGCAAGTTGTATGAAAAAATGCTGGGTGTTTCTTTGTTTGGTCTTGCTGTCTGCCTCGCTGTTACTCGCAGGTTGTAATGCAACTGGACTGGGGGAAGCGGGTGGAGACAATACCCAAACCCTGAAGGTAGCGAACTATTTTGCTTCTGAACATCCGCAAAACGTTGCCTTGAGAGAAAAATTCAAGCCATTGGTAGAGGAAGGGTCCGAAGGTACCTTGAAGGTTGAAATCTATGACAACAGCCAGTTGGGTGCTGAGCAGGAATTTTACGATGGAGTCCGTAACGGTACGATTGAGATGGGCATCCCAGGAATGATCATGCAGTCATCGATCGAAAAGCTCGGGGTCACGGAATGGCCGTTTTTGTTCAAAGACTATGAACATGCGAAGAACGTATTAAATGGTCCGATCGGCGATGAATTGTTGGAAGACCTAGAAGAAAAGCATGGCGTACATCCACTTGCATGGAGTGCAAACGGGTTCAGGATGTTCTCAAGTAACAAGGAATTAGCATCGGTAGAGGATTTTAAGGATTTGAGACTCAGGATGCCAAACATCGAACATTACATCGATCTTGGGAAAGCACTTGGCGCTACGGTCAGTCCAATGCCGATTTCAGAAGTTTTCACCGCTTTGGAACAGAATGTTGTCGACGGCCAGGATAACCCGATTGCTACGCTCCGGGCATCTGGTTGGTATGAAGTCCAGGATTATGTCCTTGAATCCCGCCACATGTTCAGTCCGAACTTATACATCATCAACAGCAAAGTTTGGGAAGGGTTAAGTGAGGACCAACAAAAGGTAGTCCAGGAAGCGGCTCAAAAATCAGCGGACTATGAATTTGAATTGATGCAGAAAAGCTATGAAGAAGACAAGAAGTTTCTTGAAGACAAAGGGATTGAATTTATCACACCAAGTAAAGAATTCCAAAAAGAAATGGAAGAGGCGACGGAGCCTTTATATGAAAGCTATTATGAAAAATTCCCTTGGGCGGAGGACATCGTGGAACGTATCAAAGAACAAGCAAACTAAAAAGGGGTGATTCACGTGCAAATGCTGATTAAGATCATAAATCAAACATTGAATATCCTGATTGCATTGGCTTTGACGTTCATGGCTATTCTCGTTTTTGGGAACGTTGTCTTAAGATACGCATTCAATTCAGGGATCACCTGGTCGGAAGAGATGTCGCGTTTTCTCTTCGTATGGCTCGTTTTCCTTGGGGCGATTGCTGCTTTTAAAGATAACATGCATCTCGGGATGGATCTGGTTACAAATCTATTGCCTAAACCGTTGAAGAAAGTCGTTTTTGTCCTCAGCAACTTACTTGTACTCTATGTATTATGGCTGTTGTTCAATGGCAGTCTGCGAATGACGTTGCTTAACATGGGAAGTCTCGCTCCGGCGACTAAACTCCCGCTCGGATTCGTCTATGGAGTCGGAGTCATCACGAGTGTAAGCATGGCATTGATTGTTATACGGAATCTATTGGTCGCCTTCAAACGTTCTAGCAAGTCTGGCAATCTATCAATGGTTCCTGATCATAAAAATGATGTTCCAGAAGAACCATCAGTCAAAGTTCAGAACATTTAGAAGGGGGAGGGAGAAATGGCACTTGGTGTTTTCCTCGGTTCGTTATTCGGCGCACTAGCTCTTGGTGTACCTATCGCTTTTTCACTGCTTCTCAGCGGGATAGCCCTGATGATTTTGTTAGGAATGTTCGATAGTCAGATTATTGCTCAAAATTTGATCAATGGAGCCAATAACTTCGCATTGATGGCTATTCCATTTTTCATCTTAGCCGGTGAGTTGATGAATGCAGGTGGTATTTCAAAAAGGGTTGTATCATTCGCCATGTCATTGGTTGGACATATCCGCGGCGGGTTAGGGTATGTAGCAATTCTTGCGAGTGTGTTGTTCGCTGGACTATCCGGATCAGCCGTTGCGGATACAGCAGCTCTTGGGGCGATTCTGATCCCGATGATGCTTTCAAAGGGTTATGACAAAGCAAGATCGACGGGGTTGATCGCTTCTGCAGGAATCATCGCCCCAGTTATTCCGCCAAGTATTCCGATGATCATCTTTGGTGTTGTAAGTGGTGTTTCGATTACACGGCTATTCATGGGTGGAATTGCACCTGGTATCATGATGGCTCTTGGCCTTGTCATCGTATGGACGTTGGTATCAAGGAGGGACAAGACTGAATTACCCCCCCGTAAATCACTGAAAGAAGTCTGGTATTTGACAAAACAGACAAGCTGGGCACTTATGCTCCCAATCATCATCATCGGTGGAATCCGTGGAGGGATTTTCACGCCTACTGAAGCTTCGGTGGTAGCAGTCTTTTATGCTATTTTCGTCGGGTTCTTCGTCTATCGGGAGTTGAAAATCGAACATCTTTATGAAGTCCTTGTTACATCAGCTAAAACAACAAGTGTGGTCATGTTTGTGGCGGCAGCGGCAATGGTGTCTGCCTGGTTAATCACGGTGGCACAGGTCCCGGCAGATATGGCAACGATGTTAGGGCCGCTTATCGACAAGCCGATGCTACTGATGATTGTCATTACAATACTGGTTTTAGCCATCGGACTTGTCATGGATTTGACACCGGCCATTCTGATTTTCACCCCAGTGTTGATTCCAGTCATCAAGCTAGCTGGCATCGATCCTGTCTATTTCGGCATCGTGATGGTCATCAATCTATGTATCGGCTTGATTACACCGCCGGTAGGAACAGTCCTTTATGTAGGATGTGGAATTAGTAAGATATCGATTGTTGAGCTGGCAAGGGGGATATGGCCATTCTTACTCGTCCATGTCATCGTCCTGTTTTTACTGATTCTCTTCCCTTCACTCGTGACGGTGCCGCTTGAGTGGTTAATGTAGATAATAAGTAAAAGCAGTCAGAGAAGGAGAGGATACAGTGGAAAAATGGAAAGTGGTTGTCACAGATTGGGAATTTGAAGACCTAGGATATGAGCGTTCCGTTTTGGAAGAAGAAAGGTTCGAGCTCGTCGGTGCACAATGCCGGACGGAAGAGGAAGTGATTGAAGCCTGCAGAGATGCGGATGCTCTGATCAATCAGTATGCTCCCATGTCTAAACGTGTCCTTGAAGGATTGGAAAAATGCAAGGTCATCACCCGTTATGGGGTCGGCGTGAATACCATTGATGTGGCTGCCGCTACTGAAAGAAGGATATGTATCGCAAACGTACCTGATTATTGTATAGATGAAGTATCGGACCATACCTTTGCTTTGTTACTGAGTTGGGCCCGGAAAATCATACTGGCGGATCAAACTGTCAAATCCGGCAAGTGGGATTTCAAAGTCACCCGTCCCATTCATCGTCTAAGAGGCAGGACACTGGGGTTGATAGGGTTTGGAAAGATCCCGCAGGCGCTCGCAGAGAAGGTGAAACCATTCGGTCTTTCTGTTGTAGCCTTTGATCCATATTGCCCCGAAGAGGTGGGTAGGGAAAAAGGTGTAACCCTTATCAGCCTGGATGAATTATGCAGTCTGTCTGATATCGTCTCAGTACATGTACCTTTGACGGACACTACAAAAGGGATGATCGGGGAAAAGCAATTCCGGTCAATGAAAGAGCATGCCTTTATCATCAATACGTCAAGAGGCCCGGTCATCGATGAAAGCGCTTTAATCAAAGCGCTTGAAGATAAGCGTATTGCTGGGGCTGCACTCGATGTGGTTGAACAAGAGCCTATTCCACGGAATCACCCTTTGTTGGCGATGGAAAATGTGATTTTTACTCCGCACGTTGCCTGGTATTCAGAAGAGGCGGAAAAGGAGATGAGGCAAAAGGCTGTGCTTGGTGTTAAGGATGTTTTGCTGCATAATCGGTATCCGAAATACCTGGTCAATAAGAGTATGAAAGATCTCCTTCAGCTTGAGGAAGCGGAATGGAGCGAGCAATATATGACAAATGTCAATTCATTTTAAGGGGGGAAGGACAATGAAAAATTGGAAAAGAACGATGGTAGGTTTATTAAGTGCCAGTCTTTTGATACTTGGGGCTTGTAGTGCGGGGCAATCCGTTTCTGGAGGTGAAAGTGGTATCCAGGAACGGACGATTAAGGCAGGGATCGGGTTGAACGAAGATCATCCTGAGGGGCAAGCCTTGATGAAATTCAAGGAAATCGTTGAGGAAAAGACCGATGGCAAAATCAAAGTTCAAACCTACTTTGCCTCACAATTAGGGGATGACTTGCAGATGACAGAAGCATTGAAATCTGGTACGCAAGAAGTGACCATTCCTTCAACCTCACCGCTAGTCGGTATGGTAAAAGAATTCGGACTCTTCGATTTTCCATTCTTGTTCAACTCTGAAGAAGAGGCAGATGCTGTACTGGATGGGGAAGTTGGACAAGCTGTCTTGGAAAAACTCCCTGAACATAATCTGGTGGGATTGACTTATTGGGAGAATGGATTCAGGAATATCACGAATAGTAAACATCCAATTGAAACTGCAGAGGATTTTAAAGGTTTAAAAATACGGACGATGCAAAATGAGGTCCATTTGGAAGCCTTTCAAAAAATGGGTGCCAACCCTACACCGATGGCGTTTTCAGAAGTGTTCACCGCTTTAGAAAGCAAAACGGTTGATGGACAGGAAAACCCGCTTGCCACCATCGAATCGAATAAGTTCTATGAAGTACAAGATTATTTATCTGTAACCAATCATGTTTATACCCCATTCGTATTTTTGATGAGTAAAACTTTCTGGGATAAATTATCAGATGAAGAGAAGAAGATCATGAAAGATGCAGCAGTTGAAGCAGGCAAATATAACAGGGAAATCAACCGTAAAGCGAATGAAGAATCACTCCAAAATTTGAAAGACCAGGGAATGAACGTGAACGAATTCAGCAATGAAGAAAAGGAAAAGGTTCAGGAACAGATCCAACCGGTCATAGATAAATTCGCTAAACAATTCGGGGAAGACCTATTCAATCAAATGACCGAACAATTAGAAGAATTACGTCAATAAATCTGGGAGGCAACATCTGTGAAAGTAATCGATGAACTCCTTCAACCTGTACCAATTCCTCGGATGGTCAAGGTAAGACAAACGTTCGATGCTCCGGAAATTGAAGATGTTGTGCGGGAAGTCCATAAAAGATTGCATCAATCGGGCGTCCTGGAAAGGATTGAAGCAAGAGACCGGGTAGCGATTGCAGTCGGCAGCAGAGGAGTAGCTGATATCCCGATTCTTACGAGGGAAATGGTCCGGGCAGTACGGGCATCAGGAGGAGATCCTTTCATTGTTCCTGCCATGGGAAGCCATGGCGGGGCTACTCCCGAAGGACAGAAGAGAGTGCTGGAGGACCTGGGTGTTACGGAAGAATGGGTCGGTGCCCCGATTCATTCGAGTATGGAAGTCGAACAGATCGGACAACTGCCGAATGGCCTCCCCATCTATACGGATCGATCGGCTTACCAAGCTGATAAAGTTATCGTGATCAATCGGATCAAACCACATACTGCTTTCCGTGGAGAAGTGGAAAGCGGACTATTGAAAATGATCACGATTGGCCTAGGGAAACAAAAAGGAGCAGAAGCAGCCCATTCTTTCGGATTCAAGTACATGGGCGAACATGTGCCGGAAATGGCCAAAGTGGCGCTGAAGAAAACACCGATCATTTTCGGCTTGGGTACGATTGAAAATGCTTATGACCGCCCTGCTCAAATCGAAGTGATACCGGCAGAATCATTGATTGATAGAGAACCTGGTTTATTATTGGAAGCAAAACGTCTGATGCCGAAGATACTGATCGATCCGATCGACGTCCTGGTCGTTGAAGAGCTAGGTAAAGATATTTCAGGCGATGGAATGGACCCGAACATCAGCGGGCGGTTTGCCACTCCTTATGCAACCGGAGGTGCAAATGCGAAACGTGTTGTCGTCTTACGGTTGACTGAGAAGACTGGCGGGAATGCCAATGGGATCGGGCTCGCTGATATCACCACGAAAAAAGCATTTGAACAGACAATTATGGAAAAAGGGTATACGAACGCCCTGACAAGTACAGTAGTGGAAACCGTCAAGTTTCCGATGTTCCTGGAAACAGAGGAGCTTGCAATCAAAGCGGGAATCAAGACGTGCAATGCCTTCGATCTATCCAAAGTCAGGCTTGTACGGATTCAAAACACGCTAGACCTGAAGGAAATCTGGATTTCAGAAAGCCTGATAGAAGAAGCGGAACAGAATGATCAATTGAAGATACTTTCAGACCCTGTATCTATGGAACTTTGACGTTATGAATAAACGAATAAACAAACATGAGGAGGGGACTTATGGCTTCCCAATACCCTTTTATTGAAAATAGCGTAAATCCTTACCGGGACAATGTCCAAGGCAAAGCCAATGAACCGATCACTGTTGCCGGAATATTGGACCGTGCAAAACAGATTGCTGGATCCAACTATAATGGAGAAGTGGATTGGAGCTTGGAAGAAATCTATAACCGCCTTGAAGAAAACGCGCCAAGGATCGCCATTATTGGGGGATCACCGGATCACCCGGCCCACATTATGGACTATCAAACTTCTTCTTTCGCGGCCTTGCGTATCTGGGAGAATGGAGGAGTCCCATTCTATTTCTCCACACCCGTCATGTGTGACGGTACCGCTCAAAGCAATCAGGGGATGAGCTATTCTCTCCAAAGTCGTAATGCCGTCGCACAGATGGTCGTTAATCAATTGGAAGCACATAGCTATCATGGTGCTTTCGTCATCCAGGGGTGCGATAAACAACCACTTGGTGTGGTCAGTGCAGTGGCCCAGATGGATCGGATCCGCCAGTTCAGAGGTGAAGCCCCATTTTTTGCGACATTCGCTCCGGCCCATGTATTACAAGGAGGAACGATTCCAGAAGATCTCTACCAGGAACTGACGGATTTGGCCGATCAGGCAGAATTGGACGGGGAAGCCGATATTGCAAACGACATCAGGGACGCAATGGCCTATATTCTCCAGTGTACATCGAACACAGCGTTTCAAGGAGTATTGAGCCGAGCCGTTGAAAGAGGGATCATCACCCATGAACGACAAAAGGATTATGAAAAACGGCTGGCAGTAGCCACTTGTGACGGGCAAGGCGGGGTATGTGCCTTCAATGGGACTGGGAACAGTTCCAGACACCTTGTTGCAGGCATGGGGCTTGTCCATCCAACATTAGAGCTCCTCACCGCTCCGCCGACAAAGGAACAAGTAAATGAATCATTGGATGACTTGCAAGGGATGATCAATGATCCTGTTTACGGAGCCGCGAATATCATGGCAGCAAATATCAAGAATGCCATCAGGATACATAGCGCTTCGGGCGGATCGACAAATCTCATGATGCACATGGTTGCAGGAATGTTATATGGCGGCTATAAATTCAGTCTGGCAGATTTGGATGAAATCCATCATGAGCACCCGATCCCAGACCTGTTCAATTATAGCCTCACAGAGGATCGGGATATCTTCTCGCTTGCGATACAGTGCTGTGCTGGAGATAGCAGAGGGATGGAAACCTTATTCTATGAACTCTTGGAAAATGGCGTTCCGATGGATGTTGATGCCCCTACAGTAACGGGGACAACCTGGCGGGAGCGGTTGGAGAACAAGAAAGGGCTTCCTGCTGCGACAGTATCGGAAAACCCGGTCATCGTTTCTAAGCCTCGAAGACGTTTCAGTGGTGTAGACGTCTTGAAAGGGAATTTCTTTGAATCAGCAGTTGTCAAGATCAGCGGGATGGCAACGCCGCAATTAGATGGTTTTGATAAGAAGGTGGCTTTTGTCCTTTATTTCGAGAATGAGGAAGAAGCGAACAACCACCTGTTGGACTCCGGCCTGGTCGACAAACTGAAACAGGAACGGACCTTTTCCCATGAGAGTCTTCAACAAATGGTCAAGCACAACAGCCCTGACTTTTTTGATGAAATGAAAGACACTGAATACGAAGCTCTGTTTGATGCGATGGTTGAGCATCAAATTTTGAAAATTGCGGTTGTCATTTCTGGCCAAGGACCGATTGCTTTCGGAATGCCGGAAATGTTTACGCCTATGCAGCATATCAACGCAAGCCGCAAACTAAAGCGGCTCGTGACTGTCATCAGCGATGGACGTTACTCAGGCGCGACATTTGGAGCTGCCATCGGTCATATGACACCGGAAGCGATCGATCGGGGAGGCATCCTCTATTTGCAAACCGGCGATCTGTTATATCTCGGCCTCCGGGAGAATGAAATTCATTTCCTCGATCAGCAGGCGTTCCAAACAGGGCAAATGATCCAGGAATTCGACAGCATCACGGAGAAACGTGAACCTTTAGCTGAGGAAAGACTTATGAAGATGCGGAAGAGGCAACGTTTTGTAGCGTCAAGCAATCGCATCCACGGGTATACAGATGCTGCTCATGGTGTCGTACCTATTCCAATATGGCAAGAGGCAGAATTGGATTATCAAGCAGATGTGAAGCTGCCAAAAAGAGTAGAAGAGAGGTTGTGACATTGTGAAGGAAACAAGGCGAATCATAGAGGAATTAGGATTTCCAAGTACAGATTGTAATCATCTTCCTACTTCCACCAAACGGTTTCCGGATGGAGCCCAATATCGGGTGGAAATTCCAAGTGTCGAAGGACCACGATCTTTTAAAGCAGTAATGAAAGCATGCGAGGAATATGATGTGGAAGTCCATAGGATTTCACAAGGAAGCGGGATCATGTTATTGACAGATGATGAACTCGAGGAAATGGCTGAGATCGGCAGGGAAGAAAAGCTTGAAGTCAGTCTATTCGTCGGCCCAAGGGGCTCATGGGACATCACAGCTATGCAACGGGCAAGTGGAGGACAGGTCACGGGGCTCCGTGTTGAGGGGATGGATCAGCTGGTGTATTCCATCGAAGATATCAAACGTGCCTGTAAGGCTGGAATCCGAAGTATCCTTGTAGCAGATGAAGGGTTGTTATGGCTGGTCAACGAGTTTAAGAAAAAAGGTGAATTACCTGAGGATTTACTGGTCAAAATTTCCGTCCAGATGGCCCATTCGAATCCCGTGTCGATCCGTTTGATGGAGAGCCACGGTGCAGGGACTTATAATGTTCCGACCGATCTTACACTGGCTCGTTTGGCAGCGATCCGCCAAGCAGTCGATCTTCCGCTGGATATTTATGTGGAAGTACCAGATGATATCGGGGGCTTCATCAGACATTATGAAATCCCTGAGATTATAAGGGTGGCTGCCCCTGTTTATATCAAATTCGGTTTAAGGAATGCGCCTAATATCTATCCGTCAGGGACCCACCTTGAAGAGACCTCTATCAAGTTATCAAAAGAACGTGTACGGAGAGCGAAATTGGGGTTGGCCCTGATTGCGCGGTACAATCCTGAACTGGTTGCATCGAAAAAGGGAACGACAGAAGGATTGGCTATTCCGAGGGAAATGGATAAAGCAGTGCTTTAATTGGCATTGAACGTGGTATGATAGAACTATATAACTTGTATAAAGGAATGAAACGAATGCCAATTATCCAATCTGTCGAGAGGGCTCTGAAAATCCTCAATCTATTTGATGAGCAGACAACAGAGTTGAAGATCACAGAAATCAGCAGCCAATTGAACTTGAATAAGAGTACAGTCCATTCATTATTGAAAACGCTTCAAGTCAATCATTACATTGAACAAGATCTGGAAACGGGGAAATACAAACTTGGCTTGAAACTGTTCGAAAGAGGAAATCTGGTGATCAACAGTCTCGATATCAGGACGATCGCCAAGAAATATCTACAGGACCTTTCTGCCGAAACCGGACATACCCTTCATTTAGTTGTTTTGAGCGGCCAGGAGGGGGTTTATATCGACAAGGTTGCTGGTACATCAGCAACGATCGTGTACTCCCGAATCGGCAAACGTATTCCCCTTCATTCCAGCGGAGTGGGTAAAGCGTTGGTCGCTTTTAAGAAGGAATTCGAGATTAATGGACTATTGAAGGATTATCAATATATTAAGCAAACACCGAATACGATCACCAATGAGGAAGATTTCAGGGAAGAGCTTCTTCAAGTGAAGGAGAGGGGCTATGCGATCGACAACGAAGAAAATGAACCAGGCGTGTTTTGTGTCGCTGTTCCTGTATGGGATTATAATCGGGAAGTCGTAGCTGCAATCAGTCTATCTATGCCTGCTCCCCGGGCAAAGGTCGAATTGGAAAATGTGGTAAGCCGATTGAAACAGGTTGGCGAAGAGGTATCTAGAAAAATGGGCTGCCAGCAGGTATTCATTTAGGCGGAAGGGAAGAACGTGCCCTTCACATGCCTATATTTGAGAACTACGTTTGATAATATAAAACAAATGGAGGGCTATCATGAGAATCATCCGCTTTATAAATGATCAAAATACACCGACTTTAGGTGCTATAACAGATGAAGATAAGGTTTACAGATTGCCATATCGCTGTTTTTTGGAACTTGTCGAGGAATCGAAGAAACGACAAAAAAGTCCCCTTGAGCTTATCCATCCCATTCTATCTAAAGGGGAACCTCTGAACCGCAATGTAACGGAACTTAGCCTGTTGGTCCCGATTGAAGCAAAGGAAGTTTGGGCATCCGGCGTTACGTATATGCGTTCCAAGGAAGCGAGAAATTATGAGGCTACAGGTGGAAAGCTGGATGCAGATACGTTTTACGATAAGGTTTATGATGCCGATCGACCGGAGATTTTCTTCAAATCAACTGTGGATAGGACGATTGGGACGGATGAACCGGTCTATTTGCGCAGCGATTCTGATTGGCAGATCCCGGAACCGGAGCTGGGCTTAGTCCTTGATTCTGATGGATCCATTCTGGCATATACCGTCGGAAATGACATGAGCTGCAGGGATATTGAAGGAGAGAATCCATTGTATTTACCACAGGCGAAAATTTGGAAGAATTCCTGCGCGATCGGCCCTTCGATCCGTTTGGCCGAGACAGTGAAAGATCCGTATGAATTCGAAATCAACTGTCGGATCTATCGTAATGAAAACCTGGTTTTTGAGGATTCAGCAAAGGTTAGTCAACTGAAACGCAAATTAAAAGAATTGACCGATTATCTTATGAAAGACAATGTCGTGTTCCCTGGGACAGTACTGTTGACAGGTACATGTATCGTCCCGCCAAATGAATTCACCTTGAATGATGGGGATCGGGTCGAAATTGAAATTCCCGGCATCGGCTTGTTGAGAAATCCTGTCAAAAGCCAGGTCGAAAGTCAAACCATAGTCTCTTAACTTGTTCGGGGAGGAATGTACGAATGAACGGGCAAGCATTAATTATGAAACCGATTGATAACGTAGCAGTAGCGCTGGTGCCTTTGAAGAAAGAATCGATTGTCGCCTTAGGGCTCCATGGAGAAATTGTCTCGATCGAATTGAAGGATGACATCGAATTCGGGCATAAATTCGCTGTTAAAAGAATTCAGCAAGGTCAAGATGTCAAGAAATATGGTGAAGTAATCGGTGTTGCCTCCAATGACATCGATATCGGTGAACATGTCCATATCCATAACGTAGAAGGAAAGAGAGGAAGAGGTGATAAGTTTGGCCGAAAACAAGCAACTCATGGGCTATAGACGCCCAGATGGCCGTATAGGAATACGTAATCACGTCCTTATTTTACCCACGATCACTTGCGCGACACAGGCTGCGCAACGGATTACCGAACTAGTGGATGGGACCGTCACATTCATCCATCAGCATGGCTGTGCCCAGGTCGGGGTGGATTATGAACAAACCTTCCGTACTTACGCTGGAATGGGTAAAAATCCGAATGTCTATGGTGTAGTCGTCTTAGGTTTAGGATGTGAAACACACCAAGCAAGAAGCGTGGCTGATGATATCCGGGAAAGCGGAAAACCAGTCGAAGTCATATCGATCCAGGATCACGGCGGGACACTTACAGCGATAGCCGAAGGTGCAAAAGCCGCAGTTAAAATGGTACAGGAAGCATCCATGGAACCGAAAGTCACGTTTGATTTCAGTGAGTTGATCATAGGGACTGAATGCGGGGGATCTGATGCATGTTCAGGGTTATCAGCCAATCCGGCAGTCGGAGCTGTAAGTGATAAAATTGTCGATCGCGGTGGTACGGCGATCCTTGCGGAAACGACAGAATTGATCGGGGCGGAACATCTGCTTGCTGAGAGGGCAGTAAATGATCAGGTATCAAAACGTGTTTATGAAGTGATCCAGGCGATGGAGAACAGAGCAATTCGGATGGGTGTGGATATCCGGACAGGAAACCCAAGTCCTGGGAATGTGAAAGGCGGTTTATCGACATTGGAGGAAAAATCGCTCGGTGCCGCAACCAAGGCAGGAACCCGTGCCTTGCAAGAGTTAGTCAATTATGCAGAACAGCCAACGAAAAAAGGGCTTGTCTGGATGGATACTCCTGGTCATGACATCGAACAATTGACGGGGATGGTGGCAGGCGGAGCGCAGATCGTCCTGTTTACAAGCGGACGTGGGACACCTACCGGCTCTCCGATTGCACCAGTCATCAAGATATCGACAAATACGATGATGTACGAACGTATGGCTGAGAATGTTGATCTGAATGCCGGCACGATCATAGAGGGAAAAGAAACAGTCGATGAAGTTGGACAGCGTATCATGGAGGAAATCACACAGACATGTGCTGGAAAGAAGACCAAATCGGAAATATTGAAGCAGCATGATTTCGGTATTTGGAGAATCGGACCTACATTTTAATGATTGGCATTACTAAATCGTAAAGGTGCATATATCAGCAAGGAACTTTAACAGAGTCAATGTTTCAATGAATAGAAAGGATGGTTGAAATGGCGACAGAAACAATCGTTAAGGATTATCTGAACTATATCGATGGTGAATGGGTGAGTGCTAAGACGAACAAGACGGAGAAGAGCTACAATCCGGCAAACACGGCAGAGGTAGTCGGAACATACCAGCTCTCATCTGAGGCGGATGTCAATCAGGCAGTCGAGGCTGCCAAACGGTCCAGCAAGGGGTGGAAAAAGCTGACTGGCGCCCAACGCGGTGATTACTTGTATCGAGCAGCGAACATTCTTGAAAGCAGAATCGATGAAATCGCTGAAACGATGACAAAGGAAATGGGTAAGACTTTCCCTGAAGCCAAAGGCGAGACCGCTAGAGGAGTGGCTATTCTCCGCTATTATGCAGGAGAAGGGATGAAAAGCGTAGGGGATGTCATCCCTTCTACAGATCCCGATGCTTTGATGTACACTACACGTGTTCCACTTGGAGTTGTAGGGATCATTACTCCTTGGAACTTTCCAGCAGCAATTCCTATATGGAAAACAGCTCCTGCCTTAATCTATGGGAATACGGTTGTCCTCAAACCTGCACAGGAGACGGCTGTCACTACGACAAAAGTGATGGAATGCTTCCATGAAGCCGGTTTTCCAAAAGGAGTGGTCAATGTTGTAAATGGTAAGGGATCTGTTGTAGGGCAGCGGATCATCGATCATCCAGATGTGAAAGGGCTGACGTTCACAGGATCAAATGAGACCGGAAAGCGTGTGGCAGAAGGTGCTGTGGAAAGAGGAGCGAAATTCCAGCTGGAAATGGGCGGAAAGAATCCTGTCATTGTTGCAAAAGATGCCAACCTGGACCTTGCTGTGGAAGGGACGATCAGTGGCGGCTTACGTTCTACGGGGCAGAAATGTACAGCTACTAGCAGAGTGATCGTTCAATCCGAAATATACGATGAATTCAAAGAAAAATTGCTGAAAGAAGTTGGAAAATTGAAAGTGGGAGATGGAAGTGCAGAAGGGACATGGATGGGCCCTAGTGTGAGCGAGTCTCAACTGAACACCGTCCTCTCATACATTCAAAAAGGAAAAGAAGAAGGCGCAAAACTGATTTTCGGCGGAAAACGGCCAGATGGATTGGAGAATGGATATTTTGTAGAACCGACCATATTCGATAATGTTGATTCAAAAATGGTCATCGGACAGGAGGAGATTTTTGGTCCAGTCCTTGCTTTGATCAAGGCAGATACATTAGAAGAGGCGTTTGAACTGGCGAACGACGTCAAGTTTGGTTTGAGTGCTTCGATCTACACAGAAAATATCAGTAATATCCTTACCTTTGTTGATGAAATCGAGGCGGGGCTTGTCCGTGTCAATGCCGAAACAGCTGGGGTCGAACTGCAAGCACCATTCGGCGGGATGAAGCAGTCGAGCTCTCACTCCCGTGAACAAGGACAAGCTGCAAAAGAGTTCTTCACATCTATCAAAACAGTATTCATTAAACCGTAACCATATAAATGAAGAGGGTTGGCTTACTGTCAACCCTTTTTAAGATAAGAAAACACAAAACTTTGGTTTCGATGAAGTAATCGTCGAGACTGTGAAATTAGGAAAATTGCAAATTCTTCTATAAGGAAAGAGTTGAAACCCAACCAGCGGGTAAGTCCCTAAAATATCTCTTTAACAGTCACAAAAATCGTTTGAATAGGATAGGAGTGTAATAGAAATGACGCTATTTCACGGATTAATCCCGCCTGTACCGACAATCGTCAATGAAGATTATCAGATTGACACGGATGGTGCGAAGGTTGTCATCGACCATCTTATCGATGAAGGTGTCAACGGATTGTTGTTCCTCGGTACTCTTGGAGAATTTACACAATTAAGCTTGGAAGAGCGGAAAAAGGTTGCAGAAATTGCGGTTGAGCATGTAAATGGACGTGTACCTGTGATCATAGGTACGGGAAGCACGAATACACGTGAAGCGATTCAGTTGAGTCGTCACAGTGAGTCCATCGGTGCGGAAGGAATCATTGTCATCAACCCTTATTATACCCCTTTAAGTGAAGAACACCTTCTCTATCATTATGAATCCATCGGAAATGTGGTCGGGCTTCCATTGCTTCTCTATAATTTTCCGGCGTTCACCGGGCAAGACTTGAATCCTGATCTTATCAAGAAGCTGGTTGAGACGATTCCGACGATATCAGGGATCAAGGACACGGTGGAGTCGATCGGTCATATAAGAGAAGTCTTGTTGAAGGTGAAAAATGAACACCCGGAATTTTCGGTCTTTTGCGGATATGATGACCATCTGTTGCCGACGTTGGCAGCAGGTGGGGATGGGGGGATATGTGCAAGTGGGAATTTTGCACCGCACTTGGCTCTCGGATTATTGGAAGCATTCAATAATCAGGACTTTAGACAAGTGATCGAACATCATCAACGATTAGTATCCATTCCGCAAATTTACAATCTAGATACCCCTTTCGCGAATGTCATCAAGGAAGCGATGAAACAAAGTGGAATAGAAATCTCAACACATGTCTTTCCTCCCTCAAGATCATTAAGGGAAAGTAAGAAAAAGATATTAAACGATATCCTTCAGGGAGCGGATAATCTCCCAACAAAGGCAAGCAGACCAAAGGTGTAGATCAAATGGATGAAACGAGGGATTCTCTATGAAAATAGAAAGCTATGAACTATTCCAAGTACCTCCCCGTTGGTTGTTTTTAAAAATAGTAACTGATGAAGGCATCGTTGGCTGGGGCGAACCGATCGTGGAGGGAAAGGCAAGGACAGTCAAAACTGGTGTGGAAGAACTGATGGATGGATTGATTGGAAAGAATCCGCTTCGTATTGAGGATCATTGGAACATGTTATACCGATCAGGCTTTTATAGAGGCGGCCCGATCCTGATGAGTGCACTATCAGGAATCGACCAGGCTTTGTGGGATATTAAAGGAAAGTATCATCATGCCCCTGTCCATCAGTTGATGGGAGGACTGTGCAGGGATACGATCCGTGTCTATACATGGATCGGAGGCGACAGACCTTCTGATGTAGGGGAAGCGGCGAAAAAAGCTGTTTCCTCCGGATTTACAGCTATCAAAATGAATGGGACGGAAGAACTCCAATACATCGATTCCTACACAAAGATCGATGAAGCTGTGGCAAGGGTTGCTGCTGTAAGAGAAGCAGTCGGAGATGAAGTGGGGGTCGGGATCGACTTCCATGGAAGAGTCCATAAACCGATGGCCAAGGTTCTTGTGAAGGAGTTGGAACCTTATCGTCCCATGTTTATAGAGGAGCCTGTCCTCCCGGAAAACAATGAAGCATTGAAAGAAGTGGCGAAATATACTTCGATTCCGATCGCAACTGGGGAAAGGATGTTTTCTAGATGGGATTTCAAATCTCTCCTGGCTGACGGGATTGTCGATATCATACAGCCTGACTTATCCCATGCAGGTGGGATCACCGAGACGAAAAAAATTGCAGGGATGGCTGAAGCGTTCGACATAGCCCTTGCCCCGCATTGCCCTTTAGGTCCGATTGCATTGGCTTCTTGTCTTCAGGTTGATGCTACATGCCATAATGCCTTTATCCAAGAACAAAGCCTCGGGATCCATTACAACAAAGAAAATGATCTTCTTGATTATATGGATGATCGGACTGTATTCGATTATGTGGATGGTTATGTCAAAATACCGGATGGTCCCGGGCTAGGTATTGAAATAAATGAAGAATATGTACGTAAAAGATCAGAAGGCAGTCATGATTGGAAAAATCCTGTCTGGCGTCATAAGGATGGAAGTATAGCAGAATGGTGATGGACAAATAGTATGAAAGGCGGGTGGAGGCTTTGGATATCATAACAATCGGTGAAACGATGGTTTTGTTCGAACCATTTGACGATGGGTCCATCCAATATACGAACGCATTCCATAAAAGGATCGGGGGTGCGGAATCGAATGTAGCCATTGGATTGAGCAAACTCGGTCATTCTGTAGCATGGGTCAGCAGACTTGGTGATGACCCTTTCGGCCGTTATATCCATGCTTATGTACGCGGAGAAGGAGTCGACGTAAGCCGGGTGACGTTCGATTCTACCGCTCCGACCGGAATCTACTTTAAAGAAAAAGGGACGTTCAATCAAACCCTTATCCATTATTACCGTAAACAATCGGCAGCCAGCAAGATGAAACCTGGTGATGTTGATGAAGAGATGATTAAGAAAGCGAAATACCTTCATATAACTGGAATTACACCGGCTCTCAGCAATAGTTGCCATCAAACCATCCTTCATGCAGTCAAGGTGGCGAAGGAACATGGGGTGAAGATCATTTTTGACCCGAACCTACGGAAGAAATTATGGGACGAGGCTGATTACATTCCAATCATGAAAGAGCTGATCAAATATTCGGATTATTTCCTTCCAGGAACAGAGGAGTTGCATGCTCTTTTCCCGGATGGGAATGTGGCAGGCACCATTGAGGAACTATTGGGTCATGGTGTTGAAGCGGTGATCTTAAAAAAAGGCGCTGAAGGTGCTTCCTATCATACGAAGGAGGAATCTTCAGAAGTCAGCGGTTATCCAAATGATCATGTCAAAGATCCTGTCGGAGCAGGAGATGGTTTCGCAACCGGCTTCATCTCTGGTCTGCTCGATGGACTTACACTCCATAACTCTGTCAAAAGAGCCAACTTGGTCGGTTCTATGGTGACCATGGTAAAAGGTGATTGTGAGGGGTTACCTTCAAGGAACGAGCTGTTGAGTTTTACGGAAAATACGAGCGATGTGCAAAGGTAGGAATCCAACATGTTTACAATTGATAAAATGAAGAGAGATAAAATTGTCGTCATTTTTCGGAAGGTGCCTCAAGATGAGTTGAGGCAGATGATCGACCTTCTACTCAAACATGGATTGAATATCATGGAAGTTACCCTAGATAGCCCCGTGGCACTGGACTCCATCTATTCATTGAAGAAGGAGTATGGAGATGAGCTCGTTCTTGGCGCAGGAACGGTCACAAACACGAATGAGGTCAAGCTCGCACAGGAGTCTGGGGCCGAGTTCATCATTTCGCCCCATGTCGATCGAAAGGTGATCCAGGCTACGAAAGAGAAAGGTTTATACAGCATTCCTGGCGCGATGACACCGACTGAGATAAACGAAGCGCATTCCTCTGGAGCAGATATGATCAAAATTTTCCCGGCGTCTTCTTTAGGCCCTGGCTATATCAAACAATTAAGCGGGCCATTCTCAAACCTTTCCTTTATGGCGACAGGCGGGGTAAATGAGAATAATGGTGAGGCGTTCCTGAATAATGGGGCAGATGCATTGGGAATCGGATCAGCCCTGACAAAACTAGGAGAAAAAGACGCTGAAAAATTCATCAAGAAATTAAGATCAATATGTCCTGTGAATTGACACAGGGCATATTGTTTTTTATATCAGGTTAATTTAAGGTATTTGTTAAGTAAATGACATTGGACTCTTACAAGCCTTTCCTAGTTACGATCTTTTTATGTGGTAAAATAAGGATAATAAAATAAACGAGTGATTTCTTGTAAGAGACTTAATTTTAAAAACAACTACTAGTTACTGAAGTGGAGTAGTATGGATGGTATAATCAGGAAAAGTACTTGTATGCTTTTCAACTAATGGAATTTTATTGAAGGGGTGCAGTTTATGATATTAGTAAGTTCCTGTTTAGCAGGCTTAGAAGTAAGGTATAACGGTACTCATAGTTTAGATGAAAAGATAGGTAAATTAGTTGATGAGAATAAAGCTGTCACGATCTGCCCTGAATTACTTGGTGGATTTTCAACCCCAAGGGAACCTGCTGAAATAGTAGGTGGGGATGGAGACGATGTTTTGGATGGCAAAGCTAATGTAATTGAGAAATCGGGGCAAGATGTAACGGAGCTTTATTTAAAAGGAGCTTATGCTACCTTAGAAAAAGCAAAAGAAATAAATGCAACAATAGTTGTTCTCAAGGAAAATAGTCCTTCCTGTGGCAGTTCAATGATTTATAATGGTGAATTTATTGGTAAGAAAATTGTTGGACAGGGGATCACTTCTGCTTTATTAAGAAGGAACGGATTACGAGTGATTTCAGAAGAACAATTTGCTGAAAACTCCTATTAACTCATATACCAGCTAATAGGAGACTTTTTTGCAAGTGTCCATTATTCGGGATACAGTTCACATCTAAGAGTGGGTCTTATTTTTTCAAAAACTATCCGGAAACCTCATCCACTCTTCTATTATTTCCACTTATGAGCAAGTGCCTTTATATATTCAGGCGTAGTCCGGCAACAGCCGCCGATGAGGCGGGCGCCTGCTTTGTACAAGGCTTCCGATTGAGTGTCAAAGCTTTCACAGTCTCCTTCTCCATGCCATGTTTTTGTTTTGGGGTCATAGGTTTCCCCAGAGTTCGGATAGACGATGATCGGCTTTAAGGTGTTTTTACTGAAGAGTTTCACGGCTTCTGTAGCCGCGTCCACGGGAGCGCAGTTGACCCCGATCGCTACTATTTGCGACTGGAACTCGAATTCATCGGCCACTTCGGGAAGACCTGTACCATCGCTAATTGCTCCGCCGTCTTTTAAAGAAAATGAAAGCCACGCGGATGTATCAGGAAATTCTTCTAAAAGAGAAGCAAGCACTTTTGCTTCCTGAAAAGAGGGGATCGTTTCAAAAGCTAGAAGGTCCGCACCGGCTTCAACGAGTGCCTCCACACGAGGACGGTGGAACGTGAGTAGCGTTTCTTCCGTTACCCCGTAATTGCCGCCGTATTCTGATCCGTCCGCAAGATACGCCCCATATGGACCGACCGATGCAGCAACGAGCGGCTTCACACGAGTTTGATCTTCCTGCCACACTTCATCACGGGCTTCTTTTGCGAGGGTAACGGTTTTTTGAATGAGCTCTACCGACTCTCTCTCAGAAAGTCCGCGTTCAGCGAATCCCTTGATCGTCGCCTGATAGCTTGCTGTGATCGCACAATCCGCTCCTGCACGGAAATACTCGGCATGCACCCGCTTAATCGCTTCCGGTTTTTCTATCAATACTTGAGCGGACCACAGCGGATCGTTCAGATCACATCCATAAGACTCAAGCTCTGTCGCTAGTGCTCCATCAAGCACTAGCACCGATTGCTTACGCAAAATAGCTTCAATTAGATTGGGCTTTTGATTGGTTTGGTTCGGCATATTCGATTCCTCTTTTCTTTAAATGTTGAGTCAGATAATAGCTTCCATAGCAAAGCGCAATAAACGGGACACCACAATAGAGTGCAATTCTCTGTGTCGGATCAAAGGCGATCCCAACACAAGCGGCGAGACACAAAATAAACGATACAATCGGAACTATCGGATAAAGCGGGGCTCTGTATCCTAAATCTTCCGCTCGATTCCCTTCACATAAAAACTTTCGACGGAACAAGAATTGGGAGACACTAATGCTCATCCAGACGACCACGACAGCCAAGCCTGAGATCGATACTAGAACTATGTAGACCGTATCCGGTGCAACAATGCTTGAGAGCAAGGCAAGTCCTCCGCCAAGCATGCTAAAAGCCATCGCAATCAGCGGCACGCCTCTTCTTGTCAACTTGGCGAATACCGGTAAGATCGTTTCTTTATCCGCAAGCGACCAAAGCATCCGCGATGATGCATATAAACCAGAGTTGGCTGCGGATAAGATCGCGGTTAAAATGACAAAATTCATAAGATCTGCCGCATATGGAATGCCGATTCGGTCCAGAACGGCCACAAAGGGACTTTCCACTACCCCTGCTGTTTCACTCGGAAGCAGCGCAGACAATACAACAATCGTTCCGACAAAAAACAAAATCAGTCTCACGAGCGTCGTACGGATCGCTTTTGGAATCGTATTCGCAGGGTCAACGGTCTCCCCTGCGGCAATTCCAATTAGCTCGGTGCCAGAGAAAGCAAAGTTTACGGCTAGCATCGTCATCAGTATCGCGAACGCCCCATTCGGCAGCAATCCTGCACTAGTAAAATTCGATAGGAATGGAGCCGGCTCAGAATGAGCGAGCGGAATGAACCCGAATATGGCGGCAGCCCCAATCAAAATAAAGAGAACAATTGCGAAGACTTTTATAGAAGAAAACCAAAATTCGGATTCTGCGAAAAACTTAACCGTAAGTGCGTTGAGCACGAAAATGAGTGTGGCAAATAAAGCACTCCAGATCCATACATTGATGGATGGAAACCATCGTTGCATGAGCAGTCCTGCTGCTGTAAACTCTGAGCCTAACGCAACGGTCCACGTCAGCCAGTACAACCATGCAACCGTATAGCCTGTTCCTGGACCGATATAGGTAGCTGCGTAAGTGTGAAAAGCGCCTGTTTCCGGCATATTTACGGACAACTCACCGAGACAGAGCATGACGAGATAGACGACGAGTGCCCCGATTAAATATGCAATAATTGTTCCAAATGGGCCCGCCTGGTGGATCGTGTATCCGGAGCTTAAGAACAGCCCGGTTCCGATCACGCCGCCAAGTGCGAGCATTACAAGGTGGCGCGTTTTCATTTGTCGTTGAAATTGATTTTCCATGTGAACATCCTCCTGTTAATAGTGCGGTGAGCAAACAAAAAACGCACTCTGATACGAGTGCGTTTACCGACAAATAAAAGAAACTCTCATCTATCAGGGTTTAATCACCCGCTGGAATTAGCACAGTGTCGATTCAGACCTGTTGCTGAGGCTTCAAAGGGCCAGTCCCTCCACCTCTCTGGATAAGAAATATTTTTTTATAACACTACTAATCTATGGAGGAAATGTCAAGCTTTTCTCTTGTCGACTAATATTCATTTATCAACATTAAAATTTAACAGAACCTTATAAAAAAGACCGATTTCTACATAAATTGGTCGGTTTCTCTATCGAAGAATTGGCCAGTGCTTGTTGAAGAAGGGGGAGTAGTGTTTACATCAATATTCCTTTCAATGCTTACTACTAATTTTTTTTGATTGTTTGGATAATATCCTAACGATCGAGGGAAGAACTGAAAATAACCTCAAATGCTTCCACCCCGACGTGAGGTGAAGATTGATAGGGTTTTCAGCTTTTCCTGGGGATTTTCATTTCTGGAGTAATGGAGTGAGATAAATGGTGAATCTGAGTAAAAAGCCGATAATTATTGGAGAAAAAGCGATGCTGAGACCTTTTAAAATAGATGAAGATTTTCCGAGAATAGAAGAATGTTTAAAGGATCCTGTAGTTCTTAAATATACAGGGAGCACGCCTGAATACGATAGAGAAAAGGTCTACGACTGGTATAGTACAAGGAATGCACAAGCAGATCGATTGGATCTTGCCATTATTGATAAGTTCCAAAGTATTTTAGTTGGCGAAGTTGTGGTCAATTTATATGATGAAAAAAACGAAAGCATGAATTTTAGAATACTAATTGGTCCGCTGGGTAGAAATCGAGGGTTAGGAACAGAAGCAACTCGACTAATGGTTGATTATGTTTTTAAAAATACTAACTTAAGCCAGCTAACTTTGAGTGTTTTTGCTTTCAATCCCAGAGCAAAGAAGATATATGAAAAAGTTGGGTTTGTGGTGGATAGTGTCGATAAAAATGATTTAGAGTTTGAGGGAGAATGGATAGATTCTATTAATATGAAATTGACAAAAGAAGATTGGATGTATGATAAGAAGTGAATGAGGAGGCTATATTTTCCTATGAATAGTTATCAACCTTCGAAATCTGGATTATGGTGTTATAATGAATGAAATTTTCTAAAATATATAGAAAAGGAAGTGGACCGGTGTTCCCGATCATGGTTGATTTACCAAATTATAAAGTGGTTGTAGCAGGCGGAGGTAAAGCCGCTTTACAAAAAATCAAGGGTTTGCTTCGCTTCGGCATCCATGTCCATGTCGTCAGTCCTGCATTTATTGATGGGATCCGTCAGTTAGCCGAGCAAGAGAAAGTAACACTTTATGAGAAGGAAGTGGAGTATGAAGATTATCAAGATGCCTTTTTAGTCATCGCAGCGACCAATTCGAGCCCGGTTAATGAATATATTTCCAGAACAGCGATACATCTAGTCGTGAACGCCGAAAAACCAGAGCTTGGAAACAGTATCCTCCCGGCTTCTGTCAATCGAGGGAAACTTGTAATAAGCATATCGACTGGAGGAGCAAGTCCGACATTAGCAAAACAATTAAGGAAACAACTGGAAGAACAATTTGATGACTCCTATGAAGAATACTTGAACTTTTTATATGAGTGTAGAATGATACTAAAAGACAGTGCTTTACAAGAAGAAGCTAAGAAAAAACGATTACAGGAAGCTGTACAGCCTGTTTTTTTCGAATCAAAGCAACAACGGGAAAAATTTCTTGATAAACTGAAACGAGAAATACGTCCAACTTCATGAAATGAGAATCATGTTATAAAGCATGGCATAAAAAGTTACTTTCCTACTCGGGTCTTTAGGGGAAAGTAACTTTTTCACATTAAATCACTAGGTGAAAAGTAGGAAATTGAACAGAACATGTCAGATTTTCTTACATATTCATTGTAGCGTATATCCATACTGTCCTATAATCAAAAGCATCTATTTAATTTCTACAATCGATCGGGGGACATGATATACCAACGGCAACGGTGTGGCAGGAATCCGATGTGTAGAAGAAATTCAAAGAAACGGTCATTTCATTGTGATATAACCATCGAAGTAATCGGTTATTAGTAAGGAATTAGCCATTTTACGGATTCATGGTAGGAAGTCCTTAATGGTGTTAGAAGTCCAGAAGGAGTGTCCCATTTGGTCTCGGTGCCAGCAAATAACAAATTAAATGAATGGAGAGAACCAGCATGGAAAAAGTGGTAGAACGGATAAGGATTGCTACTTTAAGCGAATTGCCTAGAAACCTTGGGAAAACAGTCAGTGTCGGTCCATATGAAATTGCACTATTCCATTTAGGCAATGGGGAAATTCGGGCAATTGAAAACCGCTGTCCGCATAAGGGCGGTGTACTTGCGGAAGGAATAATCAGCGGCGAGCATGTTTTTTGTCCAATGCATGATTGGAAAATCAATGTGTCAGATGGAAATGTCCAAGCACCAGACACAGGTTGTGTAAAGACGTTCGAGGTTGAAGTTGATCGAGATGAGGTCTTCATTATCTTGAATCCATAAACCTTTGGAAATCGTTTTGGCCTGCAACATTGTCGGTGGTAATTTGTTTACAGGTCTTTCTTTACATGCAAGTTGAAGAAAGGTCTACTTGGAAAAGGTAGAAAACAGATCACCTGTGACAAGTATGTAAAGTGGATGAGAGCCAAAAGGAGTGTAGTAAATGGGAAAGGTATATCTGGTAGGAGCAGGTCCGGGAGATCCTGATTTAATAACGGTCAAGGCACTGAAATGTATCCAAAAGGCGGATGTCATTTTGTATGACAGGCTCGTGAACAAGCGCTTATTGGATAATGCGAAGTCAAATGCAACACTTGTTTATTGCGGTAAGCTGCCGAATCACCATTTGATCGAACAAGAGACAATCAACTATCTTTTGGTCAAATATGCGAAGCAGGGTAAAGTGGTGACCCGTTTGAAGGGCGGAGATCCGTTTGTTTACGGAAGAGGGGCAGAAGAGGCTGAAGCACTTGCAAAGAATGGCGTCTCATTTGAAATTGTACCTGGCATAACCGCAGGAATCGCAGCACCGGCATATGCTGGTATTCCGGTTACCCACCGGGAAGTCAGCAGCTCTTTTGCGGTTATTACAGGTCATCGTTCAAAAGGGAAACCCGATGATGAAAATTGGGGGAACCTGGTAAGCGGAGTGGATACATTGGTCATATACATGGGCGTGAAAAATCTTCCGTATATTTGTGACTCCTTGCTCAAGCATGGGAAAGATCACGATACACCAGTCGCATTGATCCATTGGGGGACGACCTCTGAACAGCGGACTGTGACAGGAACGCTTAGGACGATCGTAGGGATCGCAAGTGCCAAAAAGGTTGAAAACCCCAGTATGATCATAATCGGTGAGGTTGTTGAATTAAGGAAACAGATTGCCTGGTTCCAAGATTGTGAGTTGCAAGAGGATCGTTTGTCGGTAGTCGGTGAGACAGTATGAAATCCGTTCTCTACGTTTGCCATGGCAGCAGAATGCAGGTAAGCTGCAAGCAAGCTATGGATTTGATTGGGGAGATTCAGGGAAGTATCCCTATCCGGATCCAGGAGATCAGTTTTTTGGAATTAGCTGAACCCACAATCGAAATGGGTTTTGAACGTTGTATTGAAAGAGGGGCGACTGAAGTAGCTGTGGTGCCTGTCTTTTTATTCGCAGCGAGCCATGTCAAAAACGATATTCCGAAAAAACTCGAAGGATTGAAAAAAAGGAATCCGAACGTTTCAGTATCTTTTGGAAAAGTGGTCGGTCTTGAAGAAAGAATCATAGATATTTTACTTGAAAGGGTTAATGAAAAAACGATGGATCGTAAGGAATCAACAGCGGTCTTGATCGTTGGTCGCGGGAGTAGTGATCCAGATATAAAATCGACCTTTACAGAAGTCGCCCGCCTTTTCCATAATAGGTCGAACTATCGAGATGTCAAACCATGTTTTCTAGCTGCAGCAGAACCTGGCTTCAAGGAATTACTCTATGAAACTCTCGATCAGGAAGGAGATACAATTATCATCATCCCTTATTTGCTGTTTCCAGGGGTGTTGACAAAAGAAATGAAAATGTTGATTGATGGGGTCTCATCCGAAAAGACCATTTTCTTATGTGATGTTTTAGGATTCCATCCACATTTGAAAGAGGTTCTGATTAATAGAGTAGTAGAGACATTGCAGCAAAAGGATGTATGGATGGTTTCAAGTTGACTTTGTTTATGGAAAGGGGAATATCATGCAACAATGGATCAAGGAAGTGGCAAGAGGAAAAAGAGGATCAAGGGATCTCACATATGAAGAAACGAGAGAGGCAGCTCGTTTATTGGTAGATGGTAAAGCAACTGATGCACAAATTGCTGCTTATTTCGTATCACAACGATTAAAAACAGAAACGGCAGATGAACTTCTGGCATTTATCGATACCTATCAGGAACGGACAGAGAAGCTGAGGTTACAAGATTCAATCAGTGAAAAAGTGATTGATTTTGCAGGACCTTATACTGGACGAAATTCATTCGCTGTAACGATCCCCTGCTCAATTCTGCTTGCTGCAAACAATTTGCCATCTTTCCTTCATGGAACGGATTCCTTGCCTCCGAAGTATGGAATTTCACTCAGGGAAATAGTAGAAGAGTTAGGTATCGAAACAGATCATGATAACGAATCGCTTTCCAGGATAGTTGGATCGACTAATATCGGATTTGCAAGGACCGATCGGTTTTGCTCCCCGCTCGTAATGTTACGATCTATCCGTGAGGAAATCGGCGTCAGGACATTGATGAACACCGTCGAAAAACTATTGAATTTATCGTCAGCGCATTCGCTTATGATGGGAGCCTACCATCGTACCGCCATCATAAAAATAGCGCCTGTATTCAATGGAATGTCCTTCAAACGAGTGTTTATTGTCCAAGGAGTAGAAGGCTCTGAGGATCTACCTGTCTATAGAAATAGTTTCATTTATACGATCAAAGAAGGGGCTCTTGATTCATTCATCGTTAATCCTAAGGATTACGGTTTATTTGAGGAACTTCCAGAGAAGGATAAATTGACCCCTGAGGAACAAGCAGACATCATCAACGCTTTATTGAGTGGCGAAAGGTCAGGCTATCTGAGCTACTATTATAAACAACTCCTCTTCAACACAGGTGTCCGTTATCATTTATTTGGGGCTGCTCCGAACATCCTGGAAGGGATCAATATCGCAAAAGAACAACTCCAATCACAAAAGGGACTGCAACAGCTCCAAAAATGGAAGCGATTATCAAAAACAATCCCGACAACAACCATCTGAAGCAAGTGATGGTAAAATAGAAAACTGTAATCGATTAAGCAGGGAACCCCCTGCTTTTTTTGCATTTAAAGAAAGTATAAAATATTTTCTTCAATATAAGCGCAACTAAGGCTCAGCCTGCGCTAAAGGCTTGGCAAAGCCCGAGTTTTCTTTATGTGAAAATTACTTTTCTACCAACATTAAGAAACATTGAAGAATATCTCAATTTTTCCGTAAATATACTACATATTGTTGTATGGATAGTGCAAAAGTATTACAATAGGGTAGTGTATATGGAAAAAATTGAAAAAAGCAAGGTTGGGGGAAATCACATGAGATTATTGCAGTTATTGCTGAAACGCAAGATTATTGTGGGATTGTTATTTGTGTTTGTCCTTATTACTGGGAGCTTCGCAACAATCAAACTGGATAAAGAGTTAATGCCGCCAGTTGATTTTGATGGAGCTTTCATTGATGTCATGGCTGGAGAAATGAATGCCTTTGAAGTGGAACGTTTAATTACGATTCCAGTCGAACAGCGGCTATCAGGGATCGAGGGAGTGGAGGAAGTCAATTCAACAACGAATATCGGTCGGGCAAGTCTTCAGTTGACTTTTGAAAGTGGCCGAGGAGATGAAGTGTATCGCGAGGTCGAATCAGCCATCAATTCGATGAAACCGGAATTGACTGGAGTAGAAGATCTTCTTACATATAAAATGTCGACCAATCAACCCTTTGAATATTATATGGACCTTTCCGACGGGTCCATGGAAGAGATGACTAAGTTTGCAATAGAGACACTCAAGCCTCGTCTTGAAGCTCTACCTGAAGTTCGTGAAGTCGATCTCATGGGGCTGGAAGAGAACGAAGTCCTTATCGAACTGGATCGTGATCGATTACTAGAATACCAGTTGGATCCATCACAGATCATCGGAATCATCCAGAATGAAAACACGGAGGCTTCACTCGGTGTCTTATCAGAAGAAGAGAACCAGCCGACACTTCGGTGGAACACTTCTTTTACGAGTGTAAAGGATTTGGAAAATCTTCAGATACCGACAGTGAATGGTATTGAACCACTGGATACATTCGCCGATATCAAGCTTCAACCAATAGAGAATACATCATCCGTTTGGAAAGAAGGATCCAATGAATTTGTGTTCATACAAATTGGGCGTGTCGCTGATATCACACAGATCGAGTTGACAGAAGCAATCCGTGCAGAGCTTGAAGCTATTCGGGATGAAGGCCACGTCCAAGGATTTGAAATGAATGAAGTCATCGCTTTATCCGATTATGTGGAGGATTCCATCGATGGTGTGACAGACAACATCATCATCGGGGCGATTGTCGCATTGGCGATCCTTCTCTTGTTCCTCCGTAACATTAGAGCGACGATCATCATCGGATTGTCGATACCGACATCCGTGTTACTGACATTCTTATCAATGTGGCTTTTGGATTACAGCTTCAACATGCTCAGTTTGATCGCACTCGGGTTGGGCATTGGAATGATGGTTGATTCATCGATTGTCATATTAGAATCAATTTATAGGAAGAAGGAACAAGGCTACGAGAACGTTCAGGCAGTGTTAGAAGGTGCGAGAGAGGTTGCGACTGCTGTATTCGCATCCATGCTGACGACGATCGTGGTTTTCCTTCCAGTCGGTTTGATGGGGGGAGAAGTCGGCAAGTTCATGATCATCTTATCCATTGTTGTATCAGCAACATTGATCAGTTCGGTTATCATCGCTTTCACCTTGATCCCGACGCTTTCTGAGAACTTTTTACGGTTGAAAATGAAGCGCGAGCATCAAAAAGAAAGCTTTATCGTCAGAAGATATGGCAAAACAGTCGGCTGGATGGCCAAGAAAAAGCGTAATCGGTTTGGTATGATCGGTCTATTCTTCATTGTGCTTGTCAGCTCATTGTTTTTAGTCATGAAAATTCCGATGACAATCATGCCCGACATCTTCAACCGATATGCCGAGCTTGTCATCAACCTTGAACCAGGGGTGGATCTTGATGATCGAAGAGAAATCGTCGAGGATATCAATGAACGATTATCTGCTGTCCAGGATGTGGATAGTCATTATGTGATCGATAATGGGAACATGTTCTATATCCCGATCAATATGACGAAAGACGATGAGGTCACTCGCGAACAAAAGGATGTTAATGAGGATATTCTAAGGACCCTTCGTGAGATGATCGACGAACGTCCAATTAAAAGTGTGGATAGCACTACGTCAGCGGGTGCAGGTTCTCCAGTACAGATCAATGTAAAAGGGGAAGACTTTGAAGGATTGCGATTGATTACAGAAGACTTGAAAGAAGAATTGAAGGATATCGATGGAATCGTCGGTGTCACGAGTACTAACGAACGCCAGTCGCAGGAACAAAAGGTTGTTTTGAAGGAAAATGCAATCAAAGAGGATGGTTTGACAACGCAACAAATCAAACAGTCGATCGAGCAATTATCGATGGATATGCCTGTGGGCGAGATGAAGACAGAGGGTGAAATGATTCCAATTAAATTGGGAATCGATGAAAAGTTGACGACTCAAGATGACCTCTTGGACTTGGAGATTTCGACCCCTGGAGGAATGGAAAAGCTTTCAAAATATGTTGAGCTTGAAACCGTGGAAGTTCCGAATCAGATTTCCCACGTAGATGGAGAACGCTTCGTTACGATCCAAGCGGATATCGAAGGACGTGACCTCGGTTCAATCAATCGTGATGTACAAAAAGTGATCGATTCTTATGATCCTTCATCAGGTTACACAGTTGATACTGCTGGTGACCTAGAACAGCAGCAGGAACTGATTCAAGAAATGATCATGATTTTGCTGATTGCGATTTTCCTGGTATACGTCGTAATGGCAATCCAATTCAATAACCTTGCGCACCCGCTTGTCGTCATGTCAGTCATTCCGATGACGGTCGTAGGAGTCATCCTTGGCCTATTCATTACGCAAAGCGAATTGAGTACGATGTCAGGCATGGGAATCATCATGCTTATCGGGATCGTGCTGAACAATGCGATCCTGTTAATCGATCGTACGAAACAATTGAGGAATGCGGGCTACAATTCGTCCGATGCACTTGTCGAGGCTGGAAAAAACCGGATGCGTCCAATCTTCATGACAACATTGACGACAGCGGGCGCAATGCTTCCGTTAGCGTTCGCCACAGGAGCTTCCGGCGGTTATCAAGCACCACTTGCGATCGTTGTCATCTCCGGCTTATTGTTTGCAACGATGATTACACTCATCTTGATTCCAGCTGTCTATTTGTTGTATAGCGATATTGGCAGAGGGTTCAGACGAATTTTCAAAAGGAAACTTAAAAAAGAGAAGGAAACTGCAGAACAAGTAGGCTAAACTTAGCAGTCCACATCGGTTTAATGCCGGTGTGGATTTTTTAATACATTAAGAAAGTATATAACTTTTCAGGGATGTAGCTAACCGACGTAGCAGAAATGTTTACGAATGAAGTATAAGCTCTTCGCCAAGGCTTGGCAAAGCCCAAGTTTTCATTAAAACGCTCCCCCTAGTCGAGTAGAGCAAGAGATTTAGTTGACTAGTCAACTAATATACCCTATGCTTTTTATAGGGTATATTAGTTTATTACCTGCAAAGGAGTATGTAGATGAAAAAAGAAAATGAAAGTATTGCTAGGTGGATTTCAATACTGCACCGTCAATTTCAAATTTATCTAAACAAGGAATTGAAAGATTACGATATTAACTCGTCTGAATATATTTTTTTAGTCAATCTGTATGAAAGGGATGGTATTTCTCAAGAGCAATTGTCCGCCAATCTTTTCATTAACAAAGCTGCAACAACACGAGCAATCAGTCGGTTGGAAAAGCTTGGTTATTTGCACAGAACCCGTGATCCAATGGACAGTAGAGCCTATTTGGTCACGTTGACAGTAAAAGGATTAGAAATGCGAGATTTTATTAAGACCAAACTAAGTTATTGGACCCAAATCATTTCAACAGGCCTTACAACAGAAGAAGCGGACGACTTTAAACAAAAGATTAAGCAAATGTCTATGAATGCATTAGCTGTAACCAAAGGAGACGAATGAAACATTCTGGTACATATTAACCAAGAGAATGATTTCTATATTTAAACGGCAACAAGAAGAGTAATCAACTAATAAGAGCTATGCTTTTTAAATAGTTGATAAGTAAACTATATAATAGGAGTGATAAAAGGTGGGTACATCAAAACAAGAATTTGGAAAGAGTAATATCAATAATAATGATACTACCATCCGACCGTTTCGCATTGCAATCTCCCAAAAAGAGCTAGATGATTTACAAGCTCGCCTAACCCATACCCGTTGGCCTGATGAGCTACCTAACGTAGATAGAGACTATGGTGTTTCAATTGATTATTTGAGGGATATATCGGAGTATTGGCGTACCTCATATGACTGGCGTAAGCATGAGTCTCGGTTGAATAAGTTTCCTCAATTCACCACAACGATTGATGGTGCAAATGTGCATTTTTTGCATGTTCGTTCCCCTGAAAAGGACGCATTTCCACTGATTCTAACCCATGGGTGGCCTGGCTCGATTGTGGAGTTTCTAGATGTGATCGGACCACTTACCAATCCGAAAGCCTATGGTGGTAATCCGACCGATGCCTTTCATTTGGTTATTCCATCGATCCCTGGCTATGGTTTCTCTGGTCCTACTCTTGAATCAGGCTGGAATGTAAACCGAATTGCTCTTGCCTGGGCTGAGTTGATGAGACGGCTAGGCTATGACAGGTATGGAGCACAAGGTGGTGATTGGGGTTCAGCGATTTCTCGTAACTTAGGTGCAGTCGATTCTAAACACGTCTGTGGTGTACACTTAAACTATTTACCCACTGTTCCAACTGGAGAACTCAATAGTATATCTAATAAGGATGAAGCTAGAATCGAACAGATGAAGAGTTACTTAGCTACTCCGGCTGGCTATATGGTGCTTCAGTCAACAAAGCCGCAGACACTTTCCTATGCGCTTACGGATTCACCTATTGGCCAGTTAGCTTGGATTGCAGAAAAGTTCATCGAATGGACAGATCCAAAAATCTCTGTTGCAGTCGATTATCTGCTTACTAACGTTATGATCTATTGGCTCACCAGGACCGCAGGCTCTTCAGCCCGACTATATTATGAAAATACAATAGGCAAGCGTGGTCCTCTGCCTTGCTCTGTACCCTTGGGAGTAGCAGTTTTCCCATATGATATTGTGCTCCCTATACGGCATCTCGCTGAGCGTCAGTACGACATCGTTCACTGGACCGAGTTCGACCGTGGTGGTCATTTTGCCGCTTTGGAGACCCCAAATTTGTTAACTGAAGATATACAATCATACTTTCGTCGTTTCCGCTAAATGCACCTAAATGGAATTTCAAGTCATTTTTTTATTTAATAAAGTGATGACCATAAAAGTAATTGATCCTACCTCTACCCCTTCTAAGCCTTACGTATCATTGGAGACCTCTCCCTTAATGCGCAATACTATCGGATAAGATAGGCACTTTTCATACTCAATACCTTTATGTCAAAAAACCTATTGAATTGCTGTTACCCCATTTACTAGTTTATGATAATTAAAGCAATAGGTTTTGGATACTATCGAAAAATAAAAGATTGAATCCATAGGAGGGCTGGAGATGAAAAATTATAAAATCGGTGTGGTGCCGGGCGATGGGATCGGTACTGAAATCATGCCAGGGACGTTGGAAGTGTTAGATGCATTGGCTGAGGTGCATGGCGGTTTCAAATTGGCGTACAGCCATTATCCATGGAGCTGTGACTATTATCTTGAACATGGTATGATGATGCCTGATGACGGTATCGACCAGTTGGCACAGCATGACGCTGTCTTCTTAGGAGCGGTCGGAAACCCGAAACTTGTCCCGGATCATGTTTCCCTCTGGGGGCTTTTGATCAAGATACGGCGGGAATTCGAACAGGTCATCAATATGAGGCCAGCTAAGCAATTACCCGGGATTGAATCGCCTCTAAAGCATCCGAATGGCTTTGATTTTATCATTGTCCGTGAAAACAGCGAAGGAGAATACAGCGAGGTTGGCGGTACGATTCATCGAGGTGAGGATGAAATTGCTATCCAGAATGCTGTTTTTACGAAAAAAGCGACTGAACGGGTTTTGCGGTTTGCGTTCGAGCTTGCAAAACAGAGGAATCGCAAGGTGACAAGTGCCACAAAATCGAATGGCATCGTCCACTCAATGCCGTTCTGGGATAAGACCGTGAAGGAAGTGGCTGTAGGTTACGCAGATGTAGAAGCAGAATCGACTCATATTGATGCTTTATCGGCATTCTTTGTGACGAAGCCTGAGTCATTTGATATTATTGCAGCCAGCAATCTGTTCGGGGATATCCTGAGTGATATCGGCGCTGCAATCATGGGGAGTATCGGGGTAGCACCTGCAGGGAACATCAACTTGAACGGCAAATATCCATCCATGTTCGAACCTGTACACGGGTCTGCTCCAGATATCGTCGGAAAAGGGATTGCAAACCCGATCGGGCAGATCTGGACAGGAAAAATGATGCTGGAGCATCTAGGAGAGAAAAAAGCCGCTGATCTTTTATTAAAGGTTGTAGAAGAAGTGATTGCCGATGGCGTGAAAACCCCAGATTTAAAAAGGAATGCGACAACATCCGATGTGATCAATGAAATTAAAACACGGATTTTTGGTATTTAAGAATGCAGAGAGGCCCCCTGGAAGTTCCTTTTTAGATGTTGAAAAAAGAGAGCAGACTATAGTAATTAATCTCTAGAAGAATTATGGCGGATCCCATTACGGTCCGTCCATTCTAGTAGGGGGCCATGGTATTTTGGAAGGTAAAATGACAAAAAGGAAAGCTGGTTTCAGTTACGACCAGCTTTTTTTGCGTTTTATGTCTCTAATCTTGTAAACTTCCATATTTCCATCTGTAATGTCCGGCAATCGGTGTTCTGAAGGAAGTAAGTTTCACTTCAGCAGCAAAAGGTTGGTTGTTATGGATGACATAGGGTATACCTTCTTTCGTTCGTTTGTCAGAAATGATAGCTACATGATGGAAGCCATCCAGGAATAAGACGATATCACCAGGCTGCCACTGTTTCAGATTTTCCGCATTACCAGGTATAAGCTCTGTCGTCAAGGATTCGGTAAACCGTTCGAAAAAGACGAATTGATTAGGAACTCGTCGAAAATCAATGTTCGGATCAGGGGCATTATTGACCCTTGGATATAAATCCGTATGCTCGGCGATATCTTCATCCATAAGTTCTTTTAATGAAATATCAGCCCCCATCAATCCACGCCAGATCACATCTGTACATACACCCTCATCATCTGGCGGGTAGCCCCCAGAATAGTAGGCGCTCTTATAGTTGGTCCGTTGTTCTACTTCTTTTCTCGCTGCATTTACGATATCGATCGGATCCGGGAGACCATTATGATTTTCATCAACAGAGGAATGGGATTGTGGTACTTGAACGGTTTTAGAGAAAGGGTTGTCAAAGTGCACACCAAGTGAATCCAAGATGATTCCATTTCTGAAGAAAATGACGACTGAAAGAACGACTACAATGAGTGCAATCGAAATGACACTGATACTTCTTATTATCTTCAACTTCCAACCCCCGATTTTTTCAAATATGTCCTTATGTACATTGTAACTCAAAATCGTTAATAGGATGAGCATGAATGCTTAGTTAATTGGTTCAGTTTGGAAAGTAACTAATCTTATTATATTGGGAAAAAAGACACTGTTTAACCATGATTTTTATGCTGAAATTACTTGGTCTTTCCCAATATCGATTTTGCAGGAATTAGAATTATTTGACTGAATTTGTTTATGAATACATTTTCAGGGAGGGAATAGGATGAAATTCAGAAAACTTGCTACACTGTCACTCGCTGCGTCAATGGTACTTTTTCCAATGGTAGGGGAGGCTGCAGTCAGTGATCAGCTGGAGGCACCAGAAAAGTCAAAGGTCGTCAATGTCTCTGATGAAGCCGGAAAGTATGTAAAAGGGGAAGTCATCGTCAAGTTCAAAGACAAGTCTGCGAAATCTGCTCAAAGCAGTGCACTGAGCAAAATCGGGGCAAAAGAAGTAGCTGATGATGACGCTGTAAAATCTGACTTCAAAGTTTTAAAAGTTGGAAATGTTGAAGCGGCTGTCAAAGCGCTCGAGAAAAATCCAAATGTGGAGTATGCTGAGCCGAACTATTCTTTCAAAGTGAACTGGACACCGAATGATACGTATTATAGCTATCAATATGGGCCTCAAAACACAGATACTCCGAGAGCCTGGGATATTGCTAGAGGAAGCAGCGGACAAGAAATTGCTGTCCTTGACACTGGAGTCGATTACAACCATCCGGATTTAGATGGGAAAACGATCCGCGGATACGATTTTGTCGACAATGACTGGACGCCGATGGACCTGAACGGACATGGCACACACGTAGCAGGTACTGCAGCTGCTGAAACGAATAATTCCCGAGGGGTAGCAGGAATGGCTCCAAACACTGACATTCTTGCAGTACGTGTATTGAATGCAAATGGAGGCGGTTCACTCGCTGATATCGCAGATGGGATTCGTTATGCAGCTGATGCTGGGGCGGAGGTTATCAATCTATCATTAGGCTGTGATTGTAATACGACCACCCTTCAGAATGCTGTCAACTATGCTTGGAATAAAGGATCTGTCCTTATCGCAGCCGCAGGTAATGATGGTGTGAGCACGACATTCGAGCCGGCTTCATATTCGAATGTCATAGCGGTTGCTGCGGTTGATCGTTATGACAACCTGGCTTCTTTCTCTAACTATGGTTCTTGGGTAGATGTGGCAGCACCTGGTGTCGACATTGCATCAACATATCCGGATAACCGTTACGTATACTTGTCTGGAACGTCAATGGCATCTCCACATGTTGCTGGTCTTGCAGGTTTGTTGGCAGGACAGGGGCGTAACAACTCTCAAATCCGCGCTGCTATCGAAAATACAGCTGACAACATCAGTGGCACAGGCTACTATTTCTCTCATGGAAGAATCAACTCTTACAATGCTGTAAGATACTAAAGTTCATTTTGTAATCTACTTTTAAAAGGAGCTGTCCTAAAATAGTGTCAGACACCACCAACACAACAAATGTTGTTAGGACCGGTGAAGTCAGGCACTTATGGGACGGTCCTTTTTTTATTTCGATTTTATGCATAAGAACGCTGGTTTTTAGAAAAATCCATAAATGACTATGAAAATATTCTATGAATCTAGTCTATTGACCGTTACGAAATCTTTCATTCTCAATATACTAGTATTACTCCTATTACAAAAGGAGGCTTACAAGTATGAGTCTTGGAAATCGTGAAAAAGAAATAAGAGCAGCAATCGACGCTGCAGTTGAAACAGCAATGGCAGCGTTGAAAGAAGGAGGCCCATCAGCTGCTGCAGTAGCGATCCGAGAAAAAGATCTTGCAGCTGCATTATCTGTTGCAATTGGCGATGACCCGACCGCAACAGCGATTGCGACTGCCATTACCAATGTCTTTGAAGAGTATCGATTACCGGTCCGAAGACTTACACCACCTCCTCCTATTGAGTTTCCATAGCTCAAGTTTTGACCCGCGTGAAAGCACATCCTTAAAACCTGCATTCTGTCTTCTCTAGTGATCGATTTCTATTTTCTATACAAAAGAAAGGCGGTTTTGCACCTCAAGCACTAAGATTAGTAGAATCTAGAATTTTATTTACTAGAGTCGAACAAGCGGTGGTTCTATAAAAACCAGTAAGTCCAGGATTAGTTGTTTTAAGGGAGGTGATCGATGAAGCGTTGTATAAATGTGCAGTTGATGTTGTAGCATTAATCGGAAAGTTTAACCAGGGGGTAATTTCGAAAACGATTAAACGGTAATCTGTCCAGATGAACACAAGGGCTTTCACAATGTACAATTTCAAAACTCTCTGGATTAAAAGGAGGTGAAAGGTATGGGATTCTTTAATAACAACAATAACGGTAATAACGTTGCCGGTACAGGGATGAACAATAATGATGACCGTAAGAAGAAGCGAGCAGTAGCTTTCGCGAAAGCTAAACGTGACAAAGCGGTCGCTTTTGCAGCAACAGGTGTTGACATTGAACGTCTACTTGATGCGATCGGTGGCGTAGAAGACGATAATAACGACGACAAATGCTAATTTAGAAAAAGTACCAGCACTCCTCCTGCTGGTACTTTTATTAATGTGCTTATTAAGGAATGTACCTAATGAATGTACCAGGCACCATTTCAGAAGCCTTGTGGCAGAAGGGGTTTGCGTCGGTGCCAGGCACCATTTCAGAAGCCTTGTGGCAGAAGGGGTTTGCGTCGGTGCCAGGCACCATTTCAGAAGCCTTGCGACAGAAGGGGTATGCATCGGTGCCAGGCACCGGTCTTTTTGGCTATTTTTCTTCTACTATTTATATTATTTGGGTAGAATTTCGTGTTTACCTTTCAAAATATTGTAAAAATACTTAAATGGAAAAAGGAGAATTATTTTAGATGTCGTATTACTAGTATGGATGTCCTGATTATTCTTGGAGGTATAAATGCTTGCTGAAAAGCTATTGCTACATGTATTGATTTTTCTTGTCCCTGTTCTTATATATGGTGTTTTGTTCCAAAAACGTCGCATTGATCAATCCCCTTACAGCTATGGGCTCTTACATGGATTCGCGGCGTTTCTTTGTATGGTTTTTGCATATTACAATTATGGCCTTTATTGGGATTTCCGGTATGTTCCGCTCGTTTTGGCCTGTTTATATGGCGGGCCTATTTCTGGCGGGATCGTATTGGGGTTCATATTGCTTACCAGGACAATTCTAGGTGGTGATGCCCTGCTATTCGGTTACATAAGCGGTATTATGGCAGCAGTGCTCCCATTTCTTTTTGCGAATAAATTCATGAAATACAATCCAAAGAAGCGGGTAAAGATGGCGATTGTCATTGGCAGTTGGCCTGCCTTTGTCATGCTGGGAATTCTGTTGGCATACATGTTTGCTCAAGGGTTTTCGTCAAATAAGGAAATCCTCATCAATATTTTCCTTTTCGGTACAATCCAGATTATTGGCATCGGATTTGCAGCCATGTTGACTGAAATGGTCATCGAGCGGCATATCATGAAGCAGGAAATCCAGCGATCTGAAAAATTGAATACGCTTGGGGAACTTGCCGCATCGATCGCCCATGAGGTTCGTAATCCTCTCACAGTCGTAAAAGGCTTCCTCCAAATGATGAAGGCTGAAAGAAAAGGGGACAGCTATGAATACATTCCACTCGTCCTGAGTGAATTGGGGCGGGCTGAAGCGATCATCAATGATTATTTGAATTTTGCCAAGCCGGAATTCAAGAAAATCGAAACGTTCCGATTGTCAGATGTCATATATGAAGTGATGTTCCTGATGGATGCACTCGCTGTAAAACAGGGTGTGGAACTCATCAATGAATTCGATTCCAGCTGTCTTATTAGAACGGACCGGAACCAGTTGAAGCAGGCCCTGGTCAATTTCGTTAAAAACGCAATTGAAGCGACTAGAGAAGGCGATACCGTGACGATCGGTGTAAAGCTTTCTGTGAATCGTGTAATTGTGAATGTTACAGATACGGGCAAAGGCATGAATAAAGAGCAACTTGATCGGATTGGAACGTTGTTCTACACGACTAAAGACAAAGGAACTGGGCTCGGAACTACCGTTTCACTTAGAATCATCCAATCGATGAACGGGAAAGTAAGCTATAGAAGTGAACCAAATGTCGGTACTGAGGTGACGGTCTGTCTGCCTGTCGAAAGTCCGAAGGTGAACACTCAATAATAAAAATGATGCAGGCTGGTTTCTTGTTGTATAAGACAGGGTATTTAAAGCATGTATAAAGTCACGTTCATAATTGCAGATTCAGTGAAAAAGCCAGACTCTGGAGTACTAAATAACGAGTTTTCAGAACTTTCCACTAAGCGCTTTTCAAATCTGTAGTTAACCATTACACTAAAGAGAGGATGGAGGATATGAAGCTTCCGTCTCCAGATGAACATACACATACTTTAAATACAAATGAGAAACAAGCTGAAATTTCGAGTTATGTTGCGAAAGTGCTTCGAGACAATTTTGGTAAGGGTCCAGGATCTGTTTACGTATCGATTTCCGATTCTTTCGTCGTGATTTATATAAAGGATTTCCTGACACCTATGGAACGGGTCCTTTATAGTGAGAATCATCAACAGACAGTGAAAAAGACACGTGGTTTTTTGATGGACATGATCAGCGCCGAAGTGAGAGCCTGCATTAAATTGCTTACCAACATTGAAATCGAAAACCTGTATTATGATTGGTCGCTGGAAAATCGGTCTGGTATATTTTTAGGCGTAGGTCCGAGTCCATATGATATGGAAGAATCTTATCAAGGTAAAGATGAAGTCCATGAAGAAGTTGCGAATATGAGTGGTAAAGTTGAAAAAGAGCCATCCAAAATCAAATCGACCCGTATCAATTCCCGGACACTGATCGTGGTACGTGACGAAATTTTAGTAGAGATTGAAAAACAATTGATCCAGGATGGCAAAGAGAATGCTCTTCGGAATGCAAAGGGGAAGCTTGAGAAGAGTATGCTGAATCTGGATCACATCAATTCGCACATAGAAGGCGAAGTCGTAGAATTATTTATAGATTGGGATTTCAATATCGATCGTAGTTTTATAATCATGATATTGAACCCGAATTCATAAATTTGGTGGAAATGAGCTAGACATTAGAGCTAGACATAAGCCGAAGAGGATATGATCCTTTTCGGTTTTTTTATTATGAAAGGAGCGGGTTATTTGGGAAATTGTAAACATCATGAGAATGATTTTACAGGATAGAATTTTAAATTTGGAGGAGGGGGGATAGGATGGCAAAATATTTAATTGATCACAAACATAGAAAAATTCACCGTAGTGCATATGTTGGCGACAAATGTGGCCTCCCTCAGATCCCATTGAACAAACGTTCCGGAGAAAAGAAAGCAGAAAAAATTGAACAATTGACTGACAAAGGATATCTGCCTTGTCCGCATTGCTTCGAGGGGCCGACAATCAATTAGGGAGGATGAAAGGTTAAGTGTATGCAGGTGTACACTTAGCCTTTTAATTTTTCGATGAAGGATTATGCTCAATACTTTTACGAACGTGTGTTTTCTAGTAAACTAGTTGTAGCAACTATGTACGGAAAATTCCTCCTTTAGGTGATAAAAATGACAAAAGAGATCCGTCTTTCTGTCCGGCCATTAGTAGAGTATGTGTTCAGGAGCGGGAGCATCGATAACCGCTTCCGTTCATACAGCTCGATGACCGAAGGAACGATCGCTCATCAGAAAATACAAAAGACTTATGAAGAGTCCGATCAAAAGGAAGTCTATCTGAAGACAGAGATTGACTTCAAGGGGCTCTCTTTTGTCATTGATGGAAGGTGCGATGGGCTTCTCAAAAGCAATGACATCATTACGATCGATGAAATCAAATCGACACGCGGTGATTTGGGCGATATTACAGAAACTACGAACCCTGTCCACTGGGCGCAGGCGAAGTTTTACGCGTATATGTATGCCTGTAATCATTACCTGGATCAAATGAAGGTGCAACTGACCTATGTCCATGTGGAGACAGAAGAGAAGAAGCTTTTTACCGAGGTTTGCACTTTCAAAGAGCTCGAAACGTACATAATGGATATTGTCAAAAAATTCGAGCCCTATGCTGCGCTGCTTCTTGCGCATAGGGAAAAACGAAATCGAAGTATCAAAGAATTGTCATTTCCTTTTGAAAAGTACCGGGCAGGGCAGCGGAAATTTGCGATCGCCGTGTATAAATCGATTGCCGATGAAATGGATTTGTTTGCCCATGCGCCGACAGGTACCGGAAAAACAGTTTCCACGATCTTCCCAGCGGTAAAAGCAATCGGTGAAGGCCATCTTGAGCGGTTGTTCTATTTGACTGCAAAGACTATCACAAGAACAGCAGCAGAAGAGACCCTCACTTTAATGAAGGGGAAAGGGCTGCATATGAGTTCTGTCACGATAACTGCAAAGGATAAAGTTTGTTTTAAAGATAAAGCGATCTGTCAAAAGGATTACTGTGAGTTTGCGGATGGGTATTACGACCGTGTCAATGAGGGGATCCTCGATATTTTAGCGAACGAGATGCTGATGGATCGGGTGACGATTGAAGAATACGCCAGGAAACACAGGCTTTGCCCATTCGAGTTTTCGCTCGATCTCGCCTACACTGCAGACATGATCATTGGTGATTACAACTATATATTCGACCCGCGAATATCACTAAAGCGTTTATTGGAAGAACAGAAGAAACGGACTGGCCTCCTTGTAGATGAGGCGCACAATCTGGTGGACCGGGCGCGTGGAATGTTCTCGGCTGAGCTTTTCAAATCACCGTTCTTACAATTAAGGCGTGCTTTTAAGGAAGAAAACAGGGGAATATTCGAGTCGGCGAAAGCGATCAATGGCCACCTGCTGAAATTGAAAAAGCAATACGGAAATGGGCAGCGGGAGCTTGATGAACATCCGGCTAGCTTGATCGGCCTATTAACTGCTTTCGTGACCGAATCGGAACAAGAGTTATTGAACCAGAAGGAAGGCGAAGCCCAGGACCTGCTTCTTGAAACGTATTTCTCAGCGAAGAATTTCGTACGCATATCAGAATTCTACGATGAACGGTATGTGACTTACCTTGAACATGAAAAAAACGAAGTGAAGATCAAGATGTTCTGTCTCGATCCATCTCATTTGCTGCAACAATTCGGAAAGGGCTATCGCTCAAAGGTATATTTTTCAGCGACACTCTCACCGCTTCACTATTTCAAAGACATGCTTGGAGCGAATGAGGAAGATTACACAATCTCGATTCCATCACCTTTTGCGAAAGAAAAAGTCGAGGTGTTCATACAACCGCTCTCAACGCGTTACCGTGACCGTGAACAATCTGTGCGACCGATTTTAAGTATGGTAAAAAATCTCTTAGACTCAAGACCGGGAAACTATCTTTTCTTCTTCCCGTCTTACGCCTACATGCAGATGGTTTACGAGCAGTTCGAGGAAGAGGATTGGGGTTATGAAGCAGTTGTCCAGAGCAGCGGTATGGCAGAAGAGGAACGGGAAGTTTTCCTTACCAGATTTGAAGCAGGGCATGACAAGAAGCTAATCGGCTTTGCGGTAATGGGCGGCATTTTTTCAGAAGGTGTTGATTTAAAAGGGGATCGCCTCAACGGTGTTATAATAGTCGGGGTCGGACTGCCTCAGCTCAATTCTGAGCGGAACATCATCAAGGAGTATTTCAATAAGAGGGACAAGAATGGCTATGATTACGCGTATGTGTACCCAGGCATTAACAAGGTTCTTCAAGCTGGAGGAAGATTAATCCGGACTGAAGACGATGAAGGATCGATCGTGCTCGTTGATGACCGCTTTCTGACCCCGAAGTATCAGAAGCTACTTCCTGCAGAATGGATGGATTTTAAAGTGATTCGACGATAGAGGAAGGAATTTGAAGCAACCATGTAAAAGTAGTAGTGGCGGAATGAGCGGGGGGGATGAAATAAGATGCTTAATATCTTCTGGCTTTTGATTTTGTCGGTTGTCGTTTACGCAGTGTACTACCTGATCATATTCTTAAAGGACATCCGGGATCTTCTCGAAGTGCAAAGAGACCAAAATGAACAAATCATCGACCTCTTGGAACAACAGAATCCTGATCGTAACCAGTGGTAGTCCCAAGCCGAGCGACCTTTTTTATAATGAGAAATAAGAACTAGTGAAGAAATGTATATATAAGGAAATTGGAATCATGAACATCCTGATGTTGGAACGGTATAATACAAATGGAATATAGAGGGAGCTGTGAATTCGGATCTTTATTTGGGCACTTGGATACGGAGGAGCTAGTAGTGCAACCGACCACTTTCTAATTATAAAACTTAGGAAGAGGTAATTTATCATGTTTAACAAATGGGTTAATGGAAGTAAGAAAAAGGTTGCAGTAGTTGTTATGTCAGGGGTATTGGCTTTTGGTGCTTTTGGTGGGACTACTTACGCAGCGTATGGGGACAACTGGAATACCTACATCAAAAACGGTGTCAACAAGCTGTATATGTTAGTATTCCCGGAGATTGAAAAAGCTACTAAAGATAAGCAGAATGCCATCATTGGACAGATCAAGGAAGATATTCGTTCCAATGTCGCGAGTGCTAAAAACGAAATAGAAAGACATAAAGACAAACTGATCGAACAAAATCAAAATGAGCTTGATAAGTATTATAACGATGTGAAAAAACAAGCAGAATCTACGAAGGATGAAGCTGTGAAAATAGAGAAATCCAGCCTTGAAGGAATAGCAAAGAATTCTTTAGAAAAAGCGAAAAGTGAAATCGACAAAACGATCGAGGGTGAGCTTAAGAAAATCGGCTCAAAATGATTACGAATCAAAATGGAAGCTGGCCGAAATTGTTTTGGCCAGCTTTTTTCGTTTCAGCTCTACGTGACAAGGGCTTTCCTATACGTGTTTGATTCTTACCTTTCCTGAGGGCCTAAACAGGAAGGCATGGCTCTCTAAAATGAGCCCAACTTAGTGGAATCTATCGAGTAATGACTTCATTGACGTAAATCTTTATCGCTTTTATCTGAAAATAACTGGATTGATGGTTTTCCTTCTTTTTTACGATAAATTCGTTCGATGTAATCATCTGTCACCGCGCGGATCTCCTTGTGTAAGAAGACAAGCGGGATGATATTGCAGAGAAGGACGAATGCCAGCAGCAAATCGAGGAACTGCCAAACGAACTGCAACCCCCCGATCGCACCTACATATATGGCAGCGATATATAGGATTCTCATAAACTTGGAAGCTTTTAACCCAAATAAGTATTCTGCTTGTTTTTCCCCAAAGAAAATCAAGACACCAACAGTGGTTATGACGAAAAAGAATAGGAAGACCGAGATGAAACCACCGCCTAAAGTACCTCCCATTACTGTTCCAAATGCTGTTCCGATCATGTTAGAGGCATCGTCCGTGCCTACTTCCGTCCATGCCCCTGTAACGAGGACGGTGATACCAGAAATGGTACAAATGACAATCGTGTCCACGAATACACTGAATATTCCCCATAACGCTTGTCGGGATGGGTGATCCGTCTGGGCCGCTGCATGTGTAATCGGAGCAGTTCCGAGACCGGCTTCATTGGAATAGAGTCCACGAGCAATCCCCCAGCGGAGAGCTTGTGCAATACCGGCTCCCGCAAATCCTCCTGCAGCAGAAATAGGGGTGAAAGCGTGAGTGAAAATCAACCTGAATACACTAGGGAGTTGGTCAACATGTGCAAAAATCACGACTAATGCACCAAGCAGATAGGTGATAACCATGAAAGGCACCATTTTGTCGGTCACTTTCGCAATTCTTCGGATTCCCCCAAATACGACGAAGGCAACCAACGTGCACATAAGGATTCCGGTCAGTTGTGTCGACCATCCGAAAGCTCCCTCAAGCTGTGTCGTAATGGAGTTGGATTGGACCATCAAGCTCGGAATCACCTCGATCATCAGGAAGAAAGCGAATGCGATTGCTACTTTATCCCACCCTAGTGCTTTCTTGATATAATACTGCGGTCCACCGACCCACGTTCCCATCTTGTTCTTTTCCCGGTATTTCACTCCTAGCATGATTTCCGAGTACTTGGTCGCCATCCCGATCAAGGCAACCATCCACATCCAGAACAAAGCCCCTGGTCCTCCTAATGCGATGGCCACAGGTACACCGACGATGTTGGTCGCTCCTGCTGTTGAAGCAAGAGCCGATGTAAAGGCTTGAAAGGGGGTGATCGTTCCTTCATGCTTGTCCTTTTTAAAAATCTGGCCGATCGTTTGGCTTAACATGTGTCCGAAAAAACGGAATTGAAAAAAACGTAGTCTGACTGTTAAAAAGATCCCCGAAAAGATTAATAATATGGCAAGTACATAAGTCCATAAAAAATTGGATACATTTGCTATCCATGTTTCAAACCAAGAAATAATTTCCACGACAGTGCTCCCTTCATAACTTTTCATCTATAACATCTTTGTTTTCCATACCCATTATTTCCCGAATTAAAAAGCGAAATAGGAAAACAAGAATGCCGGGTCCCATAAAATAGTAAAAAGGAACGAACTATAAATTAGGAATCGAAAATATAGGAGCAGGTATTGTATGATAGAATAAACGGGGATCCGTTTCATATGAAAAAATTCATAAATATATGCAACCAATTACACCTGAATACGTCTATATGTAATATAAGAAATAGAAAATGGATTTTCAGGGTTAATGGCTCAAAAAGTAGGGAATACATACAATAGAGCTTTTAACTGGACGGACAAATCTTTAAAAATAAGGAGTGTTTGAGAATCATGACGAGTACTGACATTCATATTCGGAATTTGAGGAAAAAAGGAATTGATGTTCAAAAGGTCATTTCGAAGACGCTTAAGTTAGCCAAGAGTTATTCAGGTAAGAAGCAAAAAGAAAGTCCGCAACAATAGTCATTTTGGAATACATAAAGAAACCTTCTCACTTATCGGAGAAGGTTTCTTTACATTTAGAGAAATTTGGTTCGGTGAAGTAATGTTCAGCTCCACCGCCCAACAACTTGGATCACTTCAGTCCTCCTGCGGCGGTCAACACATTGATTTAGATCGAAGGGTTTACCCACGCAGAACCGAACTTTGTTTGGTTCAAGCCTCCTCGTCGATCCTCCTGGAACCTTCGTGGTTAACCAGGGCAATTCCGCTTTTCTTATTCCATCTTTAATTCATATGGCTTCACCAGTGCATAAAGGGTCTCAATATGCGGCAACTTCAAATTCTCTTCTTCCGCTAGGCGCAAAGCCCCGCCGAGTAGATGATCCGCTTCGATTTGAAGCCCTTTCCGTCTATCTTGATGCATGGATGAAGTGGCTTCTGAAGGAAAGCTATTCAACTGATCGAGTGCTTTTTGGACATGATCATCGGTGATATTGACGCCTTTCGAAAGTGCGAGGAGTTTCATTTCATGTAAGACTTCTTCAGCCAGTTTCACTGTTTTTGTAGATTCCCTGATTGCCCCAATCGTCAAGTCACCGGCAGTCGTTACTCCAGAAAATGCTGTGATCATCATGTATTTGTTCCAAAGGCCAAGCAAAATGTTGCTACTTAGAACGCCAGCCATATTCGCTTTATCAAAGATCTTTTCGAGTTCTTTGCACAAACTTTCCTGTGAGGGGCGGAGCGCACCAAAAATGAGGTCATGCTGAGTGCTTGTATGAACGACATGTCCGTTTTCATCAAGAGTTGAAATGATGAAGCACAAGCCGCCCATGACTGCTTCTTGGCCTAATTGACGTTGGAGTTCATCGATATGCTCGATCCCGTTCAGAAGTGGAAGCACTGTGGCTCCTTTTGCTACAAGCTTTTCCAGGTCCTCCATCAACTCATCATTCAAATGGTACCCTTTTACAGCGAGCAAGACGACGTCTACGTGATGGATATCATCTAAACTTTCGGCAATGTTCAAGTCTTCAAATTCATAATCCCCATGAGGACTTTGCAACTTCAACCCATTTTTACGAAGCTGTTCTGCTCTTTTTGGCCGGACTAGAAATTGTACCGACTGCCCTGATTCCTGGCATCTTCCCCCGAAATAAGCCCCGATTGCTCCTGCACCAACTACGACAATGTTCACATTCATTCACCATCCTTTACTTTTTAGGAACTGTACCCGATGTACTTTGAAGTAAAAACGGAAGATGTCTAGTTTGATTATAACCCAAAAATGGTACCACCCAAAAAAATCGCCTTGAAGGGATATTGTTCCAGTCGGGTAGAGTGCCGAATTTGAGGCTTTCAATAGTGCCCCAGCCAGAATATGAATCCACCACCATATGGTATTCTTTTATAAATTGGCTATTTTTCAATAGGGCTTCCAGTTCGGCATACCCGGTAACGATGATTTTCGGGATTCCGAAAAAACAACCTTGACGGATCGGGTCATGCTTGCAGTATTGTTCGAAATAGAGCTAAGGGTTGCTTTGAAATTGCTTGCGCATTACGGCAGCTTCATTCATGTATAAAACCTCCTGGCATTCATCTGGTTCCTCTCAACATTCGCCATAAGGAAAATAATCCCTTGTCTATTTTGTTTGACAACGATAAGAACTGTCCACTATTCAACCGTTCCGACATGGTGTAGGCTAGTAGTGAATGGTGGAATGTATGCTTCATCATTCGATCAAACTAATCAAAGGGTAAAGTCGTTTTTATAAAGGAGAATGATAATGGAAACTTTACATATCACAAAGCCTTTTTTACAGAGAGCATGGGATCATTCAAGCTTTGAAAAGCCGACAGCGATCCAGAAGGAAGCAATCCCTGTGATCCTACGTGGAGAAGATGTGATTGCTGAATCCCCGACAGGGACGGGAAAGACACTTGCCTACCTGTTGCCGATCTTAGAGAAGATTGATCCTGATAAAAAAGACCCTCAAGCCTTGATCATGGCGTCATCGAGGGAACTTGTCATGCAGATTTTTGAAGAGGTACAGAAATGGACTGAAGGAAGCGGGATAACAGGAGTATCCTTAATCGGCGGTGCGAACGTAAAGAGGCAGCTCGAAAAACTGAAGAAAAAAAGTCCACAAGTTATATTAGGGACGCCTGGACGTGTCGAAGAATTGATCAAAATGAAAAAGTTGAAAATGCATGAAGTCAAGACAATCGTCCTGGATGAAGGGGACCAGCTTCTCGTTCCGGAGCATTTGAAAACAATTGAATCGATCCTCAAATCGACACTGGCTGAGCGCCAAGTACTGCTGTTTTCTGCTACCTTGCCCGAGAAAACGGAAAAAATCGGGCGTGGATTCATGAACAGTCCGCAGCTTATAAAAGTGAACCGCTCAACCCAAAAAGGTGGTAAGGTGGACCATTTCTATATTGTGTCCGAACGTCGTGATAAAGCGAAAGCCCTGGAGAAAATCGGACGGTTGAAAGACATGAAAGGGCTCGCTTTCGGGAAAGACATCGGCGATCTGTCCGTAATGGCAGACAAGTTGGATTACAACCGGATTCCGATCGGACTATTGCATAGCGAACTGAAGAAAAATGAGCGCCAGCATGCATTGCAGCAATTCCGTGATGGGAAGACGAACTTGCTGCTGGCAACAGATGTCGCAGCACGAGGTCTTGATATTACTGGGCTCACGCATGTCATTCAGGTGGACGTTGCGGAGGATGAAAAGCAATATCTCCATCGCTCTGGCCGTACCGGAAGAGCTGGAGCGAGCGGGACTGTCATCACACTAGTGACTCCTGGTGAGGAGCGCGTTTTGAAGAGTCTTGCAAGGAAACTTGATTTGCAGTTAAAGGAGAAAGCCTTGTACGCCGGTGAACTCGTCGATGCAAGATAACTTTCTGGACAGGGAGGAAAAGAATGGCGAGTAACAAATTTTCAGTCATTGCCCACCGGGATCATGAAATTTGCAACCCACTCAATAAAGGGAAGTTGCAATCGGTATTGGATCGAATTCCTTTTGAAAGTGGAGGGAAAGTGCTTGATATTGGTGCTGGAAAATGTAGTGTGTTGATGGATCTGATTGACCGACATGACGTTGTCGGAACTGCTATCGAAATTGAAAGGAGTTTTATTGAAGAGGCTCAGCGGAAGGCTGGCCAGTGGATTATAGATAACCAGCTGGAAATCGTAAATGAGGATGCAAAAAAAGTGATTGATGGCATGGACGAATTGTATGATGTTTCCATTTGCCTCGGCGCGACCCATGCTCTTGGGAATTATAAGGTTACTTTAGAGCGGATGAGTGAAGTGGTAAAACCCGGGGGTTACCTACTTGTGGGGGAAGGTTACTGGAAACGGAAACCGGATGCAGCGTATTTAGAGGCTCTCGGTGCGGAAGAGGGAGAATTGTTCAGCCATCAAGAGAACATCCAGGTCGGTGAAGATCTCGGATTAGTTCCAATGTGGGCGAGCGTGGCCAATGAGGATGAGTGGGACGATTATGAGTGGCTTTACTCTCGTTCAATCGAAATGTATTGTTTAGAAAATCCTGACGACCCGGACGTTAACGCAATGCGCGACAGAATCCGGAAATGGCGATCTTCCTACCTGCGTTGGGGGCGCAACACACTCGGATTCGGGCTGTATTTGTTTTATAACACGGGCGGGAAGTAAAATCGTACCAGTTTGCAAGACGAACCTCCAGTTTTGCAAAACAACTGCCCGTTTTTGCATAACGAAGCACAGAATTTGTAAGACAACTGATCGTATTTGTAAAACTGCAGTATTGGTCCATCATTAAAGCCTGGTACACCATTCCGTTTCCAATAATGAAAAAAGCTGACCGACTTGGTCAGCTTTCCTTTTTGAAGACCTCTTTTACCCGGCCAACTTGGCCGTCCTGAAGACGAACTTTAATCCCATGTGGATGAGAACTGGATTTCGTTAAGATATCCTTCACGATGCCCCGCGTCAGCTTGCCGGTTCTTTGATCTTTTTTCAGTACGATATCGACTTCGACACCAGGTTGTATGTTCACACGATTTTGACCGTTCATGATGCACGCCATCCTTTTGAATAAGATACTTCAATCAGTATACCATATCCGGCTTTTATTTTGATCGTTTGCAATAATACATCCAGTAATTGAATGAATTTCAGGAAATATGAGGATATATAGGAAGGTTTACGCACTCATCATCACTTGCCATGGGTGTTTTTGATAGAAATAGCACTGATAGGATAGGCTTTTTTCGTTGTAAACAGAATAATATGTCCCCTTAATGCTACCGCAACTTCTTTACAGGACCCATCTGTTAGACTAGTAATTGGTTTGGAAGACTCGTGTTTTCAAACCGGGACAGTACGATTACTAAGCTAGAGTTCAACAAGGAGGAATTTTATGTTTACAACAGGATCGTCTGCACGAAAGTATGTAATTACAACGGCTTTGGTCACATCTATGGCATTATCACCTGTTTTAAGTGAAGGTGTTCTTGCCAATGCCGATTCAAAGCCAGTTGAACAAAATGTCTCCAGTAGCCCAGAACAAACATCCGTCCTTGACAGAGGAGATTACGGAAAGGAAGTAGAGTCTTTGCAAACAGGTTTGCAAGAACTAGGTTATTATACTTACAACCTTGATGGGATTTTCGGACCTATTACAGAAGATGCGGTGAAAAGTTTCCAAGCTGAACAAGGTCTTACTGTAGACGGTTTAGCAGGGCCTGAAACTTTTAAAGCATTGTCATCAACTTCAACGAATTCAGTTGATGTTCAATCGACTTCCGATACATCAGCTTCAGATGACCAAACTTCAGAGTCTGAAATTGTTTCAATAGCGGAGAGTCTAATCGGAACACCTTATGTTTGGGGAGGTACGACACCAGACGGGTTTGATAGCAGCGGGTTCATCCAATATGTGTTTGGACAAGTTGGAGTCGATTTAGAAAGAAAAGAAAGTGATATGTGGAAATATGATGGTGTACAAGTAGATTCTCCAAGTGTGGGAGATGTCGTCTTTTTCGAAGGTACCTATAATACAGAAGGAGCTTCCCATAGTGGTATTTACATTGGCGACAATAAAATGATTCATGCTGGGTCGGAAGGTGTAGAAGTAACTGATTTAAGTATCGACTATTGGCAAGACCATTATTTGGGAGTTAAATCTTTTAAATAATCAGTATTTGCAGCCAGGGCATTATGCTCTGGCTTTTCCTTTTTGTGAATAGCGGGGTCCAGGTCATTACTCCTGATAAGGAAGCTTACCGACTGATTTCGGTAAGTTTTTTCCATTAAAATCAAAATCCGACATCCAGCTACGTCTCAAGTCTTAGGAAAAGTTAAAGCTCAGGCTCCTTATAGGAAAATTGGATTTTAGATACGATAGAGACAAGAAAAGAAGGAGGGAAAGAAACGATGAAAAAGCTAGGACTTTTTATTCTAGGAGCAATCGCGGCGATCGTCCTCATTGCAAACGTCGGTCCGATGATCGGGCTCATGATCAGTCTCGTCATTGGTTATTATGCAGTGAAGCGCTTTACGAAGTCGGAAGAGACATCTAAGAAAATCTTTTGGGCCGCTGTCGGGATCATTGCGATTTGTATCGCGGCCGCAAATGTGCCAGCTATCCTCGGAGCTGTTGCCCTGTACATCCTATATGTCGTGTACAAGGAATGGAAGAAAGAAGATGGCGTTACTGAAAAAGTGGAAAAAGACGATGATCCTTTCACGAACTTTGAGCGTGAATGGGCAGAGTTGAATCGAAACTAATAAAAAGGAGAGAGTAAAATATGGCAAAACTTTTCAGAAGATTAAAAGAGACGATTGAAGCAGATTTTCATGACATTCTGGACGAAAAAGAACGGAAAAATCCGATCAGTGTCCTTAACCAGTATCTTCGGGAATGTGAAAAGGAAGTCGAGAAAGTTCGTAAGTTGGTTGAACGCCAATATATGTTAAGTGAAGAGTTTACACGTGAGTATGAGAAAGCAGCAGAACTTGCTGAAAAAAGAAAACATCAGGCAGAAATTGCATTGCAGGCCAACGAAGAAGAGCTTCATAAATTCGCTGTCCAAGAGCATGAGCAGTATAGCGAGCGGGCAGCACGTCTGAAGGCTTCCAAAGAAAAAGCGGTGCAACAGCTTGAAGAACTTGAACAAAAATATGAAGTAATGCAGCATAAGCTTAAGGATATGTACATCAAGCGCATGGAGCTGATGGGTCGCGAAAACATCACACGTGCCCATCACCGTATGGATAAAGTGGTCGCCTCCAACGAATTTTCAAGCAAGTCTTTCTCACGTTTCGGTGAAATCGAGCAATATCTCGACCGTCTAGAGCATCAAGTGAATTCAAACTATCACCGGCACACCATCGATGCACGGATCGCACAATTGGAAAAAGAAATGCAAAAAGAGGAAAAGCATACTACCGTTTAAGCAAAAAATGGTATGCTATTAGAAAAGAAAGGCGTAGATACCCTGCGCCTTTCCGCAATGTTCGGGGAACGGCTCCGACGTAAAGGCGTTCCTTTTCAGAATAAAGCTTCCTCGATAACAACGAGTAGGCTCCATGCAAGAACGGCTCGTCACTCAGGTCCTCAAAACCAGCATGCGTCGAACGACTTGTTTCTAATTCGTCTGAGTTATAGAATTAAAGACTTTTTTGATGAAAGGCTAACATCACGAAATAAATTGATAGTCTGAAATGCGAACTGACAAAGAGATCCGCCGCTCAGTTGGAAACTTCCACGATCATTGACAGTTGAGAAGCAAGGAGGTCGCGGAAGTGAGGTTCGGGAGGAACGGAGCGTAGTTTGCCCTACGTGAGTACCGGACGGACAAAACTGACAAAGAGATCCGCCGCTTATCAGCTGTCAAATACAGAAGGGGGACCCAGGGAAAACATTATGAAAACAAAAACTGATAAAGTGAGCTGGCTATTAATAATAGGGGTCATCTTATTATTGTTGGAAATTTCTTTTCATGGCATGGGTCCCATTTTCTTTTTAATACTCACTGCAGGTTGTATTTATGTCGGCCGAAAAAAGTACGATAAGATGATCGGGAAGCTGTTGTTCTGGTTCGGGGTTGTTGCTTTCGCCTTGACGATCTTGAATACGATGGCGTTCAAGTTCCTTCTGATCGCTCTTTTCATCTATGCTGTCATCCAGTTTGCCCAGTCGAAGCAGGATCCGGCGTATATCACGCCTGATATCCAGGAACCGCAAACAGTAGCAAGGGACCAGGCGATGTTTAAACGCAGGCCGTTATTAAAGAATAATCTTTTTGGAAGACAGCAGACTCCTGAGCATGCGTATGAGTGGAACGACGTGAATATCCAGTGTGGCATAGGAGACACGGTGATCGACCTCGGGAATACGGTCCTTCCGAAAGGTGAATCGACCATTGTGATCCGGAGTTTCGTCGGAAACATCAAAATCCTTGTCCCATACGAGCTCGATGTCAGTATTGGTCATTCTGTGATTGCAGGAACGAGCAGGATCTTTGAGCATTATGAATCGAAGATGTTCAACCAATGTCTTTCTTACCAGTCCGCAGGCTTTGAACAATCGCATCATAGGGTTAAGATCATCACCTCGATGATGATCGGAGATCTTGAGGTGAAGCGGACATGAATATCATACAACGTCAGGTCCTGCTTGGCTTAGCCGTATCCCTAACACTTCTCCTTTTTATGGTAGGCGTGTTTTTCTTCACCTTTCCGTTGAATGATTGGTCACTCTTGTGGTCTAGGAAAATACTAGACTTACCGTTCATCCTGTTCGCATTCTTTGTCAGTACTTTGATCGGCATCGTTTTTGGTTTCAGTTCCGGAATTTACTGGCGGAGGCAGCTGGAGCATGTGGTAAACGCTCTTGCCCAAATCGGACAAGGACGGCCGATGGAAGCCGTTAATGTCAAGACTAAAACCCAGGAATTTGATGACATCTGGTCTTCATTGGAAAGAGTTCAACAGCATATATCAGAACAGACAAAGCTATCCCAGAAGCTCGCGAATGAAAAAGCAGAAGATCAGGAGAAGCGGATCCAAAAGGTCGTTTCAGAAGAAAGGAACCGTTTGGCACGAGAGCTTCATGATTCCGTCAGCCAGCAATTGTTCGCAGCATCGATGTTGATGTCTGCGGTAAATGAATCGAATGAGGGAGCGGAAGATGGAAAACGGAAGCAGCTGAAACTTGTCGAAGGGATGATCCATCAATCCCAGCTGGAAATGCGCGCACTTCTTTTACACTTGAGGCCAGTTGCGCTGAAAGGGAAGACGCTTGAAGAAGGCATCAAAGAATTGCTTCTGGAGCTCTCACAAAAAGTACCGCTTGAAATCGAATGGAAGCTTGAATCGATTCCATTGAAAAAAGGTGTCGAGGACCACTTGTTCCGGATTTTACAAGAATCGGTGTCCAACACGCTTCGTCATGCGAAGGCAAACTCACTTGAGGTATTATGTATCGAACGTGAAGGAACCGTTCTTATGCGGGTTGTCGATGATGGAGTCGGCTTTGATGTTGAAACGAGCAAGGCAGGCTCATATGGACTACAAAACATGCATGAACGTGCCGTAGAACTTGGTGGGACATTGAAGATCATCAGCGTGCCTGACAAGGGGACGCGGCTGGAAGTAAGAATACCTGTCATACGAGAGGGGGATGGGATACGTTGATTAGAGTCTTATTTGCAGATGACCACGAAATGGTAAGAATCGGGGTAGCGGCTTATCTGTCGAATCAACCGGATATTGAAGTCGTCGGTGAAGCAGGGGATGGCGGCGAAGCAGTCGATCTGGCGCTTGAGCTGCGCCCAGATGTGATTTTGATGGATCTCGTCATGAAAGAAATGGACGGGATTGAAGCAACGAAGCGGATCATCGACCAATGGCCAGGAGCAAAGATCATCATTGTCACGAGTTTCCTTGATGATGAGAAGGTGTATCCTGCACTTGAAAGCGGAGCGACAAGTTATATGCTGAAAACCTCGAAGGCGAGTACAATTGCCGATGCGGTCCGCGCCACCTATCGCGGTGAAATGGTGCTTGAGCCCGAGGTGACTGGGAAGATGATGACGAAAATGCGGCGTGGTAATGCCCGGCCGCCGCATGAAGATCTGACGAACCGGGAGCTCGAAATTTTGATGCTGATAACCGAAGGGAAGACGAACCAGGAAATTGCGGATGAACTGGTGATCGCATTGAAAACAGTGAAAACCCACGTCAGCAACATCCTTGACAAACTTGAAGTTCAGGACCGGACACAAGCCGTCATCTATGCCTTTAAAAATTCGCTCGTCAAGTAAGGTTTGCTCGTCTGATGGGTTGTTTACTGAGTTTGAACAGAATAATCTTCGAAGTGAACAGAATCTTGTTTGAAGTGATCAAATTAATTCTGGAAGTGAACAGATTAATCAAAGAGTGAACAGATTAAATTCAGTAATGAACACAATACCCTTGAGAATGAACAGAATATGCTCGGAAGTGAACAGATTAATTCTGCAATCAGACAGCAATGCTCCTAAATCGATAGATGAAAAATCACTCCTAAAGCGATTTTCCGATTGAAATCATTTGACTTTTCAGTTATACATGTTACGATTACATCGAAAATAACTATATAAGACGATCCACTAGGGGGGCCTTCTCGTAAAGGCTGAGATTAAAGTATAGCTTTAAGACCCTTGGAACCTGATCTGGTTTACACCAGCGTAGGGAAGTGGTGGTTAGGGTTACATAACGACTATGGACCGATTCTATCATCCAACCGACCACTTTCTTTGTAAAAAAGGAAGTGGTTTTTTAATTGAAATAATGGCAGAACGTGGGTCGTCTGGAAAAGGAGAGGAATAAACATGTCTTTTTCAAAGTACGTAAGGGAAGCAGCAGATCCGATTTGGGAGGCAAGCTTCAAGCATCCATTTGTGACTGGGATCGCGGATGGAACACTACCGCTCGAGAACTTCCGGTATTACGTTCTGCAGGATGCCTACTACCTGTCCCATTTTGCGAGAGTTCAATCGCTAGGAGCAGCGAAATCACCGAACATTGAAACGACCGCTAGCATGGCGGCCCATGCGAAAGGCACTTACGAAGCGGAATTGTCCTTGCATGAGAATTTTTCAAAACAACTCGGTATTACGGACGAAGAACGTTCCACCTTCAAACCGGCACCGACAGCATATGCCTATTCATCCCATATGTACCGCGCAGCGCAATTCGGACATCTAGGGGATATCATCGCAGCGATTTTACCGTGTTACTGGCTTTATTACGAAATCGGCGAACGACTTCAAGAATTCAAGCCTGAGGAACCGATCTACCAGGAATGGATAGCTGCATATGGAGGGGAATGGTTCCGAGAGCTTGTGGAGGAACAGATCAATAGACTCGACCAGATTGCCGAAAACGTCACCGACCAAGACCGCGAGAGGATGAAGGAGCATTTCATCATCAGCAGCCAGTATGAATACGAGTTCTGGGATATGGCCTACACCTTGCAAAAATGGCCGTTCGACCTTCAATCATATGTCGGAACAGGAAAGGGCCAGATATCATGAACAGAGGTCTGAAGCTGACAGATATACTCGTCACGATTGTCATCGCCATCGGCTTTGGAATTGTCTATAAGCTGTGGGGACCGCTTTATTATTTTGTAAAACCACTCGGGCTCCACATCGATCAATTGATCTATGGAATGTGGTTCATGGCTGCGACCGTCGCCTACCTCATCATCCGGAAACCAGGGGTCGCTTTTCTTGCTGAAGTCGCAGCCGCTTCAGGTGAGTTCCTGGTCGGATCAGAGTGGGGTCTTGAAGTGCTTCTGTTCGGTGTCGTACAAGGATTGTTCGCGGAGCTCGTCTTCATGGCATTCCGGTATAAGCGTTTTGATGTTACGGTCGTAAGTCTTGCGGCCATCGGTTCGGCGGTCGGTTCGATCATCATGGATTATTACAAAGGCTATATCGAGGATCTCGCTTTGTGGAATCTCAGCCTGTTTCTTGGTTTTCGTATTATCGGTTCGATCCTGATCGCAGGAGTGGCGGCCTATTATCTCGTGAAAGCACTTGAAAAGACCGGGGTGACGAACCTGGTGCGACCGGCTTCAAAACAAGATTACGATGCTCTCGATCAGTAATGGGGTGATTCGATGATCCAACTTGACAATCTCCGTCTCAAGTTTCCAGGCGACGGGCAGATGCTTTTCAAGGACTTATCGATCCATATTGAAAAAGGGGAAAAAGTCCTGCTGCTCGGTCCGTCAGGGTGCGGAAAATCAACCTTGCTTCAAGTCCTTTCGGGAATCATCCCGAAATCGGTAGAGGTTCCGATGAAAGCAGATCATTTCCAGCAGCCAGCTTCCTGGGGGTATGTGTTCCAAGATCCAGACTCGCAATTTTGTATGCCCTATGTAGACGAGGAGCTTGCTTTCGTTCTCGAAAACCTGCAAGTTCCCCGTATAGATATGCCCGATAGGATCACAGCGCTTTTAAAAGCAGTAGGTTTACACCAGATTGATCCACATACCAATATCCATACGTTATCTGGAGGGATGAAGCAACGGCTGGCGATTGCGTCGGTCCTGGCACTAGAGCCTGAGGTCCTGTTCCTGGATGAGCCGACAGCCCTCCTCGATCCACAAGGGACGGAAGATATCTGGGAAACAGTCAAAGCGATCAGCGCCGATAAAACTCTGCTGATCGTAGAGCATAAGCTTGATCATGTCCTAGACCTGGTTGATCGCATCATCCTGTTCAATGAGCTGGGTGAAATCATTTCAGATGGCGATAAAAATAAGATCTTGAAAAACGATCGGAATACGATGAAGGAGCAGGGTATCTGGTATCCCGGCGTCTGGCAGGATTATTTAAGCAGCCGACCGTTGAAGAATCTGACGCCATCTCATACCGACGTTGTGCTTCACCTCAACCACTTTCAAGGGTACCGGAAAAAGAAGCCCTTTATTTCAGTTGGGGAAGCGACGGTACGGGCAGGAGAGTGGATTGCGGTCATCGGGGAAAACGGGGCAGGAAAGTCTACACTGTTCCATGCACTCATGCAATTCATCAAGACGTCAGGCACGTTTGAAATCCACGGAACTCCCGTGAAAAAGGGGAAACGGATTGCCGATCACCTGACCTTCGTCTTCCAAAATCCGGAATTCCAGTTTGTGACCAACTCGGTATTTGAGGAAATCGCTTATGGGTTGAGGCTTGAGAAGTTAGAGGAGCCGGACATACGAAAGAAGGTCTTTGAGTTGCTAGATCGCTTCCGACTCACTCCGTTTCAACAGCATCACCCGTATCATCTGTCGATGGGACAGAAGCGAAGGTTGAGCGTAGCAGCTTCGATTGTCAAAGGCCAGCCGATTATACTGTTGGATGAGCCGACGTTCGGGCAGGACTCTAAAAACACATTCGCGCTGCTGGAGATGCTGGAAGACTATCAACAAGAAGGCGCTACCATCCTCATGGTGACGCATGATACAAACATCGTCGAGCATTTCGCGACCCGCGTCTGGACAATAAAAAACGGTTTACTATCAAGCGATGTCCACGTACGTGTGAAGGAGCATGCCCATGCCTAGGAGTGATGGAAATGGACCTTAGCTTCAACGAAACCTGGCTTCATAAAATCAATCCGACACTGAAACTTTTCACTATGATCCTGATGTTCATCTTTGTCCTATTCGTTCATCAGATCAATTGGCTGATCAACCTGACCTTCGGTGCCTTGCTTTTGCTCTGGGTCTTTTCCGGCCACCCGAAAAAGCGGGTGAGCCTTCTGTTGATTCCCTTTCTGATTATTTTCATTTCGACTTCCTCGTCGATGATTTTGTTCGGGAAAGGCGATACGACATGGATGAAGTGGGGACTAGTCCATATTACGGAAGAGAGCTTTTACCGTGGCCTTCATCTCGGCTTCCGGGCATTGATTTTTGCAACGCTTGGCCTTACCTTCGCGCTTACAACCCGACCCGTCAACTTGTTCTATTCCCTGATGCAGCAAGTAAAGCTGAATCCGAAATACGCCTATAGCTTCATGGCGGGTCTTCGGTTGATTCCGATCATGATCGAAGAATTTTTGACGATCCGTAATGCGATGAAAGTTAGAGGTGTCGAACAGGAGCGGGGGGTTAGAGCATTCTATTTTAAAATCAAGTCCTACTCGATTCCGTTGTTATCCCAAAGCATCCGACGGGCGCACCGTATAGCCGTCGCCATGGAAGCGAAGCGTTTTACAGGGGAGAGGGACCGAACCTACTACTATAAGTTAGGGTTCTCGTTAAACGATGGCATATTCGTCGCATATCTTGGCGTATTGATTCTATTAGGCTATTATCTTTCGGTCGTCTGGCCCCTCTTCCCGGTGGGGGATGTCCGTTACTAGAAAGAAAGGAAGGTGGGAAGGAAATGCACCATGAACTCCACATCATTTCAACTGGAAGTCAATCGGCAGCTGAGTTTTCCGAGATTGTTAGCATGATCCATGAACAGGTCGACTTTATCCATATCCGTGAGAGGTCCTGGACAGCGAAGGAACACATGAAGGCAGTCGAACAGTTGGTGAACAACGGGGTGCCACTCGGAAAAATCATCATCAATGACCGTGTCGATATCGCGATCGTATCGGAGGCAGGAGGAGTCCAGTTGGCCAATCATAGCTTGGAAGTTTCAGTTGTGAAGAAATCCTTTCCACTTCTAAAAATTGGCCGCTCGGTCCATACCCTGGAAGAAGCGTTGAAGGTCCAGGATGAGGGAGCGGATTATGTCATCTTCGGGCACATTTTTGAAACAGCCTCCAAGCCTGGCCTTGAGCCAAGAGGGGTGAAGGTGTTAGAGATCCTCGCCCAAAGAATAAGCATACCGGTCATCGCGATCGGTGGCATCAAGCCAGGAAATACGGCGGATGTCCTCAATGCTGGAGCGAAAGGCGTCGCCGTGATGTCCGGCATTTTAAAAGCTAAAAATCCACTGAAATCCGTAAGAGCCTACAAGGAAAAAATGCGTGCAGAGGAGGAAGAGAATGCGAACTCATTATGATGTAATCGTCATCGGGGCGGGCGTCATCGGCTGTTCGATTGCTTACCATCTGTCAAAAAGAGGGAAGTCTGTCATCATTCTCGAAAAAGGTTCGACAGCAGGGAAAGCTTCCAGTGCAGCAGCAGGGATGCTCGGTGCCCAGACAGAGCTTGAGGAAGACAGCCCGCTGTTCCGGTTGGGAAAACAAAGCCGCACGATGTTTCCTGATCTGGCTGCTGACCTTAAAAGCCTCACAGGAATCGATATCGAATACGAAAAAAACGGGATCTATAAAGTGGCGAGAACAGAGGAACAAGTAGTCCGGTTCCAGTCATTGATCAATGCTCAAAACCAATTAGGGGAAGAGACGCATTGGGTGGCTGCGGAACAGCTTCAAAAGGGAGAACCCGCATTGTCGACAGATGTACTCGGAGCCATGTACATTCCGAACGACGGACAGGTCTCCGCAACCAAATTGACAAAGGCGCTCGCACAAGCTGCAGTGACACTAGGGGCTGAGATCCGTGAATTTACCGAAGTCCATCGTTTTGTAAAAGAGGGTGTTGAAATCAAGGGTGTCGAAACGAATAGCGGCCTGAACCGTGCTGAACATGTTGTCGTCGCCGGGGGTGCCTGGAGTGAAACCCTTCTGAAGGAAGCGGGCGTCAACCTCGAAACCTATCCCGTCAAAGGGGAGTGCTTTTCTGTCAAAACACGAAAACGGCTCATAAACGGAACGATTTTTTCAGATGATTGCTACATTGTCCCGAAGGCTGGAGGTCGGTTGATTATCGGGGCAACCGAGAGGCCGGGGCTTTTCGATGAAACCGTCACGCTTGATGGGATCTCACGGTTGATGGAAGCGGCAAAGAAGGTCGTACCTGGTGTAGGTGAAGCCGAATGGGAGAAAGCCTGGGCGGGGATTCGTCCGCAGACGAAAGATGCTTTGCCCTATCTTGGTGAACATCCCGAATTGAAGCATCTGTTTGTGGCGACGGGTCATTACCGTAACGGTATTTTATTAGCTCCAGTCACGGGGGAGGTCATTGCCGATCTCATTGATGGCATTGCTATTAAGAAAGACTGGAATTCAGCTTTTCAAATGAACCGGATACCTGTACAGGTGCAATAGGAGTTGATGAAAATGGAATTGAAGATCAATGGTGAAATAGTGACTGTACCAGATACAGTTCAGCACGTTTCAGACCTCGTTGAACATTTCCAATTGGAAAAACGTGTGTTAATGATTGAGCATAACGAATCGATCCTTGAGAAAGACCACCATCCGAAAGCGGAAGTGAAGGATGGAGATAAAATTGAAATTGTGCAATTCGTAGGAGGCGGTTGAAATGTTGAAAATCGGTAATGACTCATTCCAATCAAGGTTGTTGCTCGGGACAGGGAAATACCCGAACTTTGACGTCCAGAAGGAAGCGGTCGAAGCATCGGAAACGGAAATCCTTACGTTCACGGTACGGCGGATGAACATCTTCGAGCCTAGCCAACCCAACTTTTTAGAAAAACTGGATTTGGAGAAGTATACATTCCTGCCGAACACCGCAGGGGCAAAAACCGCTGAAGAAGCAGTCCGTCACGCGAAGCTTGCTAAAGCATCCGGTCTTTGCGACATGGTCAAGGTCGAAGTGATCGGCTGCGACAAGACGTTGCTTCCGGATCCAGTGGAAACGTTGAAAGCGACAGAGGAATTAGTGAAGGAAGGTTTCATTGTATTGCCTTACACGTCTGATGACGTCGTCCTGGCGAGACGCCTAGAAGAACTTGGGGCACATGCGATCATGCCAGGGGCTTCACCGATCGGGTCAGGGCAAGGGATCATCAATCCGTTGAACTTGAGTTTCATCATTGAGCAATCGAACGTCCCTGTGATCGTTGACGCAGGTATCGGTTCGCCTGCGGATGCTGCCTATGCGATGGAACTAGGGGCTGACGCCGTGCTTTTGAATACAGCGGTTTCTGCAGTAGAAGATCCGGTTAGGATGGCGAAAGCGATGAAGCTTGCGATCGAAGCGGGCCGTCTCGGATTCGAGGCTGGCCGGATCCCTAAAAAACGGTACGCAACGGCGAGCAGCCCTGCTGAAGGGATGAGCATCGGTTGACCGACCGCTATTCAAGGCAAACATTATTCACTCCGATCGGAGAGGAAGGGCAGGAGAAAATAAGGGAAAAGCATGTGCTGATCATCGGAGCAGGCGCACTCGGGACAGGGAATGCGGAAGCGCTCGTCCGTGCAGGCATCGGCAAGCTAACCATTGTCGACCGTGATTATGTCGAATGGAGCAATCTCCAGCGCCAGCAGTTATATGGGGAGAGAGATGCAGAGGACCGGCTACCGAAAGCGATTGCGGCAAAATCGCGTCTTTCCCACATCAATTCGGATGTTGAAATTCAAGCGCATGTTCTTGATGCAACACCAGAAGAATTAGAAAACCTCATTACTGGTGCGGACCTTATTTTGGATGCCACTGATAATTTCGATACACGGATGATGATCAATGATATTTCACAAAAATACAGCGTCCCCTGGATTTACGGAGCATGCGTTGGAAGCTATGGGATCAGTTTCACCATCCTCCCCGGGACTACACCTTGCTTGAATTGCCTGCTGGATTCTGTCCCGATCGGCGGACTGACCTGTGATACAGCCGGCATCATAAGCCCAGCCGTCCAAATGGTCGTTGCGTACCAAGCGGCTGAGGCTTTGAAGATATTAGTGGAGGACTGGGAAGCCCTCAGAGGGAAACTTGTATCTTTTGATGTTTGGACAAACCAGCAAACAGCAATAAACGTAGCAAAGGCGAAAAAAAACGAATGTCTTTCTTGCGGGAGAGAATCGACGTATCCTTATCTTGCTTATGAAAATCAGACCAAGTCAGCGGTGTTATGCGGCAGAGATTCAGTGCAGATCAGACCTCCGGGCCGTCAGCAAAGGGATTTGACAGCCATGAAAGAAATGCTTGAAGACAAGGGAGGAAGAGTCGAGCAGAATCCGTACCTTCTATCGTTTACAGTAGAGGGCAGGAGAATGGTTCTATTCAAGGATGGTCGGGCATTGATCCATGGGACAAAGGACATATCAGAGGCAAAAACGCTTTACCATCGCTATTTCGGATAAATGGAGGTGAAAGGAAATGACTTATAAGACATTGACGATTGCCGGTTCTGACAGTGGTGGGGGTGCAGGCATCCAGGCTGATCTCAAGACGTTCCAGGAGCTGGGCGTCTATGGGATGTCGGTCATTACGGCTGTGACTGCACAAAATACATTAGGTGTCCAGGGCGTTTATCCGATGTCCGTTGAAGCCATTGAAGAACAGATCAACTCGATTGCGGCCGATCTGGCACCAGATGCGCTGAAAACCGGGATGCTTTTCAGTGCGGCTATCATAAAAAAAGTGGGAGACCTTGTAGAGGCTAATTCGTGGAACAAACTCGTCGTCGACCCGGTGATGATCGCCAAAGGAGGCTCTCGGCTTTTACAGGAAGAGGCAGTAGAAGCGATGAAGGAACATCTCCTTCCGCGAGCCTATGTAATTACACCGAATATTCCGGAAGCGGAAGTACTGACTGGCATGAAAATCGAAATGGAAGAAGATCGGAAGGGAGCAGCTGAAGCACTTTATCAGTTAGGTGCGATGAATGTCGTCATCAAAGGCGGCCATACGGAGGATGATGATGCGGTCGACCTGTTATATGACGGGGAAGAGTTCCATGAATTCAAGAGTCCCCGTATCAAAACGGACCATACCCACGGGACTGGGTGTACCTTCGCAGCAGTGATTACAGCAGAACTTGCAAAAGGATACTCGGTGAAAGAGGCGGTCCATACCGCGAAAAAGTTCATCACTACTGCAATTTATAATGAACTGAAGATCGGCTCTGGTAATGGTCCTACCAATCATTGGGCCTACAAGCGTCAAGGGGTTGAAGTGAAATGAACTTGGGAAAAAACCTGTTGAAGCTTTATTTTATTATGGGAAGCCCGAATTGTAAGCGTAACCCTAGGGATGTTTTACGAGAAGCGATTGACGGAGGTGTCACTCTTTTCCAGTTCCGTGAAAAAGGTGAGGGATCCCTGACTGGTGATGCGAAAAGGAATTTTGCCAGGGAACTCCAAGAAATCTGTCGAGATCATCATGTCCCATTCATCGTTAATGATGATGTCGATATAGCCTTACAGCTTGATGCGGATGGGGTGCATATCGGACAAGATGATGAAGCGATCGAGTTAGTCCGTGAAAAAATCGGCTCGAAAATACTTGGTGTCTCCGCTCATAATGTAGAAGAAGCAGCAGAGGCCGTAAATAAAGGAGCTGACTACATCGGTGTTGGACCGATGTTCCCTACCGAAACGAAAGCGGATGCCCGTGAAGTTCAAGGCCCACGGATCATAAAGGAACTTCGGGAAGCAGGAATCCTTTTGCCGATCGTCGGGATCGGAGGAATCCAGCCATCGAACGCATCAGAAGTCATAAAGGCTGGAGCTGAGGGTGTGTCGGTCATTACGGCGATCAGCTATGCGAGCGATCCGAAGCAATCCGCTCAAGAATTTATCGATAGAATGAAAGAAAGCTGATTTTCTTGCGAGGATCAGCTTTCTTTCATAGAAGTGAAACTAGCGGTTTTCAAGCATTTTTTCAAATCAAGAATTGCTTGAAGGTGCATTCCTTCATGAAAAAACGGTGCGGACCAGTACTTGCTCAATCATTTCCATTCCCATATCAACGGCTGGGAACTCCTCTTCCAGCCGTTCTCCGTACAGTTCTTTGATCCTATACAGTAAGCTGGTCTTCACTTATGGGAGCCCATTGGAGACGTGTATGCTTTTTAAAGACTAAGTATAAGACTTTCAATAACCTTCTTCGCTGGTCACTTCGGCTTTTCTGTATCATCCATTATACGATTTTGCCTTGGTTAACCGTGGTTCGAACCGTGCGAGCAGTCTTGTGTTTGAAAGGGTGAAAATGCTCAACGCAAACCATATAAATAGGAAGGCGATGAGATGTACCTGAGAGAATATCTCATTGTAGAGGAATACTCCCAAAATCAGCATGATGGTCGGCGCAATGTATTGAAGGAATCCGATCATCGATAACGAAATCCGGTTTGCTCCAGTGGCGAATAACAACAATGGAATTGCAGTTGCGACCCCTGCCCCGACCAATAATAGAACCGTTAATGGATCTGCTGGTTGGAACGAACTTGAGCCATTGGCTGCCAACATACTTACATAAAGAAGGGCGACTGGAGTGATGAACAACGTTTCGATTGTCAGCCCAGTAAGGGCCCCAAGAGCGGTAAGTTTTTTCAACAAACCGTACAATCCGAAGCTTAATGCTAATGAAATCGCAACCCAGGGGATACTTCCGTAATGAAGGGTTAAGATCAGTACCCCAACGGCCGCAAGTACGAATGAAATGATTTGCCAGAAAGAAAGGCGTTCTTTTAAGACAATAACCCCTAATAGGACACTGACGAGCGGATTGATATAATAACCGAGACTTGCATCGACGACATGATTGTTATTCACAGCCCAAATATAGGTATACCAGTTGAGTGTGATGAAGATGGCCGCAAAGATCAGACCGAATAATTTTTTCCGATTCGCCATCAATTCCTTCAATTCACGGGTGAACTTCTTTAGCCTTCCTAAAACGGCTAAAACAATCAACATGAAAATGAACGACCAGACCATCCGGTGGGCTAAAATTTCTTCAGATGGGACATGGTTGATCAGCTTCCAATATAGCGGCAAAAACCCCCATAGTATGTATGCTCCAGCACCTGCAGCCACCCCAGCAACTTGCTCTTTCGTTTGATTCTCGTTCATAAAGCAGGACCTCGATTCAAGGTGGTAAATACTTTTTGTAAGAACAAGTTTAGTACCATTTGAAAAGAAAGACAATCGGTAAGTCTTGAGAAACGATTTTATAGACATTCCGCCGTTTTTATGGAACAGCTTTTCGATCAAATACATCTTTAAAAATTAATTATCTGGATGCTTTCAGGTCCGTTTTTCGTTTTCTGATAAAAGGGAATGGCAGATAGGTTAAGGTGAAGGTAACGACCATGACGATTTCCAGATTGAGAATATACCAAAATCCTTCTCCAAACCAGCTGAGTGGTGTTTTCGCTGCAGGAGGACCTTCTAAAAACATGTAATTCGCTCCGATTTGTTTGTTTAAATAAGAAATTGGAAGTGCCAGGAGGTTGATGGACAATGCAGCTTTGGGTACCGCAAACCGTTTAAGGCCATATTTCTCCACAATCAGGTAAAAGAAAACGGCAGTAACAAGTGTAATATGGTGGATGAAAAACTGAAAGAATCGGTAATGTGGAGTCCCATACAACAAATCAGGTGTCAAGATTGCTAAAAATGGCGGGATCAGAGCGAAAAAATAGACGATTTGGAAACGTGCTTCACTCGGTTTCCACAGTAAGAAGAGGATAGCGAATGAACTGATAGAACAAAGCTGTAGTGGAAGATGCCATCTCGGATCCCAGACATCATTTGCGAAACTCCAGATTTGATAGCTTGCCTCTGAGAGAACCAATATGGTGAAAATTCCCCAGCGGATCACCTGTTTTGCAGTCTTGTTCCTGCTAAGCTCATTTCTGGACATATAGATGAGCAGAATCGTTAAAATCATTATAGAGATAACGATCAGATGTGCTGTAGAAAAAGGCTCGAAGTTTTTCAATTGATCAGGAGCGAACATGGCCATCACCCTACTTTTTTCGAACTAGAATCCATTTGCTATAATGGTTCCACATTTTAGAAATGTTGTAAATAAGAAAATAAGTGAGGCATGCTATGGTTTGATAAAATCATTGTTTGATAGAAGAAAGCAGGTTTAAAGGATTTTTAACTTCAAATTGGTAAACGAGTACGGGAATGGGCCATCAATAAGCCAGGGGAAGCTTTATTCGGATAAAGATCGGGATAACAGGAAAGACTGCTTCACAAAAATGCTAGAGAATCCTTTGAAGATTGTTCTACATAGGGACCCCGGTGAGACGCTTTGAAAAATAAACAAGGAGGCAGGGACGATGGGAACGAAGGATGAAATACGTAAACGTGTATGGGAGCGGATGACAGAAGAGAAAGTGGGTCGATTTCCTTTTCCATTGAAGGGAAGGATTCCTAACTTCAAGGGTGCTGAGAAAGCGGCATCTTATGTCACCGATATGGATATATATAAAGAAGCGGATGTGGTCAAGGTGAATCCGGATTCACCGCAGCTCCCGATCCGAAGACAGATCTTGATCGATAGGAAGACCTTGCTTGTCCCGACACCTCGGTTGAAGGACGGCTTCATCATGGTCAAACCTGAGTGGGTACCTGAAGGCGAGGAGAAAAAGGGAGCGAGTCTGAGCCATATCCATACGTACGGAAAAGTCATCCCGCTAAAAGAAATGCCGACCATCGACTTGATTATCGTTGGTTCTGTTGCCATCCATCAAGATGGACGAAGACTCGGTAAAGGAGAAGGATATGCAGATCGGGAATATGCGATTATTCGAGAACTTGGCAATCCTGCTGTTCCCGTTATCACGACTATTCACGAGACCCAGCTTGTCGCGGATGATCTGCCAAGAGATGCCTATGATCTCACTGTTGATTATATCGCTACAAATGAGCGATTCATCAAAACAGAAAGTGATTACGAAAAACCGACCGGCATCCTCTGGGATCATGTGACCGATAAGGAAAAAGAAGAAATGCCCGTTTTAGAGGAGATCTATAAGCTGACACATTAGCCATTAGAAACCTTATCCAAACTTCATCGTATACGTTAACAGAGTGATTTTGATGGAAACGAATATCTTATATTTCTCTGGCAGCTTCTTTTCGGCAGGGATGACGCAAACTTTCAATGAACAGAATGAAGAATTGACCGCAGTTGTTATAGGCTACGATGATCATGAAACAAAACAACTCTGCAGCAACACCCGGAGCCACTACGGTAACACTCAGCAGTTTTCTTTTGAGTGTTTTTTAATCCTTCTTCCTAAAAGGTCCATTGTGTTTAATTCCAGGAAAAAGATGGAATAGTAGTAGGGCAAGCTGGACTGTCCCAAAGGTTCAGCATCTTTTCGCTTTTTTTACGGTTTATAAAGTCATTATTTGGTAAACTAGAAGTATAAATTCAGTGAGGTGATAACATGGACTTTTCAGCGGGTATTGCAGAAGAAAAGATCAGAGCGGCTTTGCAAAAGGGAGAATTCGATAACTTGCCTGGAAAAGGGAAGCCTCTTCCGAAGGACGACCTTGCAGGTGTTTCGGATGAACTTCGTATCAGTTATAAAATATTGAAAAACAGTGGGTTCATACCTCCTGAAGTCCAGTTGAAAAAGGACATGGTCACGCTGGAAGAATTGATTGCTGTATGCCGGGATGACATGGAAAGAACAGAGCTCAACAAACGCCTGAATGAAAAGATCATCCGTTTCAATAGCTTGATGGAAAAGCGGAAGATCAGCGAATCGTCAGCCTTCCACTCTTATCGAACTAAAATCGATCGTAAATTGTACTAAAAAAAGAATTCCTTTATTTTTTTGAAAATAAAGGATTTTCGACAAGAATAGGGAATACTACCATTAGTTTTGTAAATCCATTGTTAGGTGGTGACGAGATGAGGCTTGTCAAGCACTTAAATGATTTCCAGCACATTAAGCGACAAGGTACGGGTTATTTTATTGTTTTGGACACGAGCTCGACGAAAGTACATTCGGTCCAATGCAACTGGATAAAAGAGGAAAGCTTTGTACAGAAGGTCATCACAAACAACGGATCAAATGGAAGCTTTTACTGGGTCCAATATTGGAATTCTCAAGAACCAGCCTTCAAAGAGATCCCATGTCAAAAATGTATGATAGAATGATCAGCCCTCTGGTTAGAGGGTTATTTGTTTTTTTATTTATTCGAAAGACGAGGTACTCAGGTAAGTCTTTTGAGGTAAAGACTCAGCAAAAACCCACTTTACATTTTCACACTATTCTGTAATAATAACGAAAAATATAATGTTACCGATTTTGATGAGGAAAGTAGGTTCGTGCGTTTATCCATAGAGAGCTTCGGTATTCTGAAAAGAAGTGTTGAACGGCGAATTGAAAATGGCCTTTGAATCTCACTTTGAACGTGCTGCGTGTGCACCAGTAAGCTGTGACGGGGTTTGGCGTCCGTTAAAAATGCCAGAGTATAAGAGTGTGCAGTCGATCACTCCGTACTTCATGAGGCTGATCGTGTGAACGGTCAGTGAAAAAAGGTGGTACCACGGGAATCGATCCCCGTCCTTAGACAATTGTCTTCGGGCGGGGATTTTTTATTTCGGCCAGCACCTATGGCTTTTAGTAAAATCACGACAACTTTTCATTTTATTACGACACAAAACCAGAAAATCAAGACAAGAATGAAGAAAATCACGACAAGAGTCCCGAAAATCGCGACAAATTCAAGAAGTATTGCGACAAACCGCTTTTCACACTGAGATTTAATAAAAAGGAGGAAATGAACATGAACATTTATATTGGAGGAGCTTGGCCATATGCGAATGGATCTCTGCATTTGGGTCATATTTCGAGTCTGTTGCCGGGGGATATACTGGCTCGTTATTACAGGTTGAAAGGGGAGAATGTGCTTTATGTTTCAGGGAGCGATTGTAACGGCACACCGATAGCCATCCGTGCCAGGCAGGAAGGGGTTTCACCAAAAGAGATCACAGACCGCTACCATAAGGAATTCGAAAAGTCATTCCGTGAGCTCGGTTTTTCATATGATCTATACAACCGCACTGATGACCCTTTTCACCATCAGGAAGTGCAGTATATTTTCAAGTCACTACTGGAAAATGGATACCTCTATAAAAAGAAGGTGGAGCAGAGCTATTGTGAAACAGATCGCCAGTTTTTACCGGACCGTTATGTAGAAGGTTTTTGTCCGGTGTGCGGCGAGTCTGCGAGAGGTGATCAGTGTGATCATTGCTCGACGATCTTAGATCCAGCAGATTTGGTGGAGCCGACTTGTAAGTTATGTGGCAACAAACCGATTGTAAAAGTAACGGAGCATTTCTATTTTGCATTGAAAAAATTCCAAAAAAAGCTTGAAGAACTTGTACAAAAAGCTGAAAAAGAAGATGGCTGGCGACCGAATGCAATCCACCTTACGAAACGCTATTTATCTGAAGGATTAATAGACCGTGCGGCGACAAGAGATATTGAGCTTGGTGTGGATGTTCCGCTTGAAGGTTTTAAAGATAAAAAGATTTATGTATGGATTGAGGCTGTAAGCGGATATTTGACGGCGAGCAAAAAGTGGGCCGAGCTTCAGGAGAAAGACTGGAAAACATTTTGGGGAGAAGCACAAACAAAATCCTATTATGTACATGGAAAAGATAATATACCGTTCCATTCGATCATTTGGCCGGCGATTCTGTCAGGGCTCGGGGAATTGAAACTGCCAGACCATATCATTTCAAGTGAATATCTGACGATCGAAAAGAAGAAGCTGTCGACAAGCCGTAACTGGGCGGTATGGGTGCCTGATCTTTTGAAAGATTATCATCCAGATTCAATCCGTTATTTTCTTACGATCAATGGTCCAGAGCAAAGAGATGCTGATTTTTCATGGCGCGAATTCATCTACAGCCATAACAGTGAACTACTCGGAGCATATGGGAACTTCGTCAACAGGACACTGAAATTCGTTGAAAAATCATTTGATGGAATCGTCCCTGAGGCAGTTCCGGAATCATTAATCCTTGAAAAAGTGAAACAGACCTACGAAGTAGTAGAGACTCATATTGAAAAAGGAGAATTCAAACGAGGACTGGAAACGATATTCGAACTCATCCGGACCAGCAACAAGTATTTCGACGAACAGCAGCCCTGGAAACAGGTGAGCGAAGATCCTGCAGGGTGTGCCATAACGCTGAACACGTGCACGCAGATCATCGTAAATCTATCCAATCTCTTATTGCCATTCCTGCCTTTTTCATCTAGTAAAATTCAAGAATTATTAGCTCTAGAAGCACCATCCTGGGAATATGTCGAACTCCAATCGCTACGTCTAAAAAGGATTGAACCATTGTTTCAACGAATAGATGTAGAAAGAATAGACGAGGAAAGGCGAAAATTGGGAAGCTAGAGAGTATATTTTGATTTGGCACATTGAAAATTGCACTTGGGAGAGGATTAAATGAAAGTTGCGTTCTTCGATCGGGACGGAACGATTATCCGCGACTACCCGGACCATGAGTGGAGCAAAATCCATACTCCAGAATTCATTGATGGTTCGATCGAGACCATGAAAGAGGTTCAAGACCGGGGATATGAAATCATCATCATTACCAACCAGTATTTGATTAATGAGAGAATTATTACAAAAAAGCAATACGAAAACATCACTAACGAAATGCTGAAGGTATTGAAAGATTCTGGAGTTTTTGTGCTTGATATCTTTTTCTGCCCACATAGCAGAAGTGAAGGCTTTTCTTGTATAAAACCAAACCAGGGTATGATTGATCAAGCAACAACAAGCTATCCTTCCATTGATTTGAAAAGTTCTATCATCATAGGAGATTCAGAATGTGATATGGAATTAGCATGTACTGTTGGTATAAAAGGATATTGGATTACTGAAGATAATTCAGAAGAATTGCGTGAAATAACGCAAATTCAAAATATTACAGAAGTACTTAGATATATGTAAGAGGTGCTTACTTTGGAAAAAATTTAGTGAAATGTGGCGTTTATAGCTTTGTCCTTTCGTTTTTCTTTATTCTGATCGTTTACCCTCAAAAATCCAGTTACATAGGTACATTTTATGAAATGTTACGCTACTTAGGCATTGTGATGCTAGTCGTAGTTGCATGTGTGTTTATCTCTTTTTAAACGTTGAAAAAGAGAATTCGAAGGCAGAATAAGAAAAAGATGTTCATAAATGAGGAAGCACTGGAAGTCATGGCTGTTTTCTTCTTTAATAGTCCTTGCATTAATTTACTTTTCCTTGAAAGAATCAGTACCAGATAGTTCTGAATTTGATGATTATGCTTATTCGAAATATGGAGTTACCATGAATGATGAAAAATTTTTCGATAAGTTGAGTGAAAAAGACAAGATTTTAGATGGTTCAACTTATGGACGTGATTTTGGTCTGGTCTGTGTCTATGAAATGGAAGCAGAATTTGAAGGCGATCGATTCCATATTAAGGTGTTGGGGTATGCAGGAAGATTTTACGAGCTAGAAAGAGAAGGGACCATCACTTTTGATTGATTTTAGATCACATAAAAGAGCCGGTTGAAGTATACAAAAGGCCGTTATCATGATCGTAGTGACGGTCAGATAATCGGTCCTTATGTTTCTGCTGATTCAGTTTATCTTTCTTCGTTTTCGTCTTGCGTGTCCTCAAGTCCATCAATGCAAAATCGCTACGGTTCCATCCTGGATTCCGTCTGCCTTCACGCTCCAGCTTTCTCCGCTTTTTCCAAGCGTTGCTTTTACTCATAGTCTTCACTCCTTCATTTAGATTCTTCTATTATACCAAACATTTATGAACGGTTCATATGGACAGTTGAGGGCAAAAAACAAGATGAACTTGTTCTAAAAAATATTTCCATTCCCTTGCAGTTAAATAGGAAACATACCTAAATGACACTATCTGAACGAACAATATAGAATGAAAATGAGATGTAAAACGAATATATAGATCATCGGTTTTGGGGATCACTTTTTAGGATATTGAAATATATTGTGATTAGGCGGAAAATCGGTAATTGGAATGTCATCGAAAGCTGAAGGTATGATAATATAAATAAGATGACGTAAATAAAAATGACTAATTATAAATTCGTTGTAAGGAGCGTTTTCATCAATGAAAATAGATATTGGGGGCGTAAGCGTCAACTACCGAGTATCAGGGGAAGGGCGAAGCATCCTTTTACTGCATGGCTGGGGAACGAGCTTGAAGAGTTTCGAACCTGTCCATAACTTTTTAGAAAAGCATTTTAAAGTATACTCCATTGATTTTCCCGGCTTCGGTGAGAGCCAGGAGCCACCGGAAGCTTGGGATGTAGAAGCATACACGAACATGCTTTCCCGATTCATCAATGATTTGAACATAGAAGATCCAATTTTAGTAGGACATTCTTTTGGTGGAAGAGTGTCCATTCGTTATGCCGCACACAATAAGGTCCATAAAATCATTCTAGTCGATAGTGCCGGGGTAAAACCGAGGCGTAAATTCAGCTATTATTACAAAGTCTATACGTATAAATTCTTTAAAAATCTTCTGAACCTTCCTGGTCTACGCAACTATAAAGAAGAAATATTGACGAAGGTGAAGGGTAAGCTTGGTTCTGCAGATTATAAAAATGCATCCGGTGTCATGCAGCAGACGATGGTAAAAGTCGTCAATGAAGACTTGCAGCGTTTCATGCCGGAGATCAAGGCACCGACGCTATTGATCTGGGGAGAAAATGATACTGCGACTCCTGTGGAAGATGCGAAGATCATGGAGAAGGCGATTCCGGATGCCGGCCTGGTTGTCCTTAAAGGTGTAGGGCATTATTCATACTTGGAAAAACTCAACGAATTTCTCGTAATTATCGATAATTACCTTGAAAAGGATAAGGGGTGGAAGAATGCTTAGTTTCTTGTTTGTGATCGGGGTTGTTTTCTGGGGCCTCTATACTTGGTCCAGAATCCGCAAAGCAATCCATATGCTGCAACAAAATGGATATCGGAATGAGCGGTTCCAGAAATGGATGAAAGAAAACCGCAAAAAAGTCTTCCGAAAGCGGGACTTCATTCCTTTAATAACTGTATTGCTCGCTTTTGTGGATTTTCTAGACAATGTTGCCATTCTATTATTTATCGGACTTTATGTAATTCTATACTTATTGAGGGAAACTGAAAAAGAGAAGAAAAAACTTGTCGTCACTGCACGTGTAAAACGCTTGATGACAACCGTCATTCTTTTGGTTGTGATTATTGCTGGATTTGGCTTCTATTTCGGATTGATCAATCAAGTGGCGTTGGTACCATTATTGCTAGTGTATGTCATATTGAATATACTCAGCTTCTATGTCGTCATGGCTGGTAACACCATCAACTTACCGATCGAAAAAAGGATTGCACAAGGATATGCCAACGATGCAAAGCGTATCATCAGGCAATCACCGGACCTTGAAGTGATCGGCATTACTGGAAGCTATGGAAAAACAAGTGTGAAGCATATATTGAACACGATCCTTTCATCCCATTCAAATGTGTTGATGACCCCTGAGAGCTATAATACGCCGATGGGTGTCACGATTACGATCCGTAATATGTTAAGACCTTTCCATAAATACTTCATAGCGGAAATGGGAGCGAAGCAAGAGTATGACATCCAAGAGGTTTGTGATATCGCCCAACAAAAATACGGAATCATTACCTCCATTGGGGAGCAGCACTTGGAAACGTTCGGATCGCTCGACACGATCAAAAAGACGAAATTCGAGTTAGTTGACAGTCTTCCTGATGATGGAATCGCCTTTTTGAACAAAGATGATGAAAACTCTATGTGGCGGGCACCGAAAAGTAAGGCCCGTATCGTCTATTATGGAATCCATGCAGATGATTTGGATTATAGGGCAGAAAATATCAGTTTTTCTTCTAAGGGGACTTCTTTCAGCATTGTGAAAAAAGACGGGACGGCAATTGACATCCAAACGAAGCTGTTGGGTCAACATAATGTTTATAATATCTTAGCTGCTGTTGCTGCAGCCTCTGAGCTAGGGGTACCGGAGAAGAAAATCGAAGTCGCATCGAAAAAGATTGCACCAGTACCGCATCGTATGGAGATCAAAAAGCACTCATCCAATATTACCATCATTGATGATGCATTCAATTCAAACCCTGTCGGCTCTAAAATGGCACTTGATGTGCTTGGACAGATGGAAGGATATAAAGTGCTGATCACGCCAGGCATGATCGAGCTGGGGCCAGAAGAGTACAACCTGAACAAGAAGCTTGGCCAACATGCGGCAGGTGTATGTGACTATATTATTCTGGTCGGAAAAAAACAAACAGTTCCGTTACAGGATGGCTTGAAAGAGGAACAATATCCAGAAGATCAGTATTATATTGCCCGCAATCTGGATGAAGCCATCATGAAAATGAATGAAATCACAAAAGAAAAAACGGTCGTTCTGATTGAAAATGACCTTCCGGATACATTTAATGAATAGGGGTTGGAATAATGAAAATTAAAGTAGGCGTCTTCTTTGGGGGCGTTTCAGTAGAACACGAAGTTTCAGTGATCTCGGCGCTGCAAGCAATCAATGCGATGGACAGTGATCGTTATGAGCCGATTCCGATTTATATAGGTAAAAATAAAAATTGGTATACGGGGGAAGCACTGTTAGAGATTGAGAACTATAAAAGCATGAATGATCTCTTGAAACAATGTGAACGGATCACGATTACGACCGATGATCAGGGACGCCCTGTCATCAACCGGCACACAACAGGGATGTTCGGAAAAAAGCTCATAACAGGAATAGATGTCGCTTTCCCAGTGATCCATGGAACATTCGGAGAAGATGGGATTTTACAAGGATTTTTCGAGCTTCACGGTATTCCTTATGTCGGATGTGATGTCTTCTCGTCTGCAGTCGGCATGGATAAAGTGATGATGAAACAGATCTTACGTGATTCAGGCCTACCGATCCTGGATTATGTATGGTTCTATTCATCCAAATGGCTGAACGAACAGGAAGCGCTTATCGCTAAAATTGAAGCTGAGCTCAACTACCCTGTTATCATCAAGCCTGCTAACCTTGGGTCAAGCGTTGGTATCAGCAAGGCGACCAATCGTGAAGAGCTTGAAGAGGCTGTTGAACTGGCGATGGAATTTGCGAATAAGATTGTCGCAGAAAAAATGGTTACGAGTTTACAAGAGGTCAACTGTTCTGTTTTAGGTGATTATGAAGAAGCGGAAAGTTCGATCTGTGAAGAAGTATTAAGCAGTAAGGATATCCTGACATACCAGGACAAGTACCAAAGTGGAGGATCTTCCAAAGGCGGTGGTGCTTCGAAAGGAATGGAAAGCACAAACCGGAAAATCCCTGCAGCTCTTTCTGACGAAAAGACTGCCCAGGTGCAAGCCCTTGCCAAAGAGACATTCCAAACGCTCGGCTGCTCCGGTGTTTCCCGTATCGACTTTTTGATCGATAAGACGACTGATCGTGTGTATGTCAATGAAATCAATACGATTCCTGGATCACTTTCATTCTATCTTTGGGAGCCGACAGGCAAGTCGTTCAAAGAATTGACGAGTGATATGATCCAGCTTGCCCTCAAGAGAGAGCGTGAGCGCGAATCACTGACATTCTCTGTAGAATCAAACCTGTTTGCCCTCCATAGCGGTGGTGCAAAAGGTGGTTCGAAAAGTAAAATAGGATCCAATCAATAAGAATTATTATTGGATGGATAAGGGGCTGACACTTTTAAGGTCAGTCCTTTTTGTGTGCATTTAAAGAAAGTATAAAATACTTTCTTCTATGAGAGCACCTAAGGCTCAGCTTTTGCCAAGCTTAGTTTTAAAAGGAAAAGCAGGAAGTATGACCTGTTAAGCAGAAAGTAGATATATGCGTATATTGTAGGAAAGTTGGCATTACCAAGTTTCAATTCTCTGTAACAAGGGCAGAAGTATGATAGACCAACAAAAGCATACCTAGGAAACGAATACTTTACTGAATTTTAAAAATATTTACAACGTGAATTTAGGTAAGAAAGTAGTCCTAGAATGGAGGCTATCTGAATGAATCGAAACGACTATCCCGTACCACATGTTCAGCCGCTTGAAGATTGGAAGAAGGTTCCGATCAGAGAGAATAAGGAAGAGCTCATCTCGGTAAGTAGTGTTGATACCGAGTTGCTGGTTGTCGCACCTAAGTATCATGAAATGAGGCTTACAGGCGCATTGAATGACTGTTATGTCCGAGGTGAGGTAGTCATTAAACTCGTTGATGCAGCTCGAAATTTACCGAATGGACATAAACTGTTGATCTGGGATGGATGGAGACCGACCTCCGTTCAAAAGCAACTCTATGAAACTTATTTGATGAGGCTTTCCCAAGAATTCCCGGAATGGTCTGAGGAGAGGCTTCGAGAAGGGACACGCCATTTTGTCTCGTATCCGTCAGAGAACGAAGAAGCACCAGCACCACATATTACCGGTGGAGCAGTAGATGTAACGATTGTAGATGAAAATGATGTTCCACTACCTATGGGGACGGAGTTCGATGATTTCACTGAACAAGCCTGGACGAATTATTATGAAGAAAAGAAAAACAATGGTGGGAAACTGAGTGAAGAAGAGGAAATGTTTCTGAAAAATCGTCAGCTGCTGAACCATGTGATGACCTCTTCAGGATTTACAAACTATCCTGCGGAATGGTGGCATTTTGATTATGGAAATCAATGGTGGGCAAAACAAAGCAACGAACCAGCCGCCAAATACGGGCTCGTACATTTAGAGGTTTAAGGATTATTCTGGTGGTGGGAGTATGTAGGTACGGTTACGAAACGTTCCGTTGAGATAAATCCTAGGTCTTTTACCAAATGATAGACGACTTGTGCTGAAGAAACATTTAAATATTCTCTTATTTCCCTGTTTGATATTTTATCACCTATTAAGAGTGAATAATCTTCAAGTGCATTAATATGTGCGTCTTGACAATAATCATTGCAAGCACTACAGTACCATTTTCCCCAATCTCTATAAAGGGGTAAATGAAAACATTTTGGACAATGGACGCCTTTGATCACATCTGTTTTTCTGATTCTATATTTTGTCAATAAGTCCAGATTATGAGGTATGCCAGAGTTAAGCAATACCCTGCTTAGCTTCCGTACCTCTTTTTTTGCATATTTAATTTCTTTATGTATTACTTCCAATCTTTATTGTTTATCAATGAGTGCTTTGCTTGGATGACTTAATGGCAATCTTCGTGATAAAGCTTTTAATTTCTTTAGTTTCAAAGGTACTGTTCTCTTTTTAATAATCAAATAACCATTCCCTTCATAATTCATGTGTATAATTTCGCCTTATATTGACCGATTCCTTATTAGAATTATAAGTTCTTTACCAACATTTTTGAGTGTTTTACCAATAAATTTCTGCTGTTTACCAATGTTTTTACTTACTTTACCTATAAATTAAAGGGAGCTCGAAATACCTGAAAATTTAAACTGCCTTTCTCCAGGCAGTTTTTTGTCTAGGACTAAAGATTCAATCTTCATTTTCTGTACTACTACTGTAAAAAAATGATGAAAAAGTGCAACATTTACCATCCAAAAGGGTCTATAATAGAACTAGAACATTGTTTTAAAAGGGGAGTAAAGGTTGGATAACATCGAGAACAAAAAGAAAAAAAAGAAATTCCTCCCGGCAAGGCTCAACCTGCTTTTCATGGTTGTATTTATTTTGTTTACAATACTGATTATCAGGTTAGGGTTCGTGCAAATCGTAAACGGGGAGTATTTCAGAACACAGTCGGAAATGACAACGAATATTGAAGCATCCGTCCAGACTGAACGCGGAAAAATGTTTGATCGAAATGGAGAAGTTGTAGTCACAAACATGCCATCATTTGCATTGACATATATACGTATTCAAGGAACGACTGCTGAAGAACATCTCAAATATGCAGAAAAAATCGCAGCGTTGATTGAAATGCCGACAAATAAAATAACTAAACGGGACTGGCAGGATTATTGGATCCTGAAACAAGGTAAGACATCAGCTGGAGGTTTCCGGGCATATGAAATGAAACTGTCAGAAAAAGAACTGAATTCAAAGGAATTAGAAGACGATAAAAAATACAAAAGAGTTCGAGATCGGATCACCGAAGAGGACCTTAGACCTTTAAAAGAGGATAAAAAAGAAGAAGAGATCCTTGCTGTCAAACGTGAGCTTGATAGTGCAACAAACTTGGATGTCACTTTTGTGAAGAAAGGCCTTTCAGAAAAAGAGATGGCTGTCATCGGGGAGCATTTAGGTGAATTGGATGGACGTTTCAGTATCGCGTCAACAGCTACACGTGCCTATCCTAAAGGGAATGAGTTTTTCTTTGGAAGTATTAAATCCATTCCAGCGGATCAACTTGACCATTATCTGCTAAAAGGATATGCAAGGAACAATTTAGTCGGTACGAGTTACTTGGAAGCCCAATATGAAGGCATTCTAAGCGGACAAGACAAAACATACACTTTCACGACTACGAAGGACGGTAAACCGATCGGGGCGCCTGAAGTCTCAATGGGAAGCCGCGGGCATGACCTTGTTCTATCCATAGATATGAATCTGCAAAAAAAGGTCGGTAAAATTCTCGAGGAAAAAATCTCAGTGGCACGCAGCCGAGGAGATGGTCCCGTCAACAGCGCATATGTTGTCATGATGGACCCGAATACCGGTGAAGTTCTCGCCATGGTAGGAAGGGAATTGGAAAACGGTAAGTTTACAGATGATTCCTATGCGACATTACAGAAAGCCTTTGAAATGGGATCTACTGTAAAAGGAGCAACAGTACTTGCCATGTACCAAATGGGTGGAGCACCTGTTATTAATGACAAACCTGTCCATATGAGAGGTAGAGCTCCTTTCAGTTCATATGGCGGAAACAATATTGGTGTCGTTAATGACATAAAGGCCCTGGAGCAGTCATCCAATGTCTATATGGGTGTCGGAGTTGCACGACATGCAGGGTTTGGAATTTCGGATAATGGTGGGCATTACTCGGCAAGTGTAAATAAACGGCCAAAGTATTTTCAAACCATTCAAAAATTACGAGATGTCTATAGTTCTGTAGGTATGGGTGTGAAAACAGGGATTGATCTTCCAGGAGAGGCACTTGGTTATGAAGGGAATTTGCAAACCTCTGAGGCAGGAAAGTTGTTTGACTATACGATTGGACAATTTGATACGTATACACCAATCCAGATGGCACAATATGCTTCTACAATTGCTAACGGAGGATATCGGATTCAACCACACTTATTAAAGGAAGTTCGCTATTCAACAGGTATGGATGAGCTCGGCCCGCTTGTCTCAAAATATGATACAGAAGTGATCAACCGTATTGACAATACGGAAGAAGAAATTAATCGCATAAAAGATGGGTTCTATATGGTAACACATGGCTCGAGAGGAACTGCTCGAGAGCTTAATGGTACCAAAATTGCTGGTAAGACAGGGACAGCTCAAAGGCAGGGTGGACCAGGAGCTTACAACTTGACTTTCATTGGATATGCCCCATATGACAACCCTGAAATTGCATTTTCAGTCGTTGTTCCGAACCTCAACAGCGGCCATATTAATGTTGAAATTGTTGGTGAGATTGTAAAAGCTTACAACGAAGGTTACACGCCTGAAGATTCGGGAACAGAAAATGAAGAATCAGAAGATAACGATGCTCTGGCTGAAGAATAAAAAATTTGATGATCGGCGCCCTGAGGGGTGTCGATCATTTTTTGGTTTACGCTCTTTTCATTAAGTGAAAATATAAAATGCACATATTTTGTGGCACGAATCCTAACATCGACACGATTTGCAAGAGCTGAATCAAACGTTTGTTCAAAGCAAGGAATCCTGCTTGACAACAAAGTTTTTCAGTTCAATCAAATGTTTGATCAATCTGGCCTGATGTTACGGTAATAGCTAAGGTAAAGGACGTGGGATGATGCGTGATAAAAAAATTTATGATCTGATCGGAATCGGGATTGGTCCATTCAATTTAAGTTTAGCCGCTTTAGTCGATCCGTTCGACGAGATTGACGCTTTGTTTTTTGATCAGACCTCAAAGTTCGAATGGCATCCGGGTATGCTGCTTGAGGGGTCTGATCTTCAAGTCCCGTTCCTTGCCGATCTCGTCACATTGGCTGATCCGAAGAGCCCTTATTCATTTTTAAATTTCCTTCATGAAAAGAATCGACTTTTTAAATTTTACTTCTTCAACCGTTTTGATATCCCCAGACGGGAATATAGTGATTATGGAGCATGGGTAGCATCGGAATTAGACAACTGCGTTTTTGAAAAAAGAGTGGTGGATGTGGAGTACATTAAGGATGAGGAAGTATATAAAGTTCATGTGAATGATTCGGAAACGCAGGCGCTCGAGAAATTCCATGCACGCCATATTGTCATCGGAACCGGAAGTGTGCCGATGATTCCAATGGAGACGGATGGATGTTCTTCTGAAGATGTTTTTCACTCAAGCCAGTACCGTTTTTACGAAAATGAGGCGAAAGAATCCGAATCAATCACGGTAGTCGGTTCCGGTCAAAGTGCTGCAGAAGTGTTTTACGAACTGTTGCTTGATCAAGACAAAAAAGGCTATGAACTGACGTGGTATACGAGGTCTGCAGGATTCATGCAGCTCGAATCGGCAAAACTAGGTCAAGAGGTTTTTTCCCCCGATTATATTGCATACTTCCATCAGCTGCCTTTTGAGGATCGAAAGGATGCACTTTCGACGCTCGACCAGCTCCGAAAAGGGATCGACCCGGAAACATTGAAGCAAATATATGATCTTCTGTATCATCGTTCTGTTGATCAAAATGCCAACAAGGTTCGTATCCAACCGCTTACTGAAGTGAATAAGATTAGGCCCAATAGTGAGGGGCCCGGTTATGAATTAACCTGTCACCAATGGCAAAAGGAAGAATCGTTTGGCCATTTATCGAGAAAAGTCGTACTAGCCACCGGGTACAAGCCGCATTTGCCTGAGTGGTTTGAACAATTCAGGGATGAAATCGAGTGGGAGGATGAAAAACGGTATAAAGTCTTATACGATTATTGTCTGGAATTTAAGGATGATCGCCCGAATCATGTTTTTACATTGACTAATTTGGAACATTCCCATGGAGCTGGTGCGACTAATCTTGGCTTATCTGTGGTCCGTAACCAAAAGATCATCAACAAGATTGCGGGTAAAGAGCTGTATAAGGTTTCTGAAGACACGGTATTTCAACAATTTGAGTCGAAATGACCTATATTGAAAGATGTCGATAAACCGAAAAAATGTACATCCCTGTCAGGACGCCAATCCCTAAGTAGACTGCGGAGATCTTGATCAATTTAATGCTCATCTCCATTCACTTTCCTTCACAAAATTTTCATTCTATATTTAGACGATTTATTCTTGGCGTTTAGTACTTTGGAGGAGGGTCCAATGTCCTGTACGAACATAAAATCAAATGTTTAGAGCTGTGAATAATAGGGATACTTTAAAGGTAACGTTGTTTAAAAAGGAGGTTCTATCGAATGGGCACACCATTGGAAGTTGGGCAAGCTGCACCGGATTTCAATCTGTCTTCGACGACCGGTGAAAAAATCAGCTTATCTCAATTCAAAGGGAAGAAGCATGTCTTAGTCGCGTTTTACCCGTTGGATTTCACCCCTGGATGAATTAAGGAAATCACCTCTTGGAAAGAGGATTTCAAAGAATTTCAGAATACTGACACCGAGCTTCTTGCCATCAGTGTTGATCATATCTACGCTCACAATGTTTTTGCTGCAAGCCTTGGAACGTTGCCTTATCCGCTTTTGTCAGATTGGTTCAAAAAAACAGTAAGGGATTATGGTGTATTGGACGAGGAGAAGCAGACAGCAAAACGATCGGTCTTTCTTGTGGACAAAGAGGGGATTCTCCGCTATAAAAACACGAAATTCGATGCAAATGACCGTGATCAATACCTCGATGTCTTTTCTCATTGCAAGCATCTTTGTGTATAATTTAAAAGTGTAAATGAGAGACAAGGGGGAAACGGTTTTGGATATCAATCGTTTGCAGCAACAGATGGGGTTCATCATTGAAATCGATAAGTTGAAAAATATTTTGAGACAGACTCATATTACAGGTGGAGACCGGCAAGAGAATGATGCTGAACATTCGTGGCATTTAGCGGTGATGGCGCTGATTTTAGATGAGTACGCGAACGAGAAGGGTATTGACACCTTGCATGTCATCAAGATGCTGCTCATTCATGACTTAGTCGAAATCGACGCAGGGGACACCTTTGCGTATGATGAAAAGGGATATGAAGATAAGGAAGAAAGGGAAGAGCAGGCAGCAGAGCGCATCTTCTCGATTTTACCAGATGATCAAGCGGACATGATCTATGCGCTTTGGAGAGAATTTGAGGAGAGGGAGTCTCCAGAGGCAAGATTTGCAGCCGCCTTGGACCGATTGCACCCGATGCTTCTCAACTTCGCGACTGAAGGCGTTGCTTGGAAAAAGCATAATATCATCAAAGAGCAGGTTATGAAACGAAATGGAACAATCGCGGAAGGTTCAGAGGCACTTTGGGAATATGCACAAGCTATCATTGAAGATGCAGTGGAAAGTGGATATTTGAAGGAATGAAGAGACCCGGTAAAAGCCCTATTTTTTAAGAAAGCCAAAGTTATTCGAAAATGGGTTATTAGAGGACATCTGTTACGTTATTTCGGTAAAAAGACGCTGTCTTACAGTGATCTACCGTAAATAAGGTCTTTGGTGTCCTCTATTTCTGTAGGATATGGTGTTTTAAGCGGTGTCGGTGTCCCGTCGTTACATAAAAAGGATGACTCCAATGCGAGTCATCCCTGCAAACGTATCTGTTCTAATGTTTATTCAGTTGTTCCCTGATCGTGTCGATGTTCCATTTCATCATATCAATGTAGGTGTCACCGTCTCCCCCAGGTTTTCCGAGAGAGTCCGTGAATACTTTGCCTCCGATCGGAACCCCGGTTTCACGAGATACGGCTTCCATGCTGCGAGCGTCAATACTCGTTTCGAGGAACAGAACTTTGATATCCTTTTCTTTGATCAAATCGACAACTTGTCGGATCTGATCTGGTGAGCCTTGGTTTTCAGCGTTGATCTCCCAAATATATCCCGATTCGATATCGTACGCGTCACTGAAATATTTGAAAGCACCTTCACTCGTGATCAGGTAACGCTTCTCTTTAGGGATCTCATTAAAACTGTTTTTTGCGTCTTCATGCAGACCTTTCAATTTGCTGATATATTCCGCTGCATTTTTTTCGTACGTTTCTTTATTTTCCGGATCGACCTTGATCAGTCCATCTCTTACATTTTCAACATATTTGATTCCGTTTGAGACATCGAGCCACGCATGAGGGTCCTCTTCACCCTCCTTGCCCTTTGACGTTAAGTATTTTGGTTCAACACCTTCACTAAGGCGGAATACGGGAGCATCTTCACCGTCTTTACCCGTTGTACCGAGCAATTTTTCAAACCATGAATTTCCTGCTTCAAGATTCAGACCATTGTAAAAGACAGCATCCGCATCAGCGGTTTTCTTGAGATCTTCAGGAAGGGGCTCGTATTCATGCGGGTTTGCCCCGATTTTAACCATACTGTGGACTTCAACCTTATCACCGCCGACGTTTTTAACCATATCCTGCAGAATCGAGTATGTCGTCACGACTTGAAGTTTTTCACTGTTCCCTTGGGCATCCTCATTACCACCACATGCGGCAAGCAATAGTGTCATCAACACCCCAATAAATAAAAGATACATTTTCTTAAACATTTTTTCCTGTTCCCCTCTCTAGTTTGCTAGCGAAGCTCTTTTTCTTGATTTGATGACTTTCCGAATAAATCCGTGTCTTGGTGAGAACAAGAACACTGCGATGAACAATAGTGTTGATACGAGTACGATTGTAGCTCCAGATGAAAGGTTATACATAAAGCTGAAATACAACCCGATGACTGAGGCGACGACCCCGAATCCTGAAGCGAGGTAGATCATCACCCATAGGCGATCGGTCAACAGGTAAGCCGTTGCGGCAGGTGTGATGAGCATGGCAACGACGAGCACGATCCCTACCGTTTGCAAGGAAGCGACAGTCACCATCGTGAGCATTGTCATCAATAGATAATGGACCAATTTCGTCGATAGTCCATATGCAGAAGCCATCGTCGGATCAAAGGAAGTGACGAGCAGTTCCTTGTAAAAGAAATAAACTCCTGCGATAACAAGGATGCCGATGATCAACGTGATCCACATGTCTGAAGGCCGTACGGCGAGTACGTTTCCGAAAAGAATATGATACAAGTCTGTACTGCTCTTCATAAAGGTGATCAGTATAATCCCGGCAGCAAAGGCGAACGTAAACAAGATCCCGATCGCTGTATCATTCTTCAGGCGGCTGTTTTGGCTCACAAAACCGATCCCGATTGCAGTAAGAACTCCGGTAATGACAGCCCCGAAAAAAAAGTTGATACCGAGCATATAGGATAGGGCCACTCCTGGAAGTACCGCATGAGAAATGGCATCTCCCATCAAAGCCATGCCTCTCAGGATGATGAAGCAGCCGATGACACCGCAGATGATCCCGACCATGACGGAAGTGATCAACGCTTTCTGTAAAAATTCATAGTGGATGATGGCTTCAATGAAGTTCATGCTTGCTTCACTCCTATTTCGTTCTTCATGAATGCGAGGGGGTTCCCATACGCCTTCTGGATCGTATTGACCTCCAGTACATCCGTTACTTCACCTTTTGCGATCAACTCTTTATTCAATAAAATCAATTCATCAAAGTAAACATTGGCTTTACTGAGGTCATGGTGGACGACAAGCGTTGTTTTTCCTTCTTTCTGCAGTTCTTTTAATATTTGCATGATCGTGTTTTCACTGGAAACATCGACACCGACAAACGGTTCATCCAAAAAGAAGATGTCTGCATTTTGGGCCAATGCCCTTGCTAAAAAAACACGTTGCTGCTGCCCTCCTGAAAGCTCACCGATCTGGCGTTTGCTGTAGTCCTGCATACCGACACGCTCCAAGCATTGATAAGCCCATTCACGTTCCTGCTTCTTAGGGCGCTTGAATAAGCCAAGGTGTGGGTAAGTCCCGATCATCACAGCATCGATGACATGGATTGGGAAGTCCCAATCGATATCATTCCGTTGCGGCACATAAGCGATTTTCTTCCGAATTTTTCTAATCGGTTTCCCGAGGATTTCCACTTTACCAGTTTCTGAAGGGATAAGCCCCATCATTGCTTTGATCAACGTCGATTTCCCAGCACCATTCGGGCCGATGATCCCGACAAGAGCTCCTTCATCTACTTGGAACGATACGTTTGTCAATGCGACATTACCGAGGTAGGATACGTTCAAGTTTTTAACGGATAAGGCATTTGACATTCTGCACACTCCTTTCATTTCACAATCTTTCGTTCTTTTATTCTTTATATGCTCTGTTGCTTGTGTACGTAACTAACAACGTTAACCCTATAAATAAAAGTTGTACGCGTGCAACTTTTTCTCAAAAAATAAAAATGACTATTAGTGACAGTCATAATATATGCCTGATTATAAAAATGTTTCCTATATACAAAACTTAAATCATTCTGTTTAAAATGTCAATAGAAAATGATACGTTAATTTTCGACATAAAGAAACTCCCGGGTAGATTCCCGGGAGCATGGGGTGTAGTTTAATTGGCTGTAGTCGTCTTTGTACTGTTCGCTGGGATGGTCAGTTCAACTTCCAGGTATTGCTTATTGCCGGAAGTCACATCCTGTTTCACTTCTCCCGTTGAGACATCATAATCACCCTTAACTAGGTAGATAGGAATGGTGACCGTCATATCTTTTTTCAATCGGTTCGTGATGCTGATCTGTTGTTCTGAGGCAGTACCGTCATTCGGATTTGAATACTTCGACTCCAGGGACATGATGCCGCTTTCGGTATCCCCGTTTTGATATACTGGTACTGAGTGACCATCCTCTTCATAATTATAATCTGTAATTTTCCCATCCTTCACTTGGAACGGACGGAAACCTACCCATGGCCTTCCAGAAAGCTCAATAGCAGTTGTCGTGGTATAAAGGATCCCATCCTGTTGAGTTACATCATCGATATGTGTATGCCCGTGCAAGCTGAGATCCACATTGTATTGTTTCATGATATCGATCAATTCATGCGCATTTTCACCATGCCATTGCTGATCATACTTGATACCGAGCTTTTCTCCAAGGATCAAGGTTTGTAGATTTTGCGGATTATGCTGCGCATCGTATTGCTTCCAGTATTCTTTGACTTCAGGATCAGCCTTCGGCCAGATGTCACGGTCACGCCATAGTGGATTGTGGTGGGAGAACAATCCTTTGATTTGTCCAGCTTGTGCTGTTGCTGCGTTCTTTTCCAAATCTTCTTTTACCCATTCGAGTTGCTTTTCCCGGATCTGTCCGCCCCAAGTAGGAACGGAGACTGTTCCATGGCCGCTTCGGTCAAATTTATGCCAATCGAAGGAGTTATAGCCGATGAAATGGGCATAAGGACCATAATCAAAGGAAAAGTACTGCGGGCCGAAGTATTGCTCCCAGTATTTTGCCCCATCAGCGAGTGTGGCGTCCTGCGCGTAATAGTCGTGATTTCCTGGTACGAGATATACAGGTACATCCAGTTTTTGAAGCATTTTATACGTTTCTTCATATTCATAGATGTATTCTTGCGGATTCATTTGTCCATACATAAGATCGCCTGTGACAACCACGAAATCGGGATTCTTCATATTGACCTCTTTGATTGCTTTTTGAAGATAGAGCCAGCGTTTTTCAGGATCAGGGTCCCACATGCCTGCCTCTTTCAATCGACCAGGATCTACAGATGATGGATCGTCATGGTCACCTAGGTTACGAGGTGAGCCGATGTGGGTATCCGTGAGATGCAGGAAAGTGAAATCCTTTTTGAATTCTTCGACTACCTTTACTGAATGGGGCTGCTTATCTGTTTTTCGTTGTCCATTGGCAGTATATGCGACTTGTAGATCGTAAAGTTCTTCAGGTGTATTTTCAGGTATTTTCACGGTCACATCATGGATGGTCGCACTCTCTTTCCAATGGGAATCACCAGTTGAAACCTTCTCGATAGGTAATTCGTAGGAATCAATAAAAGCCGAATGGTTCGTCGGTTTAAGCTTTACACTCCAGTTACCTGCCTCTTTCCCTTGGCTATCCATTTTTATGGTCAGGGTTTGTCCTTTCTTTTTGATGGATGGGGTTGCAAAAAGAGGATAGATGATGTCATTCACCTTCGGATCGATGGCAATGTTCGGCACCTCATCAAGATAAATTGTCGTATCACCGATTCCGCCATCCTGTTTGCCAGTCGTATTTAAAGGACCTTCAACAGCATTTGCTGTCACCGGTATTATTATGGAAATAGCTAACATGAAAAAGAAAAGCCTTTTGGACCAGTGCATATTTCAGTAACCTCCTGTAATTTATTCGAGGTCAGTTTAGCAGTGTTTTGTAAAAGCGGTATAAACGATTCGTTACAAATCGGTAAGGAGTGAGTAAATGCAAAAGTTTGTCATAGAGAGAGTTGCAAATGCATTGAATAAAGAAGGCATTTTCTGGGGGATCGGCGGCTCACATGTTCTTTATAAAAATGGGCTGGGTATCCAACCGAATGATATCGATTTGATGATTCGAATAGAGGACGCCAAAAAAGCGATAGATGTAATGGATCGTATTGCAGAGGAGGTCCCAACTGAGAGAAAAGCCCCTTTTAAAACGAAATCCTTCAAAACCTATCAAATGGGCAGTACGTCAGTCGACTTCATGGCAGGATTTGCGTTGGAAAATGATTCAGGTATTTATGAGTTGATTCTGGATCAACAAAGCATCACCTATGACCACTTTCATACTCCATACACATCGCTGGAGGATTGGTTCATCCTCTATCAATTGATTCCGAAAAAAGGGGAAAAAGCCGACCTTATCGAATCTTATTGGAAGGAATATGGTGTTGAGAGTCCCTTCTTATTAGAGAGGGCTTTCAATCAACCTTTACCTGAAAGGGTGAAAAAACGAATTCATAAATGCTTGTCTTTGAAGAGGTGAAAAATGGGAAAATACAAATCGTTCATATTGTTATTGACGGTTTTCTTGCAAGGGGCAGCAATCGTTTTCTTATTCTTCAACTTATGGGTTTCAATCCTATTGTTCATCATTTATGGAATCGCCATCCTAGCGCTATTCATCCTTACAGTCATTGAACGGATAAAAGAAAAAGAGGAGGAAAAAAACAATGATTATCGTGACTACTGATACAGTTCCGGGCAAAGAGGTTATCGAATTGAAAGGATTCGTCAAAGGGAGCACGATTCAAGCGAAGCATGTCGGCAAAGACATTTTGGCTGGTTTGAAAACCATCATCGGAGGCGAAATAAGGGAATACAACGAAATGATGGAACAGGCACGTAAGATCGCGATTTCGAGAATGGTAGAGGATGCAAATGCGAAAGGGGCCAATGCAATCGTAGCCTGTCGTTTGCAAACTTCTTCTGTCATGGCCAATGCCTCTGAAATCGTAGCATACGGTACAGCTGTAAAGATCAACGAATGAAAGAGAAGAGGAGGACAACATGATAGAAATCAGAAAGCTTACACCAGAAGATGCAGAAGATTATTTTACACTCAGGTTAGAAGGGCTTGTAAAATTTCCTGAAGCCTTCGCATCTTCTTATGAAGAAGAGATTGAACGTAAAGCAGAACAAGTAGCTGACCGGTTAAGAGGACAAAATCCGGATACACATTTTACCGCTGGGGCATTATACGGCGGTGAACTCGTTGGGATCGGAACTTTTTTGCAGAGGGAAAAAAACAAAACGAAGCATAAAGGCGATATCGTAGGGGTGTACGTCGCAAAGCACGTTCAAAGGAACGGTATCGGATTCAAGCTTCTTCAGTATTTGGTTGAAGAGGCTAGAAAAATAGAAGACCTTGAACAGATCCTCCTGACAGTGATGTCGGAAAACAGTTCAGCGATCCGATCTTATGAGAAACTTGGCTTTAATGAATACGGATTAGAAAGGCGTTCGCTTAAAATTAACGGGTATTATTATGATGAATTATTAATGATGCTGATGTTGAAAGAAGAGTCGAATATTGATGAAACGAAGGATGCACTTGATATTCCGTAATTATGAATTGACTCTCCCTTAACGGGGAGTTTTTTTACTTTATATAAAAGCTGTAAGTCCCGAATGAATGATTGATTTTAATTCTTCCTGACTAGAACACTTTTAAGTAAAAAATAATAAAATAATCTTTAGTACCAGGAAAAAAGTTTAGGTATAAAGTATATGGGGGTCACATTTTAAGGTATATAAGAATTTATATCGTTCAATTTTAAAAACTTTTAAGTGAAAGGTTTGAAAATGAATCCAAATGCCTAGTTAACGTTTAAGGGGTTCCAATAAATGACATTTAAAAACAAACTAAAGTATTGCTTATTTTTTCACTTTAGTAACAAGTGTCCACAAAATGTTCAGAAAAATTTAATAATATTGACCGATGTGATAATTTTTTCCATTTTGTATGATGAAGTTACAAAATATCGGATTCAACGACAAGCATCGCTGAATTTCGATAAAGGCAAAACTGGTGAAAACCAGCGGCGCAAAACTACAGGGGCTAAGGTGCACTTGCACTAAGCCAGCCAGTTACCGAAAGATCAAAGGGGTGTTTTTGTTTTGCGCATGTACCCTGCTTTCGGTAAAGTCAGGGTATTTTTTGTTAAAGGAGGAGGTGGAACAGTGGAGCTGATTAACCTGACGAATGGGATCGTCATTGCGGAGAAAGTCGTCCCCGCATATTCATTTTTCAAAAGATTAAAAGGACTTATGTTTACTTCATCATTTCCCGAAGGTTATGCCATCCACTTACAGCCCTGTCGATCGATCCACACGTATTTTATGAAATACGAAATCGACGTACTTTACCTCAATGATCAGTATGAAATCATTGCTGCGGAAAGCTACGTCCGTCCCGGAGAATTTGGAAAACACCATAAAGGGACTACGTCTGTCATCGAGATACCAGCAGGAATCATCCACAAGACGAAAATTCAACCTGGACAAACCGTCCAAATCAAAAATCTGAAGGAGCGAGTATCATAATGGAAAAATTAAAAGCACTTATCACAGAAGAACAAGGACAAGGAATGACTGAGTATGGATTGGTACTGGGGTTTATTGCAGTAGCAGCCGTGGCGGCATTAGTGGTCTTACGTGGTGAAATTGTAGACATGTTTAACGATGCTGTTACAGCAATTCAAGGTAGACCGGATCCTACAGAATAAAGATGTGAATTTTTGGCCTTACGTTATCATACGTAAGGCCGTTTTTAAAGAAAAGGTGAGGAGTTTTCAACATGTTGTTCAATATAATCTTAGTTATTGTACTAGTCATCTGCGTCATTACCGATGTGAGGAAACGGCTGATCTATAATAAGGTGATTTTCCCTGCACTTATACTTTCTTTTAGTTTACATTTTATTATTAGTGGTTTGTCGGGCTTTGGGGTATCTTTTCTTGGCTTTCTTACTGGTTATGGTATTCTGTTAATCCCTTATTTCATGGGGGGAATGGGAGCTGGGGATGTAAAGCTGCTTGCGTTGGTCGGAGCGTTGAAAGGCCCAGCATTCGTTTTGAATACTTCCATTTATATGGCACTGCTTGGCGGCGTACTCGCACTTGGTATCCTGGTTTTCAGTGGCGGGGCTTTCAAACGATTGAAATATTACTTCCACTGGCTATATGGGAAAAAGAACGGTCTAAAGGTACCGTTAGCTTTAACAAAGGATTCAATGAAAGCGACCTATCCATATGGAGTAGCGATTGCTGGGGGAGCAATTCTTAGTTTTGTCGGGAAGGCGTGGATTTCATGATCAAAAATGAAAAAGGCCAATCCATGGTGGAAATGGCACTCGTTTTACCATTGCTGTTACTTATTTTGATGGGGATTTTTGATTTCGGAAGAATCATGTATACATATATGCATCTTCAATTGGCGACACAGGAGAGTGTCCGTCTGGGCGGTTTAGGGCGTGATGATGCTGCTATTACCGAATTTGCACGCGATTATATCCATGTCGGGGACTCTTCGAATTTACAGGTCAACATCTCACCCAATGACTCGACAAGGGATTCGGGTGACTATATGACGGTCACACTCGAGTATCCGATAGATTATCTTACACCCTTAATGTCAAAAATACTGCCTTCACCAGTCTTAGTGAAAACGGATTCTACCATCAGAGTGGAGTGAGGGGGCAAGTTATTATGAAGAAAAAATTGAAAGTACTAAGAGAAGAAGCTGGTAGTACGATCGTTCTGACCGGACTGGCAATGTTAGCCTTAATCGCGATCATGGGTCTTGTCATTGATGGTGGCTCCTTATTCATGACGAAAAGCCATCTGCAGAAGGTTGCGAATGGAGCAGTCCTATCAGGAGCGCAAGAATTGACAGCCAATGAGGATGATGTTCGCAGCGTTGTCAACAAGGTACTTACAGAGCATGCCGAACTGGATAGTCTGGAAGACATGAAAATCGAGCTGGAAGATAAAGTTGGTGTCGATCTGATAAAAGAGGTTCCCCTTTATTTTTCTACCCTATTCGGAAAAGAGTCTGTTCCTGTTAAGGTTCATGCTGCAGCTGAAATCGGGACGATGGGTGAAGCGATCGGTGTAGCACCACTTGGAATCGATAGGAATGTCAATCCTCAATTATTCCATGAGTATAAATTGAAAGTAGGTCCCCATGAAAATGATACAGGTGTATTCGGGCTCCTTGCTCTTGGCGGATCTGGTGCAAAAACTTATGAGGAAAACTTGAGAAATGGATACCAAGATCCAGTTGGATATGAGGATATTATTGAAACAGAAACCGGAAACGTTGCAGGTAAAACAAGAAGCGTTGTGAACGATCTTGTCAACGAATGTACAGTGACAGAGGAAGAGATGAGAGCTGGGGCGAATCCTCGTGATTGCGGAAGGATTTTGTTAATCCCGATTTATGTACCTTATGAACACACTCAAAACCAGATGAAAAAGATCCAAGTAGTGGGGTTCGCTCATTTTTATATTACCGAACCGATGGATGGTAACAGTACAGAAATTACAGGGATGTTTGTCAGACAAACAGACACCGGTTTTATCGATAATACGATTGAAAATTTCGGAGCTTTTGCAATCAGACTAACAGAGTAGGTGAACATAGTGAGGTCAAAACTTGTATTAACGTTAGCGGTCATCATGGGGATCATCACGACGGTGCTTTTTTTCAATTATATGAAGCAATACGATGCGCAGACGGTAGCTAATAAAAATAAGATAGAGGTTGTTGTGGCAGCTCAAGAGATCAAGCGGAATATATCGATTACGAAGGATATGCTAGAACTCAAGCTCATACCTGAGGAAGGAATCCACTCGAATACAATCACAAACCTGGATACTGCTGTAGGACAATTTTCTACAGCGGATATTGCACAGGGCGAAGCGATGTTGACGAATCATCTTCAAACCTCAAAAGAGGAAGAGCTGTTCGTTTCTCGAAAGATCCGTGATGGTTTTCGAGCAGTTTCGGTCGGGGTGAATTTGCCTCAATCTGTATCGAATTTGCTTGAGCCTGAAGACCAAGTGGATGTCATCAACACAGTGAAAGAAGGGGACAAACTAGTTTCAAAGATCGTAGTCGAGAATGTAACAGTCCTAGCGGTTGGACGACGCATGGTTGAAACGACTGAAGGTGAAGAGTTCGTCGAATATACTTCTGTTACGCTTGAAGTGATGCCTAATGAAGCTGTGAAACTAGCAAACGCGACAGAATCAGGACCATTACACATCGCACTTAGAAGCAGGGTCAAGGCTGAAGAGGAGGCTGCTTCGGATGACAACTAACACCAGTGAAAAAAATGAGCATACTGGGATACAAAAAAGAAAGCGCGGAGAAATGATTGCTGTATGCAGCGCTAAAGGTGGAGTTGGCCGTACAATCATGACGGTCAACTTGGCCGTTGCTTTATGTAAAAAAAGCATAAAAGTCGGGGTGCTGGATGGCGATTATATGTTTGGGGATGTCGGGCTTGCCATGGACTTGCAATCGGCCTTTACGGTGAAGGATGTCATCGAGGATATCGATGATCTTGATGAAGTAACACTCGAAAGCTATTTCAGCAGACATGAAAGCGGGGTCCGTGTCCTTTCAGCTCCAGACCGGCCGGAGTACTCAGAGCTTGTGACGAAGGAGAATATTAGCAAGATTCTCGATCTCATGCTTTCGCAGTTCGATTATGTTGTGGTTGACACAGGGGTAGGGTTACAGGAACAGACACTGCCTTTACTTGAAAAGGCAGATCAGATCCTGATGCTGACTAATTTAGAAATGTCGACTTTGAAAAATACGAAGTTGATGTTGGAGACGCTTGACGCAATCGAGCTGAATACCAAAGTGACAACAGTAGTGAATCGATCGACGATGGAGAGTGTCATCAGTGCTTCAGATGTACCGGATATTCTAGAAGACCCTGAGCTTCAGTATATCCCGAATGATTTTCAAATCGCTTCCCAATCATTGAATATCGGAATCCCTTTTGTGGTGAACCAGGGAAAGACCGAACTTGCGAAGGCAGTCATGAAGATAGCAGAACAGCTTACCTCAAGACGGGAAATTAAAGTCTATGAATCTGCTGAGCCTTCATTCCTTTCTAAAATATTCCAAAGGTCTAAACGTAGCAAGGAGGGAAAAGCGTGAGTCTACTTCAAAAGGTCAAAGCGAAAAACCAGGAAAAGATCAATAATGGTGAGCAAGTAGAAGTTCAGAGCGAACCAACCAGCCCAAAACCTGACATCGTCTCCAGCTTCCGCCCGCAAAAGATACAAGTGAAGGATGTTAAAGTACAAGAAAAAGAGCAGCAGAAGTTTAATAAGCATCAAGAACTGAAAAATCGTTTACATAAAAAAATATTAGAAGAAATGAATAGCAACGATGATGTTGAAACAATCATTCCAAACTTGGATGCGATGGCGGTTGAGATCATCAAAGAGGATGAGCAATTCCGGGGAGCAATCGATCGGAAGAAGGTTGTCGAAGAACTTACTCATGATTTGACTGGATTCGGACCGATCAACCCACTGCTTATGGATCCAGAAGTGACGGAAGTGATGGTCAACGGGCCGGGAATGGTGTATATCGAACGGAAAGGAAAGCTGATGTTGACGGGCATCCGTTTTCGGGATGATGAACACGTCATGAACATCATCGAAAAGATTGTTTCACCGCTCGGCAGACGGATTGATGAAAGTTCCCCAATGGTAGACGCACGTTTGCCGGACGGTTCCCGTGTGAACGCAATTATCCCACCGCTGGCATTAAACGGACCAACGCTTACGATCCGAAAGTTTGCAGCAGACCCTTTCAAGATTGATGACCTTATTTCTTTCGGTACGTTGACTCGTGAAATGGCAACCTTCATTGAAGCATGCGTAAAAGCGAGGCTCAATATTTTTGTTTCTGGTGGAACCGGCTCAGGTAAGACGACCACACTAAATGTCCTATCTTCCTTCATTTTTGATGATGAACGGATTGTCACGATTGAGGATGCAGCGGAATTACAGCTCGCGCAGCCACACGTCATATCGCTTGAATCGCGTCCTCCTAATATAGAAGGAAAAGGGCAAATTGCGATTCGTGATCTTGTACGGAATTCATTACGTATGCGTCCTGATCGGATTGTTATCGGGGAGGTTCGTGGGGCTGAGGCTCTCGATATGCTCCAGGCGATGAACACAGGTCATGACGGCTCCTTAGCGACGGGTCACTCGAACAGCCCGCGGGATATGATTTCCCGTCTTGAGACAATGGTATTGCTTGCTGGGGTGGAACTTCCGGTAAAAGCGATTCGAGAACAGATTTCAGGAGCAATCGATCTGATCATCCAGCAGTCCCGATTGAAGGATGGTACGAGAAAAATCACGAAGATCACCGAAGTCCAGGGCCTTGAAGGAGATGTCATCGTCTTGCAGGACATTTTTGAATATCAACAGGATGGTATTGATGCAGAAGGGAAAATCAAAGGCAGATTGGTACCGACGGGTGTACGGCCGAAATTTTATGACCTGTTGGAGAGATCCGGTTTGGATATTCCTCCAAGTGTCTTTGTATCTGAGGAGGACTGGGGCTGATGCATTATTATTTAATCGTGTTGGCATCCTTCACTTCCTTTTTATTCTTTTACGCTATTTTTCACATGACATTTCTTTCAGACAAACGTATGATCAAGCGGATGAATTATTATCTTTCGAGCTATAACAAATCAAAGCTTGAACGGAAAAAATTCAACCTATTTCTAGAGCTCCAGTTATCGAAGCAGCGACTGCGCTCGAAGGTCTCGAAAAAGAAGAGCAAAAAGCTTGAAAGCATGCTACGTAGAGCCGGGGTTCCATTGAAGCCGGAGGAGTTCATCCTGTTCCGGTGGATTTCAACCGCATTAGCTGCGGGATTTCTTTTCCTTATATCGGGCAGTATTCTGATGCTGATCATCGGTGCTGCAGGAGGCTATATGCTGCCGATCATGTGGATCAAGAAAAAGGAAAAGAAACGGATTCAAAAGTTCAATGATGGACTAGCGGATATGATTTCGACGGTGGTAGGCTCCTTACGTGCAGGATTCAGTTTTCCGCAGGCGCTGCAAACCGTTGTCGAAGAAGCGGATGACCCGATCAGCAGTGAAATCGGTTTTGTGTTGAAGGAAATGCAATACGGCAGTTCACTTGAGGATTCATTGAATGAATTATATGAGCGGATGCCAAGTGAAGATTTGGAACTTATGATCCAGGCGATCTTGATTCAAAGGCAGGTCGGAGGTAATTTAGCGACGGTCCTTGATAAAATCGTCCAAACCATCCGTGATCGAACGAAAATCCAGAGACAGATCAGTACGCTTACCGCACAGGGGAAGCTTTCTGGTATCGTCATCGGATTACTCCCGCTCATTTTAGGATTGGTTCTTTATCTGATCGAACCGGAGTACATCGGTACATTGTTCACGCATATCATTGGTATGGGCCTACTTGCGGCTGGTCTTATTTCTGGAATTATCGGATTTATATTAATTAGAAAAGTAACCACGATTGAGGTGTAAAGAGATGATATATATCAGTTTCTTCGCTGCGGTTACGTTATTTCTTTATTCCATTTACGTTTATCGTAGCGAGAAAAAAGAACCGGTCAAACGGCGACTGGATGCTTTTGTCGGTAAAAAAGCTGAAGCTGAGGAAGATGAAAATGATGCCACAGCAAAACCGTTACACGTACGTTTGCTGGGCCCGCTTTGGAAAGATTTCCGCAGAGGATTCAAGAAAAAGATGCAGGGGGAGAAACAAGCCAGGCTTGAAGTAAAATTACTTCAAGCAGGAAACCCATTCGGTATGACGACGTTTGAGTATCGCCTCATCCAGCTCGGTCTGATCTTGATCATCCCATTTTTAGCTGGGGGATGGGGAGCATTATCAGGGTTTGAATTGGGTGGCATCATTCTGTCGGTGTCATTTGCAATGCTGGTTGCAATCATCCTTCCTCCTTATTATTTGAAAAGTAAAAAGAAAGCTCGTTCACAATCTGCCTTACGCGAGCTTCCGGATGTTTTGGATCTTCTGACGGTCAGTCTTGAAGCGGGACTCGGTTTTGACGGCGCTCTCAGTAAGGTCGTTTCGAAAAAAGAAGGGGTCTTATCGACTGAGTTCCACCGATGTCTAGAAGAAATCCGGTTAGGAAAAACACGGCGGGAAGCACTTCGTGGAGTGAGGGAGCGGCTGACGGTAGATGAAATCAACATCCTGATCAGCAGTATTTTACAGGCTGAAAAGCTCGGAATCGGGATGGTCAATGTCTTGCGTGTTCAATCTGAAGAAGTACGCGATCAACGAAAACAGCGTGCTGAACAAGAAGCGATGAAAGCACCGGTCAAAATGCTTTTCCCGCTTGTATTGTTCATTTTCCCAAGTTTGTTCATCGTCCTATTAGGACCGGCCATCATACAATTTGTTGAAGCATTCAGTAAATAATATTTACATTCTTAAATGGGTAGCATATAATGGAAACAGATTAACGGATTTGAAGGAGGTTTTGTATTATGTACAAATTCATCGAGATGGACTATTCACCAATTGTATATGATGCACAGCCCCTGTTTAAGGAAATTAAACAAGTAACCAAATGATTAGCGGTGAATTTTCGACGCACATGACGTGCTAGTACTGCCGTTGTCACAGGACGTGACGCTTTTAGGCAGTGATCGTTACTCGGTTATTATCGATTTCTTTCTATTATTAATGAACAGATCCATGGGCTGTGCACGGCCTGTGGTTTTTTATATCGTTTGAACAAACCATCGGGTGATTTTTTCCGGTGGTTTTTTTTATTATGATGTTCTTTTAAAAATAGGAGGAAATCGAATTGAATTTACAACAATTAGGATTTAATGAGGAACGTATTGAACAAGCAAACGAATGGATAAATAAAGGTTATGAGCCGGGTAGAGTTGCGTTAGAGCATAAGGGAATGTACACCTTGTTGACAAAACATGGTGAAATCCTCGGCTCCATATCTGGTAAAATGAATTTTGAAGCTACCGAGCGTGAAGATTATCCGGCGGTGGGTGATTGGGTCATGTGTCAGATCCGAGAAAATGATCGGGCAGCCACAATTCATGCCATCCTGCAGAGAACCAGTAAATTTTCCAGGAAGATTGCTGGTGTGACAACAGAAGAACAGATCATCGCAACGAATATCGATACAGTGTTTCTAGTAAATGCACTTAATAAGGATTTCAATGTCAGAAGGATTGAGCGATACCTATTGATGGCATGGGAAAGCGGAGCTAACCCGGTAATCGTGCTAAGTAAAGCGGATTTGTGTGAAAATATCCAGGAACGGGTAAATGATGTAGAAACAGTGGCTATCGGTCTTCCAGTCCATATCATAAGCTCTGAAACAGGCGAGGGGATTGATGAGCTCACACCTTATCTTTCGGAAGGTAAAACAGTGGCATTGCTCGGTTCGTCAGGTGCAGGGAAATCGACCATGGTGAACCGGTTATACGGGTCAGATATACAGAAGGTGAAAGAAATCCGTGAGGGCGATGATAAAGGGAAGCATACAACGACCCACAGGGAACTGTTCCTTTTGCCACAGGGGGGATCAATGATTGACACACCTGGTATGAGAGAGCTTCAATTGTGGAATACGAATGATGGGTTATCCGAAAGCTTCCGGGATGTGGAGGCACTTGCTGACGTGTGCAAGTTCAGGGACTGTCAGCATGAGAACGAACCAGGATGCGCGGTAAAAACAGCGATTGACACTGGTGAATTGACGGCAGAAAGGTATGCGTCCTATAAAAAATTACAACGCGAACTTGCTTATCTGGAGCGGAAGAATGATCAGAAAGCAAAGCTGGAAGAGAAAGCGAAATGGAAGAAGATTACGAAAAGCATGAGGAGGTAACGATGCTCTATAAACAGTCCATCCAAACAAATAGCCATGATGATATGCTTGACGTGACGTCCACGGTAAAGGACCTGATCAAAAAAAGCGGGATTACCAATGGGGTTGCTTATATCTATTGCGCCCATACAACTGCAGGAATCACCATTAACGAAAATGCGGATCCCGATGTGAAGCATGATATGTTGATGAGGTTGAATGAAGTCTATCCTTGGGAACATGAAAAATATAGACACGCTGAAGGGAATTCTGCATCTCATTTGAAAGCGAGTACGGTGGGAAGCTCACAAATAGTGATCATAGAGGATGGGAAACCGATCCTTGGAACATGGCAAGGTATCTATTTCTGTGAATTTGATGGACCTCGGACACGCAACTACTATGTAAAAGTAATCGAAGGTTGATTATAGGAAGGACTCATCCAGTGGGGTGCGTCTTTCCATTTTCGGGAGTTTGGATATTTGGTAGCAAATCCGGATTTTATCGGTGCAAATTCGGATTTTTCCGGTGCAAATCTGGAATTTATCGGAGCAAATCCAATTTTTATCGGTGATTGGCATATGGAACCATAAAAAAGACCCAAAAGGCATTTACGCCCATTGGGTCTTCTCCATTTATCTTATGCTGATTGTGAGGTTTGCTTTTGTTCTTGTTTTTTCACAGCAAGGAATCTCTTCGTTTCGGCAACGACCACACCCGATAGGCCGAGAAGTCCGATCAAGTTCGGGATCGCCATCAAACCGTTGAAGATATCCGCAAGTGCCCAGACAACATTGAGAGAAACAGTTGTCCCGACAAAGACTGCTATCACAAACAATAATCTATAATACTTCACTGAATTGTCTCCAAAAAGGTACGAAAAACATTTTTCCCCGTAATAAGACCATCCTAAAACAGTCGAATATGCAAAAAGGATGATACCGATCGTTACGATAAAGGCACCTGGTGCGCCAAGGAAGCTTCTGAATGTTTCTGTTGTAAGTGCGGCACCATTCAGATCACCTTGATACATATCACCCATGACGAGCGTGATTCCAGTGATCGAACAGACAACGATCGTATCGATGAATACCTGTGTCATCGATACCAGTGCCTGGCGTGCCGGGAAGTCCGTTTTTGCAGCAGCCGCCGCAATCGGCGCTGAACCTAAACCAGCTTCGTTCGAGAACACTCCACGAGCCACACCCCAACGAATGACTGCACCTAGTGCACCACCAGCAACAGCTTCTCCTGTAAAGGCATCACTGAAGATCAAGCCGACGGCACCGGGGACGAGATCAAGGTTCATGAATAAGATCACAAGCCCACCGACGACATAAAAGAGAGCCATGAATGGAACCAAGTAAGCAACAACACGGCCTATACTCTTGATACCACCAAGGATGACGAGACCAGTCAAGACCATCAAGATCAAGCCTGTCGCCCAGCCAGGAACATTGAAAGTCGTCTGGACTGCATCTGCAACAGAATTGGATTGGACCATGTTCCCAATTCCGAATGCGGCAAAGGCACCGAAAAAGGCAAACAAGACACCAAGCCACTTTGCATTCAATCCTTTGTCCAAGTAGTACATCGGACCGCCGGACATTTCCCCATTCTTGTTTTTGACTCGGTATTTTACAGCTAAAATCGCTTCGGCATACTTTGTCGCCATACCGAACAGAGCACTGAGCCACATCCAGAGGACGGCGCCTGGTCCGCCGATGAATACAGCCGTTGCAACCCCGGCGATATTACCTGTACCGATCGTAGCTGCTAATGCTGTCATCAGGGCCTGGAAGTGTGAAATATCTCCTTCAGACTTTTTGTCCTGCTTTTTGGAAAAAGCAAGTTTTAAGGAATAAGGTAATAATGAAAACTGTAAGAAGCTGAGTCGGAATGTCAGGAAAATACCAGTCCCGACGAGTAATACGAGGAGCCAGGGACCCCATACCCAACCACTCACTTGCCCTAAAAAATCTTCAAACTGCGTCATTGTGTTTGTCCTCCTATCTATATATGGTTACTATTTTAATATTCTACACAAGAGGGAAACATGCCTTTTAACTTATAAGAAAATGTTGGACAACCTCATAAAAAATCGATTTTTCATACAATAACTAATATGAATTCAGAGAAGGGGAAGTGTAAAGGATGAAGGTCCTATTTGTTTCTCTTGGCGGAATATGCCGAGCTCCGATTGCGGAAGCGGTTTTAAAGGAAAAGTGCAAGATTGAGGGGCATCAGATTGAAGTTGATACAGCAGCCGCGAGAGATTGGCATGTGGGTGAATTTCCCCATGAAGAAACGGTTCAATTTTTAACCGATAAAAAAATTCCCTTTGATCAAAAAGAAAGCAGGCAGGTCAGAGTAGAGGAACTGGAGACATTTGATTTCATCCTTGCCATGGATGCTGAAACTGTTGGTGAATTGCATCGTCTGGCTGGAATGCGTCAGACAGGTACAATCGCAAGGCTCCTTGATTATGTTGCCGATCAAAAAGAGGTCGATATACCGGATCCTTACTTGACGGGGAATTTTAATGAAGCATTCAACCTGGTCACAATCGGCTGTGAACATTTTATCAAACACAAAATGAAAAGAGACCGGCTCTTTTGATGAGCCGATCTCGCTATGAATTTTTTTTGATCAATGATGTCGACTCGGCCTTCTTGTCCGTTTCATGATCATACTCAGTAAGAGGACGACAATAATGGCACCGATCAGCGCCGGTATTAATGCCAGACCTCCAAGAGAAGGTCCCCATGAACCGAGTAGTAATGTACCGAGCCATGCCCCGATAATACCGGCAATGACATTTCCGATGATGCCTCCAGGTACATCCCGTCCGATGATAATGCCCGCTAACCAACCGATGATTCCGCCTATGATCAAGGTCCAAATAAATGACATATGCCTCTTCCTCCTTTTGATTTTTAGTTTTATATTTATAATTTTTCATTCCCTGCCAAAAAATTCTCTAAACAATTTTCTCCAGATGTTTTGGTTTTTCAAGAACAGGGGAAATTAACTATTATTCAACAATAAAAAAAGGAGAGATCATTTATGGCTCAATCTGTATACACACAAGATCAACAAAAAGTAAACCAAGCCGTACCAGTTAGTATGAATCAAAAGAAAGAGGGCTCTTTCCTTTGGAAAGGAATCCTGATCGGTGCGGCTGTCGGAGGAATGGCAGCGTTGATCGATAAGAACACACGAAAAAATGTCCAGACAAGATCAGCAAGAATAAAGGACCAGACAACATCCCTATACAGGACAGTAAGGGAAGATCCATCGGTCATCATGGAGACTGTAAAGCATACGATGGACACTACATCAAAAGCGTTGAATGATTTATCCCGTGAAGTGAGAGAAGTCATCCAGAAAGTTGACGAAGTTCGCCAGCATTCTGTCGAGACGTATTCCAGCATGAAAGAGGTTGGCGGAGAGCTGAGGGATGTTTCCGGCAAAGTGAGAGAAGCTGGGAAGGAATTAACGGACATACCTGACCTTGACGAAAATAAATATTAGAAATAGGTCCATGAACCGAGCATCCTAGCTTAGTTCAGAAATGACAGATAAAGGTGGCTTCTTATAAGCCTATGGATTGGGGGGAGTGGTTGTGGAAAGATTGAAGCAGCCATCGAAAAAGATATTCTGGAAGGATTTATTCCGACGGATACAAGATGACGGTGTAACCGATTTAGCAGCACAGCTTGCTTTTTATTTTCTGCTGTCACTCTTCCCATTTCTGATTGTCACGGTAACGATCCTTACGACAATCTTGGACCATAATCGATTGTTTACTTTTATACAACTCTATGGACCGCCGGAGTTGATGAATATCGTCAAAGAGAATACGGAAATCATCAATAATCAGGGTGGAGCGATCCTTTCAGTCGGGATCATCGCTACCCTATGGACCGCTTCTAATGGCATGAATGCCGTAATCAGGGCCTTGAATAAAGCTTATGATGTTGAGGAAAGCCGAAATTTCATCGTTGCAAGAGCAGTTGCGATGATGTTGACGCTCGGCATGCTGCTTATCATATTCGTTGCTATGGCTCTTCCGGTTTTCGGCCAGATGATCGGCCACATATTCGGATATCTCGGACTCCCCCACTGGGAAGCGATATGGAATGCTCTCAGATGGGTACTTAGTACGCTCGTTATTGTGTGTGTCATCACAATTATATATTTTGTTGCACCGAACAAACGTTTAAGGGTGAAGAATGTCTGGATCGGAGCTGTTATAGCTACAATGGGTTGGCAGTTCGTATCCTGGGCATTTTCTTTTTACGTCAATAATTTCGCGAATTTTAGTGCCACTTATGGAAGTCTTGGCGGGGTCATTGTCTTGATGCTTTGGTTTTATGTTTCAGGGCTGATGGTCATCATCGGGGGGGAAGTAAATGCGACATTCAATGAACTCCAGAAAAATACCTGATCATTGGCGAAAACCTCTGAGATGAAGGGGCGAAATTTCGAGTTGAGGAATTCCGTTCATTTTTAGAAAGGGCTTTTGAGCGGTCATTATCGATAGTAGTTAAGGTTCTATGATGAAAGGGTCACTTTGCTTTTGGGTATAGGTCTTTTTATTCATGCATACGGTCGCAGTTTGTAGCAATGCACGAATGTTGTGAGTAAAAAGTACCTCGCTTAAAGCAAGGTGACCTTTTTTGCATTTAAAGAAAGTATAAAATACTTTCTTCAATATAAGCACCAACTAATGCTCAGCCTGCGCTAAAGGCTTGGCTTTGCCAAGTTTTCTTTATATGTTGAAGAAGCAGTTTTATTTTTTGGTTGTAGTTCAATCAGGCACTTTTGTAGATGATGGAGTTTAGTGCTTAACCTCTATATTTACAGTAAAATCAAAGGATCGAGCTTCTTTTTAGCTGAATACTTGAAGAATTAGAGCCTAAAAACAGTCAAGCGCTCATAGACTATTACTGCAAGTCCCTGTTTTTTTACACTTGAAGACATCCTTTCTTCAGTATTAGCTCAACCTTTGCTATGTCAAACTTTCTTTATATGGTACACTATTCCTAGTTTTGTGAAGGGTAGGAGCAAAGGAGCAGAATCTTATGCAGATACAAAAAGCAACAAGAGAATATGCCCGGATGAAGTGGCGATGGATAGGAGCGATCCTGTTTATCTGTTATTTAGCAGTGTTGATCTATTCTACTTTGTTCACCTTCAACTATTATGTTTATGGAAAATCCTTTAATCTGGTCCTGCTCGATAGCATCCGATTGATGTGGCGAAGCGGGAACTATTGGCTGATCTTCAAAAATGTAATCGGTAATCTACTATTGTTCATGCCGTTAGGCTTTTTGTTGCCATTGATGTTCCGATGGCTTGATTCTTTTAGGAAGATGTTCTTCATCTCCTTCGGGGTGAGCGGTTTGATCGAACTGCTGCAATTCTATTACGCCAACCGAATTTTTGATATAGACGATATATTGTTGAATGGATTAGGTGGATTGACAGGATTGATTGCTTATAAAATAATTGCGTTTTTCTATAGGATATATGAGAGGAATTTCAAAAAAAGAAGGAGCTGACTTGATCAGCTCCTTCTTTTAATGGATTAGAAAGTAAAATTTTGCGGTGAAGTGATGTCTAGCTCCAACGCCCAACCACTTGGATCACTTCAGTCCTCCTGTGGCGGCAAGAGCCTCCTCGTAGGACTTCCAGTGACCTTCGTGGCTGATCAGGGCGTTTGCGCTTTTCTTGATGTCTAGCTCCAACGCCCAACCACTTGGATCACTTCAGTCCTCCTGTGGCGGCAAGAGCCTCCTCGTAGGACTTCCAGTGACCTTCGTGGCTGATC
>NZ_JAKJHW010000006.1 GCF_021646685.1 Pseudalkalibacillus salsuginis | reverse complement strand
TTTTCTTCTTCCCCATAAGAAAAACACCCCTATATGTCGATATTTGTTTATACGACTTAGGTGGTGTTTTTTCCTGTCTCATTTTATTGGGTCACTCTATTGTACCATCGAAGTCTTTTATTTCTGAGCTAATGTCTTACAGGCTTTGTCCTGTCAATTTTAATTGATGAGCTGAGAATTTCTGCTGATTTGATTTCTTTCACTTTCTTTGCACGTTTATCAACTAATTCTTGTAATTCCCCTGCTGATACTTCTTCTGGTATATCTAGCAATTCTACATAAAATTCCTTGCTTCCCTCTACCATGAAATCGATCGTAATTTTTGCGGTCAATTCCAAGCCAATCACCCTTTCACCGTTTATTATCATGTTTCCATCCGGATATGTATCTCAGTTCCCTTTTAAAGGAGTATTTTAATATATTGTACGTACGAATATTGAAAATGTTTCATAATAGATAATTTTTTAAAAATGCATAATATTTTAAATCTATTGTACGCTTTTTTATGGATGATGACCACAATAGGTTCAGCTTAACCGAAAATTATCAGTAAACTCCTTTTCAGGTATCCTTTCATTTTACAATTCTAATATAATTCTGATGAATTTATACCTTTATCTTATATTTAAGTTAATAAACTTACTGAGTGGGTATAGTTAAATAATATGCACTATTAGTCACAGCAATTGAATAAAGGAGGAGAACAAATTGGAAAATCTGAAAGGAAAAGCTCCCCACAGGAATGTGGTGTTTTGGGCGTCATCCATAATCGTTTTCTTGTTTGTCATATGGGGGGCAGTGTCACCTAAAAGCTTAGGGGATAACGCAGGTAGTATATTTGATTTCACAACCTATGCCTTTGGCTGGTTTTATCTTATCTCGGTCTTTTTCTTTACAATCTTTTGTTTAGTTTTGGCGATCAGCCGGTACGGTAAAATACGTTTAGGTGGAGATGAATCAAGACCAGAATATCCTTTTTTCACATGGATCGGCATGCTCTTCAGTGCCGGGTTCGGGGTCGGACTCGTATTTTGGGGCGTTGCAGAGCCGATGAGTCACTTTTTCAGTCCACCCATGGGCATAGAAGGGCAATCTGAACAGGCGGCCAGAGTATCCATGCGGTATTCCTTTTTCCATTGGGGAATCCATCAATGGTCTGTATTTACGGTTGTGGGACTTGCGTTAGGTTTCTTCCAGTACCGTAGGAAAGAAAAAGGACTGATCAGCACAACGTTTAATCCCTTGATCGGTAAGACGGGAAAAACCACCCTCAGAAAAACGGTCGATATCCTCGCAGTTATAGCGACCATTACTGGAGTCGCTACCTCTCTAGGGTTTGGGATCCTACAAATCAATGGTGGTCTGAAAACCGTATTTGGGCTACCAAATAATGGCATGATGCAATTGATCATCACCGGTATTTTACTTATCCTTTACCTTACTTCTGCAATGACTGGCTTGGATAGAGGGATCAAATGGCTTAGTAACCTGAACCTGGGACTTGCTTTATTCTTGATGCTTGCCATGCTGATCATAGGGCCGACCGTATTCATATTGAACAGTATGACCCTCGGTATTGGTGACTATTTATCCAAATTCATAGAGATGAGCTTCCGACTGACACCTTATACCGGCGGAACCTGGGTCAGAGATTGGACGGTTTTTTATTGGGCTTGGGTAATCGCATGGTCCCCATTCGTCGGAGCATTCGTTGCACGAGTTTCACGTGGTCGAACGATCAGGGAATTTGTGTTCGGGGTATTGATTATCCCTCCATTTCTCGCTATCGTGTGGATTGCAATCTTTGGAGGCACTGCCTTACACCTGGACCTTTTACAAGGGACCGATATCGCAGGGCTTGTTAACGAGGATGTCACAACAGCCTTATTCGTAACCTATGAACAATTGCCTTTTTCATTCTTGTTCTCGCTGCTTTCCATCCTGCTGATCTTTACATTTCTGATCACATCAGCAGACTCTGCGACATTTGTCCTTGGGATTATGACGACAGATGGAGATCTGAACCCTGGCAGATTCGTGAAATTCATCTGGGGTGTGCTTATGGCGGCAATTGCATTGGTCCTTATCATCAGTAGTGGACTGCAAGGGCTGCAGACCGCATCATTGATAGCAGCCTTGCCATTCACCATCATATTGATCGTCATGTGTATTTCCATCATTAAAGTCGTACGGAAAGAACCGAATTTACAGCACAAAAAAAGAAGTATCAAATAATTTGTCACCATTTATGAAAAAAATCAACATAACTATAACAAAGCCAAACAATAAGAAAAGCCTAAACGCCCTGGTTACCACGAAGGGCACTTGAGGTCCGACGAGGAGGCTCTAAAGATCGGTTTTTCGCGTTGTAAGTGCTCCATAAAGGTCTTATGAGTACCTTAAGATCGGTTTTTCACGTTGTAAGTGCTCCATAAAGGTCTTATGAGTACCTTAAGATCGGTTTTTCGCGTTGTAAGTGCCTCACAAAGGTCTTATGAGTACCTTAAGATCGGTTTTTCGCGTTGTAAGTGCTCCATAAAGGTCGTTCGGTTCTGCGTGGGCAAACACTTCGAACTAAATCAATGTGTCGACCGCCGCAGAGAGCTAACCGAAGTAGCAGAAAAGTTATACTTTCTTAACGTATAAAATAAAAGGAATTAATCCCTCCTGGTCGAATCAAGAACTAGGGAGGGATTTTCATGTACTTGGAACAATATTTGAAATGTATCACATCGTTTTATCCTTCACTGGAAATCCGAACCATTCATTGGAACCATTTCGGTGAAAACAACGACATCCTCTTTTTGAATGACCAGTGGGTGTTCCGATTCCCTAAACATGATGAATCTTTAAAATCTCTGCAAATGGAGTGTGCACAACTCTCTTATGTCAGACCTTACATCACCCTTCCCACCCCTGAACCGGTTTTCGTCAATACTGATACCAACATATTGGGCCAAGCATTTTTTGGATACCCGTTAATTCCAGGGGAACCGCTTTATGCAGAGACCGTAAACGGCTCATCCGCTTCTATACAACAACATATCGCCCAAAATTTAGCGCAATTTCTGTGTGAGCTTCATGCCATTCCGACTGAGGATGCTCCTGGTATGGTAATTTCAAATGATACAGCCTATGACTATTGGAAGAATTTATTTGAGAAAATTAAACAATCCCTTTTTTCTTATATCAGGCTCGAAAAACAGCAGTTGATTACCAGGCATTTTGAATTGTTTTTAAACGATCGATCTAATTTTGAGTTTGCACCCGCCATCATTCATGGTGATTTTGGGATTTCCAATATCCTATACGATGATGTAGAAAAGGAGATAAGCGGGATTATCGATTTCGGCAGTAGCCATATAGGCGATCCTGCGATTGATATTGCTGGATTGTACAAGCAGTATGGATCCCAGTTCGTCGACAAAATGGCCAACTTTTATCCAGACCTGGAAAAATTGCTTCCGAGGGCAAAGTTCTATGCAGGGACATTCGGTCTTCAAGAAGCATTATATGGCTATCAACACCACAATCAGGAATCACTGGAGAATGGTTTGAAGGAATACGTATAGGATAATAGAAGGCGTCACTAATTTGTTTCTTTACTGTGCATACTAATAGCATGGAGATTGGCTTGTTGCGCAGTCTGAAGCTGGATAGCCAATTACATGATATGGAAGAGAGCATCCGCTTTTTCCATCAGAAAAGGAGGCGAATTTAGTGGCGGGAAGACGAAAACCCTTAGTTCCTGAAGCGAGGGAAAAACTGGATCAGCTTAAAGTCGAAGTCATGAAAAAGAAGGGTTACCACGTTGAAGAACCGGGTCAGACCAAGTTTGAAGTCGCAAAAGGACTTGGTATTCCTTTAAAAGAAAAAGGCAATCAAGACTTAAGTTCTCATGATGCCGGCCGTATCGGGGGCCAAATCGGCGGTAGTATGGTCCACGAATTGATTCAACGTGCAAAAGATCAATTGGATAAACAGTAAATGGTAAGAGGCTGACCTGGATGTCAGGCTCTTTTTATGATTCGTTATATCCTTTACATAGGATTTCAGAAAGTCTGTTTCATGCTTCAAAGGACTTCGGCTTTTTAGAAAGAATATCATATAGTAGGTAAATTCATTTTCATATTAGGAGGTTTTTGGATGGCGCAACAAGTTTTGGACGAAACAGCACAACGAGCGATCGAGCAGTTTATGGAAATTGATCAAAAGATTTGTCATTTCAATAATATTCTAGGACTTCTTGGCTGGGATGCACGTACCTATGCTCCAAAGAAGGGGAAACCGATTTTCGCTAAGGCGAAAGGGACACTCTCCACTGAGACTTTCAAGCTTTCCGTATCGGATGAAATGAGAGGATGCATAGAAATACTTTCAAGGCCGAATGTTTTCAATCAGCTTGATCCTGAAACAAAAGCTTGTCTGAGAGAACGTAAAAAGGACTATGAAAAGTCAAAACGGATCCCGGCTGATGTATATAATGAGTATGTTGTTCTTGCCTCAAATGCAAATGATGCTTGGGAAGAAGCACGGGCAATGGATGATTTTTCCCACTTCGAGCCTTATTTAGAAGAAATGATTGCAATGAAACGTCGGTTTGCAACGTATTTCGGATATGAAAAACATCCATATGATGCATTACTTGATGAATTCGAGCCTGGATTGACCGTTGAGAAGCTTGATCCTCTTTTTTCAGATTTGCGCCAAAAGAGCATCGACCTGTTGAACCGTATTCAGCAATCGTCCCGAAAACCTCGCACTGATCTTTTTAATCAAAATTTTAATGTGGAAAAGCAAAAAGAATTTGCGCAATTCATCATCGGTAAACTTGGATACGATTTAGAAGCTGGACGCTTGGATGAAACGACTCACCCGTTTGCTATGGGTATCAATACTGGAGATGTACGGATCACTACTCGTTATGAACCGGATAACCCTCGTATGGCTGTATTCGGAACCATTCATGAAACTGGCCATGCCCTTTACGAGCAAGGCGTAAACCCTGAGTATGAAGGTCGGGTCATCCGCCGCGGGGCATCCTTTGGAATCCACGAGTCACAGTCCCGTTTCTTAGAAAACTTCGTCGGCCGTACGCAAGAGTTTTGGACCTATTTTTACGATGACATTACGGCTCACTTCCCTCACCAATTGAGCGGTGTGTCCTTGGATGAATTTTATCGAGCGGTGAACAGTGTGGAACCATCCCTGATCAGAGTCGAAGCTGATGAATTGACATATAACCTGCACATCATGCTCCGTTATGAAATCGAAAAAGGCCTGATCGCCGGAGACATCGCAGTGAAAGATCTACCGAAGATTTGGAATGAGAAGATGGAAGATTATTTAGGCGTGACACCTCCATCAAATCGTTTAGGCGTCCTTCAGGATGTCCATTGGTCCCATGGTGGTGTCGGATACTTCCCTTCCTACTCACTTGGAAACCTGTATGGAGCCCAGATATTAAATACGGTTTTGAAGGCCATGCCAAACTTCTACGAGTTGATTCGAAGAGGAGAGTTTATGAAAATCCGTGAATGGCTGAGAGAGAATGTCCATCAATACGGAAAACTCTACACACCAGCTGAGCTGATCAGGAAGGTGACAGGTGAAGAACTTGATGCCAAATACCTCGTCGACTACCTCGAGCAGAAATTCACAAAATTATACGATCTATAAGATTAGGATTCGACAACGACCGGGAAGGGTCTTCCTACCTCCTTTCCTGGTCGTATTTTTATTGGGCAGTGGCATTGAGCGGTGCCTGGTACATTTTTGAATCCCTTCTCCCCCAACGACTCTGAGACGGTGCCTGGCACCTTTTTGAATCCCTTCTCTCCCAACGACTCTGAATTGGTGCCTGGCACAGCGTTTCAGGCACAGCGTTTCGCAATATCTCCTAGAGGCAGTGCTTTTTTATTTTTGATATAGTAGATGGTAAGATTGCGTTTATGGATGTGATGGGTATGAGGTATTACAAACTGGTGCTAATGGTTCTATTGTTGGTGCTCACTAGCTGCCAAGGTGGTTTAAATCAAGGGAATGAAAAGGTGGAGCTGCATGTACACGCAGCTGCAAGTTTAAGCGATGCTTTACAACAGATTAAAGAGGACTTTGAGGATGCTTATCCTGAAATGGAAGTCATCCTGAATTTTGCCTCTTCTGGTACATTGCAACGTCAAATTGAACAGGGGGCTCCGGCGGATCTATTCATTTCTGCTTCTGAAAAGGAATTTAACCAATTGGATCAAAAAAATCAGTTCCATCCTGAATTCACCAAAAATATTTTATCGAATCAATTAGTGTTCGTTACGAATAAGTCCAACAAATCAAATATACAGATTCCTAATGACCTGAAAAAAGATCAGGTCGAAAGAATCTCAATTGGCGCTCCAGAATCCGTACCTGCTGGAAAATACGCAAAAGAAACATTAGAAAACATGGAACTTTGGAAGCAGGTTAAGGACAAGATCATCTATGGTAAAGATGTTTTACAAGTCCTCTCCTATATTGAAACCGGAAATGTAGACGTCGGTTTTGTTTATGCATCGGATGCTAAGTCGTCTTCTAAAGTAAAGGTCCAAACCCTCATTGACAGCGACCTACATTCGCCCATCATATATCCTGCTGGTGTACTGAAGAACACTCAAAACCTTGATGGAGCAAAACAATTTTATGATTATCTTCAAAATCAGCAAGCAAAAGACACTTTTAAGAAATTCGGCTTCAAGCCTATAGATTGAGGTTATCTTATGGTCCAATCCTTTTGGTCTCCCATTTTTCTATCGATCACGATCGCTGTTACAGCTGGGATTATTGTCGTTATTCTAGGAATTATTATTGGTCGATTGATGGCAAGGAAATATTTCACTGGAAAAACGGTAATTGAAACCTTGCTGATGCTGCCACTCGTCTTACCGCCGACAGTTGTCGGTTTTTTACTTATCGTCATTTTTGGAGTCAACAGCCCAATCGGTCATTTGATCACACAATTATTTGGCCAATCATTGATTTTTACATGGTTTGCAGCGGTCATTGCTGCAATCGTCGTCTCATTTCCACTAATGTATCAGTCTGCCAAAACCGGTTTCGAATCAGTTGACCACGAGATTGAAGATGCGGCAAAAATTGATGGTGCAGGAAACATGCAGGTTTTCCTAAAAGTGACGATGCCCCTAGCGATTCAAGCCCTTATTACAGGCGGTGTGTTGAGCATTACGCGTGCCCTCGGAGAATTCGGTGCGACATTGATGTTTGCCGGAAACATCCCAGGCAAAACACAAACTGTACCAACCGCTATATACCTCGCGATGGACTCAGGTAACATGGAAATGGCCTGGTTGTGGGTCGGCTCAATCATCATACTCTCCTATATCATGCTTTTTGCAATTTACCGGCGTACCTGACACACAAAAAGAACCCTTGCAGCACAAAGGGGCCAAATCAGTGCCTGGCACCCTTTTAAACCCCTTCTCCCGCAAGGGTTCCGAATCGGTGCCAGGCACCCTTTTAAATTCCTTCTCCTGCACCGGTTTTGGATCAGTGCCTGGCACTTGCTTTCTTTTTCATTCCTTGTTCGAGGAAGATACAGATGAGGACGCCGACGATCAATCCGTTATTCAGTATTGAAGCTATTGCTGGATGGACTCCTGAAAGTGATGCTGGTGTCAGGAACATCACCCCTATACCGATCATGAGGGATAGACTGATGATGAACAGGCTTTGTTGATCCCTGTCTATCTTCATATAAGCTTGCAATCCTATGACCAGCATATTTGAAAAGGCAAGCAGCATACTGGCATATCCGACCGGAACAGGGATTGATGCAAAGAACATCGTAATGGTCGGGAAGAAGCTCAATCCCAGCAATATCAGACTACCTAATACAAATGGGAAACGTTCTTTCATCCTTGTCGATAAAATGAATCCTGCTGTATAAGAAAGCGGAACCATCCCAATGGTTGAAAACACGCCAGAAAGGAGTTGACTGATCCCCATCACTATTCCGGATTGATTGTAGCGAGAATCTGAAGAATCCCCTAACACTTCTTCAACAACATCAATGCTTGCAACAAAATTAATTAACAGGAGAAGTGTGACTACCGCAGAAGTAATCATAATACCCAGATCAAGTGCAGGTGTGCCCCAGACGAAAACCCCAGGGAACGTGACCCAGTTTTCAGCCTCGAACGGAATCTTCTTCTCTAACCCGAACAATATGAACAACAGCCAGCCAACCGCTATCCCGAACAACACCGAATAACTCTTCAAATAGAACCATCCGCTTGTTGCAAACCATATTGTCACAAGAGCAGTCACTATTCCAAGCACCGCAACAGTCCCGTGCACTCCATCTGAAAAGTAACCGACCCCCAGGATTCCTTTCATGAATGGCCCGCTGATCTGTGCCACTAAAAGAATGAAATACGTTCCGGTGACAATCGGTGTGAAAATCCGTTTTATGCGATGGACCACCCGGAACATACTAAGTAGAATGAACAGCACTCCGCTGAAGAGCATTCCCATCTCGATACTGCGCAAAACTTCAAAACCGTCTGAGGAAACTGCAGAACCGAGCCCGGCAAACAAAAGGAAAACTCCCCACCATAAAACAGCCGGTCCTTCAACAATCGGTTTTTTATGACCGAACCATGCTTGAAAAAGAGAAATGATTCCGATCACAAAAAAAGTCCTTTGGACAAAGCTGGAGATCTCCGGAACAGACATGCCAAAAGCAGCACCGATCGTCAATGGAGCCACGACACTGCCAGCAAGAATAAAGATGAACCATTGGAAAGAAGCTAACGACACTCTCACTTAAAGGACCTCAAATTCCTCATCCGTCCAGTCTGTAATGAACATGTGTCCCGGGGAATGTGTGATCATCAAATCAGGTTTCATGTTCATCGCAATATTCTGAGGGGTGACACCACAAGCCCAAAAAACAGGTATTTCTCCCTCTTTTACCGTTACTGGATCTCCGAAATCAGGCTGGGTGATATCATTGATCCCGATCTGTTCGGGGTGGCCGATATGGACAGGCGCTCCATGGACCGCTGGAAATCTTGATGTTATCTTGACGGCGTCAGCCACATTGCTTGCGGGAATCGGCCTCATGCTGACGACCATGTTCCCATCAAATGGACCTGCTTTTATACACTTCAGATTCGTTTTGTACATTGGTACATTGCATCCTTCTTCGATTTGACGGACAGGAATGTTCTTTTTCAATAGCGCACTTTCGAAGGTAAAACTGCAGCCTAAAAGGAAACCGACCAAATCCTCATGCCATAATGAGGTGATATCTGTCATCTCTTTTGTGAGGACGCCTTTTTCATACACGTTGTACTTCGGCAAATCTACTCGTAAATCTGAATCCGGGGCTGCCACTTGCGGCACTGGAGAGCCTATGTCCGTTACATCAAGGACCGGACACGGTTTCGGATTTCGTTGACAGAACAATAGAAAATCAAATGCCATCTCCTTTGGCAAGACGACCAGATTTGCTTGTGTATATCCTCTCGACATACCAGCCGTCGGTTTAACCCACTCATTCGTGCGGAATAACCCTCTAGCCTCTGATGGATTTAAATCACTAATTCCCTCCACCTCTAACCCCTCCTAAAAATTACTGGAACAATTTCGGGATCTGATCGATCATTGTGATGATACCCATATAAGACATCGCAATCACGATGAGTCCCCCGAAAATCGTAAGCCATAACGGATGTCTGTAATCTCCGACGATCTTTCGGTTGTATGCCGCAACCAGCATTACACCAAGAGATATCGGAAGGATCAATCCATTCAATGCTCCCACAAGAATCAATACATTGACCGGTTTCCCGATTAATACGAAAACGAATGTGGATACCGAAATGAAACCGACAATCAGCCACTTATGATATTTCTCAAGTTTTGGATGGAACGTACGTATGAATGAGACAGATGTATAGGCGGCACCGATTACAGATGTGATAGCAGCCGCCCACATGATCACACCGAATATTTTATACCCAACGTTTCCTGCAGCCAATTGGAATACAGAAGCTGGTGGATTTGAGGGATCCAAGGACAATCCTTGTGCAACGACACCTAATGTAGCTAAAAACAGAAAAATTCGCATGATCGAGGCGATCCCGATCGCCGAAACTGAACTTTTTGTCACTTCCGAGAGGTTATCTACCCCTTTTACACCGGCATCAAGTAACCTGTGTCCTCCTGAAAATGTGATATATCCTCCTACAGTACCGCCGACCAGGGTAACAATGGCAATAAAATCGATTGTATCCGGTACAAACGTCTTCACTACTGCTTCACCGACTGGCGGGGATGCAGAGAACATCACATAAACGGTAAGTGCGATCATGATGAATCCCAATACCTGGGTAAATCGGTCCATGACCTTATTCGCTTCACGCAAAAGGAATATTCCGACCGCAATGATTCCACTGAAAAGTGCTCCCATTTCAGGGGAAACACCTAGTAGTACGTTGGAGCCTAACCCAGCACCTGCGATATTTCCGATATTGAAAGCCAGACCGCCAATGACGATCAGTACCGCCACGAAATAACCGAGTCCTGGGAAAACCATATTCGCGATATCCTGTGTCCTTCTCTCAGACACAGCAATGATCCGCCAAATATTCAGTTGTGCTCCAATATCAATGATGATCGAGACTAAAATGACAAACCCGAAACTTGCTAATAATGCTTCAGTGAAAAAAGTGGTCTGTGTAAGAAATCCTGGTCCGATTGCAGACGTTGCCATCAGGAACGCCGCGCCAAGCAAAATACTCCTGTTCGACTGCTTCATCTTGTACCCCCTATTTGTCGATCTTACCGACCGTTTCTATTGTAATCCCTGTTTCTTTTAAGCCTGCTCGGATATTACGGGCAAAGGATAAGGCATTGACGCCATCGCCATGGATACAAATGGTATCTGCTTCAATCGGGATATCGATTCCTTGTAGACATTTCACTTTCCCTTCCTTTACCATCCTGACCACTTGCTGAAGGGATTTCTCCTCCTCTTCAATCAATGCATTGACAAGTGTACGAGATGTAAGGGAACCATCCTCCTGGTACGTCCGATCCGAAAAAACCTCGCTTGCTGTACGAATTCCTGTCTTTTTACCCGCTTTGACCAGCTCACTTCCAGATAATCCGAATAGGATCAATTCGGGATCGACTTTATAAACCGCTTCTGCAACGGCCTCTGCAAGTTCCGAATTTTTCGCTGCCATATTGTAGAGTGCCCCATGCGGCTTTACGTGCTGCATGATACCGCCCTCGGCTTTTACAAAACCATAAAGTGCACCGATTTGGTAAGTGACCATGTCATAAGCTTCCTGTGCTGAGATGTGCATCTCACGCCTTCCGAACCCCACTAGATCAGGAAGGCCCGGGTGTGCACCGATCCCGACGTTTTTTTCCATTACCAGTTGGACGGTTTTCCTCATGACTGAAGGATCACCTGCATGAAAACCACAGGCAATATTGGCTGAGGTTACATAATCTAGAATATCTTCATCCGCTCCCTTTTTATAAGTCCCGAAGCTTTCTCCTAAATCGCAATTCAGATCTACTGTGTTCATTATGACTCTCCTCCCTCTCTCAGCTTTAATGAAATGCCCTGTTCAAGCTGTTGAAGATGCCTTTCCTGTTCAAGGTACAAAGACTCAGCTTCTTTATGGGTTACGAGTTTGAAGCGTACCTTTGCTCCTGGCTTCAATTGAGCGACCTTTGAAAAATCAACCGAAGCAATTTGAGCAATTTTAGGGTAGCCCCCGGTCGTTTGCCGGTCTGCCAACAATGTGATCAGATTTCCTTCTGAAGGGACCTGGATCGTTCCAAACGAAACAGCCTCTGAAATCATCTCCACTTGTTCTGAAAGCTCCAATCGCTCACCTTTGAACCGGAACCCCATCCGATCAGATTGAGGTGTCAGTTCGTACTCTGTATTTGTGAATTTCTCCTGGCTTTCTCTCGTAAAACGGTTCCACTCACGACCTTGAATGACTCGGATGACCCCATTCTGATCCGCTTCCGTGCCCCATTCTGCAGCCGAAAACCAATCGGACTCCATATATGGAGGCTCAGAATCAGAAAGCTGCTGAAAAATATGATCCGCTCTCTCCGAACGTTCTCCCATCGTCAATGAGTCTCCTGAGTCAAGCGCCCTCCCTTCAAAACCACCGATTTCTGCACGTAGATATGTTGAACGGCTCTCCATGATTTCCGGTACGACAATACCGCCTGCAACAGCTAGATAAGATCTGAATCCAACTGTGCATGCACCAAATTTTAAAACACTGCCTGCTCTGATATAGATCGGACGCCACATTTTTACTGGTTCATCGTTGATTTTCGGGGAGAAATCCCCGCCTGTAATCGTAATCAGGACATCCTTTTCAAACTCGATTTCGGGTCCTTTCATCGTCATCTCCAAACATGCTTCCCCATTACTGTTGCCTACTAATAGGTTCCCGATCCGATAGGCTAGTTGGTCCATAACACCGCTTACGATGACGCCAAAACGTTGATATCCATAACGACCTGCATCTTGGATAGTCGTCTGAAGTCCTGGCTTAACGATCTTCATTCTTGTCCCCCCTTCAATTTCTCGAATTCTGTTGTTGAGATCGGATGAAAACGTATCTTATCCCCTGCTCTTAATAATGTCGGGGGATCCTGATCAAGATCGAATAGTTTGAGAGGGGTTTGACCGATCAACTGCCAGCCACCTGGCGTTTCAATCGGATAGATCCCTGTTTGAGAACCTGCTATCCCTACTGAACCTGCAGGAATTTTTAAACGAGGCGATTCTTTCCGGGGTGCGGCAATTTTTTCAGACATTCCTCCTAAATATGGGAAACCTGGTGCGAAACCGATCATATACACTAAATATTCAGCTTCGGTATGGATTTCAATGACCTCGTCGGTTGTAAGGTTGTTATGTTGTGCCACCAACTCTATGTCGGGGCCGAGCTCTCCTCCATAACAGACTGGGATTTCCACATTTCGTGCTTCGCTTTTGTTTTCCGGTCCAATTTTATGAATAGCCGATTCGATTTCCCCGCAAATCAACTCATAAGGGGAATCTGGTTTTCGTTTTCCATTTCTTTTACCATTTTGGAGTACTTTAAGTGGATTATAAAACACAGTCACGCTCGTAAACGCGGGTACGAATTCTATCATTCCCGGCAGTGGTTGTTCCTCTAGGAGAAGCGAAATATTCCGTACAAGGACATTCGTTTCCTCTGAGATTTTGTCACCAAGATGTACAATGACCGCTGAATCTCCTAGCGGATGCAGTTCATACTTCAAAATAGCACCTCCATATGATCAGCCTTCCCATCCGATCAATCTTGAGATTTCATCGGCTGCTTTTTTCACCCGCCCAGTTAAACTCGCAAGTATTTCAGGATTTCGAAATCGGTTTTCAGGCCCTACGATACTAAGACCAGCAAAAATGTGATGACCATGATCAAAAATCGGTGCTGCAATAGCAGAAGAATCATCGTGTAATTCAGCATGGCTTACCGTATAACCCTTGGCCCTGGTCTCTTTCAATCGTTCCTTCAGCTCTACTTTGTCAGTAATGGTTCCAGAAGCAATCGGCTCCAGCTTTACTGAATCGATGTATTTTTCCCGTTCCTCCTCCGGCATAAACGCTAAAAGGACCCGAGGACATGCACCAGCATATAAAGGGGCACTGCGACCGATTCCCGTAAAAACCCGTACAGGTTTATCCGTTTCTATCTTCTCAATATAAATGGCCTCTTCGTTTTCCTGGACAATTAAATTGACGGCTTCGCCAAGTTCATCCTTCAGCTGCCTCATAACCGGTATAGCAACCTTCCGGATATCCAGCCGTTCTCTGACGAGTTGTCCATATTGGAGGAAGCCTAGTCCCAATTCATATTCACCATGATGGTTTTTCTTCAGGAACCTTGATTCCGCAAGTGATAGGACCATACGATAGACAGTTGTTTTCGGCATTCCTGTCAGCTTGCTCAATTGCAGGAGCGAGAGACTCTCGTATGTTTTGAAAAGTGTCAGTAACTCCATTGCTTTTATGACTGTAGTATTCTTGTCTTTCATCTATACACCCCGAAATTCCGATATTCGGACTTATTGTTCCGAAAATTAATACTTTCATTAATTATAGATTGAATTGTCGAAATCTTCAATATCTATTTATTAGTCTTAGCGCTGACTTCAATCCTGGTGATCCGCAATCCTCCTCGCTCGTGCATCCTTAAAAAGAGAGACCCTAAAGACTTTGAATCTTCAGGGTCACTCCCTTGGACTTTTCGAGATAATTTTAGAGTTGTCGGGATAATTCCGTAGTTGTTGAGATAATTTCTTAGTTGTTGAGATAATTCCAGAATTGCAAAGAAAATTTCGGAGTTGTCGGGATAAACGTCCCATACAATTGATGTAGGTGCTATTTTCAAGAGGAAGTGAACTTCAAGCCAATGATTCCGACCAAAATCATCCCTAAAAAGAGGATTCTTGTAAAATCTTTCGGTTCGTTGAACAGTAATATCCCAAGGAAAACAGTTCCAAGAGCCCCGATGCCTGTCCAGACGGCATAAGCAGTCCCGATCGGCAACACTTTGATCGCAATTGATAAAAAATAAAAACTTATAACCATCCCGACGACTGTAATGATGGAAGGAACCAGACGGCTGAATCCTTCTGTATATTTCAGTCCTGTCGCCCAAACCACTTCAAAAATACCTGCGATAAAAAGATAAATCCACGCCATTGCTCATCCCTCCTACTATAAGAAAAGCGTAAACGCCCTAATCAACCACAAAGGTCACTTGAAGTCCAACGAGGAGGCTTGAACCAAACAAAATTCGGTTCTGAGTGGGTAGACACTTCGATCTAAATCAATGTGCCGACCGCCACAGGAGGACTGAAGTGAGCCAAATGGTTTGGCGTTGGGGCTAGATATTGGATAAAAAAACCGGGAAAATATCGTAATGATATCCTCCCGGGCTTTTCTCCCTCCGTGTACACAAATCAATTGTGCGGTTTCTCTCGGACCAGGCCATACACATGCGGAACCCTAGAAACCAATGATTCTATGAAATTCACTATATTATGCCAAACCAAATCATTGCTTGTCAAACCTAGCTTCTCGATAAAAACTCCAGCTAACGATCAGCCGGAGTTTCGTCATTTCATCTCTTCTACTTTCAGTTCTTTTTGAAGGAAATCTTCTATCTGGTGTTTATGGTGACGATCATGCTCACAAAACTTGATCAGGCATTTTCTTAACGTTTCAGGGTGCCCCCGATCATAGAAAGTAGCGTCCAATTCTTCCTCTGAACGGGCATTTATGGCCTTGGTCAACAGGTCTCTCGTTTCTATAAATTCTTTGATGATCTTCTTCTTGGGTACACCGCTCTTTGCATATAACGAAGCCTTTTGGTTCATTACGTGGACATCAATTGATCTTGGCAGCCGTGCTCCAGCTTTTATCTTTGGATATCTTTCTTTTAAAAAGTACCGATCCCAGTAAATAAGGTGCGTAATGATCTCTGCAATCGACCATTTACCAGGCTTGACCGGACTCAACCATTCCTCATCGGTCAAAGATTCAAGACTTTGTACCCATTGACTGAATCGTACATTTCTTTGGATGATCTCTGTTTTAGTCATCGTTCTCCTCCATCGTATCCTTGTTATCGTTCCTGTTCCCTAAAATCATATGAATTAACAGTCAAATTTATATTTTAATATTTTTTTAGATAATCGTAATAATTCCAGTTTGAAAATCGTAACCATTACGATATACTGTTGTTTGTATAGAAAGATTCGGGAGGTTGTCATTATGAAAAAAATCTTTACAGTATTACTTGCTGTTCTTACCATATTATCTGCATGTGGTCAGGATACTCAGACTTCAAAAGAAGGTTCCAGTTCCGACCAAGTGAAAGTGATGACTACATTATTTCCATTAAAGGATTTTACAGAACGGATTGGAGGAAAACATGTTGACGTTGAGAGTGTGTTGCCTCCAGGTGTGGATGCCCATACATATGAACCCACACCAAAAATGATGATTACCCTAGCTAAAAGTGACATTTTTATCTATAATGGAGCTGGGTTGGAAGGTTTTGCTGATTCAGCAGTCAAGACATTGAAAAATGATGATGTCAAAATCGTTGAAGCAACCAAAGGGATAGACCTTCAAGCTTTCACCGATGAAGAACATGACCATGAAAATGAACACGAAGGCGATCACCAGGATGAAGCCGATCATGAAAACCATGATGAGAATGAAGATCATTCAGACCATGGACACGGTGATTCAGAAGGCGAACATCCAGAAGGTGAAGAGCATTCTGGGGAAAATCATAAACATGGGGATGTCGATCATCACGTCTGGCTCGATCCAGTATTAGCTGTCAAACTGGCAGAAAACATCAAGAACCAACTTATTGAAGTAAAACCTGAGGCAAAAGACGAATTCGAGGATAACTTTGAAGAGTTGAAGGCAGATCTCATTGAGTTGGATCAGTCATTCAAGAAAACGATTAATCAAACCGAGAAGAAGGAAATCCTTGTTTCCCATGCTGCGTATGGTTACTGGGAAAGCCGTTATGGAATTGAACAACTAAGTGTTTCGGGGTTATCACCTACGAATGAGCCTACACAAAAACAGATCAAAAAATTGATGGAAGAATCCAAAGCCCACGATATCCAATACATCCTATTTGAACAGAACGTGAATACGAAACCTGCAAAAACGATCAAGAACCAATTGGATCTCGACATCCTTTACCTTCATAATCTTTCTGTCCTTACAGAAGAAGATATCGAAAATGAGGAAGATTATTTCTCTTTGATGAAAAGGAATATCGAAACGTTGGATAAGGCTTTGAACAATTATTAACATAAAGTGATGTGACTGATTCATGTTCCAACAATCTACACGGGAAAATATCATGATTTTTCTATTATTCTTTCTTTTCCTTTTCGGTTTTCTTTTTATCGAAGAGATCAAGAGTTCTGCTGTCCCACTGAACATCCCAGGTAGCCTGATAGATTTAAATACGATTTTTTTAAGTATTGTATTAGAAGCGTTCCCTTTCCTATTATTAGGCGTATTCGTTTCGGCAATCATCCAATCGTTCGTATCGGAGGAAACAATCAAACGATTCACACCGAAGAAAGGATACATCGCTTTGGTTCCTGCAACAGTGATGGCCGCACTGTTTCCGGTGTGTGAATGTGCCATCATCCCTGTTGTCAGAAGGTTGATCAAGAAAGGGATGCCTTTGCATATTGGCGTTGTCTTCCTTGTTGCAGCCCCGATTTTAAACCCAGTTGTTTTCTTATCTACCTTTTATGCGTTCAGATCGGATATGACAGTGGTTTATGCGCGGATGGGTTTGGGATTCATCTTAGCGATCGTTATCGGTGGAATCATCTATACCATTTTTAAAAATAAAGATATGCTTAAAATAGTCAAAACTCATACACACGCCCACAATCATGGTACCGAACCCTCCAAATGGAAAATGACGATGTACCATATGTCTGACGAATTCTTTGATACAGGTAAATATCTATTATTCGGTGCTTTACTGGCTAGTTCGTTCCAAGCTTTTGTAAGTCGTGAGTTCATCGCTTCGATCGGAACAGAAACGTGGTCTTCGAGCTTAATCATGATGGGATTTGCATACCTTGTATCACTCTGTTCTGAAGCGGATGCATTTGTAGCTGTCTCGTTCCAATCAACTTTCAGTACGGCTTCTATTGTGGCTTTTCTTGTATATGGGCCAATGCTTGATATCAAGAACACTTTGATGCTTCTTGCGTACTTTAAGAAGAAATTTGTACTTACCCTTATGTTAGTCATTACTGTAACTGTGTTTATTGCGATCCTCTTGTTTCAACTATTATTCTTATAGAGGTGGATACCTTGAATAATCAATTCTATATCAATCTGCGATCTATCATTCTATTTGGATTTGCATTCTTGATGAGTGCCCTTATCTATACCGGGCAAATCCAATATTATATTGCGCCACAGATGATGAAGTTCATGTATTTTGCTACGGGGACATTCTTCATACTTGGGATCATCCAATTGTTTCGCTCTGAGGACTCAGAAGAGCATTGTCTTTGTGGACATGATCATCAGGAAACAAAGCATCCATTCATACGGTTCTTTGTATATTCCCTTTTCATTTTGCCTCTGCTGACGGGATTTGTTTTTCCTGAAAAGATTCTGGATAGTTCGATGGCGCAGAAAAAGGGGGTCTCCCTCAATGGCAGCGTAATGCAGAAAGATCGACCTGCCCAGCAGGCAGACTCTGAAAGTTCCAAAAGTTCCACACCTAATGCAGATGAGTTTCTAGAAGACCCTGAGGGATATATGGAAGATTTGGAGGAGGAAGTTTCTGATTCTTCCAATAGCCAAACGGCAGATGATGGAGTCTATGATTACGATGAGTATTATGCAGACCTTGCCGATCAATATAAAAACAAAGATAAAGTGGTCGTGACGGATGATAAATATTCCGATCTCCTTGATACCTTGAGTATTTTCCTTGATCAGTTCCAGGGCAAGACGATTGAAATTGAAGGCTTCGCCTATCGTGAAAACGACATGGGTAATGATGAGCTGGTAGTAGCACGATATCTTATGAGTTGTTGTTCAGCTGATACTTCTGTAGTCGGCACCATGGCGAAAGGAACCGACCTTCAGAAAATAGAAGATGATCAATGGGTGAAAGTGACAGGTACAATAAAGAAAACGAATTACAATGATTCTACGATTCCGATGATTGAAGTGACAAATGTCGAAAGAATCAAAAGTCCTGATTCCCCTTACGTTTATCAGGATGTTGGAATATTTAACTAAAGAAAAGCGGAATCGCTCTGTTTAGCCACGAAAGTCGCTCTCGCTTGGCTCGCTTTTCCCGCTGGAGTGTTGCGAATATCACTTTAGAAAACATGAAAAAATCAACATTACTATTTAACAAAGCCTAATAAGGAAAAGGCTGCCCCATCTGTCACTTATGGGGCAGCCTTTTCATGTTTATTCATACTCTTTTTTCAGCATGCTGTAAAGCACACAGTCATGGAAATGATCGTATATGTATTCTGCATCTCGCAGTACACCTTCTTTTACAAATCCCAATCGCTCTGGAATTGCCCGGCTTTTTACATTCTTCATTCCGCATTGGATCTCGATACGGTTGAGATGTAAGGTGTTGAATGCATGATCGACAAGTGCTCTAGTCGCTTTTGACATGATGCCTTTTCCTTGATGATCTTCTGCCAGCCAATATCCAATGGATGTTTTTAAGTTGGCATGATCGATCAGATGATAACCGATCATTCCGACAAGCTCCCCTTCGTACATGATTCCAACCTGGAACCCATTATCCTCAGCGAATTGTTTCAGCCACATGTCAATGACAGGTTCATAATCTTCTTCTTTCTTCATTCCATCTACCCACGGCAACCATTCTCTTAAGTAATCTCGAGATCGGTCGACGAGAGCGAATAATTCAGGAATATCCCTTTTTTCTAATAGTTTTAAAGATAGGACTTCATCGATAGGATAAATGAACATCCATGACTCCCCCTAGTCTTTATTTGTACGGATTGATTTTAACGTCAATGATATCCCATTCGCGGAAGCCGACTTTTTTCATTCTTATCACTAGGCTCCCATCATAAGATTCAATGACTTCCGAATCTTCATCCTTGTATTCATAGGCTTGGAATTGTGCAGTGACCTCATAAGCCTGGTCAATGTTCTCTGCAGAATTAATAACCATTCGTGTATTTTCCAGGTCATTCCTCTCCCCGAACTGGATGAATTCCTCCAACTCCGACTTTTGGTCTCGACCGGATTCATCATTGATCTTACCCGCTTCAAGATCCTCTATGAAATTTTCGGCTGTTTCTTCTGGTGTAACGATTATATAAGAGGTCAGTACAATAAGGACTATACCTGAGACGAATGCCCCTGCAAAAATCAGGATCAACTTCTTGTTAATTTCATCATCCCTGCTTTCTATGTATGTTCTTTTCAAATACTATCACAATTTAAAAGAAAAAGGGAATTGCCGAGGTAACAATTCCCTTAATGATTATTCCTCTGATGTGTCACCCTTAAATTCCTTATTTGTGTTCTTCACAGATCATCAGTACATTCCCATCTGGATCCTTGAAATTGAAAAAGGAAACGTCAGGGTGTCTTTCAATCTCCCGGACTATCGTTCCTCCCTTTTCTTTTACAAAAGCGTAAGCTCCATCGATATCATCAGTATGAAGCATGAGGTTCGCTTCAGTACCTGGTTTGTTGTTACGATCATCATCAAGTAGAAACCCGCCATTCCCTAAATCGACATAGTGTACAGGGCTCTTCGGATCAACCTGTGGTTTTTCTTTTCCTAGCAGCTCAGCATACCACTCAGCAGTCTTCTGTAGATCCTTTACATGAACGAAAGTTGATCCGACCCGATTAATCGGGCTTTTTGTGATTTTCATTTTTCATAGCCTCCTAATGCTTATTCCCAGTTTATCGGTGGTTTCAATTTTTGCAGTCGAATGTCTAGCGTATCTGCGATCGTCGTCAGCAATTCTTTGCAGAAGAAAAAACTCTTATGGCGTACGATTTTACCCTGTGATACTTCTTGATATTGCACATCATGCAGCTGCATGCCATCTTCGGTTTCCGCTTCCACAATGATGACTTCCTTGCCCCATAGGTTTTCTCTGTAAGCCTTCTTTCCCATGATTCCTGCCCGCAAGGAACCCTTTTCGACATCGCCTTTGGAAAACTCCTGGAATCCAGGGGAGACTTCCATATGGATCGTATCACTTGTCAGTCGAAGTATTTGCTCTACATCCCTCTTATTGAATGCCTCCAGATAAGCATCGACAACTTCGGTATGGTCCTGGGATTTCTCACAGGTGGAATGCTTTTTTTCAAATGAATCAACCTTCTGAAGCGTCTTACGGGCACGGTGCACAATCCCATAGACCGCTCCTTCTGTCGAGTGAACCATATTCGCAATCTCTGTCGCTTTGAATTGAAATACATCCATCAACAAGATTGCTGTAACTTGCTTTGGGGTAAGATGCTGCACTAATACTTCCAATGCTTCCCGAATATCGAATGCATTGATGGATTGAGGATCCATTTCGAGAATCGGTCCTTCATCCTCTACCCTTACCTTTCTTTTACGGCATTCATCGATCCAGTGATTGGTTGCAATACGGAAGAGATATTGAGCGGCTGCCATATTTGGGGAAGCATGGCAAATGCCTTCAAGAGCGTTTCTTGAAAAAGATCTTCACCTTCCCATGGAGAGCAGGTTACATAGCGGCAATAGTTCCATAGATCTTTCCTGAAGGGTTCGATTTCTTTTTCAAAATAGTTATGTAGTGACCGGGTGTCTTTGACAATTGTGCACAGCGATTCAGTTATCACTTTTTGACCCTCCTTTTTTCCTCCTTACCTATATAACGTAAAAATCGAGAAAACCTTACGGGGTTTTTATCGTTTTTTATTTTTCTATTATTTCTTTCATCCAGGGTACTTCCGAAGCGGTTTGCAGTATGATGGATGCGTTGGAACTCCAGAAGTTGGAGAGGGTAATATTGGTATGATCGATGATCTGGACTGCTTTAAAATGGTCGTTGTCCATGGTCGTATGAGCGTCCTTGATTAATGTGACATCATAATCAGCATCAAAAGCCCCACGGCATGTGGAATCGACACAGTAATCCGTCTGAGCCCCGCATATGAATAGATGCTCCGCTCCCAGCTCCTCGAGGACAGTTTTCAGGCTAGTGCCAGCGAACGAATTGGGTTTCGTTTTATAAATCACATGGTCTGTTTCCTGCGGCTTTTCCAATAAGGCATCTAACTGCCAACCAGTTTCCCCGCGTTTAAGTGGTCCTGCAGAATCTTCATGCTGTACATAGATTACAGGCACTCCGTTCAAACGTGCTTTGCGGATCAGCATAGAGATCCGGTTGATGATCGTTTCTTTTTCATATGCATGCTCCATAACTGCTTGCTGTACATCAATGACAATCAATACTTCCTTCATATTCTAAATACCTCCTCATTTGTAAACAAACAAAAGGAACCCTTGTTCGCTTCTTCATATATATTTCTCTAATTAACTTGAAATTTCCTGCAACTTATTTTAAAGTCCTCCGTCTATATTAGTAGGAGGTTCCTTTGAACTTATATTTTGAAGTCAGGTTCCCCCTAACAATTATCCTACCTCCCCTTTGAATGGACTGGCTCCTCTTGAGCCGGTCTATATTTTCCGTTAAAAAAATTATAATTTTTCAGCGATGCAGCTAACCGGCGCAGCAGAAAAGTTTACGAACGAAGTATCAGTGCAACTGAGGCTCAGCTTTCCACCAAGGCTTGGCTATGGCAAGTTTTCTTTATTCCACTATAAATAAGAGAGCCCCACCTCTGGAACCCTCTCATACAACTCAATTCACCTTTAGCGTTTTCTGGACACGTTTTTTCTTTACGATAAGTTGATAGGCTTTGCTTACTTTTTCCTCGACATAATCCAGTGAGACACATTTACTAGGATCTGCAAACATCCCCACCGCTCTCGATAAGTAATCCACTGCGGTCTTCAGATCTTTTTCATTCCTTGGTGTCTTGTTCAAGTGAATATCGTCCATCACATGAAATGCCATAGCTTGAATGTCACGTAAGCGCGCTTCTTCAGTTTTCAATGCGTTCCCTCCTAGCCAGTACTTTTTGCATAATCTAATTTATGGGAAAATTGAAATGAACATGAGTGATTTTTATAGGGAACCATGGAATATCACATAAGATGGGGCATGGGCATATGATACCAAAGAAAATTTCGGAGGTGTTTGTCATATGTAAATGTATCGACAACCGATGGAATTGATGGAGTTAATAAAAGATATACAAAAAGCGATCAATGGTGAATACAGTGCCATCCAATGTTATGAAAAATTAGCTAGGAATGCACCCGATAAGACAGAAAGGGAGCAAATCAATGAAATCAGGCACTTTCAGACGTTTGTGCAGATCTACTCTGACAGGCCGGCAGCCAGAGCCAGAAATAACAGAGGAATGCCCCGATGATTATCAGAAAGGTCTCCGTGCATCTTTTGTTGATGAACAGGAAACAGCAGACTTTTACCAGGACATCGCTGACAAAGCCCGCTCACCTTACCTGAAAGACATATTCCGTCGAGCATCTGCAGACGAACAAAACCATGCTGTCTGGTTCCTCTCCTTCCTCATCTTACGCGGTTGATCATCGGTGCCTGGCACCATCTCAAAACCGTTGCCGCTGTTGAGGTTTCATTTGGTGCCTGGCACTGCTGTAGGCACTGCTGTATAGTATATTGGTGCTGACGTATAATGAGTTTGGCGGACTATATTGTGAGTATTTTAGGGGGGAGTCTATGTTTGAACTACGGACTGAGCGGTTGAAGCTACGTCCTATCCGGAAAAGTGATCTCTCAAATTTAATGAAAATCTTTTCCGATCCAGTGGCGATGAAATTTTATCCTTCTACTAAATCCGAACAGGATGCAAAAGAATGGATTGCTTGGAATCATAATAACTACAATGCTTACAACGTCGGTTTATGGGCAGTGGAGTTGAAGGAAACCGGTGAATTTATCGGTCAATGCGGTATCGTCCCTCAGAAAATCGATGGGGAGGTAGTGATGGAAATCGGCTATTTGTTTGTAAGGGACCATTGGGGGAAAGGCTATGCTACAGAAGCAGCATATGCTTGCCTCAAATACGGCCTTCAAAAATGCAAGTACCCGAAACTTGTTTCACTGATAGCGCCAGAAAATGCCCCATCGGCAGCTGTGGCCACCAGAATTGGTATGCAGAAGGAAACACGGATCACCAAGTGGGATCGTCAACTTGATGTGTATACAATCAAGTCCATTTAATTTACGCATTGCTAATAAACCCTGGAGATATCCAGTACTAACCTACCTTTCCTCTGGGATATTCATAGGTTTCTCCATTAAAAAACCACCCGGTATCGGATGGTAATCTAGTCTATCGTCTAAGCCAATCGCCACTCGAAATCACCTTTTTACATAAATCCCGGTTATGATCGACAGTGTAAATGATCACTTCGACTGGTCCCCCTTCAGTCATGACTAAGCAATTTTTACGTTCGTACAGGTTGTCAGCTCCAGGTCCTATATATCCCTCAAGTTCATCCAGCTTTGGGAGATCTTCAGCCTTCACCTCATAAATCTCTCCGTAAACTTTACCCGAATCCGATAAAGTTATTGCTGGATACCCGAATCCAGTATCAAATAATGTCCCATGGATCCAGGCATTACTGGAAATGCATTTCGCATTCCCCAACACATGGGCATTACATTCATTCTTGCGGAGTGTTCCGTAAACAAACACCAAATGCAGCATCTCATTCTTCACTACTTTTACCTCTATTTTCTACGGGTGCTTTTTCTTTGTTTCGCTTCCCGAAAATATTTTTCATATGTTTTTCTGTGAAAAGCTTCAATTTCTTTATCAGTCATGGCACGAATCACTTCTTGGTCATGGTCCGGTCTTGGTGTTTCAGAATTCTTCTTTCTCACTAAAATTCCTCCTTAAAGATGGATTCCCTTTTAATGGAATGTTGCGATGACCCTCTTCAGTTCCGTTACCTTATCCCTTTTTCAGGTGGATTGACTGTCATTTCAAGGCTGGAAACTCATCCAGCTTCCCTAAGCTTTATGAAATTTGCTGCAATTATAGATGGGTATGGAAAGGATGTCAACAATTCTGAAAATCATTTTAGATAATTTAGGACTGAAAGGGCAATCTTCATTGCAATTGCAGTATTTTTTCGTTATTTTATTTATTACATGCCTGACAGCCAAGGATTATTCACAATGGTTATCTGACAACAATATCCTGACCTGTGATTCGGAGAAATGCACTACGTTGTAAAAACAAATTCAGCAGGATTTGTCCCGACAAACATGGATCAAGTAGTGGAAGCCCTCGATACATACAGGATGGTTGTTCTTCATGAGAGACCTCTACACATGAAAAAGACCGTCCCATCAAAGTGGCCGGCCTCTTGAACTTCATTATTCCATATAAAAATAAGTTGGAAAATGGAAGATTTAATCCTATTCAGTTTTTGAATTAATAACGTTTATGTAATTCGATCGGTCGCTGGAGGGCGTCCATATCTTCTTCAACATTGAACATTTTCTCTTGAACGAGTTTTTTCGCATCGCGTACACCCTGGTTATACAAATAAGGCCCGACATCTTTCAGAATAAAGTCCAGCATGAGCCCAGCAGCAAGGTCTCCAATTTCTTCTCCACGTTCATCGATGAAATATCCCTGAATGTTCTTGACCAATTGATCGCGCTCTTCCTTCGGTATTTTAAGACCCATCATGTAAGCTCCCCTCCTTTCATTTGCTTATTGATCACTTCGAGAACGTCCCCAGCTCTTCCTACAAGCTGTAAATCGAATTGATCATGTAAAAGTGTTGCCTCATTATTTATGATCACCTTTTTTCCATCTGTTAAAAAAGGCAGTTCGTTCGCGGGGGAAACTTGAAGGCTCGAGCCGATGACGATCAATAGATCTGATTCCTCGATCAATCGGATGGCTTGTCCCCATACCTCTTGCGGCAGCATTTCACCGAACAGGACAATATCAGGCCGTAAATGCCCTTGACACTCTGAACAAGCTTTCTGATTCAAAAAAGCTTCTTCATCAGCAGGATGTCCACAGGTTGAGCAAAAGATCGATCGTAGGGAACCGTGAAGTTCATGAACCGTTTGGTTTCCCGCTTCCTGGTGAAATCCATCTACATTTTGTGTAATGATCCCGCTAACAAACCCTTGCTCCTCCCATTCAGATAAAAGCTTATGACCTTTATGTGGTTGACAGGTTGTCAAATCTTCCAACCTTAAGCTGTAAAAGCCATGGAACATCTCATATTCGTTTTCAAGTGCCTCTATTGTAGAAACTGTCATCGGGTCGATTTTCTTCCACCAGCCTTCTCTGGATCGGAAATCCGGTATACCACTTTCCGTCGACATCCCGGCTCCAGTAAGGATGACTGTATGATGAGCATTTTTCAGCCAATCAGCAACAAGTTCAATCTTATGTAATTCCATGAACAGGTCCTCCCATCTTCATTGGAAATAGTTTTATTATACTTTTCAATAGTTAAGATGAAAAGGGCGACCGCTGTGGTCAACCCTTGACTTCTGGTAAATATGAAAATACAGCTGAACAGATGGCGGCAAATAGCCATCCATCTGTTTTTTTGTATTACAAATTACCAGCCAAAGCCGCCGCCATATCCATATCCGTCACAGCCACAGCCACCGCCATAGCCACCGCCATATCCATAGCCGCCGCCATAAGAAGCTCCTACAATAATCAGTAGGATAAATAAAACCACGATTAAAGTGAAACCTTTACCGCCTCTTCTGATTTTTCCATCGCTCATGTTTTCAGCCTCCTTATTATCTAGTCACTAATACATTATGTTCTGAAAAACCTTGATGATAGGGACAAATATGGAAGTCTGAAAAATTATGCGAATGTCCAGAACCCTACACATATTATTCGACTTGCTATAACACACTATATGTACAACTTTTTGAAGGAGGAAGCCCAAATGACAGAACATGAATCTTTACGGACTTTCCTAAATCGCGCAGAGCAAGTGATCGAACATGCATCTGAACAAAATGAATTATACAATCGGCAAGAGCCTCAGATTGAAGCAGCTGCTTATTCTAGTGCCCAGCAGCAGCTTGAAGAAGTATATCTGGAGCTGCAAAAGGTTTCGCATAGTTCAACTCCACAACAACGCGAAGTGATCCAGCGTGTAATGGCCCGTATTTTAGATCTTCAGAATGATATGATCATCGACTGAAAGGGAAAGGACTGGTCCGCCGTGACCTGTCCTCTCGTTTCTTCTATTCATACTCCAAAAGCTCAGTCACAGTTTTGAATGTGTATCCTTGCTCATGTAATGAATCGATTATACCTTCGACTGCCTCGAGGGATTCCCTTTTTTCGTTGTTATACATGACGTGAAGGAGGATGATCGACCCAGGTTCGATCCTTTCGTCCACGTGATCGACGATTTTAGTCGCATCCCCCGCAATTTCGGCATAGGAGTCAGGCTCGATATTCCACATGATGGTTTTCATATCTTTCTTGTTCAAATAATACGGCAGTAACAGCAGCTTCTTCCCGTATGGAGGTCTGAAATGGGTCTTCTCTTCATATCCGGCGGCTTCGATCAATTCTTCCGTCCGATCGACTTCGGCTTTCACTGTTGAATAGGATTTGAACACCATCCTCTGATGCGAATAGGTATGGTTCCCGATTTCATGTCCTGCATCGATGATTGCTTTCGTTTCATCAGGATATTGTTCGATACTGTCGCCATTCAAAAAGAAGGTTACCAACACATCTTTTTTATCAAGGATCCGTAAGATTTCATTGGTCTTTTCAGTTGGTCCATCGTCGAATGTCAGCGCTACAACTTTTTGATCTGTTTCAACTTTGTCCACAAGATCCCCGAACAATTGGAAACTCCGTGCATTTGACAATTCCCATGTACCGTAAAGCAATGACACTACGATGACGAAACAAGCAATGATAGTCACTATAAGTTTTTTCATGACTGCTCCTTATTACAGTTGATTTTTATTAATATATTCCTCATATTTGAACGGCTAAATCCTTCTGGGTCCTACATAAAAAAACCTTTAAATCCGGAAATAGGTATAGTTCAGAAACATTTTCTTCATCAATTTACGTGAGATCTTCCCTATTCCGTAATAAAACTGTTCATAGGTCGGTTCGAGAGAGGAAATGTCATGTTGGTGAAAAACAATCCCCTCTTGATCCACTATATATGTGCGGTCTGTTATCTGTCCATCAGGTTCCTTTTCAATCTTCACCCAGCATGGAAACCCTTTAGGTAAAATAAAAGATATTTCTCCCGAGCTGGATCCAGTTTTGCTATGAACTTTGAATAATTCGGCTCTTCCTTTTCTCGTATTCTTCCTTTTCTCGTATTCTTCCTTGTATTCAGGGTCTCATGACGCTCTTATGAGTCCCTCAAAATTGTTCTTTCGTGGTTTCAGGGTCACATGACGCTCCTATGAGTCCCTCAAAATCGTTCTTTCGTGATTATAGGGTCCCATGACGCTTTTATGAGTCCCTTAAAATCGCCTTTCCGTGTTTTCAAGGTCTCATAACGCTCCTATGCGTGCCTCAAAATCTTGTTTTCGTGGTTACAGGGTCTCATAACGAAAAGAACACTTCATAATTGAAGTGTCCTTAACAAAAGGCTATTGTGCTGTGTATCCACCGTCAATGACGGCTGCCTGACCTGTAATTCCTTTTGCTTTTTCACTAGCCAGGAACAATGTGTAGTCTGCGACTTCTTTTACGGATAACAATCGTTTTTGGGGGACAAGTGGATAAATGACATCCTCCATCACTTTTTCTTTCGTCACCCCGCGATTTTTCGCAAGATCCTCCAATTGATTCTGAACGAGTGGCGTATCAATGTAACCTGGACAGATAGCATTCACGGTCACGCCATGTTCTGCCGACTCTATAGCCGTCACTTTAGTCAGACCGATCACACCGTGTTTCGCACTGTTGTAAGCTGCTTTGCCAGCAAACCCTACTAATCCGTTTATTGAGGACATATTGAGGATCCGTCCGAATTTTTGCCGTTTCATGATGGGCATCGCATGCTTGATTGCAATAAATGGTGCAACGAGCATGACTCGTGTCAACAACTCGAACTTTTCTGTCGGAAATTCCTCTACTGATGCAATATGCTGCAAGCCTGCATTATTGATCAGGATATCCAGACTTCCAAACTGCTCGACAGTCTGATCGATCGACTGTTTTACCTCTTCTTCAACTGTTACATCACAGCGTAAACCGATTGCTTGATACCCTTCTCCATTCAATTTTTGAGCCGCTTCCTTAACCCCATCTTCATTCAAATCAACGAGAGCGACCTTTGCACCTTGTTCAGCAAATAATAAGGCAAGTTCATAACCGATTCCGCTCGCTGCTCCTGTGATATAGACAACTTTATCCCTAACCACAAATGCTCCTCCTTTTTATCCTAAATGCCAACTCCGAGTGAGAATAGAATCACTGCAAGCGCCAGTCCAATCAACGGAACGATGACTGTCAAAGCACCGACAGCTCCATATGCTGCACTATGGGATTCTCCACAAATCGCCCGTATAGTGGTAACGACATACCCGTTATGCGGGAGTGAATCCAAAGCACCGGAAGAGATGGCTACTGTACGGTGCAGGGCTTCAGCGTTGACCCCCATGTCCATGTAATGAGGTGCCAGGATCGGCAAAGCGATGGCTTGACCACCTGACGCAGATCCGGTCATACCTGCAATCACACTGACCGCGATTGCCCCGCCGATCAATGGACTTCCCGGAATGCTTGTCATAGCGCTGACCGCCATTTCAAATGCAGGAACTGCTTTTGCAACGCCACCGAATCCAACAACAGCAGCGGTGTTGCCAATAGCAATCAAGGCTCCCAGCGTACCGGCGGATAAAGCCTCCCAAAAATCGGTGAAATATTTCCTGTTCAAGAAATAAGCTGAAATGACACCGCCTAACAAAGCGACAATCAATGCGGATTGCTGTAAGGAATCATGAAAAATGAATGAAATGATTAAAACGACCACTAAAGGAATAAGTCCTGTGATTGGATGAGGAAGTTCCTTTTCCGCCACCTTCGGATCGTCTTCACGTGCTTCGAACCGCTCTCCTTTCGAAACTGCTTTTCCAATCATCCTCCTTAGCCACCAATACCCGAATACAGCCATGAAAATCGCAACGATCAGGCTGACTTCCCAACCAGCATATGGTGAAGTACCCAGGTATTCGATTGGAATCCAGTTTTGGATTTCCGGTGAACCGGCAGACGTCATCGTGAACGTTACTGACCCGAATGCGAGTGCAGCCGGGATAAATCGCCGCGGGAGATCCGCTTGCTTGAACAGACTGAGTGCCATCGGATAGACTGAGAAGGCAACGACGAACAAGCTTACCCCTCCATATGTCAAAACAGCACACGCAATAACAATCGCTAGGACAGCCTGTTTCATGCCGAGCTTTTCAACAATCCATTTCGAAACACTGTCAGCAGCACCGCTATCCTCCATCACTTTCCCGAAAATTGCTCCAAGTAGGAACATCAAAAACCATGACGCGACAAACCCTGAAAATCCGGCCATATAGTTACCGACCAGATTCGCTCCACCTTCCTCTACCAATTGCGGAAAAAGCGGCAGACCGCTCAAAACAGCAACAAACAATGCACAAAGCGGGGCTACCACAAGAAGGTTCATTCCCCTCATCGTCAGTATAATCAATAAAATAAGACCACCGATCAAACCGATCATGCTTAACATCCCATATCCTCCCTTAACTCTTCAATTTATTGGTATCGCTTTCATTTTTTCGTTTATATTTGAAAGCGTTTTCCAACCCGCTATCAAATAATTGCAAGTTCCATGCCAAGTTTCAAAACACTGGTATAGATGGATTTCCATACAATTCCTTGATGTTCTTTTCCGAAAAGTCGGAAAATACAGAACCTAAATCAAGCCTGACCCCATTGATAGTAAAAATTCCAGAAAACCGGAAAGATTCCGGAATCCTGGAAAACATTTTAAATAAGCTTATATTTTTTCATTTTTTCATAGAAACTTGATTTTCCGATGCCAAGCGTTTTTGCTGCTGCAAGCTTATCACCGTCATTTTGTTGAAGAGCTTCTTTGATGGCATTGATTTCAGTCTGTTCAACCAACTCTTTCAACGATTTACTCCCAATGTTCAGCCTGTCGTTTTCCTTTAAGTATTCTGGAAGGGAATCTTTCGTGATCGTCTCGCCATAAGCCAAGTGCACGGCTGCTTCTATAACATTCTCCAGCTCTCGTATGTTTCCCGGCCATTTATGATAGAACAATACTCGGCTGACCTCTTCATCCATATTTTTGATCCGCTTGCCTGTCCGTCTGGTCACCTTTTCCAGGAAATGTTCTACCAAAGGCTTGATATCTTCCTTCCTTTCACGTAATGAGGGTATTTGAAGCTGGAAGCCATTGATCCGATAAAATAGATCTTCCCGGAACAACTTTTCCTGGACCATCTTTTCAAGGGGGCGATTCGTGGCTGCGATGACACGTACATTGACTTTCTCCGTTTCATTCGCCCCGATCGGCTCGATTTCTTTTTCCTGTAACACCCGTAAGAGTTTTGCCTGCATTTTCATAGGCATATCGCCGATTTCATCCAAAAAAAGCGTACCATCATTAGCCAAAATGAACTTCCCGACTTTACCACCTTTTTTGGCTCCAGTAAAAGCTCCTTCTACATATCCGAATAACTCAGATTCCAGGAGGTTGTCGGGTATGGCAGCGCAATTCACTTTTACGAACGGGGCCATACTACGTTCACTCAGCTGGTGGATACTATGGGCCAAAAGCTCCTTTCCTGTACCGCTTTCTCCTCGGATCAGAATGGAAATATCACCACTGGAAATTTTCTTCACCTGGTTCTTCAAATCCTTGATTGGGTCCGAAACGCCTACTAGATCGTTTAAAGTATATTTTGCTCCGTTATTCGCGGTCCACTCTTTACGGTAAAATTCCAGTTCGGAAAACAGGCTTTTCACATGACTGTTCATTTTCTTCCATTGTTCAGTATCACGGAATATGACCGTTCCAAGGGCCGCGACCACTTCTTTTTCATGAAAAATCGGGATTCTGTTGGCGATCATATAACTCCCTTTGATGTATTGGAGGTCAGCAATTTCCGCCTTCCCGGTTTTGGCTACAATATGCATTCTGGTGTTTTCAATGACTTCTGTCACGTGTTTCCCGATGACTCTTTCAGAATTGACCTCAAGGAAATCACAATAATTCTTATTCATGAAACGTACGATACCCTCTGTATCAACCACCACAACCCATTCGAAGGCATTATCGATAATGGCTTCCAATATACGTTTATCTTTGAATTTGAAATCTGCTTGCAGCATTTGTTCTCCGCCCTCTCCCTCTCTCTTTATTAACTGTACCATAAACTTTTGAATCATTATAAGAGGATTCGGACGAAGAACCTGCTTTCTATTCAATCTTGCTTATTGGTATGACCGCTTTTTGACATGAAACTGTAATGCCATCCCGACATATATATACTGTACTAGAAATTACCTGGAGGAATTGTTGTGATGGACCGTATTCTGCTTATCTTGTTGCTGCTGTACCTGCTGTTGATCATTATTTTACAAAACCCGCTTTTCAACGACTTTCGTTCGAATTCGAACCCGATTACGATAGTCGGCAACATAGGGCCGATAACCTACGAGGATGGAACCTTGAAAATCCAGTATATCGGTTACCCTTTTGTTCCCTTTCGATGAGGAATCTTAAAGGCTGACTAAGGGTGTCAGCTTTTTAACATCTTTAAAATTTTGTAAATAATCCCAAAATGTGAATGCTTTTTTAATTGTGGTAAATACTTTTAAAAAAACAGATCATCATCACATTCAGGGAGTGTATAACAATGAAGAATAAGAGGTTTTGGGCCCCTGCTATAGGACTAGCCATCATAGGAATGCTTTTACCACAATCTGTAGACGCGGCTGCAACAAACATGAACGAGTCGAACATGGTTAATGAAGCCCAGGAAGCAGAAGGACACAATGGACATATCAGTCAAAAACCAGCCATACATCATAAATCTGATATGAGGGAAATTCACTCCTTATTGGAAAAAGGTCATTCGAAAGAGGATGTTTTCCAAGCAGCACATATTGCCCGGCTTTCAAAAAAACGAATCGAGGAAGTGCTGACTTACTATAAAAAATCAAAGTCATGGGAACAGACGGCTGAACATTTCGGTGTCAGTCCAGAAAAAGTGGCTGAACATAGAGCAAAGTGGAAAGCCCACAAAAAGCAATTCGAACAGCACAAAGAGGAAATCCTCGGTTTTCTTGAAAAATATACCAATAAAGATGTTTCGGAATTAAAGGGCTACTTGAAGGAGGATGTACGATTGCACCATCTAGTCAAAGCGGCAGTCGTGGCGAAATTGAGCGATAAGGATTTGAAAGCAGTCATCCAATACAAGAAACAAGGTCATTCACGTGAAGAAATGATGAATCATTTCAATGTGAACCATGACGAAATGGACGCTGAAATGAAAAAGGTCTGGTCAGAAATCAAATCTATCATGGAGTGAAAGATGGGCTCGAATCAGAGCCCATCTTTTTTATTTGGCTTTGTTATAAACATCGCGATACCCCAGTGAGAAAAGCAAGCCAAACGAGGAACACAGCAATTTTAAGGATCTTCGACTAACAACCACCATGTCCTGTGGTGAACGTCGAAGCTAGCACATCCTTTGCAAGTGAACGAAATATGCTTATTACACCGGAAAGAGAGTGAGTTTTGCATATATAACAGAACTTTAACAAGTCATTTTATTAAAGGATTTTTCTTTTCTGAAATGGAATATAGTCAGCAGTCAGAAAAGAAGGAGCAGATGAATAATGTGGATCAAGCCAGTAACATTGACAGGAAACCATGTAACCATCCGTCCAATGGAAGTGGAAGATATAGAAGAATTGTATGCAGCGGCTCAGTATGAAGGCATATGGGATTACATGCCTATGCGCATTGATTCGTTAGAGGATATGAAGACCCTCGTACATCAGGCTTTGACATCAAGAGAAAAGGGGGCTGAATTTCCTTTTGTCATATATGATCATAAGCAGAAGCAGCTTGTCGGAAGTACCCGTTTTCTTGATATTTCAGAAAAGGATCGGCATCTTGAGATCGGTTGGACGTGGCTGACTCCATCCGTTTGGCGTTCACCTGTGAATACAGAATGCAAATACCTGCTTTTCCAGCATTGTTTTGAAGAGTTGGAAACCATCAGGGTCCAACTAAAAACGGACGGTCGCAATAAGCGATCACAGGTTGCTATTGAGCGGATCGGCGGGGTAAGAGAAGGTGTTCTTCGTAAGAGCCGCCTCACCTATACAGGCTATGTAAGGGACACCGTCTATTTCAGCGTTCTGGAATCAGAGTGGCCTGGCGTAAAAAAGAAGCTTGAAAGGAAGCTCGCTTAACACGATCCCATCAATCAATGTCGATTGCGGTTTTCAATAAGCCCCCATTCTGTTTCACGATTTTTATCAAGTACTTGTAATCCAGAAATCCCCATCAATACAATGATGTTAAAGGACATCCGCATTCTTTCGTACCGTTGCGCCCTCTTTTGCATATTGTATATGTATGATTGGATGGCAAAGGGGTTAGGTTTATGGGACTAATATCTGGTCAACAATATATCGACCGTATCAACAACTTACATCCAGAGATATGGATCGATGGTGATCAAGTAAAAGAAAAACTTTCAGAACATCCAGCTCTGAAAGGGATTATGAAAACGAAAGCAAGCTTATACGACCTTCAATTGGAAGAAGAGAAAATCAATAAGATGTCCTTTCATTTGGGAAACGGCGAGCGTGCAGGAATCGCCTTCTATCCTCCTAAGACGAAAGAGGATCTGGAGAAAAGACGGCTTGCATTCCAGGAGTGGGCAAAAGCTACTGGGGGCTTGCTTGGTCGCTCACCAGACTACTTGAATACGATTTTGATGACATTTACACAATCAGCAGAGCTGTTCAAAACACAGGACCCTAAGTTTTGTGAAAACATGAGGAACCTATATGAAAAAGCAACGAGGGAGGACCTTTCCTTCACCCATACTTTCGTCCATCCTCAAGTGAATCGAGGCAAGTATCATTATGATCTTGCAGACGACCAGGTCGCGGCGCGTATCAAGGAAAAGACGAAAGATGGCCTTATAATAAAAGGAGCCCGCCTGTTGGCCACCCAGGGTGGTTTGACGGATGAATTGATCGTATTTCCACAAGGCGGAATCAAGGAATCTTCTATGGCGAATGGGTTCTCCCTCCCAGCCAATACACCTGGTTTGCGTTTCATTGCACGTGAATCGTTCGATTATGGAAAATCCCGTTTCGATCATCCTTTGGGATCACGATTCGACGAGCTTGATTCGGTAATTGTTTTCGACGATGTGCTTGTCCCTTGGGAAAACGTGTTTTTTCACGAAAGTACGGAACTGTCGGGACAGGTGTATTCACAAACAAGCTTTTTCCCGCAAACTGTCCACCAAGTGGTCAGCCGTTGCATCGTAAAAACCGAATTCATTCTCGGAACGATCCAATTGATGATCCATACGATCAATATTGGCGGATATGATCTTGTCCAGGATAAGGTTGCTGATGTGATTATCGCATTGGAAGCCATGAAGGCGTTCCTCCTGTCTTCAGAAATACAAGCAAAAGTCGATCGCTGGGGAACGATGACGCCGGCTTCAGAGCCTCTTCATGCTGCATTGTGTTATTATGCAAAAATTTATCCGACTTTCAGTGAAGTCATCCAAAGTCTTGGAGCAAGCGGACTCGTGACTATACCGAGCGAGAAAGATTTCAATTCCCCGATCCGAGAGGACCTGAATGGTTATCTTCAAGCTGCAAATGCGAATGCTGAAGACCGCGTCAAAATATTCCGTTTAGCATGGGACCTATCGATGAGTGCATTCGGAACACGGCAATCCCTGTATGAACAATTTTTCTTCGGCGGCCCGCTCAGCCTTTCTAAACGGTTGTATTCAGGATACTTCCGTGATCCCCAAATTGAGTGGGTCAAGGATTTTCTCTCGAGCAAAGATTAAAGCAGCTGATCATTCAGCTGCTTTTTGTCTGTTTCAAAGGGAAGTTCTCACGTCATGTTACAATTGTTAGAAAAGGAGGGATTGGATGGGGCTATATCTATTGCTTGGAATAGGGATAATCGCGTTTGTGATCTTCACAGTTTCGATTTTTTTTATGATTGGAAATCGGCTTTCCTCTAAAGGTGATGTCCGAAAGGAAGAGCTGGCACAGCTTCGAAAGAAAGTTGAAGAGCTGGAAACGAGATTGGAAGAGAAGTAAAGCATCGCGTCGTCTCGGGATCAGGTCCACTGATCTCGACAATAAAGCCCACATGCTACTAAAGGTGAGCTTCTATCTTCCTATCTCTTTTTATTTTTGTTTGTTATTTCTATGATGATTTTCTCGATTTCGTAAATGTTGAACATGGTACCCGCTCCCTTTCGAATTGTTACTCTTAGTTTACGGGTTTCCACACGTTCTTTAACCGGCCAGCAGAATGGAATTCACTCGGTCTCTGGTTTGATTTTCTTCTCCGTCTAATTTCCAATCCGGTGCAGCCGTTCATACGGTTTCACTTTGACAGATTCAACTGGTACTGATCCTTCAGATTTTAACGCATCAATTGCTCTTGTAGCGATATGAAAGCGTGTAATGTACTCGGAAGCATTCTCCTCAGTAAGCATGACAAATTTCGCCTCTTGGATTTCGGAATCTTGTTTTACAATCTCGGTATTAAGTGCCATCCCTTTGAACACGACGCTGACAATCCTACTCGTTATGTTTTGATAGACTCCAGTCGTCTTCGTCAGTTTCACGTTGATCGCTGTTTCTTCTAGTATCTCACGGACCAATGCAGTTTCAAGCGGTTCTCCCTCTTCCACTTGACCGCCGGGAAGCTCCCACGTATCGTTACGCCAATTCGTTTTGACAAGCAGCGTTTCCCCTGCCTCATTCTGAATAAGCCCAGATACAGCGACAATATGGCGGGGAACATGGTAATCACCTGTCGATTCCATGAATTCCTGACTGCTGGATAGGATGAATGGTAAGATCAATGGTTTCTTCGCTTGTGCTTGCGTATGTAATTCATCCGTGCGTACCCGCTTTTCAATCTGTTCATAGGCTTCATAGCTTTCATATTGCCAAACCGCTGTAATGTTACATTTATCTTCACTCACCCATCTTCCGACCAGCTTTGCCCCATGTTTCCATTGGTTGGGGAGCAGATATGTATGAAAAAAATCAGTGACAGCCTCAAGACCTTCTGGTTTAATATGGTAGGTCTTTTTCCGAAAAATCATTTATTTTCCCCTCTCCTTTACCCTCATCTAATCCTTTCCTAATCCTTTTTACGTCAACCAACCTTTCATGTTCAAAAGTCAGCTTGTAAATATCCGGTATCGTAAGCCGTTTCCAAAAGTCAAAATTATATTTTCTGTCAAAATGATTCATGACCAAAACCATGATATTTCCATGTGTCCCGATGACGATCCCTTTCCCCTCGTATTTTCGTAACAAATTAGAGATACTAGGAATTGCCCTTTTTTGCGCCTGGATGTTAGACTCGCCACCCTGAAAGGAATAATCAGGCTGAGCCCATACTTTTTGGATTGCATAGTCGAAGTAATCAACAGAATGCGCCGCTAATTTACGTTCCTTCAAGTTTTCGATCGTCTGTACCTCAAGCCCTTTAAAATCCGCAATTCCTTGTACCGTTTCAATCGCCCTTTTATAAGGACTAGAGAATACAACATCTATATGCTCTCCTTTAAATCGGTCTGCCACTTGTCCAGCATCTTCTTTTCCGCGTTCAGACAATCCACGTCCATATTCATCAGTCGAGTACACAGAATGGGCATGGCGGACAAAATAAATCGAGGTCAAGGGAATATCCCCTTTTGTAATAACCGTTTCCATTTTCGATCCTCTTTCCTTTAATAGAAAGCACTGCTATTCTTCCTTGATGATTTCTGCGAATCACTCCTTTTCCGAGGGAGTACCGCAAATTTCTCCTGAAGACATTTCCCTATTGAGATCAACAGAAGGATCTAAGAGCGCTTATAGAAAAATGATAATAATGTGATCGCAATCCCGATCGTCAAATAAGCAGTAGCCATAGATTTAGTAATAATAAACGTTTCCGCAGCCAATTCTTAAACGAATAAATAGACACCCATCAAGAAGAGAATGATTCCAAATTCCCGAATCCAGATAATTTTTTCAACTGATCCACCGCCATTTATAAAATTATGCTCGCTGAAATCCACCTTCAGAATGGATGATTTGACCAGTTATCCACTCGGCTTCTTCACCTGCCAAAAACCGGATCAATCGCCCTACGTCTTCAGGCGTACCCAGCCTTCCCATCGGAAACTTCGGTAATAGTGCTTCTTTTAAATCAGCATCCATCCACCCGGTGTCATTCGGACCAGGATTTACTGCGTTGATCGTTATCCCTTTTTCCGCAAGATCAGGCACAAGCGTTTTCGTCAGATGTTCTACCGTACCCTTGGTAATCGCATAGGAAAGCTCGTTGCGCATCGACTCGAGTGATTGACCTGAAGTCAATGAAATGACACGGCCACCCTTCCCCTTCTTAAAACCCCTCGCAAAATAGGAGGTCAACAAGGTGACAGCCCTTACATTGATTGCGTAATGCAAGTCAAGGCTTTCTTCCTCAATCGTGGCATATGAGTCATTCGTCGAATAGCAGGCATTGTTGATAAGGATATCAGGGTAACCTAGCGAATCTTCGACTTGTCTCAATAACAAGTTGAGATTTGATGTATCTGACAAATCCATTTCCATCCGTTCACACCTTACACCTTTGTCCATTAGTTCAGCCTGCAAAAGTGCAGGTTCATCGTTATGGATCCCCCATTCCATTTGCCGATCATAAGCTGTCCAATACGTAAAAAAGACATCTATACCGGAATCAGCCAGAGAGCGACATGTTGCTGCTCCGATTCCTTTCAAGCGGCTGGCTCCGGTTACCAGGGCTATTCGATTCATTTTTACTCCCCCTATTTTGCTAATGATTGTTTCAGCCTCGCTTTTTTCGATTCTTGCACGATCATGACAGCACTGAGCACCAGGAAGATCCCGGCCAATTGCCAAACTGTCAGTTGTTCCTGGAACAGCACAACGCTTACCAAGGTCGCGACCACAGGCTCGACCGTAGCTGTAATCGAAGCCCGGCTCGATTCCACGAATTGCAGGCCGGCTGTATACAGCATGTAGGCGAGAACAGTGGATACAAAACCGATCCCGACTGCATTCAAAATAACACCTGGTTCTTTCAGCTCGCTTGTCATCCTCCATAAACCTGTGGTCGGAATCATGGCCACTGAGGCAAAAATGAACGTGTACGTAATGACGGTCAAGGATGAATATTTCGACAGGGCATACTTCCCAAAAATACTATAAAGTGCGTAACCCAAGCCTGAGCCAAGTCCCACAATGACGCCGTATAACGAAACAGAGCTCGAACCTCCGGGAATCAGACCGATCACAAACGCACACCCGAACAATGTCATGAATAGTGCGGCAAGTTTTCTCTTCGTGAACCATTCTTTAAACAAAAATCTTGAAATGATCGTCACGATCGCAGGAGCTGTATAAAGTAAAATGGCTGCTACCGCAATTGAAGTTTCCCGGATCGCAGTGAACAGGCACCAGTTAAAGAAGACAATGCTGAATATGCCGGTTCCGATGAAATAAATGCTGTCCCGCCAATGAACCTTGAAGAGCTTGGGGTCTTTCAAGAGTGCAAAGCCAATTAAGATCAGTGCTGCTACAATGACTCGGATCGCGACGACTTGGAGCGCTGTAAAACCATAAGCATACAGACCTTCCACAAAAATCGCGATAAGGCCCCATAATGCCGCGCCGAGTGCGATCAATACAAATGCCCAGTTTTTCATTGATGACTCTCCTTTATAAATCTATGCATCCTCATCATTTCGATAGAGCCCTATGAATTCCTTTTTAGAGTTCATTTAAAATATATCGGTGCTCATTCAATTTTTATCGATGAACATTTAATTTATATCGGTGCTCATTCAATTTTTATCGGTGCAAATCAAAAATATATCGGTGATTTTAAAGAAAGGTTCAGCGATCTTATTGATGGTTTTCGGCATGTTGATGTATGATCTTACCTTGCCACAGTATATCGGCAGTACATTGCTGGCATTGCTCGTTTGCTAAAAATACACAAAGTGCTGCAGCGATCAGTTCTCTTTTTCTTAATCTAATGCTGTTCCTCTCAGGGGCAACCTTCCCGTTAGATATAATGCCAGATATTTTACAATATGTAGGTAAAGCGCTCCCGCTTTATTATACGATACAGTTGTTGAGAGGAACATGGACTTCCGGGCCGATCACTGACTACGGACTCGAAGTCGGAGTCCTGCTAGGGATTTCAGTTGTATCCCTGTTTCTTGCTTCACGTTTTTTCCGTTGGAGCGGTCAATAAAAATTTCCCTGGTGGTGTAAAGTTACACTATATATCGGTATTCACTGCAAATATATTGGTAAACGGTTCGAAAATATTGGTAAAAGCATTAATATTATTGGTAACACCCAAAATCGTATTGGTAAATCTAAGAAAAGCGCAAACGCCCTGGTTAACCACGAAGGTCACTGGAAGTCCGACGAGGAGGCTGTTGCCGCCGCAGGAGGTCTGAAGTGATCCAAAGTGGTTGGGCGTTGAAGATAGACATCACTTCACCGCAACCAAAATTTTTATATTTTCTTATCCATCTAAAAATGGGAAGAGCCTGTCAGCTCTTCCCTTCTGTTCGTCATCCTTTTTGGACAACGATTTCGTCATCGATATAATCAACTCTGATCTTAGTTATATCTTCCTCATCCAGTAGTAGATCAGCAATGCCGTCTTCCACTTTTTCTTGAAGGACACGGCGGATTGGACGTGCTCCGAAACGAGGATCGTAACCAAGATGGACGATTTGTTTTTTCGCTTCTTCTGTCACTTCGATTACACGACCATCTTCCTTCACCATTCCACGGATATCATCCAGCATCAAATCAACAATTTGAACAAGATGTTCTTCATTCAACTCGTTGAATTGGATGATCGTATCAAAACGGTTCAAGAATTCTGGCTTGAAGTAGTCACCAAGATTTTCAAGGATGGAGATCGCTTCAGTTTCTCGATTTTCGAACCCGACCTTAATTTTCTTGACTCCTGTACCAGCGTTACTTGTCATGATGATGACGGTGTCTTTGAAGCTGACTGTACGCCCTTGACTGTCAGTCAGTCGGCCATCTTCCATGATTTGAAGGAACATGTGCTGAACATCCGGGTGCGCTTTCTCGATCTCATCCAATAGAATGATGCTGTAAGGATTTCTACGCACACGTTCTGTCAACTGTCCGGCTTCATCATGTCCGACATAACCTGGTGGCGAACCGATCAGTTTGGATACAGAATGTTTTTCCATATACTCACTCATATCCAAACGGAGCATAGCATCCCTGGAGCCAAACAGCTCTTCTGCAAGTGTCTTCGTCAGTTCGGTTTTACCTACACCGGTAGGCCCGACGAAAAGGAATGAACCGATCGGACGTACCTTTGATTTCAGTCCTGCACGGCTACGGCGGATTGCTTTAGCCACTTTTTGAACGGCTTCTTCCTGTCCAATGACCCTTGAGCCGAGGCGTTCCGCAAAATTCTTCAGCTTGTTTTGCTCTTCATTTTGAAGTTTACGCACTGGAATTCCAGTTTTCTCTTCAACGATCCATTGGATATCTTCAAGTTCGACCCAAGGTTTTTCTTCAGTAGCTGTTGCTGTCTTTTCTTGCAGTTTCAACTCTTCATCACGAAGTTTAGCCGCACGCTCATAATCCTCTTGTCGAGTTGCTTCCTCTTTCTCCTTTGCAATAGCTGCAAGCCGTTCTTCAATGTCTTCTGAAGTTGTCATTCCTGCATGCTTCAAGTTCATTTTAGAACCGGTTTCATCCATAAGGTCGATCGCTTTATCTGGAAGGAACCGATCCTGGATGTAACGTTGGGATAATGTGACACATGCTTGAAGGGCTTCGTCTGTGTATCGGATATCATGATATTGTTCATATTTTTCTTTTAATCCTTTTAAAATCTCCACGGCTTCATCGATTGTCGGTTCTTTTACCATGACTGGTTGGAAACGGCGTTCGAGTGCCGCATCCTTTTCGATTTGACGGTACTCTTTCAATGTCGTCGCACCGACAAGTTGAAGTTCCCCGCGGGCAAGAGCTGGTTTCAAGATGTTCCCTGCATCCATGGAACCTTCAGCTGAACCTGCTCCTACCAATAGATGGATCTCATCGACGAAAAGGATGACGTTCTTACGTTGTTGCACTTCAGAAATCAATTGTTTCATACGCTCTTCAAATTGGCCACGGATACCTGTATTGGCAACAAGGGAAGAAACATCCAACAAGTATACCTGTTTATTGAGAAGCTTCTTAGGTGCATCTTGATCAGCGATTTTCAAAGCAAGTCCTTCAGCAATCGCTGTTTTACCAACACCTGGCTCACCGATCAGTACAGGGTTGTTTTTATTTCGACGGTTCAGAATTTCGATGACTCGATTCACTTCCTTATCCCGACCGATGACCGGATCGATCAATCCAGCTTTAGCCGCATCGGTAAGGTTACGTCCCAGATCATCAAGTAGGCCGCCTTGACCGCGTTTTCCTGCAGTGCTTTGGCCCGCTTGCTGTTCATTCTGCATCATGAAATCCTCCATATTGAAGCCCATTGGATTGTGGGAGAAACCATCCAAACCGCTTGGTTGCTTCATTTCATTTTGGATTTCTTTATAACATGAAGGGCAGAGGCGTAGTTGTTTTGTAATCCCATTTATGTGAAGAGTCATTCTTACATTGGCTTCGTTTACTTGACATTTTTGACAACGCATTTCAATGACCTCCTTTTAATAGTAAGAATCTATTTTGATCAAAGTTGACTTTGACTATCTTTGACCTTTAACTATAGTATAATTTGACCTTAATTGACTTTCAAGTATTTTGTTTTTAAATTTTCCCATCTATTCATTTGATTTTAGAGGATAACAGATGCATCTATATGTTTCAAAGAAAATGATTAACAAGCGTTTGATTGCTCGCCATTCACGTGTATAACTACATTTTTTGTTTCCTCGTAACAATCCTGAAGAAGTGGCTGGTGATCAGCATGCACTACAGCAAGTGCGCATACCGAATAAAAAATCAAGGTAAAGGAAAAATAAATCACCCTATTTTTAAACTCTAATTGGGAGGCGTACAAGGGTTTAACATCGTCCGGCTCGTTAAAAACATGCTGAGGATAGATTATGCATGACTTTTTATGATAATTGCACCGTTTTGTGAGACAATTGCGCGATTCCGTAAATCAATTGCATCAAAATAGAAATAAATGCACGAGCGACTTATGGATTGAAAATTTGTGCGCTGGAATTCGAGTAATTGCACGATTCCGTAGATGTTTACGCGGATAACTTAGGAATTGCATCACAAAAGCAAAACGACCTAGCAAAAAAAGCCCGCTGGATCATCGATCTGATGTATCCGAGCGGAGCTTTTTCGATAAGATTAAAATTCTTGTTCTTTTCGTTTTGGTAGATCCTCTTCCCGAAGTTTATTCGGACCTTTTGCTAGGTCTTCTGCAATTTCCAAGTCCGGAAGACTTTCCTTCGGCGTCTGGTTATGATGCGTCGTTTTATCTTGCCGCTGCTTTCGTTTCGTCATCTGGAACGACCTCCCTCTTTTATGATATAGAGGTAGTTTTCGCAAACACATTAACCCGTATTCGCGGCTCTTATTTCAACGGCACTTTTATGCTCTTCAAAAAGTCCTTCATGTACATTCTCATCGGCTTTGTCATTTTACCAGCGATGATTTCTGTCCATGAATGGGACCGTTTCCCCTGAGTCCGTTCACGATAATAGGCAGAAATATCATCATTATAAGAAGCAAGTTGCTCCTTGAACAACCGGTCATTCTGCTGATATTCATCTACGTGGTAAATGTTTTCCATCGGTAGCCGTTGCTTTTTTCCGGGATTCTGGTCTGGAACACCTACGCAAAGGCCGAACAAAGGAACCACCCTGTCCGGTGTATTTAAAACTTTTATGACTTCATCCAGTCGGTTACGAAGACCGCCGATATAACATATGCCGAGGCCCATCGATTCCGCAGCAAGCACGGCATTTTGTGCGGCAAGAGCTGCATCAATCGTGCCAACCATGAACTTTTCTGTTGATTCTACAGTTTCCTCGATGTCCTTTTCCGACAGTCCTTCCATCTCCACAGCCAGTTTATGCCGATGCAGATCTATACAAAAAACGAAGAAATGACCGTTCTTTTCGACATATTCTTGATTGCCGGCTAACTCTGCCAGTTTCTTTTTCTTAGCTGGATCCTTTACGCCTATTATCGAATAGACTTGAAGATAACTTGAGGTTGCGGCCGCTTGAGCACTTTGGACGATTAGAGAGATTTGTTCATCTGTCAGTGGTTCATCTTTAAACTTACGGATACTTCGATGGCTCAATATCGTGTCGATCGTTTTATTCATCATATTCCCCCCTAGGTACTTCAGGTGTCCATCACTACCTCTTTATGGTATCCAAACAACAAATCTTGAACAAACAATGTGACTTGATAAGATCAAATCCACCAAAATGTTAATAAGTTTCCTTATTGGAAATAGGCTTTATTGGCGCGGGGAAAAGGTGAGGAGGCGTGCAAATGCAAGAAAAGCGCAAGCGTCCTGATCAGCCACGAAGGTCACTGGAAGTCCGACGAGGAGGCTGTTGCCGCCGCAGGAGGACTGAAGTGATCCTAGTGGTTGGGCGCTGGAGCTAGACATCAAGGAAAAGCGCAAGCGCCCTGTTCAGCCACGAAGGTCACTGGAAGTCCGACGAGGAGGCTGTTGCCGCCGCAGGAGGACTGAAGTGATCCTAGTGGTTGGGCGCTGGAGCTAGACATCAAGGAAAAGCGCAACCAAAATTTTTATACTTTCTGACCCTTAAATAATAGAGAGCCGCCAAGGGCTCTCCTCACTTAATTCTTTTTCAGCATTGTGATCATCAATACGGTAATCGATAAAAACGCGGTCAACGCTAGGAAGGGGATAGTGACGAACCCAAGCCAGTTGATATACTCTCCTGAGCAGGGTACCCCTTCTGTACAGGCAACAGCTTCTGAAAACCAATCTGTCTTTTGATGCAGGTAGTGGAAGGTCGAAATGCATATGCCAATGATGCTGAATGGCAATACATAATACGGCAGTCTGCGGTCCTCCATATACCACCCGATACCGAGCACGATTGCCAATGGATACATCAAAATTCTTTGATACCAACAAAATTCACAGGGTACGAAGCCAGCTATTTCACTGAAATAAAGGCTGCCCAAAAAGGCGGTTAAAGAAATAACCCATGAAATGCCAACCCGTTTGTTACTCATTAGCTTCTTCCAAAGCCGATTCGATCGCCGGCTTTATTCCATTTTCATAATCAAGAGTAACCGTTTTGCCATTTACAAGGATCGTCGGCGTACTCTCAACTACACCGCTCTCTTTACGGTCCTGTTCAACTTTTTCTTTGATGGCCGGGTCATCGATATCTGTTTTCAGCTGTTCGATATCGATATCCTTCATGTTATCCTCTACAAGACCGAGCAGAAATTCTTCACTTGCCCAGGCTTCATTAGGATCCCCCTGATTCTCGAGGACGAGGTCATAATACTCCATGAACGCATCCGGCTTTTGAGCATAAACCGCTTCACCTACTAAAGCAGCAGTGAATGAATCAGCCCCCATGAACGGTTTATTTATGAATGTCATTTGTGCTTTTCCTGTATCAATGTAATCAGCTTTGATCTGGGGATAGATCTGTTCAGCAAAATCGGCACAGTGTGGACACTTGAAGTCGAAGAACTCTACGATCTTGACCGGAGCATCCTCTTCCCCAATAGTCGGTTGTCCTTCATAGGCCACATCAATTTCTTGATTCGCCTGATCAGCTCCTGTGTCCGGTTGCTTTCCCTCCTGATTATTACTGATGATGAACAATAAGGCAGCTGCCAATACAAAAATGCTGGCGATCACAATTATGAATCCTTTATTACTCTTTTTAGGCGGCTTATATACTGTTTTCTTTTTCTTCTTAGCCATTCCCTTTCCTCCTAATATGTACTAACTCTATTTTTATCAATTCCATCTATGATGTCAAATGCAAAGGGGCTGTCCTATATAAGTTTGGGACAGCCCCTTTAGGCCTTCAATACTTTATTCAGTTCGTGGTTGAAGCCATGTCCTCTTCTTTATTAGCTTGATCAGTACTTTGCTCTTCCTTTTCTTCTAAATAATCTACGTTAAAATTCCATTTCTTTTGGTTAGCAAGATATTTCAAGCCTGTCCGGAAAGTCGAAAATGTTTCAGCATCAATAGTGACACCGGATCGGACAATTTCTTGTACAAGTCTGGAGGAAAAGCCGACATATATGATTTCGACGCCCATTAAAGAGAGGGCTTTTGTAATCTGTTCAATCTGGTGTGCCAGATCATCCATTTGGAAATTCCCATCATCAGGTATGACTGCTCCGGTAAAGTCACAGACGATCGATTCTGCTCCATGATCAGACACGTTATAAAGCAACTTTTCCCTTAAAATTTCAAACCGTTCATTTGTGAGCAGGCCGACAATCGGTACCAGAATCGTGTTAGGCACGATCGATGGGATGATCGGTACGGATAAGTCCGCAATCAACTGTTTATCTTTCTTCATCGACTTCTCAAATTCGATCACTTGCTTTTCGAAATTACCGATTAATGTTTTGATAAATCCATAGGCTGCTTTATCAATTATAGATTCCGCCTTACGCATAGCTGTCAGGAGTTCCTTACCCGTCAAGAACACGTCATCGATTTTGTTTTCAAAAACTCCTCCGATTAAATCTTTAAAAATTTGAAAACGTTGGATGGAATAATCGAATGGACTATTTTCCTGTAGAGAATTCTCTTTGGCTTTTTCAGCCCATTCTTCAATGAACTCATTTATCTTTGTTGTATCTTCTGCTGCTAAACCTTGAGCGACAAACTCAGCCAGCAAAATGTAATCCTTATGGGCTTGTTCATTCATCGTCTGTCCCGTCTTTTCAGTGAAAATGGCTTCGGTATCCCTAGCGATATCCTCTTTTTCGGCTAAAATCGTTTCGGCTATTGCAGTAATACTCATTACCAAACCCCCTGAGAAAATGTTTAACATAATCCTATACCCTTATTTTTATAAACAAAAACGTGTTTTTTGTGCAAAAATCCTTTATCGTTGGCATACTTTTTTGATCGTCAGCTTGTAACTTCCATTGTATTTTCTGTGGCATAAAGCCATTCTTTGATACTACTGAAGTGTTGTGCGGCATCCTGATACCCCTGATCATAAAGCGCAGTCAGCTTGACAGGGTTCCGCTCAATCCGATTTACCTCAAGAGCCTCCGATGGGCGAATGACATATACATCCCCGGCTGTTTCCTTTTCTTTTATATAGGACATCGTTTCATTATAAACCTGGAACCTTATATCCATTTTGTGGACAAGCCCTTCGTATGCAGGATAAAACCTCCTTGTCAGCCAGTTCATTCTAGACCGTTGCTTTATATATCCATCGTTTCTTGTCAAAATCAATATGTTCTTCTTATTACCGTCTCGCTCAGATTTTCGAATTGGAATCGGGTCGGATATCCCTCCGTCCATCAAACAACGATTCTCCATCTTGATGACCGGAGCCATGAACGGTAAAGAGCTGGAAGCCCGCAGGATAGGCAGAATCTGATCTTTGTATTCCGATTTTTCAAAATAGACCGATTCACCAGTCATGCAATCTGTCGTTCCGATCACGAATCTTTCCTCCGCTTCATGGAACTTTTGATAGTCGAACGGGACCAGTCTATTCGGTATTTCATCAAAAATCAAGTCCATCCCAAAAAGCTGTCGTTTCCACAATAAGTTCTTCCATGATATATAATCCGGATGTTTCGCAAAGTCGATTGTCACCTTTTTATTCCGTCCGAATTGTCTGGATAAATAAGACGCCGCATTGCAAGCACCTGCTGAAACACCGATCACATAAGGCAGATAGAAATCCTGTTCCATAAAATATTCCAAGACTCCGGCTGTATAGACTCCTCGCATACCGCCGCCTTCCAGTACAAGGCCTGTCTGTTCCATCCAAGTATCACCCCTTGTGCAACATCCTTTTTAGCATAATCGGGAAAATATGTATTTGAAAGATGTATTTAAGTATAAAGCAAATAATTACAAACGAAAAGCCAAACACCTCAAAACCATCAACCAAAGTGTGTGAATGATTTTGAGGGTTCGGCTCTAAAATTTCCTACAAGTATCAGGTTGGTGGTGGTTCACTACCTGAATGACGGTCTTCTGACATTTCAGCCTGTGACCGTTCCTGGTGTTCATGGGAATTCAAGTGGATACCAGCTTTCTTCCGATTCCTATACTCATAGTAGATTGAGATAATCAGTACAATCAAAATCAGGATCAGAACTATCATCCACATTCCCCTACACCTCCTTTTCAACCCTTCATACCCTCTCCTGCAAGTTGATAACCCACTTGCTTGTTGCGTTCGTATAGATTGTTGTTTTACATTTTGGAAATTTACTCTCTTTCCGCGGGCGATAGAAAAGCAGAAGCAACCCACTTAGTTGCGTAGATCACGGCCCTTCATGAAAAACGTTTACACCTTGCCCATCCTTTTGTAAAGTAGTAATCAGATGACTTATGAAGGTGGGCAAAGAATGGTTACAAAACAATTTGTTGCGATATTTTTGATTGGAAGCAGCTTGATCCTTTTAGGAGCAGGCTTCTGGTGGAAGAAATCCATTTTCCTTATTAAACAATATGGTGAAAGTTCGATCACTGATAAAGAAGGGCTTTCAAAGTCAGCAGGTTTGTATATAATGGCAATCGGTGTAATGATATTCCTCGCGGCTTTCCTATCCCAATTGGTCGGAATATATGCTTGGATTGTCTTTGGTGTCATGGTTTCATTATCATCAGTCTTAATGCTGAAGATAATGACAAAATACGTTTAAGAATCGAAACGATGAAAAACCAGGTGTTCATCGTTTTTTAACATCTATTACAATTGAATAAAGGAGTGGTTAATGAATGATGGATATGCAATATTCGATTTTCGCAGGATTGTATCTTTTTTTCATACTCGGTTTATTTATCTTAGTAATCTATACACTAATCAGTTTTATATCCTTTATGAAGCGGAAACAAAAAAGTGACCGTGAATTGAATGATAAACTTACGGTACTTATTGAAGAAATCCGTTCAAAATAGTTGGATCAATCTTGTGCAAAACACGAAAAAACCCCTTCCGAATTCGGAAGAGGTTTTCTCTTAGGGTTTAGGGGTTAGGGGGATAAAAGGTTGTTAGTATAATGATACCCCCTTCATCACTTTTTAAACTTGAAAAACAAAAAAATTTCTAGTTTTTTTTAACTAGTGTTTTATAGGATTTCTAGTCCTTTCGTAACATTTATGTAATATTCGTAATAAAAACGAAACTTCCACTCCTTTTCTTCGTCTATATAGACAAAGAAACTTTCCAAAGGGGTAGATTACATATGAACACATTCATGAATCTTTTTCGTCCGTTAATAGCTGGAACAATCGCAATCATGGCTTTTATCTTTGTAGCGCTTACGTTTTGGAACATGTTATCCAACTGAATGACAAAAGGATTGAACGCTTCCACCGGTCCTAGCGTTCAATCCTTTTTTCGTTATAGTTATCTTAGGCTTGATTAAGCAAAAAATCAGCATCACTTGTAACAAAGCCATTCCTTGAAATAGATTTCACTTCATAAAATGAAGGCTATTTTCCCGAACTGCTTCGCTTCTTCCATGCGTTTGAATGCCTCATGTGCCTCTTCCAATGAAAATGTCCGATCCATCACAGGCTTGATATTGTATTTTTTGATGAACTCCAACATTTCTTTGAATTCTTCATGACTTCCCATCGTGGAGCCTAATAGATTGTACTGGCCATAAAAGAAATGACGGATGTTGATCGAGATTTCATCACCGGCTGAGGCGCCGAACGTCACCACTGTCCCCCCCGGTTTCACCTGTTCGAGCGATTTTTGGAAAGTAGCCGCTCCTACACTCTCAATGACCAGATCCACTTTTTCACCGTCCATCACTTCATCCCAGTCTGATTCACTGTCGATTGCATGGTCCGCTCCGAGTTCTAACGCCTGATTACGTTTCTCTTCGCTTCTTGAGGTAACTGTCACTTTTGCACCGACCGCCTTAGCATACTGGAGGATGAAAGTGATGACTCCGCTTCCGACTCCTGGAAGCAACACATGCTGTCCCTCTTCGATTTTACCTCTTGTAAAGAGGGCACGATAAGCGGTCAAGGCAGCAAGGGGCAATACACCAGCCTCTTCCCAGCTTAAGTGCTCCGGTTTTGCTTCCACGTGTTCTGCTGGAACAGCAACTTCCTCAGCAAACGTACCGTTGGATGGATACCCAAGGATCTCAAATCCCTCAGGCGGCGCTGGTGAATTCTTTTGCCATCCAAGCCCTGGGTTGATCACCACTTCGTCACCTACTGAAACGCCAGTCACACCTGAACCGATTTCTGTCACGATCCCTGCCCCATCTGACCCGACAACAAATGGTGCTTCGTTTTCCCCATGACGATGTATAACGAACAGGTCCCTATGATTCAAGCCAGCAGCTTTCAGCTGAACCTTAACCTCTCCCTCTTTTATAACAGGAGATTCGAATGCCTGTACTTTCAAACCTTCCATTCCTTTTGGATTCGTATGTACGATCGCTTTCATTGGATATCCTCCTCCTTTTCTCCTTATTATTACATACATCTCTAGTAATACACGAGCAGGATGCTTCAGAATCTTCTTGCTATTCTCGAAATATGGTAATCTGATGGAAAGGAGGTTTTTCAATGATCCGTTTGAAGCCGATGACTGAAGAAGATTACGAGAAATTCCACAGTCGTTCGATTTAGGAATACATCTACAACATGAGTAAGAATTACGACATTTCGATTGAAGCTGCCACAGAGAAAGCAACAAAACAATATAACCAAATATTGAATGATGGCTTACATACTGAAAAGCACTATTTTTATGATGTGGTGGATGTGAAGAACAACGATCATGTCGGGGCACTCTGGTTTAACCATCAAGAAAAGGATCGCCAGGTATTCATCTATGAAATTTGGATTGTCCCTGAAGAACGGGGCAAAGGCTACGGGACCAAAACATTAGAGGAGCTGCATCATAAGGCAAAGGATCTCGGTGCAGAAATCGGTCTCCATGTCTTTGGACAGAACACCGGTGCGATAGCACTCTACAGGCGTCTCGGTTATGAAGAAAACAGCATCGTCATGACCAGAAAATTATAAGAATATTGCGTAACCGCCATTTCCTAAAAGTGTTCGTGATATAGTATGGAGAGATCAAGTCATCAAAGGAGTTCTTTTTATGATACAAGAAACCTATTCTCGAAAGATCATACCGGAAAATGATCCGTGGGAAGCTTATCTCGATGTAACGGAATATGGAAAATTGGTATTGAGCAATATTGAGTTTACAACTACGACGATCTGTAACATGCGGTGTGAACATTGTGCTGTCGGGTACACGTTGCAACCGAAAGACCCTGAAGCACTTCCGGTTGAACTGATGCTGAACCGGCTTGACGAGATTCCACTCCTCCGTTCAATTAGTATAACTGGCGGGGAACCGATGTTATCCATGAAATCTGTCAAAGAATACGTCGTTCCGCTGCTTCGCTATGCACACGAAAGAGGAGTACGCACACAAATCAACTCAAATTTGACTTTAGATTTGAAACGATATGAACTGATCACACCGTATCTTGATGTGTTACATATTTCCCATAACTACGGTTCGATCGAGGACTTTAATGAAATTGGGTTTGCGATGATGGAGAAAAAGCCGAATCTTCGTCAGCGGGAACAGTACTTTCAAAGAATGGTTGAAAACGCCAGGGCTCTGACTACTGGAGGAGTGATCGTATCTGCGGAAACGATGTTGAACAGACGGACATTACCACATATCGAATCCATTCATAAGCAAATTGTTGAAATGGGCTGCCAGCGCCACGAAGTTCACCCGATGTACCCCAGCGATTTTGCAAGCGGATTGGAAGCGGCGATTCTTCCTGAAATCCGTAAGGGGATCCATCACCTTTTGGACGTACGGGACAAAAATACATGGATGCTGTTTGGTACATTACCGTTTTACGCATGCAGTGATCATGAAGATGATCTGAAGCTTTTGAAACGGTTATATAAGGAGAACAATGTGACTGTCAGGAATGATCCTGATGGACGCTCCCGTTTGAATGTCAATATCTTTAACGGGAATGTCATCGTGACTGATTTCGGTGATGCCCCTCCACTTGGAAATATCCAGACGGACCGGTTGCAGGAAGTCTATGACAAATGGCTGGATAGTCAGCTTGCCCGTAGTGTTAATTGCCACTGCCCTTCCGTTAAATGCCTCGGTCCGAACATCCTTGTAAAAGATGCCTATTATACAAAAGAAGATTTCACAATGAAAAAGTCTAATATTTAAAGAAAAGCGCAAACGCCCTGGTCAGCCACGAAGGTCACTGGAAGTCCGACGAGGAGGCTCGAACCAAACAAAGACTTGGTTCTGCGTGGGCTCTCACACTTATGATATAAATCAATGTGTCGTCACCGCAGGAAGTCTAAAAAAGCAATTTATAGAGAAAACTGGGACTGCCCAATACGTCGGTCCCAGATATTTTTACAAACGCTTTTCAAGAATGATTTTCGTTTCACCTTTTGCATCTGTAAAAGTGCCGATTACATCGAAACCATTTTTAATGTTCAAAATCAACATGCTCCGCCATTGATTTTTAGTATGCGTACGAATCGTCTTATACCCGTTCTCTCGACACCATTTATGTTGACGAACGAGCAATTCTTCTCCGATGCCTTTTCCCCTGTAATCAGGATGGACGCCTCCTAACCAGCTGTAAAAGTGATTCACCTTCCGCTCGTAGCCGATTTTATAACCGATTACCCTTTCATTCTCGATAGCCGCTAAAATAAATGGCCGATGTTTGGTTTGGAGGTCTTCTACAAAACCATTTGTTGAACCGAAAACACGATTGTGCAATGCATTCAAATGCTCAAGGGCTGTTTCATCAGGCAGACTTGTAAATTTTTTATATTCCATTGCGCCTCCTTAGTGTTTAATGATTTCAATTTTGGCTTCTTGCCCTATAGCTTTGATCCTAGCTTTACCTCCGATTGGAACAATGGATACCGGTTGTGTATGACCAAAGTTCACATTCGAAATGACCGGGATGCCATTCAGTTCTGCTTTCCTTTCTATAATCATACGAAGTGCCTCATCCGATACTTCCGATTGTGGTTGAAAGCGGCCGATGACAAGGCATTTGATTTTATCAGCATCAGGCAAATGGAGCAACGACTGGAGATCCCGATCGAATATCAAATCCTGCGTCAAATAATCATCCTCGAGAAAAAGGATCTTATTTTTTAAAGAAGGCATATACTCTGTCCCCTGTAGAAGATTCAACGTACATAGATTCCCACCGATGATCGTCCCTTAAGTCTCTCCTCCCTGGAGTACATCAAATGGCCCTTGTTCCATGAAGTTCCGATTTTCCTGATCACTATACCAGGGATCATCACTCCAATAATCTGCTGGCCGCCATCAGACATTTCTTGAATTGGCCAATTGTATATTCCAGACCTTTTACCATTCCGAACGTTGAAAAATGCGGATCGGAATAGGTGACAAGGTCGGATTGGGATTATTTTCCTATAATACCAGATTAGTAGAAAAAAGGAAGGGGTTTTTCATTATAACCTTTAATGCGTATATCGCATGTCTTGAAGTCTGTTTTTTTTTCGTTTTGAGGGACTCATAGCCTCTTTATGGGTCCCTTAAATCCTGCTTTTTTTCATTTTAAAGGCCTCATAGCCTCTTTATGAGTACCTTTGTTTAGGGTTTTTCAATCTTAGGGTCTTAATCCTTTTAACCGGGGAGATGTCACAGCAGTACTCTATCATTCTCAACACAAAACCAGCCTCGAGTTGTCCTCAAGGCTGGTTTTCTTTCAAGTTTATTTATAGATTTTTACTTTACCAACCGTTCCATCATCACTTTGGGCAACGACACGGAATTTCAATCCGTAAGTTGTAACGTTACGTCCAGCGTCTGGAATTACTGGAGTCATGTATTTCTTTGAATCATCAAATAGTGGTGTTCTTTCCGTTGCATTGTCCCTCATTGTAATACCTTGTGTATCACTGTAATCCAGGAACATCTTTTCAGTTTTACCTAAGCCAAATGCAGCATCATGCATTTGATATCGAGTGGATCCTAGAGCTCCGTCGCTCCATCGGTTTACAACTTGGTCTGCATCCACAACTCCAAGGAATCCTTCACCAGGATGGATACCAGTCCAGTTGTTGTCATAAGAATTATCCACATACCAAACAAGTAACCCTGCATCGTAGTTCATCAGACTGTTACCACGACGGATATGTGAAAGTCCTTCGTCCACACCGTTGTGGGATCTCCATTCAAGAAGATAGTAGTGTTCTGAAGTGAATTTACCTGTATCTCGCTTGAACCCGTGTAGGTCGAATGCCGCATCCGCTTCAGATTCTGCTCCGTCAGATACAACTTCATTACCATCTGCAGTGACAGAAACATTATCTACATACATTCCATCAAGGGTTGTCCCCCAGTCTGTCATGTAACGGTATTGTAATTTGATTGTGTGTCCGGTATATTCACTTAAATCGATTGTTTCATGTACCCATCCGTTACTGGAACCAGTGTAACCCGGTAAGTTTTCTTTAATTGCCGGGTATCCATCTGTGACAATGTCAGAGGTGGTATTTGGTGTTGAAAGTGAATTCCATGTTTCTCCTCCATCAGTTGATACCTGGACCATGCCGAAGTCCCAGTTTGACTCGATGTCATACCATACATCAAAGTCTAATGTAGCATTCGTTGCTCCAGTAAGATCAACCTCCGTCACCATAGTGTGGTCGACTTCATCACCCGTACCGCCAAAGTACTCGTATTCACCGCTTGCCGGGATGTTGATTGTTTTCTCTTTATCCGGTAGATCGATACGTACTGCATCATTATTCGTGCCTTTTGTAACTGCTTCATCAAGCAACACTTCAGTTCCTTTACTAGTGACATCATCCGCATGGATCGTAGTTCCAGTCAGCCAGTTGCTTCCTGGCATAGATGAATGTAAGAATTCCTTCGACCATGCACTGAATCCAGTTGGTTCAGTTCCTGGAATATCACCTGCCCAGCTTCCACTAGACATGATCGACCAATAAGCTACCGCTTCACCAGCACCTGAATAGATCGTATCGTATTCATCAGGTAAACCTAGGTCATGACCATATTCGTGGGCGAACACACCGGCTGCACCATCAGCAGGTTCAATCGTATAATCGTAAGCATACATTGTCCCTTGTCCCCAATAATCCACTTCGGGCTCTGGGGATCCAGTGATCGGGAAAACGCCTCCTAGAGACCAACGATGTGACCAGATTGCATCTTCTCCTAATCCACCACCGCCTGCTTCCTCACCGACAGACGAATGGACGATCATCAAGTGGTCGATCAATCCATCCGGCTCACGATAGTCCCCGTCACCATCAAGGTCATACCGGTCTTCCTGATCATACTTGCTTAAATCAAGGTTTGGATCCGCAGCCGCTGCCAGAAGTGCTTCTCTTACTAAAGCACGTGGATCGGAATCATTGTCACTAGCATTGTTTCCACCGTAGTATGCTGCTGGATGCTTAGCTTGATACCACCCTGCTACTTCACCTTCGATAGAGTAGCTTCCGCCAGATTGCTCTTCATAGAATTGCTTAACAGATACGAGGTTTTCTCCATTCGGCCCTTCATAGCCATCCTCACTGAAAAGCATATCTGTATAATGCTCTTTTACATATCCTTCATAGTACATATCAGTATCGCCAGCCTCGATTTTAGACGCTGGGTAATCTGGATATTCGATCAGCAAAGCAAGAACTTTATCTGTACGTGTTGCACCGTTCCATTCCTCTTCTGTAACTCCATCAACAGTATTCCCTTTCGTCTGGCCATTCTTCTTTCCTTTCCCAGACATCAAGCCATTACTTTTCATTTGTTCTTGGAGTATTTCTTTTGATTCCTTCGCTTCTTCATGCAGGTCTCCCTCATGCGAATGCTTTCCGTTTGCAGCTCTTTCCTTCAAGTATTTATTCAAGGCTTTTTCTGCTGCAGCAGGATTCGCATTTTGTGAAATCTTACCACTCTCTTTCAGCATTTCAATCAATCTCTCATCGTTTGCAATACCGAGATCAATCGGTGCTCCTGCATAGGACTTGGAAATGCTTTCTTTGATGTGCTCAGCTTCTGCATGCTGAGGCGATGTAAATGCACCATATGTAAGCGTACTTATCCCCATCATGACCGCAAGTGCCGTGGATGCAATTTTTTTCTTGTTCAATTCATAACACCCTCCCCTAAACTATGAAAAAATAGTAAATTTTACTACTTTAGTAGTAATAGTATCAATTTGACGAAAAATTGTAAATATTATGTTTAATAATAAATAAAAAAGGGAAAATAGACTTGTTATTGTTATTTTTTGAATGAAAAGCACATATTTAGTAGTAGTAAATTCCTTCTTATTTTGAAGAATCTTCAAATAAAAACTAGTAATCAAGTGTTGGATTCAAAATCAGGAAAATAACAACGGTAAAAAGACCCATTTATTGTAAAGGGCTTTTCTGATCATCAAGCATGTTCAATGATCACCTCTCCGACTCCGACATTTAAATCGACCTCAACTTTTACATCAGAACCCTCATATGATTGATTTTGATAACAATCTTCTACAACTCGGAAGTAAATTCTCGTCATACAGAACAAGAGGTTGGTTTCCTCTCCATCTAGGGCCTGAATGGAATCAACGCTTTAGGATGGTGAACAGATGGTATATACTATCATTGAAAGGATGAAAGGTATGGAAATACATTTTCTGGGAACAGGGGCAGGTATCCCTTCTAAAGGTCGGAATGTCTCATCCCTTGCGCTGCGATTCATGACAAATCGTGAAGGTGATGTATGGCTGTTCGATTGTGGGGAGTCTACCCAGCACCAAATCTTGCATACAAACCTGAAGTTATGGCAAATATCGAAAATATTCATTTCTCATATGCATGGCGATCATCTCTATGGCCTTCCTGGTGTTTTAGGCAGCCGTTCTTTCCAGGGTGGAGAAAACCCATTGACAGTGTATGGTCCAAAAGGAATCCACGAATTTGTGACAGTGGCATTGGAAACGAGCCGGACCTATCTGAAGTATCCTCTCGAGATCGTAGAGTATGATGATGGGTACACTGAAAATGATGAGGGCTATAAAATAGAGGCTGCTCTACTTGAACATGTGATCCCTTCATTCGGCATCCGGATAACAGAACCTTTACAACCTGGCCGATTACTTGTTGAAAAGCTGAAAGAAATAAAGGTTCCACCTGGACCTGTCTATCAAAAACTGAAGGAAGGCGAAACAGTCACAATGGATGATGGACGGACCTTACATGGGGCGGACTTTATCGATGAGGCACAGCCTGGCAGAGTGGTAACGATTTGCGGAGATACCCGCCCCTCCAAAAAGACAGTACAGCTTGCGCAAAATTCAGATCTTCTGATACATGAGGCAACCTTTGCGGAAGGGATGGAAGAACAAGCAATCGACTATTTTCACTCGACTACGATACAGGCTGCCGAAATTGCAAAACAAGCAAATGCAAAACGCCTGATTCTCAATCACATCAGTTCAAGATACTATGAGCGCTCAGAAGAATTGCTAGAAAGTGCGGTGCGTGTATTCAACAACACAGAACTTGCGCATGACCTTGACGTCTTTCACCTGATAAAACGGAAAAATTGATTTAATATCGGAGTGCTGCATTTTACCGATATTTCTTGGCACTTTACCAATAAAATCTACTTGTTTACCAATATTTTCTGGAATTCAACCAATAAATTGTATAAATTTACACTTATAAAAAAGACTTCGGCCAAAAACCGAAGTCTTCCCTTCCCCTATTTCATCCACTCTTCTACGTTCCAAATATCTGTAATCCAATCTTCGTAAAATTCGGGTTCATGCGACACAATGAGGACTGTCCCTTTATATTTCCCAAGGGCTTCCTTCAATGCTTCCTTCGCTCGTACATCCAGATGATTCGTCGGTTCATCCAACACCAGAAAATTGCTTTCTTTCATCATCAACACACAAAGCCTGACCTTCGTCTGTTCGCCTCCGCTCAATGTGTTGAGCGGCTGATAAATATGCTCGTTTCTTAACCCGCTCCTTGCCAACCGTTTCCGAACTTCTTTCTCCTCCATGGATGGAAACTGGGACCAAACATGTTGCAGAGCCGACTCAGTACGTGAAAACGTGATTTCTTGCTCAAGATAAACAGGTCTTACAAAGCTTCCGATTTCCACTTCTCCGCCTAGTGGTTCAATGAACCCGAGCAGCGATTGGATCGTCGTCGATTTTCCGATACCATTGTACCCGGTAATCGCGATTTTCCTTTCCTTTTTGACCGTCAAATCGATTCCATTGAACAAAGGCCTATCATATCCGACCTGTAGTCCTCTCGCGACCAGAACTTCTGGATTCGGTTCTCTGCATACCTCAAACTTGAACCTTGGTACTGGCTGGTTAATCGGCTTTTCAATACGCTCGATTTTTTCGAGCTTCTTTTCACGGCTCTTCGCCTGTTTGGCTGTCGAAGCTCTCGCTTTGTTACGGCGGATGTAATCCTCCAGCTTATCAATCTCCTTCTGCTGCCTGACATAGGCTTGATAGGTTTGCCTTTTCCGCAACTCATACGCTTCAGTAAAAGCATCGTAATTACCGACATATCGTGTTAGTTTCTGATGCTCCAAATGATAGACCACATTCACGACCTCATTCATGAAGGATGTATCATGTGAGATCAGAACGAAGGCATTGGGATAATTCAGCAGGTACTTTTGCAGCCAGGCAATATGGACATCATCCAGGTAATTCGTCGGTTCATCCATCAATAAGATATCCGGCTTGCTTAACAACAGTTTTGCAAGCATGAGCTTTGTCCGTTGTCCCCCGCTTAATTGACCGGTTTCCGTTGTCATACCTAATGCTGATATTCCGAGTCCTCCTGCTACCTCATCAATTATCGCATCTATAGTATAAAATTGATGAGTATCTAACGTACCCTGAATGTTCCCGAGTCTTTCCAGATCCTTTTCTAGATGTGGATTTTCCTGGCTGGATAATCGTCGGGTGATGTCGATCATTTCCCGCTCATATTCATAAAGCTTTGAAAAGGCGCCTTGCAAGTATGTCCGGATTGTTTCGCCTTCATTAAAATCGGGATATTGCTCCAAGTAACCGATTTCAATGCCCGGATGGCGATCAATTACGCCTCCATCGGGTACAATCTCTCCTATGAGCAGCTTCAATAAGGTAGACTTCCCGCTGCCATTAGCGCCGACTAGCCCAACATGTTCTCTATCCAGTAATCTGAACTCGATTTGATTGAATAATGTTCGATCACCATAACCGTGTGTCAGTCCTTTTACATGTAAAATACTCACTATCGTTCCCTCTTTCTTTATTGATATGGACCACCACACAAGACTTGGACGATAACTCTCCTCTTTTTCGAATCATGAAAATTCGGGCAAACCTGTTTCACTAAATCCGATTAAATACAAAAAAGCAAGGTGCTTGAACACCCTGCTTCTTCTGCGACTGACCACTAAGTGTCTCATCAACCCTGACAACATTTGGAGAAAAAGCGTGGTTTTGACCAGAATGTTGTGTTGGTTGTGACTAACACTATGTATGGTAACAGCCCAAGATCCTTTCGGTATACACTATGCCGATAAGGGGTTTCGAGGATGTCAATCTGTTGTCTTGTGATGGCTTTGTTCTAAAAATGGGCATACTTCTCCCGTTATCAAGCCACTACAATTAAAAGCACAACAGATCTCGTCATCATCTCGAAGTGAACACCCTCTCATTGGTTATTACTACCATATTATCGGAATTCTCTCCGATTGTAAAGCATGACAAAAGGCTGTCGAGTATTCCCTCGACAGCCTTGAGTATCCCAATGAGGGATACTAGTTCGCTTTATTTAGTCTAATCGGTAATGGTTGATAAAAAATTTTTACATCTTCCGGGATGAGAAACCGGTCTTGTGCATCTTTCAGAAACAAAAACATTCGCTTGCCAGCACCAGCGTTAGCGGAATGGACCGTAATGGTCTCTGCGAATAATTTATGTTTTACCATGTATTCAACAAGCATATACCCATTCCGATACTTGTTTTCTAAATCATGGTCCAAGGAAAGATGCTGAATATTTTTTTCTTTCAACAATTTGATACATTGTTCAATGTCTGTAGCTAAAATATAATTGTCGGGACATGGACGGACATCGTCTAAAAAAACGTTAATTTTTGACAATATATGTCTCCTTCCCGCTGGATTATGACAAGTATATCACACACAGTACCGTAACCCAAAAACTATTTTTCAATTACCTTTCATTTGACAAAAGTTCCTTAATTACGACATTTCCCCATGGGGAAACCCGTACGCTTATTTTATCAGGGCGCTCATCTTCAAGTGCTTTTCCGGTTCCTTCTTCAACATAAAACCGTTCAATTCCATAATCGATCATCACTATGCCAGAGTAATCATCTACCCACCGTACTTTTCCTTTAAGTACGATTTCTCCATGTTCAGTTTTGGGCTTTTGACTGTGTACACTTTTTGCCTCATGAACATCACCTGATTTATGGAGGATCACATATACCCTCTCCCTCTCGTCAATCCCGTCATCTTGCAATAAATCGAGTGATAAAGTGGATATATCATAATTCAAGGTAACATAATCTCCATAAAAAATGTCCCGGGGATCAATCGGTTCAGTTTTCAAGACGACCTGTTCACCAAATTTCAAAGTCATATAATGTGTTGCAGCGATCCCAATCAAAAACAATACCTGAAGGGCAATCAAAATATACAGCCATTTTTTCCGCATTATGATTGACCTCCTTTTGTTTTGTGTACCCATTTTCTCCGTCTTCGTTCAAGTAGCCAGCTTAGTATGAAGAGCAATATCCCCCCGGCTAAGAAGAACATCGACTTCGGCAAGAAATTCCATGCTAATTGGATATAGGCAACAAGAGTACTGATCAGGAACAAAAATGTCCCGCGATTGATTCGATCCGATTCCTCCAATTGATAGCCTTGAATCAAAATGAATAATGAATAACCGAATGCCAACAACAAATAGAGAACATCACCGATATCACCGAACAAGAACAGAGGTAAGAATAAAGCAAAATCAACCCAATTGGACTGAATGTTCCTTCGAATTTTATTCCATCCGATTAGAGCTCCAATTCCTATCAGAATGATAAAGTATAACAAGTCATTCGAGAGGATATCTTCTTCATAATGGATCAGCTCTCCTAAAAAGAAAACATGAACGAAAATGACAGCTAAACTCCCGAGGATGCTTATGTTCTTAAAGGCAAGCTGCCCCTTCTCACTTCTGGTCCACTCACTGATTCCATAAAGGAGAAGAAATATGACCGTCATCCATATATACGTCAGATCATAAGCGACTAAGAATGTAATACCTGTAATCGTATAAGTAATTGAATAAAAATAATAGAAAAGTGGATGATCCTCTTTAAATGTCACATATCCAGCAGCAACAACAACAAGAAATGCTAATGAAAAGCTGAACACTTGAAAAGACAAGGCACTATAAAGCAGACCAGCCGTTCCGATCACCAATGACAAAAGATAAAAATACTTGTTCGGGAGCATCATGTAAAATAACAAAGCAACCAACATCCAAAAAATAAAAGCTGCAGCATTGTAAGAAACGATGTGAAACATTTGTGCTGTCAAAAAGATCCCAGCCCCGAAGATGATGATACCTATTCCTATCAATGCTGTCCCAAGTGTCCTCGATCCCTTTTCGACGAGATGAAATCCAATCAGTTGAAATCCTATAAGTGCTCCACAAATGATGGTTAGCCTGAAGACATCACTCATATTCGACCAATTGGAAGCAACAAAAGTCAGAACACCAAGTCCTATTAATATACTTCCCAAGATCGGTAATAGGTTTTTGTTCTTTTTTTCATATAATGACAAGATTCCCTCGAGTTGTTCCCTTTCGATCATCCCTTTCTCCATCCATTTTGAACCTTCCTTTTCCAGCCATTTTCGTTCGTTCATCTCGCTCCCCCTCTCATTTCTAAGTTATGATATTCATTTAAAAAACAAATATGGAAACATTCGGTTTATTTAGTGAAATTTTACACCATTATTGCGATTTTGCATATAAGAAGACTTGACTCATAAGAAAAGCGTAAACGCCCTGGTCAGCCACGAAGGTCACTGGAAGTCCAACCAGGAGGCTCGAACCAAACATAGTTCGGTTCTGCGTGGGCAAACACTTCGAACTAAATCAATGTGTCGGCCGCCGCAGGAGGACTGAAGTGATCCAAGTGGTTGGGCGGTGGAGCTGGACATCCCTTCATCGAAACAAAATTTTTATTCTTTCTTATCTTTTAAGAAAAAAGTGCCCGATACCCCCACATGTTGGAGCGGACACTTCTTGATTGATTTATTTTCATAAAAATAAAGTCGTATTCAGAAATTGACGTGATACTGATTGGAAATAGGATGTCTGGATGGACAAGGTTGCGATGACCAATGCATTTTTTACTATAGAAAGTTCTTTATTGTCCAACCTATCCAAGCACTTAATCTTATTCTCCGCCTTTTGAAAAACCAGCATTTCCGCTTTCGTCCCCTGTTTCACTCGGAAATCCACATCTACTACATGGTCATTATTCAAGTCAAGCTCTTCAAAAATTGCCGAGTAAGTATAGTAAAAATCAATGGGGCCGATCAAATCGTCATGTCGGTCCTCTATATCATTAAAAATGAGAGTAAGCATATTCCGTATGGAGAGGAAGTCAAGCGTGCTTTTAAGATCCTCGACGATAAAAAGAATCGCGGCTTGTTCGATAGAGTATTTCTTACCCTTCTGAGGTGAACCGATCAAATTACGTACATCCCTCTTTACCCAATTCTGTACAGCGCTTGTCGAAAAGCTGCTATGTTCGATCTGATTACCGAGAGAAACAATTTCATTAATGGAAAATCCTTTATTGTGGTTAGGTCCTTTGATGATCTTCTCAAAGATTGCCGGAAGCGAAGATTCCAGTACGCCCTTTTCATTAGAACTTTTTGTATCAAGCCAAACCTTTTTCAATACATCCAAAGGGGTTTTCCCTTGATCAGAGTTTATGGATATGAGCAGTTCTGCCATTTGATGACGGGTAAGTTTAAAAGAAGGCATTTTTTCACCTCATTGAACATGGTCATTTGAACTTATCATACGAGATAAACGATAGGTACGTCAATTTCTTTATGTAAGGATTTTCAAAAAATTCTCATAAAATTTCAGGACTATTATCTTGAAAAATCCTGAAGGGTCATTTATACTATTCTCATAATTAAGTTCAAATGAACTTGAAATGAGGTATGGAAAATGGCAAAGAGAATTTTTCTGTTTATCCTGACAAACATTCTAGTCCTTACTACCATCATGATCGTCTTGTCGTTGTTAGGTGTAAACAATTACATCGAGGGCAACAACATCATGTTGGGGCAATTGCTGGTGTTCAGTGCTGTCGTCGGTTTCAGTGGTTCATTCATATCGCTTGCAATTTCCCGTTGGATGGCTAAAAAAATGATGGGTGTCAAGGTGATCAACCCTGACGGTCCCCTTTCTTCATATGAGCAAGACCTTGTCGATCGAGTACACCGTCTTTCACGAGCAGCAGGATTGGCGAAAATGCCAGAAGTCGGTATTTATAACTCTCCGGAAGTGAACGCATTTGCGACTGGTCCATCTAAGCGTCGTTCACTCGTAGCCGTTTCAAGCGGTTTATTACAAAACATGGATAATGATGCAGTTGAAGGCGTATTGGCACACGAAGTCGCGCACATCGCCAATGGTGATATGGTAACGATGACTTTGTTGCAAGGCGTCATCAATACATTCGTCGTATTCTTATCCAGAATCGCAGCATGGGCAGTGTCACAGCTTGTTGATGAAAATAAAGCTGCTTTAGTACACTTCCTTGCCATCATCGTGTTCCAAATTGCGTTTTCAATCTTAGGAAGTATCGTTGTCATGGCGTACTCCCGTTACCGTGAATTCCACGCAGACAGAGGCGGTGCTGACTTAGCTGGTAAAGATAAGATGATCCATGCCCTTGAATCATTACGGGCACATGTCAACCGAGTCGATACTCGTCAAGAAGCACTCGCAACAATGAAAATCAGTGGCGGCAAAAAGAAAAGAATGCTCTTTTCTACTCACCCGGATCTTGATGAACGAATCCGCCGTTTACATGCAAAGTAATAAATTGATAGCAGAGTGGAGGCTGACCTTTGTCGTGTCAGCCTCCTTTTTATGGACCTGAAATTGCCATAATGGCTAGTCTAGGATACTATAGAGATAAAGAATCACACTCTTGGATGAATGGTGAAACAAAACCATTATCAGCTGCAGATTGAACTCCTGCTGCACAGTTGAAAGAACGATCATGAACAATCGAAAAACAAAAATGCATTTTCAATCTGACCAATAGCCTGAAACGGATGAAACATAGACTGCTGCCATTACGTCTATACTACAAATACGATTTCAGGACACCTATGAAATGTCCGGAAAAGGAGGAATCACCATGTATCGACTTGCTGCAGTCTTTTTAATCCTTCTCCTAACTGCATGCGGGACAAGTAATCAACCTGAAGAACCAGACTCCCAACCGACAAATGGCCAAGCAAATGAAGATAAAGAAGATAGAAATTCTGAAGGGAATGATAGTGTGGCAGATGAATTCAAGCTCAATGTCGTTTCATTCACAAAAAATAAAGCTGTAGTCGAGCTTAAGAACGAAACAGGAAGCACACAAGAACTTCAGTTTTCAAGCGGTCAACAATATGATATGTGGATTACCGATCAGGATGGAAAACAAGTCTTCCATTGGGGAGAGGATAAGATGTTCACACAAGCCTTGAAAACGATCACGATGGAACCTGGCCAGACGAAAACCTTCGAAGTTGATCTTCCTGAACTCGAGCCGGGAACATATAAAGTGAAATTCAAAGTGACTTCCAAGCCGCCAATCGAAACGACATTCACACAAACTATTGAATAAATTGGAGGATGAATCGTAATTTCCTGCGGACACAGGAGACCTTATTCGATTCATTCCACCCCACTCTTTACAATGATAGAGGACACCAGAGACCTTATTTGGTAAAACCCATTGGAAATCATTAGGCTTTTACCTGAATAACGGAATGGATGTCCTCTTAAATTCCTCGGGTCAGTTTTTTTGTACGCCCCATTTCACCAGTCCGCTTCCGACCACCAAAAGAGCACCCGCAAATCCAAATACATAAGCAGTCATAAAGCTTCCTGAAATCCAACCACCGACGATCGGACCTATCAAATTACCAAGAAAACGGCAGCTGGCGGTTACACCGAAAGCTCTTCCCTGTATATCGGGTGGTGTCTTTTTATAGATCAATGTCTGGATCGTAGGCCAGACACCTCCTAATATCAATCCTTGCAGAAAACGCCATATATACAATTCATAGATATTGTCTGTCCATAATTGGGGAAAGAACAATAAACCGCTGAACAGCATGACAGCGGGAAGCATCTTGATATGACCGATCCGGTCACCAAGCTTACCGAGGTATGGTGAGCCGATGATCGTGGCAATCCCAAGGATGGAGGCTGCAAATCCAGCAAGAAGCGCTAAATTTTCCGGGTCATGGACGAAGGTCTTCACAAAGATCGTCATCATTGAATTTGTACTTAACATCGCTGCTTGTAATAGGAAGGTTGCAATGAACAGAATCAGCAGTTGTTTATTACGAAGGACATCCAAGAACGTTCCTTGTTCCCCTTTCTCAACCTGCATCGGTTCATCTTTAGGTATAAAGAAAATGACGAGCGTCAATGTCATCAAGATACTGATCCCTGTAATAGCAAATACTGGACGAAACCCGAAAAAATCTGAGAGTGCCCCGCCTATCAAGGGTCCGATGATCCCCCCAGAGATGCCCCCTGTCTGTAAGAATCCTAATGCACTGCCAGTATGTTCTTTCGGAGTGATTCTCGATAAATAAGAAAAGGATACGGTTATGAATCCTGAAAAGAAGCCCATAAAAAACCGAAGAGCCAATAACATCCATGGCCCGTTTGCGAAAGACATCGAAAAGGTTATGACACCCATGCCGATTCCGGCACGGATCAAGTTTGCTTTCTGACCATATTTGTCAGCAAAAATCCCCCATACCGGCGCCATGATTGCTCCTGATAAAAATGCAGCAGAAAATACAGCTCCAGTCCAATTACTGAGGGCTTGGCTGCCTGTCACACCTAATTCCTCTAAAAACAATGGGAGGAATGGCAAAATCATTGTCATGGCAGCAACGACAATGAAATTACAAAGCCACAGAAACCGGGCGCTCTTACGCCAATTCTTCATGGTTGTTCATCCTAATCTGTTTGGAACTTCATAGAATTTATTTCGGAATCAGAAATAAATCTTTTTTCATTGTACCACTATTTTGCTCCACAAATTAGTTTCCAGCTCATGTTCATTATCTTCTTCCGTATACCGCTTTCCAACACCATCAAGAAAAGCTAAACGCCCTGGTTAACCATGAAGGTCACTGGAAGTCCGACGAGGAGGCTGTAGCCGCCGCAGGAGGTCTGAAGTGATCCAAGTGGTTGGGCGTTGGAGCTGGACATCAAGAAAAGCGCAGACGCCCTGATCAACCGCGAAGGGCACTGGAAGCCCGACGAGGAGGCTGTCGCCGCCGCAGGAGGTCTGAAGTGATCCAAGTGGTTGGGCGTTGGAGCTGGACATCACTTCATCGAATTTATACTTTCTTATCCTTTTAAAAAAGCTCCATATCAGGAGCTTTCTAGTCAAGCTGTTGCTTTGTTTTTTCCAACCGATCAAGTTGTATATTGATCAGTTCCATTTCAAGATCGATCATTCTCTCATAAATATTGAGGATCAGTTGTCCATAATTTGTACCTGGTACAGCCCATTTTCCATTTAAGGCAACCCATGTCGGTGCAGATCCTCGTGTGACGAGATGAAAACGGGGATCGACAAGCTTTTCACCTTCAGGGAGGCCCGCTTTTGAAGCGTAAGCATACAAGTGTTGGATATGGGCAGTAACCCCCTCATGTGGTGTCTCGAAGGAAGCCCCAGGCTCATCCGGACCGGTCGCTCCGATACCAGCGTAGTTGTTTTGCTCCGGTTTCACCACACCCGTATACCTGAAATAATTCGTTTCATGGACCGCCTGAGCGTAAGCTGCATCTCCGCGTATTCCATATTTCTTCCCAATTTCAAGATAAAGAGATGCTAAATTTGGTGCATTCGGATTGACCCGCTTAACGAATGCTTGCAGGTTTCCTGCTGTTACTACGCTTGATCCAAGAATAGTAAAACCTTTGACTGGTTCAGGTGGCGGGGCTGGTACACTTGTCCCTTCTGTGACGATGAATGCATCCGCTATGCCGATACGTTTTAATGCTGTCACTCTCTCATCAGCATTTTCTTTTTCTGAAAAAGCACCTGCTTGTACCCTGTAGTATTTTGTGCCGTCAATGGTAATCGGGTAGATGAAAGAATCCACTTTATTACGCTCAAGAAAGAGTACTCGTTCTTTTGCGTTCTCTTCCTCTTTAAAGGATCCAGCGATCACTTTATATAAGACGCCAGGAATGGGTGCCGGTTTAGCTTTCAAATTCAACGCTTTTGCGATACCAGTAGCGATCGCTTTTGACACATCACGGACAAATTGATCGTTCAATATCAATTTAAGATCCTGTTCATTGTCTACGAATAAAACCTCAAGCAACAATGCATTCATTTTAGTATTTCGCAATACATAGAAGTTCGCCCTCTTTTGCCCGCGATCAATGACACCATACTTTCTTGCTGTAAACATATATTCTTTATGAACGACATTTTGGATTTGTTTTGTACTTTCTGGCACAGTGCCATTATAAATGTAACTTTCGAATCCTCTGCCACCAGCTGCATTATAATGGATGGAACAGAAAAAGTCAGCGTTCCTTGCATTTGCAAAATCTGTTCTTTCTTTTAAAGCCATTGTTTTATCAGACGATCTTGTCATCAGGATTTCGGCATCATATGACACTTGCAAATAATCTCGGACAAGAAGTGATACTTTCAAATTAAAATCCTTTTCTCTGTACTGTTTATAGATAGCACCTGGATCGGATCCTCCATGCCCAGGATCAATAACAATTCTCATAATCATTTTCACCACTTTCAATAGAATATCATCCCCTATAAGCAATATATTCTGATACGCAGATATTGCTTGTACGAATAAACAAAAGGTTGACTGCATTATACAGCCAACCTCTCAGTAAGGATAATTATGGAATTGTTCATTTATTGGTTTGATTGGTGATCGTTTTTTTCTTTTCCATCAAGGTTTGGGTTGTTTTCTAATGGATCGATTGTATGTTTATAGGAATAACCCTTTGTAATCGCTATGACGAAAATAACCAAAACGAATATGATGATGAGAATCGAAACAAGTAACACTTTAAACATCTTGTACATCCCGTCCTTCCACTTACTACTTTAACACAGAAAGCAGGATGACAGCAGAGGAAAATCACACCCCCAATGTATCACTATTTCCCATACGTGGCAGTCGCACCCCAATAATCCTCTGCTACATTATCGTTCATAACCACATCAAGATCATGAAAAATACGATGTGTAATGAACATTTCTTCTGTGGTATTTGTTTCCAGGGCTTTTTCAATTCCTTTTGCAGCACGTTCCATGTCGACAGCTAAAGAACCAGAAGTCTCAGGCAAAAGAATATCATTGATATACTCGAGTTGTGATTCCAGTTCTTCATCCTTGCTTTTCGGCTCAAATGTCCTCCAAGCCCCCCAACCCAACAGCTTATTGAAATAAGCATGCATTTTTGCTACTTCTCTAGAAAACTCCTCTTCTTTGTTTCCATCTACGAATATTGCATCATGGTCGACGACACGGATTTCGCCATTGCTTTTCGCATCTGCAAGCGTTTCAGAGCTTTCATTTGCCTTATTTAGCAGATACATGCTTGTCCATCCACCGATTCCAACGATGACGATAACTAGCAGAGAAAGGATCATAACCAACTTTGATGGTCGTCTAAAACTCATCAGGACAACCCCCTAGTTCTGATTTAACATTATTTTTTCACAGTGATTAAAACGGTAAAGAAATCAACCAAGAATCCACAGTTGTCTGTCTGATGTATCCACTTTTAAATATAAAGGATTTTACTTTATTTCCGTGATTATGACAATCAAGCCCTTCCGCTGTATTTTAATCGTAATCACATTGTAAATCCATTTTTATCTTCATGTCATAATGGCCTAGTAGAATGTCCAATTAGGACGTCAAAAAACCGTCCTATTTCCAAAGGAGGGAACTTCTATATGTTCAAAAAGGCAGCATTGACTGTTGCGATAGCAGGTTCAGCCATGCTTGCACCAACAGCAACCCAAGCGGCGGATCTTGAAACGCCGTTAAAAAAGCAAATGTGGCATGAGGATGTTCATATACTTCAAGAGGACCTGAAAGAACTAGGATTTTTCGACTACGATAAAACAACCGGTTACTTCGGTGACATCACCCAAAAAGGTGTGGAAGACTTCCAAAAAGCTTATAGCCTTAATCCGACCGGAACTTTAGATAAAGAAACTGCAAAAGTATTGGATAAGGCGACAGAACTTATTGAACGAGGAGACCGTGGTAAAGCGGTTGAACACTTACAAAAACATTTGGCTGAATTGAAGCTTTATACTTATGAAGTTGATGGTGTTTTCGGTCCGTTGACTGAAAAAGCTGTCACCAAGTATCAAGAAAGCAATGGCTTGCAAGTTGATGGTATTGCAGGTCCTGAAACAAAAGCCGCATTGTTTGATCTGAAAAAATCAGTACAAAAAGATGCTGAAGCAGAGGCACCTAATAAAGAAGCATCTGAACCGACAGAAACCAAACAAGCTACAGCGGATGAAGAACAACAAACACTCACGATGGAAGCGACAGCATATACATCAAACTGTGATGGTTGCTCAGGTATAACAGCTACAGGCATTGATTTGAATGCAAATCCGGATCAGAAAGTAGTGGCGGTAGATCCTGATGTCATCCCTTTGGGAACTGAGGTATACGTTGAAGGATATGGACGTGCAGTAGCAGGTGATACTGGTGGAGCGATCGACGGTAATAAGATTGATTTGTACGTGCAATCTGAACAAGATGCTGTAAACTTCGGAAAACAATCAGTAGAAGTAACCATCCTAAACTAATATAGGTAAGAGTTGGCCTGGATCAGGTCAACTCTTTTTTATTTGTATCCTTGTTCAGATATTGCCACATGTAGAAAGTAATATAGCCTTCCCATGGCCTCCAATCATCATTTTCTGCCAAAAATCGTATTTCTTCTGGTCTTGGCTGCAAGTCCAATTGGTAAATCCGCCTTACCGCATTACGCAACCCGATGTCTGCAGCAGGTAATACGTCTGGACGATTCAATCCGAATAACATTAAACATTCGATCGTCCACTTCCCAATTCCTCTGTATGGAAGCAATTCATTGATGATTTCATCGTTCGAATCCGTCCACAACCGCTCTAAATCTATGTTCCCGTTTACGATTTTTCTTGCAAAGTCAATGATGTATTCTGCTTTCCTTTGACTGAATGAAAGCTCGCGAAGCTGATCATATTCCAATTGTGCAATAGTTACCGGTCGCGGGAATAGGTAAAGGTCGAATCCCTCAAAGTTTTTGATCTGCCCAGCAAGACGAATGAGCCGTTCTTTCAAGGTAGCCGCGAAAGTTAGATTGATTTGCTGACCTATGATCGTATCGACCATTACCTCAAACAGGTCAGGGTTTGACAGAACTCTCATGCCATGGAATTCATGAATCAACATGGCTATTTTTTCATTGTCTTTGAAGGTCTCATAGAATTCAAGCAAAGAATTCTCAATACCGAACATCCTTGTTAAATATTTTTTCAAGGAGTGATTTTCATGATTGTCTTCAGTATTATGAACAATATAAACCTTGTCGCCCTTTTTCTTGATTTCTGCATCCAATAAGAATGGCATGTCTCCCAGGTAGATCCACTTTATGAACCTGCTGGTCTCTGGAAGAATGACCATTGGTTTTAATGTATCTGTCGTGCGATGATGCCTTCGAAATGTGTGATCAAAAGAAAACGGTCCTTCTAATAGTATTTCAAAATAAGTTTCTTTCATAGTATCCCTCACCTCCATTACGTTTGTTACATTGATTTCACGTCTATTAAAATCGTTTTACACACCTACAGAAACATATGACAAATCCGAATTAATTATATGACATCCGATTCATTCGAAAATTGAAGGGGTATGATAATTTATCACATACTTCTTTTTAGTATGTATTCTAGAAAAATAATTTTGCATCTTGGGGGCCCTTGCTATGAGTAAGAAACGTGAATCCTATTTTGATAATGCTAAATTCATACTAATTTTTCTTGTTGTATTTGGACACTTCATCAGTCCACACAAAGGTGATAGTGAAGCCCTATACACAGTATATAACTTTATCTACACCTTCCATATGCCTGCATTCATCCTTATCGGTGGATTCTTTTCGAAGAGCATTATGAAGAAAGGCTATTTGAAAAAGATTTTCAGAAACATTTTGATTCCATATTTCATTTTCCAGTTTATTTATTTCGTTCTTCATAGAATCTGGAATGGAAAGGAAACATTAACTCTATTCGACCCATACTGGACTCTCTGGTTCTTATTGAGTATGGTACTTTGGAATATATTACTCCTTCTATTCATCAAGCTGAAGCATCCAGCAATAATGATGGCTGTGGCATTGACTATCGGTATTTTTGCAGGTTATATCCAAGATATCGGAACATACTTCAGTTTATCGAGAACCTTTGTATTCTTCCCGGTATTCCTTGGCGGTTACCTGTTGAAAAAAGAACACTTCACTAAAATCCTGCGTCCTGAAATACGAATTGCAGCAGGCACGATATTAATCGGCATGTTTGTAAGCTATTACTTCTTTTTCCCGCAGGAAGCGAAAGATTGGCTGCTTGCTTCATCTTCTTATGAGGAATTAGGGGTTGAATTAGGGCAAGCGTGGTTTATCCGTCTATTGATGTATGGATTGATGGCTCTTGCTACATTCAGTTTCATGACTTTAGTTCCTAGAAGGAAAATGTTTTTTACACATCTTGGAACAAGAACGCTTTATGTATACTTGTTACATGGGTTCATCGTGAAGTTGTTCGAACTCTCACCGTTTTATGACCTAATAGGTGAGTCAGGAAACTATTTTGTCCTATTAATTCTGGCAGCGATCGTCACATTGATTCTGGCATCCAAGCCGATCATCACACTTGCCCAACCGATGATCGAACTTAAAACTCATTTGCTACAACGATATAGGAACAGAAAAACAGCAGATGTGTCATAGAATCGAAGTTTCGACACGATCCGAGAATTACCTGGGAAATAATGTGTGTTTCGACTTAAAAAGGGCTGCCATTTATTAGTGGCAGCCTCTTCCTATTTTGTTTATTCAACTACAAGCATTTTTTGGATTATTGATTTGAAGTAAGGTTCAATCCATTCGTGCCTGCACTCAAGTCTAGATAGTAGGAACCGTTTCCGGAATAAGAAGAAACTTTAAGGGTGTAAGTTCCTGTTGTTGTCGGTTTGAACGTGATCGTTTCCTGACGTTCCGTGCCTTCTGACTTTGCAACCTGTTGACCTGATGGATTGTAGAGATAGACATCAAAGTCAGGAGTGCTTCCCCACCATAAGAATCCAGGCTGCCAATCTGGGATGATCAAAGTCACTGCCGAAGGATAGTTCGTGTTGTCGACAGTGAATTGGTACGTATCAGCTGCTCCGCTTCCACCTAAAGAGTTTTGCTCTGCAAAATGGTTAGGAGTAGCGATGTTTGTACCTGATAGGTTACCAGCATCACTGATTGCTGCAAAACCGTCCAAACGGCCATGTCCATAATCGACATCCTTACCTGCTGGACCCCAATCTTCAGCTGTATCTGCTAGAACATTTCTAACCTGGCTCGGGGTCAGAGCGGAATTCGCTTCAAGCATCAATGCAATCGTACCAGCAGTGAATGGTGTTGCCATACTGGTGCCTGAATACGTTACATAGCCATTGCCGCTGTTTGCTTCAGCCGCAGTCAGGTTATATCCTGGTGCGATAATATCAGGCTTTATACGTCCATCAGCCGTTTCTCCCCTGCTTGAGAAATCTGCCAGGAAAAAGCCTCCTTCACCGACATCTGCCCCAGCCCCTACAGTAATCGCCTTTTCAGCTGCACCTGGGGATCCGACCGTTTTCTTGCTCGGACCAGAATTCCCTGCTGCCACTGTTACGACCAATCCAGCGTCAACTGCCTGATTGACTGCCTGGGAGGTTGAATCCGTTCCATCAGAGCTGGCTGAAGTTCCTAAACTCAAGCTTAATACTTCAATACCGTACACATCCTTATTTTCCACAGCCCATTCAATACCTGCAGTAACGTTACTCATACTGCCGCTTCCAAGGCTATCCAACACTTTGACACCGACCAAGGCGGCGCCTGGAGCAACACCTTTATGTGTCGGATTTCCATCGCCATCACCGGCCACTGTACTCGCTACGTGGGTTCCGTGTCCTTGATCGTCGTAAGGAGTCGTACGATTATTCACAAAGTCTTTCCACCCGATAACTTTTCCTTCATCAAGATCAACGTGGCTCGCATCGATTCCGGTATCAATCACAGCTACGACCTGGTCATCCTTTGAATAAGAAGCGGTATTTCCATCGCCATCCCCAGTAAATCCGTAATCCGCTCTAGCTTTTTCTGTACCGAACCATGTATTTGCCGTTCCATTAAACGCTTTGACTGGCGCATCATATTCAACTGATTTGACGAAAGGAAGATTCTCCAATTGTTGGATTTGCTTTTTCGTCATCGTTGCCGCTACACCATTGATCGCCTTGTCGAATGTAAATTTCGTGTTGAACTTTCCGACTTTATTCATGATTGCTTCATGTGCTTTTTGATTCGCCATCGAGTCATCGAACCGGACAATCACTCCTATCTTATCTGAAGCTTGCTTTTCACTGAGCATCGATTCAAGATTATCGAACAGTTTATTATCGTCTTTGTTGACCATAGCAGGTGCAAAATCAGGGTTTTTCGCTTGTTGGAGCTTCTTTCCTGGCTCAGCACCGCTGGCTCCCCCTATGGATGTCAACAACATACTGGTTGCTAATACGGCAGATGCGACAACATGTTTCTTTTTCATTCCTTTTCCTCCCTCAAATTTTGTTGCTTTTTAGAATTATTTTGATTTTTCTGTAAGTAAATCGTATTACATTTGACCTAGGATATAATGAGGAAAAAGGATGTAATAACAAAATTTAAAAACTATGTAAAATGGAGGATTTATTTCAAAGGTGTTTTTGGAGCCCAGTTCGACCATCCTATATATGAAGTGTTTTATCTTTTCAGTTTACGGGAAAAAATTGTTATACTTTAAATACACATGTTCAATTGGGAGGTTTTTAGGTATGGCAGGTCAAAACGGTTCGATTGTCCAACATTCACTTGATGCACTATTAGAAGACGAGTCCTTTTTACCAGATTTGAGAGAACAGGATCGAAAGCTAGCTTTTACTTCTCTTACCGCGATTCTATCAACACCGAATCATATACATAAATCGTTTTTGCGGATTGCTTTAGAGAATGGAAAAGTTATTCGGATCCCTGCATTCAGAGTACAACACAACAATACACTTGGTCCCTATAAAGGTGGGATCCGATTCCATGAATCTGTAAATGAAGATGAAGTCACGAATCTTGCTTCACTCATGACATTGAAGAATGCTCTACATGAAGTCCCATTCGGGGGTGGCAAAGGCGGGGTCATCATCGATCCGAGAGACTTTACCGTCAAAGAACTTCACCAGATATGTAAAAAATATGTCCACTATTTCAGTGACATTTTAGGACCGGATAAAGATATTCCGGCACCTGATATGGGGACTGGGGACAAGGAAATGGATTGGATGATGGCCGAGTATAAAAGCATCCGCCCTGGAACTCCATACCGTGGAAGCTTCACAGGAAAAAGCATCATCAATGGAGGCTCATTAGGAAGGAAAGAAGCGACAGGTAAAGGGGTATATTTCACCTACCGTTACATGATGTCGGACTTCCTTGAGGACCATAAGGAATGGCTCGGTGCACAGGAGAATCCTTTTGCGCAAACCGCATTGGATCATAGTAATCGTCCATTGAAGATGGCTGTTCAAGGGTTTGGTAATGTAGGTTCGATTGCAGCGCTTGAAGCTTTCCAATGTGCACACTTGAAAAATCGGGTTGTTGCTGTCAGTGACCGCAATGTGACATTATATAACGAAGACGGATTGAATATTCCAGCCCTTGTGGATTATACTGCTAATAATAATGGGGAACTCCCTATGACTGAAGAAGAACTTGATGGATTAGAAATAAAGGCAGAGCTTCTCGACCGTGAGAAGGTCCTATACCTTGATGTCGATGTACTTGTCCTTGCAGCTCTTGAGGATCAGGTCCATAAAGACAATATGACCCAGATAAAAGCGAAAATCATCGTCGAAGGAGCCAATGCCCCGGTGACTACAGAGGCCGATGATTATTTAGCTGATAAAGGCGTCATCATCATACCGGATATCCTTGCAAATGCCGGGGGGGTCATCGTCTCCTATTTTGAATGGGTACAAGGTCGGGAAACGCAATTTTACAGGGAAGAACAGGTATTCAAGCTGTTATTTGACAAGATGCAGAATACAATGGATACGATCCTGCCGCAGTTTTTCGGAGATCCTTTCCCATTGAGACAAAATTGCTATATCCATGCTGTCATGAAGCTTTCTACTGTACTGTTCCGACAAGGGAAGTTATATTGATAATCCAAACGGGGGACTATTAAATTCAAGCTTATCATTGAAAGGGATTCTGAAAACACGAAGGGAGTGATCAATAAACGATCACTCCCTTTTCTTATCCTCGATGAAGCATGAATGTCAAAATGATGAAGGCTGCCAGCTTACTGGTCATGTTCCTGAAATCGACAGTGGGATCGATCTCCACAATATCCATTCCCTTGACCATCGGTTCTTTCGCAAGCATTTCAATACCTTCGAGTAGATCATCACTTGTCATTCCGCCAGGCCCGATGGCGGGACACCCTGGTGCGAAGGCTTGATCAAGGACATCCATATCTAAAGAAACATAGATGAAATCGACGTGTGCCTTCAGCTGCTGAATGGATTGGTGCAGAATATCAGTCAGTCTCTGTTCTCTAACATCTTTCATGGTATAGATTGTCACGCCATGATCCTTGCCATACTGGTGATATGGCTGGCTGTTTGAGAAGTTACGGATCCCGATTTGAATCAATTGATCCCCGCTTATTACGCCTTCTTCTATCAGCGCCCGGAATGGCGTACCGTTTCCAGTCCCTCCATCTTCCCGATTACGTAGATCATGATGGGCATCAAATTGGATGATTCCGACTTTCCTTCTATTTTCCGAAAAAGCTCTGATGCTCGGATAACTGATCGAATGATCGCCACCGAGGACGATCGGAACCAAACCTGGCTGATCCTTCAATACACTGGTAAGCGTTTCATAGATCCGATCATGTGAGGCAGGAATATCAGTCAAGTGCATTTCCACATCACCGAAATCTGTGATCGTCTCTTCTGCAAGATCCGTTTCCTGTTCGATTGCATAGGTAGAAAGCGTTGAAAACATTTGCCTGATGACACCCGGTGTCTGGGATGCTCCTGAGAGACTGATCGAAGGCTTTGATAAGGGGGCACCTATCAGACCGATGCCGCTTATCTGGCTTTCCCCGTCCCATGGATGGATGATTTCATGGGCTTTGATGACCTGTGAATCCCTGAAGCCTGCTTCCCCTGCTTTTTTAAGATACGGAAACTTTCCCATTTCGCCCTCTCCTTTCAAAGAGCGTTTCACCATTTTTCAGGACTGTCTTCACGTGATTGACGCCATAATGATATGGAATATATAGATAGTTCGCTGCATCCCAGATGACAAGATCCGCTTTTCTTCCTTCTTCTATTTTTCCTGCTTGCTCCCCGCATCCGATCGAGTATGCAGCATTTACGGTGACCGCATTCCAAATCTCTTCCGGTGTCATCCTCAATTTCAATGCAGCCAGGTTCATGATGAACTGTAGGTTCTCAGTAGGGGAGCTTCCAGGATTGAAATCCGTAGCCAGCGCTACAGCCGCATCCCCTTCAATCATCTCTCGGGCTTTCGCGAACTCGTTTTTATTCAGATAGAATGTCGTTCCTGGTAAAAGGACCGCAATCGTGTTGGTTTCCCCCAGTTTCCTGATCCCTTCTTCCGAGGCGCCGACTAAGTGATCGGCTGAAATCGCCCCGACTTCACACGCCATTTCAGTTCCGCCAAGGGGATCGATTTCATCAGCATGTATTTTGACATCAAAGCCCATTTCCTTCGCTTTGTTTAAATACTTACAGGACTCCTCCACAGTGAAGACACCTGTTTCACAAAAGATATCGACGAAGCTTGCGAGTTCTTGTTCTTTGACAGTCTCCATAACTTTGACCATTTCATCAAGGAAGGCTTCAGACTCGCCTTTGTATTCATGAGGAATGGCATGAGCTCCTAAATACGTCGACACGATATCGGTCTTTTGGTTTTCTTGAAGCCGTTTGATGACACGGAGCTGCTTCAGCTCTGTATCTGCTTCAAGGCCATAGCCGCTTTTCGCTTCCATCGTCGTGATCCCGTAGCTTTGCATCCGTTCTAGATGGAACACGGCTCTTTCATAAAGAGTATCTTCATCTGCCTCACGGGTCGCTTTGACAGTCGATAAGATTCCGCCTCCCTGTTTTAAGATCTCCAAGTAAGGGACTCCTTGCTGCTTGAGGGCTAATTCGTGTTCACGCGAACCCCCAAATACGAGGTGGGTATGCGGGTCGACTAAGCCAGGTGTAACCAGCTTCCCTTCGCAATCGATCTCATCTGCTGAATCAATGGCTGGTGCTTGATCAGCAGGACCTGCAAAGGCGACTTTCCCATCCTTGATGGCGACCACAGCTTTCTCCACCAACCCGACTTCCTTCATTGCTTCACCTTTACGGATTCCTTCTGGTCCTTGCATCGTCAGTAATTGACCGATGTTCTTCAAAAGTAAGTCTGCTTTAATTGTCATATTATACTTCGCTCCTTCCGCTCACGCCGCTTTTATCCAGCATCGGGATCCGGACACCCTTTTCTCTTGCCGTCTGAATGGCAAGCTCATACCCTGCATCAGCATGCCTGACAACACCCATACCAGGATCAGAGGCAAGCACCCGTTCAAGTCTCTCTGCTGCTTCCTTTGTACCATCCGCAACAATGACCATGCCTGCATGCTGCGAGTAGCCCATTCCGACACCACCGCCATGATGGACAGAAACCCAGCTTGCCCCGTTGACCCCATTGATCAACGCATTCAGAATCGGCCAGTCACTGATGGCATCGCTGCCGTCTTTCATCGCTTCGGTTTCCCTGTTTGGAGAAGCTACTGAGCCACAGTCAAGGTGATCACGGCCAATAACGATCGGTGCGCTCACTTTACCGCTTTCAACCATGTTGTTGATGATTTTACCGAGCTTTGCACGGTCTCCGTACCCTAACCAGCAGATGCGTGACGGCAGCCCTTGGAATGCGACTTTATCCTGAGCCATTCTGATCCATTTGCATAAATGTTCGTCTTGTGCAAATTCCTTCAATATCACTTCGTCGATAGCATAAATGTCTTCAGGATCCCCGGAAAGGGCTGCCCATCGGAATGGTCCTTTACCTTCACAGAACATCGGCCGGATGAATGCTGGGACAAATCCAGGAAAGTCAAAGGCATTTTCGAAACCTTCATCTTTCGCAACTTGGCGAATGTTGTTTCCATAATCAAAAACGATCGCACCCGATTTTTGTAACCCGACCATCGCTTCAACATGTTTACGGATGCTCACCTTCGATTTTTGAATATAGGTTTCCGGTTCTCTCTTCCGTAATTCTTCTCCCTCTTCGAGTGTGAAGCCGACCGGCAAATATCCGTTCAATACATCGTGGGCAGACGTTTGGTCTGTTACAAGATCCGGAATTTCACCACGTTTTACGAATTCTGGTAAAATGTCTGCTGCATTTCCAAGTAGAGCGATTGAAAGCGGCTTTTTCTTCGTCATTGCTTCTTTTGCTAACTTCAAAGCTTCGTCCAGCGTCTCGGCCATCGTATCGCAATACCTCGTTTCGATCCTGCGCTTGATCCGATGCGGATCACATTCGATTGCGATGACGACTCCCTCATTCATCGTGACAGCAAGCGGCTGGGCACCACCCATTCCACCAAGACCTGCAGTAACAGTCAATGTGCCGGCAAGCGTCCCGCCGAAATGTTTTCTAGCAGCTTCCGCAAACGTTTCATAGGTTCCTTGTAAAATCCCTTGCGTTCCGATATAAATCCAGCTTCCCGCTGTCATCTGCCCATACATCATCAATCCTTTCTGCTCCAGATCGCGGAAGGTCTCCCAGTTGGCCCATGCTGGAACAAGGTTCGAATTGGCGATCAATACCCGCGGGGCATTTTCATGGGATTTGAAAATCGCGACCGGCTTTCCGGATTGGACCATCAACGTCTCATCATTTTCGAGGTCTTTCAACGATTCTACGATCGCGTCAAAGCTTTCCCAATTTCGCGCAGCTTTCCCGATTCCCCCGTAAACGACCAGCTCTTCAGGTTTTTCTGCGACTTCCGGATCCAGGTTGTTCATAAGCATACGCAAGGCAGCTTCCTGTACCCATCCCTTCGTGTTCAACGTCGTTCCTCTAGGTGCTTGAATTTTTCTCATCATAATCCCTCCATAATGGATTTATTGTTCGATCAAAATGTCCGACCAATCGGCTTCTTTCAAAACCTGGGACAGCTTTTCAATATCCTTTGCGAAGACACGGTCCCCCGTAATGCTTGAAGCGATCCTTCTTCCACGATCCAGTGCTTTCCGGGTCCGATGTGCCATCAGATCGACTCCTCTGTATTCCACGGCCTGCATAGCACAGAACCACTCGATGGCAAGCACATTCCGGGTGTTCTGGATCACTTGATAAGCATGCCGGGACCCGATCGTTCCCATGCTCACATGGTCTTCCTGGTTAGCTGAAGATGGAATCGAATCGACGCTAGATGGATGTGCCAATGTTTTGTTTTCAGAAACGAGCGAGGCGGCTGAATATTGCAGAATCATAGCACCAGATTCCACTCCAGGGTTGGCAGATAAAAACGCTGGAAGGTCACTCAATTGCGGATTGACCATCCTTTCGACCCGGCGTTCTGAAATGTTCGCCAGTTCGGCGATCGCAATACTCAAGAAATCCATCGCGAACGCAATCGGCTGCCCATGGAAATTACCGCCGGAAATCACCTTGTTGCCAAAATCGAAAATAAGTGGATTATCCGTCGCAGCGTTGATTTCAATCTCGAGCTTTTCTTTCACGTAATTCAACGCCTGCCAGGTCGCGCCATGGACTTGCGGAATACATCTCAAGGAATAAGCATCCTGGACCCTCACCTCCCCTTGGTGGGTCGAAAGCTTGCTTTGCTTAAGATACATTCTGGTCCGCTGGGCAACACCGACTTGCTCGGGATACCCTCTTGCCTGGTGGATCTCCTCATCAAACGCATCCGTTATTCCCCTCAATCCTTCTACTGTCATCGCAGCGATCAGTTCACTTTGATAGGCGAGCTTTTCTGCCTCGAGATAAGCTACTACTCCCATCGCTGTCATCGCTTGGGTGCCGTTGATCAGGGCAAGCCCTTCCTTTGCACTTAATATGAGCGGCGACAAATTTTCACTTTTTAATGCTTCCTCCCCAGCCACCCGATTTCCTTTATAGTAAGCTTCACCTTCGCCAATGAGTACAAGGGCGAGATGCGAAAGAGGAGCTAGATCACCGCTTGCCCCTAAGGAACCTTGCTGCGGAACGATGGGATGGATCCCCCTATTGATACACTCGATCAATAGAGCAATGACTTCTTCCCGAACCCCGGAAAACCCCTTCAATAATGCGTTGGTCCTTAATAACAGCATCGCCCTGCTTACAACTTCAGGGAATGGTTCCCCCACCCCGCACGCATGGCTCCTTATCAGATTGAGCTGCAGTTCTTCTACTTGTGATGGTTCGATCCACACATCACTCATTTTCCCAAATCCAGTCGTAATGCCGTAGACAACTTCATGGTTTGAAACGATCTTTTCAACGGACTTACGGCTAACCTTTACTTTTTCAAGGCTTTCAACCGAGGCTTGAACCGATTCCTTTTCAAATAAAACGTGATAGATTTCTTTTAACGTCAATGTGTTCCCGGTCAGTGTAATCACATTAAATCCCCCTTCCTATTGCACTACCAATTTAGCGAGATAAAATCCACATTAAAAAAGCCGCTGACCCGATATTTCAATCGGTCAACGGCTGTTGGATTTCTATTGAGTTTATTGGAAAATGAAGCCCCCGTAAAAATAAATCTCGCATATTGGTCAACTTCTTTCATAATTTTCGTAATTCTATAATAACATTTTTAGTGTAACCGTTTTTTTATTCATTTGTCAATGACAGCTCAGCACTGGACAAGTTGTTTTTCAATTCTATCAATCTTCCAATCGTGTGTATAAAAAGCATGCAGTGTGGACATTCTGTTAGTACTTAATCGAAAAAAATCGAGGGGGAAATGGGAATGATCGAAACTCAACGCTTGATCGTCCAATGTTCAATGTTACGTCAACCGACTTTACATGAATCTGCAGCCGATTTTTTTGTAGGCTTTGATCTTGAAAATACACCGTACTTATTCTTACCTACTTCACACGGCGTACTCGAAAATCATGAACTCTACGCTGTCCCGGTATTGATGAGAAAGAAAGAAGCATCCTTGTATTTACTCGATGATACGATTTTGGCAGTGGATGTGAATGACATGATTGAATTCCATTGTGATCTCACCTACTACTTCGGGCCTGAATATAACATGTTGAAGAAATATTTGAAGAGTACGGAATACCGCTCTTATGTAATGTGGAGCAACGGGATGAGGCAGGATCAAATCAATGAATTGCTTGATTCATATGCAACTGCAGAATCAGAAGAACTTAAACAGTCAATCCGGGAAAAATTAAGCCGTTATAGTGGACAAGCCACCAGATGAAATTAAAGAAAGGGTACAAACCGACGTTTGTACCTTTTTTTGGTTATTACGCAAGTATAAAATAGATTTATCTCGACAACTTTGACTTTATCCCAACAACTTGAGAATTATCTCAACAACTCAAAAATTATCTTAAAAATGGTGAGAGTGACCTCAAAATGGCCACCCTCATTTCATTTATAACTGATGGCATGGCGTCCCATCTGCTCCCAACCTTTTTGGAATTGGGCTTTTGGAACTTTACGGTTCTTCATGCCAGCAAGTGGATCATTGAAGTAAACGCTTTGGTCATCGTAGCCAGTGATCAAAACGGAATGTTCCTTATAAGTGATCTTCATCTTCCCTTGAGGTGTTTGCCATTCAACCCAATACTTTTCTGGAACATGGGAGAAGAGGGTGTTATTGATGACCCACACTGGTTTTTCATTTTCAACCTGCTGCATGACATCTTCAAAATCTGCCCCAGTGAGATTGACAATTCGACCAGGAAGGTATTGCTCGCCTAATTGAGCGATCGGTTTCGAATAAACCCCTAAGCCCGGCTTGTTGATATCATACATATTTCCGACAAATCCATGATTCGGATCACCGAAATAGGTCACGCCATTTTTTCTCTGATACGGCGTCGGATCTTTTCGGACCGCTTTGGCTAAAGTCATTTTATCGACATTCAATCCGGCATGCCGTAACAGCATTGCAAGGCTGGTGACTTCACATCCTCTTGGTAATTCAGGTAACTGTTTGATTAAAGGAACCTGCAACAGGACCTTTTGTTCTTTTCCGGTTTGAACAGTTTGAATTTCCTTGAATGAGGAAGACCTCTTTTCCGGCTGCTCGGAAATGACAACGGAATTACTGCAGCCTGCAACGAGCATGACACAGACGATCGCAGTAGAAATGTTCCTCATTATCATACCCCATTTTTTTGGGATGTATGATTAGGTTCACCAGCTTATTAAAACGAAAAACTTATGATTTATTGGTAAAACGACCAATCATAAGTTGGAAAATTTTCCGTGTGAATATTTTGCTTGTTTTTGCGAAAAATAAAAACAGCCTTATTTTAGATACCATTATGTAATCTAATCTACACCGATCAGCCCGAGTATGAATGAAAGAATGTATAGCATTGAGTAAGGATTGCGTCTTAGAAGCACATGTCCCACCAATTGAAACCGACCGTCAGTACGATAGTCGAAGATCCTTTTATTGTAGGTCACTGCCGGGTCTCGCTTATCCCGCAGTTTGTTACCGAAGTAACAAAGCTTACGCACTGAAGAAATTATAACCACTAACAACACATACTGAAAATAGCATTTTATTCAAAAAAAGCTTAGTGAAATCGTAAAATTCCATATTTGTCCTAATGCACTTGTCCATACAAAGTGTATCAACGAGCATAATGTATAGTGTGAGGTATCTCTCACTGGAGGCAGTGTTCGAAGGGGGTGTTAGCATGAGTTACTCTTACGGTGCTGGGTTTTCCTTGATCGTAGTATTGTTTATCTTGCTAATAATTGTAGGTACAGCGTTTGTATATTAAACCTTTTTGTACTTCCCCTAATCCTAAATAGTTAATTATAAACGCTTCACTGTAATTACTATTACCCTTCCAATCTTGTACGGAGTGAAAGTCACAACATCCCCCCCTGTTGTGGCTTTTTTTTGAAGCATAAGCTCCATCAAACCTTCGCCTTCACTTCATCCTGGAACCACTTCGGCATTTTTCCATGGCTATTTACATACTCAAGGTCTTCTTGTAATTCCTTAAGCATTAATTTCACATCTTGGCGTACATCAATCGCTTGTAGCTGCAAGGTTTGACGATCTTGTTTGGTCAAATACTCCCTGCAAGCTTCTGTATAGGAAAGGTGTACCTCGTGGATATACTCTTCAATTTCGTACACCTGTTGAACCAGTAACAACATCTCGATACGATAACGGCGAAATTCATCCTTTTGGATTTTCAGATGCTGCTTCGCTGCCAATACTTCACGATCAAATCCTTTTTTCAAGGGTTGCATCCATTCGTTCAAACGCTCCTTCTGTTCTATTGTGAGGTGTGAACTTTCCTCTAACAAATCATCCAGCTCTTCTGTCAGCCCGTGCAGTTCTGAACGAACCGAAGCAAGGTTGTCCTGTTTGGATTGTCCGACTGTATTCTTTTTTTCAAACTCTTTATAGCGTTGAAGGATCTTTTCTTTTTCTTCCTCTAAATCTTCTTGTTCTATTTTTAAGCGTTGTAATTGTTCTTCATACTGCTTCTTTATTTGTTTATACTTCTCTAATTCTGGATACAAAACAGATTCCTCCTTTAATTCCTTATCCTTCATATTATTCGAAAGCAAATTGTGATTTTCGCATATTAAAAGTTTAATAAAAAAGGACTTTAGACAGTATACAAACAGCTTAAGCCTCCTTATCTATTTCCAATTAATTCCTAACCCCCATCAAATAGTTTTATAGCCGAAATGTGTCTATGTAACTATAAAAACCTAGGAGGTAGGAAAAATTGTTCAAAAAAATCCTTATTACTTCTTTACTATCCGCGTCCATTTTCGGGGTAAACGCTGGGATCGGTCACGCTTCTACCGGCCAAGAGCAGCCTCATGTACAAGTATATACGCAAGTAGCTCAGGTCCAAGTCGACCAAAACCAACTTCAAAATTATGTCCAAAACTGCTTGAAGGGTAAAGAACTCGACCCTGCAATCAAAGAAAAAATCCTTGAAGCTCTTAAGAAAGCTCAAAACGAGCAAGGTGAGAAAAAAGAAGCAGCTCCAGCTGAACAGCCAAAAGCTGAACAACCAGCTCCAGAAAAGGAAGCAGCTCCAGCTGAACAGCCAGCTCCAGAAAAGGAAGCAGCGCCAGCACCTGAACAAAAGGCAACTCCACAAGAGCAGCCTAATACAGAACAACAAAAATCTGAACAACCCGCTTCAGAAGGTGAATTCCAACTTACTGCTGATGAGCAGAAGATGGTTGACCTTGTGAACCAAGAACGTCAAAAAGCTGGACTAGCTCCATTGGAAGTTGATCCTGCATTGACGAAGATGGCTCGTGCAAAATCAAAAGATATGATCGACAACAACTATTTCAGCCATAATTCACCAACATACGGGTCTCCATTTGATATGATGAAACAATTCGGTATAACTTATAACACTGCAGGTGAAAATATTGCTGGAAACAGTTCTGTCGAAGGTGCACATACTTCTCTGATGAACTCTGATGGCCACCGCAAAAACATCCTTGGCAGCCAATACACTAAGGTTGGGATCGGAATCGTAGACGGTGGACAATACGGTAAAATGTTCTCTCAAGAATTTACTGGTTAATAAGAAAAGCGAAAACGCCCTGGAAGCATCGCCCAATCGGGTTGGTGCTTCTTCTTTTTGGGTATAAATAGGAATAATGAAAGAACGGTGAAGCAGATGAAATTGAACGATTATTGGCTTAAATTCAGACATAGCTTTTGGTTTTTGCCCATTTTTTATGGAACTTTGGCCCTCGTCATGGCTATTGTGAGCATGTATCTGGAAGAAGCCATCCCTACTAGGAAAATCGCAAATTTTGTGCCAAACGCCCTGATGACTGACGTGAAAATCGGGCAAACCATTTTGAATGCGATTGCGGTTTCTGTATTGACGATGACCACTATCACGTTTTCCTCGATCATGGTTGTCCTGACTACATATTCGTCCCAGTTTTCGCCGCGGACTTTACAGGACTTCATCAGTGATGTCGTCACCCAGCGCGTTTTAGGTGTATTTACTGGTGGATTCGTCTACTCATTGCTCCTATTGCTTTTCTTAAAGGATCTAAGTGATAAGAAGTTATTTCTCGGACCAGGCATTGCAGTTATCTGGGCGATCGTTTGTCTTGGTTTCTTCGTCTTCTTCATCCATCATGTAGCCACATGGACACAGGTAAATAGTTTGATTGATAAAATTACCACCAGAACACAAGAGACGATTCGGAACAGCTTCCATTTAGGAATCGACCAGACGAAGTCAAAGCAGCTTTCAGTAAAAGAAAATATCAACGAGCTCGAGAAAAAAGAAAAAATTACGATCAATGCACCGACTTCGGGCTATTTACAGATGATCAAGCTCGGACCAATTTTGAAAAAAGCGACGGACAACGATCATGTCATCAAAGTAGAAAGAAGAATCGGTGATTATGTCCTGAAAGATACACCTCTATATACCTATCTTGACACCCGTTCTTTAACGAAAGAAGACAAAAACATGTACGAGGAATGCTTTGCGATCGGTCCAGAAAGAAATACGGTACAGGATGTCGAATTCGGCATTCAAAAACTCGTGGAAATAGCTTTGCGTGCTATTTCTCCTGGCATCAATGATCCGCACACAGCGATCAATTGCATCAATCGGATTGGCACGATTTTGGCCGAACTAGGTGGAATCATGTTTCCTCGCCCCTACTATTATGATGCGGATAATAATCTGAGGATAATCCTCGATATACAGTCGTATCGAGAATTGCTTTATAAAGCTTTCTATCAATTACGTCATTACGCGAAAGAAGATGTTTCGGTATGTGCAGCCACGATTTCCGTTTTGCATGGAATTGTTGAACGGAATGATCTTGACCGATCCATCCATAAAATTGTATGGGATTTTGCCGTTTATTTCATCGAGGGGATCGAGACCGATGCATTATTGGAATGGGATAAACAATTCATCAATGAAAAAATCATGCGCCTTGCCAAGATGATCGGACGAGAAAAAGAATATAAGCAGTTGAAACTGTAAGGAAACTGAGCCGAAGGCATGGGCCTTTTTTCATAAAATTCCGTACAGGAGGGAAAATAGGACCAGTGAACAGCGAGGTGTTTTAAATGTATTTGAAGAATTCACTCCATAGGATCCATCAGAGCTTCTGGTATCTTCCTGCTTTCTATAGTTTTATTGCGACGATCCTTGCTTATGTTTCAGTTGAAATTGACTTTTGGATGGATCTTGAGGATTTGCATATGCACTTCCCTTATTTCATGATCACCGATCGCAACACGACTCAGTTAGTTCTAGGTGCATTGGCAACATCAATCCTGACCATGACAGCAATCACGTTTTCATCCATCATGGTGCTGTTATCAACCTATTTATCTCAATACTCCCCACGTACACTCGATAATTTTTTAAGTGACATAGTAACTAGAAGGGTTTTAGGTATATTTATCGGTTCCTTTCTCTATTTTGTACTCGTCCTGGTTTGGATGAATATTTCGGGTCAACGCAGTTTTTTAGTGATTCCCAGTTTAACTGTTTCCCTTTCTGCAATATGTATCGGATTTTTTGTCTATTTCATCCACCATGTCGGAACATGGATCCAGGTCAACAACCTTATCCAGGATATCGCGGATAATTGCCTTTCCATTCTCACCTCCCATAGAGTGGATCGCTCGAATTTGGATACTTCTGCTGCGTCTCCCTGGGCTAGTTGGGAAAATGAAGAATATCAGTTAAAAGAATGCCGAAAAGTTGCATCCAAAATGTCGGGCTATCTTCAATACATTGATTTAGACAGGATCCTGCAGCTTGCAACACGCGATGATTTGATCATACAATTTGAAAAGAACATTGGTAATTATGTTGATGAAGGAACAGTCCTCTTTTCTTATTGGTCTTTGGATGATCATGCTTTTGAAATAGACGATTATTTGCAAAATATCCGTGTCGGAACTCAAAGAACGACAGAACAGGATATCGAATATGGGATTCAGAAATTGACAGAGATTGCGTTACGGGCCATATCGCCAGCCGTAAATGACCCTTACACAGCAATCACCTGTATTCAGAGGCTAGGTAAAATTTTGTCGCGATTGGCGCAAACATCCTTGGAGGAACCATATATTTATGACAGGGATAAGAACCTGCGGATCATTCTCAACACAGGTGTGTTTTCACAGGTTCTATACAAAAGTTTTTATCAGATACGCCACTATGGAAAACAGGATGTTTCCGTCATTGGCGCCATCTTTGAAGCGTTGATGTTGATTGCCGAAAAAAGCACCCCTTCAATAAAGGATGAGGTATGGAAATTTGCAAAAGCGATCGTAGAAGGGATCGATCGTACAGCACTCATCCATCTTGACTTCCAGTATTTGAACGATAAACTCGATGAATTAGCACGATTCACCGGACACCAGAAGGAAAAGCCACTGCTTTGAACTTACTATTAGGCTGGTGTCAAGGATAAAGTCTATTCATCTAGATAACTGCTGCTCCAATTGATCGAGATTCACCGGCCCCATGATTTTGTTTTTGACGATGCCATCTGGAGCGATGATGTAGGTGGTCGGGATCACAATGATCTGGTAGTCCTGACCGACCGTCCCTTCTTTATCGAGCGGAACCTCAAAGGGAATTTCGAACTCCTTTGAGAACATTGCGACTTGTTCAAGGTTTTCTTCCTCCGAACTGAGATTGACTGCAAGGATGACGACATCCTCTTTCTCGTGCAGATGATGAAAGTTGATCAATTCAGGGATTTCTTTTTTACAGTACGTACACCACGTTGTCCAGAAATTGAGGATGACTGTCTTTCCGCGATAGTCAGATAAAGAGACTTTTTCCCCTTCAAGGTTTTCCAATGTGAAATCAGGTGCTTTTTTTCCGATCTCCGCAATAGTTGACCGTACATTGACAGCTTCTACCGATTTACCCGCGCTATATAACGATGGGGCGGCTTTCATGCTATCGACGGTCAACTTCGACTGCTCGGCTGTACTTGGTATTCTCCAAGAAAGGAATCCAAGAAATATGACCAAGCCTGCGATAATGATAAATTGTATTCGACGTTGCATTTTTCTCACCTCGACAAATGACCTTACTATACTATAAGTAGGAATAAGCAAAAAAATGAACAAGCAATTGATATTCTTATATTTTTTTGAAATTGTGGCAATCCTGTATATTAATTCTTGACAATTACAGCCAAGCGGATTATATTACTCTCAAACAACCTGAAACAATGACGGGGATCAGTAAAATGAATCGTGTCTTTTCTAGAGAGGAAACCATATGCTGAAAGGTTTCCATTGACCGGCGTTTGAACCTGCCTTTGAGTTCTGTATCGAAATCGACTAAGATACAGCGGATCGCTATCCGTTATCAATATCGAGTGTATATGGCACGAATGATTGCTGTATGAAATAGGGTGGTACCGCCAAGTCTTGGTCCCTTCTGGGGTCAGGGCTTTTTATTATGGAAAAAAACAAGAGGTGATCAAAATGGGTAAAGGATTTGTCCAAGATGTTACCGCAATGGAAGAGGACTTTGCACAGTGGTATACAGATGTCGTCAAGAAAGCTGACCTGATCGACTATTCGAGTGTACGGGGGTCCATGATCATTCGTCCCTATGGGTATGCGTTATGGGAAAATATCAAATCAGAGCTTGACCGTATGATTAAAGAAACAGGACATGAAAACATATATATGCCATTGTTCATTCCTGAAAGTCTCCTTAATAAAGAGAAGGATCATATCGAAGGATTTGCCCCTGAAGTGGCATGGGTCACCCATGGTGGAGAGGAGGAATTGACTGAACGCCTTTGTGTCAGACCGACCTCTGAGATTCTATTTTGTGAGCATTACAAAAACATCATCCATTCCTATCGTGACCTGCCGAAGCTTTATAACCAGTGGGCGAATGTCGTCCGTTGGGAGAAAACGACACGGCCTTTCTTGCGTACTTTGGAGTTTTTATGGCAAGAAGGTCATACGTGTCATGCAACGGCTGAGGATGCGCAGGAGGAAACGACTAGAATGCTGGATGTGTACGCAGAGCTATGTGAAGACATCTTGGCCATCCCTGTTTTAAAAGGGAAAAAGACGGAGAAAGAAAAGTTCGCTGGTGCTGAATTCACTTACACGATCGAAAGCCTCATGCATGACGGCAAGGCACTCCAATCAGGTACATCGCATTACCTTGGAGATGGGTTTGCGAAGGCATTCGGCATCCAATACTCCGATCAAAACGGTGTACTTCAGCATGTCCATCAAACATCCTGGGGACTTACAACACGTGTGATCGGGGCAATGATCATGGTCCATGGTGATGACCGCGGGCTTGTGGTTCCGCCAAAAGTAGCACCAATCCAAGTGATGGTTGTGCCGATCGCCCAGCATAAAGAAGGCGTGCTTGATTTCGCTTATGAATTGAAAAAGCACCTTTCCAGGGCTGCCCGTGTAGATATTGATGCCAGTGATAAAAAACCGGGTTGGAAGTTCAATGAATATGAGATGAAAGGCATACCAATCCGCCTGGAAGTCGGACCAAAGGATATTGAAAAAGAGCAGGTCGTACTAGTGCGGCGGGATACCGGGGAAAAGCAGTTCGTTCCTCTGAAGGATCTGGATGTCACGATTGAAGACCTGCTTGCAGATATTCAAAGGAACCTGTTTGAAAAAGCCAAGGAACTGCGGTCTCATAAAACATCAATTGCAGTGACATTCGATGAGTTCAAATCCGTACTCACGGAAAAACCTGGATTTATCAAGGCGATGTGGTGTGGCGATACATCCTGTGAGGAGAAAATCAAAGAGGAAACCGGGGCAACATCCCGCTGCATCCCATTCGAGCAGGAAAAATTATCAGATACCTGCATCTGTTGTGAGAAAGAAGCAAAGAACATGGTGTACTGGGCAAAAGCGTATTGATTAGCTGCTAGAGTGAGAATCACCGTAATAAATTGGATTTGCACTGATAAAATCCGGATTCGCTCCGATAAATTTCAAATTTGCTTCGATAGAATCCGGATTTGCACCGAAATATCTTGAAACCGCACCGATAAATACAAAGACAAAAAAGGCACCCGTACAGGTGTGCCTTTACCTTTGTTTCTTTAAAACATCGGTAAAATATAATTAATGAGAAAGTACAAGATTCCGAAAAAGATGATAAGGTATGCAGCGTATTTGATGAAGGTTGACGCTACCATACTGGAATCCTTTTTCTTCTCTACTTTCCTTTCACGTACATCCAGATCATCATGACGGTCCATGGGATCACTCCTCTCAACATTTTGACTCAATCGCAATTTGTCAATTCAAGTTGTTATGGAGTGTATTCCCTTCTTCATTTCATTAAAAACATGACAGGATATGGACAGTCTTCACTCTTTTTCTTTTTCAGCTTCACTATTGATCGGATCCGTCCGTTCCCATTGATCAAGGTAGGTAATCCGCTCAAGCATTGTCGGATGTCCGTATAAGAAAAGCTTAACGAGGAATGGCGGGTGGACTTCACTCAGACCGGACACAGCTAACTGTTGAAATGAGCCTACTGCTGCTTCCGGATCTTGGGTCATCTCGATCGCATATTGATCTGCTGAGCGCTCGGCTTGTCTTGATATCGCATTTTCAACAGGGCTAGCGGCAAATGATAACAACGAAAAGATAAGCAATAGTGCTGGTAGCGCTGCAATATCTGTCGGCTTTTTAACACCCCATCGTTCTCCCCATCTTTTGATCATAGCTGCGTATAACTTTGCCCCGATCCATAATCCCAAGAAGCTTGCAACAATCGATCCGACCAGATTCCAAACGAGGTGATGTTTTACGAAATGACCCATCTCATGAGCCATGACGAAAAGCACTTCTTTATCGCTTAGATTTTTAAGCGTTGTATCCCAGAGGACGATCCTCAAGTTGGACCCGATTCCGTTGACATAAGCATTCAATGCATTCGTTTTTTCAGACATGTTCACTTCATAGACCCGGTCCGCAGGAATGTCTGCCTTATCAGCCAGTGCAAGGATCTTCTCCTCAAGCATCTTGTCTTCCAAACGGTAGAAATCATTATATAATGGGTCGATCCAAATCGGTTGGATAAAGTAGATGAACAATGTGAACGGGATCGACAACAGCCAGCCATAAAACCACCAACGCCTTTCAGACTTTTTCATAAGCCAGTAAAGCACCTGCACGATCACGAACAAGAAAAGTGTATTGATCCAGAAAGAAATGATGTTATCCTTCATCCAACTGGTAAACGGCTGTACGGAAATATTATAATCCAGTGAAACGGTGTAACTGTAATAGTCGATTGGAAAGCTTAAGATAAAAGCAATCAACGATAGAAGCACCACATAAACCGCATTATGAATGACTGAGAATCTTGTTATTTCCATGGCCCGATTACGGAACCATTTGGATAATCCGATACCTAGCACAACAAGATAGATCATCCACTCAAACGGTACTGAAAGGAAATAGAGCCATTGTTTGATACGCGAAAAATCATGGCTTAATTCCAGTTGACGCTCACTCATGAACACAGATGGATCTGCTTCCGTTCCTTGATATTGAACCGGAATGGACGTATCTGCCCCTATGAATAAATACCACGATATGAGTGTGGCATACAAGATGAAACCTGCAGCAATCCAGATTGTCTTTTTCATTCCTCCACCCTCCCTAAGTCTGTCCCTTATTAGTGTAATAGATGTTGTCCCAGTTTAGAACTCTTAAAGAGCGAGTTTGACTTGTAATTCGTGTAAAACGAGAAAAACGTTTACCAGAGTACAAACCAACCATAAACTTGTCAATATGTTAAAAGGAATAACGAAAGGTTGTATTATTTTAAAGTCTTTAGTTTCCGAATTATATACAAGTGTACCTAATTCAAAAAGAATCATTGAGCTCCCTTGCTGATCCCGTTTACTCACGAATGTCCGTTCCAATTTCCACTTTACACTTTTTTGAAAAAGCGAGCGATGACTAAGGGGCAATACTGTCGTTAAGTTGTTAGAAACTATGAAATTTACTGTAGAAAGGTAATTTTCAGAAAAATCCAAAAAATATATTGATAAACGAAAACATTACATCTATAATTTAAAAGTGTTGTATTTGTACGTATAAGTATTTCGTTTGGAAAACATTGTTATTAAAGTGACTTATTATTTTCCTGTCACTTATATGATTTCGTCTAACTAAAAAATTATTTGACAAAAATATATGGACTTATTAATTAATCATATAGATAAAGTACATATTCTTCGTTTTATTTTATCGGCTCAAAATGGGATATCATCATGTTTTTCGGAAATTGAAATTCAAAAAAGAGTTCCTTTGGTTTTTGCAACTCCTTTCTGTGAAGTCAAGTAAATATAATTATAGGGGGAATGTATCCAAATGAAATCAAGAAGATATGCTAGTAGATCACGTTCATTTAAATCAAAAAGTAGTAGATTATTAGTGTGTTTCATCGCATTTTTATTTGCATTTCTACCATTTTTGGACAACCTGCCATATGTAATTGCAGAAAGTAATTTGACACTCCAGAATAATAATTACCGTGTAGAAATTGGCGACCACGGAGAAATTTTTTCATTAAAATTACCAAATGATTCATATGATACAGAATACTTTATGAATAGTGATAATTCGAAGTTTCTCAATCCATCTGAGCTAGATCTTTGGGCTGGACAAGTCATGTTTGCGTATCGTTTTGGTGAGAGTGAATCCTGGCAGGAAGCATGGACTAGCTTGTCAGAAGATATTAGGATAATTGAACAAAATGATAACGTTATCACTGTAACATATGATGGTGAATCTTCTAATAAAAAGGGAATACGAGGATTTAAGGTAGTAGAGAAATTTGAATTATTAGAGGATTATGTACATTGGACAATTGAAATTACCAATACAAGTGATAGAAGAATTGAAATTGGAGATTTGGGATTACCATTGCCATTCTATGAGCAGTGGGTTACTGCGCAAGGATTAACACGCACGTATGAAGAGAGAGTATTGACAAAATCATTTATTGGAAACAACAGTTCATTTCTATCTATAGGTCGACCAAATGGTAGTGGTGATTCTCTAATGTTAATCCCAGACAGTGCAACTGGTGCAGGTTTCGAATACCAAGACCGTTGGAAATACCAAGATCACCAAAATGGTCCTGAAAATCTTTGGGCAAACAATGATAGCCGCTGGATAAAAGGACTAAATGTTTACTACATTCATTCCAATCATATTAAAAAGACAAATAAAGGCTATCTTGGGAATACAAGCTTATTCTTAGAACCTGAAGAAAGTAAAACATATGGATTTAAATTTGTTCGGGTATCCGGTGAACAAGATCTAAAGGATAAGCTATACCATCACGGGCTAATAGATGTAACCGTTATTCCAAGCATGACTGTCCCAACCGATGCAGAAGCGCAGTTTGCTCTGAGAACTTCTAAAGAGATAACTTCTGTTACAAGTGAGTTTCCTGACGAAACCACGTTGGAATTTATAACAGAAAAAGCTGGCGATTATCATATTTACAAAGCTTCTTTCAATAAACTGGGACCAAATGATATTACCGTAAACTATGGAAATGGTGAAAAAGTTGTCTTGCAATTTTATGTAATCGAACCGATTGCTGATGCTTTACAAAGACATTCTACCTTTATGGTTGAGAAAACCCAACATGATGCTCCTGGTGAAGTCTATGATAAAGTGTTTGACGACTGGATGATGCATACTCAATCCAAAAAAGGAACGTTCAACGGTTACTGGGGATGGGGTGATGACTGGGGATATACAAAAGGACAATTCCTAGCTGAAAAGAACGTACAAACGCCAGTCAAAGAAGAGATTATTGCAGTTGATCAGTATCTTGATGTCGCTATTTGGAACACATTGATGAAAGAACATCAGGAGGATTACTTAATACATGACTTTTTAATGCCTGAGCCTAATACGACGCCTGAATATCGCGGCTATGCCTACCCACATATTTATAATACGTATTTCAGTATGTATAAGGTCTCTTCCTTATATCCAGACCTTGTGGATTATATAGAGGAACCAGAGACATATTTATTGAGGGCGTACAATATATTCAAAACGATGTATGAAGGACCAGTTGCCTATAACTGGAATACAGGTGTTATGGGGGAGTTAACGACTCCAGAGATTATCCAAGCTCTTGAAGATGAAGGCTTCTATAATGAAGCAAGCGATATAAAAGGAAAAATGGCAAGAAAATTTGAATATCTCAGTGATCAGAAATATCCTTACGGTTCAGAATATAATTATGATAATACTGGTGAAGAAGCAGTTTACATGCTAGCTAAGATGTTCGGTGATACAAGCATTATGGAGCAAATTAATCAAAAAACCCGCTTTGCTCGTGGATGGATGCCTGCTTGGTATTATTACTCCATTCCTGTAACGATTACTGGTGAGAACTGGTGGAACGGTCAGTATACTGCTTCATTGGCTGGTTATACAATGGATGACTGGACTCGAAATCATTCTGAACAACCTGAAATTGCACAACGACTGAATTGGGCAGGTAAAATTGCGAATGTAAGTCATATTAACTCTGGTCAGATTGATCGTAACCCAGAAAATATTGGCGCTGTGTCCTGGTCATATCAATCCGAACTAGGAAACCACAATGCACTTGGACACGGTGGCGGACCTTTATTAAACGGATGGAGATCTATGAGTGGAGAGGCTGACCTTGGATTATGGGGAGCTATTAAATTATTAAGTGTAGATATATCTAATGACCCATTATTTGGATTAGTCGCCTATGGTGGTACTGTGACAGAGGAATCAGGAAACTATGTTGTGGTTCCAAAAGATGGCGTATCTCAACGACTAAATCTTATAACTGAGAAATTTAACATGGAACTTCAAAGGGATAAATTTTCCGAAGCTACTATATCTCCAAACAAGGATTATTTAAAATTCACACTTAGGAATGTAACACAAGGATCAAAACATAATACTGAAGTATCTCTTTCTGGCTTAAAAAGTGGAAGTTATGATGTCATCGTAGATGGTGAAGTTGCTGATCGAATCAATACTTTCACTAGTAAAACAACTTTTACAGTTCCAGTGGGTAAAAAAGAAACGTATGAGGTTGAATTGGTAGAAGAAGTACCTTATGCAAATGAAGCACCAAATGTAAAAATTGAAAAAGTTAGTGAAGTTACCCTTCCAGATTCTTTCCAACTAGTTGGAAAAATAACGGATGATGGTCTTCCGAACAATTCTTTAGAACCAACTTGGAAATTATTGAGAGGTCCAGCTGATGCAACTGTTGAATTCAGCAACAATAATGAATTAGTAACAAATGTGGTTGTTAATAAACCAGGAGAATATGTATTTAAATTAACTGTAAGTGATGGAGAATATTCAGAGTCACCTGCCGTTTTAGTAAAAGTTAATCCTGCACCACCAGTACCTGAAATGGTAACTCATTATGAATTCAATGAGAATGAAGGAGAAACAGTGTCAGATTCTTCAGATAATGGTATGAATGCAGTAGCAAAAGGTGCGTTTGAGTGGCAACGAGGATTATTCGGCAATTCTATAAAACTAAATGGCGGTTATGACCATGTCAAACTACCAGAAGGCGTAGTAAAAGGTGTAGATGATATTACGATTGCTACCTGGATTAAGGCAAGTGATACAATGCAGACCCAAAGTATTTTTGATTTCGGAAATGACCCCGATAACAATATGTTACTTTCTCTGCGAGCAGGGGGCAATTCACTACGTTTCACAATTAATTCTGAAGGCGATGGCCAACGTATAGATGCTTCAACCCCAGTTCCTACGGAGCAGTGGAAGCATATAGCAATAACTCTCACTGGGGACTCTGGTATCCTTTATGTAGATGGTAAAGAAGTGGGAAGAAATGAGGAAATGACTTTTGATCCTTCTGACCTTGGCAATACTTTATCTAATTATATTGGACGTTCCAAGTATGGAGAAGCGTATAAAGGGGAATTGGATAATTTTGTTGTCTACAGTAGAGCTCTGAATGAAGAAGAAGTTAGGGATATTTCTACTCTGCCGTTAGATGACTTAGTATCAATTGATGAAGTAGATGTTACAACGTCTATTGAGGAAGCACCTAAACTTCCTGATACAGTAACAGGTAAATATGATGATGGATATGAAATAAAATTACCAGTAACTTGGGATGCTGTTAGTCCAGATCAATATGCAGATGAAGGTTCATTTATTGTCGAAGGTACTATAGAAGGAACGGAATTGAAGGCAAAAGCTGACGTAACGGTTATTTTAGATGTTAAGCCTTTTCCTGACCTAGTTTCTCGATATATCTTTGATAATGTGGATGGAACAACTATTCCAGATTCCTCTGGTAAAAATCATCATGGTACGATTGTAGGAAATTTAGTTCAGGAAGAGAACGGTTACAAAGGTGGATCACTTACCTTTAGTGGAAATGGAAATTATGTTGATATGGGACAAAGCGAAAAGTTAATTCCATCAAATATCACTGTGTCGTATTGGATCAAGCGTACCGAGGAATTTAGTAGTGAAAATATGTTAATGTGGTTCAAGCCTGAAGGTAACTGGGCAGGTAATGGTTTCTTTATTACGTATAATGGAGATTCGAGCATTGTAGTGGTAGATGGAACATCATCATTCTTTGTTCGAGAACATCCTAATCAATTTCTACCGTTAAACGAGTGGACAAATGTAGTTGTTACCTTTAACTCTGAGACGGATGAAGCAGCTATTTATAAAAATGGGGTGAAACAGGATTTGGGGTATGGCGGTAAACCCGACTCTGTTACTACGAACTCACATGTGAAAAAAATAGGTGTTTCTGGATATGGAAATGGTGCTCAAATACATGCATCTCTTGATGATTTCCGTATTTACAATGGAGCGATGACAGAAAAACAAGTCAAAGCTTTACATGAAGGAAAAGATATTGTCAGTGTAAGTCCTGTAGAAGTGACAACTAACGCTGGAACTGCTCCGGAACTACCGATGAAGGTATCGGTCATTTATGAAAATGAAACAGAAGGAACTGCTTTTGTTGAATGGGATGAGATAGATCCTTCACAATATGAACAACCAGGTGAATTTACGGTAACTGGTAGAGTAGATGGAACGACTTTGGAGGCGACAGCAAAAGTAATCGTCGAAGAGTAATAAGTTCTGTTGAGGTCACGTCATAGCTGCATAGGACTTTTATTAAACTGTCTATTTTCAAGGGTATAGTTCATAAGATAAGCGTTCCCTCTATCCCGGTATCCTAAAAAAGGGGTTGTCCCAAAATAAAGTGTCAGAGATCTCCATCACAACATTTAGTTTCTCTAAATGTTGCTAGAAACGGAGAGAGTAGTCAGACACTTATGGGACAGCCCCTTTTCTAAATATCATCTTCAATCAGTTGATTTCAGTCCTTCGTATACCCGGACAAACACCTTGGACAGTTTTTGCAAAAAAGCCGCTCTGGGTTGACCTCATAATACAGGCAGCATGTTTTACGCACACGTACTGGCGGTTCGCTCTTCAACAACGTCTGCTTTGTATGCTTGAATTTTTTCAAAGGGTTTTCCTTCAAACCGAAGCACTCCGCAGGAGCCTCTAAAATCATCTGATAATCTTCTGAAACAAGTTCTGCTGAAGCCAGCCCGGGATGACTATGAAAGCTTGTCTCATATAGCCAATAGAAATAAACCGAAGTATTCTCCCATAAGATCTGTACCGGTACCGAGGTCAGTGTTGATAGTCGCTCCCAAACAAGAGTAAGGTGGTCGCGGAAGATCGTTTCAAGTCCGATGTACAGCTCCTGCTCCCGATTTGTGCTTGTTTCTCTTGTATTTGCATGGTGTAGATAAAGTGCCGGACGCATCAAACCATACTCGGAATCTGGCTGGATCCGGCAGTTTCCAAGTCTTACATCAAGAATTCGGTTAAAGAGGGTCACGCTTGAGAAAAAGGGAGCCGTCAACAAGAATGCGTACCTTTTGGAGAATTGTGAGGCAGTCACCAGGCTGTTCGGCGATTGTAGTATTGACGTAAGACGATCGATGTAATGTTCCATTTTTGTTCGTTTCAATAAATCCTCTGATGAAATCGAGGAATCATCAGAGGAAAATTCAGTCGCTAGACGGTAGTTCTCTTCAAGGAATAGCAGCTGGTCACGCGTTAGCGTATCGGAGATCATTAGCTACCTTCCTGCCCTTCCCACAAGGAATACATAATGGTGATCCGAACATCGGATCACAGGATATTTGGGCTTGCAAACCAAAAACATCATGCACCATCTTCGTCGTTACAATCTTTTCTGGTGCACCTTCAGCATAAATTCCTTTGTTATGGACGGCTACGATGTGATCGGCATAACGGCAGGCAAGGTTCAAGTCATGAAGGACCATCACAATCGTTCGTTTCTCCGTCTGGTTCAAATCATATAGCAAGTCGAGAACCTCGATTTGATGCGCGAGGTCTAGATACGTTGTCGGTTCATCGAGTAAAATCGTCTCCGTGTTTTGTGCAAGTGACATCGCAATCCATGCACGCTGGCGTTGTCCACCGGATAATGAGTCGACCGGTCGATCCTGAAGTTCAATCAGATGTGTTGCCTCAAGAGCTGCATGAACCGCTTCTTCATCCTTCTTCGTCCACTGTTGAAGCCAGTTCTGATAAGGATATCTTCCCTGTTTGACAAGCTGGGTAACCGTCAATCCTTCAGGTGTCACCGGAGACTGAGGAAGAATAGCGAGCTGTCTTGCGACTTTTTTAGTAGAGGATCGTTGTATGTCTCTCCCATTAATGATGATATTTCCTGACTTGGGTTTCAATAATCTTGCAAGTGCTTTAAGTAAAGTGGATTTTCCAGATCCGTTACTTCCGATCAATACTGTGATTTTCCCTTTCGGCACTTTAAAGTCAAGATTTTCAATGATTGGAGTGTCTTGATAGGACAATGTAACCTTTTTGGTCTCAAGAGAGTACATATACTTCTCCCCTTCTCATAAATAATCAGTCCGTACATTCAACCTATTGTCAATTCTATTTTAAATGAGAACGTTTGTCAATGAATTTGAGAATCATTATCACCATTAAGGCGTAAAAAAAGCCCGCAAAAATTGGTTCGACATTCAAGTGAACGACATTTGCATGAGCTTTTGATTCTTTCTAATTCAGCTTCATCTACCCTTATTGAACACATCTGCCAAACTTGTTACAACCTTCAAGTTCGCATGCTCAAGCTTGATACCGGTCGGCTGGATATAGATCGTCTTCAAACCCAGCAGCAAAGCCGGAGCAATCTCATTGATCAGGTTATCACCGATGGACACTGTCTCATTAGCTTTAACACCATATTTTTTCATCAAATCCAGGAAGATTTTCTTTGTTTGGACTGGTTTCTGGGCTAATGGGATGATCTCTGGGAAAAGGTCGTCCAGCTCCAACTCATTGAGCAGGCGTTCCACATCATCCTTTTCACTGTTCGTTACCAGGACGATTTCCGCCTCTTCCCTCAGCTTGTGCAATCCTTCTTTCAGGCCAGGTGTCTTCGTCAATTGAAATTCATCTGTGACCATAAATTCCTTCGTTTTCGTATAACAATGGTAGGTTTCTTCGATTGAAACCCCGTAATGCCTGGCTGCTGAATATGGAAGCCACCATCCGTCACCTATAGCGATCATTTTTTCAAAATCAAAAGTCAATTCTCGATCATATGTATGATTGACGTCTTCGCTATCCCACTCTGTGCCATCCCATTTCTGGGCGTGGGTCACTTTTAACGTAAGGGGGTCCAATGTAAGGATGGCATCCCTTTCAACATCATAAGCTTTCCCGATCGCTACAGGGTGATCGCCCTTCTTCATATCCTCATAATCCTTGATAAAATACTCTTGTTCATCAATTGCTACCTTTTCTTTCAAAAGTGATGCGTAATAATCGAAGTGATCAGTATCTTCATATAACGTGCCATCTAGGTCAAAAATTATCAGCTTACAGTCTGGATAAAATTGTTTCATTTTACATCCCTCACAAAAAGAATATTCGAACTTGTAACTGTTGTCATTTTAATGGTTCGCTTAATCTATCGCAAAAATATTATGTAGAGATAGGGTAAAATTTGTAAAATCTATGGAAAAAATTGCAGAATTATAGCATAATTGACTTGTTGTTAATTAAAACATATTTAGGGGGAAATAGGAATGAAAAAGGTTGTTGCACTTTTGTTCGCTGCAATTTTAGCTATTGGGACGACAGCATGCGGAACAAGCAGTGATTCTGATTCTAGCGGCGGGAATAAGGACGGCGAAGTTAAAAAGATAGTCATGGGGTTCGTTCCGTCACAAGACTCTGATGAAATTGCAGATACAGTTGAACCTCTTGCCGATAAACTTGGAGAAGAGCTTGGTGTAGAAGTTGAAGGCAAAGTCATGACCAGTTACTCTGCACTTGTAGAAGCGATGGGAAGCAATCAAGTCCAAATCGGATTTTTGCCTGCTTTCGGTTATGTATTGGCGAATGAAAAACATGGTGTTGAAGTCATTCTGAAGTCAGAGCGTTTTGGAAGCGGTACATACAAAGCACAATACGTCGTACGGGCCGATTCTGGCATCGAGTCTCTTGAAGATATGGAAGGAAAGGCTTGGGCGATTCCAGACTTGACATCTACTAGTGGATTCTTGTTCCCAGCAGCACAAATCATGGATAAGTTCGGTGTGGAGGATGTTCAATCAGGTTTCTTCAGCAACACAGTTGAAGCTGGTGGACACGACAATGCGATCATTTCAGTCTACGAAGGGGATGCTGATGTAGCGACTACCTTCGATGATGCTCGTACTGCGGTAGAAGAAGATTATCCAGATGTAATGGACAAGCTTAAAGTCGTTGAATATACAGATGAAATTCCGAACGATACGATCTCAGTGACAAAAGAGCTTTCTGACGAGTGGGAAAAGAAAATCAAAGATACATTCCTATCATTCAATGATGATGAAGAAATGATTAAAATCATGAACGAAGTATACAGCTGGGATGCAATCATCGAAGCTGAAGACAGTGAGTACGATGTTGTCCGTGACACATATGAAAAGTTCAAGGATTCCATTTCTATAGATTAATAGAACCTCAATCCTTCGGGGGAAGCTAGTCTTCCCCTTTTTTTCACGGAAGGAACACATCCAAGACCTGGCTTACACTTTTTCCTACATTACATAGCAACCGTACTGTCTTTAAAAACATAAAGAGTACTGATTCTTCCTCGCTAACTATGAAACTAATCAGGCTCTATTCACGATAAGGGGAGTTAGTATGATTGAAATGAAAGATTTATCACTTGTCTATCCGAATGGTACGCAAGGTTTGAAAAACATCAACGTGAAGATCAACAAAGGGGAATTCGTCGTCATCGTCGGTCTATCCGGTGCAGGAAAATCAACGTTCATCCGAAGCATCAACAGGCTTGTCACTCCTACTGAAGGTCAACTGTTCGTCGATGATGAAGATATCCTCAAGTATAAAGGAAAAGATCTTCGTAAGCTCCGTACGAAAGTCGGGATGATCTTCCAAAATTACAATCTGGTCAAACGCTCTACCGTCATGAAAAACGTCATATCTGGACGCCTTGGGCACACGGGTACCCTTAAAAGTATCCTCAATCTTTATTCCAAAAAAGATATGGCTCTTGCCTACGAAAGCTTGAAGCGTGTAAATATCGAAGAAAAGATCTACTCTCGGGCTGATCAATTAAGTGGTGGACAACAACAACGTGTATCCATCGCCCGTGTACTGACACAACAACCATCTGTCGTACTGGCTGATGAACCTGTGGCAAGCCTTGATCCTCCTACTTCCCACCAAGTGATGAAATACTTGAAGAAGATCAATAGTGAGGATAATATCACTACAATCGTCAACCTCCACTTCATTGATATGGCAATGGAATATGCTGATCGGATCATCGGTATGCGTGCAGGAGAAATTGTATTTGATGGGCCTGCTAGTAAAGTGAATGAAAAGACATTCGAAGAAATCTACGGCAGACCAATCAAGGAAGATGATATTCGAGGGGGCACCGAAGAGAATGTCGAAACCCCTTAATACAAATCATGTCCCTGCCAGTCTCGTTTCAAAAGATGCAAAATTCCGAATGAACATCATCATGCTAGTTGTGCTTGTACTTTATATCCTCAGCTCTGTGATGACGAATTCCTCCATACTCCGATTTGATGCTGCTTTCTTTGCAAACGTATGGAACATGATCGTCCAGTTGTTTCCGCCTAATTGGAGCTATGCTGGAGTCGTAGTCGATAAACTGCTGGAAACAATCAAAATGGCACTGATCGCAACGACCATCGCCGGAATCCTTTGTATACCATTCAGTCTCCTGGCTGCAAGCAATATCGCACAAAATAAATTTCTTTATAACTTCATCAAAATGTTTTTGAATATCATGCGTACGATTCCTGAGCTGATATTAGCAGTCGTATTCGTCGGGTTATTCGGAATCGGTGTTTTCGGTGGAATCCTTGCACTTATCATTTTCTCTCTTGGTATTCTTGCAAAGTTGATCAGTGAAACGATCGAAGCGATTGACATGAATCCGCTTGAAGCGATCCGGGCATCCGGGGGTAATACACTCCAGGTCATCTGGTACGCTGTTGTACCTCAGGTATTACCGCAATTCGTATCCTTCACCCTTTATGTTTTTGAAATCAATGTCCGGGCTTCAGTCGTCCTTGGTTTCGTAGGTGCCGGTGGAATCGGATTAATCCTTCAGCAACAGCTTAACTTTTTAAGTTATCAGAATGTAAGTACGATCATCGTCATTACATTCATTGTCGTAGTCATCATCGACTATATCAGCAATAAATTAAGGGGGCGTCTCGTGTAATGAACACCATTGTACCTCCTAAACCACCAAAAAGTGGTGTCAAAACCATAAGGAACATAATCATCGGGATCGGTATGCTCGCCCTCTATATTTGGACATTCGCTACGATTGAAATACCGTGGGACAGAATCTTTAGTCAACGGACAATTGATAACTTCGACCGTGTCATCCCGAAATTGTTTAGCCCGGATTTCACTTTCGCTTCAAGGGTGTTTGAATATATGATGGAAACCCTGTTCATTGCATTTACCGGGTCTTTCATGGCAGCAATCCTTGCTGTACCGTTCGGCTTTTTTGCAGCTTCGAACATCAACAGAAATCCATTTCTGAATACGTTGGGGAAATGGATCTTGAATGCAGACCGTACATTCCCTGAAATCCTGCTCGCATTGATTTTCGTCGTCGCAATCGGACCAGGTGCATTTGCAGGCGTACTTGCCATCGCCATCCACTCAGTCGGAATGCTTGGAAAGCTTTACTCTGAGGTCGTTGAATCGATCGATATGAATGTCGTAGAAGCTATGGAAGCAAACGGGGCGAACAAGATCCAGATTTTCTTCTATGGGATCATGCCACAGGTCATTCCTGAATTTTTATCCTATGCCATCTACCGTTTTGAAATCGATGTCCGGGCTTCGACAGTCCTTGGAATCATCGGTGCGGGCGGTATCGGTACACTTCTTGTCATTTCATCCCGTAATCGCAACTGGGATGAAGTCGGGATGATTTTGCTGGTCATCATCATCTTCGTCAGTATCATCGACTATATCAGTACCTTTATACGGAAAAGAATCGTTTAACACAAATGACCATCATGTTACGATATATTTGACATCCATGAGATCACACAGCTTAAACCAAAAACATCTTAAATAAGGAGTTGTTGGTATTGTACGACATCGCTATCGTCGGTGCTGGACCTGCAGGAGCAAGCGCTGCCCTGTTTTCTGCGAAATCAGGAAAAAACACCCTCGTCCTCGATAATGATAAGAGTATTACTAAAAAAGCATGGATTGAGAATCATTATGGTATCATGGGAGCTACTGGCCCTGATCTTGTAGAAACCGGGAAAAAACAGGCAAGTAAATTCGGTGCGGAAATCGTTCCCACAAGCGTCCAGCATATTTCCAAGTCAGATGAAGGTTTTACCATTGAAACGGACAAAGGAAATTATAAAGCTGATCAAGTCATTTTAGCAACAGGGCTTGCAGTTGATCTGGCTGATAAGGTAGGTCTTAAGACCATAGAAGGTAAAGAACCTAGAATAAAAACGATACTTGATGTGGATGCAGACGGTAAAACAAACATTGAAGGAATCTGGGCTGCAGGAACGGTAGCTGGGGTAAGCGTACACACGATCATCACTGCTGGAGATGGAGCTAAAGTAGCTGTGAATGTACTAAGTAAGCTCAATGGTGAACGATATGTGGATCATGATTTGTTAAAATCGTAAACATCAATAGCTAACGGCTGGCCATATTGGTCAGCCGCTTTTATTCGCTCTTTTACTCATCAGCTTACACGATTCTTTTTCATGAATGTTTGGATGGCGAAAGCGACACCGCTCTCATCATTTGTTTTCGTCACGAAGGTACATAGCTTTTTTATATCTTCCTCAGCATTTCCCATCGCAACACTGTAACCTGCAATTTCAAACATCGATACATCGTTGTAGTTATCGCCTATTGCCATGACTTCTCGCATTGGAATTCCGAGCTCTTCAGCATATTTTTGCACAGCGATTCCTTTTTGGGCATCACGGTGGGTAATTTCGATATTTGCCTCAGCGGATTTACTTACAGCCAGGTCTTTGAAGGTAAGAAAATCATTTAAAGCCCCTTTACGGGATTTTTCATTTTTTGAGAAGGCAAGCAGCTTATAAATTTCAACGTCTGGTTCCTCAACAACTTCCTTATAATCTTCAAGTGTGTGGATTCGCCCATTGCTGATACGATAGGCTGCCAATTCATGTGCACGCTCATTGCTGACTTCAGGGTTGGCACTTTTGATGATATCGACGATGATGTCAACCGCCATTCCAGGGTTGTCACTAAATGTCCCTTTATTCGTATAAACTTCATAATAAATCGAGTAGTTGCTCAATAATTCTGCTGCCTCATAATAGGTGTCTTTTGACAACGCAATACTTTGCTTGATCTTACCTTCAACCGTTCTCATTTGAGCACCGTTTATCGCAATGATTGGAAGGCTGAGCCCAACTTCCTGGATCGGTGTCACCGCTTCCTCATAAGAACGTCCAGTCGCTACCACAACGTGGATTCCAGCTTCCTGTGCTTTTTGGATCGCTTTGACATTCGCTTCATTGATCGTTGTATTGTTGTTGATAAGTGTACCGTCCATATCAATAGCAATAAGTTTCACATTATCATTTCCTTTATAATAGTTTCTTACCTAGTTTTCCCATTATCTCAATAAGAAAACTAATTTTACATAAAAGAAAAAGAGCTTGAATTCAGCTCTCCTTGTAAACGCTTTACTTATGTTTCATATTCGTGAAAAATGTCTCAATGAATGCTTGGAAAATCTCAATTGATTGAAAGGCGATCAACGATACTGCTGTTATAGAGAAAAATCCTATCATAAGATAACGAAGCAAAAACGCCATGTTTGCCCACCTCATCTTTTTGGAATAGATACACTATACCACTTATTTCACCGTTTGAAAAGTAAAGTGATTGTTAAGCGAACAGCAGACTGCAGATGCTCAAAACCCCTATCGAGCTGATGACAATCACAATGAGACTCGCTCCGAAATAAGCTGCAATGAAGGCTGTAAGTGCACCGACGATCCCCATCCATAACTCTCCGTTAAATGTAACGATACCTGGAAAAATCAGCGCACCCAGGATAGCATATGGAACATTTTTTAGCACCCCGCGCAGGATCGGAGGGATTGATTCTGTTTGAAATGCGACCAGCGGTAACATTCTCGGAATATACGTGACAGCCGCCATCCCTAAAATGATCCAGATATACGAATCAAGCATCCGTTTTCTCCCCTTTCCATACCAATTCGATCAGGACTGCTGCAAACAAGGTTGATAGGATGATCGTCCACCCTGTTGACAACGGTGTATTGAAGGTTAAAATGCTATTAACAACTGCAGCAATCGAAGCTAACAGAATGACTTTAAATGACTTACGTGCGCTAGGTACAAGGAGACCAATGAACAATGCGTACAAAGCAATTCCCATGCTTTCCTGTAAAATCGTCGGCAACCCTGAACCGACCAGGTACCCGATGCCGGAAAACACGACCCAGCTACTCCATGCGATAAGGCCGACCCCAAGCATGAAAGCTGCTTGGACGTTTCCCCTTTGTACTGCTGAAACTGAAAAGGTCTCGTCAGTGATGAAGAAGCTATATAATGCCTTTTTCCATTTTGGATCATCTGCTGACTTTTCACAAATAGAAGCGCTCATCAGCAAATGGCGGATATTTACGATGAATGTGGTGAGTATGATTTCAAAGCCGCTGATCCCTGCGGCAAATAGGGTTAGAGAAATGTATTGGGCAGCACCCGCAAATACGAAAATACTCATACCGACCGCTTCAAATAGACTCAGTCCAGAGCTTTTAGCAAGAAGACCGAATGTAAAAGCAACAGGCATATATCCGATCGCTATACTGCTTCCTTTTTGAAGTCCGCTCCTGAAAAGAGAGGATGATATTCGCCTTGTAACGGCAACATTCATGAAGCTCCACCTTCCCTTAACCTTTGTTGATCTTACGTTATGTATGTTATATTATTCGTATTGTATTTTATAACATATTTTTCGTCAAGGAGAAAATGCGATGTCATATGAAATCAATCATTTGATCGGAAAAAAAATAAAAAAAATCCGTGCAGAACGGAAATTAAGCCTAGATGACCTTTCCAAGTTGACAAAGGTCAGCAAAGCGATGCTGGGACAGATCGAACGAGGCACCTCCAGTCCTACCGTGAGTACCTTATGGAAGATTGCTTCTGGACTAGGTGTTTCTTTTTCCTCCTTTGTGGAAGAAGAAACGCCGACGTTTTCAAAGGTGAGGGTAGATGATGTCGAGCCTTTATTAGAAGATGATGGGCGTTATTTGGTACACACTCTCTTCCCTACTGATCCGAACCGGAATATCGAAGCGTATGCAATCACATTAGAACCCGGCTGTTCCTATACAAGCCCTGCCCATGGCGCTGGTGTCGAAGAATATCTCTTTGTACACAAGGGGGAACTGAATGTCTCAATAGAGAATGATTCAATCCATTCACTGAAAGCAATGGAAGCTTTCCGCTTTTCCGCGGACCATCTCCATACTTATGAAAATATGTCGGAAGAGACCTGTGAATTGTTCATGTTCATCTATTATCGAAATGGATGAGCCCATATCCATGTCCGAATTAACGGGTTGCTAGAGAAGAGAATCAAGCAGTTTGGAGTTCCTACCGGACATACGCGGTCCTTATCTGTGAAAAAACTTGAGTGTATTTCCTTGAATGTATACTAATAGGGCCTCTAGTGTCCGCTGAACTTCCCGCCAAAGTATAAATAAAAGCGCAAACGCCTGGTCAGCCACGAAGGTCACTGGAAGTCCGACGAGGAGGCTCGAACCAAACAAAGTTCGGTTCTGTGTGGGTACCCTAAATCAATGTGTCGACCGCCGCAGGAGGATTGAAGTGATCCAAGTGGTTGGGCGTTGGAGCTGGACATTTCTTCACCGCAACCAAAATTTTTATACTTTTTTCCTTTTAAAAAGGGCTTCCCATAAGTGTTTGTGCACTTTCATTGGGACAGCCCCTTCTTCCTCAGCCGACTGGTTCGGCTTTCTTCTTCTGTTGTTTGTTCGGTGGAATATGAATCGCTTCTCCTGTCATTGATTCAAGTGCTTCCAGCCATCCCTCGTTAAGACTTGGATGAGGATAGAATGGATACGATAGATCTTCTTCCCTTGCTGCCATTTCGAGGGCTGTAATGCCCGATGAAATCAACTCGACGGCACCCTGCCCGATCATGTGCACACCAAGCAGAAGATCAGTTTCTGCATCCTTGACGATTTTGACCAGTCCTTCTTTCTTGCCCGTGAGACCTGCATACCCATTTCCTGCCATGGCGAATTGGCCTGTCGAAACCTGGTAACCTTCCTCTTTCGCCTGTTCTTCAGTAAGACCAGCGTAAGCGATCGGTGTCGATGTATGGACGACCCTCGGAATGTAGCGGAGATTCAATTCAGGTGCTTTCCCTGCAATGTGTTCTGCAGCTACCTTCCCTTGCTTGATCGCTTTGACCGCAAGTGAAGGACCAATGGTCACATCGCCGACCGCGTACACGTTCTTTTCAGTTGTTTTACTGAATTCGTTGACAACTAGATAACCGTTGTCGTCCGTTTCGACTGATAACGCTTCAAGGCCAAGTTCTTTCGTATTCGGCCGGAAGCCGAGGGAGACAAGAAGATGAGACCCTTCGACCGTCAGTTTTTCATCCTGTTTCATCAGGTGTAGCGTGACTTGCCCACCACCCTCCTTTACAGTTTCGATGACAGCATCTTTGATGATTTTTATCTTTGATTTTTTCAAAACACGTGTCAATTCCTTATCGATATCTGGATCGAACCCGAAATCATTGCCGCCGTCTATGACAATGGTAACCTTGGAGCCCATAGCATTGAAGCTTGTAGCCGCTTCAAGAGCAATATAATCAGATCCATAGATTACAAGATGCTCAGGCACTTCCTGGATTCCATAGATGTCTTGGGCCCTTAAGACATGAGTGAACCGCGTATCGATTTCCTCAGGCATATAAGAAGAAGCGCCTGTAGCGATAATCACTTTATCATACTTATACATCTCGAACGTATCGCCCGATTCAACACCGATCCGATTTCCCGTCATAAAAGAGGCGCTACCATTGATGACTTCGATTTTATTGGCTTTACAAAGTGCTTCTACGCCCTTCTGTAAAGAAGATACGGTTTGCTTCATATTGTTGTGGTGCTGCTCCATGTTGAACTTCGGCTTCCCAGCTTCAATTCCGATCTGCTCCAAATGTTTCCAATCCCCCAGCTTATCTGCCGTGTGTGCAAAAACCTTGGATGGAATGCATCCTTTGCTTAGACAGATGCCACCCAGTTCTCCTTTTTCAATCAACGTCACCTCGATTCCAAGCTGTGCCGCCCGGATTGCTGCAGTGTATCCGCCAGGTCCCCCACCGACGATGATCAGTTCACGTTCTTGGATTACTTCGCCTACTACCATGTTATATCAGCTCCAATGTCATTGCTGCAGGGTTTTCAATATAGTGCATAAAGCGATTCGTAAATGCGACTGCGGTAGCACCGTCCGCTACTCGATGGTCAAATGTCATCGACACGTTCATGATTGAACGGATAACGATTTCATCATTGATGACAACTGGCATTTTCTTGGTCTTATGGAAGGCCATCAAACCGACTTCAGGGTGGTTGATGATCGGCGTCGCACCAGTGCTTCCTAAAGGACCAACATTGCTGATCGTGAATGTACCGCCTTTCATTTCCGAAGGCTTCAATTTATTCGTTTTCGCTTTATGGATGAGCTCTTTCATTTCCCTGTTGATCGTGGAGATGGATTTCTGTTCGACGTTCTTCACTACAGGGACGATTAATCCGTCATCAGCATCTGTTGCGATCCCCATATTCACTTCACCTTCAAGACGGATCACTTCATTCTCTTCATCGAGTTTCGCATTGAAGATCGGATAATCCCGAAGTGCAAGCTGTAGTGCTTTTACGAAAAAGGCTGCCAGTGAAACATTCATGCCTTCTGAGCCATCTGGATCAGCTGCCTTTAAGGATTTTTTCAATTCTAATAGATTCGTAAGGTCGACTTCATCAAAATGTGACACATGTGGAATCGTATAACGTGATTGTGTCATCTTTTGGGCAATCTGCTTCCGACGGCCCTTGAAAGGGATTTCTTTTGCCTCCGCAGCGGGTTTGGCAGCAGCTACATCCTCTCGTGTATCGGCCTTTTCTTGAAGAATCCCAGGTTGTTGGCCGCCATTGAGAAATTGATAGATATCTTCTTCGGTGACACGGCCGCCTGGTCCAGAACCGTTGACCTGCTCGATATCGATATTGTTTTCACGAGCGATCTTCCGCGTATGTGGAGCAGCAAGTACCCGTCTCGTCAAGCGGGTCATCGACTGGATAGTATTCGTTGCAAGTCCAGTTTGACCTGTAGATGGGGTTTCGATTTTTAACTGGACTGGCTCTTTTGGCTGTTTATCCTGTGAAGGGATACTGCCTTCTTTTTCAATTAGGATGATTGTCGTACCGACTGTCACCACTTCACCTTCAGAAGCTTTGATCTCTTTGACAGTACCAGCAACCGGGGATGGGAGTTCAGCCGTCACCTTATCCGTCTGTACCTCAACAAGTGGCTGATCGATTTTGACTACGTCTCCAGGAGAGACATGAAAATGGGTGATCTCCCCTTCTGTCATTCCTTCACCGATGTCGTGGAGCTTTACTTCAATCATTTTCTTCCTCCTATCTTAGAAGCGTACTGTATCGGTAATAGCTTGCTTGACACGTTCAGCATCAGGCAGATAATGATCTTCGATGGCAAACATCGGAACAGGGGTATCATGGCCGGTCACACGTTTGATCGGTGCACGCAAATGCAAGAAGGATGTATCATTGATCAATGAAACGACATCGTTCCCTACTCCGCCTGTTCCAGGGGCTTCATGTACGATGACAGCACGGCCTGTCTTTTGGACAGATTCCGTAATCAGATTACGATCAAGCGGGTATAGCGTAAGCAAGTCCAGCACGTCACACGTGATCCCTTCCGCTTCTTCTATTTCCTTAGCAGCTTTCTTTACGACATCCATCATCGCACCCCATGCAATCAAGGAGATGTCTTCTCCTTCTTGAAGACGGGCTCCTTTTCCGATTTCGACCTTATATTTTTCTTCAGGGACCTCAAGCTTGTGTGAACGGTAGCATCGCATCGGCTCGAGGAACAACACTGGATCAGGGTCCTCGATGCTTGCAATCAAGAGTCCTTTAGCATCATAAGCATTGGATGGTACGACAACCTTGATGCCAGGCATATGTGTAAAAAGGGCTTCAACACTGTCAGAGTGGATTTCCGGAGCGCGTACTCCAGCTCCAAAAGGAGCACGAATGACCATCGGTACAGTAAAATGCCCGAGCGTCCGTGAACGAATACGGGAAGCATGCGTCATGATCTGGTTGAAGGCAGGATAAATGAACCCTAGAAACTGCATTTCTGCAATCGGGCGGAAACCGTTCATCGCCAATCCGATTGATGTTCCGATGATTCCTGATTCAGCTAATGGTGTATCGATGACACGTTGTTCACCGAATTCAGCCTGGAGGCCGTCGGTTGCACGGAATACCCCACCGTTCTTACCGACATCCTCTCCTAAAACGAGTACATCGTCATGTTCACGCATCATTGTCGCCATTGCATCAGTGATCGCTTGGACCATCGTCAGTTTCTGGATTCTAACCGCTGTACTCATTTATACTTCCTCCTTCATACGGGACTGGAATGAATCGAACTGTTCCTGTATAGACCATGTTGGTGTATGGAAAACATGAGTAAACATATCCGTGATTTCAGCGGGACCGAATGCTTCCATATCTTCTACAGCCTGCTCGATTTCCTTGGTGATCTCCTCTTCGACCTGGGTTTTCCAAGCTTCATCGAAGTACCCCTGGTTCGCCATATAACGTTCAAGGCGTAAAAGCGGATCCGTCGTTTCTCGGCGTCGTTTCGCTTCTTTCTGGTCACGGTACTTGCTTGGATCGTCAGCTGTCGTATGGGCACCGTATCGATAGGTGACAGCTTCGATCAATGTCGGGCCGTTTCCGCTGCGAGCATGCTCCATCGCTTTCTTTGTTTCAAAATACACGACGAAAATATCGTTTCCATCTATACGGACACCAGGAATATCATAAGCTACCGCTTTCTGTGCGATCGTTTTCGTCTTCATCTGCTTTTCCATCGGCACCGAGATTGCGAATCCGTTGTTTTGATTGAAAAAAATGACAGGCGCATTGAATACGCTCGCAAAATTAAGCCCCTCGTGGAAATCGCCTTCTGATGTTGCACCGTCTCCAAAATAGACGATCGAACAACGGTCAGTACCTTTCATCTTTTCAGCCCATGCTGTCCCTGTCGCATGTAACAACTGCGATGCGATTGGAACCGCTGGAGGGAAAATGTTCTTCCCTTCCGGAGGGACACAACCTATCGGGTAACCTTTCCAATATAAAAACAAGTTGCGGGCAGAGTGCCCATACGTCAATGTGGCCGCATGATCCCGGTATGTCGGGAACATCCAGTCACCTTCCTTAAGAACAAGGGAGCTACCTACCTGTGCAGCTTCTTGCCCTTCAAATGGAACATACGTACCGATCCGTCCTTGACGCTGTAAGTTCACGCCTTTACGGTCAAACATCCGAGCTCTTAACATTTTGATATAAAGTTCTTTCGTCAATGATTCGGTCATCTCATTTTCAAACTCAGAGTTGACTACGACACCATCTTCATTCAAGATCTGTTTCATTGGAAATTGTGCTTCCATAAGACCCCTCCTTAGTTACGTACGTTCCACTTTTGACGTTTTTTATGGCTGAAGAAGCTATTACGCTTCATTCGTTTCGCCAAGCGTTCATTGCAAAATTGATTTGCAGACTCTGCTGTCGAGATTGATTGTTCTTCCGATTTTTGATAGATCTCCATCAACGTTTCATAAATCGCTTTCGTTTTTGCAAGTACACGTGCTTTGTTCGGACTGTACAGCTCATCAGATACCTGGATGAGTCCACCAGCGTTCACGATGTAATCCGGCGCATATAGTATCCCTTTTTCCTGCAGGAACTTGCCATGTTCATCTCTTAAAAGCTGGTTGTTCGCTGATCCGACAACAGCCTTCACCTTTAGCTGTTCAATCGTTTCATCATTGATGACCCCGCCGAGCGCGCAAGGAACGAAAACATCCGCTGGAACACTGTAGATCTCTTCCCCATCGATAACTTTGACATTCCCTTTCAGACCCTCGGACTGTTCTATGATCCTTTGGATTGCGTATTGATTTATATCTGTCACGTAAAGATCAGCACCATCTTCAAGAAGCTTCTCAGCCACCTTATAACCGACCTTCCCTAACCCTTGGATCGAATAAGTCTTTCCACTTAAATCTTCAGAACCATAAAGAACATTGTTCGTCGCCTTTAAACCATAAAGTACACCTTCTGCAGTCGGAATCGATGAATCTCCACTTCCGCCATATTCCTCAGGAACACCGACGATGCAATTGGTTTCTTTTAAAGCATGGACGAAATCATCCGGTGTCGTACCCATATCCGTCCCTGTGTAGAAACGGCCGCTTAAAGACTCGACGAATTGGCCGAAAGCACGGAATAATTCTGGTGAACGGTCTTTTAGCGGATCACCGATGATGACCGCCTTCCCTCCGCCAAAGTCGACATCCGCAGCGGCACATTTGTAAGTCATGCCTTTGGAAAGCCGAAGGACATCTTCGATCGCTTCATCCGTAGATTTGTATGGTCTCATACGACAACCGCCAAGTGCTGGTCCCAGTGTCGTATTATGTATGGCTATGATCGCTTTCAAGCCTGTATCAGGATCATTGCAAAACAAAACTTGTTCATGTCCATTGATGCGTTCAAACATGATGTAATCCCCCAATTCTATTAATCTAATTACAGGTAAACGCTTTCATTTGAATCCAAAAAATTAAGCCTTCATCGACTCGATCTTTTTCTTGATTATCTCTTTCGGTAGTATATATTGGGTGACTTCGCCTTCACCTATTTTTTCTTTATCATTCCGGACTTCAAGATCACAGATGACTGCCTTTCCTATGATCTCCTTAAGCGTAGCCGTTACCGTTATTTCACTTCCAGCAGGTGTAGGATTTAAATGTTTTGCTGAAACTCCTCCGCCGATCCCTTCCTCATGTTCTTCAAGGTAAGGTAAGATAATTTGCCGTGCTGCCCATTCCATATGATAGACCATTGAAACTGTCGAATAAGCAGGATGTACGAGATTCCCCTCAAACTGTGCATACATGTCAGGTGTCACTGTTGCAGTAATGGTAGCCTGTTGGCCAACTTGCATACCTGGCTTCATTAATTTCCGCCTCCTTAACCCTTCCCATTTCATCGTATAGGGGAATGGCATATAACAGAACCATCATTAGTCCCTATAAAAAATCGAGTTCTTTTTTCTTATAATTGGTCAGTATTATCCATACTGAATATGACGTTTATTTAACGATATAATATCATTTTGTTTAATAAAAAGCAATGAAATGTCCGTGGACCATTGTTACATGAACCTTCATTTTTTCCTATAACATCAGGGTTTTAACGCTTTAAAGTATCAGTTCTAACACTAGTGTATCGTCATATCCCATTCATAAAAAAGGGGACCGGAATCGTATGCCGAATTCACTAACGGGAACGTCAATTTGTGAATTGCGATACCTACCGAGTCATCTTCATCTTTGCTTTTTTGTTTTTTTTCTTAATGTATTGGATATTTCTGAGTGGAGGGTGATTTCATTAATGACGATATGTTTGGTGCGGAAGCTGCTTCTGCAATATCATCCACCTTCAACCAATCCTCTTTATGCTCTTCGCCTTGATGCTGCAAAGTCCGTTCCAGGGTTAACTTCCTGGATCTCTAAGGCGACTGAACCGATGTAGCATTTCGCTGATCCGTTTGGTATCACATCCGTACAACACAGAAGAAATCATGATGATTGTTCCGAACAGCCGATGATCACTAATTTTGTGCTCTGCGGCATCGATCACTTTGCCGACACCTCTTGATGCTCAGCGACTTTTTCTTTCATCATGGGGTGTTTCCCCTTTCAATGGTTACATTCTAGGTTGTCCGTGCCTCATTGTGCTATAAAATTCCACCTTTTTTGAATTTTAAACCATGACAGACTCTTATAAAATGACCTCATCAACTTTATCTCAACAAAAGTGGAGTGTAAGGCTACAACTTTGAAAATATCTCGACAACTCGAAAATTATCTCAACAACTCCAAGATTATCCCGACAACTTGAAAATTACCCCGACAACTCCAGGATTATCTTAAAATAGGCGAGACGGAGGCTTGTACAACGGAAAAAAGAGCAGCTGCAAAAGCTGCTCTTCTCCCTCTAAATTCATATGACTTCTAGCACATCCAGGAAAACGATGATGATGACGAGTGGGACAAAGTATTTTAAAATCAGCAGCCACAACGCCAATAGCCGTTTTCCAACGTTACTGCCATCGGTCAATTCTGCAACAAGCACTTCCCGTTTCATTTTCCAAGGGACAAAGATCGATATCATCAAGGCACCTAATGGAAGCATGATGTTACTTACCAAGTAATCCATCACATCAAAAATGATTTTGTCAAAGAATGTGATATTGCCTAAAATGCCGTATGACAAGGCAGATGGGACACCTACAACAAAAATCGCGATCCCGATCCACCAAGCTGCCTTGGAACGGCGCTGACGGGAATCTTTCGCTACCGAAGCGACGATGATCTCAAGCATCGAGAACGCCGATGTCAATGTTGCGAACAGGAACAAAGCCAAGAATATAATGAAGAAGAACGTTCCTGCCGGCATTTGTGCAAAGACTGAAGGTAGTACGATAAACAACAACCCCGGACCTGCCGTCGGCTCAAAGCCTAAAGAGAAGACTGCTGGGAAAATCGCCAACCCTGAAAGGATCGTTATGAAGATGTTCATCACCACGATTGAACCAGCCGATTTGGTCAAGCTTTCTGTTTTTGATAAATAAGAGCTGTAGGTAACCATAACGGAAATACCGAGACTAAGAGAGAAGAACGACTGGCCTAATGCGAATAGAACCCCTTCAGATGTTAATTTACTGAAGTCCGGCTCAAGAAAGAATCTAACCCCTTCCATCGCTCCGTCCAATGTCAACGAACGGAAGATCAAAACCAAGAACAGGATGAATAATGCAGGCATCATCCATTTACTTGCCTTTTCAATACCTTCCTTAATTCCCCGTGCAACTACGAGGATCGTCAACAGGATGAAGACTAGTTGAGAGCCTACCGCAGTCCATGGATTGGATATGATCGTTCCAAAGAACTGTTCATAATCCTCAACGCCAGAAATATAACCGGTCATGCTTGCTCCGAAATAGAGAAGGATCCATCCTCCGATCACACTATAAAAGGATAAAAGGATAAAGGCACTGAATACTCCGATCCGGCCGATGAATTCCCATCCTGGAGCAATTGATCTATAGGCTGAAATGGCTTCTTTTTGTGTACTTCGTCCAATAACGAATTCAGCTAATAATAACGGTAAACCCACTAGTAATGTAAAAAGCAGGAATATAAGAAAAAATGCCCCGCCACCGCTGTTCCCGGCTACATATGGAAACTTCCAGATCGCGCCAAGCCCGATTGCAGAACCAGCTGCTGCTAAAATAAATGTTAGTTTTGATGCCCATTGCTCTTGCTGCGCCATAACTACCTCCACTTTTCTCTCTGTTTTTATCACTCAGTTGTATCAAAGATAAAAAGGATGGGCAACCGTTAATTTCTGACAGTTGAACCTATCCTTTGACTATTCAATTTAACAATGTACGATCACTTGTCATTTTCGTACCGCGTATACGTTGGAATTCATGTAAAAGCTGTTCGATCGTCAGATTTTGTTTATCTTCTCCGCTTACTTCCAGGATGATCTGCCCTTTGTCCATCATGATCAAGCGGTTTCCCAGATCCAATGCTTGCTGCATATTATGGGTGACCATCAGTGTCGTCAATTGATGCTGCTGGACAATTTCTTTCGTCAATTTCGTGATGAGCTCTGCCCTGGAAGGGTCGAGGGCAGCTGTATGTTCATCCAAAAGTAAAATCTTCGGTTCCGTGAATGTAGCCATCAATAGCGATAATGCCTGACGTTCCCCACCTGATAGCAGCCCTACTTTTGCAGTCAGACGATTTTCCAATCCTAAATGGAGTGTTTCCAGGGATTCCTGAAAAAAACCTCTTGATTTTTTCGAAACGGCGATGCGGAAACTTCTTTTCTTATTCCTTGCATAGGCCATTGACATGTTTTCTTCGATTGACATGGACGGAGCAGTTCCGGCGAGAGGGTTTTGGAACACTCTGCCGATATATGCAGCCCTTTTGTGTTCTGGAAGGTTGGTGACATTTTTACTTTTGATGATCACTTCACCGACATCAGGATCCAACACACCAGCAATGACGTTCATCAATGTGGACTTTCCAGCACCATTACTTCCTATCACCGTTACGAAGTCCCCAGGCTCAAGGGCAAGATTGATATGGGAGAGTGCGATTTTCTCATCCAGTGTCCCTTCATTAAATACTTTGTGAATCTGATTTAGTTGAAGCAACGTTTTTCCCTTCCTTTCCGGGTCCTACGGCATACATCTTTTCGAAATCAAGTCGTTTCCTCTTTTTTCGATTCCGCTCTTTTTGACTATCGAGAATTTTAGGAAGTATTAATGCAATCACTACCAGGGTGGCTGTGATCAATTTCATATCCCCTGGGTTGAAACCGACTTTCAATGCGATAGAAATGACGATCCGATAAATGATCGCTCCACCGATGACAGCTAGGGTTGTTCTCATGATCGTCTTCGTTCCGAACAACGCCTCTCCAATGATGACAGATGCTAATCCGATGATGATCATTCCAAGACCCATTCCAATATCGGCAAACGAATTGTATTGGGCAATCAAAGCGCCTGACAGGGCTACGAAAGCGTTTGAAACGCCTAGGCCTAACACTGTCAATGTATTCGTATCTGCTGAGAAACTCCGGATCATCTGTTTGTTATCACCAGTTGCCCTCAACGCAAGACCGATCTCTGTTTTCAAGAACCAGTCTGTGAAAAATTTTATTGTCAAAGTAATGAGGATCATTAAAAACATGATTGACCATGTGGAAGGATTAAGACCGATTCCAGCAAACGCCGAACTCAGTGCTTCATCAATTCCGATCTTGTCCCATAACGCTTCAAATTGAGAAAATATCGTCTCCTGGTTCAACAATGGGATGTTCGGACGATCCTGCATGATCCGCAAGTTGATTGAATATAAGGCGATCATCATCAAAATTCCGGATAGTAATGGATTGATTTTTCCTTTCGTATGCAAAACCCCTGTGATACAGCCAGCAATAAAGCCTGAACCCATTCCTGCCAATGTTGCGAGAATAGGAGATTGCCCATTGAAAAGTATAATGGCAGCGACACCAGCTCCGGTGACGAAGCTCCCATCTACTGTTAGATCGGGGAAGTCAAGAATACGAAAGGAGAGGTAAACGCCAAGTGCCATAAGTGCGTATATGACGCCTGATTCTACAGCTGGGAACATAATCGAGAACATTTTACCATCTCCTCTCTATTTAATTATTATTCGATGTATTCTGCCATTGCTTCCCATTCTGATTTCAATTCGACGCCCATTGCTTCTGCTGCTTTTTTATTGATGACCAATTTCAGATTTTGCGGGTATTGTACTTCAAAATCAGAAGGTTTCTTGTTACCCTTTAATATTTCAGCTGCGATCAGCCCTGTTTCATATCCAAGATCACCATAATCGAATCCGTATGCTGCCAGTGTACCTCGTTCAACGGAGTCCAGATCTCCTGAAAACAATGGAATTCCTTCATCTTGAGCAATTTTGATTACAGTCTCTAAAGCAGATACGACCGTATTATCTGTATTGATGTAAAATACGTCCGCTTCACCTACAAGGCTTTCTGCAGCTTGCTTTACATCTGCCGTTGTCGATACACTCTTTTCGACAACCTGTAAATCCGTACCTTCAATCGCTTTTTTGACGGTTTCCAGCTGGGAGACCGAATTCTGTTCTCCAGGATTATATAATACACCTATTTTTTTTGCATCCGTTTGCTCATCAATGAATTGGATTGTGTTCGGAATCGCATCAGGGTGAGTATCACTCGTTCCCGTCACCCATTCAGAAGGCTTATCCATCGCTTCAACCAGTCCTGCCCCGACAGGATCAGTCACTGACGTGAAGATGACGGGTATTTCAGCATTTTCTTTCGTAATGGCTTGTACACTTGCTTGTGCACTTGGGGTAGCATTTGCAAATATGAGATCTACACCTTCTGAAACATGCTTTTTGGCGATTGTATGGATATTGTTCATGTCAGCTTGAGCACTGTCTATGATATACGTGATATTCTCGCCTTCTACAAAACCTTTTTCCTCAAGAGCTTTCTTGAAGCCTTCAGTAGCTTCATCAAGGGAAGGATGCTCCACAAACTGATTGATCGCTACGGTCACCTTCTTTTCCCCTGATCCCTCATCCCCTGTGGCATCATCTGTCGTTCCACACCCACTGATCAACATGACACCTGCCAAAGAGACACCGACGATTGACTTCCAGAACTTATTCAACCTTTATTCCCCCTCAAATTGTATGCATTATCACGAATGGTAAGGGATTAGCGGATTTCATGATGCAGACTTCATATTTCTTACAATTCGTGAATTTATCGTAATCGTATCAAGGGGGTATATAATTGTCAATAAATAGTCAAACAATTCTCACAACTGGATGGTTACCACTTAAAAACGTTCAGTAAGGGATTTGGATACATCTTGCGCTTCGTTCATCATCCTTTCCAGCAACTCTGAGACCGTTGGTATGTCATGGACCAAGCCTGCGATTTGGCCAGAATTGATAAAGCCTTCTTCCAAATTCCCCTTTACAGCCCCTTCTCGATGATAATCCTCAGTCGTTTTATCCATGAATGATTGAAGGTCTGCCCCTCCTGCTTCGTCATCCAGCAGTAGTTTAGCATAAGGCGTCTTCATCAATCGACGGATTTTCCCATAGCTTCTACCGACAATTACAGTCTCTGTATCTCCGGCTTCAATCAGTTTTTGCTTATAGTTCTCATGGAAAACTCCCTCATGCGTGGCAATGAAACGTGTCCCCATCTGCACGCCTGAGGCACCAAGAGCCATAGCAGCCGCAAGACCTCGCCCATCCCCAATACCTCCTGCTGCAACGACAGGGATATTAACAGCATCCACTACCTGCGGAATAAGCGTCATGGTCGTCGATTCCTCCGTTGCATTGATCCCAGCGGCTTCATAACCTTCTGCTACTATGATGTCCGCCCCTGCTTTTTCAGCTTTACGGGCATGCTTGACAGAAGCGACGACGCAAATCACCGTTACACCCCGTGCTTTGAACTTAGGGATGAACGGTGCAGGATTCCCTGCGGATAACACCACTACAGGAACTCCATATTGGAACATTAACATTGCTGTTTCCTTTACGGCTGGGGATACACTTAATGGAATATTGACCGCAAATGGCTTATCCGTCAGTTTTTTGGTTTGTGTGATCAGCTCTTCGATTTCATCTGGTTGAAAGGTCCCGATCCCTATTGTCCCCAAACCCCCGGATTCAGAAATGGCAGCAGTCAATGGAGCATTGGAAGCGTTCCCCATTCCTCCTTGGATGATTGGGTATTTGATGTCAAGTAACTGGTATAAAGGGTTCATATTGATGATCCTCTCTCTTGAAGGTAAGTATTTTTAAAGATACTGCTCGTTTAATCAGCTGTGTCGAGCAACATGGATCAGGTCGAGCAACCGTACATCAAGCCGCACAATTTTTTTAGCATTCACCTTCTTGGATCTTTTCAAGCCCTTTTTCCGTCCGCAGTCGCCTCGCCAGAATTCCGATCACCATTTATGCTTGTAAGGAGGCCATCTTTTCCTGATATGATATAATCGAGGAAACGCTTTCAAGGAGGTTTTTACATATGCTATATCCCTACAACGGTAAAAGTCCGAAAGTTAACGACTCCGTTTTCGTCGCACCAGGTGTACATATCATCGGTGACGTTACAATCGGTAAAAATTCAAGTGTCTGGTTCAATACAGTCATTCGCGGAGATGAAGCTCCAATCCGTATCGGCGAGCGTACCAATATCCAGGATAACTGTACATGCCATCTGTATGAAGAGTTTCCTTTGATTCTAGAGGACGAAGTATCAATCGGCCATAATGTCATCTTACACGGTTGTACGATCCGTAAAGGCGCTTTAGTCGGTATGGGAGCGACGATTCTCGATGGGGCAGAAATCGGTGAATCTGCCTTCATCGGTGCGAATACGTTGATCCCGCCTGGAAAGAAGATCCCTCCCCGGACAATGGTGATGGGGTCCCCTGGTAAAGTGGTCCGTGAACTCACCGAGAAAGACCTTGAACTGATCCAATTGACCATCGACACTTACGAGCAAAAGGGCAAAGAGTTTAAAGAACAAATGACCCCAATAAAGTAAAGAAAACTTGGCGAAATCAAACACAAGCGCAGATTGAGCCATAGTTGCCCTTATGCCATGAGGCGAAAAGAATACTTGGCGAAATCAAGCGTAAGTGCATATAGGCCAGCCCCATTTTCCTTAGTCTAAACCGCCGGAACCAAAATCCTCACTAATTAAGCGGACATATAGGTTCTTATTTTTGAATAAGGACTGATTTACTATGATTTTAATGGAGTGAAGTCTCTGGTGGCCCGCTTGGTCTTCGAAAAATAAGGTTTTTCACAAATAAGGTCTCTAGTGCCCGGTATTTGTAATATTGGAGCTTAATTATTCGATTCGAAGATCAGCGGATGGTTCAACGCGTCATACTTCTTATCACGCTTCTTCACTTCATTTCCTTCGCTGAAAACAGCCTCGAAGAAACGGCTGGCAGGTTGTGCCAACGCTTTATAATAGTCGCTGAAAAGATCTGCCGCATAATCACCAAGCCATTTTTTCGGCAACAATTCTTGAGGTAATCCAGGATCAACGAATAGAAACTTCCGATATTCATGGACAAGCTTCGTCCGTTCCACAAAACACTCACCATCGGACTTTCCACCTTTTTCAATCTTGCTCTTATCGATCACATATCTTTGACTGTACGTTTTGATGAATTCCTCGTATTTCATATTGATTTCTTGGAGATCCCAGCATTCTTCAACGAGTTTTTCACTCTTATGAGGCCCTTTATATTCAGACACGAAGAAATGGACATAATCTCGGATGTCATACTTCTCAATCATCTGATTCACTTGTTTCTCTTGTTGATTCGGTGAAATCCAGAAGCTGTTGGAGAGCAGACCGAAACCACTCCAAACGAGTTCTTTCCGAAGCTCATCACGGATGCTCCTTTTGTCTTCTGGAATGGTGTATGTGAACATTCTCCATTTTCCATCCCACGTTTGGGGTTGGAGCTTGAAGATCCGGTTTGCGGCTTCTTCAATCCGTTCAACGCCTTGCTCCGTCAACCGATAATAGCTTTTGTTCCCTTTCCGTTCAGCAGTGACCCATCCTTGCTTGTTCATTCTGGAAATAGCCGCACGGACTGACTGTTCATTATGTCCGAACTCCTTCAGCAAGCGAATAAGACTCCCAATCCATATATCGTTGCCATAGTGACGGATGTAATCTCCATATAACGTAAAAATCATTGAACGCGTATTAAGACTGTTCTGCATGGTGTTCATCCTTTTCCGATTCTATCTTTCAAATTACTCACAATCATATATAGAAAACTTGGTGAAATCAAGTTTCAGCGCAGATTGAGCCGTAGTTGCCCTTATGCCATGAGGCGAATAGAAAACTTGGCGAAATCAAGTTTCAGCACAGATTGAGCCATGGATTCCGCTAAAAAGCATTTCTTTTCAATATCTCGCCAAAAAGGATGGACAGTCTTTTAACGTCATTCTCCTTTAAACTCTGGAGGACGTTTTTCACTGAAAGCAACGAGTGCTTCGACCCGATCCTTCGTCGGAATCGTTACTTCATAGGCCTTTGCTTCTATATTAAGGCCGGTTTCCAAATCGACATTCATGCCTTGTTTGATTGCATATTTTGCTTGCTTTAAAGCAATTGGACCATTCTTCAACATTCTTTCTGCCCATTGTTCAGCCGTTTCAATCAATTTATCCGAAGAAACCACTTCATTGACGATTCCGTATTGCAATGCTTCATCAGAAGATAGCTTTTGAGCGGTCAAAATCAATTCCATCGCTTTCGCTTGTCCAATCAACCGAGGAAGGCGCTGTGTTCCGCCTGCACCAGGGATAATCGCCCAGCCAAGCTCTGTCAAGCCCATCTTCGTATCGACCGCGATTCGGAAGTCACATGCAAGCGCAAGCTCGAATCCGCCACCGAAGGCATAGCCGTTCATTGCTGCAATCGTAGGTTGTGGAAGCTTATCGACCGCTGTGAACACATCTCTTATTTTCGTCACATTGCGCCGTACTTCATTTTCTGTCAAGGTTTTACGTTCCTTCAAATCAGCCCCTGCACTGAACGCTTTCTCACCTGCTCCTGTAAAAATGACTACGCGAACTTCAGGGTCATGATGGATTTCTTCAACGATTTCGCCTAACTTTTTCAATGTATCGTAATTAAAGCAATTTAGTACATCTGGTCGGTTCAGTGTCACATAGGCAATATGATTTTTAACTTCGTATAAGATCGATGACATCTCTGATTCCCCCAAAATTAATAGTCGTAACCCTCGACGATGGCAGCGATTCCTTGTCCGACTCCGATACACATCGTCGCAAGGCCGTACCTTGTCTTCTGCTTCTTCATTTCATGGACAAGTGTTGTCAATATCCTCGCCCCGCTGGCTCCAAGGGGATGTCCATAAGCAATCGCTCCACCGTTTACATTGACGCGTGACGGATCCAATTCAAGCTGTCGGATACACTCCAATGATTGGGAAGCAAACGCTTCGTTCAACTCGATCAACCCAATGTCTCTTATCGACAATCCTGCCCGTTTCAATGCTTTTCGAGACGCATGGATCGGTCCAAGTCCCATGACCCGAGGTTCAAGCCCAACGGCGGCAGATGTGATGTACCGTGCTAACGGCTTAAGGCCAAGCTCATCAGCCTTTTCCTTACTCATGAGCAACACGGCAGATGCCCCATCATTGATCCCGGATGCATTCCCAGCTGTTATAGTCCCATCCTTGAAGAGCGGTTTCAAGCTTGAAAGTTTTTCAAGTGAACTGTTCGGACGTGGATGTTCATCAATATCGACGACAATCTCATTCCCTTTATGGTCCTTATAAGTGACAGGAACGATTTCTTCTTTCAATCGCCCTTCTGCCATTGCCCGTTTCGCCTTCATCTGGCTTTCATATGCGAACTGATCTTGCTCTTCACGCCCTATATCATAGGCTTTTGCGACGTTTTCAGCCGTTTCTGGCATGCTATCGGTTCCAAATCTTTCTTCCAATGCCGGGTTCACGAATCTCCAGCCGATAGTCGTATCGAACATTTCCCTGTTGCCGCGAGGGAAGTCTACCTCAGGTTTCCCCATTACATACGGTGCACGAGTCATGCTTTCCGTTCCACCTGCAATGAAGACTTCCCCCTCATCAGCCATGATTGCACGCGCAGCATAGGAGACCGCATCCAAGCCAGAGCCGCATAGACGATTGATCGTCGTCCCGCCAACTTCAACCGGCAGATCAGCAAGCAACGCTGACATTCTCGCAACATTACGATTTTCCTCCCCAGCTCCGTTCGCATTTCCGAACACGACTTCTTCAATCTGCTCCCTGGGCATGTTCGGGTTACGTTGAAGCAAGGATTTGATGATGATGCTTCCAAGGTCATCCGGACGAACATTTTTCAATGCTCCTTTATATCGCCCGATCGGCGTCCTCACTGCATCCACTATGACGACTTCACGCATTGTCAGAACCTCCCTGCTCCCTGTAATCATAAACACCTATACCTGCTTTCCTTCCGATACGACCAGCGTTTACATATTTGACTAGCAGCGGGCATGGGCGATATTTCTCACCTAATGTTTCATGTAGATACTTCAAATTATTGAGACGTGTATCCAATCCGACGAGGTCTCCCAGCTCGAATGGCCCCATCGGATAGTTGAGTCCGAGCTTGATCGCCTTGTCGATTTCTTCAGGAGACGCAACGCCTTCTTGAAGCATATAGAATGCTTCATTTCCGACAAGCGCACTGATCCGGCTGGTCACAAAGCCAGGAAATTCATTGACTGTAACTGTTTCTTTCCCCATTTTCACAGCCACTTCATTCGCAACTTTTACTGTATCTTCGGCCGTATCAAGTCCTTTGATGATTTCGATCAAAGGCATCTTATGAACGGGGTTGAAAAAATGCATCGCGATCACTTTTCCTGGCCGGTTTGTAAAAGAAGCGATTTCTGTAGGACTCATCGTAGATGTATTCGTCGCAAAATAGCAATGCTGTGGTGCATGCTGATCAATCATCTCGAATACGTTCCGCTTGATCTCAAGATTCTCTGGAACAGCTTCAATCACCATATCTGTATCCGATACTGTCCCTTCAAGTTCAGATGAATACGACATACGTTCCATGCCTTCATCCGCTTCTTCTTCAGTCAGCTTATTACGCTGGACACCTTTTGCAAAAGTCGCGTTGATTTCGGTCTTTGCACTCTCCAATGCCTTTTCAGCAATATCAACAAGTGTCGTCTTATACCCCCCAACAGCGGCAACATAGGCGATTCCTCTTCCCATGACACCGGAACCGATGACGGTAATATGTTTGATCATGTCTCTCTTCCACTCCCTTGTATAATGGGTATGTTTTAGCTGAATTTCGTGATCTTTTCAATATTTGTCACGTTTTTATAAAATCCTGTCTTGATTCCTATTTCCACACCAGGAGTCTTCAAAAAAGAATAAGCTGAAGGCGAGCAGCCTGGAAAGGTGCTCGCCTACTAATTCATCGAGGTTACACTCCGAACGGATTCAACGGCTTTCCTCCAACATAGGAGATGACGCTTTTCGTTTCTGTATACAAATCGAGTGTTTCGATACATAGCTCTCTTCCGAATCCAGATTGCTTGTAACCTCCGAATGGTGTGCCAGGGAATGCAGAGAATGGTGAATTGACCATTACCGTACCAGCCTTCAGCTTGGAAGCGACACGGTTTGCCCGAGCATGATCCGTCGTCCAGATTGCCGCTGCAAGACCGAAAATCGTATCGTTTGCAAGCTTTAGGACTTCTTTTTCATCACTGTATTTCATGACGACCACGACTGGGCCGAAGATTTCTTCCTGTGCAATTTTCATATCATTCGTAACATTCGTGATGACAGTCGGCAGATACCAATGGCCGTTTTCAAATCCTTCGACCTTGGCGCGTCCACCGCCAACAAGAACTTTTGCACCTTGCTTTTCAGCCTCTTTTACATAGCCATCGATCACTTCCACCTGGCTATCGCTTATGATCGAACCGATGTGTGTTCCTTGATCAAGCGGATTACCGAGTGTAAGCTTCTTCGTCTTTTCAATGAACTTTTCAAGGAACTCATCATATACGTTTTCGTGTACGAAGAGACGTGAACGTGCTTCACAGGATTGTCCCGTATTGTAGAAGATACCGAAAAGGGAGCCATCGACAGCTGCATCCATGTTCGCATCTTCAAATACGATGTTTGGTGATTTACCACCAAGCTCCAACGTTACTCGCTTCAATGTTTCTGATGCTTTCGCCATAATGTCTTTACCAGTACCTGTTTCACCCGTGAAGGCCACTTTATCGACACCAGGGTGATCGACTAAATGGGAACCTACAGTGGAACCTGGTCCCGTTACGATGTTGACGATACCTTCAGGGACACCGGCTTCATGACAGATTTCAGTCAAGATGATTGCTGTTAGAGGCGTCAAGCTTGCAGGCTTCAATACGATCGCGTTCCCTGCTGCGATTGCCGGTGCTACCTTCCAAGAAGCCATCATCATCGGGTAATTCCAAGGGATGATTTGCGCACAGACACCGATCGGTTCATTGGATGTCGTGTTCGTGAAAGGGCCTGGCATGTTGTTTACATGTCCGCGATGACCGACGATTGCACCTGCATAGAATTCAAAATTTTCAACGGCCTGCATGACTTGACCTTGAGCAGCTGATAAGGATTTTCCACTGTTCAGCACTTCCAGTTCTACCAACTCGTTAAAACGGCTGCGCATGATCGAAGCGATCTTGTTCAATACACGGGCACGCTTTCCGACCGGGTATTTCGGCCATTTCCCAAAATCGAATGCACTGCGTGCTGCTTCGACGGCTTTATCCACCTCTTCTGTTCCAGCTTTTGCCACTTGCGCAAGAGCTTCACCAGTTGCTGGATTGTAAGTTGTGAAAGTTTCCCCAGAAACGCTGTCGACCTGCTGTCCGTTGATGATCATCTTGTAGGATTCGCGTTTCATTTCTGTTCCGGCTTGTTGTTGTTCTTTTGTTGTACTCATTTACAGTCACTCCTTTAGTGTAGTTGAGTATTTTCATTGTTGCCTGATCTTCGTCTAATTCCACCCATTTTTAACGGCCTTTGAATACAGGCTTTCGTTTCTCCAGAAATGCTTGCACCCCTTCTGCATGGTCCTCAGTCTGGCCTGCTGTACGTTGGGCATACGCCTCGTTTTCAAGCATTTCACTGAGATCTGCCTCCCAGCTTTTCCGTAAGTATCTCTTGATCAAGCCGATCGCTTTCGTCGGTTTCTGGGCCAGATTTTGTGCAAATGCCGAAACTTCCTCTTCCCATTGACCGAGCGCGATGACTTTCGTTGCTAATCCCAGGTCCTTCGCTTCCTCCGCTGAAACCTTTTCCCCCATTACAGCCAATTCAAGCGCTTTCGCATGACCAACCAATCTAGGGAGATAGAAGAGATTTCCAGAATCGGGTACGAGTCCGACATTGATGAACGCTTCAATGAAACTTGCTTTTTCGGATAAAATCCTGAAGTCACAAGCGAGAGCAAGACTCATCCCAGCCCCCGCTGCTACTCCATTGACAGCAGCAATGACCGGTTTTTCGAAGTTTGCAAGTTTTTCAACCATAGGATTATAGCGTTTACGCAATATTTCAGCGTGATCCGTATCTTGTTTAACTCCCGCCAGATCTTCCCCTGAGCAGAATGCCTTCCCGTTTCCAGTAATGACCAGACAACGGACTTCACTATCTTTTTCTGCCGCTTTCAGTGCTTTGGTGATCTCTAGATTCATCTGTTCTGTAAAAGCATTGAATTTGTCAGGGCGGTTCAGCCGAATCCATGCGACATTGTTTTCTGTAACGTATTCAATCGTTTCGAACATAACCAAACCGCTCCTTACTTTCCTTTGAATTGTGGTTGTCGTTTTTCAACGAAAGCTTTCATACCTTCCTTTTGATCCTCGGAGGCGAATAGCATGTAAAAGTTCTTACGTTCGTATTGCATCGCTTCATATACGGAATAATCGACGGATTTGTTGACAGCCTCTTTGATCATCCTGACAGACAACGGTGCCTGTTTTGCGATTTTACGAGCAAGTTTCATCGCTTCTTCCAAAACAAGCTCCGGAGCTACGACACGATTGACGACACCGTTTTCATCCGCTAATTTGGCAGTCATATATTCGCCTAACCATAACCACTCGAGTGCTTTTGCCCTGCCCATCAACTTCGTAAGTCTAACGGTCCCGCCTGCACCTGGCATTACCCCTAAGTTCACTTCAGGGAATCCGAATTGTGCGTTCTCAGCTGCGACGATCAAGTCACAGCTTAGTGCAAGCTCGAATGCCCCACCGAGACAATAGCCATTTACTGCTGCAATAATCGGTTTTTTTACCCACGCGAGCCGGTCCCATTCGGTAAACTGGTTCAGGAGTTCAAGTGAAATGGAGTCATCCTCTGCCATTTCAGCGATATCCGCTCCAGCAGCGAAAACTTTTTCATTTCCAGTCACGATCATTACGGAAACATCATCAGCCCTGTCCCACTCTTCCATCGTTTGGAGGATTTCTGCGACCATCTTCCGGTTCAAGGCATTCAATACTTTTGGACGGTTCAGTTGAATGACACCAACGCCATCTTCGGTCCAGGTTTGAATGGTCTCCTTATTCACCTTCGACTTCCTCACCAATCATCAGTGTCACCAAGTCACCAGCAAATCCCATGAGGTCCTTTCCAGACGCTTTCGCTTCATCCGTTTTCATTGCGGCTTTCAATGCATCATGGTCGTCATAATACATTTCACAGAGGAGGTGGTAATCACTAGCTCCCATTGGAGACCCAACGATTTTCGTCACTTCCATTTTACGAAGTCCGGGTATCTTAGCTGTAATCGGTGAATGTGTGTTGAAATAGTGCTCGTCGAATTCCTCTTTGTTTTCAGGATTCTTGTACAATGCGATTAATTTTACCATTATATATACACCCTTTCTTATTCGTCGCCGATATTGGCAACGGGTTTCATTGCTTCAAATGGATTCTTACAGCTTCTGCAATACAGAATACAGCGACAGGCTGTAGGTCCGAATAGGTTTTCCATCGTCGTATACACGGAACCGCAGTAAGGGCACGGGATTTCCCATGGTTCCCCTGGTGTATGATTAGCGGGGGGAGGTGATATCCCGAACTCTTTCAACTGTTCTTTCCCTTGATCGGTGATACGGTCTGTCGTCCAAATCGGTTTGGATAAAAAGTTGACTTCAACCTCTGATATCCCATCCACCTCGATGATGGCATTGACGATATCCCGCTGGATAATGCCAAGTGCCGGGCAGCCTGTGAAAGTAGGCAGGACGCCGACTTTCGCCAGAGATCCTTCTACTTCAACACCTTCAACCATTCCAAGGTCCAAAATACTGACAGAATCGATTTCCGGATCCCTAACGCCCTGGAGGACATCATAAATCGTCTCTGCCATCTGTTTAGATTCAATCCCGGTCATCGTAACCCTCCTCTCAGGTTGAATTTACCAGCCAGCAGCAGGATTCGTCTCATACACCTCAGAAAGTGTCGACAAAGCTTGATGAAGGTCTCCGGTATGTTCTCCCTGGCGGCCATTCCCTTTCGTCATGCCAAGTCCACCAGGCAAAGGTGCTCCGACTTGTTCAAATGTCTTTTCCATATGCACAAGCCACTTTTTGCGCATTTCCTCTTCGCTTGCGATATAGCCTTTACTCGTCATTTCTTCTGCAAATGGTCCGAGCGTAAGTACCCCGTCCATCTCATTCCAGCATCTTTCAATCGCTGCTGTCATACGCTTTTTCGCTTCATCTGTACTCGACATTAATTGCTTGAACCATGTCTCCCAATGCATCAAATGATACTGTAGCTCAATCAGCACTTTTGAAGCAGAATCGGTAAGAGGTTCATAGCTTGATTGTTTCAAAGATTGCATACGGATTTTCTTATGGATAGAGTAAAAATAGTTCCGTACGACCGCAAAAGCCCAATCAAATTGAGGCTGCTCAAGGTACGTCCCTTCTCCATTCTTCTCTTCTAAAAGAACCGCATTTCTGAATCTTTCCGGAGCTCTCATGTGTGACAATTCATCAGCTTTCCCTTCTCCTAACTCCTCAAGGATGCTGTAAAACTTTACCGCATGCCCCATCATATCCTGATTGATCGAAGAATAAGCCACGTCCTCTTCGATATGAGGAGCCAGCCCGAGCCATTCAGAGCCGCGGTACGCCAGGATGAAATCATCATCCGCCAAGGAATAGAGCAGTTCCACTAGTGCCATATCCTGTGCCATCACTCTTTTCCTCCCTTGCTGTTGCTAAGTAAGCTTTGTTCTGTGAATTGTTCTTGCTGGTAGTTACGCCATTTTTTCTTTAGATATCCGTATCCCTTTGTTTCCCGATATTCTTTATTATTCAGCCGCTTCAACATTTCCCGTTCCTCTTGGGTCGTCATACGGATGTTATCTCTCTTCGCCACCCAAATGTCAGCTACAGGTTCACGGCGGAAGAAGTTTTCCCGTGCCATGATCAAAGCCATCTCTTCATTAGGAGCTAGAAGACTGAACTGGTGCTGTAACGGGCTTTTATCTGTCTTTTTACTGAATACTTCATACACACTGTAAAAACCGTCTTTTTGGCTCATGAATTTCCCCTCCCCGTCCGTCTAGACTGCCTTCGATATTGGATTCAAGGCCTCGCGCACCCATGCATTGTTGTCGTAAGAAATCCTGCGAAGCTCAAGTCTCTCCTTCGATTGCGGACCATTCCCAGTGACGATTTCCTTGAATTCAATCCAATCAGGATCCTGATAGACCCACAGCGCTTGTTCTTCATCAAAATGGATCGTCTCATCTGGAATCGTCAGGCCAAGGGACCAGATTCTAGGTACGTATTTGGTGAAAAACTCCTGGCGAAGCTCTTCATTCGTCTTCTCCCGGATTTTGTATCTTATGTTCTTGTCAACGTGGGACGTTGATGCATTTTCCTTGCTCTTCGGCCCAAAGAACATCAGGAGTGCTGTCCACCAGCGGTTAAGGGCATCTTGTAGCAATTCGCGTTGTTCAGGTGTTCCTTCTGCCAGTGCCATGATTATACTCTCACCGTGCTGGGCATGGAAAACCTCCTCGGCACAGATCCGCTTCAATGCTCGTGCATATGGACCGTAAGAAGAGTCGAGCATCATGCTTTGCGAAATGATGGCTGCTCCATCGACCAGCCACGCAATGATCCCAGCATCCCCCCATGTAGGCGCTTTCATATGGAACACATTATGAAACTTCAATTTTCCTGAAAACAGATTTTGCATAATGTCTTCACGGTTCATGCCAAGAGGTTCCATCAAGTCTTCCGCTACGCGGAGCAATAGCTGGCCATGGCCCATTTCATCCTGTACCTTTGCCATGATCGCCAGTTTACGATGTAAAGATGGTGCTTTCGGTACCCACTCCTTTTCTGGAAGCGCTCCCATTATTTCGCTGATTCCATGCATGGATATCAAACGGATCAAAGATTGTCGGTAATCATCAGGCATCCAATCGTTAGGTTCGATCTTCTCTCCTGCGTCGATCCTGTTCAAGAAGTGTTCATACTTCTCTTCTTCAGTCAACTGATCGAATGATTTTTCGATAGTCATCTATTCTCACCTTCCGAATATTACGTTTATTTAACGTAATTATAAATTATCGTTATAAATAATTCAATCCTTTTACTGGCTTCGTAAAATAATTACTTCTGTAATACCTTCTCTTTCCTGAGATCAACGATTCTGACAGCCTTTCCTTCCGAGCGAGGAATGGAGTCTGGTTCCATGATCTTCACATGAATGGAGACGAGGCAGTTCGACTTGATCCGGTACTGGATCCGCTTCCTCAATTCGTCCATTTCAAGATGTTCCATATCCCCTGCACATTTGTCAAAAGTAGCCTCATTGACCTCCACCTGCAATTCGATATGGTCCATCGTTCCATTCTTTTTCAAAAGGATTTGATAATGCGGAACCAATTCTTCAACCTGCAGTAAGCAATTCTCGATTTCAGAAGGAAACACATTCACTCCACGGATGATCAGCATATCATCGATACGTCCCTTCACCCGCGACATTCGGACGGAAGTTCTGCCGCATTTACAAGATTCACGATCGAGCGTGGCGATATCTCCTGTACGGTAACGGATGATTGGAAATGCTTCCTTCGTCAGGCTCGTGAAGACAAGCTCTCCATACTCTCCATCTCTTACCGGCTCCAGTGTTTCTGGGTCGATTACTTCGACGTAGAAATGATCGTCGGCAATATGTAAACCGTCTTGAGCTTCGTGACATTCGATTGCCACTCCTGGACCGATGATTTCGCTGAGTCCATAAATATCGATCGCTTTGATATCGAGTTTCTTTTCAAGCGTCTGCCTCATTTCTTCCGACCAGGGCTCTGCTCCGAAAATGCCGTATTCAAGACTAGTCTTCTGCGGGTTTTTCCCCATCTTTTCCATCGTTTCCGCAATATTGAGGACATAAGATGGTGTACCACAAATGACCTGAGGCTGGAAGTCCTCAATCAGAAGAATTTGGCGAGCAGTATTCCCGCCGGAAATCGGAACGGTAACCATTCCCAGCTGCTCTGAGCCATAATGAAGGCCTAAGCCTCCAGTGAACAATCCATACCCGTATGCATTATGCAATACATTTCCTGGTTCTCCGCCAGCTGCAGCAATGGAACGGGCTACAACCTCACTCCAGACCTCGATATCACCCTTCGTATAACCAACGACCGTCGGTTTTCCACTTGTCCCTGAGGAAGCATGAAGACGAACCATTTCTCTCTGGCCGACAGCAAAAAGGCCGAATGGATAATGATCCCGCAAATCCTTCTTTATCGTAAAAGGGAGTTTATTCAAATCTTCAAGACTTTGGACATTGTCTGGTGCCACGTTCTTTTTATCGCATTTTTCTTTATAAAAGGGTACATTTTGATAGACAGTACGGACGGTTTTTTGCAGCCTTTCCAGCTGAAGCTTTTCTTTGTCTTGCTGGTTCATCGTTTCTTTTTCCACATTATAAATCATCTTACCCCTCCTTATATAACGAAAATTTTTCGATACATGATAAATATGGTATATAAAAATAGTATAAGGAAAGCGCTTTCTTGTCAATTTTCAGATTATTGATTTTAGTGCAAATCAATGATTTATTGTTCGTTCGTTTCTACTGCTGTATCTCTTTTGTACCGAATTCCTTTAACACAAAAACCAAGAAAAGCGAATACACCCTGGTTAACCACGAAGTTCACTGGAAGTCCGACAATGAGTCTCGAACCAAACAAAGTTCGGTTCTGCGTACCTAAATCAATGTGTTGACCGCCGCAGGAGGGCTGAAATGATCCTGGTGGTTAGGAGGTGGAGCTAGACATCACTTCACCGCAACCAAAATTTTTACACTTTCTTAGCCGTTAAAGAAGAATTGGCAAAAGCCAAGCCTGTGGGGTGACGGTTGAGCCTTAGTTGAACTTATACTTTCTTATCGTATAAAAAAACTCCCTTTCATCAAAAAGGGAGCTGATCTTTAAAAATAAGGATATGGGTATGGATATGGGTAGTAAGGATATGGACGGAAGTAAGGAACTAGCGATAAGGCAGCTATGGCTGCTAATGGCAACAAGAGACCTCCGAACCTTCTGAACCTTGGCTGCCTCGTATCATTTCGATCGTAAGATTCCGGTTCCATCATCTCAGGCACGAGAAGTTCTACACTATCCTTCTTCAATCCCATGACGATTGCGTCGAATTTCTTGCCGTCCTTCGTTTCAACCAAAACATGGTATTGTTTATATTGTTTACATTTGTCGTACATGTGTCTTATCCGTTCATCGTCCCGGATCGACTCGTCATTATGTTGTTCTGACATTCTTCATCATCCCCTTTCTCACAATGTCATGATATTCACCCAGAAGATTGATGTGCCTATTTTCAAAAAAAACGTTAAAAAAAGCACCTACCCTTGTAGATGCTTCCATGTTTACTAATTAATGAACCAATTGTAAAAACTGTTCCCTCGTGATTTTCCCTAGGTAATGACTGATATCTAGATCGGCCAATGCTTTTTTTATGTCTTCGTAATCATATCGTACACCGATCAGACGCAACTCGATATCCTCCACATCTCCAACGCCGAAAAAATCGCCATAGATCTTACATGCCTGGATCGTATTTTTCACAACATCCAAACGGATATCCAATTGACCTGCACCCTCAAAACGATGAGAATGCTTCACATTGAATTTAGGTGACTTTCCATAGTTCCAATCCCAGTTCTGATAACGCTCTGCTGAAATTTTACGAATGCTGTCCCAATCGTCTTCAGTCAGTCGATATTGAGGTATCACCTTTTCGTCTTCAAAAAGGTATCGAAGCAGAGTTTCTTTGAATTGCTCTGTCGTCATGTCTTGGTCAATGTGCTCACGGATATTCGTTACCCGGCTCCGGATCGATTTGATTCCTTTTGATTTGATTTTATCCATATTCACATTCAATGCAGAAACGACGTTCTCAATTTGCGAGTCAAACATAAGGGTACCGTGGCTGAACATCCGGCCTTTCGTCGAAAACTGGGCATTCCCCGATATTTTCTTGCCATCGACGAGAATATCGTTCCGCCCGCTCAACTCCGCTGGAACGCCGAGCCTGTGGAGGGCTTTGATGACGGGTTCTGTGAATTTTTTAAAATCGTGGAAACTATTACCGTCATCTTTCGTGATGAAACTGAAATTCAAGTTCCCATGATCATGATAGACCGCGCCGCCACCGGATAGTCTTCTGACTACGTGTATTCCATGTTCCCGTACATACTCCGAATTGATTTCTTCCACCGTATTCTGGTTTTTTCCGATGATGATCGATGGTTCGTTAATATAGAACAATAAATAGGTATCATTGATATCCAAGTGTTTCAGCGCATATTCTTCAATGGCCAGATTTACTCTTGGGTCTTTAATATTTTCGTTATCAATAAAAAATAGCATCCTTGTCCTCCTGAAATTGATAAACTTACTTACTTGCTTTATCTTTTACCAATCTTTTTGGCCTGTTTACCAACATTTTTACGGCATTTACCAAAATTTAAAGTACTTTTACTCAAAAAGGATAACTATTCCCCTTCCCAGATGAAACCTTCTTCCGCCAGGATGACATCCCCCGGGTATTGTTCCTTAGCCTCAGGTACAAGCTTTTCGAGTTCGCCGAAATGAGGGAGATGGGTTAAAATCAGTTTACCGACATTCGATTCCCTTGCTACGATTCCTGCTTCTTCACTCGTCATGTGACCAACACCTGCCCCATCCATCCCCTTGTAGAGATTTGATTCGCACAATAAGAGATCTGCGTTGTGGAAGAAAGGAAAGAATTCCTCCTGGAAACTCGAATCCGCCGTATAACCAACCGTGTGAGTTTCACTTTCAATCCGCATGGCATAACACGGGACCGCATGTTTCGTCTGTAAAAAAGAAATTCTAAACGGACCTGCTGATATCGACATTGCCGGGTTATATTCTTCTGCAGCGGTAAACGCTTTATAACCCAACCTTTTAAATTCCGTCTCGTTGAAACGATGTCCGTAGATCGGCAGTTGTGGCAATATCGTATCAGTATGTGATTTTACCAATCTTGCGAATTGCAGCGGACCGATATCCGCAATATGATCAGCATGGTAATGGGAGAGGATGACTGCATCAAGGTCCTCTACAGATATGTAGGACTGAACTTTTGAAAGGACTCCACTTCCACAATCAACCAACAAGTTGAAACCATCCTCTTGTAACAAATAACCTGAGGTCGCTTCGCCAACTTTCGGAAACCCACCCCAACAGCCGATTATGGTTACTTTCACCAATCTCACTCCATTCGTATTACCTATGATTTGTATATAACATAAGACACCTCTTCTAGTATACCGCTAACCCTTCAACTCAACCGTTTATATTCCTCGGTTTTGTGGTAAATAATAATTATGTTTTCATTGAAAGGAGTTTTGAGAGGATGAAAGTGCTTGTAGTAGGTGCAAACGGTGGTACAGGCCGTCATATACTTGAAATGCTAGGTAAAAGCAATGACCACCAAGCCGTTGCGATGATTCGCGAGATTACACAGTCTGCCGAGCTTGAGAAACTTGGCATCAGTGAAACCGTATTAGCGGACTTGGAGAATGAAGTCGATCATGCAGTAGAAGGCTGCGACGCAATTCTCTTTGCTGCTGGTTCTGGATCAAAGACTGGACCAGAGAAAACGGTGAGTGTGGACCAAGAAGGTGCGATCAAGCTGGTGAAGGCAGCCGAAAAACATGGAGTTGATCGCTTTGTCATGTTGAGCACGGTCGGAGCTGATGATCCTGATTATGGCCCCGACAGTATGAAGCATTATTTTAAAGCAAAGAAAAAAGCGGATGACGCACTGAGAGAAAGCTCACTTACCTATACGATTGTCAAACCAGGAAGACTCTCTTATGACACTGGTACTGGTAAAATCAGAGCAGCAGTAAAGCTTGATGACTACTCCGGGGAAATTCCACGTGAGGATGTAGCGAAAGTGATGATCGAATCGTTGACCCTGGAAAGCACATACGGCAAAGCCTTCGAGTTCCTTTCAGGCGACACCGATATCGTTGAAGCATTGAAATCTTTATAAAAGTAATGGAAAGGGACTGCCACGTTTGGCGGTCCCTTCCTTTTGCAAATGTCCCGGTAATTTAGGTTTTGACTTGATTTTTTTGGATTTCGTCTAGATTTTTTCCGGTTAATTTCGTGATTTCTCGGAATTTTGTCTGAATAATCCTGAATCTTGTCCTGATTCATCAGGTGAATTTTATTCCGGTTTTACATGTTTGTTTTGAAAAGCTGCGATCGCTTCGTATTCGTCAGTCAGTTTTCTCGATATCCTGATGAAAATGGGCATCAGTTCATTATAGATCTCTACATCCGTTGGGTCAGGGGTATGTTGATGGACCGATCCAACCATCGTCTTTACATGCTCGAGTGATTCGATCTTGCCTTGTGCATACATTCCGAGAATGACAGCACCAAGACAGGAGCTTTCATGACTTTCAGGGACGAATACTTCCTGATCGAAAATATCCGCAAGCATCTGCCTCCATAGTGGTGAACGGGCGAATCCTCCTGTAGCCTGGATTCTGTTCGGCATGCCGATCAATTCTTTGAGAGCAAGCATGACCGAATGCAGATTGAAGACGATCCCTTCTAGAACAGCTCGTATCATATGTTGCTTACCGTGATGCAACGCTAATCCGAAAAATGAACCTCTGGCGTCCGCATTCCATAATGGTGCCCTTTCTCCGCTTAAATATGGATGGAACAATAATCCGTCTGCTCCCGGTTTCACATTGGCCGCAATTCCAGTAAGGATCTCGTAAGGATCAATCCCCAGCCGTCTTGCAGATTCGGTTTCTGCACCACATATTTCATCCTTCAGCCAACGGAAGGTCATCCCGCCATTGTTGACCGGACCTCCGATGATCCAGAGATCTTCTGTCAATGCATAGCAAAATGTACGTCCTTTAGGATCCGTAACAGGTTTACGGGCTGCCGTCCTGATCGCTCCACTCGTTCCGATCGTCACAGCTACAGCTCCTGGTTCAATCGCATTAACGCCTAGATTGGACAGCACACCGTCACTTGCCCCGATGACAAATGGGGTCGATTGCTCGATTCCTAGAACATCTGCATACTTCTCGTCCAAGCCAACAATAGATTCTTTCGTTGGTACCAGTTCTGATAATTGGTCCTCTGTTATACTAGCAACCTCGAGGGCCTCAGCATCCCATGTCATTTTTTCTAGATTGAAGAGCCCCGAAGCTGAAGCGATTGAATAATCGACAATGAACACATTGAATAGCTTTTTAAAAACAAATTCCTTGATCGAAATGAATTTAGCGGTACGACTGAATAATTGTGGATACTCTTCCTTCAACCACATCAGCTTGACCAATGGGGACATCGGGTGGATCGGTGTTCCTGTCCTCCTGTAAATCTCATGTCCGGTAGAGCTTGTCTTCAATTTTTCTGCCCATTTCGAACTCCTCGTATCTGCCCAGGTGATGCATTGCGTCAGCGGCGATCCTTCATGATCGACAGCAATCAAACTATGCATGGCTGAACTGAAAGAAATGAATCCGATCTTTTGACCCTCTACTTCACTTTCTTCTATAGCTGTATGGATGCTCAGCAACACAGCCTGAAAAATTTCTTCAGGATCCTGTACTGCGGCTGATACTTCAGGTGTATGCAAAGGATACTCCACATTATGGAGTCCTATTACTTCACCCTTTGCATCATATACGACCGCTTTTGTACTGGTTGTTCCTATGTCGACACCTACATACCATTCTTGCTGCATAATTGAAAACGTCCTTTCAGTTCCATTAAATGAAGATTCCGATTGTAAATGCGACTGCAAAACCTACAAGTGCGATGATCGACTCCATCACTGTCCATGAGCGTAACGTATCTTTTACATCAAGTCCAAAGAATCTGTTCACCAACCAGAATCCGCTATCGTTCACATGGGATAAAATCGTAGCACCCGCAGCAATCGAGATGACCATCAATCCAAGCACCGGTCCCTCTAATCCAAGGGAATCGATGATCGGCGACATGATTCCAGCTGCCGTGATCATGGATACCGTAGCCGAACCTTGTGCAACACGTACAAATGCGGCAATCAAGAACGCTAATAGTAACGGTGGAAGCGATGAACCTGCCATCATCTCGCCCAATACGTCCCCTACACCTGAATCGATGAGAATCTGTTTGAACACGCCACCTGCACCTGTGACAAGTATGATGATACCAGCTGGTTCAAGAGCTTTCGTAGCAATCTTTTGGACCTCATCCTTCGAATACCCTTTTCTGGTTCCAAGAATGTAAAAGGCAAGTACCGTTGCAATGATCAATGCAACGAATGGATGTCCCAGGAAAGTCAAGAATGCTCGCAAATTGTTTCCTTCAGGCAAAAGGACACCTGAAAACGTATTCAAAAGGATCAATACGAGTGGAATGAGAATCAAGCTCGTGACGGTCCCGAAACCAGGAAGTTCCCGGTCATATTTTCTTTCTTCAAGATCAATGTAATCCGGGACAGTCACATGGATTTTCTTCGCAATATATTTACCGAAGACCGGGCCTGCAAGAATCATAGAGGGAATCCCTGCAAGGATACCGAATAAAATGACCCAGCCGATGTCTGCCCCAATGAGTTCTGCGACTGCGATCGGCCCTGGTGTCGGCGGCACGAAACTATGTGTGACTGCAAGGCCGGCTAATAGTGGAATCCCATAAAACAAGAGGGATTTCCCTGTTTTTTTCGCCAATCCGTACACGATCGGAACTAAAATGATGAACCCGACATCAAAGAATACCGGGATCGCAACAATGAAACCTGTGATACTCAACGCCCATTGTGCTCTGCTTTCTCCGAATTTTTTGATAAGCGTTTGTGCGAGGCGTTCAGCTCCCCCTGATACTTCAAGCATCTGTCCGAACATCGCCCCAAGACCGACGACGACGGCCACGAAACCTAAAGTGCCGCCCATCCCTTCCTGAATCGAAGCGATAATGTCACTCAACTTCATGTCAGCACCGATACCGACTAGAATACTGACGATTAGAAGTGCGACAAATGCTTGCAATTTCGTCCTCATGACTAAAAAGAGTAATACGATTATGCCTAATAAGGCGACTAGAATCAATCCTGCTCCAGACATCTCCTTCTCCCCCAATAACGATTATTTTTTGACGACATCATGGCCGCCGAATTCATTCCGCAGCGCAGCGACGACTTTGCCCGCGAACGTATCTTCTTCCAGCGAGCGATAACGCATCATCAATGAAAGTGCGATGACCGGAGCAGCGGTTTGCAGATCAAGCGCCGTTTCAACCGTCCATTTCCCTTCTCCTGATGAGTGCATCACCCCTCGGATATCCTCAAGCTTTTGGTCTTTAGAAAAAGCATTTTCAGTAAGTTCCATCAACCATGAACGGATGACCGATCCATTGTTCCAAACCCTCGATACCCCTTCATAGTCGTAATCGAAGGGGCTTTTTTCGAGGATGTCGAATCCTTCAGCGATAGCTTGCATCATCCCATATTCGATTCCATTGTGGATCATCTTCAAGAAGTGCCCGCTTCCGGATTTACCAGTGTAAAGGAAGCCATTTTCAACCGTTACTTCTTTAAACACTGATTCCAGGCGCTTGTAAGCACTTTCGTTGCCGCCAATCATCATGCAAGCACCCTTCCTTGCCCCATCCACTCCGCCGCTTGTCCCGACGTCGAGGAAATGGATGCCTTTTTCACTTAAGGCTTCAGCTTTTTTTACAGATTCTTTGTAGTTGGTGTTGCCGCCATCAACGATGATGTCTTCAGGGTCAAGTAAATCACCTAACTCGGCAATGACAGACTCTGTGATTTCTCCTGCTGGCACCATGATCCAGACTGTTCTTGGTGCAACCAGATTTTCAACCAATTCTTCAATCGAGGAATGGCCTTTTCCTCCATCCTCTTCAAATGCCTCAACCGTTGAAGCATTTACATCGAATACCTGTACATCATGATTGTGATCGAGTAAATTCAAACCGAGGTTGTACCCCATCTTCCCAAGACCGATCAAACCGATTTGCATAATAAAACCTCCAATGAGATATAATGAGTGATAAATGATGAAAAAATATTTCTTTTGTCACTAATTATACAAAAATATTTTTTCTTTTCAAGCGCTTTCAAGAAATTTTTTTTCGTAATAGAATGGTATATAATAGTAATGGCCTTTAAATGGTTATAAAATCACATAATCCTTATTAACAAGAAGCAGACGAATAAGAATTAAGTAGTTTAAGGCTTTGTACATCTTTTCAGAGAGGAGAATGACGTTGAGTAAAGACCAACAACAACACTGCATCCCTAGAATCCGTTCCTTTTATAATAGGTTCAGTGAAAAAGAAAAAATGATTGCTGACCATATATTGAATAACCCAGAACACATCATCCATTCGACGATCAGCCAGGTGGCAGATGATCTGCAGGTTGCTGAGGCGACTGTTTTCCGTTTCTGTAAACGGCTTGGCTTCAAAGGTTACCAAGCGATGAAGATTGCTCTGGCCTCGGAGATCGTCAACCCTGTCAAGGATATCCATGAAACGATCAATGAAACCGATAATGAAAAAGAGGTTGCCCAAAAAGTATTTCGATCCAACATCCGGACCCTTGAAGAGACCACTCACATTTTAGAGCAGGAACCTTATCAAAGGGCAGTTGAGTTAATCATCCGTGCTAGAAAAGTGGAATTTTACGGAAATGGCGGCTCCGGTATAGTTGCAGAGGATGCTCATCATAAGTTTTTACGAAGCGGGATTCAATCTGCTGCCTATTCTGATTCGCATTTTCAGCTGATGGCTGCATCCCAACTGACTGAGCAAGATGTAATCGTGTTCATTTCGCATTCCGGAACGAACAAAGACTCGTTGGATGTGCTGGATGTCGCAAAACAAAATAAGGTGAAAACAATCGGAATCACAACACTGGCTAAATCCCCACTGGGGCAAAAAGTGGACGTTCCTCTGTTCACGACATCTGAAGAGACAGATTATCGTTCAGAAGCTTTAGCCTCGCGGATCGCCCAACTGAGTATCATTGATGCTTTGTATGTGAATGTCATGATGAAAACGAAGGATAAATCGCAGGAATCCTTGAACAAAATGAGAAAAGCAATATCTGTCAAGCGTTTTTGATCGCTTACAGTGTAAAAAAGCGACCATGAAAAGGTCGCTTTTCGTTTTATTCATTTTTACGATAACGTTTTTGGCTTGAAGAATTGTTTTTTGTTTGATGTTTATTTCTCTCTTCCTTAATCTCTAGTTCCTGGTCTTCAACAGGCATCGGATCTACGGTTTCATCCTCATGGAGTGTATGATCAGGTTCTTTCTGGACAGGGTGCTTCTGTTTATTTTGAGTTTTAATATTTTTAGAATCCATAGGATTACCTCCTTTTACACTACATTTCCGTTCTACCGTTATTTAAAACGTAGTACTATTCCACTTACAGGCAAAAAGGACTTATTAGTTTCCAGATTAATCGAAGGATTACTTCGGTCAATTCGGTTATCGGAATAGATCAAGACTACAACTTTACCTTCTCAGAACATTTTTAACAAAATGGATATCAGGTTAGAATAAAAGAATAATAACCTCATGATATACTGAAAAGAATCATCTCAAATAAGCTTCCCTTATAAAGGTTTTGCTGTACATAGTTAGGGCTGTCCCGTAAATGTCTGACTCTCATCGTTTCGAACAACCTTTTGAGAAAAGGAAAGTTTTGAACCAAAATGTTATGATGATGGTGGCTGGAACGATTGTCGAAGGTCAGCCCCTTGGGTTTTGATCTTCAGTAAGACATTGAAGGAGCCGGTGCACTGTATAGGGTAGGAAAAATCGGCTTTACTCATGTCTGAAATTGCTAAAGTGTTTATTTCCCTGCCGTATTGCCGGTGGGGGTGCAATATATCCATTTTAAAAAACATTATTTTGGGAGGTAAGAAAGATGGAAAACAAGTATGAAGCAAGTAATTTGGTTCTAAGGGTGATATTAGGGATAACCTTCTTTATCCATGGTCTTGTAAAATTCCAGAATGGGATTGGAAATGTGGCAGAAATGTTCGGCAGCATGGGGCTTCCCGGATTTATGGCTTATGGTGTTGCTTTATTGGAACTTATCGGTGGGATCGCTCTGGTTCTTGGTTTATTCAGTAGAGTCGTATCCGCATTATTTGCTCTATTAATGATCGGTGCGATCGTAAAAGTGAAACTTGCAGCAGGATTTTTAGGAAATGACCAAATGGCCGGTTATGAATTGGACCTTGTTCTTCTAGCGATGTCAGTAGCCCTTTCTATCAGTGGTTCCAAGGCTTTTGCACTCGATCGGATCATCTTTAAAGGTCAAGGATCCAAAAGTTCGACTTTCATGAATTAAATGATAATTTATAAAAGAGAAAAGGAACGGGATACTGCTTCCGTTCCTTATTTCAACTTATAAACACGTGCTTCATATGGTTTTAACGTGAACTCCTCGATTTCCTCATCCCGTACATCATAGTTTGCGATCAAAAGCTCTTTTCGATCAAAAGAGATGTGTTCTGGCAGCTTGAAGACAGGTTTTCCATCACTGAAGTTGGTTACAACAAGCAGGTTTTCATCCCCCATGGTACGTGTATAGGCATAAATCTGCTCATCCCCCTCAAGAATCAGCTGATAATCACCATAAACCACGATTTCATGTTGCTTTCGCAGCTGGATCAATTCTTTATAATAAGAAAAAATCGAATTTGGATCGTCCACCTGCTGTTCGGCGTTGATATCCGTATAATTCGGATTCACTTTGATCCAGGGCTCGCCACTTGTGAAACCTGCATTGGTGCCACGATTCCATTGCATTGGTGTTCTTGCATTATCCCTTCCCTTTACACGGATCGCTTCCATGATCATATCAGGGTCTTCATTTCCGTCCTCAACAACATCCCGATAGAAATTATGGATTTCTACATCCTTATAATCCTCGAGTCGCTCAAAAGCGACGTTCGTCATGCCAAGCTCCTGTCCCTGATAAACATAAGGAGTACCCTGCATCATATGTAGCCAGGTCGCAAGCATTTTAGCGGATTCCTCATGAAAATTCTTGTCATTTCCGAATCGCGAAACGGATCGTGGCTGGTCATGGTTTTCGAGGTAAAGACTGTTCCAGCCGTTCCCCTCTTGCATCGCGATTTGCCATTTGCTCATGATTTTCTTAAGATCCGTGAGTTTCCATTCTTTATTGATTGCCCATTTCCCAAGCGAATGTCCTGGGATGCTGTCAACATCCATGTGTTCAAACTGGAAAAGCATGTTGACGATCCCATCTTTCTCATTCGTGAAACGGACACCGTCTTCGGGTGTAACCATCGGCATTTCGCCAACAGTCATAACGTCATAATTTGAAATGACCTTTTCGTTCATCTCATGTATGAATTCCATGAATCGAGGACCATTTACAAAATGCTCGCCGCCCCACTGATATTTCCGATCACTCGTGACCTTTGCATCGGGTAACCCAGGCGCTTTTGAAATGACATTAATGACGTCCATTCGGAACCCGTCAACACCTTTATCAAGCCAAAATGTCATTAGATCATACACTTCTTTCCGAAGTTTCGGGTTTTCCCAGTTCAAGTCCGGCTGTTTTTTCGTAAACAAGTGCAAATAGTATTCATCTGTCGTTTCATCATACTGCCAGGCTGATCCACTGAAAAACGATACCCAATTGTTCGGTTCGGCACCATTCTTGCCAGGTCGCCAAATATAATAATCTCTATACGGATTATCTTTTGATCTCCGGGATTCTGTAAACCACGCGTGTTCATCTGAGGAGTGATTAACGACAAGGTCCATGACAAGCTTCAAGCCCCGCCGATGCATCTCATCCACTAGACGTTCCCAATCCTCCATCGTTCCGAACTCATCCATGATCCCACGGTAGTCGGATATGTCATACCCATTATCATCATTCGGGGACTCATAAACCGGCGATAACCATACGACATCCACACCCAGCTCTTTCAAGTAATCCAGCTTTTCAATGATTCCGTTCAAATCTCCTATCCCGTCATTATTGCTGTCGTTGAAGCTTCTCGGATAGATTTGATAGACTACACTTTCTTTCCACCATTGCTTTGTTGCCATAATTGCCTCCTATCATTAAAGCTCTATTTTGCGTTAGGTTTGTACGAGACAGCAAGCCTCCTTACGGCGGGGTCTCACCAGGATCGCTTTCCTTGAAGAGGAGTATCGCAAATATCCCTTTCAAAGCATTTCCAAAACACTGCTATTCTTTTACCGCACCTGATGTCAGTCCTGACACAATCCGGCGTTGGAATAACAAGACCATAATCACTAAAGGTACTGTAACGACAACTGTAGCTGCTGATATTTCACCCCATGGAATCGTGAACTGTCCCTGGAACATCGCAATCCCTACGGGCACTGTCTTATAGGCTTCTTGTGTATTCAAAACAAGCGCGAACAAGAACTCGTTCCATGCCGCTATGAATACAAGGATGGCTGTTGTGAAAATCCCTGGTACAGCAAGCGGTAGTATAACCCTCCAGTACGTTTGCATGATAGATGCTCCATCAATCTTTGCAGCCTCTTCCAGATCGAAGGGGATCTTTCTGAAGAACGTAACAAGGATCCATATCGATAATGGTAATGTAATAGTCGTATACGGTATGATCAGCCCGATGTAACTGTTGGTCAGGCCTAGATTTTTCAAAATGATATAGATCGGGGAGATTGTAGCGATCTGTGGAAACATCGAGACAGATAGTACAAGCCCCAAAATAACGGTCTTACCTTTGAACTTCATCCGTGCAATCGCATAAGCCGCAAAGGAAGCGATCAGTACCGTATAGATAGTTGTAACCCCAGAGACTATCAAACTATTTTTCAGGTATGTCAAGAATGGATGGTTCACGAATACAGACTGATAGTTTACAAAAGTAGGATCTGATGTAAATGGAACGAACGCCTTTTCCCCGAATAATTCAGATACTGGCTTCAATGAACTGATCAGAATCCATAAAAACGGGAACATCACTAAAAATATAAATACGGATAAACCGACATAAAACAAAGGCCCAGCTTTTTTCTGCATTCAACTCACCCTCTCCTGTTCTTTATTTTTTGTCTTCCAAAAGATCTCTGCCTAATAAAGAAATGTAAATCATGGAGATGATTGCTACACAGATGAAAACAACCACAGATAGGGCTGAACCTTCTCCAAAGTTTGATTGAGCGATCATGACTTTATAGGCGAGCAAGGATATGGTTTCAGTTGAGTTGGCAGGACCCCCGCCGGTCAATACGAAAATGAGATCAAACACGCGGAATGCATCCAATGTACGGAATAACAAAGCGACAAGAATACTGGTTTTCAATAAAGGAAGTGTAATGGTAAAGAACTGTTTCCACTTGTTCGCCCCATCGATTGCGGCTGCTTCATACATGCTTGTCGGTATCGTCTGCAGCCCTGCAAGCAGTAATAACGCCATATATGGAGTCGTTTTCCACACATCAGCGAAAATGACGGAGAACATTGCACCGGTATCGTTGGTGAGAAGCGTAGCCATTCGTTCGACAAGACCGATCTCTTCAAATATTTTTGCGACGATTCCATTCTGGCCATCATATAGAAACTTCCACATCAGTGCGGCTACAACGGTAGGAATCGCCCATGGTATAAGGATGGATGCACGGACTAGTCCTCTTCCGAAGAAAGCTTTATTGATAAGCAGAGCAATCATCAGCCCGATCACTAATTCAATTGCAACTGAAACGACTGTGAACACGACTGTATTCCAGATTGACATCCACATTCTTTTGTCCGTCAAATTCTTTGCATAATGGTCGAATCCGATAAAGTTAGGTTTGATTATCGAATCGGCTAACGCAGAACTTAAACCTTTGACTGCCTTCGGGTCTTCCAGTTCATCAAGACCCTTCAATTTCTCCTCGATATCATTTAGTTCAGTTTGGATTTCCTCGGCCCTGTCTTTCTCAACCTCGACAAGCTTCTCCTTTGAACCGACCTTTTCGAGATTCATCAGCTTTTCATCAATGATTTCATATCGTTCTTTGATTTTTCCATCCTCTAATAAAGATGAATCAAGCTTTGAAAGGTCCTCTTTCACACCATTCAAAGTTTCGGCGTTACCTTGATCAGCCTTATCTAATTCATTATCAATCGCACCTTCTAAGAGAAAGTAGTTATCCAAATAACGCTGAAGATCGATCATATGGCTCGTATGGACTTCTGATTTGGTAGGATTGTTCAGCCTCAAATCAAACAAAGAAAAATAAAAGGACTGGATAACCGGCCATATCGCAATAACGAGAATCAAAAGCAAGGAAGGTGCAATCAATAAATAAGCAGTGGAGCTCTCAGAAAGTTTGCGTTTCTTCTTAGGTTTTGAAGTATGATCACTCAATCCCTTTTCACACCTTTCAATGATAGAAGCTGACCCAATCGTATCTTACTCAGGATGACATCAAGATACCAACCCCGAGTGACACATGTTAGAGCCAGCCCTATCCGATTTTCGTTATTTCATTGCACTATCGATTTTTGATTGCATCGCTTTAGCTGCTTCTTCTGGTGTACTCTCCCCTGCAATCGCTTTAGAGACTTCGATTTGAATGATTTCTGAAATCTCAGGGTAGTTTGGAACAACCGGACGAGATACCGCAGACTCGAGTGCGTTTACGAATCCTTCTTCTTTAAAGAACGGGTTCGCTTCTAAAATTTCCTCATCCTCGAAGAGAGAAGGGATCGTAGGAGCAAGACCGCCATGGATCGCTGAAATCTTTTGCCCTTCAGGCCCAGTCATGAATTTTACGAATTCCCAGGCTTCTTGTGGATGTTCGGAAAATTTATTGATTGCAGTCATCCATCCCCCGAGTGCTGCAGCGGATCCTGCGTCACCTGCTGGCAGTGGTGCAACTCCCACATTTCCGACAATCTTAGATTGCTCTTCGTCATTTGCTAAAGCATATTGGTACGGCCAGTTACGGATGAACGGAGACTCTCCTTCAATGAATGACGTATGGGATTCAGTTTCTGTGAATGTCGTGATGTTTTTAGGTACGAAGTCTGCATTCGCTACTTCAACCAGCTTCTTAAGGCCGTTGATTGCTTCTGGACTATCAACCACTGCTTCGCCGTCTTCATTGACGATCGCCCCGCCGTAAGATGCAATGAATTCAACCGCGTTACATACTAATCCTTCGTATTGCTTCGCTTGCATCAAGTACCCGAATTTCGTGCCTTCCTTACCTTGAAGTTCACTTGCTTCGGTCATAAGTTCATCCCATGTTTTGGGTGGTTCTTCCGTTATATCGGTACGATAGAAAAGCATTCCTGCATCGATGAATTTAGGCATCGCCCATTGTTTTCCCTGGAAGTTCGCAGCAGTTACTGCTCCTTCGTTATAATCGTCAAGATTGATTCCATCCTTTTTCAAAAAGCGATCGAGCGGCATGACATAACCTGCCTGCGCAAATTCTGCCGGCCACACGACATCAAGGTCCATGACATCGATTTCACTTGATTTACCGTTTAATGCTGTGACGTAAGCATCATGCTGGGCACCAGTGTCAGATGGCATTTCACGGAATTCAACTTTGATGTTCGGGTGTTCTTTTTCGAACGCTTTGATGATTTCATCTGTCGCTTTCGTTGCATCTTGACCTCTTGCATATACGATCGTCACTTCTTTTTCATCTGATCCTTTTTCATCATCATTACCGCCGCTTCCACTATCTTCATTAGAGCTGCAGGCCGCTAGGATAAGACTTAAAATAAGTAAAATTGAGAATAAACTTGTCCATTTTGGTTTTTTCATACTGATCTCTCCCTTAAATTGGAATCGATTTCATAAATCTTTAAAAAAAAGAATATGGATAAAAATCTTTCATGTTGAATCTCGAATGATCAGTTCAAATGGTAATTCGACCCGGTTAGAGCTGATTTTTCGGGATGATTGGATTTGTTCGACCATCAATTCCATCGCAGTCCTTCCTAATTGGTGGACAGGTTGCTTGACCGTTGTCAGGCCCAACAATTCTGCGACTGGTTGATCGTCAAATCCAATGACGGCAAGATCATCAGGAATCCGATAGCCATTTTTCCTTGCTTCGAATATGAGCCCTGAAGCTACTTCATCACTTCCAGTAAAAACGGCTGTCGGCCGCTCCTTCAGATTATGGAGCCGGTAGAATAAGCGTTTTCCACCTTCAATTGTAAATTGATCCGTATACATCCATTCGGGCTTAATTGAGATGCCAATCTGCTGCATGGCTTTTATGTACCCTTCTTGTCTGCCTTTGGATACCCTGCTACCACCTGGCTCTGAACTGCAGTACACGATCGATTGATGTCCACGGTCGATCAAGTGTTTGGTTCCGATATAACCACCCATAACCTGGTCTAGATGTGCCATCGGAACTTTGGCTTCATAGTCATATTCATTACAAAGTACGATGGGACCGTACGTTAAATAAGGTTCAATTTCGCTCCAATGATTTTCCATTGACGTCAAGATCAATCCATCAATCTGCTTTCCTCGCAACAATTGCAGGTAACTTAATTCCTGTTGCTTGTTATACCTCGTTTGGCAGAATAAGAGTTGGAATCCTTCTTCTGCTGCGACTTCTTCCATCGTTTCAACCAGTTGGCTGAAAAATGGATTGGTGAGACGCGGCACATATACCGCAATCGTCTCGGTTTTTTGCTTCCTTAATTTCTGCGCATTGGAATTAGGTACATACTGAAGCTCTTCCATCGCCTGTTTTACAAGTTTTTTCTTTTCCTCACTGACATAGGGATGTTGATTGATCACCCGTGAAACAGTAGTACGTGATAATCCGGCACGTTCAGCTACATCAGATATCGTCGCCATTCGATCTCCTACGTATAGGATTCCCCCTCCTCCCAGATATGCATATATGAAATCGTTTTCATAACGATTATATTGAAAAGTCTGAAAAATTACAAGCGTTTTTTTTAAATAAAAAACATAGTGTACCAGGCACCGTTCTAACCCCCTTGGTATCACTGGGATGCTGAACGGTGCCTGGTACACTTTCAAAACCCTTGGTATTATTGACTTTTTAAATGGTGCCTGGTACCGAAATGAGATTTAAAATGATAAAAATGAACATTTTTGTTGACATTTATGTTCGTTTTTAACATAATCGTGAGTGAAAGATGATAAAAATGAACAAATACGTAAAGGAATGAACATAATGTCCCCATCACAGAGAAGGGAAAGGATCATCTCACATGTGAATGAAACTGGAAAAGTAGATATTGAACATTTAAGTGAAATGTTCAATGTTTCTCAAATGACCATCCGGCGTGATCTTGCCCAATTAGAACAGGATGGAAAATTGATCAGAACTCATGGGGGAGCGGTTTCGCCTAAGTCCCTTACCCTTGAAACACCCTACTTTAATAAAGAAACAAAAGATGTCCATGAAAAAAGAGCGATAGCAAAAAAAGCCGCAGGATTCATTCCAGATGGAGCGAGTATTTTACTGGATTCTGGAACTACTACCCTGGAGTTAGCAAAACTATTAGTTAATCGGAAGGATCTTACCATCATTACCAACGATATAAAGATTGCAAGTGAACTTGTCGATTCATCATTGAAAGTGATCGTTACTGGGGGAGATCTCCAGAACAATGTAGGAGCGTTACTCGGTGCACAGACCCAGGAATTTTTAAGAGGGGTCCACGTCGATTTGTTTTTCCTTGGTGCCCATGCAATCGATATTCAGGCAGGTGTCACAGCACCCACTTTGGAAAAAGCGCTCGTCAAAAAACTGATGAGGGAAGCAGCGGAAGAAACCTGGCTGCTGGCTGATTCAAGTAAATTAAACCATAAAGCATTCAGTAAAGTTTGTTCATTAGATGATTTGAATGGCTTCATTACAGATAATCGGGGTGAGAAAGAAGATTATGCACTCATTGAGCAACAAGTAAAGACCTACCAGGTAGAAAGCGAGGAAACTTGATGTGATTGGAGTTATTGCAGATGATTTGACCGGTGCGAATGCAACAGGTGTCAGACTCACAAAGCAAGGATTCAAGACAGCGACAATAGTACGGGACGCTCCATTGCCTGAAAAAAACCGATATGATGCGATTTGCATTGATACTGACAGCCGGTATTCCCCGGTCAATGTATGCAAGCAACGTGTAAAAACAGCTATCGATAAATTCAAAAAACAGGGCGTAACTATATTTTGCAAAAGAATTGACAGTACTGTCAGAGGACATTTCGGATATGAAATTGATGCGATGCTTAATGAATTAGGTGAAGAAACCATAGCGATCGTATGTCCCTCCTTTCCTAAATCAGGACGTGTCACCACAGGTGGCTACCTACTGGTTGACGGTGTTCCATTACAAGAAACAGATGTGGCAAGAGATCCGATTAAACCTCTAACTGAATCGTATGTTCCAAATATCATTCAAGCACAAAGCGTATACCCTGTAGAACACATCCCTTTGTCCACAGTTCTGGAAGGAGCAGAACCTATCACTACCAGGATAAAGGATCTAATCGAAAAAGGCATCCGGATCATTTCCATCGATGCAGTTACCGATGAAGAAATCGATGAAATTGCAAGAGCGATGACGATGATTGAAAACAAGATGGTCATACCGTGTGACCCTGGGCCCCTCACAGCTTCCTATTGCCGTGATTATATCCAGCACCAAGTAAAACCAACCAAAATCCTTGTCACTGTTGGTAGTGCTACTGCGATGACCGGAAGGCAGCTTGAATACCTGTACTCAAAAACTCAAATTAAACCTATTTATGTAGACGCAGAAAAGCTTGCCACTTTTAATGGAAGATGGGAAGAAGAGATACAGCGTTCCGTTGATAAAGGCTTGATAATGGTACAGGAAAATGACCTCATTGTGGTTACTACCTACCATCCTGGTGCAAAACGGGTGAACTTGAAAGAAAAAGCCCTTATTGAAAAATCTTCCGAGGATGCTCTAGCCAAACGAATAACCGATGGGCTTGCGAAGATTTCAAGGAAACTGATAGAACGATCTCCATATAAAATTGAAGGTTGTTTTTCAAGCGGAGGTGATGTTACAGCTTCTATTTGTGCCATAAGTGGGGCATCCGGCATACATCTTGACGATGAAGTCATTCCATTAGCAGCTTACGGCCAGTTCATCGGTGGACATTTCGATGGTATTTCCGTTGTTACGAAAGGCGGACTTGTCGGTGACAAGAAAGCCATTTACGATTGCGTCCAACTTTTAAAAAACAAACTTTCCCAATACAGAAAGGAGAAGAAAGTATGACAACACATATCGAAAGACCAATCATCGCTATACCTATGGGGGATCCTGCAGGAATAGGACCTGAAATCACTGTCGGTGCATTAAGTAAAAAAGAGATTTATGAACAATCCCGTCCAATTGTAATCGGGCATACTGAAGTTTTGGAAAAATCGGTCGGGATCATGGATGTGAATCTGTCTATCAACAAAGTGGAGTCACCAGAGGAAGGAAAATATGAGTTCGGAACGATCGATGTAATCCATCTTCCGAACTTGAAGATAGATGAACTGAAATTCGGAGAAGTACAAGCTCAATGTGGTCAAGCTGCATACGATTACATCAAGAAAACGGTTGATCTTGCAAATGCCGGTGACGTCCACGTCATGGCAACGACTCCGATTAATAAAGAATCATTGAAAGCTGCCGAAGTACCGTATATCGGGCATACAGAAATGCTTGCTGCTCTTACAAATACCGATGATCCACTGACGATGTTTGAAGTTCGTAATATGAGGATCTTCTTCTTGACACGTCATCTTAGTGTCAAGGATGCCATAGACCAAATGACAAAGGAACGGGTCCGTGATTATTTGAACCGATGTGATAAAGCACTTCAACGTTTAGGGGTTGAAAAGCGGAAGTTTGCTGTTGCAGGGTTGAATCCACACGCTGGTGAAGGTGGCTTGTTCGGACGCGAAGAAATTGATGAATTGATACCAGGTATTGACCTTGCAAATCAAGATGGTATTGATGCCGTGGGACCGGTTCCTGCAGATTCGGTTTTCCATCATGCATTGAATGGAAAATTCGATGCGGTCCTATCCCTCTATCATGACCAAGGGCATATCGCTGCAAAAATGACTGATTTCGAAAGAACGATATCGATTACGAATGGTTTGCCATTCCTTAGAACATCCGTGGACCATGGAACAGCATTCGATATAGCCGGACAAGGGATTGCTAGTACCGTCAGTATGGAAGAGTGTATAAAACTGGCGGCAAAATACGCTTCTAGATTCACACAGGAAAACATCTAACAAAATGAACAAACTGATAGGAGGCATTTAAATGGAACCATCTGGAGTACAAATGATATTAGGCTTAGTTCTAGGTGTATTCTTGCTAATCTTTCTAGTTTTACGTACGAAAATCCATGCCTTTCTTGCATTGATCATTGCCGCATCCATCACTGGAATCGTCGGGGGTATGAAAGCCCCTGACGTGGTCAATGCCATCACCTCAGGGTTTGGAGGTACACTTGGTTCAATCGGGATCGTCATCGGGTTTGGTGTCATGATGGGACGTATACTGGAAGTATCAGGTGCTGCGGAAAGATTGGCCTATAGTTTTATAAAATGGTTAGGAAAACGAAAGGAAGAATGGGCGATGGCTGTTACAGGGTATGTCGTTTCAATCCCTATCTTCGTCGATTCAGCTTTCGTTATTTTAGCGCCACTTGCGAAAGCGCTATCAAAAAAGACTGGTAAATCTGTTGTCGCTTTAGGAGTCGCGCTTGGTGTCGGACTAGCCGTGACACACCATGCTGTTCCTCCTACCCCTGGACCATTGGGCGTTGCAGGAATCTTCGGTGTCGATGTAGGATGGATGATTATCACAGGTTTGATTTTCGCCATTCCGCTGATTATTGTTGGCGTCTATTACGCGAAATGGGTCGGTAAAAAGATCTACCAGCTTCCTGATGAAGACGGCCAAGGGTTTGTAAGACCTGAAATGCCGCAAACATTGGAAGAGTATTACGAAATGCAAGAGAATAAAAACCTCCCGTCCTTACTACGTTCATCATTACCGATTTTGGTACCGATCTTTTTAATTTTCTTAAACACGACCATCGCAGCAATCGGGCTCGAAGGTGGTATTTATGACCTCATCACTTTCCTTGGAGCTCCTATCATTGCTGTCGGGATTGGACTTATCTTTGCCATCTACGGATTATATAATCATGTGAAACAATCGGTTGCGATCGATCGTATGGAAGAAGGGATCAAGGATGCAGGTATCATCCTGCTTGTGACTGGTGCAGGTGGTGCTTTAGGTAATGTGTTGAGAGAAAGCGGCGCAGGTGATTATATTGCAGAACAGATTGCGCAGACTTCCTTGCCTGCTATCTTGCTTCCATTCATCATCGCCAGTATCGTTCGCTTGATCCAAGGTAGTGGTACAGTCGCAATGATTACAGGTGCATCCATTTCAGCACCGATTCTAACTGGTCTGGACGTTAATATGGTACTCGCAGCCCAGGCAGCGACACTGGGAGCCATGGTATTCTCTTATTTCAATGACAGCTTATTCTGGGTTGTAAACCGTATGCTAGGGATAAAAAATGTGAAAGAACAGATCCTCACATGGTCTATTCCAACTACAATCGTGTGGGCAGCTTCCCTCGTATTGTTATTGGTCGCAAACCTAATAGTAGGATGAAAGAAAGGATAAGAGTTTAATAGTCATAATCTATAAAAGGAAAAGGGCTGACTTTAAAAAGTGTCATCCCTTTTTTCTGTTTTGTACCAGGCACCATTCCAAACCCCTTGGTATCACTGGGATGCTGATCGGTGCCAGGTACACTTTCACACCCCTTGGTATTATTGACTTTTTAAATGGTGCCTGGTACCGACGATGGAATCACTGGGGGTTCTAAAGGTTCAGCTTTGTGCGGACCAGCGGTGTCAATTCATCTTCGTACAGGACCCATAATTGGTGCAGGGCTCTTGTACATCCCACATATAGGAGCTTTGCATCCGAATCGTTGAGTTGATAATGATCAGGGTCTGCATCCAAAACTACCGCGGCATCAAATTCCAAGCCTTTTGTCATATATACAGGTATCACCGAAATTCCGCCTTGGTAATTCGTCTGGTCCGCAGTTATCAATGAAACCCCGATTCCATGCTCCGTCAACCTTTCATGGACTTCCTTACAATCCTTTGCCGTCCTTCCTATCAATGCAATACTGTTTGCATCCGACTTCTGGATTTGTTCTATAATCGATATGAGCTTCCCAGTCCGATCAGTCCTGCCTATCTGGATTTCCCTGACCGGTTCGCCGCTTCGGAATACGGGTTTTGCCAATCCCACGGTATGTCGCATGTTTTGCAGGATCCGGTTCGCATACTCGATGATCTCCAGGGTAGAACGATAACTTCGTTTCATCTGTACGTATTTGGACTTTCCCTCTCCAAACACCCCAATGAATTCTTTCCACTTTTCAATCCCTTTGTAGGAGTGGATTCCTTGGGAGATATCACCGAGTATCGTAAACGAATCCTCGGTTACATATAAGCTCAGCACATTTATATGAAATGGTGAAAAATCCTGCGCTTCATCTATGACTACATGTTGATAAGTACCCTGCTTATCCATTCCGAAAAGCCTTTGATGAATCCAGATAAGTGCAGGTAAATCTTCTGAGGTTACTTCCTTTTTGTTCATCCGCTTTCTTGTATCGTCTATGACTCCCCGAGGTAAATATCCTTGGATCGGTAATGCAAAACTTTGCAGCCTCGTTTTCTTATATAATTCCTTATAAAAGGTGAAAGCATTGTGATCCGGCCATTCTTTCATATAAGCCTTCAATTGTCTATCAGCGGTTTTCTTCCGTTCTTTCCGTTCATGGGGAAGCATCTCGCCTACTTGGTTTTGCGCCCATGTCTTCAAACGATTCATTATCCGTTTTCGGCGAACTGAAATCGGGAAGTGTCGCTGTTCATCGTTCCACTTTTTTACGGTAGAAGAAGGTAAAACGGCCCCTTCCCAAAGCTTCAAATCCGTTTCCGGTACCATTGTTTTTTCAAACTGGTCCAACGCGTCCTCTAAAACTTTTTTATAAGCCAATGAGCCTTTCAATCTTCCAGCTTCCCGAATATGTTGATTAATTCCCAGCCCTTTTGAAAAAATGCTTTCCAGTTCACCTGCACGATCTGAAACAGTGATCCCCTCTTCCAGGATCCCTTGTGCCCATTCATCGAACGTAGTTTGTTGAATCCCGCCTACTCCAAGTTCCGGAAGGACATTTGAGATATAGTCTAAAAACATTCTGTTCGGGGCGAAAATGATCATTTGCGTGGCACTGAGATGATCCCTGTAATGGTATAGCAAATACGCAAGGCGATGAAGGGCAACCGTCGTTTTCCCGGATCCTGCAACCCCTTGGATGATCAGCGGCTGGTTTTTGTCAGCACGAATGATATGGTTCTGTTCAGCTTGAATGGTCGAGACGATGTCACGTAATCGATTGTCTTTCTTATCTCCTAACCGGTAAAGCAAAAATTCATCCGTTCCCCTCGTTTCAGTGCTGCCTTTTACATATGCATCTACAACACGCTGGAGTTTCTGATTACGGATGACTACATTCCGTTTCAAATGGATATCACCATCAACTCTTCCTTCTGGAGCTATATAATAAATGTCCTCTTCCCCACCACTATATGAATAAAAGAGACTGGCAACTGGTGCGCGCCAATCGATGACCATAAGGTCGTTTGTCGATTCCTCCGTTACGCCGACCTTCCCAATGTAGACCTCCTCAGGTCCAGGCTTTCCCTTTGCATGAAAGTCGAGTCTTCCGAAAAATGGCTCCTCTTTTGCTATCCGCAGACTTTTCCGGGCTTGCTCACGACGATCATCGAGAGCCTGCTCGGTAATATCTTCACCAAAATACCTCGGTATCTTTTCCAGCTTTATGATCTGACTTTTGACCTCTGCAGCGATTTGTTCGAGTTGCTGCTTCTCAACATCAAAGGCACTTTGAATCTGTTTCTTCACGTTCAGTTACCTCCTTATAGTTATTCGTCTGAAAAGTCAGACGGAAAAATAATTCTACCAGAGTTTGGAACTGGCAACAAGTATATTTTAAGAATTAAGATGCTATTTATCCCATCGTTGGTTTTTGCGAAATTCCCTCCCTTTCCACTGGCAAAAGAAAAGCGGAAGCGACCGCACAGTCACGTAGGTCATTGGAATACGGACGGGGAGGCTCGAACCAAACAAAGTTCGGTTCTACGTGGGTAAACACTTCGACCTAAATCAATGTGTCGACCGCCGCAGGAAGTTTGAAGTGATCCAAGTGGTTGGGCGGTGGAGCTAGACATTGCTTCACCGCAACCCAAATTTTCATACTCTCTTATCCTGTAAAACGAAAAAAGAATATCTGGACCTTGAGGGATCCGGACATTCTTTTTCAAGTACTTTCTATTGAAGCAGTTCTTCCTTCATTGCACTGCTGATTTGATCAAGAGCTTCTAATGACGAGACATCGCCATCCAATAAGGGGATATAAATCTTCTCCTGTTGACCGAACTTCTTATCGATCAATTTGATATATTCTTTCTCCTGTTGTTTTCGTTTTTGAAGAAAAGAACTGTCTTCCACGTCAGGTAAAAGCTTATTGATCACAATCGTATTTACGAGAAGATCATGCTTTCTTAACGTGTTCACGGCCTTTTCCGTTTCGAGGATCGGCAGCCGCTCTGCATTCAGAACAAACACGTATTCAGTCAACTCTTGATCCAACAACACTTTACGGACTTCCGCAAACCGCTCTTTTCTTTTGTCAAGGATATCATAGATGGGATCCTCGACTGGTTCCCCGTCACCCATCCAGGCCGAATAGTCTTTATTCAGATTCTCGCGGCGTTTCAGCATTCCATCGATCCACGCCCCCATCAGTTCCGGCAGTGTCAACAGTCTGATCGTATGGCCGGTCGGAGCTGTATCGAAAACGATCGTATCGAAATTTTCTTTTTCATCAAGAATAATGGATACCAGCCGATCGAACATCGCAGCCTCATCTGCCCCTGGGGAGCTCCCAGCTAGATCGATCTGCCGATGGACCTCCTCGACCATTTTCGCTTTCACTAGCCCCTTCAGGTTGTCTTTGACACCATCGAGATAGCGTTTTGTCTCTTCGTTAGGATTGATTTCAATCCCAAAAAGGTTCTTCGTCAGACGCTGTGGCTTTCCAGACAACTTCATATGGAAAATGTCCCCGACGTTATGGGCCGGATCGGTCGACACAAGCAACGTCTTCTGACCATTTCTGGCAGAGGTCAAAGCAAATGCAGAGGCAGATGTCGATTTTCCTACACCGCCCTTCCCGCCAAAGAATACGATCTGTTTATTAACTATCTTTTTCACTTGACTCACAACCTCTCATCAACAACAACGAATCCCTTCCAACGGCGACTTTTCCATCCCCATCCGCAAATGCCAATCATGGAATTTTTCAAGGATCGATGGATATAGTTCCAACGTATAATAAGATACCGGATTCGGGATGCCTAGTAATTCGGAAAAGCATAAAAGCAAGAACAGATCATCCTCATCACGAAGCTCCCGCTTGATCTCCGTTTTATGGTTATGGCTCAAGATCTCGTCATATAATTCAATCAGTCTTTTAAAAGACCACTTCGCTTCTGTCATCGCTCAACACCCCCGCTAGTTCATTTCCTGTTGTATCAACGTTAAAATCTCTTCATTCGTACGGGTTCTATCATTCAGCCATCTTCCATTCAAAAATACTGCTCCCCGGCGCGCTCTCCAAAAGAGATTTTTCACAACTTCAAGCAATCCTATTTTACCATGCTGGACTTGTCCAAGCATATATGCGGCAATTGAAATCAAATTTCTTGGATCTGCATAGATAAGATCCATTTGGTCTCCGTATTCCTTCACAATCTGCTGATATAAAATACCGATATCTTCCATCGCTTTCCTATCATCTGCAAATTGATCATTCATACTGATGAACCCGTCACCAGATACACCACCGCATCAGCCGCCGCCGACTTCTGGAAAGACGCGGATAATCAGGATTTGACCTTTCATGTTGATCACCCTCTGAATTATGTTGTGAAAATCAGTATGCCAACATTCTAGATGCTGGCTTAACTCAGCTTATAAAATATAGAAATCAAAAAGGGAGCAGTTTCCCACCCCCTTTACCATCCTTTTATCAAGCAATTCTATCCATGTCTGAAGGGTCTTGTTTTTGGCTCAGGACCTTGAAAGCTTCTGCAACAATCCAAAGCGCAAATCCGAGGATCAAAGCTCCAAAGACAAACAGCAAAATGTTCGTATCGGCGGTTCCAGCCCCAGACCAATCAAATATGACCTGTTTCCCCATCGCCCAGACAGTCATGAATAAAACGAACACCATCGGAATGAACGTCGGCATGAAGTTCCGTCCTTGTTTCTTCAACCAAATCGACACAAGCAGCAAAGTGATCCCTGCCAATAGCTGGTTGGATGTACCGAATAAAGGCCATAGCAAGTATCCGCCTGATCCGAACCCGTTCGGTCCCTCCGGCAGAAGCACCAGCATTGCACTAGTACCGACTGCAATTGACGTCGCCACGTGAGCCTTGGTTAGTGCTGGGATTTTATATTCTGTACCAAGCTCTGAAATGATATAGCGCATCAAACGTACAGAAGTATCAAGTGAAGTTGCTGCGAAACTAATTACGATTACAGCAACGATCGTCGAAGCGATGTAAGCAGGAATACCAACACCCGATGCAAGGACTCCGGCTCCGCCGATGAAGTTTCCAAGTCCCCCCGCACTTGCAGCTGCAAAGCTGTTATATGCTGCAGAAAAATCAGCACCAGTCGCAAAGAATGTCGTCACAGCGATGATTGCAAGTAAGGCAAGCATTCCTTCCCCGACCGCGCCAAGATAACCGACAAATTTAGCATCCGTTTCTTTATCAAGTTGTTTAGAAGAAGTTCCAGAAGCGACGAGTCCATGGAATCCAGAAATCGCTCCGCAGGCAATTGTGATAAAGAGAAGCGGCCACATGGATAAATCCGCACCTGAATTCACTGCTGGTGCAGTAATGGTAGGGTTAGTGAAAAGGACCCCTAGATAAAGAATCACCAGACCAAGGACAAGTTGATGTGAGTTGATATAATCCCTTGGCTGCAATAGCTTCCAAACAGGTAAAGTTGAAGCGAAATATACATAGACCATCAACACGATAATCCAGACGAAAAACGCCATTGAGACGCCGTTCAACCCGAACATCACCGTAGTTTCTTCTCCACCGAACCATTTAACAAGATCGATTTGGAGGAATTCAAATCTAGATGCAAGAACAGCAGCACCATACATGAATGCAAGTGCGACTACGGATGGAAGCAGCATGCTCCGGCTTTTTTTATAAACTGCGTATCCGATCCAAATCGCTAACGGGATCTGGATAAAGATCGATAGTACTGAAGCAGGGAAGTTAACGAACAGGTTGGCGATTACCCAAGCAAACACTGCGTTAACCATTAATACAAGAATCAAGATAATAAATAAGAACAAGATTTTCGCGCGATGACCGATCAATTTATTGGCAATTGTGCCAACAGATTGGCCTTTGTTACGTACAGATAAAACGAGTGCTCCGAAATCATGGACACCAGCAGCGAATACGGTACCTAAAAGGACCCATATAACCGCCGGAAGCCATCCCCAATAAACTGCGATTGCTGGTCCGACGATCGGCGCCGCTCCAGCAACAGAGCTGTAATGATGCCCCCACAATACGAATCGATTCGTAGGAACAAAGTCGACCCCATCCTTATACTTGTGTGCTGGCGTCGTAAAACTGGAATCAATTTTATATATCTTTTCAGCTACGAATTTTGCATAATACCGATAACCTAGTAAAAAGATACTAATTCCAATTACCGCCAAAAGTAAACTACTCATAACCTAACCCTCCCTTGTCTCATTACTCTAATGGTAGGCAAAGTTGTAACCGGTGTCAACATAATTAGAGAAAATTCAGAATGTTGGTATTTGTAGGAGAACTGCGCCAGGACTTTTTCTGGCATTTTTTGCTGTTTTTACTCCTTTTTTACTATTTTTTGATCTTTCAGCATCTTCAACTATAAGAAAATTCGCAAATCAGTTCTTTTTTTGTCATCTTCAGGTCATCGATCAATGTTAAATTATGTCGTTGTACCTTATTATTGAAATTGTGCCGTTAAAAAAGACCGGGAATAAGTCCCGGTCTCCCAAATTGTGGTAATTCCTACGGCAGTCTAATTGTCTTTGTTTCTGTTTCAGTAGTAGCTTCTGTTTCAAGATCTGCTTCTACATCAGTATCTTCATCCATTTCTTCGTCAGTTTCTTCAGTTGTTTCTTCAGTTGTATCTTCAGTTGTTTCTTCTTCAGATTCAGTAGTCGTGTCTTCTGTTGTCGATGCAAGAACAGCAGAATTTTCTGCAGCATGTTCTTTTGCAGTTTCGCTGGCGTTTACATGTCCTTGTGCATTTGCTTTGTTTTCTGCAGAAACTGCAGCTTCGTCGTCAGTAGTTTCTTCTTCAACATCAACTTCTAGGTCTTCTTCAGCATCTTCTTCAACATCAGCTTCTACGTCCGTTTCAACATCTTCTTCTTTCATTTCTGTATCTGTTTCGACTTCATTATCAACGTCTGAATCTTCGTCAGCTTCAGTATCTTCGTCTGCGACTTCATCTTCTTCCGTTTTAGCTTCTACATCCGTTTCCACAGTTATTTCTTCTTCTGATTTTCCGTCTTCTTCTGTTTCTGGTTCAACAGAAAGATTGACTGCAGCGTGAGCTGGTGCATTTTCTTTTGCATTGTCACTTGCATGATAAGCACTAGACTTCATCTTATTTTCTATAGAAGGGTTTGTCTTCTCTTCTTTTGGTTCTTCATCTTCTTCTACTTCTACATCTTCTTCCACTTCTACATCTTCTTCCACTTCAGTTTCAGTAGATTCTTCAGAAGTTGCTTCTTCAGTTGTTACATCTGTTTCGGTCGTTTCTTCTACTGCTGCTTCTTCTTTAGGTTCTGCATCCGTTTCTGCATCTGTTTCGGAACCTGCTTGTACAGCAGATTGTGGGGCTGCTTTTTCTTTTGCTTGATCACTTGCATGGACGTGTCCTTGAGATTTAGCTTTGTTCTTAGCTGATTGGTTGTTCTTAGCTTTTGATTTTGTTTCAACTTTTACTTCATCATCTTGGGCTTGAACTTTGACCTCAGCCTTTTTACCATTGCCAGCTGCTTCAACAGAATCAACACCTACAAAAGCACAAAAAGAAAGTGCTCCTGCAAACACCAAAGACTTGACTACCATTTTACCGTTTACTCGTACCATTTAGAAATCTCTCCTTCTTCTCATTCATTATTTTTTACATTCATTACGCACTATGAGGTAGAAGGTTTGATTTCGGCGGTGGTGAAGGCGGTGCATTGATCCACTGATTGTGTTCCCTGCGATGTTCAACTAAGAAACCACGATCGAGTGTGACCAATGGACCGATCCCTGTAAAAGATAAAACATACAAAAGAGAGCCATTTCCAGATGTTTTGGAAGATCCATCATTGTGTTTATTTGGTTTAGATAGCTGATTTCCTGTTTGTGAAGGAATCACAAATGGGGCATCAGCCGGATTTTCATCATAAGGTAATGGCTGCTGATTGTTTCTGGATGCTTGTGTATTGTCAGTTGTTTTTGGTTTTGTGTGTTCAATTGGATCCATTTTTGAATCGTTTTTCTGATCCAGCTTCTTTTTTGCTGTTTTTTGTTCCTCTGTCTCCATTTGAGGTTCAAACGAAGAAGATTCATCTTTTAAAGGGGTTTCGTTTTTACCACGGTCACTATGTACTGAGGTTCCGGTTTTTTCAGTGTCCTGGTCAGGTTTATTCGTTTCCTTTCTTAATTCGGAAACACCTTTCCCATTCACTGCTTTGCCTTTTGCATCAATATTTGCATGCGCCGGATTTCCTTTGTCTTCAGATTTATCAGCTTTTGCTTGGACAGGCAGCTCACGATTTGATTTTTGATCGGAGCTTCCATTTTGTTGATCTCTTTTGCTGTTTATTGCAGCGTTTTCATTTTGCTGTTCTTCAGCTTGACTATTTGCTTCCTCTGGAGGTTCAGGTAATTCATGTAATTTGCCTTTACCGTTTGCAAGTACTTCCGATGGAACCAACAGACATGCTCCCGCAATAAGCCCTTTTACAATCAGGGTTTGGATTCGCACGTACTTCACCCCCTTTCAAGTCTCAATATTTATAATCTTCTATTGATTTTAGCAAATTATGTCGGGTACTGGCGGCAAAGCGAGACAAATAGCCAAATAGGCCTATGAATTCCCTGAATCTGTATGATAAGAAAAGCGTAAACGCCCTGATCAGCCACGAAGGTCACCTGGAAGTCCGCCGAGAAGGCTCGCACCAAACAAAGTTCGGTTCTGCGTGGGTAAACCTTCAACCTAAATGAATGTGTCGACCCCTATAGAAGGACTAAAGTTATCCAAATGGTTGGGCGTTGGAGCTAGACATCAAGAAAAGCGCAAAGCTCTGTTCAGCCACGTAGGTCACTGGTAGTCCGACGAGGAGGCTCTAAAGATCGGTTTTTTCGCGTTGCTAAGTGCTCCATAATGGTCTTATGAGTACCTTAAGGTCGGTTTTTCCCGTTGTAAGTGCTCCATAAAAGTCTTATGAGTACCTTAAGATCGGTTTTTCCCGTTGTAAGTGCTCCATAATGGTCTTATGAATACCTTAAGAGCGGTTTTTCGCGTTGTAAGTGCTCCATAAAGGTCTTATGAATACCTTAAGATCGGTTTTTTGTATTGTAAGTGCTCCATAAAGGTCTTATGAACCAAACAAAGTTCGCTTCTCCGTGAGCAAACACTTCGAACTAAATCAAGCGCAGCCTTTGGTGAAGACTGAGCCTATTTACTTAAATTGTAGGTCGCTTTGGGGTCTTGCCTGGCTCGCTTTTCCCGCAGGATGTGGCTCGAATTTCGCTTTTAGCATTTTTTCAATATTAATTTTTACAAAGCCTATAAGAAAAAAAGGCTGAACAAGTCAGCCATTTCCTTCCTATTTGTTATTCAGAATCTTTTCGATCGTATAGGTGCCATTATATTGTTCAATTGTATTCAGCCATCCGATGACATCAACCGTATAAGTTCCCTCGGTAACCTCAGGAATGGTGGTTTCCTCTGTCGTAGTAACTGCATTTCCTGAGGAACCAGCAAGCTCTCCAGCTGGATCACGGACTTCCAAATCAAGATCATTAGTTGGAGATGTCCAATCGATCCGTACTTTCAGGCTGACTGCTTCTTTATCAAGGGAAATATCATAGTAGTCATGCGAGGCAGCCCCAGCTTCTGATGCACCTGTCCCAAGGGTTCCCTCCCATGTTTCTTCAACAAAGTAAGTTTCATAGGTTTTGCCTGTTTTCTTATCTCTATATTTACCGATATTCGGGTTGGTTTTTTCGGCTGATTTTACAGCTTCGTATGCATTCACATATCCCGAACCTACTTCATGATATTGATACCCTTCCATCGGTTCAGCTGTTCTTTGTAAAATATCCAATACAATATCGGGATGTAAACCAGGTTGCGCTTCTCTCATCAAGGCGACAATCCCTGAGATATGAGGGGTTGCCATACTCGTACCACTAGCTGTCGTATAATATGGAAGATGTTGAGGCTCGATATAATTCACATCTTTTACAGAACCTAATGAATTCATGACCAAACCTGTGGATGATTTCGCTGCGACGATATCTACCCCTGGGGCAGTGATGTCCGGGTGCAGGAATTCATCACCTGTTACACCGCGTGAAGAAAAGTCAGCCAGTTGCTTATCCTTTGTTCCAGCAGCAACCGATATGACCCATGGTGCAGCTGAATAAGGGTTCAAAGTGTCATCATCCGGTCCTTCGTTTCCAGCCGCAAAGGTAACGATCATCCCCGCATCATGTGCCTTTTTACTTGCGACATTCACCGGATTGTTAGGGGAATACTCACCAGTCGTCCCCCAGCTGTTACTGATGACATCGATACTGTACTTTTCTTGGTTTTCCAGGACATAATCAAAGGCTTCCAATGACCATAGGATATTGATTCCTTCTCCAGTCCCAAGCCCTACCAATTTGGCATCTGGGGCAATCCCTTTATATAATCCATCACTCGATGTCCCAGATCCTGCAATAGTACCCGCCACATGCGTCCCGTGACCGGAAGACGTATCTGTATTTGCCACATCCTCTAAATAAAGGGCTTCATCTGTGAATAGATTACCTAAAAGAAATTTGACATTTTGGACTACCTTATCACCAAGAGGAAGATCTGGATGAGTCGCATCGATACCGCTGTCTATTACAGCTACTGTCGTTCCTTCGCCAGTATAGCCAAGGTCGTTCCAGACTCGTTCTGCACCGACAAGTTCACGGCTGTCACGAAGTAAATATTCTAAATCCTTATTATAGTAGACAGAAAGTGCATCCAGGTCTGATTCCAACAGTTTCTGTACTTCAGAATTCGTCCCTTTTACAGCGATCATCGGGAGATTTTTATACGTTTTCGCCTGCAGGCCAAGGGCTTTAACGCTTTCTACCTGCGTATCCGTCGGCATGTTCTCGAAAGAGATGACGGCTTCAACAATGGTTGATTCACTTGTTGACGTCAATACCTCCTGGAGCGTTGCATCCACTTCAACTGTGTTAGCACGAACCTGATCCGCAGCCCCCGGTAATGAATACGCTAGAACAAGGACCAAAGTAAGAATCCATAAGCTGACTTTTTTCATATCATTCCTCCTGATTATTTAATATTTTCATAGTTTCATATTTTCATTTTCTGAGAAATTACAAATAGTTGCAATTCACCGTATGTCTTAAATCAGACTGTTCTTATGGTTTATTTATGCTGTAGTCAATTCGTTATATAGGAGGAATGAACTTAGTAAATTAGTCATGGTTACCGTATAAAAAAGAGAGGCAACTTTATAAAGCCCCTCTCCTTTTACAGGTATTGTTTATTTTTCAACAGCTTTTACAGCTTCATAAGCATTTACATAACCTGCTCCTACTTCATGAAGCTCGTATCCGGCCATTGGATCAGCTGTATTGATGAGTGCATCAAATACGCCATTTGGTGTCAAACCAGCATCTGCTTCCAACATCAACGCTGCTACTCCAGATATATGAGGAGTTGCCATGCTTGTCCCGCTTGCAGTCGTGTAATACGGAAGGTGAGCCAAATCGATGTAAGTGGCATCGGTTGTTGTTCCAAGAACGTTCATGACTAATCCGGTTGATGATTTTGCTGCTACAATATCAACACCTGGTGCTGTGATGTCAGGGTGTACGAGTTCATCCCCAGGTATTCCTCTTGAAGAAAAGTCTGCTAGATCTTTGTCCTTCGTTCCAGCAGCTACCGAAATCACCCAAGGGGCTGCAGAGTATGGATTCAACGTATCATTATCCGGACCTTCATTTCCAGCTGCAAAAGCGACTATCATTCCTGCATCGTATGCTCTCTTGCTCGCTACATTGATCGGATCATCCGGAGAATAATCTCCTGTCGTTCCCCAACTGTTACTGATGATGTCGATACCGTATTCCTCCTGGTTTTCCAATACGTAATCAAAGGCTTCAAGTGCCCAAAGCACACTGATCGTTTCGCCTGTTCCAAGACCCACAAGCTTTGCACCTGGTGCTACACCCTTGTAAAGCCCATCACTGGCAGTACCAAGTCCGGCAATGGTTCCTGCAACGTGAGTACCATGACCGGAAGATGTATCCGTATTCGCTACATTCTCTAAGTACAATGATTCTGAACCGTCTGAGAACAAGCTATCCCCAACTAGAAATTTTACATTTTGGACTACTTTATCACCGAGAGGAAGATCTGGATGTGTCGCATCTATGCCACTATCAATGACAGCAACTGTTGTGCCTTCTCCAGTGTACCCAAGATCGTTCCATACACTTTCAGCACCGATCAATTGGCGGCTGTCACGAAGTTTATATTCTAACTTTTTATTATAAAAGATCGACACGGCATCAATTGCTGATGAAAGCAATGATTCTACTTCCAATTTCGTTCCTTGAATCGCAACCATCGGCAGATTCTTATACGTTTTCGTTAGTAATCCGAAGCCTTGAAGTTCCTCGACTTGTGTCTCTGTCGGCATTGAGTCATACGTGACAACAGCTTCCACGATGAATTGATCACCAGCTGTACTGATCACGTTGGAAAGAGCCTTATCGATTTCAACGGATGACGCTTGTGCTTGATGATTGGATTGGGCCGCAAAAAATAAACCGATGACCAAGGCTGTACTTAAAATAATCGAACTGATTCTCTTCATTCATTTAGCCTCCCCGAAAAATAATGATCTGACTTTTCTTACAAATCCAATTTTCGAGGTTTTTCATATTGAAGACAATCAAGCAATAGAAGGAAATGTTATTTAGGTCCAATTCACATAATCATAGTACTAAAGTTTTAACCCACACCCTAATATCACTAGCCTGTACCGGGTACATTTTGAGAGGTCAACAGCCACAAGGGTTTGGAAATGGTGCCAGGCACCGTTTGGGAAGTCAACTGGGGCAAGGGTTTTACTTCGGTGCCTGGCACCACAGAAAATTTCAGAGGACATCATACCCCTATTCGGCAAAAAGACAGCCGATCTCGAATGTTTTTCGACAAAAAAGAGCTCTTATTGAGCCAATATGGTCTCTTATGTCCTCCAAATATTATTGTGGAAACTTTTTAATCTCACATCTGCCTATTCAATATCCTTGTATCTATTTCAGTCGATCAACCCTTTTTGTTTCAGGAAATCGATCGCGACTTGTTTTGGATCTTCGTTGTCGATGTCGACTTTCGCATTCATTTCAGCCATTTCCTCAGATGAAATTTGACCTTCTAATTTTTTCATCACTTTTTCGACATCAGGGAATTTATCCAATGCTTCTTGACGGATCAACGGTGCAGCATAATATGGTGGGAAGAAGTTCTTGTCGTCCTCCAGGACCTTCAAATTGAACCGCTCTATGCGGCCATCTGTTGTAAAAGCAGTAATCAGATCGACCTCACCATCCTTGACTGCGTTATACATCAAGTTCGGGTCCAGGCTTTCTTTACTTTTGAAGTTGAGATCGTACTTTTTGACATACGGATCAAATCCATCTGGTCTCTCATAAAATTCTGGCGGAGCTGCGAAGACAAGATCATTCGATTTACGCGCTAATTCAGAGGTCGTTTTGACACCTAACTGGTTATACGTTTCCTCTGTCATTGCCAATCCATAATTGTTTTCGAATCCAAGCGGAGGCAACCAGACGATATCCTTTTCCTCCATATATCCTTTTTTCGTTGCTTCATAGATTTCCTCAGCTGATTGGTCAGGATTATACTCCTCCTTCAAAACCGCTAGATAGCCTGTACCTGAATATTCAACATACATGTCAATATCGCCGCTTTCCATCGCTTTTGTCAGAACATCGACCTCCCCAAGACCTTCTTTCACTTGTACATCATAATCGGTGTTCGCTTTGATATATTCAGCTAAAAGATGCGGCAGGATATATTGCTCAGTCCATTTTTTCCCTGAGATGACAAGTGTGTCACCCCCAGCTCCTCCACCACCGCAACCGGCAACAATCAACATCAATAATAAAATAGGTAACAACGTCTTTTTCAAAATGATATCCTCCTAGTCTTGTTTTTTGAGTCCTTTTGGCGTAACGATCCGTTCAATACCTTTCAAAATCGAGTCAAAAAAGATTGCAAGTAATGCAGCGGGGACCGCGCCCGCTAAAACCAACTCATTATTCATTGTGCTTAATCCCCTGTAAATGATATCGCCGAGACCGCCTGCTCCAATGAAGGTCGCTAATGTGGCAACCCCGATTGTCAGAACCGTTGCTGTCCTTATACCCGCCATGATGACAGGCAGGGCCAGGGGAAGTTCGATTTTCCATAGGATTTGCCACGATGTCATTCCCATACCTTTACCAGCCTGGATCAATGCATCATCTACACCCACGATTCCTGTGTATGTATTCCTTAAAATCGGTAAAAGGGCATAAATCATCAATGCGATGATCGCCGGTGTGCTACCGATCCCGAAAACCGGCAGCAGGAATCCGAACAAAGCTAAACTCGGTATCGTCTGAAAAACAGCAGTGACACCGATTACGAATTCAGCTATTTTTTTCAGACGGGAGATGATGATTCCTAAAGGTACTGAAATCAAGATACCGATCAGGATCGAAACGAATGAAAGATACAAATGCTCCTGGAGTGCGGTGAGAATCGTAGGCCATCTATTTATGAATGTGTCCAAAAAGCTGATCCAATCCAATGATATACCTCATTTCTATACAGTTTGTTTCATTCCAGCAAGACCTCTCATCATGCTTGATCTCGTAATCAAGCCGACCAGTCTGTCCCCCTCTAAAACAGGTATTGTGACAACTTGGTGCTTTGCAAAGATTTCTGCAATGTCAGTATAGTTTGTTTCGGCCTGTACAGAATGGGCAACGGGAGACATGATATCTTCAACCTTTTTCGATTCATCTCTATAATGAGCTTCCAATACAGGAAGCTCCAAAATCCCTTGAAATTCTCCCTTCGTATTCGTCACTATCAAACTATCGACTGAATAGGTTTTCATGATTTGTAACGCTTCTGCAAGTCCACGATTCGGTTTTACGGTCGCCACTTTGGAGAGCATCAAGGATTTTGCTGTCTTCCCTCCAAGTTCCTTGTTCATCCGCTCTTCTCCGATGAAATCTTCAACGAATTGATTCGCAGGATGTCTCAGGATCTGATCGGGTTTTGCCAATTGTATGATTTCACCATTATCCATGATCGCGATCCTGTCGGCGATTTTAAGGGCTTCGTCCATATCATGGGTTACGAAGACGATCGTCTTCTGGATGTTATCCTGCAAGGCGACGAGTTCATCCTGTAACTGTTCACGACTGATCGGATCCAATGCACTGAAGGGCTCATCCATCAGAACGACAGGTGGCTCTGCCGCTAAAGCTCTTATAACACCTATCCGCTGTTGTTGACCACCGCTCAGCTCAGATGGATACCTCTTTTTGAAAACCTTCGGATCCAGTCCGACAAGGTCTAGCAATCCATCGACTCTACGTATGTATTTATCTTTAGGCCAACCTTTCATCTTCGGTACCAGCGCTACATTCTCTTCAATGGTCATATGAGGAAAAAGGCCGATCTGCTGGATTACATAACCGATATTCCTCCTAAGCTGGACAGGATTCTGGTTTTTGATATTCTCCCCATCCACTAAAATTTGGCCACTGCTTGGTTCTAATAATCGGTTGATCATTTTCATCGTGGTCGTTTTTCCGCACCCGCTAGGGCCGATCACAGTCACCAACTCTCCCTTGTTGACATGAAGATTGATATTCTTCAATGCTTGAAAACCATCCGGGAAAGTTTTACTGACCTGTTTAAACTCTATCATTCAAATTCCCCCTTTTGACTATCCTTTTAGATTACCCTCTGTCCCTATTGATAAACGCCAAAACAATGTTAATTCAAAAATTTCAATCGCCAGTTTCCACTAATGTTTATAAATGGAATTTGGCGGGTACTTTCAAATCAATACTGTTACTATAAAAGAAAGGTCGTGTCCAAGTTGTCTCGTTTCCAAAATAAAAAAGCAGCAGGACAAGTGAAGAATCAAAAAGGCTATGTAAAAGTATTTCTTGCGACCTTCCTCGTCTTTTTACTAATAATAGTCGCTGGCGGAGTAACAGGACTGGCATTCATACAAGATGCACCGAATCTGACGGAAAAGGAATTCAAATATGCGAATTCTTCGATCATTTACGATATGAACGGAGGTAAGATCACTGAGCTTGCCAGTAGTGAACACCGTATCCCCGTCGATATCGAAAATGTACCTGAGCATGTAAAACAAGCTTTTATCGCAATAGAAGATGCACGTTTCAGCGAGCACTTCGGATTGGATATCAAGAGAATCGGAGGGGCAGCTCTCGCCAATATTAAAGATGGATGGGGATCAGAAGGCGGAAGTACAATCACCCAGCAGGTCGTAAAGAATACATATTTATCCTCTGAAAAAACGTTGAAACGGAAGATACAAGAAGCATACCTTTCTGTAAAAATGGAACGTAAGTACTCTAAAGATCAAATATTGGAAATGTATCTAAATAGAATCTACTTCGGTAACGGTGCATATGGGCTAGGAGCGGCGGCAGATGTTTATTTCGGTAAAAGTGTTGAAGAGTTGACCGTTGCTGAAGCTGCACTTCTTGCCGGTTTGCCACAACGGCCGAATGGTTATGATCCGATCAAAAATCCTGAAAATGCAATAGAAAGAAGAAGTATTGTACTTTCTTCAATGGAAAAACAGGGATTCATTACAGAAAAAGAGAAAAAGAAGGCCAATGCAACAGAATTAGAGGAAATCCTATATAAAGAGCCTGAAAACAAAGGGTATGAAGCATTCGTCGACCATGTCATCGAAGAATTGCTTAAAAAAGGATACAATGAAACTGAACTTTATACAGGCGGCTTGAAAATTTATACTACCCTGGATCCTGAGGCTCAATCTTATACTGAAAAAATGATGTCAGGAAATAATGTGATTCCTTATCCTAATGACGATTTCAAAGCCGGAATCGTATTATTAGATACAAAAACAGGTGCAATTCGTGCAATCGGCGGGAACCGGAATCCTGACGAAACAGATATCCAGCGAGGCTACAACTATGCAACTGATATCAAACGTCAACCTGGTTCCACGATCAAACCGATCTTAGACTATGGACCTGCCATCGAATATGAAAAATGGTCAACCTACCATCAGATTGAAGATGAAGAACTGGAAATCGACGGCAAGGAATTCAAAAACTATGATGATGAGTTCCATGGAATGTTATCTATGAGAAAGGCACTTGTAAAATCGTACAATATTCCTGCAATCAAAACATTCATGGAAATTGGCGGCGATCGTGCCAAAAAGTTTGCTGAAAATGTAGGCATTTCACTAGAACACGCCTATCCTTCCTATGCAATCGGCGGATTTGGCGACGACGATGGGATTTCCCCTTTACAGATGGCTGGTGCCTATGCAGCTTTCGGAAATCAAGGAATGTACAACAAACCTTATACCGTAACGAAAATTGAATACCCGACAGGTGAAACGAAAAAGTTCGAAACCAAGACCCAGAAAGCGATGAATCAGTACACGGCCTATATGGTGACGGATATGTTAAAAGATGTTGTCCGGGAAGGAACTGGAACACTCGCTTATATCGATGGGTTGCCGCTTGCAGGCAAAACAGGCACCACAAACCCTCCGGAGGGTATTGAAGATGGCTCTACAGATTCCTGGTTTGTCGGTTATACGACAGAGTACACCGCTGCCGTCTGGACTGGATATGGAACAACATCTACAGAACAGTATATCACGAAGGAAGATTCGGCTATTGCCAAACTGCTTTTCAAGGAAGTCATGTCACATGTTTCAAAAGATGTTGAAACTAAGGATTTCGTCAAACCGTCTACCGTGGAGGAAGTGAAGATCGATGAACGAAACGGTAAAAGGGCATCAAACCATACACCTTCTTCAACTATCATTACAGAGCTGTTTGTAAAAGGAACAGATCTGCCAAGTGTATATAAACCGCCGAAGAAAGAGGATGGTGATAAAGAAGAAGAGAACAAAAGAGAAGAAAGTGATGATGAATCAGATCAAAGAGAACAAGATGACTCCAGTGATGGTGACGGGTCTAGCGAAGATGATGGATCAGGCGGTGACGATGGATCCGGCGGTGACGACGGGTCAGGCGGGGATGATGGGTCAGGCGGGGATGACGGATCTGGCGGGGATGATGAATCTGGTGGTGACAATGGATCAGGCGGTGACGATGGATCCGGCGGTGATGACGGATCAGGCGGTGACGATGGATCCGGCGGTGATGACGGATCAGGCGATGACGATGGATCCGGCGGTGATGACGGATCAGGCGATGACGATGGGTCAGGCGGTGACAATGGATCCGGCGGTGACGACGGGTCAGGCGGGGATGATGGGTCAGGCGGGGATGACGGATCTGGCGGGGATGATGGGTCAGGCGGGGATGACGGATCTGGCGGTAACGACGAATCAGGGGGGATGATGGCTCCGCAGGAGGTAGTGGATCCGATGACAGCAATTCTGAAAATGGCTCTGCTACCACCCGTTCTAGTGATCAATCAGACTAAAAATCAGAGTAAATCCAAAGGATCAAGACTAGACAGAAGAGGTTGACTCAGAATGAGCCAACCTCTTCTTCTATTCTTTCGGGCTAACATTACCATTTTGATCGATTTGGACGTTATAGGAGAGACGATTGAGCTTATCAATAATAGCCTGATTATACCTCTTATCCATTAATGTGGGCTGATAATTGATGATTTTAGCTGGAATGATCTGTGACTTTACTTCTTCCTTGCCAATGGACAGATTCACAATCATACTTTCCTGGCCTTTAGGATTATTTGAGTGTGTGAATACGAAGTTTCCTAAACTGTAATAGATAGGAGCCCCTTTATAATATTCGATACCCATCAATGAGTGGCTATGACTTCCCATGACTGCCTCAACACCTGCATCGATGAATCTTCGCGCCATCTCTCTTGCATAATCCTCTGGGTAATCTTCCCTTTCTTTATTCCAATGGATGAAAATAATCGCATAGTCTGATTGGGCAACAGCTTTCTCCACATATTTCATCATCGGCTCATATGTATAGGCAGATGCAATTCCAGGACTTTCTGATCTAGCTGCCCACTCGGCATAAGGCAAAACCCTGCTTAAGCCAAGTATTGCAATTTTCTTTCCTTTAACTGTCTTATAATAAGCAGTAAAAGCTTCTTCCTCGTTCTTCCCGGCACCGCTGTATCCTATTCCATAATGCTTTAAATGAGTCATCGTATCAAACAATGCCTCAATTCCATAATCAAGGGTATGGTTGTTTGCGATGCTTACCATGTCATAACCTGCATTGGCAAGGCCATGAAGTGACTCCGGGTTAGAACGGAAAGCAAATTGTTTTTCCTCTGGATTACCACGGGTAGATACAGATGTTTCAAGGTTCCGGACAGTAATATCAGATTTTTGAAGGGCATGCTCCGTATGTTGGTACGGATAATCAACACCATTTTCGTCGATCGCTGCACCGACCCAACCGTCCAATAGGATATCCCCTGTAAAAGAAATTGTAATAGGATTTACTATCTCATCTTTTGTTTTCGGCTTTTCCAGAATTTTAGTAGTAGATTGATTGTCAGATTCGTTTTTGTTAGATGATCGAGGATTGACTTCGCCTTCGATCGTCTGATTAGATGGAAGAGAACAGCCTGCGAATAAAAAGACTAAAGGAGCGAGTAAACCAAGAAATACTTTCATCAGTCATTACCTTCCCTAACAAAATAAAACCATAAGAATACTATATTACCTGATATTGGATAAATAAAGACTTGACTTTGTTGTGGTTTTATTATATTAGGAAATTATTTTTCAGCAATAAAAAACTTGGCAAAGCCAAGCCTTAGCTGCACTTATACTTCATTCGTAAACTTTCTGATACGTCGGTTACCTACATCGCTGAAAAGTTATACTTTTCTTAACATATAAAAAACGAGCTTTCACAGCCCGTCATTCCTCTTCTTCATTTGTGGAAACAGGGAGTCTCACAATTACAGATGTACCTTTATCCCGTGTGCTAGTATAATAAATGGATCCCTTCATATTTTTGATCAGCCGAAATGTGATCATCGTCCCCAGACCTGTGCCTTTTGTTTTTGTAGTATAGAATGGTAGTCCTATCTTTTGAACTTCTTCCTTTGTCATTCCTTTTCCCGTATCTTCAATGACGAGATCTACGGCATCAGCCACATTCACTTCATCCCTTATATAAATGGTTCCGTTACCCTCGATCGCTTCTATCCCGTTTTTTATCAGGTTAATCAAACACTGTTTCAACTGGTGCTCATCTACTTTTACTAAATGAGATTTGGAGAGTTCTGGTTTTATGACCACGCTATTAAAGACTGCAAGTGGGGATAATAAATGTGTGATGTCTTCCACTATTTCATTCAAGTCGACAGTCTGCAACTTCATTTCACTGGGTTTTACTAAAGAAAGATAGTCAGAGATGATCTTATTGCTTCGATCCAGTTCATCAATGATCAGGGGTGCATGTTGTTTCAACTGATCGTCTTTCGTATGGCGGGATAGAAACTGGATCATACCCCTAACAGTCGTAAGAGGATTCCTGATTTCATGTGCAATAGAAGCGGCCATCTGTCCCAATACTGAAAGCTTCCCCAAATAGATCGTCTCTTCCAATTGTAAATTTATTCTTATCAACCGGTCGATTAAAAGGATCAACAGAAAGTAAAGTGTATAGAAAGAGAAGAAATAGATGAAATAAAATCGAACAGGTAAAAAGTCTACATGGATATGCAGAATGAGTATGTAGAGAAGAAAAAATAAAAATCCAGCGACCAACCCTGGCTTCCATTTCTTAAGAGCTTCATTGAACATACGTGAATAGGCGAAACCGATCACTAAAGCAACCACTGTAATCAGAACGCCAACCCATGCATATTCACCACCAATACTTAAACGAGTGAATATGATCACTAAACTGCACATTAAACCCGGAATCAGCCCCGCATAAAGTGTGACAACGATCAAGGGAACTGTCCGTAGATCGAATACGGTTGTTCTGAAGCCATCGATCGGGTAATACATGCACCCAATTGCAGCTAAGGAGCTGATCACACCAAAAAACAACTTTTGCTTCAGTGAGATACCAACTTTTGCATTGAAAGGATATATCTGATTTGCAATGAAGGTTAATGAAACGATTATTGAAATGTTTACAAAGATCGGTTTAATTATTTCAGCCATCCAGTTTACCTCTATTTAAGTCGTTTCATCGTGCTTCTTGCCATTATAGCAGACAACTTTTACTTCTTAAAGGAAACTTTGGAGTTCCTCATTGTTCTCATCAAATAAAAAAGGGGTTGGCTCAAATCAATCGTGTCAAACGCCACCAACACAACATTTTACATCCAAACCGCCTTTTCTTAAAATGTTGTTAGAAACGTTAAAGCCGGACACCTATGTGACAGACTAATTTTCACCTACTCTACTATTTTAGGTTAATGACTTGATAACATGATCAGCTGCATTTTCTCCAGCCACCACACAATCAGGCAGTCCGATACCGTCAAGGGATGCCCCAATCAGCTGTATGCCTGGATAGTGTGTTTCCAATCTTTCATGTAAGCGATTTTTCCTTTCCCGATGTCCTACAAGATATTGTGGCATTGCTTTCTTCCACCGCGTGATGTAGAAAAATTCAGGTTTTGCATCGATACTCATGATTTTATGCAGATCCGCTAAAACGTTGGACAGGATGGTCTCATCTGATTCTCCCACGATTTCCTGATCATGCTCCCTGCCCACATAACACCGTAACAAGACATAGCCTTCAGGTGTAGTATGCGGCCATTTCTGATTGGTCCAAGTACATGCAGTGATTGTAAAAGGGGATTTCTTAGAGACGACAAAGCCTGTTCCATTGATTGATTCGGGAATTGCTGAATCTAGAAAAGCCATAGCGATCGTAGCAACGGAAGTAGCTGGGACTTCACCAATCAATCCTTTGGTCTCCTGGTCGAAAAAGGCAGCCGCTTTCCTCCCCGGTACTGTAACGATAACTTTATCTGCCTCTACACTTGTACCATCAGATAATTGCAATGTGTACCTGCTATTTGATCGGTACAATTTTTCGACTGCTGTTTCCATTTTCCATTCAATTTTTCCATTTAAGTAGTCTTCCAATGCCCCAACCAACGAAGACAATCCTTTTTTCAACGTTAAAAAGGGACCCTTGGAAGATTTCTCACGCTTCTTCGCCTTTGTGTGCTTCATTCCTAATATTAAACTGCGGTATCTAGATTCAATGTCCTGAAACTGCGGGAAGGTCGATTCCAAACTGATTTTATCGATATTTCCCGCATAAACTCCGGACAGTAACGGTTCAATCAAGTTGTCGACTACTTCATCACCAAGCCTTCTCTTGAAAAAACCGCCGACAGACTGGTCCCCTTTAAACTGAGTTTTCGGTAAAATGAGATCAAGACCTGCCCGTGCTTTTCCTTTCAAAGAGAATAATCCGCTTGATAAAAATGGACTGATCTCAGTCGGAACACCCATTACTGCCCCTTCTGGCATCGGGTATAGCTTCGTGCCATGAAGGATGAAGGCCTGTCCTGCATGGTTGTTCACAAGATCATGATCGATTCCGAGCTTCTCAATGAGGTTCGTCATCGCTTTCTTGCGGCCTAAATAGGAATCGGGGCCACGTTCAATCACAAAGTCATCATGATACTCCGTTTGGATTTTCCCGCCTAAGCGGCTTTCAGCTTCAATAAGTGTTACCTTGATTGGGAGTTGCTTGTCATCTATTTGGTTTTGCAAAGAAAAAGCGGCAGAAAGACCCGTAATCCCCCCACCGACAATAACAACATGTTTCATTACTGATCCCGGCTTTCCAGCTTGTTCGTCACAACTCTAGCTAACGTTCGGATGAATTCTGGCTTTGCATTCGGCATCTCCGGCCGATAATAGTAAGCACCCAACTTATCAGTGACTACTTTACATTCATAATCATTGTCGTAGAGAACCTCCAAGTGTTCAGCGACGAAACCGACAGGACAATAGATGAAGTGCTCATACCCTTCTTGCTCGTATAAATCCTGTGTAAGGTCTTGAACATCTGGTCCAATCCAAGGTTCCGGTGTATTCCCTGCACTTTGCCAGCCGATCGTGTAATGCTTGAGCCCAGCTTGTTTAGCGATCAAATCGGCTGTCTCTTGTAATTGATCAGGATACGGGTCACCCATTTGCGTGATCCGCTGCGGCAAGCTGTGCGCTGAAAAAATGGTGATCGTACGGTCATGGCTTTCTTCAGGAATTTGCTTAAGCGTTTCTTTGATTCGATCTGCCCAATAGGTGATATAGCCTGGTTCATCGTACCAAGCATCCATAGGATAGATTTTCGGGCCGCCAATCCGCTCGGACTCTTCGATCGCACGGCCATTATATGATTTAACGGAGAACGTCGAATAGTGCGGTGCAAGAACGATACTGATTGCTTCCTCAATGCCATCCCTTTTCATGGATTGAACCGCATCTTCCACAAATGGATCGATATGCTTCAATCCTAAATACGCCTTGAATTCGATATCTTCATGCATTTCATTCAATTGGTCTTCTAACTGCTGTTTCTGTTCATTCGTTATTTTAGCAAGCGGAGAAACTCCTCCGATCGCTTCGTAACGATCAATCAAATCCTGAAGGTCTTCTTGGGGCGGCTTCTTCCCTCTTCGGATATGTGTGTAGTATGGTTCGATTTCCTCAGGACTTCTTGGTGTACCATAGGCCATGACAAGAACCCCTACTTTTTGTTTCGTCAATACATTCACCCCATTATTTCGAAGTATATTCATGAACAAATGCTGTAAGTCTTTTTAATGTATCTGGATTCACATCTGGGAAAACTCCGTGGCCAAGATTGAAAATAAATTTGGAAGACTCAGTCCCCTGGTCAAGGATTTCTTTCGTCCGTTCTTTGATCACTTCCCAAGGGGCTAACAGCAACGCCGGTTCTAAATTCCCCTGGACGGTTTTGTTGATTCCGCGTTCTCTTGCTTCTTTTACCGGCAATCTCCAATCAAGCCCGACCACATCCAACGGAAGGTCATTCCAATCCTTCGCCAGATGGCTTGCTCCGACACCGAACATGATGAGCGGAACATTTTCCTCTCTAAGTTCAGTGAAGATTTTTTCCATCACCGGTTTGATGTACGTACGATAATCAGCAACATTCAGTGTACCGACCCATGAATCGAAAATCTGGATAGCCTGAGCTCCAGCGTGGATTTGGGACTTCACGTAACGGATCGTCGTCTCGCCAAGCTTGTCCATCAGCTTGAACCATGCTTCGGGCTCCGAATACATGAATGCTTTTGTCTTATAATAGTTTCTTGATGGACCGCCTTCGATCATATAGCTTGCAAGTGTAAATGGTGCTCCACCGAAGCTGATCAGTGGTACCGATAGTTGTTCCCGAAGTAATTTGATCGTATCCAATATATACGGGACATCCTGTTCAGGATCTATTTCCCCTAGACGTTCCACATCAGCCATAGACCGGACTGGATTGTCGATGACTGGGCCAATTCCCGATTTGATTTCTACATCAACGCCGATTGCAGGCAATGGCGTCATGATATCCTTATATAAAATTGCAGCATCGACGTCGTATTGCTCAACAGGCAAACGTGTCACTTCCGCACATAATTCAGGTCGATGTGTAATTTCAAAAAGAGAATATTCTTCCTTGATTTTACGGTACTCCGGCTGAGAGCGTCCCGCTTGCCTCATGTACCAGACCGGCACATGAGAAACCTCTTCTCCCCTGCATGCTTTCAAAAACTGGTCGTTAAATACTTTTGTCATGATCAATCACCTTTCATCAGCAACGTCTACTGCTTCCCCGTTACATTGTTTTCGTACTTATCATTTTAAAATAAATTAAAATCAATGTCATATTATAGCCATTATTACTATACTTGTTCTGTGAATCGTTGTATACTATCCCATGCGAACTGTCATAAATTAGCCGTAAAATACCGCGCTGTTTTGTAATTGATGTTATTGGGTATACTTTGAACGCAAAACTTTTTCACATCGGCTCCTGTTCCTCTTAAAGCTCTTACATGCAAGTCGACTCGTTTGTTCAGTCAGCCCGCGTTACAGTAAATTAACAAACAGTCCTATAACGTAAAATTCTTTTCGCAATTTGGAATGGTTGAAAGTGAGGAATCCTGAGATGACTTCATTACGTCAGGAGAGAAAGAAATTAAATAAGCAAGACTCGCACGGGCCACAATGGTTCAAATTTGCTTCTATTTTCTTCATTGGATACGGAATAGTATATCTGATCGTCTTCTTCAAGAGACTGTTCTTTTCAGATTTGACAATCGATTCAATAGCCAGTCTCTACTTATATGATTTAGAGTCTTCTTATATTTTCAGTATTATTGCCGGTACGATCGTCTTTATGTTCCTTTATGCCAAGCTTCGGTTATGGCAAAAGGAACGTCTGCTATTTGATCAACTTCCGAATTTGTTCATGATCCGGATGATCTTATACATTTGTATTTATTTCATGGTTATCCTGACCTTGTTGGGGATACACCTGATCTTCTCGACTTTATTCGTCCAACAGACTGGTGGTTCTTTGAACTTATCCTATTCATTATTTTATTGGGCAGTTGTCGTACTTTTATATGAACGTTTGAAAAATTTCTTTGCTATTGAGAAGAAAAGCATGAAACGGTTGATTTTTGTGCCATTCATTGTCTTTTATGTCGCCGTGCTGATCTTTTTCAAATTCCAGACGTCGTACCAGCTTGTGTTTCAATTCATTGGGAACGGTTTAGTCCTATTGATGTTCGGTCTTTATCTCGTTGAAAAGCATTTAAAACGCCGGAAGAAAGTACAAACCGAAAAGGAAGAATGAAAATATGAAAAGCGGAATTTCCCTGGTCAACCACGCAGGTCACTGGAAGTCCGACGAGGAGGCTCGAACCAAACAAAGTTCGGTTCTGCGTGGGTAAATCCTTCGACCTGAATCAATGTGTTTCCGCCCCAGGAGGAATGAAGTGATCCAAGTGGTTGGGCGTTGGAGTTAAGACATTCTTACCGCAACTTAAATTTTTATTTTTTTAAGAAAACCTTCCAGCCGAATAAGGCAGGAAGGTTTTCTAACAGCTGTTATTCATGCACCATAGCTGCAACTTTCCGGATCTTTAACAAACTCAGACTCACCAATGTTAAAATTTTGGTGGTCAATTCTTGCCAACCCTAAACAAATATTCATAAAAAGGGGCTGATACAGATAAATTTAATGATGATGTTCATGATTTTCATTTTGTTTTTGCAAACCTTTTTGCAAGAATTCTAACTCGCTTTTAGAAAGCTCCCCCACAATAAATTGTTTTTGAGGCATAATCATTGAACCATCGTTACTTGCATGCACTTTTATATAATATAAACCATCCCTGTCAAAGCTTTTACTTATACTATACGTTCCGTTACCTTCTTTCACAGCAGTATTTAATTCTCCAAGAAACCTACCTGTATAAGGATCTTTAAAAACAGTAAGAGATTCATTATTAGAAGTTATACTTACTTCACTCGAACGGGTAGCATTTTCTCCAGGACGATATTTTGTAACCTGTGCATCCGGGTATAGCTTCCTCACTTCCTCAATCTGCTGGGATGCTGGTATTTTATCTCATTGTGGGTTAACCTCGTAAAATTCTTGATAAAGCACTTGTTCAATCTGTGGCTTAAATAAATAGATGGATCCAGTAACAGCAAGAATAATTAGAAACGGTGCAATAATAATTCCAGCATAAAAATGCCATCTCCATACTGTTTTATATAAGGCGGTTTTTTTATTTGTTTCAATTAATTCTTTTGGCGTATGGTTTGTTGTTTCTGCTTTTACAGATGCCACTCTTTTCACTCCTTACTTTTGTGGTCGCAACCTTTTCCATTCATTTCTGCTGTTATAGCTTGAATTGCTTCTTCAAAATTATATATTTCTCCACCAAATCCCATTTGGAACTGCTTAATTTGTTTAATAGATTCAAAAGCAATCACTTGTGGTTGGCAACAATTCAAATTTATATCAGCATTCAAAAGAAAGTTTGCCATCTTAGCACTTATCGTTGTGTCTTTCAAAAAATCATGGCAAATAATTTGCGAGACGTCATCCCCTATATCTTGAAATCGAAGAAGCCCACAATGCGGACAACAAGCTTGCTCTACTTGTTGATTCTTTTTAATCAGTTGAACAGACAGTCTTGTATTTGAAGCTTTATAACAATAAGAACAATGATTAAAAGATGCATTGATTTTTGGGATTAGGGTAACTCCATTAGATGTTTTCAATACTTTCTGCTGATCTATTAAAGGTTTTAAATCTCGGTAAACCGTCATTTCGGACACTTCTAATCTTTTACTAATATCCGAAACACGCAATGTCTCAACTTGTTCTAACCACGTTAAAATCAGTTGTTGTCGTTCGATCGGTAACATTTTATTCTGCACTCCTTGTTAAATAACGATTTCAATCAAACCTTGACACGTTTAAGACTATTTTATTTGTAGGATACAAACAGGTAGTTTCGTGATAAAATATGTGAAAAAATGTTGAACTATAACATTAATACTAAGCTCCTGAATGAACCTGGGTGGATGAAGTATATTAGAGATAAAGGGATCCATACATTGGATGACACCAAGGCTTATATCAGAAACGGGCGCGTGTGATGTATGAATGGGAAGGGTTTGGACTTTTCTTGACTGAGCTAAAAGAAACTCATACACCTATAGGATTGTGCGGGCTGTTTAAGCGGGAAGGACTTGAAGATGTCGACATCGGTTTTGCCTTTCTTGTTGACTATCAATCTAAGGGGTATGCTTTTGAGGGAGCCAGCGGAATGGTAGCGAAATATACTAATTGAGAAAAATTAACGGACACATCAATATTCCTTCTATCAACTGATTTATCATCCGCGTGGCACCCTTCTTTTTTGTCTAAGGCGAAGCAAGGTATCGTCGACAAAGTGTATCGGCTATCAAGGGCTGATCATATGCCAGAGGTTGGAATCTAAATTCTCCCGGAGTGAACGTATTTGTAACAGGGCCATCAAATTCTTGCTGTCTCATTTTAATCCATCGATTTGAACACTATTTATCCACTATAATAAATACGAGGTGGTTTAAATGACGAACGAATATTGGCAAGCCCTGATAACGAATGACCCGGAATATGATGACGTTTTTTTATATGGTGTTGTGACGACGAAGATCTTTTGCCGTCCCTCATGCAAATCCAAAGTTCCTAAAAAAACGAACGTACGGTTTTTTCATGATATAGAAGAAGCGTATTCCGGGAATTTTCGACCTTGTAAAAGATGTCGTCCTGATCACAGCAGCTTGCCTGAGGAAGACTGGATCGAGCAAGTGATAAGCTGGATTGATCACAACTACAATGAAGTAATCAGCCTGCAGAGACTTTCAGAGGTCTTTTATACGAGCCCGTACCATTTTCAACGGAAATTCAAACAGTTGAAGGGAATCAGTCCCCTGGAGTACGTTCAGGATATAAGGTTCAATAAGGCACTTGAATTATTAATAAATTCAGATAAGAACATCACTGACATTTCCTTGCAGGTCGGGTTTTCGAGTTATGCTTCCTTCACCCAGGTTTTTAAACAAAGAAAGGGCATGACGCCTTCGGAATTCAGAAAACACCAAGCCTTAGTACCGCGATAAAAAAGGTTCTGCGAGTCTGGATGGATACAGCTTCTGGCTAAGACCGAAAAATTCACAAAAGTTCATGATGAGCGGTCTCCACTTTTCCGGGTCGACATGATCTTTGGTCCCCTCCATCAACAGTGATTCTTCAATGTGGACTTTCAGAATCTTAACTTCTATTGCAGCGATCGGATGTGGGGAGTCAAATGCATGAATTTCTTTCACGATCGCTTCCATTTGGATCGGACATTCTTTGACCAATGGGGCTTTAACAATTTGTGATTTTGTTGGAGTAAAATCACATATGCCGAATTTATCTTTTTCATATCGATAGCCCATGTTCGCTTTTGCAACAGGAACTGGGTTTTTTCCTGTGAGAAGGGCAAGTTTGTCAACTGCACCCACCAGACCTTCACACGGAAGATTCAATACACATTCCCGTTCCCTCTCCAAATTCTCCACCGTTTTGGATTTTTTGCTCATTCCAAGCATGCCGGATTGATTAATCCACCAGGCTGAAGACATCGGTGCGAGATTAGGCGAGCTATCTTCATTCAATGTGCTGATCAGTACGACCGGTGTACCGAAATATAAAATTTTCGGGTTGATTGTATTATGCATTTCATTCACTCCTAAGAACTCATATTTTCAACCTAAGTATAGAAGTGAACTTATGAATTATCTTCCCGAATCTTGCTGTCTCATTCGGCGGAAGATTTTCTCTCTTACTCGATGTTATGGCTCCTGCGTTCAAGATCCGATAATTCTATTGGAAAATAATCATTGCCCTCCGCTAGACTGGGGACTGGTCTTCGGCTTCTTCAGTCGTCTCCCCATATAAATTCGTAGACGGTACTTTAAATCACATTTCCCCCCTTTAACGGAGTAAATTAGTCATTACGAAGTTTTATAGAGCGTCATATTTTGTTATAAATGGTGCAAAGATAGTAATGAATAATGCTATTGAAATCATCACTAATGCAGTGAGAAGAAAATAGCCATTTGTGTTTTATGGCTGAATTGTGCAGTGTGAACTCCAAAATGGAACCTGGCAGTTTTTTTCACGGCATGATGAAGGGGCTGACCAAAGTGTGCCAGCCCCCGCTTTTTAATAGCTATTATTCATTATTTTCATGATCCACTTTGAACTGTTTGATTAGTTCGATCAGTTCACTACTCGCAGCATTTAATGCTTCTGCTGATTCTCCTACTGTATTCAGCGCCCGCTGTTGTTCATCGGTCGAAGCGCTTACTTCTTCTGATGATGCCGCTGCCTGCTGAGCTACCGCGGAAATATTCTGGATCGCTTCCATGACGGATTCCTTGTGCTCATTCAAATTTGTGACATCATCTCCGATCATGGAAATGTAGTGAAGCATTTGACCTAGTGATTCACCTAATTGTACGAAGGCTTCTTCTGTTCCCTCGACAACCTTGTTTTGCTCATTGGATATGACTTTCGTATGGTTCATTTCGATGCCTACACGCTTGGATTCGTTCTCAATCCCTTTCAAGATGCTTTTCACCCGTTCAGTAGCGACGGAAGATTGTTCTGCAAGCTTTCTGACTTCGTTTGCAACCACAGCAAAGCCTTTTCCGCTTTCTCCTGCTCTTGCAGCTTCAATTCCAGCATTCAAAGCTAGCAGGTTTGTTTTTTCAGAGATTTCCGTAATCGTAGCGATGACTTCTTCTACTTCTTTCACCTTATTGTTCAAATCATTGATGACCTTCTCAACTGCAACCAACACCTCATTGGACTCATCATTCTTCAAGCGTAAGGTCTTGATCTGCTCCATCCCTTTTTTACTGACTGTATCTGCATTTTTCGATAAGGATAGCATCGAACTCACCTGGCTGTTGATTTTTTCAATATCATCTGATAAATTCACTGCACGCAGATGAGTCGATTCAACATCAGATGCTTGCTGTGATGATCCCTTTGCAATATCAGTCACTGCACGTGTCACTTCTTCATTCGAGGCAATTGTCTCTTCTGCTACAGCACTCAATCCTTCAGCAGATTCCGTCACTTTATAAGAAGAATTCTGGACCGCTTTGATCAATTCACGCATCTTATCGACCATAGAGTTGAAATGTCTTGTCAAATCCCCTAGTTCATCTTTATTGGCGTTTTGCACGTTTACCGTCAAGTCACCTGACTTAACTTTGTTCAGTTCATCCCGCAGGTTGCGAACAGGACTGGTAATACTTTTTGCAACAAAATAACTTACAAGGATCGATATGACTATGATGATCAATGCGATGAATAAAATCGTATTACGGATTGATCCAGCCTCCTTCGTCAACGCCTCGTTCGGTGTCGAAGTCCCGACCTTCCAACCAGTCAATTCAATGGTATTGAAGCTGACAAAACGATCAGATTCCTTGTCATTAACAGTATCTTTTTCAGATGCATACATATTTTTCACATAATCTTTTTTATCACGATGATTTTCACCTTTGAAGTCCGGATGGACCAATGCAAGCCCAGATTGGTCGAACAAAAACGGATAACCATCGTATTCCAGCTTCGTATCTGAAACGACATTTGCCAGATTCAAAAGGTTCATGTCCATGGCGACCGCACCAAGAACCTCACCAGATGCAGGATCTTTGACGATTTTTGCGGTGGTCAACACATAATCCCCTGTCGAAGCATCTTCGTATGGTTCTGTCCAGGTCACTTTCGAGTCATCTTCAGACGCTACTTGGTACCAGGGTCTTGAGGTCGGATCATAATCATCCGGAAGATCGACATGCGGTGTGATTTTCATTTTCTTGTTTTCACTTGCTATGTAAAGATAGGCTACATTTTCATTCATCCCTAAATATTGGTCAAAGTCACGTTTGACGGCCTCCCAGCCAGCTTTTTCATTTTCCGATCCTTCATTCGAAGACTTCAGGGCTGAAATGACCCTTTCATCCTGACTGTAACGTTCCATCGTCTGTTCAATATTTTTCAAATATAAACTGATATGGTCGGACATTTGATCCACTTTCGCCTGTGTCTGTGCTTCTACATTATTTTTCATCGTATCACTTACCCGATCATAGGTAAGAAAAGCTATAGACAATAAAGATAAAGATAAAATAAGAGCCATTATGAGCATAAGCTTGCTTTGTAATTTTTTGAACATTTCTTAACCCCCTGGAAGTAAAAATAACTGTCTTACTCTTGTATCGTCCAAACACACGCAAACTTTTATCCTAAGTTTTGAAAGTATGCCAGAATGTGTACCAGGCACCATCTGAAAATCCTTGGGGGAGAAGGGCTTTGGTTCGGTGCCTGGCACCATTTGAAAACCCTTGGGGGAGAAGGGCTTTGGTTCGGTGCCTGGCACCATCTGAAAACCCTTGGGGGAGAAGGGCTTTGGTTCGGTGCCTGGCACCATCTGAAAATCCTTGGGGGAGAAGGGCTTTGGTTTGGTGCCTGGTACACACAATGTGGTACACAATCAATGTGGTACACAATCAATGTGGTACACAATCAATGTGGCTCTTACCCAACAAAGGCTTCACCGTTCTGCATCGGTGAAGCCTTTGTCTAAAAGAGTGAGGATGAGATGGTGTTTGACGGTTCCCCGTCTTGTTTAGTAAGCGGGTCGTAAGGAATGATGAAGAAGTCTGGAAAGGAAAATAATTTCGCCGATACTACTGTGTAGGTTCCTTTACCTTCAACGGTTGCAATCTTCTCAGCTCCATCCTCTGTCTTCATATAGATTTTATACTTAAGCCGCTCATCTTCAGATGGTGTCCAGTTCAATTGAATCCCAGGCACTCCGAAGCGTCCGAAAGCGTATTGGGCGCTGAGGTCATCCACCTCGATCATTTCGATCGGCGGTTCAAGATCTTTTACATCTTTTGGCTTTTGAAAAGTCAGGTTTTTCTGGTCAGGAATTTCATTGATGATGTTTTTGAACATCAATGTCGCATCTGAACTATTCCCTGTCATGTAGCGATCTTTCGTCGTCCGGTCATATCCTATCCATACCGCACCCACAGCATCAGGGGTGTATCCGGCAAACCAGAGATCCTTGTTTCCTCCCTCAATTTCTTCAAAGGTTGTGGTTCCTGTTTTTCCTGCCAATGCTGTATTGACATGACCCCTTTTCCCGGTCCCTTCTCTTATGACTGCCTCTAACATTTTGGTCATGAACCATGCATTTTGTTTTGAAAAGACCTTTTTCTTCTCTACTTCAGCTTTTCCGACCAATTTACCATCCCGATCATAGATCTCCTTGACAAAAAATGGCTCTACCATCTCCCCATGATTTGCAAAGGCTGAAAAACCTCTTGTGATTTGTAATGGAGTAACCCCTTCATCTAAGCCCCCTAATGCTATTCCTAGTTTACGCTCTTCTACATCCATCCCTAACTCCTGGATGTATTTCAATGACTTAGACACACCCATCTCATTCAATAACCAGACAGCAGGAGCATTTAGGGAGTCTTCAATCGCCTTATACATCGAGACTTTCCCCTGGTATTTTTCGTTATAGTTTTCAGGTTCATAGCCGTTATATGTCAATCGTTCATCTTTCAAAAGAGAATACGGTTTCCAATCATTCGATTCCATAGCAGGCCCATAGACTGCTAACGGTTTGAACGTAGAGCCAGGTTGACGTTTAGCATTCACACGATTGAAGCCTTGCGCGACATAATCACGGCCTCCCTGGACAGCCATGACACCCCCCGAATGTGAATCCATAAGCACAAATGCACCTTGTGGGGATTCATTCAAATCGGACCCTCTGAAATATTGATCATTCTGCATCACTTTATAGGAAGCCTGCTGTGCTTCAGGGCTCATCGGCACGACGATCTTATAGCCGCCTTTCAATACTTCCATCGTTGATAACGCATATTTTTCTTTCACTTCATTCAAAACCATATCGATATAGGTCAAATATGCCGGATCTTTCTCCATACGTGATACATCAAGGGCAACCGTTTTCCCTTGCGCCCTGACCGCTTCTTCTGCACTAATATAATCCAGTCTCTCCATAAGGGAAAGTACTGTGTCCCTTCTTCCTTTGCTTTTCTTGGGATTAGCAATCGGCGAATATCCATTCGGTGCTTTAGGAAGTCCCGCTAACAACGCTCCTTCTTCGAGGGTCAATTCACTTACGTCCTTATTGAAAAAAAGCTTTGAAGCTGCTTGAATACCGTATGCGCCATGACCAAAGTAGATTTGATTCAAATACATTTCAAGAATTTTCTTTTTCGTATATTTACGCTCCAGGTTGATGGCGATCGTCGCTTCTTTCGTTTTCCTCAATAGGGTTTTTTCATGGGATAAAAAGATGTTCTTTGCCAGCTGCTGGGTGATCGTGCTCCCACCTTCAACCTTGCTTCCTGATAAAACATCCTTATACAATGCACGGCTGATCGCTTGAATATCAATTCCAGGATGGTCATAAAAACGTCGATCCTCCACTGCAATGAACGCTTCCTGAACATGCTTAGGAACATCTTCAATCTTGACAAGCTCCCGATTTTGGGCGTAAAGTTTCGTGATCGTTTGTCCATCCTCATCGACGAGGGTAGATGCCGAACTCATCACAAGGTCTTTTTCATCAATCACATAGTTTCCGGCAAACACAATCGCCACATAAACGAGCAAGGAACAAAGGATGACAGCCATTGCCCAAAGCGATATGCGCGTTGCTTTTTTCCACACAACGCATCAACTCCTTAAAGGGGTAGATAAGATACTTTTACCACTTTACTCAATATTTACGCGTATTTCCATCGTTTTGTTTCGTTTAGTATTTCACATGTAAGGGTAAATCATGAATAAATCTCTTTTTGTGTATACTAAAACCGTATTAGAAAGGAAGATGAATAGATGAATTATCATATCGCCTATGGAACAGCTGACTATTTGCAATCCCTTTTGGAAAAATTCCGGGATGAACAAGGTAGTTTCTATCTACTAGAAAGTGCTGAAGATGCAGTTCTTATACATAAAACGAAGGGGGATAGCGTGTTTGAATACCCTAAATCTTACGAAGCGATTGAAGAAGCAGGCAGTTTTGAAGGGTCAAAGTTCATCGTCTTCAACAATATACCGGTTTCTTCCGAAGGACGTCCATTATTCGAGGATCGTTTCAAACAGAGGGCTGGACTGGTAGAAAATGAACCAGGATGTGCTGGTCTCGTGATTTTAAGACCAAAAGATTCTGAAACCTATATCGTATCCAGCATGTGGGAAACCGAAAGCGATTTCGAGGCATGGAGACAATCTTCTTCATATGAAAAGGCCCATAAGAATCGGGATACGAATGAGGCCCTCCCACAAAGCGTGTTTACTGGAAAACCATACCTTACATCTTTTAGAATGGTAGAATCATCGTAGTGAGGGGGTTGATCTACAACCCCTTTTTATTTAGCTTTAAAACCTGTCAGGAAAGGGGTTTGACCCTTGAAAATCGATCGAGTGGACCTGATTGTAAATCCGAAAGCCGGAAATGAACGCCTGCATGAACAGATTGAACAGATCATCACAAGGCTTGAACACCACTTTCCGACTGTCGATGTATTTTATACAAAAGAAACCGGAGATGCTGATAAGTACATAAACACACAAGGGAAGCATGCAGACTTGATCGTCGGTGCAGGCGGAGATGGGACGATTTATGAACTCATCAATGCCATGAGCCCCCTTGAACAGCGTCCCGCTTTCGGGATCATACCCGGAGGGACCTGTAATGATTTTTCCAGAGCGATTGGTTTGTCCCAGGACCCTCTGAATGCAGCAGAACAAATATGCATGCAACGATTCAGGGCGATCGATGTCGGCAAGTGCAACCATCAATACTTCTTGAACTTTTGGGGAATCGGGCTCATTACAGAGGTATCAACTAACATCAACCCTAAAGTTAAAGAAAATTTCGGACGGCTTTCTTATTATTTGAGCGCACTCCAAACAATCAGCCACGAGAAAACGTTTCATTTAAAGCTCGAATCCGATCAATGCGGCTATGAAGGTGAAGCAGCCATGGTCCTTGTCGGCAATGGTCCATTTACCGGCGGAATCCGAGCCTTCTTTCCCGATTCCGATATTGAAGACGGGAAGCTTGAGGTTATGATCGTCGAGTCGAACCGTTTCCAAACTTTTTTCGATATGGTGAGGGCCAGAGTTATGAATGAGGTTCCGAACAGTGAGGAAATTCTTTATTTCCAAACGGATCGTCTTTCGATTGAAACAGCCCCGTCACAAACCATCGATTGTGATGGGGAACGCGAATTCACGACGCCTTCCACGATCACCATTCTGCCTCGCCATATAAACATGGCAGTAGGCGAATTCCCTCTGGATCCACTGTGACCATTAACAAAAGACAGCCTCAAGGCTGCCTTTTTTTGGTGCTATTATTATTCAACCATCCTTACAAGCATGTGGGCCAGCATATGTTGCTGCTCTTTATCTCCTACGCTCCATAACTCTTTGAGCAACTTCTCCTCCCTGTTTCTCGGCTCTTCGTTTTCAGCTAGATAATCGGCGACTTTTTCAGCTGTCTTCGCTAACTGTTCCTCCGACATTCCAAGCTTTTCCCCGACTCGGACACGTTTACCGAGATATTCTTTGAAGACATCGAAGTTTTGTAAAATGTGTTCGCGGTCTTCCTCAGGAATACGATCCACTGTGGAGCGCACTTCACTTTCATGCAGATTTTCACTTTTATCGACCATATGATTTCGTTCAGACATGGGCTTTCACTCCCTGATTCAACACTTTTTTGGATTGCTCGATAAATTGAGGAATATCATCAGGCTGCCTGCTAGTTACCAGATTGCCGCAAACGACCACCGGTTCATCAAAAACATTGGCTCCTGCATGCTGAAGATCCAACTGGATGGATTTGAAGCCAGTCACACTGCGTCCATTCAATACATTTGCCGTGATCAGGATTTGAGGACCGTGACAGATGGCAAACACAGGCTTCTGCAGATAAACCATCTTTCCGGCGAATTCGACAATACGATCATCACCCCTCAATATATCGGGAGAGAAACCTCCTGGTATGAAAAGAGCATCGAAATCTTCTGGGCTCACTTTATCGATCGTTTCGTCGACTTGAATTGAAACGTCTCCCTGCTTACCTTCCACTTCTTTTTTCTCTGTGCTGATGATCGTCAGTTCATGTCCTTCATCAATAAATGCTTGAGCCGGGTCAGTATACTCGACATCCTCAAACATATCGGTCATTAATACTGCAATTTTACTCATTTCGTATTCACAACCTTTCCAAATCATTGACAGTGTTCTAATTCCCGAAAATACCTTATTTAAACATTCCACAATTTTGAAAACAAGTTTAATATTACGGGGTAAAGGGTACATTATATTCGTAATGGATAAGGAAAGTTGAATTATTTTTTAGAAAGGATGATCAACTAATGGATAAAGAACTACAAGAACTAATCGATGGACTAAATGAGGATCTGGCAAACGAATATGCGGCAGTGATTATGTACACATATAATGCTGCTGTCGTTTCCGGAATGTATCGGCAGGTCTTGAAACCTTTTTTTGAAGGTGAAATATCAGATGAGCAAGAACATGCTATGTACCTTTCTGAAAAGATCAGTGTACTAGGAGGAACGCCGACAACAAAGCCGGCTGAAGTAAAACAATTGGCTGATGTTCATGAAATGTTGAAAGAAGCACGTAGAGCTGAAAAAGCGACGATCGATCGCTATGAAAAACGTAAAAAACAAGCGGCTAACTTAAACATGACAGAACTTGTCGTCAAGCTTGAAGACTTGATCTCAGATGAAACACACCATATGGAAGAAATGGACCGGCTTTTAAGCGATCCACGACTTTCTTAAAGTTGAACTTATTCAGGACATTGCCTTTGAGGCAGTGTCCTTTTAAATTTGAAAATCAATCACAACCAGCCCCATCATACCTAAATAGATTGAATGTCCGTGCGAAAAATGCGCCTTCACCCCTTTTTTTCCTGTAAAAACCTCAATCGATAGCAGTTCATGGCTGTATCACCGAGCTGGTCGAGCAAATTGTAGTTGGCATAGGCTCCGACGATCGCACCGAACCCTGGTACCATCTGCAGCAGCTTCACGAGATCGATGTGGTCCCGGTATGTGATTTGGAAGGTTTTCCAGTCATAATCGTCATTCATGGTCTCCTTGGAAGGCCACTTATGCTTCGTCTCTTCCCAATTTTTAATCGCTAAATAGGTTTCACGGCGCACTTCATCACTTGAAAAGGCCAATAAAAACACATGCAGCAGGAAAATCCGCTCCTGATGGTCCCGCGTATCGAATCCGTAGATCCGTGCAGCCTCGAACAGGAACCTCATTTTAATCCCTAAAAGCAATGGAAAGTCAGCTAATCCAAGCAGTATTCCACCTGCACCGGTCCCTGCCCCTTCCACCATTGCGGTTTTCTTATAGGCTTTTTTCCGTTCGAGGAGCAGTTCATCACGTTCCTCAAGCTTCTTCCCGGCAACTGCCGGTTTTTTTGTCGTATATTCATTGCTGAACAACGTCGCTTTCACCATGTTTCGGATGGCGTTCGTCACCGCAGTATGGACTTTTTCAGGAATCCTTCGATTGATTTGTCCTTGAACTCTTTTTGCTGCTCTTTTATACAGTGGCGAGCGTTTCAATATCTTCCTTTCCCATTCTCTTAACTCCTTCTCAATGTCCTTTTCTATATTCACTTTGAAAAGCCTCCCTGCTAACGCCCCACTTCGGTTAGGATGAATCGTTTATTGAGCTGTTTGAAAAGAAGGACTCTCGTAAAAACGAAAATCAACGCTAAACCCGAAATCAAGATAATCACCGTATCAATGATGGAAAAATGATTCAGAAAGCTGCTTATGGAAAACAAGCTGACTTGTGAGAGCATGATCTTGAAAAGCAAGCGCTGGAATGTATCATAACGCTCTCTCTTTGAGACCGGGTAGAGATCGACCCAGACTTTCATGTCAAAGTGCGGCCATAATGTTGTCAACTGGATCGCCGTCATGTAAAGCATCAACAGATTGACTGCCCAGAGCAAGAACCCTGAAGGCAAAACGAGTATCAATAAAATCCCGATCAAAGTGAGCCGCACATAAATACCGAAGTAGTCATTGGACCGGATGAATGCTCTCGTATACATGTAGCCATATACTCTTTCCTTTTTTCCACTCAACATTTTTAATAGCGGGGCGGCCCATGTCCGCTTACGTACCTTGCGGCTGATTTCCGGAACATCTACAAACATGTTCGCAACTCGATAAAACAGCATGAGCGCATTTCCTTCAAGTTCAATCAGACGCTCCCACTTAAGGGTATGCTTTTGGGAAAGCGGCCGATACACACCCATATAAAGGAGGCTCAATACAAAGAAAAGGACAGCCGTAACCAACCAGACTTCTTTAAATAATGCATATAAAGTGAGAAGCAGCATCACCATCCGGATCACTGGCAGCAATTTTCGTTTCGTTCCTTCCGGAACACGTAATTCCTCCCACTTCGAAAACATATTCCATCCGGTTAAAATCAGAATCAGTAACAAGCTTGAAAAATAAACTGTCCGATCTGAATCGATCCGGTTGAAGTAGAAAGGGCCTAATACAAGCATCAACACGAGGACATTAAAGGCTTGCATCACAAAACTGTATAACAGTGATTTTTGCAGATAAGGCTTGAAACGTTCTTCAATCGGAAGCAGAAAATTAGCATCCGGAACCTTCAGGAAGGTACGGATCTTCCCTCTGCTGACAAAGAGAAAAACCAGGACTGTCACAAATTCTGCAGCAGGAAAAGCTTCCGGCAGAACCTTCAACACCTGACCGTAGTAATAGCTTCCCAGGATGATTCCAACATACACAGAGAACAGGAAGCCGCTGTTTCCGATATATCTAAGATAGCGTATCGCCATGTTCCAGAAGCTGCTGGCACGTTCCCTCCATAGCGTGTTCACATCCATACTCATGCACCTCTTGTAATTTGGACATAGATTTCGTCTAATGCAGCATTCGGCATGCTCATTTTCGCTTGTATTTCAGCAAGCGTCCCATCAGCCAATATCCTTCCTTCATGCAAAATGATGAACCGGTCACAATATCGTTCAGCAGTTGAAAGGATGTGGGTCGATAAAAGAATTCCTGTCCCCCGTTCCTTCACCTGGACGATGAGGTCGAGGAACGACTGGATGCCAAGCGGGTCGAGGCCGACAAATGGTTCATCAACGACAAATAAAGAGGGGCGGACCAGGAACGCGCACATGATCATGACCTTCTGCTTCATCCCTTTAGAAAATTGGTTCGGAAACCATTTCAGCTTGTTTTCCATACGGAATTCTTTCAAGAGCGGCTCAACCCTGCTCTTTAATTCTGCCTGATCGATGTCATAGGCCATGGCAGTCAGTTCAAGATGCTCCCATAATGTAAGTTCATCATACAGGACCGGTGTTTCAGGAATATAAGCGATTTGGGAACGGTAGCGGTCAGGTCCTTCACCGATTGTGTTTTCGCTCACCTTGATTGTTCCTTCAATCGGTTCCATCAAACCAAGCACATGCTTGATTGTCGTACTTTTTCCCGCACCATTCAGACCGATCAATCCAACGATTTCTTTTTGTTCCACATGAAAATTGAGATTATGTAAAACAGGTTGCTGCTGGCTGTATCCACCTGTCAAATCTGTTACGTCCAAGACACTTTTCATTCTAGACCCCTTCCATTGTTCGGTTGTTTTATGCTATTTTATCAAATAAAATCATTCCATGCTTATTGTACCAATATTCACTGTATTAATTTGGACAAATTTGGAAATGATGAGAATGAAGAAGGCATCCCCCCTTCTTCAAAAGAAAAGAGAAAGAGATTGCTGTTGTGTAATCCAACTTCATGAAGGGTGTACAAACGGCGTGAGCTATTTGGACAACTCTTCTAAACAATGACCACTTTCCCAAGCCATTGTTCATTATCTCTTGTTTCTCTTTTCTTCTCTGACCTCTCCGGAGAGCTCTATCAACAGGATAGGGCTCTTCATTTTTTTTATAAATTTTGAGGGATAAAAACCAACAGCCTCCTCGTCAGTCTTCCAGTGACCTGCGTGACTATACGGGTCGCTTCCGCTTTTCTTGATGTCTAGCTCAGCGACCAGTCACTTGGATCACTTCAGACTTCCTGCGGCGGCGACAGCCTCCTCGTCAGTCTTCCAGTGACCTGCGTGACTATACGGGTCGCTTCCGCTTTTCTTTCACTTTAAATAAAAATAGTCTTTTTTATGTTCATTTCTTGCTATGATACAATTACTTCAAACGAGAACAATACTTTTGAAAGGTGTGGAACATATGGAAGATTGTATTTTTTGTAAAATCATCGCCGGCGATATCCCTGCTTCCAAAGTGTATGAAGACGAACATGTACTGGCTTTTCTTGATATCAGCCAAGTAACGAAAGGCCATACCCTTGTCATTCCGAAAGAGCACCATGAAAACCTCTATGAACTTCCCTCCGAGGCTGCTGAAAAAGTATTTTCAGTCGTACCTAAAATAGCGAATTCGATCAAGGAACGTTTTCAACCGATCGGCTTGAATCTATTGAATAATAATGAGGAACCAGCCGGACAATCTGTTTTCCATTACCATGTACATATCCTGCCTAGGTATGGTGAAGGAGACGGTTTCGGGGCCGTCTGGAAACCTCATTCAGGTGAATATTCCTCTGAAGATCTCCAACAGATCGCACAGGAAATTTCAGAATCTATCAAGTGAAGACTTGATTGGAGAGCGGTCTCAGATGGCTGCTCTCTTTTTAAGAAATGTCGTTCATTTGTGTAGATAAAATCGTTTTTTTGTACATAATTCCATATTTTTTGCATTTCACCTTCTATTTTTGTAGATTTTCACTTTGGACTACATAAAGAAAACTTGGCGAAGGCTGAGCCTTAGCTGCACTAATACTTCGTTCGCAAACTTTTCTGCTACGCCGGTTAGCTACATCGCTGAAAAGTTAAACTTTCATAACGTATTAAAAAGGGATGACCTTAATGTCACCCCTTCCACTACTTATAAATCGAGAGCAACTGTTCGGATTCTGGCGATTTGGTGCTTAAAAAGGTTCGCCTCAGATCCCCTACCGTTTCGATCACTTTCGGTTCTTCCCAATCAGGATGGTCAAATTGCGCATCGAATTGCTTCAACCAATTTTGCAACTCCCGATAAAACGGGATGTTCCATCTAAGCTGGTGCAGGAATTCTTCTCTTGTCCCCTTGAATCCGAATTCACCATTTATGAGGTCAAGGATTTCAGCTTGCCACTTGGCTGTTATGCTGGAGTTCCCTCTTATATCTTTAAAACGGTACCATTGCTGATCAAATTCAAATGCATGCGGATAATAATACGCATAGATCGTTTCAAACTGTTCACCAGTAGCCGTAATGAACTTCTTTCCATGATGCTCGCGCAGGACATATCCGCCTTCTGTCCGGTTCATATGCTCAAGCTGGGCAGGCTCGACGAATGTCAGCCATATTTCAGTTATAGCATCTTTGACGGGAGCTATGACAGCCGGTAAAGAACCGTATGGGGCTAAAAAGGACCCATAAATGATATCAGAATCGAGCATAGATCCACGCAGGCAAAGCACAAAGTCATTCAATTTCCTATTCAAACTGAATTTATACCGTAATTGAGCTAAACAGACATTCGAGCCATATGCTACAAGAGGGACCCGCTCTTCTATTGGCGGCAATTCCTGTTCATGAAGGAAATCACCGATTGAAAGGGTATGATCCGACCTTTCATGAAAAGATCCCAGCATGTTGTCCGAGTCTGAATACTCTACTTTTAAATCCTCTATGGACACACCCATCTTTTCAATGATCCGGTGTGCTTTCCCTTCATAATAAATGAAGGAAGAAATTGGACGTGGTCCTGGATATACATCCGGATGATCATAGGGACTAAGGTCAATTGGTTTATTTTCTTTATATTCTTTGTACAATTTTGATATCCCCCTTATATCTATGGTGTGATTCAAGTATAATGAATTTTCAGAAGGCTTACTATACTACATTATTCTTTGGACAAAGGAGTCGAGCTTCATGGAAACATTCAATTTCAACCCTGGGCCTACAGCTCTTCCAAAAGAGGTCCTGTTACGTGCACAACAGGAACTGGTCAATTACCTGGATACAGGCTTGTCAATTCTCGAAATGAGTCACCGAAGTAAAGCATACCAATCGATTCACGAAAATGCACAACAGTCGTTACGAAAGTTTCTGAACATCCCTGAGACCCACGAAATTTTATTTTTACAAGGTGGAGCGAGCCTCCAGTTTACCATGGTCCCAATGAACCTCCTCAAGGAAAGCCAATCAGCTTCCTATATCGTAACAGGCTCTTGGAGTCAGAAGGCTTATAAGGAGTCCATGAAAATCGGGAAGACGGAAATCACTGCGAGCAGTGAGGCATCCGGCTTTACACATATACCGGATAAATCGGACTGGAAGGGACTTGATAAGGATATCAGCTATCTCCATGTTACGAGCAACAACACAATATACGGAACCCAATGGCAAACCTTCGAAGAACTTCCGGATGTTCCATTGGTCATCGATATGTCGAGTGATATCGGTTCAAGAACAGTTCCTTGGGAAAAAGTTGTACTGGCTTATGCAGGAGCACAGAAAAACATCGGTCCAGCTGGTGCCACAGTCGTGATCATCCGTAAAGATGTTCTGGCTGAAACGAATACACAGCTTCCTGCCATGCTCGATTATAAGGTCCATAGTAACAAAAACTCTTTGTACAATACACCGCCGACCTACTCGATCTATTTGCTTGGCTTGACCATTGAGTGGATGATTGAACAGGGAGGATTGACTGAATTCATCCACCGAAGTGAGCAAAAGGCATCCCTCCTTTATAACACGATTGATGAAAGCGATGGATTTTATACTGGACATGCCGAAAAATCAAGCCGTTCACGGATGAACATCACATTTAACCTGCCAAACTCCGAACTTAGTAAAGCCTTCTTACAAGGTACAGAAGATGAAGGGTTTGTCGGACTTTCCGGTCACCGTTCTGTCGGTGGCTGCCGTGCATCCCTTTATAATGGAGTCGGTTTGGCATCATGTGAGCGCTTAGTGAATTATATGGAAAAATTTAAAAAGAAGCACTCATGACTGGTTCCACGAAAATTCGGTTACCATAAACTGTTACCCGGAAATTCAGGTGAAAAACCTTTTCTTCACCTATGAATGATTGGTAAAATGTAAGCATCCGTTTTACTCGCAATAGGCATGAGCGCACTATTGGAGTCAACGAGAAAAGTTGAGTTGAGAAGAGGAGAGGATTTATATGAAATCCATTCAATTATCTTTAATTGGTGTACTATTAGCTGTAGGGTTTGTACTTCACGCAGTCATCCCTGGAATATTAGGAGCAATGAAAATCGATATGCTTCTGACGATGATGTTCCTGGCAATCATTTTGTTCCCGGATAATAAAAGTGTCGGTGTGACCGCATTGACAACTGGTGTCATTTCAGCACTGACAACGAGTTTTCCAGGAGGGCAGTTTGCTAATTTGATCGATAAGCCGATTACAGCCTTCATCATTTTCGCTTTATATATGAGCTTTAAGAAATTCCACGGGAATGTCATTCTTGCAGCGACTCTAGCAGCTGTAGGAACGCTGATCAGCGGAGCGATATTCTTATCAGCCGCAGCAATACTTACAAACTTACCAGCACCATTCATAGCTTTGTTCCTTACAGTCGTCGTACCGACAGCGGTAGTCAACACCATTGCCATGACTGTTTTGTTTCCGATCATGCAGACAATTACAAAGCGATCCAATTTAAAATACCAAATACAATAAAGCTCAGGGCTCGAGCTGGAGAATAGTTCTTAAAAAATATACCGATCCCATCATAGTAACGGGCCCTATTTTGAGGTACAAACTCGAAGTTCGCAGCCAAAATCGCAAGTCAAATTACACATTATTCACAACAGTTTTGCATATAAATTCACAAGAAAAAGAGCTCAGATTTGAGCTCTTTTTTGACTATACGGACGAAGGGCTTACTTCATAAACCCGCTGATTGCGGAATAAAAAATTAACCAAAATGTAAATCAACCCCATATTGATATAAGTTAAGTTTTTTCGCAACAGACTGTGATGAAAAATTATCCCAAGCTGTACTGTAGAGTGGCTTCAATCCTAATTTTCTCACTTCTGCTGCCCAAGCAACCACACATCTAGTGGCATACCCGTTACCCTGATACCGTGTCAGAGTTTCTACACTTGCTTCAGCACCCTTTAAACTCTTTCTTGCACTTGAACAGATGGAGACTGCTTTGCCGTCTTGCATAATTGCATATATAGGCTGCCTCCATTCAAAGTCATCAATTAGATGTGGAAACTCTTTTAGCAATAAATCTTTATTGTCATTCGTTATTTTAGTTGCATTAGAAGTCATATTAAACCCTTCAGGAAAAACATATGCTGGACCCATCCATACGGAACTTATCTGCCTTAACTTACTTACATTGATAATCAGCTTTCCGAGATTCATGCTGTCTATTCTGTCATCAACCAGTTTTAGAATTTTTGACTCTTCAAACTCAGAAAAAGATTTGTTAAAACGAATTATATTTCCTGTCTTAGTACGCCCAATGAAAAGAAATGGTGCAGGTGTTTCTGTAGGTTCATTTAACCCTGTTATTTTTTTAAGGTTATCTATATTAAATAAGACTTCTGTCTGTATTTCCATTAACTTATAGTCTATATTCAATTTCATCATCCTAGCGTTAGATATTACTTAAGTAAACAAGAGTTACTATATGGAACAATAGGTAAGCGTTTGAAGTCATCTCCGTCTTTCCCCTTGCTCCACAATAAGGACGTGCTAGTTTCCCAGCATTAAGGCCGACAATGATTTTTTACTCTTAACAACTTTATTGTAGAATTGATTTCAATACTGATAATTAACTGGATATTAATACTCCCTGGTTGTCTATTAGGTGAGGAAAAAGTTTTTTCTCTTATTTAACTGTGAAAAATACAATTATCAAAATAAGTGAAATAAAAGTCAATATCCATATAACTATTATCTTGCCTACTTGACTTACATTAAATAGGTGAACTAATCCCACATAGATAAAAGCTGTAATTGAATAAAACACTATTCCCGAAATGGACTTATCGTCGGAGTAATTACCCAAAATAAAATGGAGTATTGTTATAGGATATAAAATAAGAACAAGTAAATAATGTAGTTGTTTTGTTTTCACCAAGACCTCCAAGATTTTGTATACTTCATAAAACAACGCTTATTTATTACGGATAAGTCCTAATTCTGGCTTTCTGGATACCGCATCTTTATGTAAACCAGATCATTTCCTTTTACTTCTTTACCGCAATTCGAACATTTCGGTGTATTCCCAAACATCTTATTCCTCCTCAATATTAAGATAGTTATTAATAATACGATTAAAGATTAATAAAGTTCTCAAAAAGTTACAAAAGAGGCATGTCCTATTTCGGATAAGCCCCCTGTTGGAAAAATGATCGCCTTTTTGGCGTAGGGTGGTGGAGCTAGGCATTTCTTCACCGCAACCAAAATTTTAATACTTTCTTATCCTTCAAGAAAAAACGCAAGTGATTTCGTATGTGAAACCACTTGCCTTTATATGTGTGAAATATACTGTGTGTACTCCAAAACAGCACCCGTTAGCATCATAGGGTGTCGGTTTTATTTGGGCTTTCCTGTTCCCAATCTAAGAATTGTTCAATCTCATTGTTTACGGTCTTCCATACATAGCTGATGATGGCGAGATCATCTACTAAGCCCAGGCCAGCGATGAAATCGGGAATGGCGTCAATCGGACTTAAGAAATAAAGTAATCCTGCGATGACCAATACCATTGATTTTTTTGAGATATCCCGGTAGTTTCCTAATCGATACTGATCTGCGAGACGAATGAGAGCTTGTATTCTGTCCAAAAAACCTTTCAAAGCTTCTTGTATATCATCCTTTTGAAGTTTTGCACGTACGTTCTGGACCATTTGACCGCTTTCTTCCCGGTCTTTGATCAACGTACGTGCACGCCTTATCATCGTTCTAAAAAACATGAAAAGTTTAATTTTCTTCCACATCTCTTACGCCTCCTCCTTCTCTTTAATCTTCCACATCTTCCTTCATATTAATCCGAGAAGAAGGGTTTGCCAAGAATAATAAGCCGATTGGACAGTTTTTTTGAATACACAATGAATGATTAACAAAAGCTAAATGGAGATTCGTCAAAATTTGATCACAAAAAAGAGGACAACAAGCAATAAGCAGAAGCTTCCAATGACGCCTAACATGCGACCGATGTTCTGTTTTTTGTGGACACGGACATTTCTGAATGAATAACGTTTTGTATCAAGAAACATCCTGATCATGATATAAAATAAAAGCAACCCAAGAATAGCAAGTACAATAATTCCATAAATCATTACTCATCACCCCATACCATCCTATGAAAAAGAGGAAAGGTTTATTCCCCGAGAATTGTTTAACAATGTCGATATCGTGGGATAGTTTTGTAGAAATGGTCGAACGATTATTGAAGGTTTCTAAAAGGCGCTCACGAATAATGTAACAAGGACTTATCTTGTTTGGACGGGACATGACATCTTGGCCCTTGAAAGATGAGTAAGATCACGAAAGGAGAATTGTAATCATGAAAAAGGAACAAAAATCCGTATTAATCGGCTTTGCGGTAGGAAGTATTGTCACTGCAGCTGCAACATTGTTATCCACACCAAAATCAGGTCGGGAAGTCCGTAAAGACATTAAGGACTCGACCTATAAATTGAAACAAACATTAACGGACGTCAGAAAAGAAGGCATCAGCCTTAAAGAACAAATCATTCAAGTTTCAAAGGAAGGTGTAGATGCATTCAAAGAGGTTGCGACTGATTTGAAAGAAGACATCAAATCTTGGAGGAAAGAAATCGAACCGAACATTGAAATTATCAAAAATGATGTTGAGGAAATCAACGATACCGTAGCAGAACTCCAGGAAGAAACAAAAAACACATCAGAACCAGCAGAAACAAAATAGAACGTTAACAAGGACTGGCTCTAGCAAGTGTATCCCACCACTTAGCATACGGGCCAGTTTTTTGCATATTCACCCCCTTTTTCAGGTCCCCTACTCTAATGTTTCAACATCCCTTAAATATAAGGCTCTGTTATTCTCCATTGTTGATTTTTGTGAAATTCACTCCCTTTCCGGCGGGCGGACGAAAAGCGGAAGCGACCTGCTTCGTCACGCAGGTCACTGGTGGGTTTCACCAATCCCGCAGGAGTATCACCAATTTCGCTTAAAGAAAATTCGTGTTGAAAAAGCTACTAAAGCGCGAAATATTAAGCAACCTTACCGATATTAAATAAGTGAAGGTATATTTCAATAGAGAAAAGAGAAAGCCTTATGACTTTTTGTCAAAAATAAAAAGGTTTTGTTCTTTTTTGTCGAAATAATACTTATAAATTCCTACTCAAAGGATTTATTAGACAACAATTAGTGGGAAAAAGTTGTGAACACTTAGATAATTGTCTTTATAAATCTAACAATTCCTGTCATAATATAAAGCAGAATGGAGGTTCATTATGGAAAATAAGAAAGATTTTTCAATGAAAGAAGCTATGATGTTCAGTCATAAAGTAGCCCAGATTAGTAAAGCCATGTGGAAATGTGTTGAGAAAGATTGGCAAGGTTGGATCAAACCATTCGGTCTTAACATTAACGAACACCACATTCTCTGGATTGCTTTCCATCTTGAGGGAGCTTCGATCTCTGACATCTCCAAGTTCGGTGTTATGCACGTGTCTACAGCATTTAACTTTTCCAAAAAACTAGAAGAACAAGGCTACTTGACCTTCTCAAAGAAAGAAAATGACAAACGGAACACGTATGTTAAACTAACCGACACGGGAAGAGATCTATTATTAAGAACGATTGAAGATTACAGACCTGAAAGTTATGGTATTTTCGGTGCTTCACTCAAGTTACGTGAGCTTTATGGAAAATTTCCTGAATTCGATGAATTGATGGCAGTGATTCGAAGTGTGTATGGGGAAGATTTCATGTCTATCCTTGATACTACGGTAACAAAAATAGAAAGCGAATTTGAGGAAATTGATAATCAACTCGTTTCTGCCAAACCTGAAAACAAACCAGTAAACCTACAGCTTACACCTGAAAAAGAAGAAGAAATCACCAAAGTACCAACCATCACCTGATTGCACATTTTTCATCAGGCTGATCAGTTCATCAGTCAAGCTTTTAAAATATCCTTTGTTTATTAAATGACATAGGTGTCATGTAAGGATCGACCTCCGGATTGAGCATCCCTGCAAAATGAATTAATAGAGGAGTCAAAACCATACCGGCTTCTCTTAATAATTCATCTCCCCTTTCCTCAAGCTCCCTGCAAAGTTCCATAATCTACTCGCCCTTGAAATACTTCTTCAGATGTTTATTATTTTTTTGTAAAACCTATTGATTTTTCGCAAGAAACGTCGTAATGTATGTACGTGGTTTTTAAAAGAAGCTTGGAAAAGCTGATCCCACACCAGCTGAAGCTAAGTTAACTTTTACTGGAGAACGTAAGGTATTCACCTTTTCCCACATACATTATTAATTAAAGAAGGTGATCCATCATGAATTGCTTCAAATCGATAAATATAACACGTGATTACGGTAAACTACGCCTATTACTGATGTCGACACTATTCAGTCTAACGTATTTTATCGTTTATTTTATGGTTTTCAGTATGTTTCAACCTGAAACGAGCTATTTTCAAACAGGCTTTATGCCCTTGCTGTTGATCACAATATTGATCATACCTTTCCATACATTCTTGCATTGTCTCCCGCTTTGGATTGCAGGCCATAAAGCAGGTTTCGGTATTGGCGAAAATCGTTTTTCATTTTTTTGCCGTATACCCGACGTTCTTTCTAGAAGAGTGGCTCTGATCACAGTCGCTTTTCCCCTGCTGTTCATTACGTTGATTTCATTGATCGGCTCGATGGTATTTCCAGAACTGCTGCACTTGTTTGCGATTGTTTCGGCATTGAATATCTTTCTATGTGTGAAAGATATGATTTATATCATCCATCTATGGAATGCACCTAAGGATTCGTTTTTAGAAGATGGAGATACAGGATTCCAGATCATTGTGCGCCGCACTTATTAAATGCTATATCTTAAGATAGATTTTCTTAAGGTATATTCACAGAAATAAATCCTATAAAAAAAGAATGGCCTGTGATCATCTCGATTGGTGTGAGGGGCCATTCTTTTTTTATCTTATTTTTCTGTAAGGTAATAAACCTTGAATCGGATGTTGTCTTCCTCCAAATCAAAGGATTCAGCTTTTATAAACAGTTGATCCTTCAATTTAATCTGTGTGAGTTTCAGGAGTATCGTTTCTTCTTTATCATTGATTTCAACCCAGGGAGGCAAATCAGTACTTCCATTGATGAACTCCAATATTTTCGAACCAGGTAGCTTCAATGCCCCTAGCTTGATCGATTCCTCTCTTAACAAAAGATCACCATTGTCCAATACTTGGGGTTTGAAATCCATCGTAAATTGGACTTCATTGGTAAAAAACGTGAAATATCCTTTAACTTGAACATTCTCTTTAAGTGTTACATTATAATCGAACTTTGGATTCCTGCCAGACTTCAATTCAGCTAATTGTTCTTTTATTAGAAAGTTCAATTGCGATTTGGAAGATTCAATATCGAAAATCGGCTCACCATGCATAGCTACGTCACGGCTGGAGTTATCTCCCTGTTTATCCCCCATAAATATTAAAGTTCCAACAATGATTGGTACGATTACCATGATTACAAGTAGTATGAAAAATGCGTATTTCCATCTGAATTTCAAAAGGCTCTCCTCCTGTCCCCTATATTCTATGATAGTTGTGACTGTTCATTTAATTAATATTTTGGTATGTTAGTAATACAATCTCTTAGTTTCGGAGGTTTCAAATATGACAATGATCGCAATCTATTATATAGCATTCGCATGTATCGTTCTATTCTTGTTCAATACTCTTACGAATCGCTTATGTATTCAAAAAAATATTCCCGCTGAAAAACAAGTGAATGTGTTTCGGTGGATCAATATCATGATTACAATCCTACTCGTGAGCTCGTACATTGAAGTAATTTATGTGCATTGAAGCAATTTATGCTTCATAATACTTCATTATTCCCCACATTGACATATGTACAAACATCACATAGGAAGAATGAATCATAAAGAAAAGCGTAAGCGCCTTAGTTAACCACGAAGGTCACTGGAAGTCCGACGAGGAGGCTCGAACCAAACAAAGTTCGGTTCTGCGTGGGCAAACACTTCGAACTAAATCAATGTGTCGACCGCCGCAGGAGGACTGAAGTGATCCAAGTGGTTGGGCGTTGGAGCTAGACATTCCATCTTCGAAAACAAAATTTTTATACTTTCTTATCCTTTAAAAAAGAGGCTGACCCCGATAGTCAGCCTCTTACTCATTCATCATTTACGTATTAGCAAATCCAAGCTGCGCCTACGATAATCAATAGGATGAACAATACAACGATCAACGCAAATCCTCTTCCATAGCCGTATCCACCCATGATGTCACCCCCTATTCCGGTGTTACGTTATCCTATGCATTGAGGTAAGCCAAAGCATAGGCTTCTATCCTTTCACTCCGAAAATTCTCTAGAATTTTAACAGATGTAGCAAGCTCCTATGATGATCAACAAAAGGAACAGTACTACGATCAAGGCAAAACCACTTCCGGATCCGTAACCCATTGCAATCCCTCCTTTGGTATACATTTATAGTGTATAAGTCAAATGCCGTTATTGATTAGACCAATGCCCTTATTTTGAAAAAGGGGCGAATGCACAAGCAATTCCAATAAATGTGTATTTTTTCTCATATTTGGTGTTTAATGTGTATTTTTATCGGTTGGATATGCTATAGTAGAAACTGTGAAAAAATTTCTACATCATAGGAGTGTATGTCGATGAAAAAGTGGGTCCTGACAGTTGCTGCAGCAACAACAATTTTTGGTACAGCTGCATGTAGCAATAATGGCGATTCCGGCGATAGCAAAGTGATCGTCGAAACAAACGCCGGAGATGTTACACAACAAGATTTCTATAACGAGATGAAAAAACAACCTCAATCCGAACAAATTTTACAAGAACTTGTTCAATATAAAGTTCTTTCTGAAAAATATAAAGTCAGCGATAAAGAACTCGATCAAGAGATTGAGTACCTTAGAAGCCAATTTGGTGGAGAAGAAGGTTTCGAGAACGCTTTGAAACAAAGCGGTATTGAAGGCGAGGACGAGCTGCGCGACGTTGTTAAGCGAAACCTCGTATTCTTCAAAGCTCAAACGGATGGAATCAAAGTATCCGAGGAAGAAATGAAAAAGAAATATGAAGAAGAATTCAAAGTTAAAGAAGTTGAAGCACGTCACATCTTGGTAGAAGATGAAAAGACAGCTAAAGAAGTGAAAAAGAAGCTTGACGAAGGTGGAGACTTTGCAGAACTTGCGAAGGAATATTCTACTGATCCTGGTTCGAAAGACAAAGGTGGAGAGTTAGGATCATTCCCACGCGGCCAAATGGTCCCTGAGTTCGATGAGGTAGCATTCACACTTGAAAAAGGTAAAATTTCAGACCCAGTCAAATCCCAATATGGATTCCACATCATTGAAGTATTAGACCAAAAAACACAATCATTTGAAGAAGCAGAGTATCAAATCAAGAAAACATTGCTTCAACAGAAAGCTCAAGAAAAAGCACAAAAGGACCCAGAAGCCAACCCGATCGACAAAGCTATGAAAGATGCTAAAATCGACGTGAAAGATAAGGAATACAAGGACCTTTTTAAGAAAGATGACAAAGCTGACCAAAAATAATTAATAGGTGGACTGACTCTTGTCAGTCCTCTTTTCATGTCCTTTTTTAGACTTGGGCTGGCAAATTTAATCATCAGAAGTGTTTTTTCACTTCATTATCTCAACAACTCAAGGGTAAAACGCGACAAATTTATAAATATCTCAACAACTCAGAGATTATCTCGACAACTTAGAAATTACCCCGACAACCCGAAAAACAGCCTTGTGGTGGGGGCTCACTTTTTAAGAAAAAAGCCCCCTATAAAAGGAAGCTCTCTCTCATTTTATTCGCCAGATGCTTGATTTCGCCGTTGCTTTTCTTCCTCAATCCGTTCCATATAAATTTTGCCCTCTTCCTCAATGTGTACCCGGTCCAGTTTTCGGTCTTCGACTGTATGGAACCACGCTCGGTAGCCTGAATAACCTATCCCTGCTAGTACGAAGTACATCCACCATGGTACATTTGCGAGAATCGGCTTGAGATTGCTGTATACACCTGTGAATTGTAACAATACAAAAAATAAAACAACCGTAGCGACAACGTATAGGCGACGCATCGACTTTCCTCCTTTGTAGACAAGCTTTGTTATTACAAAGGTATGTTGGAAAACGGTTGTTTATGACTCATTATAAATTAGGAACTGACTTTTTCTGTTCAGTCAAAGGTTTATAGAATGAACGGTTATCAAGCGCATAGACACGTTCCGTGTATTCTCCTGGCTTAACTTTACTTAACGCACGATCCATCATATTCATTTTTGCATCGATGTTATCGATATGATGAAGGATTTCAGCCTCCCGCACTAACGGCGGTTTTGGGCTTCCCCACTCTGCTTTTGAATGGTGGCTCAATACCATATGTTGAAGGATCAATACTTCTTCCCCCTCAATTTCGAGTTCCCGTGCTGCTTCACCGATTTCTTCCACCATCATCGTAATATGACCTAACAGGTTACCTTCAAGCGTATAGTGCGGCGCAACCGGTCCCGACAGTTCCTTTGTTTTCCCGAGATCATGCAAGATGACTCCTGCATACAACAGATCCGTATCTAATGACGGATACAATTGTGCGATTGATTTAGCTAGTTTAAGCATTGAAACGACATGGAAAGCCAGTCCCGAGACGAATTCATGGTGGTTTTTCGTGGCAGCCGGGAATTCGAGGAGTTCCTTCTGATGCTTTTTGACCAAATGTCTCGTGATCCTTTGGATATTCGGATTTTTCATTTCAAATATTGCTTGTGTAATCACTTCAGTCATTTCATCCTGTGGAATCGGTGCAGTTTCCACAAAGTCATGTACACTCACGCTGTCCTGTGAATTCGTCAACCGGATCTGTTTTACTTTAAGTTGTGCTTTTCCGCGATAGCTTGTGATATCCCCCATAACTTTGACAATCGATTCAGGAAGATACTGTTGTTCATCTCCTGGAGTTGAATCCCATAGTTTCGCTTCGATTTCCCCTGTATGGTCCTGGACAATCAGGGTTAAAAACGGCTTTCCGCTACTGGTAACCCCTTTCGTTGCAGATTTGATCAATAGATAATCATCAAATATGTCCCCTACTTGGTAATCTTGAATCCCTCTTTTCATTCTCTTACCTCCTCTTTTTTTCAGCTGCTATTTTCAATGGTTTGTTCTACTTTGTTGGAAGTCCATACTTTCATGGCAGCCAATGCTCCAAGCAAGACTGCCGCCCCAAGCAAATACGGTATATGTATATTGACTTCGAATAAAAACCCGGCAAGCACTGGGCCTGCAGCATTTCCCAAGCTTAAAAATGAATTGTTCAATCCCATGATCGTCCCTTGTTGTTTGCCTGCTAGTTTTGAAATGAACGAATTAAGGGCTGGCCGTAAGATCGAATTTCCTAGAAAGAATATCGAAACTGTCAATATCACGGTTACATAGTTGAATGCAAAAACCATCAGGATGAACCCGATCGCACTCCATAGCAACGAACCTGTCACGACACGGTCATCTCCAAACCGTTTCGTCAGCCTCCCTACCAATGTCCCTTGTGCCACTGCTCCGATTACACCTGTGATGGCTACGATGATGCCAACTTCAGCAGGGTCATATCCGTATCTTTTTAATGCATAGAACCCGAAAATTGACGTGAAATTGGCAAGAGCAAAGCTCATCACAAAGACAAGGATGAGCAGAAATCCGACAGGACTCCTCAAGGCGATCCACATTCTCTTGAATTGGTTCATCTTCTCTTCATTCTTCGCCTCTTCCATCGCTTCAGGAGAAAGTGTTTCCTTCAGCATGAATACCGAAAGAATCGCAGCAGAGGTTCCGGCAAGACCAGCAACAAGGAATGGGAGTGAGAGATCGATTTCGGCAAGCCATCCGCCGATCCCAGGTCCTATTACAATTCCTAATGCCATCGCTGCTCCTAAAAGGCCCATCCCTTTTCCCCGATCTTCTTCCTGAGTGACATCGGCCACATAGGCCATTGCTGTCGGCATAATGGCAGAACCGAACGTTCCTGCTAAAATTCTTGAAGCATAAAGCATCCAGAGATCAGTGGCAAAAGCAAAAATGAATTCAGCTGCAGCGAAACCGAACATTCCTAATGTGATCAATGGTTTCCGGCCAATCCGATCTGATAATCTCCCCCAAACCGGTGCCAAGAGAAATTGCATGAACGCAAATGAAGCAACAAGCAATCCAAGATCTCTACCTGTCGCGTTGAACGCCTCTACATAATAGGGCAGAATCGGGATGACGAGTCCGATTCCGACCATGATGATGAATAAATTAACCATTAACAGGAGCATCGGCCCCTTGTAATTCTTCTTCACTTCTTCCATACAATCATCCTTCTATATTACAATCGGTTCACTTAAATGACGATTATGATTGAAACCCCATTTTCGTTATTTTGAACCTCTACAGTTCCATTATGAAGTTCGACGATACGTTTGACAATAGCGAGTCCCAGCCCGAATTGGCCTTTATGACTTTTCTGAAAAGGCTCGAATAACCTTTCAAGACTTTCTTCAGGTATGGGATCACCGTCATTGTGTATGATCATGAGTGTTTTCCCCTCTGATTTTTCACAGGTGATGTCGATATAGGATTCTGCGTAGCGGAGCGCATTCTGGATGATATTCTCGAACACGACTTCCCATTGACTGCGATCCCCATTAAGCACGATTTCTTCCCCGCTCATCCGTATTTGGACATCTTCCCTTTGATATAAGAACCGATCGAGGACTTCCTGTATTAATGAGCCGAAACGGAAGGTTTCTTTTTTCGGTTCGGCATCTTGCAGTGTATCAAGCTTTGAGAAATAAATCATATCCTTCACACGTTCTTCCATACGACTGGTTTGGCTGATGATCACATCCATCATCTCTTCAAGGTCTTTCTCAGGGAATATACCATCCTTAACGGACTGTGCATAGCTTTTGATTGTCATGATTGGTGTCTTCAACTCATGGGAAGCGTGCTGTATAAACCGCTTTTGGGACTGGTCATTCCTAATCAAGTTCTGCCTCATCCGTTCAAATTGTTCTGAGAGCTGCTGAAAATCCTTATCCCCTCTCAATTCGAACGGTTCACGCCAATTGTGGTTCCCAATCTGTTCAAACCTTTCACCGAGCGCTCTTAATGGCTTCCTCAAGTAATTGGATAGCAAAATCGCAGGTATGATACTGATTGCAATACCGATAACGAAAATCCAAATCAACCTTTCCCATAAACGCCGCATGAGCTGATCACGATAAGTGTCCCACATATATGAAACCATGAATGCATTATTCCCGTTCACTTCAATCGGCTTGATGACATAGAAGAGTGTGGCATCACGATAGGAAAGCTGGAAATCACCTTCATCCCCTTCAAGAAAAATGGCTTTTTCCCACATATTGTGCAAAACGGTTTCCGGTACATTGTCGCCTTTGATGACGAAAGATTGATCACCTAGTATAAGATGTCCGACAGATCTCGCCGCTTCTCTCCGCTCTATGAAATTGAGATTTGTATCCGGTAGTTCCTGTTCTGGACCAGTTGGCCCCTCCAGAATAAGGTTTTGCTGTTCTTTGATGATCCGATACGATTCATCTGTCAACGTTTCTCGCATAGATAGGGGGTAGATGATGACGACACATAATCCGACGACGAATACAAGCAGGAAAAAGGACAGCCAGATCCGCTGTGCGATGCTCAGCTTTTTCACGAGGTTTCAATCCTGTAACCACCGCCGTATAACGTTTCAAGATTGAGGCGCGGCATCTTCTTGCGGATTCTGCGGACTACGTCATCGACAGCGCGTTCGGACCCGACATAATCTTTCCCCCATACATTTTCAAGAATGTCTAAACGTGATTTTGTTTCATTCAGATGCTCTGACAGAAAGAGCACGACCTCGAATTCTTTCGTGGTCAAATCGACCACCTCATTTTTATAGGTTATTTTTCTTTCAATTGGCTGGATACAATAATCATTCACCAAGCGATTCTGATACTTCCCGCCCGGTCCTTCATAGACACGCTTCATAAGCTTTTTCGCCCTAATCACAAGTTCCTTCGGCAAAAACGGTTTTGAAATATAGTCGTCACTCCCCAATTCCAATCCGATGACACGGTCGAGATCCTGGTCCCTTGCTGAAGTGAAGATGACGGGGACATCTGTCCGTTTTCTTATCTGTTTTAAAATTTCATATCCATCCACACCAGGAAGCATGATATCCAAAACCCAGAGGTGGGGCGGCTTATCCAAGTACTCCAATGCACTTGTGCCATCATGAAAGACTTCGACCTCCCAACCCTCTTTTTCCATATATGCTTTTAGTATAGCCGATAGATCCTGTTCATCTTCCACGAGATAAATGGTATAGCTTGCCATATCGCTCAACTCCTGCAGAAACTAATAAGTTTGTGTTTCACGTTCCGTTATTGCTGGCAACCGTAATGGGCGGCCAGACAGGTGCGCCGCGGTTGTTCCATGACATGTAAAATAAAGGACCTGTCTATCACCGGCAATAGACCTGATAAGGTCAAAGGCCAATTTCCGGCGCTTCTCATCGAAGTTCACAAGGATATCATCCATGATCAAAGGAAAGTCACCTTTATTTTCATATTCTTCTGCCAAAGCGATCCTTAAAGATAAATAAAGCTGCTCCATCGTAGCTCTGCTCAACTCTTCCGGCCTGAAAATCACTCCATCATTACGCTCGATAAGAAAACTCTCTTCACCTTTTGGGGCGATGATCCGGGTGTATCCCCCTTCTGTCATTGCAAAAAAATAATTCTCTGCCCTGTTGATGACTCTTGGTTGTCTTTCTGCCTGAAAGTTTCTTTTAGCTCGGTCGAGTATATGTTGTGCAGTCCGATAGACTGCCCATTTCTTAGCTTCTTCAAGAAATTCACTCTTGGCCAGGTGCAGGGTATGAAGTTGATTCGAATATGTCCCGTCTTCTTCTAGATGGGTGATGGTTGCTTGAAGGCGGGAACATTCATCACGTAACCTGTCGATGATACTGATGGTCCCTTCAAGTTCTTCTTCCGACTCTTTCAGCCGGGATAAAAGATTCAACAGCTCTTCTGGATTCTGCTCAAGATGTTCAATCGTTTTCTGATCAGTCGTCGATTCAAGCTGGGAGCGGACCATCTGCAGTTGTCCTGTCCACTTCTCATATTTATCATTCGCTTTTCCTTTTTGTCGGAAAGCTTCTTCATCATGAACCTCAGCTTTCTGGAACAATTTCTGGATCTCTTGTGTATATTGGGCTAGCTTTTTCTTCAATCCCTCATGATGTTCTCTAAGGTCGGCAATTGAACGTGTTAAGGATTGCCTTTCTTTCCGTTTTTTCTTCTCCTCATCCAAGCGGCTTGACAATTGGGCCATGAGTTTATCAATCGACTGGGTACTATCGATTTGGACAGTGTCAGCGATTTTCTTTACCGCATCTTCGTATCCAGTGATCTCTCCCAGGAGCTTTTCAAGGCCTTTTTTCAGATGGGAACGTTCCGTCAATCTTTTCTTCAACTGGCTGATCCGGTCGAATATTTCAAGAAGCATGTTGTCCGGAACATTAACTGGCATATGGCACAATTCCCTCCATTCAGCCAATTCATCCTTTACCCGATGATGATTGATCTCCCATTCATCATAACGACGGGCGACCTCCTGATATCGTTTTTCAAGATCCCGTTCGTGTTCCTTAAGATGCTCATATTGTACAACAAGCTGCTGTTGATTGAGGATCAATTGATTCAGCCGGTCCAATTCAGAGGGATCATAGCTTTTATGACGACCATCAAGTTCATTCTCAAGGTCTTTAATTTGCTGTTCGAGTAAGTCTCCCTTGCCTGTACCGTCATTTTTATGAAGAAGAAAACCTGTCCCGATCAAACTGATTCCAATGATCATTCCTGCTGCATAATCGCCATTCATTATCCAGATACCGGCCAATACCACACCAAGAACGATCAATACCCAAATGGTGATCCGGGAAGTTGGATTTTCAACAGATGGATGTTGAAGACTTTTAAGTCTTTCGATCCGTTCCTTTATAAATTCCGGCGACTGGCTTGATAAGTGCGTTACTTTTTCCCGGTAAGACTGGACTGTTTCCTCTGGGAGGATTTGTTTTTTTATCCTCACCCTTTTTGCTTCATTCGTCTCCAACAGTTCTCGAGCTTGCAGCAAGCCCTCGTCAAGTCTTTTTTGATCCTCCTTCGATTGATCAAACCTTTTCAGTCTCGTCATCAATTGTTGCTTTGTAACGAGATCCGTTTTGACCGATTGAATCCTCTCTTCTGTCCATTCCTGACCGATTGTACGTATTTCATGATCGATTTCTTGTTGTAAGTAATCGATCCGTTCCTCCATCTTGTGGTAATCTTCAAGCCTTCCTTTAAACAGTCGGTAGGAACTCTCCAATTCAATGATTTCAGAGGACAGGTGCATCCATTTACCGTCCAGTTGTAACGCATGGGTTTCCTCCTCATTCTTCCTGATTAAATCTTCCGTATGTTCACAGTCACCGATCAACTCGATTTTTCTTTCTTTCAAACTTCGAAACCGCTCCAGCCCTTCCTCTGGAAATGGCGTAGCAACGGGTAGCTCCATTAACTGATGCTCGATTGTATTTTTTCTTTCGATGAGCGGGTTGATCGATTGGATATGCTGGAGCTCTGTCAATTTTTGTTGGAGGCTCTTTTTTGTTCTTTCGTATTGTGCCAATTCTTCTTTTTTATCCGCTAATTCAGCCCTCATCCGATTATACTCATCAAGCTTTTTACGCCATTGCTTCACATTTTGTTCCAACTCTTGAAGGTTATTAAGCTTCTGATTCAAAAGCGGATTCTTCCCATTCGGTTTGAACCGTTTATTTTGATTTTCCTCAAAGGCGGTTGAGATTTCATTAAGCTGTTGGGCACCTGTCAACCCGGCATTGAAAAGGTATTCCCCCAACTGTTCTGACTTGATTTCATTTACCATCTGCAATCCGTCCAGATTAAAAGAAAACACATCATGGAAGGCCTGGTGATTCACTTCTCCTAACAACTGGCTTAAGAATCCTTCATCTACTCTTTCCCCATCTTCTTTTAAAATTGTGACGGTTCCTGATGCGCCCCCTTTCCGTTCCACTGTAAGAAGCCCATGCTCGATCGTTTCGATACGCAGCTTTCCTCCGTAAGCCTGAGTCGTTTTCGGTTCATACCTCAACCGCTTCTCACTTCTCTTCGGAAAACCGAACAACATATAATCCATGAAAGCCATCAACGTTGATTTACCTGATTCATTATCCCCATAGATGACCTGAAGATCTGTGTCTTCAAATTGGATGAATTCATTCTCGAAACGACCGAAACCGTATATATGTAAGTCCTTGATTCTCATCGGTCCCCCTGCCTTTCTGAGTGCAGGGCCATTGATTCGATCAAAAGCCTCTTCGCTTCCTCTAAAATTTCTTCATCTTCAAAACTGCCCTCATCCAAAAATTTCTTCGCTTTTTTATGCTTCAAGAGTGGTTCCAAAACAGGCTCGACCTTGTCCATTTCCTCGAAAACAGTGAAAATTTCCTTCATGAAAGGTGAATTTCCGAGTTCGCTGATAACTTCCGAGTAGATAGGTTCTACTTTTATCTGATCAACCCATACAAATGGTTCTTCCATCTCTTCTCCGTCTTGCAAATGCTCGAGCAAATCATCGAGTGTATCGTTTTCATAGAGTGATTGGAGAGCAGGGCTTTCCCCTGAAAGCTCAATTGATAGAATCGTATTCACTTCTGTTGCTCGAAATCTCTCTTTTACAACGTGTAGGTGATGGATCAGCTCATCCACCGAATCAGAATGCAGAGTGGAAAGATGTTCAGTCTCCCATCTTACAACAGAAGAATCAAGGAAGGTCAATGTGGTTTCTGCCTCTGTCATATCAACTAGATAGCATCCTTTCTCACCGCTCTCTTTCCTATTCAATCCTTGAATGTTACCCGGATAGATGATATGTGGATGATGCGACAACTCCTCCCGTTTATGGATATGGCCTAATGCCCAGTAATCAAATGGGTGAGCTTTCAATTCATTCAGCATGAAAGGAGCATATGTGTGATGATGGGTGGTTACACCGCTCGTTCCGTGCAATAATGCGATATGGAATGGGGCACCATCTACCTTTTTGTATTTCGAGGAGATGTTTTCCGTGACAGTTTGTTTTGGAAAACTGTAGCCGTATAGATGGGCAAGGACCTCGCCTTCTTTTTCAAAAGGGATCATGTTTGGCTCCTTGCTGCTGAAGAAATGGACATTGTCGGGCCATGTAAGTTTGACGTACTCGCCAGCCAAATGGTCATGGTTTCCATGGATGACATATACATCGATTCCATCATTCTCAAGTATTTGAAACTGATTTTTCAGGAACAATTGCGCTTTCAGACTCCGATTCGCGCCATCATATAAATCACCTGAAATTACAATGAAATCGACTTGCTTTTCAATAGCACATCCAACAATGCGTTCAAAGGACCGGAACGTACTATCTTTGATGAGATGGAATATAGGCTCCGGTAAATGGCCCAACCCCTTGAAAGGCGTATCAATATGTAAATCTGCAGTATGTAGAAACCTTATTTTCCGCATTGTTACCTCATCCTTTCATTGCAAGATCTTTAGTGTTATTTTACCACATCTATACGAGCGCTTGTTCGTCATCCTCTATGTGTTAGAAAAACGCAAACGGCCACGAAGGTTTACTGGAAGTCCGACGAGGAGGCTCGAACCAAACAAAGTTCGGTCCTGCGTGGGTAAACACTACGAAACCAAATCAATGTGTTGCCGCCGAAGGAGGACTGAAGTGATTCTAGTGGTTGGGCGTTTGAGCCAGACATTCTTTCATCGAAACAAAATTTTTTTATGCTTTCATATCTTTTAAAAAAGACCCTATCCATGGATAGAGCCTTTGCAGTCGATTATTATTTTTTCGTCAACTGGATCGCTTTTTTGAAATTTTTCAAACTGGATGCATTGCCGTACATCAGGACACCGCCGCGATAGACTTTGGCAGCTATGACTGCGAAGATACCGATCGTTACGACAAGGATAAGGATACCGAGCAGGACTTCCCATATAGGTATACTGAGCATACCGACCCTCAGGAACATGATCATCGGGGTAAAAAACGGGATATATGACATTACGGCTACAAAGCCTGCTTCAGGAGTAGCGAGCCCTGACATCGCCCCCATGAATGCAACTACAATAATCAGTATGACCGGTGTGATCACCTGGTTAGCCTCTTCTACCTTATTCACTAATGAACCGAGCATTGCAAGCAATGTCGCGTACAACAGGAATCCGAGCAGGAAAAAGATGATGGCATAGACGACAGTCGAGATCGGCAGTTGGTCAATCTGGATCAATGAGGAGAAATCGGTCATTGACTGCGTTGATTCTTTTTCTGGTGAGGGGCTGTATTCAAGAGATAAGAATCCGACCAAAAAAATCAGGAAAAACTGCGTCAACCCTAGGAGTGCAATCCCGAAAATCTTTCCAAACATCTGCTTGACAGGCGACACGCTTGAAATGAGGATTTCCATCACTCTTGATGATTTTTCAGTCGCTACCTCGGTTGCAATCATGCTCCCATAAAAAAGGACAGCAAAATAGATCACAAACAGAAGGACATAGACGATGGACCGGGCCTGGTTCAGCTCTTCTTCAGTTTTTGCTCCTTCTTGCAAGGATTCTTTTTGAAAGGGTACCGGTTCATATAAGGTTGTCAACTCGGCAGGATCTATACCCAGTTCCTGTGTGGCAATCATGACCTTCGTCTGCTGCAGATTGTTTTCAATATTATTGATCCAATTCGCTTCCGGTACGCCTGCTGTTTTCAAAACCCCTTCAGGCAAGCCTTTTTCATTTTTTTCAAGGACCAGGAGCCCATCGTATTCCCCATCCAGGACCCGTTCTTCCGCCTCTGGTGCGTTTTGGTCTGCTTGTATCAGATCGATGTTATCTGACGTGTTTTCAACCTGCTGCTTCAATGGTTCATAAAAACGGCCTGATTCATCAAGCACGGCCACTTGTTTGTTTTCTTCTTCCCCATCAAAAATTGATAGTATGGACTGCATGTTGGTAAGCCCAAGGATCAATAAGAGTGAAGCAAACGTTGTCAGTAGAAACGCCTTCGTCCGAATCCTCATTTTATAAGTATGTAACATGACGATCCATAGCTTATTCATACGATGCACCTACTTTTTCAATAAAGATATCATTCAACGATGGTTCTTCAAGCTCGAATTTACGGACGAACCCTTTGCTCGTGATGCTTTCAAAGATTTTTTGCGATACTTCTTCGTTTTCGACTTGGAGATGGACCCCTTCGGTAACAGGCTTATATTTCAAAACCCCAGGAATGTCCTTCAGGTAACTGAGATCAAATTCAGCATGGACCGTCACATTCTTTTTTCCGAATGATCGTTTCACTTCTTTCAATGAACCATGAACGACAGGACGTCCTTTGTGAAGGATGCACAGATGTTCACAAAGCTCTTCGACGTGCTCCATCCGGTGGCTAGAGAAAACGATTGTCGTCCCTTCCTTCTTCAATTCAAGTACGGCTTCTTTCAGCATTTCGACATTGACCGGATCAAGTCCGCTGAATGGTTCATCAAGGATCAGGATTTTCGGCCTGTGGAGAACGGCTGCAATGAACTGGATTTTTTGCTGGTTCCCCTTCGATAACTCCTCGACTTTTTTATTTTCAAATTCTGGTACTTTGAAGCGTTCAAGCCACTCTTTCATTTGTGGCAAGATCTCTGCTTTCTTCATACCTTTCAGGCGTCCTAAATAGAGTAATTGGTCGGAAACTTTCAGACTTGGATAAAGACCTCTTTCTTCCGGAAGGTATCCTATCAAATGAGAATCCTTTTGGGATAAAGGTTTATTGTCCCACATAATCCTTCCAGCCGTCGGTGTCAATAATCCGATCACCATCCGAAACGTCGTCGTTTTCCCTGCTCCATTCGCTCCTAAAAGCCCGAAGATTTGATGGTCAGGTATTTGGAAGGAGACATTATCCACAGCGGTGAATGCTCCGAATTTCTTTGTCACTTTTTCAATATGCAAACTCATGGTTTTCACTCCCCCTCACTTATCTAACGGTTTTTTCGTAAAAAAGTTTCATCGTTTTACCAAATAATTAACAAGCAGGAGATTCGGGTAACATCTAGAATAAGCTAGAAAAAGGAGGTTAGGAAGATCACATGAAAATGTACATCATAACCGTTTTTGATAACAAGGGCGAAAAGATTTATGAAGAATCCTTTGAAGCTACTGACAATAAAGAGGCAAAAAGGATCGGACAGGATATACTTGAAGATAATGATTATGAAAACCACACAAGCAGGGTGACCTCACCTTCTGGAGAACTTGTCTTATTCCACAGATGACACACATTGAAGGGTGCTGTCCCAAAACAATCGTGCCAGACACCACCATCACAACATTCTATGTCAATCCTATGCTTTTTTTCAAAATGGTGTGAATCAGGCATATAGGGACAGCCCCTTTTTATTTGTCCTTTTTTTGATATGATCGTAAAGAGTCTTTATGATTACTAGGAAATTTTGCTTTGGCCGTGTAACGGGTGTTTCGAGAACTAGCAAATTTCCCCTAATGAAGGAGGTAGGTATGAAATTCCATAAACCATTGCTTCATCATAAAGAATCTACTGTATTTGAAACCAAATCAGGATCTCTTTTCATTGAAGAAAAGAAAGCTGCTTCTGTTGCAGTCGTCGTCTTGCATGAAGGGAAAATTACACTCGTAAAGCAATTCAGACATCAGATGGCTGAACTGACGTTCGAGCTTCCAGGGGGAGGCCTTGAATCAAATGAGGATGCGGAACAAGGGGCGAAACGGGAGTTAAAGGAAGAAACGGGAATCGTGGCTGAACAGTTTACATACTTAGGCAAATTCCATCCTCAACCTTATTTTATAAATCGCTTTTCCCATTTGTATTTTACAGATTCCATAACGAGTTTTGGTAATCAAAAGCTGGATGAGGACGAAGAAATCGAGGTCGTTCACATGCCTGTCAGTATTGTGTTCAAAACAATACGTGAGGGGAAGATATCGGATGGTGAACTTGGATATGCACTATTCTTATGCCAGTTGAACGGATTTCTTCCACATAAATAAAGAAAAGCGCAAACGCCCTGGTTAACCAAGAAGGTCACTGGAAGTCTGACGAGGAGGCTGCCGCCGCAGGAGGACTGAAGTGATCCAAGTGGTTGGGCGGTGGAGCCAGACATCACTTCACCGTAACCAAAATTTTTATATATTCTTATCCTTTTAATAAAAGATGACCTTTTAGGGATGAAACGTTCCGTCAAGGTCATCGTTTTACCGATTCAAGTTTTGGTTATTCCATTGTCTCAAGCCAAGCCGCAACGTTTTCCGCTTCTTCACCCTTAATCAATCCACCAGGCATTCCACCGCCACCATTCTGGATTTTTTGAAGTATCTCGTCCTGGCTCATTTCTTTTCCGACTGCTTCAAGAGAAGGAGCGTTTCCTCTGCCCTCAAGGTTTTGCCCATGACAGGAAGCGCAGTTCTGTTCAAAGGATTTTTCAGCAGCAGCAACATCTACAGATCCACCGCCGCCGCCTTCCTCATTCCCTCCATTCTCTTCTTCTCCACCACCACATGCTGCTAGTCCAATCACAAGGAACAGAGAAAAGGCAATGACTGATAATAAACGTAACATTTCAACACCCCACTGAAATTTTGATGTTTTCATTTTTCCCTAAATCTTTTTTATAAAACATTATTTTTCCATTAAAAAACTACCACAGTCACGAGTACTGTGGTAGAGTAAAATTTACTCTTTTCAATTTTATTATGAAAACCGGACCTAGCCTCCGCCTAGTCCGATCTCCTTATATGGTTGCTTAGCCCATATTGATCCATACACTCTTGACTTCTGTGTAGTTATCAAGTGCATAGGACCCCATCTCACGGCCGATACCAGATTGCTTGTATCCGCCGAATGGTGATGCAGCATCAAACGCATTGTAGCAGTTCACCCAGACTGTTCCAGCTTTCAAGCGATTTGCTACATAGTGTGCATTCTTGACATTTTCAGTCCATACACCTGCAGCGAGTCCATAATCGGATAGGTTTGCACGATCGATAACTTCATCCAAGTCCTCGAATGGCATTGCTGCCACAACAGGGCCGAAAATTTCTTCCTTCGCGATCGTCATTGAATCATTGACGTCTGCAAAGATTGTAGGTGATACAAAGTAACCTTGATCATAAGGCTTCGTTCCACCAGTCAATAATTCAGCACCTTCAGACTTACCTCTATCAATATAGCCTAACACACGGTTGTGCTGCTCTTCAGACACAAGTGGCCCCATTTCCGTATCAGGATCAAGTCCCATGCCCTGCTTTATTTTTTCAGAGTGAGAGACAAGGTCTGCAACAACATTGTCGAACGACTTCTTCTGAATGAACAGTCTGGATCCAGCACAGCACACTTGACCCTGATTGAACATTATACCGGATAATGCACCTGGTATTGCTTTAGTCATATCTGCATCAGGAAGGATGATGTTCGGTGATTTACCACCAAGCTCAAGCGTTACGCGCTTAAGGTCGTTTGCAGCAGTACGCATGATATGCTTACCGACTTCAGTCGATCCTGTAAAAGCGATCTTATCGACCATCTCATGTTCAAGGATCGGTCCGCCTGTTGTTTCACCGTAACCCGTTACGATGTTCACGACACCTTCCGGGAATCCGGCTTCTTGCATGAGTTCAGCCAAGTATAATGCCGAAAGTGGCGTTTGTTCAGCAGGCTTCAATACGATCGTACATCCACTAGCTAATGCGGCTCCCATTTTCCACGCAGCCATTAATAGCGGGAAATTCCATGGAATGATTTGTCCTACTACACCTAATGGCTCATGACGAGTATAGTTGAAGAACTTACCGGAAACCGGGATGGTTTGTCCTACGATTTTCGTCGCCCATCCAGCATAATAACGGAAGTGCTCGATCGCGAGCGGGACATCCGCGTTCATCGTTTCACGTATAGGTTTTCCGTTATCAAGTGTATCTAATTGTGCTAATTCCTCTTTATTCTCTTCCATCAAATCTGCCAGCTTATAGATCAATCGGCTCCTTGATGCAGCACTCATCTTGGACCAAGGACCTTCGTCAAAAGCTTTTCGTGCAGCACGGACAGCGCGATCGACATCTTCTTTTTCCGCTTCACTTACGATAGCAAGGACTTCACCGTTGGAAGGATTTAATGATTTAAATGTTTTACCAGAGGCAGAAGGAACCCATTCCCCATTGATAAACAATTTTTTCGTCCCATTCAAAAATTCAGCGACTTTCGGCTTCAATTGAGCGTCTAATACTTTTTCCATCATAATCCTCCTTCAATATTTAAGATGCACCAAACTATTTCTCGAAGGAAGATGAAATCCCTTTCGATTCATAAACTTTTAACATTTGTGTTGTCGAGGTATATCGTCAATTTACGCAAAATGAATGAGGCAGCCTTGATTCCCATTTGTATGAATATTGTTTACAGAGGCTTTTCCAGCAATTGTTATAATGTCGATATTTCTCGAAGTGGAAGGAGGCAAAAGTAAATTCAGTGCTGAGGATTTTCTCTTCGTAATTTTTGTAATATTTTTTTAACATTACAAGCCCGAACGATTATATATCTGGGATTGTTTTTACCGGCCTTCTGTACTGTTTTTTTTGATAAAAAGCGGGTAATTTGGACATCTGGTTCGTTAAATGGGAACTGAAAGGGTAATAAGGGTTGTGGGCTCGAACCCAAACAAAGTTCGGTTCTGCGTGGGTAAGCACTTCGCCCTAAGCCGCAGGAAGACTGAAGTGACCCAAGTGGTTGGGCGTTGGAGCTGGACATTACCATCGAAACAAAATTTTTATACTTTCTTATCTTTGAAACAAAAGAGGCTGAATGGATCAGCCCCTTAATATTGAATCGGTTGTTCGATTTGCGTTTTCATTTGTCTACGGAACACTTCACGTACCAAATATCCGACACCATGCTGGTCATTCGTCCGGGTCACCCAATCCGCTGCGTGTTTCACTTCCTCAGATGACTGCCCCATTGCTACACCCAAACCGACACTCTGGATCATTTCCACATCATTCGTAAAATCCCCTACCGCAACCATTTCATCCATCGAAATACCGAGATGCTTCCCGAGGATCTGCAAGCCTACAGCCTTGTTGACCGATTTTGGAATGATTTCGAAATCGCATCTTGTTGAAGCGGTGATCGATATACAATCTACCCTTTCCTTCAACTCTTCGGTGGCGGCTTCCTTCTCTTCACTATTAAAGAATTGGACATCGATTTTTGGAACAGACATCGGCTTTTCTTCTAAATGAACGCTTAAATTTTCTGTGAAGGTCACAGGATAGAACAATGGATCTCCGAGACCCATCGTCATTTTCGCGACGATATGGGATTTTTGCTGGACTTGGTTTCCTAAAGAATATCGTTCGTGTAACAATCGAATATGTGCATCATACTTCTCCACGATCTGGACGATTTTCCGCACATCATGTGCAGAAATCCGTTCATCGTGAATAGGATCATCAATTGATGATGCGATCAAGGCACCGTTATGTGTTATAAGGACGCTATCCAGCTTCAATGCCTTTGCGATTTTTTGGGCAGAAGGAAAATTTCGTCCTGTAGCTAGGGTCACATACACCCCCTTGTTTTTTACATAGTCAATCGCTTCTTTCGTTGAACGATCAATCCGAAAATTACTTCTGAGCAGGGTACCGTCGATGTCTAAAGCAAGCAGTCGATATACCAGGATAATCCCTCCAATCTAGACTTCTCCTCTTCTCATCTCTATGACACAATAGGAACGAATAGAACTCGGTCAAGACAGGACTTCAAACACTTTTATCGAATTAGTTGGTTGGCTGAAATTTTAGGGGGAACCAATCATGGAACGTAAAAGCATACAAGAGACGGATCAACCAAGGACAAGAAACAGTCTGAAAGAGGATCTCCAAAATCTTGGGGTAAAAGAAGGCATGACATTGATGGTGCATGCTTCATTGAAGTCTTTAGGCTGGGTTTGCGGCGGTTCGCAAGCTGTCATCCAGGCTTTGATGGATGCGGTGACACCCAAAGGAACATTGGTCATACAAGCCCATTCCGCAGATCTCTCCGATCCCGCTAACTGGATTAATCCTCCTGTACCTGAAGATTGGTGGGAAACCATTAGACAGACGTTGCCCGCATTCGACCCGAAGATGACGAAAACGAGAGGATTAGGTATCATTCCTGAACAATTCCGCACCTATCCAGATGTTCTGCGCAGCTATCATCCAAATATGTCTGTTGCAGCATGGGGAAAGTTTGCAGAGAAAATAACAAGCAATCATTCGCTTGATAATGGATTAGGTGAACAATCCCCCATCGCTAAAGCCTATGATCTGGATGCCTATGTGTTATTTTTAGGAACTGACTTCGATACACACACATCTTTCCACCTGGCTGAGCATCGATCCGGCGTACGAAAGACTGTGTCACAAGGTGCACCTATCATTGAAAATGGAAAGCGCTTATGGAAAAACTACCTGGAAATTGATTACGATGATGAACCATTTGGAGAAATCGGCAAAGCATTTGAGAAGGAAAATAAAAATATCCTGACTGGTAAAGTCGGTTCCTCTGCCTGTAAACTTTTCAAACAGAGGGAATCCATCGATTTTGCAGTCAACTGGTTTAAAAACAACAAAAAGATTTTTATGTCAAGCTGAGTTTAAAGGGGGAAGGTCGCTTCCGCTTTTCTTTAGTGGAAAGGGAGTGAATTTCGCTGATCAACAAACAGAGCCAAACCTTAAAAAACGGCTGGCAAAATGCCAGCCGTTCCAATGCTTATATTATTGTTCAGGTTGCTCTGGAGTTCCGTACAATTCTTCCAAAGGCTTCGTAACGATTTTGTTAATGTCCTGGATAAGCGTGCTTACACGCTGCTCTGCGCTCATCAATTTGGAGATCACTTCATTTTGTTGGACAAGCTCAAATGTTTGTTGAGCTTTCTGAGCTTCCTCTTCTGTGATCTGCTGTCCTTGCATCTGCTTTTGTTGAAGCTCTACTTGCAAGTTACGGAAGTTGTCAAACATGTTTTTGACGCTTTCGTCCGCATTCACTTGATCATACAAGCCCTGAAGCTCCTTAAAGTCATCACTTTCACGCAATGCATTTTCTAATTTGTATGCCGCATCATGGACATTTTTGCTCATAGTTAGCCTCCTAATTATTAATCAATGCCGTAACAATCAAGCACCGTTACCACTATAACAGGCTTCAGGTCATAAAGTAAACCATTAGACCCTGTATGAAGCCGATGATCCCACCAAGCAATGCTCCTAAATAGGTAATCATCTTCAATTCCCTTCTTGATATCGATAGGACCATTTCCTCTAACCTCTGCACAGAAAACGTACCGACCTGCTGACGGACTAACTCTGACAACTGCAGCTTCTCCATGATCTTTTCCATGTGGGTCCCCACCCAACCCAATGAACGATCGACGATTTCTGGGACCAGCTCCATTTCGATTTTAGGACGATAAGGTTGGATGATTTCACTGACGGGCTTTGAAAAGAGCGTTTCAGTGTCTAGCTGCTCAACAGCCCATTCTACCACTTTTCCTTCTACATCTCGTAATTTAAACAGGTCGATGAATTCCGCCAAAGGGCGCTCTTTAAGCATATGCCACTCTTTCACCAGAATACGCTCCATCATTTGTGCAACCGTATCTTTCTTCAAAATTTTGATCAATTCCGCCTGGACTTTATCAACCAGGCTTTCATTGCCAAGAAACATATTGAGCATGTTACCTAACATGCCCCTTCCAGCTAGAAACTCATCAATTAATTGTTTCAGCTGCTGTTTTCCTTCAGCACTGATCACAAAATCGACCATCCTGTTTTGAATGAACTTTGTTGTGTGTGGTATGTACGATTCGATCCTCAGGTTCACCGATTCTGTAATGAGAGCCTTGATCGGCTTTTCTTCCAGACGACCGAACGTTACACGAGCCCGTTCCAGTATAAAAGTTTTGAGCTTTTCATCAAATTTATCATTGAAGTGGTCTTGTTTCAGCAGGTCTGAAGCAAGGTCATTGATCGATTTATCCGTTTCAAGCTGTTTACTGACCTCTGATTGAGCCCATTTGACAAGTTCATTCTTAAAGTGGGATTGGGCCAATTTCTGCTGCAGTCCTTCTTTTGTGATCAAGTGATTGACAACCATTTGACCTAATTGGACTGCGAGTTCTTCTCTCCTTTTCGGTATCAGACCTGGTGTGAAAGGAAGCTTGTAACGTCCTATATATAATGCTTGATAAGGACGGAACAGCATTTTGATCGCTAGTGAATTAGTGAACCCCCCGATCGTCGCTCCGATTGCGACCATCATCAAAATAATCAATATAAACTCCATAAATACCAACCTTCCATACTTATGTCACCGATTAGCGTGCCTTACCATAGTATACGATATCCGCACTTACCTATAAAGAAATCATTATTTTATCAATAGCAGATGAATGAGGGAGCATCATGGACAAGAAAATAAGCGTTTATTTCACAAATGTACAATCATCATCTTCCTCAAACCCATATATGATCTGGCTAAGTAACCATCTACTTACTTATTTCGGCATTCAAATGAACGAGAAAGTCTGGGTTAGATACGGAAGTGAACGAATACAAGTCATTTGTAAAGGAAAGATGGATGAAACTTGCTTCACGATACAATTCCCCGAGGAGATTCGCTTTGCACATCATTTCCCCGAATCTGGTCAATACCATACGCTCACCTACGATCAGCTGTCAAAAGAACTGAGGATAGGACCTATCATTGCTGTGATCACTGAAAAAATCGAGCATATGGAAAAGCCTTTCGGAAATATCACTGGATTTTCTAAAGAGATCGCCTCTCTATGCCGCGACCACCTTGTGACATTTTATTTATTTTCATTAGAGGATGTCCTGCCAGATTGTATATACGGTTACACGATAGAAGACGGAAAACTCACCCAGAAGGCCTTCCCATATCCGGACATCATTCATAACCGTATTTCTACCCGCTCGGTGGAACGTTCTGAAACATGTGCCCGATTTTTCGAACATTGCCAAGAGTGGGGAATTCCTTATTTTAATGACCATTTCATAACAAAGTGGGCTGTATTTCGCATATTAGTAGAATGTAGTGCTTTTGCTGCTTACTTACCTGAAACCCATAAAGAGATGAATGAAGAAACGTTGAAAAAGCTGATGGCTAGACATACCTCCCTCTATTTGAAGCCGAACAATGGCAGAGAAGGGAAAGGAATAATACGGATCAATAAAATAGAAGATGGAAAATTCCAGCTGGAGTCATCCTCAAAGATTGATCCACCGATTCCGCTGCTATCTACTGAAGGTGTATGGAAGTTCATCAAAAATTTCGTTCCTTTGGAAGACTACATCACCCAGCAAGGTATCCCATTGATCACCCATTCTAACGGAAATGTCGACTTCAGGATCCTCTGTAATCGTAACGAAAAAGGCGATTGGTGTGTCACTTCAAGTATCGCAAGGGTTAGTGATACACATTCCATCGTTACGAATATGGCCTATGGGGGGCAAGCCTATCCATTATCAGATATGCTTCTAAACCATTTCGAAAAACCGAAAGCTTACCAGATCAAGGCACTTCTATACGAACTTGCATTAGAAACTTCTAGGAGCATAAACATGTTCGCAGATGGCATTTTCGGGGAGTTCGGTATCGATTTTGGTATAGATCTGAAGGGACATCCATGGATATTAGAAGTGAATACAAAACCCTCTAAACAGTATTTGTCAGCTCAAAAACAACCTGATATCCGTCCATCTGCACAAGGAATTTTCCTTTTCGCCAACTATTTATACACAACCTTCAAGACTAACGAGTTACGAAAGGAGTATGATCATGCTTAACCCTCAATCGATTCCTATTATCGAAGAGCAGCAGGTTAACATCTATACCCCATTCAGCCTTTTTCAGCAGTGGGTGAAGAACCGCTCTTTCCCTGCAAAAGTCATGTATGGCCAGCGTCAAATTCCTGTTACTTTTCAGCCCAATCCCGATCGTAAAGAACACTACATGATTTCTACAGCACTTTGTAAGAAGTTGAATTTACTAAAAGATCAGCAGCACCATATTCATGATTCGTATGATACATTGCACATCGGCCCAGTCGTCGGTATTTTTACTGCCGGATTTACCGGTGGCACCTATAAACCGATAGGCGAACGATCGTCCATGTTCGCAAAACTCCTTTCAGAAGCCAAGAAGCTCGGCGTTACTGCCTATGTATTCGGTACACATCATATTAATTGGGAAGAAAAGCAGATTAACGGCTACCTATATGATCAGTCAGGATGGAGTCAACAACACCTTCCTTTACCGAATATCGTTTATGATCGCCTGCCAAACCGTCGGATCGAAGGGTTGAGTTCTACACTCGATACGAAAACGAGACTGGAACAGGAGCCAAGCCTGCTTTGGTTCAATCCCGGATTTTTCGATAAATGGTCTGTACATGAAATGTTGGCAAATGACAAACCTGTGCAACATTATTTACCCGAGACTGTTAAAGACCCGACCAAAGATCAAATCGAGGAATTACTCTACCGTTATAAGAATGTTTATATAAAACCTACTAATGGCAGCCTGGGGATCGGTATCCAGCAAATCCTCAAAAGAAGAAAAGATTCAAGCTACTATTGTAAATTCCGTACGAACGGGCAAAATCGTTTGCGTCGATATAGTTCTTTGAAAAGATTACTACGCCAGCAATTTCCGAATGGGCTTTATGGTTATATGGCACAACGTGGAATCAATCTTTTGAGTTGGAACGGAAAACCGATCGATTTCAGAGTCCATACGAACCGGAACCGATATGGCCATTGGGAAGTGAGTGCACTGGCTGCTAAGCTTGCAGGAACCGGGAGTGTCACAACCCACGTAACGAGTGGCGGAAAAGTCCTTACTTTGCAGGATATCGTCAATGAACTGGGAAAATCCAAGTCTATCACGGAGGATATGAAGCGTGCCGTACTGAAATTAAGTGACACCTTGACAGAAAATATGGCTGGAATCGTCGGTGAAATCGGATTTGATCTAGGTATCGATACGTCAGGTTCGGTTTGGTTGTTTGAAGCGAATTCCAAGCCGGGACGCAGTATTTTCAGCCATCCGAATTTGAGTGTATATGATATGAAGACTTCTGCTCTTCCATTCGAATTCTCCATTTATCTGTATGAACAACTTATCCAGAGACAGGTTGCCATTAAGAAATGATCCGGATCAGCTGGGACATTGACTCAAAAAGCTGGTACCATCATGAACCAAACGAAGTGGTCGTATGGGGAGCGGCAGATGAACCCCTCCCCTTTTCACCTTGTTCAAACAACGGCTCGAGCTTTACTCTAAACAAAAATGAATTCAACAAAGCCGGCCCGGTCATCGGGATATTGACATCATCTGATAAAAACCTGCCCTTTATCGGCAATACCGATACATTTATCCGATTGATCCGGTATGTAACCGGAAAGGGTGGCTTAGCAGTCGTTTTCACACCTATGGATGTTTCCATTTCATCGATTCACGGCTATACCTTAAGTTCAGGTGATCGGAAGTGGGAACGGATAAGTATCCCGCCTCCTGACTTTGTCTATAACAGGATTCCTTATCAAAAAGACGAATCCAGCAAGGAGTTCCAATGCTTTATGGAATGGTTGGATCGCTACTCCATCCCCTACTTCAATCACTGCTTTTTTTCAAAGTGGCAAACTTACTTGATTATGAACGATAACCTATATTTGCAGCGTTTTTTGCCTGAAACAAAGCGTCTTTCTTCAAAACGAAAGCTTAGGGACTTTCTGAAGGAACATAAGCAAATTATGTTCAAGCCTAGTGCAAAATCAAAGGGTGAGGGTATTTTCTCTTTAAAATATAACGGCGATGGAAGTCTTTTATATCAATCGAATAATGGAACTGTCTATACAGACCTTGATCAATTATGGACCATCTTACACACCAGAAAAGACTTGATTATGCAGCGATATGTAAAAAGGAAACAGTATCAAGCAAGACCGTTCGATTATCGTATTCTTGTCCAAAGACTAGAGGAAGATTGGCATATAACAGGTTATGGCATACGGTGTGCAGGCCGGGACCAGTTGACGACACACGTTCCATCAGGCGGAAAATTACTTCCTGCTGCGACAGCACCCCTTGATATGAAAATCATTCAAAAAATAGGCTTTGAAATAGGGAAAACACTGGATTATGCCTTTGGTCCAGTAGGGGAGTTTTCAATCGATCTCGGTGTAGATTCAAAAAATCGCTATTGGATCTTCGAGGTCAATTCGAAACCGATGGTGTTTGATGAGATCGACATCCAAAACCAATCCATTGAGCGTTGGTATCAGCAAATATTATCATTGACCGGTTTTGCTGCTTCTGACATAAAGGAATGCTCCCACACTCATACTATTGGAAAAGGAGGATGAATGATGACTGAAAAAGGTTCACAATACGAAGGAAGAGATCGGGCTCATATGGATGTCGATCGGATGATCAATGAAGGGATGGCCGGTGGAACGGTCATCAACCGACATGATCCAGAACAAATAGATGAAAGCCGGCCGCTGATTAAAGAAGAGCCACCTGTTGAATATAAGAAGAAAAACAAAGATAAACACTGATTTATACTGGCGTTTATCGAGTGGGGCTGTCCTATAAGTGTCTGACTCAGCATTTCTGGACAACATTCCGAGAAAATTTTCTTGTAAAATGTTGTGTTGGCGGTGTCTGACACAATTGTTTTGGGACAACCCCATTTTCCTTAAGACACTTCCATTTTCCTTTCAACCTGATTGAATTGTTATAATGAATGTACGACTAATATGAAGGGAATCAACGTTAAATGTCTGATATCAAAAAATTGCAGAAGATATTCGGTAAAAAAGCGTTTGTGCGAGCAACTGATGAAGAAGACTCTGAGCACTATACTTGGTACCGTACCTCTGAAGGTGAAGAAATTGGAATAGATCTGGACACTTTATCAAGCGATTCAGAAAAATTGCTTGACGTTTTTCTGACCCCATTATCGAAACGTCCGATCCAAGAAGATGAAAGGCAACTAGCCTGGTATGAAATGCTTTATAATAACCGTACTCCTGATTCCAACCATAATTTTGAGTCGGGACGTTTTTTACATTTCAGTATCCGTAGCCAGGATGTTGAACATGATTTATTTGTCGAAGCCTTTCAAAACCTGCTGTCCGAGAAGGTTATCCCTGTCTGGAAAGACCGATATACAGGTGTGTTTATGGAGCCCGCTTCTGAGACTTATGCTTCGATCGATCAGTTGGTTGAACTCCTTGACTCTATTGAGAGTGATTTTTATATGAAATCAACCCTGTTCATCGGGTCGACATTTACTAATATAACTGAGGCGAAGCAGCAATTTGATAAAGAATCCACCTTTTATAAATTTGCAGCCGACCATCCGCAAAGCAAACGGATACATACACTTTCCAGCGTTTTTCCGTTGGTCCTCCTCCATCAGTCACAAAAAGAGGATACCCGTTATATATATGAAAAGATCCTAAGCCATGTGGAGCCTGAACTTTTAAAAACAGTCAAAACACTGCTTGATTGTAATTTGAACCACACACTTGCAGCCAAAAAACGATTCATCCATCGGAACAGTCTCCAGTATCGAATGGAAAAGTTTGCCGACCTTACAGGACTGGATCCGAAGGTGTTCGAGGATGCTGTCACTATCCATCTACTTCTTTCCATGGAAGAGTAAGTATTTGTACAAATCGCCTAATCAACTTTTTATTTTTTGTGCATCCCTCCAATTTACGTTTTTTCCAAATAAGTCTACACTTGTATGTATTAAAGAAAACGTTTTCAAGAGAGGGGCTCGCAAAATGGCAGAAATCGAATTGAAGAGTATCGTCAAGGAATACGATAACAAAGTGACCGCAGTACAAGACTTCAACCTGAATATCAAAGATAAAGAATTCATCGTGTTCGTCGGTCCATCCGGATGCGGGAAATCAACAACACTTCGTATGATTGCCGGTTTAGAAGAAATATCGGATGGGGACCTTTATATCGGGGAAAAGCGCGTAAACGATGTTGCTCCAAAGGACAGGGATATCGCGATGGTTTTCCAAAACTATGCCCTATATCCTCATATGAATGTTTATGACAATATGGCTTTCGGCTTAAAACTTCGTAAGTTTGACAAAAAGGAAATGGACAGGCGTGTAAAAGATGCTGCTCGTATTTTAGGACTTGAACAATATTTGGATCGAAAACCTAAAGCACTTTCAGGTGGTCAGCGTCAGCGTGTCGCACTTGGTCGTGCGATCGTCCGTGACCCTCAGGTTTTCTTGATGGATGAACCTCTCTCCAACCTGGATGCAAAACTCCGTGTCCAAATGCGTGCAGAGATCACAAAGCTCCACCAACGCCTACAAACGACTACGATCTATGTAACCCATGACCAGACCGAAGCAATGACGATGGCAACTCGAATCGTTGTCATGAAAGATGGTGTCATCCAGCAGGTCGGAACACCTAAGCAAGTCTATGATACACCGGACAACGTATTCGTCGGTGGTTTCATCGGCTCTCCTTCAATGAACTTCCTGCATGGCAAGCTTCAGGACGATACATTCATGATGGACAATATCAAAATCAATGTTCCTGAAGGAAAGATGAAACTTTTACGTGAAAAAGGATATGCTGGGAAAGAAGTCATCCTCGGGATCCGTCCAGAGGACATCCATGATGAACCCGTTTTCACCGAAGCCTCCATCGGTTCGAAGATTACAGCAGCGATCGATGTTGCAGAACTTATGGGTGCTGAGACCTACCTTTACTCTACTGTTGCAGGCCAAAGCTTCATAGCACGTGTCGACTCTCGTTCCGATATCAAAAACGGACAAAAGCTTGAACTTGCTTTTGACATGAACAAATGTCATTTCTTCGATCCACAAACAGAAAGCAGAATCCGTGATTAATCCCGAAAAATTTCAAACACCATCTGAGTATTCATTACTCGGTGGTGTTTTTATATTTGATTTGAAATTAAGCTGGCATCATGGTTCAAGCAAAAATGTATATACTACATAATGATTGACTTCCCTGGAATATCTTATTAGAATATAGGTTATGAATCGTAGTTATCCTATGAATTTAATCGGGATTAAATAACTTAAAAGGGAGAAATATACATGAATCGTAACTATTTTTTTCTTTCACTGTTGACCGCCTTTATGCTAAGTTTGGTAACCGCATGCGGGGCATCTGACGACAATGGGGGAAGTACAGGTAAAGATGAACGTGAAGTGTTGAAGATCGGTACGGAAGCAACCTATCCACCATTCAGTTACCGTGATGCTGAGTCGAATGAAGTGACTGGGTACGACGTGGAGATTGCTCGTGAAGTCGCAAAGCGAATCGGTATGAAACCTGAATTCATCCCTACCGAATGGAAGGGAATGTTCTCTTCTCTAGACTCCAAACGCTTTGATATGGTAGCCAACCAAGTGACGATCACCGACGAGCGAAAAGAAAAATACGCTTTCTCTGAACCTTATACGAAATCAGGCGGCCAGGTCATTGTCCATGAAAGCAATGATGAGATCAAAGGGATCAAAGACTTGAAAGGGAAGACCGTCGGTACGACACAAGGAAGCAATTATGCAAAAGCGGCTGAAGAAGCTGGTGCAAAAATCAAATACTATAAAGGGATTGCCCAGGTCCTTGCTGACTTGAACGTCAAACGTATCGATGCAGCATTGAATGACAGACTTTTCATCCAACAAGAGTTGAAGGACAGCAATTATGAAGTGAAAGCTATCGGTGATCCATTCAATGAAAATGAAATGGCCTTCGCTTTCCGCAAAGACCAGAAAGACCTTATCGAACAAGTGAATAGTGCGTTGAAGGAAATGAAAGAAGACGGCACCATCGCTGAAATCTCCGAAAAATATTTTGGGGAAGATGTAAGTGAATAAAGATACCTTGGATCTGATGATTAACTCCCTCCCGTTCCTGCTGGAGGGAGTTAAAATTACTGTGATGTTGAGTGTCATTGCCATCTTTGCATCTTTAGCGTTAGGCTTGGTGATCGTTTTATTCAGGATTTCGAACTCAAAGATCCTTTCTGGATTTGCACGCTTTTATGTATCTTTTTTCCGGGGCACCCCCCTACTGACACAGCTCCTTGTCATCTATTTCGGTTTGACATGGTTATATGCCTTTACGGGCTGGCAGGCGGCAATACTAGGGTTGACGCTCCATTTCAGCGCCTATATATCTGAGTCTTATCGTGCTTCCATCCTTTCAATCTCAAAAGGCCAATGGGAGGCAGGTTATTCTTTAGGCATGAGCACGGCTCAGGTTTTGAAAGAAATCATTCTCCCCCAGGCATGGAGAAGATCGATCCCACCTGTTTGGAATTCGCTTATCGACATCGTGAAGGCTTCCTCTCTAGCCTCAGTCCTTGCAGTTGATGAACTGACAGCACGAGCAGAACAGATTGCAGCTTCAAACTTGGTCGTATTCTGGATTTTCCTTGAAATCCTATTTATGTACTGGGCATTGACGACCATCTTGAGTTCCATACAGACTTATCTTGAGCGAAAGCTGAGGGTGGGTGCCTGAAAGAGCAATAGCCATTTGTACTGTTGCTCTTTTTTTAATTATACTCCGCTCTCCATTCATGGATCAACAGAATATTGTCTGAAGCACATTGCGGGCAATAGAACACATGCGGACATTGTTTTTCCTGTTCATCCTCCGGATACCCGTCTTCCATTTTCAGGGCATCGATTTCAGAATAAGGACTGTAATCATCATAATAGTCCATTACCCTACCGTTATCCTGCATCATCTCCAAGCATGAAGGACAACGATATTGCGTATCGCTAAGTTGGTTGCAAACAGGGCACATTGACATGGTACCTACTCCTTTTTATACGTAGTGTAAAGAAAATGTAGAAAGAAGGGATGGATCTCTCCACCCCTTCGGAAGCCAAGTATTATTATTGTTGTCTTCCACCCATTTGTGATTGAGCTTGTTGAACTAGACGCTTAGTGATTTCTCCTCCAACAGATCCGTTGGCACGAGAAGTTGTGTCAGCGCCAAGTTGTACACCAAATTCAGAAGCGATTTCAGTCTTCATTTGGTCTAATGCAGCTTGAGCACCTGGTACTACTAATTGATTGTTGTTGTTGTTACGAGCCATGTATCTCACCTCCTCCTTGGTACACATAGTTTGCGTTATTGAGAATCCCTTATTCATATAATTTGATTGGAAATTATTAGACAGCTATTGACATATCAATTGGAAAATAAACACATAACCCGTAGAAAGAAAAAACGACCAGGCATTTTCGCCTGATCGCTTTAACCAATGATGACATGTTCTTTCGGATAATGATACGTTTCTTTTACGATCTTTCCTCGGATGATGAACAGGAAGGATAGGATTCCTACACGTCCGATAAACATCAAAAGAATGACTATTACTTTTCCTGGAGTGCTCAATTCAGGTGTGATTCCCATAGATAATCCTGTCGTACCGAATGCTGAACTGACTTCAAATATAACAGGCATTAACGGAAAAGATTCAATAACCATTAAACCAATCGTGGCAGATCCGCAGATTATGATGGCTACACTGAAGACCACAAATGACTTTATAATATCCTCTTCGATTAATTCTCTTTTGAATACCTTAATGGTTTGATTACCTTTTGCAAAAGTCAATATTGAGAGAATAATGATGGCAAAAGTCGTTGTTCTGATACCACCACCAACTGAACTTGGTGAAGCGCCAATAAACATTAATGTTGATAGCAAAAGTTGTGTCGGTTCTGTATATAGGCTTACATCCATTGTAGCAAGCCCGCCATTCCGAGTGGTTACTGATTGAAACAAGGAATAGAAAAATGCTTCATGCCAGGATTTATCTTTATAAAAATGATTCCATTCAATCAACCAAATGAAAACAGTTCCTATGACAACTAGAATAAAAAACGTCGATGTGGTCAATTTGGTAAATAATGAAAATTGGTATTTTCCATTTTTAGACGACAAATACTCCTTGACTTCAAGTAAAACGGGAAATCCAATAGCACCTAAAATCAATAGCAGTATGTTGATGAATTGGACAAAATAATCATTCGCAAAGGGAATCATGGATTGTCCAGTAATATCAAAGCCTGCATTGGTCGTTGCACTCACAGAAGCGAATATGCCCTGTATTACCGCTTCTTGCCAGGTATCAAAATAATTTAAAAAGTAAATGCTCAGGATCAATGCTCCAATGGCTTCGATGATTACGATCAAAGAAAGAATTTCACGCATCAATCTGACAAGCCCTGAAAGTGTTGATCGATTTTGATCGGTCATAATCAGTTGTCTTTCCCTGAGTCCAATCCTCTTCCCAGCAAGCAGCCAAATAAAGGTACCAAGAGTCATGATACCGATCCCGCCAAATTGTAAAACGAATGCCAGTATGAAATAACCGAATTCATTGAACGTTTCTGCAGTATTCACCACTGTCAACCCAGTGACACTGATGGCACTTACCGCAGTGAATAATGCATCAATGAACGACCATTCCATACCATCACGATGGGCAAATGGCAAACTAAGCAATGAGGTAGCTAAAACTACTGCGCATAGATAAAATAATATAATTAATTGTACTGAAGTTAACCGTATTCTACGGAATCGCCGATTTCTTTTCATTATCTTCAACCTTTAACTGTGCCATATATAACGAATCTATCGTACCTAATTTATGAATTCATGAAAACCCTATTTGTGAAAATAGTCTTTCCCTCTTTGTACATCCTTTAATTTAATTCGGGAAATTTTATTAACACCGCAAAGAAAAAGCAGTATAATATTGGTATTGTTCATATCAGAAACATACTAATACTATAAAAGTTAGAAGGAACATATTTAGGAGAAGCGATGAAAATATTTTTGAAATACCTATTATTTTGTTTACCCCATCATGCCCTTACATATCTTATTGGTTCTTTTATGAAATTTGGATTCAGTAAATATGCAATCAAGGCATATGCTCGGATTTATGGAATCGATACGAGCAATTTAGAAAAATCGATTCATGAATTCAGAAACTTAAACGAATTCTTCACAAGGAAATTGGAGCGGCATACACGGCCAGTTGATCGCCATATCGATTCATTTGTAAGTCCTGCCGATGGCATGGTTACACAAATGGGCCAGATAGAAAATGGAACACTTATTCAGGCAAAAGGCGACTCCTATACAGTTGAAGGACTTTTAAATGACCAGGAAAAAGCTATAGCCTTTCAAAACGGGTCCTTCATGACTATCTATTTAAGTCCCAAGGATTACCACAGGATCCATGCACCCATTGATGGTTCCATTACGGAATATTCCTACATTCCCGGGCGTCTTTACCCTGTCAATAAACTTGGTGTTAACTCGATAAAAGGAATTTTCACAAAGAATGAACGGGTAGCAACCTATTTGAATACCGGTTCGGGTCAAGTCGCAATCGTAAAGATCGGTGCCTTGATTGTAGGAAGTGTACAGCTGGCCTACCAGCAAGAAGTTGAACAAATTCATAAAAGAAAACCAATGAAAAAAGTTCTCAAATCCATGCTTCCTATCGATAAAGCTGATGAAATCGGCCATTTTGAGTTTGGTTCAACTGTCATCCTTTTATTCGAAGAAAATCAGATTACTCTTGAGTCATCGTTGAAACCTGGTTCGGCCATTAAGATGGGCCAAACGCTCGGCTACCGGGTAAAACGATTAGAAAGAAAGATTAATTAAGAAAAGCGCAAACGCCCTGATTAACCACGAAGGTCACTGGAAATCCGACGAGGAGGCTCTAAAAATCGTTGTAAGTGCCTCATAAAGGTCTTATGAGTACCTTAGGATCGGTTTTTCTCGTTGTAAGTACTTCAAAAAGGACTTATGAGTAACTTAAGATCGGTTTTTCTCGTTGTAAGTGCTTCATAAAGTTCTTATGAGTAACTTAAGATCGGTTTTTCTCGTTGTAAGTGCTTCATAAAGGTCTTATGAGTAACTTAAGATCGGTTTTTCTCGTTGTAAGTGCTTCATAAAGGTCTTATTAACCAAACAATGTTCGGTTTCTGCGTGGGTAAACCCTTCGATCTAAATCAATGTGTCGACCGCCGCAGGAGGTCTGAAGTGATCCAAGTGGTTGGGCGTTGGAGCTAGACATTCCTTCATCGATAAAATCATTATCCTTTTCCCATTTTTTAATGAAAACCGACCTGGACCATCGAATGATGGGTCAGATCGGTTTTCATTTATGATACCCTTAAGACCGTATCTACCGAAAACATCCATAATAACTTCTAAGTATTTTCATGAATTGATATAATTTAGACAGATAAATCATGAAGGAGGCGGTCGAATGCCAAATGTCTGGACCCATATTTACTTTGGCGAAGTTCTTTTAGAGCAAACAGGTATCCTCAAGTTGAATGATATAACCGAGCCTTATTACAACTTTGGAACCCAGGGGCCTGACCCTTTTTTCTATCATAATTTCTGGCCTTGGAAATCTGCACCTGTTAAAGAGGTTGGTGATCGCATCCATCATGAACATTGTGGCGAATTTCTCATCAAGCTGATCGATTACACGAAAGACAGGCTTAAGGACGAGAAATTGACTGCATTTACTACAGGCTTCATCACCCATCACATCTTAGACCGGAATACCCATCCCTACATAAATTATCGGTCAGGTACGGAGGGGAACCGTCATCAGAAGCTTGAAATCATCATCGATACATTGATGATGAAAAAGCACAAAAAAATTGAAACATGGAAGACACCGGTTTATAAAAAGCTCTCGATAGGGAAAACCCTTCATGAACCCATCGAAACGATGCTGAATGAGACAATCAGCTCCACTTTCCCAGAGCTCCATAAAGAAATGCCAAGCGATTATGTACAGCAATCCTATCAACAAATGAAGAAGGCTTTACGTATCCTTTTCGACCCATCAGGCTGGAAAAACAAGCTTTTAAAAGAACAGATAGATCCCTTTTCCTATCAAAAACACATTGATGATACTGATTATCTGAATGAATCGAAAACACCCTGGATACACCCTGCTCAACCAGATGAACATCATGAAGAATCTTTCATGGAATTGTTTGAACTTGCCATAGAAGAAGGTATTGAAATTTTAAATGTATTGAAAGTCTACTGGTTTGAAAATGACCTGGAGAAATATGACCATTTGAAAGAAAAACTCGGCAATGTATGCTATGACGTTGGGAAAGACCTGTCTTTGCGCCTTGAAAACAAGCATTATGAGCCGATATTGTAAGCAGGGGCTGTCTCCAATGGAGGCAGCCCGCTACCTTTACTTCACATTGTTAATTCTGATGTATAACCTGCTTCCTTCTTCCCTTGCTCGATGTCAATGCGGGATAATATGAAAATCCCAGCTAGGAAAAAGATCATCAATGAAATGATCCCTAGTCTGGTCGAGCCTGTCAACTGACCGACAATCCCGAATACAAACGGACCGAAGATAGCAGAAAATTTTGCGGATATGCCGTAAAAACCGAAAAATTCAGCATGCCGATTATCAGGGACCATGCTTCCGAATATCGAACGGCTAAGCGCCTGGGCTCCTCCCTGGACAAAACCGACCATTACTGCCAGTGCATAGAAATGAACAGCCGTTTCCATGAAATACCCTAATAGAACGATCAACACATAAGCCCATAACGCAATATAGAGTGCACGTTTCGCCTGCAGCCTTTTAGCAAGGTATCCGAACAGGAATGCGAATGGAATGCCGACAAATTGCGTGATCAACAAGGCGCCAATCAGATCATTTGAACCGATCCCAATGTCCCTTCCATATATCGTGGCCATTTTGATGATGGTCGATATCCCGTCATTGAACAACCAGAAGGCGACCAAAAATAATAATAACTGTTTGAACTGCCTGATTTCCTTGAATGTGGTGATCACTCTTTTGAAACCGACTTTGACATAAGAACCTTTGATGGTCGGTTGTTCATGCTTCACTTCTTTTATATTACGAAACATTGGTATCGAAAAGATGAACCACCAGACTCCGACGCTCGCAAAAGAGAGCTGAGTGGCAAGGAGTGTATTCGGAATGAAAAACCAGGATGGATTCATGATCATCATCAAGTTGATAAGCAGAAGGATCCCCCCGCCGATATAACCGAATGCATAGCCGCGTGCTGAGACACGGTCGATTTCATCCTTAGATGCCACTTCTGGTAAAAAGCCGTCATAAAATACGTTTCCGCCAGCGAAGCCGATTGTTCCAGCAATCAAAAGAATTGAGGCCAGTATATAGTCACCTTCACCGACAAATGCGAGCAGGATGCTTGCTAAGATTCCCATATAAGCAAAAAATCGAAGGAACTTCATTTTGGAATTCGAATGGTCTGCAATTGCGCCCAGAATCGGTGCAAGCAATGCCACAATCAAAACTGCGATCGATTGTGAATATCCCCAATAAGCTGTAGCTGTCGTCTTGTCGATGTTTTTAGCAGCGACATCGTAATAGAATATCGGCAGTACCGCCGCCATGATCGTTGTAGCGAAAGCTGAGTTTGCCCAATCATACATCGTCCAAGAATACACTTCTTTTTTCTTCATGTTCAACCCCCTTTTCCTTTCCTCTTCAACCAGAAAACCTCTTAGTAAAATATATGTTCTGCTGTTTCGTAAAATCTCTTTACTTATTTCGCTTCAGCTGGTTCGTTCACCTTTTTTACAAACTTTCATTTTTGATTTCTGCGGACTAATGAAAAGCCGAAGTGATTGAACCAAATCGTGGGATCAATGCAGGAAGGCCATTCATTTGTCTGTTGTAAAGATATTTTTAAAGTTGTCGGGATATTTCTGAAGTTGTTGTGTTTTACCCTCTAGTTGTTGAGATAAATTTATTGGGAGGAGTCTCTGAATGGAAAAAGGGTAAAAAAGGACCCTTTTCAACAAAAAGGCGACCTCCCCCTCCAGAGAAGTCGCCCATTAAGCATCAAACTGCTTGTGACTCTTTAGACCCCTGTTGCATTTGATACATTTGATAGTATTTTCCTTTTACTTCCATCAATTCATCGTGTGATCCCCTCTCAACGATTTGACCACGATCCAATACAAGGATCTGGTCTGCGCTTTTGATTGTAGAAAGGCGGTGAGCGATGATAAATGTCGTACGTCCTTTCTTCAAGACATCCAACGCTTTCTGAATGATTGCTTCAGTCTCTGTGTCGATGTTTGCTGTCGCTTCATCCAATATAAGGATTGCCGGATTAAAGGCGAGCGCCCGTGCAAAGGAAATTAATTGCCGCTGACCTGCAGACAACGTGCTTCCCTTTTCGATCACCGGTTCATCATACCCCTTCGGAAGCTGTTTGATGAACGGCTCTGCCCCGACATCACGCAATGCCTTTTCAACTGTCTCCCGGGTGATTGCCGGGTCATCCAAGCTTACATTGGAGGCAATCGTACCTGTAAAAAGGAATGGATCCTGAAGCACGATCCCCATATGCTTACGGAGGTCTTGCCTTGTCATATTCTGAATATCCTGCCCATCAATCCAGATCCTCCCATGTTCCACGTCATAAAAGCGGAATAAAAGGTTCATGATCGAACTTTTACCGGATCCCGTATGACCGACAAGAGCTACAGTTTGGCCTTGTTCAGCTTCAAAAGAAATGTTTTTCAACACATATTCGTCTTCTTTATAAGCAAAGGTTACATCATCAAACACGACATTGCCTTTATAGCGGGGGGCCTTCGTATCTGAAACATCCTCGCCTACACGATCCAGCAGACGGAATACCCGTTCACCGGAAACCAGTGCCTGTTCCAGGTTGGCCAGCTGGGTTACGATCCCTGTAATCGGTTGGAATAGACGGTTCAAGTAATCAACGAATGCGTATAAAACACCGACGGAAACAGCTGTCGTTGCCGTCAAGGATGCACCGCCGAAATACCAGATCAACGTCACGAACGCAACATTGCGTAGCAAGTTTACAAGGTTATGAGACATCAAGGCATCAAGGTTCAACAGCTTGTTCCGATAACTGAAGTACTCTTCATTGATCTTTTCAAATTCATCTGTCGTCTGCTTTTGGCGGCGGAATGCTTGGATGATCGTCATCCCCTGGATGGATTCATTGATCATCGCATTCAAATCACTCAAACGCTGACGGATGAGATGGTTGTATTTTGACGCATATCGACGGTACATGATGATCCAGATAAACATGATCGGAATGATGACAGAACAGATCATCGCCAACCGTACATCAAGGAAAAACAGTGCTGTCAAAATTCCAAAGATGTAAATGATTCCTGTAAAGAACTGAGCAAGCACCGTTACATATAACTCACGGATCGCCTCAGTATCATTTGTAATCCTCGAAACAACTTTTCCGGCAGGCAAGTTATCGAAGTAATTGACCGGAAGCCGTTGAATTTGACCAAACACATCGGTTCTCATGTTCTGGATGATCCGGTTCGCAGACATTTGCAGCAAATACTTCTGCCAGTAGGTGAAGATGGCTGAAACGACAAGCAATCCCATATAAAAAGCACTCAAATAGATCAGCCATTTCACTTCTGGACGGTAAAAAGCGAGCAATTGATCGGTTGATAATTCTTCCGCTTCATAAACCGCCTTTTGTTCCCCTTTTTCGATGATGATTGAACTACCGTCAACTGAACGGTTCCCGTCAAACTCGATCGGTTCATTGATAAAGAAGTAGTCCCGTTTCACCTGGAGGATCCGGATTTCCGGGTATTCTGAAGCATCTCCTTCAAAATATTTCGTCCGGATATAGTGTTTTCCTTTGTATTCGACTGTGTCTTCCCCAGCATTTTCCACCTGTATCCATGGCTTTTCAATCCCGAGGATATGGTTGTCAATCATCTTCTTTGCGATGAATGGTCCTGTTAGTTCTGCACTGACAGCTACTGTCAACATCGCCAAAGCAATGATGATCATTTTCTTATATCGTAATGCGTATTGAAATAATCTTTTTCCTACGCTCATTTTGTTACACCACACCTTCTGAGAGGCCGTCTTCTAGTTGCTGTCTTTCATATTGTTCTTTATACCAGCCTCCGGTTTTCAATAAGTCTTCATGTGTTCCTTCTTCAATGATACGCCCTGCATCCATGACAAGGATCCAGTCCGCGTGTTGGATTGCAGACAGGCGATGTGTCGTAATGAACGTCGTCTTACCGGATCGTTCATTTCGGATGCTTTCAATGATTTTCGCTTCTGTCTTCCCATCAACCGCCGACATCGCGTCGTCGAGCAGGAGGATATCCGGATTGACAAGCAAGGCACGAGCAATCGAAATACGTTGTTTCTGTCCACCAGAAAGCGCGACACCTTTTTCTCCGACCAATGTTTTCATGCCTTGTGGCAGATTTTCGATGTCGTTGGTGAGCGACGAAAGATCGACAACTTCCTTCAATCGTTTTTGGGAAGTCTCTGTGACTCCGAACTGGATATTTTCTTTTACAGACCTGGAAAAGAGTACTTGCTGTTGTGGAACATACCCCATCCAATTCTGAATCTGTGAAACTGGAATTTTGTCAATCGGGACGCCAGAAATGGAAATCTGACCATCTCCCAACGGATATTCACGTAACAGCTGCTTGATCAGTGTCGTCTTGCCGCTGCCTGTTTTCCCGACAACCCCAAGTGTCTGCCCCTGTTTCAACGTAAAGGATACATCTTTCAAGTTATCCCCTTGAGAACTCGGGTATCGGAAGGTGACGTTCTCGAACTTGATTTCGCTAGCTTCAGGGATGACTTCGACTCCATCACCATCTTTTACATCCGGTTCGTATTCAAGCGTATTGTTGACCCGGTCAAGGGATGCGTTCCCACGCTGCATGATATTGATCAGTTCACCGATCGCGAACATCGGCCAAATCAACATCCCAAGATAGACGTTGAAGGAAACAAGCTCTCCCAGCGTGATCGTTTTGTGGAATACGAGGAAAGCTCCGTAGCCTAATCCAATCAGGTAACTGACACCGACTAGCACTTTGATTGTCGGTTCGAATAAGGAATCGATACGTGCCACGGAAACATTCTTTTTATAAACATCCTCCGCAAGGTTTTCAAAGCGTTTGTGGTCTGCTTTCTCCTGGACATAAGCCCTGATGACACGGACGCCTGATACTGACTCGAGTACCTGGTCATTGAGCTCCCCGAAAGAATCCTGGGCAGTCGTAAACCTTTTATGCATAAGCTTCCCGTAACGATTCATAAGGATTGCCATGATCGGAAGTGGAAGCAATGCTGCAAGTGTCAGCTTCCAACTGATCATGAAGCCCATTACGAAAAGGATTGTGATCAAGAAAAACGTTGAATCAACCAATGTTAAAATGCCGAATCCTGCTGTCATGGAAATCGCTTTTAGGTCATTTGTCGCTCTTGCCATCAAATCCCCTGTGCGATATTTCTCATAAAAGGTCGGGGTCATTTTCAACAAATGGCGCATGAAACTGGAGCGCATCGTACGCTCGACTAAAAATGCCCCTCCGAACAGCTGATACATCCATATGTAACAAAGGATGTAGTTGACTACCATCAGTGATAGATAAAAACCGACGATCTGAAATAATCTTTCTGCCGTCAATGAACCGATCGTCATTTCATCAATCGCCATTCCAATCAGCTTTGGCGGCACAACCTCGATCAAGTTGACGATCTGAAGCAATACGATTGCGATCGTATAACGCTTCCAATGTCTTTTAAAAAACCATCCTAGTTTAAATAGTACTGAAAACATGATTTATCCCCTCTCCTGCCTCTCGTTTCTCCGTTGAATTGTCAGCCGCCTTCAATCCGATCCAGCAGCCTTGTCTGGTTATGATTATTCACTTTCATCTTCATTTCTCCCTTCAATTTTGAACATATATAAGAAAAGCCTGGCTGAGCCAAACGATTTCCCCATTAGAAAAGCGCAAACACCCTGGTCAGCCTCGAAGGTCACTGGAAGTCCGGCGAGCTGCCGCCGCCACAGAAGGAATCTGAAGTGATAGTGATCTTGGAGGTTGGGTGTTTGAGCTAGTCATTACATCTCTGCAATTTCCTCTGTTGTAAAAGAAAAAAGAAGTATGCCGCACGTTTGCGACATACTTCTTCCTTGGAAAACGGAACAGAAACATATAAGCTCACGCCGATAAATTGGGCGCGAGCTGATCTGACATACAAGCATCAATGAAAGAAAAGATGTTTATCGGTTCACGCCACACATTATAAAGTTGTTTAAAAAAGACTCGACAATTCCTCTGTTCTTGTCGTTGGTCAAATCGATATACTTTTGCATGACGTTAACCTCCTTTTCTTTTTTTATAATTTTATCTTTATTAAGTACTCTAAAATTTTATACCAATCGTTTCCATTTGGCAATAGACTTTTGCCTATTTTTTAAATTATTTTACAATTACATGATTCCGGGCTGGAGAATGTGGAAGCGATCCGCTTAGCAATATTCCATTATTAAAAGAACGTTCAAAAAACCGATTTCCTGCATGCTTATACTTGGAAATGTAAGAAAGTGAAAAAAACCGCCCCGAAGGACGGCTGCCGCGTTCATACATTGCGTTTATGCATTGCTTTCCCATCGTAGGTGAAAACGACACCTTTGTTCTCGACTTTCGTTTCCAGATGGACTGATCTCCCCCATATTTGATGGATATAAGGAAGTACTTTCTCAAGATATTTCAGATCAAGCTCCATATCCTCAAAATGATGAACAAGGTAAAGTTCCCCATTTTTCAGATAATCTCCATCATTAACTGTAATATATGGAAATCCACCGTTCACCCTGCTGTTGACGAGTTGATCACGGACTTCTTCCCACATTTTCGTCGTGATCCGATAGTCTTTTCCCTGCTTCTGGAAAAGATAGAGATCCTCTCTGTCACATAAATCCTTCGTCAAATAATTGCGGATGAATGAAGTATCGGATTCGATTTCTCGTACTTCAAATATTTTCTCTCTTCCGCTACCTTTCTGTACCCCTTGCTTCTGCAGCTCTTCCGACGGGTTATTGTATGTCTCTTCAATATCCTCGAAAATCTTCAAACCAAGGTAATACGGGTTGATCGAAGTACGCGATGGTTGAACAACACCTGCATTCAGCTTCGCAAATTCGATGACTTCATCTGTGGTCAGGTCCATCTCTCGTAAAATACGTGCATGCCAGAAAGATGCCCAGCCTTCATTCATGATCTTCGTCTCCAGCTGAGGCCAGAAATACAGCATTTCCTCTCTCATCATTGAAAGGATATCCCTTTGCCAATCCTCCAATTCACGGCTGTATTCCTCAATAAACATCAACAGGTCCTTCTCAGGTTGAGGTGGGATTTTCCGTTTCTTATTAGGTTTTTTCATTTCTTTTTTATCGTTTTGATCCATTTCCCACAAATCATCATAAGGGGTCGGTTTCCTTTCAAGTTCTTCCTCCACTTCCCACTTGTAGTTGAGCTGCGGTCTCATGAGGGAAGGATCGATATGCTCCTGGATACTCAGGACTGCATCAAGGAAACTCTCAACTTCTTTTTTCCCATGAATGTGCTCGTAGTTGGCAATCCGCTCGGCTGTAGAGGTCATACTCTCGACCATATCCCGTCTGGTATTCGTGAATCGGACATTGTTCTTGAAAAAGTCGCAGTGGGCGAGTACATGCGCGATGATCAGCTTGTTCTGGATCAACGAATTGCTGTCCAGCAGGAATGCATAACAGGGATCTGAGTTGATGACCAGTTCATAAATCTTGCTTAAGCCAAGGTCATATTGAAGTTTCATTTTATGGAATTGCTTACCGAAGCTCCAGTGGGAAAAACGAGTAGGCATACCGTAAGCACCAAATGTATAGATGATATCAGACGGACAAATCTCATAACGCATCTGGTAAAAATCAAGTCCGAAACCTTCAGCAATTTCTGTGATCTCGTGAATGGCGTTAATTAACTCCTTGTGTTCATCAATGGTCATGCCAGTCCCTCCTAAAAAGGATTCTATAAGACAATGTATGTCGGAAATCCCTTTTCATGAACAGGAGAGGGGAATTCGTCATCCCGGAACATCAGCAGGTTGAAGAAGCTGTACAGAGGTCACAATGTCAGCAAACTCTTCGTGAAGATTCACCATCGTCATTTGATGGATATCCTCAGCAAGATGGACCTTTCCATCAGGACCTTTCCGATCGAACGTGGCACAGGCATCTTCCACAAGGATTGGATTGAAACCGTAGTTCCCAGCCATCCTCGTTGTCGTTTCCACACAATGGTTTGTTGTCAGTCCTGTGATAACGACATTTTTACAATCGAGTTCTGTTAGCCGTTCGTATAAGTCTGTTCCTATGAACGCACTATTCACCTTTTTCCGCAGAATAGCTTCACCATTTTTCGGGATGCAGTTTTCCATGAATTCAACACCTTCTCCATTTATATAAAATAAAGAAGCAGGATTATCTGAAACGTGTTGAATAAAAATAACCGGCTGCGAATGACTTCTCCAATGACGGATCAAGACAGCAATATTCTCTTCCGCATCGTGATTGTTCCTACTCCCCCAGCTAGAGTGGAAAAATGCCTTTTGCACATCGACAACAAGCAACGGTGTCCCCTTATCTATTTTCAATGATAGAACCTCCTCTTAAGTAGACTACTGTTTAATTTCTTCATTATTATTGTTGTTCCTTTTTCTTGTTTATAAAGGGAAATAATCAAAAAATTCAAAATTAAAAATCAAAACGATTATACCGTATTTTCAACTCCCAAATAATACCCTATGATTTGATTAAATATCCTTAGAACGGATTTGGATCATATAAAAGTCAATGTAAACGTTTACCTGGACTTTTTCGCCAATATACAACCTATTTGATAAGAGCTGTTGAATTAATTTCCGTGAGTGTTACGATTAAAAACGTTAATTATTGGAACGGAAAAAAGGAGAGAGGTTACTTTGACTAAACAACGCGTCGCCTTTTTAGGCGCTGGTAATATGGCTGAAGCTATGATTTCAGGAATCGTCGAATCAGGGAAGTTTTCACCAGAACAGATCATTGCGACCAACCGTAACAACCAGGAACGTTTAAACACAATCAAAGAGAAATATGGAATTGAAGCAGTAACGAAAGATCAATTGGATTTCAGTAACATAACTGTATTCATTCTTGCTATGAAACCGAAGGATGTTGAATCAGCTTTATCCGATCTGAAAGACCACTTGAAGCCAGAACAGTTGTTGATCTCCGTATTAGCGGGAATTTCCACCACTTATATAGAAGAAAACTTGAATGAACGCCAACAGGTCATTCGAGTGATGCCGAACACCTCAAGCATGTTGGGGGAATCAGCCACAGCCATCTGCCCGGGTCAACACGTATCTATGGATCAGGTATTATTGACGAAAGAATTGATGAACTGCATTGGAGAAGCTTACACCATCGATGAAAGTCAAATGGATATTTTCACTGGTATTGCAGGCAGTGGTCCAGCATACTTCTATAACTTGATGGAACACATGGAACAGGCAGGATACGAAGGCGGAATGGATCGTGAGTTGGCAAGAAAAATCGGGGCCCAAACAATCAGAGGGGCAGCCCAGATGATGCTTGAACAGGAAGAAACACCCGCACAGTTAAGGAAAAAAGTTACCTCCCCAAACGGGACGACTGCTGCTGGATTAGAAGCACTTGCTAAAAATGGTGGAGGAAAGGCCATTGCTGAAGCAGTGAAAGGTGCTGCCTCTCGTTCCAAAGAACTTCGTGAGGAATTAGAAAAAGTATTTGCAGAACAGAAATAATTGCTCATAAAAAACAGATATAAAAGATATGGAGTGATGGAGTAACCAGTTATGGATAAAAAACGAATCGTAATCAAAATCGGAAGCAGTTCACTAACTAGCTTACACGGAGAGCTCAGCCGTAGAAAAATAGAGAAAATAGTTGATGAAGTCGTTCGATTGAAAGATGACGGACATGAAGTCCTGCTCGTCTCCTCTGGGGCAGTTGCTGCAGGCTATCGTAAGCTCGGATTCATTAACCGCCCAAAATCCCTCCCGGAAATACAAGCAGCCGCATCGATCGGGCAAGGACTTTTGATTGAAACTTACTCTGACCTGTTCATCTCACATGGATATGTCGGTTCCCAAATCTTGATCACACGTGATGATTTCAAATATGAAACGCGGTATAACAATGCCCGAAGCACGTTGACTGTACTATTAGAAAGAGGGATCATCCCGATCGTGAATGAGAATGATACGATCACGATGGATTTCCTCAAGTTTGGAGATAACGATACATTGTCTGCTAAAGTCGCTGGGCTTGTGAATGCAGATCAACTCATCATTTTATCTGATATCGATGGTTTATTCGATGATGATCCACGTAAGAACGAAGATGCTAAGCTTCTCGATCAGGTTCATGTGATCACACCTGATATCGAAGCGGCAGCTGGAGACCCTGGAAGCTCCTTAGGTACAGGAGGAATGAAGTCGAAAATCGAAGCATTCAAGATTTCACTTGCTTCAGGTATACCTGCTTTTTTAGGGAAAGCCAATTCGGACAACATTATCTATGATGCAGTGAATCGTGAAGCAAAAGGCACGTATTTCGAACCAAAAGAAGATAATGAAAACTTGAATCAGAAGAAACAATGGATCGCGTTCAATTCGGGTCCTGAAGGGGAAGTCACGATTGATGATAAAGTGAAAGCTTCGATTCAAGAAGGCAACACAGGCCTTGCACCTACGGATTTACACAGTGTAAAAGGTCGATTCGATAAGGGTGCCGTCGTCCGTATCAAGGACTTGAACGGTAAAAAAATCGGGTTAGGTGTCATGAAATACTCCTCTAAAGAGCTGAAGAAGCTCATAGAAAACAAAGTGGAAGATCAACTGAAGAACTACAAGGTCGCTGCAGTGGAAAGTGAAGACTTGGTCTGCCACCTGAATGCTGCCGTACCTGCAGGTGTTTAAATAAATAGGATTTGTTTAACTAATAAACCATTTGAAAGGAATTGATACCCATCACACTTATGATTGAAAAAGTCAGTGTCGAAGAACAAGCGATTGAAGCGAAGAAGGCTGCAAAAACATTGTCTTTGTTATCAACTGAAGAAAAGAATCAAGCTTTACTGACAGTTGCAGATATCCTCGAAGCAGAATACGAAACGATTTTAAGAGCAAATGAAGAAGATCTCGAAAAAGGCCGTGAAAAGGGATTCGACACTGCCTTCATGGATCGTCTCGCACTATCGAAGGAGCGGATATTCGATTTTGCCCATGGCCTGCGTGACGTAGCAGAACTTGATGATCCCACAGGAATCGTGAAGTCTGACTGGACCCTCGACAACGGATTGAACGTACAGCAAGTAAGTGTACCCCTCGGTGTAATCGGCATGATTTATGAAGCACGCCCGAACGTGACTGTTGATGCGACAGGCCTTGCATTGAAATCAGGCAATGCGATCGTATTAAAAGGTGGATCATCCGCCCTATCATCCAATCAATCGATCGTTGAGGTAATGCACCGAGGTTTAGTGAAGACGAACATTCCAAAAGAAGCTGTACAGTTCATCGCAAGTACAGATCGTTCAGCAACACAGGAGCTCTTCACGATGAAAGAACACATTGATGTTCTCATTCCCCGTGGCGGTGGTTCATTGATTCAAGCGGTTGTGAACAATGCGACTGTTCCAGTGCTCGAAACAGGGGTAGGCAACTGCCATATTTATATTGATAAATGTGCGGATGTTGAAAAGGCGATCAACATTCTTGTGAATTCGAAAACCGATCGTCCTGCAGTTTGTAATGCCGCGGAAACTGTAATCGTTCATAAAGAGTGGCTGGATACGAATAAGAAAGAACTGATCAAGGCCTTTGAAAACCACTCTATCGCAGCGCATGGTGATGACTATGCACAGAGCATCATTCCTGGGTCAGTTCCAGCTGGTGAGGAAGACTGGGCGAATGAGTACCTTTCAACCGATATCGCTGTGAAAACAGTGGATGATGTAACAGAAGCAGTCGATCACATAGAAGAATATGGCACGAAGCACTCTGAGGCAATCGTGACTGAGGATGACCAAGCAGCGAAGACATTCCTGGGGCTTGTAGATGCAGCAGCTGTCTACCACAACGCATCGACACGATTTACTGATGGAGGAGCACTTGGCTTTGGAGCAGAAATCGGTATTTCCACCCAAAAGCTGCACGCTCGCGGACCAATGGGACTTCCTGCTCTTACAACCGTCAAATATGTAATGAGCGGAACAGGACAAACCAGATAAAATAAGACAACAAGAGCTGACCCTTGCCATGGTGTAGAGGGTCAGCCCTTTTCATGTGAAAGGAACTGTTCACTTCCCGGGATAATCTGTGCACTTTCTAGGATAATCTGTTCACTTTCTGGAATATTCTGTTCACTTCCCAGGACATTCTGTTCACTCCCTACCAGGATTCCTCTCTTTTCATATCATCCTGAACTTGTACATATCTTGTAATAAAGATCATACTCGGGGAGAGGTTAAGGGTGAAAAAGTGGTTCGCAATTATCATTGGCAGCTTGTTTATCGGTGTTGGTATCAATGGGCTTCTCGCCCCAAATCACTTGCTTGATGGCGGAATCATCGGTATCAGTTTGATTGCCAATTACACCTGGGGGTTCCAGCCAGGTTTAGTCATCATTCTATTAAGTTTGCCTCTTTATGGACTAGCCTGGTTTTACCACCGCTCTTACTTTTATAACAGTTTACACGGTATGTTGATTTCATCTTTTTTCATAGATGCCTTTGCGCCAATCCGCCACTGGAGCCATCCCCCGCTATTGCTGTGCGCATTGATCGGCGGATTCCTAGTCGGTACTGGGATCGGTATCATGCTGCAACAGGAAACAAGTACAGGCGGCACTGATTTACTCGCACAAATGCTTTCAAAAATGACTAAAGTCAATGTCGGCATCCTCATCTTCCTGATCGATGCCATCGTCATTGCCTGTGGCGGTCTGATTCTCGGAACACAATCTTTTCTTTATTCTGTAATCACCATCATCGCCGTCGGAGTAACCACGACATTCATAACCTTGACGAAAAGCTCTCCTACACCTTCTAATTGACCCGTGGCGCCCAGATGATGATTGTAACACCGATCAGACATACAACCGCCCCGAGAATATCATAGTGATCAGGGGTTTTTCTATCAATGAACCATCCCCACAAAAGCGCTAGAACGATAAACACTCCGCCATACGCCGCGTATACACGTCCGAATGTCGGAAAAGCCTGAAAGGTAGGGACGATTCCATAGACGACAAGAACGAGAGCCCCCACAATTCCATACCAATATGGAGAACCCTCGCGTAACCATAGCCAGAATAAATAGCCACCACCGATTTCTGCAAGTCCTGCAATGGTAAATAGGAAGATCGCTTGAATCATGATTTCACCCCTTTCGACCTAGTATTTAGGAGGACAAGTTTAGCAATGCCGATTATTACATAGACTAATAATAGAAGATTTACCCAAAAAAGAATGACGTAATCTGAAAGGGATTATCCAGAATAGGTGATGATGAGCATGGCGATTTTTGTAATCTGTCCGAAATGTAAAGGCGCAGGTAAAGTATCCTCTATAATGTTTTTTATGAGGAAAAAGAAATGTCCAAAATGCAACGGTATTGGCAAAATCAAATCCAATAGAGACTGGTTTTCCACACCACAATAAAAGGGCTGACCCGAATCCTGCGCACCAGGAACCTCCATGAACAGAGGGTGTCACGCTATAGGAAAGCCCCTTTTATTATTCACATGATATGGTTGACCTTCTCCATTACGTCTTTCTTGATCTTGTCTAGCTGTTTTTTACTTTCCTTAAGGGTTGATGCCTGCACGCCAAAGTAGAATTTGATCTTCGGTTCAGTTCCTGAAGGACGCAAGCATACCCAGGAACCATCCTCAAGTGTATATTTGATCACATTGGATGGTGGCAATAGGATCGTTTCTGTTTCAGTTGATTTTACCATCAATCTTTCACGGCTCTGGTAATCCTCAATCACAGAAACCGGTACACCTCCAAATTCAGAAGGTGGCTGATTGCGGAAAGTCGAAAGGATCTCCTTGATCTGTTCTTCACCTTTCTTCCCCTTCAACGTTAACGATTCCAACCCTTCCTGATAGTAACCAAATTCTTCAAAGATTTCCATTAAACCTTCGTAGAGTGTCATGCCTTTCGCTTTATAATAAGCTGTAACTTCAGCCGCCATCAGACAAGCTTGGACCGCATCTTTGTCACGTACAAAATCCCCGATCAGGTAACCGTAACTCTCCTCGTATCCAAATACGAATTCATATTGGCCTGAACGTTCGAATTCCCCCATTTTTTCACCGATGAATTTGAATCCTGTCAAGGTATCAATCGTTTCAAGCCCATATTTTTCAGCAATTTCCCGTCCGATTTCAGAGGTGACGATGGTCTTCAGCACTGCACCATTTTCCGGTAATGCGTCTTTTGCTTTCCTTTGCTTCAACAAATAATGGAGGATCAAAGCACCTGTCTGATTTCCAGTCAGTACAACGTATTTCCCCTGGTCATCCTTTACGGCTACACCGACTCGATCCGCATCAGGGTCGGTCGCGATCAACACGTCCGCTCCCTTACGCTCACCATATTGGATCGCAAGTTCAAAGGCTGCATGTTCTTCCGGGTTCGGAGACTTTACTGTTGAAAACTCCGGGTCCGGCTTTTCTTGTTCACTGACGACCGTGACGTTCTTGAATCCTAAGGACTCGAGGCCTCTTCGGACTGGTAAATTCGCTGTTCCATGTAATGGGGTGAAAACGATTTTCAAATCTTCTTGTTCTTTGATCAACTCGTGATCTACAGAAATACCAACTAATTTTTCATTATATGGACGGTCGATTTGTTCTCCGATGATCTTCAACAATCCAGATTCTTTCAACTCATTCTCATCCGCAACTTCGATCTCCAATTCATTTTCAATGTCATTCACAAAATTGATGACATCGTTCGCAGGTGCTGGTGGAAGCTGTCCACCGTCTTCTCCATAGACTTTAAAACCATTGTACTCAGGCGGATTATGACTTGCTGTGACGACAATACCAGAGAAAGCGTTCAAATAACGGACTGCAAATGATAACTCAGGCGTCGGACGAAGGTCTTCGAATACATAGGTCTGTATGCCATGACGACCTAGTGTCTTAGCCGCTTCCATCGCGAATTCAGGCGATTTATGACGCGAATCATAGGCAATCACGACACCTCTGTGCTTTACATTTTCTCCAAACGACTCTATGTAACGCGCCAGACCTTCAGCGGCCTTACGTATCGTATACTTGTTCATCCGGTTCGTTCCAGGGCCGATTTCTCCGCGCATACCCCCGGTTCCGAATTCCAGTGATTTATAAAAACAATCTTCCAGCTTTTCCTCCACATCTTTCAATTTACCCAGTTGTAGTCGCAATTCTTCATCAAGTTGTTGAAAACTGCTCCAACGATCATAGTCTTTTCTCCAGCTCATGTTTTCCTCCTAATTCTATAGTAAACAGGTACATCCTTATTGTATAAGAAATCAATGCTTTCAACCACTTCTCCGCAGAGATTTTGTAGACCTTCCATTATTCAAATGCCACGATGCTATCGAGTTCGCCACGGCTGCTCCATACTGGTCCGGTGATTCTGGTTTAATTCATGTCGAAACAGTATTTGGTCAAATTACGTCAGTAAAATATGTCACTATTCCCCGGAAAATATGAACACAGAACTTTTTCATCTGAGAACGTTGTAGAATGTTCTCTTTAAATAAAGAAAAGCGCAAGCGCCCTGATCAGCCACGAAGGACACTGGAAGTCCGACGGGAGGCTCGAACCAAACAAAGTTCGGTTCTGCGTAGGTAACATCTTAAGTAGTACTTCAATGTGCCGACCGCTACAGGAGGACTGAAGTGATCCAAGTGGTTGGGCGGTGGAGCTAGACATCAAGAAAAGCGCAAACGCCAGGCTGAGCCTTAGTTGTTCATATATAGAAGAAAGTATTTTATACTTTCTTTAAATGTAAAAAAGACAGGTCGAATGCCTGTCTTCATGATTGTAGAACTATTGTTCATCCTGCTTTTTCATCGTCACTTCATAAAGATCACGTCTTCTGTCTCTTAACTGCATGACACTTCCTGACCTTCTATGTCTCCGTAAAATTTCTAAATCGACATCGCCAACCACGACTGTTTCAATATTCGGGTTACATTCGCCAACAATCCCATCTCGAGGAAAGGTGAAGTCGGATGGTGTAAAAATGCCTGACTGCGCGTATTGGATATCCATATTTTCCGTTTGCGGCAAGTTCCCTACTGTTCCAGACAGGACGGTGTAAACCTGATTTTCAATCGCTCTTGCTTGCGCACAATAACGTACGCGTAAATACCCTTGCCGATCATCCGTACAGAACGGAGTGAAGATGATCCGCGCTCCTTTATCTGTCACATACCTCGAAAGCTCTGGGAATTCGATGTCATAACAGATTAAGATGGCGACCTTCCCGCAATCAGTATCAAACACATTCACCTTATCTCCAGGACTTACTCCCCACCACTTCCGTTCGTTAGGGGTGATATGAAGCTTATACTGCCTTTCAATCGTTCCATCTCTTCTGAACAAGTATGCGATGTTATAGATCTTACCGTCCTCTTCAACGAAATGGGACCCCCCGACGATGTTCACGTTGTAACGGACTGCCAGCTCAGTGAAAAGTTCGATATAATCTTCCGTATACTCAGTCAGTCTTCTAACCGACTGGCTTGGGCTCTTCTCATCAAGATAGGACATGAGCTGAGTGGTGAATATTTCAGGGAAAACAGCGAAATCCGATCCATAATCTGAAGCGACGTCTGTGTAATACTCGACCTGGTTAGCGAACTCATCAAACGTATAGATCTGTTTCATCATATATTGGATCGTCGTAATCCGAACTGGGAATGATGTTTTGAAATGGCGTTTCGAAGTCGCCCTGTAATCGATATTGTTCCACTCCATCAAGGTAGCGTGTGCGTTTGATGCCTTGTCGTCCGGGAGATAGGACGGGTTTACCCGCATCAACGTGAACCCGTTCATCAATTGAAAAGTCAACACGGGATCATAGATATTGTGATTGACAACTTCCTTTACGTATTCTCTCGGTGACATTTTATCAGCGTATTTATGATAATTCGGAATCCTTCCGCCGATGATGATGCTCTTCAAATTCAGCTTTTCAGCCAATTCTTTACGTGCTTCATACAGACGACGGCCGATTTTCATCCGTCGGAAATCCGGATGAACCATGACCTCGATACCATAGAGGTTATAACCTTCAGGATCATGGTTTGTGATATAGCCTTCATCCGTAATCTCATCCCATGTATGTTTTTCATCGTACTCATCGAAGTTTATAATCAAACTCGAACAGGTCCCGACTACTTTCCCCTCAGATTCGACACAAAATTGACCCTCAGGAAAGATGTTCAGATGACTCTCCAGGTGCTCCCTTTTCCATGGGTCCATATCCGGGAAGCATGCTTTTTGCAACTCAAGGATCTGATCGATATCCTTTTCCTCTATGTTCCTAAGTATAATTTTCTTTTCATATTTCGACTCATCAAACGATGACATGATCTATCCATCCTTCCTTATCGCCAATCCTTCATCCTTGTTTTTAAATCAGAAGTATTCAGTTCTATTTCAATTCCATTCGGATCAAGGAAGTTCACTACATGACCACCGCCCCGTTCAATTGGTCCGCGGACAATCAGTATGTCTTTTTCTTTAAGAAGGGCAACGGCGTTGTAGAAGTCCTTCTCATTAATTGAAAATGCAAAATGGTCAACACCTGGACCCTTAGCCTCGGTACTCCCCAGGTTCTTTTTTTCTAAAAGACAGATCCATGCCGAACCACTCTCAAGGTAAGCGTCCGTATTACCGAGATGGACCCTTTTCATGCCAAGTATTCCTTCATAGAAATGCAATGATTCATCCAGGTCGTTCACATTTAGTGTGATATGGTTGAAGCCTATGATCGTCATATTCCCGTTTACCGTCCGTTTGAAAACTGTTCGATCATTTCATTGAGTTTCAGTTCAGCTAGTGACTCAAGGCGCAAATCATACTCTTCAAACGTCAAATGGCGTGTGACCATGTTCGGTATGATGACCGTATGTAATCCGGCTTTTTTGGCTGCTTTTGCACCATTTGCTGAATCTTCAAAAGCCACAGCCTCTTCTGGTTTTACCCCCAGGCATTTGACAGCTTCCTGGAAGAGAGTCGGATCCGGTTTAACTTTTTCCACATCATCTGAGGTTTTGATACATTCAAAATAGTCAAAAATACCAAGGTTTTTCAGATGATTCGAAACCCACTTGTAAGACGAACTTGAAGCAAGCCCGATCTTCAGCCCCAATTTTTCTGCCGCTTCAAGATACTCGACTACACCAGGCATCGGTCCTTTATCCTTGATGAGTTCCTGGAAAATATCCAAACGCTGCTGTTTGATGGTATCACGATCGAGATTCTTACCAATCTGTTTTTCCAAGTATTCATGCGCATCAAAGTAATTTGAATGCGTACCGATACATTCTCCCCAGACCTCTAAAGGCAGCTCTGCTCCGTGTTCTTTATAGATCTTTTGTAAAACATCATATTCACACGACTCTGTATCTAAAATCAAACCATCAAAATCGAAAACAATCGCTTTAATCAAACTCTCCACACCCCTTCCATCATCTAACACCACTATATATAGAAAACTGGTTGATTGACAAGTAGAATGCGAAGTCAGAAACCAGTTGCACTTATATTTGGACCTAAACTTTTCAATGGACGTCGAATCTCATCCTGGCTCAAAAGTTATCATTACAAATGAAAAGAAAACGTGTCGACTGGCAAGTGATAACGATGTCGAGACCTAGTTTGCACTGCTATTTGCACCAAACTTGTTTCCAACGATGTATCTTCAAAACCGGTTTTCATAAGAATTGCACGAATATCAGAAAGTATTGCACGATTTAAAAAATAATTGCACGAAAATCGAAGAGAATTGCACGGTTTTAAAAATTATTGCTCGCTGACGAAAAACGATTTCACCAAAACAGACTTAATTGCTCACCACGGTGAATAATTGCATCAAAGCCATATGTAATTGCACCGCTCTAATCGCCTAGCCTACAATGTAAAAAACAAGCACCCATTGAAGGATGCTTGTTTCCCGTTATTGAGGGGTGTTTGGGTTTGAAGGAGTAGAAATGCTTGATAGAGCTTGCCCAGCGTTGTTCGGATCATGATCTTTCGTAGCAAGGTCCCCAAGTGAAACCATACCTACGACCTGATTGTTTTCCACGACAGGCAAACGACGGATTTGTTTTGTTGACATCAATTGAGCAGCCTCTTGGGCACTCATATTCGGATCTCCCGAAATGATGTTGTCGGACATACATTGAGATACTTGTGTATTTCCATCCATTCCTTGAGCTGTTGAACGCAGCGTGATGTCACGGTCTGTGATGATCCCTCGAAGTTGACCATTTTCTACGACAGGTATAGCACCCACGTTATATTGGCTCATTAAAGCTGCTGCTTCTTTAATCGATTGTTGTGGAGAAACAGAAGCAACGCTAGTTGACATAAGTGAACGAATTTGATTATCCATTTAAGCACATCCTCCTTTCGTCCTTAGTTTAGCCGGTAAAAATGAAGATTATTTTGCCTATATTTACAACCAATTTTGTGTTTCATTTTTATTACAATTCCACTACACTTATAAAAGATCATATTTTACATCATGAGGTGGAACAATGGCAAAAGATTATTACAATGTCCTCGAAGAAATCGTCCCGACAGTCGTAACTGTATTATTGAACAGCCCTGATTACCAAACCATTTGTCGATGTCACAAATGCACCGTTGATATCATTGCATTGAGTTTGAACAGCATTCCGCCAAGATATGTGACTTCACCCGAAAACCGCGAGCTCATCTATCAGCTGTTCAACAAATCATTCATGCGTACAATGCTCAATAAACATATTATCAGCGCAATTCATGTTGTCCGTAAGAATCCAAATCATGTCTGAGGGAACTCAGTAAAGAAACGGACTGACTTTCCATCACTTTTCATAATGATCGTACCCAATTTGTCAGTCCGAAACACTTGAATATTGTGGGATTTCAACCGTTTCAGCACTTCTTTGGAAGGATAACCGTATTTGTTTTTCCGACCAACCGAAATTACCGCATAATCTGGATTGGTCCTTTTCAACAAGCCGTTACTTGTCCCTGTGTTGGCTCCATGGTGTGCCACTTTCAGTACATCAATTTTTTCGTCATCCAACCTTTTCACCAATTCATTCTCCGAAGCCATACCGGCATCAGCCATCAGAAGAATCGAGTTTTTTCCATGATCGATTTTCAACACTGCCGAATGATCATTGAGTGATTTGTATTTTTTCTTTAAGGGCGCAATGAACTCCATCTTAATATTACGGGCCAGTTTTTCCTTTACGCCGGTTTTTGCGTCGATTTTCTCCACTCCGAATTCATCAACCAATCTCATCAACCGCTTATAATATGTTGTATGATACTTGACGGAAGGCATATAGATCCTCCCGATTTCAAAGGATTCGAAAATGGCGTCCATGCTTCCGATATGATCATGATGAGGATGGCTCGCAATCAAATAATCGATTTTTTCAATTCCTCGCTTCTGAAGATAAGAAACGACCTTGGGACCATCGTGTTCATCACCCGAATCAATCATAATATTCTTCCCATTGGATAATTCAATGTAAATACTGTCCGCTTGTCCCACATCAATCACATGCATTTCGAGGTTCGTCTTCCATAGAGCTTCGGCCGGTTGTGGAAATAGTACGATCAGCATCAGAATTACAATAAGTAGTCTCATTCGATTTTGAAGAACCTCCCCTTGAAAATTTAGTCTTAGTTTATGTAGGAAAGGGGAGATTATTTTTCCATAAAAATCCCTTCATCGATTAACGTTGATGAAGGGTCAGCTGGCTTATGCCAAATTCTGTTCGCCTTTCTTGAAGAAACTTTTCATCGAATGATATACATCTCGTTTTTCTTTTAGAATATAGTAATTGAATTTTGGATCATTGATATTTTTGTATACGCTCATAAGGGTGGAGTGGCGATTGTACGGATTCACTTCTCCATATCCGAAAATATTCGATACTTCCATGATCTGTTGGACCAACTTAATACATCGGGCATTGTCACTTGTCAGGTTGTCACCATCTGAAAAGTGGAATGGATAAATATTATAACGACTCGGTGAATATTTACCTTCTATGAGTTCCAGCGCCTTTCTATATGCAGATGAACAAATCGTCCCTCCACTTTCACCTTTAGAGAAGAAGTCTTCTTCAGAAACAACTTTTGCTTCAGTATGATGTGCGATGAATTCTATTTCCACTTTTTCGTATTTAGACCTAAGGAAGCGTGTCATCCAGAAGAAAAAGCTTCGAGCCATATATTTTTCCCAAATACCCATACTTCCTGACGTATCCATCATCGCAAGAACGACAGCTTTAGATTCAGGCTTTTCTTTTTCATTCCATGTTTTGAAACGAAGATCTTCTGGAAATATCGGTATGATCGACGGATCTCCTTTCAAAGCATTCCGTTTATAGGCGGTTAAGATCGTTTTTTTCTTGTCAATATTACCCATTAATCCTGTCTTTCGGATATCGTTGAACTCAATCTTTTCAAGTATGATGTTTTCCTGTTCTTTCTGCTGTAAATTCGGAAGCTCAAGTTCTTTGAATAACAACTCTTCAAGTTCTAACAGGGATACCTCTGCTTCATAATAATCTTTTCCTGCCTGGTCGCCAGCACCTTTTCCTTTACCAGCTCCTTTATTACCATTAGGCTTTCCATCACGCGCAATGACATCACCGACTTGGCTTTCTCCGTCTCCCTGCCCGACATGTTTTGATTTATCATAATTGTAACGGATTTTATATTCATCCAGGGAACGGATCGGAATTTTAATGACATCGTGACCATTGGATAGAATGATGCTTTCCTCACTGATCAAGTCTGGTAGATTGTTCTTTAAGGCATCTTGAACTTTCTCCATATGACGCTGTTGGTCTTGATAGCCTTTTCGGTGGAGGGACCAGTTCTCCTGTGACACGACGAAATTTCCATTTTTATTGACGGTCATTTGATTCCCCTCCTTATTTGATTTCCCCCGAAAGAGCACGTTTACTTTCGGGGGATTACTCTATCCTATGCATTAAATGTTCAGAATTGCTAATAAATTCGAACAAAAAAGATGCATGTCTTATAAAAGATTTTTCATCTTGACTTTTTATAAGTTTTTACGAACAGGTTTTCAGTAAACAAAAAAATGACCGAACATTTCGGTCGACTTTACCAAACAACTCTACTCCGCCCCATTTCCGGGCCAACTCAATTATCAATTCGTTAAAGGTTTCTTTATTGCCGATGTCAAAAACCACGTCCTTTTGTGGCTTTTGGTATGAGGCTGGCCAAAATTCCGGTTCTGACCCGGTACGTGTTTTTCATCCCAGCGTGTCAACATAAACACGAGTTCATCCAAAAAAGCATAAAAAAGATTAGCCCCAGAAGAGCCAATCTTATTTGTACTTATTTATCATCTTTATCGGTTTTTGTTTCATGTTGCTCTGGGTCTGGTATTTTACCGCTTTTCTTGACATTTTCATTCGAGGATACGTGTTCCATTACCTTGCTGTGTTCTTTAAGCTCTTTTTCATTTCTTACCATAAAGCTGTTCATCGACTCTTTTTCTTTATCATTTTTCTTTGTCATAGGTAACCACCTCTTGAACTATCGTTACCCATATTTTTCATAAAATAAACCTAATGGATGACTTGGAATTCAGACATCGGCCAGTACCTGAGGTTGACTTCCCCGACGATATTTTCGAGGGGTACGAATCCGATATGGCGGCTGTCGATACTGTGAAGGCGGTTATCACCTAATACGAAAACCATTCCTTCCGGCACCCGTTTCTTGCTGGTGATGTCTTTCAATGTAAAGTCACCAGTCAATTGTGAACCTTCCTGGAGATCCTTCCTGAACCTTTCTAAGTACTTTTCTTCCACAGGTTGATCATTAATGTATAATTTATCATTACGATATTCAACTTTGTCACCTGGGAGTCCGATGATCCTTTTTATATAATCTTCTTGCTCATTCGCCTTGAAGACAATCAAATCAAACCGCTGGGGCTTGGTGATATCATAATTGATTTTATTAACAATCAAACGATTACCTTCCTGAATGGTAGGCATCATGGATTCTCCGTATACGACATAATTCGTGAAAAGAAAATGACGAACTATAAACGCAATCAGAAGTGCTATTCCAATCGCCTTGATCCATTCCCAAAAACTATCCTTGGTTTTGGTCATGTAAACTTACACACCCTTTTTCGTTATTATATTAAATTTACCATTTTATACAATTTAATAGCAAGTACACAATGAGTTAAATTTTTGTAAACAGTATAACAGATAAATGTAAGTAAACACAAAAAGAGTGCCAGGCACCGTTTCAGAATCCTTCTCCCACAAGGTTTTTCAATCAGTGCCTGGCACCGTTTCAAAGTCCTTCTCCCACAAGGTTTTTCAATCAGTGCCTGGCACCGTTTCAGAATCCTTCTCCCACAAGGTTTTTCGTTCGGTGCCTGGCACTGAGGAGGCACTGAGGGGGCACAGAGGAAGTATTACAAAAAAAGGCGTGCCGCTTGGGTACGCCTTTTCATTGTTTTTACAGCCTTTCATTGTTATCTGTTGAGGAGGCTTCCGACATATCGAAGGAGGTCGTTTGCAGAGATCGAGTTATAGCCATGTTCATCAATCAAACGTGCAATGACTTCATTGACTTTCTTGAGCTGGGACTCATCCGGGGTTTTGGTCGAAGTCGTGATCTTCACAACGTCTTTAAGATCAGCGAACAATTTCTTCTGAATCGCTTCCCGTAAACGCTCATGTGAATTGTAGTCAAATTTCTTCCCTTTACGTGCATAAGCGGAAATCCGGATCAAAATCTCTTCACGGAACGCTTTCTTCGCATTCTCAGAAATACCGATCTGTTCTTCGATCGATCGCATCAACTTCTCATCTGGATTCATTTCATCACCAGTCAATGGATCACGCAGTTTGTTCTTATTGCAATAGGCCTCGACATTATCAAGGTAATTGTCCATAAGCGTCTTCGCTGACTCTTCATAGGAATAGACAAATGCTTTCTGTACTTCCTTCTTCGCAATGTCATCATACTCTTTACGTGCAACAGAAATGAAGTTGATATATTTTTCCCGGTCTTCTTTCGAAATCGAGGCATGCTGGTCCAGTCCATCCTTCAAGGATCTCAGGACATCGAGCGGACTGATGGCGGGAACATCTTTACGTATGATAGCAGAAGATATCCGGTTAATGACATACCGTGGATCGATTCCGCTCATTCCTTCATCTGGAAACTCTTTTTTCAACTCTTCAACATCTGCATGATTGAAGCCTTCAACATTTTCCCCATCATAAAGGCGCATCTTTTTCACAAAATCGACGCCTTGTTTGGTGGATTCCTTCATACGGGTCAATACAGAGAAAATCGCTGCGACTCTCAGAGCGTGCGGAGCAATATGGAAATCCGCAATATCACTATCGTCGATCATTTTTTCATAAATTTTCTCTTCTTCAGATACCTTCAAATTGTACGGAATCGGCATCACGATGATACGGGAATGCAATGCCTCATTTTTCTTATTGGATATGAACGACTTATATTCTGCTTCATTCGTATGAGCAACGATCAGTTCATCCGCCGAGATGAGCGCGAACCTTCCAGCCTTGAAATTCCCTTCCTGTGTCAACGACAGCAAATGCCATAAGAATTTTTCATCACACTTCAGCATCTCCTGGAATTCCATCATTCCACGGTTAGCTTTGTTCAGCTCCCCGTCAAACCGGTAGGCCCGTGGATCTGATTCTGAACCGAACTCGGCAATCGTAGAAAAGTCGATGCTACCTGTCAAATCTGCGATATCCTGAGATTTAGGGTCAGAAGGACTGAACGTTCCAATACCCGTCCGTTTGTCCTCGCTAAAAAAGATCCTCTCGATGATGACATCCTCAATGCGCCCATCATATTCCTGCTCAAGCCGCATCATATTGAGCGGCGAGAGTGAGCCTTCCACACGGATTCCATACTGCTTTTGAAAATCGTCGCGCATCGACTGTGGGATCAAGTGCAACGGGTCTTCATGCATCGGACAGCCCTTGATGGCATAAACGGCTCCTTCATCTGTTTTCGAGTATGCTTCCAATCCTCTTTTCAACATCGTCACAATCGTTGACTTACCGCCACTGACAGGTCCCATCAAAAGCAAGATACGCTTACGGACATCCAATCTTTTTGCAGATGGGTGAAAATACTCCTCCACTAGCCGCTCAACTGCATCCTCCAGGCCGAATATTTGGTTAGAAAAGAAATTATATCGTTTCTTCCCATTCACCTCTTCGATTCCGTGGCTTTTGATCATATTATAAACACGAGAATGGGCAGATTGAGCAACTTCAGGACGCTCTCGTAAAATTTCAAGATATTCAGCGAAGGTACCTTCCCAAACCAATCTCTTTTCTTCTTCCCGGTATTCCTGTAATTTTCCTAAAATATCCATGAGTACCCCCTCCAAGGAATAATCGTACATGTAATACCATCGTATGCCCCGTCTTGCCTTATCATTCGATGTTCTTTTCCGACCAAATCCTCACATACATGGTAAAATGAAGGAATGACACACATATAGAAGGACAGGATGTAAAATTGAAACTTTTAGCTGGATATATCGGAATCATCAGTCTGTTGCTCAGCTCCTTTATGCTGACCACGCATGCTTGGCGAGAAATCAAGAGTGTTGAACCTCCCTCAAAAATGATCGATAGTGAAATACCGATCGACTCAGTCCAATTGGCAAAGAGTTCAACCATCCTTGCTGATGATGGCTCAATCATCGATACCATCCATGGAACTGAGCACCGGATATACATACCATATGAACAGCTGCCCAGCTCGGTGATTCATGCTTTCATAGCTGCTGAAGATAATCATTTCTTCAAGCATCGTGGAGTTGATGGAACTGCGATTATCCGTGCCATCGTCATTAATGCAAAATCCAATTCGATCGACCAGGGCGGGAGTACGATTACACAACAACTAGCAAGGAATTTATTTTTATCACATACGAAAACCTATAAACGAAAGCTCCATGAAGCCTTCTATTCTTATCGTTTGGAGCAGGAATTAACGAAAGAGAAGATTTTTGAGCTTTATAGCAATGCGATCTATTTCGGTAATGGAATCTATGGAATTGAAACAGCAAGCCGATTTTATTTCGGTCAATCCATCAATCAGCTTTCCCTATCTGAAATTGCCCTCCTATGCGGGATTCCGAATAGTCCTATCAAATATGACCCGATTACAAATATGGATCGATCGCTGGAACGGCAGCGTTATGTTCTACGGAAAATGTTCGAAAACAAATACATAAAAGAAGAAGAATATAACAAAGCAATGAATAGTGATATTGTCCTTGACGTATTACGCCCAGTCCATGAATTTCCAGATTATACGTCCTACACGCTTCGTGAATTGAAGGATTTGGTCTCACAATCAGAGGGTTTTGACGAGAAGCTGAAAAATGCTGAGACAACCGGGGAAAAGAAAAAAATCCGCTCGGAATTGGACCGATTCGTATATCAGTTGGTTTATGAAAAAGGAATCAAGATCGAAACGAATCTGGATAAGGGCATTCAGATTAATACCCGGGAACAATTGGGACAATTGCCGTATGAGGTCGAAGGTGCCTTTGTGGTCATCGATCACACAACACACAAACTGAAGGCATTGATCGGCGGAAAAAAAATGAAGGCAAACGAGTTCAATCGGGCTTATCAATCTTACAGGCAGCCCGGTTCTGCCATCAAACCATTGCTAGCCTTCGTCCCTATCATCGAGCAAAAGGCATTGCCGCTCAATGTCCCGGTCGATGCTTCGCCTTTTTGTAAACAAACGTATTGTCCTTCGAACTATGGCAATGCAACCTATAGGAACGTGTCATTGAAAGAGGCAATGGGCAAGTCGATCAACACGGCAGCCGTCAGGATGGTGGACTCGGTCGGAATCGAACAAGCTTTTCAATTCCTTGAGCCTTTCTCTTTTAAAAAAGTTTCAGCTAAAGACCATAGGCTTCCGACCGTCCTTGGAGGTTTTGATTACGGTCTATCACCATTAGAGCTGACCAATGCTTATACAGCTTTCAGCAATAACGGGCTTTATCAGCCATCACGGGCGATCAAAAGTGTCCATACGATTGATGGCAGACTTCTCTATCAATGGAAAGACAAACCGAGGCAGGTATGGTCATCCGATACGAATGAAAAAATGCGCATTCTGCTTAGTTATGTCATGACAAATGGAACAGGACGGCAAGCAAACATACCGTCAAAATACACCGGCGGGAAAACGGGAACGACGAATGATAACAAAGACTTATGGTTTGTAGGAATGACAGAACGTTATACGGCAGGAATCTGGGTCGGTAAAGACCGTCCGGCTCCTATTACGAATGTACAAAGCAGAGTCTTGCATTTGAAGATATGGAAGGACGTCATGAAGCAGGCTGGGAATTAAGGATGCATTAGGCTAATCCTAACCTTCGATGATTCATTCCTAACTTCTGTCTACCCATTCCTAACTTTCAACAGCTTATTTTCCAAAATTGGCCCATCATTTCCTAACTTCTTCCGAATAATTTCCCAACTCAGTAAATAAGACCGATTTTAAAAAGGGCTTTCCAAACGGATAGCCCTTCCCTATGCTGACATCACTCCAGACATCAGCGCTTTATAGACTTTTAAAACAGAGTAAGTGACACCTGTGGAAAAACTGATCCAAAACAATACGTGCATGAATACTAAGCCGAACATCCCTGCAATCGATAATGTGGTACTCGCTTTATAAACGAAATAAAAGAAATAGGCCAAGCAGGACAGCAAGAATATGAGTGGAAGTAAAAAAGAAGATTGTACGACGACTATGGAACAGAGACTGCCAATCAGGAAGATCGAACTTCCCCCACGAATTCTGTTTAAAGTGTCCCCTTCACTTTCTTTAGAGAAGAAAAAAAGTGATAATTCGACTAAAGTATCGGAAATCAGTTTAAGAGCAGCAAATAACATGAAGAACAACAGCGCACAAACGAACCAAAGAGCAACCTGGACCGTGCCGATTGAAAACAATTCGGTCATCCCCCGGTATATTCCAAGTATTTCAAGCTTCTCCACCAAATAAACCTGCGAGTAATATCCGAAAGATGCACTGAACAAAACGATTGCAAATAACGGAAAGTACCCGGTCAAATATGTATTTTTAACAAACATGACATTCCCCTAATATTTTCTGGTATCTCACTCTATTATTACATTTTCGTCACAGTTTTTCATACACTTTTCTGTTATATTTGCTATAATGGGATGTATGAATGGATATACTATGCTCTAAAGGAGGATGTCATATGAGCTTTGTCCTCATTTTAGGTGTTATCTTAGCCTTTTTGGTTTCGATCTTTACAGCTGGATACAACGATCGTCCAGGTACAAGAAAATAAGGTGGTAACTACATACCACTGTGCTTTAACCGCACATAAAAAACGACTGAAAAATTCAGTCGTTTTTTTATTACCTTAAATGCAAGTAATCCTGTTGCCTCAATGCTTCGTACACAAGAATCGCCGCTGTATTCGAAAGGTTCAATGAGCGGACATTCTCATTCATCGGTATTCTCAAACAACGCTCTTTATTCTGCTCGATGATCTCGTTTGGAAGACCGTTCGTCTCACGGCCGAATACAAAGTAATAGTTCACTTCAGGATTGCTGTAATCAAATGAAGTATGCGGTTTCTCACCGTATTTCGTAAGGAAGAAATACTCTCCATCCGTTTTTTTGAAAAATTCATCTATAGAATCATGATAGACGATATTCACATACTGCCAGTAATCCAATCCAGCTCTCTTCAGCATTTTATCGTCAGTGGAAAATCCGAGCGGGCGGATCAGATGGAGTGTTGTATCTGTAGCAGCACAGGTCCTTGCAATATTCCCAGTGTTTGCTGGAATTTCTGGTTGAAAAAGCACGATATGTACAGTCAAATCATTTCACCTCTAAATCAAAAACTGAAACCTTATCTATTATAGCATGTCCAACCCGCTACGGAAATTGACAATGAAAGGAACGTTTATCACGAAAAATAAAAAGACGGACTGTTTTTACCCGTCTATGATTCTGAAGAATTTGTACCTTATTTCTGGTGTATAGGCAGTGGAATCCGTATAGTCCCAAAAGCGCATCCGGCTATTGTGTGTATGAGCGTTGACCAGCGGCATGCCTTGCTCATCCCTTGCTACGACAATCGTATTATGCTGCCATCTCCCATCCCCATTGAAATCATAACAGATGACATCCCCTGGCACCAGCTGCTCAGGCGAGGCCATTTCCTGCCCACGTAAACCCTGCTTGGAGCCGCTCAAGTGCCACCTCAGCGTATTGGCAACGGCCCAGCTGTAGCTCCAATTATTATTTCTATACCACCAACCCTTCGACCGGTTCGGGTATCCTCTCATTGGAGCACCGCCTGCATGCAGGCACTGTGAAATGAAGTTTGTACAATCATTTTCAAACAGTTTATAGGCAGTGTTATGCGAATTCCACCATCGCTCTGCATATTTTACCGCTTCAAGCCGGTTATACCTATAACGTGGCATCGGCATCACATCTTCATCACGTTCGACCGTCTGCAGTTGGGATGGAAAAACGCCCTCCTGCTCCAATGATTGATCAAGCTCGATTTCATTGTTTTCGACCAAGGCTTTCCGCCTTTCAAGAGATTCTTCCACATAAAAGTTGGACGGTTGTTTAATGAGATATGATCGTTTGATCAAGTACGTAACCTCTTTTTTATTTGGCGCTGTAGAATCATGATGTAGAATCTTTGCTTTCACCTGAGCATTGACGATCACAGCATTCCTCGCTTTTAAGCTTTTTGACCTGCGGATCAAAGCTTCACGTTCCAAAGTACTGATACGACTATCCCTAATCCGATCCGTTGTGAAGGAGGCGTTTTGTTCTTCAATAAATTCCTGTAATGAAACAAGCCAATCCATTAATACAACCCCCTCTGTCTTTCTCCTTTCATGTCTATGGTTCGACCAATAAAAAAAGAACTCTTAATCAGAGTCCTTGTCAATCACACCAGCCGGTCATTTATCATTTTTTTTAAGAACAAACCTGTCTAGGTTGTTTTTCTAAGTTCAACAATACTTCCTTCTTCTCCAATCCGCCGCCATATCCAACAAGTTCACCATTGCTTCCGATGACTCGGTGACATGGAATCACGATAGGAAGCGGATTTTTGTTGTTGGCACTGCCCACAGCTCTTACAGACTTTGGAGAGCCGATCATTATCGCTACATCCTTATAGGAGTATGTTTCTCCATATGGTATGTTTCTCAGACCTTCCCATACCTTCCGCTGAAAAGGTGTACCAAAAAGAGTGATCGGGAAATCAAAATGCTGGCGCCGATGAAGGAAATATTCCTCGATCTGCTCAATATATGGGTGAAGAGCATCCTGGTCAAATAAAAGCTCAGCCTTCAAACCTTGTTTTTTCAACCATGCGTTGATGATAGGAAGATTTTCCTCGATCGATCCAAAGTCGATCCGGCATAAACCTTCTTCGGTTCTTAATAATGTAAGCAGGCCGATCGCGCTGTCCATTTCCCCATATTGCACACTGATAATTGTTGCCATGTTATCCCTTCTTTTTACCCTTTTGCCTTATCATACTGAACGAAAAATAATATAACCATCACGTTCTCACGCGATTATCCATCATATTCAGGCTTCTATCAATCTCAGCTAGTACATCCTCGTCTTTTTCTCTCTCTTTCGCAGATTTTAGCACAATTTCAGCTTCCTCTCCTCCGATCTTCCCGAGAGACCATGCCGCTGTCCCGCGAATCACAGGACGAGGATCTTCCCTAAGTACATGCAGCAATTCCGGGAGAGCTGTTGCGTCTTTAAAATTTCCCAATGCGATGATTGCATTCCTCTGGATAGGCTTCTTGCCTCTCCAAGAACCTGCTACTGGACCGAACTTCTCTCTGAATTCACGATTGCTGATTGTCAAAAGTGGCTTTAATTTCGGTTTTGCTATTTCGGGATCGGGTTCCATTTCCGGATGGTGATGAAAATCTTTCCCTTTATTCTCAGGACAAACTTGCTGACAAGTATCACATCCATAAAGCCTGTTCCCGAGTTTCTCACGGTAACGCTCTGGTAGAAATCCTTTTGTCTGTGTCAAAAAGGCGATACATTTATTAGAATCCAACTGGCCACCAGTCACCAGGGCCCCAGTCGGACAAGCATCCACACATTTATTGCAGGTACCACATTGGTCTGTCATCGGTTGGTCTGGTTCAAAGGGGATCGTCGTGATCAATTCGCCCAAGTAGACGTAGGAGCCGAACTCAGGTGTAATGGTGGCACAATTCTTTCCGCTCCAGCCAATCCCAGCACGCTGGGCAACCGCTCGATCCGATAGTTCACCTGTATCGACCATCGATGCGACTTTCGCTTCAGGATTCAGTTCCAGGATATATTGCTCCATCTGGTTCATTTTACTTCGTAATACATCATGGTAATCTTTGCCCCATGATGCCCTGCAAAAGATCCCTCTGCGATCATCTCTTGTGCTCCTCGGTGCATCCTTCATTTTTGAAGGGTACGCAAGCGCAATCGAAATGATCGACCTCGCTTTCGGAAGCAATAATTCTGGATGTATACGTTTCTTTATGTCCGGCTCTTCGAATCCAGATTGAAATCCATTCTCCTGCTGTGTCCGAAGCCGTTCCTTCAATTCTGTGAACGGGTCAGCTGTCGTAAATCCGATCTTATCGATACCGATTGATTTACTATATGCAATTACTTTTTCTTTTAACTGGGCACCTGTCATGGTTCGATCCCCCTTTCTTTAAAATTTGGCTTTGTTATTTTTCATTGTTGATTACTACGGCTCTCCATGTCCCAGTACTGGAGCAAAGCGGAAAGCGACCCGCTTCATCACGTAGGCCACTGGAAAACTGACGAGGAGCTGCCTGGTTCTGCATGGGCTCACACACAAGATGTAAATGAATGTCTCGACGCCACAGGAGTGTCGCGAATTTTGATACAACAGAATCTAACTACGCCTAAAATTTCGTAAAAGTGAGCTACTTACGAATAGCGAGTGTTCTTAATCTATTCAATGCTGAAGCTAATTCTAACATACGCGGCCGCGCCAAGTCACCAGGGTGCTGATTGGGAAAGTCTGTAAACGAAGCAAGGCCATCTTCACTGATCTGCCTGTCCACTTTTTGCAATATTTCTGCTATCGAGACCCTGCTCAACCACCTCTTCTTTTCCAGATAAAAAAGGATTTCTGCAAGCGCTCTTGTCTGGCTAGGATCCGTCAGCTGCTCGACAAAGTCGATTTTGATATCCACCTTGCCATATTGGATCGTATGGAGCCCTCTAGCTGTAACTTTTGAACGCTTCCCTTTCCGGCTGTTCAAGCTTGCAGGTTGAGGTATCCTTTTTTGGATTTCTCCAAAGTGGGCCCCACCCTCTTTCTTCCGGTCAACAATAGACTCTTCGGCGATTTTTCTAGCATCTATGGTCACGTCATATGGGCGGTATTGGTCCATCAATAGGACCGTATCCGCTACTTCAAAATAATCACCAGACCCCCCCATCACCAAAATGGTGGAAACCCGATGGTCTTCATATAGCTGCCTCACTTTATCTATAAACGGGGTGATCGGTTCTTTATCCTTTGAGACGAGCTGTTGCATTCGTTGATCACGGATCATGAAATTGGTTGCACTCGTATCCTCATCAATCAAAAGAGCCGTAGCGCCTGCTTCAAGGGATTCGATAATGGAAGCCGCTTGTGATGTACTACCACTCGCGTCTTCTGAAGTAAAACTTGTCGTCGTTTTTCCAAACGGAAGGTTTTGGATGAATGGTGAAATATCAACATCGGTAATTTTCCGCCCATCCTCAGCACGTACCTTCATCGCTTCCGGATCGGTCAGGACAAATTCCCTGCCATCCCCTTTAATATGATTATAGACGCCTCTTTCCAATGCCTCTAGAAGGGTGCTTTTGCCGTGATAACCTCCACCTACGATCAGTGTAATCCCTTCTTTGATGCCCATTCCTAGGATTGGCTCCTCCTTGTGGGGGATTGGGACTGCTACCTGTAAAGACTCAGGCGCTTTAAAGGGTATTACTTCTGTTGTTTTTAATGGACGGTTGCTGATCCCGCTCTCTCTTGGAAGGATAGCCCCATTTGCAACAAATGCTACGAAATGATTGCATTTCATATATTCCCGAATCGCTTCCTGCTGATCAGATAGCACCACCGCATTCCAGATCGTCTCTTCAGAAATGGAGAAAATGGAATCCTTCAAAATCTGTGGAAGGATCGAGAGAAGCATTTTCTGGGCTTGACGACCCAGTACACTACGTCCCTTCGCAGGAAGCCCAATGGAAAGACAGATGGTGACCGTGTCAGGAGTCAGCTGTACAGCCGTCCGTTGTAATACCTCTTGTCCTGGTTGGTCAATCGAAATCAATCCACTCTTTCCAGTCCCGCCAGCCCTTTGCTCCGTATTGTTGATTGCTTTAGCCACAATTCTTGCAATCGTATCCTCCACACTTATTTTCCGGGTCGATGTCGACTCCCAGTTTTGCTTCAAAATGGTTTTTGCCTTTGGAATCACCACTCTTATTTTGGAAGGGGATGCAAAAGGGTCCCCCTGATGGTTATATAGTCTATTTAAATGGACTGCCCAATTTGTTGTAGGACTTTCAAGAATATAGGTGACATTTGAATGAGTATATAAGCAAGTG
>NZ_JAKJHW010000005.1 GCF_021646685.1 Pseudalkalibacillus salsuginis | reverse complement strand
TCTCATCCCAGAAAAACAGCCTTGTATGAGATTCGTGTTCCTCGGGTCGGAGATTTGCCTCCGGCTTCCTTCAGATTCCGGGTCGTCCCGGACACCCTTACCTTCAGCTAACGGCTACAACGACCTTCACCGTTCGGGACTTGAACCCTAGAGCGTGTGCACATGCCGGGCGCACAACCAAAATGTCCTGTGTCAATTCACAGGACATTTCTAATGTCATTTATGAGATATGTGCACCCGAAAAACGGGACTCTTTACAATACTAGCTGGCTGCTTTTTTACTCCGATCGCTTACATCTGTCAGACTCTTCTCTTCATTTTATACAACATTTGACCAAAAAACCTGAATTTCCCCAGCCACAAACTCACATGATTCGGGCGGAGACATACTATAGTCCGCTTTCATTTTCCGACATATAGTAAGGTGTTCATTCGCTTACGAGGATATCTTCGAACACCTTCTTGACTTTCGGTGTGACGTAATGACTGCCCCCGCGTTTTTTAACGTCTTCGATCATTACCGATACGAGAAGCGAAGGGTTTTCAGTATTCCAGGCGACGAACCAGCCGTTTTCCGTCCCCTCTTTATCATCCTTCGATTTTTTCAACTCTGCCGTACCTGTTTTGCCTGCCATTTTCACATTGGCAAGCTTCACATCGTTCGCTGTTCCATTTGGGCTTTCAACCACTTGAATGAGATCCTTCTCAACCGTGTTCGCGGTCTCCTCACTGATCACATTCTCTTTCCACGTTTGTGATTTTTCTTCATCCGTAAAAAGAATCGGTTTGACCATCGTCCCTTTAGTAATAAAAGGCGTATATGTCAGCCCCAGATGAAGTGTGCTCATTTCCACCTGTCCCTGCCCATATCCACTATCCGCCAATTGGCCTTCACTCGCAAAACCCCCCTTTGTGATTTTGGAAGATTCGATGCCTAGTGGGAATGGAATTTTTTCATCAAATCCGAACTTCTTGGATTCTTGTAAAAACGCATCCCCTCCAATATCCAGCATTGCCATTGCAAAATAGATATTATCCGAGCGGACAAGTGCATCCTGTAAATTGACTTGCGTGTCCGGACTTGGGACACGAGTGATGTAATGATTTCCACCCCAGGAATCCCTTTGCCAGCGGTTGTTCGCCGGGATCTTCTTTTCTGCGGCAGGGTCGATTGCTCCTGTTTCAAGTCCAATTGCAGCAGTAATCGGCTTGAATGTGGATCCTGGTGCATACGTGTTGCTGAAACGATTCCTCAACGGTGCAGAAGGATCGTTTATAAGGTTGTTGTACTTTTCACCAGTCACCCCCAGGTTCGGGTCATAGGAAGGTGTACTGACAAGCGCTAAGACTTCCCCGGTGGTCGGGTTAAGCGCAGCTGCTGAACCTTCGTCTTTCAACATTTGTTTAAAAAGCGATGACTGGACAGCTGAATCGATTGTTAGTGTAAAATCTTTGCCGTTAACCGGTTCGTTTTTAGCAAGCATATCTTTTGTTGTGCCATCTGCACCCTTGATGACGATTTGGCCCCCAGGTTGGCCCCTCAATTCTTCTTCAAGTGCTCTTTCAAGACCAGTTTTTCCTATGATGTCTTGAACCGTATATCCCTCGTCTTTCTTTTTCTCCAACTCATCAGCATTTACAGCGCCGACATAGCCTGTCAAATGAGCTGCGGCCGCTTTCAACGGATAGACCCGGGCTTTTTTTTCCTGGAATTTGGTCCCGTTAAGCGGGCGTATCGCTTCGATTTTCTCCCGTTCATCATCTGCCACCACACCAAGTGGGACAAAAGAATCTGGTTGGACCCAGGATTGATTCAATGCTTTGTCGATCTCCTCAACAGGTACATCGATCAATTTTGAAAGCTTTTCTTTTACCTCTTCCTTATCTTCTTTCAGCCAGGATGGGACAAGACCAACCTCTTGAACCACACCATTGATCGCAAGCCCCTCACCATTCACATCAAAAATCTCACCACGTTCAGGTTCAATCGTTGTGGCTGAAATGGTATCTCCCTCTTCCATACCAGTGAAAATCATCGATGGACTCCAATTGATTGCCCATTTCTCATTGTCTTCACTTTTTTCATGGACAAGCTCAGCTTGATAGGAAGTCTCGAGCGGGCCAGCGAGTGTATCCATTTTCACCGTATAATCGAACGTCGGCTTATCCTCTTCGTCGTATTTCTTCTCTTCCTCTGGTAATTTATAAGTAGCTTTCAAATTACTCATATTAATACCTTCATAAATGTTCGTGTACCGCTCAACAAACTTCTCCTCTGTAATCTGCTTTTTCGATTCCTCAGATAAAAGACTGTACATTTTAGCATAGTCCTGTTTTTCCCAAGCCTTCATATAACCTTCAAACGTTGTTTCAGGCTTCGGTTTATCAGAGCAACCGACAAGACTAAAAACGAGACAAATTAGAATGAATATTGATTTGCGCAAGTCTATCCCCCCTTAACCTTGGCTCACCTCTCTATAATACCATTATCTTCTTTATTTTTCCTATATAATGAAACCTGTTGAAAGCATAAAAAAAGACCCTGGAAAAAGAGTCTTTTTAGCCTTCTATTCATTTGTTCTGCATGCGGGGTACCGGAATGATATACTGCACAAATGACAACTTTCGGATTGCCTGGACGATTCCGATTGAGAGCAGCATCACCAGTATATACATGATCGGAAATCCTCTGGTCGCCCATGCGGTGTGTGGTAAAACTTGATTCAAAAACAACAATACCAAAGGGTGGACGAGGTAGATCCCCATGGATAGTGTTCCGATCAATTTCAAAGGACCATAAAGCAATCGTCTGCTCTGGATAACCGGGAACAGCCCAATGACAGCTATGCTTAATAATGGAATATTAATTAGATTCGTCATTCGGTTTGAAGGGATCGAACCCATTATCTGATATTCATAAATCGCTAGTACGTAAACCATTGCTACTAACAATAGTAATATAGCCTGGCTGGTCACAAGCTTTGTTACTGAACGCCAATAATAGGCTAAAAACCCGCCGAATATAAAGTAAAAAATCCATGTAAAAATGAATACACGATTACTCAAAAGAGCCCCCAAACCTTCTTGAACAGATATGAAATGCGATAGATTTATAAAAAATGCACTTATTGTAAATGAGGCTACCAAAGCAATCATCCATAAAAACTTTGTTTTAATTACCTGTAGCATGGGGAAAACCAAATAAAATTGGATGACGATCACCATGAAGTACAAATGATAAAAAGACGCTCCCATCAAGAAAGATTCTATAAAATCTTGCCCAGATGGCAAGGTTGCATTCAATACTATTACTTTGATCAGAAGGTAAAAAACACTCCAAACGACAAACGGCATTATGATTTTTGTGAATCGTGATTTTAAAAATCTTTGAAAATCAAACCCTTTTGCTTTTACCTGGTGGAATAATAAAAACCCGCTGATCAAGGCAAATGTCGGTGTCCCGAAACGCCCCAGCTGATTCAAGGCAAATGTCAGCCAATTGTAGGTCTGGCCATGCTGATTATAGTAGCTTGCACTAAGGTGTACAAGAACTACCCCGATACAAGCAAATGCCCGTAGAAAATGAATCTCTTCAAAAAATTTCCCTTTAGGTTTATCAAGTGTTTTCTCCACTAGTAAAACCTCCCCAACTTCATTACATTTATCAGTTCGCTGAAAACGGAGGTAAAGTGACCATTATCCCGTTTACAATTTATGTAAATAGTTGAGTTGGCACTATTCTTCCTTAATTGTAAAGTTTATGTTGCAGGAAGTTTAAGACTTGAAACGAAGTGACTTTTAGTTAGAGAAAAGAGGTTTCAACACCAATGGAACAATTGTGGGAATATGTACGTGGAGTGATGTGGGATCATGAGGAAGTCCCAGACAATGTTGGGTTTGTGGAACGTCCGGAAATATGGATGTACAGAACGGAAGGCTCTTCGAGTATTTTATCGAACAAAGTTGTAAAAGTGTCCGCAGAATCTGAGGAAGTGTTCTTAGCATTATTCAGGGAGATACAGGCCTTCTATCAGGAGAAGCCTTTCTCTTGGTGGATCGGGCCTGATTCATCACCTGAGGATTTAGTTTTAAAAGTCCAGTCGTTGGGGCTTGTACAGGAGGACACTTACTATGGACTCGTGAAAGCCGTTGGCCGATGGGAAAAAGTTAATCTGCCTTATACGGTTCGGAGTGTAGTTGATGAACAGGATGTCAGACATTATGTAGATGTAGCTGCAAAAATTTGGGGATATGAAGACAGGACAAAAGAAATGTTGGTCCGGCAAAGGCTTGAATACTTGAGGGATTCTAAAAGCAGAGGCGGATTTTTGATTGTCATGGACGAAGAGCACCCAGTTGCATATGCAGGATATCGATTCAGTGGGGATGGCGAAGCGGCGTATCTAGCAGGGACCGGTGTTTTATCAGAGTACCGGAGGCAAGGGATTTACCGAGCTCTTTTAGCAAAACGTATGGAGCTTGCGAGTTCTTACGGAAGCAACTGGCTGGTCACTCAAGCTCGGAAAGGCACCTCAGAACCGATTTTACGAAAACTTGGGTTTGAAGATTCAGGGAAATATGAAGTATATAAAAGAAGCTGAAATTCGGGTCATATGCTCTAGTTTCTGCTTGTTCGGTTCAGGGTATTAAATAGTAGATTTAGGGAATTGAAAGGAGATCATTATGGGATCAAAACACGAAGGGATCGCTGGATGGTTGATTTTGATTGTTGCAGGTCTTTTATTGGTTCCGATCCTTCGCCTCTACGCTCTATACCAAAGTTACATGACTGTTTATGATACGCCGGCATGGAGTTTGCTGACTGAACAAGGTAACCCGATTTATCACGCATGGTTTGCCCCTACTTTTTTTATCGGTGCAGGGGTCGATTATGTCATCATCATCTTATCATTGATTGCACTTTGGCTATTGTTCAAAAAAAGCCCGTCGTTTCCGAAGTTTATGATCAGCTTTCTGACTGGCGTGACAGTTTATGCAATCGCTGATGGATTCATCACCAACTGGATTTTCAGCTCACTTCCTATCTCTGACGAAATGCTTGTATATATTAAAAACCAATCCTATAGACAGCAGATCGGTTCACTGGTTTCAGCCTTGGTCTTGATCCCATATTTATTAAAATCCAAACGGGTCAAAGCAACCTTCTTAAAAGGGACAGGCATCCACCAACCCGTACCCCGTAACGGAATCTCCGTCTAACCCTGTAGCCTAATACTGTATCCGGTACATTTTAAGAACCCTTATGCAGCAAGGGTTCTTTTTACGTGCTATTTTTACGTGCCATTTTTACGTGCCATTTTTACGTGCCATTTTTACGTGCCAGGTACGTTTCGAGAACCCTTGAGGGCGTTGGGATGGTGGTTGGTGCCTGGTACACTTTGAGAACCCTTGAGGGCCTTGGGGTTGTGGTTGGTGCCTGGTACGTGTGTAGGTACGCATTTAAATTCAAATAAAAAGAAGGAGACCCGTGCAGTAGTGTGCGTTAAGGTCTCCTTATGTAGCCGGGATTAGTTTCGGCCGTTACCGTTACCTTTTCCGTTGTCTTTTCCACTATCTTTATCGTTGCCTTTATTTCCGTGTTCTTTATCCTTCTGACCATTTTTAACACTGTCATGATCTTTGGTGGGTTTTACACGTTCTTCGTTGGCTTCCCCTTGGTTTTTCTTGGCTTTTTCATCATTTTTTTTCGCTTCCACATGTTTTTCTTGAGCTTTCTCGCTCTTTTCTTCAGCTTTTACAACTCGCTTTTTTGTTTGTTCTTCAGCTTTCCCAGCTTGATCCTCAGATTTTGCAACTTTTTCTTCGGCTGGTTGTTCAGATTCTTCTTCTACAAGAACCTCTGCTTCTTCACCAGCTTCTTCCTCTTGACCAAGGTCTTCACTATTTTTATCTTCAAGCTTTGCGATTTTGTGATCGAGCTTTTCGAAGGCTTTTTGAACATTTCTCATTAAGGCAGCTTGAGCATTAGGGTTTGGTACTTTTACAAGAGCACCAAGCAGGGCATCGATGTTTTGTGACAATTTTACCTGAAGCTCGTCTTCTTCAGAACTCTCTTCATTCTCAGTTCCTTTTTCTTCAGTAGCTCCCTCGGCTTCTGTTGTTTCTTTAGCGGAATCATCGCCCTCTGCACCTTCTTCTGTTTCTTCTAAAGACTCTGCTTCCCCTGATTTTTTCATGGCGGCTTCCTGGGCAATCAAGGCTTCCTCAAGCGTCTTTTGAGCCAATTCATCTTCTCCGGCCGCAAATAGTGCATTCGCTTCTGCAATACGAGTGGCTGCGATGTCTGCCAGAATTTTTGCCTCTTCATATTCATCAAATGTAACAGCTAAGCGTACATTCTCGGCCATCTTTTTTACAAAATAGAAAAAGTAACCTGGTAATAGTGATGGTTCTTCTACTTCTTCAGTATTTTCATCTTCCATTGCTTCTTCTTCAGTACCCTCTTCTGAAGAAGACTCTTCATTTTCTGTTACTTCCTCTTCTGTCGTACCCTCTTCTCCAGTTGTGATTTCTTGCTCTGCTGATGATTCGTCTGAAACGTCTACTGTTGGGATAGCGTCATCTGTGTTCGCAAACGCAGCAGGTGGAGCTCCAAATAGTAAAAGTGAGGCTGCACTGATCGTTGCGGTCCATTTTTTGAACATGTTTTTCATTCTCCTCTGCACATTATTCATAAAAAAAAGCAGATTACCGAGGCCGTGTGAAACGTCCGACCCAGGAATATGCCAAAGGATCCTCATAATACCCGTATATGTATGTGTTTCTGGTCCTTAGGCAACTGGCTGACATAGGTATAACCTTTAGTCCCTATAGCTTTGCGTCACTACCTTTAGATAGCTTTGCCTTTATCTACTTTTCATTACTTTTAGTATACAAGAATTCGACAAGTTTTCCCAAGTAAAAAATACCTATTTTTTCAGATAATTTCTAGTTCCTTTATATTACATAACTTGCCAATTTTATAGCTTCGTTGCTTTTGGTATATATTTCATAGGATTAAAGCCCTTGCTGTACCTGGCACCGTTTTCAGTCCATTGGTATAATTGCGTTTTTTGTGGGTGCCTGGCACTTTTTATGAGTGCAGGAGTATCAAGGGGTTTGAAAATGTACCAGGCACCAATTTAAACCCCTTGTGTAGTAAAGCTTTGTAATTGGTGCCTGGTACAGTATTCAAGGCAAAAAAATAGAGCTGCTTATGGGCAGCTCCTAAGTGAGGATAGGGAGGTAGGATCATGTGCCTACGTTTTCAGTTTATAATCAAGAACCGTCTTCAGAAGTTTCGCCTTCACCACTTTCTTCAGTGTTCGTTTCTTCTTCAGTTGGTTCTTCATTAGTTGGTTCTTCTTCTGTTCCGTTACATGCTGTGATTAATATAATTGCGAATAATGCAGAGCCTAGTTTTGCGAGAAAGCTTTTCTTCACGGTAACCACTCCTTGTATCGCAAGTTTTGTGCTGGTTTGTGTACCAGCTACTTACAATATAGAGCATTTTCCGTAAGAATTGGGTAATTTTACTGAATGCATAAGATTACCTTACGATTTTAACATCGCCCTAACATCGGCTTAACAATCATCTGCGCAATATGGCTCTAACTGGGCTTGCATCGGATTCAGCCAGCGGTAATGGCAAGGCGATCAGTTCATAGACGCCTTCCTCTACATCATCCAAAATCACACCTTCAAGGATATGGATGTCATTGTTCAGCAAACTATGATGGGCGGCCAAATCCTTTGAATCTACCTGGTCGACGGAAGGAACGTCCACTCCGATCAGACGGATTCCTTTTTCTTTTAAAAATGGTGCAAGTTCTTCTGAAAGGCAGGTGATGGATTCCGGAAACTTGTTTCGATCAGCCCAGGACCCTGTTTTTATAAGCAATCGTTCCACCCCGTTAAAATCGTAACCCTGAAAATCTTTGGGTTCGATTGAGTCCCGCCCCTCTAAATGGACGACGAGTGCATCGCCGATATAAAGATCCGGCTGAAGATCCAGCATCTTTTTACCATGGTCGTCAAAATGAAACGGTGCATCGACATGCGTTCCGGTATGGGTGCTTAACGACAGGCTTCCGACGTTCACGGATCCTGTCTCTTCTTTCGTCCAGTTCAATTTAAAAGAAAAGGGAGTATCGCCAGGCCATGTTGGCACTCCCTTCTTCAGCGGTTGAGAAATGTCCCAAATTTTCATAAGCAAAACTCCCCTAATAATTGCTATCTATTCTTTCTTTTCTCCTAAAGCAAACATGATTTCAGCTTCACAGGCAACCTCTCCATCGACGGTTGCAACAGCTTGGCCCTTTCCCATCGAACCACGAACACGCGTCAATTCCACTTCAAGGCGCAATTGATCACCTGGGCGTACTTGACGTTTAAAACGGCATTTGTCAATCCCTGCAAAAAAGGCTAACCGGCCACGATTTTCTTCTTTTTTCAGAAGGGCGACCGCACCTACCTGCGCCAGCGCCTCTACGATTAGGACGCCTGGCATGACAGGATATTCAGGGAAATGTCCATTGAAAAAGTCTTCATTTGCGGTCACATTTTTGATTCCGGTTGCATGTTTACCTTCTTCGACTTCAAGAATTTTGTCCACGAGTAAAACCGGGTGGCGGTGTGGAATGATTTCCTTGATTTCATCGATATTCAACATATGTAGATCCTCCTATGTATTGCATTCTTTTTCCCTATCATAGCACAAAATATCTTCAAAAAATAAATCCGGGTTAAAGTGCGGATTTCAATGTCTTTTCGAGATTATCACCTGTTATGGATGCGGTCGGGTCATTTTCTGCGAATTTTTTGTATTCGATATTTTGAGGATATGGAAAATGGGAGAGTACGGGGTAAGGATTTACGTAAGGGAGCCTGTGGAAATCAACATATGTCCGATAACTGCTCCATTCATAAGCCCCTGGTGTTGCTGCTAGATCAGCTTTTACTGGGTTAAGGTGGATATATTTGCTGACATCCATTTGGTAGTTCGGCGATTGGATCAATTTGGCACCATAGCGTCCCTGGAAAACATGGCCGACAAACTCATATTTCTTATTAAAAAAGAGTGCATAACGATGATGGATCTTTCTCATGATTTGTTGGGCTGCTGAAAAGTGGGTTTTCAATTGAAGGTGGATGTGATTGGTCATCAGGCAGTAGGAATACAGGTCGAAGGTAAATTCTGACTGGGCTTCACCGAGGATTTTCATATATTTATGGCGGTCTTGGTTGTCGTAAAAAAGAGGCGTCTTGCGATTTCCACGCGAGGTGATATGGTACTCCGCTCCGGGATACCATACCCTTGGCTTCCGAGGCATAACTTCACTCCTTTAAAGTAATTGGTTTATTTGGATCAGAGGCTTTCAGAGAAGATTTTGGGGAGTTGCTTATGATGTCGAATAAAGATGAAGATACCAATATTATACCGTTAAATAGATAAATATGGAAAATATTTTTAGCATTTTTTACTAGATGGAATTCATTGATTAATTTGGGGGCGCGTTTTTCGGTACCTGGCACCGATTTGAACCCCTTCTCTCCCATGACTTCTCAGAAAGTGCCTGGCACCGATTTGAACTCCTTCTCTCACATGGCTTCTTAGAAAGTGCCTGGCACCGATTTGAACTCCTTCTCCCCCATGACTTCTCAGAAAGTGCCTGGCACCGCCACCTTGGTACCATTACAGCAACATCGGGTTGGCGGAATTGGATTTGCATAAGAAAAGCGCAAACACCCGGGTTAGCCACGAAGGTCGTGGTAGTTCGACGAGGAGGCTATCGCCCACAGGAGGACTGAAGTGATCCAAGTGTTTAGGCGTTGGAGCTAGCCAACTTCGAAACAAAATTTTTATACTTTCTTAAATAAAAAGCCTGTTGGAGGCGGTCCATAACCGCTTCCAACAGGCTTTTTTATGCATCTTTTTTGACAATATCAACAATGTGCTGCCATGTGTCTTTTTTGAAGACGTCCATCATGTTTCCGTCCCCGACTACTCCATACCCTACTGCCAGACCTCCTGCTAAGCAAAGCGCGAACAATAAAATAATGATGATCAACCGCAGCCAGATCGGTACAAGGCGCTCCCGAAGCCTATCTGACCGAACTTTCTGTTGTTTACGCTCTTCCCGTGAAGAAGGCGAGCTTTCCTCGTTCTTCTTCGATTTTATTCTTGTTAGTTTATTTTTACTTGCCTTAAATGCTTCTCTTAATGAAGATCGCTCATTTTTGGCTTCTGTATTTTTTTGAATCATATTAACTCCCCATTAATCCTGCTTAACGAATGGTATTCACTAGTCCCATCATCTGGTCAGCCATCGTTACAGCCCTGGCATTCATTTGATAAGAACGTTGTGTAGTTAAAAGTTCTGTCATCTCATGGGCGACATTGACATTGGATTGCTCTAATGCACCTTGTTGGATCAAACCTTCCATTTGCTCCACTTGTGCAACAGCTTGTCCAACCGCTGTACCGGCACCAACTCTAAAACGATTATCTCCAGAAGCTTCCAATAACTGCGGTCGTACAATTTCCGCCAAAGCCAATTGGCCAGCATTTACAACTGTCTGATCAGGCATTGTCACTCGGATCGTTCCATTTCCATTGATCGATATCGATTCAAATCCTGCAGGTATCTCAATTGGACCGTTTTCACCCATTATACGATCCCCATTCGCAGCAGTAAGTTGTAATTGATCAGGATTTCCTTCTACTGGATTCAAGTAAAAAGACCCTTCCCTTGTATATTCAATGATTTCGACATTATTTTCAAGTGTTTTCGAAATTTGAAACATGACGTTCTGGTTCAATAAAGCGACATCCAGTTTCCTACCCGTTTCTAGAACACTACCCTGTTCTAGACGAAGGACTGTCCCAGAAACCCGTGATCCACTTCCAAGACGAATGCCATCTGGTGTCTGCCGTCCTATCTCAGCTCTCTGGTTTGGCTGATTGTTCATCTCTTGGACTAGTAAATCAGAAAATTGTACGTTGCGTCTCTTAAATCCATATGTATTACTATTCGAAAGATTATTGGAAATCGTGTCTAGTTGATGTTGCAGTTGTCCCATCGATACAGAAGCCGTAATCATCGATCGATTCATCTTTCTACCTCCTGAAAATCTATCCTATTAAAGCAAGTCTTTTAAAATTATTAGATCAACCTAGTCTACCAATTTCATTCGAAGCTTTTTCCATCGTCCGATCGTAAGCTTGTAGAACCTTCTGGTTGGCTTCGAATGTCCGATAAGCATTCATCATCTCTACCATCGTCTGTTCAACATCTACATTCGATCGCTCAATAAATCCTTGTTTCAACTGATAGGTAACTTCGGGGTTGGCAGCTGAAGGAATGATCACATCCTCATTTTCAGCTATGAAAAGGCCGTTCCCTGCTTTTTCAAGTTGATCTGGATTTTCTACCAGCGCAACATTCACTTGTACGCCAAGCTCTGGAATCAACCCATTGGAATCCATCGTAAAATCAGATCCCTCTATCTGGATCCGGTTCCCGTTCGTATCCAACACAAAGTCACCATTACTCGTTACGAGATTACCATTCGCGTCGAGTGAAAAATTCCCGTTCCGTGTCAATTGTGTCGCACCCTGTTCCGTTTCTACAGTAAAAAACAAAGCTCCTTGGGATCCAGTCTCTTCGTTAAAAGGAACAGTGCCTTGAAGGAGAGCAATATCGAGGTTGTTTCCGGTCTCCTGAAGGTCACCCTGGCGAAAATTCGGCATTGTCTCTTGCATATAAACAGCAGTGGCAAGCGAACCGACTTGCTTTTTAGTAGATATGGAATTTCCTCCGATACTCGCCTCTCCTAGACGACTCAACAGCATTTCCGGAAATGCCCGTAAAGACGACTGATCCGCTTTAAAGCCTGGCGTATTTGCATTTGAAAGGTTATTCGTCAATAGATCTTGCCGTCTTTGTTGTGAAATCATCCCGGAAGCCGCTGTGTAAAAACCTCGAAACATAATGCACTCCTCCTTCATTCTTTGTGTATCACAACAAACCTGGTGTCCTGGCTTGTCCATTTTAAAACTAGTAAAGATAATTGGTAGTAGCTGTTTAATAGATCAATCGAACTTTCAAGACGTTTTTTGCTTCGGTAACTTATCGATATGTTCAAGCATCAGACCCGTTCCACGTGCTACGCATGTCATTGGATCATCTGCTACGTGGACCGGAACCTTCAATTCTTCGGCAAACAGTTGCTCGATTCCATGTAAAAGAGCACCTCCGCCAGTGAGGATGATACCGCGGTCAATGATATCAGCTGAAAGTTCAGGAGGTGTTTTTTCCAAAACGCTTTTTGCAGCCATAACAATCGAATTGACAGATTCTTTCAAAGCTTCCTCAATTTCCGAGGATCGGATCATGATGTTACGTGGCAAACCACTTACCATGTCACGCCCACGAATCTCCATTTGTTCATCACGAGCACCTGGAAAGACCGTCGCGACTTGTATCTTGATATTTTCGGATGTTCGTTCGCCAATTAAAAGCTTGTACCTATGTTTTATGTATTGAAGAATATCCTGGTCGAACTTGTCCCCCGCCATTTTAATCGAAGAGGCGGTGACGATATCGCCCATGGATAGAACGGCAACATCTGTTGTCCCACCGCCTATGTCAACGACCATGTTCCCGTATGGTTGAAAAATATCCATACCAGCACCAATTGCGGCAACCTTCGGCTCTTCTTCAAGGAATACGTGTTTCGCTCCACTCTTTTGTGCTGCTTCACGGATTGCTTTTTGTTCAACGGTCGTAATATTCGTTGGAGTACAGATTAAGATCCTTGGCTTGCCTATCAGCCCCCTCACGTTAATCTTATCCAAGAAATATTTCAGCATCGCTTCAGTCATTTCGAAATCCGCGATCACCCCATCTTTCAACGGTCTTGTCGCAACTATATTTCCAGGAGTTCGCCCAACCATTCTACGCGCTGCTTCACCTACCTCTAACACCCGATTATGATGGGTATCAATAGCGACCACTGACGGCTCGTCAAGGACAATCCCCCGTCCTTTGACATAAATGAGTACGTTAGCGGTACCCAAATCAATGCCTACATCTCTAGAAAACATGCGGTAAATCCTCCCTAATCCAGACTAGTTCTATTGGTTGTATGATTTGTTAAAATTATGTAGTTCATCCATTATATTATTTTATCATAGATTGTGTAGAATAGGGACAAAATTTGTCAAAAAATAGTACATAATCACTACCCAAAAACTAATTGACCACCTTTTCGGTCGATTTTTTGTATTTTTCCCGAGTAGCTTCACCACCACGGAGATGTCGTACCGATTTATGGTACTCCAATATCTCTTTGACACTGTTGGCCAGCTCCGGGTTGATTTCAGGTAATCGTTCCGTTAAATCTTTGTGGACAGTACTTTTCGAAACACCGAATTCCTTTGCAATCATTCGAACGGTTTTTCTTGTCTCCACGATATACCTGCCTATCTTGATGGTTCGTTCTTTGATGTAATCGTGCACACCACTCGCCTCCCTAAATTGGATGTAAGAGGTGCGAAATGAGACTTCAATATCTAGGCTGCGATATGTTAAATTGTCATCTTCCCCCTATGAACAAAATGACTGCTAAGCTCGCACGCAGCTTTACGTAGACTTCTCATCGCGGTCCCCTAAAGTTCGTTTTGTAACATTTTATTATTAGGAGTGTGTTTATATACCTAAAAGTCAAGTGGGACAAGGGAATTTGTTTACTTTTACTTGAAACAGCCTTTACAAACGCTTGCTGTGCAATGTCCACTGCTCACAGACAAGCCTATAAAATGTACCAAAAGTTTGAAAATTTTCTTTGTGACGGTGCCAGGTATATTTTCAGATCCCGCTCTGAGCAAGGCTTTTGAAAGTGTACCAGGCACCATTTCTAACCCCACTCTATACAGGGCTTTTGAAAGTGTACCAGGCACCGATATGGACCCCATCTCTGACAAGGCTTCGTGATCGGTGCCTGGTACACAAATCACTCATTTTTTGAGTTTTTCATACATGTTTTTTGTTCTCGTGTAAAAACTCTAAGGATTCTTCATATTTCGACAGTATTAGTGGTTTTACAATCTTGATAATAGGTATTCTATAGTGTATTCTTTAAATGTTAGAATTTTCGAATAATATTTAGCCTAAATAAAATAATAATGGGAGGGGACACTGAATGTTCAAAACATACGAAACTAAGTCATTCTTTGATGAAATGCTCCAAGAAAGAGAAAAGCCGCGTGCTCATTACCAAACCCTCTATAATCGTTTATCCACCCTTCCCGAGGATGAACTGCAAGCCCGACATGAAGCTGCCCAGCAGAATTTCCTCCGACAGGGCATCACCTTCACCGTCTATAACGACGATCAAGGAGCCGAGCGTACAATCCCCTTTGATTTCGTTCCGAACATCATCCCGAAGGACGAATGGCTACAGCTTGAAAAGGGCCTCATTCAGCGTGTCAAAGCGCTCAACCTATTCTTAGACGACGTTTATAATGACCAGCAGATTTTAAAAGATGGTCTTATTCCTCGAGAACTCGTCGTCACCTGTAAGTACTTTTATCCCCAAGTTACGAAAATCAAAGTTCCGCGAAGAAACCATATTTTTATGGCTGGCATAGATTTGATTAAAGATGAAAATGGAGAGTTCCGCGTCCTTGAGGACAATCTTAGGAATCCATCCGGGCTATCTTATGTATTCCAGAATCGTTATGTCATGCGTCACGTTTTCCCTGACTTTTTGCAAGATTATAATGTCGTTTCACTAGAAAACCAATTCACTCACATACACGACGCTCTATCTTCCATCGCACCGAACAATATCACAATGCCGAACATCGTACTCTTGACTCCTGGCGTTTACAATTCTGCTTATTTTGACCATAGTTTCATAGCCCAGCAGCTAGGCATTGAACTTGTCGAAGGCCGTGACCTGCTCGTCCGGGACAGAATCGTCTATATGAAAACGACCAGAGGATTGAAACGTGTAGATGTGATCTACCGGCGTATTGATGATGAGTTCCTCGATCCACTTGAGTTCCGTCCGGATTCCATGCTTGGTGTTGCAGGCCTTCTCGATGCTTATCGTGCCGGCAATGTGACGATCAGCAACGGCATCGGAAACGGTGTGGCAGATGACAAGGCCATCTATCATTATGTACCGAACATGATCCGCTATTACCTCGGTGAGGATCCAATCATCCGGAATGTCGAGACTTACTTTTTACGTGATGAGGAACAACGGAAATACGTATTGGAAAACCTCGATCAACTTGTCGTCAAGCAGACAGACGGATCCGGCGGATATAATCTTTTGATCGGCCCCCATGCTACTGAACAAGAACGCGAGGATTATAGGGTTCAGATCGAGAAAAATCCATCGAATTACATTGCACAACCGATGGTCACGCTCTCAAGGATGCCTGTTTTTAGAGGAGAAGAGTTTTCTGGCTGCCACATTGACGTCCGTGCATTTGTATTCAACGGGGAGCATCCGCATGTTTTCCCTGGTGGCCTGACAAGGGTTGCTTTGAAAGAGGGATCGCTCGTCGTCAATTCTTCACAAGGCGGTGGATGTAAAGATACGTGGGTCATGACCGACTAAGGAGGGACAAGCATGCTAAGCAGAGTTTCAAATTCACTATATTGGATGTCACGCAATATTGAGCGTGCAGAGAACACTGCCCGCCTCATTTCAGTACGATTGATCGGAAGTATTGAACATAAAGAAAATCACTGGGATGAACTGATTTCCATCAGCGGGGCAAATGAGGATTTCGAAAAACGCTATGATAAGTATGATGCCCGGTCCGTCATGGACTTCATGTCATTCTCAAGTGACAACCCGAATTCGATTTTAAATTGTGTAAAACTAGCCCGGGAGGATGCACGCGCAATTCGCGAAATCATTCCGCAAGAATTATGGGAAATGATGAATTCCTTCTACTGGGAGGTCAAACAATACAAGTATGAAAACTGGACCGTGGATTCGATCGATGATTTTTACCAGATGATCATCCGCCAATCCGCCCTTTTCCAGGGGATGGTTGAAGCGACATTGTCATTTGATGAAGCGTATTTGTTCATTAAAATGGCTAAGTTCATCGAACGTGCTGAAAAAACATCTCGAATCCTGAATATCTATTATTATCGTTCAGAGGATCCAGAACACAACGATCCTTCACTTTACCGACATTGGTTTGCGGTCCTTCAATCTGTGAGCGGGCATGAGGCCTATTTAAAAAAGCACCATCCATTCATCACCGGTGAACGTGTTATCGAATTCCTGCTGTTCGACGAAGCGTTTCCCCGCTCGATCAATTACTGTCTGGAGCAGGTCTACAACGTTTTCCAAGAACTTGAGAACGGTAAAATCGAGCATTATTCAGAGGACCTGCATCAATTGATCGGCGAGATGCGCCTAGATTTTAAAACGATGTCGGTCATTGATGTCATCACGGAGGATATCCATCAATTTTTACAACGATTCCAATCCAATTGTTCTCAGCTCGGGCGTTTGATCAACAAAACCTACTACCTAGGAGAAGTCGGCGTATGAAATACAGGGTCACCCAGCATACACACTACACATACGAGCTACCAGTGAGCCATAGCATCAATCAGTTTCGCCTAAAACCGACTGATGATATGAAACAAGAATGCATCTCCTTTAAAAAGGAAATCACCCCGAACGTTCCGTCATATGTTCATTACGATTATTGGGGGAATCACGTGGAGACATTCTATGCATGGGAGGACCATGAGGAACTTCTGCTTGTAACGACGTCCGAGGTGACGATCGATTCATTTGCTTTTAAGGAGGCTTATTCGTTCAGTCCTCAGATGAAGGATGCTCTCTTTTCTCAAGGTTTCAAAGAGCAATATGCTGAATTTTTAATGAAAACCGGTTATACGACTCTTCCTGATGAGGTTTGTAAGAAGATTACAGAGCCTTTGTGGAAGGAATGCAATGACCCATTCGATTTTGTAAAGCTGGTAAGCAAATACATTTATGACACCTTCACTTATACACCCGGTTCAACGACTGTGAATACAACCGCTTCCGAAGCTTGGGAAAACAAAGTCGGGGTCTGTCAGGATTATACCCATCTGATGCTGGCATTATGTCGGTCCCGCGGAATTCCAGCCCGGTATGTAAGCGGATATTTGTATATTGGTGAAAATTTAGCTATGCGCGGGGATGCTGCTACGCATGCCTGGGTCGAGGTGAAGCTGCCGACTGCCGGGTGGATCGGTTTCGACCCGACGAATAACGTGCTCGTAAAAAACCAGCATATCCGAGTCGCGGTTGGTCGGGATTATACTGATATCGTTCCGTTAAAAGGGGTTTATCACGGAGGGATACAGAAGCTTGATGTGAAGGTCAGCGTCTATGCAATAGAGGAAAATGTAACAGCTTGATAGAGATTAAAAAGCGGAAGGCTTGGAAGCCTTCCGCTTATTGTTCTATTGTGCCCTTTTCATGAATTCCAGAATTTCAAGATCGATGTAACCTCGTTTCTGCTCCCTCTCTTCAAAATTTTCCTGATGGATGAGCACACGTAAAGCATCTAGTACCGCATCCTCTGAATGTTCGTCGCTTCTTTCAAGATAGCCGAGGCGTTCAAGCTCAACTACTAACTGATGGAAAACGTCCCCTTTTATTTCAACAATGTTCTTTTCTCTTGACCGTGAAAAATAAAGCTGATGTAGATCATGGATCCTGATCAATTCTTTGATCGGCTCCTTGTGGTCATCTACACGGAGATCAATAGCTCTGTCATTGAACCCTCCATATCCGCCTTTTTCTTTTACGATCAAAAGAGCGGCTGATTGTTTCCCACGACTGTCACCACCTGCATGCTGGCCAGCATTCAAGGCAGTAAGAAGGCGATGGGCCAAAGTTCCTTCTGTACCCTCGTATGTTACTCCCATCTGATCGACTGTTTCCTTGTTGACGAGAATGTTCCCCTGAGCAGCATAATGTTTACCCGTACAACCGCCTGCCCAATCATAGCAGTCTTTTCCGGTAAACGTAGCTGTATTCCCTTTTGCATCCACTATTCCTACCTGACGGAGCTCCCGGTCCTCATCCTCTTCCGTCAGCAGCCTGATTGTTTCTTCGGCAGACTTTCCTGACTCCATATATCCGATGCCTTTCGGACCATAAGAGGTATTGGCGAACGATTGTGTTGCTACTGCCCCTACACCCGCTTTCGCCCATGGAACAACAGATCCCACGCCTATGAACTTGGACTGGACCGCGATGCCAAGCTCTTCTGTTTCCGGATCAAAACCGACAATTGAAAACGTTGCTACCAAATTATTTGGAACCTTACCTGGATACACGAACGAACACTCTCCCTTCTCAACCTCTAGACAGTTATTCTCGATGTCCACCCCATTCCCTTTTTCATCGCAGAAAAAACCCCGTACCAGGCACCAATTACGATCCCTTACTGTGCTTGAGTTCCCGTTCGGTGCCTGGTACACTTTCAGATCCCTTACTGCGCTTGAGTTCCTGTTCGGTGCCTGGTACACTTTCAGATCCCTTACTATGCTTGGGTTCCCGTTCGGTGCCTGGTACACATACAGGTAGGTACACATACAGGATACACTTTCAAAGCACCTTGAAGGAGAAAAGAAAAAAGCCCTGGAGTTTCTCCAGAGCTTGTCTAGTGTTGTATTTATCTTGACGCTTCAAGTGGTTTAAGCGTCAGATTGATCTTCATCCTCAATAGAGTTTTCTTGTGGTTGAGCGTCATCAGTTTGGGTTTCGCTTGACGGGTTTGCGTTCTCTTCCTCAGCCTCAACATCTGCTTCTTCTTTTGCATCAGCATCAGTGTCTTCATCAGTAAGAGTTTCGTTCACTTCTTGCTTTTGAGCAGGAATGTCAGTGACTGTTTTTCCGAAGAATTCTTCAGGGTTGACAGCTACTCCATCCTTGCGTACTTCAAAGTGTGCGTGAACTTGTGCTTCCTTGTCAAGAAGGCTCATACCTGCTGTACCTAGGACATCACCTTGCTTAACAGTGTCACCCTTTTCAACTTTTAGGTCTTCAAGGCTAGAGTAGTGAGTCACTACACCGTTATCGTGTTCGATGTGGACGAAGTATCCTACTAGTGGATCTTGTCCAGCATCTACAACTTTACCACTCAAGCTTGCCATTACGTCGAAAGGTTCACCGCTCTCAGTCGCATAGTTGATTCCTTTATTCTGGAAGTAGGTATTATTATAGAATACGAGAGCTGCTTCTTGATCTGCTTCAGATGCTTCACTGTCATAGAATTTTCTTTGAACAGTAATTTCATCAGAAACTGGTGACTTAAGTACTTCTGAGTCTGACATTACTGGTACTGAATCTTGGTCTTCAAAACCGATTGGATCTGCTTCATCATTAAGTTTTTCTCCAATACTATTTTGATACCAAAGAACAGAGGCCAAAATCACTGCTGCAAACCCAAGATATACTGCCGGATAAACCCAACGCTTCTTTTTGTACCACTTTGCCTTAAGAGGATTTTTTTGTTTTTCTTCTTCTCTCATTTTGCATCACCTCAGCAACATTGTTGGCACATTTTTCAAAATATATACATTCCGATAAATTTTTTCTGAATATTATTTCGACAAACTGGGGAAAGTAACAAGTTGTTTTGGTAATATAGGGCATAAAAAAAACAAAAAAGCCACTGTCATCATGGACAGCAGCATACTAGTAAAGTGTACCAGGCACCGAATAGAAACCCTTACACAGCAAGACTTCTTAAACGGTGCCTGGTACACTTTCAAAGTCCTTGCTACATAAGGGATTCAAAATGGTGCCTGGCACGGACTTAGTTGGTGGCGGTGAGTTTGCTTGTGTAGGCTTTGGTGTCGGTTATTTCAACGCCGTTGTAATAGTGTTTGATTATTTCGTTATAGTTGTTGCCTTCGTGTGCCATCCCGTTGGCGCCATATTGGCTCATACCGACACCATGGCCATACCCGCGAGTCTGGAAGATTACTTCATCATTCTTCCTTAGAATCGTAAAATCAGAGGATTTCAGGTTCAGGGCGACTCGAATATCTTTTCCGCTCAGCTTTTTACCGTTGATTTCAATCTGATCAATGTAGTTTCCTTTTGTCCTGCCCAACACTTTCCCGACTTCTCCATCTTCACCACTCAATTTAACTTTCAGCTTCGATTCCACGACATCGACCGGGAAGGATTGTTGGTGGAAGTACTTCGGTGAATCTTTATCCCACGGGCTTTCGACGCTTCGTAAATACGGAAAGGAACTTGACCAATAATCCTCGGAGTTTTGCGTAAATCCATTGCTTGTTGAAAAGAATAATGCATCGATCGGTCTTCCATCATATATGATGATTTTACCTTCTGTTTCTTTGACTGCCTGAGTGATTTTCTTGATTTTCCAATCGTAATCCTTCCCCCACACCTTCTTTAAGTCCTGATCATTTTTATACACTTGGTGAATGACAGCATCGGTGACATCAGCCCCCTCTGGAAGATTCATATCCGCTGGGTTGAGGAGCATTTTGATGATATACGTTCTCGCTGTCAATGCTTGCGCCTTCAATGCCTCCATTTCAAAATGTGCTGGCATTTCAGCAGCGACGACTCCTTTTACATATTGCTCTAGTGGTAATGTCTCGATTTTTTTTGCATTCGTTTTATAGACGGAAACATCGACTTCTGAATTTAAAACGATTGGCGTATCGCTTTCCACCTTTTCCATTTTGCCAGTTGAAGCATTTTGGTCATTACCTTTAAAGGGAATGACGATCAGACTAGGGAGTAAAAGTATGAATGTAAGTAGTCCAATTAGAAAAAGATAAAAAGGTGTCCCAAATCGGATTTGGTTCATTGGCAGCCCCCCATTTCAACAGTTATAGTATAGCCTATGGGCTTGGACAACCTTTTAGAACCGAAGAACATTCCCACTGAATATGTATAATGGACACCTCTATAGCTTGATGAAATAAAACCCGAATCCAAGTTCCGAAACCGATCACTTTGGCGGAACATCACTCGATATTGTCTCCCCACATCCGTGAACCACTGATTCGCACTAGCACAGTCTGAGAACCAAAAAAGCCGTCTCCGTTTGGAAGACGACTTTCCTATAAGTAAATAAATTATGCCTTTGCTTTTAAGTTCTGAGTAGTATTTTTAGTTGTAATCGTATCTGTTTCTTCTTTCACGCGCTCCACGTCAGCACCAAGTGAGGCTAATTTTCCGGCAAAATCAACGTATCCGCGATCTAAATGTTGTAGTTCTGTTACTCTTGTGTATCCGTCTGCAATCAGTCCTGCTAAGATCAGCGCTGCACCAGCACGTAAATCTGTCGCTGCTACCTCAGCCCCTTGTAGCTGGACTGGGCCATTGACTATGGCAGAACGCCCTTCGATTTTAATATTTCCATTCATACGGCGGAATTCTTCCACGTGCATGAAACGATTTTCAAAAACGGTTTCTGTAATGACACTAGTACCATTGGCTGCCAATAAAAGAGCCATCATCTGTGACTGAAGATCCGTTGGGAATCCTGGGTGTGGCATCGTTTTGATATCCACTGGCTTCAACGTTTCGGGTCCGATGACCCGAACGCCTTTTTCTGAATCAGAAATCGTGACGCCCATTTCCTGGAGCTTAGCCACTAGTGGTGTCAAGTGATCATTTTGAGCATTTTCGATTGTGACATCACCGCCAGTTATTGCAGCAGCCACCATGAATGTACCTGCTTCAATACGATCTGCAATGACCTGATGTTCGGCGCCATGCATTTCATCTACACCTTCGATTCGAAGTGTGCCTGTACCAGCCCCGTAAACTTTCGCTCCCATTGCATTCAAATAATTCGCAAGACAAACGATTTCAGGTTCTTTTGCTACATTTTCGATAATGCTTGTGCCTTCTGCCAAAGCTGCAGCCATCATGATGTTTTCCGTTGCTCCTACACTCGGAAAATCCAAATAGATTTTAGCTCCTTGTAGTCGCCCTTCTTTTTTCGCTTCGATAAAACCATTACCGATTTTCACTTCGGCTCCCATAGCTTCAAAGCCTTTTAGATGCTGGTCAATCGGGCGTGATCCGATTGCACAACCTCCGGGTAAAGCAATTCTTGCGATTCCAACTCTTGCAAGTAACGGACCCATCACTAGGAATGATGCTCTCATTTTACGAACATATTCAAATGGTGCTTCTGTCTTCAATGGGTGTGTAGCATCTACTTTTATCTGATTATTTGAGTATTCTGCGCCAATATTCAAGTGGCGAAGAACTTCATTTATCGTATAAACATCGGCAAGTGCAGGCACTTCCGAAATAGTGCTTGTTCCTTTACTAGCTAGGATGGATGCTGCGATGACAGGCAGTACGGCATTTTTTGCCCCTTCCACTCTGACGGAGCCTTCTAACCGCCTACCACCACGGACGATGATTTTTTCCAAAATAATTCCCCTCCGCGTCCAATTTATATATTAATATTCAGTCGTTATTATCGGTGTTCCAATTGTTATGGTTGTCTTTCCGCCTATTCCGTTGTTCCGGAGTCCAATTTGCAGATTCATCCGCTGATGATCTGTCAGGATTGAAGGCTTCCATTTGTCAGTATATGCTGATAGGGACAGAAATGTCTCTTCGTCTAATGTCTCAATTATAGTTGCGTCAAATGACTGAATGAGTTGTTTCGCCAATTTTCGCAAAACAATATTCATCTTATCAGACTTTACACCTTTAACACAAGTATATATTTGCACATTCTCCCCTAAAAACAGACGGACTTTATTCCTATATTCAGGCTTGAAAGCATTCCATATTCCGGGATCCCAGGCCTCCCCCTTGACGTCATATATAACGTACGCCATATACCGGTTTTTGTGGGGGTAAGCAAACACGGAAACCTTCTCTTCGATACCATATTGATTCGTATAGCGCCCGGAAACCCTCCAATGTTCATTTTCTTCGGAAATCGTCTCCCACCGGAAGTTTGGCGATTTTGCCTGCAGGCTTTCTACTAACAATACATACCCACTAAAATCTGATACAAAACCAAACTTATTTTTACCATAAAAGGACCAGTTCTCGATCGATATGCCTGACTGCTCCATAACGCGGGTTATGTCCATCAGTTCTTGATCAGACCATGTGGATTGTTTTGCCTCAGCACCTGAAAAACATGCTAGCAAAATCGTCAACGCCATTCCGAATAGTTTAAATCTTGTTTTCATAACTTCCCACTCCTCTCCTCATTACAATTGTTGCCATGAGAGAGAGGCTCATACATGGAAGATGTAGTCAAGATGCGACAAAAGCCTGTACCCTTATAATCGACATTCTTCATATGTAAGGATATTTCTGTCTGACTTAAAACAGATATTTCAGCTGGGTCGACCACGAAAGATAACTCATAAAAAACGAAGTAAGGAGTGATGCAAGTGCGATGGTCAGTAAGATCATCAACAATTGGGCTTGCACGACTCGACCGCTTTTTATGAATCTTTCAAAATTCAATGCCTGCAAAGCCCACCAGGAAACCGCAAGGAAAACGATATTAACGATGATATTCAGCAAAGCTTGTGTTCCAAATGGGTGCATAGACGTCAGACCTCCAATAAATACTACCTCGTAAATCTTTCGACAGGATTTTCCCTTTTCCTTCATATTTCCTGTTTTTAATTACAAAATACATCTTTAGTCCTAGATATTTACCTATTTCCCGCGCAATATTCGACATTTCCTTCATTGGATAGACATCCAGTGTGGCTTTGAAGAGGAGACTATCAAGCTGCTTAACGAAGAAAATGCACCCATATTAAAAAGAATTGCGCGGTTTTCCAAAGGGGATTGCGCCCGCAACTTTATTATTGCACGATACCAAGCTTAATTGCATCGGTAGAATGGTAATTGCATTATATCACAACTGTAGACTTCCATCCCACACAAAAAAAGAGCGAACCTCAAAAGGTACGCTCTTCCTCTTTAATTATCGTTTACTTAATAAACAACTCGTTCATATCAAATTCCTGGAAGAAGTCGTAAGCTGCTCCAGGATAAATACCGAAAAAGATAGTGCCAGCCCCACAGATGATCATCACAATTAAAAGTCCGATAGATGGAAGGAGACGATCAACTTCCCCTTTGCGGAAAAAGATCTGGACAAGGATATTGAAATAATAAACGTATGAAATGACAGTTGTTGCAATCATGACTGATGCTAAAACATAGTGACCGGTGCCAAGGGAACTCATGAATATCCCGAACTTCCCGATGAACCCTGCAGTAAAAGGCAGCCCAGCAAGCGACAGGATAAATACAGCCATCATGACCGCGACCCATGGTGCACGTTTATAAAGTCCGGAAAATGCAGTAAAATCCTCAGATCTTTCCTTTTCTGTCACGAATTGAATGACAGCGAACGCTCCAATATTCATCAATAAGTAGGCGAGCAGATAGAACCAGGTCATTTTAAAAACAAGCAATGACAAGGACACGAATGGCACAAGTACATAACCGGCATGAGCTATACTAGAGTAAGCAAACATGCGCTTAATGTTCCTTTGTCTCAAGGCAACGACGTTTCCAACCACCATCGTAACGCCAGCAATGACTGCAATGTATGGTTGCAGCTCCAGAATGATGGCATTATGCCAGCCCTGGACTGACAAGAACGTGATCAGAAACATTTTTAAAATCAGGGCAAATCCAGCTGACTTCGATACGACACTTAAGAAGGCCGTAACCGGTGTTGCTGAGCCTTGATAGACGTCAGGTGCCCACATGTGGAATGGAGCAGCTGCGATTTTAAAAGCGAGACCGACGAGCAGCATAACGAATGCCATCACCAGAAGGAAAGCATTCTGCTCCACAGCCGGATTTGTCAACGCTTCACTGATTTCATACAGGTTGGTCGATCCTGTGAGCCCATAGATATAGCTCATTCCAAATAGCGTAATGGCTGTAGCAATACCCCCATTAACAACATATTTGAAGGCAGCTTCATTCGAATGAAGGTTGTTTTTACGGATTCCCGCTAATATATAGGAAGAAATCGACAGCAATTCCAGACCTACGAACAATGTGATAAGATCGGCACTTGAAGCCATCATCATCGCACCGAGCAATGCTGTCAGTAAGAGATAGAAGAATTCCCCTCTGAACTCCCATTCCCTCTCCCCTTCATAATCAATGGCCAATAATAAAATCAGGCCAGTCGCCACAAGAAAAAGCAGTTTGAATGCGAGCGCGAACGCATCAAAGCGATACGTATCAAACAGGATGCTTGTCGGTTCAGTACCGATCTGCAAAACCGAGAAGACGATTGCAATGATTACACCGGCAATTCCTAGAAGGGCAAGCGGTTTACGGCTAGTTTTATTCGGCATGAACAAATCCATCAACGACAACAATGTCGCAACGATCAGAATCGTAAACTCAGGTGCCATGATTCCCCAGTCATAACTCAACAATTTTTCTAATGTCATACAACAGCCCCCCTGCCTGCCATCATGGCATTGATCGTAAGTTGAAGCATATCAGATAGGACTGCTGGATAAACGCCAATGAGAACAATCAATAAGGTCAATACTAATGCTGGAATCCATTCAACAAAACGAGCTTCTTTTATCTTTGTGAGTGGTTCTATCGTTTCCCCGAATGTAATGGCTAAAACAGCGCGGAGCATATAGACAGCTGTCAGAATAATCCCCAACGTTCCGATTGCTGCAAGAGCCGGCATGACTTTGAACAATCCGAGGAATGCCATGAATTCACTGACAAACCCGGACATTCCAGGCAAGCCGAGTGAAGCCAGGCCACCTGCCAATAAAAATCCAGCGGTAATCGGCATGACTCTCGATATTCCACCCAGGTGGGTGATCAACGATGTTCCTGTACGTTGATACATGAGACCAACAAGGAAAAACAACAGTGCTGAAATCAATCCGTGGGAGATAACCTGGAACATCGCCCCTTGAACTCCCGCATCCGTCAAGCTTCCGAGCCCGATCAAGACGATCCCCATATGAGACACACTGGAATAGGCCAGGACTTTTTTGAAATCAATCTGGACAAATGCGATGAACGCACCGTATAGAAGATTGATGACACCGAGCAATGCAATCCAGAATGCAATTTTCTCAAACTCACCAGGGAAGAAACCGAGTCCAAACTGATAGAGGCCATAAGCACCGATCTTCAACAAGATACCTGAGTGGATCATGACAATCGATGGTGGTGCTTGGACGTGGACCTGCAACATCCAGGAATGCAACGGTACGATCGGTAATTTTACCCCTAATGCCACCAATAAAGCGATCAACAATCCAAGCCTGAAATTGTCTCCGATATACATTCGTTCAAGCATCTCAGGTGATTGGCTCAAAAAAGCTGATAGACCAGTGAAGTTCATTGTTCCCGTCTTCATATAAAGGATGATGAAGACGATCAATAGAATTGCTGAACCTAAACCGTTATAGATTAAAAAGCTGAACGCCGCTTTCTCTTTATCAAGATAACCCCACTTTCCGATCAGAAAGAATGTCGGGATCAAGGTAATCTCGAAAAAGATGAAGAAAAGCAATAAGTTTTGTGATGCGAATACACCAAGCATTCCGATTTCCAATAGAAGGAACAGCAAGAAATAGCCCTTTGTCTGATCCTTGATCCAGACCGAGGCGGCTGCTGCCAACGTCGAAACGATCGCAGTCAATAATAGAAGCAGCACGGACAAGCCATTGACGCCAAGTTCATAGCTGACAGTGAAATCTCCACCATTCTGCAATGATTGAAGATTGAAATCGATCCATTTGTGCTGCTCGATGAATTGTAATGTTTCTTTCGTGTTATCAAACCCGAAATAGACGATGAACGCCAAAGCTAGCGGCAAAAGGGTCGCTAAAAATCCAACGCCCTTGATGGCTGCCTCTTCTGCTTTCGGAACGAACAGCAGCACCAAAATACCGACGATCGGGGAGAAAACAAGTGCTGAAAGTAGAATAGAATCCATTACGTCAAGTACCCCCCTAACCAAGCAACGATAAGAAGCAAGACAGCCATCCCAGCGAATGCGACCGATCCATAAAGCTGCACCTGTCCGTTATGGGCTTTTGAGCTGGTTTTGCTGATCCAGCCGACAGCGCCCGTTACGAGCTGGATGACACCTTCGACTACGAAGCGATCGATATAATACCAGAAATAACTGAATCCCCTCGTTCCTTTTACGAAGCTGTAATCGTATGTTTCATCGATAAAATATTTGTTCAATAAAATGAAGTGGAAATCCGGTGAAGCTTCTGAGAGCCTCTTCACCTTTTTCTTCGCATAGACGAGCCACGCCATGAAGATTCCGAATAAGGAAACAACTGTGGCAACAATAGGAATCCACCAGTATGATTCATGGTGATGAATTTCTAAATAAGGATTCTGCGCAAGGTAGTCATCGAGTATCGGTGTCACCGGGGTATTGATATACCCAGCTATAACCGCCAATATCCCTAGTACAACCATCGGAAATACCATGACTCCTGGAGATTCCTGAACCTTCTTCACTTTTCCTTGGGACTCTCCTGTAAAGACAAGGAAAAACAGTCTGAACATATAAAAAGCTGTGAGGAATGTGGCGATGACTGCGATCCAGAATAACCCGAACCGGCCATCCGCATAGGTTGCAGCTAAAATTTCATCTTTGCTGAAGAAACCGGATAACAAAGGTACACCTGAAATCGCCATCGCACCGATTAAGAACAACGGCGCAGTCCACTTCATCTTTTTCCAAAGCCCGCCCATTTCATGGATGTTTTGTGTATGTACGGCGTGAATCACACTACCGGCGGCAAGGAACAAGAGCGCTTTGAAAAATGCATGTGTCGTCAAATGGAAGATCCCAGCGACATAACCGGAGGACCCTAAGGCCAGCATCATGTACCCTAGCTGGCTTACTGTAGAGTAGGCGAGTACCCGTTTGATATCAGCCTGCGCTAGTCCGATCGTTGCAGCAAAAATTGCTGTGAAGCCGCCGACAACAGCAACCGTCGTCAACGCTGCTTCCGATGCTTCAAATAACGGGAACATAGCAGCGACCAGGTACACCCCTGCCGCAACCATCGTTGCTGCATGGATCAAAGCCGATACCGGTGTAGGACCTTCCATCGCATCCGGTAACCACGTATGTAATGGGAATTGCCCCGATTTACCGATCGCCCCGACAAAAATCAAAATCGCAGTGAGCGTAATCCAGCCTTGTGAGATATCACCGGCTGTTACAGCATCAAAGATGGCATCCAGTTCAAAGCTTCCGACCTGCCAGAAAAGCAAAATTATCCCGATGAATAAGCCGACGTCCCCGATACGGGTCATGATGAAGGCTTTCTTCGCTGCTTCACGCGCTTCACTTTTATAAAAGTAATACCCGATCAGCAGGAAGGAGCCGACACCGACAAGTTCCCAGAAGATATAGAGCTGCAACAGGTTCGGGCTGATGACCAGACCAAGCATGGCAAAGGTGAATAAGCCAAGATAGGCAAAAAAGACAGGAAAGCGATCGTCATCATGCATATAGCCTTTTGAATACACTTGGATGAGAAAACTGACGAAAGAGACGATGACGAGCATGAGTGCATTCAACGGATTGATCTCATAACCGACCGTCAATACCGTATCTCCGATTGCCAGCCATTCAGCCGTTTGCTTTACAGATGCTCCTCCCCACTGCCCCATGAAAACGACGACAGATAGGATGAGTGAGCCTAATGTCAATAATGAGCCAACGACTGCGGATGCTTCTTTCAACCTACGACCAAACAATAAGAGAAGGACGAAGGATAGAAGTGGTAAAACAGGTATGAGCCAGATGATTGGGTTCATTGTCGATCCTCCTCCTTATCGTTTCATAATATCCATCTCATCTACGTTCACCGTTTTGCGGTTACGGTAAAGGGCGATCAGGATTGCCAGCCCAACCGCAGCTTCAGCAGCAGCGACGGTAATCGTAAACAAGGAAAAAATTTGTCCTGTAATACTTGGATTGATGCCATACTTCGCAAAGGCGATGAGGTTGATATTCACCGCATTCAGCATCAATTCGATGGAAATCAGAACGATGACAGCGTTCCGTTTTGTCAACGCTCCGAATAATCCAATACAAAAGAGGATCAGAGCAAGAACGAGATAAACGGATAATGGCACACTACTCATTGTCCTCTGCCCCCTTGTCTTCATCATCCCGTTTTGCCAATATGATCGCCCCGACGAGTGCGACGAGCAGCAAGACAGAGGTCAATTCAAATGGGATGACATATTTGGAATAAAGGGCGATTCCGATTTTTTCCGTATTATCGACATGCAAATCGGCCGCCTGTTCCCCAAAGCTTAAATCGTTGATTTGGAAGAACATGACGACGAAGAAGGCTACAATTCCTGTCAAAACCAGAATCATTCTCGGTACACCGATTTTCGTTTCAGTTTTATCATCGTGGCGAGTAAGCATGATTCCGAAGAGCATGATGATCGTTATTGCGCCCGAATAGATGAGAACCTGGACAAAGGCCACGAATTCCGCTGACAGCATCACGTATAATCCCGCGATCGACAGGAACGTAAAGACGAGGGCGATCACCATATGGACGACCTTCGTCAGGTTCAGCATGAGGATGCCGCTTCCGATTGCAACGAGTGCAAGAACAAAGAATAAGATCAATTCACCATTCATGCCTTATTCTCCTTTCTTACGTTCGTATCGTTTTCATCGAGCCATTCAAGGTTTTTGAAGAGCTCATCGCGGCTGTATTCTGCCAGTTCGAAGTTGTTTGTCATGACAATCGCTTCGGTCGGACAGACTTCTGTACAAAGGTCACACAGGATACAGATTTCAAAATTGATATCATACGTATCGATGATTTTCCCTTTTTTATTCGGATCAGGGTGTTTCTTACCTGTCAATTCGATACAGTCTGTCGGGCAGATGTTCGCACATTGGTTGCAGACGATGCATTTCTCCGGGTAAAACTTCTGGATTCCCCGAAAACGATCGGGCATCTCAAGCGGTTCATCCGGATACGAGTACGTCACATTCTGTTTCGTCATGTTTTTCAGTGTGTATTTTAACCCTTTTACGAGTCCTTTCATTGTAATCCCTCCGTTAGAACCAGATTTCCTTGATCACCGCGCTGATAAAAATGTTTAGCAGTGCTAACGGCAATAGTACTTTCCATCCGAATGACATGAGCTGATCGGCGCGCATACGTGGTAATGTGGCACGCAGCCAGATCAGGAAGAAAACGACCACGCTGAATTTAAGCGCGAACCAGATGATTCCTGGAATGAATTCAAGATACGGCACCGGATTCCATCCACCTAAGAAAAGGATTGTCGTAATCGATGCCATCGCGAACAAATAGACATATTCTGTAAGCATGAAGAACGCCCATCTGAATCCTGAATATTCGACATGATAACCCGCAACAAGCTCGGATTCTGCTTCCGGCAGGTCAAACGGTGTCCGGTTCAACTCTGCGACTGAAGCGATCATGAAGATCACGAACGCAAGCGGCTGGACGAATAAAAAGGCGATATTTTCTTGTGCCTCGACAATCTGGATCAAATTCAAACTTCCAGTAAGAAGGATGACTCCGATCACGGACATGACGAGAGGTACTTCATAGGAAATCATCTGGGCTGCCGAACGCATACCGCCTAACAGGGCGTATTTGTTATTTGACGCCCAACCGCCCATCAATACCCCGATTGTCGAGATACCGGATATCGCAATGTAATAAAGCAATCCGATCCCGATATCGGAAAACCGGAGAGATTCTGAGAACGGTATGACAGCAAGGACCATGAAAGCTGGTGCAAAGGCAATGACCGGCGCTAGCATGAACAACGGTCTGTCTGCCGCTTTCGGAATCGTATCTTCTTTCAATAAAAGCTTCAGGACATCGGCTACCGTCTGAAGCAATCCGAAAGGACCGCCAACACGGTTCGGGCCGATTCGGAGCTGCATGAACCCCATCACTTTACGTTCGGCTAAGATAGCATAGGTTACAAACCCAAGTACCATCATAAGTAAGCTTGCGCCGAGTCCGAAAAAGATCAGCGTGTTCGTCAGTGAAGGAGAGGAATAGAGCAATTCTTCGATCATCAGCCATCCACCTCCCCGAGTACGATGTCAATTCCGCCAAGGATGGTAATCAGGTTGGCGATGTTTTCACCTTGTAAAAGCTTCGGTAAGATCTGCAGGTTGTAGAAAGACGGTCTTCTGAACTTCAGACGATATGGTTCCTTCTTCCCCTGTGAGGCGATATAACAGCCGATTTCCCCTCTCGGCGATTCGATGCGGACATAGGTCTCACCTGCAGGCGGCTTGATGATCCTCGGAACCTTGGCCATGATTTCCCCTTCTTTTGGGAATTGCTCCACAGCCTGCTCGACGATTTTGAGCGACTCTTCGATTTCTGCCATACGGCACTTATAGCGTGACCAGGCATCTCCGCCCTCAAATACAGGAACATCGAAGTCGAAGCGGTCATAGATGGAATACGGCTCCTTTTTGCGAAGATCCCAATCCACCCCAGTACAGCGGAGGTTTGCACCACTTAGCGAATAAGACAACGCTTCTTGTTTCGTATACTTTCCGACACCACGAACACGGTTCAGGAAGATTTCGTTCCCGCTGACAAGGTCGTGGTACCCGGCAAGCTCTTTACGCATATGAGGGATAAATTCTTCAACTTTCTCGATCCATCCTTCCGGCGCGTCCCATTTCACCCCTCCGACACGCATATAATTGAACGTTAGACGTGCTCCAGAAATTTCGTTAAGTAAATTGATGATCATCTCCCGCTCCCTGAATGCATATAAGAACGGGCTCAATGCACCGATATCAAGTAAATATGTACCAAACCAGACCAGGTGGCTTGCGATCCGGCCTAACTCCATCACAAGAACACGCAGATACTCCGCACGCTCGGGAATTTCCATATCCATCATCGTCTCGACCGCATGACAGAGGATGTAGTTGTTCGTCATCGCTGAAAGATAGTCCATCCGATCCGTATATGGGATGATTTGGGTATATTGCAGGTCTTCAGCGAGTTTTTCAGTTCCACGGTGGAGGTAACCGATTACTGGTGTCGCTTCCTTGATGATTTCTCCATCGATTTTCAAAACGATCCGGAACACGCCATGGGTACTTGGATGCTGAGGCCCAACGTTAAGCAGCATTTCTTCTGTGCGAATCATGGGTCACACCTCCACATCGTATGGTTCATAGTCTTTTCGCATAGGGTATCCGACCCAATCATCGGGCATCAAAATCCGCGTTAAGTTCGGATGTCCGGTAAAACGGATCCCAAGTAGATCATAGGCTTCACGTTCAGGCCAATTTGCTCCAGGCCAGATTGGTGTCACCGAAGCAACCTCAGGATGGTCACGATCCAATTTCACTTTAACTGCAACCGGCTGGTTGTTTTTATACGAATAGAGATGGGCATAGACTTCCATATGCGTTTCAAAATCGGTCCCATGCAATTCACTTACATACTCAAAACTAAACTGTTCATTATGTTTTAGGAATTCTGCAAGTTTATAAAAGCTCTCCCGTTTGGCAACCAGGGTAGGGACATCCTTTGCAAGTCTGTTAATATAGGAATCTTCCAGGACATCTTCACCAAGATTACCTTTGATCGTCTTCACGTATTTATCCAGAAGGGGTTGGTTTGGTGATGGTGTTTCCTCAGCTGGTTCAGCAGGTTTTGCTCCTGCTCCTCCAGCCGCAGATTTCGCTTTTACAGCAGCGGCGGCTTTTGCTTTTGCGGCAGCAATCGCTTTCGCCTTTTCGTCGTCGCCCGCTCCGCCAGCAGATTTAGCTGCCTTGGCTTTAGCGGCAGCGGCGGCTTTTGCCTTGGCAGCAGCAATTGCCTTGGCTTTCTCATCATCAGATACACCCGCTCCACCAGAAGCTTTTGCTTTTGCAGCGGCAGCTGCCTTCGCTTTAGCAGCTGCGGCGGCTTTTGCCTTGGCAGCGGCTGCAGCTTTGGCTTTATCATCAGCTGATGCTGGAGTTTTTGGTTCTGCAGCCTCGGCTTCTTTTTCCGCTTTCTTCTCAGCAGCCTTGCGTTTTGCTTCTTCGACCGCTTTCCGCTTGGCTTCCGCCTTCTCTTCTTCCGTCATTTCGGAGAATGGCTTCTCTTGATCGCTCATTTATCTGTCACCCGCTTTCCGGTCTTAGCTTCATAGCGGATTTTCTCTTGCAGTTTATTAATTCCATAAATTAATGCTGCTGGGTTCGGTGGGCATCCTGGAATATAGACATCAACAGGGACAACCTGATCAACACCTTTAACTACCGCATACGATTTAATGTATGGACCGCCAGCGGTAGCACATGAACCCATGGCAATAACCCATTTCGGTTCTGGCATCTGATCGTATAGACGCTTTAAAACTGGAGCCATTTTTTTCGTTACTGTACCAGATACGATCATGACGTCAGATTGTCTTGGGGATGTACGGAAAAAGGATCCAAATCGATCCAAGTCGTAATGGGAGGCACCGGTTCCCATCATTTCAATCGCACAACAAGCTAACCCGAACGTGAGCGGCCAGAGGGAGTTGCTTCTCGCCCATGCCTTTACTTGTTCGAGTGTGACAAAAAAAACATTTTTTGAGAGCTCTTGACGTTCTTCTGGGGTGATCTGCTCCAATTTTACATCCATTTTAACACCTTCTTCTTCCACGCATAGAGAAGTCCAATCAACAACATGACAATAAAGATCGTCATTTCGATCAGCGCAAAGATTCCTAGCTTATCATAAGCGACAGCCCACGGGTATAAGAACACTGTTTCCACATCGAAAATGACGAACAGCAAGGCGAATATGTAGTAGCGGACGTTGTATTGAACCCAGCTTTGATGAAAGGGCTCTATACCACTTTCATAAGTTGTTTGTTTTTCCTTCGTCGGTTTTGCCGGCCGCAAAATCTTACCTGCAGTCAAAGCGACAATTGGTAAAAGGATGCCTAAAAGCAGGAACATCAAAACGACCAGGTAATTGTTTTGATACAAGTGATAGAGCTCCATATGTACCTCCCCATCTGTCTATTTATTTAAGGTCGATGTTAGAAATTTTTCAAAATTGTAATCGTTATCAATTATACCAAATACCAATTTTTGTGTCGACACGATGATGTATAGTTGATGTCCTGATTTTTCTTCAAAATAAAAGGAGCCGCCCCAAAAGCTATCGTGTCAGACACCGCAAACATACAGTTTGAACAAAAAATGTTGTTGGGAACGGTGAGAGTCAGAAACTTATGGGACAGCCCATTTCTTTATCTTATGCTCGATTGATTACTTTTATCTTACTATCTTGAAAGGTTTGTTTAAAGTGCCTTGCTAACATTTTATATCTATTAAGCTCTGTTAGTACCATTGCTGATTTCTGCGAAGTCATCTCCCTTTCGGTGCAAGCCTCGCTCGATCCTCTCTTCAGGGTCTCGCCATACTCGCTTTCCTGGAAGAAACATCGTATTTCGCTTTAATTAAACTTTAATGCTAATCAACAATATCATTTAACAGCTCTTTTATTATCTATTATTGGTGTTGCGAAAGTGCGCATTCAGCTGTCCGCGGATCATTTCTTCCCTCAATAAATCGTTTCTCTTTTTTTTCTCGGCTTTCATTTCCTTTTTTATTTCATTCGTTTGGACACCATCTTCTCGTTTATTCGCAATCTCCATAAGTGTTTCTACATCTGAAAATGAGTATTTACGCGTCCCTTTCGCTGTTCTTTCCGGAAAAATAAGCTTTCGTTCTTCATAATAACGGATCTGACGTTCACTCAATCCCGTCAGCTCCTTGACTACTCCGATCACAATCACCTTTCTATCCCTGTAAGAACCTTCATCAACAGACAATTTGCAATACCTCCTTTCCTTTACTATACCTTTTCTAACGGTCTATTCAAGATTTGTGTAAGATTTTCTTACATACCAGGGGAATTCTTTGTTATATTTTCTTACAGAATTGGTGAAATCCTATTTTACCCCCTATAAAATGGACCTAAAGATGTAAGGTGGTGTCCACAATAATTCAGTTCCTTTGGCAGTTCACGCTAATTTCATCCGCCTTATTCCTTGGTTCTCTCATCGTTACAATATTTCACCTGCCTTTGCCAGGCAGCATCGCTGGAATGTTTCTGCTTCTTATTCTTCTATTGACAGGGCTGATCAAGCTTGACTGGGTGGAAAAAGCAGCGAGTTTCCAGTTGCAACATATGACATTTTTGTTCATACCGCCTGTAATCAGCGCAATCGTATACATCCAGTTGATTGAAAAAGAACTATGGAAGCTGTTTTTGATTCTCGGCATAAGCAGTATTTCCATCATTCTAGCAACAGGTTTAGCTGTTGAATGGTATGAAAAATTTAGAAGGAGGCCAAAAAAATGACTGTTATTTTCGGAAAAATTTTGTTTACGACTTTGATCACTTATATTGCCTATTTGGGCGGGTTGAAGATTTATAAAAAATTCAATCGTAAAAGCTGGCTCAATCCTTTATATACGGTTTCACTTTTTCTCGTTTGTTTTCTTCCATTGTTACATGTCGATTATCAAAGCTATCAGGAGGGGGTGGATCTCTTTTCATTCTTGATGCAGACAGCGATTGTATCCCTAGCAATACCTTTGTTCAAACAGTGGCCGGTTTTGAAAAGGAATATCAAAAAGATCGGAATAGCGATCGTATTCGGAAGTTTGGCTGGCTTGACGACAACACTCGCACTTGCCGGACTGTTTAAAATCAAAGCCGAAATGATCGCTTCCCTTACACCGAAGGCCGCTACGTTACCAATCGCTTTGTCGGTTTCAGACAAAATCGGCGGTGAAGCTTCGTTGACTGTCTTGTTCGTACTGTCATCAGCAGTCTTTTCATTCATTTTCGGACCGAAAGTGCTGGAGCTTTTCAACATTACGAGTAAGGCAGCAAGAGGCCTGGCTATGGGGGCAGCTGCGCAGGCACTCGGTGCAAGCAAATGCCTGCAGTGGGGAGAAGAGGAAGGCGCAATGGGGAGCGTCGGTATGACAACGACCGCGATTTTCATATCCATTTTGATTCCTGTATCCATTTTATTTTTCTGAAGAGGGTGATGATAATGTCTGGTTACATTAGGAAAAGTTTGAATCGCGTAAAAGAATATTATATCAGCCAGCTCTTGAATGCCGGTCAGTACAAAATGAGCGATCGACAACTGTATGAACTGACCCTGAATGAGCTTGAAAGAGAATTTAAGATGATGCAATTAAGAGAAATGCACAAAAGAAAGTATGGGCAGTTATAGATATACAGAATGAATGGCGTTCCTGTCCTCACATCAGGGCGCCTGTTTTTGTTTTGTAAAATCAGCAGGTTCATACTATCAGACATGTGAAAAAAGAGCCCCTAAGAAAGGCTCTACAAAAAGATTCCACCGTATAAAAGCGCTCCGGCAATTACAAAGGCTGGATGGATCCGCATCCGCACCAGAAACAGATAGCTCGCGGCAACCAGGAGGATCGTCTGTAAAACTCCAGCGCCTTCATAAGAACTCACAAAAAACTGAAACGCCATCACACCAAGAAGGACAGCGATCGCCGGTCTGACCGTAATCGTCATCCGCTTCACTTTTTCGGAATCCTTGTACTTCATCAATACTTTTAATAGGATGATCATTAAAATGAGTGACGGTGCGACAGTTGCAAAAATCCCGACAATAGCACCGATCCAGCCACCCTGCGCATAGCCGATATAACCTGCCATTTTGGTTGCAATCGGGCCCGGCAAGGCGTTTCCAAGCGCTAAAACTTCACTGAATTCCTCCGTTGACATCCAACCGTATCGGTCGACGACCTCATTTTCGACTAAGGGAATCGATGCTGGTCCCCCGCCATACCCCAGGATACCAGGTATGAAGAACGCTAAAAAGATATGCCAGTAGATCATGATGCACCACTCGCCTTCTCATCCTCATTTTCAGATGAATCTCGTGTTCCGAACCAGGCATATAATAGAAGAATTCCGATGATGATTCCTGGATGAATACGGATAAACTCCATCAGAACGAGCGAGAGGAGGATGATCACTAATGCCTTCATCCAGCCCATGTCAGCCTTTGATTTTTTCGTAAATTGCCAGGTCAGTTGCGCGAGCATGAACCCGACGACTGGCACGACCGCCTTCGTCATCCCCTGTACCCATTCTTTGTCCTTGTACATGCTGAGCGTCGTCAATAACACGATCATCGCAACAATTGTAGGTAGAATCGTCGCTAACACAGCGTTGAACATTCCAAGGGGACCTGCGACACGGTAGCCGATATAACCGGCAAGTTTCGTAGCAATTGGGCCCGGCAATGTATTTCCGAGCGCCAGCAGATCACCGAATTCATCATCCGTAAACCAGCTGTAGTGCTCGACGACCTCTTTATGGACAAGCGGTATGGAAGACGGCCCGCCTCCGTATCCGAAAATCCCGACGCGGAAAAATGCGAGGAACAAGGCTAACTGACTTTTCGATTTTTTAGTTGAGCCCTCTCTCTTAGTCACCAAGCTGCCACACTACCATCCGTCCGTGATTCCGTTCCGCCAGAAAGCACACCTGTCTCTGGATCACGCCAAATGATCTGACCTCTCCCGAACGGACCGCCTTCCAGTGCGACCTGGATGTGATGTCCTTTTCGTGCAAGTGCCTGGGCAATATGATTCGGGAAACTCGGTTCTACCAATACTTTTCGCCCCTCTATCCATTGCCATCTAGGTGCATCAAGAGCTGTTTGAGGGTTCAAATGGAAATCGAGCGTGTTCATGATCACCTGTAAATGTCCTTGCGGCTGCATGAACCCTCCCATTACACCGAATGGACCGACTGGCTGATCTCCCTTGGTCAAAAAGCCTGGGATGATCGTGTGATAGGTTTTCTTTCCGCCTTCAAGACGATTGTCATGCTCTGGGTCCATGGAAAAATTATGCCCACGGTTTTGCAAAGCGATTCCTGTGCCAGGTACTACAAGGCCAGAGCCGAATCCCATGTAATTACTTTGAATGAATGAAACCATGTTGCCTTCTGAATCAGCCGTGGCAAGGTAAACGGTACCACCCTTTGAAGGGGCTCCTGATGATGGATCGATTGCTTTTTCACCAATCAACTTCCGACGTTCTTCAGCATAGGCGTCCGATAAAAGAGTTTCAGCTGTCGTTGTCATCGATTTCGATTCCGTTACATACTTGAGACCATCCATGAATGCCAGTTTGAGCGCTTCTATTTGTTTATGATACGTGTCTACGTCTTCCTTATGCGTATACTCGGAGTCTTTCATAAAGTTCAATGCCATCAACGCAATGATCCCCTGTCCGTTCGGAGGAATCTCCCAAACCTTGTACCCGCGATACTCTACACTTATCGGGTCAACCCATTCAGGTTTAAAGTCTGCTAGATCCTCTCTCCGTAAGAATCCATCGTATTTTTTGGAGAAAGCATCGATTTTATCAGCAATTTTTCCACGGTAAAATGATTCCGTATTTGTTTCAGCAAGTTCCCTTAAAGTCTGAGCGTGACCTTCTGAACGCCATAGGTCTCCAACTTCTGGTGCTTTGCCATCAGGCGCGAATGTATCAAACCAGTGCTTGAACTCATCATCAGTGAGTACAGACTTAAAATGATCCGCTGCTGCTTTCCAGAACTTCCCTAATGTCGGGGAGATGGGGTAACCTTTTTCCGCATATTCGATGGCCGGTTTTAATAATTCCTTAAACGACATCTTCCCGAAACGTTCTGATAATGCAGCCCATGCACTTGGTGCGCCTGGTACAGTGACAGGCGTCCATCCGTACTTCGGGATTTCATGGACTCCTCTTTCCTTCAGTAAATCTATGGAAATAGATTGAGGTGATGGCCCGCTTGCATTCAGTCCATGCAGCTTCCCTTTCGTCCAAACGAGCGCAAATGCATCCCCACCGATTCCATTTGATGTCGGCTCAACTACTGTCAAACAAGCTGCTGTTGCAATCGCTGCATCAACTGCATTGCCACCTTTTTTTAAAATATCCAGACCTGCTTGTGCAGCGAGTGGCTGCGAGGTCGCCACCATCCCATTTTTCGCGAATGTCGTCATTCTTTGTGATGGATAGGGGTTAAATAAATAGTCTTTCTCCATTGTCCTACACTCCTATCTTTATCTATACCTTCTAAAACTACTTCAACAAAGAACAGTAGACTCCTTTTAAACTTTGCCTGTTAAAGAAGTGGTGCAATTAAGGTCGATTGAGTGCAATTATAACGTATGGTTGTACAATTCATACGTTATCGGTGCAATTTATTTTTCCTTTCAGTCCTTTTGGTTAATTATTTTTATTTTGATGCAAATAAATCTCATTTCCGTGCAATTTATATTGATTTTGATGCAACTTCGATTGATTTCGGTGCAATTGTTATTAGACGTCCATTAAAATGACGAAAATCAACAGTTTGAATGGAAAAGGCTTGTGGTCATAGCTGCCGAAATAAAGAAAACTTGGTAAAGCCAAGCCTTAGTTGCACTACTTAGTTCGTAAACTTTTCTGCTACGCTGGTTAGATACATCGCTGATAAGTTATACTTTCTTAACGTATGAAAAAAATCCTCCCAGCCCCATAACAGAGCTGAAAGGATCCTTGTTTGCAAAATTATCTGCTTTTAATATTGATTCGATTCATTGCTCGGTTTAATGCTAGTTCCGCACGTTTGAAATCGATGTCATCTTGTTTTGTACCTTGCAGGCGTTTTTCTGCACGTTCTTTAGCGGCTTTTGCACGATCGACATCAATGTCGGACGCCATCTCCGCTGCTTGTGCGAGGATTGTCACCTGCTCTGGTCTTACTTCTATAAAACCACCGCTAACAGCCAAGATCTGTGTATTGTTGTCTTTTTCAACGCGTATTGCATTGATTTCCAACGGAGCAACAAGCGGAACGTGACCTGGCAGGATTCCAAGCTCACCGCTGGTGGCTTTTGCGCTGACCATTTCTGCGCCTGTTTCTTCATACACAGGGCCATCAGGGGTGACGACACTTACCGTGAATGTCTTCATGAAACCCCTCCTCGGGCCTTAATCATGTTAGGTTGAAACTTTTTAAGCCATTTGCTTGGCTTTTTCTAAAACTTCTTCAATACGTCCTACAAGACGGAATGCGTCCTCAGGAATATCATCATGCTTACCATCGAGGATTTGTTTGAATCCTTCAATCGTTTCCTTAACCGGAACATAAGATCCTTTTTGTCCAGTGAACTGTTCGGCCACATGGAAGTTTTGAGATAAGAAGAACTGGATACGACGTGCGCGTGATACAGTCAATTTGTCGTCGTCACTCAACTCATCCATACCAAGGATGGCGATGATATCTTGAAGCTCTTTGTAACGTTGAAGTGTCTGCTGAACTTGACGAGCAACATTGTAGTGCTCTTCTCCAACGATTTCAGGTGCAAGGGCACGAGAAGTTGAAGCAAGCGGGTCCACCGCAGGATAGATACCCATTTCAGAAAGCTTACGTTCAAGGTTCGTCGTTGCATCCAAGTGAGCAAATGTTGTTGCTGGTGCCGGGTCAGTGTAGTCATCGGCAGGTACGTAGATCGCCTGGATAGAAGTTACGGAACCTTTCTTTGTCGATGTGATCCGTTCTTGCAATTGACCCATTTCAGTCGCAAGTGTCGGCTGATAACCAACTGCTGAAGGCATACGTCCAAGAAGGGCAGATACCTCAGAACCGGCTTGTGTGAAACGGAAGATGTTATCGATGAAGAACAATACGTCTTGTCCTTGCTCATCACGGAAGTACTCCGCCATGGTCAATCCAGTTAAGGCAACACGTTGACGAGCTCCTGGTGGTTCGTTCATCTGACCGAATACCATCGCTGTCTTGTTGATGACCCCAGAGTCTTTCATTTCGTAGTAAAGGTCGTTTCCTTCACGAGTACGTTCTCCAACACCTGCGAAAACGGAGATACCACCGTGTTCTTGTGCGATGTTGTTGATTAGCTCCTGGATCAATACCGTCTTTCCTACACCTGCGCCTCCAAACAATCCGATCTTACCACCTTTTACGTATGGTGCAAGAAGGTCAACAACCTTGATTCCTGTTTCAAGAATCTCCGTTTTTGTTGTAAGCTCATCGAATTTCGGTGCTTCACGGTGAATCGGGTCGCGTTGAATACCTGATTGTAATTCCTCGTCAAGGTCGATCTTTTCACCCAATACGTTGAAAACACGGCCTAATGTTACGTCACCGACTGGAACTGATATCGGCGTTCCAGTGTCAAGTGCTTCCATTCCTCTAACGAGTCCGTCGGTGGAAGCCATCGCGACGGTACGAACAGTATCATCACCAAGGTGAAGTGAAACTTCAAGAGTCAAGTCGATATTCTTTTCTCCCTCAGTGCTTTGGACTTTAAGTGCATTATAAATCTCAGGCAGGTTCCCACTGTCGAATTGTACGTCGACAACCGGACCCATGACTTGAGTGATACGTCCTTTGTTCATGTTTTTCCCTCCTAACGTCCTATTGAGGATGCTTGTATGATTCTGACCTGATGGTCGTAAAGTCTATTCAAGTGCAGCTGCTCCACCAACGATCTCAGTGATTTCTTGCGTGATTGCAGCTTGTCGAGCACGGTTGTAGGACAGTGTGAGACTACCGATAATTTCTTCGGCATTATCTGTCGCACTCTTCATCGCTGTCATACGAGAAGCATGTTCACTAGCTTTTGCATCTAGTAGAGCACCGTAGATCAAGCTTTCTGCATACTGAGGAAGAAGGCCTTCAAGGATTTCTTCTTCAGATGGCTCGTATTCATACGTGCTTGTTGCTTCCTTCTCACCACTGATATCGGTAAGTGGCAATAACTTCTTTTCAGTGAGGTCCTGCTGGATTGCACTCACGAAGTGGTTGTAATACATATACAATTCATCGTAAACTTCGTCAGTGAATTTCTGCACAGCTTGACTAGCAATCGCTTTGATGTCTGCAAACTCCGGTTGGTCGGCAAGACCGACGATGCTGTCTTCCACTGGCATATTACGATTTTTGAAGAAGTTCAAACCGACTTTCCCGACGACGATGACGGTATATTCATCCTTCGAATTGTGACGTTCCTGAATCGTACGGTAAACGTGACGAAGGACGTTACTGTTATATGGACCGGCAAGTCCCCGGTCTGAAGTGATGACAAGGTAACCAGTCTTTTTGACAGACCGTTTCTGAAGCATTGGGTGACGCGAATTCGTACTGCCACTCGCTATGCTGGAGACGACCTCCTGAATCTTGTCCATATATGTTACGAAGGATTTTGCGTTGTTTTCAGCCTGGTTCAATTTTGCAGCTGAAACCATTTCCATTGCCTTCGTGATTTGTTTCGTCTTTTTCGTAGAATTGATTCTCGTTTGAATATCACGTAACGATGCCACTCGTTTCACCACCTTTATTAAAAGGACGAAGATTTGGGTTCCGTCCTATTATGATCCGAAAGAAAACGGGATGTCGCTATGTTTACTCAGATACAACAAATGTTTTCTTGAATTCGTTGATCGCACTCGCCATATCTTCATCTTCAGGAAGATTTCCGGTTTCACGGATTCCAGCAAGCAATTCCTTACGGTTATGGTCCAACCATGTATGGTATTCTTCCTCGAAACGTTGTACATCTTCTACTGGAATATCATCCAAGAAACCTTTTGTTAGCGCATAAAGGCTGGCAACCTGCTTTTCAACAGCAAGTGGCTTGTGCAAACCTTGCTTCAGTACTTCAACCGTACGAGCACCACGGTTCAATTTCGCCTGAGTCGCTTTATCGAGATCCGATCCGAATTGAGCGAATGCCTCAAGCTCACGGTAAGACGCCAAGTCGAGACGAAGTGTACCAGACACTTTCTTCATCGCTTTGATCTGCGCGGATCCACCGACACGGGATACAGAGAGACCTGCGTTTACCGCTGGACGGACACCTGAGAAGAATAGATCTGATTGCAAGAATATCTGTCCATCTGTAATCGAGATAACGTTTGTCGGAATATAAGCTGATACGTCACCTGCTTGAGTTTCGATGAATGGAAGTGCAGTCAATGAACCGCCACCCTTCGCATCACTTAACTTCGCTGCACGCTCGAGTAGACGAGAGTGTAGGTAGAATACGTCTCCCGGGAATGCTTCACGACCTGGAGGACGGCGAAGTAGTAGTGAAAGTTCACGATATGCTGCAGCTTGTTTAGAAAGGTCATCATAAATGACTAGAACGTGCTTCCCGTTGTACATGAAGTCTTCACCCATGGTCACCCCAGCATATGGAGCAAGGTAAAGAAGCGGAGCTGGTTGAGATGCACTCGCTGTTACGACGATCGTGTAATCAAGTGCTCCCTTTTCACGTAGTGTTTCAACTACCCCTGCAACTGTAGATTCTTTTTGTCCGATAGCAACGTAGATACAAATCATATCTTCATCTTTTTGGTTGATGATCGTATCGATTGCGATCGCCGTTTTACCTGTCTGGCGGTCACCGATGATCAATTCACGCTGTCCACGTCCGATCGGAATCAATGAGTCGATCGCTTTGATTCCTGTTTGAAGTGGTTCGTGTACCGATTTACGATCCATGACACCAGGTGCTGGACTTTCGATTGGACGGGTTCTGGATGTTTCGATAGCACCTTTACCGTCAACCGGTTGTCCAAGAGAATTGACGACACGTCCGAGAAGCTCTTCACCTACAGGAACCTCCATGATACGGCCTGTACGCTTGACTTCATCTCCTTCACGGATATCGACATATGGTCCAAGGATGATGATACCGACATTGTTTTCCTCAAGGTTTTGGGCCATACCCATTACACCGTTGGAGAATTCTACGAGCTCACCAGCCATGACATTGTCTAACCCATGGACACGCGCGATACCGTCCCCGACTTGGATGACAGTACCTACATCACTTACTTCTATTTCAGAAGAATAGTTTTCAATTTGTTGTTTGATCAGCGAACTAATTTCTTCCGCTTTTATGCTCATGAATTTCACCCCTATCGTACTCGTCTCACTCGGAGACTAATTGACGTTGAATTCGGTTCAACTTACCACTGACGCTTCCGTCGAAAATACGATTGCCGATCTTGACTTTGATTCCACCGACAAGATCCTGATCAATTACATTTTCAACACGAAGCTCTTTAACGTTAATACGCTCAGCGAACGTTTTGGAAATCGCTTGTTGCTCTTCCTCAGTCAATATGCGCACGGAGTAGACAGTAGCATCTGCAACACCGCGCTCTTCATTTGCCAACTTGATATATTGTTCGACCATATTCGGAATCATCGTCTCACGTTTACGATCGACCATTAATAAAAGTGTATTGTGAACAGCTTCAGAAAGTTGATTGCCAAATAATTTTGACAAAATCGCTTTCTTATCATCACTCGAAATCTTAGGATGGTTCAAGATGGTAAGTAATTGTTTGTTCTCTTGAATGACGCTTTTTACGCTGACAAGCTCTTTTTCAACCTGGTCGAGTGCATTACGCCCCTGTGCTACTTCGAAAAGTGCAGAAGCATAACGCTTCGCTACGACTTCTTTGTCCTTACTCATCGACTTTCGCCTACCTCTTTAAGATAATCGTCTACAAGTTTCTCCTGGGATTTTTCATCCAGCTCCTTGGCGATCACCTTAGACGCGATTTGAACAGACAATGTTGCTACTTCATTACGCAATGTTTGTACAGCTTGTTCTTTTTCGCGTTCGATTTCAGAAAGTGCGGCTTCCTTCATGCGAACAGCTTCTTCACGTGCTGCTTGAAGGATGCTCTCACCTTGCTGTTCACCTTGCTTTTTAGCTGATTCAATAAGTGTTTGTGCTTCTTTACGTGCTTCTTTCAAAGCCTTGGTTTGCTCATTCAGGTAAGCTTGTGCTTCCTTACGGCTTGTTTCAGCTTCATTTATTTCATTTGTAATATGCTCTTCACGCTTTTTCATGATGCCCATCAATGGACCCCAAGCATATTTACGCAGCAAGAATAATAGAACGATAAACGCTAGTAACTGAAATAATATGTCGCCGGCAAAAAAACCACCCGCACCCAAAATTAGACTGTCTGGATTCAAGAATTGCACAGCGGTTCCTCCCTTCATAGGTCATACATAAGGAATGGCGAGGTCCACATAGAACTTCGCCATTATGAAAACTCCATGGTAACGCTACAGAAAAGTTATTGACTATTAACCACCAAGTACGATGAACGCGATAACGACACCGATGATTGGAAGAGCCTCAACTAATGCGATACCGATAAACATTGTCGTTTGAAGAGTTCCGCGTAATTGTGGTTGACGAGCGATCCCTTCAACTGTACGTCCTACGATAAGACCGTTACCTACACCGGCACCAATTGCCGCTAGACCTACTGCAATTGCAGCTGCTATTAGATTCATTTAAATTTCCTCCTTGAGAAATATAGATTAGTTTATAATTTCTTCCCATAAATGGGCTTATTCCTAGTGTTATAGACTTGAATGTTTGTTCAATACATCACTTATGACGCCATGCTATGATACAGTTCGACATCATTCGTTGCAGTTTAAACATCCTAGTGTTCGTCACTGACCTTGTGAGCCATATAAACCATCGTCAACATCGTAAAGATGAAGGCCTGGATCGTTCCGACAAAGACACTGAATCCTTGCCATACGAGCATTGGGACAAATGTCAGGATTCCCGAGAAGATACCTGCTGCTCCTGCTCCGGCCAACAATGCCAGCAATACTTCACCAGCGTAAATGTTTCCGTAAAGACGAAGACCCAGTGTCAACGTGTTTGCGAACTCTTCAATGATCTTTAGCGGGAACATGAATTTCATCGGCTTGAAGAAATCACTGCCGTATGACTTTGCACCTTTTACTTTGATAGCATAGAAGTGCGTCAGCACTACAACCATAATAGCAAGTGTCAACGTGATCGTTGGATCAGCTGTTGGTGATTTCCACCAAAGTTCATGGTCGATTGCGATTGCAAATGGAAGTCCGAGCATGTTGGAGACGAATATGTACATAATAATCGTCAATCCGAGCGTCAGGAAGCGTCCACCTGTTTTCCAGTCCATCGTGCTGTTGATAATCCCTTTTACAAAATCGACGAGCCATTCCATGAAGTTCTGCATTCCGGTCGGCCGCATCTGTAAACTGCGTGAACCAAGTACTGCGATTATAAATACAATTATGGATGCAATTGTAATCATCATTACGTTGGAAGTGTTGAAAGCCAATCCAAATAAGTGAAACGTAGGCGCTTCATGATTCAATTCTTTCACCTCTCTTCCCCAAAATTCATTTAGAAGCAAAATAAAAATCTATCAACATGATAAGGTATATCATGAGTAAACCTACAACTACTGCGATCAAGTTGAAGTGCTCAGGAAAACGAGTGGCGATAAGTACAGCCAGCCCAGCTGTCATCAGCCTTGAAAGAGATCCCATCGTCTTTACCTTTTTCCCTTCGGTCACAGCTTGTCCGACACGATCGATTCTACGATGCATTGACCATACATTGTACATACTTACTGCAATCCCGAGGACAAGCCCAAGGAAGACCTGTTTGTAACTTGTGACGGCCCAGCCTAATACACAGATTGAGAGCAGGTATAGGCAATATTTGATATACCGTCGAAACGCGTTCTCATACGTTGAGAGGTTCTCTGTCATTGTTCCTCTTCTCCAAAATGGCGCTGAATTAACTTGATCATCCCGTATACCCCTGTTGCTAAACCAATGAACAGTCCAACGATCATCAAAAACGGAGCTGTACCAAACCTACGATCCAACCACATTCCACCGAAAATGCCGACAAGTATCGACCCAACCAATTGAGAGAGAATGCCGGACATCAATGCCATCGAGTGGAGAGGTGAACGTTTTCCAGTGCGCATCTTCATCGCACTCCTTTGTAAATGGCTTGGCTTTGAGGTTTCAGATGAATACTTATACTAATAAAGTTTAAGTATAAACTGGAGTAATGAACGAGATTTATAAGTTGCCAGAATGTAGATATATTAGGTATGAAAACCTTATCATACATCCTTTGTAAGAATACTATAGCCACTAGTACATGTCAATTGCGTTACAAGCTAAAATTATGGCAAGATTTGAAAACTTTTTGAACCTTTTTTTACTCGGTAAGAATACAGCTATTTTGTTCCGAACAAACGGTCTCCGGCATCTCCTAAACCTGGGACGATATATCCTTTTTCATTCAAATATTCATCCATAGCCCCCAGGTATATATCGACATCTGGATGAGCTTCTTGAACCATTTTCACTCCTTCAGGGGCTGCAATCAGACACATCAGCTTGATGTTTTGGGCACCGCGTTTTTTTAATGAAGTGATTGCGGCAACAGCAGAACCACCTGTAGCAAGCATCGGATCGATCACGATGAGTTCTCGTTCTTCTACATCGCTTGGAAGCTTTACATAATACTCTACAGGCTGCAGGGTATCAGGATCGCGATACAATCCCACATGCCCTACTTTCGCGGCAGGGATCAGTTTCAGAATTCCGTCAACCATTCCTAAGCCTGCACGGAGGATCGGTACCAAACCGAGCTTTTTCCCTGCAATCGTATATGCCTTCGCTTCAGATACAGGTGTTTTCACAGTTACCTCCTGTAACGGGAGTTCTCTGGTGATTTCAAAAGCCATAAGCGCTGCAACCTCATCGACCAGCTCGCGGAATTCTTTCGTTCCAGTCGATTCATCTCGGATGTACGTGATCTTGTGTTGAATCAGCGGGTGTTCAAGAACGTGTACTTTACTCATTCATCTTCTCTCCTTATAGTTTATGTAAAATCAGAGTTGTCTCAATCCTTTGTCAGCACAACTCTCTTAATTGTTTTTTGCCTCTCGCAAATTGTACAGAAAAAAGGGAACGAGTTCAACACGATTCATCAGGAAAATCGTCCCGGTAGAAAAAACAGTTCCAATTTATCAGAAGACGAACAAGCAGGAGGTAAACCAGAGAGATTGTTGAACTTTCGCCGTTTTGCGGACATTTTGGATGTGATTTCACCCTAGAGGCTTTTATTACATTGAATTCAACTCCTGAATCATCTGAAAAACAATCTCTGAGTATGGAATTGCACGATTTTAAAAATAATTGCACGAATTCTAGTAGTGATTGCACTGTTTTTAAAATAATCACGCGATCAGGTGCATAATTGTACGCTTCCACTGTTTATTGCACCGATCACAGGCTGATTGCTCCAGCCAGTAAACGGGGCATCGGACTCCATAAAAAAAGAGGGTGTCCAGCATGCTGCCGGCACCCACCTATAATAATAAGCTTTATTCATACAATGAATACTTGGAAGAGAGTTTGTTAACACGTTCTTTAGTCGCTGTTTTCGTCTCTTCATCTTCCGGGTTGCTAAGTACTAATGAAATGATGGAAGCAATCTCCCTCATATCATCCGCTGTAAAGCCTCTTGATGTGACGGCTGCTGTACCGATACGAAGACCGCTTGTCACAAATGGACTTTCAGGATCGAAAGGAATCGTATTTTTATTCGTTGTAATCCCGATGTCATCAAGAGCCCTTTCTGCAACCTTCCCTGTCACGTTCATGTTACGGACATCAACGAGCAACAGGTGATTGTCTGTACCGCCTGATACGAGTGATAGTCCTTCTTCTTTCAAAGCCTCACCTAATGCGCGCGCATTATCAATGACTCTTTGTGAATAAGCCTTGAAGTCATCTTTCAATGCTTCCCCGAAAGCGACTGCTTTTGCAGCGATCACATGCATGAGCGGACCACCCTGGATTCCAGGGAAAATCGATTTATCGATTTTCTTTCCAAATTCCTCTTTACATAAGATCATCCCGCCACGAGGTCCGCGCAACGTTTTATGCGTCGTGGTCGTCACGAAGTGTGCATGAGGAACCGGGCTCTGATGATGGCCTGTCGCAACAAGACCAGCAATATGAGCCATATCAACCATCAAGTATGCATCGACTTCATCTGCAATCTCCCTGAATCTTTTAAAGTCGATTTCACGCGGGTAAGCACTCGCGCCAGCTACGATCAACTTCGGTTTATGCTCTTTTGCTAATTCCAGCACTTTATCATACTGGATCGTATGGGTTTCTTCATCGACACCATACTCGACGAAATTGTATTGGGCACCACTGAAGTTTACTGGACTACCATGTGTTAGATGTCCACCATGAGATAGATTCATCCCTAATACTGTGTCACCTTGCTCTAAAATGGTGAAATAAACGGCCATGTTGGCTTGAGCACCAGAATGTGGTTGTACATTGACGTGTTCAGCACCAAATAGCTGCATCGCCCGTTCTCTCGCAAGGTTTTCCACGACATCGACATACTCACAGCCACCATAATAACGACGACCAGGATAACCCTCTGCATATTTGTTAGTAAGAACAGATCCTTGAGCTTCCATTACTGCTTTGCTGACAAAGTTTTCAGATGCAATCAATTCGATTTTATTACGCTGCCGACCTAACTCATCTTGAATCGCATCGAATACGACCGTATCTTGATTCTTAAGTTGATCCATGGTTCCACTCCTTTACTGACCTCTATACTTTTTTCAAAAACAATGATTTCATTTTATCATTATTACTATTGTCTCGTAACGATAAACGGTTTATTTCTTTGAAATTTCATAGGATTGTAAAATAAAAGGGCTTACTTTCTACGTTCGGGTTCAGGGGGATGTCCGTTTGTGGAGATAATTTACAATTTTTGTGAGGGAGATACTGAATTCCATCCTCCTAAATTAAAGAAAAGCGAAAACGCCCTGTTCAGCCACGAAGGTCACTGGAAGTCCGACGAGGAGGCTCTAAAGGTCGGTTTTTCGCGTTGTAAGTGCTTCATAAAGGTCTTATGAGTACCTTAGGATCGGTTTTTCGTGTTGTAAGTGCTCCATCAAGGTCTTATGAGTACCTTAAGATCGGTTTTTCGCGTTGTAAGTGCCTCATAAAGGTCTTATGAGTACCTTAGGATCGTTTTTTTGTGTTGTAAGTGCTCCATCAAGGTCTTATGAGTACCTTAAGATAGGTTTTTCGCGTTGTAAGTGCCTCATAAAGGTCTTATGAACCAAAAAAAGTTCGGTTCTGCGTGGGCAAACACTTCGAACTAAATCAATGTGTCGGCCGCCGCAGGAGGACTGAAGTGATCCTAGTGGTTGGGCGGTGAGCTAGACATTTCTTCACCGCAACCAAAATTCTTATACTTACTTTTCCTTTAAAAAAGGCCGACCACAGCACTTGTTGCAGTCAACCTAATCCTTCGTCGTACCTATTTATATGAGATTTCTTCTTTGGCCGGATAGACTGCCCGCTCTCCGCCAATCAATTTCGGACGGGTTCTGGCTAGGGTCACATGGGCATGGCCGATAGATTTTACAGAAGATCGAACTGGAACTGCAACATGCTTCAGGTGCATTCCAATAAATGTGTCACCGATATCAATCCCTGCGTCAGCTTTAATATGCTCGATGATGACAGGATCTTTCAAATGGTGATAAGCGTAGGTCGGCAACGCACCGCCTGCGGATCGGACCGGAACAACTGTCACAGGCTCATACCCTCGATCTAACGCTGTCTGACGTTCCATCACTAATGCTCGATTCAAATGTTCACAGCATTGGAAAGCAATATTGACATTCGTCCTTTTCTGAAATTCGATGATTCCCTCAAAAAGTTGATGCGCCACATCCATCGTGCCTGACGTTCCTATTGCTTCTCCAACCACTTCGCTCGTACTAGCCCCAACGACCAATAAATGACTTGCAGAAAGCGAGATGGCTTTATCGAGTTCATTCAGGGCTTCTACGAGCCGGGGTTGAATCTGATACAGTGATTCGTCCATTCCAATCTTCCTTTCTTTTTCCCCTCTATGGGTAAAACGTTAAGCCTTTGCTTCTACTTCCATCATTTTATTGACGCGGCGTTGGTGACGGCCACCTTCGAATTCTGTTTCAAGCCAAACTTTAGTGATTTCCTTTGCTAATCCAGGTCCGATGATTCTCTCTCCCATTGCCAGTACGTTTGAATCATTATGAAGCCTAGTAACCTTCGCACTGAACAAATCATGGACAAGTGCACAACGTACACCATCCACTTTATTGGCTGTAATCGACATACCGATTCCCGTACCGCAGATCAAGATGCCTCTATCGACTTCTCCCTTCGCCACCTTCTCGGCTACTGGCACTGCGAAATCCGGATAATCGACCGAATCTTCGCAATCGCACCCTACATCTTCATATTGGATGTTCAAATCATCCATGACTTCTTTTATATCTTCCTTAATTTTGTACCCAGCATGATCACTACCGATTGCCACTTTCATGGTATTAAAATCCTCCAGTGTAAGAATGTTTGTGTTCATTGTAAGACGATGTCAAGAAGGTTTCAACTTCTGTGTTTCCCTTATCTTGTTTATCGCAGGTTTCCACTGCTTTTTCAACTGTATTTTTCAGTCAATTTTTGTACAAGTTCGTCCAATTCCTTGAACGTTTGACAATATGTTTCTTTCGTGCCGCCGAATGGATCGGAGACATCCATAACAGGCATGGACTGTTCCAGTTTTTCAGCTTCCTCGATCAGTCCATTCATTTTAGCGGAAAGGGCTCGCCTGTTTTTATCGCCTTCGTCTACATCATAGATTTCCACTCTCAACTGTTCGATTTTGTCGTATATCCTTTCCAATTTGTCGAGCGTTCCTTTATGATTGGAGACGTGTTCCTTGATCGTATGCACTTTCCCCATTTTATCAGGGAATTGGGAAATGATTACATATTTGTGTTGGGAGGTCATCGTCAAGATCAGGTCAGCCCATTCAGCCAAGTCTTCGGTAAGCGGCTGTGACTTATGATGACATGGGATGCCTTCATCCTTCAAGACCTCGATTGATTGTGCACTTGCCGGGCTTCCGTAAGATGCATATATCCCAGCTGATTGTACCTCAATCTTCCCAGTGGAGTAATGGCGCAACAGCGCTTCTGCCATCGGACTTCGACAGGTGTTTCCAGTACATACGAATAATATATTCATTTAAATGCCTCCTATTGCTAGCTTGGCAATTTTTCACCACGACTATAACTACTATTTATTTTATAGAATGCAGAAAGACGTTTCAATGTTTTGGGCAACAAGGACGTAGTAAGATTTTTCACAACTCATGCCCCCACATGTGGATTCGATGGCTAGTGTCGCGAATTTCACTATCAACAGAATCTGGCCAACGCCTTCCCATGAAAAAACGAGCCCGGTAAGGAACTCGTTTTTTCCTTTGTTTGTTGTCCTGCTCAATTCATCTATTTTTATGATCGAAATCAGAACCTGGATTAAAAAATCAACTTCAACCCGAAGGATAACAAAATACATCCTCCTAACGCCTCGCTGTATGAACCGAACCATTTTTGGGTTTTCCTTCCGATCAAAAGGCCCATCCAAGTCAATCCCATACTAATGATGCCAAACAAAAGAATCGTTACGATCACTTTGGCTCCGAAAATACCGAGACTGAGACCGACCGAAAAACTGTCCAAACTGACACTTAGTGAGAAAAGCCATATACCAAATCCTCTAGGTGTAATGAACGGCCCATCCGTTGAACGTAAAGAGGAGAGGATCATCTGTACACCAAGAGCGATTAACAGCCCACCGCCAATCCAGGTTGCAAGATTACCAAAATGCAGACTGAGCTGCTTACCGATTGACATTCCTAAAAGAGGCATGATCATATGGAAGACCCCAATCAAGAGGCCGATTTTACAAATCTGGCGAAGCCTAAGTTGAATCATACCCATCCCTAACCCCATCGAAAACGCATCCATACCTAAGGCAGCTGCCATGATGATAAGTGTGATCAATTCACCAATGAGTTCAGTGCTCAAGTCGTCCGCCCCCTTTGCCCATACTCCAACGTATGCATGTCTACTTTGGATTAGACATTTCTTCCAATTAAAGGGGAAAATCGAGTTTTGACGGAGGAAATTTGTTATTTATAATGAATTTATTACGAGGTACACCTATTTTCACAAAATTTGTTTTGATTTGCTGGATAATGGAGATTGTTGTAATCACTCTCCTAGTAAATAATGAGCGGAGGATCATCATGTACCCTTTATATCCAAATACCTCTATTTATCAACAAAACAACGGTAATAGTGAGGATTATATCTTAAGGAGAGCGGAGGAATTGGAAACCGAGGATCACATACAGGATAGCATGACGTTCACCGTCGAAAAATCAAAATCTACATACAGGTTTGTCAATTGCCAGGGAAATTTGTTGAGAAAGTTCGGTTGTCAGCAATCTGATATAGAAGGAAAAGATCTTGAAGAATGCCTGCCTACGAACCATACACTTAAAAAGATCCTTTCATCTGTCAGCGCGTGGGAAGGGAAGACCATTACATACGAGGAGCAATGGAATGGCATTCCATTTTTAGGCGCCGTGACGCCCATTTACGGCGAAGAAGGAAAAGTTAAACAACTTCAAGGTTTTTGTGTCGACATTAGCAAGAAAAAGGAAACGGAAAACCAATTGAAGGAAAGGGAATATTACTTTCGTACTCTCTTCAAATATCATCCTGATGGCATTTTTACTTTGAATAAGGAAGGTAAATTTCTTTTTGTCAATCCAGCTGTGCTTTCTATTTGCGGCTATACGGAAAATGAGCTGATCAGCTCCTGTTTTATCCAGTTGTCCGCTCCAGAAGAAAGAGAAAAAGTTAAAGACTTTTTCGATCAAACAAGGGACGGTAAAATCCTCGACTTCGAAACAACCGTTTTTCATAAGGATGGTCACCCTGTGAAAGTCCAGGTCACCAATATCCCAATCATCGTTGACGATGAAGTCCATAGTATCTACGGAATTATTCATGACATCACTCAGCAGAAGAAAAGCGAAAAAGAGCTCCATCTATTGAAAGATCGTTTGGCCTCTATGATCCATCATTCCGCCGATTCGATTGCAATTTTTGATATGGACGACCAATTGGTCAACGCAAACCCGACTTTTGAAAGCTTTTATGGGTGGAAAGCCGGGGAACTGATCGGTAAAAAAGTTCCGTATATACCTGAGGAATACAAGGACGAGTACGGCCAAATTTTAAAAGAAGTCAAAAAAGGCAATAAATTCACTTCTATCGAAACAACAAGGATTACAAAGGATGGGTCTAATTTCTATGCAAGCGTGACACTTTCTCCGTTAGAGGATGAAGAGGGCAATATTATCGGATATTCTGCCATCACAAGGGATATCAACAAGCAAAAAATCGCTCAGGAAGCTTTAAGAAAACAAAATGAACATTACCGGATCATCACGGAACATACGATGGATCTCATCAATGTTTTCCGTCCGAATGGTCAAATCCTGTATTCCTCCCCTTCTCATAAAATGATTCTTGGTTATAATGCGGGGGGGTTCAAGGATATGGAGTGGACGAAAGTCATTCATCCTGAAGATCTGGGGGCTGTCATACAATCGATTGTCAACATGAAGCAGACAAAGGATTCATCCAAAATAGAATTCCGTGTAAAAAATGCGGATGGAAATTGGGTTGTTTTAGAATGTTACGGTACAGTCGTCCTCAATCAAAAGAATGAAGTCGAATCGTTTGTTACGATCTCACGCGATATCACTGAAAGGAAACAGACAGAGGATTTTTTACGGAAATCAGAAAAGTTGGCAGTACTCGGAGAGCTTGCTGCAGGAATCGCACACGAAATCAGGAACCCGCTTACCTCGTTAAAAGGGTTCACTCATTTACTTAAAGCCAATGCTGCTGATGAAAATCTTGAGTACTATGACATCATGCTGTCCGAGCTCGAACGGATCAATACGATTGTCGGGGAATTTATGATGCTTGCCAAACCACAGCCTCGCAATGTTAAACCGAATGATATTTCAAAGATTTTAAAAGAGGCGACATCACTATTGGAGGCTCAGGCAAACCTCTACAATATCCAACTCCTTTTGGATTTCGATTCAGTCTTGATTGTGAACTGTGAAGCAGACCAGATGAAACAAGTCTTCATCAACCTGATGAAAAATGCGATCGAATCGATGGAATCCAGCGGTGGCCTTCTTGTGATCAGAACAATCAGCTATAAGGACTCAGTCACGATTTCATTTATTGATGAAGGGTGTGGAATACCAGAAGAGAAACTATCAAACGTCGGAGAGCCGTTTTATACGACAAAGGAAAAAGGCACAGGGCTTGGCATGATGATTTGCAATAAAATCATCGAGAACCACCACGGTTCCATTTCGATTGAGAGTGAATTGGATAAAGGGACAAAAGTGACGATCACACTACCGCTCAGCTTAAAAGCGGAATCGCCCTGATAACTACGAAGGGCACTGGAAGTCCGGCGAGGAGGCTCGAACCAAACAAAGTTCGGTTCTGCGTGGGTTAAAACTAAATCATTGTGTCGACCGCCGCAGGAGGACTGAAGTGATCCAGATGGTTAGGCGATGGAGTTGATTCATACTTAAATCCGCACATAAATTTCTTTTCAAAAAAAAAACGGGGTTGGCCTATATCAGGTCAGTCCCGTTTTTTATCCTCTGAAATCACACGATTGCCTGCGGCTTTAAGAAGGCGATTCATGAGGGCTTCTCCCATCCCCTCAATCGGATAGATTTCTCCTAATATTACATCCACCGATGTTTCATCGAATGCCCGTAGCTGATGATATAACTTTTGAGCGACCCCTTGAATCTGTATTGCTGAGCCTAGGCTTTTCACTTCATCCGCTCGCAGCTGTCTTGCTAATTCATCGCTGACAAGGACTCCAACCTTTTTTCCTTCTCGTTGATATCCTTCAATTTGGGATTGGAAAAATGCGCTATCTCCTTTAATCAAGTACAATGGGGCTTCGGGTGCGTAATGCGTGTACTTCATACCCGGAGATTTTGGTATTTGTTCGGTTTCCAGCAAGGCTGGATCCCATTTTACATCACTTACGACCGCTTCCAGCTGGGCTTTCGTAATACCACCTGGCCGAAGGATGGTCACAGTTTCCCCTGTCACTTCTACGACCGTTGATTCCAGACCGACACCTGTGGGACCTCCATCAATGATCCCTTTAATCCTGCCGTTCAGATCCTGATACACATGCTCGCCTATGGTTGGACTCGGCTTTCCGGATCGGTTTGCGCTTGGAGCCGCCAAAGGCAGACCACATGCTTCGATCAATCCGAGTGCTACTGGATGATCAGGCATCCTTACGCCGACACTTTCTAAGCCCGCAGTTGTACGTTCAGCAATCAGGTCATTTTTCGGTAAAACGATCGTGAGCGGTCCTGGCCAGAACCGGTCCATCAAACGCTCTTCCGTTTCGTTCCATGAGGATGCAGCTTGCTCCAACTGGCGTTTGTTCGCTATGTGTACAATCAGGGGATTGTCACTCGGGCGGCCTTTGGCTTTAAATATTTTTTCAATAGCCTCATTGGACCATGCATTGGCTGCGAGCCCATATACGGTTTCAGTCGGGAAGGCGATGACCTCTCCTTCTCTTATCCACATTGCTGCTTCTTTGATTGATGGATGTTCTTTAATGTTATCCACATTTTCCACATTCCATTTTGTAGTTATCAACTGTTCCATGTGGGTAAGTACTCCTTTGAACTGTAGATTATATATGGGTTTCCACGATCTATCCACAAGAGTTCGGATTCTGTGGATAACACTGTGGATAACTATTGTGTGTGAAGAAAAACGGTCAAACTTACTAATAACTTAGTTACCGTTATACTGATCGAAAGTATCTGTCTTTAATTGAAATCGAGGCTCCGTTTCATGATTGCAATTTGATCTTTATCATATTGCTGCAGATGTGCGCTTTTCAATAAGCTTTCTGGTATTTTATCATACGGGATTTCCATAAACCCCAGCGTGTAGAAAATGGAGGTTACTTTTGTGAGTAAATATACCGTTTTGATCCCTTGTTGGTCAGCTAATCGGATAATTGCTGTCAATAGACGAAGCAGCAATTCTTCTGATGAATATTCTTTGTCCAAAACGAGCGAACGGATCAGTCCGCTTTCCCCGAATCGTTCCAATCCAACAGTCCCTGCCATTTTCTTTTTATCTGTTTCAAGGATGATGAACATCTGGATACATTCTTCAATTCCCTCATTAGAAAGTCCCGCCTGTGCAACAAACTTTTTTATAGATGGGGTATCATTCGTTTCAGCTGGACGAAACGATAACATCTCATCCTCTCCTTTCTAGCAATTCTACTCTATTCTATGAACGGAGAGAAGAGAATATCCCATTTTATATAGATTCACCATAAAGAAATCTTGGAAGGATAAAATGATCAGGACCTTTTGGTAAAAAGGAAAGAGGGAATCTATTATTCTAAGTGAATAGATTCCCTACTGCGGCAAATAGATTTTCTGCGATTTCAAGCACGAAAAACTTCACTTCGGGTTCTTTTTCAGCAGTTGCAGGAGCTGCATCCGGTACTTCTTGAGGCTCTTCATCCGTTTGGACTGCATCGCCGTTGTCAAAATCCAGGAAACATAACGGCGGGAATAAGACACACCACCAGTTTGCACCCGTTGCTTCACCGATTGAAATCAAAACGGCTTCGTATTCTCCGGCTGGATAGACTAGATCCCCATATAACTTTGTCGGGAACGGAACCTTTCCGAACGTTACGGAAAATGTTTCACTTAAACCTTTATTTGAAAGTGATTGCTGAACAATTTTGTTGATTGATGGGAGTTCACGTTTGATGATCTTTCTTGCTTCATCAATCGATTCAATACCGAACACCCACTTCGTGATTTCTTCGTTCACCTTGTCACGGATCGATCTCTTCAACTCTTGGTCTGCTTGGGAGTCACTGTTTGCAAGAATCCGCAGCCGAATCGACTCATCAGGGATCATTTGCTCGGATACATTATTGAAAGAAGCATTTGCTACCTTGATCTGAGTTTCATAGAATACAACCAATAGGATTAAAGATAATAGTATGATGACCATCGATTTTCGTTTCATCTCTTACCCACACCCTTTCTGATAAACAGTGTGGACGACAATCGGATGATTTATACTAGTAATCTATTTAATTTTTAGTCTGGACTCTCCTACTCTGGTTTGGAGCGTATTCCAAACCATAGTCATGCTAATCGAGCGGAATTTTTTATAATCATGCCGTAAGAAAAGCGCAAACGCCCTGGTCAGCCACGAAGGGCACTGGAAGTTCGACGAGGAGGCTGTTGCCGCCGCAGGAGGACTGAAGTGATCCAAGTGGTTGGGCGTTGGAGCTAGACAATAAGAAAAGCGTAAACGCCCTGGTCAGCCACGAAGGTCACTGGAAGTCCGACGAGGAGGCTCAAAACAAACAAAGTTCGGTTCTGCGCGGGCAAATACTTCGAACTAAATCAATGTGTCGACCGCCGCAGGAGGACTGAAGTGATCCAAAAGTTGGGCAGTGGAGCTAGACATTCCATCTTCGGAAAAAAATTAAAAGCCGTCTTCTATTTTACGACTCCGATGACGATCCGTTCTTTCCCGTTGATGTCAGTAAGGACTTCGGTTTGAACGCAATCACCAAGCTTTCCTTTCAAGAGGGATGCTACTGTTTTCCCCTGGTCATATCCAACCTCAAAAGCGATGAGTGCACGGTCCTCCAAGACTTCCGGGAGAGAGTCAATCATTTTTTTATAGAATTCATACCCATCTTCCCCTCCGACAAGTGCTCGGATCGGTTCATTATCTCTAACGATAGGGGAAAGAGTCTCGATATCAGCTTCCGGAATATAGGGAGGATTCGAAACGATGATGTCAAAACGCTCACCAGATTCTAAAAGTGGTTGGAAGATATTTCCATGCACCCAACGTACCTCAGCTTGAAGCTTCCTTGCATTTTCACGGGCTACCTGCAAAGATTGCTCAGCAATATCAACTCCTGTTACGTATAAATCTGGACGTTCAAGTTTCAACGTGATCGCGATGATTCCGCTGCCTGTCCCGATATCTGCCACGTTCAGCTCGTCCTGATCCGAAAAGTGTTTCTGGGCACGTTCAAGGACGGCTAGAACGAGTTCTTCGGTTTCAGGCCTTGGAATCAATACCTCGGGACTAACACTAAAACGCCTTCCATAAAAATCTTCTGTTTGGGTAAGGTATTGGACCGGTGTGCCTTCCGCATGCTTTTTTACATAATCGGAAAATTGATGCTCCTCTTCCTCTGTCAAAACACGCTCCAAAGAAGAAAGCATCTCGCCCCGCCTGGCTTCAAGTACATGGCACAGAAGCCACTCCGCAGCATTCGGCTCCCTGCCCTTTTCTTTTAAAAAACAAGAAGCCCATTTAAGGGCCTCGATGACATTCATTTCTTTCATTATGCTCCCGCCTGCTTCATCATGTTGGCTTGCTCCTCATGGATCAGTGCCTCAATGATTTCGTCGACTTTCCCTTGTAAAATCTGGTCAAGCTTTTGGATGGTCAAGCCGATCCGGTGGTCTGTCACACGATTTTGCGGGAAGTTGTATGTGCGGATCCGTTCAGAACGATCCCCTGTACCGACTGCAGATTTACGATTAGCCGCATACTCATCCATCGCTTCTTGTTGGAATTTATCATAAATACGCGCGCGTAATACTTTCATCGCTTTTTCTTTGTTCTTGATCTGGGACTTTTCATCCTGGCATGAAACGACGATTCCAGTCGGTTCGTGAGTCAGACGCACCGCTGACATGGTCGTATTGACACTCTGTCCGCCTGGCCCGCTTGATGCAAAAGTATCGACACGAATATCCTTTTCATGGATATCGACCTCGACTTCTTCTGCTTCTGGTAAAACAGCCACTGTCGCTGTGGAAGTATGGATCCGTCCACCAGATTCTGTCGACGGAACACGTTGGACGCGGTGTGCTCCATTTTCGTATTTAAGCTTGGAAAATGCACCATTACCATTCACCATAAAAATGACCTCTTTGTAACCGCCTAACTCTGTATAGCTCGCATCAATGATTTCTGTCTTCCATCCCTGGATTTCAGCGTAACGGCTATACATGCGATATAAATCGGCAGCAAATAACGCCGCTTCATCTCCCCCAGCGGCTCCACGGACTTCGATGATAACGTTTTTGTCATCATTCGGGTCTTTAGGGAGCAAGAGGATCTTTAGTTGTTGCGAAAGTTCTTCATGGCGTTCCTTCAATTCAGAAAGCTCCATTTTTACCATCTCACGCATTTCGGCATCGAGCTTTTCTTCCAGCATTTGCTCGGCGCCTTCAAGCTCTTCCGTCACTTCTTTAAATTCCCTGTAAGTTGTTACTGTATCTTCAAGGTCGGATTGTTCTTTCGAGTATTCGCGGAGTTTTTTCGAATCACTTATAACTTCCGGATCACTCAACAACTCATTCAATTTTTCATACCGTTCTTCGATTGATTGCAATCGTTCCAACATACTGCTCACCATCCCAATTATCGTATTACATTCCCCATTTGGCATCAGGTTAGGTAAAATCCGAACGGTCTAACCCGTATGAACGAAATCAACGTCTTTTTTTACCTTATATGAATAAGAAAAGCATAAGCGTCCTGATAAACCATGAGGCCACAGGAAGCCGACAGGGAAGCTTTCGCCGCCACAGGTGGGCTGAAGTGACCAAACGGTTGGGTGCTCGAGCTATACAAGGCTTCTCAGTCAAATAGTTGCTTAACATTAACATTATAGTATACGTCTTATAGGAGGTCAAAGAACAGTTTTGAAGGGATTGAACTTTATTGTTTAAGGTTCATCTTTTATGTAGAGGGAATGAATGTATTATCGGGTCATATTTTTGCGTTGTATTTGATCCGTTCATAATCGGAACGGCATTGGTTCATCCGGATTGCTGCTGTCAGTGATTCGATAACCACCCGTTCATCGGTTATGATACTGAAAACGTGGGGAGAAGTTGCAAAGTGTCCAAAAAAGTGGGTACAACCTTCAAAGCGTCTGTTTTCACTCGTCCACCTGCTTGGCTGATAAGGGACGATGAAGTTCCCCATACTTTCATAGATGGGATCAAGCGGTTCTGAATTCAAGCGTTTAAGCAATACCTGTAAATTTTCCGGGTTCCCGCCCCCCCACTCTGGTCCATTCGAATCAATGTATAGCATGTACAAAAACCCCTTTCATCATGTAAGATTCGACAGCTTATCAACTTTCATGAGTGTTATAGTGAAAGAAGATGATATGAGACATACTACAAATAGGATATTTTTGAGAAAAGGAGTCATTCGACATGAAATACGTCATAATCGGGGGCGATGCTGCTGGTATGAGTGCAGCGATGCAAATCGTCCGTAACGCTTCAAATCCAGAAATCATTACACTTGAAAAAGGGAGCATCTACTCTTATGGCCAATGCGGACTCCCATATGTAATAAGTGGTGAAATACCGGAAGCTGAGGATCTGATTGCAAGAGATGTCGAAACCTTCCGGGAAAAATACGGAATAGATGCGAAGACCCACCATGAGGTAACAAGCGTCGATACTGATCAAAAAACCGTCATCGGGCTTCATACAGAAACGGGTGGGTCTTTTACATATTCGTATGATCGATTACTTGTTGCAACGGGGGTACGGCCGATTATTCCAGATTGGTACGGAAAAGAATTGGAAGGCATCCATACACTCAAAACCATTCCTGATGCCAAGGAAATCATGGAAAATCTTAAGCATGATGCAGAACAGGTCACCATCATCGGAGGCGGCTATATCGGGCTTGAAATGGCGGAAAGTTTTGTCCACCTCGGGAAAAAAGTCCGTTTGATCGAGCGGAATGAGCAATTGGCGAAAATCTTCGACGAGGATATGGCTGGATATATTCATGAAGAAGCTGAAAAACATGGTGTTGAACTTTGTTTCAGTGAGCAGGTTAAAGGTTTCAATGGTGAAGGACATGTAAAGTCTGTGGTAACGGATAAAAATGAATATCGTTCTGATTTAGTGCTTGTTGCAGTCGGTGTGAAACCGAATACGGATTTTTTAGCTCATACACCGGTCAGGTTGAGTGAACAAGGCGCTGTCATTGTGGATGCGTATATGAAAACGAACGTAGAGGATGTCTATTCCGCAGGGGATTGCGCGACCCATTTTCACCGAATCAAAAAATCGAACGACCATATCCCACTCGGTACGACTGCCAATAAACAGGGCAGGATTGCCGGTTTGAACATGATTGATAGACCGAAAACCTTCGCAGGGATCCTTGGCACTTCTGTCATCAAATTCATGGAGCTGACCCTGGGCAGGACGGGGATCTCTGAACGGGAAGCCAAAGCTCTGAACCTTCCTTATAAAACGGTGAAAACCGAAGCAAACGATATTGCCGGGTATTATCCGGGCGCTGAAAAACTACATGTCAAACTGCTTTACAATACGGAAAATCAGCGGATCATCGGCGGCCAGTTCATCGGAAAACATGGTGTCGATAAGCGGGTTGATGTGTTGGCGATGGCATTGTTCCATAAAATGTCCCTACATGACTTGGAAGATTTGGATCTAAGCTATGCCCCTCCATACAACGGAGTTTGGGACCCGATCCAACAAGCAGCAAGAAGAGCGAAATGAAGATAAGATCCTTTTCAAAGACAGCACGATTAATTTGGTGGACACAGGAGACCTTATTTACTGAAAACCTCTTATGATCAGCTGTTTTTTATCAAATAAAGGAAACAGATGGCTACTAAAACTTTCGCGTAATTAAAGAAAAACGAAAACGCCCTGGTTAACCACGAAGGTCACTGGAAGTCCGACGAGGAGGCTCGAACCAAACAAAGGTCGATTCTGCGTGGGCGAACTAAATCAATGTGTTGCCGCAGGAGGACTGAAGTGATCCAAGTGGTTGGGCGTTAGAGCTGGACATCACTCATATTCCTTTGTAAAAAGGCAAAACTCCGAATGTATCCGGAGTTCTTGCCCTCTATTGCGTACCTATTTCGAATCTAAACGGAGAGTAAGTTGATACCTTGGGACTGACGTCCAAATGGCATCCTCGAGTTTTTCCTTCAGGGCTTTACGCTCTTTTGCAGATAAATCACGGGGAACATTAACATGGACCCAGGCATTATTTCCGTTGATTGAAACGAACTGGGGTTCTCTTCCATAAGCATCCTTGACAGCTTCTCGGATCTTATCCTGATCATCACTGATTGTGAAACGCTTCATTGTCAGGTTACGATAGCTATTCGGATTCTGGTTCGTTTCGAAAAAATAGTTAGTGTTCGGTCTCCTATTGGTCGCGTGATAATTGATGATCCCGTGACTTACGAGAGGATTATTGTTCTCTTTCGTTTCATATGCTGACGGTTCATTGTCGGCAATTTCCTCTGTGGTTGGAGGCTGCATAGGTGAACAAGCACCTAGAAGAACCGCCGCACTTAGAAAGATCGCTTTCTTCAAGATATACACCCCCGTACCCTTATCATAACCAAAACCCAAATGAATAAAGTGGGAATCCGTGCCAGGCACCAAAAAAGAAGCCAACGGTACCAAGGCTTCCTAAATGGTGCCTGGCACCGATTTAAAACCCTTCTGCCACAACGGCTTTGAAAGTGTACCTGGTACATCAGCTTTCCCCATTTTCTTCTCCCGTGTCGCCGTTTTCTTCTGTCGGTTCTTCTTCTGAAGGTTCTTCTTCTGCAGCACATCCAAACAGTAATCCTGCTGAAAGTATTGCGGACATTGAAACGAATAAGTATTTTTTCCAACTCATACCTGCACCTTCTCACTATTCAACATTTCATTTAGGTTGACCCTTCCTTTAGAAAAATATGTGAAAAGGATAAAGGACCTGGCCCCAATCATAAAGAAAAGCGCAAACGCCTTTGGTTAACCACGAAGGTCACTGGTAGTCCGACGAGGAGGCTCGAACCAAACAAAGTTCGGTTCTGCGTGGGCAAATACTTCGAACTAAATCAATGTGTCGCCGCAACAGGAGGGCTGAAGTGATCCAAGTGGTTGGGCGTTGGAGCTAGATACACTTCATCGAAATAAAGTTTTATACTTTTGCCTTTTAAAAAAACCTGAGTGAGATTTGCCATCTCCACTCAGGTTCATTTCCGTTTTTTATGCTTTTGTCGGTTGCGGTTGTTGGTGTTTTGATTTCAGCCTGGGGTGTCCTGGTACTTCATGACAGTGCCTGCACCGAGGCTCGTACGATTCCGAGGCGCCGACTAATATGATCGGATCGTTGTAAGATGCTGGTTCTCCATTGATCAGGCGTTGTGTCCGACTTGCTGGACTTCCGCACACTAAGCAGACCGCATGGAGCTTTGTGACACTTTCAGCCAATGCCATGATTTCAGGCACCTTACCGAAAGGCTCTCCTCTGAAATCCTGATCAAGCCCTGCTACGATCACTCGTTTCCCGCTGTTGGCAAGGTGTTGGATAACTTCGACAATCCCATTATCAAAAAATTGCACTTCATCTATTGATACGACTTCTGTGTCATACGAAACAAGATTCGAAATATCCTCGGATTTCTTCACGGGTACTGCAATGACAGAGGTACCGTTATGGGAAACGACCTCGTCTTTGCTATAACGGTCATCAAGCAAAGGCTTGAAGACTTGTACTTTCTGCTTACCGAACTTGGCACGTCGAACGCGTCGAATCAACTCCTCTGATTTTCCCGAAAACATGCTGCCGCAGATCAGCTCGACCCAACCATCCTTTTTCATTACGTACATGCCCGTCTCTCCCTTCGTCACTTCAATCTTTTATAAGAAAATGACGCTTTGTGACTTTCTCTTATGTATTCTTTTCTAATGATAACAAATCATAAGCGTGATGGACGAAATAATTTTCGGCTTTATACAAGAAAAGCGCAAGAACCATGATCACCCTCAATGCCGGAATCCGTTGAAAAGATTTTCGACACCGCAGAAAAGCTGAAATAATCAAGGGATGCGGTGCTGAAGCTAGCATATTCCATCACAGCGAATCGGCTATTTTTAATGTAAAAAACAGGCAGAAGGGCGATCCCCTGCCTGTTTTAAAGACCTTATTTAAGGTTGTATTTTTTCTTAAAGCGATCAACACGTCCACCTGCGTCAGCAAACTTCTGACGTCCTGTGTAGAACGGATGACATTCAGAACAAATTTCTACGCGAATATCTTCTTTAACAGAACCTGTTTCAAATTCATTTCCACAAGCGCAAGAAACTTTCGCTTTTTTGTAACCTGGATGGATTGCTTGTTTCATCCTATTCATCTCCTTCTGCCCTGAACCCTTGGGGAACAGAGTTATTTGCACACATGAGGTAGTATATCAATTTTTCATACAGATTTCAACAATCTATTTAACCGTCATTTTCTTGCCTTGTCCGGATCTTTCCTTCTCGAACATTCGGAAAAACTCTTCGTTCGTCTTTGTCTTTTTGATGCGTCTCATGAAATGGTCAACAAAGTCATAGGAGTCGTCCATCGTTTTGCGGATCGCCCAGAGATGCTCAAGATGCTCTTTTGCGATAAGCATTTCTTCCTTACGTGTACCAGAGCGGCGGATATCGATCGCAGGGAAAATTCGACGTTCTGCAAGCTTACGGTCAAGATGAAGTTCCATGTTACCGGTCCCTTTGAATTCCTCATAAATGACATCGTCCATACGAGAACCGGTTTCAATAAGGGCAGTCGCCAAAATCGTCAAGCTTCCACCATCTTCAATGTTACGTGCTGCACCGAAGAAACGCTTCGGCTTATGGAATGCAGCCGGGTCGATACCACCAGACAGCGTTCTTCCACTTGGAGGGATGACCAGATTATACGCACGTGCCAACCGTGTAATGCTGTCCATTAAAATGACGACATCCTTCTTATGTTCGACAAGTCGCATCGCTCGCTCAAGAACGAGTTCAGCTACCTTGATATGGTTTTCTGGCACTTCATCGAAAGTGGAGCTGACAACGTCACCTTGAACTGATCGCTCAATGTCTGTCACTTCCTCTGGACGTTCGTCAATCAACAGGACGATCAGCTCGGTATCAGGGTGATTCGACGTAACGCTATGAGCAATCTCTTTTAAAAGTGTCGTTTTACCTGCTTTAGGAGGAGCAACGATCAATCCACGCTGTCCAAACCCGACTGGAGAGATCATATCCATGATCCGTGTTGATACGTTTTGCGCGGATGTTTCAAGTGTCATCTTGTCTTCTGGGTATAACGGCGTGAGCGCAGGAAAGTGTACACGTTCCTTTGCTGTATCTGGATCTTCACCATTTACTGCGGCTACATGCAGAAGCCCATAGTAACGTTCATTCTCTTTCGGAGGACGGACCTTACCTGAAACCTTATCTCCATTTCTTAAATCGAATCGACGGATTTGAGACGCTGAAATATAGATATCTTCTGAACTTGGAGAGTAATTGATCGGCCGTAAAAACCCGAAGCCTTCTGTCGGGATGATTTCCAATATCCCTTCCATGAACGAGAGATCTTCTTTTTCAGCTTGCGCTTTAAGAATCGCAAAAATCAATTCCCTTTTCGTTAACTTGCTGTAGTATGAAATTTTCAGCTCTTTGGCTTTTTCATACAAATCCTTGAGTTTCATATTTTCTAATTGTGCTAAATTTAAGGACATAGTACACCACTCTTTACGTTATTTAAAATGTATATATTAATTCAGAATAGACCATTGAAGATGTTTTTATATCGTTGTCGATATTTACGAAATGAAGGCTGAGCCTCGGTTACGCCTATACGGGAAATCAACATTAACCTTCAACAACACCAAAGATAAAAAAGTTATGTTTTGGAACGCTAGGGCTTGGAAGGAAAAGAAACGTTTTACAGAAGTGTGTTTGTAAAGAAGTAAGTTGATGAAGCAAAAATCAATAGATACATATATTCTACCCAAAAATGATGGTAATAATCAAGAAAATCACAATGCTGCTCAAATCAAACAGCATTGTGAAATGAAAATGTCATGGTTTGATTACTAAATTCGGCTTCTTTTTCAAGCTATGTTTTCCATCAATAAAACGGACTGTGCCAGACTTCGCTCTCATAACGACAGATTGCGTCGTACCAACTGTTCCTTTGAACCGGACACCCTTAAGCAATTCGCCGTCCGTTACTCCAGTGGCAGCAAAGATGGCATCATCGCCCTTTACGATATCTTCCATTCGGAGAACACGGTGGATGTCTTCAATCCCCATCTTTTTGCAACGGGCTAGTTCTTCATCCGTCTGCGGAAGCAGCTTTCCTTGAAGCTCCCCTCCCAGGCATTTTAGGGCAACCGCTGCAATGACACCTTCTGGCGCGCCACCGCTGCCGAGCAGGATATCAACCCCTGTATCGTCAAAAGCAGTATTGATCGCTGCTGCAACATCCCCATCCTGGATGAGCTTGATCCGGGCACCGGAATCACGGACTTCTTGAATCAGCTTCTGATGGCGTTTACGATTCAGAATGACTGCGACAATATCCTCTATGTCTTTATTTTTTGCACGGGCAACCGCCTTAAGATTATCTGTCACGGAAGCATCGATATCGACCATACCGACTGCTTCTGGACCGACAGCGATTTTGTCCATATACATATCCGGGGCATGCAGCAGGTTCCCGTGGTCGGCAATCGCAAGAACCGCAAGTGCATTCCAGGTTCCGTTCGCTACAATATTCGTTCCTTCCAGGGGGTCAACTGCAACATCGACACGTGGGCCGGAACCAATACCCAGCTTTTCACCGATATAAAGCATAGGTGCTTCGTCCATTTCTCCTTCTCCAATGACAACTGTACCTTTCATTGGAATCGTATCGAACACATTACGCATTGCCGAAGTGGCAGCATCATCAGCTTCTTCCTTCCGGCCTCTCCCCATCCAACGGGCAGATGCTAGAGCAGCTGCTTCTGTCACACGGACAAGTTCCATGGATAAACTTCTCTCCATACCTTTCTCCCCCTATAAAAAAGCTATTTGAAAGTGACTGTTATACATTGTTACGACATTCCCTTTCCGTGGGTTGTAGAAAAGCGGAAGCGGCCCGCCTAGTCACGTAGGTCACTGGAAAACTGACGAGGAGGCTCGAACCAAACAAAGTTCGGTTCTGCGTGGGCTCACACATAAGATATAAATCAATGTGTCGACCGCCGCAGGAAGTTTGAAGTGATCCAAGTGACTGGTCGCTGAGCTGGACATCACTTCTCTGCATCCAAACTATGGGGTCTCGCCTGGCTCGCTTTTCCCGCAGGAGTGTCGTGAAATTTAAAACCAATTTACATATCGGAAAAACCAAGTAACGACCACTGCCTAAAACGTCATGCCCTGAACAATGGCAGTACTAGCACGTCTGTGCGTCGTACATCTGACGATTATCATTCGTTGAGACTTAAGAGTGGTTGACCTCATCCAACTCTTCAATATCAAAATTCTCTCGCCATACTTTTGCCCCTAAACCTTTCAGCTTCACAACAAGGTTTTCATAACCTCGATCAACATGTTCAAGGTTAGAGATTTCTGTGATACCTTTTGCCATTAGTCCTGCAACAATGAGCGATGCCCCTGCCCGCAGATCGGATGCTTTGACTTTTGCCCCTTCTAGCAGGGTTGGACCGTTGATGATCGCTGACCGGCCTTCGACTTTTACATGAGCGCCCATCCGTCTCAGCTCATCAATATGTTTAAAACGAGAGCTATATATCGTATCAGTTACAATACTTGTTCCTTCCGTACTCGTTAATAAAGCAGTGAACGGCTGCTGTAGATCAGTAGCAAACCCCGGGTAGACAAGCGTCTTGATATCTACACTGTTCAGACCGCGGCCTCGCCGGACAAAAACGGAGTCATCTGATAGTTCGATATGGACACCCATTTCGCGTAGCTTCGCAATCAATGACTCAAGGTGAAGTGGAATGACATTGTCAATCGTGACTCCATTCCCCATTGCAGCTGCCATGATAATATAAGTACCTGCTTCGATCCTGTCGGGAATGATCGAATGACGACAGCCATGCAATGATTCAACACCATCGATCCTGATTACATCTGTACCGGCACCTTTGATTTTTGCACCCATACTTGAAAGAAGTGTCGCCACATCGATGATTTCCGGTTCTTTTGCGGCATTCTCGATGATGGTTCTGCCTTTCGCCCGGACCGCTGCCAGCATGATGTTGATCGTCGCTCCTACACTTACGACGTCAAGGTAGATACGAGCACCGACTAATTCATCCGCACGCAAATAAATCGCACCCTGTTCGTTTGTCACTTTCGCGCCGAGTGCTTGAAATCCTTTAATATGCTGATCAATTGGCCGAGGACCTAAGTTGCAACCGCCCGGAAGTCCGATGACCGCTTTTTTGAAACGTCCAAGCATGGCACCCATCAAATAATAGGATGCTCTCAGCTTTTTCACTTTCCCATTCGGAAGTGGCATGGATATCATATTTTCTGGATGTACGGTCAGGGTATTGTTCTCCAGGTGCACTTCCCCACCGATGTCTTCTAGTAAGTCACGTAAGATGCCTACGTCCGAGATGCCTGGGAGATGGTCGATCGTTACAGTCGAATCAGCTAAAATGGCCGCAGGAATCAACGCGACTGCGCTATTCTTCGCACCGCTGATCTGAACTGTACCTTCTAAGGGATGGCCTCCCTCGATCATTAATTTCTCCATTGCTTTCTCCCTTCTTCGCCTTCTGCAAAATAAAAAAGTCAAAACTGTTACCTTTAGTGTCAGCAAAAAATCTATTTTTATCCAAAATTTACCTCTACGGATTAATGTTTGAATTTTGAAAAATCAGTCTTTATTCTGACCAGCGTTCCAATCTGCTAAAAACTTCTCTATGCCTTGATCCGTCAATGGATGGTTCATCAATTGGGACAATACCTTCGGAGGGAGTGTGGATATGTGAGCTCCTCTAAGTGCAGCTTCCGTAACATGAATCGGGTTACGGATGGAAGCTGCGATGATTTCAGCCTTGATCTTATGCACATTGAAAATTTCGGCGATTTCCGAAATCAACGACAATCCGTCCTGTCCAATATCGTCCAATCTACCTAAAAACGGAGATACATACGTAGCACCTGCACGAGCAGCAAGCAGTGCCTGATTCGCTGAGAAAATCAGTGTCACGTTTGTTTTGATTCCCAGTTCAGTAAACGTTTTAACCGCTTTCAAGCCTTCTTTCGTCATAGGGACTTTAACAGTGATGTTAGGAGCGATTGCTGCTAGCTCTTTCCCTTCTTCAACCATTTTATCGTAAGTCAGACCGATCACTTCAGCACTGACAGATTCTGAGACAACGACAGAGGTGATTTCCCTCAAACGATCGTGAAAATCAACACCTTCTTTAGCGACCAGAGATGGGTTCGTCGTCACCCCACCTAATATCCCAAGCTCATAGGCTTCGCGTATTTCGTCAATATTCGCTGTATCAATAAAGAATTTCATAGGATGTATCACTCCTTATATTTATAAAACTTTCGTCAAACCTTTTTAAAATTAGTGGGTTTTTATTTCTAGTGAGGGAATGTCCAAACATGTTTTAAGAGGTTGACTCATGATGCCAGACCTCCACCAAACCGGCCGGTGATGATTCAGCTTCCTCCATTTTAACATCAAATTAGGTATAGATGTTATTTTTGAAGGATTCAAATCATTTCCTAGTCCGCGAGTTGGAGGCCCTGGCATTTGGTTATGTGAGCCAACCCCTTAGTCATCTGCCTATCTTCAATTCATTTATGCTTTGTTTGAAGAACCGAATTCACGCATTTTGCCTTTGACTGTCTCTTTGATTGCATCGCGTGCTGGTCCTAAATATTTACGAGGATCATATAATTCTGGCTTTTCTGCTAATACTTCCCGTACTGCTTTTGAAGCTGAGAGCTGGCTTTCGGTATTCACGTTGATTTTTGCGTGTCCGAAAGAAATTGCCTTCTTGACGTCAGCTGTCGGAATTCCTGTTCCACCGTGAAGGACAAGTGGTACACCTGTCAGTTCGCTGATTTCCTTCATACGGTCGAATCCAAGGTTCGGCTCCCCTTTATAAGGACCATGGACAGATCCTAATGCTGGAGCAAAACAATCCACCCCAGTTTCACGGATGAGCTGGTCACATTCGGCTGGAATCGCGTATGCTGCTTCTGCATCATCAACGATCAAGTCATCTTCTTGTCCCCCGATACGCCCTAGTTCGGCTTCAACAGAAACGCCTACCGCATGAGCAACTTCCACCACTTTTTTCGTAAGGGCAATGTTATCTTCAAGTGGATGATGAGATCCATCGATCATGACAGAGGTGAATCCTGCATGGATCGCTTCAACACACTTCTCGAAGCTCGAACCGTGGTCCAAATGAATCGCTACAGGAACGGTTACATTGTATTCTTCCATTAGGGATTCAACCAGGTTGACGACCGTCTTGAATCCACCCATGTAACGGGCAGCACCTTCTGAAACCCCACAAATCAGAGGAGACTTTTCCTCTTCTGCAGCCTGTAGAATCGCTTGCGTAAACTCCAGGTTGTTCAGGTTGTATTGTCCTACTGCATATCCTTCCGCTTTCGCTTTTTCAAGCATTTCCTTCATTGAAACTAAAGGCATAAACGATTTCCTCCTTGTGGGTATTGGTCACCCATATATTCAATATAAGTATTGGTACAAAAAACAGACAGCTCCGCTTTTTGAATATCCCTGAAGAGAGCCGGATTCGCTCCGGATAATTTTCAGCTTGATCAAAACAACTATAGCATATCAATTTTAGGCAAAATCCGCAATTGATAATACAAAACAGGGTTGCCCGAAGGTCCATCTCCTACCTGCAGAACAATAAACATTTCCCGTAGAGGCGTAATGTATAGAATGCTGTGCTGGAGGTTCTGATCCTATTTAAGGACAACCCTTATCATTTGAAATGTGAGAACGTCTATGAGCGTATTGGTAAATGTTTCTTTACAACGTCGCGAATTTCATCGATATCAAAAGGTTTAGCAAAATGAGTAATAGCACCTAAATCCATAGCTTCATGAATCATATCAAGCTCCCCGTAAGCTGTCATAATAATAACGCCTACACTTTGGTCCACTTTCTTGACACGACGTAAGATTTCCAATCCATCCATACCAGGGATCTTCATATCAAGGATCAACAGATCAGGTCTTTCATTTTCTACAATCGAAAGTGCTTGAACGCCATTTGCTGCTTGATAAGTTTGATATCCTTCTTTTTTGAAAATTTCATTTAATAGGATCCGGATTCCGTACTGGTCATCCACAATAAGTATTTTGCCTTTCATACCTAATCACACCCTAGTTTCCATGTTGTTGTTATTGCCCCTCATTCATATCTATTAAACATATTTCGATTAATATTTTCAAATTCCTCCTCCGTCGCCAAAATACCCCAAAATCAATATCAAGATTTTATTATTCGTCCTAAAGTTCGATATACTGAAATCAGACTAATTTCCTGAGGTGAATAAAATGTTGAAAATTTTCACGACACAGCTGTTCGGCGTGTTCAAGAAGATTCAAGACCATGAAGATGAAAAGATCGAGGATTGTTCCCGGCTGCTTGCACAAACGATCACAGGGAATGGAACTATTCATATAATAGGATTTGGTGAACTAGAGGGGATTGCTTCTGTGATTGTAAATGGTCATGAAAGCCTTCCTGCATGCACACCTTACGCCGGAAAGGAGATGGAAGCAGGCGACTGTATCCTTGTTTTTGCTGGTAAAACAAACGACGAACAATTTGAAAAGCTGGTTCATCACACAGTAACCGAAAACGTACCAATCGTCAGTGTGGCTGGAGTGGAAAAAGAGGCAGCACTACTCTTGAATGAAAATTTTCATATCGACACTAAATTATTGAACGGTCTGGTCCCTGGAGATGATGGTGGACGTTACGGCTTCCCCGTTTTCATTACGGCTTTATATGTCTATTATGCTCTGTACTTCAATACAAAGGAAATGCTTGAAGAATACGAGATATAATTTTAATAAGATTAAATTTTTTGATTTTTTTTAATATGTTGGAAGGATTTATGTAAAAAGATGGAGAATTATATGTTAAAGCATGACAAAAGTCACGCTTAACAGCCTTCTCCTACCTACAGCCTAATTTTGCTCCCTTCCCTTTTCATAGTCCCCACCCCTAATCCCCAACTATGAAAAAGACAAAATTGACCCGTTTTGATACTTCACCCCTAAGGCTGTAGATCGGGCCACATACATAATCGTGGATAGCAAGGACCAATCAGGTTGCGTTCATTTCGGAAACCAGCGACGAAATGATCGTGGCCTGTTTTGGTTTTCTGAGAAACCTAGGTAAACCTGAATTAACACGCTGGGACAGAGGGCATACACTCCGAAACCTTCAGATTGTCGCGCTAAACAAGGACCTTTAGAAAAGCGGAATCGCCCTGACCAGCCACGAAGGTCACTGGAAATCCGACGAGGAGGCTCGGACCAAACAAAGTATCGGTTAGCTACATCGCTGAAAAGTTATACTTCTTAACGTACAAAAAAAACTGACCAAAGTGGTTTAACTAAGGTCAGCTCTTGACTCTTACTTTTATTTTTTCAAATTCGTTGCTGCATTGATGAATTCTTTGAATAATGGCTGTGGATTTGTCGGTCTTGAAATGAATTCCGGGTGGAACTGTGAAGCTACGAACCACGGGTGATCCTTCAGCTCAATGATTTCGACAAGGCGTCCATCCGGGCTTGTCCCTGAAAATAAGAACCCTGACTTCTCCATCTCCTCGCGGTACTCATTGTTAAATTCGAAACGATGTCGGTGTCGCTCATAAACGACCTCTTGATCATAAGCCGCATATGCATTTGTGCCTTTTCTAAGCTTACACGGGTAAAGGCCAAGGCGTAATGTACCTCCAAGATCCTCCACATCTTTCTGCTCTGGAAGCAGATCAATGACCGGATGTGTCGATGCCGGATTGATTTCAGCTGAATGAGCATCTTCATATCCTAATACGTTTCGCGCAAATTCTACAGAAGCAAGTTGCATCCCAAGACAGATCCCTAACATAGGAACCTTGTTTTCACGCGCATAGCGGATTGCTGAAATTTTACCTTCGATTCCCCGGTCTCCAAACCCTCCAGGAACAAGGATCCCATCAACATCCTCTAATACATCATTGACATTTTCATCTGTCACTTGTTCAGAATTGACCCATTTGATGTCAATGTCTGTGTCAAACTTATACCCTGCATGCCGGAGGGATTCAACTACTGATATATATGCATCTGGTAAAGCGACATATTTGCCGACGATTGCGATCCTTGTCTTGTTTTTCAAGTTCGTCACACGATTGACAAGCTCTTTCCAGTCGGTCATGTCTGCTTCTTTACAGTTCAGCTTCAAATGTTCACATGTGATCTGGTCTAGTTTTTGCGCTTGAAGGGCGAGTGGCACTTCATATAATGTATCTGCATCCATTGCCTCAATGACTGACGCAGGGTTGATATCACAGAACAACGCAATCTTATCCTTCATCTCCTGCGGAAGCGGCATCTCGTTCCGTACGACGATGACGTTAGGCTGGATTCCGAGACTGCGTAATTCTTTTACGCTATGTTGAGTCGGTTTCGTCTTCATTTCTCCGGCTGCTTTTATATAAGGAACCAGTGTACAGTGGATATACATCACATTTTCCACACCGATGTCGCTCTTAATTTGGCGGATTGCCTCTAGATAAGGAAGACTCTCGATGTCACCGACCGTACCGCCGATTTCTGTAATGACCACATCAGCGTTCGTTTCACGTCCAGCACGGAATACACGCTCTTTGATTTCGTTCGTGATGTGGGGAATGACTTGGACCGTTCCACCTAAGTAATCTCCGCGACGTTCCTTTTTCAAGACAGTCGAGTATATTTTTCCTGTTGTAACGTTGCTGTACTTGTTCAAATTGATATCGATGAAACGTTCATAGTGTCCTAAATCCAAGTCCGTTTCGGCGCCATCATCTGTAACAAATACTTCTCCATGTTGATATGGACTCATTGTTCCAGGGTCGACGTTGATATATGGATCGAACTTTTGAATGGTTACTTTCACTCCGCGGTTCTTCAGAAGACGTCCGAGCGATGCTGCGGTGATTCCTTTTCCTAAAGACGAGACTACTCCACCAGTTACAAAGATATATTTTTTTGTCACGTTGGTTCCCCCTTTTGAGATCAGTATGTTGATATGTCTTTTCCACTTGCTGTTGAAACGGTATTGATTACAAGGAGTGCTTTATCTGACAACTCTGTTAGATAGTATTCTCACCCAAGTAAAACTTAAAAGCTTATGTTGTGGAGTCAGTGATTTCAACGAAAGGCAATATTCTTCCCATTGTTGATCTGTGACCGCGGGCTAAGGAAAAAGCAGAAACGACCCACAGAGTGGTAAAAATAAAAAAAACAAAAGCGACACCTGCCCTGTAATGGGGGGCGCTTTTGTTTCGTAGTTATAAATTATTCAATTTCGTCATTATTTAAGACTATAAGTAAAGCCCAAAAATGATTCTATCTACTTTCTACCGAATTGTCAAGATGAATTATTTTTCTTCCTTGTCTTCCTTATCTGCGAAGCCTTCATCTTCGTCATCTTCGTCATCATCAGAAAGTTCTTCATCATCGAAATCGACGAATTCATCCTCTTCATCATCCGCACTTTCTTCATCATCAAAGTCGTCGTCAAGATCACTGAATTCTTCATCTAAATCCTCTTCGAACCCTTCGAAATCTTCCTCGTCATCGTCCAATTTTGCTTTCGCTTTTTTACGCTTCTTCGGTTTGATTGTTGTAGCCAGCTCTTCGTCACTGCTTTCAACCGGGTACCATACCTTCAGCCCCCATTGGTTATCACCAACACAAACGAAACGACCATCAATATTGATGTCCGTGTAGAATTGAGCAACTCGTTGTTTTTTCTCTTCAGTGCTCAAATCTCGCATTTTTGAAACCTGCTCCACCAATTCTGTGAAAGGAGTCGGTTTCTTGTTATCTTTTAAAATATGATAGGCGATTTCAAGCAGCGAAATTTCTTTCAGTTCTTCCTTAGAATACGTATCCAGCATCTACAGGCACGTCCTTTCTTTCGTTAATCAGTCGGTTAGACTAATCTATAAACAAGGCTAGCTTTCGGGTTGGCTGCCGATTGCCAAAATCTGCTCACCAATATCAAACAGCTGACCTAAGTCACAACTAACGTAATCATACCATCCATTATAAACAAATTATCTAAAGATATGCTATAGCTCTGCACATTTTTTTCAAATTAATCTTATGTTGATTTTTACGAGCTTCTTCCTTTCCGCGGGCGGAAGCGATCTGCTTAGTCACGTAGGTCACTGCGAGGTCTCGCCTGGTTCGCTGTTCCTGCAGGTGTGCTTCAAATTTCAGTTGAAAATCAACAAAACAGGTTTGCCATGATTTTCGTGCAGGCCAAATTTCATACTTCTTTCAACATAAAGGTAACTTGGCTCAGTTAGGCCTTGGCGAAGGCTGAGCCTTTAGTTCGTAGACTTTTCTGCTACTCCGGTTAGCTGCATCGCCGAAAAATAATACTTTCTTAACGTATCAAAAAAAACCACCTCGAAAAAGATTCATTCGAGATGGTTCCTTACTGAATACTTTTTCGTAAGTCACTTACATATTTCGTCGGTATTTTCCACCAACTTCGTAAAGTGCCCTTGTAATCTGCCCAAGACTTGCATAACGCACAGTTGTCATAAGCTCTGCAAACAGGTTGCCGCCTGATAGTGCAGACTGCTTCAAACGTTGCAACGCCTCAGTCGTCTTATCCTCATGCTTCTCCTGGAAGGCGCGTAAGTTAGCGATTTGTTGCTCTTTCTCTTCTTTCGTCGCCCGTGCCAATTGAATATTGAATTCTTCTTCTGAAGGAGGATTCGGGTTCAAGTAAGTGTTCACCCCGATGATCGGCAATGAACCGTCGTGCTTCTTCATCTCATAATACATGGATTCTTCCTGGATCTTACCACGCTGGTACTGTGTCTCCATTGCACCGAGTACGCCTCCACGTGAATTGATTCGCTCGAATTCCTGGAGAACCGCTTCTTCGACAAGGTCTGTCAACTCTTCAATGATGAATGAACCTTGGAGGGAGTTTTCATTTTTCGCAAGACCGAGTTCCTTCGTGATGATCATTTGGATCGCCATCGCTCTTCGGACAGATTCCTCTGTGGGCGTCGTTATTGCTTCATCATAAGAATTGGTATGGAGCGAATTACAGTTATCATAAATCGCCATCAAAGCCTGCAATGTAGTACGGATATCGTTGAAGTCGATTTCCTGTGCATGCAAGGAACGACCCGAAGTCTGGATATGATACTTCAGCTTCTGGCTGCGCTCATTCCCTTTATATTTGTTTTTCATGACCGTAGCCCAAATCCTTCTCGCGACACGGCCGATTACTGTGTATTCCGGATCAAGGCCGTTACTGAAGAAGAAGGACAGGTTCGGAGCGAACGTATCGATATCCATCCCCCTGCTCAAATAGTATTCCACATAAGTGAATCCATTTGCGAGTGTAAGAGCAAGCTGGGTGATCGGATTCGCTCCTGCTTCAGCGATATGGTAGCCGGAGATCGAAACGGAATAATAGTTACGGACTTTGTTGTAGATGAAATACTCCTGGATGTCCCCCATCAGACGGAGAGCAAATTCCGTCGAGAAAATACAGGTATTCTGTCCCTGGTCTTCCTTCAGAATGTCCGCCTGAACCGTTCCCCGTACGACCGACAACGTCTTCACTTTGATTTCTTCCGCTTCTCCCCCTGTCGGCTTCCTTCCGTTTTCTTGTTCAAAACGAGCAAGCTGCTGATCGATGGCCGTATTCATGTACATCGCGAGGATGATCGGTGCCGGTCCATTGATTGTCATCGAAACGGATGTCGAAGGTGCAGTAAGGTCAAAGCCCGCATAAAGCTTTTTCATGTCCTCAAGCGTACAAATACTGACGCCGCTTTCCCCGACTTTCCCATAGATGTCCGGCCGGTAATCTGGATCCTCACCGTACAAAGTGACTGAGTCGAATGCGGTACTTAGACGCTTCGCTTCCTCATCCTTGGAAAGATAGTGGAATCTGCGGTTCGTCCGTTCTGGTGTCCCTTCCCCGGCAAATTGGCGCTTCGGATCTTCCCCTTTCCGCTTGAAAGGAAATACGCCGGCTGTGAAAGGGTAACGTCCTGGCACGTTTTCCAGCAATGACCAGCGTACGATTTCGCCCCAGTCTTTATACTTCGGAAGCGCGACCTTAGGGATATCAAGACCAGAAAGGCTTCGTGTCTTCAGCTCGGTCACGATTTCCTTATCACGGATCTTCGTAACGAATTCGTCCTTGCTGTAATGTTCCTTTAATGTATCCCACCCATCCAAAATTTCCTTGGCTTCATGATGGAGTTTCTTTTCGTAGTCTTTTTTTACGTCTGTCAACGTACGGATCGTCACTTCACCGTCTGCATTCGTTTCCTCTACTGCTTCGAGCGCCCCTTCGATCTGAAACATTTTTCGAGCCGCTTCAGACTGCTCTTTCACATACTCATGATAGCCACGGACGGTTTGCACGATCTCATTGAGATAACCGACACGGTCCGGCGGGATGATCATGTTCTGTTTTTCGACCTTCCCTTTTGTATCAAAAGAAGTCTCCCATCCGAGGTTGAACTTCTCATTCAATACGTTCACAAGAGCGATGAACAGGATGTTCGTCCCGAGGTCATTGAATTGGCTTGCGATCGTACCGAAAACAGGCATATCGTCAAGATTTTTATTGAACAGCATCCGACTGCGCTGGTACTGTTTTTTCACATCGCGCAATGCGTCGTCAGAACCTTTACGATCGAATTTATTGATCGCAATCAAGTCCGCATAGTCGATCATATCGATTTTTTCAAGCTGCGAAGGCGCACCAAATTCACTCGTCATCACATACATCGAGACGTCAGAGATTTCCACGATTTCAGCATTCCCCTGTCCGATTCCGCTCGTCTCGACAATGATCAGGTCATATCCGGCAGCTTTTACTACCGAAAGCGCATCAGTGATTGCTTCGGATAATTCCGTTTTCGAACCGCGTGTTGCGAGACTGCGCATATAGACGCGTGGTGAATGGATTGCGTTCATTCGGATCCGGTCTCCGAGAAGAGCGCCGCCAGTTTTTTGTTTCGTCGGGTCCACAGAGAGGATCGCGACCGTTTTATCATCGAATTCATTCAAGTAGCGGCGGACGAGCTCATCCGTCAGTGAACTTTTACCTGCGCCACCTGTTCCTGTGATTCCGAGGACCGGAACTTTGTGTGCCATTTCCTTCATTTGGGTGATCGCTTTTTCTGCCGTAGCAGCCATTTCTTTTTGTGTTTTACCGAAGTTTTCAGCAACTGTGATCAACCGCGCCACCGCTCTTGGATCCCTGGTCGGGAGGTGTTCCATTTCATCGGTCAGGTCAGTGAATGTTGGGAAATCACATTCCCTCACCATCTGGTTGATCATGCCTTGCAAACCGAGTGAGCGTCCATCTTCAGGTGAGAAGATTCTGGCGACGCCGTAATCATGAAGTTCTTTGATTTCCTTCGGGATGATGACCCCTCCACCTCCTCCGTAAACGCGGATATGAGAAGCCCCCTTTTCTTTCAAAAGATCGATCATGTATTTGAAATATTCGACGTGCCCGCCTTGATAAGAGGACATGGCTATGCCTTGGACATCTTCTTGGATGGCAGCTTGCACGACTTCATCAACAGAACGGTTATGTCCTAAATGAATGACTTCAGCTCCGCTGGCCTGGATGATACGTCGCATGATATTGATCGAAGCATCATGGCCATCGAAAAGACTTGCGGCTGTAACAAAACGAACATGGTTCTTCGGTTTGTATACTTCTGTTTCCAATTGGGCTTGCTCCTTTCTATGGTTGTTTTTTCATTAATCAGCCTTTAATGGGACGTGTTTAGATTTATCAACGAATTTTTACGATTTATCGACGAGTCTTGATGGTTTATCAACGAAAACACAAAGTTTTTCGACGAAACGACAACGTTTGCCATTTATCTAACCTCTCAACCCGTCTTCTCTAAACGCTACTCGTCTTACGGTTCATCTCGATCCCATTCAATAAAAGTTCAATCTGGAATTGTGTATACGTTTCCAAACTGTGGCTCTTTTGGAGGGCCCAGCGCCTGAACGTCCACATCTGTCCCTGTATCAGTATGTTATGGGCGAGCAGGTTCACTTCTTCTTCAGATAAAAACAAGTTTCCAGCATCCACCGAGCGCTGGATCAGCCTTTCAAAAATCGCTGTCATCTCAAGTTCTTTTCTCAAAACGTACGGAAGCGCCTCATCGGATAAGGACTTCGCTTCCTGGTACATGACGAGCACCTCATCCTGCATTTCATCCATTACTTTAAAATACGCAACAATCGCTTCCTTGAGCCTGTTTATCCCAGGTTGATCCATGACGATCTCACTTTGCAACCGCGAGCGGACTTCGTCATAAATTGAATCACAGACAAGATATAGGACATCTTCTTTTGACCGGATATACTCGTAAAGGGTTCCGATGCTGAATCCTGCCGCTTTTGCGATTTCCCTTGTTGTCGTCCGGTGGAATCCTTTGTCTTTAAAAAGGCCTACGGCAGCTTTAACCATTTCCTCACGACGTTTTTGTATGAGTTTCTCATCCTTGACTAGTGAAGGTACTTTCTTTTTCCCCAACGTTATCCCTCTCTCATATTATTTCTGCTAAATTTACACATGGCGGGTCATCTAGCGTTCTTTTTATTAAAAATCAAGCTCCGACAATATGTTGGAAGCAACAGTGTAAGGATCGATTTCCCTACGTTCGATTTGTCCTCTCCAATCTCCATCCTGTTGCCGTCGTTCGATCATCTTCATCAATTCATAGTGCACGACCTCAATTACCTCATCTTGTAAAATTCGGGTCTTTTTCCGATCGCCCTCCCCGGTATCTTTAAGGTACTGCAGGTGTTTACGGGCAAAGCCCCAAACATCTTCAATCCCCTTTTTCTGTGTGGAGATCGTCTGTGCGATAGGCGGACGGTAGTCAGCATCATGCTTGACAAGGTCGAGCATCCCTTCGATTTCGGTCATCAATTTCGAAACCCCCGGCAGATCAGCTTTATTGATGATGAAGAGGTCCGCAATCTCCATGATCCCAGCCTTGAACACCTGCACGACGTCTCCGCTGCCAGGGTTCAGGACGACCGCTGTCGTATCAGCCACTTTCATAATATCGAGCTCTGATTGGCCGACACCGACCGTCTCTACGAGAATGACGTCAAAGCCATACGCATCCATCATCCGTACAGTCTCTTTCGTTGTCCGGGCCAGACCCCCTAAACTGCCACGTGTCCCCATGCTGCGGATAAATACACCGGGGTCGGTAAAATGTTCAGCCATCCGTACCCGGTCACCGAGCAATGCTCCTCCACTGAAAGGACTTGTCGGATCGACAGCGACAATCCCGACAGTCAATCCATTCGAGCGCAGGTATTGGATGAAACGATTGACGAGCGAGCTTTTCCCTGCACCTGGAGAACCGGTGATCCCGATGATGTGTGCGCCTTTACCCTCGGCATGCAGGTCTTTTAAAATACTGAGTTTATCCGGATGATCGTTTTCAAGGAAGCTGATCCCCCTCGCGAGCGCCCTCACGTCTTTTTCAATTATCTTTTTTGCGAGGTCATGCATGGTTGGTCCTCCTTGTCCATCACTGCTATCAATCTGGTAAAAGCATTCTCGAAATGACAAGACGTTGGATTTCGTTCGTTCCTTCATAGATTTGAGTGATTTTCGCATCGCGCATGTAACGCTCGACAGGGTAGTCCTTCGTATAGCCATATCCGCCATACACCTGAACTGCTTCTGTCGTCACTTCCATCGCAGTATCTCCTGCAAACAGCTTCGACATGGCCGATTCTTTACCGTATGGAAGTCCTTCGCTTTCTCTCCAGGCCGCTTGATAGGTTAAAAGTCTTGCAGCTTCAACCTTCGTCGCCATGTCTGCTAGTTTAAAACCGATCCCTTGCTGTAATCCGATCGGCTTCCCGAACTGCTGGCGTTCCTTTGCATAGCTTGTAGCAGCATCCAATGCACCCTGAGCGATCCCGACCGCTTGGGCTGCAATTCCATTACGGCCGCCGTCCAATGTCTGCATCGCGATTTTGAACCCTTCTCCTTCTTCACCTAGGCGGTTTTCGACGGGTACACGGCAGTCTTCGAAAATGATTTCCAGCGTCGGGGACGAACGGATACCGAGTTTCTTTTCCTTTTTCCCGAATGAAAATCCATCCGTTCCTTTTTCAACAATGAAGGCAGAAATCCCTTTATGCTTTTTCTCAGCATCCGTGACTGCGAAAACGACATAGATTTCAGCGTCTCCACCGTTTGTGATGAAAATCTTCGAACCGTTCAAGACGTACTCATCTCCATCAAGGCGAGCTGTCGTTTTCATTTTAGCCGCATCAGACCCGGAGCCTGGTTCAGTCAATCCATATGCGCCAAGCTTCTTTCCTTCAGCCATCGGTCGGAGGAATTTCTGCTTTTGCTCTTCAGTACCGAATTTGTATACCGGCCAGCCAGCAAGTGATGTATGTGCGGACAATGTTACCCCTGTAGACGCACAGACGCGTGATAGTTCTTCTACCGCGATGACGTAGCTCAGATAATCCGAACCGATTCCGCCATACTCTTCCGGCCATGGGATTCCCGTAAGGCCGAGCTCAGCCATCTGATCAAAATGTGAACGGTCGAAGCGCTCTTCCTCATCGCGTTCTGCAGCTGTCGGTTCCACTTCATTCTTCGCAAAATCGCGGACCATTTTCCTAAGCATTTCATGTTCTTCTGAAAGTTGAAATTGCATGATTCCCTCTCCCTTTTCCAATTGACTTTCTGGATCAATCTGTTTACTTTCTTAAGTTATTTGTTCACTTCCCAGGAGAATCTGTTCACTTCCCGGGAGAATCTGTTCACTTCCCGGGAGAATCTGTTCACTTCCCGGGAGAATCTGTTCACTTCCCAGATAATCTGTTCACTTCTCGGAATATTCTGTTCACTTCCCGGAATATTCTGTTCACTTCCCGGAATTATTCTGTTCACTGTATTTCAGTAACGATTTACTGCCTAAACACGTCACGGTGCCTGCGGTTACCCGGCGCAAAATTGCTACGAAGACGAGCAAGCCCGAAATCTTGTGACAATGGCAGTAGTAGCGTCGGTAATTCGCAGTAAATGATTCGCTCACCTAGTTGTTCATCAGATGTTTGCTGATCACCAACCGTTGTATCTCACTCGTGCCTTCATAGATTTCGCATACTTTCGCATCCCGGAACAGCCGCTCGACAGGGTATTCTTTCGTATATCCGTACCCACCGTGGACCTGGACTGCTTCGATTGCTGCTTTCGTCGCAATAGTCGATGCGAAGAGCTTGGCCATGGAAGCATCCTTTCCACAAGACTTCCCGAGCGATTTCAGGTTCGCAGCTTTAAAGGTCAAAAGCTTCGCCCCTTCGACCTGAGTTGCCATATCAGCAAGCTTGAATCCGACGCCTTGCTGCATGCCGATCGGCTTTCCGAATTGCTGGCGTTCTTTTGCGTAAGCTGTAGAGTATTCAAGTGCAGCTTCTGCAATTCCCAATGCTTGCGCGGCAATCCCGATACGTCCCACATCCAGATTGGCCATCGCGATTTTAAAGCCCATGCCTTCCTCCCCAAGCCGGTTTTCCGCAGGTACGCGGCAATCTTCAAAAATGAGCTGACTTGTGTTCGAGCCGTTCAGCCCCATTTTCTTCTCTTTTTTTCCGACTTCCAAACCAGATGTATCTTTTTCAACGATGAATGCAGTGATACCGCGGCTACCTTCTCCGGGGTCAGTGGAAGCGAAAACGATATAGACATCCGCTTCACCTGCGTTTGTAATGAAGACCTTCGATCCATTCAAAATATAGTGGTCGCCGTCCCTGACTGCACGCGTCTTCAATCCTCCCGCATCGGACCCAGCGCTCGGTTCCGTCAATCCGAATGCACCGAGATACTCTCCGCCCGCCAGCTTCGGCACATACTTTTTCTTTTGTTCCTCGGTTCCAAAATAGTAGATCGGATTCGTCGCGACAGAAGTGTGCACCGATAAAATGACCCCGACTGTAGCACTCACTCTTGAGAGCTCATTGATTGCGATGATATAGGATGTGAAATCCATACCTGCTCCGCCGTATTCTTCAGGAATCGGTATGCCCATCAAGCCAAGTCCACCCATTTTATCAATGACCGTTCTTGGAAATTCATCCTTCTCATCCATCTCTTCTACGATCGGGCGGATTTCTGCTTCAGCAAAATCACGTACCATCTTCCGCATCATTTCTTGTTCTTCCGTAAAACGAAGATTCATCGTCCTCCTCCTCTCTGGTCTTGACGGCTAATTATACTCAAAAAATCCTTTTCCGGTTTTCTTTCCTAGCCAGCCTGCTTTCACATATTTACGCAGCAATGGACATGGGCGATATTTATCGTCTCCGAATCCTTCATGAAGCGTTTCCATAATATAAAGACACGTATCCAAACCGATGAAGTCAGCAAGGGTTAACGGTCCCATCGGGTGGTTCATGCCAAGCTTCATCACTTCATCAACCGCTTCCGGCTCAGCAACCCCTTCAAACACGGTGTAGATCGCTTCGTTGATCATCGGCATCAGTACGCGGTTCGATACGAATCCAGGGAAGTCTTTTACTTCGACGGGTACTTTGTCGAGTGCTTTTGTCGTTTGTTCAATCGCTTCATATGTTTCATCCGTCGTCGCAAGACCACGGATGATTTCGACAAGCTTCATGACAGGTACTGGATTCATGAAATGCATGCCGATCACTTTTCCTGCGCGGTTGGTTGCTGCTGCGATTTCTGTAATAGGTAAAGATGATGTATTGGTCGCTAAAATTGCATGATTAGGAGTGATTTCATCTAGATGTGAAAAGAGTTTGCTTTTGATATCGATATTTTCCACGACCGCTTCAACGACAAGGTCGACATCTGAAGCATTGTTCAAATCAGTGGAGGGTGTCAATCGGGTTAAAACTGCATCCGCTTCTTCCCTTGTCATCCGCTCTTTTTCGACTTGGCGGTTCATATTCTTCGTTATATAACCCATTCCTTTTTCAACGATTTCTGCTTTAAGATCATGTAAAATGACGTTGAATTCCGCTTGAGCGAAAACCTGGGCGATTCCTGACCCCATCTGGCCTGCTCCGACTACCATTACATTTTTGATTTTCATACGGATCCTCCTCGTTTTATTACTTTTCTACTTCAACCATCACCGCATCACCTTGACCGCCACCGCTACAGATTGCTGCGATACCGATTCCGCCGCCTCGGCGTTTCAATTCGTGGATCAATGTGATGATGATTCTTGCACCGCTTGCTCCGATCGGATGTCCAAGTGCCACTGCGCCGCCATTGACATTCATTTTTTCCTCATCAAGATCTGCAATCTGTGAGCTGACCAGGGCAACTGCGGCAAACGCTTCGTTTACTTCGAACAGGTCGATGTCACTTAGTGATTTACCTGTCTTCTTTAAAAGTTCATTGATGACCACACCTGGCGTTTGCGGGAAATTTTCCGGTTCCAACGCAATTGCCGTGTGACCGAGTATTGTCGCCATCACCTGTTTTCCTTCTTTTTTCGTACGTTCTTCAGACATAAGGACGAGTGCTCCTGCGCCATCATTGACGCCAGGCGCGTTCCCGGCCGTGATCGATCCTTGCGGGTCAAAAACCGGCTTCAGTTTTGAGAGTGCTTCTACTGTCGTATCCTTTCGTGGAGCCTCGTCATGTTCGATCACAATCGGATCACCTTTACGCTGCTTCACTTCTACTGACACGATTTCTTCTGATAATTTTCCTTCTTCAATTGCTGCAGCAGCGCGTTTATGGCTGCGGTATGCCCACTCATCCTGTTTTTCTCTCGTAAGGCTAAATTCATTAGCAGTCGAGTTCCCGTAATTTCCCATATGGACACCTTTAAACGAACAAGTCAGGCCATCCGATACCATCGAATCGACGACCTTTGCGTCACCCATCCGCAAGCCCCAGCGAGCTTTCGGCATCATATATGGAGCATTGCTCATCGATTCCATGCCACCTGCTACGATCACCTCTTCATCACCTGCACGAATGATCTGGTCGGCCAAGGTTACACTTCGCATGCCGGAAGCACATACTTTGTTGATCGTCTCAGTTTGGACTTCCCATGGAATGCCGGCGAAATTGGCCGCTTGTCGGGAAGGGATTTGTCCCTGGCCTGCCTGTAAGACGGATCCCATAATGACTTCATCAACATCTTCTGGTTGGATGCCGGCGCGGACAAGCGCTTCCTTGATCGCTACCCCTCCAAGCTGTGAAGCAGTCAAAGAACTGAGCGCACCTCCGAATTTCCCAAACGGCGTCCGTACTCCACTTACGATTACTGTCTTCCCCATTTTTAACTCCTCCTCTGTGAATTTGAATGGAACTGCTTGATCCTAATCACGAAACAAATTAGAATTATTGCAACGACAATCGAAAAAATCACGACAATCATCTTCGAGCGAACGCTCAATCGGAGCACTGGCATAGAAAGAGATCAGGAGATGTTAGGAGCCCTTTTACATCTCTGATCTGCTTTTATTACTGTCATTGTGCTATACGCTGCGTTTCATCTCCAAGAACAGATTTTTCCAAAATTTCTACGACATCGAGTGTCTGGACGTTATCTTCCACTTCCTTCGCTTTCGTTCCATCACTCAACATTGTCAGGCAGTAAGGACAGCCGCTTCCGATCATGGTCGGATCCACTTCAAGTGCTTGCTCTGTACGAGCGACATTGACTCGGTGGCCAGCGTCCTCTTCCATCCACATCAATCCGCCGCCAGCACCACAACACATGCCGTTTTGACGGTTACGGTTCATTTCGACCACCCTCACACCTGGAATCGCTTTTAAAATGTCACGCGGTGGTTCATAAACTTCATTGTAACGGCCAAGATAGCAAGAATCGTGATACGTGATCGTTTCTTTCACCTCATGTGTCGGGTTCAAGCGTCCTTCCCTGATCCATTCTGCTAAAAGTTCTGTATGGTGATAGACCTCGACACCATCTAATCCGAAATCAGGATATTCATTCTTAAAGGTGTTATAAGCGTGTGGGTCGATCGTGATGATCTTCTTCACATCATGTTTATTGAACAGCTCGATATTTTTCGTCGCGATCTCCTGGAACAAGAACTCGTTGCCGATCCGCCGTGGTGTGTCACCTGAGTTTTTCTCCTTATTACCGAGGATCGCAAACTTGATGCCAGCAGAGTTCATCATGCGAGCGAGTGACAATGCGATCTTTTGGCTACGGTTGTCATATGAGCCCATTGAGCTGACCCAGAAGAGGTACTCGAACTCTTCGCCTGATTTTTCCATTTCTTTTACAGTCGGGATATGGACATCATCATGGCCGTCTCTCCAGTCTTCACGTTCTTTGCGGCTTAGTCCCCAAGGGTTTCCTTGACGTTCGATGTTCTGGATCGCACGCTGGCCATCCGCGTCCATCTTCCCTTCGGTCAATACGAGGTAACGTCTCATGTCGATGATCTTATCGACGTGTTCGTTCATGACTGGACATTGGTCTTCACAGTTACGACATGTCGTACAAGCCCAAATCTCCTCTTCGGTAATGACATCCCCGATCAGATCGATGGTATATTCGAATCCACGGCTGCCTTCCTCTACTGCTGCAGCTGTTTCTTGGCTTCCTTTCCCTTGTGCGGCAATCGCCAGCTGGTTTCCTGTCGTATTGTTGAACGCGAAAGCAGGAACCCAAGGGGTACGTGAAGTGATTGCTGCCCCTTTTTCTGTCAAATGATCCCGTATTTTGATGATCAGATCCATGGGCGAGAGCATTTTTCCTGTACCAGTCGCCGGACAAACATTCGTACAACGTCCGCATTCAACACACGCATACAAGTCGACGAGCTGCTTCTGATTGAATTCCTCTACTTTACCGACACCGAACGTCTCTTGTGATTCATCCTCAAAATCAATGGCCGCCAACCTTCCGACTTTATGTGTACGTCCAAGGAATACATTGATCGGTCCTGCGATCAAGTGGGCATGCTTCGATTGCGGTACGTAGACAAGGAATGTCAACAGGATCAACAAGTGGACCCACCATGCGACATAGAACAAGGCGATCGATCCCGTTTCTCCAACCCATCCAAACAGAAAGGCGATGGCACTTGCAACAGGTGCTGTCCAACTCAGTTCGAGGTCATGCCAGATGATTTCCATGCCATTCCCGAACAGGACGGAAAGCATCAAACCACCGATGAACAAAAGGACTAGTCCAGCTTTAAAGCCTCGTTTCAACCGGACAAGCTTTTCAATATAACGGCGGTAGAATGCCCATATCACGGCAACAAGGATCATCAACGTGACGATTTCTTGGAACAGTGTGAACACTGGGTAAGCAGGACCGAACGGCAAGTGGGATTCTGGTTTCAATCCTTTCCAGATCATGTCGATGGCACCGAACTGCACCATGATGAATCCATAGAACATCATGACATGGATGATGCCGCTCTTCTTATCCTTCAATAATTTCTTTTGGCCGAATACATTCACTAAAATAGATTGAAGCCGCTCTTTCATCGTATGATCAAATTCGGCTTTCTTCCCCAGCTTGATGTACTCATACCGAGTTTTCACGACATAAGCGAACAAGAACACTCCGTAAGCGGTTACAAAAAGAAATGCGAGCCAATTGATGATCAATAATGTATTCATTATTTCTCAGCCCCCTTCAGTTTCTCGTGTGGTAAAAATGCAAATAAGTTTTATCTGGACATCAATTCAGAATGAAACTAATTTTCTGACATCATTATAGCATAAAATTGAATGAATGAGCATTCAGTCAACAATTTTTCCGAAAAAAATCACCGAAAATGAAGAACCTATTCTATTTCACAAAATCCACTCCCTTTCCGCGGCAATCTGCAAGTCCCCTCGCCCACTTGCACAGGATGTCAACACAAAAATGAAATCATTCTTTAGGGGCTTTCCTTATGCTGGCTTCAGGACGTGGTGGTTGTTCGTTGAAGATCCTTAAATCGCTGCAGGATCTCTCCTAGTCTGCTTTTCCCGCGGAAGTGTTGCGGATTTCCCTTCACCAATTCCTATAAAATAGCTTAAGTAAGACTTCGCGTTTTTTTATAGGGAAGCTATCATTTGGGAATAGTAAGCGTACAAATCGTTTGCTACTCGAGGTGTGCTGAACATGTTCATGACTATCGTTATCATCATCTTTTTGATTGTCCTTTGGGCTTCTATCGACTTTTATTTCGGGTGGAAAAAACATTCCAAAGAAGCGAATCAGCTCTACCTCCCTCCTGAACGCGGAAATGCCGAATTCATTTCTGAAGGAATCCCTTTCTTTTCGACCTTGTTTTCTGATTTGAAGGATGCGAAATCATTCATTTACGTACAGTTTTATATCATACGCAACGATCCGTTAGGTCAGGAATTGTTCCAGATATTAAAAAAGAAAGCATCCGAAGGGATTGAAGTATACCTGGCATTCGATGCAATCGGGAGTTTTCAGCTTCCTAAAAAGTCAATCGATAATCTGAAAGCTAGCGGGGTCCGGGTTTTACAGACTGAACCTCCTCGTCCTCCTTACCTATTTTACACGTTCAACCGACGGAACCACCGCAAAATCACAGTTGTCGATGGAAAGGTAGCCTATATCGGGGGATTCAATGTCGGAGAAGAATATATCGGAAAAGACCCGAAATTTGGCCATTGGCGCGACTACCATTTAAGGTTGACAGGGAAAGTAGTCGAACAATTCATCAAATTGGTCAAATGGGATTGGAAGCAATCTACACAGGAAGAACTGAAATTAAAACCGCTTCCGTCTGAGAATCGTGGGGACGATAAATTTGCCCTGTTTGCCACAAATGGTGAACATATGGAGCAGTTCTTTATAAAAAGGATTGAGGAAGCAAAGAAATCCATTTTTATCGGTTCACCTTATTTCATACCTGGCAAAAGACTCGTAAAAGCTTTGAAAAAAGCAAGTCAGAATGGTATCCGGGTAACGATCCTGATTCCGATGAGGTCTGATCATATCCTTGTCAAAGAGGCTGCGATCCCTTATGTTCTTCCCCTCCTTGCAGCAGGGGTCGAAGTATATCGTTACTATCCAGGGTTCTATCATTCCAAAGTATTCATGATTGATCGTGAGTTTTGTGATATCGGCACGGCGAATTTTGACAAACGGAGCTTTTATTTGAATAACGAGGTGAATTGTCTATTCACTTCCACATCTCTCATACAAGAGATTGAAAAAGTCTTGGAGTTCGATCTTCAACAATCAGAGCGGCTGACGCTGCCTGACCTGCGGAACCGATCGATTTTAGAAAGAGGCAAAGGTCTTGTTGCGCTTTCGATTTCCCGCTTCCTTTAACGATTCAGGAGTGATTTTATACCTCGAACTCCGCTAAAAACAATAACCTTTAATAAACAAAGAAGAAAGTAAAAAGGATGAGGAGAAATGTGGCTTGCATTAACCGTAGGGGCAATTGCTGGTTCCTCTGTTTTCCTTGGTGCTTTGATCGGTACCAAATTCAAGCTTCATGAAAAGAATATTGCCATGATCATGGCTTTCGGCGCCGGAACCCTGCTTGGCGCAGCCACATTTGAACTTCTGAGAGAGTCAGTTGAAAGAGGTGGCATCTTCACAACAACGATCGGGTTTTTATTCGGGAGCATCGTGTTCACCAGTTTCAACCTCTATTTATACAAAAAGGGTGGACACAAGCGGAAAAGTTCGGACCGTAACCCACCGGATCATTCTGGATTGGCGATTTTCTTTGGCACTTTGCTTGACGCAATTCCAGAATCGATCATCATCGGGATCAATATTTTACAAGAAGGTAAGATCAGCTGGTTATTTTTGATTGCCGTCTTCATCAGCAACTTTCCGGAAGGACTTTCAAGTACCATCGGATTAAAAAAGAACGGTTACTCACACACGTTGATTCTCAGTATGTGGGCAACCGTATTTGTCTTGACAGGATTAAGTGCTCTTGCCGGCTATTCATTACTTGAGGATGCACAGCCCGAAACCATTTCGATCATCAATGCTTTTGCTGCAGGAGGAATTACTGCGATGATTGTTGATACGATGGTCCCCGAAGCATTCAAGAAAGGAGGACCGCTCGTCGGATTCATCGTATCCCTCGGCCTGCTCCTATCACTCGTCCTGATTCTACTACAATGATTCAAGCGGAAACTTTCGTATTATGGTGTACATATTTTGGAACAGAGTTCTTCACCACGACTGTATTCGCGATGACATCGTGAAGGGTTTTCCGGTCAGGTCGTATCAACATCATTCCGACACTGACAAGAAAGAGAACACCGAATGAAATCAGGTACATGAACGGGACGATCCCATAACGGAGGAACATGCATAAAATACCAGGGTCTGTCCCTTTACGCATTTCAATACGAATCCCAGCCATCCATTTTCCTATGGTATATCCTCCTGTCAACACCGGGATGACCAGCCAGTAAAATGCTTCAACCGCAAGCGTAATCCAGTCTCCCCTCCAATTTCCGAATACAAGGTAACTGACCACACTTAAAGGAGCCGTCACAACCGCAAGATCTACAATCATTGCAAGGGCACGCTGCCAAATGGCGGCGTAAACTTGAACACTGGGACGCCGATGCTTTTTCACTTCGTCCATCCGTTTCTCCTCCTCGACCTAAAGCTTGTAAGACTACTGTATGCGACAGACTGAACAGATATAGATCATAATTGTATTTTCGTACCGATGAATTCATCGACTAATCGATTAAATACATTCCACTTATGGAACGGCACTTCATGGAAGGAATTTGAAACGATTACGATAGATGGCTGTTGTAAACGGTGCTTATATACTTTTTCAAAGATTTTGATGTGCAGGACCCGATCCCCGTAAATGACGAGTGTCGGAACTATGATTTGTGGTAATCGGTCCAAACAGGAATAGGTGTAAGAGGCTTGATAGAAGTCATACCAATTTTTATGATTTGTCTTTCTAACAGTTTTCAACAGGATCGCTTGTTCTTCCTTCTTTTTCCCATGACTTATAACTATGATTTTCGCAAGGAGATCGGGAGCATATTGCAAAATGGCCATACCCGCTAGAAACTCTGCTCCCAGGAGGGGAGACACGTGCGGAAATCCACCACATAAAATAAGACCAAGACACCGCTCAGGATAAGTGATCGCAAAATGCTGGGCAATCGATCCTCCTGCTGAATATCCACAAATGACCGCCTTTTCTACTTGTAATACATCAAGCAATTGGCGCAATTCTTCTGTCAGACTTTCGATCGTGACTTGATCAGAGGTTGGATCACTGAATCCATGGCCACACATATCATAGGTGATGATCCGATAGGTTAAGCTTAAATGAAGTTGATGCATGAAGACACATTTCCCAAGCCCTGGTGGATGAAGGAACACGATTGGGATTCCTTCCCCTCTGTCCTCTACGCTTAACTTTCTGCCAAAAACAGATTGAACAGACATGTCAGATGCCCCTTTCCTATCTTAATAAGAGAGGCATCACCGTGATGACGAATTTATAGCCCAGATAGATTCCGACTATCCCTAGAATCCCTGCAAATGCCGGGGGAGCGGGGATCGGAAGCTTGAATGCGGCAAAGACCAGCCCGACGACGAAACCGCATAAAAGAGATAATATGGCAATTTTCATAAAAGTAACCTCCAGTCGTTCATGCCGATCATATGACTTTAACGAAAGATAATGCTCTCTGCTATTTAGTATGACAGAGAGCATTGTGAAATATGTCATTTACATTTTTTCTGGTGCTGATACACCAATCAATTCTGTACCATTGTTCAGTGTTTGCTGAACAGCTTTCATCAACGCATATCTTGCTTTACTTTGTTCAGAGTTGTCGTCATCAAGGACCCGTTCGGCATTATAAAAGCTATGAAGGGCTGAAGCGAGCTCAAACAAGTAGTTCGTCATCCGAGGAGTTGACAATGTCTGTGCTGCCTCGGCAACAGCTTCTGGAAACTCTCCAAGCTTCTTCAACAAGTCATATTCTTTTTCCGACCGGATCGTCGAGAAATCGACTTGATCCTCGAATGTATATCCTTTTTCTTTCCCCTGGCGAAGCATGCTGCATACACGGGCATGTGCATATTGGATGTAATAGACAGGGTTTTCGTTCGAACGGGATACGGCAAGATCCATATCAAAATCAAGATGGGAATCTGAGCTGCGCATTGCAAAGAAATATCGCATTGCATCAACACCGACTTCATCCATCAATTCGAGTAGAGTGACTGCTTTCCCTGTCCGTTTACTCATCTTCACCTTTTCACCGTTTTGGAAAAGACTGACGAGCTGAATGATCTGCACTTCAAGCTGTTCGCGATCATAGCCGAGCGCCTCCACAGCAGCCTTCATCCGCGGAATGTACCCATGATGGTCCGCACCCCAAATATTGATGACTGTTTCAAACCCACGCTTGAATTTATCAAAGTGATAAGCCATGTCCGGTGTCAAATAAGTATACGTTCCGTCGTTCTTGATCAAGACACGGTCCTTGTCATCCCCATAGTCCGTCGTCCGGAACCAGGTCGCCCCATCCTTTTCATATATGACGCCTTTTTCCTTCAATAAAGCAAGTGTTTCATCGATCTTCCCTGATGTATAAAGGGAGGTTTCAGAATACCATTCATCAAAACGGACTCGGAACTCCGCCAGGTCCTCCTTGATCTTCTCAAGCTGTTTCTTCAGGCCATATTCTCTGAAGTAGCGGATGCGTTCCTCCTGGTTCAGGTGGACAAATTTGTCACCTTCCTTTTCAGCGACCTCTTCTGCAATACGGATGATGTCTTTTCCGAAATATCCATCTTCAGGTATGGATGCCTCGTGACCCAATACCTCCAGGTAGCGTGCTTCAAGGGAGAGGGCTAGATTGTGAATCTGATTTCCAGCATCGTTGATATAATATTCCCGTGATACGTCATAGCCGGCTTTATCCAATATATTGCATAACGTATCCCCTACTGCTGCTCCACGTGCATGGCCAAGATGGAGACTGCCTGTCGGATTGGCCGAAACAAACTCGATCTGCACCTTTTTGTTTTGTCCCGTATCCGTCTGTCCATATTGGTCACCTGCTTTGATGATGGCAGGGATCAGATCGGTCAAATAATGGTTGTCAAAGTAAAAGTTGATGAATCCCGGTCCTGCAATTTCAATCTTTTCAATCGACGCCTTCGATTGGTCGAAGTTCGCGACCATTTCTTCAGCAATCTGGCGCGGCGCCTTTTTTGCAATACGTGCGAGCTGCATGGCCATGTTCGTGGCAAAGTCACCATGGTCCTTATTTTTCGGAATCTCAAGGACGACTTCCGGCAGCTGCTCCTCTGTAGCCAAACCTGCTTTTACAACTGAATCGGCAATTTCCTTTTTCAATTGTTCCTTTACCTGTTCTACAATCGTCATTTTTCTTCCCCTCTCAGCTTTATAAGCATATGATGATAGCCGGCTTCTTCACCCTGGAAAAGCACCTGATAATCCATTGACAAATAACCCGTTTGTACTGTTTCATTCCAATCGAAATCGATCTTATCCGTTTTCGTTGAGATGGGGATCGGACCATAAGGGCTTTCATAGGTCCCTTCCTTCTCGGTCCCAGGGCTGAATCGTTGCCGCATCGAAACGGCTCCCTTGCGGATGATCGTGATTTCATCGGTCAAAATTTTTATCGTCGTATCCACTTTCTCCGTTTCATTGATCACTTCTTCATAGCGAAGGTAGACAGCGTCATTCTTCCTGTATAACGTTCCATTCGATGACAATTTCGTATTCTCGGCTTCACCGGAACCAATGATTTTCGTATGTAAATCCACTTCGACAGGAATGGTAAGATTCACACTGCTCACACCCTTCTCTTCGTTAACTTACCCATTATAATAAAAAAACGCCACCTCTTTCAAGGTTCAGCGCCGAGACGATACTCCGGAAACATTTTCTATATTTCAAGGCAGCGGCAGTAGTACATCCACCGTTGTTCCATCATGTTCACTGCTCGAAAACTGAATCGTCCCCTTATGATCTTTGATGATTTTAAAACTGACCATCAATCCTAAGCCCGTGCCTTTTTCTTTTGTCGTGTAAAAAGGTTCGCCCAGCCTTGACATCTTATCTTTCGGAATGCCTGGTCCCTGGTCTTTGATCTTGATGAGGAGCTTGCCATCCTTCCTTTTCCTTGAAGAAATCATGATTTTCCCTCCATCCGGCATGACTTCGATTGCATTTTTAATCAGATTGATGAAGACTTGCTTCAATTGATTTTCTTCACAGTCGATCAGTTCTGAATCTGCTTCCAAATCCGTGATGAACTGGATATTATGCAGGTTCGCTTGTCCCTCCAGAAGCTTCAACACATGCCGGATGAGGTTTCCGGCTTTCTTCTTCTCAAAACAAATGCTTTGCGGTTTTGCCAGTAAAAGCAATTCGCTGATGATCTGTTCGATGCGATCCAGCTCAGAAAGTACGATTTGATAATACAGCTCCTTATCTTCGAGGCCGTCCTCCATCATCTGTATGAATCCCTTGATCGAGGTCAATGGATTCCGGATTTCATGTGCGATTGCTGCCGCAAGTTCGCCGACGACAGTCAGTTTCTCTGACCTTCTAAGCATTTCCTGCGATTTTTTCTCGTCGGTGATGTCCCGTAGAATCCCATACATGCCTATGATTTCATCATCGACGATCATCGGGAAACCGACGACCCTGACAGTGATAGTTTCGCCATCTTTCCGTGTCATATGCTTTTCGAATTTGACCGTTTTGCCGGTGAAAATCTTCTCGTAATTTGCTACGACTTCCTCTTTCTCATCCGCCAGCAGGAAATCGGTGTATTGCCTTCCAATCTGCTCTTCCTCCGGGAAACCAGTAATGGTGACGATTGCCGGATTGATGCTCGTCAATTCCCCTTTAAGGTTGAGCGAATAGATGCCGTCAGGATTGTGTTGGAATAGGGATCGGTATCTTCGCTCACTATGCAGCAAGGACTTTTTCGTATAATTTTTCTCGGTGACATCCCTGAACACTGCAAGTACGTATGTATTTCCGTTCTCTTTGATCGGAATCGATTTTCCTTCCATTTCTAAAATGGCCCCGTCCGGACGAATGAGTTTTATAGGGAACAATCTAGTGAACCGGTGTCCTTTCATGACTTTTTCAACTCGTTTTCCTGAGTCTTCGCGATAGTCCGGGTGAATGAAATCTACCGTCGATTTCCCGATGATATCGGATTTGTCTTTGATTCCGAGCATCTCAACTGCCACATCGTTCACATACAGGATTTTTTCCGAGTCATGTAAACAAACTGGGTCAGGGGAATGCTCGACAAGCTGTCTGTATCGATATTCAGATTCAAGCAACGCTTGCTGGGCTTTTTGCAAAGCTGAATGATTCTTTGATATCGATACGTCACCTGAATCCTTCATCTCATCCTCATTTTCTATGTAACGGACAAGCAGGTCGGTGCGTCCATCCCTTTTTGGAAAACAGGAAAGTTCAACAATTTCCGCTTGTCTGTCGACACTGGCTAGTACGGTCCTGTACCAGGCTCCTTCTTGATTTTTATCAGTTTTGACTTCCGGAAAGAAGCGGATCAGTTTTTTTCCGATCAATTGCTCGGTTTCTACGCCAATCCAGTCTTTGATCATTTGGTTGGCATATATGATCGAACCATCCTTATTTATTTGTAAAAAGCCATCTGACAATTGATCAATGAAAGCTTGGTTGATTTCCACCAAAGCAGAAGTTGTTCTTTGCACGGTACCTGCTCCTTTATATGGTTGTGCGTACTTGCCATTTGCCCATTTTGACATGAGCGAATTGATCGCCACCTAACTAATTAGACCTTTTTTAAGAATTTCCTTCTCCGAACCTCTATTGTCATAAAACAATAATATTTGTCGAATGATGGATACCCCTGGATCGCACTTCTCCCAGGAGGGTCACGAGCTTCACTAACACTAAATCCAACCAGGTGATATTTTTTCCACTTGAAAAAAACCCTTTCAGAAAGATCGTGTTTCTTTCTAAAAGGGTCTCGACTTATTTCACCCAGCCGAGCAGCATTTCCCGGATGAATTTACTTGCGGCGATCGGGGTTTGTTCAGAATGATCATAAATCGGAGCGACTTCGACAAGGTCTGCGCCGATGACCTTCACATCCGAATTCGCAATCAGCACGATCGCTTCCAAAAGTTCTTTTGAAGTGATGCCTCCCGCTTCCGCTGTTCCTGTCCCTGGGGCGTGTGCAGGATCAAGGACATCAATATCGATCGTCACATATACATTCCGCCCTGAAAGCTTGGGGAGGACTTCTTTCATTGGCTCGACGACATCGAACTTCGCCATGTACATACCTGACTCTTTTGCAAATTGAAATTCCTCTTTCATACCTGAGCGGATGCCGAATGAATAGACGTTTTCCGGTCCGATCAACTCACACGCTTTACGGATCGGTGTTGAGTGGGATAAAGGTTCCCCTTCATATTCTTTCCGGAGATCCGCATGGGCATCGATATGGATGACAGCAAAATCCTCGAACTTTTTATGAAAAGCTTTGAAAATCGGCCATGAAACGAGATGCTCCCCTCCGATCCCGAGTGGAAATTTTCCTGCATCCAAAATTTTCCTGACATACTCCTCGATCATATCGATGCTTCGCTGCGGGTTTCCGAACGGAAGCGGGATATCCCCTGCATCGTAAAATCGAACTTGCTCAAGTTCCCGGTCCATATATGGGCTGTACTCTTCTAACCCGAGTGATACTTCACGAATTTTAGCTGGCCCGAAACGTGACCCCGGGCGGAAGCTGACCGTCCAGTCCATTGGCATACCGTAAATGACCGCTTCACTATCTTCAAAACGAGGGTGGCTTTTTATGAATACATTTCCTGAATAAGCTTCTTCAAATCGCATGATACTCTCCTACTCGACAAGATCCCGGACGAATTTAGGCAAAGCGAAAGCTGCTGTATGCAGTTCTTTCGTATAGTACTTCGTATCGATGTCGTGGAAACGGTCTTCTTCCACTTTCAGCGGGTCATAATTCTTCGATCCGATCGTAAACGTCCACAATCCGCTTGGGTACGTTGGAATGTTTGCTGTGTATAGGCGTGTCACAGGGAAGATCTCGCTTACATCCCTATGCACTTGGGAGATGAGGTCTGCTTTGAACCATGGGTTGTCCGTCTGGGCAACAAATACGCCGTCTTCTTTCAATGCCTTTGATATCCCTTCATAAAAACCCTTTTCAAACAACTTTGCAGCTGGACCGACCGGCTCAGTTGAATCGACCATGATCACATCATATTCGTTTTCACTTTTCGCGATGTGCATGAATCCATCATCCACCTGCACGTCGACACGCGGGTCTTCCAGATCTCCGGCAATCTCAGGCAAGTATTTTTTTGAATACTCGATGACTTTCCCATCAATCTCGACAAGGACCGCTTTTTCAACTGAAGGGTGCTTCAATACTTCTCGAATGACACCACCGTCTCCTCCACCGACGACAAGGACATGCTTTGGATTCGGATGTGTGAAAAGCGGGACGTGAGCGACCATTTCGTGATAGACGAATTCATCCTTTTGTGTCGTCATGACCATGCCATCCAAGACGAGCATGTTGCCGAACTCTTCCGTTTTAATCATATCCAGCCGTTGAAAATCTGTTTGCTCGGTATGTAAGGTCTGTTTGATCTTTGCAGTGATGCCGAACCTTTCCGTTTGTTTTTCCGTGTACCATAATTCCATTTCATTCACCTCATTGATTATTATCCTGAAATCCTATTTGGCATTCTATCATAAGTATTCAACGTGTATCGAATTTACTCTGGCCCACAATTGATACTCTATCACCTATTTGTCCGTTTCCCTCAGTCATTGATTTGAAACTTACAATGGATAATCTGCAAGAAAAGTATACTCGATTACCCCATTTTTGCAAGAGAATTTTATATCCAATTGCAAACAAGAATCGGAACGGCGTCGACCTCGAATGTAAAAGCGGCCAAGTCAACGTTTAGAATCGGTGGAACCCTCCCATACTAGTAAAAATGGAAGTTACTAAGAAGCTGAAACGGCTTATGTAAGGGGGGACGCCTCATGGAAGTCATAACCGCTGATCGTTTGTTGAGGACATGGAAAGTAGTATGGCTCTATCTCAGGACTTTATTGATATTTTCATTGCCTTTATTTTTGATAGGGCTTATTTTTGTCGTTGTCATCCATGTAATGGGCCCTCCTCCGCTAAAGGTTCCCCAGACGACGGTCTTTTATGGGTCCGATGAATCGATCATTGGAGAGCACGAGCCACTTGGTCAAAATCGGTTTTGGGTAAAACTTGAGGATATATCGCCTTATATGACGAAAGCTACCGTAGCTGTAGAGGACCGCAAATTTTATCGCCATCACGGGTTTGACCTAAAACGGATCGGTGCCGCCCTTTTAGCTGATATCCGGGCGGGTTCGAAAGTCCAGGGCGCTAGTACGATCACTCAGCAATACTCCCGGAACTTATTTCTCGCACCTGATAAAACGTGGGAGCGGAAGCTGAAGGAAGCGGTATATGCAGCACGGATCGAAGCGAATTACACGAAAGACGAAATCATCCAGGGTTATTTGAACACGATTTATTATGGACATGGAAATTATGGGATCGAAGCTGCCTCCCAGTTTTATTTCGGGAAGCCTGCCAAAAAATTGAACCTTGCCGAGGCGAGCATGTTAGCGGGAATTCCGAAAGGACCATCCTATTACAGTCCGATCGCCAATATGGATAATGCAAAAAAACGGCAAAAGATCGTATTAAATGCAATGGTCGCAACTGGAGCAGCAAGTGCGAAAGAAGCCGCCGAAGCATACAAAGCACCTCTTGAAATCGTCGGGAAAACGAACCTGCCTGTAGAAAAAGCAGCTTACTTCCAGGATGAAGTCGAATACCTTTTAAAAAATAAACTTGGACTGGATGCGGAAGAGGTGAAGCTTGGCGGTTACCATGTCTACACAACGTTGGATCCAGAACTCCAAGAAAAAGCAGAGCACTGGGTTGAAAAGTCGATTCCGAAGACCTCAAGCATCCAAGTGGGTATGGCTGCACTCGATCCTAGAACAGGAGACGTAAAAGCGATGGTCGGCGGCCGGGATTATCAAAAGAGTGCCTATAACCGTGCTACCCAGGCAAGACGTGCACCCGGATCGACCTTCAAACCATTCTTATACGCTGCCGCATTGAAAAACGGATTCACGCCTTCCACTCTCTTGAAGAGTGAGCCGACAACCTTTTTCAAGGGGGAAGAGAACGAGTATATACCTGAAAATTTCGGCAATCATTATGCGAACGACGAGATCACCTTAGCGCAGGCAATCGCAGTTTCTGATAACGTATACGCCGTGAAGACCAATATCTTCATCGGGCCTGAACAGCTTGTCAAAACTGCAAGGGATTTCGGAATAAAAAGTGATCTTTCTGCCATCCCTTCACTCGCTCTTGGAACAAAGCCTGTCGGGGTTCTGGAAATGACATCAGCCTATAGTGTATTTGCCAACAATGGTGTGAAAAGTGAACCAAGATTCATCACGAAGGTCGTCGATTATAAAGGAGACGTCATATATGAACAAGATGTCGAGAAAAAGCGCGTGATCGATCAAGAATATGCTTACGTCATGACCGATCTGATGAAAGGTGTATTTGATGAACGGTTGAATGACTATACGAGAGTTACTGGCGCTTCCATCAGCAGTTTGATCGATCGGCCGACAGCTGGAAAGACCGGTTCGACCAATAACGATAACTGGATCATCGGTTACACGCCACAGCTCGTGACTGGAGTCTGGACCGGTTACGACAAAGGGAAATCCCTTCATCCTTTCAATGATGTGCTTTATTCCAAAAATATTTGGGGGCACTTCATGAAGGATGCGATGTCAGGTCGTCCTGTCGCTCAATTCACTCAACCTGAAGGTGTCATTGGCGTAAATGTGAATCCAGATACGGGCTTGCTGGCAAGTGACAGCTGTTCAAAAAAGAGGCTTTCTTATTACATCGAGGGCACGCAACCGACGAAGTACTGTAAAGGTGATGCCGCTGATAAGGAAAAAGCACCTATTTCACCTAACCAGACCGGAGAAAAAGGCTTCTTCAAACAGATTTGGAAATGGATAAAAGGGTAAAAAGCGGATACGTCCGCTTTTTTTTTTCTAATGTGTTTGGCATAGGGCCGCGGAGAGTTAATTGCACGGTTTTACGACATAATTGCTCGAAAATAAAAATTATTGCACGGTTTCGCAGAACCATTGCACGAAAACAATATGGATTGCACCAACGCTAAAAGTATTGCACTGAATTATCAAGGATTGCTTCAACGTCGGAAGAATTGCACCAGCGATGAAGAAAAGCGCAAGTGCCCTGGTTAACCACGAAGGTCACCGGAAGTCCAACGAGAAGACTCGAACCAAACAAAGTTCGGTTCTGCATGGTTAAATACTTCGAACTAAATCAATGTGTCGATTGCCGCAGGAGGACTGAAATGAAAAAGGGACTGGCCTAAATGAGCCAATCCCTTTTTCTGTCCTAGTAAATATGTGTGTAAAGATAATGTTTATTTTACTTCATTTCAGGTTCCGCGCACAGGTCTTTCACATTTTGTTCAAAAACTGTTCAAAGAAAATCCGCCGTTCATCATTCCTGAGCAAAGAATTAGGAACAAGGAGTTCGAGGCACGATGGTTTTGAGGACCGGATTGTATGGAATTAATACATAAGGACCGGAAAAACCAAGTAACGCTGAAATACGCTGTTCATCATTCTTTGATCCCCTAAAGAGCGTTCTTCACTTCATTACTCGCCCGCTCCCAAAACTCTTCATTATATTCGATCAAGAACTTTTTCAACAATGCTTTTGATTTCTCATCCATATTGTCCACGACGACTTTTTTCTTAAGTGCCTTATCCATATTGTTAACATGTTCCGGCATACTCTTATAACCACGTCTCGCTTCTGTATCGACCTGGAGTTCACAGGCTCCTAGACCAGCATAATACGGACCGGAACTTGAAGCATCGACCATTACCCAGACAAGCCAATACAATTTAGAATTCGGGGCATCATCACGGTTGGCTGTGAATTTGATCCGCTTTTCCACTGAGCTTCTTGCGTGTAGAGCACCCAAATCGATGAACACTTCTTCATCAGCAGGATCCACAAAAACTGGGGTCAGGTTATTGAGATTGATTGTCCCTACTCCATAACCGCCATGGCCATCAGTGGAATCTCCACTTAAAATCGTAAACCCTTGCTTTTTCTTCGGCTTATCATCGCCTTTATCATTGTTGCTGTTATCGTTGTTAAAGAGATCCTTCACGTCCAAAACCTCCTACTATCGCCTGTAAATCCGGATTTGATATTCTTCAAAACATTCGAACATCCCAGAGTTAATGTATGAGTTAATCTTATCATACTATTCAATTCTTATGAAAGATTACATCGTTCCCTTGCATTCATCAATAAAAACGAATATTATAATGAATGGTCTTTACAAATGTTCGCATTTTGGAGGTGTTTTTTATGTTTGAAAACTTTTTTAAGCTGAAAGAAAACCAAACAAATGTCAAAACCGAATTGATTGCTGGTTTGACGACATTTTTGACAATGGTCTATATCGTGGTAGTGAATCCAGGTATTTTAAGTGAGGCTGGTGCACCATTCGATGCTGTTTTCATGGCGACGATCATTGCAACAGTCATAGGTACACTTTGGATGGGGTTGTTTGCCAATTATCCGATCGCCATCGCTCCCGGAATGGGATTGAACGCTTATTTCGCTTATTCCGTCGTCGGTGGAATGGGAATTTCATATGAAGTCGCATTCGGTGCTGTTTTTGTATCCGGTATTTTATTCGTCATCCTATCATTGACTCCTTTCCGTAAAAAGCTGATTGAAGCGATTCCCGCTAATTTGAAGCATGGCATCACTGCTGGAATTGGATTATTCATCGCCTTCATTGGATTGCGATTGACTGGGCTTGTCGTATCCCATCCACAAAACCTTGTCGGATTAGGGGACCTTCACTCGCCTCAAGTCCTATTAACCTTGACAGGATTAGCGGTGACATTGGTTTTGATGGCATTGAATGTAAGGGGCGCGTTGTTTCTGGGAATGGCCATCACCGGGATGATTGCGTATTTTACTGGTCAACTTAAATTTGAAAATGGTGTGGTTGGATTGCCATCAATACCAGATGCGTTCATTTTCGGCAGTCCGATTACCGCATTCACAGACATGTTTACGTACGGTCTTTATGCAGCAGTCTTCTCATTCCTGCTCGTTACAATTTTCGATACGACTGGTACGATGGTCGGTGTCGCAGAACAGGCCGGGCTAATGAAAGGGAACAAGATGCCGCGTGCTCGTCAGGCACTGCTTGCGGATTCTGTCGCAACTTCTGTCGGAGCAATTTTCGGAACAAGCCCGACCAGCGCATATATCGAATCCTCTTCAGGGGTTGCAGCAGGCGGTCGTACAGGGATGACGAATATGGTCGTCGCCTTCATGTTCATAGTGGCGATGTTCTTTGCACCACTTGTCGGTGCAATTTCAGGACTCTCCGCCATTACTGCACCAACCTTGATCATTGTCGGAAGCTTCATGCTTTCAAGTCTTTCCAAGATCGATTGGAACACGTTTGATGAGGCTTTCCCAGCATTTCTGATCATTTTGACAATGCCGCTTACTTCAAGTATCGCCACAGGGATCGCCCTTGGGTTCATCTCTTATCCGCTGTTGAAAATCGTACGTGGAAAATGGCGGGAAGTCCACCCACTGGTCATTCTGTTCGCTGTCCTATTCTTTATCCAATTGGCTTATGTACCACATTGATATCGTGTGAAAGGGGTCGCTTTTGTGCGATTCCTTTCTTTTTTCCTATTTAGCCGGACCTTGTTCTGATGGTTTTCCCCCTTTGTGCCTACCATCAATACCCTCTTAACAAACCTCGATACTTTTTACCCTTTTTCCTTTATAAAAGTTTATCTGCCATTCATATCCATTTAAAAGACTCCCTTTAAGATATGTATTGTTATCAAATTAATTGAATTGATTGGGGATGAGAAAGTGTTCACTTTTGCCGGGAAAAAATCTATTATGGTATTATTCGCATTTTCAGTTATTGCCGTTCTGATGATACTCCCTCTCGCTCGTGCAGAGGCAGCCATTCATGATCAAGTTGAAAATGTAGCTCACCGCGGTGCCGCTGGATATGCACCTGAAAATACGATGGCTGCTTTTCGAAAAGCATTCGAGATGAAAGCTGATTATGTGGAATTGGATGTACAGATGAGCAAGGATGGCGAACTTGTGGTTATTCATGATACAACAGTCGATCGTACAACCGATGGGACAGGAAAAGTAGCTGATCTTACATACGCGGAGCTCCGTTCCCTTGATGCAGGGAGCTGGTTTGCATCCGAATTCGAAGGTGAGCCGATCCCAAAATTTGAAGATGTGTTGGACGGCATGCGCGGAAAAACAAAGCTTTTGATCGAGCTGAAAGCCCCATCTCTTTATCCTGGAATTGAGAAAAAAGTGGTTGAGGCATTAAGAGAACGGGGTATGGATAAGCCGAAAAACAATTCGGTCATTGTCCAATCCTTTGATTTCAATTCGATGAAAACATTCCATAACCTTTTACCTGATGTTCCAGTCGGTGTCCTTACTTCCAACTACCTGGACCTTACTGATGAATCCCTGAATGAATTCAAGACCTATGCAAATTACGTGAACCCGTACAAAAACCAAGTCGATCGCGCACTTGTCGACCGCATCCATGCTCTCAATATGGGCATCATGCCATGGACAGTCCGAGCAAAAGAGGATGTCCAGCCACTGCTTGATGCAGGCGTGGACGGAATCATCACTGATTACCCAGACTATGTGCCGAGAAATTACGGGAAGCAATAATAAAGGTCACGTTGTAATGTTAAATGGACCTGGAAAAAGGTTCTTCAAATCAATCCATAGCTATTTATCTCTAGAACTTAGGACCAAAACACAGCAAATTTAAAATTATATCAAAAACAAAAAAGAGGGAGCTGACCCACGTTTCGGGTTCGCTCCCTTCTTCTCATTCCGATGGCAAATAATCTTCCAATTTTAATTTCCGTTTCTGTGCAGCTGGGGGACAGCTTAAGTTGTAATTGAAGATTTTTTTGTTGATTTTTTCAACTGACTTACGGATGTTGTATTCACTTGAATAATGCGAAAGTTCTTCTTTCAGCCGTTCGATCTCTTTATCCATCTGGATCCAAGGTGGAAGGATATTATTATCTTTCATCACCTTATTCAATAAACGATCAGGATTGTACGTATGATCCCCATCCAGCTTAAGAGGTTTCCCCTTGCCTTTCAGGTTGTCGAATGCACCTTCTTGTTCAGCCCGTTTGATAATGTCTCCTATGAGGTCAGAATACTGGATTTCAACCACTTCCGGCTTCTTCTTGCCTTCATTGTCCTTATTCACGTCCATCCCTCCCTGCAAATAATCACTAAAACTCTTTATATTAGTACTACGGAATGGACAGTGAAAATCCTCATGCTATTTTTGGCAATTCCGTGAATTTACAGCTCATCGAAGCCATTGTCATCGGAAACTTTCGTATATTGTCTGGATTTTTGTTCGAAAAAGTCACTTTTCCCTTCATTCACTGATTCATATGCTTTGATCCAAGGCATCGGATTTTTGCGATGCTCCGGGTATGGCCGGTCAGCTCCAAGCTGATTCACCCTCTTGTTTGCAATGAATTTAATATATGCATCCAGCTCGGAGGAAGTGATCCCAGGGAAGCGGTCCCCTAGGATGTAATTCCCCCACTTGATTTCAAGGTCGGCTGCTTTTTTGAACGTTTCACTGACAAATTGTTGCGCTTCTTTCTTATCCAGAGAAAATTCTTCAATGACTGCATGATAGATTTTCGTGAAAAGGTGGACATGCAGCTGTTCATCACGGTTGATGTAATTGATCATCGTCGAGGTTGAAACCATCTTTTGATTCCTTGCCAGATTGTAGAAGAAACTGAACCCTGAGTAAAAGTTCAATCCTTCCAAAACGACGTCATAGACGATCGACTCCAAAAACGTCTCAGGCGTCGGGTTTTTCACAAATGATTCGTATCCCTCTATGATGAATTCATTCCGCTCCTGTAATACTGCATCGTGCTTCCAGTACTCGAAAATCTCATCCTGCTTCCCTTTATCCACAAGACTCGAAAGGACGTAAGAATATGACTGGTTATGAACAACTTCCTGAAAGGCGAGCACAGTCATCAGTGCTGTCAAGCTCGAATCTGTCAGATAACCGGCAACCCGGTTCGCATAATCGGTCTGAATGCTATCCAGGAAAGCAAGCAGTCCGATGATTTTGTTGAACGCTTCTTTTTCCTTAGCTGATAACTCCGCATATTGCCTCCGGTCACCAGACATGTTGATTTCGAACGGTGTCCAAAAGTTCGAGAGCATCTGTTTATATAACGGATATGCCCATGTGTGGCGGACATCATCCCAGTTCAAGACGTTCGAGCTTTGCCCATTGAGAATACCTGTAGAGGCGTTCGGGGCTTCAGGGACATACAATTCCCTCACATGAAGTGTTGTATCAGCTTTCACAAGAATCACATCCTTCTATATCTTCGTGAGAGGTGGAACGGACATAATAGGTCGTCTTCAAACCAGCGTTCCAGGCGCTCAAGTGCAAGTCGAGAAGTTCCTTCGCTTTCACTGTGTTCCGTACGTATAGGTTGAAGGAAATCGATTGATCGACATGGCGCTGCCTTGCTGCATTTTGGCGGATGCTCCATTTTTGGTCGATATCATATGCACTCTTATAAAACCATGTTGTTTCAGGTGACAAGTCAGGGGCGGTCACTGGTATTTTTGAGTTTTTCTTCTCTTCGGCATATTGCTTTTTGAAAATCGGATCGATGCTCGCTGTAGAGCCGGCAATAATACTCGTTGACGCATTCGGTGCAACCGCAAGCAGCCAACCGTTCCGGATCCCTTCATTTTGGACATTGTCCGCTAATTCACGCCACTCCGGACTTTCGTAGCCTCTTTTTTCAAAATAAGCCCCTGTACTCCATTCGCTGCCTTCAAATGTTGGATAAGTCCCTTTTTCTTTTGCCAGGGCATTACTTGCTTGAATCGTCAGGAAGTTAATTTTTTCATAAAGCTGATCTGCAAAGGTGACCGCTTCCTCCGACTCCCAGCGGATCCCTTTCTGAGCGAGCAGATGATGCCACCCGAACGTTCCCAGTCCGATCGCCCGGTACTTTTCATTCGTCAGGAACGCTTGTTTCACTTCAATTTTATCTTTATTAAGTTCAATAACGTTATCGAGCATCCGTACTTGAGTCGGAATGACACGCTCCAACACATCGTCTTTCATCACTTTTGCAAGAGAGAGGCTTGATAAATTACAAACGACAAAATCACCAGGAGTTTTTGTGATAATAATTTTCCCGTCCTTGGTCGTTTCCTCTTCAACCGTCGTAGCTGACTGATTTTGTGTGATTTCCGTACATAGGTTGGTACAATAGATGATTCCTTCGTGACGGTTGTTATTCAACCGATTGACTGTATCCTTATAAAACATGAACGGGCCGCCGGTCTCAAGCTGACTGATCATGATCCGTTTCATGATTTCGATCGCAGGCACGGTCTCGCGGGAAAGGAAGGGATGATCGACGCATTGTTCGTATTTCTCCCGGAAGCTTCCGCTACCCTTCTCTTCATCGTAAAAATCATCAAGCTCAAATCCCATCAGCTTTTTCACCTCATGCGGGTCGAACAGATACCACTCTTCACGGTTTTCGACTTTTTCCATGAATAGATCAGGGATGACGACTCCTGTGAACAGATCATGTGTCCTCTGCCGCTCGTCCCCATTGTTCAGCTTCGCATCGAGGAAGGCGAAAATGTCTTTTCCGAATACCGGGTAATAGACCGCAACAGCACCATTGCGCTGTCCGAGTTGATCGACATTTACTGCGGTCGTGTTGAGCTGTTTCATCCAGGCGATTACACCTGAAGATGTATTTTTGTACCCTTTGATGTCCGAGCCTTTACTGCGGATCTTTCCGAGATAGACACCGATTCCTCCCCCTGCTTTACTGAGCATCGCGATATCCGTGTTCGAATCATAGATTCCCCGCAAGCTGTCATCTACTGTATCGATGAAGCATGAGCTTAGCTGGCCATGCGCTTTCCCTGCATTGGCAAGGGTCGGGGTAGCCACCGTCATATAGAGGTTTGAAAGGACCCAATAGGCCTCTTTTACAAGTTGGAGACGTTGTTCCTTCGGTTCAGGAATCATCAACGTCATTGAAATGACCATCCATCTCTCTTGAGGCAGCTCGTATAATTGGCGATCATGATCCCGCGCTAGATAACGGTCCGCCAGCATCCGGATGCCTGCATATGTGAACAGTTCATCCCGTTCCGGCACCAATTCTGCTTCAAGCTCGTCCACCTCTTCTTTCGTGTAATGTGTAAGCAGCTCTTTGTCAAAGAGACCTTTTTTGTTAAGTAATTGGAGAAGCCCATGGAAGTTTCGATAACCAGGTACCTGGTCACGATTTCGAGCGGTTTCACGGTAAAGAGAATAAAGATGGATTTGGGCACAGACATACGTCCAATCCGGCTCTTCCTGTGTAATTCTTGCCAACCCTTCCAATAGCATCAAATTGATGTACGCTTCCTCATTGGCATGGTCCGATTGAGTCGTTGCTTTCTCGATTAAGTCTGATACATCCAGATGAGGGAATTTCTTTTCCAGTTTTTCAGTAAGTTTAATGAGTTTTATCGGAAAATGCTTTTTATTCAGTACGGTAGTCATTTTTTAGTCCTCCATTTCTGATTTAGAGAGTTAACCTATACAGGTCACCGGGAAGACCAACGTCGTGGCATTCGCCGCCGCAGGAGGTCTGAAGTGATCCAAGTGGTTGGGCGGTGGAGCTAGACATCAAGAAAAGCGCAAACGCCCTGGTCAGCCACGAAGGTCACTGGAAGTCCGACGAGGAGGCTGTCGCCGCCGCAGGAGGTCTGAAGTGATCTAAGTGGTTGGGCGGTGGAGCTAGACAGTTCTTCACCGCAACCAAAATTTTTATACTTTCTTATCCATTAAAAAAACCACCCGTATTTCGAGTGGTTGAAACGAAGACGGTTTGAAATCGGACCAGACCTATATAAAAGACCCGGACCGAATTGAAAAGAACGTCCACGCTTCAACCCTCAATCCCCGAAGAATTGAAACACCAAACTCAGGCAGGTCTACTGACTTTTGCTTCTCCCTACTAGGAACCCTTCCCATATAAGCACCTATTGCTAGACTCTCTTATACAGTGGATCATTCCGTTCGTCCACAATTACAGTTGCGGGGACAGTCCTGGCTTCTCACCAAATTCCCTATTAAGTCTTCTTAAAAGACACCTATCGTTCAATAAAATCAATATATTGTATTATTAACCTTACAATCTCACTAAATATAGTGTTTGTCAATATGTTTTTAGAATAGTTACATAGGTGAAGTATTAATCCTAGAAATTTTTCTGTTAATCCTAGAAAAATGACTGTTAATCCTAGAAATTTTGATCATATTCCTAGAAAATAGTACAAAAGACCCCTGCATTAAAGGCACCCAGCGAAGAACGAAATCCTTCACAAAAGTGCCTAAGTCGTTTGAAAGCTGATTTTTCTTTACAATACTACTGTTGGCTTTTGAGATCCTCGATATATCGGAATGCTTCTTCTATCTCTTCTTCAGTGTATTTCTGTTTTTGCTTGACGACTTGAATCTTTTCTACTATCTCCTCATTAGAAAGATGATCGAAGTAAAGGATGGTCGAAATAAGCTCCAGCATGCGTGAAGGCTTTTCATTCATAGACGTTACACAGTCCTTGAGTGGTTCCAGGTCCAGATCATAATGATTCAAGAATTGCTCTCCCTCACCTGTCAGTGTGTAACGGTACTGATAATAACCTGATACCTTTTCTTTCGTCTCTTCGATAAATCCTAGGTTACAAAGTTCTTCGACACGAAGCGTCAGTTCCTCAGAATAGGGTCCGTAAAAATGAAATTGATATTTTTCTCCGAAAGGAAAGTTCAACTTTTTTGCAATATAAACCATTTTCTGAAGCTTCTTTCTTCCTACGACCTCCCTGGCATAATCGAACAATGCCACCAACCGAGCATGATGCTCAAGCATTAGGATCCCCTCCTATAATTCTAATATTTCACTGATTTTTCTTTTTAAGTCCTGATCTTCTATTCTCTCTACCAGGTCCGATGGATAATACAACTTATGATCGGTCCGTTTTTTACCGGAAATCGCTTCGACAACCGTAGATTCCCTGGACAACTCCCGATATTCTCCGCTCTTCATCAACAAGTGGATCGGAAGGCGTTCTTCCTCCTCACCCGGGCGATAAAAATCATAAGGCAAGTCTGACGATGAATCGACGATCAAATAGTAATCCGGATCGATCTTCGCTCTGACAAAATAAGTGTACAGTCTATGCCAATGCTCCATATGGACGTTTGGATTAAATTCCATGTACTTGAAAAGGCGGCGATTCAAAAACCGCTCACAAAGATCACTTAGTATGTCATCCTCCTCTTCCTGCCATGCCTGGAAATAAAACTGGATGATCCCTTCGTCAAGCTTGATATAATCATCCAGATCGACATCATCGTTGAATAATGAAACGAAATGGATCGGCTCCAATTTAAAGGTATAGCCTTCTTCATGGAGAGCTTTCGCTCGATGGAGAATCTTTGATAGAATGACCTCTGCACTGCGAGTTACTGGATGAAAATATACTTGCCAATACATTTGATATCGGCTCATTATGTAGTCCTCTACAGCATGCATTCCGCTATGTTTGATGACGACTTGATCTTCCTTCGGGCGCATGACTCTCAAAATCCTCTCAATATCGAACTGGCCGTAACTTACTCCTGTGAAATAAGCATCACGGAGCAAGTAATCCATCCGGTCTGCATCAATCTGACTTGAGATCATACTGACGATAAGCTTGTTTTCATAGGTTTTCGCAATAACTTCCGAAACTTTACGCGGAAAGTCACTATCTGCCTTTTTTAAGATGCTGTTCACTTCAGTATCACCAAGAATAATCGATTGCGTGAAATCCTCGTGGTCCAGATTGAATACTTTTTCAAAGGAATGTGAATAGGGTCCATGTCCGATGTCGTGTAAAAGTGCAGCTGCTAAACAAAGGATGCGCTCTTCATTGTTCCAATGCGGCCTGCCCTGAAAGATTTTAATGATCCGTCGGACAATTTCATACACCCCTAATGAATGGCTGAAACGGCTGTGTTCTGCCCCATGGAAGGTTAAAAATGTCGTTCCGAGCTGCCGGATCCTTCTCAATCTCTGGAATTCCTTCGTTCCAATCAAATCCCAAATAATGCTGTCACGCACATGGATATATCTGTGTACAGGATCTTTAAATACTTTTTCTTCGTTTAATTGTTGCAGCATATAGCTCATCGCCTGACTTGATACCCCTTTCTTCTTACACCTGGAGAAGCTGCGTCTATATTAGTGAATTGAACTTCATGTTCATGTTTTTTTCGACCATTGTTTTAATTATATATTCTTCAAAATGAAATGAAAACCTCTCCGAAAATGTGAAAAGCCGGGTTCCATTACATGACCTGACATACAGTCACAGAAAAATTTTTTTCGGATTACGCGGCTTTAAAAATGATTGCATTGGTCATCATTCAATTGTACTGCTCTGCAGGAGGTCTGAAGTGATCCAAGTGGTTGGGCAGTGGAGCTAGACATTTCTCCACCGCAACCAAAATTTTCATCCTTTCCTAAATGAATGCTTTCTTATCCTTAAATAAAAAAAACTGACTTGAGATAGTCTTCAAGTCAGTTCTTCATCTGGATATCACGTTTCTCACGGCTGGTATAGCCTGGCCCGCTTCTCCCACAGGAGTGTGCCTATATATCTAGATCAGGTGTCTTTTGCGGTGCACCGCCATGCTTTTCTTCAGACTTTGCAACGATCACGGCACAAGATGCGTCACCTGTAATGTTAACAGCAGTACGGGTCATATCCAATAGGCGGTCTACACCAAGGACAAGACCAATCGCTTCGACCGGAAGGCCAACCTGTTTCAAGACCATCGCTAGCATGATCAAACCTACTCCAGGAACACCTGCTGTACCGATACTTGCAAGCACCGCTGTAAGCACAACAGTGATAAGCTGCGTTATTGAAAGATCAACCGCGTAAACTTGGGCGATAAATACCGTTGCGACCCCCTGCATGATCGCTGTACCGTCCATATTGATCGTCGCACCGAGTGGCTGCACGAAGCTGCTGACCTGTTTCGGCACATTCAAGTTTTCCTGTGCTGTCTTCATTGATACAGGAAGTGTACCGCTACTGCTCGATGTACTGAAGGCAACAGACATCGCTGGCGCGAAACTCTTGAAAAATTTGACCGGATTCATCTTTCCGAGTGTCGAAACGGCTGTTCCATAGGTGATGAGTGCATGCAAGAGCAATGCAAGTAACACCGTTCCGAAATAAAGGCCCATCGCTTGCAGCGCATCTAAACCGAAGCTCCCGACAGCAGATGCGATCAATGCAAACGCACCATATGGAGCCAGGATCATAACGATGTTGACAAGGTACATCAATATTTCATTACCTTCTTCAAGTAACTTTCGTACACCTTTTGTTTTTTCACCTAACATTGCAACCGCAAAACCGACAAAGATGGAGAAGGCGATGATCTGGAGCATATCACCTTTCGCCATGGCATCAATTGGGTTTGTCGGAATGATGTTCAATAATGTATCAACCACTGGTGGTGCTTCTTCGGCTTTGAAATTAGCCTGGCCTTCTGTGTCAAAACCTCCGCCTGTACCTGGCTGGATCAAATACGCCAATCCAAGTCCGATGACAAGTGCGATTGTTGTAGTGATAAGGAAGTACCCAATCGTTTTCCCTCCGATACGACCGAGCTTTTTCGGATCTCCAATTCCTGCTGCACCGAGTGCAATCGAGAAAAAGACAATTGGTACGACAAGCATTTTAATTAGATTCAAGAAAATTGTTCCGACAGGGCCGAAAACATATTTATCGAGTACAGTAAATAAATCGGCTGCAAATAAATTAAGCACGATTCCGACGACAATACCTAAGATCAGACCGATTATGATTTGGACGCTTAACTTCATATTTTATCCTCCTATCTAATGAAATACGCTATTGGCTATTTTCTAATGCTTGATGAATGTTGTCAAATGGTAATATAAAACATTTCGCATGTTTATGCAAAGCTCTTCTAATCATGACCATTGATATGTAAGCGTTTGTAATATTATTCCTTGCTGGAAAAATCGTAATATTCCTTTATCCCTCCTCCATGTAGTTAATGAATAAAATCACCAGGCCCCATTCATTTCAACCCATTCCCTATTCGAGCAGTTGTTAACCGAAGAAAGTCCGACAAAAAAGTATTCGCAGGTGAACGAATTTTACAGGACATGCTATAATAAAACGGTTGAGGTTATTTAAAGGAGCTTTAAGAATGAAAGAAATATTGAAACGTATATTGGCACAGCCTGAATGGCGTATCATAGACCAAACCACATTGGGCGAATCCTTCCACGCACTTCAATCATTCGCCATGGACGATACATTATGCAGCACAATCGGCAGTGAGGACGCCCCTCCTACGGTCCGCACATGGGTACATCCAAAAACAATCGTATTAGGGATTCAGGACAGCCGGTTGCCGAACCTTAACGAAGGCGTCAAATACCTTGAAGAACAAGGATATGAAGTCATTGTCCGAAATTCAGGGGGATTAGCCGTCGTGTTGGATGAAGGGATCTTGAACCTTTCACTCATCCTCTCTGAAAAAGAACAGAGAATCGACATCGACTTAGGATACGAGGCAATGGTACACCTTACCAAGGCGTTGTTGAAGCCTTATGGACTAACGTTTGAGAGAAAAGAAATCCCCACGTCTTACTGTCCAGGAAAGTATGATTTAAGTATTGGCGGGAAAAAGTTTGCTGGAATATCGCAACGCCGATTACGCGGCGGCATTGCAGTCCAAATCTATTTGTGTGTAAATGGATCCGGCTCAGAGCGTGCAAAGGTTGTCCGGCAATTTTACGAACGGGCAAAGGGCGGCGCTGAGACGAAATTCACCTACCCATCAATCGATCCGAAAGTAATGGCTTCTTTATCTGAGCTTGCAGATACTCCAATTGACGTAACTGATCTCATGGAAGTTTTATTGCTTTTTCTGAAGAATCAAGGCTCGGATCTGCTCTCCTCCTACTTATCCATTTCGGAGATCAATCAATATGATTTTTATTTGAAACGTGTGGTTGAAAGAAACAGGAAAGCATTGGTTCGATGACAAAAAGATTTTAGAGGACATTGTACATCACTGAAAAGTTATACTTTCTTACCATATAAAAAAATCGAGTGGAAAATCCACTCGATTTTTTATTTATGCCGTGCTTGCATGGCTGTGATCAAGGATAATTTATATACATCCTCACTGTTACAGCCTCTAGATAGATCGTTTACTGGCCTGTTCAACCCTTGAAGAACTGGACCGATCGCTTCATAACCGCCTAGGCGCTGTACCATTTTATAGCCGATATTTCCTGATTCCAATCCTGGGAAGACGAACACATTCGATCTTCCTTCAAGCGGTGAATCAGGGGCTTTCTTAGCTGCCACCTCTGGCACGAATGCGGCATCAAATTGCAGTTCACCGTCTACAGGGAAATCCGTGCCGACTTCATCCAATAGTGTGACTGCATCGATCACTTTCTGTGTTTCATCTGATTTTGCAGATCCTTTTGTTGAAAAGCTAAGCATCGCAACTCTTGGATTGAGTCCGAAAACCCGCGCAGTATCTGCACTTGTCGCTGCGATTTCGGCTAAATCGGTTGCTGTAGGATTGATGTTGATGGCACAATCGGCAAAAATGTAGCGCTCATCTTCCTTCACCATCAAGAAAGCGCCTGAAGTACGTTTGATGCCTTCTTTCGTCTTGATGATCTGAAGCGCCGGACGTACTGTATCCGCAGTAGAATGGGCTGCACCGCTGACGAGCCCTGCGGCTTTATCCATGTAGACGAGCATGGTTCCGAAATAATTGACATCTTGTAAAATTTCCCTCGCTTCAGGCTCATTGACTTTCCCTTTCCGTCGTTCCACAAACTGTTTCACCATTTCATCGAAACCTTCATAGTTTTCAGGAGAGAGGATATCGACAAGGTCAAGATCAAGTCCTTTCCTTTCAAGGATCGCTCTGATAAGAGCCTGGTCACCGATCAAAATTGGTCTCAGAATCTTCTCTTCAGCCAACCGGACAGCTGCATCAATGATCCTGGAATCCTCGCCTTCTGGAAAAACGATGGAAGGATAAGTCGCCCTCAGCTTCTGCTCCATCACCGTAAACATGTTGCTCATATTAACTCCTCCTTTTTCCACTGTATCACATTCGTTCATTTAAATTTTTTTGCATTACATTAAATGACTCTATCTTTTTCATTTCCTACAATACTCCTTTTTATCCCCTGACGAAACCAAAAACCTTTATGTAATCGCTTACCAAAAGTAGTTTTGCATTTCATAATTCTCATAACCTTTTATCATTCATTGAAACTTTATTCCTCGATATCCGTAAAAAGAAAAGATTTGAAATATGCGATCTGAAAAGGGGTATGGACATGTCTATGGTAAATCGTATGCTCGCAAGTGTTGGAATCGGCGCTGCAGTGGTGGATACGAAGCTTACAGAGAGTTGGTTCAAGGCTGGAGGAACGATTGAAGGTGTCATTGACATCACAGGAGGGAGGGTCGACCAGCATATTGATGATATTTTCATCTATCTGATGACAGAGTATTATCGGAAAGTGGAGGATCGAAAAGTGAAGGAAACACATGTCCTTGGAAAATACAAAGTGGCTGAAAGCTTTACGGTTGCCGCCAGTGAAAGAAAGGAAATTCCTTTTACATTCCCTCTACCCTCCGATACACCTTTATCGATGGGGAAAACGCCGATATGGCTGAAGACGGCTTTAGACATCAAGCAAGCTATTGACCCTACAGACAATGATTTCATTAAAGTTGTCCCAAGTGATATAGTCGATCGTATTTTTAAGGCGATTGAAGAGCTCGGTTTCCGTCTTCGAAAGTCTGAATGTATTCATGTAAAAAGGCATATGCAAAGGAACCATCCGTTTGTACAGGAATTCGAATTTGTTCCCTATTCAGGACCATTCCGGGGAGAGCTCGACGAAATCGAACTCGTCCTTTATCCAGAAAAGGACCATGCACAACTTTTGATCGAGGTGGATAAACGCGGTAAAGGTTTATTTGGTTTCTTGGAAGAAGCACTTGATATGGATGAACGGAAATCGATGCTGGACATATCTCGAAAAGAAACGGAAGATGTTGGAAAGTTGAAACGAATTGTCGAAAACCATATTCGCAGTTTCATATAATCATTCAAAGGGAGGTTTGACTTTTTTGTTAAAGTTGAACCCCTCTTTTTTGGTTTGAAAGGATTTGTGATATGATGGAAACGGAAAAAAACCTGATAGTAATGTGATAAAGGAGTGTCTTCAATGAATGAAGCGGCTAAAACCTTGGATGGCTGGTATTGCTTACATGATTTTCGCACGATGAACTGGGCAGCATGGAAGTCCATCTCAAGTGACGAACGAGAGCATGCCATCCAAGAACTACTTACATTTCTTGAAAAGTGGGAAGTGACAGAAGCACAACAAAAAGGAAGTCACGCATTTTACTCCATCGTTGGACAAAAAGCAGACTTCATGATGATGCTTCTCCGTCCGACGATGCAAGAGCTTAACGAAATTGAAACAGCATTCAACAAAACGACATTTGCAGAATATACGGTTCCTGTTTATTCGTATGTTTCAGTTGTAGAATTGAGTAACTATATGGCTTCAAAAGATGTGGACCCTGAAACAGATCCAATGATTCAAGGACGTTTGAAACCAACTCTTCCGAAGTGGGAGCATGTGTGCTTCTATCCGATGGACAAGCGTCGTGAAGGCAATGACAACTGGTATATGCTTTCCATGGATGAGCGTCGAGAGATGATGCGGAGCCACGGCATGATCGGTCGTGGTTATGCAGGAAAAGTGAAGCAAATCATTACCGGTTCTGTCGGTTTCGACGATTGGGAGTGGGGTGTTACCTTATTCGCCAACGATGTCCTTCAGTTTAAAAAGCTTGTTTATGAAATGCGTTTTGATGAAGTAAGTGCACGTTTCGGTGAATTCGGTTCATTTTACGTAGGAAATATCCTTCCAAAAGAAAAAGTCAGCTCATTCTTAGCTGTATAACAGAACTATATAGAGGACAGTCCTTGATAGGGCTGTCTTTTTATTCCTTTATTGAGGCTGGTCCTCTGAAATTTTCTCTTTGTCCATCAACATTTTCCAGCTTACCTGTCATACCTATAGTAAGTGAAAGCCTACTTCATGGGGGTGACATATGGCAGTAGTAAGGGCCGTTCAAAAAGATATCGAGATGCTTGCCAGATTGATGAGAGCTGAAGCAGAAGGTGAAGGGAAGCTAGGGATGCTCATGGTCGGGAATGTCGGCGTCAACCGTGTAAGAGTCCGCTGTCTGGACTTTAAAGACATCAATACCATCCCAAGAATGGTTTTCCAATCTCCGGGTGGATTCGAAGCAACTCAGAAAGGATATTTTTATCAGGGAGCCAGGCAAAGCGAAATCAAATTGGCGAAAAAAGTGATTGCCGGACAAAGATTCAATCCAGCTGAATTTTCCTTATGGTTCTTCAAGCCACCAGGAGCCTGTCCAGCCCAGTGGTTCAACCAGGCGAATGCAGGCCGTTTCAAATCCCATTGTTTCTACCAACCTAGTGAGGCAGACTGTTCTGAGGTCTATTCAACGTTTTAATAGTCATAACTTATCCGAGCGTCGAGTATACCTGTTTAATAGGGAGTAACATTGAAGATGGGGAGGTTTGTTATGAACTATCCAAATTATCGTCAAAACCAAAACAACATGCCGGGGATGCAGGGGATGCCGGGAACTCAGGGAATGCCTGGAACTCAGGGAATGCAGGGCATGCCTGGCAGTTTCCCTTCCGGATTTCCTGGTGCAGCACAAATGAACGGCCAACTCCCGGTTGAACAGTCGTATATCGAAAATATACTTCGATTGAACCGGGGAAAGGTTGGAACGTTTTATATGACATTCGAGGGCAACCCGAAATGGCCCGCTAAGATTTTCAAAGGTGTTATAGAAGCAGCCGGGAGAGATCACATCATTATCAGTGATCCAGAGACAGGGAAACGCTATCTATTGTTGATGGTTTATTTAGATTATGTAACCTTTGATGAAGAAATCGAGTATACTTACCCGTTCAACAATCAAACAGCAGGACAAATGGCTACTTACTCTCCAAGGTAGGTTTTTGAAAGGGGCGGACTACGCATCGAAGGGTGCTGGGAAGCCCTTTTTTCATGTATTCGACAACTTGAAAAGTGGCCTGGAAGAATACGAGCCACCTTAGACACCTAAACTTTCAATATAGCAATGATGATCAGGACCCAGCTGATGATGAAAGCTAGTCCACCAAATGGTGTTATGATCCCTAACTTCGAAATATCGGTAACACTCAATACATAAAGACTACCGGAGAATAAGATGATTCCTAAGAACATGATCCAGCCTGCAGCCCCAATCAATGAGGAATTCGGGAACTTATCAGCTAAAAATGCAACGACGAAAAGCCCCAGTGCGTGAAAGATATGATACTGAACCCCTGTTTTATACACATCCATCATCTTGGCAGATAACTTCGATTCAAGGCCATGAGCTCCGAAAGCTCCCAGGACAACCGAAAGCCCTGCATTCAATGCACCTAAAAGAATAAATAATTTAAACATGATCCTACTCCTTTGGTATCATAGATTATCGATATATTGCTTCTTCAAGTGTAATGAAAATCGATTCACTTGCCAACAGAGGTCTAAAAATTGTCATTATTTATTCTTTTAAGAATAGCCTGTCCATGTTCTGATTTTCCCAATACTTCTTTTAAACTTAGCAAATGATCCGTATCATAAACCCGGACCGCTTCGATGATCCGAAGTTTTACCTCTTGCTCAATATCTTCCTGATACTGTTTTTCCATTGAAAAGATCGTCTGTTTGATTTTCGGCTCAAGACACCCCAATATATATTGTATGGATGATTCGTCATTGCTTTTCTTTGCCTTTTGAACGCTTCCGTATAAATCCATGTTTTTCATTCCTCTCTTCCAAATACTCTCCGATTCTATGAATGGAGCTCTCCAGATTGGCGAGCCTTTTTTCGAATTGAAACAGAAGATAAAGGGCTACGACTGTGGGAAAGCCGATATTTGAAATCAGATTGAACCAGCCTACGACATTCGTACCTTCAAGCATATTTTTCACCCTCCATCCATTTTTTCAGATGATCAAGTGCACGTCTATGTGTCTTCGATATGGATTGTGGACTTACATTCAACGAATCTGCAATCTCCCTTAACTTCCAATCTTTCTGGTAATGAAGATGGATGACCTTCCTTTGGTGAACCGTCAGCTTCATGATGGCCTGGTCCAATATTGGGCATTCGAATTCAGTCTGGATAAACTTTTTTGATGGTTCATCCTCTGTCATATACTTCTCGTTATACCGATCAGATAGGGCACGAGACTGGATTTTCCGAACCTTGCGTATATAATTAATCGATTGATAATAAATAAATTTGGACATGTAATGGATGAATCGGCATTCAAAACAAAATTGTTGGAAGCGATGATTTAATTCCCTATATTGATCCGCCGATGGTGACATGATGAATTGCAGCATCTCACTCCGATTATCTTGGTGACTTATAAATGCTGATAAGAGATTTCCTTGTCTTTCTAACTGGTGTAATATACGCTGCGCATCTCTCATTCTGCATCCCTCCCTTTATAAGTAAAGCAAAATAAATTCGTAAAAAAACAAACAAAATACGAACGTTTGTTCTTATTTCTAGTATAAAAAAGAGAACACCCTTTGACCATGAGGCTTTTCGGGTATTCTATGTTCGTGCCTATCGTCCCATTTATTTCTTTACTGGAATATGAAAACGACCAGACAGGATTCACTGAATCGAGTCCGATATCTTTTTCCGTGATCCCTTCCATACCACCAGAAAATGCCGATAGTGAAGACGTTTAAATGTATACATCCTGAGACCCTCACAATCTATTTTTCGTGATTTAAGTACCTCAGGACGCTTAACCACAGGATAAGAAAAGGACGTGTGCTGGAAAATGAAAACCTCTCCAATCCTACCTTCTTCATCTTTCCTCTTACTTTACACTTCCTTTTATCCATTGGATAATGATAGTAAAGCATCCTGCATATACATGTGATTCCTATAAGGAGGTCCTGTTCGTTGAAACGAAAATGGTGGAAAGAAGCAGTCGTCTATCAAGTTTACTGGAGGAGTTTTTATGATACAGACGGGGACGGATACGGAGATATAAACGGTGTCATACAGAAGTTGGACTACATCAAAAAGCTTGGTGTGGATGTCATCTGGTTGAATCCTGTCTATGAGTCTCCTGATAAAGACAATGGATACGATATTTCTGATTATCGAGCGATCATGGATAAGGCTGGGACAATTGAAGATTGGGAGAGGCTTTTAGAAGAGGCCCATAAACGGGATATGAAACTGATCATGGACCTTGTCGTCAACCATACATCTGATCAACACAATTGGTTCCAGGAGTCACGGTCATCTATAGATAATCCTAAAAGAGACTGGTATATCTGGAGAGACCCCAAACCGGATGGAGGACCGCCGAATAATTGGCGTTCGTATTTTACACCGTCCACATGGGAATATGATGACAAAACAGGACAGTATTACTTCCATTCGTTTGCTGTCGAGCAGCCTGACCTCAATTGGCGGAACCCAAAAGTGAGGGAATCAATTTTCGATATGATGAAGTTTTGGCTTGATAAAGGGATTAATGGGTTCCGGATGGATGTCATCAACCTCCTGGCGAAAATAGAAGGCTTTCCTGATGCTGAAAAGCCGGAAAAAATCAATTATCTGGGAAATAATCCGGGGATCCATCAATATCTACAGGAAATGAATGAGAAAGTACTTCGCCATTACGATATTATGACAGTCGGGGAAATCCCTTTTGTCACCCCTGAAGATGGATTGAAATACGTTGGAGAAGACAGAGGTGAGCTTGATACTCTCTTTCATTTCCAGGTAGCAGACGATATGCCGGAATGGAATATGCTCCAATTCAAGGACATACAAAGGGAATGGTTTGAAGGCATGTTCGGTAAAGGGTGGAACTCTCAATTCCTCAATAATCATGACCACACGAGACAAGTGACAAGATACGGAAACGACGGAACGTATCGTGAAGAATCTGCCAAACTGCTCGCAACAATGGTGCATACACTCCCAGGGACACCCTATATTTTTCAAGGTGAAGAAATCGGCATGACAGGTGTGGATTTCGATTCAATTGACGATTATCAAGATATCGCCATGAAAAACAAATATGAAGAAGAAGTGGGTAAAGAACGGGATCCACAAGAGGTGTTTAAAGAACTGAAACCTTTAAGCCGTGATAACTCCCGGACACCCGTTCAATGGGACGCTTCTGAAAATGCAGGTTTCACAGACGGAGAAGCTTGGATAGCGGTAAATCCGAATTATGAAGAAATCAATGTAGAAAAGGCATTAGACGATCCCCATTCGATTTTTTACTACTATCAAAAGTTGATTGCTCTCCGAAAAGAGAATGACGTAATGGTCTATGGTGATTATGCTGATCTGTCCGAAGAGGACGAACGGCTTTATATGTATACAAGGAACTTGGAGGATCATACTTGGCTGATTGTCCTGAACCATTCGGATGAAAATTACGAACTGACTTTACCTGAAGAAAGCATCAATGCTGAATTAAAGATTTCAAACTACCAAGACGTACCGGGAACGGTATCGAACCGGTACATGACATTACGTCCTCATGAGGCAAGAATCTACTCATACATCAAATAATACAACTTCAATAAGGGAGCGACTCGCAAACCATGCTCATTCTTCCGCACTTCAATATAATCAGCAATGACAATGCTGATCACAGGTTTTTTTGCGGTAATGGTAGCATGGAGGAGTACTCCCTTTTTCCTTATGAGGGATGTTCCAAAGGCTACAAATGAGTGTCCTTTGAAACATTTTAGTCTTTTAAAAATACGCTTGTATACTTCATTGTTGATTTTGCAAAACCCTCTCCCTTTCAGAGGGCAACCAGAAAACCCTTCTCCCTCGCTATCTGTGGGGGCATCGCCTGGCTCGCTTTCCCCAAGGACTGTCGCGAATTTTGCTTAAATCCATTTTTTCACAAAAAGCACATTAAATTTAACCAGGATTAAAAATCAAATATTGAATCCCCGTTCACATCTTCATCTTCTTTTGAACGCTTAGCGGACACGTCCCGGACAGGCGCTGGACTCGTTTTTTTAACTTCTACCGTACTAGGCGCTGACGGCTTATGGTCGGTCGCCTCCATCAACAAGTCACAATAAGCTTTTATTGCGCTCAGTTCATTGCGAACCTGGCGCGAAGATGAGTTTTCATCAACCTCTCCTTTTATAGATTCAAGGCGATCAATCATTTTCTGTACGACTAAACTGGATTGTATACTCAAGAGAATCCCTCTTTCTTCACATCATTCTTTCCTCATTATAAAGGGCTTCTCCTGTACGTACAACTTTCGGTAGAATCGTTCTATTTTATGAGGTATCCCAAACCACATGCCTCTTCAGTCGGTAAAAGACATACACACTTCGATTCAGGATGTTCGCTTCAAACTCTCTGACTCCGACGAACGGAACACGATCGGGAAGATATCCATTTTGCTTATCGTTCAAGTCTTGGTGTTTAATCCGGACAATACTCATTATGGAAAGCCATACCACCAAAATATACGTAACGAATTCGCTCATAATGAAACCTAAGCCCCTTTCTCTTTCATCATTTGTTCCGAAGCTGCCATACACCTCCTCATGCCCGGAACTTATCATCTTATTCGGTTATGTGTCCAAGTATACCTAATGAGTTGACTCAATGTTTGTCACAATCTGAATGCCAGAGCAAAGAAATTATCTACAAAAAACTTTGGTATTTGCTATGGCAAGCCAAAGTCTTCTATCAATCTTACCTTCTTCTATTAAAATTCAATCGGATTAGCACAAGTTAGGACGTAATATCGGTTATGAAACTTTTTCCTTGCTGATAATTACGATAAAAAAACAAAAAGAATGGAATTGACAAGGGCTTTTCAACTGCTTTTGCCATTATCATCTCCACCCTTTTAGACTTTCTGGATGAACTTTTGCCTGATTCGTTCAACCCTTTTTCGATTTGCACCGAAGTCTGGAACCCCTTTCCTGGACGCTGAACGTACGTCAATGATTTTCGTCTGTTCATCAATTAAAAACTCAAGCTCAGCGGTTAACTTCAACCAATTCGATTTACATTCAGCACGGATATAATTCTTTTCCATTTCCGTAATATCTGTGTTTTTCATACTGTTTAACACCTTGAGCAATGTCTCGTAAGCATGTTCGCTGGAACCGTTATATGAAATCGGTGCAATGTTATGTTTTTGATTATCACTTACAGAGGACACACAATTTACAGAGGATGTACAATTTTCTAAGCTGTTTTTATTTGGCAATTCTAGCTCCTCCTTCAGGTTGTATTCATCTTACCCTTTTCCCATTTCCTTTACACTTAACCTTCTAAGCTGTGAATTTAATCTTCGCAACAATTGTTATTTCGACGTAAAAAACATTTAATAGGTTTTTCGGGTGAGATACGTTTATTCCCCCTTTAAATGTGATATTACAGTAATACATTAACAAAAGGAGGTTTTTTAAAATGGCAAAACCTATCGTACGAGAGTATGTTAATGATGAAGAATTGAAAAACGATGTGAAAGAGTTGCAAAACCGAGGACTTGATAAAGACGATGTGTATGTGATCTCCCATGATGAAGATCGGACGAACAGAGTAGCTAGAAATGCAGACGCCAACACGGTCGGTGTCAAAGAAATGGGCCTCGACACAGCAGTCGGAAACATCTTTAATAAAAAAGGTGACGAATTAAGAGCTAAATTTAAAGAAATGGGCTTATCCCAACAAGAGGCTGATCAATATGAGGAAAGATTGGATGAAGGACGAATCCTTATGTTGGTTACTGATCACGATAAAGTGCAAGACTGGGTATGAACATTTCATAAAAGGGACTGCACCAATGGGTGGCAGTTCCTTTTTCATTTAATAGACAGCAAACACAATCGTCAGTTCTTCTGACCCAAATTTCAATGGTATAGATAATTGTTTCTCAGCATCTGTTATGGATACTTCGCTTACAATCCGTGGCGTTGTGATATCAACTGTAATATCCTCATTTGATAACTGGGTCGCAATATTGCCTGCTAAGATATTGCCTAACTCTCTAACAAAGGATTCAAGCATTTCACCTTCAAAGGGCATGCCGTACATCTTATTCCCGCATTCTCCAAAAAACGCCCTGGACGCCAGGAAAAGAAGAGATCCATTGATTTCTTTTTCAAGACCTATGATGACACCGACTTGTTCCTCTTCCTTCAGGTGAAGATCGACTTCGCTTTGGGGCTTCCCCATTTGGAATTCTATCGGTATGACTGTTTTTATGACATTGATTGTCCCATTCAATAAATTTGTAATATGTTCTGCTGCAGCAATTGCCATTGACTGAACCTCCACAAGCGGATGATTTCCTTTTATATCGGCTTTATTCCTCAAAGTTAAAGAAATACTATTGAATCTCCAAAGGCAGCTCATAAACTCGGCCTTTTGTAAAGCCTGAATGCTTCATTTGCATGGATTTTAATAGTCTTGTAGAGGTCGATCTGGAGGAAATGTGTAAGAAGTTTCTCAACTTTTGATTCGTTATGAAACGATCGATGAGGAGGGCATAATCTTGCAGAGTTTCCAGATGAGCATCTTTCGAAGAAAAATGACAAGAAGGGCATTCCCATTTTGCAGATAGCCTTTTCATTCCCACAGTTGAACATTGATAACAAAATACTCCTCTAAGCAGTTCACTTTGATTGATGGAAGGAGTTTAAGTATATCCGGATCAGCGGGCGTGTGTTTTTTTAATAATCGAGAGGACCGTTTCTTAAGTTCTTTTGTCGGAAGGTGTTCAAATTTATATCTCTGGGTAAGCTGTTGAACTTTTTGCGGGATGTTCCCATTATGGATGAGTTCTGGGATGTATTGTGTCGTTTTGATGATTGTGGAGGGATTACTGATTACAACGAGGTGTTCAAGGGGCATCCGGGGAAATTTATTTTGAAGCAGCCATTTCTCAAGCTGAATCTTTTGATTGAATACCTGTAAAAATGGATCAGGGAGACCTTCTACCTTGTCCTCAATTGTCCTTATCAGCTGGTCCTTTTTATTATTGAAATAGAGAGTGCCTGCAATGTTCTTCACTTCTATGATGAGAAAAAAAGATGGTGATATAACCAGCGTGTCTATTTGAAAGCAACCTCTTCCGTTTTTCAGCCTTAAATCATGAAAAATACCAAATTGTTTTTCAGATAAGAGACCCAGGTAGTAATCAATAGATTTTTCACCACGGTATCCCGCCATCGATTTAGCAAGTTCCTATTCAATCTGGATTCTTTTTTGATGGTTAGCTGGCAACCGTCTTAGTAATGCCTGTAATTTCTTGATTTTGATGGGCATTTTGCGTTCTTTTAGGATCATCGGATCATCTCCTCTATTCTTTTACAAGGGTATTCTCCAGGAAGAGCCTAGATCCCTTCTCTGTTTAGGTTCCGTTTCTCAGATCTACGATAATTGCGCGATTTCACGAGAGAATTTCACGATTTCAAAAATAATTGCGCGATTCCATGAAATAATCGCATCGAAATAAAAATAATTGCGCGATACCAAAATTTGATTGCACACTTATTACATTTATTGGATCAGAGCAGTCGTCATTTGCATCAACTGAGTGTTATTGCATCGGTACAAACGGAAAAAACTACTGAGGGTTTCAGTAGTTTTCGCCTGATGATCCTTCAAGGTCATCGGTCTTGCCGTTGCCGGGTTGTTTATTCAGTTCTTTATCAATGATTTCCGAAAGACGGTCAGCCGGGTATAGACCTTGTAGTTTCCTCTCTCCGATCATGTAGGTCGGAACCGCTTTGATACCTTGTTCTGTTGAGTTCCGTAACGCTGCTTGATGACGCTCCTTATACTTTCTCGATTCAAGCGCTGCACGATATTCCGTCCCATTCAAGCCAATTTCTTCAGCAAGATCGACAAGAACATCAAGTTGACCGATATCTCTTCCCTCTTCAAAAAAGGCTTGAGAAATTCGGTGGTTATAATCGTTAGCTTTACCATGTTCTTTCGCATATTGAAATCCCTCAAAAGCCAGGTATGTTCTCGGCTGGACCGGGGGCAGGTTCATTTCGACCCCTAGTTTTTGGGAAATCGGCTTGACAGACTCGTGCCATGCATGCTGTATATAATCAGAGTTTGGATCAAGGGTAGGAACTGGTTCAGGCCTCAGTTCGAACGGCATCCATTCAACTTCAACATCTTTTCCTTCTATTGCCTCTCCTAGCGGAACCTCCGCTAAATAACAGAATGGTCACACGTAATCTGAGTAGATTTTAATTTTTAATGTCACAAAATGATCCTCCTTACATGTTGGTCAACAGAGTAAAAGCGCTGAGCAAAAAGATAAAAAGGGCTAACCCATCCCGTATCCCTTCTATCGCAGCGGTTTCAACGCTTTGGAGACTTTTGATACACGTTCTCCGAGTCTTCCAGCCATAACAAGATCAACTTCCTTCGGCTGTTCTCCGCCTTGTGGCCCAGCAATCGTAGACGCCGAATATGGTGATCCCCCATTTGACTCTGCAGTCAACTGTTCAGGATTCTCACCGTATGGAAGACCAACATAGATCAAACCAAAGTGCATGAATGGCACGAAGGACGTAAGGGCTGTGGCTTCTTGCCCCCCGTGGACAGACCCTGTGCTTGTAAATACAGCCGTCGCTTTACCTTCAAGCTCCCCGTTCAGCCATAATGAGCCTGCAGAATCGAGATATTGTTTCATTTGGGCTGGCATTGAACCATAACGGGTTGGAATCCCCCAGATGATTCCATCAGCCCAACGTAAATCATCATGTGTTGCTTCTTGAATATCAGACTGCATTTCTTGCGCTTTTACATAATACTCCTGGGAAGACATCGCCGCTTTCACTTCTTCAAATTCCTTTACACGAACAAGTTTCACTTCCGTATCTTCAACGCGTCCTGCTCCTTCTGCAACCGCCTGTGCCATTTGATAAATATGTCCATATGCACTGTAATAAGGAATCAATATGTTTGTTGCCATTTTCTAAATCACTCCTCTAAAATGTAATCTGTTTTATAAGTTCCCATACCTGAATTTTTTAAATCCCTTTTCTCTTAAAAATATCCTAGTTTCATATATTTCGAATTCGAGATATATGGTCTGAAAGAAACTTGGCTTTTGCCAAGTTTTAGGATAAATTACTTCCTCGCCGCAGCGTACTTCCCGAGCTTCTTAAGCATCTGTATCGCTTCAGTCTTTTCCGATTCGGTAATACCATTTAAAGCCTGCTGCAACACTTCTGCATGTGATGGGAAAATGTCCTCCATCAACGTTTTCCCTTTTTCTGTTAAAAAAGCGTAAGTGATGCGACGATCCCTTTCACACGCCTTTCTTTCCAAAAAACCTTTTTCCTCTAATCTATCGACAACATACGTAATACTTCCACTTGCCAATAAAATCTTCCCGCCTATTTTTTGTAAAGGATGTGGCCCTTTATGGTAAAGAAGTTCAAGTACCCCAAATTCTGTCAAGTTCAGGCCAAACCTCTGGGTATCTTTTTTCGCCACCTCCATAATGGATTGATAGGCACGGGAAAGCACTACGAATAATTCTAATGATGAGTCCTTCATGCTAGTAGATCTCCTTTGGAAATTATCTCGAATTCGAGATAATTATATCTTTAAAGGTTTTGCTGTGTCAAAACATATAAAATGTGAAATTCAACCCTTTCCATAGGCTTGCGAAAAGCTCTAAAAGCTACGAAGGCCAATGGAAGTCCAACGAGGAGGCTTGAAAAGTTCGGTTCTGCATGGGCAAACACTTCGATCTAAATCAATATGTCGACCGCCGCAGGAGGACTGAGGTGATCCGAGTGGTTGGGCGGTGGAGCTAAACATCACTTGCTTTGCATTTTTTCTGGCTTCCGAAAGCCTCTCCCTGGCTTGGGGTCTCGCCTGGCTCGCTTTCCTGCAGGAGTGTCGCAATTTTTGCTCAAATAACCCTTCTGATCCACAATAAAGAGAGAGCTTCAAAAAAGCCCTCTCCCTTTCATTCTTATGCACCTGCTGAGTGAGGTCTTTGTTCGGATTCATTACGCTTGATGAAAAACTGTAATGCGAAAAGTCCGATAAATACAGCAAGACCAAATAAATCAGTCGAACCTTCTGGGTAAATCAACATGATTCCTGCAGCAAGGCAAATGATACGTTCTAACCAATGCGTTTTTCTCATCCAATATCCGATCATTGCCGCTCCGATCGCAATCATACCTGTAACAGAGGTAAAGACGATCCAGAGGGTTTGATCCCATGTCGTATTAATCATCATCAGTTCAGGAGAATACACGAAAATATACGGGATGATGAAGGCGGCTATCGCCAGCTTGGCTGAATTCACCCCGGTCTTGAGCGGTTCTCCTCCCGAAACCCCTGCGGCCGCAAATGCTGCAAGAGCTACAGGCGGTGTTATATCAGCAATGATCCCAAAGTAAAATACGAACATGTGCGCAGACAAATCAGGTATGTCCAATGCTAATAAAGCTGGTGCAGCAATCGTCGCTGTAATAACATAGTTCGCTGTCGTTGGTGACCCCATTCCTAATATGATGGAAGCTACCATCGTAAAGAACAGCGTAAAGAAAAGGATTCCATTTGATAAGTCAATCAAGCCCCCAGCCATTTTAAGCCCGAGACCTGTCAACGTTACGACACCGACAATGATCCCAGCACAAGCAGTAGCTGTTGCAACACCGATTGCTGTCCGGGCACCATTCATCAACGCTTCCGCAAAATCCTTTGGTCCCATCCTTGTATCCTTGCTGATCGCTCCCACAACGATACAAGATACGATCGACCAGAGGGCTGCACGTGTAACACTCATTCCTGACATCAGCAGAATGACAACCACGAAAATAGGTGCCAGCAAATAAATCTTTTTTAATACCTCTTTCCGATCTGGCATTTCCTCTTTACTGAGCCCTTTTAAGCCAATTTTCTTTGCTTGGAAATGAGTCATGATCCAAATTCCTGTAAAATAGAGCAACGCTGGAATCGCAGCAGCCTTTGCAATTTCCCAGTAGGTAATGCCGCCGATGAATTCAACCATCAGGAATGCTGCAGCCCCCATGATCGGGGGCATCAATTGGCCTCCTGTAGATGCAGCTGCTTCCACAGCACCGGCAAACTCCTTACGATAGCCGAGTTTTTTCATCATCGGGATCGTGAAAGAACCTGAAGTAACAACGTTTGCGACAGAACTTCCAGAAATTGTCCCTTGTAGAGCACTTGAGAAAATGGCTACCTTCGCTGGTCCGCCAGTACGCCTTCCGGTCAAGGCGACCGCCAGATCATTGAAGTATTGGCCGACCCCCGTCTTCACTAAAAATGCACCAAATAATAAGAACAGGAAGATAAAGGTGGACGATACTTTCAATGGGGTTCCGAGAATCCCTTCTGTCGTAAAGAACATCGTACGGATGATCCGTTCGATTCCAATCCCGCGATGCTGCAGGAACCCTGGCATGATCGGCCCTAAATAGGCATAAAGCAAAAACACTGTTGCAATGATTGTAATCGGTATCCCTACTACCCTTCGTGTTGCTTCAAGTACAAGAACAATCGCAAGTACACCGATTAGAAGATCCATTGTTTCAAGACGCCCGACCCGTTGTACAAGGTCACTGATGTTGAATGGCCAGTAAAGTCCGACCACAACACTTAACGATGCCAACAATCCATCAATCCACGTAATCTGGAACTTCCTTTTTGTATCTTTCGCCCTTCTCTTTTTTGATGCTGGAAAAAGTAAAAAGGCTAAAGACAAAGCAAATCCAAGATGGATGGAACGATGTACCTGTGGTGAAAATCGATCCAACGTTGACGTATATAATTGATACAAAGAAAAACCCAGCAGCAGGATCGTGACAATCCAGCCCAAAATTCCCGTTAATCTACGAAATCCCGCTTCAGGATCATATTTCGCCATCATTTGTTCCATTTCTTCATCCGTTATCTGCTGATTTTGTTTCAAACCTTTCTCATCCAAAAATCTCATCTCCTTTCAGCCGCTGCCATAGATTGATAGGTTGTACATCCAACCGGGCCCAGCTTCCTGGTGCCACTGCTTCATCCAAAGGGAATTCTTTCTGATCAATGATCAATGTATGATTTGCGATTACTTGTCCAACTCGAATGTCGATGTATGGAAAGACCCGGTTCATATTCGTAATGTAATAGGTTCCGTCCTTTTCAATGAATTTTTCATCACCGGTTGCATTGGACGGCATGCCGATGGCGAAGTTTTTATAGGCTAACGCCGTTTGGACGATTTCGTCATTATCGCTAATTTCATAAGTTTCCTTTACAGGTGTCCTATGAACGGAATGGATATAGTGAATATGAAACTCGGTTTCCTTATCCACATTCACATATGCAATGATATTTCCGCTATTTTCGAATGTGATCGCTAATACTTTTCCAAAGGGGATGAACACTATTAAAATAAGCCCGATCAAAATAATCAGGCTGGCCAAGACCTTCGTATTTTTTTTCATACACACACATCCATACGAGCCGGTTATATTAGGAAGGCTGACTCATAAGCAACTGACTTCCTCCGTTAGACAGGGAAAGTCTGTCACTTCAGTTTTGAGCCAGCCTCATTCACTCATTAAATTTATTTCAAGCCTTTTTCTTTAAAATATTTCTCCGCACCTGGGTGAAGATCGATTCCCACACCATCAAGTGCTTTCTCTGGGTTGATCAATTCGCCTTTTGCATGCTTGACATTGTCAACGTTATCAAAGAACGCTTTTGTCAAATTGTAGACAGCGTCTTCGCTCAAGTCCGCACGGGCTACAAGCATTGCCAACACTGCAACTGTTTCAACGTCTTCTTCAAGACCGTATGTTCCGGCTGGAATCGTGTCCTCAGCATAGTACGGGTACTTACCGCTAAGCTCTTTTGCTTTGTCAGCTGCTACTGGTACGATTCGGACAGGTTTTTGGGCGGATAACGCTTCAACTGCCCCAGTCGGTGCACCAGATGTAATGAATGCAGCATCGATATCGCCATCCTGCATAAGTTCAGTTGATTCATCAAACGCAAGGTTTTCTACTTCGATATCATCTAATGTAAGTCCATGGATCTCCAAAATCTGTTTCGCATTTTCAGCAGTCCCACTTCCGACATCACCGATTGATACCTTTTTACCCTTTAAATCTTCTACAGACTGAATATCACTGTCTTTCAATACAACAATCTGAATCGTTTCAGGATACAAGGTACCAATAGCTTGTACATTATCAGTTGCGGCATCCTTGAACATCAATTTTCCTTCCACTGCATAACTTGCAATATCAGTCTGGGTGAATGCTAGATCTGCCTCCCCATCTTGAAGGGTCTGCATATTTTCGACAGAAGCTCCTGAGGCTTGAGCAGAAACGGTTTTCTCTGTGTTATTAGACATGATCGTTGCTATTTCCCCACCAAGTGGGTAATAAGTTCCACCCGTACCACCTGTCAGCATGCTGATTTCTTCTGGATCAGCGTCTGCTCCGCCGCCAAGTGAACCACATCCTGTCAATACCATTGCTACGACTAGCAGACTGACAAATGCAAGTGAGAGTTTTTTAGACTTCATATGTAACATCCCCCTTTTCGAATATAATCATACTTATTTTACCATAGTAAATAGTACAAGAGTAGGAAAAAATTTAATTTTTATCAATCATATGAATATTTTGATAGTTGGATTTCCCATTGTACTAATGAGGGACGTTGGTGAAGGCTGATTTTCGGAAAAACGAAGGTCCAGGGCATCGAGCTATTCGGTGGAACAACAACCTGGGGCACATAAAATCGGAATGAGGCTACCTTTCCTCTCTTGTTTTCATAATAGTCGAGGAATATCCCTTCTGCTCGGAAGGTTTCTTCTTTGCCGTTTTGGATGAGCACCATCGCTAGTAGTGAGCCTTGGTGGTTCATTGCCGCACGGATCGGGGTCCATGTCAGTTTACCTTTCTGGAGGGGAGACGCTTTATGTAATTGCTCGATTGCCTTACGATCCTGTTTTGCGATCGCTTTTTCCCAAGATGGTTCGAATATCAATCTGTCCGCCATGTAAGTATTTTATCCTTCCCGTTTTCATAAAAATCCATTGTTGACATTCGTAAAATTCACTCCCTTTCCGCGGGCAAAAGAAAAGCGGAAGCGACCCACCTAGTCACGAAGGTCACTGGAAGACTGACGAGGAGGCTCGAACCAAACAAAGACTTGGTTCTGCGTAGACTCACACTCAGGATGTAACCCACTGTGTCGACCGCCACGGGAGGCCCCAAGTGGTTGGTTCTCTGCACCCTCACTGCGGGGTCTCGCCTGGCTCGCTTCTCCCGCAGGAGTGTCGAATTTCGCTTTAGAAAATGTCCCGCAAGAATCAACATTACTCTTTAACAAAGCAATAGTTAGAACAGAAAGGGGAAAGCAATCCCCTTTTTCTTATACTGATCTTATCCTACTTCCATTTCAAGCTCTTCAATCCGTTTTTCAAGATATTTCGTATCTTTTTGGGCATGGAAGGTTTCAGCTTTCTCGACAATGGCGGCTGTATTATATTCAGGAATCCCTGCATATTGCTCATAGACCCCTTTCGGAATAAGGACATTGCCTTCAGGCCAGTGTACCTGGATGTTCCCAGGCTTAATCTCTACAAAACGTGCTTTCCCATGGAACAAGCCAAACTTGTTATAGACGACGATCGCTTCCCCTTGCCTGATACCATATTTCTTGCCGTCCTCCTCATTCATCAAAACATCATATCGCTCTGCCTGGTTGAACGGATCGTGGTCTGAATAGATCATCGAATTGAATTGTTTACCGCGTCGTGTCGTCACATAAAAGAGGCCCTCTGCTTTACGCACCTCCGGAATATCCGTTACGATCAGATTTCCTTTTCCATCTGGAGTCGGGCATACGCCATCCTCACAAAGCCATGCCCCTCCCCACTGGAATACATCCCCTTTTTCCTTCAAATGCTGGATGCCATCATAATTCGGAGCAGCATTTGCAATTTCCTCTCGAATCGACTGTGCATCTTTAACATCAATAAGGTTTGCCTGTTCAGGCTTCACACGTTTCGCCAAATCGATGTAAATTTCCCATTCCGAACGTGCTTCTGCAATTCTTGGCCCTTTGATTTCGGGTGAAAAATACACCATCCGTTCCGTTGAAGTGGAAGTACCCCCGCCAGGCTGTTCATAACGTGTCATCGCTGGCAGTACGACTACAGCTTCCTTCGCATCGACAAAAGTGGACGTATTGAAGATGATGTCTTGATGAACTCTGATGTCCACACTTTCAAGACACCTTTTCACAAATGGAGGGTCAGGCATCGTTTCGAGGAAATTACCGCCTGACATATAGTAAAGCTTCAATTGACGCTCATGTTCCTCTGGGAGCAGCGCATTTTCAAGGGAAACCCCGACGATATCACCCTGCCATCTAGGAATCTCAAATCCCCATACTTTTTCAACGCGTTCAACGTTCTTATCATCAAATCCGCCACCTGGAAGGACGAAAGGATCTGCACCCATCTCACCCGAACCTTGGACACCAGAGTGGCCACGAATTGGCATGACGCCACAGTGTTCCCTTCCTATAAATCCTTGTAAAAGCGCAAGGTTCGCTACCTGGGAGACATTGTCGGTGCCAAATCGATGCTGTGTCAAGCCCATTGACCAGACGAACACGGCAGATTTTGATTTTGCGAGTAATACCGCAAGCTCTTCCACCCTTTCCTTCGATAATCCAGATGATTTTTCAAGCGTTTCCCATTCATAGGACTGGACCTTCTCTTTCAATGCGGCTAACCCTTTGACATGATCTTGGATGAATTCATGATTGATTGCCGATCCTGGGGCCTTCTCCTCCATTTCGAACCAGTGTTTCATGATCCCATGCATGAAGGCGATGTCACCTCCGATGTTCACTTGATACACATCATCGGCAATCTTCGTCCCGAATAAAGCTGATTCAGCAATTGAAGGGATCCAATATTTTTCCATTGACGGTTCGTAATATGGGTTGATGATGATGATTTTCGTGCCTTTACGTTTTGCAGCATACATGTACTTGGTTGATACAGGCTGATTGTTTGCTGCAACCGACCCCCAGAACACAAGGACATCTGTGCCGATCCAATCTTTATAATTACAGCTGGAAGCGCCGATCCCAAGCGACCTGCTCAATGCAGTTTTTGAAGGTGAGTGACAGATGCGGGATGCATTGTCGATGTTGTTCGTGCCTAAAAACCGTGCAACCTTTGCTGCAGTGTAATACGATTCATTTGTAATTCCGCGCGATGTCAAATAAAACCCGTATTGCTTAGGGTCCAGCCTTTTCATTTTCCCAGCAATGAGATCAAGTGCTTCATCCCAAGTAAGCCGACTGAATGTCCTTTCCCCAGGTTTACGGATCAGTGGATATGGAATCCTTCCCAGCTTTCTTAATTCTGTACTGCTCTTTCTACGGAGTTCATCAATATCGGCATGAATGACTTCAGGCTTCATTTCAGGCATTGTGTTCAAGCGAAGAACATTCAATCGGGTCGTGCATAGATGCGGCCCTTGTAATGTCTGGTCTTGCAAACCAGCAACTCCAAGGGCACAGCCGTCACATACACCCTGAGTCAAAATCCGTGTTGCATATGGCAGATTGTCTTTATTTTCCCATGCTACTTTTACTGTATCTCGAATATGATGCGGCTTTATTTTGCCTAATCCAAAGGGAACCTTGCTCACCCACAAGGACGGATCAGGATTTTTATTCAGTTTCATCGGGCCAGAATGTTTCGTCTTCCCCATCTCAATTCACCTTCCCTGATCAGCCAAAGGTGACTGATTTTTATAATCTAATAGTATTATGAAAGCGGATTCAGTTCAACATCCTCCCTATCCGCCAATTTATATGCTTGTTTATCTTAACAGAATCCCGGAGAAAATTGTCAGTATGGATAGAATTGTTAAAGGAGTTTTGTTTCTTGTTGTTGAAATAATGTTCTTAGCAAAGATAGAAGGAGCCTGGTGAATGAGAGAAAGTTATAAACTGCGAAATGAGGATTGGCTGGAACATGCAACGATCCTTGATATCCAGAAAACGATGAATAATGGGGAGTTGTCTTCACTACAGCTTGTCAGCCGTTATTTAGAAAATATTACTAAAAACAACCATTCCGGAGCCCGCTTGAACGCCATAATCGAAGTGAATCCGGAGGCATTGCAGATTGCAGAGTCACTTGACGCAGAACGAAAGCTTAGAGGGATGAGAGGGCCGCTTCACGGTATCCCGATTGTTTTGAAAGATAATATCGAGACTGCAGACTTGATGCATACGAGTGCGGGTTCTCTCGCATTAAAAAACAATTATGCCAAGGAAGATGCCACGACCACTCGGAAATTGCGGAAAGCGGGTGCAGTCATTCTAGGAAAAGCAAACATGACAGAGTGGGCGAATTTCATGAGCATGTCGATGAAAAACGGCTACAGTTCCAGAGGCGGCCAAGTCCTGAACCCTTATGGTGCCCATTTTGATGTTGGAGGTTCCAGTTCAGGCTCTGCTGTTGCTGTTGCTGCACACTTCTCTACACTTTCAATCGGAACGGAAACATCCGGATCGATTCTAAGCCCCGCCAGTCAGAATAATGTAGTAGGAATCAAACCGACGGTCGGCCTCATCAGCCGTGCAGGGATCATCCCGCTTTCCCACAGTCAAGATACGGCAGGGCCGATTGCTCGATCTGTAACCGATGCAGCAATTTTACTGGGGGCTTTGACAGGGCAGGATGAAAAGGACTTTACCACACAAAGGAGCATAGAAAGAAGTTACCGGGATTACACATCCAACCTGAATGCAAATGCGCTTTACGGTGCGAGGATCGGTGTAGCGCGCTCTTTGTATATTGATATTTTACCCGAAGACAAACGACTGGTGATGGAAAAAGCGATCGAGGATATCAAGGAAGCCGGTGCAACCATAGTTGAACTTGAATCGATCTCACCGATGGAGTCAGATTCTACATGGGACTACAATGTCTTGTTGTATGAATTCAAATCTGATCTGAATGCATACCTGGGTAAACTGCCATCCACTTCTCCAGTGCATTCATTGGCGGATGTGATCCGGTTCAATGAAGATCATCCAGAGCAGACATTGAAATATGGACAAGACATCCTGATTGAATCAGATAAGACATCCGGAACGATGACTGAACCTGCCTACCTTGAGAGCCGCTTACGTGACCTTCAGCTGTCCAGAACAAGAGGGATCGATGTCATCATGGCTGAGCATCAGTTGGATGCACTGCTCTTTCCTAATTCAAACGGTGCCGGAGTAGCAGCAAAAGCAGGCTACCCATCCATCGCAGTTCCGGGCGGGTTTACAGGAGAGGGGCAGCCAGTAGGAATAGTATTCTCGGGCCTTGCCTATAGCGAATCTTCCTTGGTCGGCTTGGCCTACGCTTATGAGCAAGCGACGAAACACCGTAAGCTTCCAGTATTGAATTGAGACTTCAGAATGAAGTCTCTTTTAAATGGTTTTGAAGATCACTACCTCTAACCTAATACCTCGATCGAATCGTCGATATTGATCGTCCCAGGCTTTTTAACAGATGCATAAATGCCGAAAATCTGTTTATTTTCCTTGACCACCGTTTTCAACACATTGGAATCCACTTCTTGTGTCTTGGAATCAAAATTGATATAAGCACAACGTTCACAACCTTTTTCTATATGCAGGATGACATCATTGATTTTGAGGTTCTTACCGATCCAGGCCTCTTCTAAAAAAGGTTCAGCATCCCCCAGGGCCATGACGATGTTCGGCCTGAATCTGAGCATATCCATTTCTTCACGGCCACTTAAGCGTGTGAGTTCTTTTAACGAGGCTTTGCTAGTCAGCAATAATGGAGAATCCCAGTAAGCTGGTCCTGTTCCAGCGGGGTCAGTATGAACAAGATTGATGTCCGTACCAGCCTTACTCTCAAGATCCATATAGATCTCTTTATCCCCCTGTTTATAACGCTTCCCTTCTTTTATAAAAACAAGAGAACCTTTCTCCTCTAATTTCACATCATAATCCAATAGAAAGGGTGATTCAGGGATAGTTAGATGCTTCCCTGGCCTTTTACTTCTTTCCCATGCAAAAAACCGATCTCCTTCAACACCATAATCATGGACTGAAGCAGCTGATAAATACTCACCTTGCATGGATTTGACCGGATATCGGATCACTTCTGTAACTTTGCCTACATTCATATTCCATTACCTCCGATTTTTTTCCTTTTGATAAATATTCGGAACAACCTGGCCATTCCCTTCCTACCGATGGCTGTTTTCGTATATATAGTTGCCTTTCTTGAATAAAGGTTGAAGTACGATTTGCTTCAAGTATGGCTTGAATTCTGTTTGTGGAAGTACATCCAAACATAATGGAAAATCGTATACACATTTCTACTGTCTTTTATTGTAGGCTTTAAATTTTTAACGTATTAGGAAAAGTCTCATCATACATCAATTGAAATGTTGAGAAGTTCAAAAGAAAAAACCTCAGTTTCGTGAGGTCAATTGCTTAAAGAGATATCTAAATATTTATCATATCTTTGCTTTTCCACATTTCGTTCATAAATTCTAATGAAATTCACTTCAAATTTGGGATAAGGTGTCAATTCTTTTTCTGCTAATTCTTCCATATCTATTAGTTCCTGTTTTGATAGTCCAGCAGAAATGTTTCCCCCGTAATGTTCTTTCCCTAACGTTAAGTGAGGTACAAAGGCATCAAGCTCAAAATATTGCTTTATTAGGTCCTCTGATGGTGAAATTACTTGCACTATTTTTTTATGGAAATCGTGTAAATTGTTTGAGTTAACGCTTAAATATAAAATGTTATCTCCAAAATACGTTGGTTTATCTAATGACACATAAAAAGGTTGGAAATTTTGACATACTTTTTGTACTTTGTCGATCCACTTTTTATCTGGGGTCAATCCCCCTTGTGCCTTCAAAGTTATATGTGGTTCTACACCTAAATTGTTTACCCACCTTCTTTGAAAATGCTTAATTCGTTTTAAATATTCCTCTGGCGGGACAATCCCAATGAAATACTCTACTTTCATTCTTCTCAACTCCTACTATATTCAGTTTTTATAACAACAGATAGTATTTTGTGAAAAACAACAATCTTTTAGAAAACAGCCTTATCGAAAAAGGACCAACCTTTAAAAAGTTGATCCGGATCATCATGATTGTAATCTTTGTTGAAACTTATGGACTCGTGGTGCAATCAACTGTACAAGTGGACCAATCGTAAACGTGACGATCAGGGTCCCGAGTCCTATAGGGCCGCTAAAAAGAAAGGCAATCACAAGTGCAGACAGCTCACCGATCGTTTTGGCCATACCCATACTTACACCCAGTCGCTCCTGTATCGCTAGCATAAGCTTATCGATCGGGATAAGCGGGAAGTTTGCTTGCAGATAAACCGCAATCCCAAATGCTAATATCAACATTCCAACGACGAAAAGTATAATTTGGTGCAGCAAACCACTTACTGTGAATTGGTCCAACACCAGAAGAAGCCAGCTGTCAATAAAAAGGCCTGCCAGAAAAATCGTAATCACCGCAAGCAAATCCGGGCGAGAGCGCAAAAGAAATGCGTTCAAAATAATCAGGATGATTCCGACAATGAAAACCCAGCTGCCGACCGTCAAACCGACTGTTTCCGCTAACCCGACATTGAGCGCATCCCAGGCTCCTGTTCCTAATCCTGCTTTTATTGTAAAACTGACACCAAGTGATATCAAAATTAGTCCTGTTAAAAAACTGATCAAACGTATGATGATCGATTTCATGCTGTCTCCCCCAACCAAAAATTCATCTATCCATCATACCACGTTTATTTTGAAGAAGGAATCAGATTATTGCATTGCGCATTCTGACCATTGAAAAATTGAAGGTAGATTTAGGGACTTTCTCCCTTAGCATTCTGGCTCAAATTTTTTGACCCTCCATTGTCTGGAGGTGTGCGGAACAGTTCAATAGCTCGGTTTCCCACTTCTTATCTACAAATTTGAAAATGGAGACTGACGTATTCCCGAAACGACATCTCTCATAATCTTCCAGAAGATACGTGAACATATCGTTGAGGAAAGCCCCGTGACTAACGACGATGACCCGTCCATCCGTATGTTTATTTGTGATTTCATTCATGAACGATTTGATCCTCACTAGGATGTTTTCTTCCTTTTCAAAATGAAGATCAAGATCCCGCCAGTGTTCTCCCCATCTTTCAACACGTTCTTCTTCAATCGTTCCTTCTATATCACCGAAATAGATTTCACGAAGTCGTTCATCTGTTTGAACAGGCAGGTTTAGGACATTCCCTATTGCTTCAGCTGTTACTTTAGCACGGATTAGATCACTCGAGTAAACCGTATCCCATTCTTCGCCCGTAAACCTCCGTCCTAATGCTTTCGCTTGAAGCAACCCTTCTTCATTAAGAGGAATATCTGATTGCCCTTGAGCTCTTGCTTCTAGATTCCAATCTGTAACTCCGTGTCTGATGAATGCAATTTTCGTCATACTGACCCCTCCCTGTATAAATAGCAGACTCGTTATATTCGCTAACAAACGAGAGAAACCTTCCTGCTTTCTGAAAAAACTTTGTATACGTAATCGTTGACTGTCGCAGAATTCACACCATTTCCGTGGGTAATAGCAGGAGTTCGCAATTTATGCTTGGATCTTCAACATAAAATTTAATAAAGCCTAAAAAGAAAAACCTCGTATGATATGCGGTCCTTTCTCAAAAATCTAAGTTCAACTAAACCAAAGCCTTCTTGCCGTGTTTCCTTTACCCTGTTTTGACCTGGTTTTTACCATTCCGTTTTGCTGAGTAAAGCAGCTTATCTGCTTTTTCAAAGAATGCTTCCTTGCCTATTCCTGCTTCGTATTCATTGACCCCTATACTTACAGTCACTCGGGACCCTTCCAAAACCCTGAAAGAAATGCGTTCGATTTTGCTACGGATCCCTTCCACCAACTCAATCGTCTTTTCTATCGGTTTGCCGACGAAAAGAACGATGAATTCCTCTCCGCCATAACGTGCAGCGAAATCATCACTTGTAATTTCCTCATTGATCAATTCTGCGATTTGTTTCAATACCTCGTCACCTGCACGATGACCGTATGTATCATTGACTTGTTTAAAATTATCGAGGTCGAATATAGCCATTTGGATGGAAAAACGATACTGGGAGTGATGCGTTAAAAGTTCATCCAAAAACTGATGGAACGAAATCTGATTATACATACCCGTTAAAGAGTCCGTTTTTGAAAGCTTTTCCATCAGCGTATTTTTCACCAGCAGGTCTTGTTGGTCTTCAACGGATTGACGGTAATGCTCTGTCAGCTCCAAGCCTCTTTCAGTTATCCCTATTACAGCAAGTGCAGCAATCATAACATCGTTAACAATGTGAAATGGTCGATGATCCCGATGCTGCTTCTCAACATAGGGTCGATGATGAAAAGAATTGAATAACTGATAATGGTCAGACCGGTCGTATATAAGATGATCCATTTCTTGAAATAAGCGCCTGAAGCTAGGATTGGTAGAAAAAGGGCAGCTTTCACAATAAGTAAATCTGGTCGGCTGTAAATAAAATTAAGCGCGAGCAAAAGGCCTGCTGTAATGACGATAAAATCCTTCAATGAATGGTCCAAGCGAACTGCCACTTCGGCTCCTGCAACAATCAAAGCTCCGATGATGCTTGGTACAACAACATAATAGATAAGATACTCCTCTAATGGGATATTAGTGAAGTTATAGTTGATGAGCTTTATGATAATTGCCAATACGATGATCAACCAGTACACATTCAGAATTCTGCGATTCAATTTTCGGGTTTCAAGTTCCATCCGGCTCATGGGCCACCCCGCGGTTTAGTGATTCTGTTATTCTGTTTTGTTGATATCTATGCTGGCAATCGGTAAACGAGCTAGCATTCAACATAAGAATTTAGCAAGTCCTAGTAATAAGGCGATATCAGGATATAGACCAATACTCCTGTCAGGCTGACATAAAGCCAAAGAGGCATTGTCCACCTTGCAATTTTACGGTGCTTTTCAACCTGCATGGTCAAACCACGTACTAAAGACAATAGCGCTAATGGAACAATGGCTGCTGCCAAAATGATATGAGTGATCAAAATGAAATAGTAGATGTATTTTAATGGTCCTTCTCCACCGTAAGACGTTGATTCAGCAAGATAGTGATAAGAAACGTAAGAAATGAGAAACAACGTTGTCGATGTGAATGCCGCAAATATGAAACGACGATGCAATTTGATATTTTTATGCAGGATGAACCAAAGTGCTGCAAGTAAAAAAACAAACGTAAAACTGTTGAAAACAGCGTTCAATAAAGGCAATACGGTGATATCGAAGCCTGTTTCCCCCTCATATTCTGGTAAAAAGAACAGGACAACGACTAAAGCATTTATCAAAATCGATAGGAATACGACAATTCCTGTGTAGCTTTTTTTATTGGAAGTCTGGTTATGATCCATGGGTTCTCTCCTATTCAGCAATGATTCTCCTTCAAGGATAAAAGATGTGTTACCTGTAGGCAACTTTTTGTCCATGAATCCACATAACGTTCAAATATAGTCCGATGAAAATTAACCGAATTAATCCCTTTGGTTTTTGTGGTTTATTCTTTCCAAATCCTCCAATACATCTTCTAATGCTAATAATTCATAAATAACCGTAATTCGCTTGGAAATATATCGTCTAGCCCTGGAAGTTTCGGTACCATCACGACGGTCCCTCTCAGAGATGAATAATGATTCAAGCTGTTCAATCAGCTTTTCATGCTGTTCATCCACTTTATGACGGGGATCTTGTAAGACAGCGGCAATTGAAGTAGCGGAGTTGATAATCGTTCTTGACTGTTCTGGAGGTAGATTCGTCTTCTCTATATTAAGATATAACAAATTCCCGAAATGATAAAGAATCTTTTGGAAATATTCCAATTTTTTAACAACAACCCCAAATTGCTGGATGTCCTTCAAGTTGTGTCTCCTATATTTCCATTCCTCACGTTGATACTGGGCAAGCGCAAATGTGCGTTCTAAATCTTTACTCAAACGTTGATATTCAATTCGCAACCCTTTTGGATTTTTTCCTTCGACAAACTTTTTCAAAAGCTCCCCGGATCCTGAATATAACTGGTCAACTTTCTTGATGATCATGTCATTAAAATGAGGTGGAAGGATCATGAAGTTGATGACAGTAGAGACGACCAACCCGATAAGAGTCGTGCTTAATCTCACGAAGAAAGAGTTCAAAAACTGATCCTCGGTTTCTGCAATCATAGCTACAGCAGTTAAAGTCGCAACCAACATTCCTGCATCAAGCCTCAGCTTATGGCAGACTGCAAGTGTAAATGTTGCTGCCAGCGCATAAGCAAGTGAGGATTGGCCGAGAAAAGATTCGAACAGCATGGCAAAGCCAGCACCTATCATAGCTGCCGGAAAACGGATTATTCCTTTTTTAATCGAATCGGAAGCAGTCGGCTCAATGGTCACGATTGCTGTAATGACAGCAAAAAGAGCTGGCAGATTGAAAATATTGCAAATCAATGCCGTGACAAATGCAGCAAGGCCTGTCTTGATCACCCGCCCGCCAATCCATTTATTTAAAGCGATTTTTTTCACTGTCCATCATCCTGAAAAAATTAGATTTCTTCTTATTGTATCAAGTGAAATTCCGTATTTCTACTGCACATCCATCCCCCTTATTGTTCATAACCTTTTTCGTATATAAAAATCGATCATGATTTAGCCTGTCGGTGTTTTTAAATCATGAAAATCCTTTAAAAATTTTCGGATTAGGCGTTCCAAAGACTGCTAATATATGACAAAATATAGATAGTAGTCTACTAAAAGTGAGGGAAGATGGATGTTTTGTTCAAATTGTGGCAACAAACTGCAAATGAATGATCAATATTGTGAAACTTGTGGAGCAAAACGCCTGTCAACCGTAGAGTCTACTAAAAGTAACATGAAACGATGGCATTGGCTGATGCCGATGATCGCTTTCCTTCTTGCGGCAATCTGCCTATCAGGTTACTTATTTACAGAACATAAAAAGACTAATTCAGCGATGGAAGCTTTCAAAAAGGGGGAAACTGCAGCTCTAGAAGGCGAATATAAAGAAGCTCGCAAATTTTTCAAGGAAGCCCTTGTCCTACGTTCAAAATTTCCTGCTGCTAAAGAAAACGTGAAACTTGTCAATTCAGCGATTGAAATAAAGGAACGCTTACATATTGCCGCTAAACATCAAAATGATCAAGAATTCAACAAGTCTTATGAACAACTCGAAAAAGCAGAAGGCATCCTGTCAACATACTCGGGGAAAGTAGCCGATTCGATTGGAACGGACATCAGGAATACCCGGATGAATGTCAAAGTAACAGAGATCAGTCACGAAATGAAAGGTAAATCCAAGCTTGAAGAGCTTGAACCGATCCTGGTAAAAGCAGAAAAAATTGATTTAAAAGAAGCAAAGGAAATAGCAGAGGAAATCCGGGATCGGATCGCGGAAATAGCTTTTGCACAAGCGAACGACTTACTGACCGACCACCAGTTCACCGCAGCACTCACCTCTGTAAAAAAAGGACTATACCACAAACCAAAAAATGAAAAGCTGATCAACTTGAAATCTACTATCCAGAATGAACAAGCCGCTTTCGAAAAAGCTCAAGAGAAACGGTATGAACAAGCTCTTATTGCAGCTTCAAAGGAAAAAGAGCATAATTTGAATGATGCCCTCGAGGTTATTTCCATTAAGGCCAAGTTCAATGATTTGGGTGACTTGATCGTCAAAGGGTCTGTAAAAAGTAAAGCTACTGTTCCTATAACATCTGTAAGTATTTCATATTCCTTAATAGATGGAAATAAGCGGGTATATGATGAAAATGAGGTGTATATCTCCCCAGATGTTCTCTATCCTGATGAAATAGGAACTTTTGAATATACCCATTATTTAATAGATAAAGAGTTTAATGTGGAATATAACGAAGCAAATTGGTACCTACAATAATGGAAAGGGAGGATTAGAGTGAAACGCCGTGCTATTCTCTCCATCATCATAACCTCCCTGATCGTAATTGCAGGCATTTTTGGAGGTTATTCCTTACATAATCATTTTAGCAGTCTGAAAGTATCCGCTACTTCTTCGATCGGAGAAGTAAATGCAGAAACAGAAACGATAGAGAGCCCGAAAGAGAAAGATCTGAAAACCATCATCCATGAAAGTGAAAAAAGTGTCGTCCAGTTAGAAGTCGCCCAGGATGGTGGTGAAAGTCTCGGTTCTGGCTTCATCTATAATGAAAATGGGGATGTGGTCACAAACGCACATGTTGTAAAAGGAGGCAAGAGCATCTTGGTCCGTACGGCAAATGCCCAGCAATATGAGGGGCAGCTGATCGGTATTGGTGAATCCACAGATATCGCTGTTATCCGCGTCCCTGAACTAGCTGGGGAACAGCCCCTTAAAATCGCTGAAGCCCATGAGGCTGAAATCGGGGATGAAGTGGTGGCATTAGGAAGTCCCCTTGGGTTACAGAACACGGTGACAACCGGGATCATAAGTGGTTTGAATCGAGAATTCACTATTGATGACTATACCTATTCAGGCGTTTATCAAATTTCCGCGCCAATCGCTAAAGGGAACAGCGGCGGTCCTTTGATCGATAAACAGACTGGACAGGTACTTGCGATCAACTCCGCCGGGACTGAAGAGGGCTCGATCGGATTCAGCATCCCTCTTTCTGATGTTTATAAAAAAATTGTTTCCTGGTCTAAAAACCCTGATGAACATCCAATGGAACCGGGAGATAACCTTGGCCACACATCTGATTTGACATTGGATGCTAGGGAGAGTGAATATCTGGTCGGCTATTTTTTCGGGAATTTAACTATTGGAGATTATGTAACAGCCTATTCCTTGCTCGGGAGTAAATGGCAGACGAGTACTCCTTATAAAAAGTTCCGGGAAGGCTATCTCCATACTATAGACATTACCATCAATAAAATCAGCAGCGAACCTGCTGAGGAAGAAGATAAAATCATTGTAACGGTCATTATTGAAGCACTCGAACGTAATAAAAATAAAAATACAGAGACTGTACTGTATAAATGCTCTTACGAAGTTGGATTTGAAAATAACCAGCCCAAGCTATTAAGTGGAAAAGCAGAAGAAATAGAATAGGAGAGCTCATAAAGGAATGATGCAGACAACCATAGTTGATGTGCATCATTTTTCTTTTGTGGCCTGGTAATTGCCTTTTTCCCCTACTGCGCCATTTTTACTTTTCCTTAAGTATTGCTATACTCTTAACCATAACCAAGGGGATTTAAAGGAGAAGGAAAATGAGTACGTTATTGATCGATATGGATTCGGTGATCTGTGATTTGATGAGCGAATGGCACCGCCGATATAACAAGGATTACGGCGATAACCTTAGTGCAGAGGATCTTGAATGTTGGCAAAGCGAAAATTATGTCAAACAGGAATGCGGCACCAAGATCTATGATTATTTGGATGAACCAGGGTTATTCATCCGACTGAAGCCATTGCCACATGCGATAGACGTCCTGGAACGGCTTTCAGAGAAACATGATATTTTGATTGTGACAAGCAGCAGAACCTATGCATATACCGAAAAGGAGAAATGGATCGAGAAGAATCTCCCATTCATAGGGGCGAAAAACCTGATTTTTACCCATCGAAAGGACATGGTCTGTGGAGATGTACTATTTGACGATGCACCACATAACCTTATCGCTTTCGAAGAGTCAGGTCGAAAGGCAGTGGCAATGGATTATCGATACAATCGGAATGTAGATGTTGATCGAGTACAAGATTGGCTGGAATTTGAGCAATGGGTTAAAAACTATGAAATGGGTGAACAATCGTGATGACAACGGATATTCTCATTATCGGCGGGGGGCCTGCAGGGTTATCTGCGGCAATCTGGTGTCAGCGTCTAGGCCTGGACTATCTCCTAGTTGAGGAACAAGCGGAATTAGGCGGTCAATTGAAAGACGTCCATAACCGTATCATAGACTACCCTGGAAACATCTACGAAAATGGAAGGGCACTAAAAGAACACTTAGCTGCTCATATTGGAGAATTGAACGTTCAATTCCATTTACAAATGAGGATCGAACACCTGGATCATGCTAATAAGACCGCTGTTCTTGTTCAGAATGAACATGAAAAGAAAATCGATTATAACTATTTGATTTTGGCAACAGGAACATCGGTAAGACGGCTTGACATACCTGGGGAACAAGAGATGATCGATCGGGGGGAAATTTATTCTGCCACAAAAGACCGGCATCGTTTCGAAGGAAAAAAGGTCGTGGTAGTCGGTGGAGGTGATCGGGCATTCGAAGGTGCTCTACTACTAGCTGAATGTGGCGCAAACGTCTATTTGATCCATCGCTCCAAAGAGTTCCGGGCACGCGAGGAATTCAGGAAGCCTGTCATTGACCATTCAAAAATAACCATACTGTATGACACTGTCGTCCGAAATATCAAACATGATGAAAATGGCATCATAGGAGTCGATTTACGAAATCGTTTGACCAACGGAACCACCCATTTGTCTGTAGAGGGTGTGTTCATCCGGATCGGTGTGCAGCCAAACATCCGCTATGTAAAAGAATTCGTCACCCTGGATGAAGGGAAATATGTACAAGTAGATTCATGCCAACGAACGAGTGATCCCTATATCTATGCAATCGGTGATGTTTGTACTCACCCTTTATTTTCGAGCATTTCCAATGCAACAGCTCAAGGGATGATTGCTTCAAAGCATCTTTCTCTGAAATTGTGTTGAAGGATGAATCAATAAGAAAAGCGCAAACGCCCTGATCAGCCACAAAGGTCACTGGAAGTCCGACGAGGAGGCTCGAACCAAACAAAGTTCGGTTCTGCGTGGGCAAACACTTCGAACTGAATCAGTGTGTCGACCGCCGCAGGAGAACTGAAGTGAACCAAGTGGCTGGGCGTTGGAGCTAGCCATTTCTTCATCCTTTCTTATCCTTAAAAAAAGAATTTTAGTGTTGGTACAAGTTCAAAAATAAGGGAGTGACTTCAGGTTCTATAGAGTCACTCTTTTATTTTATTACCGGGAACCAGAATCAATCCGTCTCTGCCCTGGTAAGCTTCTTTCTTTAAGCTCGTCTTATGGTATCCGCCTTCCACCCAATTATCAATTTGGTCATCGTACCAATCGCTTAAGACGTGTCCTGATTGTCCAGGTCCTACGACGTTATATGATTCAGTCGGTTCTGCCATATCGACAACAGTCCGCCAAGCTGCACCGTGGTTCACTTTTCCGGTTTTGTGACTCCAGCCGGCTGCCATCACAGTCACGCGGCTCCCTCCTACTTCCGCTTGCTTAGGGTTGAACAGGAGATTGAGCGGCTTGACAGAACCAAGCGGGTGTTCCAGCAACAGAGAATGATATTTTCCCCAGCGCCAATCATTGACATCATTACCTTGCAAGGCGGATGATTTTTTTACAGCACGGCGGAAAGCTTCAGTAGCCACTTCATTCAATCCACCCGCTTCATTAATCCATATACTCTGCTCACCACGGCTGGTTTTACGGATCAGCTCGTCAACGACCTGCGCTTTTCCCTCAAAAAGATTCATCATTTTGGAATTGATTTGGTCTTTAAATAAAACATTGCTGATCTCTGCCATCCATAAATGGAATAAGAGAGGTGCACCTTGATCTTTATGATCTTCGTAGTTCCATTTCGCAAGTAAGGTGAAGGCATCATTTTCTATTTCATTGAATTTTGTTCTAGCTAACCTCTTAATTAGCAAGGGAATCATCTCTTCCGCTTGAAGGTTGTACTGATCCATCTGAAGATCTTTCATATCATCTGCTGAAAATTCCTGGGCTTTAGAGAGACTCTGATCGATTCGTTTATGACGATAAGGCTGTGCCCATGTATGCGTAATATGATAAGGATAATCGTCATTGATGATCCTATTATTTGCGGTCGCAATAAAGCCTTTATCCGGGTTGACAACAGTGGGCAACTCGTCCCATGGTATGTATCCTTCCCATTCATATTCACCTGTCCAACCCGGTACCGGTACCATGCTGTCCCCTTTTTTTCTGATCGGTATTAGACCATTTGCCCTGTATGCAATATCCCCATCAACCGAGGCAAAGACAAAATTTTGGGCAGGTGTATGGAAATATGACAGTGCTTCTTTAAATTCAAGCCAATTTTCCGCACGGTTCATCCTGATTACGGCTTCCAGTTCGGTGGACGGTTCCAGTGCAGTCCATTTCAATGCTAATGCTGTGCCTTCTTGTTCGTAATGCGCAAATTCGGAAATAATCGGTCCATGCCTTGTGACCACAACTTCATGGTTGATATCTGCCTCATCTTTCACTTTGATCGTTTCAATGATGACTTCTGCTTTCTCCCATTCTCCTTTATATAAAAATGAGGATGGATCCGTTGGATTTCGCCTTTCAATATATAGGTCCTGGACATCCGGACCGACATTCGTAACACCCCATGCGATTTTTTCATTATGACCGACGATGATACCCGGAATCCCAGCAAATATGACACCACTCACGTTCATGTCCCTGGCCTTCAAGTGGGTCTCATACCAAATGGATGGTATACCAAGTCCCAAATGAGGGTCGTTGGCAAGAAGCGGTAAGCCGGATTCCGTTTTTTTGCCCGAAACCACCCAGTTATTACTCCCATTAAAAGGGGGCGGCACTACAGCCTCCGTTAAACTTTTCTCAATGTCGACCGGATGCTGTTTGATTGCTGATAAGACTTCCCTTCCATTTTCCGGATAGTCAGGAAATAGCTCCAATGCTTTTTCCTCAGGGAATTTCTGCAATAAATATTGTCGGAATGCTTGCCCATTCCAATGGCCGCCCAGGTCAAAAGCCATATATTTGGCAATAGCTAACGAATCGATCGCGTCCCATTTTTCCGGTTTGTAACCTAGCAAAATGAATTCAGGGGGAAGTGTATTATTCTTTGTCGCTTCAGTAATAAAAGCATTCACCCCGGCAGCATACCAATCCAGTACATTTCTCGCTTCTGAAGAGTATGCATCTAACGAAGCCTCAGCTGCTCTTCTCAACCCGAGCGTCCGGAAAAAGCGATCGCGACCAACCGTCGCTTCACCAACTACCTCACTTAACCGTCCTGATGCGACCCGTCTGCTTAAATCCATTTGAAATAAGCGGTCCTGGGCAGTTACATAACCTTGTGCAAAATACAGGTCCTCCAGATTAGCAGCTTCTAAATGTGGAACCCCAGCTTTGTCTCGATAAACAAGTACAGGTGCATTTATCCCGGAAATGACCTTTTCACCTTGAATATCCGGCAGGCTCCTCTGGAGAATATAGATAGCAACAGAAGAGGCGATGAGTAATGGGATCAGGATCACGGATAACCCGATGATCACCCTTTTCAATTTTCTCCCTCGGTTTATTTCATACTCTCTTTCTAAACCCTTCTCCATCTTTCTCCCCCTAAACTCCGTGTAACAAAATTAGTCGCCTTTCACCCCAGGCCGTACAGCTTTTGCTCTTTCAAGCTGATCTGTCAGATCTAAATGGGGAAGCCTGTCCTGTAAGAGTTGGCCCGTTTCTGCAATCAACCCTTCCAATTCCTCTACACTTCTGGCTGGGTCAGTATATGTAAGCAAACGATGAATCCTTTCAGTAAGGTGATCAGGTCTAGCTCCCATCCTTTCACATGTCTCTCTCAACCATTTCAGTCCCGGGTGGTGGATATACATGTCATTTACTGCGCTCAAGGTTATGATCAGCTTCTGAGAGACTTCGACAAGCAGTGAATGAAGAAAAAGAGAATCTCTCCTATGGATGAGTGCTTCACGGTTTTGCCATCTCCCATCGAAATTAAAAAAATGCAAAATGAGATTATCTTTAAGAATTTTCGGATAAGGAAAAAGAGATTCAGCATGGTTTCCGAACTGTCTTTCTCCCTTAAGAGGTAACCCATCAGCAAACGCCCCGATCAGACATTGCTTATCAAGGGAAATGTCTCCTTTCGTCATCGATTGGATGTACGCCTCGATTGTAGAAGTGAGAAAACTGCTGATTTCGAATTTCGTACCATCCGCCAGGTAGGTCTCAGACCATTCCCCCTCTTCATAAGGGTGAAAATCAAGGATTGTACCATTTACAGCTTTAATCGGGTCCATGCGGTCCTCATCGTCAGGAGGCTCATCCCATATCAAGAAAAGTTCAATGTCAGAGAAACGGTCATCCCAGCCCCTTGAGACAGAGCCGCCAACAAAAATCACGTCGAGTTTCGGATTTGACTTATATATCATTGACATCTTTTTAGCTTGTTCAAGTAAATTCATATAGGTCCTCCCCAATCATGGTAATCAATTCCAATTATATCAAATTACTTGGAGTATAAGGGCTCTATTTTTAGGATGATCCTTTTTACATAATTGCTGATTCTCGCGAAATTCACTCCCTTTCTGCGGGCGAAAGAAAAGTGGAAACTCCCCGCCTAGTCACGTAGGTCATTGGAAAACTGACGAGGAGGCTCGAACGAAACAAAGACTTGGTTCTGCGTGGGCTCACACATGGGATGTAACTCAATGTGCTATCCGCCGCAGGAAGTTTGAAGTGGCCCAAGTGACTGGTCGCTGAACTAGACGTCACTTCTCTGAATCAGCCTAATTCCTAAGTCTCCCCACTTGAACAGGATGTGCTGGATTCGACGTTCACCACAGGACGTGGTGGTATTTAGTCGAAGATCCTTAAATTGCAAATCGATGTGGGGGCTTGCCTAGCTCGCAATTTTCACAATAAGCATTTTCTATTAAAATCAACGGAATAAAAAAGGACATCACTCAAAAATTCGGATAATAGGCTGGCACCCCCATTTCCGGACAAAATAGAAAGAACAATATGTACATCCTATTCAATATTTTACCTTTACACCTATTTTTGATAGATTTACTTTATAGCCTACATATAAGGAGTGCAATTGAAGCCATGTTGGATTGGTATAATACAATGGTGGACTATGCTACCGATATATCGCTTTGGATTGATGTCGGGATTGCAATAGCCATCTTCATCGGTTTTGTCATTTTCAGAAAAGTGTTCACTAAATATATATTCAATTTAATTTCAAGATTGACTGATAAATCGTCAACTCAAGTTCTTCATAAAATATTACTGGCTTTTGAAAAACCTTTGAATGCCTTCTTCATCTTTCTGGGTCTTTATCTTGCCTATCGGTCCTTAGAGTTCCGTATTGAGGATATCCACTTGCCTTTACGATTATTCCGTTCATCTGTAATCATTCTGGTGACCTGGGGATTGATTAACCTATCTACGTCTTCTTCAATTCTTTTCAGAAGTATACATCGACGATTGGATTTGCAAATGGACCAAATACTGATACCATTCCTCTCCAGAGTGCTGAAGGTCGTCATCGGGGCGATTGCAGTCAGTGTGTTAGCCCAAGAATGGGGATACAATGTCAATGGTTTCGTGGCTGGTTTAGGAATCGGCGGATTGGCCTTTGCATTTGCAGCAAAAGAGGCATTAAGTAATCTTTTTGGCGGTGTCGTCATTATCATGGAGCGTCCTTTTTCAATCGGTGACTGGATACAAACCCCTTCTGTTGAGGGTATCGTAGAAGATATCGGTTTCCGGAGTACGCAGGTCAGGACTTTTTCGGATGCCCATGTAACGGTACCGAATGCGAACATCGCAAATGAGCCGATCACCAACTGGACTCGTATGAGAAAACGAAGAATCAGCTTCAATCTTGGTGTGGAATATACAACTCCAAAAGAAAAGCTTGAAAATGTGGTTGAACAGATCAGAACGATGCTTAAAGAACATAAAGAAGTACACCCAGAATTGATTATCGTCAATTTTGATAATTACAACACCAGTAGTCTCGATATCATGATCTATTTCTTTACGAAAACGACTGCCTGGATCAATTACCTGGATGTAAAGCAAGACATCAACCTGCGAATCATGGAAATCCTTGATCGAGAGGGTGTCTCTATCGCCTTTCCTAGCAGAAGCATTTATATGGAAAATCCAGACCATTCGATGCATCCTGTACAGGATCATAACAACCGTACAAACCCTGGAAAAAACATCGATAACAGGGATGAAAAGACTCGAGGCTACGGAAACGAAGATGGGGAATGAATGACGATCAGCATTGCAGGATACGTCCTGACCAACCTCGAAGGTCACTGGAAGCCCGACGAGGAGGCTAGAACCAAACAAAGTTCGGTTCTACATGGGCAAACGCTTCGACCTAAATCAATGTACCGCCGCCCCAGGAGAACTGGAGTGAACCAAGTGGTTGGGCGTTGGAGCTAGACATTCCTTCATCGAAAACAAAATTTTTATTCTTTCTTGCCTTTCAATTAAAAGAGGCTGACCCTTATATATAAAGATTTCCGTTATGACACACGTTTTGATATTGTAAATGGCAATAATTAATAGTGAAAAGGGGCTGCCAGAAAGATCAGTTTTCACTAACTTTCTGGCAGCCCCCCTGATAGTTGAATATTACTTTTTGGCATTATATTATTGATCCTGACTACTACAGTTTCAGGTGCAAAACGAATGAAGACATTTTGAGAACTTGATTATTGAATCTAGAGTCCCAGTCCTATTCATTTATTTGTAAAGTTCTTTTAACTAGGCTCTTTTTCTGTTGAAAATTTCTATTTACAAGATAGATACCAATAATAATGAACAAGCCACCAACTATGATTGAAGGGTATAACGTCTCCCCTAATAGTAACCAGCCAGATAATACACCGAAGAAAGGTGCCAAAAATAAAAAGGCACTCGTTTTTCCTGGATCACCCTTTTGTAAAAGATAATACCAGACGGCAAATTGAACAATAGAAGACATAATACTTAACCATAATAAAATAAACAATAAATTACCGTTCAAAATGAAAACTGGTTTTTCAAGAATAAAGCTGCCAAGTAAAAGTAGTAATCCACCAAAAAGCATTTGATAAGAGGATAGAACCCAAGTATCGAAAAAGGATCCCCACTTTTTAACTAATAATGTTGAAATTGCCCAAAAAACAGCAGAAAGTATTCCAAATATAATTCCAATCTTAAATTCAATTTGCGCCCCCATTGTAATGCTAACACCTACTAATCCTAAAAGAACACCAATCCATTGATAAAATTTATAGCGTGTTTGTAAAAAGATGGTACCGAATACAACAACAAGTAACGGGTTAGTGAATGTAAGAATTGAGGATTCACTAGCTGTAATGGTTCTTAAACTCAAGAAAATACAACCCATAACACCGGCTGTTTGGAAAGTACCAATAATAAGCATCTTTACCCAATTTCCTTTAGATGCTGGGTGCTGTCTTTTTAAAGCGATAACGATTACTGCCATTATGAATCCGGCAAGTGTGAAGCGTAATGCTGCTAATAACAACGGGGATGAATAAGACAAACCTATTTTACCTACAGAAAAAGAAGAACCCATTAAAAATGTTGTTAAGAGTATTAATAGTGTAAATTTGAAAGTATTCATATTATATCTCCCTACATATTATAATTACCAATCTGTGCCTATTATACCTTCTGAATACTTCAGCTATGATCGAAATATGGAATGCGAATGGAGATAAATTAAAAATGGTAAAAGCTAAGTTGTTCGAATTGGCTTTTCTGCTTTTGGAACCTTGAAATGCTGCAATGCTAACTAATTTAATGAATGGGCGATTCCATACTGCTACTACCGCTATAATTGGTGTAGAGATCGTTTGAATTATGTGTACGTGCAGCCACGGATAAAAGCACGTGTACGGTTTCGGAACTGGACAAAGAACGGAATGCTCCGATCCCCGGAGTTTGTTAATTTTATAACGTAATAAGCCAACTAGCGGACTTTAAACATACAGTTGGCTATAATTGTAGTATTCACCGTTAATTTTGGTTTGAAAACGGCAGAAAAATACAATACTTTGTTAGTTAATCAAAATATGTAGCGAAAGGGTAACAAATATGGAGATATTTGGTGTTAGAGCATTTGCAAACAAGTTGAAGGAAGAATTTCAGCAACAATGGTTCAGGAATGGAAAGAAATTGATCGTACAACGTTACGAACAAAGAAGGTAGATACATAATGCCGACATCCGGTAAAATATTGATCATTGAGGACGAAGTGCATATCGCCAGATTCGTACAACTGGAGCTTCAACATGAGGGATATGAAGTAGAAAAAGAACGCGATGGCAGGTTAGGGCTCGATAAAGCCTTAATGGAGGACTTTGACCTCATTTTGCTTGACATCAACCTACCGACTTTGAGCGGTATGGAAGTGCTACGGCGGTTACGCCAGTCTTCACAGATTCCCGTTATCATGTTAACAGCCAAAGATGAAGTGACCCACAAGGTGATGGGACTGGATTTTGGCGCTAACGACTACGTAACGAAGCCGTTTGCTATTGAAGAACTGTTGGCTCGAATACGAAGCGCCTTGAAAAGAAATCGGGTAAGCCAGAATCAGATTACAGTCGGCGGTTTGCTGGTGAACCTAGACCAACATCAGGTTCAATATAACAAAGAAATTATTGAGTTGACGAAAAAAGAATTTGACTTGCTGGTTTACCTTGCTGAAAATGCCGGCATCGTCCAACCGCGGGAGAAGATACTTGAAAGCGTATGGGGATACGATTATTTTGGCGATACGAATATAGTCGAAGTTTATATCCGATATGTAAGAACCAAGATTGACGAAAAGTTTGGCGTTAAATTAATCCAAACGATTAGAGGGGTAGGATATATATTAAAAAATGAATAAGCCGAAACGAATAAAAGTCCTGAAAAAATCGATCTATTCGATCATAACTGAACGCATAAAATTCTCAATCTATTACAAAATCAGCGCCTTCTATGCCCTTATACTTGCCGTGCTGCTCTTTATCGTATGGATTGTCACCGCAGCCGTGTTTGCGTCGGTCGGATTATTCGATGACAATAATGGTTTTTTCGCCATATTCGTTGGCATTCTTATGTTTACGTTTATTGCAGTAATCGTGATCTCGTTTATCATCGGATCGTTCACAATCCGTAAAATGCTCCATCCTATCCATCGCATAATCGCAACCGTCAATGCTATCTCTGCAGGGGCTCTACATACCCGCCTGGACACCAAGGACACCTACAATGAGCTCAAGGAACTTGCCGAAACGTTCAACGCCATGCTGGACCGTATTGAGACAGCCTACGAGAAACAGAACCAATTTGTCGCTGACGCATCACATGAACTGCGCACACCAATTTCGGTGATACAAGGCTATGCTGCTCTCTTGCAACGCTGGGGTAAAGACGATAAAACCGTGCTTGAAGAGTCGATAGATGCAATTAAAAACGAAACGGACGGCATGAAGGTCCTTGCAGAGAAGCTTTTATTGCTTGCCAGAATTGACGGTCACGAGGAAATAATCGAATGTTCCGCTTTTTCTTTGGACGACCTTTTAGAAGAAGTGGTCCGAGAAACCAGACTCATGAATTCCTGTCATTCGATTTCCAGCGACCAGAATGATAACATCATCCTTCTTGGTGATAGAGGGTTTATAAAGCAAGTTTTGCGCATCTTCATCGATAATAGTATTAAATTCACCCCTCGCGGCGGATCGATTTCCATAAAGAGCTGTTTGGTTGGAGAGCGGGCTATCCTCGTCGTGGAGGATACCGGAATTGGTATCCCCCTGGAGGATCTGCCCCGAATTTTCAACCGTTTTTACAAATGCGATAAATCCAGGACAAGAGACTCCTCGGGCCTCGGTCTCGGACTTTATATCGCAAAACAAATTATCGAAAAACATGGTGGGTGGGTCCGAATTGAAAGTGTACTGCATCAAGGGACAAAGATAACGATCGATTTGCCGCTTTGCGGTCAGGGACGTACTTCACATCAGTAGAAAAGAGAGAACAGTTGCCATTGCAACGCCCACGGAATATAGAAGATACCACCCAGCAGCATCAAACATAACCGGCGCTGAGTCATTAATTGCTTGTGTTTTCTATACCAGCTAACAGCTATGAAAATGGTACATCCCACAGTTGCAAAAGCGAGCAGTTGAAGTAGTATCCAGAATAAAGGCTGCCCCGCTATGACTGGTCCGACGTCTCTACCGCCACCCGAAATAATATGGAATTCATAAGACCAGAACCCGATGACGGACACCAAGCCGCCGACAGCCGTAGTACGAGCCGTCCATTTGAAAGGAGGAGGCGTGCTTACTGTCCTTTTAAAGAAACGGGAAAGTCCTCCGACTAAGTATCCGATAAAAGCGGTAAGGAGGATGAGAGCCAGACATAGTTGTACTTGATACCGTTCATACCAGTGCAGTTGCATGATTTCGGGTAAGCTGTGTCTCAACTGTACCGGAGTTTGACCCTTGATTTGCGCTATTGGCGAATGGCCGTCAAATACTTGTTCAAGCCACGAATTGACTGATTCGATATAACCGGGGTACAGTTCATTGTTTTGTACAAATCCGTCGTCCGTGGTCGTGTAGCCGGAATGCCCCGCACCCTCGAGAAATTGAATCGTATATTGTCGATTGCCGCCGATTTCTAGGTTTTCCTTGAATATTTGCGCGCTCTCGGCCGGAGGGACCTGCCGGTCATTACTTCCCCAGATGGCAAGAATCGGTTGTTTAAGTTTCTGCAAAGGAGGAATCGGGTCATATAGCATAGCTTTCGATTCCGAGAGCGCCTGGAGCAGGGAATACATTAGCACTTTAGACGCTTTCCGAACGGAAGTGTAGATAGCTTCGGACTTGATTCCATGATGTTGCATTCGGTTCTCAATATTCCACTCTTGTTGTTGCAAAGGCGTCATACCGGGCGCACCTACTGTGATCACGAATTTGATATCGTCCGTTAATGTGGCGGCTAATGGCGCTACCCAACCTCCTTCACTGACCCCCCATACGCCGATCCGGTCGGCATCTGTGTCTGATCTGGATTTCAGTACGTTTACCCCTGATATAACATCCTCTGCCAACAAGGAAAAGGAGCGGTTCATCTGACTGTATCCTTTGGTTCTTTTATTATAAGTAAGCACAATCAGACCCGATTTAACGAACGCTTCGGCCTCCAAACGGCGTACTTTTTGAGAGCCGGACCCGTGAACAAGGATAATCCCGGGATGAGGACCGGGATTATCCGGGATAAATACTTTCCCGCTCAGTTCCTCCTTGAATTCCCCATCGCCACTTTCAAACGTAATATCTTCCTCGGTAAAACCGGCTGTAATTGCGTATGCTTTGGACGGGGAAAAATCAAAACCAAGAATCATAATTGTTAATAGAACAAGTAACTTTGACTTCCAATGCGACAAGCTCCAATACGGCATGTAATTCATCCTCTCGTGCTAGATTGCTTAAAAGCATAGCACAGGCAGATTAGAGACCGGTTGGGTGAAGCTTAGAATTCGATTAGAATTGGGTGAGAAGGAGAAAGCCACCTGGTAAAGACGGTTACATAAAAATGCAATTCAGGGTGATATCTCATCAATGGTGTGCCGCCTAATCATTTGTACCCTGGCATGGAAAGAAAATTTCGTATACGAAGTATGCTGTTCAAGGCGGGGAGATCGACTTTTTTGCGATTTCTGGTTTCTTATCTCGTCATTTTGCTGATCCCGGTACTGATCGGGATGTACGCCTATGATAAAACGGTCAGCGTGATGGATGAGGATGCGGAGAAGGCCAATTTCGGTTTTGAACCAGAGCAAACACACACTGGACATGCGGCTGGGGGGATGGAGCAGATGGCCACGGAGCTGGCAGTGAATCCGAAGGTGCTACAGAAGGACAATGTGAATTTACAACGTTAAGAAACTCTAAGAAAAAAGCCTGATTTCTCAACAACATTAAAATTGAGGAATTAGGCTTTTTTTTCGTTGCTCAATTAAAGCGCTCTTTCGGAAGATCATTTAACAGTATTAAGATCCTTCTGGCCATATCCATGATCAATTACCACCAATTACATTTCAGAATCTTTCTTCACCTATGCTTCCTGTAAGTTAGTATGGAAAGTTATCTTCTATTACAAATCCGCTATTAAAAAACGTTTTTCTCATCGCAAAATTATCATATCTGGTATGACCTTCGATTCTAATAATATGAGGGTAATTATTGAATACATAAGTACTTAACCAATTAAGGACATGCTTTGCTATTCCTTTGCCTCTAACCTTTTCTTTCAATCGCAAATCGAATAAACATACAGGATCTTCTAAATCAAAAATTCTTATTAAACCAATTTTTGTATGATTATCCATGATCCAAAATGTTTGGTTCTCGTTTTTGTTATAATTTCCGTTGGCTAAATTTTTTCTTATAGACTCCTCAGTGGGATTCTCCTGTCCATGAAACTCCATGTTTCAGATGTTAAAAATTCTACTAATTCATCAACCATATTATTTTCAAACTCTGAATATGTGTACATCGTTCTCCCCCATAAAAAGCTACTTTCAATTAATTCAATCCACATATATGAAATTCTTTCACCGATATTATAACGTTTTCTTACTAAACTAACCTGCCCTTAGTTTGAGTAAAATCTTCACAATTTTAATGATATATTCAAACTCGAATACTCTAATTGACTAAAAAGTTCCTCAACAATATGGCCCTTTAACGGAATTACCCAAATTCATATATGCATCCTTATTTTACCAAGGAAAAATGCAAAAATGACATTAAAAACGTTGTCATAATTGGTACTCATTTTGGCAAGATCTTTTTATCGTACAATACCTGTTGTCCGATGAAATTATCATGTCATTTGGTCAATAAATGTTTGGTAAACCTTGACATTATAACAAAATGCCCTGTGTCAATTGACAGGACATTTCTAATTTCATTTATGAGATATGTGCCCCAAAAACCGAACCCTTTACCCTTATATGGCAGCCTCTTTTATCTATGTTCTTTATCCATTTGTAGAATATTGGCTTACATCTTCCACTTTCCCATCCATTCGGTGAATGATCAACTGACTTGGACGGGATTGATCAGCAAGGTCCTGAGCCTCTTGATAAGCGTCTTCTTTCCTTTCAAATGTCTTTTCGGGCTTATCGCGCCCTTCGATTTTTATTTCCCACCGCTTTTTGTCATTCGATACAATGTGGTAAATCGTTTCCTCCATCACTTATTCCTCCTTCAACGTTGTACAGGATACATACCCGCCTACAAAATATTTACACATTAATCTGCTTTTTCCGGAAAAAGTATACATACGGAGGTGATGATCATGAAGAAGAAGAAAAAGGACCCTACTACGATCGGACTGCCATCGTCCCAGCCTGAGGGGCAAGGAACAGGGTATGAAAAAGGCCCATCTGTTGATTCGGCAAGAAAGAAAACAAAGAGATAACCTGGTAAAGGGCTATTCCAAAAAAATCATGCAAGAAGCCGCAAATTTTTTCATCAAAGCCACTGTTTTCCCAAAAATGTTGTCAGGATACAGTGTGAGAGTCAGGCACTTTTGGGACATTCCCTATATAAAAAGGAGACGATTTGATGTCGCCTCCTTTCCCTGTTTCATTGTGTGAAGTTGTCATAGTACTGATCGATAATCTTTTCAATTTCATTTTCATCAGGTTTGTCACCGATAAAATCAAATGGCAGTTCTTGTTTGAACTTCCCATTCTCATACACATGTACCGCCCCATTTTGATGAGAAACACTATATTCGATCTCAAACGTATAGTCTCCGCGTTGGATGGCTCCCATTCCTCAACCTCCTCTTTGGCCTTTAGTATGGCCAGAGTCAGTTCATTTCATTTATGTCAGGAATCTTCCAATCGATTTCCTCGATTCCATTTTCGCGAAGAAAATGGTTTATCCTCGAAAACGGACGACTACCGAAAAATCCTCGATTTGCTGAAAATGGACTAGGATGTGGTGACTTGATGATCAGGTGATGATCATTTGTGATGAATTCTTCCTTTTGCTGGGCGTGTTTTCCCCATAATACGAAAACTAAAGGTTTTTCACGTTCATTCAAAGTACGGATAACAGAGTTCGTAAAATTCTCCCAGCCAAGTCCTTTATGTGAGTTCGGCTGCTTGTGCCGGACGGTAAGGACTGTATTCAGCATTAAGACACCTTGTTTAGCCCAATGGATAAGGGAGCCATGATTCGGTGGTTCACAGCCGAGGTCATCTTCCAGCTCTTTGAAGATGTTTTGCAATGATGGTGGTTTTCGGACACCTGGCTGTACGGAGAAACTCAATCCATGAGCTTGACCTGGACCATGATAGGGATCCTGCCCTAACAAAACAACCCTTGCTCCCTCATATGAGGTAAAATGAAGCGCATTGAAAATATCATTCATTTGCGGGTAAACTTTCTGCTCTCCGTATTCCTGCTTCAATTGCTCGCGGAGCTCAAGATAATAGTCCTTTTGAAATTCTTCCTCCAGAACATCAGACCAATCATTTTTTAAAATTCCCATTCGATTAATCACCCGTTTTTTTAAGATTGCTAGATTTACAGGATAGTATACCACAGGACAATCTTTCATTCCGATCAGAATATAAACCGGTTTCGCTATTATCTGACATATTCATTTTTATTTCCCGAAGAATAATAGGCAAAAATTTACGTTTTTATCATATTGATCCGAATCCTCTGTCATATACGCTATAATTAAGACAGTCGCTTTTGAAGAATCAGGAGGATAACCATGGAAATTAAAAATTGCCCATTGAAAATATCAATTGTCAGCCGTTCCTGCCCTGGAATGAAACTGGTTTCGGAAGAGGATTTACAAAAACTGCAGAAAGATTCATAAACATACAAGAAAATGACCCTACAACTTCCAAGCTGGTGAACTTGTAGGCGGTATGCAATTCCATGACTTCGAAATGATGTTTTAAAGTTCCTGTAGGCGGGATCGGAATGGTAGCTGCTGATCTTTTACATAAAAAAACTCGGGCTTTGCCAAGCCTTGGCGAAGGCTGAACCTTTGCTGCACTTATACTTTGTTCATAAACTTTTCTGCTATGTCGGTTAACTACATCGTTGAAAAGTTATACTTTCTTATTCTATAAAAAAGAAGGTGTTGCAAAGTCGCTCCTGGAATATTTCCATAATCATGATCATGAGTAAGGAACCTATTTCACTGCACTCTATCCTTTCCGGCCGGACTTTTACAAGCAAATGGGTTATGATCATGGAGCCAAAACATCCGAGATTTATTTGTACCTGCTAACAGCCGTACGATTCAACTGCTGGTCCGAAATGGAAGCCTTGTGGTTGCGAGAATGCAAAAGCTGATGCTGGACATCTCTGATTTTTCATCTGTGTTGATGGGAGTTGTACCGAATAAAACGCTATACACCTTTGGAAGAGCGGCCATTTCTGATACAGCATATATTCATACTGTCACTGATCTATTCCATGCACATAGAAAACCATCTGCTTGAACCGTTTTTAGGAGGGAATTTCAATGAATGAAAAGTCTCACGAACGAAAGCTCACAAACCTTGCAGAAGTCACACTGACCATTGGTCTCAACCTTCAAAAAAATCAAACGCTCAACATCAATGCTGACTTGGACGCAGCCCCTTTCGTGCGGAAAGTTACAGAGATTGCTTATAAAAAAGGGGCTCGCAATGTATATGTCAATTGGATGGATCAAGAAATATCGAAGCTGAAAATCATGTATGCACCTGAAAAAAGCCTGTCTGAATTCCCGGATTGGAGCAAACACCGGTCAGAAGAGTTAATCCAACAGAAGACTGCATTCCTCTCGATACGAAGTACTCTTCCGGAAGCCTTTTCAGGACTTGACCCAGAGCGTGTGGGAACGTACATGAAAGCTTTCGCTCTGGAATCGCAGCCCATCTCCTTGGCAAGAAAAACGGGAATAATCGCGTTTTGCATCGTTTGTGTCCCGAATGGAAAATGGGCACAGAAAGTCTATCCACGCGTAACACCTGAAGAAGCATTGGACAAGTTATGGGAATCGATTTTCAAGGTGACAAGGGTGGATTGTGATGAACCTGTCGAGGAATGGAAATCCCATATTGGATCTTTACTCTCAAAGGTGGCTGAACTGAATGGGAAACGGTTCAAACAGCTCCATATCGAGGCTCCTGGCACAGATCTGATCCTCGATCTGCCAGATCAGCATTTATGGATTGGCGGAGGTGCCTTAACACAAGAGGGTCTCTTCTTCACACCAAACTTGCCGACGGAAGAAGTGTTCACTGCCCCGAAGCGGAATGGGGTCAATGGAACGGTAAAAAGTACGATGCCGTTGATTTATGGCGGTACTGCCATTGAAGATATCGAGCTGACATTCAAAGCCGGAAAGATAACAGAAGTGAATGCTTCAAAAGGCCTTGAAACATTGAAACATCTCATCGATAGTGATGACGGCTCCCCTTTTCTCGGTGAAGTCGCTCTCGTACCGGAGGACTCACCGATCGCAAAAAGAAATACGATATTCTACAATACGTTGTTTGATGAAAACGCCTCATGCCACCTGGCAATCGGTTCAGCTTATCCTCTCTGTGTAGAAGGTGGGACGAATATGACCTGTGAGGAATTGAACGAGGCTGGTTTAAATACGAGTATTACACATGTCGATTTCATGATCGGCTCACCAGATATGAACATTGACGGAATTCATCCGGACGGCCGACGTGAACCGCTTTTTCAAAACGGCTGCTGGATCAAGAAGAATTAATGTTTTTATGCTCAGGGGGGTAAACTATGATTACCAGAAAAATCCGCAAAGGGAAACGCGTCTATTTAGGACGCTTTACAGAAGAGGATCTAGACAAGGTATCGGAATGGTACCATGATGATGAATACATGCGTTGTATGGACGCCTCACCAAGTTATCCGTTGTTGAATCGGGATTTCAAAGACTGGGTGGAACAGAAACCTCGCGATCAAAAATCGTTCCTATTCGCAATCCGCATGAATGAAGATGACAGGGTCGTCGGCTGGGTCGATCTGGACAGCATTCTTTGGCCTCACCGCAATGCGTGGCTTGCGATCGGGATCGGTGAGAAAGAGCTTTGGGCCCAGGGACTTGGATATGAAACGATGGAGCTCATATTGAATTTCGCCTTTTATGAATTGAATCTGCATCGTATCCAATTGACTGTTTTCAGTTACAACAAGCGCGCCATCAAGTTGTACGAACGCCTGGGGTTTAAGTTTGAAGGTGCCCAGCGTGAATTTCTCCAGCGTGATGGAAAAAGGTTCGACATGTGTATGTATGGGATATTGAGCTGCGAATGGGCCGATAAGAACAAACTTCAATGAATATTTTAATTTGGAACGCCTCCTGCAGGCGCTTCTTCTTCGTTTCTTGACGTTAAGTTGTTATAATCGAAAAAAGTAGTCCGATTGGTAAATGTATAGTAAAGGGTAGTGAATCGTAGGAGGGTTTTGCTTTGGATCCAATTGATATTTCAAAGGTACAGCCAATTATTGATCGTTTTGTCGGCAAAGACGTATACATTCACCTTGAAACGACAAACGGAGCATACGCATCCCACTTTAATGAGAAAGTATTTTCAGCTGGGGCTTATATCCGGAACGGAAAAATCAACTATACACGCGGAAAAATCACTGGTGATGGTCCTTATCGCGCCGGTTTGAAAATTGAACTTGGTTGGATTTATGCTGAAGGACTTACCCATTGGGAGCTTGATGCAAAAAACCGCTTACTGATGGCGGGACATGATACGGATGGGAAACTCGCTGTAGCACTTCAGATCAGCGAAACACCGTTTGAATAGAAAGGAGTCGGACTTATGGAAAAACAAGTACTTGTGGTCTTCCCTCATCCGGACGATGAAGCATTTGGAGTCTCAGGGTCGATTGCATTACATATAGAGAATGGAATCCCTGTCACGTATATGTGTTTGACACTAGGTGAAATGGGTAGAAATATGGGAAACCCTCCCTTCGCAAACCGTGAATCTTTACCCGAAGTTCGGAAAATGGAACTCCAGGAAGCTTGTAAAGCACTCGGGATTGAGGATTTACGTATGATGGGGCTACGGGATAAGACCATCGAATTTGAGGATCCAGAATGGCTTGCAAATGAAATCACGAAAGCGATCGACGAACTCGATCCCTCACTCATCATCACCTTTTATCCAGGTTACAGTGTGCATCCTGACCATGAAGCATGTGGAGAGGCGGTCATTCAAGCTGTCAAACGGATACCGGCATCTAAAAGACCGAAAGTTGAATGCGTGGCATTTTCCAATGACTGTGTCGAAAAGCTGGGAGAACCGGATGTCATCCTAGATGTAAGCAGCGTTCAGGATAAAAAAATTGCAACGATCGAAGCACATAAAAGTCAAACAGCAGGACTGATGGCCGGTATGAAGAAACGTCTTCAAGCAAATGAAGAGGAATTAATGAACCGGATTAAATATGAACAATTCTGGACATATAAATTCGATTGACAATCATGAAGAGGGGCTGACCCTGAGTGTCTGTGTCTCTCCATACTTAACAACATTTTGAGAAATGATGTCTTGGAGGTGTCTGACCCTTTTCTTTTGAGTCAGTCCCCTCATTTTTTGATTAATTCAATGTCCTCGGGCATTCTTTTATATCAGCAGGCTCATAATCCATGTGTTTAATCGTGCCTAACACCTCAAACATAACTTAATTGCGCGGTTTTCAAACAGAATTGCATCGTTTTAAAATTTATTGCACGATTTCTTCAATGGATTGCATCAATTCAAAAATTATTGCACAGGACGTTGACTAATTGCATTATTGATCGGTTAATTGTACACAGAACAGCCAAATTGCACCGTTCTGTCCAAACAGGCGATTCTTCAGCCCTCCTCCTTTTCATTCACTCTCTTCTTTTTTACGGATGATGTTTTTGACCTCTCCGCGTTTAGCCTTGTGTACCAAAATAAACAGCGTATCTCTTGGTTGCAGGGTCGTATTACCCGTCGGAGTGATCAATGATTCTCCACGGATGACAGCGGTGATCAACGTATTTTCTGGAAGAGGCAAGTCTTTTATCTCATGATTCAATATCAATGCCCCTTCCTCAATTTCAATCTCCATCATTTCGTTCTTCGTTTTACCGATCGAAACCAACTCTAAACTATGGGCAATCTCAGCCTTCGCGCCTTTCGAAAACTTGAAGTATTTTGATAGCGGTGATATGGTCGCCCCTTGGATCAAGGCTGATGTGAACACGACAAAGAAAACAACATTGAATATCAGTCCGCTGTTCTCAATATCGACAACCAATGGATATGTCGCCAATACAATCGGAACGGCCCCTTTCAATCCAGCCCAGGAAATGAATAGTTTTTCTTTCAGATTAAATTTTGTAAACACAAGGCTGATGAATACACCGACTGGTCTTGCTACAATCATGAGGATGGACGATAACAATATCCCCTGCCAAAATACCTTAAGCAATTGATCCGGGAAGACAAGCATTCCCAAAAGGATAAACATGAGAATCTGCATCATCCATGCAAATCCCTCATTGAACCGGACAATGGAATGACGATAGGTTATATCATGATTTCCCAAGAAGACAGCCATCGTATACACAGCAAGGAAACCGCTTGCTTCAAATAAGGTGGTGATACCGAAAGCAAATACCGCTATTGCAATCGAAAGGACAGGATAAAGGCCAGAAGAATCCAAGTTGATGTTGTTGATCAGCCATACGGCCATTTTTCCAAGTATGAAGCCAAACAGAAGACCGATACCCATCTGCCAGAAAAAGTTGAACATTAATAGGAAAGGATTAGTCTCCGGATCCTGGATCAGCTCTAAGAAAGCAACGGTTAGAAAGATCGCCATCGGATCATTGGTACCGGATTCCGCCTCCAACGTAGAGGTCAATTTTCTTTTGATATCCTTATTCCCAAGAGCGGCAAAAACAGCAGCTGCATCTGTCGAGCCTACAATCGCCCCGAATAGAAACCCTTCAAACCAGGTTACACCCAATATGTATTTAGCTGCGATACCTGTGACGGAGGTTGTGACTAAAACACCGATCGTCGCTAATGACAGGGATGGCTTATAAACCTTTTTGATGTGATGCCACTCTGTTTGAAGACCACCCTCAAATAGGATGACGATCAACGCAAACGTACCGATCAATTGTGTCAGTATGGCGTTATCATAGTAGATATATTGGCTGAGAACCATTCCGACCACAATGAAAAACACCAAGGATGGCAACCCGAGCCTGGATGAGAACTTCGCGGTTATCACCCCAATGATTAATAATATCGAAACAACGAGAATTGTATTTTCAACACTGAATTCCATTTCCGTCCTCCCTGCCTATATCGCAATTATATAAAAGGACGTTCAGTAAAAACAAACTTTCAAACTAAGAAAAGCGTAAACGCCCTGCTGGAAGTCCGACGAGGAGGCTCGAACCAAACAAAGTTCGGTTCTGAGTGGGTAAACTCTTCGAACTAAATCAATGTGTCGCCGCCGCAGAAGGACTGAAATAAGAAAAGTGGTTGGGCGTTGGAGCTAGAAATTCCTTTATCGAAACAAAAATATCTTCGAAAAAAGCTTAATGCTGACATTCAGTCAACATTAAGCCTTCTTTTCTGGGACGTGCTGTATTGAAAACAACTTTTGTAATTGGTCGGTATTCGTCGTCAAATCAGCTAACGTATATTGATCCAACACGTTGAAATAGGCCTGCATCGCTTCATTCAATATCCCTTTCAGTTTACATACGGGACTGATTATACAAGCGTTATTTGAGGAATCAAAACATTCGACCAAATAAAAGTCTTCCTCTGTCTTCCGGATCAATTCACCGATATTGATATCCTCAGGGTTCTTAGCAAGCTTGAATCCGCCATTTCTACCTCGTACCGTTTGGATGACACCCAGCTTTCCAAGTTCATGGATCACTTTCATAAGATGGTTCTTTGAAATTTTATAGATTTCCGCAATCTCTTTAATATTGACTAATTGGCCGTCTTCTTGAGCTGTCAGGTATATTAGCACCCTCAATGAATAATCCGTGTACCGGGTTAACCGCATTGTAAGCTCTCCCCTTTCGTAAAGGAGTCTTTATTCTTTCATCCTACCATTTCGGTGTATAAAGTAAAAGAATCACACTTATGATGTGTCTTTTCGATGAACACAAATGTGTCATTATTTTGAATGATGTATTTAGTATGTATCTTTAAGAGGCTCCATTTTTTTATAATAAAGATGTTAATGTAATATATCTTTAAAAATTAGGAGCTGGTTCAGATGCTAGATCGGAAGACCATTCAAACAATCCAATCGACTGTTCCTGTACTAAAAGAACACGGGACAACGATCACATCCCGTTTCTATGAACTTCTTTTCACAAACCATCCGGAATTATTAAACCAATTCAATCATTCCAATCAGCATAAAGGACGCCAACAAGGTGCCTTGGCAAACGCGGTGTATGCAGCAGCTGTGCATATTGATCGACTTGAAGCCATCCTTCCTGCCGTTAAGCAGATTGCCCATAAACACCGTAGTCTAGGTGTAAAGCCTGAACAATATCCTGTAGTCGGTGAGAATCTTTTGAAGGCGATTAAAGATGTGTTGGGGGATGCAGCCACTGATGAGATCCTGGAGGCGTGGGCAAAAGCCTACCAAGTCATCGCCGATGTATTCATCCAAGTCGAGCTTGACATGTATAAGGAAGTGGCAGGGCAACCTGGAGGCTGGGAAGACTATCGGGAATTCGAGTTGGTGAAAAAGGAGGTCGAAAGCAAGGTCATCACTTCCTTTTATCTAAAGCCAGTTGATGGAAAAGGGCTGGCAGGCTTCAGTCCTGGTCAATATGTAAGTGTAAAAGTAGAGATTCCGAATGATCCACATACGCATATTCGCCAATACAGCTTGTCAGATACACCTGAAAAAAATCATTACCGTCTTTCCATCAAACGTGAAGGCCGTGTTTCCATGCACCTTCATGACAATGTGAAGGAAGGAGACCGTATCCTCTTGAGTGCGCCGGCTGGAGACTTTACAATCGATGTTGAATCGAAACGTCCACTTGTTCTGATCGGTGCGGGTGTTGGCCTTACTCCTCTAGTAAGTATGCTGGAAACAACGGTGATCCAAACTCCTGAACGCAACGTCCATTACATCCAGGCTTCGATTAACGGAGACTATCGGGCGATGGGGGACCGGATCATGGAATTATCCGAAGTCCATGAGCAATTGAAAGCCTATTTTTGTTTTGAAAAACCGACTGAGAAGGATCGTCGAAATCGCTGTTTTGATAAAGAAGGGTATATTGACTTCCCTTGGTTAAAATCAATCATACCCGGCGACGCAGATTATTACGTTTGCGGACCTGAAGGCTTCATGAGAATGGTCATCCATAGCTTGAAACAGTTGAATGTACCTGAAGAACAGATCCATTATGAATTCTTCGGACCTGCAATCGATCTTGACGCAGAAAACCATCCCTGTTCAGAGCTGAAAACTTAGAAAATCACGCAGAATTTACTATAGAGCATATAAAGAAAACTTGGGTCAGCCAAGCCCTGGTGAAGGCTGAGCCTTAGCTGCACTTATTCTTCGTTCGTAAACTTTTCTGCTACGTCATTTAGTTACATCGCTGAAAAGTTATACTTTCTTAACGTATTATGAAAAAGGAGGCTGACTCGGTCAACCTCCTTCTTGTATTCAATCGAATAATTGTTTGTATTCGCCGTATCCTTCTTCCTCAAGGTTTTCTTTAGGGATGAATCGTAGTGCGGCTGAATTGATACAATACCTTAGCACGTTTTCGCCAGGTCCATCGTTAAAGACATGGCCTAAATGGGAATCACCGAACTTGCTTCTCACTTCTGTCCGGACCATATAATGGCTGAGATCTTTCTTTTCCTTGATCCTTGTGGAATGAAGGGGTTTTGTAAAACTAGGCCATCCGCAACCCGCATCATACTGATCCTTCGAACTGAATAAAGGTTCTCCGGAAACGATGTCAACATAGATTCCATCCCGTTCATTGTTCCAAAATTCATTTTGGAAGGGTGGCTCTGTACCATTCTCCTGTGTTACGTTGTACTGCATGTCATTCAACGCTTGACGAAGTGCTTTCTCGTCCTTTTCCATCACCCAGTTTTCCTCTATGAAACCTTTGCGGCCTGAACCTTTATAATAGCGATTATAGTGGTCCGGGTTCTTCTCATAATACTTCTGGTGATAGCTTTCTGCAGGATAGAATGTCTTTGCAGGTAAGATGTCCGTCACAATCGGCTTAGAAAACCGACCGCTTTCCTCCAAAATCTTCTTGGATGCTTCAGCCATCTCTTTTTGCTCCTCATTATGGTAATAGATAGCCGTTTTATAGGACTCCCCGCGATCATGGAATTGTCCGCCGGGATCTGTCGGATCGATTTGCTGCCAATAAAGGGTAAGGAGTTTTTCATACGGAAAAATTTCTGGATCAAAGGTGATTTGGACAGCTTCTCGATGCCCTGTCGTATTCGTGACCACTTCCTGATACGTTGGATTCTCCGTATCCCCGCCTGTATAACCCGATACGACTTTTTCGATGCCTGGCATTTCATCAAACGGTTTGACCATACACCAGAAACAACCGCCTGCAAATGTCGCAAGTTGTAAATTTTTATCAGTCATGTTAACACCCCCAGCTATATAGGCTGTACCTTCTGAATTATTTTCCTAAAAAAATTCTTATGTCTAATCATAGTGATTTGCATAAGATTAGCAAGTAAAACGTTTTATAAAACTAAGGTAACTCCATTCGTCTATTTTCATGTAAAATCATGAAAAGAATTTCGGAATGGTTAAAATGAATATGCACTTGCTAATTCATGAATATTTATTCATCATTTCTCCTTGTTTTTTGAGTTGTTAGGATCAATGTAAAGTTGTTGAGATAATTTCGTAAATCATAAGAAAAACCTGAGTATGTGGAGAAAAAAGGCATCTCTCCACATACTCAGGACGGCTTTTGCGCAACAAGGGTGAATAGTTTAGGTATTCCGATATCGTGGACTTTTTGGTTCGGCTCTTCCTCGAGTACTTTGACTACCAGTCCTGTATCGGCCACGGCGGTTATGAGTTCCCCCAATGTCCATTTCCTTTGTAACACTTCTGTTTTTTCTTCACTGTCTGATGAATACTTAGAGAAGGCAACCTGTCTATTTTCAATGGTCGGATCAAAATAATTTCCGCTCACCTTATGCTTTTTCCCTTTCGATGTGATCAATTTAGTCGAAATCGGGTGAAACTCATGCAGTACCAGTTGCCCTCCCGGCTTCAATAAACGCTGGATCACCTGAAAGAGCGGTCCCAGGTTGACGAAATAATGGAGGACACCCAGCTCCATCAGGATAATATCATACGATCCATCGCCCTTGAAAGAAAGAACATCTGATACCTCATACTGGATGTTTACTCCAGCTGCCCCGGCAACTTCTGCTGCGAAAGCGGCATTCTCTTGAGAAAAATCAACCACCGTCACATCGGCACCTAATAAAGACAAAGCAATTCCTTTGATCCCATTCGATCCCATCAAGTGTGCAATCCTTTTCCCTTCAACAGGCTCCATATATCGATAAAAAGATCCCAATCGTCCCTTAGGATGGTGTTTGATTTTCGCGGCAACTTCTTCTGGTGCACCGTACCGATTGATTAATGCTTGATAATTGTTTTGATTCCAGGCTGTTTGATTCTGCTCAGTCATCTGCATTTGTAAATCATGAAGATGTTGGTCGATCACCTCTTTATAACCAGAGTCTCTCCTGTTTGCATAAAAAGACTGACACCAGAAATATAAGCCTTCCCTTTGCAGTTGAATTCGAAAAGGGTCAGTTCGTATTGCTTTGTTATACATACATTGCACCTGAACCGAGGTACCCTCCATTTTAAAATGGAAGCTTCCTTTGTCTTTCGTCGTTTTAATAGGGGTTGGGCTATATGCCATGAAAAGGTCATGAACCGATTTAATCAGGTCCCACTGCACTTCTACCGTTACTTCATTCGGCTCCATTCCGACCCCTTGTAAGTAAAGGGAAGTGTCCTCTATAAATTGATAAGGTATCGCGTGTTGATCGAATACAGCTGTGATATTGTTTATCGTCAACCAAAAATGTGATGATTGCATTCTTTTTCCTCCGTCACCTATGTATCTCATTCTAAGATGACAGAATCGTAACCAAAATTCAATACAACAGGCACTCCCCTGAGAGGTGATTGTTTCAAAAAATCAGTCGGTCAATTGTGGTTCTTTAGTGAAAAAGGTGACTGGCTGTTAGCTTACTTTGTCGCCATTTTCTAATATTGCGTTGATTTGATTAAAAATCGGGACTTTTGCCCCTCTAAGAGGAAGGAGTAGACGGATGTGAATTTATGAGAGAAAAAAGGAAAAAAGAAAAAAGCTGATCGATTACAACATCAGCTTCAATACACGAAAAACAGGATGAACTGTCCGTATGGAGGTACTTTTACTAAAAAACTGTGAATGGATAAAAAAACCACTCACAGTCTATTATATATGGAATTTGAATTATTCAGGTATTGAATTTTTCGCATTGATAAATCCATGTCCATAAATGTTCGGGTCAAGATCATTCTTTTTTTCTGCACCATCAATCAGCATCTGCTTGATTTTGTCTGGTTCAGCGGCTGGATTGTGTTGAAGCATCAACGCAACGACACCCGCACAGATCGGTGTAGCCATCGATGTACCTGACATGACGAAATAGTCACCGTCTACTCTACTGGATTTTTGTAGTTTATCGATATAAGAATTCGGGGACCGCAGGGAAACAATATTGACACCTGGGGCCAGGATGTCGGGTTTTTGCACCCCATATACTGTAGGTCCTCTGCTTGAAAAACTGGCGACATCATCGTCTGAATTGTCTACTGTATCATTATCTTCATATGCACCAACTGTAATGACACGGTCACTTACTCCGGGACTTGCTATCGTTTGTGCATCCGGACCGCTGTTTCCAGCTGCTACACATACGACTAAGCCATTTTCCCAGGCTTTTTCGACGCTTTGGACCATCGGATCTTTATCTTCTTGTTCATATTTTTGAGCGGTTGCTCCAAGAGACATACTGATCACATCAATTTTCTTATCCGGATTGTTCATATTATACTGGAGGCACCAATCGATACCACTCATGATTGATTCAAGGGTTCCGGAACCCATTTTATCTAATACTTTCACCCCAATAAGATCGGCCTCATAAGCAGGTCCTTTATATTTCCCATTGGAAGCTGCTCCGTTTCCTGCTGCATCACCGGCACAGTGGGTACCGTGGCCATTATCATCATAGGGCTGTTCCTTCTGATTGACTAAATCCACAAAGTCTATGATTCTTCCATCAATATCCTGGTGTGGATGGATCCCCGTATCAATTACGGCGATGGTGACACCTTTCCCCGATAAAGTCGTATTGTTACGAACGATATCTTCCGCACCGATTGCCGGGGTGGCAACATCGAGCAATGCTTGTACCTTTCTATTCAAATAAATTCTTTTGATCTGGGGACATTTGCTAAGGATATCTTCTAACATGGCTGGAGTGGCATCGATACTGCAACATGAAACGAAAGAGAATGTTTTTCTTATACAGCATCGTGTATGGCTTTCAACAAATTGATGCAGTTCTTGACAATCATTTTCGAATGTATCCTGTGAAAACTCGATGATCACTGAAACCTTCTTCATTTTCTTGATGAAACGTTCAACAGTATTATGCATAAAACAAGGAATCCACGTGAAAGGCCTATACATGTAAAGCATTTGTTCGCGAAGGGGTTGGTCGATTTTATTAGCATAGGTCCGTATAGCCTGGACCATAGAATAACCAAACATCTTTTCACCTCTATCATTTTGTCTCATTTTTACTAGATTATGTGAATCTATTAAAAACGTTACGGTGTCCACCCATTTGATAGAGAAAAAAGCATATATCCTGGTTAGAAAAGCGCAAACGCCCTTGTCAGCCACGAAGGTCACTGGAAGTTCGACGAGGAGGCTGTTGCCGCCGCAGGAGGACTGAAGTGATCCAAGTGGTTGGGCGTTGGAGCTAGACAATAAGAAAAGCGCAAACGCCCCGGTCAGCCACGAAGGTCACTGGACGTCCGACGACCAAGTTCTATAAAGAATCAACATGAACAACGCCTTAAAAAGGACAGATGCTTTCTTACGCATCTGCCCTATCTATCAAGGATCATGTCGTTTGTCCGATCATCGACAATCGTTTGATTTCTTGTTCGATTTCATCTTTGAGGTTTTCGACGATTCCATAATCCATTGCTTTAATATAGTAGCTCTCCAATTCGTCGTGATATTCCTTTACTTCAGCCAGACATTGGATGGCACTTTTCATATTCGAAGTATACCGTTGAGTTATATCCAATAATTCTGTTGCATATTTTTCATCGGTTCCTGGTGTGATCGTCCTTTTATACATATCTACGATTTCATCATTTTCCCGATCTGGAAAATACTCATGAGGCGCTGTACTATCAAAGATTGCAATCCCCAGCTCACGGATGATGACCATATCAAGACTGTTCGGATCGAATCCGCAATGATAGATTTCTACGTCAAAACCTTTATCCTCTGCTGTAGCAGCGACTTTTTTCAGCAATGTCGACTTCCCTGAACCTGGTCTTCCTTTTATAAAATAGCGTTTGTAGATATCTTCCGTCAGATTCGGGATAAAATCTACTGCTCCTTTTGGTGTTGCAGCTCCCAGGAAGCGGTGAACAACCTTTGCACCTTTGTTCAATGATTTTCCTGCAAACAATTCTCCGATCAATTCAGTTGTCAGTTGGTCGGCTTTTGTAAAGTCCATAGTTTCGATATAGATCTTTTCCCATTCATCATGGACCACTAATGCTTTAGCAAAATAGGAATAAGCTTCATCATAAGTATTAGCAATGTTATCGTTGAGTTTCTTGATTTCTTTACGGTTAGCTTCCAATACGGTCGAATCCCAGGCTGTCCCCAGGTTCACATATTCCTCAATCGCCCCTGGATATTTTGGTTCGATTACATGTGGAGCCGTTCTATCAACTATCCCTACCTTTAGACAAGGTATGATCACCCCATCGATCGAATCATTATCGGATGAACAATGGAGAAACTCAATATCATAGCCTTTATCGTTCCATTCATACCCGATTGCTTTCATAAGCGAGGATTTTCCAGTACCGGGTCCCCCTTTCAAGATGAATAACCGGTCCAGACCATCAAGACAAGATTCGTATAAACTGTAAAAACCTCTAGCCGTATTGCCGCTTGCGAAGTAATTGGTGATTTTACCTGACAAATAGAGCACTCCCTTCCAATTTATCATTGGGTAACCCCTTTTATAGTATGCAGATGGCCTTTTTAGGTGATAGCCTATAAATGTCTGTTTAGAAAACGGCTCCCCGGGAACTTATAATGGGAATTGATTGTACGGAGGGGTTAAAAATGGAAATCCAACTGAAAAGAATTTATGAATCAAAATCTGAAAAAGACGGACAAAGAATACTTATAGATCGAGTTTGGCCAAGAGGAATATCGAAAGAAAAAGCAGATTTGGATGTATGGCTGAAAGAGATTGCTCCCAGCACCGATTTACGCAAATGGTTTGGGCATGTTCCCGAGCGATTTGAAAAGTTCAAGGAACAATACAAAAAAGAATTGGATCATGATGAAGAAAAGCAAGAAGCAGTGGAAAAGCTGAGATCTTACCTGAATCAAGGCAAAGTGACCCTTCTGTACTCAGCAAAAAACGAAAAACACAATCATGCTATCGTGTTGAAGGAATACCTCTCGTGAAAATCCATTTATGAGTACCTCAAATTTGTTTCTCCTATTTTGAGGGTGTAAGCACCTGAGTCAATCGTTCAAATAGATAAACAACAACCCAATTAGGTTCCATTTTCGTTGCGAATGTCATTTTTGCACACGTCGCTGCCTTTATGATATTTACAGGTCACGCATTCAACAGTGCAAAGAAAATTTGATATGAAAAAAAGAGCAAAGGGCTGACCCAGGAAGGGCAGCCCTTCATCTATATTTCGCCCTGGTCAACCACGAAGGTCACTGGAAGTCAGACGAGGAGGCTCGAACCAAACAAAGTTCGGTTCTGCGTGGGTAAACACTTCGGCCTAAATCAATGTGTCCACCGCCGCAGGAGGACTGGAGTGATCCAAGTGGTTGGGCGGTAGAGCTGGACATCACTTCATCGAAACAAAAATTTTATTACTTCCTTATCCTTAAAAAACCCACGGAGAAAATGAAAACTCTCCATGGGTTTTGCCGGTTTACGCAAAAGGTTATTAACAGTCCCATCATGTCTTAAGATTTCGTGATTGTTGGATTTGAATTCTCTACATATTTTTCCCTGATTTTTTCTGTTCCTTTATTGGGAGGGCCTAAACTGACGACTATATCGCCTACCTCACCTTTGATTGCATTTTCCTCGGTAAAAAATACAATTTTACCTGATGGTTTGAGGATACAAAGCAATTCTGCATCATCAGCACGTTCATTTACATATTGTTCAAATGTGTATTGGTTGGTGATTCTCGTCTTTCTGAAAACATAACCGCTTTCCACCTTTTTGTTAAGTACTTCCCAGGTTGCCCCATCGTGAAAAATGATGGTGCCTCCTACCGTTGGATTAAGCCCCCTAAGGTCATCCCCTGTAGTATTATGGAGACTTAATTGATAGACATCTGTTCTGCCGAAAGTAGGAACAAACGTGTTACATACCAGGGCATTATAAGAATCGATATCCGTTGAAGCAACCATATATTCATATGGAGTCAAGTCGATCTGATAATCCGTTTGTTCAGACAAAATTTCCCCACGGTAGATTGGGACACCCAAGTTTCGAGCAATGATCAGACGTTCGTATGAAGAATCCGTAATCAAAACCGGGATATCCAGCTCCTTCAGTACTTCCCCAAATTTTGCACTGAAACTGCTACCACCTACTAAAAGAACACCTGGCTGGTCATCGATTGCAAGTCCAAGCTTACTGGCCAGCCATCGGATTGAGAACCCATGGGCACAAACCGTTGCAAATACAAGTCCCAATGTCAAAGGGATCAATAACCGTGCATCTTCAAAACCTTGTTGCCTTAATGCCCCCGCAAAATATCCTGAAACCGTAAGTGCAACGATTCCACGTGGGGCGATCCATCCTACCAACGTCTTTTCTTTCAACGATAAATCTGTTCCTATGGTTGATAAAAAGATAGACAACGGCCGAACCGCAAACATCATCAGAATGACAAAGGAGAGAATATTCCAACTGAAAATCTCCAGTAACGTTTCGATTGGTAAAGAAGCCGTTATCATGATGAACACTGCTGAAATGAGCATGACAGACATCGTTTCCTTGAAATGCCTCATGTCATCTATTGAGGTAATATTCATATTTGCCATCGTGATTCCCATCGCCGTTACTGCAAGAAGGCCTGTTTCATGCATGATTTCATCAGAAATTGAAAAGCAAGCAAGGACGAACGCAAATACAAAAGGCGACTTTAGGAACTCGGGAACATGACCTTTTTCAATCATCCAGCCAGAAACCCTTCCAAAGAGCCATCCGAGAAACCCTGCCACCGCAGAAGCAACAAAAAAGAGCAATAAAGTTTGGGCGGTGACCGCTTCTTCAGTAAGGAATTGAATGATTTCAAATGCAAATACAGCAAGCAGAGCACCTAAAGGATCAACGATAATACCTTCCCATTTCAATATCGCTGCAGGTCGTGATTTAAGTTTTGCCTGTCTTAGAAGCGGAAGTATGACAGTAGGTCCTGTTACAGTAAAAAGACCGCCGATAACAAAGGCGACCGCCAAGGAAAGACCAGCAAAATAATGGGCCGCTAAGGAACCTAAGATCCAAGCAATGAAAGCCCCGAAACTGATAATCCGTAAAATCGGCCTGCCTACACCTCTTATTTCCCTGTAATCTAAGCTAAGGCTTCCTTCGAAAAGGATGATAGCAACAGCTGCTGATATGATGGGATTATAGATCTGGCCGAAATCTTCTTGTGGATTGATGATCCCGAGGAATGGACCAGCAAGAAGGCCAGCAAATGTCATGATTACGATCGCAGGAAAACCAAAACGCCAAGCTAACCATTGGGAGCCGATACCTAATACGATGATCAGCATGATTGTAAATAATAAAGACTCAATCATTATGTTCTCCTTTGCCCCTGAATTATTTTAATAAAGTAGGAATCAGTTCTTCAATCTATATTAGTATGCAAAACCTTTGTGAATTTATTGATATTTTATTCATTATACAGGTTTTAAACCTCACGTCATGTATTTTAGTTTAACAATAATCAACGTCCTGATAAAATAAAGAAAACTTGGCAAAAGCCAAGCCTTGGCGAAGGCCCCTTAGTTGCACTTATACTTCATTCGTAAACTTTTCTGCTACGACGGTTAGCTACATCGCTGAAAAGTTATACTTTCTTAACGTAAAAGAAAAGCGTAAACACCCTGGTTAACCACGCAGGTTACTGGAAGTCCGACGAGGAGGCTCGAACCAAACAAAGTTCTGTTCTGCGTGGGCAAACACTTCGACCTAATATCAATCTGTCGACCGCCGCAGGACTACTGAAGTGATCCATGTGGTTGGGCGGTGGAGCTAGACATCCCTTCACCGCAAAAAAATATCCATATTTTCTTTTCCTGTATAAAAAAGAGACCCTCAATGCGATTAGCAATGAGGGCCTTTAGATTACGTTTTTCTCAATTGTCTCACTCGTTTGATCGTTCTTGCTTTCAGTTTAAGTCCATTCCCTAAAGAACCAAATAAAGTGCCTCTATGAGGATCGATCAACTCTTTATCGTTGTAATAGAGCCTCGGTGTTTTAAAGAGTGCCAATAGCGCTTGTCCAAAGGGCATCTCATGATAGCGATCAGGCCACATTTTTTTAATATGTTCCTTGACCATCGGATAGTACTTCGGATTCATTCCCGGGAAAAGATGATGTTCGGTATGGTAGGAAAAGTTGAAGTGTAACACATCCACCCATTTGGGGGTTACGACTGTCAAACTGTTCGCTAATGGATCATTCACTGGTACAAGCGGATTTAAACGGTGATTTGTCGAAATATAAGCCATTACGATAAAGTTAGCAATCAACAATGGTAATAAAAACGCGAAAAACCATTTTTCAAATCCGATCCATACCAGCAATCCAATCCAGGTTGCCCACGGTAAAATGGCTTCAAGCCAAACACTCGGCTGTTTCTTTGGATTGAATTCTTTAATATAGACAGTAAACATCTTCATAGAATGTAGGGTGAATGTAACAGCCAAGGATGCAAAACTGGCGATTGCTCTTATTGAAAAAGGAATCCGGTACATCCACTGCATGACTCTGCTCTTCGTAAACTTATTCATACTCGGCCATGCATCAGGGTCTTTTTCTTCATGCTGGGTATGGACATGATGGGTAATGTTATGCCATTTTCTCCAAAGCTTAGGGCCGGTAGTCAATGGCCAGAAGGCTATCGCTCCTAGAAAATCCCGTAGCCATGGTTTACGGACAACTGTACCGTGTAAGATTTCATGCCCTAAAAAGCCCATACCGGCGAAGCTTGCCCCAAGGATGAAACTTATTGGTATACTTATCCAAATGTTTAAATCAAAGAAAATGATTGTGATAAAACAAGCTATTGAAATCAGTAAATATGCTAAACCACCCAGAAGTCTTGACGGGATGGGTTTGAATGCTTTTTTAGGCAGGTGTGGAGCTATCCGTGCAGCATACCAGCCGAATGTATGATAATCTTTCATTTTTACCGCTCCTTTTATTTGTTCCCTGTATTATATACTGTGATTTATTTATGCTCCTCTTATCCAGCATTAAATGTAATTTAGTGGAATTTGAATTTTCACAAACTTTCCGAAACTTAAACTTAACGCTAACAGGTTGATAGGGCAAATGTCAATGAAAATTATTACCAAGTCCTAATACGAGATAATATATCAAACAAACCGATCAACAAATAAAGGAACAGATGTCTACTGATTTTGTTCACCATAATGAATTTAGTTTGTCCTTTTTTATGGAATTAAATAATATTTCATAAACAGCGAAACGATGATCAGGAGCTTAAGTTACACCAAGTCCTTTTGAAATGAACAAGATGTACTCTTCTCTTTTTTTGGTCGATTATTCCTTTACATACATGAAAACAGTAAGTTAGGAAAAATTATGTAACAATGAAAAAAATGAGGAGGAATTCCCATGCCTAATAATCCTTTAATCCCTCAATTCCCCGAACCGATATGGAGAGCAGGAGTCGGGCTTCCGACTTTTGAAACAATGACTGAGGATCAAAATGTGGACGTAGCGATAATCGGTGGTGGTATAACAGGAATCACGACTGCCTATCTTCTAACCCAATCAGGTCAAAACGTCGCTTTGATAGATGCGGGAAGTATCATCAATGGAACGACCGGTCATACAACCGCTAAGATCACAGCTCAGCATGACCTCATCTATGATGAACTGATCCAGCATATCGGAGAAGTGAGAGCCAAGCAATACTATCAATCAAACACAGAAGCGATACAATTCATCCAAAAGATCATCAATGAAAACAACATCGATTGTAATTTTAAAAATGAGGATGCTTATCTCTATGCAACCACTAAGGCATCCAAGCAAAAGCTGCAGAAAGAATATGACGCCTATCGGAAATTAGGAATAGACGGGGATATGGTCGACCAAATACCGTTTGATATTCCCGTTGAAGCTGCTCTAGTCATGAAGAACCAAGCTCAATTCCACCCACTTCGCTATTTACTGCCCCTTATTGAAAAAGTCAAGACAAACGGAGCGAAAATGTTCGAGAACACGACTGCGGTCGATGTGGAAACTGGGTCAAAGCCAAAGGTGGTTACTAGAAACGGGTTTAAAATCAACTGTAATCATGTTGTCGTTGCCTCCCACTTCCCGTTTTTTGAAGGGCGAGGTTTTTATTTCGCAAGGATGTATGCTGACAGATCCTATGCGATTGCCATCAAATCCGAAAAGCAATATCCAGGCGGCATGTATTTAAGTGTCGATCAACCGAAACGCTCACTTCGTACAACCACCTTTAATGATGAGGAATATATTTTAGTGGGAGGAGAAAATCATAAGACCGGCCATGGAGTAAACACGATCAAGCATTATGAAGCGTTGGAAGATTGGGCACAGACGACGCTAGGAGTGCGTGAATATCCTTTCCGCTGGTCTACACAGGATCTCACGACCATAGACAAGATACCTTATATCGGGAAAATCAGTTCAAAATACGATAACATTTATGTGGCTACCGGTTTCAAAAAATGGGGTATGACCTCCAGTGCTGTCGCGGCACAACTGATTACCGATCTGATCACTAAAGGACTGAGCCCATACACAGACCTTTATACACCGTCCCGCTTTTACACAGATCCAGGCCTGAAGAACCTGGTGGTCCAAAATGCGGACGTGGCAGGTCATTTCGTTTCTGGAAAAGTGGGTCTTGCCCATAAAAAGCTTAAAGATTTGGCAAAAGACGAGGGTGCTGTCGTTAAGGTGAACGGAAAACGTGCAGGGGCTTATAGAGATGAGAATGACTGTTTACACCTGGTGGATACAACTTGTACACACATGGGCTGTGAAACTGAATGGAACAGCGGTGACCGCACTTGGGATTGTCCTTGCCACGGATCACGCTTTGCAATTGATGGGACTGTCGTTGAAGGACCTGCAGAAAAACCCTTGGGGAACGTTCAACTGGAAGACTGACACAGATACAGAACGTCAACTTAGGCTCCATCCATAGCAAAGAAGATCGGAGGTTTTATGATGAAGCAGGTTTCAAGCGTATTTTGGATATCGATTGTTATTGCGGTCATATTCGTCATTTGGGGAGCGTTTTTACCACAACTTCTTACTGATGTCATGAGTGATACTCAAGCTTTTTTTATGAAGAATTTCGGCTGGTTTTACCAGATGTCCGCTACCTTTTTCTTGGTCTTTGCCCTTTTTCTGATTTTTAGTAAATATGGAAGAATCAAACTTGGCAAAGACGAGGATCAACCTGAATTCAACCGGCCGACCTGGTTTGCGATGCTTTTCAGTGCGGGTATGGGTATCGGCTTATTATTCTTTGGGGTATCCGAACCTATTTCCCACTTTTCAAGTCCCCCATTTGGTGAAGGCGGGACAAGCCAAGCAGCGACAACCGCACTTCAATATACCTATCTTCATTGGGGATTCCATGCGTGGTCGATCTATGCCGTCGTTGCACTGACCCTTGCCTATTACAAGTTCAGGAAAGGGCTCCCTGGTCTGATAAGCGCTACCCTTTATCCGATTTTAGGCGAAAAGACAAATGGACCGATCGGTAAGCTTATCGATATTGTGGCTGTGATTGCAACTTTATTCGGTGTTGCAGCCTCTTTAGGGCTCGGTGCTGCACAAATCAATGGCGGATTGAATTATTTGACCGGCATTCCGAATAACTTTTTAATACAGTTCATCATCGTTGCAGTCGTCACCGTTATGTTTCTCATATCTGCAGCTACAGGAATCAAGCGTGGAATCAAATATTTAAGCAATGCAAACATGGGTCTCGCATTCATTTTGTTTGTCTTCTTTTTGTTCGTAGCTCCTACCGTTTTTGTTCTCGACTTATTCACGACTACTTTCGGTGGGTATATTCAAAATTTAGCAGCATTAGGTTTGAGACTGGCCCCGTTTAATGAAAAAAATGCAGCCTGGCTGCAATCTTGGACGATCTTCTATTGGGCATGGTGGATCGCTTGGGCACCATTTGTCGGAACATTCATCGCCCGTGTATCCAGAGGAAGAACAGTCCGTGAATTCATTACCGCTGTTTTGATCATCCCAACTCTGGTATGTGCCTTCTGGTTTGCAGTGTTCGGAGGGACAGGGATTTATATGGAGTATAATCTCGGACTGAATGTATCCGGTCAAGCGTTAGAAGCAGCGTTATTCTATGTATTCCAGCAACTTCCCTTTACAATTGTGCTTGTCGTAGTGACACTGTTATTGATTTTGACTTTCTTTATAACGTCAGCAGATTCTGCAACCTTTGTTTTAGGTATGCAAACGACATATGGAAGCATCAACCCGCCTAACATTGTAAAGATTGTCTTAGGCCTGTTGCTATCTGCTTCTGCGGTCGTCCTGATGGCTACAGGGGGGCTACAAGGATTCCAATCAGCCATCATCATCAGTGCGTTCCCTTTAGGGATCGTCCTTCTCTTCAGCTGTTATGCGTTATTGAAGGATTTTCGGGCGGAAATGAGGGGACTTAAGCAAACTAAAAGTAAAAAACCACCTGTCATCCTTAGAGGAAAGCTGCAACAAAGAAAGATGCGTAAAAATAAAAGTTGACTATTAGCCTTTCCGAAAGAAGTACTCCTCTTCAAGCTTACGGTAAGGGGGGATAAATTTCGGTTAGGCAGATAAAGTTGTATTTAAAATACTTTTAAAAAAGGATTTCCCAATACAAAAAAGAATATTGAATTAGAGAAATAACCGAAATTTCGACACGCTATTGAGATCACAGTGACCAGGATTCAAACATCAATACTGCAATTTAAGATTCTTGACCAAGATTCGTTAGTAGCAAGAACCTTTCAGTAAGAAAATCTCTAATTACGGAGTCGATCTATGTGGATTACTATTAAGGATATATTAGTAAACGTTTTATTCATCCTATTCCCTATGCTTTTCTATTTCGTTTTTCTTCGCGAAGATAGTCGTGTGCGGGAAAAAGTTATTTCGAAATTCTTTTTCATATTATTACTTTCAATTGTACTGATGATGATCTTACCGGCTGTCTATTCTGAAGAATTTAAATATGATCTTAGAATCATCCCCATCATCCTCGGTTTCATTTACGGGGGACTGATGCCTGGGCTTTGCTTGACTGCTTTGATGCTTGGGTTTACGTACGTCCTATACCCAGCGGAATTTTTCATAGCCCTGGGTAATTACATAATAGCTTCCGTCGTTTTAATCATTTTAAGAAAGTTTTATTATACACAATCCAATAAAGGGAAATTGCTTACTTTAACAGTGTTTTATTTTGTAATTGCTAGCTTACGAGCTGTTTATTTCATTGCTAATGGATACTTCAATCAAATTGAGATTACAATCTATCTGTCCATCATTACGCTGTTTACTTTAATATGTGTAATTGCACTGATCGAAGCCTTGAATAGGCAAATCATGCTTCAAAGGGAATTGGAACACATTGAAAAAATGAACGCAATCAGTCAGTTGGCAGCTTCAGTCGCACACGAAATCCGAAATCCGATGACGACAGTCCGAGGCTTTCTTCAGATTTTAAGCAAAAGTAAAGAAATTCCAGAAACGGACCGTTCTTTTATTACAATTTCCATATCAGAACTGGATCGTGCCCAAACAATCATCAATGAGTATCTCTCTTTATCTAAGCCTCAAAAAAACGCTTTAGAGATCATCGATTTCACCAAGCTGATCAATGACTCGATCAAGATCATTTCCACTTACGCCATCATCAATAATGTGGAAATCTCAAAGTCTGTGAAGGATTCCTTGAAGATTAAGTGTTTCAAGCATGAAATCCAACAAGTTTTGATCAATATCATGAAAAACGGAATCGAGGCAATGGATAATTCTGGTAAAATGCATGTGTCAGCTGTAAAAAAAGACCAATGGGTGGAAATCCTCATTCAAGATAATGGCTCAGGAATATCGAATGAACAAATCAAACGCTTAGGCACCCCTTATTTTTCTACTAAGGAAAAAGGTACCGGTCTTGGCCTCACAGTCAGTTTTGAGATCATCAAACGTATGAATGGGTTGATCGATGTGCAAAGCCAAATCGGTCAAGGAACGACCTTTAAAATTCGTTTGCCAGCTGTGCAAGAGAAAAATTAATCTAATTTATAAAAGTGGAATCGCCCTGTTCAGCCACGAAGGTCACTGGTAGCCTGACGAGGAGGCTCGAACCAAACAAAGCTCGTTCTGCCTGGGAAAACCCTTCGGTCTAAATCAATGTGTCGACCGCCGCAAAGTGATCCAAGTGGTTAGGCGATAGAACTGGACATTACTTCACTCCAAATAAATTTTCATAGTTCTTAGCTAAAAAAGGTTGGCATAATCGCCAACCTTTTTTAGCTCTTTTTTTCAGCTTCCAATTGATAAATCTGTTTTTTCAAGTCTGTTATTTGTTTTTGTAGCGCGAGCGTACCAATCTCATCACCTGGCTCGAGCTCCTGGGCTATCAAATTCGATAATTGTAACTCCAACCGCTCTATTTCATTATTGATACTTTGTTCGTCTTTTGATAAATGGACATGTTTTTTCCATTCCATATAAGTACCTTTGTATTCATAGAACCCATTGTCCAATGAAAAGACACGGTTTGCGACTTTCTCAAGCATATAAGGATCGTGGGAGACAGTAACGACAGATCCAGGATAAACAATCAATGCATCCTCGATTCTTTCTCTTGTCTCTATATCAAGATAGTTGGTGGGCTCGTCAAGCACAAGTAGATTCGCTTCTGAAAAATACAATTTCACAAAGGCTACTCTGCATTTCTCCCCCATACTTAGATCCTTCACTTTTTTAAATACTTGATCACCTTTAAATAAAAAGCATGCCAGGATGGTTCGTGCATCTTCTTGAGTCATTTGCGGCAACTCTAATATTTGTTCAAGAACCGACTGTTGCAGATCAAGCCCTTCCAACTCCTGCATAAAGTATCCTATTTTCAATTGAGGGTGATGGATGACATCGCCTGATACAGGCAGAAGATGTCCGGTGATCAGCTTGAGCAAGGTCGATTTCCCAGTTCCATTTTGACCGATCACGGCGATTCTGTCCCCCCGGTCGATCGTAAAGGATAACGAGCTGAAAAGCTTTTCATCTTGATCATATTGAAAAGCGGCATTTTCAAATCTAAGCAGTATTTTACTGTCGAACCTGCCACCTTCCAATTCAACATTGATTTTCGGCGCCTCCTTCGGTTTCTCTACCTGGTTATTTTCTAGTCTTTCCAATGCTGCTTCCTTTGCCTTGAACCGTGTCATATTCTTGTTTGCTTTTTTCTTTGCAAAAGGATCCCGTTCACTTGCAGCACTGTGTGATTTCTGAAACCACTGCTTGTATTGCGTAACAGCTTCCAAGAGCTTTCTTTTTTCTGCCTGTTGTTTGTGATATTGGGCCTCGAGCGTCTTCCGTTCATGTTCAACCTGCTTAAGGTATTGTGAATAGCCTCCATGATATTTTTTCGTTCCCTCGGGAGTAAGCTCATAGGTGATTGTCGCTACTTGATCAATGAAGGCACGTTCATGGGATATGAATAATATAGCTCCTTTAAACGATTGTAGCCATCCTGCAAGCCACTGCATCGTCACTGCATCCAGATGATTGGTCGGTTCATCCAGAACAAGAGCCTTTGGATTCCGTTGCATGGCCTTTGCAAGTTTTGCACGTGTTTTTTGACCACCACTCAAGCTCGCAATGGGCTGATTCCAGGTATCCTTTTTAAGACCCAGCTTGAGTAAAGACTTTTCGACCGAAACCTCCCACTCATATCCTCCTAATTCCATGAAAGTGTCGAGCGCTTTATTATACTTAGAGAGGACATCCATATCCTCATAATTATCTTGTATCAACCGTTCATACCTTTCCAATCGTCGTTTTACGTTGAACAGATCCAAAGTTTCACTTTCCACAAATTCTCTAGTCGTCAATAGATTATCCTGTAAAGATTCTTGAGTGACGATTCCCCATTCTCCAATTTTCATCGAGTAGTTGATCGTTCCACTGGTCACTTTTTCTTTCCCTAAAAGACAGTTAATGAGAGTCGTTTTCCCTACTCCATTCCGTCCAATTAACGCAATATGGTCACCATCATTGATTTCTATGGCTGCACCTTCGAATATTTGCTTTCCATCACGTTCAACCGCAATATTTTCAGCCTTCAAAACTAACATTCCGATCCCTCCAGCACTTTTTTCCATTGGCTTTGTTATAATACATTGTTGATCTTTGCAAAATTCACTCCCTTTCCGTGGGCTGAAGAAAAGCAGAAGCGACCCGCTGAGTTACGTAGGTCACTGGAAAACAGACGAGGAGGCTCGAACCAAACAAAGTTCGGTTCTGCGTGGGCTCACACATAAGATGTAAATCAATGTGTCGACCGCCTCAGGAAGTTTGAAGTGATCCAAGTGGCTGGTCGCTGAGCTGGACATCACTTCTACATCCAAGCTGCGGGGTCTCGCCTGGCTCGCTTTTCCCACAGAGTGTCGCGAATTTCCTGCAATTTTTTAAAAAGATCAATATTAACCTTTACCAAATAACAAAGTCTTTCCATAAAAAAACACAGGCCGCTGCCTGTGAACCAGATAAATGGGATCATGATGCTGAAAAAAGACCAGCAAAATCCGATCATGAAGAAAACGATATCTAAATGTAGGCACACTTATCCCTATACTCTGTTTACAGGCAGAGCCATTTTTCGTATTAAGCTACGCGAAAAATGTTAAGGGACTTCATGATTTTAGTATCGATACCTCCTCTTATTTGTATATTTATTATAAACCATCCCGCGGTGAAATCCAAAGGATTCCAAAAAATTGTTTCACATGGAACACTGACCTTGTTTCACCCTATGCGATTGAGGCTACAAATAAATTATCATTTCCCAATTTTTTGATGGTATGATAATGATAAAGGGTAGTGGTGAAAGGAGGAAAAGTAGTTTATTATGCAGCAGCCAACACCGATTTCGACTCATCAACGTATTGCAACAATTGATATTATTCGTGGATTTGCACTTCTAGGAATATTTCTTGTGAATATTCCCGCATTATCCGCTCCAGCTCTGATTTATGATCTATATTCGATTCAACCTGCATATGAAGGGATGGACCGATGGGTTCGCCTTATTTATGACTTGTTCGTCCAAGCTAAGTTTTACCCGATGTTCTCCTTTCTTTTTGGATTTGGTTTTTACATATTCCTTTCCAGAGCTGAACTCAAAACCGATCAACCTCGTAAACTTTTTATCCGCCGGTTGGTCATTCTGCTTACCTTTGGTCTATTGCACTTGGTTTTTGTCTGGTACGGGGACATCCTCCACACGTATGCATTGATTGGTTTTCTGTTATTATTCTTTTATCCTCTCAGACCAAAAACGTTATTGATATGGGCAGCGTCCTTACTCTTCCTCTTTTATGCATTATTAGCGTTGCCCCTACTAGCTCCCCCGTCCCATTATGATTCTTTAAACTATATTGGCGAGACGGTGGGTAATAATAAAGTGGAAGAGTCTGTGCGCATGTATCGGGAGGCAGGATACTTTGAGTTGACAGCCTACCGATTCCAAAATGAAGTGCTGCCTGTCCTAGAGTATTTTTTATTCAATATCCCCCAGATCCTAGCACTCTTTTTATTAGGGTTATACGTTGGTAAAAAAGGTATCATAGCAGAGCCAGGGTCTCATCGAATGTTAATCAGGAAGATTTGGGGGATAAGCATCATCATTGCGTTTCCGTTGATGATCTGGTTGACATCGATCGAATTGGGCTGGCTGGATTACGGGGTCCATGAAGAAAGTTTTTCTTACTTGCTTATGAATTTAAGCGGAATGTTCCTAGCTTCGTTTTACATCTTTTCCGCTGTTCTGTTTTTAGAGAAGATTAGAATGAATCGGATCTTGCAATCATTTCAAGCAGCTGGGAAAATGGCGCTGACCAATTACCTCGCCCAAACCTCCCTTTCCGTGATCTTTTTTGTGGGCCTAGGCTTTTACAATAAGGTCAGTTTGACTTTCGGGCTATTGATGGTTCTCGTTTTTTTCTCCATTCAGCTAGTCTACAGTCATTATTGGTTGAAATATTTTCACTTCGGGCCTTTTGAATGGCTATGGCGGTCCCTTACGTATAAACAACGACAGCCGATGAAAAGGAAGGATCCCCCGAACAAAAAAACGACTTTATAAGGTTAGAAAAGCGGAATCGCCCGGGGCAGCCACGAAGGTCACTGGAAGTCCGACGAGGAGGCTCGAACCAAACAAAGTTCGGTTCTGCGTGGGTTAACCCTTCGATCTAATTCAATGTGTCGACCGCCTCCAGGAGGTCTGAAGTGATCCAAGTGGGTGGGCGATGGAGCCTGGCATTCACCTCAAACCATAATATTAATACTTTCATATTTTCTTAAAAAAAGGGGTGACCTAAGCAGTCAGCCCTTCACTCCTTGTAACTCTCAATGGTTGATCCAATCGATGTCTTTTTTCAACATGGCCATCGTTTCAGCTTCTTTACTATTTGGTCTAGGTTGGAAGTTATATGTCCAGCTGACTTCAGGTGGCAAGCTCATGAAAATCGATTCGATACGACCCCCTGAGTCCAAACCGAATTTCGTGCCTCGATCATATACAAGATTAAACTCGACATACCGTCCCCTTCGGACGCGTTGCCATTTCAATTCGGCTTCTCCATAAGGAACGTGTCTATTCTGATTAATCAGTGTAGTATAAATACGGGGAAAAGCCTCACCTATTCCGTTGACAAAGGAAAAGCGATCTTCGAGACTGAATTCCTCTGTTATACCGAGACGGTCAAAAAAAATCCCGCCAACTCCACGTGTTTCATTACGATGTTTGATATAAAAATAGTCGTCGGCCCATTTCTTAAAAGCTGGATAATAAGAGGGATGATGTTGGTCACATAAAGATTTTAGCGTTTGGTGGAACATTTTTGCTTGACGGCCATCAATGTAAATCGGTGTAAGATCAATTCCACCTCCGAACCACTTCTCGCCATTAGATACTTCAAAATAACGGACGTTCATATGTATGATAGGAACCATTGGACTGCCCGGATGCATGATGACTGATACCCCAGTCGCATAGAAGGTTCCACCCCGATTGACTTGGAGGACATCCGCCATCTTATCTGAGAGAGGACCATAAACTTCCGAAAAATTGACGCCTCCCTTTTCAATGATCTTTCCGTTCTGGATGATCCTTGTACTGCCACCCCCGCCCTCGTCACGTGTCCAAATTTCTTCCTTGAAAATTTCCTTTCCATCACAAACTTCAATCTCACTGCAGATGTCATCCTGGAGACATTTGAACGTTCTGCTGATCAATACTTTGTCGATTATTCCTGTATTTGTTTTTTCTTTAATATCCATATCTCTAAGCTGGTACCTGAGTTTATGACTGAACCAGTTACCAGTTATTCCCCCTCACATGATTTACTTTTTTTAAAAGCAAATTTAGTTTGTTCAGGATCGTGGAAGTCTAAGAACTCTTTCATGAATCAAACATACAGCATTATCTGAATTTTGTAAAATATTAACTTATATTGTAGAAGGGTGTAAAAAGAGTGTTTCCATTATGGAAAACACTCTGAAGTTGCCATATATTTTTTTCAACCTTTGATTTTACTGATAAAAAGAACCTTCAAGTAATCTCCCTCCGGAAATTCCTTAATCGTCTTGAAATCATTTGGTAGTGAATGTTCTTCGATGATCTTATATTTTCCGCCCATTTCACTGAATGCCTTGTCTACGAATGATTTGAACTTTTTCATATCGATACCTGCAAAATTCGTCGAGGCTATAATCAGCCCGTTATCTTCGGTAATGGAAATCGCTTCTTTAATCAAGTCTTTATAATCTTTCGCTACGCTGAAGCGATGTTTCTTTGACCTTGCAAAGCTGGGCGGATCAAGGATAACCATGCCGAACTTCAAATTGTTCCGGACAGCGTAGTTGAAATAATTGAAAACATCCATGACACGGATATCGTGCGCTTCATAATCCACCCCGTTCAAGCTGAATTGTTCAACCGTCTTATTAAAGCTACGGTTGGCAAGATCGACACTTGTTGTTTTAGCCGCTCCTCCAAGCGCAGCAAAAACAGAGAATGCTCCTGTATAAGAAAACGTATTTAAGACTGTCTTCCCATCGGCATGATAGTCACGGATCGACTTACGTACATTCCTTTGATCAAGGAAAACACCAACCATTGCGCCATCGTTCAAATATACAGCAAAGTGAACCCCGTTTTCTTTGACGATGATTGGAAATTGAGCCCGTTCTCCAGTAAGGAAATCGTCGTCATCTATGTATTGACCTTTTAGATCAAAGCGTTTCTTTTCATAGATTCCTTTGTAATCCACTAAATTCTGGAACAACTCTACTATCAAGTTCTTGAACTGATAGATGCCTTCGCTGTACCAATTTAGTAAAAGATATCCATCAAAGTAATCGACAGTAAAACCGCCTACACCATCTCCTTCTCCATTTAAAATACGGAAGGCGTTCGTTTCCGAATCCGCGAAGAAAGATTTCCTATGCCTAATCGCCTCTTTAATCTTACGCTCGAAAAACTCGTAATCAATTTCCTCATGTTCTTTTCTCGTCAGAATCCAACCGTACCCTTTATTCTGTTTTCCATAATATCCTTTTCCGATGAAACGCTTTTGTTCATCGATGAGCATGAGAAGAGTACCTTCTTCCTTCAAATCGTTCAAATTGACGATCGCTTCCTTGAATAGAAGTGGATAACCGCTTTTAAACTTATTGAAGTACTTCGATTTTATCGTCAACACAATTTCTTTAGGCATGATTTGTCAATCCTTCATTTCATTATTTTTTCGCTGAAACCTTTTGAATCCATATTATCACTTTTTAAATCATGAACAAAACGGAAAAGCGGAATCGCCCTGAATAGCTACGAAGGTCACTGGAAGCCCAACGAGGAGGCTTACGGATCGCCGGCTGAAAGGGAGTGATTTAATAACTGAGCCTTATAAAAAAGGACCTATTGCCAAAACTACATTGCAATAAGCCCGATTTTCCTTCTTTTAAATCAGATTGAATCCTTAAGGAACATACCCACTTTTTTTATATATGCACTTTAACTAGTCAGATCAGATGGCTTGTCTTTTCCACCTAGCAATAGAACGCTTGTCATGAAGCGTGATGCCGCTCTTTGTAAAAGGATCGACCCTTTTTCCATTGCATCTGACAATGTCATCGGTTCATCGACGATCGGCAGGACTAAGGAAAGGCCTTGTCGTTTAGCAGCTTGTAAATCTCCTTCAATCTTACCGGCAAACGCAATCGCGGGCACGTGATGTTTGGCTGCAATCCGTGCAATACCGATAGGGACTTTCCCGTACAAGGACTGGCCATCGACTTTTCCTTCCCCTGTGATGACAAGGCGGGACTGGCTGATTTGGGATTCCAACCCGCTTAATTTCGAAATCAAGGTAAAACCGTTCTCGAACTTCGGTTGTAAAAAGGCAAGGAGGGAGAAACCAAACCCGCCAGCTGCACCACTACCCTCATCGGATCGATACTCTTTCCCTATATGAGAAGCGACAGTTTCTGCATACCGCCCCATCCCATTTTCAAAGAAAACGAGTTCATCTTCGGTAACCCCTTTTTGAGGCCCAAATACCGCTACAGCACCCTCTCTTCCAAGTAAAGGATTAGTCACATCAGAAGCAATCGTGAATTCAACATCGGCTAAACGGGAATCCAAATGGGTCGCATCAATGGATTTAATTTCTCCGAGTTTACCACCAGAGGCTTGGACCCTATTCCCAGCCTCATCTAAAAACCGGATGCCCAATGCCTCGAAAAAACCTGTTCCGGCATCGACTGTTGCACTCCCCCCAAGACCAAGGATCACTTTATCCGCCCCAAGATCCAGTGCCCGGGAGACTAACTGGCCCGTCCCATAGGTAGAGGCATGATAAGGATCGAGCTCTCCCTCTTTTAAGAGCGGAAGACCAGAAGCCGCTGCTGTTTCGATCACAGCCGTCTTCGTTTTCTCAATCCATCCGAAATCCGCACAAACCTGACGTCCAAGCGGGTCTTCCACTTCTTCTGATTGTTTTTCTCCACCTAAAATGGCTGTAAGAGCTTCGACTGTTCCCTCGCCTCCATCTGCCATCGGGATCAGTACAACGTCAAGATCTTCATCGACTTCCAACAAACCTTTCCGTATCGCTTCAGAAGCTTCCGTGCTCGTCATTGACCCTTTGAAAGAATCCGGGGCGACGATTATTTTCATTACAATCACCTGCTACTTGTATTTTACCGATTGTTTTTTATACAGCAGCCTCCTTTCCCATTAATGGATACTCCTGTATATTTTGACTTTCAATCTTTCTTCACAAAATAAGCTTAACACTTCTTCAGAATATACTGCTCGCTTGTCTGAGTATACTCAAGGTCCGCGATAGCTTCCTTGTTCGATAATGTCTCCCTCGCTAACAACCAGGATCTTATCAGCGCTCCGAATCGAATTCAATCGATGTGAGATGGCGAACCTAGTGATTTTCGCCATCAGCAGAGGCTGGACAAATTCGACGATCCGTTCAAGCACCATCAGAGATAGAGCAATGGAAACCGATAATTTATATAAACGCAAATAGGAAAATCCTTTTTCATTGATAGAAACCCTGGTGTTTCTTGATGTTGTAATAATTATACAGCATATAGAAAAGAGCGTACCGGAATGGCCGCTCCTTTAATTCTATTCGTTATAATTTTGAAGCAATCCTCTTTTTTATTCTGGCATACATTTACAATTGGTCTAAGTTCTTAAAATTATTGATATCGATGACAAAGCCGATTGGCATGTAGGCTCAATGGTCATCGTTTTTGCTTAAAACAACCTTTTTTATATAAGATGACGTTTGCACCCCTCTTGAAAGTTGCAAAATTATATGGCCTTATTGCTTTATAGAATGCTCTGCTGCAGCCAGGCTTCATTCTGTCATGAAGCTCGATGATCAAGATCTTGACCTTGCTCAACCAACTTTCGTACCCTTGTGAAAACAACTCTTTCTCAGCACCTTCAACATTCAGTTTCAAGATATCAATTTCTTCCATTCCGAAATTTGCAGCAATGGAGTCGATTGTAACTGCTTTAAATGACCCTTGTTCAGCCCGTTCGGTTTCCTCTACCATCATCCCCCATTCACCTAAACCAACATCCTTTACTTTTAAAAACGTATTCTTGTTCCATAAACCGGCATGTAGAAGTTTAATCTGATCATAGTTCCTGATGTTTTCTTTCATCACTTCTACATTAGAAGGTTCTGATTCTACCGCCATTATTTTCGCATTTGGAAATTGTTCTGCAAAATAGACACTCGTATACCCGACATTTGCTCCGCCATCGATAATCCATTTAGGTTGAAAAGTCAAAGTTGGTAAACGGTATTCCTTTTTATGAAACACGTATTTGAACGTATCGAAATCTGTAGAATCTTTACGGAAATACAACATCTCTTTAATTCCCGATGCCTTTATGCTATTTAGTTGAGGCTCCTCCAAGCCCATCACTCCCATCCCTATTTTTATATTCATATGAACTTTTTCGATATCTCACCACGGAAAAGACGGATGTTTATTAAAACTAAAAGACCGGACTGAGCCACAAAAAGAAATGACGGGTCTCCCCGTCATTTCTTTTTGTCCCTTATTCAAGATTTTTTACTGTTGTCATTACTGTTTTTCGATTCTGAAATCCTTCCTAGGAAAAATCCATCTATTTGATCTATTTTCCCTCTCCAAAGGATCTTACCTTTAGAGGGTGTTGGTTTATTGTCCCCGCAGTATACGCGGGTGTTTTTCATATGAATGAAGTTTGCTTCTCCACCATCATGTGAATCTGCTGCCTCACTTGCTTCCGAAAGGTCTTCACTTAACTTTTGAGCAATCTCGCTGCCATCTTCAAGTTTACCACTAAGCTCTTCGAAGTATTTTTTTGCTGAAATCATCGTACCGGAGATAACAGAACCGTTCACGTTCAATGTAATATCCAACGTGAAATCACCTGTATTCGCTGCTTTCGCGAAGTATTCAATTATACTATCTTTTGGCACAACTGAACTCATATTGATCGCTCCTTTACAATTCAGTTATGAGGAAGTATCATCCTCACTGGTTAGTGATGTATCTTCATCATCTTCTTTTTCATCTTTTTTTGATGCTGTTTTCTTTTTTCCATTTGTTTTGTTCGATTTCTTAGCATTGTTATTCTTTTTTTCTTCTTCGTCCTCTTCGTCCTCTTGGTCATCACTGTCGTCTTTGTTTTCTTCTGTTTTCGTGCTTTTTGATTGCTTTTTCTTTGTAGAAGCTGAGCTTGATTTTTTTTGCCGGTTCGTCGATTCTTCTTCCTCGTCTTCGGTCTCGTCTTCTTCCTCATCATCTTTGTCATCAAGCAATTTGTTCATTTTCTCTTCTAATGCATTCAATCGATCCTGTAGCTTTTGGTTTTCTTCCTGCAGATTTTCTATTTCTTCCGTATCCTTCTCATCTGCTGTTTCTGTCGTTGCGCTGACTTCTGTTCCAGCACTATCACTTTCTTCAGAATCTTTGTGCTTTCTGTTATTCAAGAAATTCGTAGTGGAGGTTTTAAGACCCTGAGCAGCCTGCTTGGATTTTTCCTTCGCAGATCGACTCAGATCCATGCTTTTGTTCTTTAACGCTTCTTTATCGACCCGTGCCCAAAGCTTCTTGCCATTTTCAGGTGTGGCGAGGTACCCAATTGTCGCACCTAGAATACCGCCTGCCACAGTACGTTTGATCGGTCCACCTGTCACCATGTTTTCAGCCTGCTTTTCCTTGTTTACCATAAATTTCTCCTCCAATCACTTTATATCTTTAATATTCATACGATTTGTTTGATTGGTGTGAGTTGAATTGTTTTCAAGTTGGTCAAGGCGTTCTTTCAATTGCTTATTTTCATCCTCTAATGCTTTGTTTTGCTCTTCTGATGCTTTTGAACTCAAGTAAGGATCATTTTCCCACCAATCCATTCCGATTTCCTTCGCTTTATCAACTGATGCGATGATCAGGCGAATCTTGATTGTCAACAGTTCGACATCCGCAAGTCCAACTCGGATATCCCCTGCAATAACGACACCTTTATCTAGAATCTTTTCTAAGACATCGACGACCGAATGTGATTCTACAGGATGTTGCACAGACATTGTATATCCCTCCTTGGTCCTTTTGGAGGACCGTTTAAAACGAGTTACGAATCAAATTCGCCGTTTAACAATAGATCTTAAATGTTTCATTAGATTCATACCGAGGTGATTTCCCAGGTCCACTTGCTGATGATGATACATAAGCCTTTGATTCTATAGAAATAAACTATCGAAGAAGGTTTCCTAAAGGACCCAAATCTATATTCAAATCCTCAGCTTCAAGGCCGAAGATGTTCTTTAGTTCTTCCATTTTTTCCTCTAAATTCATCAGGGCGACACCGAGATCTTCAATTTGTTCATCGGTAAGGTTCCCACCTTCTACTCGCCTGATTGCATGCCGTTCGACAATTTGCCGTAATAATTCGATCACAGTCATGACTAATTGAGCTAGTCCTTGCTCCGCATTTTCCGGGTCGATGTCTATCCGTACATTATTTGTTTGACTCTGCGATTGCATCAGTCAGTACACCCCTTTGTCTTTCAAAGTTCTCAGACGATACAGTTTTATTGCCGTGTGTTTGTACGAGGGTTTCAACAGAGGAGATCAATATTCGTAAGTCCAGATAGACTAGATCAACACCCGCGATTGAAATAATGATATCTCCCCTTATTGCCACTCCTTTATCGAGAATGACATCTAAAATATCTATAAGTGCAATTTCCTTGTTTTCAATCGATTCTCTTTGTGACATCGATCAGATCCCTCACTTCACGAAAAGCTGGAAAAATGGTAAGCCGGCCATGGTCCTGAAGCTTCAAACCTCCAACCATTTTGTCCTCGTTCCTTTTCTAGCCTTTTTACTTCATCCAAAAAAGAATCAACTTTAGCAACTGGCAAAAGAAACACGCTGTTCCAGGCCATATTTTCCTTCAGCCCTGTTATATCCCTGCTCCAATTTCTTTTGATTTCAGCTTTAACGGAAAACTCTTTCAGCTTTTCATGCAACTTTTCACATACTCGGTTTTTTTCCTTTTCAAGTTCCTCTTCAACCAATTCATCAATCTTTTTCATTTCAAAAAATCGTCGTCCAGGTGTCAGTGCACTGATTTCTTTTTTCTTCGCTTCGATTTCGTAATTATTTTTACTTACATCGTGTTTCAGCTTTTCATCATCGCAATAGATTTTAAGGTTCCATTCTTCATTGCCTTCAAGCGATTCAAAGGTCTGTTCAATTTTTTCTTCACTCGCTTGAATCTTGTCATACATGCTTTGTTCGTTTTTATAAATGGTACAGAACTTTAAAGGTATAACGGGATACTCCTTGTATAACTTCACCATTGTTTCGTGATGATGGAATGCTTTTCCCTGCAGCCATTCCATGTCATTGTCGATTTTCTCCTTGATGGTTTCTTCTGAATACTCATCTGGGTCAAGCCTGCAAACAACAGCCGTGACATTATTGATCGGAATCGTATAAAGCTCTGACTCACCGTCGAACCCTTGAAACGATGGAAATGATTTTTGTGCTGCAGCTGGTGTTGGAATTAAACCATATAAATAGATAAGTTGATCCATCTCCATTACCTCATTCCTTCTTCTTGGTTAATTCTTCCCATTGTTCGATTTCTTTCTGTTTTGCAATTTCATATCGATTTAATAACTCTTCCTCTTTCATCTTATATACATCCTCCGGTATTTCTTCTAGTTCATACATCATTTGCAGCTGGATGAGCTTCTGTTGGATTGTTGGAAGGTCATACAGTTCCTTGTCGACTTCCTCTTTTACCTTTTCGCCTACTTTAATGACCAAATTCATTGGTGCAGTGACGATTTTGTGTAACATCAGCTTTCCTCTACTGTCAAACGGATATTGATGAAATTGTAGGCTGGCCAAGGACCTGTGTATTTGAAATCAACTTTATCCTTCCATTTTTCATGCGCTTCATTTACCTTTTCATCGAACAGTTCCTCTTTATCGCGATCAACTAGGAAAGAGGCGTTCAAGAGCATGGTTTCACTGAGACTCTCATTCGCTTTCGCTGCTTCAGCCGTTTTCTCCAGAGGTGAAAAAATCTCCGTTTTTATATCATCTTGGATTTCTTGGACCATCTTCTGAGCCATTCCACCTAACTGGATACGTTCATAATAGCTTGCAGCCTCTGATTTACCTTTAACCGCCGCCGCTTTCTTGACCGCTTCAGGATTTTCGTTGACTTTGTTTTCTAGCCATGCCTTTTTGCCGATTACCTTTAAACCTACTTCAATTTTTCCTTTTATTTCAGGGAACAGTTTCTCGAATTGGGGATACAAGTTTTCCAATAAGACCTTTACATCATCCCGTGTCTTGAATACATTGCCAAAGCTGATCGGAATGACTGTATTGTTTTGTTCCATCACCTTTGATACGGTGTTCTGGTGAAACATCAAATTATCTCTATTCGGATGATAGATTTTCATCGGCACTTCAGCTACAACCATAGCAGCATCCTTGTATCCGATTGTGAAGATTTCCCGTTCAGTGCCTTCTATTTCGACTGTTCCAAAAGAATCCCCATCCTGTTCGGTCTGTATCCCACAAAATAGATAAATGCCCTTTTCTTCCTGATCGCCCATTCTATTACTCTCCTTTTTCATGGTTACATGTTTAAATATTGTTGCATTCTTTTCGTATCAGTTCTTCTACTGCTGTGCGAGGATCATCGGATTCTAGACAACGGCTCATCGGATAAGAAAGGATATCGAGACAGAGTTGCTGGAATCCTTCATCCTCACCATCGATTGGAATATCTTCTTCTAAAGCTATCGTTGCAATCATGATGGATGTTCGTATGCTTGGAACACTACCCGTCTCCTTCGGGCATCGGCTTCGTAAATTTGATACGAGGGTCGTGATCGCTCTTGCATCACTCTTATCAATTCCAACTTTTTCTGAAATGATTTCTGTTTCCCCATCTATATCTTTATAATCCACATAGATGGTGATCAGTCGATCCATCAAGGCATCCTGGGTTTTATAGACACCAGCATATTCTGCTGGGTTACTTGTGAAGATCAGTGAAAATTCAGGGTGTACCTGGTAGAAGGGTTCTGTAAGTTTTGATCCGTATAACGGGAGGACACCCTCTTCTAATATTGATAAAAAGAGATTGTTCGTCGTTGGTCGGGACCGTGTAAATTCATCATAAACAAGCGTATACCCATTTTTGACTGCTTCGAGCAAACGCCCATCTCTCCAAGTTTCTGTAACACTTTCATCTTTTTTATAGACCGACCGTACATACTGATCGATGACTTTTTTACTTGTATAACCTGTGAAATCACCAATCAAATCTTTATTGTTCAGTTCGTGGTTGCCATGCATCACCATGACAGGTCTCTTCCGTTTCTTTGCAACGGCTAGTGCAAGCGAAGTTTTGCCTGCCCCGGTAGGTCCTATGAAATGCAGCGGGTACCCGGCGTTCAGGTATTGCAAAGATCGGGAAAGCAACTGTTCGGTTTTCGGATCTTTTATGAATGCCCGCTCATCTTTCTTTGTCTGTTCCTTCAATACAGCCATTGAAGCCTCCCTCTGGTTACCTCCTTGACTCCATGTCCACTGCGCTTCTGAAGCGGACGTCCAGCCTCTTGAACGAGGTGACCTCTTTATCTTGATTGATTAAGACTTCATAGGTTCCAATCATTTCGTCTTTTGCGTACTTTTTCATATATTCTTTTTCCTCGATTACTTCGATTGTGACCTTCCAGCCTTCTTTTTCCTCCATTGCCTCCACCGATGTAATTTTATGCGGCGGGGCGATATGCTCCTTGAAAAAGTCAGTCACATTTCGCATGATTTCTTTGATTTCCATAGCCGCCTCCACTAACCATTTGAATTAGGAGAGAAGGGGGTGTCTGACTTTTAGGACACCCCCAGCCCCCTATATGCTGAATTGTGCATTTCCTCTTTCATTTGATTGGGCTGGTAATCCTTCCTCTTCTACTTCATCCCGTAACAAGCCGACTGCTTCGGCATAACGTAACCATGTGTCGACACTAGCGATGACTACCCGTGCTTCAACTGTTAAGATTTCTATGCCTACAACAGATACTCTGACGAATGCATCGATGACAATCCCCTTATCCAGAATCCGATCGATTACTTCTGCAAGACTAGAACTATCTGTACTTTTTTGAACAGCCATTCTATCATTCTCCTCTCAAAATGGTTTAATGATTTAAGATCCAAATGTCTTAATATCCTTTGAGGACTTGATATCCATAGAGCTTTTTATTTCCGTTGAACCTTTTACATCTTTATAGCCCTTGATATTGTTGACGCCTTTCAATTTCTTTTTATTTTTATAATCAGAGGAAGATAGTTTTTCTTGGAATTCTTCCCCAGCTTCTTTGATTTTTGCCAGCTTATCCCTGACAGACAATAGGACATCTTGTACTTTGTCTTGGGCTTCCTCTGCTTTTCCATGGACTTTATCCGCATTCCGCTCCTTAGCATCCTCTAACTTTTCGGAAGCTTTATTTACTTTTGATTGGAGCTCACTCGTCATCTTTTCTTTTACTTTTTCCTTCGCTTCCTCCCTCACCTTCTCTTTTAAAGAGTCCGGTGCCTTTTCAATTGCTTTTATGACTGCTTTACGAACAACCTTTTTCATAGGTTTATCACTCATGGGAACTCCCCCTTTAAGGTTGCCTTAACGTTACTTTTTCTCCTCAAGCAAAGCACTCAATTTATCCTCAATCCGTTGTAGTTGTTCGTTCAAATTTTTATTCTCTTCTTTCAGTTCATTGTACTTTTCATCAGCATCTGAGCCGGAATCTCCACTTTTCTGCCCTTCATTGCGTTGTTTTGGAAATGTTCCGCCTGGATTCAATAAACTTCCTTGGTATTTATTCCAATAACCTTCCGCGGTTTGCCGTAATGCCATCATAGCCTGTTCAGTGATCATCTGTTGAGCAGATCTTCTTAGTTCGGTTCCCGCAGCCCTTGCCACTTCTGATCGGCCAAGACTGTTGATAACCTTTTTTCCGGTACCAGGGCTTGATAGGAGACCTATGCTAGCCCCAACAAGTCCTCCAATTATGGCAAGATTCATAGAGTTTTGTCGGTCATTTGTTGGTTGATTGTCCCTTTGTTTATCTGTCATCCCAATTCGAATCCCTTCTCTAGTAATCTCCAGTATTTAGCGTTTGTCAGCTTCATATATTTTAAAAACTTAATTGTCCTTGTCTGCCTTCCACTAGCCCTTCTTCCTGTACATCGTCCCGAAGCAATCCAACAGCATTGGCATATCTTAACCAAGTATCTACGCTGGCGATGACCACTCTCGCTTCAACCGTTAAAATTTCAATGCCAACAAGTGAAACTCTGACGAATGCGTCAATGACAATTCCCTTATCTAAAATCCGATCAATCACTTCGGCCAGGCTTGAACTATCCGTACTTTTTTGGATGCTCATGGTCCACATTCTCCTTTCAGTCGTTAGTAGAGTGATAAAGGATCTAACCAAACTGAATATTTGAGTTTAGTGGGACTATACCCCCTTTGATTTGGCCTTAAAACCACTGTTGTATAAAGATGGATATTAGGTACCAGTTTTTTTATATAATATTGTCGAATTACATTTTTATGTAATATTAGAATCCTATATTAGTAGGATTTTTTACGGTCATGGTTTCTGAATAAAACAAACGTAACAATTAGGTTACAAAAAATATAAACCCAAAAACAAGATGATCTGGCTATAAGATTGTTCAAAATACGACAATTAGTAAGAATAACCAAGCATTAGTAAGAATATTCGAACTTATCCAACTTCTTATACTCCATTTAGAATAATATTCCAATATATAAGCGAATATGGACTTTGTCCCCTGTCTTAACCCCCCCTATACTAATAAGATAAGGTTATTTCCTGTCACCGATACTAAACCTTCTTTAGTAATAGCTCTGTTAAACTTGAATGTTGATTTTCATGAAATTTATTCCCTTTCGCGGACGATTCGTATGCCTCTTCGCTCATCCCTCACTTCAGGATCTCATCTGGCACGTTATCCGCAGAATGCCCTGAATTTCACTTAAAGCATTTTTATTAGAAATCAACATTAAATCTACCGAAAATCTTATATTTAAAACTTTTAAGGAGGTTCAAAAATTGAAACGACTATCTTTATTTATCGTGGTTACTACAATGATGTTCTTATTAGCAGCTTGTGGAGCTAATTCTGAGGCCGACAGTGATGGTTCAACTCTTCAACGGGCTAAGGAAGAAGGAAAAATCACCGTTGGATTTGCCGGGGAAAATCCTTATGCCTATGAGGATGAAAATGGAAAACTAACTGGGGAAGCTGTCGAAATTGCCAGGACAATTTTCAAAGAGTTGGGTATTGAAGAAATGGATGGTGAATTAGTAAAATTCAGTTCTTTGATTCCAGGATTGAAGGCTGGAAAGTTTGATGTCATCACCGCCGGAATGTACATAACACCAGACAGATGCAAAGAGGTTGCATTCGGTGAGCCGGAATACAGCATCGGAGAAGCACTCGCCGTACAGAAAGGAAACCCGTTGAACCTTCACAGTTATGAAGATATCGCGAATAATCCTGATGTAAAGGTGGCTGTGATGAATGGTGCCATCGAAATTGATTACTTAAAGGCAGCTGGTGTCAAAGACAGCCAAATGGAAATCGTTTCTGATATTCCAGCAAATATTTCCTCCCTTGAATCAGGAAGAGTTGATGCAATTACTATGACCGGCCCAACTCTTGAAGCTGCACTCAAAACGGCAAATGCGAAGAATATCGATCGTGTAGAAGATTTCAAACAACCGACAGTAGATGGAGAGAGTGTACGAGGTTACGGTGCTGCAGCATTCAATCCATCAGATGAAGAACTTATCAAAGCCTATAACGGAGAACTTGAAAAGTTAAAGGAATCCGGGGAACTATTAGAAATTATAAAACCATTCGGATTCACTGAAGAGGACCTGCCAGGAGATATGACAAAAGAATCTTTATGTTCTGAGTAGATCCACTCCTTTTTTATAGCACAACTAATGAATACTTAGGACAGGCGCTCTATAAAGAGGAGGGCCTGTCCTTTTCTTGAAGGCTTCATCCGTTCATTATCTGTGAAAGGTCTTTTCACACATCTTTCCACAGATCTTTTTTATAATCCAAAATTGAAGGGTGTGGGACAACATTAACGTTTATTTCGACATCTTACATAAATTATTGCCGGCAGGATGGATGACGATCAAAATCCTGATAACATCGGCATTATTAACCTATTTGATCGCTTTTATAGCCGGTTTAGGCAGAGTATCACAATTTTCAATCATTCGGACCTTGACCTTGATTTACGTAGAATTATTCCGTGGCACATCATTGCTCGTACAAATGTTCTGGATCTTCTTCGCCCTACCTGCATTTGGTGTAGAATTTTCAGCCTTTTGGGCAGGGGTATTGGCATTAAGTTTAAATTATGGGGCTTATGCCTCTGAAGTTGTAAGAGGATCAATCCTAGCGATTCCCAAAACACAGACTGAAGCTTCGATCGCTTTGAATATGACCCGATGGCAACGATTGAAATTGGTCATCTTGCCTCAAGCATTCCGGATCATGCTTCCGGGCCTGGGGAACAACTCGATTGAACTTCTCAAGGGGACTTCCCTCGTATCACTTATTACTTTAGGGGATTTGACGTACCGTGGATTGATCATCCAAAATACGAATCTTAGTTACACCGTCCCTGTATTTATATTGTTATTGATACTATACTTCATCATCGCCCTACCACTTATTATCCTTGTCCGTCGGTTAGAGGCTAGTGCATCGAAAGGAGTGGCAAAGGTATGAGTTGGAATTGGGAGTTTGCCTTAAAAGTTTTCCCGGAAATATTCAATGTCATTTGGCTTGTGATTGGAATAACATTCGGTGCCTACGCAGTTGCTCTGGTATTTGGCCTGATATTAACCTTCGCCAGACGATCAAGCTTCAAGCCTCTATCTTGGACTGTCTACGGTTTTATTGAATTTATTCGCAGTACACCGCCATTGGTCCAACTATTTTTTGTGTATTTTGCATTACCGTTGATCGGCATATCTCTTAATAAATATGTAGCTGGAATCCTTACCTTAGGGATTCATTACAGCACCTATGTATCAGAAGTGTATCGTTCTGGGATCGACTCAATCGAAAAAGGGCAATGGGAAGCTGCAAAAGCATTGAACTTTACCAAATCACAAACATGGTCTAAAGTCATTCTTCCTCAAGCGATCCCCCCTGTCATCCCAATGCTTGGAAATTATCTGATTGTTTTATTTAAGGAAACACCCCTCTTAATGGCAATTGGCGTAGTTGAATTTCTTCAAAAAGCATTCTTGATTGGAGCGGATCATTTTAAATATCTCGAGCCGTTGACCATCGTAGGCTTACTATTTCTTCTGCTCAGTTATCCATCTGCCCTGCTTATCAACAGACTTGAAAAATGGTCAAACCAAGCTTATGGAAAGGGCAGTCGTTAACTAATCAAAGCCAATAAAGATCATAGGAGAAAGGACGGAACAATGACAAAAAATCCGGTTCAAAACCAACCACTCGTTAAATATGAAAAGGTTTCAAAGAAATTTGATAATTTAGAGGTTTTAAAAGGATTAGATCTTGAGATCAACCAGGGGGAAAGAGTAGCTTTAATCGGTCCAAGCGGTTCAGGGAAAACCACTATTATTAGAATGTTGATGACATTAGAGGAGCCTACTTCCGGTGTCATAAAGGTCGACGGCAATCCATTATGGCATAAAGAAGTAAACGGTAAGTTGGTTCCAGCAGATGAAAACCATTTGCGTAAGATCCGCGGTGATATCGGCATGGTCTTTCAACAATTCAATCTATTCCCCCATATGACGATTCTAAGAAATGTAACTGAAGCTCAGGTTCATGTTAAAGGTACACCTAATGATGAAGCTGAAAAACGGGCAATAACTATGCTTGAAAAGGTCGGGCTGGGGGAAAAAATTGATGCTTATCCTCTTCAACTGTCTGGCGGCCAGCAACAACGGGTTGCCATAGCCAGAGCTGTTGTTATGCAGCCGAAAATCATGCTTTTCGATGAAGTGACCTCTGCATTAGATCCTGAACTCGTTGGGGAAGTCCTTGAAGTTATTAAAGAAATTGCAAAAGAATCTGATATGGCCATGATTCTCGTTACACATGAAATGGATTTTGCACGGGATGTAGCCGATCGCATCGTTTTCCTACATGGTGGGCTGATTGAAGAACAAGGAAGCCCTAAAGAAATATTGGAAAACCCACAAAGTCCCAGGCTTCAATCCTTCCTTAAACGTTTTTTGAGTACTACTTAATAATTAAGACTCTGCGTAAAAGCCCTGGTTAACCACGAGGGCACTGGCAGTCCGACGAGGAGGCTCGAACCAAACAAAGTTCGGTTCTGCGCAGGCAGCACTACGAACTAAATCAATGTGTCGGCCGCCGCAGGAGGACTGAAGTGATCCAAGTGGTTGGGCGGTGGAGCTAGACATTTCTTCACCGCAACCAAAATTTTTATACATTCATATCCTTCAGGAAAAAGAGCTCAGATTCGAGCTCTTTTTTCACTTTAATAGATGGGAAATATGCGAGACTCCGGTGGGAAAGCAGGCTAAGCTAGACCCCCGCAAGCACGAAAATAGCCTTAATAAGTATTTTTAGTCCCTCCCTTATTCAAAATCCCTAGAGCACGTTTACACATATTTCCCTATCAAGGTTTCAGGCAAAACAGTGGTGCCTTACCCCTAACTATCAATGTCCAAATTGTAAACGCTTCACTTTATGTAAGAACTTCTATTTACTAATTCTTCCTCCTTTTATGATGTTAGATAAGCTTACATGGTTAATGAATACAAATGTTGTTCATGTAAAAATAAACATTATCAAAGCATTAGAGGTGGTTAGAATATGGAAACGAACTATTACAAGGGAAACAAAAAGATTCTAATGTTAACAACACTAGCTTTTTTCATTACTTTTGTCGTTTGGTTTAACATGGCTCCATTAATGTCAACCTTGAAAAGCACTTTCGGTCTCACAAATGATGAGGTAGCTATTTTGGCTGTAGCAAACGTTGCTTTGACAATACCGGCTCGTGTATTAATTGGAATGCTTGTTGACAAATTTGGTCCAAGAAAAGTGTATTCAGGATTATTGATGATTTTAAGTATTCCGTGTTTTGCCTTTGCCTTATCAAATTCTTTTATCCAATTGATGATTTCAAGAATGTTTCTAGCTATTATAGGTGCCGGGTTCGTAGTTGGGATTCGTCTTGTATCGGAATGGTTCCCACCTAAACATGTTGGTTTCGCTGAAGGAATTTATGGAGGCTGGGGTAACTTCGGGTCTGCAGCTGCCGCGATGATCTTGCCGACTCTGGCAATCATATTTGGCGGTGAGAATGGCTGGAGATATGCAATTGGTTTAACGGGTCTTATCGCACTTGTATATGGGATTATCTTTAGCCGTATAGTAAGAGACACACCTGAAGGAATTGAATATAAGCGTCCTAAGAAAAGTGGAGCATTAGAGGTTACGAGCTATAAAGATATGATAGGTTTAATCATAATGACATTACCTGTTTACGGTATCCTCGGTTTTTTAACTTATAGATTAGGATGGCAATTGAATTTCATTAGTAATGGAGTTGCTTATACCGTTTTGGCGGCATTGCTCGGACTTTTCGTTCTAAATATTTACAAAATTCTTGATGTTAACAAAGAAACATTAAAAAATGGGATTCCTGAGAAAGAGAAGTATTCGTTTAAGCAGGTCGCCATTTTAGACTTCTCTTATTTTTGTACGTTTGGTTCTGAGCTGGCTGTTGTTTCAATGCTACCATTATTTTTCGAACAAACATTCACATTAAGCATTGCCCAAGCTGGTTTAATTGCAAGCAGTTTCGCATTTATGAACTTAATGTCACGCCCAGGTGGTGGATGGTTAAGTGATAAATTTGGTCGAAAGAAAACGTTAAGCATTTTAATGTTAGGTTTGGCACTAGGATATTTCGCCATGGCACAAATTGGCTCTAGCTGGCCTATATGGCTTGCAGTCCTAATTACAATGTGCTGCTCATTCTTCGTTCAAGCAGGTGAAGGTGCAGTTTATGCAATGGTGCCACTCGTTAAAAAGAGAATAACAGGACAGGTTTCTGGAATGGTAGGAGCATATGGAAATATTGGTGCAACGACATTTTTAACAATTTTTAGTTTTGTTAGTCCAAAGGCCTTCTTTATCACAATTGGATGTTCAGCGATTGTTTGCTTCTTGTGCACTTTATACTTGAAGGAGCCAGATATGGAGGCAATTGTAGAACAAACCTTAGAAAAGGATGAAGAAAAAAATGCAGAGCGAGTGGTATCTTAAAAAAACAATATATTTCATCTTGCAGAGGTAATTTTAAGACCTATAGCGGGTGTACAAAAGCCCTCTCTCCCATGACTACATGGAGAGAGGGCTTTTGTGAAATATGTGAATGAAGAAGTGTATACTACCCCGGGTAGACTGGCTTGCCTTATTTTATCTGTCCAATCTGCCGATCGACTATTGTTATTATTTGCTCAGTTTATAATAATCCATCTTAGAAGTCTCTACAAAACCACAGGATTTATAGAGGTCTAAGGCATTCTTGTTTTTCACAGCAACTTGCAGCATTATTTTATTTACTTGCCTTTCATTCAGGTAATCTATCGCTTTAATTAATATCTCTCTACCATAACCTTTTCTTCGATATTCCGGAAGGACTCCTAACCCGTAAATACCACCTATACCATCATTTACAGCTAAATGTACCTTTCCTATGATTGTATTGTCAATTTCAACAATAAAAATATCTACCCCGCGCTTTGCCTCTTCCTCCGGGAGGATCAGATCCTCTTCCACGGATTCAACTTGAAAATATATGGTATTTTGCCTTGCGATTTCTTTCGCGTCTTTATTGATTGCTTTCCTAAGTATCAAATTATTTAAAGCTGAACCTAGATTTGATTCACCTTTTAAATACATTTCATATTCAGAGTTATCATAAAGAGCACCTGTTCGTTTGATAAATTCAAGACCAGGTAAAGAGTTATTATCACTAAGTAAAAGCATATCCGTTAATTTTCTTTTGTACCACTCATCCTTCACCAATGAGAATAACCTGTTGAAGACTCCCATTCTCCTAAATTCAGGATGAACCATACCATTTACCTCTAACGTTTCTCTACCAAATTGACATACACCAATATATCCGATAAGTGTCCCTTCATCATAGAACATGAATTCATTGATCTTATTCATATCTACATTTTTATCTAGTGCTTTGCTCCATTTATAATCAAGTTCTAGCTTTAGTGTTACGTTATCTTCCATAACACAATACTTCTGGAGACCATTTATTTCTTCATAGTCCTGTTGGTCTAGTTGCCCTTTTAATTTTATACTGGGGTTTTTCATTTGCTCCATGATTTCGTATATCTCCTTTTTTTTGAAGAAAATAATAAGAACATGTATAAGTATATATTAAAACAACTGCATGAAGATTTCATGCCATAATCGATATAAATATTGATAGTAAACTTAACTACAAATATATATCATACTGGTTCTTTTTACTCCTAACCGGTAGTCTGTCTTTCCTAATTATATGATGTAAGCGCTTTCCAAAATAAAAATATTTTGTTATTATTTTATTTTTTAGTATTTTATATAAATACTAAAAAATTAGGAAAGGGAGATTTATAAAGTATGAGGAAAAAATTCGTATATTCATTTTTAGCTGTTTTTTTAATTTTTTCATTAGGGGCTTGCTCGGAAAAAACTAAAGAAGCACCTGATACAAATAAAAGTGAAAGTAAAGAGACTCACAGTAAACAGACTGCTCATTGGTCCTATGAAGGAGAAACAGGACCAGAACACTGGGGAGAATTGGATCAAGCGAACGCAACATGTGTTGACGGAAGTGAACAATCTCCAATTAATATTGAATTCTCACAGGTAATAACTGATAAAAAAACAGAAAACATTCAGATCCAATATGAGCCCACACCTTTTACACTAGTAAACAACGGTCATACCGTGCAGGCTAATGCTAAAACGGAAAGCAACAGTATATTAGTTGAAGGCAATAAGTACAAGCTCGCTCAATTTCATTTCCATACTCCGAGTGAACATCAATTTAATGGTCAACATTATGATATGGAGCTACACCTTGTACATAAAGACGCGAATGGAAAGATTGCCGTCCTTGGAGTAATGATACAAGAAGGGGAAAAAAGTGAAAAACTTGCATCTATTTGGGATGTATTACCCAAGGAAGAAACAAGAGAAGGTATTCCCGTAAAAGAACCAATCGATTTACAGGGTATACTTCCTCAAGATCAAAGGTCTTTTCATTATAATGGATCGTTAACAACTCCTCCTTGTACAGAAGAAGTGAAATGGGTCATATTTGAGGAGCCGATTGAAATGTCGAAAGAACAAATTCAGGCATTCCAACAAATCTTCCCCGACAACCATCGTCCTGTTCAATCTTCAAATGATCGTGAAATATATGAAACTAAATAAAGAATGAATCAAGTAGAATGGCCTACTTAGATTTTTAATATATATTTTAAATACGTCATACCGAACACTTCCCATTATAGTAATCTTTCAAAAGTAAACTATCCCATTAGGGTAGCCCTATTGGGATAGTTTTTATTTACCTATTTCTTATGACCTAAGAGTGTTGGAACGGTAACAAACTCATAGCCCTGTGCGCGCAATTCATCAATGATTTGAGGCAATGCCTTAACAGTTTCAAATTGCCCCGCTACATGGTAGTTATGTTGAAGGGCTATAACCCCAGGGCTAGCATCTTGCTTCAGTCTTGATACAATTTCTTCTGCAGGCGCTCCAGTCCAGTCCTTTGTATCGGCCGTCCACATGATCGAACGGTAGCCTTGTTTATTAAGCATTGCTATCTGTCGATCTTCAATTTCTCCAAATGGCGGTCGGAATAAATCTGGTTTAAACCCTATAATTTTCTCAATTTCTGCGCTAGTGGACTGTATGTTTTCGTTAAATTGTTGATCTGTGAGCTCAGGTAAATGCGGGTGATCCCAAGTATGGTTGCCTATAACATGTCCCTCTCTGTAAATTTGTCTTAGTTGTTCAGGATACTTCTTTGCCCTCTCTCCTACAACAAAAAAGGTAGCCTTCACACCTTTTTGCCTTAGAATTTCTAAAATTTGCGGGGTATAGATATTTTCTGGACCGTCGTCAAAAGTAAGGGCAATTCTTTTTTCACTTGAATTCCCCATAGAAATCATTTCATTTTTTTTTGGAACATTGATTATTTGTCCTGGATAAATCAAATTGGAATCTTTAACTGTGGGGGTGGATTCTAATAACTCAGATATAGAGACTCCGAATTTAATAGAAATTTTATAAAGTGTGTCCCCTTTCCTAATTATGTACGTTTTAGGAATTTCTAAGGATTGCCCCGGCTCAATTATAGTAGTATCCAAATTGTTCACGTTAACAACCCTTTCTACTGGTGTTTGATACTTGTCGGAAATTTTCGAAAGGGTATCCCCGGTTTAACGATGTATGACTCTGCCATTGCAGACTTATCAAACATAGGGAGACAAACTAAGATAAATGCAATTAAAATGGTAGCTTTTTTAAACATGGTTTCACCTCATCCTAAAGTTTTTGAAAATATTTGATACACATGAAATAAAAAACAATACAGATTAAGATAGCGATTAACCCTCTATTAATATTCGCAATGATAATCTTGTTTATTAGTTTTTTTTCGATTTCAACTACAATTAAGCTACCTCATCCTCAAAAGTTTAAGATCAACATCTTCAACTAAACTTACTCTATTGAATAAATTTACTTTCTATAAATCTCTTCTCTTATTCAAGAAAATGGTCCTTAAGTAGAATAACTACCAAAATCTGTTTGTTCCCCTTTTTCTATCCTTCATTGATCTTCGCAACAAGAATTGCAATCGGAATCACAAATTAAACCCTCTATTATACCCTTGGACAAGAAAAATCGCAGGTGGTTTGATATGGAAACCACCTGCGATTTTATACGTTTAATTTGCATTGGGCTTAAACAAAACCTGTTAGGTTATTATGCCACTACTTGTTTTATTACTTATTCATACTGGATAGAAAATCACCTAGTGGATCATCGTCCTCTTCAGTATTGTCCTCTTGTTGTCCGTGAAGTTCAGCCTGCAGATTATCCAGGTTGAACTCACTTAAATCATCGTCGTCATCTGCCCATTTTCGCTTTTTACTTACGGATTCGGCGCTGTCAACCTTTTCATGCTGCCATTCCGGTAGTGCGGCCGCTGCCTCATCCTCTTGTAAATAAAGCGCTTCATCAATATTAACCGCATTGCTATTCAAGGAAGCAAGCAGCGTAGTCGCTCGCATTGGGTCATTCAGCAAATGGAACATGATACTGCCAATAAGTGCTTCGGAATGTTCGTGCTTAAGCCAATTCCGCTGTTCTTTCGTCAGCTGCTTCGGAAGGGGGATTGTAATCGTTTCTCTTTCTTTCGCAAAGGATTCATTTACACCCTGCAAAACAAACTGAGCTATTTTACTGGAAAAGTTTCTTCTCTCAGTTTCTTTCAACCTTTGCAGTTGTTTTAAAAGATGATCCGGTGTATCAGATGGTACACGAAATGTTATCGTTTGACCTCGTTCTACACCTTTTTTTGAACCACTCATACAATCACCTACTTAGCAGATGCAGTCTCTTTCTTCTCTTCTTTCGTATCCTTCGCATTTTTACGGATGAAATCGGAAATCAGCTTGTAATAAGCATTTGCCATCATCCAGACGCTTTCATTTTCATCCTCAAAGAATTCAATGTTGAATCCGTCCAAGTTGTTATTCAATGTCTTCAGATAATCTTTCAAAACTGCTGAACCCCCACCTACAAAGTAGCAGATCTCTGTTTGGGAGTTCCTTTGCCATACATTTCTTAAATAACGGTATTGCTTCTTAGCAAGTTCTAAAAGGATCCGATCTGTTATGTCATGTACATTAGTGCGGCTTCCTTTTACCATGATGTGGTGACGATTGTTCTTTCTGGTGATGATGTCGACAACATCCCTTCGACTGTCCAGTTCGACACCATGTTTCGTCAAAATTTCATCACGGATCGCTTCAAGGGATTCAGCAACACCTAGGTTGAAACCTTGAGCTTTGTCATCGTCGACGTTACGGTTTCGAATAACCGCAATATCTGTCGAAAGACCCCCAATGTCTTGAATGAGGATTTGTTTATCGATCAATTCTTTGTTAATAATATTCAAGTCATTATCCATCACGAGATTTACAAACGCTGCAAACCCTTCCGGATATACTTTGACTTCCTCAAACTTGATATTTACCTTTATTCCTTGATAACGAGGTGTAACTAAAAATTCCACTTGGTGGACTGAACCCAAAAGTTGAGAACGATAACCAACATCTTTTCCTTCTTTTACTTCTCTTAATGGCAATCCTGTTCCAAGGGTATAATCCGCTTCAATCACTTTCTTAGTATCTTTGGATTGCTTTCTCCCATAACCGACTGCATCTAATGCTAGAGAAGCAAATAGCATGATCAGCGTCTGGTCCTCTTCTGATTTACTGCTTCCTGGATCCAATTCCGTAGAGTTACTCGTTTTCGTTGCTAGATTTCCGACACGGTAAACCGCATTATTTTCTTTTAACGCCGGGGAATGGACGCGTATATGTATGTTGTCGATTGGGTCTTTTTCATCCAATTCCTCAATCCCGATGACAGGACGATCTTCCATATCTCTCGCAATCACATTAGGAATGTACAATGAATTGTCTAGTTTTCCGAAATTGGCTTTTACAGCATCATTACCTACGTCAACCGCAGCGATTCTTGATTTGGACATAAAAACATTACCCCTCTCAAAGAAAGTATTTAATAGATTAAACTTAGTAGACAATGGAAGAATAGTCAATGCGTCTTTTTTCGTGTTCTTTTTGTACACTTGTACACAATTTGTAAACAGTTGATACACAGGCATGTGTGCAGATTTGTACACATGAACACATTTTTGTATACATATTGTTTGCAATATGTATACTTGTAAACGTTTTTGTGTACATTCCAGTATTTTGAATATTATCCCACTCCCCTACTCTCTTATCGGATAAAAACCGAGTCGCATTTGTCAATGATTGGGATCCGTGTTTTGTCATATATTGTCAGATTTACAATGGTTAAAAAGAAGTAGAAAAGTCGATCAAAATGAAAGAGTTGAAAAATAATAGGAAAATAAAATTAATTTGGAGAGGATGCAGGTACAGGATAAAGAGGGGGAAACTGACCTAATCGGAATCAGGATATTAGGTGATAGAGGAAGAAAAAACTTAGAGATTTCACAATTTATGAAGTAAGAAGAAGGGGGAGGAATGAACGAAACCGCTCTAAAAAACTAAAACCGATGTAGAAATAAAGGGTATCATGTTAAAAAAGCGTATCTTAGCTTGAAAGCAGGGTAATTTCTTATGAGTGACCAAAAGGAACCCCCCCCTGAATAATCAGAAGGGGGAGGAAAAAACTCGATTTTTGGAAGTATCGTCCACTAATGTGCTGATCGAAACTGTTCAGTTTCTGTCGAGCCTTTAAGAGCAGTGGTAGAGGAAGTCCCACCCGATATGACTTTTGCTACTTCATCAAAATAACCCGTTCCAACTTCACGTTGGTGCCTAGTGGCTGTATAACCGTATTTTTCACTGTTGAACTCGGCTTGTTGAAGCTCAGAATATGCAGCCATTCCTCGATCCTTGTATTGTCTTGCCAACTCAAACATACTATGGTTCAATGCATGGAATCCTGCCAGGGTGACAAATTGGAACTTATACCCCATTTTTCCGAGCTCCTTCTGGAATTTAGCAATCGTTAAATCGTCAAGTTTTGCTTTCCAGTTAAAGGATGGGGAACAGTTATATGCAAGGAGTTTACCAGGATATTTTTCATGGACGGCCTCCGCAAATTGCTGAGCTTCCTCAAGATTTGGTTGAGATGTTTCGCACCATACCAAGTCTGCATAAGGTGCATACGCTAACCCTCTCGCAATGGCCTGGTCGATTCCAGCATTCGTGCGGTAAAATCCTTCTGCTGTACGCTCACCTGTGATGAAATCAGCATCCACCGGATCGATATCACTTGTGATTAGATCGGCAGCGTTAGCATCCGTCCGGGCTACAATAATCGTCGGAACACCCATTACATCAGCCGCAAACCGGGCTGAAATCAAATTGCGGACAGAAGTTTGAGTTGGGAGCAATACTTTCCCGCCTAAATGTCCGCATTTTTTCTCAGAAGATAACTGATCCTCAAAGTGGACCCCAGCAGCCCCTGCTTCAATCATACTTTTCATAAGTTCAAAAACGTTCAGCTGTCCGCCAAACCCAGCTTCCGCATCAGCGACAATCGGAGCGAACCAATCAATATCATTCGTCCCTTCCATGCATTGAATCTGATCAGCCCGCTGGAGGGTTTGATTGATTCGTTTAACGACTTGTGGAACACTGTTAGCTGGGTACAGACTTTGATCTGGATACATATTTCCTGAAAGGTTAGCATCTGCAGCAACTTGCCATCCACTCAAATAGATCGCTTTCAAGCCAGCTTTTACTTGTTGCATCGCCTGGTTCCCTGTCAAAGCACCAAGTGCATTGACATATCCCTCTGCTTTAAGTAGTTTCCAAAGCTTCTCTGCACCATGTCTAGCCAAACTGTATTCAATCTCAACCGAGCCTCTCAACCGCATCACATCTTCTGGTGTATACGGCCTTGTAATGCCTTCCCAACGCTCATCATTGTTCCAATAATCCTGTAAATCCTCAATCTTTTTTTGGCTCAATGTCGAACCCTCCCTAAACACATCAGTTTATTTTTGGTAAGCCAGGCTTTCAAGAATTCATCAAAACCATCATTTCACTATCAACGCTTTGAACATTACAAGTGTAACCTGTCTGAGACTTTACTCTTCTAAGTAGTAAAGACAATAGAAAGGACGAGGGGCAACCCCATCCTTCTATTCTGCTTTTTTTGACAGGCAGTGTTCGCATTCCATGAAATACGACTCAGCCTGTTCCTGGATCGTCTGACCACACTCAGGACATTTTTTCTTTGGCAAGTTTTTAAAAAATTGAACCGGATTCTCGATCGCCATTTGTTGATTCCTCCTTAAAATCAGGTTTTGTTTTCTGTTATAGTACAGTATACATAAGTTGAATGGATTTGTGTACCCATTTTTTTATTTTTTTGAAAATTTAACACAAATATTGGCCTGAACCCTTCTAATTAAAGGGTTAGTGATGGTAGTTTTTTTATTGACAATTCAAACTCTGTTATACCACAGTGTGTTGGACATAGCAAAAAAGCTTCCATTTGAGAAGCTTTTTTAAGGAAAGGAGGTTCCTTTTTGAATGTAAATCACCTATATTAGGTTTCTTTGGTTATTGGAATCATGATCGTAAATTCCGGGTCCTGATCATAAGGGTTCTGAGCCATCTGATACTTTTCAAAATGGGTAAGATCGCCAACACGATTTTCCTTGTATCCCTCGGCCTTAATCCAATCATATATGTTGTTATAAGATTGTTTGATGCTTTGTCCTTTAGCGTGTTCACACTTAGCATAGGTTAATTCAGGGACGGATATCATTACCATACCGGAAGGGACATCTTCTACCTGTGATGCTTTTACGACAGAGTAGTGGGTAAAGCTTGAAGCGTTTTGGGTAGCATGGTAAGAGAGACCAAGTAAGACATCAGGGTTCTCAACAAATTGAATTTCGTTTAGACGATCATGCATTTTCTTTTGAACGTCTCTGATCTCCCCAGCAAATGCCACATCAAAAGTTCCTTCCCACTTCAATCCAACTGCTTGAAATGATTCCTCAGTGACTAATGTTACTGAATTCTTTTGTTCCACTGACATATGATAACCCCTCCTAAATCGCTTTTATTTTAAATGATTCGTTTGAAAAAATCTTCCAAATAGCACAAATTCTTGTCACCAACTGGCCAAGCTGATTTTTTGAAATTAAATAAAATGTTGATACACTAACACTAATAACAAGTAACTAAACAAACGAAAGAAGATGATAGTATGCCTTCACATAAAACACTAGAAGATATTCCTTTTTCAGTTCTTGATCTTGCCCCTATCCTTGCTGGAGGGACACCATCTGAGTCTTTTCAAAATACAGTAGATTTAGCCCAGCATGCAGAAAAATGGGGCTATAATCGCTACTGGCTGGCAGAACATCACAATATGCCGGCGATCGCCAGTTCTGCAACTTCGGTAGTCATTGGACATGTCGCAGCGAACACATCTAAGATACGTGTAGGATCAGGAGGGATTATGCTTCCGAATCATGCGCCACTCGTAATTGCTGAGCAGTTCGGTACCCTGGAGTCGATGTTTCCTGGTCGGATTGACCTCGGACTTGGACGGGCACCTGGCACTGACCAGACCACTTCATATGCCTTAAGAAAGAATCATAAGCAGAATGCTCAGGACTTCCCTGAACAGTTGGCAGAGTTAAGGACCTATTTCGATCCGTCAATAGCGGAGGGTAAAATACGGGTGCGCGCGTTTCCTGGAGAAGGATTGGATATTCCGATATGGTTATTGGGATCAAGCGGGTTCAGTGCTGAACTGGCTGCCAAAGAAGGCCTGCCATTCGCCTTTGCCAGCCACTTTTCACCTAACAATACTTTAGCAGCTCTACAAGTCTATCGCCGATTTTTCGAGCCTTCTGAGGTCCTTGAAAAACCTTATGCAATGGTTGGTGTGAATGTTATAGCAGCAGATACCGATGAAGAAGCACAGCGGTTGGCCACATCACTGCAGCAGCAATTTTTAAATCTGATCCGTAACCAGTTGGGGCCGCTGCAGCCGCCTGTGGAAAGTATGGAAGGAAGATGGACAGAATATGAAAAAGCCGTCTTAGAAAAACAATTAGGTGGCTCTATCATCGGAAGCCCTGAAACCGTAAGGGAAAAGCTTAATCGTTTTCTTAAAGAGACAGAGGCTGATGAAATGATTGTGGCTTCTCAAATCTACGACCACACAGCCCGCCTCCGATCTTATGAAATCCTTACTGGAATTATAAAAAGCTGATGAGAGGAAAAAGGAGCCGTGTCTTGTTCAAAGCTGGCTCCTTCTTTCTTTTTCGTAGATTTTATGAAAGTGACTTCAGATAGTGACAGACGGTTTCGATCCCTTGTGTGAAATTCTCTAAATGGAAATGCTCATTCGGTGCATGGAGATTTTCAGAGGGGAGGCCAAAGCCCATCAACACAACCGGAGCATCCAGCACTCTTGAAAATACCTCTACAATCGGGATGGAACCGCCTTCTTTAGGAAACAATGGCCGGACACCATATACAGCCTCATAAGCATCTGCCGCCTTTTGTATCATCAGACTTTGGGAATCCAGTAAAACAGGTTTAGCTTTGATGGTCTGCTTTACAGTAACTTTCGTCCCAACTGGTTTATTCGATTTCACATGCTTTTCAATCATTTCATAAACCGTCTGCGGATCTTGTTCCCCGACAAGACGACAGCTGATTTTAGCACTTGCTTCGCATGGAACGATCGTTTTAATGCCTTCTCCCTGAAAACCTGCTGTGATTCCATTGATCTCAAGGGTAGGCCTGACACCAGTTTGCTCTAAAAATGAAAATCCTTTTTCACCAGATAAGGCTTCCATTCCTAGCTCTTTCTTTGTTTTCTCTTCATCAAATGGAATTGCCGCCACTTCCTGCTTCAGTTCCTCTGTCAATACAGGGACCCCTTCATAAAACCCTTCCACTGCAACCTTTCCATTATGATCGTGAAAAGAATCCAATAGCCTTACTAGATTATGGGCAGCATTGGGAACGCCTCCCCCATATACCCCTGAATGGAGGTCGGAATCCGCTGTTTTCAAGCTAAGTTCCAGGGCAAGCGCTCCCCTAAGTGACGTGCATATTGCAGGCTGGCCTTTTTCAATGAATGAGGTATCCGAGATAAGCACAGCGTCACAAGATAATTTTTCAGGATTCTGCTGTATAAAAGAAGGAAGATTAGGGCTTGCCTGTTCCTCTTCACCCTCAATACAAAGTTTGATATTGACCGGAAGCTTTCCATCTTCATTCATCAAGGTTTCAAGCGCTTTTACATGTATGAAAAGCTGTCCTTTATCATCTGTAGCACCTCTGGCATAGAGCTTGTCCGCTCTTACTTCCGGCTCAAATGGCGGTGACTCCCATAGGTCGATGGGATCTGCAGGCTGGACATCATAGTGGCCATAGACAAGCACAGTCGGTTTACCTTCTGCGTGCAGCCAATCTGCATAGACGATCGGATGGCCTTCCGTTTCGATGATTTCAATGTTTTCCATGCCAATCTGTTCAAGTGAGGAAGCGAGCCATTTCGCCGCTTTTAGGACGTCTTCTTTATGTTCAGGTAAAGTCGAAATGCTTGGTATTCTCAAAAATTCCTTTAATTGCTCAACATATCGATCTTTATGTAATGAGATGGATTCCTTCAAAATTATAACCTCCTTATATCCCTTCTTTATTTCATTTAGTATAACATCAAGGCAATTCACCAGCCTGACAAGACCCTAAAAAGGCTTGTCGATCGCCTGCTGAATTGGAGTGAATATGGCATATCAGCAATGTACTTTAACAAAGCCTACTCGATAAATTCAATAAATGCATACAGGATTTTTGCAGTAAGCCCCCATATCACCCTTCCTTCGTACATATAGAAGTATTCTTCGATTTTCCGCATCTGCCATTGATAGTCCTTGCCGTTTGTAATCAGATCAAACGGGAATCCTTCTTCTGGCTTTATTTCAAAGTTAACATGATGGATTTTTGGTGGATTGTTTTTGAAAAAAGCAAGCGGAACAGTAAATACCTCTTCCACTTCAGAAGGATTCGGCACAATGCGATTTAAGGTGCAGTCCAAAAAGCCGACATACGTGTTCACCATCATGCCAAATGGGGAGAGCATATAGTCAAAAGGAAATACATCTGTGATCTCCTTGTCTGTTATCCCCAGCTCTTCCTTCGCTTCTCTGATTGCAGCATCCTGTGGAATCCGGTCTTGTTTATCTACTTTTCCTCCTGGAAAGCAGATTTCTCCTGGTTGACGTCTCATTTGGAATGAACGGACTTCAAATAAAATATGAAGACCATCTTCCTTTTCGATCAAGGGAAGAAGAACAGAATAATGGTTCAACCTATTATTTCCGATAATGGAGGGAGTATGGTCAATCATTTTCCTGATCATTATTTCTCGTTTCATAAGAACACTCCGAGTATCATTTCTCTTTACTATAACAGAACAAATCCATGTGAATGTGCTTAAGTCAATTTACTCTAATTATATTGATTTTTCTAGAATCAAGTATACCTTAATTCCATTGGAAAGTATGATTCCTGATTTCCGGGAAAATATAAAAGACAGGAGGGATACATATGAACGACCATTACTTGACGGTGGAACAATTCAATCAATTAATACAGCAATGGAGCGGAAAGACCATTAAGATCACAAAGCAGGAACTCGGTGATCAGGATAGCATCATTATGAAATTGGATGATATTTCTTATCATAAAGATACAAGAAGAATCGATGATTATGAGCCCATGCATTCGATCCATTTAATTGGTGAAGGAACAACTGAAACAGATGCACAAGGCGGAGAGTCTCTACCAGCTTCTTCTTACGAAATACCACTGGAGGATACAACTCAGTACCAGTTTGATGACATCCGTTTTTCCCTCGTAACTGAACGTGGGACTTATACGATTGAACTGTACGGATAAAAAGTCAGCAAGACATCAAGAAAAGCGAAAGCGCCCTGTTCAGCCATGAAGGTCACTGGAAGTCCGACGAGGAGGTCGAACCAAACAAAGTTCGGTTCAGCGTGGGCAAACACTTCGACCTAAATCAATGTGTCGACCGCCGCAAAGGGACTGAAGTGGTCCAAGTGGTTGGGCGTTGGAGCTAGACATTTCTTCACCACAACCAAAATTTTATACTTTCTTATCCTTTAAATAATTCCAATAAAGGCAACCGAAGAAATAGTTGCCTTCATTGGGGTTTAAATATTACTTTTGTATTTGATATTTTGATACATCGAAAGTGTGTAGGGTCCGCCATCAGTATGCTAACTTTTTAGTGAAACAGTGGGAACAGGTACCCACGTTCTATAAAAAGGTTAAAGTTGAACCTATCTCCTTCATATGCGGTTGATCTGTCCATAAGATGAAGTAATTGTAAGTTTCACCTTGGATATTAATCGGGGTTGGATACCTTACGATTAAAGCGGATTGATTCATCATTTCTGCTGGTTGATCCGCAGAAGGAAAAATGTAGCAAGCTTCTTGGTTTTGAATTCGTGCCTTCAAGATTCTTGGCATGGATCCATAGGGCATTAATTGCTGGAAAGCTTCCCCATGACACACCTCACTCAAATTTTCACCAGCTGAAATAGCTGATATTTGAAAGAAACCGTCAGCACCTTCGTATCTTTCTTCGTTCACTTTTCGCCAGTTCGATGGATATTGAAAACGAACCTTGTAGGTAGTGTTCGTATATGTGCTTTGGGATACATCCATGATAGGTGTTGGAGACCATTGAAGAGACTGAATGTTAACTCCTTCAATTAGTCGAATTGGAACGGGGCGAAGGAGGTCGATAGCCCACATTTCACGGGCAAATTCCTGTTCCCTGCACCCACTAAGATATGCTATTTTTGTTCCATCTGTAGACCATGTGACAGGTGATGCAAAACAATTAGATATAGCCCAAATTCGATCCTCTTCTCCTCGCCTCCCCACCGTCCGAACTTGCGAAAAATATCCTCTATCTTCCAAGGCGGTGGCACTATAAGCAATTTTTAAAGAATCAGGAGACCATTCCGGAAAGTAATTCTTTGCAAGGGGCCCGCCTTTTACTTCGACAACATTCCCTGTTGAAAGCTCAACGGTGTGAATAATGGAGATACTGACACCTGGTGTTGTATAAAGTACAAAACTTCCGTCGGGTGATAGCTGGGCATTATTAAGCCGTCCTTCTGTGTTGCTTGTGATTTGCTGTTTCCCTGTCCCATCGGTTTGAATTCGGTAAAGCTGACTAATTCCTGATTCATCCGGTGCCTGAAAAAGCAGTTCCATACCACTGGGAAACCATTGAACATCTGTTGACTCGGGTTGTTGGATGCTTTGTGCCTGATGAGACAGTACGTTGTACAAGATAATGTGACCTTGCTTTGTATATGCAATTTGGGTGCTGTCAGGCGACCAATCCAATTTGAACTCAACCTCTTCTCCTATCTGATCGATTTGAGCAATTGAACCTGTTGCAACCTCAATTACATAGATGATTCTGTTCTTTCCTACAAACGCAATTCTCCTGCTGTTTGGTGACCATTCAGGTCTTGAAAAGGAGTCACCTAATCCACTGGTGAGCTGCACGTTCTCTCCTGTCCGGGGGTTATATAACCAAACATCATAATTCCCACCCCGATCAGAGATATAGGCAATCCTTCCTTGGCCACCAGGAGGGGCGTATGGAATCATTAACTTCATACCAGGAAATAGTTGAGAGGATGGAAGTTGGTTTACTATCCGGATAAGCTCATGATTTGGCTCCCCGTTCGTTATTACATTAAAGCGCCCTGCAAGCTGATACAGTGTATCCCCTGGTTGGACGATATAATAAGGAACACCTGCAGGAACCTTTAATAATTGACCGATCTGAATGGCATAAGGTGGTTGAAGTTGATTCGCCTCCACTATCACTGAAGGTGGAACTTTATATAATTGTGAAATTCGATACACTGAATCTCCTTGTCTAACCCTTACTATGTCAACCCCAGGCGGAATGGACAGCTGTTGACCAATAAAAATCGTGTAAGGAGCTCTCAAATTGTTTGCAGCAATAATGGAATCTGCTGGAATTCCCCATCTCCTGGAAATCTCGTACACCGTATCACCTGAACGTACTGTGTAAAAAGTCTGCATGGTATTCACTTCCCATAAGGTAAAATTTCCACTAATAAAGTTGAAGTATTAAATGGGTAAACTTCTCTGCCCATATACTATTCGATAAGAGGTGCAAGGTTCACCAAATATGAGGTTTTTTAAATTTTATCTGTAGGATTAGTCCCTTTTGCTTCTTTCATATATAAATGAGCTAGTAGGTACTTATTTTTTTGATATTCAATTTTTGTAAGGGCAATAATAGAATTGAACGGTCCATTTTAACTGGAACACTGACTAAACTGGGTCAGCCTAAACGAAATAACAGTCAGACAAGTGTGTCATATAACATTTTTGCTGAAGTAATAAACAAACTAGAATAACTCCTGGATGGTTTTAAATGAGGTAATTGCGGAATGGAAATAACATTAAAGTATAAAAACCTTTTTTTAATTCTTGGCAAATGGATTATTTTTGGAAGCATAATTGGGGTAATTGTGGGTTCCACAACAACTTTCCTTTTAGAGACAAATGATTATCTAGGTTCTGTACGAGAAAAAAGTGGTTGGCTTATCTTCCTTCTACCCTTTGGAGGACTTATCTTAGGATACATATATATGAACTATGGAAAGGTATTTTTGAATAACACCTTAAATGACACTGCTGAATTAAATAATCTAGTGATAGACGCAGTACATGGGAAAAAAGAGGTGCCACGGAGAATGGGGCCTATCGTCTATTTTGGAACCTTTATAACAGTTCTCTTTGGTGGATCAACCGGAAGAGAAGGTGCAGCTGTCCAAATGGGAGGAAGTGTAGCTACAGCAGTAAACAAATTCTTTAAAGTAAACAGATTCGACACTAAAATTTTTATTATGTGCGGTATAAGTGCTGGTTTTGGTGCTGCCTTTGGAGCTCCCATAACAGGTGCAGTTTTCGGGATGGAAATGGCTGCTTTAGGAAAACTGAAATTTGAAGCACTTGTCCCTTGTCTTGTGGCTAGCTTTGTTGGTCACTTTATAACGACAGCAGCTTGGGGGCATGAACACGCAGAATTTATTATACAAAGTGTACCAGAATTATCTGTTATTACGTTTCTAAAAGTTATTCTTGCTTCTGTTATTTTCAGTCTATTAAGTGTTTTATACTGTCAGTTGAGACATGGGATACAAAAATTATCAGAGAAGCTTTTCAAGAAAAACCATATGAAAAGAGCCTTTGTTGGAGGAATGATCATTGTGGCATTAACGCTAATAGTTGGTTCACAAGATTACAATGGTCGAGGCTTAGATATGTTAGAGCAATCTTTTAAAGAAGACGTTCCTCCCTTTGCTTTCCTGGCCAAGCTAATATTTACGTCGATCACTCTTGGAACTGGCTTTGTAGGTGGAGAGGCTATACCTTTATTTTTTATGGGGGCAACATTAGGGAATACCTTACATACATTCATGGATTTACCTATGTCATTTCTCGCTGCATTAGGATTAATCGCTGCTTTTTGTGGCGGTGCTAATACGCCTATAGCAGCTTTCCTATTAGCAATGGAGATGTTTGATGGTAAAGGACTAGAGTACTTTTTTGTTGCTTGTATCGTTAGTTATCTGTTTTCTGGACATCATGGGCTATGGCCATCTCAAAAAATATATGAACCTAAGAGTAGGTTATATAATATCCCCCGCGGAGAAACCATTGAAAAGGTTGAAAAAATGAAAAAGCTTTAAAAAATTAAAAATGAAAAACGGTAGTAGCGTGTCGTTTTAATTTCGTACTATTGCCATATATTTATATCCAGAAAAAATTCAGATTTATAGGATATCTCGATTTATTCCCTCTTCTATTTCAATAGATGTATGTTTTTTTGACGAATAGAGGATAAGGTAAAGGAAATAATACCAACAATAAAAAACAGTGGAATAGATATTAAACACTCTATAAGAATGCTTTTAATCAGTAAACGGAAAGAGTCTACCTTAAATTATATTTTTGGCAATATAGATATTGATTGTTTGAAAAGGGGGAATATTTTTGGATTTACACTTCATATGGAAAGCTGTTGTCATTGTCATTGGTGGAGTACTTATTTTGCGGTTAGCTGGAAGAAAATCAATCTCTCAGCTTACGGTTGCTCAAACTGTCATGATGATCGCTGTCGGGTCATTAATTATTCAACCTGTTGGCGACAGGAACGTTTGGATTACTATGTTGATTACATTTTTAATGGTTCTTACACTTCTTTTAATTGAGTATATCGTTTTAAAATCCGATGCTCTTGAGACAATTATTTATGGAAAATCACTTATAGTAGTCGAAAATGGCCAAATCAATGAAAGCAATTTAAAAAAGCTACGGTTAACGGTGGATATGCTTGAAGTACGAATGAGGCAACAAAACATTCAAAATTTTAGTGATTTACAATGGGCTACATTAGAATCGAACGGTCAGTTAGGATATATGTTAAAACCTAATAAACAATACGCTACTAAAGAAGATATCCAAATGCTAAAATCGCTGATTGAAGCAAATCAATCTAATCCCTCGACTGAAAATACAATAACTCAAACAAGTAAATCTGATAACATTTTTACTGAGGTTAAAAATAAAAAGCATATAGAAAAACCTCAAGAGAATTTAGATTAAGAGTAAATGCTAAATGATATCAAACTAATATTAATGACTTTTTTACTGCTGTTTCTCAAAAAGGGATCTTTCTTGACTGAAGTCAATGCTCAGCCATATGCCCCCATTAAACTTAAACCTAAAAAATGGAGGTTAATAAATGGCTGCCATTGAGAATAATATAGCGTTTCAGAGATAATCTGCTCTGATTGCTGGCGTTTCACTTATCATCATGGCACTTTCCACAGCTTTTTCTTATGGCCATGTGCAAGGAAGCCTTGTTGTACAAGGTGATGCTGAAACCACATTTAACAACATCAGATCTTCCATCCTCCTTTTCAGTGCTGGAATTTTTGGTTGGCTCATCATCCTGATCTGTGACATAGTCGGTGGCTAGGGCCCTCTATATCTTCCTGCGACCTATTAATAAAAGTCTTTCGTTACTCGGGGCATGGCTTCGGCTTACCTATGCGGCTATATTAGGGATTGCCATTCTAAATTTGGTATTTGTATTTCTCCTTGCAAGAAGTACAGAATATTTTTCCTTACTTAATTACTGAAGGTCAAATTCAAGGTCTTTTAATGTTTTATTTAGAAGCATTTCATTTTATCTGGTCTATTGGTTTGATCATTTTTGGTGTACATCTACTGGTTGTGAGTTATGTCGCTTTCAATTCGGACGATATACCTAAAGCCCTAAGTATCTTATTATTTCTGGCTTCTGTCGGTTATATAATTACACACCTATTCAGCGTGTTCATTCCCCAATACGATGGCATCGCTAAAGTTCTTGAAATTGTTTTTACAGTACCGATAATTGTTGGAGAATTAGGCTTAGGATTATGGTTGCTATTCAGAGGAGGGAAAAATTTCATTAAATAGAGAAGACTTATTCTAATTGGTTTTCTTCATACACCCGCTTTTTAATTCTGCTTAAAGACTCTGGGGTAATTCCGAGATAACTTGCCAATTGATGTTGGGGTAAACGTGCGATCAAGTGAGGTCGCTTCATTAAGAGTGATTTGAAACGCTCTTTTGGTGTTAAAGCGACAAAAGCAGCAAACTCTTCTTATACTTGACCAAAGTTTTCTTCAATCATCTTGCGTGTCATTGACTCCAATTGATCATACTTCTTATACATATCTTTTTCTTTATTTAAGTCGCCCACGACCAATACGGAGTCTTCTGGACAAGTAAAGTAAACTCAGAAGACTTATCTAGTTTATGATGATTGAAAATTACAACGGTTTGCTCTTCGGTATAGAAATTAGATGTAACCTCTTTTCCTTTTTCATCAATCGAGTACTTCCTAATGCAACCATTCAACACAAAATAAATCATTTAGTGGGGACATCTCCTTGTCTATGGAGCACGGTTCCTTTTTTATATTCCTTTACAGATTTCATTCGCGATAGCCAGTTGTTCTTCCTCATTGAGAGAAGTGAATTTATTCATATACTTGAATAGTATGTTTTTCATTTCCATTCCCCCTCACAGGTTAATGTACTTTTTACCCTATAAATCTACAATAATAGATATGATTAAGAAAGGAATCAGTTTCCAAATACACAAGTGAATCTTCAAACTTGAAATGCATTATACAACTGTTGTATAATACACATAAAGGAGATGTTAATAAATGGAACCCCAAGACATATTAAACCTACGTTTAAACGTCCAACGCTTTGTTAGGTTATTTGGTTTACTTGAGCGAAACGTGACACCCTGTGGCTTTCCTCTTTCTATTTCGCAAGTGATAACCCTTCAAGAACTTGAACACAAGAAATTAACTCTAATGGAGTTAACTGAAAGGTTATTTTTGGAGCGTTCATCTGTAAGCCGCTTAGTGGATCAATTAGTGAAAGAAGGCTTTATCAATAGGGAAACAAATATGGAGAACAGAAGGGAAGTTCTTCTTTCGTTAACCCCAATAGGAATTAATACGCTCCATAGGGTAAGAGAACAATCCTTATCATTTTATGACAGTTTATTAAAACATATTTCAGAACCAGACCACCAAAAGATTATCGAGGTTTTTCAACTACTCAATGATGCTTTATCGAAAGAAAGAAGTGAAACTAATGGGTAAAGTTAAAAATCCTGTGATTTCCCCAATCATTTCGATTCTCCTTTCGTTTTTTGCCTCATCTCATCATTGGCTCCACATGACGATCTTATTAATTCTCGGTAGCTCAACCAATAATATGTCTACCATGCAAAACTTGTTTTGGCTACGCAGGTCCATGATCATAATGACGCTAATAATCGTTTTTTTCACAGTATATCGTCTTATAAAACATCATTGTACCAATAAGATGGTTATTACTTTTAACGTTATATCTATCCTTATTTCTATGGGTTTTATTTTGTACACACTACTCACATTCGGATGGTAGGTGATTGGGATGAATTTCAGAAAAGATTTAAGCAACACCACATTGGATGAAATAAAAAAGCGACAATTGGTTAGATTTCCTTTAGTTAAGGAATGGATTGAATTCGTGGGAATCAAAAATGGGGATACAGTTTTGGATATTGGTCCAGGACCAGGAACTTTTACATTACAATATTCAAATATTGTCGGTGAAAAAGGTAAAATTATTGCTTTTGAAAAATCAGAAGAAGTAACAGAGTATCTTAAAGCAGAACTTCAAAAAGAATCGATATATAACGTAGAGGTCCAAATAGGTGATGCTGAAAAACATATAGGCGTTGACAAGGACAAAATTAATATCGTAATGCTTACCGATATACTTCATCATGCAGAAAGCCCTTATCAAATCATGAAAAACATTCATAGTTTAACTATCTCAAAGAAAGTAAAGATTTTAATCTCGGAATTTGACCCCAATGCAGAAGGAGTTATCGGCCCTCCACTCATAAACCGAATTGATATGGAAGTGATGAAAAACTGGGCTGCAGAATTGGATTTCGGAATTCTTAAAGAGGGAAAACAAAATTTCGAGCATTATTTTATTCTGTTAGAGTCACAATCTCCAGTTCTTCATTGATAAGAATCCAAAGATAAGTTCCTACACTAAGTTCTTCAAAACTTTTGCGATTGTTCAAAGAAGCAGACATCGAACTAAAAAGAGACTTTTACACTTTATTATTGGTAGTAGTTAGAGATGGGGACACAGCGAAACAAAGAACAATACAAAAAATCACATAATATTCGAGCCTCAATAAGTTGAGGCTCTTATCAACAATTCGTTTGCGAAAATTCCCCAATATTTCCATTGAGCAACACACTCACCAACTTTACTATTACACCAGAAGTCCGTTTTCATTTCATATCACGGAATATGGAACGTAAACAGTATGATGTGAATCTGGATCGGTTATTATGTTGGCTTTAATCTGAAAAACTTCAAGAAGCATCTCTGGAGTAATGATTTTAAGTGGCGGTCCACTATTATAAATACGACCATCTTTTAATACAATGGCCCGATCCGCATAAGCCAATGCCTGATTGATATCATGAAGTACCATCACAATCGTTTTTCCTTCCTCTCTATTGAGTGAAGTTATCAGGTTCAATATATTAATTTGATGATGCACATCCATAAAGGTAGTCGGTTCATCTAATAGAAGTACTTCCGTTTCTTGGGCAAGTGCCAGAGCTAACCAGGCTCTTTGACGTTCTCCACCTGACAGCTCATTCAGGTAATGATGCTGAAGGTGCAGAAGGCTCGTTCGTTCTAAAGCATTGTGTATCGCTTGATGGTCCTGCTTACGAAGCATCTTTAGCGCCCCTGCATGTGGAAATCTACCTTGCTCAACTAGCTCATAAACCGTCATGTCAAGCGTTTCATTAATTTGCGACAGCATAGCCATTTTCTTAGCGATGTTTCGATTCGATTCGTTAGTGATATCTTGACCATCAAGATAAATAGATCCTTTCTTTGCAGGTAGTAATCTACTTATTGTTTTTAAAAGGGTTGATTTGCCGCTTCCATTGACCCCAAGCAAAACCGTTATTTCCCCTTCTTTAATCACGGCATTAATATCCGTTAAGATATCCCTGTTTCCATATGAAAAAGAAAGCTCCTTTGTTAAAATCTTTTCTAAACCCATATCATATCCCTCTTTTCACAACATGTTTGTGAAGAACGTAAAGAAAAAACGGTGCACCTAGTAAAGCTGTTATGGCACCAGCAGGCAATTGAGGTTCTTGATTAAATGACGGGATTGGAAGAGCCACGATCAGATTTTGAGCAACAAAGTCAGAACCTGAGAGTATCAAAGCAGAAATCAAAATACTCAATGGAAAACTTTTACGAGCATCCTCTCCAACAAAGCGTTTGGCAAGATGCGGTCCAATTAAGCCAATAAACCCGATAGCACCCACTACCGATACGGCACCTGCAGTCAGGACAGCTGAGAGACCTAGTAATAATAGGCGTGTTTTCGTAACAGACAAACCCAAAAGTGAAGCTTGTGTATCACCTAATCTTAATCCGTTCGTTAAACTTGCTGATAATAACCCAAGCGTAATGCCGATAAATGCAAATGGGAGAATAATATAAACATGAATCCAAACTCTTCCATTTAAAGAGCCAATAATCCAAAGTAGAACACTCCCCATTGCCTCTTGTCTCGTTAAGAGGATAAAAGATGTAGCGGCTTGGAGGATTGAGGATATCAAAACACCAATTAATGCAATATGTACGCCTCCATTCCCCGCTTTGTTACTCATATAAAACACCAAAAGCGTGACAATTAAACCACCTACGCAAGCAAATACAGGTAATACGCTTGATGTTGTTAAAAATGAGGGTGCAATTGTAATAGCTAGTATTGCAGCAAGTACACAGCCACTGGTCACCCCAATAATACTTGGCTCAACAAGAGGATTTTTAGTAATACTTTGCAAAATAACACCAGCCAAACCTAGCATTGAGCCTGCAAGCACAGCAATAATATAGCGCGGTAGACGGAGCTGCATGACAATTTGCTCGACGATTGGACTAGCTTCATCTCCCTTAAAAATTAACAAAAGCTCAGATAACGAAATAGATGTTTTCCCAAAAAGCATCGTCGCTATCCCAATAGCCAAAATGCTTATAACTAATATAACGTACAGACGCCACTCTTTAGAAAGGAATAGATGCCTCAAGTCCTCACACTCCTTCTGTAGAGTAGTGTAAGAAAGAGGCTGCCACCAATAATAGTCGTCAACAAACCAACAGGCAACTCAATTGGATATAATAATGTACGCATTAACAAATCCCCTGTTAGAAGAAGAAATCCACCTAATAGCGCTGTTATTGGTAATCCTAGTGCTGAATTTGTCGTACGAAGCAATCGCTTTGTTAAATGTGGTGTGATAAGTGATATAAACCCGATTGGTCCACAATTAGCTACTACAACCGCTGTTAATCCTGCACTTATCACAAGCAATAGGATTTTCATTTTTATCACGGATGCCCCTCTACCTACCGCCGCTTCATCCCCTAAACGAAGGACATTAAGGCTTCTTGCACTCCCTAATGCTAGTGGCACAAAAATGATAAACCAAGGAAGCAAATTAAATACATGGCTCCAATTTCGAGCAGACAAACTGCCAGCCAAGTAAAAAAACAATAATCCTATTTGGTTTTCTTTCCCTAAGGCAATAATAATGATAATAAGTGCATTTAAAAATGCAGAAACTGCTGTACCAAGTAGAATGATACTTCCTCTCTTAAAAGAATTTTTGGCACTTCCTATAACGAATCCACCTGCAATAAGGCCACCCGTGAGTGCCAGAAAAGGTTGTACTATAAATAGGACTGGCAAACCAAAAACGGTGATAAAAGCCATCACAAAAGATGACCCAGCAGTCACGCTAATTAATTCAGGGGTGGCAAGGTCATTTTGGAAGGTTTCTTGTAAGACATGTCCGGCTAAGGCAAGCATCACCCCAGCCATAATTGCCATAATAGACCGAGGCATCCGAATTTCCCAAACGGATATCCGGTGAATCTCCAATTCAAATTGATTTGTTAGAACCTGACCTAAGGTAACCAAATCTAGTCTTGGTTCGCCTAATTGCAATGACAAGATGAATATGTAAATTATTAATAAAAACAAGGGTGTCCCTACATAAATCGATTTGTATATTCTCTTGTTTACCATTTTTTACGATTCCAAATCAGGATACAGAAGTTCCATTGCCTCATCCAATATAATGGTTAACGATCCTATTCCCCGACCATTTGCCCAAATATTTGTTCGAACTTCATGGACGTCATCTGTTTTTACAGCTTTTAGTTCCCCCCATACAGGATTGCTCGCCAATTGCTCAGAAAGAGATGGTGAATCATCCCCGAAACGAAAGGTTTCCACAAACAAAATGTCGGGGTCTTGCTTCAAGATTTCTTCTAAAGATAATTGTGCACTCCCACTACTATGACCACCGTCACCATTATCGGTCTTCCAAGGATAGTTAGCAATTTTCTTTATCATAGAACCAACAACAGATGTTTGCGTATCTATACCAAAATTAGTGTCAGATCCATACATAATAAGGGCTGTTCGTTTTTCAGTTACACGATTAATTTGTGTTTCAAAATGCGTTTTAAATGATTGAACTGCCTGTTCGGCTTCAGCCTCTTTATCAAGGGCCTGTCCTAAGGCCATTACAAATTGGATCGAATCCTCATACGTCTCTGGTGATACAATATACAATGGAATCTTATCTCCTAGTGCCTCTCTGATGTTCTCGTGAACCCCACCTAAGCCGATTACGAGATCAAGCTCTTGCAGAAAGATATCTTCCACATTCGGTTCAAAAAAAGAACCTCCTATTGTTGGAATTGAAGTTGCTTCATTACCGAAAAATTCGGGTTCACTTGTAATACCATCACCTGCTACAGCAGCAGGAGTGAGTCCCAATTGCTTTAACGTGTCTACACATATTTCTGTCAAACAACCGATTCGTTCTGGTGTTGAGTTGAACACTAGCTCTGTTCCCATATCATCTATTAATTTTACTGTTTCATCTTCTCCATCAGCTCTATCAAATTCAGCATTATTCGTGGTGGAATTTGAACATGCAGAAAGAACGATTGCTATACATAAGCAGAAAAATAAGTTTCGGTTCATCATTTAAATCTCCCCTAACCCTAAATCGTAACGATTACTATTTACATATTAATTCATTTCTATTAATACGTAAAGTTAATTGTTGATTGGATAGGGGGCATATACACCTGAATCAGGTGATCTGTCTATTCTAGATTATCAGAGACCCTTTCTATATTTTTTACGCAAAAAATATAGATCTATAACAAACACACCAATTGGTTCCTGCTTTTACTAAATGACAATACTGATCCGGTTACACTTTAGGAGGATTCATACATTTTTGATATTTAGCTACTTACCTTATCAGGGTTCAATCAAAAACCTCATTTACCTATGGTACGGTTCACCGTGGTTATTTAAGAGGCAAAAAAGGCATTGGTAAACTGATCTTACCGGTGCCTTTTTATAGTTTGATCTACATTAATTCGTTTTACTTATACATACTTTTTTTATGCTTATTTAGAGGATTTCTGCCACTTCTCTTGTTTCATTACGATGTTTCCGTACTCTAAATGGCTTGATTGGTGATGGCAGATAGTATGATTTAGTGGTGTTTACCTTAACTCCAAAATAGCATTAAGCCACTTAAAACTCATTTATTATTGTGATACCTTTTTCCAGTCTGCTGCAAATTTATCAATCCCTTGATCTGTTAATGGATGCCTTGAAATTTGTTCAATTACATTGAATGGAATAGTCGCAATATTAGCACCAGCTAATGCTACACGTGTAACGTGATCAGGATGACGAACGGAAGCCGCAATAATTTGTGAATCGATCTTTTGCAAGTGGAATAACTCAGCAATTTTCGTGACTAATTGAACTCCATCTTCAGAAATATCATCTAATCTACCTAAAAATGGGGAAACATAGGTTGCCCCAGCTCGTGCAGCTAAAAGAGCTTGATTTACCGTAAAGATAAGGGTTACATTAGTTTTAACACCCTTTTTCGTGAGATATCTACAAGCTTCTAATCCTTGTAAAGTCATTGGAAGCTTAATTGTTATTTTCTTATCACCATTGTTAATTTTAATCAATTCCTCAGCTTCTGCAATCATTTCATCAGCCATTACAGCATTAGGAGTTACTTCTGCAGAAACAGACTCAATATCTGGAACTAATTGGCAAATTTCCGCGATTCGATTTTCAAATTTTATTCTTTCTTTAGCTACTAAGGAAGGATTTGTAGTGACACCTGATAATACACCAATTTTATATGCTTTTTGAATATCTTCAAGATTTGCAGTATCAACAAAAAATTTCATCTTCTTACTCCTCCAATTTTTATTTTTTTAATCGATAGATGTTGTGATCAATTCAACTTTTCCTAAGGCATTCATTCATGTAGGATCCAAACGAGCAAACTAAAGCCAAGCAAAATATCTGCTTCCCTTCTAGTTATAAGTCCACAGCTTTTGCAGCCATTCGGCTTCCATTCGGTCGTATACACTTGGGGAACCCCGCGTTGGAGATGTCCACCAATCGTTACTTTTGTCTCTAAATTTGTTTTCTGCTGAATACTTTACTAACTCTTTTCGTTCTGCTTTTCCCACACCTTCAGAAACTAATAAAGTACTGTGAATTTTTCCCCTCATTCATTCCCTTGCAGAATTCGTCATTAAAAACGTCAACATCTTGCTTCAGTTTCTGGAATATTTTTTTCTGCTACTAGATACACACCTGACCAAATCGCGATATACCTTGAACACCGTCCGACTACCTCAATAACATAGGTCTGTACAATAGAGGGACCATACCGCCAAGGACAATAAACCCATCACTTCCTGTTTCCTTCAGTTGAACTTTATCCTTTTTCTGAAAATATAATGTTTTGAAAACCTCGTCCCTACACAAATATGAAAAATATGTTACCTCCGAAAAACTTGTTGAGAAGACCTGTAGCGAGGTACGAATGAGGAGGTTCGCAGATATTCGCGAAATAGAAATGGATTCCCTTTCTCTAAAAACTTCAACCAAAAGATTAACAAAATTCACTTCTCAATCATTGTTGCGCTTTGTTGTTTTCGACGATATGTAACTAAGTCTTTTATCGTAATCATCTTTAATTGAAATTTATTTGATATCTTTATTAAATCTGGTACACGTGCCATCATTCCGTCTTCTTTCATAATTTCACAAATCACACCAGCTGGCTTTTCACCAGCCAATCTTGCTAAATCAACGGCTGCTTCTGTATGACCGGGTCGACTTAGAACTCCTCCTTCTTTCGCAATTAATGGAAAGACATGGCCAGGACGGCGAAAATCAGATGGGGTTACATCCTCTCGTAACAATGCTCGGATCGTATCAGAACGTTCTAGAGAACTAATACCTGTTGTTGTTGTCTTATAATCAATACTAATTGTAAAAGCGGTACGATGCACATCTGTATTGTTATCCTGTCTAACCATGAGGTCTAGCTCAAAATTTTCAGCTAGTTGTTTTGATATAGGTGTACAGATTAACCCTCGTCCATGAGTAGCCATGAAATTGATTACTTCAGGTGTTGAGTATTCTGCCAATGACATAATATCACCTTCGTTCTCACGATCTTCATCATCACAAATAATAATAACTTTCCCGTTTTTCAAATCTTGTAATGCTTCTTCAATTGTATGAAACATGTTGTCACCTAGCCTTTTCCCTTATGAGAGTTATGTTGATTAAAACAGTAGCAGAATTCCTATTGGGTAATTCTGCTACAAAAAAAGAGTTATCTTGCTGGTTTTTTCACTTTTTGATTCACTTACTCACAATACGTTAGACATTATTTAAGAAGGCTTTTAAATTGAGAAATGACATTCACTACTGTAAAGCCATATTCATCGATAAGTTTTTCACCAGGTGCTGATGCTCCAAATTGGTCTATGGTTAATACAGCTCCATGATCGCCAATATATTTGCTCCAACCAAGGGATGCACCCATTTCAATTCCTAGACGTGCTCTAACATGTTTTGGAACCACACTTTCTTGATATGGTTTCGGTTGTTTTTCAAAACGATCCCAACTCGGCATACTAATTACTGATACATAAATACCTTCTTTCTCCAGTGCCTTTTGGGCTTCAACCGCTAGAGACACTTCAGATCCAGAAGCTAATAGAAGGCCGCTTCTTTCTCCATTTGCTTCCGAAATAACATATGCACCTTTCTTCACGCCTTCATATGCCTTTTCAGAATCAACAAGGGTCGGTAAATCTTGTCTAGTTAAAACAAGAACTGTCGGTTCATTGGTACTCTCTATTGCAAGCTTCCAAGCAGCAGCTGTCTCATTCCCATCAGCTGGTCTAATTGTAGATAAGCCCGGCATGCAGCGTAACGATGCTAATTGTTCTATCGGTTCATGTGTTGGTCCATCCTCACCGACCGCAATACTATCATGTGTAAAGACATATGTAACAGGTAGCTTCATTAAAGCTGATAGGCGGATAGCGGGACGTAAGTAGTCTGAGAAAACAAAGAATGTGGCACCAAAGACTTTTACGCCACCATGCAATGCCATTCCATTTACGGCTGCACCCATTCCAAATTCACGAACCCCAAACCATATATTACGGCCGCTATAACTTGCACTACTAAAGTTTTCCTCTCCTTTTAATAGAGTTTTATTTGATGATGCTAGATCTGCTGATCCCCCCAAGAGTTGAGGTGTATGTTTTGAAATTGCATTTAAAACTTCTCCACTTGACGCACGAGTCGCTAACTTATCTTCTCCAACCTTATAAGAAGGAATAGCAGCATCCCACCCATCTGGAAGCTCTCCATAAATGGCTATTTTTAATTCCTTCGCAAGACTTGGATATAATTTTTCGTATATTGAAAATAGTTCATTCCAAGTCTGTTCTTTTAATTCCGAGGATTTCTTTATTTCAGCAAAATATAATTTCACTTCTTCTGGCACATAAAAATTTTCACTATAATTCCATTTATAATGTTCTTTAACTAGTTTAATTTCTTCTTTTCCAAGAGGAGAACCGTGTGAAGTAGATCTTCCAGCTTTGTTTGGAGACCCGTATCCAATCACTGTTTTCACTTCAATCAACGTCGGCTGTTCTGTGTTTGCTTTTGCCTCTGTAATTGCTCTTGCGATCGCCTCTAAATCATTGCCATCTTCAACTCGAATGACTTGCCAGTTATAAGCTTTAAAACGGTCTTCAACATTTTCACTAAACGACAAATTAAGATCACCATCAAGTGAAATATCGTTTGAGTCATATAAAACAATTAATTTTCCTAGTTTAAGATGACCAGCTAATGAAGCAGCTTCTGCTGACACACCTTCCATTAAATCTCCGTCTCCACAAATGCTGTATGTAAAGTGATCAATCACATTTAAGCTTTTTCGGTTATAAGTTGAAGCTAAGTGTCTCTCAGCCATAGCCATTCCTACTGCCATTGCAATACCTTGCCCTAACGGACCTGTTGTTGCATCGATACCTGGTGTATGACCAAACTCAGGATGCCCTGGAGTTTTACTTCCCCATTGACGGAAATTTTTCAGATCATCTAATGAAACGTCATATCCAGTTAAATGAAGTAAGCTATACAATAACATCGAACCATGACCAGCTGATAAAACAAAGCGATCACGATTAAACCAATTCGGATTGCTCGGATTATAATTCATAAACTTTGTCCAAAGCGTATACGCCATCGGCGCTGCACCCATTGGCATACCAGGATGACCAGATCCTACATTTTCAATTGCATCAATAGAGAGCGTTCTAATTGTTTGAATAGATAACTGATCAATATCCAACTTTTCTCTAATCATATTGATTCCTCCTTGCAAAAGCATATATTATCTCTTTCTTTTAGAAAATTTAAATTTTCCTACTCAACCTAGATAAATAAAACTTAACTATTTATAAGATGTACCGTTTCCGTACACCGTAAATTTTTATCTAATCCACTTATCACCATTGAATGAGTAATGTATTTTTTTTGATCACTTCGAATCCCTTTTAGCAACATATTACTTGTAATACCGGTTGCTATAAAAGCACAATTATCCGTACCTACTAATTGTTCAAGTCTTAATGCTTGATTCGGATCCTCAATCCCCATACTTTTACATCTGTCATATTCCTCTTCTGTACTAGGTAAAAGCCTTGCTTGCATATCTCCACCTAAGCTTTTGATCCCAACTGCTGCTAAAACACCTTCGGGAGCACCTCCAATACCAACAAACAAATCAATATTCAATGAATCAATACATGTAGATATCGCAGGAATAACATCACCATCTTCAAACAAGTATGTCTTTGCACCCATGCTTCGAATGATTTCTATCCACTTCTGATGTCTTTCTCGATCCTGGATAATGACTGTCAACTCATTTAGTTGCTTTTCACTTGCTTTTGCAACCGCATACAAATTGTCTTCAATTGTTGCATTTATATCAATTTTGCCCGCTGCCTTTGGTCCAGTCGCTATTTTTTCCATATACATATCTGGTGCGTGAAGTAATGTTCCTTTTGGTGCAGCGGCAATTACTGTAATAGCATCATTTTGCCCCTTCGAAGTAGACGTGGTTCCGTCAATTGGATCTACTGCTAAATCAACTTTTAGACCTGTCCCTGCTCCTACTCTTTCACCAATGTAGAGCATGGGAGATTCATCAATTTCACCTTCACCAATTACGACGACACCATCCATTTGTATCTTATTCAATAGGTTTCTCATGGAGTTTGTTGCGGCTCTATCAGCTTCAAATTTATTTCCAGTTCCAACCCATGGCAATGATGCAAGAGCTGCTGATTCTGTAACATGTAAAAAATCATATATTAATTGATTCATTGGAGCATCCTCCCTTTTAAACTACTTATAAGTAATGTTATAAGTTTCGTTATTATAAAAAACTTAACTGCAAGTGCTAGAGGAATCTTCCTTACCCGTATAAAACTCTTTTTCTATTCCAACAATTCTATCTACTTTACGTTGAGAACCACCAGCCCAATGGGAATTTAAATAAGCTGAAACAATCTTTTTTGCAAGTTCTTCCCCAACAACTTGGGAGCCTATCGTAATAATTTGAGCATCATTACTTAATTGTGCTCTTTCAGCGGAATAAACATCATGGGTTTGAGCTGCTCTGATACCTGGATACTTGTTGGCAACTATACACATACCAATTCCTGTACCACAAAGTAAAATCCCTCTTTCTACAACCTTATTACTTACTCCTTCAGCTACTTTCAACGCTACATCAGGGTAATCAATTGCACTTTTTGAATAGCAACCATAATCCTCGACTTCGTTACCTGACTTCTCAATAAATCTTTTTAATACCTCTTTTAAATCAAATGCATTGTGATCGCATCCAATTCCAATTTTCATTTTCGCATCCCCTTTCATTTGTTTGCAAAAAAGCTTTGTATTATATTTTTTAACTACCATCATTCTATTACATTTATTTTTATTTTTCAATATTTATTTTCATTTACTTTTGTTTTTAAGGTGAATATAAATACATTCTATAAAATTAAATATAGTATACGCTTGCTATCTCGAGATCTATTGATTAAAATTGAATTATAATTATAAATAAGGATATATAACTTACCTTGTTTTTAATTATTTTTATTTTCATTTACATTCAATTGGCTAATAAAAGAGGGATTAAAATGGATAAATTATTTGCTAGCGAAAGAAGACAATTAATTTTAAATTTACTCGAAGAAAAAAAACGAGTTACGGTTAAAGATTTAGCAAAAGGTGTTAATGTTTCCGAAGCTACATTAAGAACGGATTTAAACGTTCTAGAAGAAGAAGGCCTATTAACCCGGACGCATGGTGGAGCTGTTTTAAATGAAGATTTTTCATCATCAAAGAAAAGTTTTTCTGAACGTGAAAAGAAAAACCGTGATTCAAAAATAATTATTGCCCAAAAAGCTGTCCAGCTTATTGAGCAAAAAGATTGTATATTACTAGATGCGAGTACAACCGCCCTCGAATTGGCAAGGTTATTAAGAGAATCCAACTTACATATCACCGTTGTAACAAACGGAATATCAACTGCTATCGAGTTGAAAGAGAATCCTGGAATTAATGTCATCTTAATAGGTGGGATGGCAAGAATGGGGTCGATGGCACTTGAAGGATCACTAGGAACAAGTATTTTAAATAAAATCAATATAGACACCATGTTTACATCAGCAAGTGGATTCTCTATTGAAGAAGGACTAACAGACTTTAATGTCTATGAAGTAGAGTTAAAAAGGATAATGGTTGAAAAGGCTAATAAAGTTGTTGGAATGGTAGATTATACAAAAATAGGAACAAGCTCAATAGCTACTTTTGCTACATGCGAAAAAATTGACACAATTATTACTGACAAAAAATTTGATGATTCACTTCTTAAAGAATTGTCTAATCATAATATAAAAGTATTTTAAGACCCGCTATACTAACAAAAGAACAAGGATGCTCCTTAGGAGTATCTTTGTTTTATTATCAACTATAAAGATGCTTCTCAAGCTCATGTAACAGAACTGTAAAGGTTTCCAAATCCCAAGCAGTTCTTCCGACAAAAAGACCATTTACATCTTGGTGATTAATATATTTTAAGAAATTATCTAAATTAACACTTCCGCCGTATAATAATGGTATTTCATACCCACTTTCCAGGAACATTTCAACTAATGTGTGACGTAAAAAGGTATGAACCTCCCCCACATAATTAGAATCAGCAGGAATTCCTTTTTCACCAATTGCCCAAACAGGTTCATAAGCGACTAGAACCTGTTTAGCATCTTCTTCAGATAACCCTTTTAGGCATACTTTTAACTGTGCAGCAAGTATTTCAAAAGAAATGAAGTTATTTTTTTGTTCAATCTCTTCACCAATACAAACCAGCGGCTTCATCCCATGCTTTAATGCAGAAACTACTTTTTTATTAATATCTGAATCGTTTTCATTGTAATATTGTCTTCGCTCTGAGTGACCTAATTCAACCAGGTCTATCCCTATTTCATTCAACATTCTTGGTGAAATTTCACCTGTATATGCTCCTTTATCTTCCCAATGCATATTTTGCGCACCAAGTTTTATCCTTGTTTCCGCAACTTCTTTCTTTATATCAACTAAAGCTGTAAAGGAAGGAATAATAAATAACTCAATATTCGAAGTTAATTCATTTGCTACTTGTTTAAGTTCCTTTGTGTATGAAATTCCTTCTCCAATTGTTTTTGTCATTTTCCAGTTAGTTCCAACCCAAATCTTACTCATTGCCTTGTCCTTCTAACCATTCCTTCATTGATTTAATGATGATCGAAACAGTTGTAGCACCAGCATCCTGATGCCCAATCGCTCTTTCGCCTAATGATTTTGCCCTTCCAAACTTTGCAACATAATCCTTTGTATTTTCAACGCCTTGGAGAGCTGCAATTTCTGCTTGTTTAAGCCCTTCTACTAAACTCTCATTTTTATTAGCACAAACTTTCAAAGTTTCAACCACAGGTTGAAATGCGTCAATCATTGTTTTGTCTCCCAAATCCGCCTTACCACGGAGCTTTATTGCTTCTAGAGCCTTATCGTAAATACTAGCCAATAATTGTAAATCTAAAGAAGTCTTTGGCTCTAAACCTTTTATCCCTCCAACAAACATTGTCCCAAATATTACCCCTGATGCTCCACCCATTGATGAAATCATTGACATACCCACTGTTTTAAAAACATCATTTACCGTTGTGAATTCATTTGCCTTCAGATTTTCTGCTGCCTTCGTAAATCCAACAGACATACCAATACCATGATCTCCGTCACCGATAGCGCTATCAATTTTTGTTAGGAGAGGTTTACTTTCAATTACCTTTTCACCTACATATAAAAACATATCTTTTACTTGACTCGCTGTAATACTGTTTGCAGTTTCAATTGACATTATTTAACACCCTCTCTGATCTTTTGTGTTTTTTTATAATAGGGTGCGCTTGCAGGAGCATCATATAACTCTTTTAACTCGACATCTAATTTTAATAACGTAATTGAAAACCCACCCATTTCTTGCGTTGTACAGTAACTGTTTACGTCCATATCATAAATATCAATCTTTTTTTTGTTTAATAATTGGGCAACTCTACGATTAACAATAAGCAACTCTAATAATGTAGTAGAACCTAAACCGTTTACATAAACAGCCACTTCATCACCTGGTTGTATATTGCTTTCTTCTAATAATTTTTCTGCTAGCTCATCTGTAAGTTCATCCGCACTCATTAATTTCGTACGTTTCAGTCCTGGTTCTCCATGGATCCCCATTCCAAATTCAATCTCATCATCACCTAACACAAATGGAGGTTCTGTTTCTCCAGGAATTGTACCTGGTGCTGTGGCTACACCAATGGAAAATGTTTGATCTGCCGCCTTTTGAGTTACACGTGTTACTTCATCTAATGACCAACCTTTCTCAGAAGCTGCGCCTGCAATCTTGAGAACAAATACATCTCCTGCAATCCCTCTACGGTCACCTTTTCGTTCCGCTGGAGCAGAAGCCACATCATCTGTCACTAAAACGGTTTTAGTTTGGATATCATCAAACTCTAACAACTCGGATGCCATATCAAAATTAAGAACATCACCCGCATAGTTCCCATATACGAATAAAACACCTTTTCCTCGATTCACTGCTTTTGCTACATGCTGAACAGTATTGGGTGTTGGTGCTGCAAATACATTTCCAATGGCCACCCCATCAGCAAGACCCTCACCTACAAACCCCAAAAATAATGGCTCATGTCCACTTCCGCCACCTGATACGATCGCAACTTTTTCTTTAAGGTCTTTACGTATAATTCCGTTTACATTTTCAACTTTTGTTATTGAGTCTTTAAAAGCGCACATATATCCTTCAATTGCTTCTTGAACAACATGACCGGGATTGTTTATAATCTTCTTCACTTGCCAATCCTCCTTATACCCACTCGAATTTTTGATATATTTTATTTATTTTTATTTACTTTCATTTTTTATTTTAATCTTTTATATATTTTCTGTCAATTTACAATTCATAATTTCTATTAACATCATTAGTCTCTATAAAAATATCATTTTTCCAATTTAATAGAAAAAAAGTGCCTAATAGTCACTATAATACTGACTAGACACTCCCCCATTATTAAAAAATATTATTTATATCCATTATTAATTAATTGCACACCAAGCTTTAACGCTTGTTCAAATGCACCTGGATCTGCTATGCCTTTTCCAGCTATATCAAAAGCCGTACCATGAGCAGCAGTTGTTATAACGATTGGAAGTCCTCCACTAATTGTAACGCCTTTATTGAATCCCATTGTTTTCATACCGATTTGAGCTTGGTCATGGTACATAGCCAATAAACAATTATAGTCTTCTTTGTCCAATCTCAAGAATATCGTATCAGCAGGAAATGGTCCGAAAGCATCAACGCCATTCTTTTTAGCCTCTTCAATAGCTGGAGATATAACTTCATTTTCTTCATCTCCCAATAACCCATCATCCCCAGCATGTGGGTTTAGTCCTGCAATAGCTATTTTAGGAGTAATCCCCGCTTTGGATACTATTTTATTAGTAAAATAAATACTATCTAGAACACTTTGTTTTGTAATATTTTCTGCAACTTCCTTCAAAGGAATGTGGGAAGTAACACGTGTAAACCAAACATCATTCATTACATTTACTTCACTAAAACCGGCTTCAAGACCAAAAACTGAAGCTACTAAATGAATATCATCCTTAAATTCGTAACCTCCTTTAAATAGAGCACTTTTATTCATCGGAGCATACGATAGACCATCAAGTTTCTTTTCTTTTGCAAGATTCAATGCAAACATAAGGTTATCACCAGCTGCCTTTCCTGATTCAACTAAAAGTACACCCATTTCAATTTCATCAGGATTAGTACTTTTTGTATCTATTAGCCATAAAGAAGAATCTTCTGGCTTTACATCGTCAATATTCTCCACTTTTTGATAGTTGAATTCCTTTCCTACTGTATTTGCACCGCGTTTAAAAACTCTTTCATCACCAATTAAGATCCAAGTAGCTGAATCTAATATTTCTTTGTTTGATAAAGCTTTTGCCACGATCTCTGGTCCAACACCTGCTGCATCACCATATAACAATCCAATTGTAGGTTTACTCACAATAATTCCTCCTTCAATCTACTACGCTGAAATATTTATTTTTTGTAATTTTCGCTTTTTAATATAGTCGTTAATCATTGGATAAAATAACATTAATACAGAAATAATGATTAATATTAAACTAATAGGACGGGTAAAAAAGATTGAAAAGTCGCCATTTGCCATTTGGATTGAGCGGCGAAATTCACTTTCTGTAAGTGGGCCTAATACAACCCCTAATATAATTGTCGCTAATGGAAATTTATATTTTTCAAGGATATATCCTATAATTCCAAATAAGATCATTATTAAAATATCAAAATAGTTATTCCTTACTGTATAGGTTCCGATTACACAAAATACTACAACTAGTGGCCCCAAAACATGATAAGGAACATTCACTATTCTTTGAAATAGTTTGATAAAAGGTTTAGAGACTACTAACATCGCAATATTTGCCAATAACAAACCTGCAAAAATCGTATACATTAGTTCTGGTTCTGTTTTAAATAGCATTGGACCAGGCTGCATGCCATGTAAAATAAAAGCTCCTAACAAGACAGCAGCTGTAGCGCCACCAGGAATACCTAATGAAAGTAATGGTACTAAAGTTCCCATAGCTGCAGCATTATTCGAAGTTTCCGATGCGGCAATCCCCTTTGGATTCCCTTTCCCATAACTTGCCTTCTCCTCATCTTTTGCCCACCTTACTGCTTCACTATAACTAAGCATAGAAGCTGTGGTAGCGCCTACTCCAGGTAATATACCAATAAATACTCCGATAATGCTTGATCTTGCCATTGTTCCTTTTATTTTTTTGAAAATCTCTATTTCAAAGATTTTTGTCTTTACATTTGAAATAGTTTCTTGTACAACATGACTGTCCTTTGTTTTCTTAAGAAATTCTGATAATGCAAACAGTCCAATAATAACTGGTATTAAATCAATTCCTGAAGTTAAGACTGTTGCATCGAATGTATAACGTAAAGTTCCAGTTAAAGGATCCATACCAATTACTGATATCATTAATCCAAATAATACCCCAATCAACCCCTTAGCTAATTCTTTTCCGCTAAGGGAAGCAACTACAGTTAGACCCAAAACCGTTAAAGCAAAGTATTCAGGAGAGGAAAAGGATAAGGCCACGTTTGCAAGAGCAGGAGTGATTGTAATTAAGCATAATGTTCCAATAACTCCTCCTGTGACTGAACAAAAGATTGCAATCCCTAGTGCACGCCCCGGATTTCCTTGCTGCGCCATTGGATATCCATCAAAGGTTGTTACAACCGCTTCAGGTGTGCCCGGTGTTCTAAGTAATATTGCACTAATTGCTCCAGAAAATGCTGTAATTGCGTATATACCTGTAAGTAATATAAAAGCAGCTGTTGGTTCAAGTGCATATGTTACTGGTAACATAATGACCACTAACATCGTTCCACTTACCCCAGGAATAGCACCTCCAATGTATCCAATTACAATCGCAATAAGTAGCATTGTTATATTCATTGGATCAGTGACTATATTCAGTATGCCAGTAATTAAATAATCAAACATGGAATCCACCCTCCTAATCTCTAATAGAATAGCAAGCTTAACTGTCTAAATATACCTAGTCCTCGTGGTAAAGGAATGGATAATAAGACAGAAAACAATCCGATAAATACTACTGTAGTTAGAACTGCGAAGATAATAGAATATAGTTGTTTCTTTTGTCCAAGTAGAAGTGAAATTCCATATAAAAATAGGAGTGTAGAAATAATAAACCCAATAGCATTAAGTAAAAGCACATATAAAATCACCAATACTAAGGAAATCATAGGTATTGATAATTTAAAAAACGTTCTTTCTGGTTCAATTTTATCTTCATGATCCTTAGATTCTATTGATTTTGATTTTTTAGCTAAAATGTAACTTTTAACAATTCCAAATATGGCCAAAATCAACATTAATGTTAGTAATATATAAGGCCAATGCCTAGGACCAATAATAAAAGTTCCATTTGTTATTTTAATTTGCGGAGTCATAACTAAAAAAAACAAAGCAAATAGAATGACAATGCTATAAAATATATAGTCTTTCATTACATTGCTCACTCTTATCCCTCCTACTTTTAAGAAGAAAGTAGGAGAGATTGAATGATCCTCCTACTTTTCAATATTTATTTTTGAAGTTCTTCCATAACAGCTTTATATTTTTCAATTAATTCTTCTGTTCTTGTTGTAAATTCTTTAGAATTTAACCAACCTTCTCTTAGATGTAAATAGCTTTCTTCTTCCAATTTTTGATATTCTTCTGAGTCATAAGCTTTTTTCATCGCACCTTCTAGAATTTTAATAATCTCTGGATCTGTCCCTTTTTTAATATAGAAACCACGCTCATTTCCATCTGTTATATCCCAACCCTTCTCCACAGTCGTTGGCAGATCTGGAAATTGTTCTAATCTTTCCTCAGCAAACACTACTAGTGGTTTTATCGAACCATCCTCATACAATGCTTTTGTTGGACCAAACTCGTCTACCATTGCATCTAAATGACCTCCAATAACACCCGAGTGCATTTCACCTGAACCTTCCATCGGAACAAAGCTTAATTCAACTCCTGCCACTTGACCAAGTTGGAATACTGTTATCTCATCCATCCCCATAGATCCAGTTCCACCAACAGTGATTTTTCCAGGATTATCTTTCGCTGCTTGAATAAAATCGTCAATACTATCAAATTTTGCAGGGTTTACCCATAAACCATAAGTATCACTTTGGAAACGAGCGATTGGAACAAAGTCATCTAAGCCATGTTTATTAGTTCCAGCTGCAGTTGTAATAGGAAATGCCGCGTCTCCTACTAAGGTATAACCATCAGCAGGTGCGTTAAAAGCATTTTGTGCAGCAATAACTCCAGCTCCACCTTCTTGGTTTACAACGTTAATGTTAACGTCTAAGATTTCTTCTAATTCTTTTACTACTGCTCTTGCGAATAAGTCAGTACCACCACCAGCTCCGTGACCTACAAGTACTTCTATCTTTCTTTCTGGATAATTAGTGGATGCCTCTCCTCCAGATTGCTCAGATCCTCCACCGCATGCAGCCAAGATTAAAACCAGTCCAAGAAATAGAATACTGATGTTCATTTTTACTCTCATCTTAATCCCCCTTTATAAAGTTTATAAAATATTTTTTCACGTAATCATAATCTACTATTAAGCCCTATTCCTAATTCTTACTATAATTAAGATTACGCAATTCCAAATTGCTTAAAACTGATTTCTGGATACTTCTCACAATCTTTTCGACTAAACTACATTCTTCACTAACTCTACTTCGAACTTCAATGGCAACATTAACTTCATTTTCAATAACTTATCTCCATACAATTCACTATTTCTATCCAAAACTGCATTAGATAAATGAATTCCTTAAAATAAATTTATGGTATAAGTAAGGAGGGAATCAATTTATTTGGCACTGTTCCTTACCCCTGTTGTAATCGGTACCAAATGACTTTGAACATATTCACCCACATCGTGAATTACTTTGTCAGGTTCTTGGGCAGCTTCATCTGTTTCCTCTTCCACCATGATCCAACCCTTATAATTATAGTTTTGAAGTGTTTCAACAATAGTCGGGAAATCGATATCACCCGTACCCATTTTTCTCCATTTAAATGTAACTGAGCAATCTTTAAAATGAACATGTTTTATAATTGATAAATTATCTCTTATAATCTCGACAGGATTCATTCCGCCAGCCATAATATGACCTGCATCTGGTGTGTATCCAACATATCTTCGGTCTATTTCCTCAAAAAGTACATCGTAATCTTCTTTTATTCTAAAATAAGAGGTTTTGGGTGATGCTGGATGGAAAGATGCGACCACACCATTTTCAAATGCACGTTTTCCAAGGGAATTAACACAATTAATAATTTCTTTTTGCCTTTTTAACAAATGATCTCTATTTGGTCCTACTCTGGACGGCACATTCATCACAGCACCAGAGAAGTGTTTCAAAAAATTTATGTAATAATCTGCGTGTTCTTTTTCTTCAGCAGATTCATTTTCCCCTTCCCATGTAAACGGAACAGTTAAAGCAGCCAGCTCGATTTTTCTCTTAGCAAGTTCCTCTTTAAGTCTTTCAGGTTGATTTTTATATCTTCCTAACAGCGCTACTTGCACATCAATGCCTTTAAAGCCAGCAATCTTAACGGTATTCATTATTCGGTCTAGATAATCACATTCCTTATCATAATCTAGTTCCCAAGTAGATCCATGACATCCGAATTTAATTTGCACACATTTCCCTCCTTATTTGATAGTTTTAATATTTTCTTGAATTAAACATAATCGCAAACGCTTTCATTATCTTTCTTTTCTTAATTTTATCAATTATTATTATTTTGTCAACATAAAATAATAATAAATAAAACATTTCGATAAAAATAATTTATTTTCAATAAATATTAAATAAAAACGAAAATGAAACGAAAATTAAATGCAAAAAAATAATATTAATAATCTGAAACAGTTGACTGACTACATCTAATAAAACTCAACAGGACGATGCACTGGCACACATTTAACACGGTTTTGCCTATCTGTTACAAAAAATAAGAAGACAACTCCCCATTAGGATTAGTTGTCTTCTTCTAAATGAGTTTCAAGACGTACTCGATATGATCTGAATAGTGGTCTCATGGAGAATAGTTTACCTATACTAGAAAATAAATCTATAAATCAGTAGATTCAAACCTAAATCAACTCAGTGACAACATTTTAGACAAGCCTTAATCCCTTTGTATCGTAAAAGTACACAAGAATGTTCCTTATGAATTCCAGGAATTTTACATACTCCAAATGCACAAAAAGAACCTATTTTTTTAAAAGCCAAGTACTCTTTCTTCTATTATAATCCCGGAAGAACTCCAGAGAATAAGCTTAAAATTAAGACCGTTGTGATAGCTGTTAGACCTGCGATGAATCCACCAAGTGTCCATGCTTATGGAAGCAAACGAAAACATCGCTATTATGTATGTGGTGTATTTCACAACAAAGGATCATCTGTCTGTAAAGCGAATTCAATTAAAGCCTACGATTCAGAAGATGCTGTCATTAATCGTATAACAGAGTTCTTGAACGATTCAGCTGGCTTAAGTCAAAGCATAGAAAATATTAATAAAGACACAGTTCAATCTAATGTGAAACTAAAAGAGCAGTTAGAGAGTATTGAAACAGAGCTAAAGAAGCCAATACTATACAGGAAAAATATATGGAAGCATTTGAACAAAATTTCTTCCTTGTTTCCATATTACAGGAACGGTTACAGAAGTTGGCTAAGTCGAAAGGTGACTTAGAACAAAAGAAAAATGAACTCAGTATTCAATTAAGTTCATCAGACTCGAAAGTTATTCCACCCGACGTGGTTAGGCATTTATTAGAAAAGTATGTTCAAGTATTCCCACAGTGTTCGAGAGAGAAGAAAAAGCAACTCTTTTTACTAAATAAGATAATCATCAAACTGTCCGATGGTCGTTCTCGAACTGTTGATAAAATTGAACTTGTGTTTGATTTTTCTGAAGTCAATCTTTCTAAGTCATTTACACTTATCCATACACTGTACCTTGAATCAGATAATACAAAGGAAAAATCCTCCTCTACTCTCGATTCAAAGGAGAAAATGCCACCTTATCTTCAACTTTTTTTGCCTCTATTTGTGGTACGGTTCACCGCGATTGATTTTGAATGCTCTGTAGATCTGTTCCACCAGAATCAAGCGCATGAGTTGATGGGGGAAGGTCATTTTGGAAAAGGATAGCTGTTCATTCGATCGTTTTAAGACTGCTTCACTCAACCCTAAAGAACCTCCGATCACGAAGGCTATTTTTGATTTTCCATAAGTAGCGAGCTGATCTAAATTCCTGGCAAGCTCCTCAGATGTCTTTTGTTTCCCTTCAATCGCAAGTGCTATGACATGGACATCTTGACCGATTTTTGCAAGGAGACGTGAGCCTTCTGCATTCTTTACCTGCTCCATCTCACTCCCACTTAGTTGCTCTGGCGCCTTCTCATCAGAAACCTCGATTACTTCTATTTTGGCATAGGGGCCAATCCGTTTTACATACTCTGAAATCCCTTGTTTCAAATACTTCTCTTTCAACTTACCTACAGTGACGATTTGTATATTCACAGGTTGTCCACCTCTGTAAACACGTTATCCACAAATTTTATCCACATATACACATTTTCTATCCACATTCTGTATAGGAACATTAGTTTGATACCATATATATGGCGTTATTTTTGCAATATTCACAGATTGTGGATAACTTCTCTGCCTCTGTGAGTTCTTTCATTTCAGGAGCTGTTTCATATTCATCAACGATGACTTCCAAAGCCAGTTCTACATGTTCTTTACAGCAAACGATCACTTTTGGTCCACTTCCTTTTCCATTGTTCACCTATTCATAGTGTAGCATATCTGTTATTTCGACATGAAAAAGGGAGAGTGATGATTACTCTCCCGAACCTTTTGATTCTCCTAATTTCATTGTTGCCGTCTTCTTTTCCCCTTCATGATAATACGTTATTTCCAATTCATCTCCGATTTCTTTATTTGTATAAAGATGTTTTCTTAATTCAGCTGGTGAATTGACCTTCTTGCCATCAAGCTCGACAATGACATCGAATTCCTTCAAGCCGGCACTAGCTGCTGGCGATGTCGATTCAACTCCCATTATGACAACTCCCTGAGTTACATCATTCGGAATTTTCAAGGTTTGTTGCCTGTGATAGTTCGATACTTGGGAAAGCGGTACAATTTCAACTCCCATATATGGCCGCATGACTTTTCCCTGCTTCTCAAGATCTTCAATGATCGGCCGGGCAATATCAGATGGAATGGCAAATCCGATTCCTTCTACGGCCTGTTCTGCTATTTTCATTGAGTTGATGCCAATGACCTGGCCCTTAATGTTGATAAGAGCACCCCCGCTGTTACCAGGGTTGATCGCTGCATCTGTTTGGATCACTTCAGCCTGCCAATCTGGTTGACCATCTTTGTTAGGGTCAACTCCAATCGTCCGATCAGCGGCACTGACGATTCCTTGTGTGACTGTACCAGGAAAGTTTCCTAGAGGGTTTCCGATAGCAATAGCGGGTTCTCCAGGTTTTAAATTGCTGGAACTGCCAAACTCAGCAACTTCATCGATTTTACTTCCGTCAACTTGTAATACAGCCAGATCCATGATTTGGTCAGAACCGAGCAGTTTTGCCTCTAATTTCGTACCATCAACAAGGGCAACCTCCAATTGTGCGGCGTTTGCAACAACATGATGGTTTGTGACGATGAAAGCCTTCCCGCCCTCTTTTTTATAAATGACCCCAGAGCCGACACCAGCTTGACCGTCCTGTGAAAACATACTTGATTTTTGTATATTTTCGACTTCGACGACAGAGCCTTGTGCCTTTTCGACAGCTTCTGTGATAGCTGTATTGACATCTACGTTTACCGTTTCATTTGTTACATTTTGTTCGGTATCCCCTGCAGCGTTCTTGTTCGGGTTTAATTCCATATCTGAAAATAACCCGAAATCAGTGGCGAAAATAACGAGAAGAGCTCCCAGTAAGACACCTGTCAAACCCATTAAAAAACCTTTTGATTTGTTCCCCTTTGGTCTTTGAGGATTACGAGGATCTTGATCATAGTAACCCATTTATCTCATCATCCCTTTCAGTTATCTTTGTTATGCCCATTATAGACAAAAAAAACCGTCAGACTTCGGAATATGGGTGATTTTTGACATTTATAAACCACATACTATATTACCGTAACTGACAGTTTTGAAACCTGTTTCTCTAAACCGTTATGAGTTCTGTCGGAACTTCTGCATCCGTATCATATAGAGCTACCTTTTCACCGATTTCAAATCCGCGATTCTCTAAGGTTTGCTGAACCGACATTCTTGCCAGATCTTTCATATTGTTATCCTTGCTCAGATGGGCCAGATAAATACGACGTGTTTTGTCACCAATGATTTCAGCCAGGGCTTCACCAGCGTCTTCATTAGAAACATGGCCATGATCACCCAGTATACGACGCTTGATGTTCCATGGGTATCTCCCCATCATCAACATATCGATATCATGATTCGATTCAAAGATAATCATATCCGAATCTTTAACTGTCCCTTTGATCCGATCACTGACATAACCCATATCAGTGGCAAGGGTCAGCTTCTTATCCCCTTGGTGAAACACATAAAATTGAGGCGAGGCTGCATCATGGGATACACCAAAGGACTCAACATCCAAATCGCCGAAGGATTGTACTCGATCGCATTCAAAATGGAACTTCAGATCAGTCGGTATTTTGCCGATTTGGTTTTCCATAGCAATCCATGTTTTTTCATTGGCATAGATCGGCAGCTTGTAACGTCGTGATAATATCCCCAATCCTTTAATATGATCACTATGCTCATGGGTTACGAGGATACCATCGAGAAACTGTGGATCTCGGTTTATTTTTTTGAACAAAGCCTCCATTTTCTTTCCGCTTAAACCGACATCAACAAGCAGACGGCTTTTTTCCGTTTCAACATAACATGCGTTCCCAGTACTTCCACTAGCCAAAACACTAAACTTCACGTTATTCCTCACTTTCTTCAACTTCATCTTTATAACTATCAAGGGTAATGACAGAGGAATCAGTCGCATCTACCATCAGCTCTTGGTCTTCAGTAACGATATGCCAGCTTGGTACAAACACCTTCCACCCTTCATTCATAATCAATGTAAAGTAGACTAGATCAATGTCTAGCAAAGTAGTTCCAGGAGGTATGTTCTGAACTAACAGCGCATCCTCAGCTGTAATCAATTTATCGTCAGTATCCAGTTCAGTTATATCCATTGATGTCAACTTATAACTAGTGATCTTATCTTCTTTGTTCGTAGATATCTCAATCAATCCAGTTAGATTCTTTTCAGTAACATAGTCACTGAAATAGAAGGGAACTTCCCCTTTATGCTGTCTGAATAAATATAGATTTCGCTTCTCATCATGCTTCCAATATTCATATTTTTCATGATTTGGAACATATTCTTCAACAAAGGTTTCAAGTTCGGCTTGATTATCACTGTCCGTTGAAAGAGGGACCGGTTCCTTCAATATTGAATAAATGATCTGGTTGGCCAGGACATTGACTTCCTGGTTGTCGTTCTTTTTCGTAAATTCTTCTGCCGCTTTGTCTGTGAACTTTGTAGATGTCCCACTGACAAGGGGGAGGTCCGGGTCTATCGTTGGTAATTTTTCGTTATATTCGATATCCAACTTTTTTAAAGTTTCTTCTTTAAGGGTAGCAAAATCCGGATACTCCTTTTCATATAGTTCCGAACCAAGATAGAAATTCAGAATAAGAAAACTAAATATGAAGATGGTTTTGATATTCTTCCAGTCCATTCTTACCCTCCCTTATTCTTGATCGGCTCTATCGATTCAAAATCTACTTTTCTCCAGGTTGTCCATGATCGGTTCTTGTAGTACCAAGCTGGTTCTAAAAATAACGTATTGCCTATACCTGGATTATCACTTTCAAGATCAAGCTTGAGTGTATAACCGATTGTGATATCTGATACACTGTTGGCATCGGAAAGCTCCGATAAAGCTTGGATGACATCTGCACCTTTTGCCAAAGTTGTGGAAGAGTCCTGTGTATAAATTTTTTCTCTCAAATAGACTAGTGAACGGTTATATTCGCTGGCTTGATTCGTCATCCATTTTAATGAAATCTGCCCAATGCTATCGTCCATGATCGGAAGCCCGTTCATGATCATTCGATAAGAAATTTCCTTCTGATGGCTGTCTGTATCGGTGTTTAAAGAGGAATCATCGTAATGATAAAGGTGGTATGTATTTGTCCACCCAGCATGATTATTGATCCAATCCAGACTTTGAATGATGGCATTTTGCCTTGGCAATTCATCATGGCTGTTCCGATTGATATAAGTAAGTTCTTTGGAGTCTTGAAGATAAGTGATTTGACTCTTTGGTTCAGCATAAAAAACTTTGTTGTCCGTCTTCCTTTTAGCCCAACCAGGAGGCAGGAGAGCTTTTACAAATAAGCTGATGTCAACCTCACTTGTCGAGTAATAGTAGGTATCGACATTCATTTTTTCAATTGGTAAGTAAAAGGTATTACCTTCAAACTCATACTCATCGACTTCCACCGTATTTTTTGACGTTACCATCATTTCAATCAATGCATTGGTGGATTTATCCGAGATCTCATATTGAAAGACGACCGGATCCCTATGTTCATCTGTCCCTTCACCAATTTCTTCAGCTTCGAAAATGAACTGTATTTTCCATTGACCATCATCATTATGAACCCTCAACCGTTCTACATTCCCCTCATAATTCTTAAAAGGGGTGTCATTACTGAATTTGAACGTTTCTTTAAGTACACTGACCGGTATGCCGGTAGGATAGGTGATATCAATCCCTTCTGTTTGAATCCTTTCATTATAATCGATTTGGTCGTTCCCGATCAGCAAAGCACTTTGCAACTTATTATAAACTGTATCTTGATCCGTTGAATAGGACCAGTAGTGCTTTGAATCATGATGTATGATTACTTGCCAAGGCTGGATGATGTTCGAAAGCTTTTCCTTTTTTCCATCAGGGATTTTCGTCTCGATCGTCGTCTCATCCTCCAGGACATTGTTATTCGGGGTAAATGTCCATAGGCTGTAAGTCAGGAAAATACTAAGTGCGATAAGAAGAGTCAACAATACTGACTTCAGTTTTTCAATATTGTCCCAAATGGTCGTATAGAATTTTTTCAATGGACGGATGAATCGCTTCCATAACATTACACTCTTTCCTCCCTGGTTTGATGAGTCGGAAGCTTCACATGAATCGTCGTGCCTTTTCCAAACTCACTTTCTGCCCAGATTTCCCCGTTATGCGCCTTGACGACCTCACTCGCGATCGCAAGTCCAAGACCTGTACCGCCAATTTCTCGTGACCTCGCCTTATCGACACGATAGAATCGTTCAAAGATTTTTGTAAGGTTTTGCTTCGGAATTCCAACGCCCTCATCTTTTATGCTGATATGGACATTGGTCGCTTCTTTTATAAGGTTGAAGGTGACTTTACCGCCGTCTGGAGAATATTTCAATGCGTTTGAGATGATATTATCCAACACTTGAATGATTTTATCTGGATCTATCCTTACAGGCAGTGGTTTATTGTATAAATGCTTTTCAAATGAGATTTTTTCACTTTTTGACATCTCAAACCGATCGATGACTTGTTGCATCATCTCCGTCAAATTAACCTTCCGGAAGTTTAACTGATAGTCTTTATTATCCATTTTTGATAATTGGAGTAAATCTGTTACTAGACGGATCATCCGTTCTGTCTCTGTCTGTGTGACGTTCAAGAACTTCGGTGCGAGATTTTCATCCTGCCAGGCACCTTCTGCCAAGGCTTCCAAGTAACTTCTCATTGTCGTCAATGGGGTCCTAAGTTCATGAGATACGTTAGATACGAACTCCCTGCGTTCTTTCTCAATTTGTTCTTGTTCTGTTACGTCGTGCAAAACGGTAATCATCCCATTCACCGGACCATCATCCTTCTGGATCACAGAGAAACTTGCCCGGATAATAAAAGGCACTTCTTTTGAGCTATAGTCTAAAATCAATGAACTCGGTGATTCTTCAAGCTGGTCAATAGAAAAATCTTGTTCTAAACCTAAAATTTCTGGTAAAAACAAGCCCATCGCTTCATGGCGTGATAAAGACAACATTTCCTCTGCACGGTCATTCATTAGAATGATATAACCCTCACGGTCAGTTGCAATGACGCCATCTGTCATATAAGAAAGGACCGAACGAAGCTTCGTACGTTCACTTTCGGTAATTTCATTCGCTTCCTGCAGCTTGTTTGTCAGATCATTAAAAGATGCAGCCAACTGGCCAATTTCGTCCCTATCATAGACACGCACTTTACGGGTGAAGTCTCCCCTCGCCATGACTTGTGCCTGCTTCTGCATATCAGCTAACGGGCGGGTGATTGTTCTTGCGAGAATTATGCCTAGTAATGCGGTTATTGCCAGGGCAATAATTGTCGCATTTGCAAGAATTTCGTTGAGTGTCCGCGACAATTCATATATTTCCTCAATGGATGCTTCAATATATAAGGCACCTAAGACTTGACCACTAGGGGTCTGGATTGGTTTTGCAACGACATAAGTACGGACAAGTTGATCCCCGACTTTTTTCTGAAAAATATCGTTCGTCGGTGAACCTAATAGAGCCTGGGAAATCGAAATCATATTATCAGAAGTTTTCCTGCCGACCAAACTCTCATCACTGGCTGCTATAATCTGTTGATCGAGGTTAACAACTAACAAACGGTCCATATCGGAATAGGACAAGTCTCTTATTAAAGAGGTCAAATTTTGATAAGATTCTTCTTTCTCTGTATCTTTAATGATCTTTTCTAGTTCTCCTTCTAAATTAACTTCTATCATGTCAGCATTTTCATCAACATTCTTTGTGAAGTTACCCTTCAATTTATCTTCTTGCCGCTCCATAAAAAGAACGCCAATGACTTGCATGGCGATTATGATAAGAAGTATATAAACCACAACAAACTTAAAATGTATTGATTTAAAGAAGCCAACCTTTTCCATTGAATTACTCCTGGTCTGGATTTCTTAGATAATACCCTACTCCCCGTCTTGTAATGATCCACATTGGGTGACTAGGGTTGTCCTCCACTTTTTCTCTTAAACGACGTACTGTTACGTCTACTGTACGTACATCACCAAAATAGTCATATCCCCATACAGTTTGAAGCAAATGTTCACGGGTCATGACCTGCCCGATATGCTTGGCCATATAATGAAGCAATTCAAACTCACGATGAGTCAACTCAATGGTTTCTCCCCGCTTTGTCACAAGATAAGCCTCGGGATGTATTGTCAAAGCGCCGATCTTGATTTCGCTTGTGCCATCAAGACCTTCCCGCTCACCCTCTTGTTGATGACGGCGCATATTCGCTTTCACACGAGCAATAAGTTCTCGAGTACTGAATGGTTTTGTCACATAATCATCTGCACCAAGCTCTAAGCCTAGAACTTTGTCAATTTCTGAATCTTTAGCTGTCAACATGATGATCGGCATGTCATATTTCTTACGGATTTCACGGCATACTTCCATACCATCCTTTTGTGGCAGCATGATATCGAGCAAAATCATGTCCGGCATTTCCTCTTCTGCTTTTTCAAGCGCAGTTGCACCGTCGTAAGCACAAATGACGGTGAATCCTTCTTTTTCAAGATTAAATTGCAAAATATCGGCGATCGGTTTCTCATCATCAACGACTAAAATTTTCTTATCCATATCCTGGTCTCCTTTTCATATAAAGAAAAACTTGGGTTTTACCAAGCCTTGTGAAGGCTTAGCCTTACATGGTTGCACTTATACTGAAGAAGAAATTTATACCTTCTTTAAGTGCGCGTTAAAACCAATTCAATAGGATGTATATTTTTAAACTTCGTTTTCATAGTTTTCACTTATTTTACCACACTATGTCGATATGAGGAAATCTGCAGGTGTAATACCCCATTATAGAAAAACCTCCAGCAGGAATGACCTGCCAGAGGTATCTGATTATTGGCTTACATAATTCAAAGGATTTTGCAGCGCACCGTTCTTATAAAGTTCAAAGTGCAGGTGCACACCCGTTGAATTTCCTGTAGAACCCATGACACCGATCTTTTGTCCTTTTTTGACAGTTTGTCCAGGTGAGACACTGATCGAAGCAAGATGCGCATATACCGTTTTAAATCCGTTATTATGGTTTATTTCAATTTTATTCCCATATCCGCTTGTTGTATAGCCTGCGGATATAACTTTTCCATTATCTGCTGCCAGGATTGAGCGCTCGCTTGGGCGTGCGATATCGATTCCTTTATGGGCCCTGCCCCAGCGTTGGCCTTTATAGCTGGACACATAACCACCAACTGCAGGCCATTGGAAGGAGCCGGTCCCGCGTGATGGGATGACCTTCGTCCCTTTATGCTTGATTTCCTTGACTGGTTTAGAAAGGATTTCCTCATTCAAAACTTCTTCTTTAGTCACTTTTCCATTTGTTTTGGTAATGGTATATTGGACAGCTTTCTTACCATCTTTACCTTTTTGGTCTATTTTTGTTTTACCTTTTAGCATTGAATCGTCATTTTTGACTTCTGTTTTATGATCGATCGTATATTCCTTGGTCAATCTTTCTTTGACAATCACTTGTGCATAGGGCTCATATGCCAATACAACCAGTTCTTGCCCTTCCTTCAATTTATCGTCTTTATTGAGCTTAGGATTCAATTCATATAACTTTTCCTGGTTCAGGTCATACTTCTTTACGATCGATTTGATTGTTTCACCTTTTTTCACTTCATGTTTTTGTGTTTCCAAGGTACCCTTTTTGAATTTGGATAAAGCATCTTTAAGTTCTGTAAGATCTTCAGCTTGCACTTTCGATGGTTCAATATCTACCTTTTCATCAAAAGATATACTTAAAACTTTATCTTCTTTCTTACCATCCTCTTCTTCAATTTCTTCAGTCTCTTTTTTATTCGATCCGCTTTCTTCTAATTGATCAAGTGTTTGTCCGTCTGTATATATTAGCTTTAACTCGCGGAGTACTTCCTCAGCTGCTTCTTCGTTCTTGAAATAGCCGAGTGTTTTTCCACCGAATGACAGTTTTACACCTTGTATACCGATCGTAAGACGGTCCTCAAGCTTTTGCTTGACTGATGGATGATTGATCTCCGGATTGAAGATTCTTTCAGGAACGTACTCCACAGTTTCATTAATAACCAGCTCTACATTCTTGAAACGATCTTCAGCTTTCACCTGGATATCTTTTTTAATGTCTTCCACAAAACTCTTCTCATTCACTAGACCGATATTTTCCCCGCCCACATACACATGATAAACTGTTTTGATCAGTTCAAAGCGATCATCTGAAGCTTGTGTAGTGGCCGTGAAGCCTAACGATCCCAGTATAATTACTAGAACGGTCAATACTGTTATTTTTTGTATTCTCCAGAGCCTGGCCGTTTTTACCCTGCTTTTTCCCATGGCTCTATTTAACCTACTCTTCCCCATACCCAAAACTTTTGTCCCCTCCTACTATGTATTCTGCAACATAATTGGTTAGATATCATTGTGACTTTTAGTCTATTTATAGAGATGACACCGATATAAACGGTATCATAAGTCCAAATTATCCGACAATATATTACATCGTTTTGTAATGAAACTGTATTGTTGTTGTAAAAGGTTTTCCATTTATTTGGGTATATAGGGATTTAATCCTAAAAAACGGCATAAAAAAAGCATGATTTCTAAGTCATGCATGATGGTGGCTCGAGACGGAATCGAACCGCCGACACGAGGATTTTCAGTCCTCTGCTCTACCGACTGAGCTATCGAGCCATGTGGATGTATTAAATTTGTTCTCATTCCCTATCCCTTATGCGAGGAGGTTAATGTATCGGATAGCTCGCTGATGATCCAGCGTTGAACTGAACATATAGATGGCGGACCCGACCGGATTTGAACCGGCGATCTCCTGCGTGACAGGCAGGCATGTTAACCCCTACACCACGGGTCCAAGCTAGTTTCTCGTAGTAAATGGTGAACCATGGTGGACTCTACCACAGGTCCTATGAATATTCCCTCTGTTTATCTTTTGACCGACAAAGTAAATAGTATCATGTAATCTATTAAATTTCAATGAGAATCGTTGTAATGATATTATCGGCTTACGCTGAATTATAATACAAGAAAAGCGGGAACGCCCTGGTTAGCCACGAAGGTCACTAGAAGTCCAACGAGGAGGCTTTCTTATCCTTTTAAAAAAAAGACCCAGATATCGCCTTCGATACCTGGGTTAATCAATTTATGCAAATACGCCTCTTACCATATTCGTCTGCTTACGGTCTGGTCCTACAGAAAAGATTGATAATGGAATGCCTGTCAGCTGGGATATCCGTTCAACATAATGGCGGGCGTTTTCTGGAAGATCGTCTAATGAACGTACACCCGTAATGTCTTCTGTCCAACCCGGCATTTCTTCGTAAACGGGTTCGCATTGAGCAAGCACTTTAAGGCTTGCTGGGAACTCTTCAATGACTTTTCCGTTGTATCGATAGGCTGTACAGATCTTTAATGTCTCGATTCCAGTCAGTACGTCGATTGAATTTAGCGATAAATCGGTAATCCCGCTTACACGTCTTGCATGCCGGACTACGACACTGTCAAACCAACCTACACGACGAGGTCGTCCTGTTGTCGTCCCGTACTCATTTCCGACTTCACGGATCAGGTCTCCGGTTTCATCATTCAATTCGGTAGGGAATGGTCCATCTCCCACGCGTGTTGTATACGCTTTGGAGACACCTACCACATGATGGATCTTCGATGGCCCGACACCTGAGCCAATTGTGACTCCGCCAGCAATCGGGTTAGAGGAGGTGACAAATGGATATGTCCCTTGGTCGATATCAAGCATGACCCCTTGGGCTCCTTCAAACAATACGCGACGGCCGTTATCAAGCGCGTCATTCAACGTGACTGATGTATCCGTTACGTATTTGGCAACTTGCTGGCCATAATCGTAGTATTCATCAAGAATATCTTCTAACTTAAGGCCATCCACTTCATAAACCTTTTCAAATAAACGGTTCTTTTCACGTAGATTACGCTCAAGTTTTTCAGCGAATTCTTCCTTATCAAGCAGGTCTGCTATCCGGATTCCTGTACGAGCTGCCTTATCCATGTATGCAGGACCAATTCCTTTTTTCGTTGTGCCAATTTTGTTTTCGCCTTTGCTTTCTTCTTCCAAGATATCAAGCTTCAAATGATAAGGAAGAATGACATGCGCACGGTTACTGATTTTTAAGTTATCAGTGTTTACACCATGATTATGGAGGTACTCCAATTCTTGAACTAATGCCTTCGGATCGATGACCATTCCATTTCCGATGACACATGTCTTGTTATCATAAAAGATCCCTGATGGAATCAAGTGTAGTTTATATTTCTTATTATTGAAAACAATTGTATGACCGGCGTTATTTCCACCCTGATAACGTGCGATAACTTCAGCATCATGTGATAAATAATCTGTAATTTTCCCTTTTCCTTCGTCACCCCACTGGGTACCAACGACAACAACAGAACTCATATAGACACCTCCAAGGTTATGTAACAGTTCGTCTATTGCTTTAAAAACAATGCTAATTTTATCAATATAACATATAAATGTCAATAAATCCGAACATTTATATTGTGATTTTTTCAATACGTTCGTGATTAAGACCCTTCACTCAACCAAAATTTTCAAACCCTGCTATATTGTATAAGAAAAGCGGAAACGCCTGGTTAACCACGAAGGTCACTGGAAGTCCGACGAGGAGGCTGGTGCTGCCGCAGGAGGTCTGAAGTGATCCAAGTGGTTGGTGGTGGAGCTAGATATTCTTCACCGCAACCAAAATTTTTATACTTTTTATCCTTTGCGCCTTAAGCGCAGGCTGAGCCTTAGTTGCCCTTGTACTTGGTTCGTAAAGCTTTTCCTCTACGTCGAACTTACTTCATGTAGAAAGGTTATACTTTCCTAACGTGAAAAAAGAGGCTGTCCCTAAAGTGTCTGACACTATTGGGACAGCCCCCTATGCGCCAGGCGGCATTTCATTCTCATTAAACCGTCGTTCTAAATTGACAAACTTGTTATATTCTTTAACGAAAGCAAGCTCGACGGTTCCGACTGGGCCATTACGTTGCTTTGCTATGATAATCTCAATGATATCTTTATTTTCACTTTCTTTATCATAATAATCATCCCGATATAGGAAGGCGATGATATCTGCGTCCTGCTCGATACTTCCTGATTCACGGATATCAGACATCATCGGTCGTTTATCCTGTCGTGATTCTACTCCTCGGGATAGCTGTGAAAGTGAAATGACCGGCACTTCCAGTTCACGTGCGAGCCCTTTCAATGAACGGGAAATTTCAGATACTTCCTGCTGACGGTTCTCCCCTGGCTTTCCATTTCCCAGAATCAGTTGCATATAGTCGATCAAGATCATACCAAGTCCTTTTTCTTGCTTTAAACGACGACATTTCGCCCGAATATCACTGACACGCACACCTGGCGTGTCATCAATATAGATACCGGCGTTCGAAAGGCTGCCCATTGCCATCGTCAGCTTTTGCCAGTCTTCAGGCTGCAGATCTCCTGTTCGGAGGCGCTGTGCATCGATATTGCCTTCTGCACAAAGCATACGCATGACAAGCTGCTCTGCTCCCATCTCCAAACTGAAAATCGCTACATTCTCATCTGTTTTGGTAGCTACATTTTGTGCAATATTCAATGCAAAGGCTGTTTTACCGACTGATGGACGGGCTGCAACGATGATCAAGTCATTTCGCTGGAAGCCAGCCGTTATCCGATCCAGTTCAACAAAGCCAGTCGGGATCCCGGTGATGTCTCCTTTTTTATTTTGGAGAATTTCAATATTATCGTAGGCTTGAACGAGAACATCTTTAATCGATTTGAAAACACCGGTATTTTTTCTTTGTGCAACTGCTAGAATATTCTTTTCAGCTTCATTTAGAATTTGTTCTACTTCATCTTCACGAGAATAACCGTTTGCTGCAATATCTGTTGCCGTGCGGATCAATCTTCTGAGCAACGACTTTTCTTCCACGATTTGCCCATAATATTCGATATTCGCAGCTGTTGGTACTGAATTGGCAAGGTCACTTAAATAAGATACCCCGCCTACTTCCTCTAGAAGCTTACGATCCTGTAATTCCGATGTGACCGTTACTAGGTCAATAGGCTCCCCTTTATCTGTCAAATCGACCATAACAGAAAAAATGCGTTGATGAGCTGCACGGTAAAAATCTTCAGGCATCAGGAGTTCTGTTGCTGTCGTCAACGATTCAGGCTCTAGAAAGACAGCCCCTAGGACTGCCTGCTCTGCTTCAATATTATGAGGAGGGATCCGATCTGAAAAAAGATCACTCATAGCCTTTCCTCCTTTTCATTCTATTATTTCTCTTCTGACACATGGACTTTCAATGTTGCGGTTACATCTGGGTGTAGTTTAATAGGTACATTCGTATAACCTAACGAACGGATCGGGTCGGAAAGCTCGATCTTTCGCTTATCAACCTTATAGCCTTTTCCCTTCAGTTCAGCAGCAATTTGCTTGCTTGTAATCGAGCCGAATAAGCGCCCACCCTCACCTGCTTTAGTCGAAAGTTCAATGGTGAGTTTTTCAAGCTCATCCTTGAGTTTAACAGCTTCGAGACGTTCTTCTTCTGCCTGCTTCTTTTCGCTTTCTTTCTTTTTCTCAAGTGTTTTAAGGTTGCCTTTATTCGCTTCCTTTGCGAGATTATTCGGAAATAGATAATTGCGTGCGTATCCTTCCGAAACGTTCTTCACTTCACCTTGTTTTCCTTTACCTTTTACATCTTTAATAAAGATAACTTTCAATTCTCGTCTCCCCCTTCAAAATATTGATCTATAATTTCCTTCAATTGTCGTTCTGCTTCTTCAATCGTAACATCTTCCAATTGAGCCGCTGCATTCGTCAAGTGACCGCCACCATTCAATCTTTCCATAATCAACTGGACATTCACATCACCGAGCGATCGGGCACTTATACTGATTTTATCATCAATCCGCTTCGAAATCACAAACGATGCAAGAACTCCAGACATCGATAAAAGCGTATCAGCTGCTTGAGCGATGAGCACTTGGCCGAACTCTTCATCTTCATCTCCTTTAGCGATCGCAATACCGCCTTTGTAGATATGGGAATTCTCAATCAACCTTGAACGTTTTACATAACGATCGATATCTTCTTTAAGGAACTTCTGTACAAGAATCGTATCCGCTCCATGAGATCGTAAATAAGAAGCTGCATCGAATGTCCTGGATCCTGTACGTAAAGTGAAACTCTTCGTATCTACGATAATGCCGGCTAATAAAGCCGTTGCCTCAAGAATTTCCATTTTTCTGAGTTTGGGTTGATATTCTAGTAATTCGGTAACAAGTTCTGCGGTTGATGAGGCATAAGGCTCCATATATACAAGTACCGGATCATCGATGAACTCTTCACCACGGCGGTGGTGATCGATGACGATCACTTTTTCCAACTTATTGACTAATCGTTCTTCAATCACAAGCGATGGCTTATGTGTATCCACCACAACCAGCAGTGTATTTGGAGTTGCGCGTTCCAGTGCTTCCTCAGGCGTAACGAAATGCTCCCAAAGCTCTTCCTTCTCTTTGATTTCATCAAGCAATCGTTGTATACCGATATCAATGTCATTCTGATCGAGCACAACACTGCATGGCTTATCGTTTATGCTGGCCACTTTCAATATACCGATACAGGCTCCTAGGGCATCCATATCAGGGTTTTTATGGCCCATGACAATCACCTGGTCACTATCCAACACAAGCTCTGTAAGGGCATGTGAAATCACTCGTGCACGGACACGGGTCCGTTTCTCCATCGGATTCGTTTTCCCACCATAGAAACGTACTTTCCCGTTCGTCTGCTTGATGGCGACCTGATCACCGCCACGGCCTAAAGCAAGATCCAGGCTGGATTGAGCCAGGTGTCCAAGTTCAGGCAGCATAGCCGAGCCGCTTCCAAGTCCGATACTTAAGGTCAACGGGATGTTCTGTTTAGATGTGAGATCACGTACTTCATCCAACAGAGCAAATTTAGTCTTTTCCAGTTCTGCTAAGATCCGTTGATTCAATACAGCAATAAACCGGTCTGAGGACGTCCGTTTTAAGAAAATACCATAATCGGTCGCCCATTGGTTCAATATGGAGGTCACTTTGCTATTGATGTTACTTCGAACTTGATCATCCATTCCTTGTGTCACTTCATCATAATTATCCAGAAAGATGAGCCCGATGACTGTCTGTTCTTCATCATAAAGCCTTTCCACTTCAACTTGTTCGGTGACATCCGAAAAATATAGCAATCGTTCTTCCCTTTTTAAATAAACACGGTATTTCCGTTTATTCACCTTGATGATTTCTTCTTTTTCTTCTCCTCTGATGAAAGGGATAAGCTCTTCAGAAATCAAATTGAGGGAGTTGCCGATAAAGGATTCTTGCTCTATGATTGTGGTCAAATAAGGATTTGTCCATTCAATTCTATATTGGTCATCATAGAGGATGATCCCGATCGGCATTTCCATCAGGGCTTCTTCCCCTACTTTTTTCACCCGGTGTGAAAGCGTAGAAATATAATCCTCTATATTCGACCGGAATTCGATTTCCTTTATCAATGCAAAATATACCGTCACTCCAAGTATGAAAAAAGCGACGATCCCCATTATCCAATTATAGTAGGCGATGATTCCTATGAATATAGCTAAAATTACAAGTAATAAGAGAATATGTAATTCCTGCCATCTCTTTTCAAAGAACTTCGGCATGATGGTCAGCTCCTACGCTTCAGGCTTAATCCGCTTCCTTAAATCAAATCCTAAATCAATTATACCTAAGATACGTACAACATGTAATCCCACTGGTATGATAAACAGACTGATCGTAATGAGTACCGGTATCGTCTTCCCTTTTTTCTTCACCCAGAAATAGAAATAGATGAACGCCAACCCTTGGATGGCAAGGATCATTTCCAAGACAATATATAAGTTCATCGTAATGATATAAAGAGCTGTTCCTTGTTCCGGATTCGTCAATTGAAGTAAAATCACAGCAAGGTAATACCAGATGATGCTCTTAGGGAATGACCAATTACGGAAAGGTTCCCAATGTGGAACATCAACCTTAAAGCGCTTCATCAATAGGTTTGTTACAAAAATGGATGCGAATGAAAAAAGCACTGAGAGGATGACCAATAATCCAGGAATAAGGTATGGAACAACTTCAATCAGATCCCTCAATTGCTGTATGGTAGTCTCAGCATCTCCACCCATAGCACCGCTGATATTTTCTGTAAGTGCAATGGTTTTTTCAATCGATTGGTTCATTGCATCAATTAGATTGATATCTAAAAAAAGGATACTAATCACATAGATCAGTATGAAATTTGCTAAATATGTTAATGCCGTTCCTGCTAAAAGGCCGAATGAAGATATTTTTTTCCGGTAAAGATGTCCCATGACTACTCCAACGGAGCCGAACAAAATTGGAATATTGAGTGCTGCCACGGTCCCTAAAATAACGGATAATACAATTGTAGTCATTATAAAAATGAGACTCTTCTTCACACCATGCCGTACCGTATAAATCGCAAAAGGCAAGGATAGTAAAAAAATCGTAAATAAGGATAATACCGGTACGAAAAGTGTTATAAGAAATAATACAGCATACAGGGATGCGAGTATAGCCCCCTCTGTTAAAGCTCTAGTTTGATTCACGATGTCACCTCATCTGCAACTTTAAATCCTTTTCTATTGTATGGGTTTCTATGTTTTGGTTCAAACATAATTATTCACTCGTTAAAACTCCTGAAAAGGAATTTTTCCTCCCATTCCATATGATCCCTTATTTCCATATTAGCCGAGAAAAAGTGGATTTATCCTTTCTTCATGAACACGGCCGTCCTTCAGTTTCAAGCAATAAGCTGAAGCGTCCTTTCTTGATGATACGATTCTTTCCAGTCTTCCATTCATATAATGAAGTGCTACGCCATCATCAGCAGCCATCCCTTCTTTAATACTACGGTCCATTAAATAACGATGGTAGGCAGGGCGGCGGGCTTCTTCTCCATCATAATGGGGGCAGTTGCTTCCATTCAAGAAACCTAAGCATGTAATCGGTGAAATTTTTCCCGGATAGGAATCCGTAAGTCCTTGTTCGAACCAACAAATAGAACCAGCGCTCAATCCTGCTAATATGACACCTTTCTTCCAAGCACGGTACAGAATCGCATCCAATCCCCATTCTTTCCAGAGTGCAAGCAGATTCTTCGTGTTCCCTCCACCGACATAAATGATATCTTGGTCCAGCACAAATGACTCAAGCGAATGTGGAGGTCTGTAAAGCGATAAATAGGTAGGCTGGCATGGAAGATTTTCAAACGCCCGGAGGAATCTCTCGATATACCCGTCTGCATCACCGCTTGCTGTCGGAAGAAAGCACACTTTAGGTTTTTCTGAACGTGCTTGATCCAAAATGTAACGGTCGAGCAGTAAATGATCAGGCTCCATCGAAAAACCGCCGCCGCCCATGGCAATGATTTGTGTGTCCATTTCTATCATCAATCCTTTTTTAAAAGAAATCTATAACAAGATACTTTCCATACCTACCCGTTATATCCTTTAAATTAATTTTAATCATGTATCGGAGCCGATAAATGTAAAAAGGACTTGCCCAAAATTGGACGCAGTCCTTCGGATATGCTTGAATAATTCATGATTACCATGGAGCAGCTAATAGAATCATGTTCCTGGAAGCCGAGTAAAATGATCATCGTGTGTCAAGCGATGGAGGACCTCTACACTGGAGTGTTCGGATGAGGGTTCATTAAAGGAGAATGAGGGCATCCATTCCACGAACGATTAGCTGACTCACACTACATAGTATGTAATACGGACAAGTCTGTTTGGACAAGTGTTGAGGACTTAAGCACATTTTTTGATCTGTTCGGCCTGTCTGATAGTATTCATCATACAGGGGTTCCCGAAGGCTCCTTGCTCGTCTGCTCGCTTTTTCTACAGGTGTATCTCGAATATCGCTTTAAGATAAAACCATCTAGAAACACCAGGACTGAGAATGTCAATCGGCGAATTTATTTCCAATATAAAAAAGCAATAGGATATTGAACCCTACTGCTTTTTTCTTTTTACTCAGCTGAGTATGGAAGCAATGCCATTTGACGGGCACGCTTGATTGCTCTAGTCAATTGACGTTGGTACTTCGCAGAAGTTCCAGTTACACGACGTGGAAGAATTTTTCCACGCTCGGAAACGAAACGCTTAAGAAGATCAACATCTTTGTAGTCGATATAAGTGATTTGGTTTACTGTGAAAAAACAAACCTTTTTACGCTTTCTACGTCCTGGACGAGGCATGCATAACCCTCCTTTTCATATGTTGTCAGTCGTTCATATATTATCGTTGATGTCCATCAGAACGGTAAATCGTCATCTGAGATGTCGATAGGTTTACCATCATTTGCAAAAGGATCATCATTAGAGTCGTTTTTACGGTTCTGATTGCCACCGCCGAAATTCTGATTCCCAGAATTTCCGTAGCCTCCTCCTTGGCTTCCTTGACCAGCGAAAGGATTATCTTGATCCCGGTATCCCCCCTGGTTAGAAGAACCTGATCCAGATCCGGATCCCTTAGGTTCAAGGAATTGAACACTTTCTGCCATTACTTCGGTTACGTACACTCGACGACCTTCATTATTATCGTAAGATCTTGTTTGCAAACGGCCATCAACGCCTGCCAAACTTCCTTTCTTCAGGAAATTAGCTGCGTTTTCTGCTTGCCTGCGCCATACGACGATATTGATAAAATCCGCTTCACGATCCCCTTGTTGGTTCGTGAAAGGACGGTTAACCGCCAATGTGAAATTCGCTACGGCCACGCCATTCGGTGTGTAACGCAGCTCCGGATCTTTCGTTAGCCGGCCGACAAGAATAATGCGGTTGATCAACAGAACCACTCCTTAAATTACTGCTGTTCGTTTACAATTGTCATAAAACGAAGAACGTTATCGTCGATCTTCATTAGACGGTCGAATTCATTGATAGCATCACTTTCAGCCTTTACATAAAGAACTGTATAGTAGCCATCACGGAAATCATTAATTTCATAAGCAAGACGACGCTTACCCATTGCATCAACTTTTTCGATTTCAGCACCGTTATCAGTGAGGATGTTTTGAGCTTTTTCAGCTGTTGCCTTTTGAGCTTCCTCTTCTAGATTCGGGCGCAGAATATACATGATTTCATATCTACGCATTCCGGTCACCTCCTTTTGGTCTTAGCGGCTTTTACTCTTGTAAAAGCAAGGAGAGTCAATTATCTAAACAATAATAACTCACACCGACTCATTATAGCAAAAAGTCCAAGCTATAACAAGGGAAGATTAGTGATTTCATGACGTTACACATTTTTATTCATTTCTAACTGGAAAACGATTGTGAACTTTTTAGAGGACGGCAGAAATCTTATTTTCTAAAAATTATTCCCGGTTTGCTGGATTAGCGGAACTGGCAAGGCCAAGCCTTTAGCGCAGGCTGAGCCTTAGTTGCACTTATATTGAAGAAAGTATTTTATACTTTCTTTAAATGTAAAAAATGAGCAAACCACTCCGACGCGACATTCAGGCGTAAGTTCGGAGTTGGTCTGCCCTATATTGACCAGTCAATAACAGATGGATTTACACGTTAAACCGGAAGTGAATGACGTCTCCATCCTTGACTACATATTCTTTACCCTCTAATCTTACTTTTCCATTTTCACGTGCAACAGCCATCGAACCAGCATTTACTAGATCATCATAAGACACCACTTCTGCACGGATGAATCCGCGTTCGAAATCGGTATGGATGATGCCTGCTGCTTGAGGAGCTTTCGTCCCTTGACGGAATGTCCAAGCCCTTACTTCCTGTTCTCCGGCTGTAAAGTAGGTGGCCAGACCTAATAAATTGTACGCTGCACGGATTAACTGATCCAATCCGCTCTCTTCAATTCCGAGCTCTTCTAAGAAAGCTTGTTTCTCTTCGCCATCAAGTTCAGCAATTTCAGATTCAACCTTCGCACTGATCACGATCACTTCTGCTTTTTCGTTTACCGCGTATTCTTTTACACGTTCAACGAGTTCATTTCCACCCTCCAATAAATCGTCTTCTCCGACATTTGCCACATAGAGGACTGGTTTCATAGTGAGGAGATGAAGACCATGAACGAGTTTTCTCTCCTCTTTTGTCAATTCTACGCTTCGTGCAGGCTTCTCAGCTTCAAACGCTTCCTTCAATTTTGAAAGGACTTCAAATTCATAGGAAGCTTCCTTATCTTTTTGACGCGCAAGCTTTTCAACACGTGTGATCCGCTTATCTACGGTTTCCATATCTGCAAAGATCAACTCAAGGTTGATTGTTTCGATATCATCAATCGGATCTACTTTCCCGGAAACATGGGTGATATTATCATCTTCAAAACAACGGACGACATGAGAAATCGCATCGACTTGACGAATATGGGACAAGAATTGATTCCCAAGTCCCTCTCCCTTACTTGCACCTTTTACGATTCCAGCAATATCCGTGAATTCAAAATGTGTTGGTATTGTTTTCTTCGGGTTCACCAGTTCAGTGAGTTTTTGCAACCGATGATCAGGAACATCTACAATACCCACGTTCGGATCGATTGTACAAAACGGGTAGTTTGCACTTTCTGCTCCAGCTTGTGTGATCGCATTGAATAAAGTGGATTTTCCTACGTTCGGCAATCCGACGATCCCAGTTGTTAAAGCCATCTATATACACTCCTTTAATTGTCCACCTGTTATACATCCTTTCCAATTATAGAGAGAAGTGCAGAAAAAGACAAGCGTGGACACGCCGTTTCTATTACATTACTAATCTAAAAAAAGAACTCATTCATCCTTATGTTCCACGTGAAACATCCACAAGAAAAGCGCAAACGCCCTGACCAGCCACGAAGGTCACTGGAAGTCCGACGAAGAGTCTCGAACTAAACAAAGTTCGGTTCTGCGCGGGCAAACACTTCGACCTAAATCAATGTGTTGACCGCCACAGGAGGCCTGAAGTGATCCAAGTGGCTGGGCGTTGGAGCTAGACATTGCTTCACCGCAACAAAACTTAATACTTTCTTATCTTAAAATAAAGAGCAAGCCTCCTGGGCTTACTCTTTATGATCTGTAAGGACTTTTTTCAACTTTCGAACGAATTCCCTTCTCGGAAGCAAGACACTATGTTCGCATCCCATACATTTAATTCGTATGTCAGCACCTAACCGGATCACTTTCCAGCGATTTTCCCCGCATGGGTGAGGTTTTTTCATTTCGACAATATCATGAAGCTCAAACTCTTTTGTCTGGCTCATAGCATCTGCCCTCCATTCATTATCCGTATCTCTATATTACAAAGGATACGACCTGTACGCAAGGTGCTTTGAAGGTGATCGCCTTACGTTTTTTCTGCTCGGCTCATGAACGGTTGGAGAAGGATCGCTGCTAAAATGTAGAGGTTAAGGATTCCATAAATCGGGTATAAGACCGCTATAAGAGTCGAAAATCCAAAAATCGTCAATGGCATCATAATAAGCAACAAAACCGCACTCATCAGCCAGAACGGCATCGAAGTTTTATCCCGGAATCTCGAAATGATTCCGAAGACACCTGAAGCTGCTGTCGTATAGATTGCAATCCATAGCAGGATAGACATGATCAATACCCAGAAATACGGGTAATGCTTTAATATCGCAAACAATGGGATTTCATAAAGCATGATTTCATTCGCAATGGAAATCAATGATTGGTTATACAAAAGCGAGATTCCGCCTAGTACAACCCCGCTTCCTATGCTTGCAATGAGTATTTCTCCCTTATAACGGATCTGGTCCCCTACCGCAGATAACACTGCAACGAGAGGTAAAATGTTGAGGGCGGTAAACGTAAAGGCTGAGGGCCAATTGGATTGGTGACGCAGATCAATCGGGAACTGAGCCATATGGTTCTTAGTGAATAGAAACAAGACGAATAATAACAGGATGACCAGAATCGGAATGACGAACGCGTTCATGGAGATCATTCCTTCCACATCCCAAAAGAATAATAAGACAAGCAAGGTTACGATGAATAAAACACCGATCCAATAGGGAACCCGAAATGTATGCAAGGTCGCTCCACCACCAGCCAGCATGACAACAGTGGTGGAAAACAAATACAGTATGATCAAAAGATCAAATACACCACTTGCTCGAGTCCCAATCAATTTTTCCAATACTGGACGGTAGTGAATCGTCTTTTCCTTAAAACCGATGGACATGATTACGTAACAACAAAAACTGAACAATAGGGAAAACAACACGATAGCAAGTACACTTTCTTGGCCAAAAAATTGCCACAGTTCTCTTCCTGAGGCATATCCTGCTCCTATGACGGTTCCCAAGATTAGGAACATCCATTGTAATCCTGATCGCACCAATTCTTTATCCTCCCTAACGTTTAGTATTTATCGGATTTATGTATAGAGTCCAAATTTTATCCGTATACTGATACTACTATTACAAAGGAGAGGGTCCTATGAATCTAAAACGGAGATTACTTTCAAAAAAACCGTTTCAATATAAAATCCATCATGAAGACCAGGATGCGATTCAAGAAGTCACCCGTAATCTAACCAAGCTTCTTCCTCCATCTAGACCGATTGTAATTGTATGTATTGGAACCGATCGTTCAACTGGAGATTCATTAGGACCCCTTGTCGGTACAAAACTGAAAGCGAAACACTCCCCTCAATATGAAGTGTATGGAACCCTCGAAGAGCCGGTGCACGCAGTCAATCTTGAAGAACGATTAGAGGAAATCAGGAATAGCCATATTAATCCTTTCATTATCGGAATCGATGCCTGTCTTGGCAAATTAAGCAGTGTTGGAATGGTGTCATTAGGTGAAGGGCCCGTCAAACCTGGGGCAGCAGTCAAGAAGCAATTACCACCTGTTGGGGAAATCCATCTTACGGGAATTGTAAATGTCAGTGGATTCATGGAGTATTTTGTCCTCCAAAACACCCGGTTGAATTTAGTGATGAAAATGGCAGATCTGATTGCAGAGGGGATCTATTTAGCAAGTGTAAGGAACAGCTTCCAAAAACGGCCTGCCGCTGAAGCAACCTTCACGAAAGATCTTGCTGAATTACAATGAGCATAAAAAAGGGTGCTGACTCGGAATCAGCACCCTTTCTTGTTCTATTTACATAAACGGGTGTTTTTTTTAAAAAATCGCTTGTTCTTCTTTTAAGGTCTTACCTTGTCCACTTTTCCCGCAATAGTATCGTGAATTTCGCAAAAGCAATTTTCTGCTGTCAACACCTACCTTTAGCAGCATTAAAAAATAGAAGAAAAAAGATTCAAAAAGGATTGTTTGTATTGGAGGAGATACACTAGGATTGCAGCCACAAGCAAGCTTGGTAAGAGATTCAGAACCTTGATGTGCATCACCTTCAACAAATTGAGACCGATTGCACAAATCAAAATCCCCCCAGTTGCCGTTAATTCAGTAATCAAGGTTTGAAGCTGATCTGGATCAAACAGATTCTGGATTTGCGTAGCAAGAAGTGCGATCACTCCCTGGTACAAAACGACAGGGATCGCAGAAAATATGACACCGAATCCCATGGTAGTCGTGAAAATCATTGAAATAAAAGCATCAAGCAAGGATTTTGTATAGAGCACTTCATGATCGAGCCGTAGTCCACTGTCTAAAGCTCCTACGACTGAAAGTGCCCCAATTACGAAAACCATTGTCGCTGTCACGAAAGCCTTCGCTACACTTCCCTCTTTTTTAGCTCCAGCTTTCTTTTCAATCCACGAACCTAACCGATTCAAATGATCATCCATGCGCAAACTTTCGCCAATCACCCCTCCAATGGCCAGACTAAGGATGACAAGAAGAATATGATTGCTTTCAAACCCCATTTTCACCCCTAAAAGAACAACTGCAAGGCCCATCGCCTGTAAAACAGTTGTTTTTGTACTTTCTGGAATTTTAGTGAAAATGAGTCCGAGTGCTGTTCCAACTACAATTGCTAAACCATTTACGATGGTTCCGAGTAAAACCATGGTGCCCCCCACTTCCCTCTTTATCTACATTTCAACTATCTAACCCTAAAGAAAAAAACTTTTGTGTCCTTCCTTTTTCCTTCGGTAGTTGCGAAATTCAGTCCCTTTTCGCGTACGATCCGCAACAATGGCTCCTGTAAAAGAAAAAACCATCTCTAAGATGGCCCGTTTCTACTCTTTCCCTTCCAGCATTTCTAAGATTCGGTTTAGATCGTCTTGTGAGAAGAAATCGATTTCAATCTTCCCTTTTCGTTTGTTTTGTCTGATGGATACGGTGGTGCCGAAACGCTCTCGTAACGTTTCCTCTTTCTCTTTTACAAATACATTTTTTTCAGGCTTTCGTTTCTTTGTTTCACGTGAAACATTTTTATTCATTTGCTGTATGATCGTTTCCACTTGCCGGACACTTAAGTTTTCTTTTATGATCCTTTGTACAAGTGGGCTGATTTTGGCTTTGTTTTTTACTGCAAGTAACGCCCTGCCATGCCCCATCGATAATTTTTTCTCCGCTAATAATTGTTGAACCAATGAAGGCAGCTGCAACAATCTTAAATGGTTGGCGATATGAGGACGGCTTTTCCCCAACCGATGGGCTAATTGTTCTTGAGTGAGTTCGAGTTCCTGCATCAAGCTTGCATAGGCTTGTCCTTCTTCAATCGGGTTTAAATCCTCCCTTTGCAGGTTCTCAATCATGGCCAATTCCATCATCTTCTGCTCGTTCAACTCTTTGACAATGACTGGGATCTTCTTAAGCCCTGTTTCCTTTGCTGCACGATACCTGCGTTCACCTACAACGATTTCATAGCCCTTTATCGTTTTCCGGACGATGATTGGCTGGAGAATACCATGTGTTTCTATGGATTCTTTTAATTCATCTATCGCTTTTTGATCAAATGTTTTCCTTGGTTGATAAGGATTCGGACGGATTTCTCCTAATTCGATTTCTTGGATCTCTTGTTCCGTTTCTAATTCGTTAGCGGGAAATAATGCATTGAAGCCTTTCCCTAATCCTCTAGCCATTCTTCATCACTTCCTTTGCGAGGTCTAAATAAACTTCAGCTCCCCGGGACTTTGGATCATAGATGATGATCGGTTTCCCGTGGCTAGGTGCTTCACTTAAACGAATATTTCGAGGAATGACAGTCCTATAAACTTTTTCTTGAAAATATTTCTTCACTTCATCGATCACTTGCATCCCCAGATTTGTCCTGGCATCAAACATCGTAAGCAGTACTCCTTCAATCATCAGTTGCTTATTCAAATGTTTTTGGACCAGCCTCACTGTATTAAGTAATTGGCTCAACCCTTCCAATGCATAGTACTCACATTGCACAGGAATCAGGACAGCGTCAGCTGCTGTCAATGAATTGATCGTCAAAAGCCCTAATGACGGCGGACAATCAATGATTATGTAGTCAAACTGATCCGTAATTAGTTCAATTGCTCGTTTCAAACGCACTTCCCGTGAAATCGTTGGGACCAGTTCGATTTCTGCTCCAGCAAGCTGTATAGAAGATGGAATGACATACAACCCTTCTACATTGGTTTGTTGCACGACGTTACTTGCCTCGACATCATCTACAAGAACATCATAAATACACTGTTCAATATCCCCTTTATCTATACCTACTCCACTTGTGGCGTTCCCCTGGGGGTCAATATCAATGAGTAAAACTTTCTTTCCTAGATATGCCAAACATGCACCTAGGTTCACAGATGTGGTTGTTTTCCCAACTCCGCCTTTTTGATTTGCAATCGCTACGACTTTCGCCACAATGTCACCTACCTTACCTACACTACTTTGTTTTTTATTTTATCATGAAAAAATGAGGAGGAATGGACTTTTTGTTTGAAATTGTCGAAATCCTCTATGAAAAGAACAACATAGTTCTCTCAAAGTGCCATAAAAAAAGAAACTCTTATAAGTTTCGATAATTGACTGAATTTTGTTACGCTTTCACTTTGAAATGAAGCGAAAAACAACTGTCTCCCTTAAATTACAAAGAAGAGTACAGAGCTGTTTGTGAATCTAATGCTGTTGATCAGGTACCATCCTGGCTCCCCTTGTTCAAAAAAAGAGCTGTCCGTCGTTGTTTGTTCATCGCCCTGAAATTATTGTCTGGGAGAGGTTTATCGCAACGAAAGACAAGCTCTTTCCGTCAATCCTTATTATTTTTTAGGGATTTTGATTGTGATCTGGTAATAATCAGTATGATCCTCTTCAGCGGTATCAATGGCCAAACCTGTCTGGTGAACCATATCGATCGATTGCCGGATCGTATTCAAAGCCAGGCGTGTATCCTTACTTACAGACTTTCGCTTTGGCTTCATTCTCCGCTTCTTTTCCGTATCTCCTGATTCCAAAAGTTGTTTGATACGTTCTTCTGTTTGCTTCACATTCAGATTGCGTTCTTTGATTTCAACCAGGATCTTTTCTTGTTTTTCCGGTATTTTCAACGATATGAGTGCCCTGGCGTGGCGCTCTGTTATTTCTTTATTTAAAAGGGCATGTTGAACTGCATCAGGCAACTTTAATAAACGGAGCTTATTTGCAATTGTAGACTGTCCCTTTCCTAGACGTTGTGCAAGACTCTCCTGGGTCAGCCCATGGATTTCAATCAGCTTCGCATAAGCCGTTGCTTCCTCAATCGCTGACAATTCTTCACGCTGAAGATTCTCAATCAACGCTATGGATGCCGTTTGTGATTCGTTGAATTCTTTGACAATTGCAGGGATTGAATGCCAGCCAAGCTTCTGAACCGCACGATAACGCCGCTCACCAGCGATGATCTCATATTGGCCGTTACTTCTTCTTACAACGATCGGCTGGATAATACCGTGTGTTTTGATCGTTTGCGATAATTCCTCAATTCGTTCGTCTATAAAGACCGTACGTGGTTGATATCGGTTTGGCACAATCTCTCCGATAGGTATTTGAAGTACTTCTTCGTTTCCACTGAACTCTTCTTGTTCTGCTGCCAAGCTCTCTTCCACTTCAGCTTCTGAAGTTTTTTCTCCTAAACCAAACAATCGTGAAAACGGATGTTTCATCTCTCACACCACCTTTATCAAACTCCATATAGAACATTCTACAGATTGAATCCCATTTCCTTTAGTAACCATCATCTTTATTCCGACAAAATTTGTTTGTTCCACGTGAAACTAAAGTGGATTTCGATTCGGCGTGCCTGGTTTCCTAGGGAATTTTTTCGGTGTCGATTTTTGTTTACGGACAAAAATTAGATTGCGTTCACTGTTTTCAATCGGCAGCGAGAATTTTTCAACCTTATCCAATTCGCCTCCTAATTGTCCGATTGCCCGCTTCGCATCTTCCAGTTCATCCTTCGCGCTCGCAGCTTTCATTGCTAAAAAAGTACCGTCTTGTCTGACAAGCGGCATGCATAGTTCTGTAAGGACGGACATACGTGCCACAGCACGCGCAGTCACAAGTGCATACTGTTCTCGATGCTCTTTCTTTCTTGAAAAGGTTTCTGCACGATCATGATAAAAGTGGGCATCCTTCAAACCTATTTCCTGAGAAAGATGCTCTAAGAAAGTAATCCGTTTTTTCAAAGAATCAACAATCGCCAAATCAAGATGAGGAAAACAAATTTTCAGCGGAATGCTTGGAAACCCTGCACCCGCACCGACATCACAAATGTTGTTGATACGAGTGAAATCAAAGTAAAATGCTGCAGAAATCGAATCATAGAAATGTTTCAAATAAACATCTTCTTCATTGGTAATTGCAGTGAGATTCATTTTTCCATTCCACTCTACTAATGTCTTGAAGTATGTATCAAATTGGTGAAGCTGTTGAGGAGAAAGGCTGATTCCTTTCTCCTCCAGCATTTTTTGAAACCTTTCACTGTTCATGCGAGTCCCCCGTTAATTTGCAAGTTTAGCGATTTTCCCTTGTTCAAGATAAACGAGAAGGATCGAAATATCCGAAGGATTGACACCAGATACTCTAGATGCCTGCCCTACTGATAAAGGACGAACCTCCGCCAGCTTTTGCTTTGCTTCTTTTGCAAGGCCATTGATCGCAAAATAATCGATATCTTCCGGGATTTTCTTTTCATCCATCTTCTTCACCTTTTCAACCTGTTGCAGTTGTTTATCGATATAACCAGCATATTTCGTCTGGATTTCAACTTGCTCTCCAACGATCTCTGGAATTTCAACTTCCGTAGGTGCAAGCTCTGCAATAACATCATAAGTGATCTCAGGTCTTTTTAAAAGTGAAGCTGCACTCATTGGCTCTTTCAGTGGACTGCTTCCGGCTTTCTCAAGGATGATTTGGGTATTTTCATCCGTCTTGATGGAAGTGTGTTCCAATCGATCGATTTCCTTGGCAATCTGCTCCTTTTTATAAAGAAAACGATGATAGCGCTCTTCAGGGATCAATCCGATTTCATACCCTTTTTCCGTTAAGCGAAGGTCTGCATTATCGTGACGGAGTAACAAACGGTATTCCGCTCTTGAAGTCAGCAGACGATAAGGTTCATTCGTCCCTTTTGTGACAAGGTCATCAATAAGTACACCAATATAGGCTTCAGAACGGTCTAAAATGACAGGATCTTCCCCTTTCGCCTTTAGGGCAGCATTGATTCCAGCCATGATTCCCTGTCCAGCGGCTTCTTCATATCCACTCGTTCCGTTCAATTGCCCTGCAGTAAACAAGTTTTCCACGAGTTTTGTTTCAAGTGATGGCCAAAGTTGCGTCGGAACGATTGCATCATATTCGATCGCATATCCTGCCCGCATCATCTCCGCTTTCTCAAGTCCTGGAATGGATTTCAACATATTCCGTTGGACATCTTCAGGCAGGCTTGTCGATAAGCCTTGGACATAAACCTCTTCAGTATTCCTGCCTTCTGGCTCAAGGAAGATCTGGTGACGTGGTTTATCATTGAAACGGACGATTTTATCTTCAATAGACGGACAATAACGAGGTCCCGTCCCTTCAATCATACCTGAATACATAGGTGAACGCTCAAGGTTGTTATTGATGAGCTCATGTGTGACTTCCCCTGTATAGGTCAACCAGCATGGAATCTGATCCGTGATGAATTCTGTCGTTTCATACGAAAATGCGCGAGGTACATCATCACCTGGCTGGATTTCCGTTTTACTGTAATCGATCGTATGGGAATTGACCCTTGGCGGTGTACCAGTTTTGAACCGTACCATATTGAATCCTAGTTCTTTCAAATTATGAGAAAGATTGATAGAAGGCTGCATGTTGTTCGGACCGCTTTCATACGTAAGTTCCCCGATGATGATTTTTCCTCTTAAATAGGTTCCCGTCGTCACGACGACAGTTTTTGCGGAATAAGCGGAACCTGTTTTGGTCACTACTCCCTTACAAACGCCGTCTTCTATAATCAACTCTTCAACCATACCCTGGCGGAGAGTGAGATTTTCTTCTTGTTCCATCGTCTTTTTCATTTCATTTTGATACAAAAATTTATCAGCTTGTGCACGCAACGCTCGTACAGCTGGGCCTTTTCCAGTATTCAACATTTTCATCTGTATATGCGTCTTATCAATGTTTCTTGCCATTTCCCCACCGAGCGCATCAATTTCACGAACGACAATACCTTTTGCAGGCCCACCGACAGAAGGATTACATGGCATATACGCAATCGTATCCAGATTTAATGTAAGAACGAGTGTTTTCGCCCCCATCCTTGCAGAGGCTAACGCTGCTTCTACACCTGCATGGCCTGCACCTACGACAATGACATCAAACGTGCCCGCATCATATCGTTTCATAGTTGGAACCTCCTACTGTTCCTAAATTATTTCCCGAGACAGAATTGGGAGAACAACTGATCAATCAAGCTTTCTGATACAGCATCCCCAATAATTTCTCCTAGTATTTCCCAAGTCCGAGTAATATCAATTTGAACCATATCGACTGGGAGTCCAGCTTCGATCCCAGTAAATGCATCCTGGAGCGAACGTTTCGCCTGCTTCAAGAGTGAAATGTGACGTGAATTCGAAACGTATGTCATATCTCCAGCTTCCACACTCCCAGTGAAGAAGAGCTCTTTGATTGATTCTTCAAGCTCATCGATTCCTTCTTCCTCTTTTATTGAAGTAGAAACAACCGGATGACCTTTCGCCAATTCCTGTACTTCGTCCATATTAATCTCCTGGTTCAAGTCAGTCTTATTGACAATGACGATAACATCCATGCCACGGACCGCTTCAAAGAGCTTCCTGTCCTCTTCTGTCAAGGCTTCACCATAGTTAAGGAGCAAAAGGATAAGATCTGCCTCTTTCAAAACCTGACGTGAACGTTCTACTCCAATCCGCTCAACGATATCTTCGGTTTCCCGAATCCCTGCCGTATCGACTAGTTTTAACGGTACACCTCGCACGTTGACATACTCTTCAATCACGTCCCTCGTAGTACCCGGAATATCCGTGACAATCGCCTTGTTCTCATGTACCAAACTATTCAGCAACGAAGATTTTCCGACGTTCGGTCTTCCGATTATGACTGTAGAGAGTCCTTCTCTCAAGATTTTTCCTTGCTCTGCAGTTTGGAGCAGCGATTCGATTTCATTTTTTACATAGCTTAATTTTTCGGTTAACAGCTGATTGGTCATTTCTTCTGCATCGTACTCCGGGTAATCGATATTTACTTCGACGTGTGCTACCGTTTCAAGCAAAGTTTGCCGAAGTTTCTTGATAAGTTTTGATAATCGGCCTTCCATCTGGTTCAGGGCGACATTCATGGCTCTATCCGTTTTCGCTCGAATCAAGTCCATCACCGCTTCTGCTTGTGATAAGTCGATCCGTCCGTTTAGGAATGCACGTTTAGTAAACTCGCCAGGTTCAGCCAGGCGGGCACCGCTATTCAATGCGATTTCCAATACGCGATTGACTGAGACAAGCCCTCCATGACAGTTGATTTCGACCACGTCTTCACGAGTGAATGTCTTAGGCCCCCTCATAACTGTCACCATTACTTCCTCTGCTTTTTCATTGGTATCCGGGTCAATGATATAACCATAATGGATCGTATGGCTTTCTACCTCTTTCAGCAATTGTTTACCGCGGAACATTTTGTCTGCGATTTCAAGGGCTTGATCACCGCTCAATCGGACGATCGCAATTGCCGCTTCTCCCATCGGTGTCGAAATCGCCGTTATCGTGTCTCCTTCCATAGGTTTCACCTCTTTTCTTTATCGTTTCCCGATTCATGCTTCCTAACACAATAGAATAGCATACTTTCGTGTATCTATAAATCATCTTAAGACGTTTATCCACATCCGTTGCATTTTATGGTCTTGTATCAGTATTTATCCACAGTGGATATTTCCAAACTGTTTCTTCGTGATTTTCTTGAATTATCCACAACTAACTAGTTTAGTTCTTTCTCGTTCAAGAATCAATCTTTATCTTTTAACACGTATCATTTTAAACAATCTTTTATCCATCTTTGACCTTATCAAATTAAAGGTTCTTCAATACAACAACCTTCTAAAAGAAAACAATCCTTAAAGAAAAGCGAAAACGTCCTAGTTAACCACGAAGGTCACTGGAAGTCCGACGTGCTGGCTGTCGACCGCTGCAGGAGGACTGAAATGATCCAAGTGGTTGGGCGGTTGAGCTAGACATTTCTTCATTGAAACAAATTTTTACACTTTCTTATCCTTTAAAAAAAGTGCCCGGCTCCCTTTAGTAGAGAATGCCGGACACTTTTGAAATCCATCCATACTTTTATTCGTTTGTAGGGGTGATGATGACCCTTCGATGAGGTTCACTGCCTTCGGATGAAGTCTGAACTTTACTGTTCGACTTCAATGTCATGTGGATGACTTTCCGTTCCATGGAAGGCATTGGCTCAAGGGAAACCTTTTTATTGATTTTAAGCGCTTTGGAAGCTAAACGATAAGCAAGTTTTTCGAGAGTTTCTTTCCTTCTCTCCCGGTAGTTTTCAGCATCTAAGATCATACGTTTGAATTCATCTGAAGATTTATTTGCAACTAAGTTTGTGAGATATTGCAGAGCGTTCAATGTCTGGCCACGTTTACCAATCAGGATCGCAATCTTCTCACTCGCCATTTCAAGAATCGTACCCTCTTCATCTTCTTTTACGGTGACGTCTACTTCGACTCCCATTTTAGAAGCTACCTCCTTTAGGAATTGGACAGCCTCCTCCAATGGGTCTGCATTCAATGTAACTTTCACTGTTGCTGGTTTAGCACCTAGTCCAAGAAACCCTTTCTTAGACTCTTCGATGATTTCAATTTCAACTTTATCCTTGGATGCTCGTAATTGAGCCAATGCTTCTTCTACTGCTTCTTCTACTGACTTGCTCGTTATCGTGACTTGCTTCACTTTTTCGCGCCCCCCGTACCATTACTATCCTTATTTTTCATAGGAAGTGTAATAAAATAGGTTTGTGCAATCATGAATATGTTACCGACTACCCAATATAGGGAAAGTGCAGCTGGAAATGTAATCGCAAATACGACGATCATGATCGGCATGATGTAAAGCAGCATTTTCATCTGCGGGTTGGCTTCCATGCTATTTGTTCCACCCATCATGATTCGCTGTTGCAAGTATGTTGTTAAACCGGCAATCAACGGCAATAAATAGATTGGATCAGGGCTTCCAAGGTCAAACCATAGGAAGTTATGATGTTTTATTTCTTCTGTACGCATAATCGCATGGTAAAAGCCTAACAAAATCGGCATTTGGATGATCAATGGCATACAGCCAGCCAATGGATTGACCCCGTGTTTCTGGAATAGCTGCATCGTTTCTTGTTGCAGCTTTTGTTGGGTCTTTTGATCTTTAGAACTGTATTTTTCTCGCAAAGCTTTGATCTCAGGTTGAACCTGCTGCATTGCAATCGAGCTTTTCGTCTGTTTGATCATGAGTGGCAATAAGACCGTTCTGATCAACAACGTTACGATGACAATTCCAAGTCCATAGTTTTCATTAAAGAAATCTGATACTTCTGTGATCAACCATGATAATGGATAAACGAAATACTCGTCCCAGAAACCTGTACTTTCTTTCGTGATCGGTTCATTCAGGGAACACCCTGCTAGAAATATTACCATTAAAATGGATGGAATTAATATGCCTATTCTCTTTCTCACTTGCTAAATCCTCCTTACAACGATACCTTTCTATGAAAAAGGTTCTTCCTGTTCCTTCTTCTCCTTTTCAGGTACAGGATCGTATCCCCCTGGATGAAATGGATGACATTTCAAAATCCGCTTCATAGCCAGCCATCCCCCTATAATTGCACCATGTTTTTGGACTGCTTCCAAACCATAAGATGAACAAGTCGGGTAAAATCGACATGAAGGCGGTGTAAATGGTGAAATGCATTTCCGATAAAATTGTATCAATACGATGAATATATATTTCATACCATCATCCTCTAAATCCTTCCATCAGTCTAGAACGTTTCATCACATGGATCAAACTGTTCTTTACCTCATGAAAATCCATTGAGGAAGCAGGTTTTCTTGCAATGACCACATAATCATATGAATCCTTGATATTTTCTTCCAGTTCGTGGAAAGCTTCACGGATATAACGCTTGATCCTATTTCGAGTTACAGCGTTTCCAACTTTTTTACTGACCGATAAACCTAATCTGAAATACTCCTGATCAGGCTTCCTTAAGTAATATATCACAAACTGTCGATTTGCGAACGATTCTCCCTTACGGAAAACAGCTTGGAACTCTTCATTTTTTTTGATCCTATATTTTTTCTTCATCCGGATTCACTCCGACACTACTCATCATTTTAAATAATAGGCTATGTTATTTTTCATTATTTATTTTTTGCAAAGCCAAATCATAAAATCCATGTGAAAAAAGACCACTGTTTATCCAGTGGCCTAGGCTGATAATACTTTTCTTCCTTTTTGACGGCGACGAGCAAGAATTTTACGTCCATTTTTCGTGCTCATGCGCGCACGGAATCCGTGTACTTTCTTACGCTTACGATTATTTGGTTGAAATGTAGGTTTCATTTATTACACCTCCTCTGAGGATTTCAATTACATTTAGACAGTCCTAGTAATTATAAGAACATCTCACCTTTCTGTCAAGTTCAGGGACAATCTTTCTATTACTATAGACATTTTTATGAGTCAGCACTCTGTTAACCTTTGTTTGGATCTGCTCCAAATATTCATTTTTTTCATCCCCTCCCAGGAAAAATAACATCCCTAGACAAAAAAGCGAATGCATTTCTCAGATCCGCTATAAGTCGATCAATAACGACTTATACAGCGGCTGAAAAATCCTGTTGAAACTTCTGTGGATAATTTTTCGACACATTTTTCACTGTCCACACCTATTATCGACAAATTACACACAAAATCTAGTGCTGTGGACAACTATCTTCCACAAGGTGTTGTAATTGTGGATAACCGTAAAAAACCCATTGCAACTACTGGCTCCTTTTGATATGATTATTGTGTTTTAACTCGTTCAAAACTTCCTCGAATAAATAGTTTATCCACACCTTGTGGATAAAAATGTGGACATCCCTACACCTCTGTGTATAAGCTTGTCCACAAATTTGTGTATACAGAAAATAACCCCTTTTTCTACTATAATAAATGTTATTCACAATAGCTGTGTACGGAAATCGACACAATGAGGCTGACACAAAACATGGGTCAACCTCTTCACTTGATCGTAAAATTCTTCGACAAAAAGGAGGGTGAGGATGGAAAATATCACTGATTTATGGAACAAAGCGCTTGCTGAAATCGAAACGAAGTTGAGCAAGCCTAGTTTCGAAACGTGGCTGAAATCAACAACCGCCCATTCATTACAGAATGATACGCTTGTTATTACAGCCCCAAACGAATTTGCTCGCGATTGGTTAGAATCCAGATATTCGAATTTAATTTCAGAAACCTTGGATACAATTACAGGGACGAAACTGGCAGTAAAGTTCATCATTCCTCAAAACCAGACACAAGAAGAGCTTGATCTTGACCTGGCTGCAAAGAAAAAAACAAAGGCTGAAGCAGATGCTTCTGATGAACAGTTGACCCAAAGCATGTTGAACCCGAAATATACGTTTGATACGTTTGTCATCGGTTCTGGAAACCGGTTTGCCCATGCTGCCTCACTTGCGGTAGCCGAAGCTCCGGCAAAAGCTTATAACCCCTTATTCATTTATGGGGGGGTTGGACTTGGTAAAACACACTTGATGCACGCGATCGGCCATTATGTCATTGATCATAAACCTAGTGCAAAAGTGGTTTATCTTTCTTCTGAAAAGTTTACGAATGAATTCATCAATTCCATTCGGGATAATAAAACTGTCGATTTTCGCAATAAGTTTAGGAATGTTGACGTTTTATTAATTGATGATATTCAATTTTTGGCCGGAAAAGAACAAACTCAGGAGGAATTTTTCCATACATTCAATGCATTGCATGAAGAAAGCAAACAAATTGTCATATCCAGTGATCGGCCACCTAAAGAAATACCAACTCTTGAAGATCGGTTACGTTCACGTTTTGAATGGGGTTTGATCACGGATATCACGCCGCCTGATCTGGAAACTCGGATCGCGATCCTCCGCAAGAAAGCAAAAGCTGAGGGATTGGATATCCCAAATGAAGTGATGCTCTATATCGCTAATCAAATCGATACCAACATTCGTGAACTTGAAGGAGCACTTATCCGTGTCGTCGCGTATTCTTCCCTTATCAATCAAGATATGAATGCCGACCTCGCAGCAGAAGCATTGAAGGATATCATTCCGTCTTCAAAACCACGAACTTTGACGATTCATGATATTCAAGAGATGGTTGGAGAGCAATTCAATATCCGTTTGGAGGATTTCAAGGCGAAAAAACGAACAAAGTCTGTCGCATTTCCTAGACAAATCGCAATGTACCTTTCAAGGGAAATGACGGATTTTTCATTGCCTAAAATCGGGGAAGAATTCGGTGGACGTGATCATACGACGGTGATTCATGCCCATGAGAAGATCTCTAAATTATTAGCAACCGATCAACATCTTCAAAACAAAGTTAAAGAAATTCAAGACTTATTGAAAAATTAGCAACTGTGAACGAATGTGCATAACTTTAACACAACAATCGCTTTTATCAACATTCTATCCACATGTGGACAACCTCCGGTGAAAAAACAAATCGGGACTTATCCACAAACTCACAGCCCCTACTATTATTACTGCTAGTTTTTTATTATTACTAAAGAATAATATGCTGCAGAATATTGGTAGATTCAGATGAATGTTAAAATAGCGATTTATTGTGCGTGAGAGAAGTATGACTTTTAGCAAGAAACCGAATCGACACAACGAAAAGTCGAGGAATCGAATAAATGGGAAATGAAGGCTCAGCCTGCAAGAAAGGCTAGACAAAGCCCGCGTTTTCATTAAAAGATAAGAAAGTGTGAAAATTTTTTGTTACGATGAAGAAATATCCAGATCCAACACCTAACCACTTGGATCACTACAGTCCTCCTGCGGCGGCGGTACCACCCTCGTCGAACTTCCAGTGGACATCGTGGCTGATCAAGGCGTTTTCGCTTTTCTTATCAGGAACTGAGGAGGAAAAGAATTCATGAAATTCATAATGAACCGAGATCAGCTTGTAGATAGTGTGCAAGATGTAATGAAAGCTGTTTCTACTCGTACAACTATTCCTATTCTTACTGGGATTAAAATTGAAACTCATGAAGATGGTGTCACACTGACAGGCAGTGACTCTGATATCTCTATTGAAAGATTCATACCAGTTGAAGAAGATGGCTATGAGCATGTTGAAGTTGAAAAATCAGGGAGCATTGTCTTACAAGCACGTTTTTTCTCTGAAATCGTAAAAAAGTTACCAGGTTCAAAGGTTGAAGTAGAGGTCTTTGAGCGTTTCGGAACGAGAATCCGTTCTGGATCTTCAGAATTCAATCTTAATGGCCTGGATCCGCAAGAATACCCTCGATTACCTGAAGTTCAGGAAAATGACAAGTTCAGTATCCAAGCTGACTTATTGAAGACATTGATTCGTCAGACTGTTTTTGCAGTGTCCACCTCAGAAACACGCCCGATATTGACAGGTGTAAACTGGCATATCCTAGAGGGGGAATTGAACTGTGTGGCTACAGACAGCCATAGATTGGCTTCAAGGGTTGCAGCTGTTGAATCGACAACCGATGAACTTGAACATCCAAATGTCGTCATCCCTGGTAAAAGTTTGACGGAGTTATCCAAAATCCTGGATGATTCGAGTGCATTGGTTGATATTGTGATTACAGAAAGCCAAGTATTATTCAAAGCTAAAAACATCCTGTTCTTCTCAAGATTACTGGATGGGAATTATCCAGATACATCTAAACTGATTCCGAGTGACAGCAAAACCGAAATGGTCATTTCGACAAAAGAGTTTTTACAGGCGATCGATCGGGCATCCCTACTTGCAAAAGAGGGAAGGAACAATGTGGTTAAGCTGTCGACAATGGAGAACGGTCAGGTTGAAATTTCATCCAATTCACCTGAAGTCGGAAAAGTTTTTGAACATGTTTCGACAGAATCGTTTGAAGGCGATGAATTAAAGATCTCTTTCAGTGCAAAATATATGATGGATGCCCTGAAAGTAATGGATTGTTCTGAAGTACTGATCCGATTTACAGGGGCTATGCGTCCATTCGTACTAACCCCACTTGATGGGAACACAATCAAGCAACTGATTTTACCGGTTCGTACTTATTAATCCAAAGAGCTACTAGAGACAATATTGTCCTAGTAGCTTTTCTTGCAAGATAAGAAAGAATAAAAATTTTGTTTCCGATGAAGTGACGTCTAGCTCCTCCGCCTAACCACTTGGATCACTTCAGTCCTCCTGCGGCGGTCGACACATTGATTTAGGTCGAAGTGTTTGCCCACGCAGAACCGAACTTTGTTTGGTTCGAGCCTCCTCGTCGGGCTTCCAGTGACCTTCGTGGTTAACAAGGGCGTTTGCGCTTTTCTTTACACTTCTAGTGAATTGGAGGAAGATGAGATGGAAATCAAAATCACTACTGAATTCATTACACTTGGCCAATTATTGAAACAAGCGGATGTGATTCAATCTGGCGGCATGGTAAAATGGTATTTGGCAGAACATGACGTATTTGTAAACGATGTACTTGAACAACGAAGAGGACGGAAGCTCTATGAAGGAGATACCGTTTCGATACCAGATACAGGAACATTTGTCGTAACACGTTGAATGGGGGTTTCCCTTTGCATTTAAAAGAACTGCAGCTGAATAATTATCGAAACTATAAAAGTGAAGAAGTAAGCTTTCAGGATCAAGTTAATGTCTTCATTGGCGAAAATGCCCAAGGAAAGACGAATATTATGGAAGCGATCTATGTACTGGGGTTCGCGAAATCCCATCGGACACCAAGGGATAAAGAATTGATACGTTGGGACTGTGAATATGGTAAAATAGAAGGTAGGATCCAAAAAAGGAACGGTCCACTATCTTTACAGATTGTCATTAGCCAAAAAGGTAAGAAGGCTAAATACAACCATATTGAACAGAGGAGATTAACGGACTATATCGGCGCTTTGAACATCGTCATGTTTGCACCTGAGGATTTAAACTTAGTTAAAGGGAGCCCTCAGGTGCGACGTCGTTTTATCGATATGGAAATCGGCCAGATCAGTCCAGTCTATCTTCATCATTTAAGCCAGTACCAGAAGATCCTGCAACAAAGGAATCACCTTTTACGCGATTTAGGACGCCGCAGAAAAAGTGAACAGGAAATGATGCTGGATATATTGACAGAGCAGCTTGTGGAATATGCAGTAAAAATTGTTTCGAAGCGTCATCAATTCCTCAAAATGCTTCAAGAATGGGCATCACCGATTCATTCAGGAATCACAAAAGGGAAAGAATCACTTGAAATACAATACAAATCCTCTGTACAGGTATCAGATTCGGCGGATATGACGAAAATGATAGAAGAGTATAATGATAAATTCACGAAAATCAAAGAGAAAGAGATGGAACGTGGAACGACGATGGCAGGTCCCCATCGTGATGACCTCATGCTGTATGTGAACGAAAAGGATGTTCAGATATACGGTTCCCAAGGCCAACAGCGAACAACGGCACTCTCTTTGAAACTAGCTGAAATAGATCTGATCAAATCTGAAGTTGGTGAATACCCTCTTTTGTTATTGGATGATGTATTATCAGAACTTGATGACAGTCGGCAATCCCATCTATTGAACACGATCCAAGGGAAAGTACAAACCTTCGTCACGACTACGAGCGTGGATGGAATTGAACACGAAACGTTGAAGAGTGCAAGCCTTTTTAACGTAGAACATGGGACAGCGACGTTAATAAAGTGAGGTGAGCAATCCTGTTTATTCATCTGGGAGAGAATGTCGTCGTACAAGCTAGGGACGTTGTGGCAATATTCGATTATGAGATTGCAAAAGGATCGGAAGAAACGAAAGAATTTCTAGATTATCACCAACGCAAAGATAAGTTGGAAATAATCAATTCAGAACTGATTAAATCCATTGTCCTGACAACAGAAGAAGTATATTTATCACCATTGTCGTCTGTTACGCTTAAAAGAAGGGCTAGAATCAATCAAAACTTCGAAAAACTGTTGAATCGCTAAACTTCAAGGATTCATATCGATTATTTGATTTATAGATGTTCGAAAAAAGAAGCAGGTGAAAAAAATGAGTATTGACCAAGGTACAGAAAAACAAACATATGATGAGAGTCAGATACAGGTACTCGAAGGATTAGAAGCTGTCCGTAAACGTCCGGGTATGTATATCGGCTCAACAAGCAAACGGGGACTACACCATCTCGTCTGGGAAATCGTCGATAACAGTATTGATGAAGCATTGGCAGGATATTGCACAGAGATTCGTGTGACAGTAGAGAAAGACAACAGTATCACTGTCCAAGACAATGGACGTGGAATTCCGGTCGGGACTCATGAAAAAACGGGACGTCCAGCAGTAGAGGTCATCATGACAGTACTGCATGCCGGCGGTAAATTCGGCGGGGGTGGTTATAAGGTTTCCGGAGGACTGCACGGTGTGGGTGCATCGGTCGTTAACGCGTTATCCACTGAGCTGGATGTAAAGGTACACCGAGATGGCAAAGTCCATTACCTACAGTTCCACCGTGGTATCCCTGCAGCAGACCTGAAAGTCATAGGGGAAACGGATTTTACAGGAACGATCACACACTTCGTCCCTGATCCGGAGATTTTCACTGAAACACGGGAGTACGACTTCGAGGTATTGGCAAACCGTTTAAGAGAACTTGCATTCTTGAATCGTGGATTGAAAATCATTGCAGAGGATATGCGTGTAGAAGAACCAGTCGAACATGTATACCATTATGAAGGCGGAATCAGATCATACGTGGAGCACATCAACCGGACGAAAGAAACGCTTCATGAGCCGATCTTCGTAGAAGGTATGCGCGACGATATTTCTGTGGAAATTGCTGTTCAATACAATGACAGCTTTGCAAGCAACCTTTATTCATTTGCAAATAATATCAATACCCATGAGGGCGGGACCCATGAATATGGATTCAAGACCTCTTTAACCCGTGTCATCAATGACTATGCACGGAAGAACAACCTCTTGAAAGAAGATGGGAACTTATCTGGAGATGATGTTCGTGAGGGTCTTACAGCAATCATTTCCATCAAGCATCCTGATCCACAATTTGAAGGTCAGACGAAAACGAAGCTTGGAAATGCTGAAGCACGGACTGTAACGGAGTCTGTTTTCGGGGAAAAGTTCTCCCAATTCCTTTATGAAAACCCGACTGTGGCGAAACAGATTGTAGAAAAAGGAAGCATGGCACTGCGTGCACGTCTTGCAGCAAAGAAAGCCCGTGAATTGACTCGCCGCAAAAGTGCACTTGAAGTTTCTTCATTACCAGGAAAATTAGCGGATTGTTCATCGAAAGACGCTTCCATTTCCGAATTATATATCGTTGAGGGTGACTCAGCAGGTGGTTCCGCAAAACAAGGGCGCGATCGTCATTTCCAAGCGATCCTTCCTTTGCGTGGGAAGATCATCAACGTAGAGAAAGCAAGATTGGATAAGATTTTATCAAATAACGAAATCCGTGCGATCATTACGGCTCTTGGAACAGGGATCGGAGAAGATTTTGATCTAACCAGAGCACGTTATCACAAGATCATTATTATGACGGATGCAGACACGGATGGTGCACATATCCGGACGCTGTTACTTACGTTCTTCTATCGTTATATGCGTCCATTGATCGAACAAGGGTATGTCTATATCGCACAGCCGCCGTTATATAAGATCCAACAGGGCAAAAAAGTGGTCTATGCCTATAACGATAAGGAAAAAGATCGCGTATTGAATGAAATCTCCAAATCGCCGAAACCTTCCTTGCAGCGTTATAAAGGTCTTGGAGAAATGAACCCGACCCAGCTATGGGAAACGACCATGAATCCTGAGGAGCGGACAACCCTTCAAGTCGAGCTGCAAGATGCCATTGAAGCTGACGAGATCTTTGAGATCTTGATGGGTGATAAGGTTGAGCCACGTCGTGATTTCATACAAGAGAATGCACAATACGTGAAAAACCTTGATGTATAGACGCAACAGGTGATCAAAGAAACCATGTTAGAAATGAAGTGTAATTGGAGGTAATCGGGAATGGCCGATATCGAACAATCTCGAAAGAAAGAAATCAATATAAGCGATGAAATAAGAACATCGTTCATGGATTACGCGATGAGCGTTATTGTCAGCCGTGCACTTCCTGATGTAAGGGACGGACTTAAGCCAGTGCATCGACGTATCCTATATGCAATGAATGACCTCGGTATGACAGCCGACAAGGCATATAAAAAATCTGCACGTATCGTCGGTGAAGTAATCGGTAAGTATCATCCACATGGTGATTCAGCGGTTTATGATGCGATGGTACGTATGGCACAAGACTTCAACTACCGTAATATGCTGATCGATGGGCACGGTAACTTCGGTTCTGTTGATGGTGATGCAGCAGCTGCGATGCGTTATACAGAAGCGAGAATGTCTAAAATTTCAATGGAAATGGTCCGTGACATCCAAAAGGATACGATTGACTACAAGGAAAACTATGATGGAAGTGAACATGAACCGGTTGTCCTTCCTGGACGTTTTCCGAACCTTCTTGTAAACGGTGCAGCAGGAATTGCTGTCGGAATGGCGACAAATATCCCACCTCACCAGCTTGGAGAAATCATTGACGGAGTTCTTGCTTTAAGTAAAAATCCGGATATCGACATTCCTGGATTGATGGAATATATCCCGGGGCCTGATTTCCCTACGGGGGGAGAAATTTTAGGTCGCGAAGGTATCCGACGTGCATATATGACAGGTCGGGGTTCGATCATGACACGTGCCAAGGCTTACATCGAAGAAAAAGAAAATGGCAGAAAAACGATCATCGTCAACGAAATTCCCTATCAGGTCAACAAAGCGAAGCTCATTGAAAAAATTGCAGAGCTTGTACGGGATAAACGTATTGATGGGATTTCAGATCTCCGGGACGAATCTGACCGTAATGGTATGCGAATCGTCATCGAAGTTCGAAAAGATGCCAATGCTAATGTACTTTTAAATAATTTGTATAAACAAACAGCCCTTCAAACAAGCTTCGGAATCAATCTGTTAGCACTTGTTGACGGTCAACCGAAGGTCCTTAATTTGAAGGAATGTCTTTATTATTATTTGAAACACCAGCAGGAAGTTATTCGTCGGCGTACGATTTTCGAATTGAAAAAAGCCGAGGCTCGTGCTCACATACTTGAAGGGTTACGTATCGCACTCGATCATATCGATGAAATCATCGCTCTCATTAGAGGATCACGTACGACAGACATCGCTCGTGAAGGGTTGATGGAACAATTTTCACTATCCTATGAGCAGGCACAAGCGATCCTCGATATGCGTCTACAACGCCTCACGGGATTAGAACGCGATAAAATTGAAGATGAATACAATGAGCTTATAAAGCTGATCGGTGAACTGAAAGCGATTTTGGCGGATGAAGAGAAGGTCCTGGAAATCATCCGGGCTGAGCTTATCGAGATTAAAGAAAAGTTCAATGATGAACGAAGAACAGAAATCACAATCGGTGAAAATGCAATAGAAGATGAAGACCTCATCCCTCGCCAGCAAATTGCGATCACTGTGACCCATAACGGCTATGTCAAACGGCTGCCTTTATCCACTTATCGTGCACAACGTCGTGGAGGACGCGGCATCCAAGGGATGGGAACGAATGATGATGACTTTGTCGAACATTTATTATCGACCAATACTCATAATACGATCCTGTTCTTTACGAATCTTGGGAAAGTGTACCGTCTTAAAGGGTATGAAATTCCTGAACTCGGAAGAACCGCGAAAGGAATTCCGATCATCAATCTTCTTCAAATTGAAAAGGGAGAATCAATTTCAGCGATCATCCCTGTTGAAGAGTTTGTCGATGATTGGTACTTGTTCTTTGGTACGAAGGACGGGATTTGTAAACGCTCGCCTCTTTCAGCCTTTGCCAACATTCGACGCGGCGGTCTTTTCGCCATCAATTTACGTGAAGAAGATGAACTGATCGGTGTCAGGCTGACAGACGGGAACAAGGATATCATCATCGGTACGAACAGTGGTATGGCTGTCAGATTCCATGAAACGGACGTTCGTTCCATGGGTAGGACAGCGACTGGTGTGAAAGGAATCTCCTTACGTGATGAGGATTATGTGATCGGTATGGAACTTCTTAATGAGGATGAAAACCGTGATATCATGATCGTTACGGAAAAAGGTTTCGGTAAGCGGACGCCAATGGAAGAGTACCGTGTACAGTCTCGTGGTGGAGTTGGTTTGCGTACGAGCAACACCACCGATCGAAACGGTAAGGTGATTGCACTTAAAACTGTCACTGAAGACCAGGAAATCATGATTATCACGACGACAGGAATCGTGATCAGGATGGCAGTAGCTGATATTTCCCAGTATGGGCGTAACACACAAGGTGTCCGACTGATCCGATTGAATGAAGGTGTCGATGTTGCTACGATTGCCGTTGTAGACAAAGTCGATGGTGAAGACATCGAAGGTGAAGAAGAAGTAACGGATGATCAAGAAACATCTGAAGAACTGCTTCAAGATGAACAAGAATCATCCGATACAAATAATGAAGATGATTCCTTACCAGATGAAGAAGATTCAACCGAAGAGTAATAAATGACGGAGGAAATTCAATTTTCCTCCGTTTTTTGAACTCTGATTTTCAATACATAGAAAAGGTTAGAGAGAAATTTTGACAAAGTGGCGCTTGACCGCCAAAAAGGGGGGTTCCATTGAAGGTTCTGGTACATAATCTAAATCCAGGTGAAGTATTAAGTCACGATGTGTTTTCCTTAACGAGTCGACCAATCATGACCCGTGATACGGAATTGACTGAGGAGCATATTGCAGTTCTTAAAGCTTTTTTTATAAGTGAAGTTGAAGTGAAAGCAATCAAATCATCCAGTAAAAAACAGAATGAGGAAAAGGATCCAACAAGTCTTTTGAACAACTCCAAACTTACAGATTTCCACTCTTTCTATATGAAAGCCGTCAACCAATATAAAAAACAATTTGCAAACTGGCAGGCGGGGACTGCCGTCGATCTTTATCCGATCCGCCTTGAAATCGTTCCATTGCTTGAAATTGCTTTGGAAAAGCCAAAAACCATCCTTTCATTGCATCACTTTTTAAATATACAGGATTATATCTATCATCATGCGATATCTGTCGGTCTGATTTCCTCATTCTTAGCAAAAAAGCTTTCTTATTCCAAAGGGGATATCATCCAGCTTGCATTAGCCGGTGCCCTTATAGACTGCGGAATGTCAAAAATTCAACCTAAGATCATGAATAAGAAGGAGACCCTTAGTCAAGCAGAATATGAAGAAGTAAAACAACATCCGATTCTCGGTTATAAAATGTTAAAAGGCATCACGGGCATTAAGGAAAGTGTGCTTCTAAGCGTATTACAGCACCATGAACGCGAGGATGGGAGCGGATATCCGTTAGGGACTAGAGGCGGTCAATTGAACAAATACAGCCGGATCGCCGCAATTGCTGACGTATTCCATGCAATGACTTCTGAACGACTTTATCGCTCCAAGCAATCCCCTTTCAAAGTACTTGAGCAAATGCAATTGGATCAATTCGGAAAATTTGATCCGAAGATTTTGAACATCTTAGTAAACGAATTATCTGCTTTTTCCGTAGGAACCAAAGTGGAACTTACGAATGGCCAGGTTGGGGAAATTGTCTTCATTGATCCTCATTCACTTACACGCCCAATGGTGAAGATGGATGAAAGCGATGAAATCATCGCATTAACAAAACGGACAGATCTTTTTATAGAAAACATTTTGACCTAAAAAGAAGAGAGGATACCTTTATAAGGGGCCATATTGAATTTAAACCAACTATTCCTTAACTCTTTAATAAAAAACACGAGGCTTATCCTATTCCGGATAAGCCCTTTTTTACAGGATAAGAAAGTAAAAAAATTTTGTTTGCGGTGAAGTGATGTCTAGCTCCAATGCCTAACCACTTGGATCACTTCAGTCCCCCTGCGGCGGCGACACATTGATTTAGGTCGAAGTGTTTACCCACACAGAACCGTACTTTGTTAGGTTCGAGCCTCCTCGGCAGACTTGCAGTGACTTTCGTGGTTGATCAGGGCGTTTGCGCTTTTCTTGGGAATAGTAAAAGTTATGTTTGATTTTTAGAAGTATAGGGAATTAAAAATAAAATAACGGTGAGGTGTAATTGAACATTGGAAAATACATTTGTGAACCCATCCATCTGCGTTTCACTCTGTGAATTGTACTGTAAACTTCAAAATGGACCTGGTTAAGAATATCTTTCCTTTTTATACTCTTGTGCTCTGTATAAACAGTATTGAGGTCCTGATTTATTTTATTTAAAATATTAGTTGATGAAGATGTTGAATCATGTTATAGTTATCACCGTTGCTCTTTTGGCAATTCGAAAAAACATTTCAAAAAGTTATTGACGGTTATTTCACGACATGTTATATTATTTAAGTCGCCTCAAAAACGACATAATGATTTTCGGCAAAAAAGTCACGTTCTGTGACGAACCGAAGCCAGCCCATCTATGGGCAATACAGCTCTTTGAAAACTGAACAAAAGCCAAGCGTGAAACGGGTCTTTTTTAAAAAGAACCCAAAATCAATTTCGATTTACATTTAATGAG
>NZ_JAKJHW010000004.1 GCF_021646685.1 Pseudalkalibacillus salsuginis | reverse complement strand
TCAACCGGATTACAAAAAGAGGATCGTCTCGACTCCGACAATCTCTCTATACAGCTGTACAGTGCGGCCTAACGAAGGATCGAAATCCAAAACTAAGAGTTTATTATGATAAAAAGCGCGAAGAAGGTAAACCACATAAAGTAGCGATTATTGCTTGCGCTAACAAGCTCATTCATTGGATTTACGCGATATTAAAACATAAAGAGGCTTTCAAAGTCTAATAGACACCTAAAAAAATACAATTATTACAATAACTTCAAGTAACTGTGTTTGAAGCTTATTTGGTATGACCAGTTTTATTGTAACATGACTTTTTCAGCTTTTTTAGTCATACCTATTGACCTTCTATTAGCTGGTATTATTGAAGATCGATCTTAGACTGATCTGTATAAGCTTTATTGCAGAAAAGCCCCCTCTAACGGAACAATGGGCACACTCCAATATTCTTGAATTGCGCCTGATAACGGAAGATCGTTTTACAATTCCTGTGTTCCATTGATATTGCAGGAACGCCCCCGCTTGTGTAAGTCTAGATAAACAATACAGATGATTATTTATTTTGTTTAGTATTTTTAGAAGTTCCTGTAAAGGAATTTATCTTATATGTTAAATCTTTTCCAGCTTCCTTTTCTTCTTTCGAAATTCTCTTTCCTAACGAAGCATAATACCAAACAAACACCCCCAAACTTAATAAGCCGCCAATGCTAGTTACCCAAAATACAGCATCATTCATTGCGCTTACCTCCATTTAACTGCCAGATTGCTTAATACCAATTATTTCAAAACAAAGCATTCTACTCAATCTTTTGTTCGTAAAAAATGACCCTTACCTTATTACAGATAAGCGCCCTTTTCTGGAATAACAGATAGAATCCATTATTACTGAATTGCGTTCTTTACTGTGATAACTATGAAGCTCTTTTCATTTTTCCAAAACAAAATATCTTTCGGTTAACGATTTGATGGCCACGACCCTTGCATTTTTCTTAATTGAATTATTTGGCCTGTATGATAAGCATCATGAAGCATTATGTCCAGTAATTTCCCCTCAAGTGAATTTTGATCTAGCTCTCTATCGGAAATTGTACTCAATACCTGTCTTAAATTGCGTTGAGCGTTTTCGGAACGTTCAACGATTTTCATCCATTCCTGATCATCATTAGATTGATCGGTAAGATAAAAGGTTTCATCACCATCGAGATTATGTGTCCATTCACGGCCTTCCAAGTTTGCAGCAAGTCTTTCTTTGTAATAAATAAGGTGATTAACGTTCTCCCAAATGGTTTTCGTTATCTCTCCAGATGGTCTCCAGATAGCCTGTTCGGCTGTAAGTCCTTCTATAGCCTCTTTAAACGGTGCATACCAACTCTCTTTATCGAATGTTGAATCTAGTACGTTTAAAAGTAAGTTAATTCGTTTCAAAGTCATCTCCTCCTTGAATGTTTAGAATTCCAAAACCAAATAAACCATTCCCGCAAGTATTTTGATTGTTCCCCTCCCAAGGAATTAGACATCCTACTGAAGTTCGATACGAATCACGACCCGGCGTTTGGTAGGTCTTGATACCTCACGGAAACCAGCTGCAATGAAGGCGTTGTGAGCACCAACATGAAGCTCACCCATGGGATATCTTGTCCTGGCAAAGTGATCATTGGATACCCTTCATTGGCACGGGCACCTCTCTTCCGAGCCAAGTCCACGGCAGTTCGTGTTAAGGTGTAAGTGATCCCACGCTGACGATAGCCCTTGCGTACAACGAAACAAGTAATGGACCAAACGTCTTTGTCGTTCTTGTTTTCGTCCCGTCCCGCCCATGGAATCGGACTGTTTCGTAACTTTTGGTAAGCGGTCCTAGGCTCTACCGCGCACCATCCGACCGGTCCGTGATTAAGATAAGCAACAAGCCCGCTGGTAGTGCGCGACTCCGGAATCCCGCAATCCGTCTGGACTCGAAGTAGGAAAGCACGTTCATTATCATCTGTTAGGCGCCACTGAGCATTAGGGATTTTGAACCGTTGGCAATAGCACTTTGCCCCATGACACTTGGACGATCCCAGTACCATTTCCAAGTCCTCCCATGAAGCTTCGTTGGCGGGCACAACCGAGATTCGGGTCCTCTGTCTTTGTCGTTCCCATATTCACATTATTTGACTTCGTGATTTCTGATTTGGATTCTCTTTTAGTCATTTGTGGAGGCTCCTTATTTTGTTTTCCGACACAACGTCTCATGGAATATGTATTTGCCTCACATGTGGTTAAATCTAAGAAAGTCTAACCAAACTCCCCGTACCATCAGTAATTGTTCTTTTGCGTTTTAAAATCCATTATCACTTCGACTTATCAAATGTTACCTCCGAATATAACTTCGACTTGCTTAAAAATATCCCTTTTTTATTCAACATGGTTTAAACAAAAAAAGAGCGCAAATCCTTATTCAAGATTTGCCCCCTTTAACGGAACAATAGGCACACTCCAATATTCTTGAATTGCGCCCGATTTGCGGAAGATCGTTATTCAAGTAATGCACCCTATAGTTGAATTAGGTTGATTAAGATGCTTTTGTCTGAAATAGTTTTATTCCTAACCCTATAAATATGAAACCTGTTATTTTATTCAAAATTAGTTCTACTTTTGGATTATTTCTCAACTTTTTAGTTGTAAATGAAGCAAATATAGAAACTAACAAACACCATGCGGTACCAGTTAAAACAAAAGAAAGTCCTAAAATAATAAAGGGTAAAGGACCATAAGTATTATCTCCTGATATAAACTGAGGAAGAAATGAAATGAAAAACAGTGCAACCTTTGGATTAGTAAGATTGGTGAAAAGTCCTTGTATATATATCTTTTTAATAGACATATTCTTTGTATTCGTAAGTTGTAAATTAGATGATTTCTGCATTAACATTCGCACACCAAGATAAATCAAATATCCTGCACCTATTAACTTAATTAAAGTAAATAATACAACTGATGTTGTAAGGATGACAGATAAACCAATAGCTGCCATAAAGGTATGCACTAATGCCCCTGTGGAGATGCCAAGTACAGAATAAATTCCTGCCTTCCTTCCTTGAGATACACTTCTATTTACAATGTACACTGTATCTGTACCTGGGGTGATGTTCATTAAAAATGATGTTAATAAAAAAAGCCCAAAACTTGTTATTCCAATCAAATAGATACACTCCAATCAAAGATGTAATTTACTCCTATTTTATCATATTTATTGAATAATCCTGCCCCGTTACTTCAATAAGAATAGCGATCCCTTGTTTAAGTATCGCACCCTTTACTTAAATAAGACCTTCTTCTTCCAATCCAGTTAAATAAGCATCTTTAAACATTTCATAAAAATAGGAACCTTCACCAAAATAGTCTCTAAATCCATTCAATACTTCTTCTTGAAATTCTTTGTCAGATTTCCATATAGGCATCGCGCCTAAATCACTTTTAAACTGTTTTTCAATTAAATCAAGAGTATCATCTGAAAAAAGGTTCCTATTCTCATCAACCCACGTTAACCATTCAGTTATTATTTCATTCTCTTGTTTTCGGATAGAAGATTTGCCTTTTTGAATAACTTCCTCTATGTCTGATAATATAAGCGATACAAATAACTCAATGGTAAACTCACTGAAATCTCTAATATTCATTAGAATTATCTTCCTTCCGTTTCAATCCTTGTTTTACGCATCCTATGAAACCCCATGCTAATCATCCCTTTTTGCTACCAACGATTATTCGTGTAAGGACAAAGGAAATAAGAACTGGAGAAGTAATTATTGAGGGCCTCACAAATTCATTTAGAGAAGGATTAAAATACCAAAGTACCCCCTCTATTATTACTGCGGATACTACATAAATTGATAATGCTAGAAGTAACTGTTTTCCAACATTCATTTTGCCCTCCTTAACCCCGTTAGCCATTAGAAAAACTAAAATATAACAAATAACACTCCTAATAAAATTGATACTAACCCAATAAAACATATAAACAATGACCATGCTTTTATTCCAGAAAAAACTAAAGGAAGTTGCCAACCTATTAAGTCTGATACTAACTCTCCTAACGCTTCCTTAAAGGTTTCATTAGGGTCTCCCTTCTTCCATAACCAATTTGAAATAAATAATAAAATTACACCAATTGTTAAAAGAATAAATCCGTAAAACAAAACATTCACCACCTAATACTGCTTATTATCAGCATTCAGTAGGAGATTTTATAACCATATGCTTCTTGAACATTCCTGCTTCTATAGTTTAAGTGCATCCCTTCACAATTCATACAATAATAACATAAATATCCAGTATTATTTGAAGGTCTTATTCCATTTTCTGGCCCGATTGCGGAAGATCTTAACGTAGGATTTTTTGAAATGTTGGCGAGACCCCTAAAAGTATCATTAAAAATTCCTTAACGTTGTGAATCCGCATTTTCCTGACGCTACCCCTAGGGGTAGAGGGAGCGAAGACGGATTTTGGGGCCATCGCTCCAGTAAATGGAAGAATGACTTGAGACCAATCGGGCACTCAAGTCATCTTATTTAAGGGATTGTACCAGCTCGATCAAGCTGAGGCACTATAACTGGTGATTGATCTGGCTATGAACACATTAGAAGCAGACCTTTCTGGGCGGTTTTCCAGAAGCCCAGAAGAGGAGACACGCGAAATCTTGGAAAAGGCTGTTGAGCTAGTGCGCAACATTAAGACGGGTTAATGCTCGTCTTTTTATAAGGAGGGGTATTAGTGGGATTTGTTATATCGGATGATTTATATTGTAAGCATTACTTATCAAGAGAGTTTTATGAGACGAAACAATCGGTAAAAGGTATGCAACTCAATTATCAGGGGGGAAAGTATCGATTTAGAATATTTGATCCTGGAAACTACTTCTCATACCACATATATTTTTTTGGCTATAGTGATGATCCTAATTAATGATAGGGGTGGAGGGAGGATTCCACATGTTTTACAGGCCTTCCTCCTTAACTAGATCTGCAAAAGCTTTGTAAGCATAGCTCACATATTTTTCTTTTCTTCTGATAAGACCTGTTTCAATAAATTGATACGATTCGGGTATAGGGTACACATGTAAATCTTCATATGGACCTTTTAAAACCGAACTAGGCAGAATGGTGGAAGTCAACCCAGCTCTTACACTGCTTAAAATCGTCTCTAATGAACTAATCTCAATGACGTTCTTTAGAGCAACTCCCTCATCCTTCAACCATTGTTCCAATTTCATTCTGAAAGGACAACCTCTTGGAGAAATCGCCCACTTTTGCTCTTTTAAAGCTGAGACATCTAATGTCCTGCCAGATAATAATACAATTTCATCCATTAATAAATAGTCGATAACAAAATTTGTAATAGTCAGCTCACCTGTTACAAAAGCAGCATCTAATTCAAAGTTCTTTACCTTCTCCATTAATTCAAGAGGATTGCCTGTTTCTAAACTGAGAGATACTTGTTCATACCGCGATTGATAAGAAGCAATTAGGTTCATGAAATTTCCGCACGTAACCGTTTCAACAACACCTATTTTTAATGAGCCACTTGGTTTACCGTGATCTTGAAGTATTTTGATCGACTCATCTGCCATTTGCAAAATTGAATCTACATACTTACGGAAAAGTGCGCCTTTTTCTGTAATCTGAACTCCTTTAGGTCTTCTATAAAAAAGAAGGACTCCCAACTCATCCTCTAGTCTACGTAACCTTGCAGTTACATTGGACTGAACATAATCTAAACGCTCTGCAGCTCCAGAAATGCTTCCTTCTTCAGCAATTGCTTGAAATAACTTTAGGTCGCTTAGTTCCAAGAATTACACCTCCATCATTCGCAGTGATATTAATATCACTAACAATCATTATACTTGATAATAATATGTATGTATACTCGACTTAGACAATAAAGAGTGGAGGAGGAAAAATGGTCTAGCATTAACGATTATTTCAGAAGTAATTGGAGCTGTCTGTTGCTGCTCGCGTAAAATGACGGTGTAAATCTCACCGACAATGGCGTTGGAAATGTACCGTCAATCCGCCAACAACGCGAGAAGTATGCCGCCGTTCAACAAGAAGGCTCATGCCAGAAGCAGTATGCGCCAACCGCATAAGAGTACGGGACCCTTTTTTGGATCAACTGGTAACGCCGCGGTGCCGGTCCAATCACCTCCAGATTCCAGGCGGTGGCGTCGACCAGAATCTGTGTCCAAATCTGGTTCAACACACGCGGAAGTCCCTGGCTCGCGGCCCCGGCTAAGCGCGTTTTCGGCAACCACTGGCCTCTCCGTCCGGCTTACGGTCATGTGGTGCCGAATATAGGAGGTCGTTTCCTCCTTGCTCATGCCGCTCAAGTGGAACTGCAAGCCAATGCGCTGGGGACGGTGGGATGCCATAAAGGAAGGAAGTTTGTGTAATTTAATTAAGCATTGAAGATCAGAAGGAGTGATTTTTTTTGGCAAATCCATGTACCACTGAAAAAGGGCCTGCGGGGCGAACACTTCAGTCCGTGAGGCTCGCAGGCCCGCGCGAATGGGCCGGGCTCGCGCTTCTCTCCCTACCAACCATCCTACTCGGGCTCGACCTGACGCTGTTGCATCTGGCGTTGCCGGCGCTAGCAATCGATCTGCGCCCGACGAGCGCACAGGCCCTATGGATCGTGGACGCCTATGGCTTCATGATCGCCGGCTTCCTCATCACGATGGGAACTCTGGGTGATCGCATCGGGCGGCGCAAGCTGCTGATGGTCGGGGCGGCTGTCTTTGGAATCGCTTCTGTACTCGCGGCCTATTCGACCAGCACCTCCACGCTTATCGCAGCACGTGCGGCGCTTGGTGTGGCGGGCGCGACACTGATGCCATCGACACTGGCACTTATCAGCAACATGTTCGTCAACCGTCACCAGCGTGCGCTGGCGATTGGGGTGTGGGCGACCATGTTCGCGCTCGGCATGGCGGCTGGCCCGGTCGTGGGAGGTGTATTGCTAGAGCACTACTGGTGGGGTGCGGCCTTTCTTGTCGCGGTGCCTGTGGTCGGGCTCCTGCTTGTAGCCGCACCATTTCTCCTTCCGGAATACCGGGCACCACAGGACGGCCGGTTGGATATCCTGAGTGTCACCCTTTCGCTCCTAGCCCTGCTGCCCATCATCTACGGCATTAAGCAGATCTCCAAAAATGGGCTCAGTACCGGAACAGTGCTTGCGATTGCTGTTGGATTCGCCTTCGTGATCTTGTTCGTTCGGCGACAGCGCCGACTGGAAAGTCCTCTCATCGACCTGGATCTTTTCACTAGCAAGGTGTTCAGCGTCGCATTGGTCGTACTCCTTGTGGGCCTCATCGGCGTCGGCGGAACGATGCTGCTGGTCACTCAGTACCTACAACTGGTCGCCAGCCTACCACCGCTGGTAGCGGGGCTTTGGATGGGTCCACCGGCGCTCGCTATGCTGGCAGCTGGCATCGCGGCACCGCTGGTATCGCGGCGTATCCGGCCCGGCTATGTGATCGCGGGCGCGCTCGGACTGTCGGTCATCGGCTATTTGATGCTCACACGCCTCGAAAACGAGCCATCTGGCATTGCTCTGGTCACCGCCGCGTTTTCACTCGTCTATCTCGGCCTTGGTACGATCGCCGCGCTAGGCACGGATCTGGTGGTAGGCGCGGCGCCAGCGGAGAAAGCAGGATCAGCCTCGGCCATATCCGAGACTGTGCAGGAACTCGGCCTGGCGGTTGGCATTGCCACGCTGGGTAGCCTCACGACCGCCGTCTATCGCAGCCGGATGTTCGACCGGATACCCGATACGCTGGCTCAGGATGTCCACAAGGCCGTTGGAGACAGCCTCGCGGGGGCATCCTCGGTAGCGCAAGAACTGCCTCCCGGTTTGCTTGAGGAGGCGCAGGCAGCCTTCACGGCGGGATTTAATGCAGCAGCGGCAACGAGCGCAGTCAGCATCGCGATCCTTTCCATACTCGCGGCCGTCATCTTGCGCCATATTGGAACTGACGGCGGTAATACCGACGGCGACGAAGCGGTTGAATCCAAGCAAGCTGAATCGTAATCGTTTCCACAGTGACTTTACCCCAATCGACTTGTGCTTGCCGGCCCAGTGACAGGGTTCCTACCATAGAACGCAAAATAGAACATAGATGAAAGATTTCGGATCCGAAATACGAACAAACGACCGTATTTTTACGCCTGAAAAAGGGCGTTAGATGCAGTTTTTTCCTTACATCCTAAGTAACGATAATATAAAGTTATGGGATCATAGAGATAATCATTCCGTTTTGATTCTCTGCGTTTCGCTTCTTGTCTTTCTCGTTCTTTCCGAGCTTGTATTAACTTTTTATATCATCATTCAATCCAGCTAAAAAAAACCTTTATTCTCAAAGTATTGGAAAGAGTTCTGATGCAAGAAATCATGGTGACAAAAAAAGCCAGTTTCTCCCTGTACAGAAAAAGAACTAAGCTACCAGTTTAAAGAGCTTATGTATGAAATTAACTTTTTCAGAGACAGAGGTGCCAAGGAATTTGATCTGTCCTTTTTTGATCATGTGCATTGCTTCGATCCCTTTCAAAATTCGGGCAGCTGTCTGAAAGGATTGGAATCCTAACATAGGACGTACCAGCCTCTTGAACGTTGATCCTGTTCCACCCTATTGTTGAGGTATTTGATTCGCCCGATGTCTAGGTGGGAAGACAACTTCTTCTCCCTTTGTAATTCTCGAATCGCAGGAGGATAAGCGGCATTCTTATCCAAGGTGATTGTTCGAGGTGTTTGTGTATGAGACGAGCGTAATGCCTTACGAAAGAAGCGTTTTGCAGCCTTTCGATCACGTCTGGCACAGAGCAAGAAATCGATCGTGTTTCCTGCGGAATCCACCGCTCGATAGAGATATCTCCATTTCCCCTTGATTTTAATGTAGGTTTCATCGACTTTCCATGAATCATTGGTCCGTTTCAGATGTCGGCGAATCCGCTTCTCTAACGCCGGACCATACTGATGTACCCATCGCATGATTGTCGTGTGAGCTATGCACAATCCTCTCTCTTCCATCATTTCTTCCAGATTCCGAAAGCTCAAACTATAACTCAAATACCATCTCACCGTAAGGGGTAGAACCAGGTGAAGGAGGGGGTTGATGCGCCTCTGGCGCTTGGCTCCCCACTTCACCTGGTTCTAGGCCAATTAATGAAATGCCAGAATCTTTGGATTCGTTACGTCCACTACATATACACTGAGTATACAAGATCTGGAAATTAATCCTTAACGTGGTTGATTTCCGGGTCTTTGATTACTTTTAATCCTTAGCTTGGTAAATCCGCGTTTTTCTGTCGGGACCCCATAAAATGCAGATTTAAACGTAAAGAATTTTCCAATATAAAAAAGTCCAAGTTCTAAGTATTAAAATTGAGAACTTGGGCTTTTTCATTACTCCGTAAAAGCGCCCTATAATTGAATAACTTAGAATAACAATTTTCTACTCCTTCTGTTTTGCATTGATGAAAATAAATACACAAAAATTAACTTTACAGGTATATTTGAATCTGTTATCATGTCAATAAATACTGACATGACAAAAGGAGTGAACATGTAAATTGAGACAAAATGATGTTTTAATTTTAAATACCTATGAACAGTTAAAATCATTAAGTGATCCACTGAGAGTAAAGATACTTTCCCTTCTGATTGAAGAACCTCGATCTGGTCAACAATTATCACAAATTATTGATCTATCTCGTTCAAAGATTCACTACCATCTTCGGGATTTAGAAAGTAATGGCCTTGTCAAAATGGTCAAAGAAAATAAAAAAAGAAATATGACACAAAAACTTTATCAAGCAGTTGCCAAAAGTTTTATCCCATCTACAGATTTATTACCCTACACATCAGAATTTGGAGAGAGTAGAAGATTATTTACACTCGCTACACTTGACCGCGCAAAAACTCGTGCACTTGCAGCACCAGAAAGTGCATTTTTATCCAATTCTGAAAATCCAGAAGAATGGTCAAGAATTGCAACACAAACAGAACTATTAACAACAAAAAATCAATTTAAAAGTTGGGTAGCAAAATATCAAAAATTGATGAAAGAACTCAATGAACTTGAAAATCCTGATGACCCAGATGCTGAATGGTTTTATGTAGCTACGGTTGGATTCCATATTGAAGAGCCTTACTTTAAGGTTGAAAAGCGAGATGAGTAGTGATCCTGCTATTCAATCTCAAGTACTGTTTAAGAACAAACCCCTATTTAATCAAATACCTTTTTTATTTCTCTGGATAGGGACTTTCTTTTCTGGTCTCGCTATAAGTATGTTTTATTTTGCTGAAGCCTGGTACGTAGTTCAAATCCTGAATTTGGAAGCATCTTTAGGTATTGTTTATATTGTTGGTACTGTACCAAGAGTTATATTTATGCTAATTGGTGGTGTACTTTCGGATAAAATTAGTCAATCCAAGATAATGTTCTTCTCTGATTTAGGGAAGGCAATATTAATCAGCGGTCTAGTTTTATTATTACTGTTCTCAGGTGAAATTCAATTATGGTCACTAATTACTTTTGCTTTTTTGGTAGGTATTATAGATGCTTTTTTCTGGCCCGCCTCCGGATCAATTATTCCGGCTTTAGTTTCTAAGAACTCCTTAACAAGAGCAAATTCTGTCATTCAAACAACGAATCAAATGACATCAATACTCGGCCCAATGGCTGCCGGATTTATTATTGTCGGTTTTGATTACACTGGAACCTTTGCCCTAATTACTCTTTTATTCATCTTAGGAAGTGTTTTTGTATACTTTATTAAAGTCAACAAGTCAACTGATGATATAAGTGGTAATAAGAACACACTTTTCTCAAATTTAAAACAGGGGATTAATTATGTTAAAAACGTACCCGTATTAATGGCCTTTGTGTTAAAAACTCTATTTTTAAACCTTTTCTTTACTGGACCATTAATAGTCGGATTACCAATCTTCGTAAAAAATGTGTTAAGTGGAGAAACATTAGATTATAGCTTTATAGAAGCCTCTTTAGCAAGTGGTATGTTAGTTGGATCCATAATTCTTGGAATAATGAATCTCAAAAGAAAAAGAGGAATAATTAGTGTTACAGCTCAAATGTTTATAGCAATTTGTTTCTTAGCTTTAAGCTTTAGTCAGGAAGTGTGGATAAGTGTAATTGTTGTCGCATTATTAGGATTTGCTATGACAATTTCTAATATTTGTGCTGTATCGATTATCCAACATGAAGCTAAGCCAGAAATGATTGGAAGAGTAATGAGTATACAAACCGTCTCTTCTATGGGATTAACACCCATTTCTTTCGGATTAACTTCACTTTGTTTGTCGATTGGTATAGGAATTGAATATGTAATCATGAGTAGTGCTATATTATTGTTAATATTTACAGTTTGTATTTATTATAAAATCCCCACTCTACGTAGTGTTAATTGAAAACCTAAGATCAGTAGTAATTTGAGTGAATAGTTCGAGGGGGTATTGTCAGGATAACCGTAATTTTACAACGTTTAAGGAAATCCAATATAATAAGCCTAATTTCTCGGTGTTGTAAGTGAGAAATTAGGTTTTAGTTACTTCATTAAAGCGCCCTTTAATTGAAGACTTGATCAGAAAAGCCTTTAATTGAAAAGGACATTCCTTATTCGTCAATCAAAATCATCATTTTTAAAGAATTGTAAAAGATAATAAAACAAACATAAAGAGGTGATGTATAATTGAAAAAAATTATCGGAGTATTAATATTTACCCTAGCTTTGTCTTCTTCCCCTTTTTACGTGCAAGGTAATATAGATAAAGAAAAAATTAAAGAAGCAGATTATTATGAAACCAAAGTTTTACATGACATTGCAAAGAGCTTTGATATTAACTTGTTACAATATAAACGGTATAAAAAAGATGACTTGCTTACCTTTTCAAATAAAGAAGAGTATATGTTTATATTCGATAAATTGGCATCAATATGTAAACCAGGATGTATACAGTCACCAACTTTTTTATTAAAAGATGATGAAGGGATTATTGTTTATAAAAGTATAGATAATGTAAATTATATGGTTAAGTTAAGAAAGGAAAAAAGCCATTGGACTGTAATAGAAAAAGGAAATAAAAAAAGTTCTCTAAAGTTTCCATAAATATAAATATTTAAAAAATTGGGGAGCACCAGACCCCCTTGCAATTAGCTAACGGCTCAATGAACTTTACCGTTCAGGACTTGAACCCTTGTGTGTGTTCCCTTTTGGAAATGCAAAATGCTTCCCCTCAAGCAATGATGGTTGTTTTTACTTTTTTGAAAGTCTTACTCCATTAAATGGCCCTTTAAAGTAATAAGGAAGGACTATTTGTTCTCTTCTGATAGCTTTCTATATAATGAAGCTTTAGACACATTTGTAATTTCACAAATTTGATTTACAGTCATCGTTCCTTCTTTATATAGCTTTACTGCATAATTCATTCCTGCATGATTTTTATGATATTTTTTAACCGACCTTTAAACTTTCCTTCTTTTTTGTCGCATACGTATAAGATCTCGTTCTAGTTGGTTAACACGAAATAGTTATTGTGCATTTCAACTAGTGAGCCAATACTAAAGTCATCCAAGTAGTGATTGGTCTAAAATAGAAGTGACTGCAGTAATCAAAGCAACACAGGAGAGATATTTAAACTCCCTGTATCTTTGCTAACAATTTTTATTGCCTTTCCCACAATTGCCCCACTAGAAAGATAAAATTCAAAGATGTCCGGATAGAGAAAAAATCGCTCATGAAATCCATTGCGACCTCATGAGCGATGCTATTGCCGTCACAGCACAAACTATTAGTTTACACCGAGCTCCTATTAGCATAACGGACCTGTTTATGCTTTTTATCCCGCAGCCTTTCAATATACCCTGTGCCAAATAGAACACCCGCTACAATAAACGTAAATCCAGTCAATTGAGCCGCTGTGATGGTTTCATCCAAGAAAAGTGCGGAGAATACCAGACCAAAAAAAGGAACAAAGTTATTGAATAGGGCTGTTTGTGCTGCTCCGATTTGCTGGATAGCTGCATTAAAAACCATGTAGCCTATTCCAGTTGCCACTACCCCCGATGCGACAAATAATAAGTAAATAAACAAAGAAGCTGAAGTCATTTCACTGGTTCCTCTAGGTTCAGCCACCCAACTGATGATCAACAAGCCAATTGCTCCAATTAAATACATGATTGTGGTCACCTGCTTTGAATCTAGTGTGGCCGTTGCTTTTTTTACGAAAATAAAGCTAGTTGCTTGAACAAACATGGCAATGAATAAGAGGAATTCTCCTTGAGACAATTGTAATGTACTGAAGGAGCCACCCTGAATAAAGAAAACGCCTATTAATGCCAGGATAAAACCGATGATCCGTAGTTTTGTTAATTGTTCCCCTAAAAAAAAGACAGCTAGGATGGCTGTTGTCAGTGGAACCAAGGCGAGAATCAAAGAGGCGTTCGAAGCATCAATCATTGTTAAACCTACCGCTATCAGCGAATGATGTAGCACCACGCCAAATAACATTCCAAATATTGTATAGATCCATTCTTTTCTTGATAAATGTCGAAATGATTTTCCAAGAACAATAACGATTAATGCGGTAATTCCAGCCATCAATATTCGAAATGCTGTCATCGTTTGTGGCGGTAAATGTACCACCAGCACTTTAATCATCACCATGTTAAGTCCCCAGATAGCCGTGACCAAAAACACTAAACCGTACGTAAATAATAGTCGTTTCTGATTCATATATATTTCTCCTTTCCCTTCGTTTGGGAATATTCCTTCCCCTTCATTCACTCTTCAGGAGATTTTGGTTTAAAAGCTTCACTATAAGTTGGGTTTATCGTAGCACGCACGAAAAAGCCATACAATATTATAATTGTATGGCGAACAATTTTCTTCTTAATTGCACAATCTTTAGTGAACATCAATCAGTTTTTTAAGAAGGACTAACCCTTTTTCGAGTTCGTCTTTTGTTTCCGGAGCGCAAATTGCCAAACGGACAGCTTTCGCCGGTGTGGCATTTCCTACTGTAAATCGTCCTCCACTGTAAACTTCTACCCCTTGCGCTGCCGCTAGTTGTTCAAATTGATCTCCTGTATACGGATTTGGCAGGCGTAACCATCGAAATATCCCTGAACCTCCACCCAAACAGTTTTCACTACCTAAATACTGATTGACTAATTGGTTGCGAGCTTTTGTTTCTTTTCTATGGAAAGCCACTATTTGTTCAAAACCTTTCGAGGCAATGGCTCGTGCAGCCAATTCCGCAAATAACGGTGACACGGAAATATTTATATTATAGAGAGCTTTCCGGACCGGATCGAGGAATTTTCGGGGAACAGCAACGTAAGCGAGACGCAATCCAGGGGCCATTAATTTTGATAAACTGGACACATATATCGTCTGTTCAGGAGCAAATACCGCTATGGCTGGAAGCACTTCGTCCTGCAACAGATGAAACATTCCGTTTTCAATGATGAACAAATCCTGCTTAATGGCAATTTGAGCAATCGCTTTACGAGTTTCAACGTCCATAGTGTAGGTCATGGGATTCTGATAGTCCGGAATCAAATATAACCCTTTTATATTTTCATTTTTGCAAGCATATAGCAGAGCTTCCGGATTTATTTCATCTCCTTGCGACCGAATCGGCACCAGTTGGATGCCCAACATCGCGGCAGCTGTCTTTATTCCCGGATAGGTATGATGATCGACACCAATCCGGTCTCCATGTTTACAAAGACCAGCCAATGTTGCTGTAATGGCGTTTTGTCCCCCGTTCGCTAACAGCACCTGTTCTCTTATCGTTTCAACACTGGCCCTTTTCAGCAGTTGGACGCCTGCATCTTTCTGCCAAACCGCATCACCTGGACGCCCATAGCCAAACCACCGGGCACAATCCGATTCCTGGAGCATTTCCTGTAGCAAGTCATATAACGGTCCATACGACACCCGGTCAGTCAACATCGCACCCATTTCAATCATATGCTTCGGCTTTTCTTCCCCGAGCAAATAAGCGTTGGATACAGCATCATAAGAAACGTACGTACCACTCCCCACAGTGCCACTAATCAATCCTTTTAACTCAGCGACTTTAAATGCCTTTGAAATTGTGCTGAGGTTCACTTCTAAATAATCCGCCAACTCTCGTTGGGGCGGCAACTTCGTACCAGGGACTAAGTTCCCCTCAATAATGTCAGCCTCCAATTGCCTTGCCAACCACTGATAAATCGGACGCTCTTTACGATTTATGGTTGGCTTCCAGCTCATGGGATAATTCTCAAATGAGTTTATCGGCATAGTAACCATCCTTTTTACATACAATTGTATGATTGTATGGCGATAACATCAAGGTTGGACTTTTGGTTAACTATATAACCTTATGTATAATCATTTTTTCTTCTATTTACAATAAGTACGGTACGTGAAATTTTAATAGTCGTACTCTATATTAGCTTGTAAACTACTTTTTAATTCCCTTAATTCAGTATGATCTACATTTCTTTGTTCATAAATTATTTCATCTTTTAACGAACAATCCTTGTTAGATCTATTATATTAAAATTCCACTTTGTTAAAAATTTCTCTGAGATCCTTACGTGGATCCCATTCTACATATTGATATCCCTTTTCTCTATAATGCTTTTCTTTTAATTCAAGGTGACTTTTGTATTCATCATCATTTAATAAACCAGCAACTTCAATAATGATATGTGGTAGGTTTTTGTCCAGGATAAAATCTGGAAGATACCTATCTTCATCAACCATAATAAGCGGTTTTTTAAACTGAATATTTTTCTTATGCGTGCTTACCAATAACCATCATTGATGATCTCTCCTTTGATGTTTCCTTGATAAAAAACCTATAGGAAGGGCAGACACTAAATAAAATATAAATATTAATCAGGGCTAGCTGACCACTATAGATAAAAATACGGTTTATCATAAGATGACCGGATTAAGATACACTTGGAGGTCAAGGGGAATACTAAATTGAAGGGGTCATCTGGTCATGAACTTTGCTATCTCTCTTTAAATACTGTTTCGCATTCTTGTTTAATAAGATTAAAAGAAGAAAACCTAGATCTATAATGAAAAAGAGAGATAGATTGCTAAATCCTATAAGAATATTCAGAATGAAAACAGCGATTAATGATTTGTATTTGCGCTTTTGAAGAAAGATGAGGACCAATATGTTTAAAATCAGTGGAATGGAAAATAGACCTGTTAAATAACCGAAATCTCTAGAGGTATAATTTTCATGGTTAATCTCGACACTACTTAAAAAACCAGCCCTGAAATCATAAAAATAACCTCCCGGAACTCCCTTGAAAACAAGAAAGAACCAGAATGCGGCTAATAAAAGAATAATTCCTCCTAGATGAATGTATTGGATCACTTGAATAAATTTTACAATACCTGGCTTTTTCATGATTGAACTCCTCCTTATTAAATCATAAATTTCCGGGAGGCAAACTTACCCGGAGTTTTGGGCGATGTTAACAACAAGATCTATTTATTAAATCTTATAATTCAATGCTCTTTATAACCTTATTAAAATCAGCTTCATTTTTATCGAATAACTCATTGGTCGTCCACATTGTGATTCTTAAGTTGTATTTATCTTTTTTTGTTATACACTCAAGATATTTAAATGTAGTGTTCTTTTTATTGCCTGAATAATTCCAAACAATCCCTTTTATATTTCCGAATGTTGTATTTTTACCTTCACTCGATTCGATTAAAGAAGGTTTGTTTACATCCCTAATCGTTTCAAAATATTCAGTGGTTTCCATATCTACTGGTTCTGCAATAATTCTTACACCTGAAGTGCCATTAGGAGATAAACCAAAAAGTATGAGTTCCCCGCCATAATCACTGACCATATCTGCAACTTTCTGTGCTTCTGGCGGCATATCTTCCCTTTTTGTACTATAATTCCACCCTTCAAGATTAAGTTTAATTTGGGTTTTATCATCAATTGTGATATCGGCTTTGGCTACTTGATTCACCTTTTCCTGTTTGTCAATAGTTTGCGAGTTACTATCCAGTGAGTTGGAACAAGAAATTGTAAGAATAGAAAAAATAAAAATCATGAAAAATGATATGCTTCCTCTCATCATATCGCTCCTGACATAAATTAAGATTGTAGACATTTTGTTTTATACTTCCTATTATCATTGGGTATACTGTTTTTTTATTGTGTAATATCGAAAAAATCCCTAAACATAAAGCAAGCTTTTCCATAAAAATGGAGTGCTGAAGCACTCTTCATTCATAAATGGAAAATTAAAGGGTTTCTAAACTGCGACAAGGAATACTATGATGATCAACGGAAGAATGATCACCATAAATGACAAAACTGTTGTCAATAAAGCTTTCCATGCTGAAAATTGGTGTGCTTCCCCTAAGCATTTTAAGAATATAAAGATTGTCCAAATACCAATAATGGTTTCAATTATTCCAAAGATAATGATCAAAATTATTAAAGTTATACTGCTATCAAGTCTTGGTGTCTCAGTCGTAAAGTTTTCTATACCAAACAAGAAAAATGATGGCACCCAAACGATGACAAGTGAATAAACGAAAGGAATAAAAGAATAGGCAACAGAGTAACGTATCTTTTCAATGGTACCTTGCCCGCCAAGTTTTCTTCCTACCCAGTTCAACAAAACGGGAATAAGAAAATAATAAATTAAAGTGCCGATTAAGGTGTTAGATATTCCTACAGGGATCAGGGCAGATGGACTGCTTAATGAATCCGCTGCACTTTTAAAAGAAGCCCGGTCCAAAAACTGTACAAATGAGCCTATTAAAATGAGCAAAAACACATTCCCAGCGTTGAATATAAAAATTTCTTTCATTGTTTCCCTCGGTTTTATCCAGATAGAAAACCAAGGATTCAATGTACTTTTATGTTGTTTTTCAATAGTTTCCATATAAAAATATCCCCTTTCCTTCAAGCAATTTGAATAAATATAGCGAGTTTACTCTGTTATGTACATATTAAATATTAAAACATACATAACCGATCATCTAAGGAGGTAATTATTGGAACTAAAACTCATTGATAAATTATCCTGTCCGTTATACAACAGAAAAAAAGGAGCTACTTTAGTAACTCCTTGAAATCGACTTTTACACCACTCTCGTGTATTTTCCATGGATAGACCGAGTTATCGAAATGAAAAAGGCAGCCTACCAAGGTGCCAATTTTGTTAAATATTAACGTTACGATATTGTAAACTTTAAACGATTTAAACATGGAAAGCCAGCTTTGTTTGGAAGTCTTATTCCACAATCTGATGTTTTTTGTTAATTAAATATAGGAACCTCTTATTCCATTAAACTGCCCTTTTCTGGAATAAACTAAAAATTTATTATGCCCCCTTTAAAACCTTCCTAACTCAACAATATGACCTTTTTGATAAAGAACTCACTTGCGAATAAAGAACTTATGTTCTTATAATATAAGATAATACTGGATACATGGGGGGGTTAAATTTGAAGTTCTCAAAATTTGAATGGGAGTCGATGCGTGTAGAGCGTAATTTTGATGGGAAACCGTATCATTTATCATTTATTTGTATGGTTAATAACACCTCTTGTTTATTCCAGATTAGGAAAGAGAAAAGTTGGGAGATTCATTACATAGTCCATGCGTGTGAAAGTTGTGAACAATGTGGTTTTGTTCGCTTGTATTCAGTTTGTGAAATGTTTACAACATGTTTGAAAGGAAAAGAAGATACACTTTTTATGTGGATCCGAACACATAAACGGAATTAGATTCGTATGATTATGATTTTAAAGAATCAAGCTTTAATATAACTCACCCCTAAAATTACCAACACCAATTTACTAACAACTTTTATGAGTACTCTGCTAAACTTAGCTTAGGTGAGACGCCATGTATATTACCCCAATGCTTCTACAAACAAGTAAAAAAGCATTTAATGATCCTGATTACATCTATGAAATGAAATTGGATGGTTTTCGAGGTATCTTCAGTCAAATGAACGGAACCACTACTTTATATACACGTCACAATAACATTGTGACAGATCGGTTCCCTGAATTTTTGAATGTCCCTATCAAGGAAGATATCGTCCTTGATGGAGAGGTCGTTTGTTTCAATCCTCTAACAAAACAGGTAGACTTTGAAGGGGTTATGGAACGCTTCCTGACAAAAAACAAACAGAGAATCACACAAAGAGCTATAGCTCAGCCAGTTAACTACGTCGTATTTGATATCTTATTTTATAAGGGTAAGGATCTTCGAAATCTCCCTTTGATGGAACGAAAAGCCATTTTAGATGAAGTGATAAAGGATAACCAAACCTTCTCCAAGATCAGGTATATTGAGGGAGACGGCGAGTCTTATTTTGAAGTTATAAAAAAAGCGAACATTGAAGGAATGGTCGCCAAATACAAAAACAGTGTCTACCAACCGATACGATCCAGCCACTGGTTAAAGGTTATCAATTGGCAGTACACCGATGTCTTTATAACTGGATATAAAAAAGATCAAACCGGGTGGCTTGCATCAATTGAAGAAGGCCATCGAATGAAACCAGTTGGTGTAATTGAATATGGAGCTTCACCTAATGAGCGTAAGGCTTTTTATCATGTTTCCAAATCACTGATTACACATGAGGATCGACAAAGGGTTTATCTGGACCCCGCCATCCGAGCGAAAAAGTGAAGTTCCGGAATTGGACCAAAAAGGGGTTACTAAGGTTAACTGTACTATAATGAATAGTGGATACTATGTTCAATATGACATAGAGATCCACTATTTTTTTACATACTATAATTGCTTAACATATTATTAATTCCTAGTATTAAATGTCTTATATATAAAGGGATATATGAGTAAGAGATTATGCTTATGAGGGGAAGCGAAAGAATGAAGGTTCAAGAAGTTCTATTAGAGAATGGAGACAAAAGATATATGATTGTAGATCGTAATGGGATTCCTGTTCTATCTGTATTAAAGTACATGAAATATTTAGATACAACAGGGAAGAGTATTAATACACAAAAGACCTACTGTTACTCATTGAAACAGTATTTTACTTACTTAGAAGAAACAAATAAGGATTATAAGTATATACGGTTAGAGGACTTAGTGGAATTTGTTGCTTGGCTAAGAAGCCCATACGAAAGTACAAAAGTTACTTCTCTTAAACCAATTAAAGCAAAGAAAACGGAAAAGACAATTAACCTGACGGTTACGGCTGTTACAAATCTTTATGATTACTTGTACAGAAATGAAGAACTACAAAATGACATGGTTGAAAAGTTAATGAAACAAATCTTCACTGGGGGAAGATCACGTTACAAGAGTTTCTTGCATCATGTAAACAAAGACAAGCCTTTCGTACGAAATGTACTAAAACTAAAAGAACCTCGTAAGAGAGTGGAAACATTAACGAAAGAACAAGTACAACAAGTGGTTAAGGCCACAACGAATATACGAGATACATTTCTAATTCAAGTGTTATTTGAAACAGGTTTGCGAATTGGAGAAGTTCTTTCTCTTTTCATGGAAGATTTTAAGGTAGATCACCAAAAAGGTCATCGGATTCGATTGGTGGATCGAGGAGAATTAGAAAATCGGGCAAAGTTAAAAACAGGAGAACGCGAGATTTTTGTATCTTCAGCTTTAATGGACTTGTATGATGATTATTTGTATGAAGTTGTGGATGAATTAGATATAGATACAAACTTTGTTTTTGTGAAACTACGGGGGAATAACGCAGGAAAACCTATGACCTATGGAGACGTAGGAGCCCTCTTTAAACGTTTAAAGAAGAAGACAGGAATAAGCATCCACCCGCACCTTTTTCGCCATACACACGCAACGATGTTCTATCAGAAAACGAAAGATATTAAGCAGGTTCAAGAACGCTTAGGACATTCTCAAATCCAAACGACGATGAATCTATACCTTCACCCTTCAAAGGAAGAAATTCGTGAAGATTGGGAAAAAGCACAACCTGCGTTTCAATTGGAAAAGTTGAAAAGAGGACAATTAGATGTATGAAAATAGTCAAAATTACAATACAGAACAAGTCGAATATTGGGTAAGAATTCAGAGCGAATTATCTTCTTATACAGAAAAGAAGGTACATGAAAATGGTTCAGTTTCAGAGTTTGTCATTAATGATCCATACTTTTTAATCAAGGATACGTGGAATATAAATTTTATTGGTTCTATTGAAAACTTTAAAAAAGAATATATTAAGTACATAAATACTCCGAAAAATGTTGTTAAGAACTTTACTTTTGCTTTTGTTAATCCGTCTATTAATTTAGAAATAAAATATGTTTTCTTTCAACAAATGTTTAATGGCGAATGGGGTCTAAACTATATTTCTAAAGTATCAAGTTACCAAAAAAAGTTATCTAAATTTATTAATGAAATATATCCAAGCCTGTCTTCTTTATTGGATTTAGATTTAAAAAAAGCTGAAGAAAAGTGGGTAAATTGGCTTGAGCAAAAAGGTTATTCAACAAATCAAACAGTTATTCATAAAGAAACAGGTAAGATGTATACTGCAAAAAAGGATCTAGCAAACTTTCTTAGTCTAATGTACACATATCTTTTAAAACAAACAGACCCTCGTGAAGAATGGGAAAAAGATATTTGGGATGTAAGGAAACTACAAGATAAGTTTGGAATTAAGTACAACAAATCATCAGATCCTCACCATATTGATTTCAAAAAAATTCAAAATCTAAATATCAGAATTGAAACAAAAAAATATTTAAAACAACGTCTTTCTAAGTAACCAAAATCTCAAATGGTCAACGGCAGTAAATTACATGAAATATATCCCAGGGTTTATTAACTTTGTAATTTCTCTTGAACCGAAGGGGAATACTTTATATAACCTTACAAGGGAACACATAGAAAAATATATAGCATGGCTTTATAGATATTCACGAGAAAATTTAAAGCAAAAGAACGCAAATCCTAAGAAGTATATTAAAACAGCAATCATTATAACTAGAAAATTTTTAGAAGATATACAAAACTTTGATTATAGCATTGCCCCAGAAAAAAATGTGAGAATACTATTTTTTCGATCGGATATACCTAAGCAAGATAAAAAACCATACGATCAAATAGATTATATTCCGGATTATGTTCTGGAACAATTATTTGAAAACATAAATTACCTTCCATCTGAATTACAGACAATTATATGGATTGCGTTTAAAACCGGATTGCGTATTTCTGATACATTAGGGTTAACACAAAATTGTTTGGTAAAATTAAATGAAAAATATCAAATCGTAACTGATATTGAGAAGACTTATATAAAAGGTCATTCAATTCCAGTTGATGATGAATTGGCTGACATGGTAGCTGTCTTAATAAATAAAGTTAAAAAAAAAGGAAATCAAGATAATAATCCGGAAAAGTATATTTTTGTAAGCTATCGTGGAAAAAGAAAAGGTAAACCTTATACTAGCGCTTGGATACAAAAAAAATTGAACATATTGGCAAGAGAAAGAAATATCAAAGATGAGAACGGCAATCTGTTTCATTTTAAGAATCATCAATTTCGCCACACTTACGCGGTAAAAATGTTAAACGGTGGTGCTGATATTTTAACCGTTCAAGAATTATTAGCACATGCTTCACCCGAAATGACCCTTCGATACGCACGTTTATTAGATAATACAAAGCGTGAAGCATTTGAAAACGCAGTAAAACAAGGAATTTTTAGTTTTGATTTAAACGGGAAAGTATATGAGATATCAGAGAAAGAAGAAATACCACAAAATGTTATAGAGATGTTGTGGCGAGATCAGAAATTAACTGCCATTGATAATCCTTATGGTTCTTGTCGAGCAAGATTAAATGGAAACTGTCCCTATGCAGAAGAACCTCCGTGTTTAACATGTAATGGAGGTAGTCCATGTAAAGATTTGGCTGTTGGTTTATCAGAAATGGATGTAGCAAAATATGAGATTCATATCCAATCAACATCCAAGATGATTAAAGCTGCGAATCATTATGGTCGTAAAGAAATTGCAGAGAAAAATCAGAAAAATCTTGAACGATTGGAAGATATCTATAACACTATTAAACAAGGTAATATTATCTTTGGACGATTAGACCGTGCAAAACGAAAGCAAGGTGTAACGAATGGCTAAATATGACCGTTCAGCCCATTTGAAGAGTATACACGCCCAACGAAAAGCAAATACATACCAAAAGGTAGATGAGGCAATTAACCGGCTAATACGAGCTAATGAGAGTATTAATTTTAACAGTGTATCAAATGTATCAAATGTATCAAAAGCAACGCTGTACAACAATGTCAATATTCGTGAAAGGATTGAAGCATTAAGGCAGCAACAATCAAAAGAACCTACACCAAAACAAGTGAAGCGAGAAATTAATGATAGCAATAAGGATGCCCTTATTGAATCACTAAAACGGAAGATTAAGAAACTTGAAAATGATAACAAACGCCTTAGAGAGCAATTAAAGGTAGCGTATGCGGAAGTCTATAAGAAGATATAAGCTAAGGCGCCTTCCCTTTCTTATTCAGTTTAAGGGACATATTCTGGAGTAAGTCACAAAATTATTAAAGAGTTTTTTAGAATTATCTTTCAATTCACCTTAACTCAGTAATAAAGGGTTTTTACAACGGTAAAAACCCTTAAAGGTTTCCCTATAAACTAGATTACTTAATTAGTGATGGACAATACTTTTATAACTTTCTAGTTCTCATTTAAGAGGTTCATAAATAATTATTTTATCACCTGGCAAAGGTAGCGGGCTTATTGTATGCTTCTTTTTTTTAGGTATAGGTAATAAATCGTTTTTAGGATCTTGTTTGGATTTATAAATTCTGTCTGCATCTTTTATTTTGGAAATTTCATTAGATGATTCATATACCCTATTTTCATTTTCTAATAATGACTGTGTAATAGGAATTTCTTCATTAAAACTTAGATTAAACGACACAAGAAAAGATAGTAATAAATGTATGTTAATCACCTCCTATATTATTACTCTATCATTAAGCTACTGACTTAATTACAACAATTTACTATGGAGGGGTCAACTAATTCTTTGTCATTACCTCTTTTAAAAGATTTGTTCAAAAAACCTTATTATGTAATGTGATAAACTATGTTGAAAAATCCCTCACAATACCTCCAAATTTTTTACAAAAAAAGCTTGTAGATAAATAATCCCTCCTGGGTTTATTTATCTACAAGCTGTCACCAGTAAAATTACAGGTGTTTTCTAATCATTATTTATTTCAAATCTGGTTCCATTTTAGTCCCATTTCCCTTTTTTGTTTCTGTAATTTGCCATTTTTGGGATTTGAGTTCAATAAAATAAACTTTGTTTTGACCATCAGATTTTTTTTCTAAGATATATCCCTTCCCAGATTTTTCATTAATAAACACATAAGGTTTTATATCTCCAGGAGTTTGTTTAATCATTATAGAACGCACCACTAAACCCAATGACTTATATTTTTCATCCTTGTTGTTATATATATTCTCCATAGTTTTTCTGGTGAAATTTCTCTTTGGTAAATTGAAATTACTATAAAACTCACTAAATACATCATTTCTAAACTCATTCATATTCTTATTTACTTTTTCAGCACTCTGTTTTTGTTCTTCAGTTTGTGGTGTTTTAAAAAATGAGATTCCATTACTATCGGCCAAGATATCAGATGTACTAGCAAAAACTAGTCCAAGAGACAATACTCCTGTAATGCCTACTGTTACTATTTTTCTGTTCATTTATTTCCCATCTCCTTCCCTGTTAAGGTACAATAGTATTCATAAGATATGTATCCACTATCATAGCTGTTTGGAGTACCATCATTAAAAGAAGCTTCTCCATAAGAATAAACTTCATAAATTCCACTACATGCATCATAACCACCTGTATCTTCTGCTGAAGTCTCAACTTAAGTTGTACCGTATCCATAATCGGTATTAGAAACCTGTGCTAGATCGTTTTCATAAACAAGAACTTCTGCTTTAATAACACTAACACTGCTACCCACTTTTTCTTTTTCATGGGTATCGGAGTAGCCTGTAAAAAAGAAACTATTATCATACCCTGCTCTGTTTTCTAGAATAGATTGATGAGTAGCAAATACCGTCCCACCAAACATTAACAAAGCACTAATAGTTAAAAACAAAACTTTTTTTGACATCCATATCATCCCTCCATTTATTATTTTCAACTTAACGTTATCAGACAATTCTTAATATTTAAACCCATATATGGAAAACTCATACAATATAATCATTTTTTTACACATGAAATATTATACTAATTAAACAATTGCGGAGAATGTACCATTATATAACGGAATATTCTGATAATATTGAGATATCATAAGTTATTCCATAAGAAATAAAGCTGATGAAGATTAGTGTAAAACCGATCTTCAAAACTTGTTCGGCCAAGCTTAGGTCGTATCATATAACGGGTGGGATTCCCGTCGAGTAAGAACTAGCCATTCGCTCGTAGTGAGTCTTGGAGGCCTAAAGGTAACTTTAGTCTTTAAGCATAGACATTTAGGTTATAGGCCGAAAGCCAACTGGTAGAAGGGATTGAACTCCATAATGATTGTAAATCGAGAGGGCTGATGCTTTAAGCGCTACAGAAAGCTACATTTCCCTTCTACTCGACTAATTGAATAAAAAGGAGAAAACATATTAGATATGTCTAATATGTTTTCTCCTTTTTATTTTAGGTTTTTTATAATTTAGGTCTTGATAAGCTAAGAACTCCTGTATTTGAAAAGTTTATTATATAACTTTAGAACACCTCTCTAAACAACAAAGCTTATCAGTGAAAAACCTCATTTAATTCTCCATTGGAAAACTAAAAAGACAGGAAGGAGACTAGCTCCTTCCTAATAATTTATACATATCCCTTTTCTTTTAAGCTGGTATATTCAGCTTCCGCATTGACAATCAGATGATCTAAAACCTCAATACCTATCAATTTACCAACCTCAATAAGACGCTTTGTCACTTCGATATCCTCTCTAGATGGGGCAGTGTCCTGTGAAGGATGCTGGTGACAAAGGATGATGGCTGCACTGTTATTCAGAATTGCGCTTTTGAATACTTCTCTTGGATGAACAATACTTGCATTGATTGAACCTACATGGCAACGATGAACCGCAACAACTTTATTTTTCGTATTAAGACACATGACAAAAAACACTTCGCGATCATCCTCACCGATAAATCCAGCAGCCACTCTTGCACCATCTTCTGGAGAACGTATAATGTATGTTTGCCCTCCTTCTACCTCTGAAATCACCTGTCTGATCCGTTGAATCTCATAAATTGTTTCCATCTTGAAACAGCTCCTTTCTTTGTTTGAGAAGAAAGGAATTTTTGCGAAAACGAGTGTAGAAGGATACGAAAGTATGTGTAAGCATCAAGTGGAAAGTTACGGACATATGCAAAACCCAATGACTTAGCCAGCGTTCTCGGATTTTTTACGCTGGCTTAGCCGACTTGGTTTTGGTTGTGGCCGTTCGAACACGCAGATCCTTTACCGAGTGATGCGCAAATAATTATAATGAGGAGAACAAAGGAAGGTAGGAGACAGTAAGGCGCGGTTGAAATTAACAAAGAAGTCTCGATAATTCTTATTTATTACTTTGAACTAGTTTTGCTAACTCAAACCAATAACGTTCATCCCAATAACCACTTGCTGCTCCCGAAGTAGAAGGTGCAACAAAAATCTTAGTAGTATTAATTTTTTCTTTTTGCAATCCATAATGAATAATTTTTTTATTTAAGTATTGTTTTGCTGCTTGTTTCCCATTAAAACATAAAATTGCTGGTTTATTTTTATTAATAACCGTATTTAATCTATTAATATCATATTGCTCTTTACTAATATCTTTATCATTCCTACTCCAACCTTTAACTAGGTCCGTTAATCCAATTCCATAGTTTAAAAGTTTTTGATATTCATTAGGACTAAACTTAGTTGGAGTAAGTTGGGTTCTATAAAGAATAGACCAAAATTTATTTGTTGGATTAGCGTAATAAAGCTTTTTCTTCGAAGATTCTAAGCCGACTGCAGTACCACAAAATACAACCTTCAAATCATTTTTTAAAAGATCCGTCAACATATTATCCACCTTTTAGGTTATATCCTCAGCTTTATGATAAACATACAACTGCTATAACCATATTCTTCAAGTTGAGAAATTTGTGTCCTTCAAGATTTTGTCCTGTTGATGAGACTCTTGCATAACCATATTTGGTCATAATAGACACCTCTTTTTTGGACTTGTATTTTGGACGCTTCAACCCCATATTAACCAATAGTCCTAAAAGCGTCCATTTTGACCTTACTTAAAGTGGACATATCTTTTTAGAAATTTCCTTTATTCAATTCATCTTCATTATCGATTCTAGCTAAAAAATAATTTAACCAAGCATATCCTACTCCTAACCATGTTATCATCGGAGTGAACACATTATCTAAAGATACTACAAAAAATAATAAGGAAATTGAAATGCTTATTGCAACATATAAGTGTATCAGAGAACGTGCTAATTTTGTTGATTGTTTTTTAATAACTACATGATACATAAAATAATAGATTGTAAATATAGTAATGCTAGGAAAATACAGGTTTTCAATATTAATAAGTAAACTATAATCTAAAAAAAATAGTAATGGGAATTGAATAAGAATATACAATAATAAAATAAAATAGAAAGAAAATAAAATAATTCCTACTAGATATGCACGAGTATTGAATGTGTTTAACAAATCTCTAAAATTATTGGAGTTCCCTTTTATTTTTTTAGGTAAATATTTTAGATTATTATCCATTAATTTAATTAGCATTATAAATATTATAAAACAAAACCAAATTGCGAAAAGCTTAATATTCTTGAATAATATTATGGCAATTACATTAAAGAAGAATAAAATCAATAAAATACTTAATGATTTACTATGACCATGCCTATTTTCCTTATCGAACCATTTAATAAAACTATGTATTCTAGTAAAAATACTAAAAAACACTTCCCTTAAAGTCATATAGTACCTCCATTTTATCATACCTGTTCTTCTTAGTAGTCCCCATTAAAAAACCCCTTTTAACAATAACATCCTTAAGATAAATTTAACATTTACGGAGAACTTCTACAGTATTTTTTAGAAAATTCAAAGTACTTGTGAAATATACCCTTGCCCTTGGTGGATATGTAAGAGGTAAGTCGCACTTTCCTGTTTATTTATGTCTTACTAGAGGTATGAATTATCTGATAAATAAAATCTTAATTCGATACTGTTTTAGTTATATGGTAAAATAAATATTTAAAGGGGTTTTTTACCTTTATATATTTAGGAGGTTGAGAATGTGAAACTTTCAGAGATTGTAATTGAAAATTTTAGGGGAATTGGTGATCCTGTAAGTATTAAAATTGATGATATTATTGTCTTGATTGGTAATAATAACGTAGGTAAGACTACTATTTTAAGTGCTTATGAAGCATTTGCTACATCTTCCTATAAATTAACTAAAAAAGACTTTTATCAAGAGAAAGAAAAAAACACTCCTATTATTACAGGAATTTTTGAAAATGTCACTCCAAATGAGGTCGCACAAAAATGGATATATGATGATGAATTAGGGTATAAGAACTGTATAAAAGTTCAATATCGTTGGAAAGTTCCTGGTGGTATGAGAGAGAAATATTCGTACGATCCTGAAAAAAATGAATTCACAAAAAATGGTACAGGTGGATTTGACAGTATCTTAACAAGTAAAATTCCTACCCCTCTAAAGATTTCACCCTTAGATAATCCTACCGAATTAGAAAGTAATATTCTATCAATTTTAACTGAAGCAATAAAATCTAACATAAAAAAAGATGATTCCAAAATAAATGACCTATTAGACCAGATTGAAGAGTTAGGTAAGACTGTTAAAGCAGAAATTGAAGATGACATCGTACAATCCACTAAAAAAATTGCAGATGATTTGGCAAAAATTTTTCCTGATCTTGACTACGTTGAGTTAGATGTTAAATCTGGAAAGATAGAACCTGAAAAACTTATTAACTCGGGGAGTTTTATTAGAATAGGAAGGAAACCTTCTGATAGTGATGATGAATCACATCATGTTCCGCTTTCACACCATGGTACAGGCTTACAAAGAACCTTTCTTTGGTCAGCTTTAAAGATGTTAGCTGATACTGGTTGGCATAAAATTGGTAGAAATGCATTAGACTCCAACAAATCAAAGATTTTACTAATTGAGGAACCAGAAGCTTTTCTACATCCATCAGCCATTAGGGAGGCCCGAGAAGCACTCTATGCAATAGCAGAACTAGAAAATTGGCAAGTAATGACCACCACACACTCACCAATGTTCATTGATTTAACAAAAGATCATACTACTATCATACGTATAGAGAAAGATGATAACACCAATAGAACAGTAAAAACTTTCTCTACAGAGGAAGTTGGCTTCACACCAGATGATAAGGAAAACTTAAAAATGATGAACTATTGTAATCCTTATATCAATGAATTCTTTTTCGCTAAACAGAATTTATTAGTAGAAGGTGAAACTGAATATTCGGTAGTTAGATCACTGATTAAAAATAAGAAAATAGATTCCACATTACATATTTTAAATTGCCTAGGAAAAGGAAATATTGTTACTGTATCTAAGATCCTAAATCATTTTTCTGTTCCCTACTCAATACTACATGATTCAGATAATCCAACAATAATGAGAAAAGGAAATAAAGTAAGAAACGGTGCCTGGACAAATAATGAAAAAATAATTGAGGAAGTAATGAAAGGTAGAGATAAGGGAATAGAAATAAAAACTTTTGTCTCGATCCCAAATTTTGAAGGCGAATTCTTAGATGGGATTAAAGGAAATTCAAAACCCTATGAAGCATGGAAATATTTTCAAGAAGAGAACTACAACACAACTAGGTTTGTTGACCTTATTCGGTATATTACAAAAAAAGAATTTGTTACCTCATGTGCTAATGAATATTCTGACATGGAGTGTATTGTGAAAAGGGTAGAAAAACATATTGTTGAAAACGATTTACATGATAATGAATTGTGGGATTTAGAATTCTTCTACGCCACTTCAAGATAATTTTTTTGAAATACATTTAGATTATATCAGTTTACCCCTCTTAATTTAGAGGGAATTTTTCTTTTAAACTCCTATATGATTTTGAAATACTTTAAAATCAACTACTACACCTCCACAGAGCTCCGCAACCCTACAACTGGCACTATTTCTAGTGTCACACCGTATTTCGATACGATTGGCTTGAAGATTCTTAAAAGCAAATTGAGTCACTCCGTCCACGGCTTCACTCATAAATCCCTGTCTAGAAGCAGATTGCCTAATCCAGTAACCAATTTCAAATCGGCGCACTTGCCAATCTACCCTTACTAGGCTGCAAGTACCTATGAACGCTCCGGAAAGTTTATCTAGTATGTAAAAAGTGAATTCGTCACGCAATAAAAAATTCACTCGATGTACGTGCATTTGCTTCAGTCTCTTCGGTTTCTGGAATATGGTTAGCCCATTTCATCCACTCATGCAGAAATTCATAAGACTCTCTTATTGCCTCATTAACCATGGCTCCATCGCCATTCTGAGGTGCTCGCAATAAAAGTCGTTCGGTTTCAAACTGTTCCGGTATATCAAGAAGAATAGGATTCATGACCATACCCCCCCCGTAAATTCTGAATCTTCCCGACTCTTCTTCTACACTCCTGCCTTTTAACTCAATAATAATTATGTCAAATTCCCATCATTTGCACAATGCGTTATTCAAGAATATGGCCCTTTTATGGATTAAACATAGGAACCTCTTATCCCGCAAAACTGCCCTTTATCTAAATACCAATTATTTAAAAATTTCATGATTTGAGTAATCGTTTATTTATAGGCTTTCAATTTGATCAACATTTTTTTAACCAAAATCATTAAATTTTTTGGTCATATTTTGGTCAATCATTACTTACGAAGGAATTTATTAATTTGACCAAAAAAAGAAAAACCCCTGACACCAATGGTGCCAAGGGTTTAAGAGTTTAGTATAGTTGGATATATTGTTCGCGTTCCCAAGGATGTACTTGTGTGCGGAACATATCCCATTCGATTTCTTTAAGTTCAATGAAGTGTTCTGTTGCGTGCCCACCGAGGGCTGCAGTCATAACTTCATTTGATTTGAAGTTTTCCAGGGCATCCTTCAATGTTGCTGGAAGATCACGGATACCTGCTTGTTCACGTTCTGCTTTATCCATAGAGTAGATGTTGCGATCTACAGGCTTCGGTGCTTCCATTTTGTTCTTGATTCCATCAAGTCCTGCTGCAAGCATTGCTGTCATTGCTAGATAAGGATTAGCTGATGGGTCAACACTTCGTACTTCGATACGAGTACTGATGCCTCGTGATGCTGGAATACGGATCAATGGACTACGGTTGCGCATTGACCATGCAACGTAACATGGTGCTTCATATCCAGGCACCAGACGCTTATAAGAGTTTACAGTCGGATTTGTGACTGCAGTGAAGGATTCTGCATGCTTTACGATACCTGACAAGAATTGCATTGCAGTCTCACTCAATTGTGTTTCTGTGTTCGGATCATAAAAAGCATTGTCCTTACCTTTAAACAATGACATATTTGCATGCATTCCGGATCCGTTTACACCGAATAACGGCTTTGGCATGAAGGTCGCATGTAATCCATGCTTACGAGCGATTGTTTTGACCACAAGTTTGAATGTTTGGATATTGTCACATGTCGTGACGGCATCCGCATACTTAAAGTCGATTTCGTGCTGACCAGGGGCAACCTCATGGTGAGAAGCTTCAATTTCAAAGCCCATGTCTTCAAGTTCCAAAACGATGTCACGACGACAGTTTTCACCTAAGTCTGTTGGGGCAAGGTCAAAGTAACCACCTTTATCGTTCAATTCAAGGGTAGGTTCGCCTTTTTCATCATTCTTGAATAAGAAGAATTCCGGTTCAGGTCCGATATTGAAGTCAGTAAAACCGAGATCTTCCATTTCCTTAAGTATACGCTTCAAGTTTGCACGAGGGTCTCCTTCAAATGGAGTACCGTCAGGATTATAAATGTCACAAATCAAACGTGCAACTTTCCCTTTTTCAGATGTCCATGGGAATACGACAAATGTATCCAAATCAGGGTAGAGATACATATCAGATTCTTCGATTCGAACAAAACCTTCAATAGATGACCCGTCAAACATCATTTTGTTATCGAGGGCTTTTTCCAACTGACTTGTAGGAATCTCAACGTTTTTGATGGTACCAAGGAGATCCGTGAATTGCAGTCGGATGAATCTTACATTTTCTTCTTTCACCATTTTAAAAATTTGATCCTTCGAATACTTCGAGCTCATTTTGTTTCCTCCCTATTTGATCTAAAACTACATAACTACCAGATTACTACTTACATCTTCTAGTGATTCAATGCGATGTTGATTTCAATTAAAGAATCGAGACAACTCCCCTTGAATCAATGATGCCTTTCCATAACGACCTGCTTGATAAAGTTCTTTTTTCAAATGATTGTGGAGCTCTGCTTCAGTAGGTTCTTTTCTATAGTAAGGGTGCAGAGGCTGCATACCCCTTTCTCTCATTTCAAAGACCTCTCGGATTCCAGCTAAATTGACTCCACGTTCTAGAAGAGACTTGATTTCAAGCAACCGGTCAACGTCGTTGAAAGAGAACAATCTGCGATTCCCTTCTGAACGGGCTGGCGTTATCAGCTTGTTTTCTTCGTAATATCGAATCTGCCGTGCCGATAACTCGGTCAGTTGCATTACAATCCCCATGGGAAATAAGGGCATATTTCTTCTCACTTGATCTCCCAATCGAATGCCTCCTCTCTTATGAACTACTTATAGTATATGAAATGTGAGTTTTCGTGTCAAATAAATGTTAGGAATCCTTACATTTATTTTTCGACATTATAAAAAAGAGAGTGACACACACTCTCTTTACTCCATTCCCTCATACTTTTAATGTTAAACCTGAATTTTTCAATTCTTGGACAGCTGTTAAGATGGCAAGCTTGACGTGCATATACGTCAAGCCCCCTTGAACATACGCTTCAAAAGGAGGACGTATCGGGCCGTCAGCGGACAATTCAATGCTCGCTCCTTGGATGAATGTTCCTGCAGCCATGATCACATCGTCCTCATAACCAGGCATATAGCTCGGATAAGGTATGACATGCGCATTGACAGGAGAGGCTTTTTGGATCGCTTGGCAGAACCGGATCATATAGCTGGCATCATGGAATTTGATCGATTGGACAAGGTCAGTGCGATCACTGTCCCATCGCGGAGAAGTATCAAATCCTAGTTCATCTAAAAATGCTGCGGTAAAAACTGCACCTTTCAAAGACTGACTGACGACATGCGGTGCAAGGAAAAACCCCTGGTACATGTCCAAAAGTGTATCTAAAGAGGCACCAGCTTCCCTCCCTAGACCAGGTGATGTCAATCGATAAGCACATAGTTCTATCAAATCTTCCCGTCCTGCTAAATATCCACCGATTTTCGCAAGTCCTCCGCCTGGATTTTTAATAAGAGACCCGGCGATCAAGTCGGCTCCGACATCTGTCGGTTCTTCTTTTTCGACAAACTCACCATAGCAATTGTCGACAAAAACGACGACATCTGGTCTAATGCTTTTGACGAACTTTATCATTTTTTTAATCTGAGGAATCGTAAAAGAGGACCGGTCTGAATATCCTTTTGAACGTTGGATGCCGATCATTTTAGTACAGCTGTTTATTTTTGTCCTGACTGTTTCATAATCAATTTCCCCGTCTTTGAGGAGATCGACAGATTGGTATGAAATATCAAACTCTTTCAACGAGCCTTTCCCATCTCCACGTATCCCGACGATTTTTTCAAGGGTATCGTAAGGCTTGCCCGTGATATACAAAAGTTCATCTTTCGGTCGCAGGATGCCGGAGAGTGCAACGGAAATCGCGTGAGTACCTGATATGATATGCGGTCGGACGATTGCTGCTTCTGTACCGAACACTTCTGCATATACTTTTTCAAGTACATCTCTACCTGTATCGTCGTAACCATACCCGGTCGATGGAGTGAAATGGAAATCGCTTACCTGATTATTCCGGAAAGCGGACAATACTTTCTGTTGATTGTGCGCTTCAACCACATCGATTTCCGCATGGACATGGGTGATTTTTTTTTCTATTTTCTTAGAAAGCTCTACTAGTTTCTCGTCATGGTTAAAAACATTCATTCTGTTTCATAATCTCCTAGTCGTTCATTGTTTGGATTCTATCTTGGATTGGCAAAGCCGGATGTACATAGCCTTCGCAAATGTATTTCCCGTATTCTTCATCCCATTGTCTCTTTTCAAGGATCGTCAATCTTTGTAAATCACTTAAAAACTTCCCTTCACCAGAAGGTACACGGATTTTATACGACTCCATCGATGTCTTGATCTGCTTTTCAATGGCTTCAAGCATCCGTCTTCGATCCTCTTTTTTGAAAGCAGATACGGAAAGGGCTTGATAGTTTGGCAGCGGGACATGATTGCGATCTGTTTTATTGTAGACGGTCAAGACAGGGATCTTTTCAGCACCCAAATCCTTCAACAATGCCATGACCGTTTCTTGATGCTTGTCCCGATTAGGATCTGATGCATCCACCATATGAATGATCAAATCAGCTTCTGTCACTTCTTCGAGAGTTGAACGGAATGCAGCGACCAATCCGGTAGGAAGGTCTTGGATGAATCCTACTGTATCGGTTAATAAAGTCATCATACCAGCAGGAAGTTTCATTTTTCTTGTCATCGGGTCGAGTGTCGCAAACAATAAATCTTCTTGATAAGCATCTGCATCTGTCAATGTGTTGAACCAGGTTGATTTCCCGGCATTCGTGTAGCCTACCAAGGCAATTTGAAAAACCTGGTTCGCTTTCCGTCTTTCACGGTATCGCCGGCGATGTGAGGCGACATTTTTCAGCTGATTCTTAATATCGGTGATTCGGTTCCGAATGTGCCGGCGGTCTGTCTCCAGCTTCGTTTCCCCTGGTCCTCTCGTTCCGATTCCACCACCGAGCCGTGATAGCTGCGTACCTTGTCCAGAAAGACGAGGAAGAAGGTATTCTAATTGGGCAAGCTCGACCTGAAGCTTACCTTCTCGTGACTGTGCCCTCTGAGCGAAAATATCCAGGATCAGTTGCGTACGATCAATGACTTTCACCTGCAAGGCTTCTGTCAGATTCCTGATCTGACTTGGTGTCAACTCATGATTCACAACGACCAAATCGACGTCTATTTCTTCAAGCAGTACTTGAACTTCCTCGACTTTCCCTTTTCCAATCAATGTTGCGGAGTGATACCGTTCACGTTTCTGTGTCACTTCCATTACTGGTTCACCCTGTGCCGTTTGTGTCAATGCAGCCAGTTCACTCATCGAAGATTCAAAAAGGGTGTCATTCCGGTCTGGCAATTGACACCCTATCAGTAACGTCTGTTCTTTAATATTTGATGGTGCTGCCAATCTATTCCCCTGCCTTTTTAATTGGCTCATACTTTATCTAATAACGTTTTTGAGCCTTTTCCTATTCGTCATAAATCCTGCCTACATCTTAACAAATTCAGGGGGTTTCTGCTAGATGGAGGTCCCTTTCAGTAATCAATAAGAGGCAGTCTCGATCTTCTTTCCCCTCTTTTAATAATCGCATTGATTGTTTGCGCATTGATTTTTCAAGTAAATTCCTGATGTAACGCCCGTTCGAAAACGTACTGCCTTCCCTTGAACGAACCTGTTGAAGGTGTGTTTTCAGTTTTCTTTCAGCATCATAGGATAATTTGTATTCTCTGTCTTTTATCATCCGTCTGGCGATATCCATCAATTGATCGACGGTATAATCCGGGAAGCTGACAACCACTGGAAAACGTGAAGGTAGACCTGGGTTCAGGGTAAGGAAGTTTTCCATTTCTTTTGAATACCCGGCAAGAATCAGGATAAAATCATTTTGCTGGTCTTCCATCGCTTTCACGAGTGTATCGATCGCTTCTTTTCCGAAATCCTTCTCTCCGCCTCGGGCGAGCGAGTATGCTTCATCAACGAACAAGACTCCGCCGAGTGCTTTTTTCACAAGGTCCCTTGTTTTTTGCGCGGTATGACCAATGTATTCCCCAACAAGATCCGCTCGCTCGGCTTCGATCAGATGGCCTTTAGACAAGACATTCATTTCATGAAACAGCTTTCCGATCATTCGTGCAACGGTTGTTTTACCTGTTCCAGGATTCCCTTTGAACATCATATGGAGTACTTGCTTATTGGTTTTCAAATTCGCTGACTCTCTGCATTTATTTATATATAACCACGCATAGATTTCATTGATTAATTCTTTTAATTCCTCCATTCCGACTAAAGTAGCTAATTCTTTTTGGATTTTTTTCAGAGGCGCATGCTTCTCGCGCTCTTTCGAATCCAAAAGCCAGTCGTCTCTCGTTGCAGATGAAGGAGAGCCCGAGTTGAGAACGACGTTGATCTGGCTTTTAGAGTTTCGATTTATCGCCTGTTGCAAGAACCTTCACCTCACTTTCAGATTCTTCGATATTATACGCCCAGGATCATGAAGTGTGACAAATGCCTATATTACTGTTCCATGGGAGGGAAGCTGCCCAATTTATTCATGTTTCGAACTCTTCAAGAGAAAAACAAGACGGCATGATAAAATTTGGATGGAAAACCAGGTACAATAATTAGCGCGACAAACCAAAAAGCTACCACAGCCCTTGTCTGTGGTAGCTTGTCAGTTATAAATGTGCTCTTCGGGCGAAGTCTACAAACCTGAACTTATCAAGCCGGTGCCTCGATTCCGTGTATTGGAAAATACTCGTATCTTCCAAGTAGACATAGTTTTTGACGACGACAATATGGGTATGCCCATCGAGATCAAGCAACTCGACATCTTCTTCCCCGACTTCTTCCACGGTGATTTCTTTTTTTGCAAAACTGATCGAAAGCCCGAGCTCCCCTTCGATATATTCGTAGATCGAATTCTGGGCAATCTCTTTTGTCAGAGTGGGGACCTTTTCCTGTAGCAGGTAATCCTTATCGAGTATGATCCGTTCACCATCAATTTCCCTCGATCGAATAAGTTTCCATGCTTTCTCGCCTGATTTTGCATTCAATTGGTTCCTAATAAAATCATCCGCTTCACACAGTGAAAGTTCATGAACATGTGTGGCTACTTTCTTCCCCACCTTCTGTGAGACCTCTTTAAAGCTGACAAGCCCTGAAACCGGGAAGTTGAATTTATCAAAGGGTAATACGATCGACCCTTTCCCTTTCACCTTCTGGATATAGCCATTTTGAGCTAAAAGATGTAATGCTTTGCGAGCCGTTTCCCTAGAGGTGTTGTAGATCTCCGTCAGTTCATTTTCCGATGGCAGCTTGGATCCAGGTGGATATGTGTTATTCTCGATTTTTTCTTGAAGGTCTTGATAGATCGGTAAATATTTATTATTTTGCATCTTTCATCACCATTACCAGTTTAGCATGATTTTGCAAAGTAAAAAACGACGGATTCATACGGGCGCAATTTAAACCGTTCATGATTTCCCTTCAGTTCGGGATAATTTGAAAGCAATACAGTCGACTGGCGATCCGTTAACCCGATTTGTTCCGGTAATCTGAATTCTGTTTCTTTCTCATAAAAGTTATTGACCACAAGAAGTTTTTCGTCCTCCTGATTTCGCAAGTATGAAAATATTTGCGGATCATCTTTATGAATCAATTGATAGTCACCATTCGTGATGATGTCATATTCCTTCCGGAGTTCGATCAGCCTTTTATAATGGTAAAAAACTGAATCTGAATCCAACAATGCTTTTTCCGTGTTGACTTCCCTGTAGTTGGCTGCTACATCGATCCATGGTTCCCCTTCAGTGAAGCCGGTATTCTTTTCTGCATTCCATTGCATCGGTGTACGGGAATTATCCCTCGATTTCTGCTTGAGGATTTCAAGGATTTCTTTTACAGACTTCCCCTCATTTTTCATCTTTTCAAACGCATTGATCGACTCCACATCACGATATGATCCAATTTCTTCAAATCCAGGGTTGGTCATCCCGATCTCTTCACCCTGGTAAATGTAGGGTGTGCCATGCATCATATGGATCGTCGTGGCAAGCATTTTTGCTGATTCGTTCCGGTATTTTCCTTCATCACCAAATCGGGATACGATTCGCGGCTGATCATGGTTACACCAGAACAATGCGTTCCAGCCCCCTCCTTCGAACATATCGACCTGCCATTTTGATAGGACTTTTTTCAATTGGATGAAATCGAAATCAGATCTCGTCCATTTCTCGCCGTTCGCGTAATCAACCTTCAAATGATGGAAGTTGAAGGTCATGTTCAATTCCTTCCGTTCTGTCTTCGAATATTTGATACAGTGGTCTACAGTCGTTGAAGACATTTCACCGACTGTCATGACGTTATAGTCAGATAAAACCTTTTCGTTCATCTCATTCAGATATTCATGAACTCTGGGACCATCCGTATAAAACTTCCTTCCGTCTCCTGGGGATACACTTCCGTCATCATCTAAGAAACGTCGATCTTTGGAAATGAGGTTGATAACATCAAGCCTGAATCCATCGATACCCTTTTCGAACCAAAAATGCATCATATCATAAACTTCTTGGCGGAGCTCTTCATTTTCCCAATTCAAATCAGCTTGCGTAACATCAAAAAGATGTAAGTAATATTGACCGGATTCAGGATCATGCTCCCAAGCAGAACCCCCGAATTTCGATTGCCAATTGTTCGGCGGCTTGTTGTCCCCGCCATCTTTCCATATATAATAGTCCCGAAATTTACCATCAGGATCTGCAAGGGCCTGCTTGAACCATTCATGTTCCGTTGAGGTATGGTTAACAACAAGGTCCATGATCACCTTGATTCCTCGAGCATGTGCTTCTTTCAACAAGTATTCAAAATCCTCCATGGTGCCATATTCTTCATGGATTTTATAATAATCCCGAATATCATAGCCATTATCCTTTTGTGGAGAATCATATACCGGGGTAAGCCAGATAACATCTATCCCAAGTGTTTTTAAATAATTCAATTTCGCTACTATTCCTTGGAGATCCCCTACTCCATTTCCGGTCGTATCATTGAAGCTTTTCGGATAAATTTGATATACAACTGATTTCTTCCACCAATCTGTATTCATAGACGACTTCCTTCCATAGATGTAGATTATAAGGATGAAAGGGAGGGAGCTGTAAAAAAACTCCATCCCTGAATGGTCATTGCTTTTTCAATTTACCGTATAAATATGTGAGGACAAATGGCAGTATCAAAACCACTCCCATTCCAACGAAGAATGCTCCCCAGTATCCTTCCGCGATTGATAAGAATCCTGGCAAACCTCCAACACCGATCGAGTTAGCCTTTACTCCATTCAACATTACAATCAGTCCTGCAATCGCTGAGCTGATCATCGCGGCGATGAACGGGTACTTGAAACGGATATTCACCCCGAACATCGCGGGTTCAGTAATGCCAAGAAATGCTGAAACTGCAGACGTATAGGATAACCCTTTCAATTTTTCATCCTTGGACACATAAGCCATGGCAAGTGCTGCTGAACCCTGGGCGATGTTCGATAGTGCAAGCATCGGCCAGAGGAACGTTCCGCCAGTAGAAGAGATCAACTGTAAATCCACTGCGAGGAAGGTATGATGCATTCCGGTGATGACAAGCAATGAATAAAGACCACCGTAGATGATTCCGCCTAAAGCTGCAAAATTATCAAAAATGCTTACAAATCCATCGGTGATCAGGTTCCCGATTGCAAAAGTAATAGGTCCGATCGCGATAAATGCTAAGAATCCTGTGACTAAAAGCGTAATCGGTGCAACGATCAATAGTTTGAAAGCATCAGGGATTTTGGAATTCATGAACCTTTCGATTCTGGCCAGCACATAAGCAGCCACAAGCACAGGCAATACTTGACCCTGGTAACCTACTTTTTCAACATCCATTCCGAATAAATTCCATGCGGGAATTTTTCCGCCTTCTTCAACTACCTTTCCATAATCCCAGGCGTTCAACAGGTCTGGATGGACGAGCATCAGTCCAAGCACGATCCCTAGTAACGGACTTCCTTCAAAACGTTTGACTGCCGACCAACCGATCAATGCAGGCAAGAATACGAATGCGGTGTTCGCAATAAGGTTGATGATGTCTGCAAGATCTGCCCATTGTGGATGCACATCGATCACCGATTTACCGTCATAAAAGATTCCGGGACCAGTAAGAATATTGTTAAGCCCCATCAACAAACCAGCCGTAACGATGGCTGGAAGAATCGGGATGAATATATCCGCGAGTACTTTCACCGCTTTTTGAAGCGGATTCAGCCTTTCTGCAGCGGCACTTTTCACATCGTCCTTCGACGCTTCACCGATACCAGTGATCTCTACCATTTTTTTATAGACTTCATCTACCGTTCCTTGACCGATAACGACCTGGAACTGGCCATTTGTTGAGAATGATCCTTTGACAAGGTCTATTCTATTCAGCTTATCGTGATCTACCTTCCCTTCATCATTCAAGACAAGTCTAAGACGCGTCACACAATGTGTTGCAGTATGAATGTTTTTTCTACCCCCAAGGGCAGCCACTATTTCCTCTACTACTTCATGACTAACACTCATGATCTGTTTCTCCTCCTCATACGAAAACGGTTACATATAGCGGAATAGACGACGATCTAGATCCCCAGTTCTATTCCCATATATTTAAAACCGCTTTCAATTACTTGTATATACATGTTAGTGAACATTTTATACTTGTATATACATGTCTGTCAATGGAGAAATATATGGAAGGATAAAACCCATTATAAAAAATAACCCTCTTGATGAGAGTTATCTTGGAGTATTCGGTAAATGTTTGATCTGTTCTCGATCCACGTCCATTTTTGAAGGATTGGATTCATCTATTTCCCTATTGTTTTTCGCTTTAATCTGTCCGATCATCGTCCCTACTTCGTTATATATTCCATGATTAAGTCTGCGGTGTTCAAGTTCTTTTCCCCATTCCTTCATTTTTTTCAAATGAGCCGGGTCTGTCGTCACCATAGCATTAGCCCCCTGGCTGAGATCATCTAATGAAGCATATATCAGATCTACTGTCGCATTTTCATCTGCACCTTTTTCTAACTTCGCACCGACGATTGAATAGATCCCCGTTACGATTGCATCAGCACTCTCTACTCCTTCCACTTGTTCAGTCATTTTGACAAGATCTTCAGCCTGTTCACTCTCCCCGTCCCGTTCTTTTACAAGAGGACTATGTTCTAACCCGCTTTCATTTTGACTTATCCTCGTTTTACCAGGATTCGTATAGTTTTCTTCCCAAGCCTGATCAAGTGCTTCATCCCCATTGTTACATGCAGCGAGAACACTGGCGATAAAAAGGACAGCAATGACTTTCTTATACACACATACCACCTCACGCTATTTTTTGTATAGCGTTTGATTATTCAATAGCGGTTATACATACTGACAGAAAAACCATGATATAATCAACCCAAAGGTATGTAAGGTGGTGTGGAAGTGATCATGGAAAACAATGAAACACCTCAGGCTGCGATCGATTTCATCCTTGATCTTGAAAAAAGGGGGAGACGACCTTCTACGGTCAAAAGATATCAATATGATCTTGAGGATTACCTCGCATGGATCCGTGTAAACGAGATGTCCTATCATGAACGAGAAACATTCACAGAGCTGTTCGTCCAAACTTACTTTGACTTTCTGATCAATGAACGGTCCTATTCATTCCGTACATTGAAACGGGTTTATAGTGTATTGAACCAATATCACCGTTTCCTCATTCACAAAAAAATCATATCTGATAATCCGCTTTCATCGATTGAGTTACTTAATGATAAGGAAGATTCCTTTACTGAAGATATGTTCATAACCGATGAGGAATTAGGCAGCCTATTGGAAGTCATACCTTCTGAGGATGGATTGACTGAAAATCAGTTGAAGGCTCATGAGCTTTTATCAAAAAGAAATCTTGGCATCATTACCCTTATGGCAGATCATGGTGTGACCTTGCATGAGGTCAGTGCGATTGAAGCACGTCATCTATCATTTATAAAAAAAGAGTTGATCATACCGACTACTGAACAAACAGCCAAACGGATCATCGAACTCTCTTCTAAGGAAAATGAAATTCTATTCGAGTATTTCCGGTCGATTCCGGAAGCTGTACGTCCTGCACAATACAGTGCGGATCCGTTTTTCGTCGCCTTTGATTTCCAAAGGTTGACCTATAGATGGAGTTATGAAGAAGATCGGCCGAAAAGGCTAACTGAAATCGCTATCCAAAAAATGATCCGGCAAGAAATCAAAAGGGCAGGGCTCCGAAAAGGAATTTCCGCACAGCATTTCAGAAGGACCGCAATCCTCAGAGCCATTCTCGACAGAAGAGATACCGAACAGATCCAATATCATTTTGGCATGAAAACCCCTCTTACATTAAACCGTTATCTGAATTACGCGGAAGGACGATCTGTCTCTTCTTTATAAGCATACGAAAGCCCTGGACAGGAAGTTCCCATTGTCCAGGGCTTTTATATTTGGTTATGGGATAAATCACACCCGCTATTGATTTAACCGTTCTGGTTATTGTTTTCAGAAGAAAAATCAACAGGACGCTGTGGTGTGAAAGTTGAAATCGCATGTTTGTAGATAAGCTGCTGCTTACCGTCCGATTCCAATACAACGGTAAAATTATCAAATCCTTTAACCAGCCCTTTAAGCTGGAAACCATTTAATAAATATACTGTTACGAAGATGTTTTCTTTTCTTAAGGTGTTCAGGAATTGATCTTGAATATTAATGGATTGCTTCATGTGTATAGGCCTCCTCAATAAACGTTCATAACACTAATTCGATTCAGAATTGAGCTTTCCTGCCACAAAACGCAAAATTGATGGAATTTTTTCATTTATTGAACCATTTGTAACATCGAACCATTCCACGTCCATCTGATGGCGAAACCAGGTCAACTGTCTTTTAGCATACCTTCTCGAGTTCCTCTTTAAGGTCTCAACGGCTTCTTCTAAGCTGCATTCACCCTCAAGATATGCATAAAGCTCTTTATAGCCGATCGCTTGTACGGCTTGGGTATTCCGGACTCCTGCGTCAAAAAGGGACTGAACTTCTTCGAGTAAACCTTCGTCCATCATAAGGTCGACTCTAAGGTTGATTCGTTCATATAATTGCTCACGGTCCATCGTCAATCCGATCGTGATAAGATTGAATAGAGTTTCTGCTCTGCGATGGGCAGGCGCGGTTTCCAAGCTACCTGTCGCATGATGAATTTCCAATGCTCTGATGACACGACGGATGTTGTTCGGATGGATTTGGGAAGCGCGTCCAGGATCAATTTTTAACAGACGTGCATGTAATGCTTCGGGACCATATTCTTCCACGTAGTCTTCCAGCATTCCCCGGTATTCGGGATCTGCGCCCACATCCGTGAACTCATAATCGTGAGTGACCGACCGGATATAAAGGCCAGTACCGCCAACCATGATCGGAAGACTCCCTTTTTCATGTAATTGTTTGATTTTCAGCTGGGCATCTATTTGAAAATCTGCCGCAGAATAATCTTCGAAGGGTGTCCTGATATCAAAGAGATGGTGCGGTATTCCTTCTTTTTCATGTTCTTTGATTTTAGCCGTACCTATATCGAGCCCTTTGTATACTTGCATCGAATCACTGTTGATGATTTCTCCGTCAAACGCTTTAGCAATCTCGATGCTTGTTTTCGTTTTACCGACCGCTGTCGGGCCGACGATGACGACTAATGCTGGTTTCATCGATTACCTCCAAGTATGTTACATGACCCTTTTGAACATTTTCTCCATCTCATAAGTCGTGAATTTGATGATGATCGGCCTGCCATGTGGACAGGTAAAAGGATCACCGGCTTTTCTCAATGTTTCGATCAGAGCTATCATTTCATCATTTTTTAAATGCCGGTTCGCTTTGATCGATCCTTTACAAGACATCATGATGGCTGCGTCTTCACGGAGTTTTTTCAAATCGGTCTTTTTTTCTGAAAGGATCTGATCGATAATCTCCTGGATCGTTTCCTGTTCTTCTCCGCTCGGGAACCATTGTGGATGAGACCGGACGATGAATGTATTGCCTCCGAAAGGTTCTAAAAAGATTCCGATTGACGCAAGCTCATCCTGATGGGCTTCAATCACCTGTGCTTCTGTATGGGTGAATTCGAACGTCAAAGGAACTAACAATTCCTGTACTTCATGCTCAAACTCACCAACCTTCTCACGGTAAAACTCATATTTGATCCGTTCTTGGGCTGCATGCTGATCGATGATGTACATCCCCTGTTCATTTTGGGCGACTATGTAAGTGCCGTGCACTTGCCCAACGGGATACATCGGCGGAACGCGTGAAGAAGGTGCCCCTTCTTTTGGATCCAAGTCAGGTGCCAGTTCTGGTTCTTGCTGTTCAGGTTGTTTTTCCTGCCGATATTCATATCGATCTTTTGTATGGGTCGGTTCATTTGACGATTGGACTGTATTCCCGGTTCTGGGCTCTTCTACATGTTCGATCGGATCTCTTCCTGTACTACCGTTTTTCTCATCTAACTTCATCTTGTTATCCGTCTCTGGTAGATAAGAGGCAAACTGAAAGCTTGGTTGTTCGGACTTCAGCTTCTGGATCGATTGCTGTTTCGGATTCAATGCAGAGGGAATCAGTTCCGTATGTCTTAACACTTCAGCAACCCCGTCTTCAACCGCTTTCGTCAGTTCTTGTTCTTTACTGAACCGCGCTTCCAACTTGCCTGGATGGACATTGACATCGACAAGGATCGGGTCAAGCTCGATGGAGAGGATCACGATCGGATGACGTCCAATCGGAAGCAATGTGTGGTAAGCTCGTTCGATTGCTTTATAGATTGCGAAATTCTTGATGTACCTGCCATTGATGAACAATGAAACATATTGACGGGAGGCTCTAGTGATTTCGGGCTTGGCCGTAAATCCGCTGATCGAGTAATCCAGTGTATCTTTTTTAACTTTCAGCATCTTTTTCGCAACTGACATTCCATAAATACCAGCGATGACTTGCAGAAGATCACCGTTCCCTGCAGTACGCAATACGGTTTTCCCGTTATGCTTCAGGTGGAAAGCGACATCAGGATGTGCCATAGCCTGGCGGTTGACCACATCTGTGATATTCCCTAATTCAGTATGGACCGTTTTCAAATGCTTTAACCGTGCCGGTGTATTATGGAACAGTTGTGTCACTTCAATCGACGTCCCTTTCCGGCTGTCCGATTTCTTTTGATCGATGACCTTTCCGAATTGGATCGACAGCTCGTCACCGGCTCCTGCTCCCGTACACGTTTTCACCTCGACTTTTGAAACGGACGCGATACTCGGCAGTGCTTCCCCTCGGAATCCAAGTGTTCTTATGTGGAACAAATCGTTTTCATGCTTGATCTTGCTTGTAGCATGACGTTGAAAAGCCGTCAGCAGATCATCACTTTCGATCCCATCCCCGTTATCGATGATTTCGATTCTGGATAAGCCGCCCTCATCAACTTCAATATCGATACGTGAACTGTTCGCATCAATCGAATTCTCAACTAGTTCCTTTACAATAGATGCAGGGCGTTCAACAACTTCACCGGCTGCAATCTTATTGGATAAAAGATCATCTAACTGTTGGATTTTACCCATTTCGATCCCTCCTGCCTCTCCTTTTTAATCGACATTTGAAGTTCATAGAGAGTATTCATCGCTTCAAGAGGTGTCATGGCAAGCAATTCCAAACCTTTCAATTTTTCTAAAGCAGGGTGTAGTTGTTCACTTGATTTCCGAATCTTTCTTTTGGACTCACTATATGGCTCAAAAAAGGACAACTGCCCTTCATCTTCCTTTACTGGTTTATCAGCATTGTTTTTTGCATTTTTTGAAGATTCGAAGTCTGTCAATAATTCATTTGCCCGCTTGATCAATTCAGCCGGTAGCTGTGCCAATTCAGCAACATGGATCCCATAACTGCGATCAGCCTTTCCATTCTCAACACGATGGAGAAATACGACCTTCCCATTCTCCTCTATCGCCTTCACATGGATATTTTGCAATCGTTCAAGATGATCCTCAAGAACCGTCAGTTCATGATAATGTGTGGAAAATAACGTTTTGGCGCCAATATTTTCATGAATATACTCAATAATGGATTGAGCAAGCGACATCCCGTCATATGTTGAAGTACCACGGCCGATTTCATCCAGCAACAAGAGGCTCCTGTCCGTTGCATGTGTCAATGCATATTGCGTCTCCATCATCTCGACCATGAACGTACTCTGACCGCCAGCCAGGTCGTCGGCTGCACCAATACGAGTGAAAATCTGATCAAAAATCGGCAATGTTGCACTTTCAGCTGGAACAAAGCATCCCACCTGTAATAGGACCGAGGAAAGGGCAACTTGTCGCATGTACGTACTTTTACCAGCCATATTCGGACCCGTGATCAAAAGGACTTCACGTTCATGATCCATATGGACATTGTTGGAAACGTAATCCTGACGGTCCATCATTTGTTCGACAACCGGATGACGACCAGCTTCAATATGGATAGTTCCATCCTCCACAATCCGAGGCTTGCAGTACTGCCCGTCCTCACTCACTACTGCAAACGATTGTAATACATCGATTTCACTGATTTGTTTCGCCAGTACTTGCAGTTGAGGGATGAACGTTTTCACTTCTTCACGGATATTGATGAAAAGGTCGTACTCCAGCTCAATCGACTTCTCTTCAGCTTCGAGAATGATGTCTTCCTTTTCCTTCAATTCCGGAGTAATGAACCGTTCAGCATTCGCCAGTGTCTGCTTACGTTCATATCTTTCTTCGTCTATCAAATGAAGGTTGCTCTTCGTCACTTCGATGTAATATCCAAACACCCGGTTATACCTGATTTTCAATGATTTGATGCCGGTTTTTTCACGTTCGGACTGCTCAAGGGAAGCAATCCATGCTTTTCCATTGACACTTGCATCCCGGTATTCATCCAAACCATCATGATAGCCATTCTTTATGATATTCCCTTCTTTGATTGAAAGGGGTGCCTCTTCATGAATCGCACACTCCAACAACTCCGCAAGTTCCATACAAGGATCCATGTTTTCTGACCGCTCGACTAGACTTGGATAATCCATATCAAGCAACGCATCTTTCAGAGAAGGGATCTTTTGAAGGGAGCGCTTCAACTGGATAAGATCCCTTGCATTCACATTTCCATAAGCGACTTTGCCGGCCAACCGTTCAAGATCATATACTTCGGTCAATTGTTCGCGGATCTGTTCGCGATTGAAAAATTGCTTCATAAATGTTTCGACAATCGATAGCCTCTCTTCAATTGCTTTCCGATCAAGCAATGGATGTTCGATCCACTGTTTCAACATCCTACCGCCCATCGCAGTTACCGTCTTGTCCAAAAGCCAGAGCAAAGAGCCCTTCTTCTGTTTTTGACGAAGTGTTTCCACCAGTTCAAGATTACGTTTCGAATTCGGATCGATTTTCATATACGCTGTCGTTTCAACATACTGGAATTTCTGAAGATGGTCGAGTGATCGTTTTTGGGTACGGACAAGATAAGCGATCAATTGGTTGGCAGTATGTTGCAGTTCTTCACTTTGCAGTTTACTTGTTATGCTATGTAAATGTTCCGGCACTTCGTTATCGTCTTCGAACGAAACCGTAAATTGATACACATCCTTTAAGAGTTTCAGCTCGTCTTCTGCTATATTGGATGGGACGATGATCTCTTTTGCAGAAATCGATTGCAGTTCAAGACAAACGGCTTTCCAGTCCTCTTGAAGGAACTTCACCGCATTCTGACCCGTGGAAAGATCACTGGTCGCAACACCATATCCATCCTCAAAAGGTGTAACGGATGCAATGAAGTTGTTCGCCTTTTCATCCAATAAAGCCCCTTCCATCACCGTACCAGGGGTGATGACTTGGACAACATCCCTCTTTACTACGCCCTTGGCCACTTTCGGATCTTCGACTTGCTCACATACCGCGACTTTAAATCCTTTTTCAATCAGCTGCACAATATAATTTTGTGAGGAATGATGAGGGACTCCACACATCGGGATACGGTTACCCTTTCCACCATCACGGCTAGTCAAAGTTATTTCAAGTTCCTGGGATGCTTTAAGTGCATCATCAAAGAACAATTCATAAAAGTCTCCTAAACGAAAAAATAAAAAGGCATCCTCATATTTTGCCTTAATCGATAGATATTGCTGGATCATTGGAGTGTATTCAGCCATTTTAGCCCTCCGTCTTACATATTTTCTACACCCCATTATAGCATAATTCGGTTTTCTGATTGGAGGGATGAGGCTTAATTCAATTATAAATTTGCACGAGGTTTAGTAGTACATCGGCCCTATTTGGCGTGTATTTCGATTATCCGCACGATTTCTGTGAAAACGGCGTGATTACATAAATCTCTTGGCCTTTTCTTGATGGTTTCAATATTGGTTACACAATGCTTCAACTTCTGATCAGATGAATCAAAAAACAAGGAAGAAGTTTTCTTCTTCCTTGTTTACCTACTCCTCTAAATCACCTAGAAGGAAATTCGGATCTAGATCTTCAAATTCTTCTCCATCTACTTCATCTTCCCAAGAATCGTCTTCAAATTCTTCTTCAACACCATCTTGGTTTACATGGACCCAAACTTTCGTTTCTCCGATTACTTCAGCAATGAATTCCCGCTCAACTTGCACAAGTATTTTGTTGCCGTTTGGAGAAATTGTCGCTTCTAATGTATTAGGTTCCTGAATAGCTCTGGCATTCACTTGAGTATGTGCTCCCAATGAGTTTTCATCTCTTTTTGAAAGATTACAGCTATCTTTATACTTGATCGTCTCAGTTACGACCTCTGTCTTTGTATTGTTATTGTAGGAGTACCATACATTAATATCATAGCTGCCTTCAACATCAACTGCATTGCCGTTCTCTACTGCCTTATAATTGTGGTTAATGATCCAGCAACCGAGAATACTGGATGGTTTATGAGCAGGTGTAACCGTGTGGGTGGCCTGTGAGAACTTTCTCCCCTTACCGCAAACCGCTTTAGTTATAATTTCTCTGTAACTGAAATCGTTATTGGCCATGTAACTCAATCCCTCCTCTTCCAATCTTCAATTCATCCTATGCAGGGCGAATGACTAGTGTGCTAAAAATTTTATAAACTCGTTCATAATGTCCCGTTAGTTCAGTCTATGAGATTCTTACGAAATTATTGTTCATTTTTTTCTATTTTTTAAATTTATCTCTTCATTACGGTACGTGAAATTTTAAATGAATTTTCTTCTTTTTTAAAAAATTAGGTTTAGTTAAATAGCTTGGGGGTACAACAATAAATGACCATTTCTAATCGAAGGAGTGTTAATATGGAAGATTTATATCCGTCAAGGAACAATGATCAATTTGAAGTTCTCCAGAGAAAGGATCCGGTCATCCATGGAGATGTCCGTACAAGGAAGGATTGCCCTTTATCGGATCAACAGCTTTCCTACTATGAAGAAAACGGGTTCATCATGTTGGAAAACTTCTTTAATAAAGAAGAAGTTAAAAAATTACAGAATGAAATTTTCAATTTGCGTGATGAGAACCAAGAAACAGAGTCCCCAAAAATCATCAGGGAACCGGAAAGTGATGGAATCAGGTCCATATTCGATTTCCATAAAAGCAATTCCTGCTTGGACGAATTGACAAGAACCCCTGAATTAATCAACATCGTCAACCATTTGTTAGGCGATGATGTGTATATCCATCAATCACGGGTCAATTATAAACCTGGTTTCACAGGAAAAGAGTTCTACTGGCATTCGGATTTTGAAACCTGGCATGTGGAGGATGGGATGCCACGGATGCGAGGTTTAAGTGTATCGATTGCATTGTCTGACAACTACTCTTTCAATGGACCGCTCATGCTCGTACCAGGTTCACACCACTATTATATTTCCTGCGCCGGTGAAACACCTGAAGACCATTTCAAACAATCCCTTAAGCGTCAGGAATTGGGTGTTCCAGACCATGACCATATGAAATGGCTTGTCGATGGTGGTGGAATCGAGGTACCGACTGGAAAAGCTGGATCATTGATCATATTCGAATCCAATACGATGCACGGTTCGAATAGTAATATCACCCCATATGACAGAAACAATCTTTTCCTCGTCTATAACAGTGTCCACAATCGACTTGTCCAACCATTTTCCGGTGGCAAACCAAGACCCGATTTCATTGCAAACAGAAGAGAGGAAGAAATCAAAGTATAATAGTTAAAGAAAACTCGGGCTTTGCCAAGCCTTAGGTGTAGGCTGAGTCATAGTTGTACTTATACTGAAGAAAGTATTTTATACTTTCTTTAAGTGAAAAAAAGCTTGAGAGCGGTGCTGATCATGCACCGCTCTCTTCTTCATTCAAAATTTTATCTGTATCTTCCCGGAATTCCTTGACCTCCTGTTTATATAGAAGGAGAAAAGGGAGAACCATCAGGTATAAAATAAATAGGACCAAAAAGATCTTTGCAACCCCACTCATAAGAAAGTAGGCCGAGACAAAAAAACCGATTACGAACAACACTGGAACGATATAACCTAATATCATGTAAACCTCCACCTTTCCTTCCCTATCTTTTCCTAATGAAGTATAAATAATAAGCCTACAGTAAAAAATGATAAGAACAACCATTCATTATCAGGTTAGGGCTTATTTACATTCAGTAGGGGGAAATGAGATGTTGAAATGGTGGAAGAATAAAAAAAGATTTCCAAAAGATCCACAAGTTCAACAAAATGACTCCATCCATTCTTTGATCGAGACTCTTAAACAATCGAAGGACTTTACATCTGATCCCCTTACGGGTCCGACGGATTGTATCGTTTCTTACATAAAGACCATAATCGAACCGAAATTCCTACATAAATCAATTTTACCAGTACTTAAATCGCAACAATTGAAAGATTTAGAAGAAATTAAAGATCATGTTCCAGTCAACAACATCAAGATCACCGATGATTTAGAGGAAATCCGGATAAGAATCATGCAAGGAGATATCATGATCCGGATGAAAGAAACCGATGACCGGGCGCTTTTAATTCCGGCAACTACAGTCGAGACAAGAAAAGTCAGTATTCCTGAAGTGGAGTTTAGTGTTGTCGGTCCGAAGGAAGCGTTCGTCGAGTCGCTGGATACGAACATAAACCTTTTGAGAAAACGCCTGACATTACCGCAATTGACCATTCGTGAAGTGATGATCGGCAAACTGACGAAAACCCGGGTGGCCGTCATATCCATTGAGGGGATCGCAAATAAAGAGAACCTTAATACTGTCCTTCAACGTTTGAATGCAATCGAATATGACCAGATCATCGATAGTTCGTTCCTTACACAAATGATGTCAGACAATTCAAACTCACCTTTCCCACAATTTTTAGATACGGAACGACCGGACCGAGTGACTGAGGTATTAGTGGAAGGAAAGATCGCCATCATCGTCGATGGGTCTCCCCATGCTTTGACATGCCCTACGACCATCGTCGAATTCTTTTCTGCATCAGATGATTACTTCTTGCCCTGGCACCTGGCGTCTGCATTTCGTCTGATCCGTTTATTCGCTGTCATATTTTCCGTGTTGAGCACTTCTTTATATGTGGCAGTCTTGACGCACCATCAAGAAATGATACCTGAGGATATGATGGCGACTATTGTTTCTTCTCGGGCAGATATACCCTTTCCACCGATCATGGAAGTTCTCGTATTAGAGTTGACCATCGAGTTGCTTCGGGAAGCAGGAGCTCGACTACCTGCAAAGGTCGGCCAGACGATCGGTATCGTTGGCGGTATCGTCATCGGGACAGCAGCAGTCGAAGCAGGTTTGACAAGTAATGTGCTGTTGATCATCACTGCACTTGCAGCGTTAGCATCTTTCACAACACCTGTTTATCAAATCGGTAATACAATCCGGCTTATCCGATTCCCTTTTCTACTTTCCGCACAACTTTGGGGGTTGGTGGGAATATCGATGTGCATGGCCTTTTTCATCGGTCACCTGATTCGACTCCAATCAATTGGAAGGCCATTTTTTGCACCGCTCTATCCACTGCGGTTCAGGGATTTGAAGGATGCTTTCATCCGCTTGCCTTTCAGTTTACAGTCGAAAAGGCCAATGCAGACGCGGGCTGATGATTCAACACGTTTTAACCCAAATCGTGTCCAGGAAAAGAGAGATATCGATGATTAGACCCAAACAATCAGGCACACAGGCTCTCTCGGAAAATGTGAAGGTTTCACCGACTCTTGTCTTTTTTTTGATTCACTCCATGCAAGTAGGTATCGGTATTTTAGGATTTGAACGTTATATCGTAAAAGATGCGGGTTATGATGCATGGGTCTCGATACTAATCGGGGGCGTGATCATGCATATTCTACTATGGATGATCTATCATATCCTTGAAGATAGTGACGGAGACCTTGTTTCTGTCCACAACGATATCTTCGGTAAGTTTCTCGGTGGATTATTCAGTATCATCTTCAGCTTCTATTATCTGTTGCTCACACTGACTGTTATCCGAACCTTTGTCGAAGTTGTCCAGGTGTGGATCTTCCCACGTCTGAATGTTTGGGTATTTACGTTCCTTTTCCTTTTATTGGCCTATTATTTTGCAGCAGGTGGCTTCCGTATTGTTACCGGTATGTGTCTGTTCAGTGTCATCCTTGGTTTGCCTATCCTTGCATTGAAATTCTATCCTATTCAATACGCACATTTGGAAAACCTATTCCCGGTAATCGACCATACCCTCATTGAAATTTTAGCAGCAACCAAAACAGTAACCTTGAGTTATTTGGGAATTGAATTGTTATTGATCTATTATCCGTTCATCAAAAAACCTGTTTCCTCAAAAAAATGGGCGCACCATGGTGTTTTTTTCACTACTCTTCTTTACCTTGTAACAGCACTTGTATCCTTCATCTATTACAGCGAAAAAGGGATTCAGAGTGTCATCTGGCCGACCATTTCCTTATGGAAAATCGTCGAGCTTCCTTTTGTGGAAAGGTTTGAATATGTTGGTATAGCCCTGTGGGTTTATGTAATTTTACCCAATATATGTTTGGCTTTATGGGCTGCAAGCAGAATTCCCCGGCGAGTGTTCCATTTCAGACAGCGGTGGGTTCTCATTCTCTATTTCATTATCCTTTATATCGCATCCGGATTGTTGAAAGACAGAGAGATGATCGATACGTTGAACGATTGGACTGGTAAAATTGGCTTCTATGTCCTTTTGTATATTCCCATCTTGTTCATTATTCAAAAAGCTATGAAAAAAGCGAGGAAACGACATGCTTAAGATTATCTACCGGTTCGTCCCTATCTATATCTCAATCTGTGTACTTGCAGGCTGTGAAATAAATAGCATAGAGGATGTAGCGATCATACAAATTGCCGGATATGATTATATCGATGAGGAAAAGTTCAGAGGAACGGTTTCAGTGCCAGAGTTCAGTCGATTTGAAACGGGTTCCACTACATCAGAAAAGTATTTTACCGCTACAGGTGAAACGTTAAAAGAGATACATGCCAAGTTACAAGGGAAGTCCTCTAAACCGTTGATCCATGGAAAGGTCACAGTTAATCTCTATAATGAAGAACTTGCCGAAAATGACATCTCCTTTCTACTCGACAATTTGTTGAGAGATGCAAGTATCGGAAGAGAGGTCTATTTGGCTGTAGTCGATGGTTCTTCAAAAAATATGATCGAAACCGAGTACTCTGAAAGTGAACGGACTGCAAGGTATATCAACGGGATAATAAAAAATAATATAGAGGAAAATTTCCCGACAACAAATCTGCATGACTTTTCATATGCTTATAATGCGGAAGGGATGGACGGCTTTCTCCCGTTGCTGAAGAGATACAGTGATCATATAGACATCCAGGGGATCGCTTTTTTTAAAAAAGGTAGATTTGTCCATACCGTCCCTTTTTCGGATAGTTTTGTGTTCAAAATCATGAAAGAAAACATGAAACGCGGGAATCGGAAGATCGAGTATGAAAACCATGATTACATCATTGAAAACATCGGATCGGGGGTTAAATATCATGTCGTTAGAAAAATGGAAGATCCAAAGTTCCGAGTTGAAATAAACCTGGATGGAATATTGAATGAAACAACAAGATTCAAATTACCTCAGGATCCTAAATTCCTGACAAAGCTTGAAGGTAAGCTAGAAAAAGATCTGGAAGAAGATTGTTTGAATATGCTTGAAGAATTTAAGGAAAAGAACATTGATCCGATCGGATTTGGTAATGTTCTAAAAAGCAGAGTACGCGGGTTTGATTATGATCACTGGAAAGAAATTTATCCATCAGCCGATATTGAGGTTGACGTTAATGTAGAAATCCTTGAAACCGGTATCACTTCATGATGGTTAATACGATTTGTAATAAGGGGGGCTTTTCATGCATGTCTCACTGGTTTTGCTATCCATATTTGCAACCTGGAAACAGGGAAAATGGAAGAACTGGAGTCAATATCATGCCACGATCCTTTATCTAATCAGCATGAATTTGCTCTATTTTTTCCTTTGTAAGGATCAATTGTTATGGCGGATCGTACCGGATATGGGTATATCCTACGTCGTAACTGAGTTGCTGTATTTATTCGTCATTTTCCCAGCCACCGTCCTTCTATACTTAAGCAACTATCCAACGACCACAGTCCGGAAGGTTTTGCGTATTTTAAAATGGGTTGGTATTTATATCGGATTTGAAGCCCTAGGAAATGCATTCGGAAAAATCGAATACTTCCGTGGTTGGAATTTATTTTACTCGTTCCTCTTCCTTTGTATGATGTTTCCGATGCTACGGCTCCATTATGTCAAGCCTCTACTTTCCTATTTGATTTCACTCTTCATTATTATCATTTTAATATTTTCTTTAAATATTTCCCTATCCTGACAAGCAGAAGGTGAGCTTATCTTATGAATATCCTTATACAAAAGTTGATCAGTTTGCTATTGTTCATTCTTCCTTGGTTAATATGGTGGAAAGTTTTTGATCGAACCCGTATATTTGAAGTCTTAACTTTTGGATCACTCGTCTCGATCATTGCTATTTTCATCGATACGATGGGAGTCCATAACGGATGGTGGGTATACCATGAAAAATTGTTCGATCAAGTGCCCCATTTTGTCCCGATGGATTATGCCGCTCTCCCAGTCGGCTATATGATCACCTATCAAATGGTCCATACATGGAAGCGCTACATTCTGGCTGCTTCCCTGCTCTCTGGAACAGGGGCGTTCATCATTGAACCGCTTTTCATCCATTTGGGATTTTATGAGCAGCTGAATTGGAGCCATATGTATTCTTTTATCATCTATTTTCTGATGGCAGTCGTCTTGAAATTTCTGTTTGAACGATTGAAGCAGTCCATCAATGCTGCTTCATGAATTTTCTGGAAAGTAATCTCGTATAGATTGTTGCTTTACAAATTTGGCTTTCCGCGGACGAAAGAAAAGCAGAAACACCCGCCTAGTCACTAGGTTAATGGTAGGCTGACGAGGGGATCGACCCAAACAAAGTTCGGTTCTTCGTGGGCTCATACATTAGATGTAAATCAATGTATCGACCGCAACAGAGGACTGATGCGGTCTAAATATTTCCAGCTTTCATTTCCTTATCAGCATTCAATTAGCAACGATTTTTTAGAATCAAAAGAAAGGGCTGTCCCATAAGTGTCTGACTTCACCATTCCGAACAACATTTTGTAAAAAATCGTGATGAATACAAAATGTTGTGTTGGTGTGTCTGACACGATTGCTTTGGGACAGCTCCGTGTATTAATATCGTTTATGTTTGACTGCTGATCCTGTCATCCCCTTCAACTGATCACCGCCTGTTTCACGAATGATTTCATTCGTTACAGTATTCGAAATCGTGGAGGTGATCAACTGTAAAAGGTCGTTCACATCTGTTTGTGATTGCTTGAATTCCATTACGATCGGAATGGCGTCCACTTCAGCATGAAGGCTCGCAAGCTTGTCTTCCACTCTTTTCAGCGCCTCGTGCTTTTGATAGTGCTGAAGGTTGACCGCTTCCTGTTGATACATTTTGATTTTACCGATCAACTTTTGTACTTTATCATTTTCGTTTATTTTTTCTTCCGCTTTTTTGAAGAAGTCCACTTCTTCTGTCGAAGAGATCATTTTCGCCAGCTCTTCTGCTTTTTCAATAACCTGTTTCCTAGTATAGTGTGCCATTATACCCTCACCTCTGCCGTTTCTACAAGCTCACCATTGAGACTCCATGTTTTAGGATCTGTCACTTTCACATTGACAAGTTTACCAATCAACGATTTCGGTCCCCGGAAATGCACCAGTTTATTCGTTCTGGTATAACCAGCCAGCACATCAGGGTCTTTTTTACTTTCCCCTTCAACCAATACTTCCACGACCTGACCATCCAATGCCTTGTTCTTCTTAAGGAAGATTTCATTCATGACGCTGTTCAGTCGTTGAAGACGTTCTTTTTTCACTTCCATCGGTACATTGTCCTCCATCTTCGCAGCAGGAGTACCGTCCCTTGGTGAATAGATAAATGTGAAGGCCATATCGTATTCAACTTCTCTCACAAGCGACAAGGTTTCTTCAAATTGTTCTTCGGTTTCGTTCGGGAACCCAACGATGATATCTGTCGTAAAGACAGCTTGTGGAATCTTGTTCTTGATCTTTTGTACAAGCTCCATATAGTGTTCCCTTGTATATTTACGCGCCATCAACTTCAACACATCAGAACTTCCATGTTGGACAGGCAAATGGATATGCTCGACAAGGTTCCCGCCTTTTGTCAGGACATCAATAAGATGATCGTCAAAATCCCGTGGATGGCTTGTTGTGAAACGGACACGCGGGATGTCGATCTTACGTATCTCATCCATCAAGTCTCCAAGCCCATACTCCATATCATCAAAATCTTTTCCATATGCATTGACATTCTGCCCAAGCAAAGTGATTTCTTGGTAACCGTTTCTTGCAAGATGTCGTACTTCTTCAATGATATCTTCTGGCTGGCGGCTCCGTTCCTTACCTCTTGTATAAGGGACGATACAATAGGTACAGAATTTATCGCAGCCATACATGATATTGACCCATCCTTTGATATTCCCCTTACGCACTCTGGGAAGATTCTCAACGATATCTCCTTCCTTCGACCATACTTCAATGACCATCTCTTTACTGAAGACAGCATTTTTAATTAATTGTGGAAGTCGGTGGATATTGTGCGTACCGAAAATCAAATCGATATGCTGGTGCTTTTGCATGATTTTATTGACGACAGACTCTTCCTGGGACATACAACCACATATCCCGAGGATCAGGCCGGGTTTTTCAAGCTTGAGCGGCTTCAAGTGGCCGATCTCCCCAAATACTTTGTTTTCAGCATTTTCTCGAATTGCACACGTATTGAGCAGGATGACATCCGCATCCTTTGTGTCTGTAGTCGATTCGAATCCCATATCCGTCAATATCCCTGCCATGACTTCAGTATCATGTTCATTCATTTGACAACCATACGTACGGATCAAGAACTTTTTCCCCTGTCCGATATTTTTGAAGTCATCATCTATCGTAAAGTCTTTATGAAACTGGATCTTTTCCTTTCCCCGGCGTTTCGCATCCTTCAGGGATGGAGGCTGATACGTTGTTTGAAAATACTTCGAGTAATCTTTTGCTTCTTTCTTATGTTCCGGTGATTCGATTACGGAGGTATCCTTTTTCAATCTTCTCACTCCTTACTTCAAAATCTAATTCTATATAAACGCTTTAAGGTCCTAATAATCTGTGTAGTTAACTAGTTTATTATAACAAATTCAGGTACGCTTGACCATGAAGATCAGTAGTCGAATATACAATTAGTGTATACTACAAGGAAAATGGGTGAGAATTTGAAAGAAGATATTGATGCCAGAAAAGTCAAGTCACATGAAAAAAACTTGCACAACCAGGTTTGAGCTTTGGATGGACTTATACTGAAAAAGGGGCAGTCCCATAAGTGTCTGACTTCACCTTTTTTGAACAACATTTTGAGGAAGCGTGGTATTGATAAAAATGCTGTATTGGTGTTGTGTGACACGATTGTTTTGGGACAGCCCTTTTGTTTTCCAATATTAAATGATATTCAGTTCTTTACCAGCCTTTTCAAATGCGTCAAGCGCTTCTTGCAAGTCTTCCCTACTATGCTGTGCAGTCACGATAGTACGTACTCGAGCTGATCCTTTTGCTACAGTCGGGAAGCCGATCCCCTGGGCAAATACGCCATACTCGAATAGTTTATCAGAAAGCTTATGAGCCAGTGCCGCGTCACCTACAACAACAGGGGTGATCGGTGTTTCACTTTTACCAGTATCAAACCCAAGCTGCCTCAGACCGTCTTTGAAGAATTTTGCGTTCTCCCATAGCTTTTCGATCAATTCTGGTTCTTCTAAAAGGACATCTATCGCGGCTGAGCATGCTGCTGTCACTGCTGGAGGATGGGATGTGCTGAATAAGAATGGACGTCCTTTATGAACGAGATAATCTCTTAATGCTTGTGTGCTTGCAACATATCCGCCTAATACTCCAATTGCCTTGCTGAGCGTTCCGACTTGGATATGTACACGCCCATTCAAGTCAAAGTGATCGATCGATCCACGGCCGTTTCGACCAAGGACACCACTTGAATGCGCATCATCCACCATAAGGATCGCATCATATTTTTCACAAAGCTCCACGATTTCAGGAAGCGGTGCGATGTTTCCGTCCATAGAGAACACTCCATCTGTTACGACGAGACGGACACGGTAATCGGAAGATTCTTTTAAGGCACGCTCAAGATCTTCAACATCGACATGATTGTAGATTTTTCTATCAGCTTTGGTCAGACGGATTCCATCGATGATCGAAGCATGGTTCAATTCATCTGAAATGACGACATCTTCCTTCGTCAAGATGGATGATAGAACACCCTGGTTCGTCGTGAACCCGGATTGGAAAACGAGAGCCGCTTCAGTATGCTTGAATTCTGCGAGCTTTTTCTCATATTCTTCATGCATCGCTAACGTACCCGCAATCGTACGGACAGATCCTGTCCCTACTCCGTAATTTTCAACGGCTTCCATGGCAGCCTCCTTCATCCGCGGATGGTCGGTAAGGCCAAAATAGTTGTTGGATGATAACTGGATGACTTCTTTTCCTTTGATAACGACCCTTGCTCCTTGTTCAGATTCTAAAGGGATCAATTCGCGGAATACACCTTCAGACTTCATTTGATCAAGTTCGTTTTGCAGATACTCAAAACCTTTCACTACTCATTCCTCCTATCATGATAATGATTGCAATAATTCATGGAAAACCTCTTATTAAGGCTTCAATACCACTTTTCCACATTTTCCTTGCAGCATCAATTCAAAGCCCTTTTCAAAATCTTCTAGCGGGAATTCATGTGTAATCATCTTTTCAACATCCACCTGCCCTGACCCCAGGAGTCCCGCTACCTGGCGCCACGTTTCGAACATTTTTCGTCCTGTGATCCCTTGGACTGTAATTCCCTTGAACACGATATCATTCGTAATGTCGACTTCTACAGGTTTGACAGGCAGACTCAAAATCGACATACGTCCACCATTGGTAAGCATCTTGAATCCCTGATCGATCGCTGCTGGATGTCCAGACATTTCACAGACAACCTCGACACCGTTTCCATCTGTCAGTCTCATAGTGACTTCAACAGGGTCTTGTTCTTTTGAATTGACTGTCGTCGTCGCACCCATTTCTTTTGCAAGATTCAAGCGGTATTCATTCAGATCATATGCGATCACCTGGGAGGCACCGGCAGCCTTTGCGACACCGACAGCCATAAGTCCAATCGGCCCGCACCCGATAACCGCTACCGTTCTGCCTGCAACATCACCAGCGAGTATAGTATGGACAGCATTTCCCATTGGTTCCTGCACTGAACCGACAGCCATAGGCAGGTCAGGGTCATTTACCCATAAATTTTTAGCTGGAAGTGCGACGTATTCTGCAAAACATCCATCGATGTCTACACCAATGATTTTTGTATTCCGGCATATGTGGGCATTCCCGGTCAAGCATTGCGGGCATTCCCCACAAACGATATGGGTCTCTGCAGAAACGGAGTCACCAATTTTGACGTTGGTAACTTCAGCCCCAACTTCTACGACTTCTCCTGCAAACTCATGACCAAATATATAAGGGGGATGAACTCTGCTTGCTGACCATTCGTCCCAGGCATAAATATGTACGTCTGTACCACAAATGGAAGTGGCCTTTACTTTGATCAATGCTTCATCTTTTTTTATTTGAGGGATATCTACCATCTTGAGCTTAGCGCCTTTATCGCGATGGTGCTTAATAATCGCTTTCATTTTTCCTTCCACGGTGTACACTCCTTTTAATTCCACAATAGACTACCCTCTGAAATTGTATCATGACAACATTAAGCAGTAAAGGTGTGTCCTTATAGAGCGGACATACGGTTATCACTGATGGAAGGACACTCTATATCATTTTGCAATTACTCCCCTTAAACTATACCTTATTTTGTTTATATTTCGTTTTTTTACTTTTATTTTGATTATCGTTGATTTATTCAAAAAGAAAGTTTTCGTACATAACTCGCTTTCAGCGGGTTAAACAAAAGCGGAAGCGACCCGCGCTTAACTAGATTCCGAAGAGGAGGCTGTCGGGGTGCCGCAGGCGTTAGAAAACAACATTCAAAAAACCCCATCCGGTTAAAGATGAGGTTTTTAGTAAACGGTTAGGTTACATGAACTCGGAAATAAGTTCATTAAATTGTTCGTCATCAATGCTTAGATCCGCTTTGGATAATGCCGTTTCACTGTATCCATGGGCAAGATCTTGATATGACTTCTTATTTTTATCCTGATAAATCAAACCTTTGACAAGGCCATTGTTTTCCATCAATGTTTGCATTGCAATCATACGGTTTGAAGAATCATAGCTCTCTATATCAGCTAAGCTGACTAGATTTTCTTTGAACCAATCATACGTATTCACCTTATTGTAGGTTACACAAGGGCTGAACACGTTGATGAGTGAGAACCCTTTATGCTGGATCCCCTGTTCAATCAACGAGGTCAATTCTTTCAAATCACTGGAAAAGCTTTGGGCAACGAATGTCGCTCCAGCGGTCAATGCTGTTTCCATGATCGAAATCGACGATTCCACAGACCCTTCCGGGGTACTCTTCGTTTTGAATCCGAAATCAGAACGAGGAGATGTCTGACCCTTCGTCAAACCATAGATCTGGTTGTCCATGACGATGTATGTCACATCGATGTTGCGACGGATTGCATGGATCGTATGTCCCATACCAATTGCGAATCCATCTCCATCACCGCCGGATGCGATGACAGTCAGATCGCGATTCGCCATTTTAACTCCTTGGGCGATCGGCAATGATCGTCCATGAATACCATGGAATCCATAAGAATTGATATAGCCTGAAATACGTCCGGAACATCCGATTCCAGAAACAACAGCCAAATCATCTGGTTCTAAGCCGATATTCGCAGCAGCGCGCTGGATTGCCGCCTGAACAGAGAAATCTCCACAACCTGGGCACCAGTTCGGTTTTACTTGGTTACGAAAATCTTTGAATGTTGCCATCTATAACAACTCCTTGCATTTTGTGTAGATTTCTGAAGGCAGGAATGGATTCCCGTTGTATTTCAGCACATTGTTGATTTTATCAAGATTCCCAATGTTCATCTTCATGATATTTGCAAGTTGACCGGTTGAATTATTCTCAACGACGATGACTTTCTTTGCAGAATCGACCATTTCCTGCATTTCTTTTGCAGGGAACGGGTGCACTAAGCGTACGTGTGCGTGATTGACTTTGATTCCGTCGTCCTCTAAACGCGGCATCATTTCTTCAATCGCTCCGCGGGTTGAATTGAAACCGACGACAAGGACATCAGCCTCATCATGCTTATCATTTTTGAATATTGGGTTTTTGAACTTCAAATTTTGAAGTTTCCTGTTCCGTTTGTCCATCTGATCCTGGCGGTTAGCTGCTACTTCAGATGGTTTACCCGTTTGGTCATGCTCCACCCCTGTCACATGGTAAATTCCATTCTTCGTACCAGGCAGGACACGAGGGGAAATCCCATCTTCAGTCACTTCATAACGTTTGAAGTATTCTTTCGCTTCAAGCTCAGGTAATTCATCACCCTGGAGCTTCCCACGGCGGATCTCTGTCTTGCTGTAATCAAGCGGTTGGACTGTTTGCTTACCTAATGAAAGCTGCAAGTCTGACAACACGATGACAGGACATTGATATTCCTCGGCAATGTTCAAAGCTTCTACAGCATCATAGAACGCTTCTTCTGCAGTACTTGGTGCGATAACCACTTTCGGAATCTCGCCATGTGTACCATAGATCATCGCCATCAAATCAGATTGCTCTTGTTTTGTCGGTAATCCCGTAGAAGGACCGCCACGTTGGGTATCAACAATTACGAGTGGAGTTTCAGTGATACCTGAAAGGCCGATCGCTTCCATCATAAGGGATAGACCAGGCCCAGCAGATGCAGTGATCGTACGGACTCCTGCGTAATTCGCCCCGATCGCCATCGTCGCTGCTGCAATTTCATCCTCTGTCTGGATGACGGTTCCGCCATACTTAGGAAGGTGTTTGATCATGTATTCCATGATTTCAGATGCTGGGGTAATCGGGTAAGCAGACATGAAACGTACACCACCGACTAAGAAACCGAGGGATATTGCATCGTTCCCGATTATGAACATACGCTTTTTACCATCAGCTTTTTCCAGCTGAAGACGCTCAATCGGACCGCCTGCTTGCTCGTTGAAATACTCAGCACCTTGACGGAGTGCCTCCATATTCTTCTCGACCACTTTTTCACCTTTACGACCATAAACTTCTTGAACGATTTCACGGTAATCTTCTGTCGATTGGCCAAGTATCGCACTTGTCGCACCAATTGCAACCATGTTCTTCATTAATGAGGTCCCTAATTCATTCGCAATTTCGGTAAAAGGAACCGCATACAACTTTGCTTTACAGTCCTCTGGAGCAGTCGGGTTGAACTTTGCGTCTGCAATGATCAATCCTTCTTCGTGCAACTCGTGGTAGTTTACATCGATCGTTTCCTGATCGAATGCCACCAAGATATCCAAGTCATCCGAAACCGCACCTATTTCCTTTGTGGAAACACGGATTTTGTTATTCGTGTGCCCTCCCTTAATACGAGAAGAAAAGTGACGGTATGTATAGAGATAATAACCTAATCGGTTTTGAGCAAGTGAAAAAACTTCACCAGTGCTGTCGATTCCTTCACCCTGTTGTCCGCCAACTTTCCATGAAAGTTGATCTACCATTTCGAACTCCACCCCTTTATTGTTCCAATCAAAATTTCAATTGTATGTTATTTTTTCATCCGAACCATCCGAGTCAGAAAACCCTTTGGTTAAGGAAGAAAAATGATTTATAACGTCTACAATAATAGACCTAACACTATAAAAATGCAAGTATTCTCTTAGGAAAATTTCCTATATTCAGTCATCTATTGTATCTAAATCTAAAAATTTATTCTTTTATAGAAATTATCAAAGCAAAAGCCTTTTACATATTCTTCTGAAAAGTGTTTGTGCAATTCGTTTCGTAATCGATCATAACCGAAATAGGAATCCAGTCCGATCACTGTTTCTGAAATTCCATCGAAGTCAGAACCGAAACCGATATTGTAGACTCCGCCCAGGGAAGCGACATGATCGATATGCTTTAGGATTTCAGTTATCCGGACTGGAGATCGCTTATTGAGGAAATAAGGGACGAATGTAATCCCCATCACCGCATCTTTTTCAATCAATGCTTTGATTTGCCGATCATTGAGATTCCTTGGGTGGTTGCACAATCTCTTCACGTTTGAATGGGAAGCGATGACATGGTCAGTCAATTCCATCACATCCCAAAATCCCGCTTCACTTAAGTGAGAGACATCTGTCCAGATTTTATTTTCATTTAAAAATCTCACAGCTTCTTTTCCTAAGTTGGATAAACCAGCTTGTCTTTTTTCGAGTACACCGTCCGCGAGGTCGTTGGCAAAATTCCAAGTGAGCCCGACAGAACGCACACCAAGCTGGATCAATGTCCTTAATCTGGATAAATCATTCGCAATCGGTCCGCACCCTTCCAAGGTAAGCATGACACCGATATCCCCTTCACTTAGAAAGTCGATATCTTCTTTCGTTTGGATCACCTTTAGATCTGGATAGGGTTTTAGGATTTTTTCATAGAATATATCGATCATTTCAATGGCTGCTTGGAATCTTGCGTCTCCGAAAATATCATCTGGAACATAGACAGCAAAACACTGCACCTTCCCCCCTGCAGCTTTCAAACCAGGATAAGAGACTTGGAGGTATTCAGTATCGTCAAATGTTAAAGCGGAATCCCGCCATAGCTTCAATAAAGCATCACAATGAGCATCGAATACTTGCATTTAAGACCCCCCTCTCTACAGTAAGTTATGAACCTATCCAAGAACCGATAAATAACCTGGTCAAATCCCCTGATCAGGTGCGAAGTATGTTCCTTCATTCCATTTTGGACAGGGTTCCTACTACATATAATGATATACTTAAAATAGCTTAACTTCTATGCTAGCCCAATCTGTTATATTCCATTGTTGGATAGTTGTGAAATTCACTCCCTTCCGCGGGCTAAATAAAAGCGGAAGTGGTGGTCACCAAGGCCACTAAAAGACTGACGAGGAAGCTCGAACCAAACGAACCAAACAACTTTCGGTTCTGTGTGGTCTCATACAATAGATGTAAATCAATGTCGCCGCTAGTGATCCAAGTGGTTTGGCGATGGAGCTGGACATCACTTCTCAGCCTTTTTTACAGGCTTAGTCTAATTCTTCACAGGATATGCTGGCTTTAACGTTCCCCACAGGACGTGGTAGACTTTAGTCGAAGATCCTTAAATTGTAGGTCGCTGTGGGGTCTCTTCTTGTTCGTTTTTCCGATAGGAGTCTCGCGAATTTCAAGTATTCACCATTAACCTTTAGATAACAACTCCAAAATAAAAACCTGCTTGCTCAAATGAACAAACAGGCTTACACACATCATTATCTTGGTTCAATAATCAACTTGATGGCGGTTCTTTCTTCTCCTTCAATCAAGATATCTGTAAATGCAGGGATACAAATGAGGTCAACTCCACTAGGTGCTACAAATCCTCGTGCAATAGCTACTGCTTTCACAGCTTGATTCAAAGCGCCAGCGCCGATTGCCTGTATTTCGGCTGCACCTCGTTCACGGAGGACTCCAGCTAACGCGCCAGCTACAGAATTTGGATTGGACTTTGCTGAAACTTTTAATATTTCCATGATTTGTACCTCCTTATTGATATCCTACCACTTTTACTATATTCACGATGTGAGCTTGTATTCCTCTAAATCATAACCTCGCGAAGACTATTCCGTGAAAGGATGATCATCGTTGATCTGGATTCGTTTAATCGATTTGGCTAGTCCAGTTACCCGATCAAGATCGATTATGACTCCACTTAACTGTTCCCGACCATTTTCCACTTCAAACCTAACTGGTAAATTTGTCAGGAATTTTTTGAGTACCGCTTCCTTGCTCATCCCGAGAATTCCATCATAAGGACCAGTCATCCCAGCATCAGAAATATAAGCTGTACCTCCAGGGAGAACACGATTATCAGAAGTTTGCACGTGTGTATGTGTCCCTACTAATGCGGACACCCTACCGTCTAGATACCATGCTAGCGCTTGCTTCTCACTTGTCGCCTCTGCATGGAAATCAACAAATATGAAAGGTGTTCTATTCTTCACTATTTCAAGAATCTCATCTGCTTTTCGGAAAGGACAATCCAGAGGCGGCATGAATGTACGCCCTTGAAGATTTATGACAGCTACCTCAATCTCATTGATTTTTACAAATGTGTACCCCTTGCCAGGTGTACCTTCTGGAAAATTTGCGGGACGGACCATCTGGGGAACATCATCAATAAATGTAAAGATCTCCTTGTTGTCCCAAGTATGGTTTCCCATAGTGATCGCATGAGCACCCCATTGCTTCAAGTTTTTGGTGATCTTTTCCGTTATCCCACGTCCATGTGCAGCGTTTTCGCCGTTGATAATAGTCAACGTAGGTTGATATTTACTTTTCAATTTTGGGAGATACGTTTCAACCATCGACCTTCCAGGCGACCCGACAATATCACCAATAAATAAAATTCTCATATTGTTTTTACCCCTATCTATGTAAGTATATCTATAATTTTCACCTATTCTGCTTCTTCCCATAACTATGCCATTTTATGCGAACAGTGTCCAATCAAAGAAAAGCGGAATCGCCCTGCTCAACCATGAAGGTCACTGGAAGTCCGACGAGGAGGCTCGAACCAAACAAAGTTTGGTTCTGTGTGGGCTCCCCACACTTGATGTTAATCAATGTGTCGACCACCGCAGGAAGGCTGAAGTGATCCAAATGGTTAGGCGATGGAGCTGGATACACACAACCAAAATTATATATTATCTCATCTTATGAAAAAAAATAAAGCGGCGTGTTACGCCGCTTTATTTCGCATATTCAACTGCTCTTGTCTCTCGAATGACTGTAACTTTAATATGGCCAGGATAATCGAGTTCATCTTCAATTTTCTTGGTGATGTCACGAGCCAAACGGTGGGACGCAACATCATCCACCATGTCAGGTCGTACCATGATCCGGATTTCACGTCCAGCTTGGATTGCAAATGATTTTTCGACCCCATCGAAGGATTCGGAAATCTCTTCAAGCTTCTCAAGCCTTTTGATATATGTCTCAAGTGTTTCTCTCCGAGCACCAGGTCTAGCAGCAGATAAAGCATCTGCAGCAGCGACAAGGACTGCAATGATTGACGTTGGTTCAGTATCTCCATGGTGTGAAGCGATACTGTTGATGACAATCGGATGTTCCTTGTATTTCTGAGCAAGTTCAACTCCAATTTCAACGTGGCTTCCTTCCACTTCGTGATCGATTGCTTTACCGATATCATGAAGCAGTCCAGCCCTGCGAGCCACTGTGACGTCTTCCCCAAGTTCTGCAGCCATCAAGCCGGTCAAGTGTGCGACCTCCATTGAATGTTTGAGTACATTCTGACCGTAACTTGTACGGTACTTCAAGCGACCTAATACTTTGATCAAGTCAGGATGCAAGCCATGCACTCCGATTTCAAAGGTAGTCTGTTCACCGATTTCCCTGATATACTCATCAACTTCCCTTCTGGATTTATCCACCATCTCTTCAATACGGGCTGGATGGATCCTTCCATCAGAAACGAGTTTATCAAGAGCAATTCTTGCAATTTCTCTCCTGATCGGGTCAAATCCCGAAAGAATGACCGCTTCAGGTGTATCATCGATTATCAGATCGATCCCCGTCAATGTTTCAAGGGTACGTATATTACGTCCTTCACGCCCGATGATTCTACCTTTCATCTCATCGTTCGGCAGATTGACAACAGAAACAGTCGTTTCCGCTACATGGTCAGCAGCACAACGTTGGATGGCTAAGGATAAAATCTCCTTCGCCTTCTTGTCTGCTTCTTCCTTCGCGCGGTTTTCACGATCCTTAATCATAGCTGCAAGCTCATGGCCGATTTCCGACTGGGCTTGATCCATGATTAACTGCTTCGCTTCATCGCGTGAAACTCCAGACAGACGTTCGAGTTCCTGTTGCTGTTGCTGCAACACCTGCTCCACTTTGCTTTCCATCTCTTCAATTTGTTGTTGTTTTTTGGTGAGAGTATCCTCCCTTTTTTCTAATGATTCCTCTTTCTTATCTAAGGTTTCACTTTTGCGGTCAAGGACCTCTTCTTTTTGTACCAATCGATGTTCTTGTTTTTGAAGTTCTGATCTGCGTTCGCGAATTTCATTTTCGGCTTCTACCCGTTGCTGATGAATCTCATCTTTCGCTTCAAGCAAAGCCTCTTTTTTGCTAGCTTCAGCTTCTCGTTTTCCATCTTCGATAATCTGTTTTGCCGCATGCTCGGCACTAGAAATTTTCGCTTCAGCAATTGATTTACGAACAAGATATCCAACAACTGCAAATACGATTGCAGAGACAAGCAAAATGGAGATGAGGACGATAAATTCTATATACATACCTTTCACCTCCTCTTGCTATCTAATTGTTGGTTGTAAAATTGAATAGTTTTTCATCAAGCTAGCTATTCACATACAGCTGTTTCATTGTTTAACAATTGTAAAAGTAATCAAACAATATACATCAATTGTATAGTTGTCTATTTTTAATGTCAAGAGCTTACAATACAGAGTTTACTTGGCAGGAAAAACGTATTATGTCCTTTATGACGAGCTCACAGCATAAAAAAGATGACCCGGAATTCGATCAACGGATCATCTTGCATCAAAATATATTATACTAGAGAATCTTGCTCTCCTGCGTCTTCTTTGGCTGCAGCCGTTTCAGTGTTCAATTGATAATAAGAGCGGATCTGTTGATAGATTTCATTTCCGATCGCTTCGTTTTCCTTCAAGAATTGCTTTGCGTTCTCGCGTCCTTGACCGAGCCTGTCGCCATTGAAGGAGTACCAAGCCCCACTCTTCTGTACCACATCGATTTCAGACCCGATATCGAGGATTTCACCCTGTCTTGAAATCCCTTCGCCGTACATGATATCTACTTCTGCTGTTTTGAACGGAGGCGCAACCTTGTTTTTGACGACTTTGATACGTGTCTTGTTTCCGACCATGTCGTTGCCTTGCTTCAAGGTTTCTGCTCTACGTACTTCTAGACGTACAGAAGAATAGAATTTGAGGGCACGTCCCCCAGGAGTTGTTTCTGGCATTCTCTATAGATTTTCCATCTCTATAGTGTGGACTATCTCTTCATCTCAATCTTACCTGAGAGCCTTGCACTTCCAGCAGTAGCCTATCTTCTGCCGTACCCTACTAAGTTAACTCTTCGGAGAGCCCTTTTCGGTAGTCTCTACACCTTCCTATAATAGGCTTGGCACGGTATTACCCATCTATTGGAGGGCTTCACCGTTAGCAGCATTAAAATGCCACACCCTTAGGCAATAAGGTTCACAAGGTTTTTTAAACATGCTATCACTAGCATGGGAAACCCATAGTAAACTCCCTCAATCCTTTACGGATCAAGCAACTAATCGTTGATTTCCGAACATGACGCCGACCTTCTCACGAATCTGGTTGATGAAGATTGCTGTTGTTTTTGATTTGCTGATCGCTCCCGATAGTTTTCGAAGCGCCTGTGACATCAAACGAGCCTGAAGTCCGACGTGCGAGTCACCCATCTCCCCTTCGATTTCAGCTTTCGGTACCAGGGCAGCGACAGAGTCGATGACCAGGATGTCTACAGCTCCACTACGTACAAGGGCTTCAGCAATTTCTAACGCCTGCTCCCCTGTATCTGGTTGAGATAACAACAGTTCATTGATATCCACACCAAGCTTTTCAGCATAAACCGGGTCAAGAGCATGTTCAGCATCGATGAATGCTGCCTGTCCGCCATTCCGTTGTGATTCTGCAATCGCGTGCAGGGCTACAGTTGTTTTACCTGAAGATTCAGGTCCGTAGACTTCAATGATCCTGCCGCGCGGATAACCACCTACACCTAGTGCGATATCCACAGCGAGTGATCCGCTTGAAGTTGTGGAAACACGACTTTCCGTCTGTTCTCCCAACTTCATGACAGATCCTTTACCAAATTGCTTTTCTATTTGTCTTAAAGCCATATCTAATGCAGCTTTACGATCACTCATGCAATCACTCCTTAAAATTAACTAACTTCATCATACCTTTTTTTATACCTTTTGCCAATACTTTTTACGAACATTTATTCGCCTTTTTGTGAAATCTGCTGTCCTGTAAGTTGTTTCAATAAATAAAACAATCCATAGTTGACTGTACGGGTCCTTACTGCATTTCGGCCACCAGCAAGCTTAAGCGGATATACCTTCGTTTCCTGTGGGGAGGCGATTCCGACATATACTGTGCCGGGAGGCTTTCCTTCCATTTCATTCGGACCTGCCACACCAGTGAAACTGACGCCATAATCACTTTTAAATAATTCCCGTACATTTTCCGCCATCAGTTTCGCACACAATTCACTTACCGCGCCATCTTCATCCAACACTTTTTCGGGGATCTTCAATTGATTCTTTTTGATCTCATTCTGATAGCATATGATGCCGCCCTGTAAAATCTGCCCTGCCCCAGGCTGCTTCGTCAGTTCATGTCCGAAAAACCCCCCTGTCAAACTTTCAGCACAAGAAACTGTTAGCTTATTATTTTGCAATGTATTGAAGACTTCGGAGGAAAGTGTAGTGTCATCATAGCCATAAAAAAATCGGCCGACTCGATCAAAAATTTCCTTTTCGAGTTCACTTATCATTCTTTTACCTTGATCCTCGGTCTGACACTTGGCAGTCAATCTCAAGGTCACCTCGTAATTGCCCGCTAGAGGTGCAATCGTCGGGTTCGTCTGTCCTTCGATGAGGTCCAGCAATTTCGTTTCAAGTGCCGATTCACCGATACCATAGAAACGGAGGACACGTGAGAGAATAAGCTCTACATCTTCCCCTCTCCATTGCTGTATGTATGGAATCGCGAAATCGGTGAACATCGGCTTCATTTCCTTCGGCGGCCCAGGCAAAAGAACATACGTCTTGTTCTCTTTTTGCAAAGCGATCCCCGGAGCCATCCCATAGTTATTCGGCAGTACAGCAGCTCCTTCAAATACAAGGGCTTGCCTGCGGTTGTTCTCTGACATCGGTTGTTGAATTTTCTCGTAATATCCTTCAATGAAATCCATCGCTTCTTTATTCTCGATCAGCGGGAGACCAAGGTGCTCTGCAATCGTTTCTTTCGTGAGGTCATCTTTTGTAGGACCAAGCCCGCCAGTGAAAATCAATAGGTCAGCGCGTTCTTCAGCGATCTGGATCGTTGAAATAAGTCGTTGTTTGTTATCTCCGACGACCGAATGATGGAACACATTGATCCCTTGATCGGCCAGCTGTTTAGAAATGAATTGGCCATTCGTATTTGCGATTTGGCCTAATAGCAACTCCGAGCCTATTGCAATGATTTCTGCGTTCATAAACTCACCTCTTCCTCCGAAATAAAAGGGCTGACTTTCCATCGGATTTGAGTCAGCTCTTCCATTGTCGTTATTTTGACTTTAGCATAATGTGCTTGTTTTTCGTAAAATAATCCCATCCAGAATAGACAGTGATGAGTGTCGCTGCCCATAAGGCTATGTCAGCAAAAGGGAATGAAATGAAGGTGAATGGAACATTATGAAGCAACAATGCTGCTATCGCGACGATTTGGATCCATGTTTTCAATTTCCCCATATTGCTGGCGGCAATGACATCTCCGTCACCAGCTGCAATCAGACGCAGTCCTGTCACCGCAAATTCACGGCTCAAAATCAAAATGACCATCCATGCTGGCGCAAGTTGGAGCTCAACGAGTCCGACAAGTGCCGCTGTGATCAAAAGCTTGTCAGCCAGTGGATCCAAAAATTTCCCGAAATTGGTAACCAGGTTCAATTTTCTTGCGTAATAGCCGTCAATCCAATCTGTACATGATGCAATGATGAAAATTAGTGCTGCGATGAAATGGTGGATAGGTATTACCCCATTCCATAATTCAAGGCTTCCCCAGTTGAATGGAACAAGGAGAAATACCATGAAAATAGGGATCAACATTACTCTGGAAAACGTGATTTTATTTGGTAAGTTCATAACTTCCTCCTGTCGGTTATCAGGCTCAAACATGTATATTTTACCACAATCAGTCACAAAACAAACACTGTAGCCTTATTAGAAAGTATGATGCGGATATTGAACAGGACTTGATAGAACGAATAAAAAGAGGACCAGCTCAACTGCTTGTTAAAATGCATGCTGAGCCAATCCATGGATTAATCGGCTTCTTCGTTTCCTTTTTGATATTGGATGACGATTTTCTGATGTGGTCTTTTGGAAGGTTCCATCGCGTATGTGAGTGGTTCACCATTGACAGTGACTTCGACATGCTGGCTTGCACCGATGTTGAATGTCACCTGAGTTTTATCCGCAAGATCATATTGCTGTGTGTCGCCTTCTTTGAAAACTTTTCTTCCAGGTTCGATGTATTGACCTGATTCATCCTTCACATCGACATAGGCATCTCCGGTCATCTTCAATTCGACCGTGAATTCCTCTGTGCCGGATAGCGAATAGGATTTGATGCTCCCTTCCGAAGAGAGTTCTTCCACCTTTTGCTCTTGTGATTCTTTTTCAGGCTCAGATTCAGTTTCTGTAGTGTCTTCTTCTTCAGAAGTGTCGCTGTTGCCGTCATTCCCACCTGTATCCTCGGATGTCTCCGTAGACTCTTCTGGCTTATCACCTTCAGAACTTTCATACTTGTCTACATTTTCGGTGTTCGGTTCAGAGCTGTTGTTACCTGCGTTGTTTTGTATCACCCAGTAAAAGGCCAATAATAGAGCGGCTAGTAAAACGACTGTCAGGAATACTGGAAACACCTTTGCCACCTTGTTGTCCTTCGGGACGTTCGTTTTGGTTTTTGAAGATCGAGGTGTGAATTCCGACGGTTCTTCATTTGTTACGGGCAATTCACTTGCATGTTCTTCAAAAAGCACTTCTGGATCCAGTCCGACCGCTTCTGCATAATTTTTAATGAATGCACGTGCGTAAAAAGCTCCTGGTAATACGGAGTATTTTCCTTCTTCGATTGCTTGGAGATATCTCTTTTGGATTTTCGTCTTATCCTGTAACTGTTCGTATGATAACTGTTTTTCCAATCGTGTTTCTTTCAAGCGCTGACCAAGCTCTGTCATACTTGCTACCACCTGCCACTATTCAAAATCAAAATCAAAGGTTGTCGTATTCCTATCAACGACATCATAGGTTATTTCTTCGTCAGGATCATTTCGGAGTTCAATGATATAATCAAAATCATCAAGCGTATACTCTGAATCCCTCACAAAAATATCAGGATGTTCAACAATTTTAGTTGCAGGAAGTCTCATCACCTCTCGGATCAATTGCCAATGTTTTTCTGATGATCGCTTTAAGGAGACAATTCCATCCACTAAAAAAACATGGTCATTGCTGTATTCATCATCCGCTAATTGGTTACGTATCGTTTGTTTCAGAAGAGTTGATGAAACGAAAACCCATCGTTTGTTTGCACATACGCTGGCTGCAACAATCGATTCAGTCTTACCGACACGGGGCATTCCACGGATCCCGATGAGTTTGTGTCCTTCGATCTTGAACAATTCTGCCATGAAGTCAACAAGCAATCCAAGCTCGTCACGGACAAAGCGGAAAGTCTTTTTATCATCTGCATCCCTTTGGATGTAGCGCCCATGTCTGACAGCTAGAATATCCCGGAGTTTCGGTTTCCTCATCTTGGTGATCGTGATGTTGTCCATCGTTTCAAGGATAGTCTTCAGACGTTCGACTTGTTCAGGATTGTGAGCCAACAACAACATACCGCGTCTTATATTGTCAACACCATTGATTGTAATAATATTTATTCCAAGCATGCCGAGCAATGAAGAAATATCCCCCAGCAGCCCGGGACGGTTTTTATGTATTTCATATTCTAAATACCATTCCTGCTTATCCATTGCTCATCTCCTTTGCATATTCACCAATATCCGACATCCTAATGATAAATGATTTTCAACATTAAGAAAAGTAAAATTAAAGAAAACTTGGCAAGTCTTAAACGAAGTGAAAAGGATTGCCTAGTACTTATTTTTAAATGAAAAAGACTGATCCTTCAAAGAATCAGCTTACGAATGGTCAGAGAATATTAACATTCATATCGGATCAGTCTTATTTCTCCTACTGTCTTTCTTGTACAAGCTTGACCATCATGCTGGCGATTGAGTGCCGCTCTTCTTCACTAGCAACATTCCAAAGGTCTGCAAGTACTTTTTCTTCAGCGTTCTTCGGTTCAACCTGATCAGCAAGGTATCCTCCGATTTCAGTCGCAATTTCAGTAATCGCGCCGTCCTTCATTCCTTTTTCCTCTGCTTGACGTAAACGTTCACTGAGGAAACCTTTCCACTCATTCCAGTTATCAAGAACAGACATGTCTAGTCCCTCCTAGAAAATAAAATCGTTCAGACATTATCTTTTCTCATGAAGATGAAAATTATGCATCCATTTTTAACAATACCAGGCGCCATTGACAGGAAGGATATGCCCAGTGACATAAGAAGATTTTTTGGATACCAAATAACCGACTGCATCAGAGACTTCTTCAGGGAGTCCAAATCTCCCGAGCGGAATTTCTTCTGAGATCTCTTCAAGCTCCTTTTCAGACAGATGTTCATTCATTTTTGTCGAAATGATACCAGGTGCTACTGCATTGACTCGGATTCCACTAGGAGCCAATTCTTTCGACAAGGCCTTGACCATTGTGTTCATGCCACCCTTGACCATCGAATAGAGTACTTCACAGGATGCCCCCGTCTGTCCCCAAATGGAGGTGATCATGACAATCGACCCTTTCTTCCTTTCAATCATTGACGGCAAAAGTTGTTGGATGAGCTGGAATGGGCTTTTCAACTGGAGCTGTACCATACCATCGAGTTCCTTTTCGGATACATCTGTAATCAGTCCAGTATGTGAACTCCCGCAATTATAAATAAATACATCGATCGGCGTCTTAATCTGTTCAGCTAACATTCGAGGTCCTTCTTGGACTGCCAGATTTGCCTTGATCAACTTACATTCGATAATTGAGGAAAATTCGATTTGCAGCTTTTCGACTGCATGCTTGTTCCGGAAATAGTGCAGGTAAAGGTTATATCCCTGGGCCGCCATTTCCCTTGCAATCGCTTGTCCGATTTCCCCACTGGCGCCAGTCACTAGTGCATAGTTTTTCATATTGCATCCCCCCATATGAAATTGTGTTGAATGAGCAAATCACCGATAAAATCAAGAATAGCACCGATAAATTGCTAATTTGCACCGATTAAATTGAAGTTTGCTCCGATATATTTTTAATCTGCACCGATAAATTCGTACCGAAACATAAAGTAGAGACTGACTTTTTAGCCAGTCTCCCTATCATTGTGTTCTTAACTGTTTTTCGGTCGTATCTGGCAGCTCGTGAAGGCCTTTTCTTTAAAATGATCATTCAGTATGTTCTGAAGATCTTCAGTTGTTATTTTGTCGTACATTTCAACGACCTTAAACAAATTCATATCACCAAATTGGAAACGAGTGAACTGGTTTGCAATATATTCGGGTGAATTCATCGATCTTAGGAAACTTCCCATCTTCTTTTTCTTCAGGCGGTCAATAGCTTCTGTATCGATCCCTTTTGATTTGGTCGCTTCGATCATCTCGAATATCCGATCAGTCAGTCGATCTGGATCACTCGTTTCCCCGCCGATAAGCGAGAAGCCGAATTCTGTTTCTTCGGTATAATCGAATGAGAACGATTGATCGATCAAGCCTTCCGTATACAACTCTTCATAATTTTCTGAGCTTTGACCGAAGAGATAATCAAGGAGAAGATTCATCCCTAATTCGTACTTGAGCCGTTCATCCCCAAACCGCTTAGGTGTGGCCTGTTTAAATCCGACCATACACTTCGGAGTTTGCACAGTCATTTTGATGACCGATTTCTTTTTTGCAACTTCAGGTGGTTCTTCTTCAAAAAAACGCTCGATTTTTTCTGGTGGCGTAAATTCTTTTCCGCTCTGATTTTCCTTCACAAGACTTATGATTTCTTCTGGAACGACATTACCGACGACGAACAGCAGCATGTTGCTGGGATGGTAAAACGTCTCATAGCATGTATAGAGAGAATCTTTTGAGATTTTGGCAATGGAAGATATTGTTCCGGCAATATCGATTTTGACTGGGTGTCGATGGAACATATTCTCGATCACACCGAAATAAACACGCCAATCTGGATTATCATCATACATCTCGATTTCTTGCCCGATGATCCCTTTTTCTTTTTCCACAGTCTTTTCGGTAAAATAAGGCGCTTGGACAAAATCGATCAGTGTCTTCAGATTTTCTTTTACATTTGAAGTACTTGAAAAAAGGTAGGCGGTCCGAGTAAACGATGTGAAAGCGTTCGCAGAAGCCCCTTGCTTGCTGAAGTCCTGGAATACATCCCCGTCCTCTTTTTCAAACAATTTATGCTCTAGAAAATGAGCAATTCCGTCTGGTACCTTCACCGGCTTATCCGAGCCTAGCGGAGTGAAATGGTTATCGACAGAACCGTATTTCGTTGTAAAGGTTGCATACGTTTTGTTAAAACCTTCCTTCGGTAAAATATAAACGTGCAAGCCATTATCCAGCGTCTCCGAGTATAAGGTTTCTTTCAGTTGATCGTAGTAGGATTCATTCATTACTTTTGACCCTCCCCTTTAAGGAAATAGATCGTATCTAATGTTACTGTATCCGCTACATTCCGGATATCTTCCATCGTGACAGCCTGGATGCCCTCGATCCACTCATCAATGGATCGACGTATACCAGCGACTCTGGAATGATAAAGCAGATCGACCCAGCTGTTCGGGTTATCAACAGACTCGAGAAGCTGATTACGTATCATTTCTTTGGTCTGAGAAAGTTCTGAATCTGTTATATCGCCACTCTTCATGTGATCCATTTGCTCTTTGATGATGGATACGGCTTTTTCGTAATTTTTGAATTCAATGCCTGACATGACGAATAGGGCACCGACATGACTTTCGATTCTCGAAACGGCATAATACGCAAGGCTTGCTTTCTCACGTACATTGAGGAACAATTTCGAATGAGAAAATCCACCGAAGATTCCATTGAATACTTGAATGGCGTAGTATTCAGGATCTGCAAACGTTATTGAGGTCCGGTAACCGATATGAAGCTTTCCTTGTTTGACATCCTGTTCATCAAAAACGACATTTTCCTGGTGTCTAGCAGTAACTTCCTGGACTGGTGCTTCATCTGTATTGATACGTTCATTAAGCCGGAGGCTGGATTGGACTTTTCGTCCTACTTCTTCACCATTGATATCCCCGATTATATAAATATCAATTTCATCTTTTTCAATCACGTCTTTATAATAATCGAACAATTCTTCAGCCGTAATCGACTCGACCTCTTCTTCTTTTCCGAATGCATGCTGTGCATATGACTGGCCTTTGAACATTTCTTCGACAAGCCGTTTGTTCGCAAAACGCATTTTATCATCATATATCGATTGGATTTTCTGTTTAAGTACCCTCTTTTCCTTTTTCACATTGCTTTCATCGAATTTTGTTCCATCATTCAATGGATATAGCAATACTTCAGCTAAGAAATCCAGGGACTGTTCAAGCAGTTGTGTGTTGTCCAGAAGAAATTTTTCATTTGAAACATCCATACGGATCGTGATGATCTGATAATCACCTTTTTTGGCGATTGATGTAACGAATCCAGCACCATACATATCTTCTAAAAGACGATGGATATGTAGTGAAGAAGGATAGGATTTCGTTCCAGACTTCAGGACTTGAGCCAATAATGATCGTTTTGTTACGTTTTCTTCTTCAATCTTCCTTTTTATTTGGATGGAGATCGTCGTCGTTTTATATTTTTCCGTTTCTACCAGATGCAGTGTATACCCTTCAGTAGGTATGATTCGAGGTTCTTTCGTCTTTGTCATATCTTCAACCTCTCCTTTGCCAAGTTTTCACTCACTAGTTTACCCTAATCCGTATCGAAACATGAAACACTCTACATTATAATACTCTTCAACGGCATTTTATAACAGATTGCAAGCAAAATATCCATCATATAATTAAGGCTTCGGTATTTTTTCATTACTGCGGAATTCACTCCCTTTCAGCAGGCGAAAGAAAAGCGGAAGCAACCTGTATATCGTCACGAAGGTCACTGGAAGTCCGACGAGGAGGCTTTCGCCCCGCAGGAAGACTGAAGTGATCCAAGTGGTTGGGCGTTGGAGCCAGACATCAAGAAAAGCGCAAACGCCCTGGTCAGCCACGTAGGTCACTGGAAGTCCGACGAGGAGGCTTTCGCCGCCGCAGGAAGACTGAAGTGATCCAAGTGGTTGGGCGTTGGAGCTAGACATCAAGAAAAGCGCAAACGCCCTGGTCAGCCACGTAGGTCACTGGAAGTCCGACGAGGAGGCTTTCGCCGTCGCAGGAAGACTGAAGTGATCCAAGTGGTTGGGCGTTGGAGCCAGACATCAAGAAAAGCGCAAACGCCCTGGTCAGCCATGAAGGTCACTGGAAGTCCGACGAGGAGGCTTTCGCCGCCGCAGGAAGACTGAAGTGATCCAAGTGGTTGGGCGTTGGAGCTAGACATTCCATCTTCGAAAAAAACTTTTATACTTTCCTCCCTTTTTAAAAAAGAACTCCTCATACTATGAGAAGTTCTCTAAAGATCATCGTTTTCCTTTTTCGTATGGTTTACCGATTGCTTTCGGTGCATCCGCTCTGCCGACAAATCCAGCCAATGCAAGGATTGTCAACACATATGGAGATATGAGCAAGATGACATGTGGAATTTCTTTCAGCAATGGAATCTGTTGTCCTGTAATACTCAATGATTGTGCAAAACCGAAGAACAATGCCGCACCTAATGCACCAAGTGGATGCCACTTACCGAAAATCATCGCAGCAAGGGCCATGAAGCCTTGGCCTGCAATTGTCGAATGAGTGAAGTTTCCGCTGATTGAAGTCGCATACACTGCACCTCCCAGTCCTGCGAACGCCCCGCTGAGCATGACTGCGACATAACGCATCTTCGCTACATTGATCCCCATCGTATCGGCGGCCATCGGATGTTCACCAACAGCTCTCAAACGAAGTCCGAATGGTGTTTTAAAGACGATGAACCAGACTACGAAAGCTAGAGCAACCGCCAGGTATGAAGTGATATAGGCATCACCGAATAATAATGGTCCGATGATTGGAATATCGAAAAGAAAGGGTATGTCTGATTTGAAAATCCGTTCATTCAGATAAGGTGTCTGACCTGCGTCAAATATTTTCTTGACGAGGAAAATCGTCAAACCAGCAGCCAAAAAGTTCAAGGCGACACCACTGACAACCTGGTCAGCGCGGAACGAAATACTCGCCACCGCATGCAGCAAAGAGAAAACGGCACCGATCAGGATTGCAACCAAGAACGAAAACCATGGTGATGCACCACCCAATCCCCAGGTCTCTCCATAAAAAGTGAACACTGCTCCGATGAAGGCACCCATCATCATGAGGCCTTCCAATCCGATGTTCACGACACCAGACCGTTCACTGAATACGCCACCGAGTGCAGTCAGAATCAAAGGGGCGGCAGCAAAGATGGCTGTCGGTATGATGATTTCTAATATTTGCAATAGACCCATCTAGATTTTCCCCCTTTTGTTAATGCGGTTCCGCAGCCAGTGAACAAGATAACTTGAAGCTACGAAGAAGATGATGAGAGCAATGACAATCGTAATCAACTCAGGCGGCACCTGGGCCATCGCTTGCATATTCAGAGCTCCGATTTTAAGTCCTCCAAATAGACCTGCGGCTAGGATGATGCCGATGGCACTGTTCGCTCCTAATAGTGCTACAGCGATTCCGTCGAACCCGACGCCAGAAAATGCTGCGTTGATGGTCATATATTGATACGTACCAAGGCCTTCCATCGCCCCTGCTACACCAGCAAAACCGCCAGAAATGCACATCGAGAGAATGATGTTCTTCTGTACATTGATACCTGCATAGTTGGAGGCATGCTGGTTGAATCCGACTGCACGAAGTTCGTAGCCTGTCGTTGTCTTCCATAACAGGTACCACATCAATACTGCTGCTAATATGGCAAAAAGGATTCCGTAATGCAATCTGGAAAAGTCGGTAATCTCTTGTAAAAACAATGAAGATAATGATGCAGAAGATTGAATGTCTTCCGTACGTTCACCTGGAGCCAACAGATGATTCCGGATGATTGAATTCGTCACATGTAAAGCAATATAGTTCATCATGATTGTCGTGATGACTTCATGCACTCTGAATCTCGCTTTCAAATATCCAGGGACAACGCCCCATAACGCTCCCGCTGCTGCCGCTGCAAGGATCGCAAGGGGAACATGGATAAAAGCAGGGACGCCTTCTACCGTTATGCCGATATACACAGAGGCCAACCAACCAACTAACAGTTGCCCCTCTACCCCAATATTGAATAGTCCTGTTCTGAAAGCAAAGGCAACTGCTAAACCGGACATAATCAATGGAGACATTTGTCTTACGGTTTCACCGATATAATAAGGATCTGTAAAAATGACACTGAACAAGGATGAATAGGCATAGAATGCATCATAACCACTTGATACCATGATGATTCCACCGACGAGAAGACCAAGCGCAACTGCAATGACAGGAACGCTTAACTTGAATAAAATTTGTTGCAGCCTCACTTAGTTCTCCTCCTTCCCTGTCCGTTTGGATCCAGCCATCAATAAACCTAAATCTTGCTCCGTCACTTCTTGCGGGTCGACGATCGCAATGATCTTCCCTTCATAAATGACAGCAATACGGTCGCTGACATTCATGATTTCATCCAATTCGAATGAAAGGAGCAGGATGGCTTTATTTGCATCACGTTCTTCAATAAGTTTGGAATGTATGAATTCGATTGCACCAACGTCGAGACCCCGTGTAGGCTGTGCTGCTATTAACAGATCCGGACTCCGGTCGACTTCACGAGCAATGATCGCCTTCTGTTGATTCCCGCCAGACAAAGCCCTGGCTTCGGTATGCACACTAGGGGTGCGGACATCAAATTGGTCGATCAACTGGTTTGCTTTTTTGAAAATTTGCGGCGCCTTGATTTGTTTGTATTTTGAGTAAGGTTCTTGATAATACGTTTGCAGGACCATATTTTCACCGATTGAAAAATCAAGGACAAGTCCATGTTTATGACGATCTTGGGGAATATGGCCTAACCCCGATTCAGTCACTTTACGTGGTTTAAGGTTGGTGATCTCTTTTCCATTCAAATGGATTTCTCCGCTTTCCGCATTACGTAAGCCCGTAATCGCTTCGATCAATTCAGTCTGTCCATTCCCATCGACTCCGGCAATCCCGATGATTTCTCCAGCCCGAACGGTTAAATCCAGACCCTTGACTGCTGAGATGCCTCGAGAATCCTGTACAACAAGGTTTTTGATTTCAAGGACTTCCTGTTGCGGATTTCCTTTTTCTTTCTTGGTAGTGAATGAAACGTCCCGGCCGACCATCATGGAAGCCAACTCCTCACGATTCGTATCCGCAACATTCACAGTTCCGATCCCTTTACCTCGACGGATGACTGTACAACGATGGCAAACCTCCATGATTTCTTTTAATTTATGAGTGATTAAGATGATCGATTTTCCTTCTGCAATAAGACGCTTCATGATTTGTATCAGTTCTTTGATTTCTTGTGGCGTCAATACTGCGGTCGGTTCGTCGAAAATCAGGATATCTGCACCACGATACAACGTTTTTAAAATTTCAACACGTTGCTGCATTCCGACGGAAATATCCTCGATTCTTGCATGCGGATCGACTCGTAAACCATACTGCCTTGAAATCTCTTCAACTTTCTTTGCAGCAGATTTGATATCGACCTGGGCCCGTCGCCTCGGCTCCTGACCAAGGACGATATTCTCAGTTACCGTAAAATTCTCCACAAGCATGAAATGTTGATGGACCATACCGATTCCCAATTTGTTGGCGATATTCGGATCCGTGATCTCCACTTTTTCCCCACGAACATGGATTTCACCCTTTTCAGGCTGGTAAAGGCCAAAAAGAACGTTCATCAAGGTGGATTTTCCTGCACCGTTTTCCCCTAACAATGCGTGAATTTCCCCTTTTTGAACCTGTAATGTAATGTTGTCATTGGCAACAATGCCCGGAAATTCTTTGCGGATATCCCGCATTTCAATGACGTATTCCAACTGTCATCACTCCTACTGTGTTGTTCCGTCCGCATAGGCTGCTGAACCGCCCAGCTGCATCCTATGAGTGCTCTTAAGTGTAACAAGGGAGTCCAGTCGAACTTCGACATGCCTTTGTTACACTTAAGAGCATAAAATAAAGGGGTTGACACAAAGACTTATGGGTCAACCCCTCTGTATAGATATAATGATTACTTCTCGCTTTTGAAAGTCTCAAACTCTTCAGCCGTCTTAGGCACTTCTACCTCACCAGAAACGATTTTCTCTTTATATTCTCTAACCATCTCCAGTGATTCTTCGGAAACGTTATCTTCTGTCGGAGCGATACCGACACCATTTTCTTCAAGTCCGAATTCCACGATTTGTCCACCAGGGAAGTTTCCTTCCTTTGTTTGAGTAGAGACTTCAAATACCGCAGTGTCTACACGTTTTACCATTGAAGTCAATGTCACACTCTTGTTGTTTCCTTTATCGTAGATTCCTTCTTCAAATTGGTCACGGTCAACACCGATCACCCATACATCTTCTCCGTTCTTCTTACGGTTGATCGCTTCTGTGAATACTCCTGATCCCGTTCCGCCTGCAGCATGATAAATCACGTCAACACCCTGTCCGTAAAGGGCAGAAGCGATTGTGGCACCTTTTGAAGCGTCATTGAAATCACCAGCATATTGGACAGTCACTTCAGCATCCGGATTCGCTGTAAGGACACCTGCCTTGAAACCATTTTCAAACTTTGAAATCAATTCGCTTTCTACCCCACCGATGAATCCGATTTTATTAGACTTGGATTGAAGCCCTGCAACAAGTCCGACAAGAAAAGATCCTTGATGTTCTTTAAACGTGATGCTTGCAACATTTTCAAGAGGCTTGCCATCCGCATCCACTGCTACGCTGTCAACGAGTGCAAATTGTGCTTCTTTTTGTTGTTCAGCTACTTTCTGGATGTCTTCCTGCATCAAGAAACCAATCCCATAGATAAGATCAAAGTTTTGACGCACCAAACTGTTCAAATTCGGGCGATAGTCACTTTGATTTTCAGATTGCAAATAATTGTAACCTTTCTTCTCTTCAAGGTCATTTTCTTTACCGAATTCTTGAAGGCCCTCCCAAGCAGATTGGTTGAACGACTTATCGTCAACACCGCCAGTATCTGTTACCATTGCTACTTTAAATCCGTCCTCTTTTTTATCCCCTGAACCTGAATCACTTTCATCGCTTCCACAAGCTGAAAGCAAAGTTCCAGCAGCCAATACCATAGACATCAATAACCCATAACGCTTTTTCATTCCGTACAGTTCCCCCTTGTTATATTTTCAAATTTTACTGAATTCTAAAAGCTAAGCGCTTCCAACAATCTCCTCGACCACCTCCTTAAATCTCTTTATAAAAAATCACTTAATAGTTATTTCACGAAATTCAACAAGCTTTTTTAAAATACCGCCACCATAACAACGTTCCTTTTTTAAGTACCGGTCTCCTTAGGTACCATTTTGAACCTCTTATCTAATTAAAGTTCAAAATGGCGACGAATTAGAAACAAGAAGTTCAAGGCACGAAGGTTTTAAGGACCGGATCGTATATCAGTAATACGTGAGGACCGACAAAACCGAGTAACGCAGAAATTCGCCGTTTATACTTAGGTGCCATTTTGAGCCTCTTATCACACCCGACGTCTGACCACATGAAAGTCAAATTTATCCGCCCTGAAATAATTCACTGAGTATAGGACAGGATCGTCATTCTGATCATAGTGCATCTGTTTCAACACAAGAAGGGATGATTCTGGAGGACACTCCAAAACTTCGGAAATCCGGTCATGGTAGCCTAATGGTTCGATATGGGCAACTGCATACAGGACCCGGCTATTAGACTCGTTTTCCAGTATATTGAAAAGAGATTCTTCTTCCTTGGATTTGTAGTTCACCGGCATCAATTTGGCCGGAATCTGATCATGACAATAGATAACGGGTTGTCCATCTGCAGTACGGACACGTTCCACGACTACAAGTTTTTCCGATGGTGTTAAATCAAATCGCTGGATATCTTCATCCATCACTTCTCTTGTTTCAGATGATAAAAAGATAGTCCCTGGTGTCTTATCGCCTCGTTTAATCATATCAGTGAGGCTGAAAAGCTCCTCAATACCAGAAGAAAAAACAGCACGGGTACGTACAAAGGTCCCGACACCATGTCTTCTTACAACAACATTTTCATCTTCAAGGATCCGCAGTGCCTCCCTAAGGGTCGCACGACTGATCCCTAGAAGTTTTGAAAGTTCAAATTCGCTAGGAAGTCTTTCCCCTTCTTGATAGACACCTGATTCGATATCTTTCTTCAATCGATCTATTACTTGTAAATATAATAGACGATGGTCCGTTTTGATGGTCATATATCTTCACCCCAACTATGTTGCATTCTAATCTATTTTATTTAACAATATTCGACAATTACTATATCATTTTTACATAAATAAATAAATACTATTTTTACATTATATATAAAAATGTTACGACAATGTTTCAATATGACATGCTACTTGTTATAAAAAACTGATGGACTATAAAATTTAGTTGTCGAAATAATTTTGAATTTGTAGGGATTGTACCCCGAGTTGTTGAGATCCATCATATCTGAACAAAGAAAACTTGGTAAAGCCAAGCCCTAGGGCGACGGCTGAGCCTTAGTTGAAATATTTATACTTTCTTATAGTGCGAGAAAGGGCGACCGAACAGCATATCAGCGTTGTTCTAGTCACCCTTTATCAATTGGTCATTCAACTGGAAGAGGCATCTTGATCAATAGTAGAGATGAGTACTTCCCTTGGTTTGCTTCCTTCATATGGTCCGACAATTCCTCTTGCTTCCATAGCATCGATCAGTCTTGCAGCTCTTGTATATCCTATGCGGAAACGTCTTTGCAGCATCGAGACAGAAGCCGTTTGCATATCAACGATCAAATTGACAGCATCATCAAACAGTTCATCCTCCACTTCCTCGACTTTTTGATCAGGTTCATCAGTAGGGATCATTTCCTCCTGATACTTGGCTTTTTGCTGGCCGATAACGAAATCGACGACCTGTTGTACTTCTTCATCAGATAGAAAAGCGCCTTGAACCCGTGTCGGTTTATTAGCACCAATCGGGAAAAACAACATGTCCCCTTTACCGAGCAGCTTTTCAGCTCCTCCCATATCAAGGATGGTCCTTGAGTCTGTTGAAGATGAGACACTGAATGCAATCCTGGATGGGATGTTCGCCTTGATGACACCTGTGATGACATCCACTGACGGCCTTTGTGTCGCGATGATCAAATGGATTCCTGCAGCACGCGCCATCTGAGCCAATCTTGTAATCGCATCTTCCACATCCCCTGAAGCGACCATCATCAGGTCAGCTAATTCATCGACGATGACCACGATATATGGCAACAATGCCTGCTTTGCATCCGAATCTTCATTTTGCCGTTTGATCATGTTGTTATAACCTTCAATATTCCTAGTCCCGCTATGGGAAAACAATTCATACCGGCGTTCCATCTCATTGACGACCCGTTTCAGTGCCTGGGCCGCTTTCTTCGGTTCTGTGACTACGGGTGCGAGCAGGTGAGGGATGCCATTGTACATATTCAATTCGACCATTTTTGGATCGATCATCATCATTTTCACTTCATGAGGTTTAGCTTTCATCAATATACTTGTGATAATGCCATTCACACATACGCTCTTCCCACTGCCTGTCGCACCTGCAATCAGTAAATGCGGCATTTTGCTCAAGTCTGCTAGTATCGGTTCCCCAGAAATATCACGTCCTAATCCGATGCTCAGTTTGGCATTGAGATCATTGCGCTTCGTATCGACGACTTCCCTTAATGAAACCATTGACACTTCCTGATTCGGTACTTCGATACCTATGGCTGATCTGCCAGGAATCGGTGCTTCGATACGCAGATCCTTGGCAGCAAGTGCCAGGGCAAGGTCATCGGTCAGGTTGACGATCTTACTGACCTTTACACCGATAGCCGGCTGTACTTCATATTTTGTAACAGCAGGCCCTAAGTGGACCTTGACTACTTTGGCTTTGACACCGAAGCTTTCAAACGTCCGCTCAAGCTTTCTTGTATTCTCTGAAACATGTTGTCTTTCACGATGCTGGCCTGACTTGACAGGACGGCTCAACAAATCATACGGTGGCAGCTCATAAGATTCATTTTCCACTTCTGCTATGGAAAATCCAGTAGCGACTTCACCAGTTTCTGAAACCTTCTCTTCTTTTGCCTTGGATGTTTTTTGGTTTTCTTTTTCAGTATTTTTCCTTTGAAGTTCTTTTTGTTTCAACTCTTCAAATTCGAATGCTTCTTGGTATGTGTTTTCCGTAAAATCTTCAATGATCGGTTCAGAATACGGTTGCTCCTCAAATTCTTCGACTGGTTTAGTTTCATTTTTATCTTTCGTTGTCCGTTTGCCTCGTGTTTTCCGCTCTTTTTTACGCTCTTCTTCTTTCTGTTCTTTCCTGCTCTGGATATGATCCTTCCAATCACTGTATGTATTCAAGATGAATTTTTTTAATGGTGCAACAACTTTAGCGAGTATATCATTCATGGAAAGCCCTGTGATCAGCAAAACTGCGATAACCCACATGAAGAAAATGATGACTTGTGTCCCCTCGGGTGCGAATAATACATAGGTGAACGCAAAACCAAAGGCACCGATCATACCTCCACCCAAATCATAAGTTCCTGCATCCGCTCCTTGTTGGCGCAAAAACAATTCCCACGTATTTTGGATCACAGATGGATTTTCCCATTCTCCATTACGTGAAAGAAGATCGAACAGTTTGACGTGACTTTGAAGCATAAGGCCGAGAACGAACAGGTACACCCCACTCAAACGGCGCGTGAAAAAACGGGGCCAGGCACGCTTCCAAATGATATATATGGATAGGACAAAGACACCTAACAAAAGGATCCCGTACCATTCTCCTCCAAACAGGCGGAATAGACCAGCGAACAAATTACCCACTTTCCCGAACTCAGCCGCTGCGATCAAAGTCATCGCAAACAATAACAGTCCGAAAACTTCAAATGAAAGCTGAGATTTCCAACCTGACGACTTTTTATTCTTTTTTTTACGTTTTGCCATTTTTCCACCTCTCATGACATTTACTTTTCTGGATGTATACGGTGATGGGTGTCTATCGTTATGTATTGTAAAAGGGCTGACCCGTCTTAAGAGCAGGACTGTGTTAACACATCAGGAACTGTAGAAAACCGTGTTAAACGAGTCGAACTCCTAAGGGTCAACCCACTATAAGTAGTGTTATTATATCATACTGGACTATTATGAACTAGATGGACTTTCATCGTAGTGGAAGCTCTTTTTCAAAACGGTTCCTGGCTGCAGACTCGGATTCAGGTAATGATACGGATCTGTACTTAGCAGGTTCACGATCCTGCATTGGTTCTCGTCAAGGTGTTCGACCATCATCGAGACACCATTCATTTCGATCATAGAATGCTTGTCATAATTTTCAGCGGCATTGTTGAACACCAATTCGTTAGGCATGGAAGTATAAAGGATCATTGGATCAAATCCTGTTCTTTATCAGATGGTTTATCTACTTCGATGAGTTCGTACAATTTCTTCATCGCTTTTCCGAGTCCTCCGACCTCATCGATCAATCCGTAAGCTACCGCATCGTCCCCGACAACGTTTGTCCCAATATCCCTTGTTAGGTTTCCTTTCGAGAACATCAATTCTTTGAATTTCTCTTCAGTAATATTGGAATGTCTCATTACAAAACTGATCACCCGTTCTTGCATCTTATCAAGGTACTCGAATGTTTGAGGTACTCCGATCACCAATCCAGTCAATCGGACAGGATGGATCGTCATTGTAGCTGTTTCCGCGATGAATGAATAATCCCCTGCAACAGCGATCGGTACTCCGATCGAATGGCCTCCGCCGAGTACCAGGCACACTGTCGGTTTCGATAGGGACCCGATCAGTTCCGCTATCGCCAAACCAGCCTCCACATCACCACCAACTGTGTTGAGTATGACTAATAGACCTTCTATTTTCGTATTCTGTTCTATGGCCACCAACTGGGGAATCATATGTTCATACTTGGTCGTCTTATTATTCGGAGGAAGTTGAACATGCCCTTCGATTTGTCCGACGATTGTCATACAATGGATATTCGACTGCTCCATCTGTGGTACGTTCGTCTGTCCCATCTGCTGGATTTTATTGACCAGGCTTGATGAGTTGTTATCCTTGTCCTGGCCTTGTTTATTCGGGTTCTGTGGTTGAGTTGGCTGAGATGGTGTTATATCTTTATTTTCGTTGTTCAGCTGCTCGTTCATAGAGGACTCCTTTCACAACATTCATTCCTTTCCCTTTAGTATTGTCTTATTCAGAATCATTCTATCCATTATCAAGGACAACTTCCATCCATCGATTTTTTCCTGATCCAATAGTTCATCCACAAGTGGAACAGATCTGCCATTCTGACGGAAAGCAAAAAAGAGATCGACCGGCAGTAGGTCAATCTCTTTCTGATTTCATACTGTATGATAGTTGTTCAATAATGATGTCAACCGGACACGTTCCTGCTCCGTCAAAGGAACAAGGGGTAGTCTGACACCACCGACATCAACACCAGAAATTTGAAGTGCCGTTTTCACTGGTGTCGGGCTTGGTGCGGCAAACATTTCCTTCATGATCGGTAAAAGCTTTCCGTGAATGGCAGCTGCCTCTTTCACGTTCCCGGCAAGGAAAGATTCAACCATTTTTTGCATATCATTTCCGATCACATGGGATGCGACAGAAACGATTCCACTTCCGCCGACAGCCATTACTGGCAACGTAAGCGCGTCATCCCCGCTGTATAGGGTGAAATCATCGTTTGTCCTCGCGATGATTTCAGTTATCTGATCGAGGTTACCGCTTGCTTCTTTTACACAAACAATGTTATCGATTTCGGATAACCTGACGATGGTATCGGCTGTCATATTAACGACGGTCCGGCCAGGCACATTGTATAGCATGATCGGAAGCCTTGTTGCTTCAGCAATCGTTTTAAAGTGCAGGTAAAGGCCTTGCTGGGTCGGTTTATTGTAGTATGGAGCCACCAGCATGATTCCATCTGCGCCGGCTTCTTCAGCTTGTTTTGTCAACTCGATCGAAGCATGAGTATCATTGCTGCCGGTCCCAGCAATTACCGGAATACGTTTCTGAACAACTTTGACGACATGCTTGAATAGTGCTACCTTCTCTTCTTTCGTCAGTGTAGGGGATTCTCCAGTAGTCCCCGCTACAACGAGACCATCCGATCCATTCTTAATCAAGTATTCGACCAACTTGGTCGTCCGTTGGAAATCGATGTTTCCCTTATGGTCGAATGGAGTGACCATTGCGGTCAATACTTTTCCAAAGTCCATCTTACTATACTCCTCCTTATGACTGCATCAGATACGATCGCCTTGTTCTAGTTCGAACACTTGATGAAGTGCGTTTACAGCGTTGATCATATCCTCTTCTTGTACGAGCACCCAAATCGTCGTATGGGAGTCAGCTGATTGCAGGATGTTGATGCCTTGTTTTGAAAGGGCGCCGACAATTTTCGCAGTTACCCCCGGAACCCCTGCGATACCCGCACCAACCGCCGATATTTTTGCACAATTACGCTGGACATCAGCATCATAACCCAACTCTTTCAAAATTGTAACCGCCTCATCTGTCAAAGTAGAATGGATCGTATAGATCACTCCGCGCGGGCTGATGTTGATGAAGTCGACACTGATCTGCTTCTCTGCCATCGCTTTGAAAATCTTAGATTGGAAATCATAATCTCCATCAGGCGCATGCACTTTGATCTGAGTAACATTCGGTACGTGGGCGATCCCGGTAATCAAACGGTCCTCTATGTCTCTTCCTGCTCCACCCCCAGCAGAGGATGTAACCAACGTTCCTTCATGATCAGAATAAGTCGAACGGATCCGGATCGGTACTTCTGATTGCATCGCGATTTCTACTGCTCTAGGGTGGATCACTTTAGCGCCTTGATAAGCCATGTTACATATCTCATTGTATGTGACCACACCAAGAGGTCGTGCAGCCTTGACGATACGTGGATCAGCAGTCATGACACCTTCTACGTCCGTGAAAATATCGATCACTTCAGCTTTCAATGCAGCACCGAGAGCCGCTGCAGAAGTATCACTGCCGCCTCTTCCAAGGGTAGTGACATCCCCTTCTGTCGATTGCCCCTGGAATCCGGCAACGACAACCACATCCAATTCTCCCAGTGCTTCAACGATTTTTTTACAGTCCATCTCTACGATTTTAGCATTTGTATGCTCGGCATTCGTTTTGAACCCTGCCTTTGCACCAGTGAACGCTAATGACTGGATGTTCTTCTGCTTCAGCAAGTTAGAAAGGACGACTGATGAAATCACTTCTCCACAAGACATGAGGAGATCTGTTTCTTTAGGGCTGATCGATGTTGGATTTCCTGTTATCAGACTCAAAAGTGTGTCAGTTGCATATGGATCCCCTTTCCGGCCCATTGCAGACACGACTACTACGACTTTTTTTCCTTCATTAACTGTATTATATACATGTTGCACGGCGCGATTCCGTCCATCTTCGGTTTTTAAAGATGTCCCGCCGAATTTTTGTACAACTATATTCATTGATGCACCTCGCTAGTTTATTTCAATAGATCAAGTTTGACGAGACTTTCAGCGATTTGTACAGAATTCAATGCGGCACCTTTCAGCAAGTTATCAGAAACGACCCACATATGGAAACCGTTCGGACGGTCAAGATCCTTACGTATACGACCTACGAATACATCATCTTTTCCAACGCAATCAGCAGGCATCGGATAAAGCTGTTGTAAAGGATCATCCTGAAGCTGTATTCCTTGAGCATCGGACAATAGTGCTTTCAATTCTTCGGCAGTCACATCGTCATTCCCAATTTCTACATAGACAGATTCAGAATGTCCGGTCTCAACCGGCAGACGTACACACGTAGCAGCTACTTCAAGATCTTGCATGCTCATGATTTTTTTCGTTTCATTGATCATTTTCATTTCTTCGAATGTAAAACCGTTGTCCTGGAATTTATCAATTTGTGGAACAGCATTAAAAGCGATTTGATAGTGCTTTTCATCTCCAGCAACCGGCAGGACTTGCGGTGTGAATTCTTCTTCATCCAAAATTGCCCGAGTCTGGTCATTAAGCTCATTGATTGCTTTAGCCCCTGCCCCGGATACCGCCTGATATGTGGAAACAATTACTTTTTTCAATCCATACTTCTTGCGGATCGGCTCTAAGGCAACGACCATTTGGATTGTTGAACAGTTCGGGTTGGCGATGATTCCGTTATGGGAATGAAGCGCATCTTCATTAACTTCAGGAACAACAAGCGGGGTGTTCGGATCCATCCTGAAGGCACTTGTATTATCGACAACGACAGCACCTCTTTTTGCTGCTTCTGGTGCGAGTTCTTTCGAAATCGATCCTCCCGCAGAAAACAATGCGACCTGTATACCTTCGAATGCATCTGGTGCAGCTTCTTCAATCGTGTATTCTTCACCTTTGAAGCGGATGGTTTTACCTGCAGATCGCTTACTTGCTAATAATTTTAGAGAAGCGATTGGGAAGTTTCTTTTTTCTAATGTTTTGAGCATTTGCTGGCCTACAGCTCCTGTAGCTCCAACAACTGCAACGTGATATCCTTTGTTTGATTCCATTGTTATGTCCCTCCTCAAAATTCATCTTTCTATATATTAGTTTCCAAGCCCCGTCCATTTCCAGTTATCAGGATCGGTTCACCGAAACCTGGTTAACTAAAAACATAACATGAAGCTGTATACAGGGCTGAATTATCACACTATATGAATTGTAAAATCGCTTATCAAAAAACGATAGAAGGAGAAACAACATGGTTTCTCCTGTATCTCTTGGTCATATTGTCATTTATTTTACCATATCATTGATTGAAGAGGTAAGAATTCTTTTTAAAAGAAAGATTCTTTTGTATGGAAACCATAACACTTATCCATATATACGTAAAACAGGCTGTAATTGCCGACCATCTAACGCCGCCTCTACAGTTTCTGACAATAGATCCATTTGAGCAACCAACGAATTCGGTTTAATTTGAGGTGAATCCTGCCCATAAGGTATGAAATAGATGTTTTTTGCGGCCATCAATCGCATGATATTTACACCATTCAAACCGAGTCCATCGTTCGTGGAAATACCTAGGACGACAGGGTTCAAATTTCTCATTGTCGCCTTTGCTGCCATTAATACGGGCGAATCGGTCATTGCATTGGCGAATTTACTGATCGAATTTCCTGTCAATGGAGCGATGACCATACAATCTAAAGGCGTTTTGGGTCCAAATGGTTCCGCTTTGACAATAGAATCGACTACTTCATTACCCGTGATTTCTCCTAACTTCTTGATCCAGTCTTCACCTTCTCCAAACCTCGTTGTCGTGTTTTGAACTGTAAAAGTAACAAATGGAATGACGTTGGCACCTGAATCCACTAGCTTTTTGATTTGAGGGACTACTGCCTCATAGGTACAGTGTGAACCAGTCAAACCGAATCCTATCTGTTTACCCTCCAGTTTCATTCTGCTTGCCCCTTCCTCTTAGTTGCTTTCATCCATAAGTAATTGCGTCAAAACATTCGCTATGATGTTACCGGCTGTCTTCGGAGCGACGATACCCGGCAGTCCAGGTGCTAGCAATGCTTTGATCCCTCTTTTTTCAGCAAAACGGAAATCTGTACCTCCAGGCTTGGAAGCAAGATCGATGATCAAAGTATGAGATGGCATTTTCGAGATGACATTGGAAGTGATGATGGATGCTGGAATTGTATTGATACATACATCGATCGATTCTACTTCATTTTCTAAATCATCGAGATAAAATGGTTTGAAGCCCATCTCTGTTATTCGAGCGATATGTTCAGATCTGCGGGCCCCTACGGAAACGTTAGCCCCTAAATTAGCAAACGTCCTTGCTACAGTGAACCCTACACGACCGAAGCCTAATACCATAAGATTGGATTGGTGGATTGTAAAATCTGTATGCTGTATAACCATCATAATAGTACCTTCGACGGTAGGGATGGCATTATAGATAGCGACATCGTCGCGCTCGAATAATTTGATATGCTTTTTGTTTGCATTCGATGTACATTTTGTCAAATAAGGATTCGTGATACCAGAAAAAACGGTACATGACTGTTTCGTCTTTTGTAAAAGTTCTTCTGTGAATTTTATTTTTTTGTTCGAAAATATCGTATCGATCTCTCCTCCCGGTCCACTGCCGTTGACAGGGAGGATCAAAGCATCCACCTCACTTAATGGTAGGTCTTCCAGATCCATTTTCGTTGCGCCGGTGAATCCATGGTCCAGTTGATCGAATCCGACTAAATAAAGACTTGCGTTCAATGCTGTCAGCTTTCTGATCACTTCAAGCTGCCGTGCATCGCCGCCTATGATCGCCGCTTTAATTCCTGTTAACATCCTTCCTCCCCTTTCTCATTCGTCATTAATACGGAGGAATAATTATTCTTGAGTGCGCTGATTCTCCAACATCATATGAAGAATATACTTTCATGGTGATTATTTAAATTCGGTTTGGACATCCGCTTGTGAAGGATCCACTAGAATGGTTTCTTCACCCACTCGATAAATTTTATTCCATTTAAATTGTATGATTGATTTCCTTTTCCGCAACCCATTCCATTCAGTTAACGGAATTTCCAGCATATGTATATATCCTGCTTCCTCGTCAATGATGAACTCTGCATAAGATAAGACCCCAAGCTTCTCGCCTTTTGTATAATCGATGATCTCTTTCCCCAGGATTTCACTTAATCTCATATCCCTTTCCCTCCTAATTTGCTTATCATTCTATTTATATGTCCCGATAGAAGGAGCAATCCACAAATATTGAGAGAAACTTGATACAGGAATAGTTGTGATCAAGATCCAAAATCCATTTCCTTTCCGACGGCGATCCGGAAATCTCCTCCCCCGTTCTTCGCTGTACGACCTTGCCTGTTTCGCTTTTCCGTATGAGTGATGCAAATTTCACTAAAAATCCTAAGTTGCCTTATTAATGAACTCAACATGAACGTTTAATACCGAATAGAAAATGAGGTGACCCTGTTCAGAGTCGCCCCATTTTGAAATTAATTCGGAAATTTTTTTGGGAATTGCCCTTTTGGACTGATAAGTGAGCTGGAAAAATCGTCTGTGAAAATTCGTCGGATAAGCTGATCGACATTCACTTTAGTAACGGCATCTATGCTTTGTAAGATTTCATCTAAAGATCGATGCTTCCTCAACAACAATTCATGTTTTCCATTTCTGCTCATACGACTGTTCGTGCTCTCCAAGCTAAGCATGAGACTCCCTTTAATCTGCTCCTTGCTGTTGGCAACTTCTTTTTCAGTAACACCCTCATCTTTTAAGGTCCGGATGATATTTGAAATCGTATCGTATACTTCATCTAACTGTCCCGGAGCCGTTCCAGCGTAAATATTGAAAACTCCTGTATCCAAATGTGCGGAATGATAGGAAAATACAGAATAGGCAAGTCCCCGCTGCTCTCTTACTTCTTGAAATAAACGGCTGCTCATGCTTCCCCCGAAAATATTGTTGATGATGATCAAATCGAAAATGCTTTGATCTCCAACAGGTAAACCTTCAAATCCGATGCAAAGGTGAGCCTGTTCTGTATCCTTCTTCCGTACTTTCTTTTCCGTATAGAATGCAGGTTTCTGAGCCACAGGTTTCTTGTTGGAGGAGGTGAAGCCTCCGAAATGTCTTTCAATTTCCTGTATGAATGAATCGTCGACATTCCCTGCAACTGATATGACGACGTTGTCAGGTATATAGAACCCATCCATATAAGCTCTTAGTGTATCACCGTTGAATTTACTCAGCGTATCTTCAGTTCCTAGAATCGGATATGCGAGAGGATGATGACTATATGTCGCCTGGCTCAACAAGTCATGAACGATGTCATCAGGCGTGTCTTCGTACATTTTTATTTCTTCAAGCACCACATTCTTTTCTTTTAAAAGTTCGTCTTCATCGAAAGTGGAATTGAAAAACATATCCGAAAGTGTTTCTAATGCATGCGAGGCATGATTATCTAATACTTTTGCGTAATAACATGTATACTCTTTTGAAGTGAAGGCGTTCACTTGCCCCCCGATGCTGTCAAATGATTCTGCAATTTCTCTTGCACTTCTGGTTTTCGTGCCTTTGAAGAACATATGCTCCAAGAAGTGCGAAATACCATTATTGTCTTTGTCCTCAAAACGGGATCCTGTGCCGATCCAAATGCCGATTGCAACTGACCTCACACTAGGAATGTTTTCTGTTACAATTCGTACGCCATTCTTACACGTATGTTTTGTTATCAAACTATTTCCTCCTAAATTGTCAAACAGGCAAATTATGTAGGTATTTTGGTACTTACTTTATCTAAAACCACTATACCATTTAAGCCTTTATTCGACAATTATTTGTCAGCCTCCCCCAGCTTATCAGCTTTCACCAGTCTCTTTTCACTCATCAGCTGTGACACTGTGCCAATTGAGTAACCCTTCGCCCGAATCCCTTGTATCATTTGTTCTAGGCCTTTTGCCGTTGATGAAGTAGGATGCATCAGTACCATGGCACCTGGATGTATTTTATTCACCACACGGTTCGCCATTTTAGTTGGATCCGGTTTTCTCCAATCTATTGTATCTAGAGACCAAAGAATGGTGTACATATTCATAGAGGATGCAATCTTGACCACGTCCATCCGGTAACTCCCGCTTGGTGGAGCGAACCATGTTGGTGTCACCTCCAATGTACTTTGGATGATATCATTCGTCTTATGGATTTCATCCTTGATCCTCTGGTTCGTCAGAGTCTTCATGTCCGGGTGTGAGTACGCATGATTTCCGATTTCATGCCCCTCATCAAAAATGACTTTCGCTAGTTCCTGGTTTTTCTTGACCCATGAACCATCCAGGAAGAACGTCGTATGAATTTTGTGCTTTCTCATCGTCGCAAGAATTTCAGGCAGGTGTTCATTTCCCCATGCGACATTGACAAGAAAAGTGACCATAGGTTTTTCCGGGTTTCCTTTATAGATCGGAGAGGGAGGAAGGTCTTCCAATGAAATTTCAGGTTTTGTTTGTTTATATACAATCAAGGATTCGTCGAATGCCTTTTTCTTTTTCATCCGCTCATAAGATGCCTCGATGTCAACTGAAAGGCCGTTATAACCGGGAATCGATTTCCAGACAGGGTCGATCCGGGCATCCACTGGCTCGATATCATGTTCGCTTGCATAAATTTTGATCTGGTCGAGTAATGGACCTGCTTTCGAATCAGTAACCGTCGCAGCTGTGAAACCGTCGTTTTTCAGTGTGGAGATATAACGATGTGAAAGCGGGTTCTGGACACTTATATAGGCAATTAATAAGATTGATGCTGAAATGATGATGGTCTTGTATCCTTCCATTTACGATCTACCCCTTTCAATAGTTAACGTATGTTTGGTTGGGACAGGGTAGAACGTTTGAAAGATGTAAATATTGACGGTGATTTGAAGGAGATGGGAAAATGGAGAGTTAAAAAAAGAGGCGGATCAATCTAATCCGTCTCTCACTTCTGTTCTTGTTCTTTCTTCTGCTCTTTCAATACAGCTTTTCTGGAAAGGTTTACCCGGCCTTGGTTATCGATTTCGGTGACTTTGACCAATATTTCATCCCCAAGCTTGACGACATCTTCCACTTTCGGAATACGCTCCAATGCAAGCTCGGAAATATGGACGAGGCCATCTTTTCCGCTGAACAATTCAACGAATGCTCCAAACTTTTCAATTCGTTTCACTTTCCCGAGGTAAATCTCTCCTACTTCCACTTCACGTACAATATCTTCAATCGTTTCTTTCGCTTTTCGGTTCATAGATTCATCCGTAGAAGCAATGAAAATGGTTCCATCTTGCTCGATATCAATTTTGACCCCTGTCTCTTCGATGATCTTGTTGATAATCTTACCACTTGGTCCGATGACATCACGGATTTTATCTGCCTTGATTTTCATCGTAAGAATCTTGGGTGCATAGGAAGAAAGCTCTGTTCTCGGTTCAGCCAATGTGCTCAGCATAGAATCCAAGATTTTCATACGGCCTTCTTTTGCCTGGAATAAGGCTTCCTGCAAAATCTCCTGGTTAATTCCGGAAATCTTGATATCCATTTGCAGCGCCGTTACGCCTTGCTTGGTTCCTGCCACTTTAAAGTCCATATCACCTAAATGATCTTCCATACCTTGGATGTCTGTAAGTACTGTGACATCTTCTCCATCACTGATAAGGCCCATCGCAATCCCCGCAACAGGTGCTTTGATTGGAATACCTGCGTCCATCATCGCAAGCGTACTCGCACAAATGCTTGCTTGTGAGGTTGATCCGTTGGATTCCAAAACTTCACTCACTAAACGGATCGTATAAGGAAACTCCTCTTCAGTAGGAATAACAACTTCAAGTGCACGTTCACCTAAGGCACCATGACCGATTTCACGGCGGCCAGGTCCCCGCATGAATCCAGTTTCCCCTACACTGAATGGCGGGAAGTTGTAATGATGCATGAATCGTTTGGATTCTTCCATGTCAAGTCCATCCAGAACTTGTACATCCCCAAGTGCCCCTAACGTGCATATACTGAGGGCTTGCGTCTGACCACGGGTGAACAAACCGGATCCGTGAGTCCTTGGTAATAAGCCAACCTCGGATGAGAGCGGACGGATTTCGTCAATCTTACGGCCATCCGGACGCATTTTGTCTTTCAAAATGAGTCTACGGACCTCTTGTTTAATGAGTGTTTGTAAGATCTCTTTCGCTTCAACTGCTTTTTCTTCGTCTTCTTCATATTGAGCGAGGACTTTTTCGTTGATCGAATCCAATACGTTTCGTCGAGCATGTTTTTCAACTACTTTTACAGCTTCCTTCACTTCATCGATAAATTGAGCACTTACTTCTTCAGTAAGTTCAGGATCATGCCTGTGGAGCTGTACATCCATTTTTTCTTTACCGATCTCTTCGGCAATCTTTTCCTGAAAGGCAATCAGACGTTTGATTTCCTCATGGCCGAACATGATTCCTTCAAGCATCACTTCTTCAGGAACCTCTTGTGCTCCTGCTTCAACCATGTTGATTGCATATTTCGTACCTGCTACAACAAGATTGATATCACTTTGTTCCTTTTGGTCTACAGTCGGATTGATGACGAATTCGCCATTGATTCGGCCAACTGTCACTCCGGCAATCGGTCCTTCGAACGGAATGTCTGAAATCGTCAATGCAAGTGACGATCCGAACATGGCAGCCATCTCTGATGAACAGTCCTGATCGACACTCATTACCGTACTGACGACTTGAACTTCATTTCTGAATCCATCAGCGAATAATGGGCGGATCGGACGGTCAATCAGACGGGAAGCAAGGGTCGCTTTCTCACTTGGTCTTCCTTCACGTTTGATGAAACCACCAGGAATTTTACCGACCGCGTATAATCGTTCTTCATAATTGACTGTCAGTGGGAAGAAGCTAAGATTTTTAGGTTCTTTTGAGGCTGTAGCAGTTGAAAGAACCGCTGTGTCACCATAGCGGACCATAACTGCGCCGTTAGCCTGTTTAGCTAATTTTCCAGTCTCAAGGGTCAGCTTACGCCCTGCCCAATCGATAGAATAAACATGCTTGTTTTGCTCCATTTCTCAGAGAACTCCTCTCAAACTTACAAAATTATTGGTTGTCTTGTTCTAGTATAACCCAAAAATATATATTCAAAAAGCTTATAAATCCATCCATGTGTATTCGAACATGAATATGTATCACCAGGTTTTTAAAGCTAATAAAAAAGCGGGTATAATCCCCGCTTTTTGATGAACTATCGACGTAAACCTAGTTTGTTAATAAGAGTACGGTAACGTGTAACATCTTTCTTACGTAAGTACGTCAACAAATTACGTCGCTTACCAACCATCTTCAACAGACCACGACGAGAGTGGTGATCTTTCTTGTGTGTACGTAAGTGATCGTTCAATTCGTTAATTTGCTCAGTCAGGATAGCAATCTGTACTTCTGGAGACCCTGTATCGTTATCATGGGTCTTGTACTCAGCGATCAAATCGTTTTTACGTTCTTGTGAAATAGCCATCCTTTTCACCTCCTTTTCTAGTAATCCCCGATCTCCCTAGCAAACGTCGGTGAATCGTTGTGCCAAGAAGCGGTTCTGTACAATTTGTACAAATACAAGAATAACGCTTTTCAAGTCTAATTGCAAGCCAAGACCATTCATGTTTTGTGAAAGATTTGTGTTGCTTCCTCGATATCCTTGGAAATTTGTCCTTTTAATTCATCAATTGAGGAAAATCTCTTTTCGTGCCGGATGTGATGACACCATTCTACCTTGACATCCTCCCCATAAATGGAAGCATCAAATGAAAACAAATGGATTTCCACGGTTGGGAGATCGGGATTTACCTCATTGAAGGTCGGTTTATATCCAACATTGCAGACTCCCTCGTACCATTCGCCATTCACTTGCATACGGACAGCATAAACACCTGTCTGTGGTAATTGATATGTGTCAGAAGGCTGGATATTGGCTGTCGGAAAGCCGATCGTTTTCCCCCGATGATCACCATGGACAACCGTTCCTCTGATCGAATAAGTGCGACCAAGAAATTTGGGAATCTGCTCCACTTTCCCTGATTCGATTAATGAACGGATCAATGTGGAACTGACCTTTTCTCCATCTATAGCTACCTTCTCTACAACTGTATGTTTGAATTGATTCCTTGAATGGAACGGAAGTGTTTCCATCGTCCCTTCACCTTTTTTGCCAAATGAAAAATCAAACCCCGCAATGACATGTTTGACATTGAAACCAATGATGAAATCATCGACAAATTGCTGTGGAGTTAGGGAAGCGAATGATCTGCTGAAATTGACGATATATAGCCGATCGATCCCCATCGCGTTAATAAGAGACCGTTTATCTTCAATTGGTGTAATGTGTGTTTTTTCGGTCCGTTCCCTGCCAAGGACTACAGAAGGGTGGGGATCGAACGTCATGACCGCTGAATCCAACCCTGAATCATCTGCAATGTGCTTTGCAGTATTGATCACTTTTTGGTGTCCTAAATGGATTCCATCAAAATATCCGATGGCCATTGCAGTTGGCGGGGCACCCTTCAATTGTTCCAATTGGGTATGGTCAACCTTATATGTTTTCAAATTACCACCTAAGTTCTGTTTTGAATTTTAAGTACTTTCTCAGGTTTGACCCATCCTGGGCGTTCAGGATGGGGAGTGTATATAGCAAGACACTCTCCTTGTCCATTATAAACGGCAGTCCTTGGATTGGAAAGTTCTTTTGTCTCTTCAAGCAACGTTCCGTTAAGGATCTTTTTTTCGATTTCGTCTGAAACGGTCACAGAAGGAAAAATCTTCAAAGCTTTCTCAATGGGCATTAGTGCATCAGACAACTTATCTGCCATGATCATCTGCTCCAAATGTTCCAAGGTGACAGCCTCGGTTAGTGTAAATGGTCCTGACTGTGTCCTTATCAAGGATGCCATATGAGCTGGGTAACCAAGAGCTTTACCAATATCAACGGCCAACGTGCGGATGTAAGTTCCCTTACTGCAAGTTACTCGAATTTTGAACTCGGTATTGCCGTCATTATGATTACGTTGCGGACCATCCAAAAGCTCCAGAACAATGATCCTGACCTTTCTCGACGGTCGTTCAACTTCAATTCCTTCCCGGGCATATTCATATAACCTTTTACCCTTGATCTTCACAGCAGAATACATTGGAGGAACTTGTTCGATTACACCCTCAAATGATTCCAACACGGACCTGACTTGCTCGGTACTTATAAGACCGACATCCGCAGACTCGATGATATCCCCTGTTTGATCTTCGGTCGTCGTCGCAGTCCCTAAAGAAACCGTAGCTTCATAAGTCTTGTCATATGCACTCATATATTCAGCCACTTTGGTCGCCCGATTGATGCAGATCGGGAGGACTCCTGAAACAGCGGGATCCAGTGTACCTGTATGACCAACACGTTTGGTACGGAGCATTTTGCGGAGCTTGACGACACAATCATGGGAAGTCATGCCTGCCTGTTTATGTATAGGGATGATCCCATCTTCAGTTGATTTCATACTTACACATCCTTATCAGACAACGACCTATGGTTAGGTGCTGCAAGATATTAATTATCAAACGAAAAACGTCTAATTTCATTTTTGGATCCGTCACATCTGTTCTTTTATTTAGGTAAAAAGTAAATGAATTCCACTGTTTTTCTGGAAATAAGGACTCTCGCATCGTTACTTTTACTGAACATGGCGCGATTTTATGGAAAAAAGGCCTCCTCTGTCCGCCAATAAACAGAAATCCACGTTTATCATCTGTTATGTAGAATGATGGAACGGTATCTATAACATATAAAAGGGAAAATGGGATTGGCCCAGCGGTTCGTAGTCCGAATGGTGAACGATCATGTATCCTTGTGCTGATCGTCCAATCGGAAGCATTGAACCCGATATGCTGGGGCAATCCCTCTAACCTTTACTCTCTGTTATCATTGATTTTATCCAAAAGCGTCTCGATCCGATTGCCATATTCGATTGAATGGTCAAACTGGAAGAGAATTTCTGGCGTTTTTCTTAAACGGATCCTTTTTCCTATTTCCGAGCGGATAAATCCTGTGGCTTTTGCAAGACCAGCAAGGGTATTCGCTTTCTCTTCTTCATCCCCGAACACAGAAATGAAGATTGTTGCCTGTTGAAGATCTCCAGTCACTTCAACAGCAGTAACGGTGACAAATCCTACCCTCGGATCTTTGATCTTTTGGCCAATTATTTCACCAAGTTCTTTTTTCATCTGCTCTGCTACGCGATTAGCACGTACATTGCTCATAAAAAACACCTCATTAAGTCAATTTAAAGACGAAGGTTTCTTATAATAGTTCGGTATCATAATTCGTAACTTCAAATTCATCAAACCGATCCATATATTTCACTACCTGCTGCAATTCCTTTTCGACCATTTGCTTATCTTTCGAGATAGTCACAATCCCGATCTCAAATCGCTGCCAAAGATCGTGATAGTCCATTTCTGCTACAGCCACATTGAATTGCTGTTTCAAACGCTGAATCACTTTTTTGACTACCGAACGTTTTTCTTTCAAAGAGTGAGCATCATGAATATGACACTCACACTTCAAACTCCCGATCATTTCGGTTGTACCTCTTCCATAACATAGGCTTCAATTACGTCGCCTTCTTTAATATCGTTGAATTTCTCTAATGTTATACCACACTCATAACCAGCAGCCACTTCCTTGGCATCGTCTTTAAAACGTTTCAGTGTATCGACAGTACCTTCAAATACGACTACACCATCACGTACAAGACGTACTCCGGAATCACGTGTGATTTTTCCTTCTGTCACATAACAACCGGCAATGGTTCCTACTTTTGAAACTTTGAATGTCGTACGTACCTCTACTTGGCCAATCACTTTCTCCTGGTAGACTGGATCGAGCATACCTTTCATAGCAGACTCGATTTCATCGATGACATTGTAGATGATGCGGTGGAGTCGGATATCCACTTTTTCTGCTTCTGCAGTACGTTTCGCATTATTATCCGGACGAACATTGAATCCAATGATGATCGCATTAGAAGCTGAGGCCAAGATGATGTCAGATTCAGCAATCGCACCTACACCAGTGTGGATGATTTTCACTTTGACACCTTCAACATCAATTTTTCTCAATGAGCTTGCAAGGGCTTCTACTGAGCCTTGGACGTCGGCTTTGAGGATGACGTTGATTTCTTTGATCTCGCCCTCTTTGATTTGTTCAAACAGATCATCAAGGTTGAGCTTCGAGCTCTCTTTACGCTGCTGCTCGATTTGCCTTTTGGAACGGGCTTCACCGATTGCTCGAGCTTTTTTCTCATCTTTATACACTCTGAACTGATCACCTGCGTTCGGCACATCATTTAAACCAGTAATTTCGACAGGAGTGGATGGTCCAGCCTTCTTGACACGCCGGCCAAGATCATTGACCATCGCACGTACACGGCCATACGTATTACCGACAACGATCGGATCCCCGATTTCGAGTGTTCCGCCTTGTACGAGAAGAGTCGCCACCGGGCCGCGGCCTTTGTCCAGCTGTGCCTCAATGACCGTACCATTAGCGAAGCGATCAGGGTTAGACTTATGCTCTTCAACTTCTGCTACGAGAAGAACCATTTCCAGAAGCTCATCGATTCCTTCTCCACTGATAGCCGAGAGCTTAACAAAAATCGTATCGCCGCCCCAATCCTCAGGAATCAATTCATGTTCTGTCAATTCCTGCATGACACGATCAGGGTTAGCACCTTCTTTATCCATCTTGTTCACAGCAACAATGATCGGCACCTCTGCTGCTTTCGCATGGTTGATCGCTTCAACTGTCTGAGGCATGACACCATCATCCGCAGCTACTACAAGAATGGTGATATCCGTTACTTGTGCACCTCTAGCACGCATCGTCGTGAATGCAGCGTGTCCTGGTGTATCAAGGAATGTGATCGGCTTCCCGTTCTCTTCAATTTGGTAAGCACCAATATGCTGTGTAATCCCACCTGCTTCTCCTGCAGCCACTTTCGTTTTACGGATGGAATCAAGCAACGTTGTCTTTCCGTGGTCGACGTGCCCCATGATTGTAACGACAGGCGGCCTGATCGTGAGCAGATTTTCATCTTCTTCGATTTCAATTTGTTCGAAGTTCGTTTCGTCGATAATGATTTCCTCTTCAACTTCAACCTCGAAATCTGCTGCAACCAGCTCGATCGTTTCTTTGTCAAGTTCCTGGTTGATTGTTGCCATTACACCTAACCCCATCAACTTTTTGATGATTTCAGAGGATTCAAGGTGCAGTTTCTTCGCCAATTCACCGACCGTCAAAGAACCTTCAAAAGTAATTTTTTCAGGCATCTTCGGTTTCTGTTGCTCCCTTTTCGGCTGCTGTGGTTGATTTCCAGCCGGACGGTTGTTCTTTCCTTTTGGACGGTTCTGGCCTCCTGGGCGGTTCTGGCCACCTGGGCGGTTTTGGCCTCCTGAGCGATTCTGCCCTCCTGGCCGGTTCTGCCCTCCTGGACGGTTCTGCCCTCCTGGACGGTTCTGCCCTCCTGGACTGTTTTGCCCTCCTGGACGGTTCTGCCCTCCTGGACTGTTTTGCCCTCCTGGACTGTTTTGCCCTCCTGGACGATTCTGGCTACGATTGCTGTTAGGGCTGTTGTTACGATTTGGTTTATTCGGATCATTGTTTGTTTTATTGCCAACGCGGTTGTTTGGACGATCTCCAGGCTTTTGCTGGTTGCGGTTGTCCGAATTATTGCCTTTTGGTTTACTATCCGATTGTTTCGTAGGTTTATTGGATGGGTTATTCGGTTTTGATCCTTTCTTTTGCCCCGGATTAGAACTGAACGTTTCGTCCAATTTACTTACCGTAGCATCCTCGATTGTCGACATATGATTCGTTACTTCTATATTCATAGTCTTCAACTTTTGAATGACATCTTTACTTTGAATGTTGTGTTTCTTCGCATATTCATACACGCGCATCTTACTCATTTGGTCACCCCCGAAATTATTGATCGATCAATTTCTTCAATTTCTTCGCAAAGCCATTATCGATCACGGCAACGGTTACCCGTTGTTCTTTCCCAATTGCGTTACCTAACTCGATTCTGTCAGGAACTATATAATAAGGAACTTGATAGTAAGTACACTTATCTATCAGCTTTTTCCTTGTATTGGCGGATGCATCTTCAGCAAGCAAGATCATTTTGGCACGTTGTTGACGTATTTCTTTAACTACCAACTCTTCACCAGATACACATTTCCCGGCTCTATTCGCTAAGCCCAACAATGATTTCCATGATGATTTCATCTAGTTCCCCGGTTGACTGACCTGATTTTTCAATTCTTCGTATACAGAATCAGAAACTTGGACAGATAGTTGGTTCTGGAATGCTTTCTTTTTTTGTGCCAATTCAAAACAGGAGATCTTGTTGCAAATATAAGCTCCTCTGCCTGACTTCTTACCGGTAAGATCTATCGAAACTTCTCCTTCAGGAGTACGGACAATGCGAATCAATTCTTTCTTCGGCTTGTTTTCTTGGCAAGCTATACATTTTCGCATCGGTATTTTCCGCTTTTTCATCGTTTCTCTCTCCTTTTAATCTTCCAGCTCTTCGTCATATTCATCATAATCCGGCTCTTCAGGTTGTTTATTCGGATCGTATAAGCCCTTTTCAATTGCTTCAGTCTCACTTTTGATATCGATTTTCCAACCCGTCAGCTTGGCAGCTAATCTAGCATTTTGACCACGCTTCCCGATTGCAAGTGAAAGTTGATAGTCAGGAACGATGACACGAGTCATTTTCTCTTCTTCTTTCACTTGGACTTCAAGGACCTTTGAAGGGCTGAGTGCATTGGCCACATATTCAACCGGATCCTTTGACCATCTTACAATATCGATCTTTTCACCATGAAGCTCATTCACAATTGTTTGGACACGCTGCCCTCTTGGTCCTACACAAGAACCCACCGGATCTACTTCAGGATCCTCTGCATGTACAGAAATTTTGGAACGATCACCGGCTTCACGGGATATTGATTTTATTTCGACTGTTCCATCATAAATCTCAGGTACCTCTAGCTCAAATAGTCTTTTCAATAGCCCTGGATGTGTTCTGGAAACCATGATCTGAGGTCCCTTAGTCGTTTTCTCGACTTTCGTTATGAACACTTTAATCCGGTCATTCGTCTTATAGGCCTCGGATTGAATTTGTTCCGTAGTCGGCAACAATGCTTCAACCCTTCCTAGATCCACATACATGAAACGGTGATCCTGGCGTTGTACGACTCCTGTGATAATATCTTCTTCACGATCGATGAATTCAGAATAAATGATTCCGCGTTCTGCTTCACGAACTCTTTGGGTGACGACTTGCTTTGCTGTCTGGGCTGCTATACGCCCGAAATCTTTCGGTGTCACTTCAATTTCGACGACGTCCCCTTCTTCATATTGTGGGCTGATTTCTTTTGCTTGGTCGATTGACATTTCCAAGCGGCTGTCTTCGACTGTTTCCACGACATTTTTTCTTGCGAATACTTTAACACTGCCCGTGTCCTGATTAAAATCAACACGGACATTCTGTGCTTGATGGAAATTCCGTTTATATGCCGAAATCAGAGCGGCTTCAATCGCTTCTACAATGACGTCTTTACTGATTCCCTTTTCTTTCTCAAGTACTGTCAACGCATCCATTAAATCGCTCATTGGACTCTCCCCCTTAGGATTAGAATGATACCGCTAACCGGGCGTTTGCCACTTTGTCATACGGAATCTTGATTTCCTTCAATCTTGTCTTGATTCGAATTTCGACAGTCAGCTCTTCCCCATCAAATGCGGTGAGCGTACCTTCGAATTCTTTTTGGCCGTCAATCTGCTCGTAAGTCTTGACATGCACATGCTTCCCAACTGCTTTATGAAGGTCTGCATCCTTTTTCAAAGGTCTTTCTACACCTGGTGATGATACCTCTAGGAAATAAGCCTGGGAGATCGGGTCGACTTCGTCTAATTTCTCGCTCAATTGTTCACTTACTTTGCCGCATTCTTCGATGTCTACACCATCTTCACTATCGATGTATACTCTTAAAAACCAATTCTTCCCCTCTTTAACAAACTCCACGTCTACCAGTTCAAGGTCCATGGATTCTAAGATAGGTGTGACGAGGTCTTCCGTTATCTCACTCACCTTTTTACTCATAAGTGGCCCTCCTTTATCATGGGACATTTTCGGCTTCAACTTTATAACTTCCGAATAATCTAGAAAAAAAGATATCATACATAAAGGAAAGAGTGGGTTGGCACCCACTCCTTCCGACGACCTATTCACTAGTATTTCCAATTCCAATATACCATAAACGTGATCAGCATTGCAACTTAGTACAAGACTTTACGATTGTCCCGCTGGAAGCTTAAGATCACTCAATGCGAAAATCTAGAACAATGAAAGTTGGTTTGCATCAGGGAGCCCTTCCAGGCACCCTTGATCCTCCAAGTATTGAAGTACGGTTTTCGAAATCTTGCTTCGTTGCTGTAAATCTTCCTTTGAAAGGAATTCTCCGTTCTCTCTAGCCTTTACGATGTTTATCGCAGCATTGGTCCCAAGTCCTGGAATTGCATTGAACGGTGGTATCAATGTATCGCCATCAACGATGAATTCAGAGGCTGATGACCGATACAGGTCAACCTTTTGGAAGCTGTGCCCTCGTTCACACATTTCAAGGGCTAACTCCAAGACAGTCAACAAGTTCTTTTCTTTAGGGGATGCATCCAGACCCTTTTGGTTGATTTCATCGATTCGATGACGGATTGCGGCAGACCCTCTCACCATCACTTCCAAATCAAAGTCGTCTGCACGTACAGTGAAATATGCAGCATAGAAGAGGATTGGATGATGCACTTTGAAGTAGGCGATCCGGACAGCCATCAAGACGTAAGCGGCTGCATGGGCTTTCGGGAACATGTACTTGATTTTTTTACAAGACTCAATATACCAATCCGGTACACCGTTCTTCTTCATTTCTTCAATCCATTCATCCTGCAAGCCTTTACCCTTACGGACGAATTCCATGATTTTGAAGGCAAGCGAAGGTTCTAGCCCTTTATAAATGAGATAAACCATGATATCGTCACGGCAGCCAATTACATCTTTAAGTTCACATGTTCCATTTGCAATCAACTCATTCGCATTGTTCAACCATACATCCGTCCCGTGGGAAAGCCCTGAAATTTGAACCAGTTCCGAGAAGGTGCTCGGTTTCGTCTCTTCGAGCATTTGCCTTACGAAACGTGTACCGAACTCAGGGATTCCGTATGTTCCAGTCTTACACATGATTTGGTCCTCTGTTACCCCTAATGACTCTGTACCGCTGAACAGTTTCATGACATCTGCGTCATCTGTCGGAATCGTCTTCGGATCGATCCCGCTCAAATCCTGGAGCATCCGGATGACAGTCGGATCATCGTGCCCCAGAATATCGAGCTTCAGCAAGTTGTCATGTATCGAGTGGAAATCGAAGTGTGTCGTTTTCCAATCTGAGTTTTTATCGTCAGCAGGGAATTGGATCGGACAAAAATCGAAAATATCCATGTAATCCGGCACGACGATGATTCCACCGGGATGCTGTCCAGTCGTCCTTTTAACACCTGTACATCCACCGACAAGCCGATCGATCTCCGCTGAACGATAATGGATATTATTATCCGATGCATACCCTTTGACATAACCGTATGCTGTTTTCTCTGCAACTGTACCGATCGTCCCTGCACGATATACATAACCCTCACCGAACAGCTCTTTCGTGTAATTGTGTGCCCGTGGCTGATACTCCCCTGAGAAATTGAGGTCGATATCAGGAACCTTATCGCCTTTAAATCCTAAGAATGTTTCAAATGGTATATCATGACCATCTTTCCTATAGTCAGCCCCGCATTTTTCACATTGTTTGTCCGGCAGGTCGAATCCAGATCCTATTGACCCGTCATCAAAAAACACAGAATGCTTACAAGATGGACAAACATAATGCGGCGGTAGGGGGTTCACCTCAGTAATTTCCGTCATCGTCGCGACGAATGAGGAACCTACCGACCCACGTGACCCGACAAGATAGCCATCATTCAATGATTTCTTTACAAGTTTTTGAGATATCAGATATATGACGGCAAATCCGTGCCCGATAATACTTTTAAGCTCTTTTTCCAGGCGGTCTTCAACCAATTTCGGAAGCTCTTCTCCATAGATGCCTCGAGCACGTCCATAACTCATATTACGGATTTCATCATCTGCTCCTTCGATTTTAGGTGTATAAAGATCATCTGGGATCGGCTTCACTTCCTCGATTTTGCTGGCTACTGCACGTGTTGCTTCCACGACAATTTTCTTTGCAACGTCTTCCCCTAGGAAGTCGAATTCTTCGAGCATTTCATCCGTCGTTCGGAAATGCACATCAGGAAGCTTCTGGCGGTTGAGCGGATTGGCATTCCCCTGGCTGCCGATGAGGATTTTACGGTATATTTTATCTGATTCATTGAGGTAATGGACATTTCCAGTCGCTACAACCGGCTTGTCTAGCTTGTCTCCAAGTTTGACGATATTCTTTATGATTTCTTTTAGGGCTAGTTCATTCTGTACAAGTTCTTTTTCAATGAGATATTCATAGTTTCCTATCGGCTGAACTTCAAGATAATCATAAAATTTAGCGATTTCTTCCACTTCTTCAGGCGACTTCTGCATCATGCCTTCAAAGACTTCACCTTTGTCACACCCCGACCCGATAAGGATTCCTTCACGGTATTTCTTCAACTTCGACCTTGGAATCCGCGGTGTACGAAAGAAATAGTTGATATGGGACTCGGTCACAAGTCTGTAGATATTTTTCAGGCCATCCTGGTTTTTGGCCAGGAGTATACAATGTGAGGGACGAGTCCGTTCGAATCCGGTCTCCCCCATATGATCATTGAATTCATCGTGATAGGTGATCCCCTTTTCGATGCTATCCTTGATCATTTTCAGTAACAGATATCCAGTAGCTTCAGCATCATATATCGCCCGGTGGTGCTGAGTCAATTCAATGTCAAACTTTTTACAAAGTGTGTTCAATCTATGGTTTTTAAATTCTGGATATAGGAATCTGCCAAGTTCGAGTGTATCGATGACTGGATTGTTTGCATTACCGATACCGACATTCCGGAAGCCGACATTCAGGAATCCCATATCAAAGCTGGCATTATGGGCAACTAAAATCGAGTCTTCAATGAAAGTATGGAAATCCTTCAGCACATCCTCGATCTCAGGAGCATTGTTGACCATATCATCAGTAATCCCAGTCAGTTCAATCGTTGTTGCTGATAGTGGGTGGTGTGGATTGGCAAACGATTCAAAACGGTCGACGATTTCTCCGTTTCTTATTTTCACTGCTGCAAGTTCAATGATTTTATTATAGACGGCTGATAGACCTGTCGTCTCCACATCAAAAACGGTATACGTTTCATCTTGCAAGAGTCGGTGCTGGTCATTATAAGCGATTGGAACACCATCGTCTACTAGATTCGCTTCGAGACCATATAAAATTTTGATTCCATGCTTCTTTCCTGCCGAATAAGCTTCTGGGTATGATTGGACGACTGCATGGTCCGTAATAGCTACTGCAGGATGCCCCCATTTTGCTGCTTGTTCGACGAGTGAAGACGTAGAGCTTATCGCATCCATCTGGCTCATCGGTGTATGAAGGTGGAGCTCAACCCGTTTTTCATTATCTGGTGCTTCATCCTTCTTGACCACCGGTGGGAGCTCTTCGATATCATTTGCGATCATCACAAGGTCTCTTACAAACGTATCATTTTGTATACCTCCACGAGCTTTCACCCACATCCCCTTCTTCAGGGATTGTAGTTTGGGGATATCTTCCTTGTCGCGGGAGAACATTTTGATAAGGAGAGAATCAGTATAATCCGTTATTTTGAATGTCAGTAACATACGACCGCTTCTCAACTCTCGTGTCTCTGCGTCAAACACATACCCTTGAACGGTGATTTTCCTTTCCTCATCTACAATGGACTGGATCTGGACTGGTTCATCCTTTATCCCATATCCGATCTTCAATCTTTCTTCGCGGATGCCATTCTCAAGTTTCTTCTCGGCTTTTTCTTTCTCCATCAAGGCAGCCATCACTTTTGTCTTATCTTCCTGTTCCCTTTGCTCTACGAATCTTTGATAATCTTCCTGATTCTGTTCCACTTTCGTTTCAAATGTTAGCGAGGGGAAACCGTATCTTTTGAATGCAGTTCCCAGGGATGGACCGAGTTTTCTTTGAAACAGCATAGCTTGGGCATCATTCGAGACCCTTACGATCACTTTATTCCCTTCAAGAGCAGGCTGCTCCCCAGAAAGCATATCGAGCACAGGAAGGTTTTGGGCTTGTAATTGTTCAATACATGGGCTCCAATAGCCTTCAAAAAGCTCATTGGTGATTTCTTTTTGTTCACAATGGATGACACAATTTATGTTTGCGATTGCATGGAACGCTTTTTGCAAAAGTGTCTCAAATAATTGGTAAGCATCATAGGGTAAGAGTGATGGAATGAAAATATGGAAGGTCCATTTTTTCTGTTCCTTTTGGATAGAGAGCTTTTTCAAATACCCTTCTTCAAAAAAGGGGAGCTTCTCCTTAGGAAAGCCGATTTGTTCAAGTAACAAGGATAATCGTTGTTTCCGAATTTCCAGGTCCTCCATTTCATCTTGACTCCTTTCAACGATTGATAGGGCACAACGCTCGTAATGTACCCTTCGGAATATGTAAGGTTAAAAAGGGAGGGACTGACTGTGAATACTCGTCAGTCCCTTCCGGCCGTCGAACATCTCTATAGCTTTGAAATATACCTTTCAAGTTCAGAAATATGCTTTTCTACTTTTTCACCAGTCTGTCGGTTCTTCACTTCGACAACCCCCTCTTCTGCACGCTTCCCGACAATGACCTGTACTGATATCCCGATCAAATCAGCATCAGTGAATTTGACACCAGCACGTTCTTTACGGTCATCATAAAGGATATCCAATCGATCATTCTTCAGTTTAGCATAAAGGTCTTCTCCAAGCTGAAATTGCGATTCATTTTTCGGATTGACACAAATGAGGTGGACGTCGAACGGAGATAGTGACTTAGGCCAAATCATCCCGTCCTCGTCGTGCATTTGTTCAACAACAGCTGCTAATATACGGGAAACTCCGATTCCATATGACCCCATCGTTATTGGTTTCGCTTTACCATTTTCATCAAGGATGCTGGCATTCATCGATTCACTGTATCTTGTCCCCAACTTGAACACATGTCCAACTTCGATTCCTTTTGCGAAGACGATCTTTCCTTTTCCATCCGGAGAAGGATCACCTTCCTTTATGAATCGTAAGTCTTCATATAGGTCTACATTAAAATCAGCATCAGGATTGACGTGTTGATAATGTTTACCCGGTTCATTAGCCCCGCATACTCCATTGGTGATAGAGGCTACTGCATGATCGGCAATTACTTTTACTTCTTCCGGAACACCAACTGGTCCGATATATCCGACTTCACAGCCGATGATTTCTTTCGTCCGTACTTCAGTTGCCAACTCGACCACTTCAGCTTCAAGGACATTTTTGATCTTGATGTCATTAATCTCATGATCACCACGGGAGAGGACGAGAACAGGTTTTTCATCTACCATCCACAACAGTGATTTGATGCATTTTTGTGGTTCCACATCGAGATATTCGGCAACTTCAGAAATCGTACGTTTGTTTCCCGTATCCACTTTGATACGTTCCTTTACAGGAGAAGTGTCTTTCGTATAAGTTTCTTTAACAGGCGCCATTTCAATGTTCGCTGCAAATTCGGATTGATCTGAATAAGCGATCGTATCCTCCCCGATATCTGCAAGGACCATGAACTCATGGGTATCCTTCCCTCCCATGGCACCCGAATCAGCGATGACTGCTCTGAAATTCAAACCGCATCTGTTGAAAACATTCATATAGGCATTGTAGATCGCTTCATAATTACGGTCCAGGCCATCTGGGCCGACATCGAAGGAATAGGCATCCTTCATGATGAACTCCCTGCCTCGTAAAAGACCGAACCGTGGCCTTTTTTCATCACGGAACTTCGCTTGAATTTGATAAAGGACCATCGGTAAGCGTTTGTAGGATTTCACTTCATCTCGGAGTAAGCTTGTGATCAATTCTTCATGTGTAGCACCTAATGCGAACTTGCGGTCATGGCGATCGTTCAATCTCATCAATTCTGGTCCATATGTCTCCCATCTCCCGGATTCCTCCCAGAGCTCAGATGGTTGTAAAGCCGGCATCAATACTTCTTGTGAACCGATACGATCCATTTCTTCACGGATGATGGTTTCCACCTTCCTAAGGACTTTACGGCCTAATGGCAAAAAGGAATAGACTCCAGAAACACTTTGGCGGATAAAGCCAGCCCGAACCAACAACTGGTGACTTATTGCTTCAGCATCTGAAGGGACTTCCCTTAATGTAGGGATATATAGATTGCTTTGTCTCATCACTGCACCTTCTTCATTCATAAATTACGTCTGATTATTTGTTGATTTCATATACATACCTACTATCATTTAAAAGGTACATGCTTAAAAAATCAACCGTTTTAAGTTAAATAAGTAAACAAGGATTAATGTAACTGATTTTCAGCTCATTCGTGTGAAAGGATTTTTCACACGAATGAGCTGAAAATCAAGAGAGTTCAAGGTAGAATGAAAGAAAAAACCTGGCTCATCTGTGATGTGGATGAGCCAGGTTTTGTATTTTACGGTTCATTCTAATTGATGAAGAACTTATGGATGTCGTTCCATGTCACTACGATCATCAATAACATCAACAATGCAAATCCTATGAAGTGGACTAAACCTTCTTTTTGTGGGTCCAAAGGCTTTCCTCGGACAGCTTCGATTGCCAGAAAAGTCAATCTTCCACCGTCAAGTGCCGGTAGTGGCAAAAGGTTGAAGATACCAAGGTTGACACTCAAGAAAGCAGCCCATTGTAATAAAACAAAGACTCCTCCCTCTGCAGCTTGATCAGTGTAGTTATAAATCCCTACAGGACCTGACAGGTTGTCAAAAGAAATTTGACCTGTAACAAGCTGTCCTAAAGCCTGTATGATCAATACCGTGAGTTCGCCTGTTTTCTGGACTCCATATTGTAATGACCCGAGGAATGAAGTTTCTGTCGGCATATAGACACCGATGTAGCCTTCACTCGATTCTCCATCTTGTGTTTCCCTCTCATCAGGAGTGACTGTCACTTTTTCTGTTTGCCCATCTCTCTGGATAGTGAATTGCATTTCTTCATTCGGGTTTTGTTGGATGACTTTGACCAGTTCTTCCCAAGTATTGACAGCCTCCCCATCAACAGAGAGAACACGGTCCCCCTCATGGAGTCCTGCTTCATAGGCTGCTCCGTCTTTATCAAGTTTTCCTAATTGTGCTTCATCCACCGGGATCCCTTGTGTCATTGCATAGACGGCTAATAAAACGAATGCGAGCAAGAAATTCATCAACGGCCCTGCGAAAATTGCTAGAAAACGATCAATCAGAGATTTAGAACCGAATTGGCGATTGTAAGGTGCGATTTGCACTGGCAAACCATCCTGTATGAATTCTGCCTCAGGGTGAACCGGATAGGATTCGGTAAGTTCATCGTTAACATGTCCTCTTAAAACCAGGTCATGCTCAATATCCGCCTTTTCGACAGTCACCACCTTGGCATCAGGATAGCGAGAAAGCTGATTGGCAATAATCTGTTTGACTTTTCCCTCTTGATCGAAAATCAATCCGACCTGTTTGCCTGGTTTGATTTCGATTCCTTCCGGATCTTCCCCTGCCATGCGTACAAACCCGCCAAGTGGAAGAAGGCGGATCGTATACAAGGTCTCACCTTTTTTAGACGAAAAAATCTTAGGACCAAAACCGATTGCAAATTCCCGGCATAATATTCCAGCCCTTTTTGCTAATAACAGATGCCCTAGTTCATGAAAAAATACGAGAGCACCAAAGATAATGACAATCGAAATAAATGTACTCATTTACGTGACCACCTTTACACTATAAGGGATTGTACAAATCGTCGCGAAGAATTGTCCACCTCACGAATCTCTTCCAAAGAGGGTTCTTTTATGGATTCGTGTTGGTTCAGCGCCTTATCTATCAGGGTTTCGATCTCTAGAAACTCAATACGACCTTTCAAAAATGCTTCGACTGCAGTTTCATTGGACGCATTTAAAACAGTCGGCGTGGTCCCACCCGCCTTACCTGCTGCAAAAGCGAATTTCAGACATGGAAACCGTTCGAAATCCATTTTTTCAAAATGCAAGGTTCCAATATCAACTAAGTTTAACCTTTTTCCGCTAGGTAATTCAAGTCTTGAAGGATGAGAAAGCGCATATTGGATCGGAACCTTCATATCAGGTGTTCCTAGATGGGCGATTACACTGCCGTCTATAAATTCTACCATAGAATGGATGACACTTTCACGATGGAGGACGACTTCGATATCCTCATATTTCGTATCAAACAGCCAGTGAGCTTCGATCACTTCTAGACCTTTATTCATCATCGTCGCGGAATCGATGGTGATTTTCGACCCCATTGCCCAATTCGGATGATTGAGTGCTTCTTCAACCGTCACCCCCTGAAGGTCAGCTCGGGACCTATCCCTGAAGCTGCCCCCTGAAGCCGTAAGAATCAACCTCGACATCTCTCTTTTCTCTTCACCTTTCAAGCATTGATAGATAGCAGAATGTTCACTATCAACCGGAAGGATATCTACATTTTTCTTTCTCGCACGATCCATCACGATATGACCGGCAGTAACAAGCGTTTCTTTATTCGCAATCGCGATCGTCTTTCCTTCTTCAATCGCTGCTAACGTCGGTTCGAGCCCGACGCTCCCCATCACTGCATTCACAAGAATATCTGAAGCGGGATCGGTTGCAATTTCCAATAAACCTTCTTCCCCATAATATACGAGACAAGTAGGGTTGATAGTCCTTTTTAATTCTTCGGCTAATTCTTTTGTCGCCACAGAAACATGGTCAGGCTGGAATTCTTTAATCAATTCTACCCCGAGTTTAATGTTCATTCCAAATGAAAATGATGTTATCTTAAATTGTTCCGGGTGCGCCCTGACGACCTCGAATGTCTGTGTACCAATCGATCCAGTAGCACCTAAAATGCTTATATATTTCATACTTTCCCCCATTCCAAACCAACTACGACAATAACTGGACGATATGTAAAATCGGCAGAACGAACAAGATACTGTCGAATCGATCCAATATGCCACCGTGGCCAGGTAGTAATGTACCTGAATCCTTCACTTCGTAATGTCTTTTGAATGCTGACTCCACCAGGTCACCGATTTGTCCGAAGGTACCAATGACAACAGCTGCTACTACAGCTAAGATAATCGTTGAATAGATTGGGAGGACCATTTGGAATACGACTGCAACAATGACTGCGCATAACAATCCCCCTAATGAACCTTCGATCGTCTTATTAGGACTGATTACCGGCCAGAGCTTGCGTTTTCCGATTGATTTACCGAAAAAGTATGCACCAGAGTCTGTCGCCCATACGATAAACAATACAAAGAAAATCGTCCTGATTCCATTTTCAAGCGCTCTCGTTTCATTAAAATAAAGGAATCCAACCCCTATATATAAGGTAGCCGTCAAGACAAAGCTGACATCTTGAAATGTGAATTGATTCTTCGTAATGACTGTCCACGTCAACAACGAATAAAGGACGATTATGATCCCGAATATTTTTAATGTGTTAAGATCATAAGATACATCCAACAATCCATCAGGAATGACAAGAATCAATACCATGAACAAAGAAATAATTCCTGGCACCTGTTGAAGCTTGAACCCTCTCATCCTTAATAATTCTCTCAATCCGATAATAGCTAACAAAGCCATTACACTATAGAACAATACCCCTCCAATAAAGACGATAGGTAAGAAAACGAGCGCTGCAATAACTCCTGTGATAATACGTTCCTTCATAAAAGCCTCCTAGGGTTATACCCCACCAAACCTTCTGCCTCGATTTTGGAAATCATAAATGGCTTTGTCTAAATCCGATGCCGAAAAGTCTGGCCAATACACGTCGGTGAACCAGAGCTCAGTATATGCTAGTTGCCAAAGCATGAAATTGCTCAACCGCATTTCACCGCTTGTCCGGATCAACAATTCTGGATCTCCAACTTCTTTCGACATCATGTAAGAACCGATCACTTCCTCAGTTACATCATCAGATTTGATCTTTCCTTGCTCAATCTCCTTTGCAAGCTGTCGAACCCCCGAAGTGATTTCATAGCGGCTCCCATAATTCAATGCGAAATTGAGGATAAGTCCATCATTATCCTTCGTCCTGTCCATCGCTTCATTTACAGCTTTAAGTGTATAGGAAGGAATGCCTTCTTTTTCTCCCATGATCCGGACACGTACGTTTTCTTCAATCAGCTCTGGAAGGTAGGCCATAAGAAACTGTTCAGGAAGTTTCATGATGAATTCCACTTCTGGTTTCGGCCGCTTCCAATTTTCTGTTGAAAAAGCATACATGGTCAAAGCTTTGACGCCCAGTTCGTTTGCACGTTTAACAACCTTTCGGACTACTTTCATACCTTCACGATGACCAGCGATTCTAGGCAAACCTCGTTTTCTGGCCCAACGTCCATTACCATCCATGATGACCGCAATGTGGCTTGGTACACGAGATAAATCGAGTTCGAAGTTTTCAGTCGTTACTTTTTTAGTTTTCGTTAAGTTCGTAAGCTTATTTAACATATAGTCTCCCCCAGAGAGAATAAATCAAACAACCAAAAGGGATTGCCCTCTTATGGTCATGTTCCATTATAGACGAAAAATAGGCCATTATGTATCAAAAAAGGCTGTCCCAAAGCAATAGTGCCAGACACCACCAACACAACATTTTGTATCAATACCACGCTTTTTCTCAAAATGTTGTTCGGAACGGTAAGAGAAGACACTTATGGGACAGCCCCTTTTTTCTATCTTATTTTGACTTGAATTATGTCATACTTCCATGATTTCTTTTTCTTTTTCTGCCGCGATGGAGTCGATTTCGACAACGAAACGGTCCGTCACCTTTTGTACTTCATCACTGTAGTGACGAAGGTCGTCTTCGGTCATGTCTCCGCCCTTTTCTAATTTCTTAAGCTCATCATTAGCATCACGGCGGATATTACGAACTGCGACTTTACCTTCTTCTGTATACTTTTTGACCAATTTGACTAGTTCCTTACGACGTTCTTCAGTCAAAGCAGGTATAGCAATGCGGATCACATCCCCATCATTTGATGGTGATAGACCCAGCTCAGCCTTCTGGATTGCTTTCTCAATTTCGCCGATAATCGATTTATCATAAGGCTGGATAACGAGAAGTCGTGCTTCCGGGACTGAAATGTTCGCCATTTGGTTCAAAGGCGTGAGTGCACCATAGTATTCAACAGAGACACGGTCTAAAAGTGATGGATTAGCTCTGCCCGCCCGTAGTGTGGCAAGTTCTCTACGAAAGGCAGCTACTGCTTTTTGCATTTTTTCATCTGCTTGTTTGATGATTGTACCCGACATGTTATTTCCCCCTTACAACGGTTCCTATATTTTCTCCTTCGATAACACGCTTAATATTTCCTTCTTCCATGATGGAGAAAACGATAAGCGGGATATCATTGTCCATACATAAAGAAGATGCGGTTGAATCCATTACAGCTAAACCTTCTTTTAGAACTTCTAAATAAGACAGGCTCTTATACTTGGTTGCTGTTTCATCAGTTTTCGGATCGGCTGTGTATACTCCATCAACATTGTTTTTCGCCATCAGGATGACTTCTGCCTCGATTTCAGCCGCACGAAGGGCTGCAGTTGTATCAGTTGAAAAGTATGGATTACCAGTCCCGGCTGCAAAAATGACTACACGCTTTTTCTCAAGGTGCCGGATTGCTTTTCTTCGGATATAAGGCTCGGCTACCTGGCGCATTTCGATTGATGTTTGGACCCTTGTTTCAACGTCGATATTTTCAAGGCTGTCTTGCAGTGCAAGGGAATTCATGACTGTCGCTAACATGCCCATGTAATCAGCTGTTGCACGATCCATGCCCATTTCACTGCCGGCCTTACCTCTCCAGATGTTACCGCCGCCTACCACAACAGCAACTTCAACATTCATTTCAACAAGTTCTTTCACCTGTTTTGCAATCGAATTGATGATATGCGGGTCGATTCCATACCCTTCCTGGCCAGATAACGCTTCTCCGCTTAATTTTAAGACTACTCTGTTGTATTTAGGCGTACTCATTTTTTCCCTCCATCAGCATTTCCTACATTATAATATTGGGTTGCTTGAAAAAGAGGGAACACACCAGTGTCCCCTTTTCCTGTGGATGTTTCCGAAATAATTCCTTTCCATTTGCATTCTTGTCCAAGGTCCAAGAATACCTTCGATTGAAATTATTTCTTCACTTGTGACATTACTTCGTCAGCGAAGTTTTCTTCACGCTTTTCCATACCTTCGCCAACTTCGTAACGTACAAATCCTTTAATGGTACCGCCTTTACTCTCTACATATTTTCCGACTTTTTGATCCGGATCTTTAACAAAACCTTGATCTACAAGGCAAATTTCTTCGAAGAACTTGTTGATACGGCCAGCGACCATCTTTTCAACGATTTTTTCCGGCTTCCCTTCGTTAAGTGCTTGCTGAGTAAGAACTTCTTTCTCACGTGCTACTTCTTCTTCAGATACTTGCTCACGGTTTACATAGCGAGGATTTACAGCCGCTATGTGCATTGAGATATCCTTAGCAAGGTCTTCGTCAGTAGTTCCGCCAATTACAGTCAGAACTCCGATACGTCCACCCATATGAAGGTATGCACCAAATGCGTCGTTGTCTTCTTTTTGAAGGATCGTAAAACGACGTAGCGAAATTTTCTCACCGATTTTTGCAATAGCGTTGTTGATATATTCTTCAAGAGAAACGCTTTGTCCAGTCAACGTCTGCTTAAGAGCATCTTCAACAGAAGCAGGCTTTTCCTCAAGCAGGTGTGTGGAAATTTCCTGGATCAAGTTTTTAAAAGAATCGTTTTTAGCAACGAAGTCTGTTTCAGAGTTGACTTCGACCATTACAGCTTCATTACCCTTTGTAGCGATATGAGTCAATCCTTCAGCAGCGATACGGTCAGCTTTCTTAGCTGCTTTTGAGATTCCTTTTTCACGAAGCCAGTCGATCGCTTTGTCCATATCTCCATCATTTTCTGTAAGAGCTTTCTTACAATCCATCATTCCTGCGCCAGTCTTTTCGCGCAACTCTTTTACCATTTGTGCAGTTACTGCCATGAGTGAATTCCTCCTTTTGAATATGTAGCCTTTAAAAACTGATTTCATTTACGAAATCCAACCCTTTCCGCGGGCGATCCACAAGCCTTCCCACTTGCACAGGATGTGCTGGCTTCGACATTCACTTCAGGACGTGGTGGTTCTTAGTCGAAGATCCTTAAATTGCAGGTCGCTCCGGGGTCTCGCTCGGATCGCTTTTCCCGCAGGAGTGTCGTAAATTTCGTATAAGTCAGCTTTCTTTAATACGTTCAAAAAGATAACATATTAGACGCCAGTATACGGTTTCACTAGTCGATGACTTTTTGAACTTCTCTCTTTAAAAAAGGTGATAAAGGGTCAGTTCCCCTCTATCACCCTTAAATGAGCATTCATTTACGCGTTAATTTCTGCCTCTTCTTCATTAGATGCAGCTTCTTCAGCACTTCCTTGGTTAGCTTCTACAACCGCATCAGCCATTTTAGAAGTAAGAAGTTTCACCGCACGGATTGCATCGTCGTTACCAGGGATGATAACATCCACTTCGTCAGGATCACAGTTTGTGTCGACGATAGCAACGATCGGAATGTTAAGCTTACGAGCTTCTGCAATCGCAATGCGCTCTTTGCGAGGATCGATGACGAAAAGAACGTCTGGAAGACTGTTCATGTCCTTGATTCCACCTAGGAATTTCTCAAGACGATCCATTTCCTTTTTAAGAAGGATGACTTCTTTCTTAGGAAGTACATCGAACGTTCCGTCTTCTTGCATCTTTTCAAGGTCTTTCAAACGTCTGATACGCTTGCGGATCGTGTCAAAGTTTGTTAATGTACCACCCAACCAACGTTGGTTGATGTAGTATTGTCCAGCACGTTGAGCTTCAACTTTAACAGACTCCTGTGCTTGTTTCTTTGTACCGACAAAAAGGATTTTTCCTCCGTCAGCAGCAATGTCGCGTACGTAGTTATACGCTTCTTCTACTTTCTTGACCGTCTTTTGAAGGTCGATGATGTAGATGCCGTTACGCTCCGTGAAGATGTAACGTGCCATCTTTGGGTTCCAACGGCGTGTTTGGTGACCGAAGTGAACACCAGCTTCTAACAATTGTTTCATTGAAATTACTGCCATGAATGGCACCTCCTATGGTTTTTTCCTCCGCCCGCTTCTGACCAACCACAACTGCAGGATATCAGTTGAATTGAGGATCAACAGAAATTCGCCAGTAATGTTATCCGGAACAATTCAGCTGCCTTACAGCACCAGTGGGTGAATCCACGAACGTGTGTGATGTGTTATATATACTACATAAACACCGAGATTAAATATAACATAAACCTGATGGAACTAGCAAGTACCTATTGTCCATCTCGATAAAATTTTAACATAAGTTCTACTTCGCCTTTGCCTTTATTTACTTTCTTGGCAATTTCATCTAAAGAATACCCTTGTTTTTGCATCGATAGGATTTGTGATGAAACAGAAGCTCCGAATGTTTCTTTTTCTTCACTCACAGGAGGTGAATAGGAGATTTCCCTCTGTTCAGCCGCAGTTGGTTCGGTTATTCCCTTTTTCTCAGGTTTTTCAGTTGCAGCATTTTCCTTATTGTCACGATCTCCAACCGGCTTTTCCTTTTGCAGAGAAGCAAGTTCCTTCAAAAAGACCTCGTTCTCTTCTTTCATTTCAGCCGTATATGCTATCAGGATATCTTCCATTTCCGATTTCATAGCTCTGAAATCCTCCTGCTCTGCAGCTCCTGATCGTTTCCATACAATGATAATAGATAAAAGAGTGATGATGTGGATGATAAAACTTATACCAAGTAACAATCCTGTCATTCGTTCCTCCTACCCGGAAAAGTCGACACGCCGTCCTTTATAGGGATGCTTTACCTTTTCTTATTCCTGATTATTCTTATCTCGCTTTTGTTGTTGGTGGTGAGGGTGAGAGTCTTGTCGGCCATTGAAATGTTGTTTTTCTATATGTTCCTGCTTTTCCACAGAAGTGCGGTTCCGTTCGGCTTTTTCTTTTTCAGTTGATGCAGCCTGAGACTGATTGATCTGGGACTGTTGTTGAAATTTCTCTTGCATTTTCCCTGTATCCAGGGTTCTCGGTATCGCAACCTGAAGTTCAATCAATTTTAAACTCATCACTCATCCCCCTATCTTAAAGATTGGATGACAACCTCACTTGATGCCAATTTGAGCTCAATTGCTTTATATTCGTGTGGCATTACCCTTTTGTATTTACCGAATGTCACTTCTACACCTGGATAAATTACACCATTGACGACAAGTACCTGGTCATTATCCGGTACCAGATCTTCCGTCAATTCGTCTAATTCCTTTTTCAAACCATCCAATAAACATTCAGTTTGTCCATATGTATTTTTCACTTTAAGTAAGAGGAGCATTTCTTTTTCATCACGGTTAGGTTCATATTTTGATTCGAGTGTTTCTTGAAGGGTTTTGAGCTTTTTCAAATTATCCTCTTCTATTGAAATCTGTCTCGATAGATGGTTGCATTGATCAAGAATGTGACCCGGGGTTCCCAGGTAAAGATAGGTTTTCGTCATAAGGTTTGTTCCTGTTTGGTTGACAAAAATATCTTTTCCAGCGCTTATATGTCCGCCAAAGATGATTCCTTTCCCTTTTTGGCAAAAAATCGACCCATCGACCACTATGTCACTGTAGTTGATAAGCCTGACATGCAAGTCACCACCAACTTTCACAGTACCTTGATTGATGTAACCAGTATGGAGATCGGATCCAGCTTCAATGACCGCTTTCCCTTGCCCAGCAATCCCATTACGGATAAAAACAGAACCTCCAGCTTTCAATGTCGATGCTTCAACAATCCCATTGATCCGGATGTCACCTTCTGCTGAGATCGTATAACCTGATGGTACATCTCCATGTATATGTATGTTCCCTATAAATGAAAGATTTCCTGTCTTTAAATCCAAATCGCCTTTTACTTCATAAATAGGGAGGACGTGTACAGCACGTTTCTGGTAACTGATTTGTCCATCTGCTGTCGCATAGAGCCCGTCAGAAGGATGATCGATGATCGCATTTTTACATTTTTTGAGTTTTATCGGCTTTCCTGGCTTAGTAGGAACTGGTTCCCCTTTGACATTCATCCCAGGTACCCCCTCTGTATGATGGATGATGTCAGCGATACGGTCTCCCTTCTTGACGGAGGGAATCTGAGTGAAGGAACGAAGATCAACGAAATCTGAGTCTTTATCGATCGGGGTGCCATCATTTGTAGAGATGGGTTTGATATACCCGTCATCCCCGGAAATTGGCTCTGACCCCATTGCAATTATGACCGGCTCTATCCAATGCCCTATGTCCTCTACGATTTTTCCGATCGTTTCTTCAAGGATCCCGTGAACAATTCCATTATTCTCGAGAAAGTCCAGGAAATCCTCAACCGATACGGATTCTTCGAATGCATGCAAAGGAACAAGAGTGGCTTTCATGTAACTTTGTTCCAGCTTCAGTTTTACACATTTTGACAATCGCTCAATGTCCACCCATGCTCCCCCCTGAATCAATTAGTATATTTCGTCAAGACATTTTTAAGCTTGTATAATGCTTTAGAATGAATTTGAGAGATACGGGAAGTAGACAAGTTCAATACTTGGCCGATTTCAGTCAATGTAAGCTCTTCATAATAAAATAAACTGACAACCAACTGCTCCTTTTCATTCAACTCCTCAATAATACTGGCTAAGTGTTTATGAAGTTCATTGGTCAACATCAGGGTTTCTGGTGTGTCGACCTTTTTATCTTCAATTGTATAGCCGACTTTCTCATTCGAATCACTGTCTTTATTCTCTTCATCAATAGATAAAACATTAGCCAAAAAACTTTCGGACATGATCGTCAATACTTCTTCTTCTGACATCCCTACTTCCACAGCCACTTCTGCCGCGGATACTGAACGCATCTGTTCCTGTTCCATACGTTCGATCGTCAGCTCGATCTTTTTCGTCTTTTCACGCATAGACCGAGGCAGCCAATCTTCACGGCGCAAACCATCTAGGATTGCACCTCTGATCCTGAAAGAAGCATAGGTATCGAATTTAAGATCCCTCGTCGGATCGAACTTCTTCAAGGCGTCATATAATCCTAGAAGTCCATTGCTTCTCAATTCATCTTTATTGATGTTTTTAGGCAAACCAACTGCAATACGTTGAACATGATATTGGACTAAGGGTAAATGCATTTCCAATAAGGCTTCGCAAGAGTCTTTATCCCGAAATTTCGACCAATTGTCCCAATGTACACTCGATTCTGAAGTTGCCCCTCTTCGCATCCAATCCCTCCTCACAAACTATTAATCCAAGTCATTAAATGGCCGTTATCCCTTTATGTATCGTCCGTATCATCAATTGACACTTTTCAATATCGAATTCAATCGTCCTGCCGTTCTGTCCACCTACATCTTCAGCAATAACGGGAATTTCCAATGATTTCAATGTGTCTTTGACTGCTTCGATATTACGTGGGCCTATTCTTAACGCTTCACTTTTTCCGGTAAATTGGAACATCTGGGCGCCTCCAGCAATTTTAGCTTTCAAATGTTGTCGTTGGACACCAAAGCTTTGAATAAGCTCTGTAACCATTACAGGAAGTGCAGTATCAGCATACTTCGCTAAATTGAAAGTCAGATCCCTCGAAAGCTCTGAACTTGGCAGCATCACATGTGCCATTGCTGCAACATGTCTACTCGGTTCAAAAACGACAACCCCGACACACGAGCCAAGACCAGTCGTTTTCAACTTGATCGGTGCTTTCGTAACCTGATAATCTGAAATTTTCACATTTATGGTGTGCATTATTTTATTCATTTACCTGAACCCCAAGTGATTTGAAAATCCTTTGAAAAGAATCTGGGTCCGGAAGTAGAAGAAAGTGGCTATCTATACTGGAATGTTCAGTTTCTCTAAGTTGGGTATCTATTATGATTGCATAATCACTGACTTGGGACATTTCCATCAATCCATAGGACAAAACGGCAGCAGCCATATCAACAGTCAAGAAGGGGACAGAAGGCGATAAATTCAATCCGGTGAAATCAGAAAATGATGAGAGATAAGATCCAGCAAGTATATTCCCTGTTTCTTGAAGAGCCGATCTAGCAATCTCTGAATGAAAGATGCTCTCTTCATCTATATTGGGATCACCGGTAAGTTGTCTTAATAATGTAATAGCTTCTCTTAAGGTGAAAATCAGAAACATGTTTCCAGGTGCATCACCTGCCACCCGGAAAAATGTTGCCGCAACGACCGTCTCTTCCCCTCCGACAATTTGTACGACTTCATGGAAGGGGACGAGCTTAACAGTTGGAAGCGTCATATCCACTGATTTGTTTACAAGCTCTGATAATGCAGTGGCAGCATTTCCAGCGCCAATATTGCCTATTTCTTTAAGAATATCCTTGTGATACTCGGTCAGATTTTCCGGTGCGATCATTCACTCTTCTCCTTGAATTGCCGGAGGGTAATGATCTCTTCTGGATTCAACACCCTTTCTAGATTGAGCAGGATAAGCAGCCTTTTCTCAAGCTTGGCAACTCCATCAAGATATTCCGCCTCAATACCTCCAACCACTTTCGGTGGCGGCTCAACAGAATCAGCCGGTACATCGATCACGTCATTCGCTGAATCGACAATCATGCCTACCTCCAAGTCGTTCACATTAACTATGACAATCCTGGTCTCGTCCGTGTAAGTGGTCTCTACTAAATCAAATCTGCTTCTAAGATCGATGATAGGTGTAACAATCCCACGTAGATTGATGACACCCTTAACAAAGGATGGGGTCCTAGGAACCCTCGTAATCTCCTGGATCCGCTCAATTGAACGGACTTGATGGACATCAACCCCATATTCTTCATCCAAAAGTTGAAATACAATCGCTTTCATTTCTGTTTCTACGGTTTTCATTTCAGACATTCAAATCTTCCTCCCTTATTTGATCAAGTCATTACAATCGAGTATTAAGGAAACTTTCCCATCACCGAGAATTGTTGCACCGGATATTGCAAAGATATTCGATAAATATTCTCCTAAAGGCTTCAGGACGATTTCCTGCTGGCCGATAAAACGGTCAACGATCAGAGCTGCATATTGATCGCCTTTACGGACTACGACGATTGAATACGTATCTTTTTCTTCCGGTTCTCCCTCTACCTCCAGTACTTCTCTCAAAGATAAAAGCGGAACGACTTTTCCTCTGAAGTCGATCACCAATTGGTTGTGTGCTTTCATGACCTCGCTTTTTGGAATGACGATACTTTCCACGATATTGGATAACGGAATGGCATATGTTTCCGGACCAGTTGTAATCAGCATCGCTGATAAAATCGATAAGGTCAGTGGTAACTCAATGGCAAATTTAGTTCCCCTGCCTCGTACTGAGGTTACCGTTATCTGACCGCCGAGTGACTCAATCTTGTTTTTAACAACATCCAGTCCTACACCTCTGCCTGATATATCCGAAACAGTGTCTGCAGTACTGAATCCCGAAGCGAATAAAAGTTGAAAGACCTCATGATCTTCCATCGTCTTCGCATACACTTCGTCAATGATATTGTTCTCAATCGCTTTTTGGATCACTTTCTCCCGGTTGATCCCTCCACCATCATCCTCAATTTCGATGAAAATATGATTTCCACTATGAAAAGAAACGAGTGATATCGTCCCTTCTTCCGTCTTACCAGCTTGGCTTCGCCTTTCTGGAAGTTCGATCCCATGGTCGACAGAATTACGCAATAAGTGGACGAGTGGATCGCCAATTTCATCGATTACCGTCCGGTCAAGCTCAGTCTCTCCTCCACTGATTTCGAGGTTGATCTTCTTCCCAAGATCCTTTGCCAGGCTGCGTATCATCCTTGGAAAGCGGTTGAAAACTTGATCAATCGGAACCATCCTCATCGTAAGTAGAGCGTCCTGCAAGTCACTTGACAGTCTCGTCATATGTTCAACCGTATCCGTCAGATCACCATTGTTCAATTGCCTTGCCAGTGCTTCTAGCCGTCCACGGTCTACGACAAGTTCTTCAAATAAGTTCATCAGATGATCTAGACGATTGATATTGACCCTGATCGTCTTATTATTCTGCGCACTTTTTACAGAGGGTTCATTCTGTCCTTTGTTTTCCGCTTTCTTCTCTTGGGATTTTTCCAATTCCATTGTTGCTGCTACCTCTACCGATTCTTTAGGAGAAGATTTTGTATGATAAGATTCAACTTGAACATCTTCTACCTCTGACACCTTGCTGATTTTTTCTTTGATCTCAATTGCCTCTTTTTCTGAAATCAAAGTCACTGTAAATTCATGATCAAACTTTTCTTCCTCCAAGTCACTGACTTCAGGGGCGGAATGGATGACTTCAGCGAGTTGTTCGATCACATTGAAAATCATATATACCCGTGCGGCTTTTAGAATACACGATTTTTCCAATGTCACTTTGACAGTAAAAGGATTGAGGCCTTGTTCTACCGATTGGTCCAAGATCGATCGTTGGAACTCATCAAGCCCATCCCCAGAAATGCCATTCTTAGAATCTATGGTTCTGGGTGTTTGCTTTTTTCCTTTTTCAATGGCATTCAGTTTGTCAACAATATCCTTTACATCCCGTTTCCCATCTCCTCCAGCAATGATGGATTCCACCATGGCTTCCAGATGATCCACCGATTCAAAGAGTGCATCTATTACCTCATCGGTAACCTGGACTTTTCTTTGACGGATCGCATCTAAGACATTTTCCATCTGGTGGGTAAGGCTCGCTAAATCTTCAAACCCCATGGTGGCAGACATCCCCTTTAAGGTATGTGCAGACCGGAAAATATCATTTACGATCGAGATTTCCGCGGGATCGTTCTCAAGTTTGAGCATATGTTCATTGATCGCCTGCAGATGTTCCCGGCTTTCTTCGACAAACACATCTAAATATTGATTCATATCCATTTTGTACAACTCCCTACTATAAATAGCGCACAATTCGTTCCGATATTTCGGTGACGTGAACGATTTCATCAACTTTTTGCGTGGCAATTGCCGATCGAGGCATACCATAAACGACACACGATTCCTCCGATTCGGCAATCGCAATTGTATCCGCTTCCTTTTTCAGAGCTAAAAGACCTTCCGTTCCGTCCGAACCCATCCCTGTCATGATGACAGCTATTTTCTGATAGTCCTTAAGGCGGGATAGACTATAGAACATTTCATCTACAGATGGACGATGTCCTCTGTTTGGAGGAGTGTCGTCATCCAATTCAATGACTACTCCATTCTTCCCATGTACCGCTTTTAGATGATATCCCCCTGGTGCTATGTAGACCGTATTGTTCATCAATGGCTCACCAGATACTGCTTCCATTACAGATAATGAAGATAGTTTATTCAAACGTTCGGCCAGAGATTTCGTGAATCCAACAGGCATATGTTGGACTATCAGAACCGGTACATTGATCGAGTCTGGAAGGTTTGAGATGACTTCCACTAATGCTTTTGGTCCACCGGTAGATGTACCGATTGCAATAATTTTGTGCTTTTTCGTCAACCCTTTTTCCATGGGCTCTTTCGTATAACGAGCAATCGGTTTTTTTTCTGCCAAATGATCCTTGATTTTCACCTCACTGGCGACTTTCACTTTTCTTAAAAGTTCTTCTTGGACTTTATGGATGTCCAATGATATGGCGCCAGAAGGTTTTGGTATGAAGTCAACTGCTCCTGCTTGGATGGACTCGATTGTCTGAGCAGCCCCGGCCTTTGTCACACTGCTCAGCATGATGACTGGAATGGCGAAGTGCTCCATGATTTTCTTCAGTGTGGTCAAACCATCCATAACAGGCATATCCACATCAAGGGTCACGACGTCAGGAGTAAGTTGAGGAATTTTCCTTAAAGCGTCTTCTCCATTACGAGCAGAACCAACAACCAAAATTGATGGATCGCCCGACAACAGATCTGAGATGACTTTCCGCATGAAAGCAGAGTCGTCGACAACCAATACTTTTATCTGGTTCATGTAGCCCCCTGCTTTCTTGTAAAATAACGGGTCAATCGTTGTACGAATCCTTCGGTCTTATGATTTTCAATTGATCCGCCTCGGTAAGTGTCCGCCAGCTTTTGAACCGATTTGGCCACATTGGAAGATGGTGCATATAAACGGTAGGGTTTTTGTTCTTTCACTGCTTTGAAAACCGTTCGGTCTTCTGGCAGCATCCCGAGAAACCTGACCTCTTTTTGTAAAAAGTGACGGGCCGCCTGTACAATCCGATTTCCTATATCATCCCCTTCACGTTTACTCTCCACCCTATTGACGATGAGGGATACGTCTGTGGAGGGTCCTTGTTGCTGAATGTACTTCAGCATGGCATAAGCATCGGTTATAGCGGTAGGTTCTGGAGTCGTTACAAGCATCACTTCATCAGCTGCGGCAATGAATTGCAAGCTGTCTTTTGAAGCACCTGCACCCATATCAAGAAAGATATGATCATACCGATCCTGGACCACTTCCATCTGCTTACAGAAATGACCAAATTGAGGACTGGACAGTTCGAACAGTTTATTCAATCCATTACCACCGGCAAGATAATCGACATGTCCAGGGCCTGATTCGATCAGTTCCAAGATTGGAAGCCGTTGTTCAACTAAATCTACGATGTTATATCGAGAGTGTACACCCAATAAAATGTCTAAGTTTGCCATACCGATATCCAAATCCATGATCAACACTTTAGAACCGTTTTTGATCAAGGATAGTGCAAGATTGATCGTGAGGTTCGATTTTCCAACTCCTCCCTTCCCACTGACCACGGCACAAACCTTTGCGGGTTTTGTCACGGATTCCAGCCTTTGACGAAGGAGTTCTGCCTGATCATGCACCTTGATCATCTCCTAATACAAGATCTACAATCCGTTCAGGTGTGGTTTCAATGATATCGTCCGGGACATTTTGACCAATCGTCAAATATGCCACGCCATGTGCTGTCTCGTAAATAAGATTAAGAACGTCTCCGAAGGTTTCGGTTTCATCTCTCTTTGTGAAAATATATTTTTTAATCGGAATGTTTTTGAATTGATCTACAATCCGCTTCATATCACTATATTTAGATGTAAGTGAGAGTACAAGGTAATTTTCCATTTCATCATTGAACTGGTAGACATCTTGGAGATCTGTGACATATTGTGCCCTTTTGTAGTTACGCCCGGCTGAATCTACAAAAATGACATCATAGTCTTTAAATCTGTCCTGAGCACGTTTGAAGTCCTCACGGTTATAGGCAACTTCCAACGGTACATTCAAAATCTCCGCATACGTTTTAAGCTGGTCGATAGCAGCAATCCGATACGTATCAGTGGTAATCATTGCGACTTTTTTCTTCTTATTCAACACTGCATCAGCGGCGATTTTCGCGATAGTCGTTGTTTTCCCTACACCAGTCGGTCCAATCAGATTTAGATACTTTTTGTCGTAGTCAAAAGGACCGAAAGCTGCGTTTGATAGTAAACTAAGGATTTCTTCCCTAACCCACTTTTGAATCGAGTCATCTGCTGCTATTTCAGATTCCTCCCTATACCATCTTTTCAGCAATCTTTTTGATAAGTCTGCTCTCAGCTTACTGTTGACTCCTTGATTTTCCAGATGGCTGATTATGTTCGTTATCTTCTCTGGAAATGGAATGGGTTGTGATGTTTGTCGTACATTCGGATCTGCAACAATTGGTGTTTTTGACTGATGTGCAGGTTTCAAGGTTTCCTTCTGTCCCATTGAATGATTTGTCAGTATTGGAATATTGTTACGCGGACTATAGTAGTCGTTGTTTCTTTCACTCAGAACAGGATCAGGGTCAAGTGCAGCAAAGACTTCAAGAGAAGGTTTTGTAAAAAAACCAAGGAAGCCTCCTGTTCGGATTTCTTTTGAATTTAAAATGACTGCATCCTCGCCTAAATCGGTTCTGATCTTTTTCATCGCTTCCGGCATGGTTTGTGCGATGTATTTTTTTATTTTCATGATACGTTAACCACCCCGATGCTCTGTACTTCCAGATTTGGTTCGAGTTCATTATAAGAAAGGACTACGACATCTGGTAAATAGCGCTCAATTAATTGTCGGACATACATTCGGACAGCAGGCGAGCATAGCAAGACTGTCATTGGACTCACTTCTTTCACCTTCTTCATTTCACCCATGATCGAGTCGAAGATCTTCTGGGAGTCGTTAGGATCCATTGCGAGATAGTTTCCATGTTCTGTCTGCTGGATCGATTCTGCAATTCTTTTTTCGACCCCTCCAGATAATGTTATGACTTTCAAGGCCGATTGATCGTCACTATACTGTTTGGAGATTTGTCGTGATAACGACTGACGTACATATTCAGTAAGAAGGTCTGTATCTTTCGTCATTTGACCGTAATCCGCTAATGTTTCGAATATGATTGGCAAGTTTCGGATTGAAATGTTCTCTTTCAGAAGTTTGGCCAGGACTTTTTGGATTTCACCTATGGTCAATGGATCGGGAGTCACATCTTCAACTAACGCTGTGTGTGATTCTTTCAAATGCTCCACTAGCTGTTTGACTTCCTGTCTGCCCAATAATTCATGTGCATGTTTTTTGATGATTTCCGTCATGTGGGTCGAGACGACTGAAGGCGGGTCGACGACGGTGTATCCGGAAAGTTCTGCTCGTTCTTTCAACTCTTCAGAAATCCATAGGGCTGGAAGATTGAAGGCAGGTTCAACCGTTTCAATCCCCTCGATTTCCTCATCATCCACCCCGGGAGACATCGCTAAAAAGTGATCAAGCAAGAGCTCCCCTCTAGCAATCTCATTTCCTTTGATCTTGATCCGATATTCATTAGGTTGTAATTGGATATTGTCACGGATTCTCACTACTGGCACAACTACCCCTAATTCCAGTGCGAGCTGTCTCCGTATCATGACAATACGATCCAATAAGTCGCCCCCTTGGCCCGTATCGGCGAGTGGAATCAGGCTGTAACCAAACTCGAATTCAATTGGATCAACCTGCAAAAGGTTTACGACGCTTTCCGGACTCTTGAATTCTTCCGTTTGGATTTCTTCTTCCACTTCTTCTTCAGAAACTTGACGCTGCTTCTCTGCCCTGCTGAGATGATATCCACCGTATGCGAGTAAAATTGCAATCGGTAACGTGAATATATTCTGGATAGGCGTGAAGATACCTAACAGGGCTATCGTCGCTGCTGCCACATATAACATGGCTGGATACGCAAGCAATTGCTTCGTAATATCTTGGCCCAAGTTTCCATCTGATGCAGCTCTTGTGACGATGATCCCCGTTGCCGTCGAAATGATCAACGCAGGTATCTGACTTACTAATCCATCGCCGACTGTCAATAGAGTATAAGTTTGGGAGGCTTCAGCTAAAGGCATACCTTGTTGGACCATGCCGATGATGATTCCAAAAATCATATTGATGATGACGATAATGATCCCTGCGATCGCATCACCTTTTACGAACTTGCTGGCACCATCCATTGCCCCATAGAAATCTGCCTCTTGTTCAATCTTCTGTCTTCGATCACGCGCTTCCCTTTCAGAAATCAAGCCAGCGTTCAAATCAGCATCGATACTCATTTGTTTACCGGGCATCGCATCTAACGTAAACCGTGCTGCAACCTCCGAAACCCTCTCGGAACCTTTGGTGATGACGACGAATTGAATGATAATCAAAATGATGAAAACGACGAAACCAACAAGTACATTGCCTGCCACAACGAAAGAACCGAACGTATCGATGACATTACCAGCTTTCGCTTGACTTAGAATCGAACGGGTTGTCGAAACATTCAATCCTAATCGGAATAACGTTACCAGTAATAGAAGCGATGGAAAAATTGAAAATTGCAACGGTTCATTCGTATTCATCGCAATCAGGATAATGAGAAGAGCCAGTGAAATATTTGTGATGATCAAGAAGTCCAGCATCCAAGTTGGCAGCGGGATGATCAACATCGTGATGATCAATATTACACTTAATAAGACTGTCAAATCTCTTGCCTTCATTGCTGTAATCTCCTTCTAGTTCAAAAACCATTAACATCATTCGGTGATTTTAAACATTCCATCTTTTAGATGAGTTTAAAATTGACGAATTAGAAACAAGAAGTTCCAGGCACGATGGTTTTGAGGACCGGAGCTTATTTAATAATACGTGAGGACCGGTAAAACCAAGTAACACAGAAATTCAAAGTTTATCATTCGGTGATTTTAAACTTTCCATTTATTAGATGAGTTTCTTTAAACGGTATACATAAGCCAAAACCTCAGCCACTGCTTTAAACAACGCTTCGGGAACATGATCTCCGATTTCCGTCCGATCATAAAGGCTTCTTGCAAGTGGTCGATTTTCGACGATTTCGATTTCATTGTGCCGTGCGACCTCACGGATTTTCAATGCGACAAAGTCCACACCTTTAGCAATTACCACTGGTGCATCGTGTTCATTTTCATCATATTTCAATGCGATTGCATAATGAGTGGGGTTCGTTATGACGACATCTGCCTTTGGAACTTCCTGCATCATTCGCTGCATCGCCATTTGCCGTTGTTTTTCCTTGATTTTGGATTTGATCAACGGATCCCCTTCTGATTTTTTATGTTCATCCTTGATATCTTGTTTACTCATTTTGATGCTCTTCTCGAAATCGTATTTCTGATATAAATAGTCCAACACCGCCAGAAAAATGAGGAGGACAGATGCAGCCAACCCCATTTGGACCGTCAGCTTTCCGATGGTAAGTAGGGCGTGTTCGACAGTAACATGGGACAAAAGTAAAACCTCATCCCTCTGGAACCATAAGACGGCAAAGGTGACAAACCCGACAAGGGATATTTTCAAGATGGATTTCAAGAGTTCAACGATTGCTCTTACAGAGTATATTCTCTTGAATCCTTTCAATGGATTGATCCGCTCCAATTTCGCTTTCAACGGATCTGTTGAAAACAAAACACCCACTTGCAAGTAGTTGGCGGCGACACCCGCAACCATTGCAATCAACAAGATCGGAGCAACAATCTTTGATGCTTCGTATGCCATGGTAGACATCACTTGTTGTATGTTTTCACTTGTAGTATCAAAATGAATGAACTCTCTGAAACTCATTTGATAAATAGCCAACAACGTATCCAGCATGTAAGGTGCGATCAGCCATAGGAATAGAAAAACGATTAATAATATGATTGCAGTGTTGATATCACTCGATTTGGCAACCTGTCCTTTTTTACGACTATCCTGCTTCTTTTTTGGAGTCGCCTTCTCTGTTTTCTCTTGTGAAAAATACTGTAGATCAAGCGTTAAGTTTGGCATTACTGACCACCTAACAGTCTCATCATTTTTCTCATGGACTCTTGCATTTCGATATTCAATGAACCTACCAGTTGAAAGATGCCTGGAATGACCAGCATTAATAGGATAAAGCTGACCAAAATTTTCAAAGGCAGACCAACGATGAACACGTTCACTTGCGGTACAGTCCTTGAAATGATTCCAAGAGCCAAATCCACCAAGAACAAACATCCCACCACGGGAATCGCCATTTGGAAAGCGATATAGAACATCTTTACAACCGTATCAGCTACTAGCCTTGCTACATTCCCATCACCGAAAAGGAAGGCCCAACGGTCGATCGGGGCAAATTGATAACTTTGGTAGATGCCATTCAGGAACATATGATGTGCATCAATCGTAAGCAAGAATAAAATCGCGAAAATATATAAAAACCTACCGATGAGTGGCGTTTGGATCCCAGTTTGCGGATCGAATACATTTGCGATTGCAAATCCCATCTGCAAATCGATGAACCCACCAGCTACTTGTAAACCATACAAGAGGATTGAAGCAATGAAACCGATGCTTAACCCAATCATCAATTCCTTCATCAATAGCAGGATATACTCTCCATCCAACGCGATCATCGGTGCCTCCAGTGTGGTATGGATAAAGAAAGAAAATACCGCGGAGAAGCCGATTTTATGTATGATGGGTATATTTCGATAGGAAAAGATCGGGACGGTTGCCATGAATGCTGTCACTCTAACCAGGACTAGTAAGAAGGCTGGTATGCTATTTACAAATTCCTCCATAAATCTATAAACCTATATAATTATTGATGTTGCTGTAGAGTTCATGAGTGAAGGACACCATTTGAGCCAACATCCACGGTCCGAAGAAAATCAGTGAAACAAGAACAGCGACAATTTTCGGAATGAATGCCAGAGTCTGCTCTTGAATTTGAGTTGTAGCTTGAAAGATACTGACGAATAGTCCGACCGCAAGAGCCAATATAAGCAAAGGCCCACTGATGATCAACGTCGTATAAACTCCTTTTTCAGCAAGGGAAATAACGAATTGTGAGTCCATTGAATGAACACCTTCTCATCTAATCTAGTAACTTTCCAATAATGATTGGACAATCAAGTACCAACCGTCAACAAGGATAAAAAGCAATATTTTAAAAGGTAAAGAAATCATGACTGGAGGAAGCATCATCATCCCCATCGCCATCAATACACTTGCGACAATCATATCAATGACAAGAAACGGGACGAAAATCATGAATCCCATCTGGAATGCTGTTTTCAGCTCGCTGATGGCAAAGGCTGGTACTAATGTGGTAAGCGGGATATCCGCTATGCTTTCCGGTCTCTCTTCCCCTGTATAATTCATAAATAATGCCAAATCTTTCTGACGAGTGTGTTTCGCCATGAACTCTTTCATCGGTATACTTGCTCGATCCATGGCTTCATCCTGTGATAGTTCACCTGCCAAAAACGGAGTGATGGCTTCTTCGTTTACATCGGATAAAATCGGTCCCATAATGAAAAATGTTAAAAAGAGTGCTAGTCCGACCAATACCTGATTGGGTGGCATCTGTTGGGTTGCAAGTCCGTTACGGACAAATGAAAGTACAATGATGATCCTTGTAAATGAAGTCATCAAAACAAGAAACGCTGGTGCAAGGGAAAGAACAGTTAACAGGACTAACAATCGAACTGTAGTGGCTATATTTTCTGGATCATTGCTGAACAGTTCGTTACTGATACCTGGTAGTTCAATCATTGTCATGCCCCTTCTTCAAGGACTCCATAAACGCATTTCGACTTTGTTTCGTTTCATCGAGCTGCTGCTTCAAAATATTCTTGAAGCTGGTTCCATTAGAATGATTATTATTCCCCCATAATGAACTTACCCACTTGGACAGCCCATCCATTTTGTCAGAACCGTATGTTTGTGTACCATTGTGGGATACTAACGCCTTGATTTCATGTTCGTCTTCGATCTCTTTGATCAATTCAACATTATCGCCGACACCGACGACCAGTACCCTGTCCCCAACCTTTACCAGTTGTAAAGACCGTTGATTCCCAAGCATCGCTCCGCCAAGAGTCTGGATGCCTTTCCCTTGTTGTACCACTTGGGTGCGCTTATGCAACAGCTTCAAGACGAGTACCATAAGCCCGACGACAAATGCAAGTGCTAAGAGTACTTTTATCATCGTCACGAATGTTGATGGTCCTGGTTCTGGTTGGGAGGGACTTACTGTCGTTTCTTTCTCTTTCGGAACCTCTTCACCACTATCTTTATAACAATGAGAAACAGGCGATGTTCCCTCGCATCCTTCCGGTAAACTGTTCGTATTGGCAGAGGAGTATAACGGTCCTCCCAGTAAAAGGAATCCTATCAGTAAGACCATTATGGATGATTTACAATTCACAAATGACACCTACTTATGCTTCTAGTGTTTTCTTGATCGCTTCTATAACTCGATCTGCCTGGAAAGGTTTTACGATGAAATCTTTTGCTCCAGCTTGGATTGCATCTATGACCATTGCTTGTTGTCCCATCGCAGAACACATGATAACTTTCGCATCAGCATTTAAACCCCGGATTTCTTTTAAGGCTGTGATACCATCCATTTCAGGCATCGTAATATCCATCGTCACTAAATCTGGTGTGTGTTCTTTATACAGCTCAACTGCTTGTGCGCCATCACTTGCTTCTCCAACAACTTCGAACCCGTTTTTCGTAAGGATATCTTTGATCATCATTCGCATGAATGCTGCGTCATCTACAATTAAAATACGGTTTGCCATGTTACTTTCCCCCTGGATATATTGTTTATTGTATTTTTTCTAATCGATCTCTTTGGCTGATAATCTCTGTGACCCTGACACCGAAATTCTCATCGATGACCACGACTTCACCTTTTGCAATCAATTTCTGATTGACGAGGATATCAACCGGCTCACCTGCGAGTTTATCCAATTCTATAATCGAACCGTGTGAAAGTTCGAGGATGTCTTTGACGGAGCGTTTCGTCCTTCCCAATTCCACTGTCACTTGTAAAGGAATGTCCAGTAGCATGTTAAGGTTCCGTTGGTCCACCGAAACTGATTCGTGTGGCGTGAAGTCAGTAAATGCAGCTGGATGGACATTCGCATTCCTTTGATTCGTGTAAGAAGACTCGTCCTGCCGACTTTCTTGTGGGTACGAAGTTGCTGAAGCCTGTTTGCTTTCCGGATAAGTTGATGAAAGCTTAGGTTGAGCTTGTTCTTCATTAGCAGGCTCCACCACCGTATCCCCACCGGTGTCTGGATTCATGAGTTGGTCTACTAGGTCTTTACCAAAATCAAGCGGCACGAGCTGCATGATATTGGAATCAATCAAATCTCCAACCTTCAGTTTGAACGACACTTTTACGAGCATATCCTCGTTCGGAATATGGTCTGTTCCTTCATTTGCATTGACATCCATCAAATCGATGGTAGGTGGAGATATATCGACACGTTTATTAAACACGGTAGACATAGAGGTGGAGGCTGAGCCCATCATCTGATTCATCGCTTCCTGAACCGCACTTAAATGCAGTTCACCCAGTTCGCCTTGAGGATTTGTCCCATCCCCACCAAGCATGAGGTCCGCTATTATCTGTGCATCAGTCGTTTTGATGACGAGCAGATTCGATCCGTCGAAACCTTCCGTATAACTTACTAATACAGCTACATGAGGCTTCGGAAATTCATCTGAAAGTTTCGCTCTCTCGACGATCGATACATTCGGCGTTGTGATTTCAACCTTTTGGTTAAGTAGTGTCGATAATGCTGTTGCTGCACTTCCAAAGGAGATATTTCCGACTTCACCTATCGCATCCCTTTCAATACTAGACAACAAATTTTCTTTTGATGGTTCTGTTGTACTGTCATCTCCACCATTCAATAGTGCGTCAATTTCCTCCTGGGAGAGCATGCCGTCACTCATCATTAAAGTCCCCTTTCTCGTAAGCATCAATAATTTGGATCGCCATCTGATTTTTTACCTTACCGGGTTGTCCGATAAATTTATTCCTACCTTGAACACTGATTGTCAGCGGTTGCGAAATTTTCTGATCAAGCTCTAGAACATCATTATTCGATAAAGAAAGGAACTCCTGGACAGAAATATCGCACCGGCCAAGCTCTGCAGTAATCGGCAGCATGGCTGTCTTCACCCGGCTTTCGAGTTTTTCTATCTCTTCAGGAAGTCTTTCACGCTGCTTCTTTTGCATCCAATGATGAACAGACAGTTTCGGTATGATTGGTTCTAAAACAACGTGCGGCAGACAGATGTTGATCATCCCACTTGTTTCACCGATCGTTGTCGTCAAAGAAATGACGACAACCGTTTCATTAGGGGATACCATTTGAAGGAATTGAGGGTTCACCTCAAAATCCAGCATTTCAGGTTCTACATCTATAATCGATCCCCATGCTTCCCCAAAGGAATCTAAAGCTCTATCGAACAGCTGGTTCATGATCCGTGTTTCGATTTCTGTCAAACTGTCAACCTTGTTCATCCCTTTACCTTGCCCGCCTAAGACACGATCGAGCATTGCATACGCTATGTTCGGATTGACTTCAATCAGTAGACGTCCATCCAATGGTGGCGCTTCAAACAAATTAAGGATGGTCATTTTCGGTACAGATCGGATGAATTCTTCATATGGGACCTGATCGACTGAAGCTACGGAAATTTGGACATATGTACGAAGCTGCGCAGAAAAATAGGTTGTCAGTAATCGAGCATAATTTTCGTGGATTCGGGTCAGGCTTCTCACTTGATCTTTAGAAAACCTTAATGCTCTTTTGAAATCGTATACTCTTACTTTCTTTTCAGCTTCTTCTTTTTTAAGTTCCTCAGCATCCATTTCTCCAGTGGAGATCGCGGATAATAACGCATCTATTTCATTTTGGGAGAGTACATCGGCCAAGAGGCTCACCTCTTTTCTGCTGTAAATTCTAAGCTTTTATTGAACAACTTTTTCCGTTGTGAATACCTGGACGACCTCACCGCTGTCAAGAAACTCATTGATTGTTTTTTGTAAGCTTGACTCTAAGTTTTCAATTCCTTCAGGTCCTTGGAGTTCCTGTGATTTCGTACCAGAAAGCTGATAGATGATCGAATTCTTGACTTGGAACATTCTTTTTTCCAGTTCTTGTTTTGCTTTTGAATTATCAACCTGGATCCGAAATGTCATTTTCGCGAATCCTTTATCCTCCAAATTGGTCATGATTTGATCTGTATCAACCGATAGCTCTACCAATTCTGAGGCGGATAGTTCACCTGAAGCTTTGACATCATCTTTAGAGATTAAATTCATGTATAGTACTACGCCAGCCACTGCTACTATCGTTATCGCCGTAATCATAACAAGCATGGTTTTGACAAGGTTATTTTTCAAAGTGACTCATCCTCCTTCTGCCTTGGTAGACCTATAATCGAAATCCCCTTATAAAACTCGTTGACTGCCTCTTTCACTTCCCATACTCCTTCTTTGACTACAAACTTTCTGCCATTCGTAAGTGTGATCGTTGTATCAGGAAACGCCTGTACCTGCTCAATATAGATGGCATTGAGTGTAAACTTCTGACCATTCAATTTGGTGAGTTCGATCATTTTGGAGGGGACTAATGAAGACTAGTCCCTGTCACCTCACTTTATCTCTTTAAATTGACAAGCTCTTGAAGGATTTCATCTGAAGTCGTAATGATCCGAGTGTTCGCCTGGAATCCCCGCTGTGCAACGATCATTTCGGTAAATTCTTCAGAAAGGTCTACATTGGACATCTCTAAAGCTCCGGCAACAATTTCACCCGCGCCCTGTGTTCCTGGTCCTGCCAAAGCATTGATATCAACAGCGCCAGAGTTCGTTGTTTGTTGATAAAGGTTGGATCCAACTTTTTCAAGTCCTCCGTTATTCGCGAATTTAGCGATACCGATTTGCTGTGGATTCGCATTCAATACTCCGTTTTGGATATAAGTAACACTACCATCATTACCGATACTGAAACTCTCGGCATCCGTAGGGATGTCTATTTCATCTCCAGCAGTGTCCAATAGTTTCAGTCCATCCGCATTGACTAATGTCCCTTCTTGGTCCAAGTAAAAGTTCCCCGCTCTTGTAAAGTAATTGTTCGGGCCATCTGAAACTACGAAAAAGCCATCCCCGGAAAGCGCTAAATCCAGTGGCCGTCCAGTTGTTTGCAAACTCCCTTGTGTATCGATCGTATCGATGGTTGAAAGCTGCGCGCCTAGTCCAATCTGTTTTGGATTGACACCTCCACGTTCTTGTGTTGGTGCACTCGCCCCTGAAATTTGCTGTGATACAAGATCCTTGAATGTTGTTCTCCCCTTCTTGAATCCGTATGTATTCACGTTTGCGATATTGTTCCCTAATACATCCAACTTCGCTTGGAAGTTTTTCATTCCACTAATTCCTGAGTACATTGAACGTAACATTTATAAAACCCCTCTCATTTTTTTAGGTGTGCTGCATCTATCGGTCAGCAGCATAAGAGCCTCCAGTCGGTCCAGCTCCAACTTGTTAATGATATAAGTAAAAGAAATTGGCCGGTAATGGTAACCGGAAAATTTAATTACCTTTAATTCATGACAATCGCGCCATTGATGTTCGTGAAAATATGGTCTGAAGCTTCCTGCCTGTTCATAGCGGTGATGACAGTGTTATTCGTTGTGTTCACGACCAGTGCCGCTTCTCCTACCAATACGAGTGAATCTTTGATCCCTTTATGTTTCGCTTCGGATACTTTCTGGTAAATTCGATCCCAGGTAGTCTCTTCGATACGGATAGCCCTTTCTGCCAATCTGGTATGGGCGTGCTTGGAAATTTTCAAACCTTTTACCTGGTCATGAAGAAGTTCCTGAAAGTTGGTCGCAGCTTGCTCCTTCTTATTGATCACTTTGTTCCGTGGTGATATGACTGAAGTGATCGGTGGTTGATAAACTCTCTGCATTTGATCACCTCTTCCTTTGAAATTTCTTAAGCTGATAATGTGATGATCTGACTTGGGTGTACCCTAGTTCCATCCGTCAGTTCGATTTTGGTTTCACCCTTTTCGAAATGCACTTTGGCAACTTCACCTGTTTTGGTCGTTTCAACAGGTTCGCGATCTTTCGCAGATTTCTCGACCCATGTGATTTCTTTACCGATCAATTGACTGTATTGGAGCAGTTGCCCATTATTCTGATGCGAAACCCAGCTCTGTAACGATTCGTTCATGTTGACCATTTGTTCAAGGCTTGAGAATGAGGCCATCTGTGAAATGAATTCGCGATCCTCCATCGGATTCAAGGGATCCTGGTTCGCTAATTGGGCAATCAAAATTTTCAAAAAGTCATCCTTACCTAGGTTCGTGTTTCCGGTTTCCCTCAGTTGAGCACGATCCGGCAGCATCAGACTTTGGTCGATTTTAGCTTCCATCCTGGTTCACACCTCCTCATCGATTCCCATCTCCTTCAAAAATTGATCGAAGGTAGTTTGATTTTCATGTTCATCTTGTTGATCATGTTCTTGATTGTGTTGCCCGCTGGAAAATTGTTGATTTTTTTCACGCTCTTGTTTATCATTCATCCAATCTGGTGTATGGCTGGCGATTTCAATTTTATCGATATTGAGGTTCTGTCCTTGTAATGAATGTCTCAATTGATGCAGATTAGACTCGATCAATTCTTTTGCTTGAGCGGTAGACGCAATGATCTTTGCGGCAATTTCACCATTCCGTTGAACGATCTGTATATCCAGTGACCCAAGGTTTTCTGGAAAAAGTTTGATCGAGAGTTGTGTACTGCCATTCGGAAGCGTCAAGATCCTTCCGCGGTTGATAATTTTCCCTAATTCATTGGCAAAATGTGAAGTAGATGTATGTTCCTGTGGTGCATGTAAGATGAATTGCTCCACTTTAGTCATCGCACTTGGACTGTTAACGTTAAAATGGCCGGATGTATTGGCCGCTTCACCCTTAGATTGGGTGACATTCATATCTGTACTGACCGTCCCATCTGTTACAGGCTGATTTTTCATATTGAAAAGGATAACCTGATTTGCTCTTCCCTTTTTTAAGGACTCTCCATCAGCCGTCACGGTCTGGCTATCTATCGGTTGTGAATCCAGTTTCCCTTGTAATTCTTTCAACATTTGATTCAATTTATTAACCTGGGGTAAAGGGTTGCCGGTATCATTTTTCATCAGGAACTTTACAAACGTTTGCAACAAGCCATCCTGTCTAGCGTTTCCGTTTAAAAGCTGCAGATCACTTTGCTTAAAAAGCTTAACAACAGGAGCGTCATCACTAGCTGTTTTGGATCCTTGTTCAATCGCTACGGCAACATGCTGACCAGTATTAGTGTGCAATGGATCAAGTATCGGCATCGTCTTCAGAAAGCTCTTCTCAAAAGGTTGGGATATATTTTGATGGAGCTGTTCGATTAATTGTTCTAAACTCAAATCGGTCCCGTTTTGCTCATTCACTTCAGCACGAAATTCTTCAAGTCGATTGAGTAGCTGAGCACCCGTCAATAAATCGTCCCCTTTTTCTAGATCCACCTCTAATGCCTTCACAATCACTTTGCTGAAAGCAGCATTTTCAGCTTCCTTATGATTTGTTTGCCCCATTTTATAGCCTTGCAGGATTTGTGTGTTCATCATCATGTTGGCTACAACTGTCATCTTCTCACCCCCTTTCTAATTTCCGACTAGATTAATTTGTCAGAAGTTTGGTTAGTTCAGCTGCTATTTCAGGATTCATTTCTGCCAATAGGTTGGCTTGTGTGTCAGAATCAAGGCTGGTAATGATCATAGCTGCTTCGCTTTGTTCCATGCTCTCGAGAATCTTAGCGGCATTCCCTGGTGACATCGCTGTATAAACATCAGCTAGTTTGGTCATCGACTCATCTTGTTGCGTTTGTTCATCTTCTTTTTTCTGTAATTGATCTTTCAGGAGTACAATATCGGATTGCTGTTCTTTGATCACATCTTCTTTTTGCAATACTGCCTTTTCCGCCTCTTCCACTTGGTTCTGCAAAGTATTGATTTGATTCTCCATCGATTGGATCAGCTCATCATTGGACTTTGATGAATCCTCTTCTTCCACTACCCATTCTGATACAACTGGGAGGTTTGTTGCGTAACTTTTTCCTTTCTCGATCACATTTACACCCATCAGAGAAAAAATGATGACAGATAATGAAACCGTGAATAATAAAGGAATGACAACGACGAGCAGGAACCATAAAAATTTATTCGATTTTTTCTCCAAATGTCCTCACCTGATTTCGTTTGAAGTATATCTCAATACTGCAAGCTCGTCTGTTGCTTTCATTTCTTCGATCTTACTGTCGTATTGGTATCTACTAAATTGTCTTTCTTTCAATTTCTCATATTTTTTTACGTCGATCGTTTCGGATAAAAGTCTCTCATGAGCAGTCTGCATATTTTCCCTTGCATGCTTTAATCTTTGCTGTAAAGACTCGACCTGGAAGTCCAGTTGATCGATGTACTGATTGTAATGCTGCAGGGTAATGACCTTATCCCCGTCCATCATGCGTTGGGACTGTTGGGCTTGAAGTGTTTCCTTCTTTTTGAGAGCTTCATATAGTTCATATCCAATTTCTTCAAATCTTCCTTGTTTTTCTATGTATTCCTTCTGGGTCCGGTCTTTCACTTGTTGTTTGTATTCCAATACTTGTTCCATTCTGAACTGATACGCCATCGTTTACCTCTCCTCTTGGAAAAGTCTTAAAAGCTCTTCAACTGATTGTGAAGCATTGACATCTTCGTTTGTTTCCTGGCGAAGGAATGCCATTATTTTTGGATAGTAATGGATCGCTTCATCTACTTTTTTCGAATTTCCTTTTTTATAGGCTCCGATCGAAATCAGATCTTCAGATTCTGCATAAGAGGCCAATAAGTCTCTTGCTTTTGAAGCTGCTTTCATATGAATGGGATCGGCAATGTTGTTCATAATCCGGCTTATGCTCTTCAGCACGTTGATTGACGGGAAATGTCCTTTGTTCGCCAGTTCACGATCCAAAACAATATGACCATCTAAAATTCCTCTGACAGCGTCAGCAATTGGTTCATTCATATCATCTCCATCGACCAGAACCGTATAGAAGGCCGTGATACTTCCATCCACATAGGTACCTGATCTTTCCAACAGCTTTGGCAATAATGCAAAAACAGATGGCGTATAGCCTTTCGTTGCGGGAGGCTCACCAACAGCCAATCCTACCTCCCGCTGAGCCATAGCAACCCGTGTGACAGAATCCATCATCAACATTACGTTTTTCCCTTGATTACGGAAATATTCTGCCAGGGTTGTTGCAGTAAGCGCACCTTTTATTCGCAACAATGCTGGTTGGTCTGATGTGGCAGCTACTACGATTGTTTTACGCAATCCTTCCTCACCCAATTCAAGTTCTACGAATTCCCGGACTTCACGGCCGCGTTCTCCAATAAGAGCGATAATGTTGATATCAGCGCTGGATCGTCTCGCTACCATTCCTAAAAGTGTACTCTTTCCAACACCGCTCCCAGCGAAGATCCCGATCCTCTGCCCCTTACCGATTGTCAAGAAACTATCTATCGCTCTTACACCACAGCTGATGTTTTCGTTGATCCGTGGCCTTTCCATAGGATTAGGCGGTGTCGTATCTGTCAAGCAGGGTTTCAACCCATTTGGCAGATCCTCCCCACCCAAAGGTCTGCCTAAACCGTCCAACACTTTTCCAATTAATGCTTCACCCGCTTTGATCTGGAGAGGTTTCCCTGTCCCTTCCACTAAACTTCCTGGTGAGATTTCCTGAATTGATGTAAAGGGCATCAATAGGACATGTTCTTCTCTGAAACCGACAACCTCAGCAGGTATTGTTCTTTTAATCGCCTCGCCTGTATGGATATAACAGACATCTCCAATGGAAGCTCTCGGGCCTTTCGATTCGATCATGATCCCAATCACCCGATTGACCTTCCCAAAGCGTTTATATGGATCGATTTTATTTACGGCAGCCAGCATCGACTTGATGTCCATGTTCCTCACCTACAAGTTCCAATAGTTTTTTCTTGATCTCACTCATTTGACTGTCAACCGATGCATCGATCTGTCCATATTTCGTTTCAATCAAACATAGGTGATCCTTCATAGAAACTTCAGGGTAGACCAAGATCTCTGAATTCAAATGCACAGAAAGTTCTTGAGCATACGTTGATGTCAACTCATAGTACTTTGGCGACACGAATAATTTGATATCAGCTTCGCCTTTCACCTGTTTCAACGTTTCACTTATGTAATGTGTCCACTTCTCTTCATACTCAAGTTTTTCAGCGACGATTTTCCCAGCAATTTCTACACTCAATTGAATAATTTCGGGTTCTGCCTCTTTCACTTTATGTTCGTAAGAAGCTTGTGCCATTGACAGGATTTCCTTCGCCTGATCCAATGCATTTTTATAATCAAGTTCAGCCTGTGCCATCCCTTTTTGGTAACCTTCTTCATATCCCTCTGAAGCTGCAATGTTTCTAGCTTCTTCTATTTGCATGTCAATCGCGGCTTCTTTACTTCTTAATTCTTTATCCTTGGCAGCTACCTCTTTTTCTGCACGCTCCAAAAGTTCAGCAGCTTGTCGTTCAGCCTCAGCCAGGATTTTCTGGGCTTTCTGCTGTGCTGCAAATTGTTTTGTTTCACTTTGGCTGTTATCCACGTATACAGGTTCTGGAAGTTGAAATGAATTCAGCCTTTTGATCTCAACTGGTTGATGATCAATTTGATTTAAAAGAGGTGAAAACTTTATGACTTTAGACAATGATATCGTCTCCTCCGCCACGTGCGATTACGACTTCTCCAGCTTCCTCTAGTCTGCGGATGATCGAAACAATTCTGGATTGCGCCTCTTCCACATCGCGAAGCCTTACAGGCCCCATGTACTCCATCTCTTCCTTGAAATTATCCACCATTCGATTAGACATATTTTGATAAACGATTTCCTTGACTTCTTCACTTGCAGCTTTTAATGAAAGTAAGAGATCCTCATTTGGAATTTCACGGATAACCCGCTGAATCGAACGGTTATCCAACGTAACAATATCCTCGAACACAAACATTCTCTTTTTGATTTCCTCTGCCAACTCAGGATCTTGAACTTCGAGTGCATCCAGTATCGTTCTTTCGGTACTTCTGTCTACACCGTTCAAGACTTCCACGACTGCTTCTATCCCTCCAGCCTGTGTAAAGTCTTGTGTCACTGTCGTTGAAAGTTTTTGCTCAAGAATTTGTTCAACTTCGGTAATGACTTCCGGAGAAGTCCGATCCATGAGCGCAATTCTCTTAGCAACATCAGCCTGCACTTCTTGTGGAAGTTCCGATAAAATCTGGGCAGATTGGGTTGACTCCAGATAGGATAGAATCAACGCAATCGTCTGCGGATGCTCGTTCTGGATGAAATTCAAGATTTGACCCGGATCAGCTTTCCTTGCAAAATCAAATGGCCTCACTTGAAGCGTCGAAGTCAATCGGTTGATGATAGTCGATGCTTCACTCGACCCTAGAGCTTTCTCAAGAACTGTTTTCGCGTAGCCTATACCACCTTGAGTGATATATTCTTGTGCCAGCGCAATTTGATGGAACTCTTCGATGATGTCCTCCTTGATAGAAGCCTCTACCTTTCTGACATTCGAAATTTCCAGGGTCAATCGTTCGATCTCTTCTTCACTAAGATGCTTATATATTTGCGCGGAAACATCCGGCCCTAAGGAAATCAACAGAACAGCTGCTTTTTCTCTACCGGAAAGTTTTTGTAGCCCTCTAGCCACTCGTACCACTCCTAATCATCTGACAACCATGAACGAAGTAATTTCGCGAATTCATCCGGCTTGTCTTTTGCCAATCGTTCTAGTTGTTGCTTGCGAGTTGTTTCTTCCGTTTGTTGAGGTTTCAATTCAGGAACGTCTTCGATATGATAGTCAACCTCTGTACTATCGTCATCTTCTGTTTGTGCTTTTCTATTTCTCAACAACAAGACGAGAAGGATGATGATCAAGATCAAAAGGATACCGCCTACAATATAGATCCAGATTGGAAATGTCGTTTCTTGGACAGGCATTTCAACCTTCCCATTAAGTGGTTGAGCAGAAACAAAAATCTTCCGGCCGATTTCCTCATCAGTTATTTCATTCATTTGATCCTTCGATATTGTAGTTCGGACAACGCTGCTCAATACTTGTTCAATATCATTGAGCCGCTCAGCAGGTAAGGAGTTCACATTTTCCGGGTCAGGCGGCTCGACCATTACCTGGATTCCGATATCCCTGATTGTAAATGGAGCTTCTTCAACCTCTTTATGAATCCGATTTACTTCGTTATTGATCCTCTCTTCTACTCTTTGATAATCCCCAGTTTGTCCGTCTTCACCTTGGTAGGTAGGGATATCCGTTTCCCCGGTACCTGTTACCCCACCTGGGGGCGTACCATATCCGGTATAAGTTTCACGAATCCGTTCGACACTCATCTGGATGCCTTCCATTTTGTCTTGATCGACAGGCTCCACAAGTTCTTCCTGCCGTTTTTCCTTTGTGAAATCGATATCAGTCGTCACAGAAACGACCACTTTTTCCGGCCCCATCATCGTACCTAACATCCTCTGAAGATTACGTTGTAAATCTTTTTCGATGTCATCTTTAATTGATTTTTGCTGCTCATAAGCAGATAGTGTCGTAGATTCTTGTTCAGTACTTATATCAAAATAATTAAAATATTGATCCATAATGACGATATTATCAATAGGTAATGACGGAACACTTTTTGAGACAAGGTGATACAACGAATTGACTTGCTTTTGTTTCAACGTATACCCAGGTTTCAAATCAAGGACGATTGATGCGGAAGCTGTTTCCTCTGCATCTGTTACCCAAACATTCTCTTTAGGTAGATTAATCATTACTTTAGAATTTTTGACTCCTTCAATGCTACCTATCAAATTTTGCAGTTCGGTTTGCATCGCTGCTCTTTCAAGAACTCCGAATTCCTTATCCGTCATCCCAAAACCATTGTTTTCCCCAAAGAATTTATAATCGATAGCACCACTTTCAGGTATGCCTTCGGTTGCAAGTTCAACCTTTAAGGTATCCACCCTATCCTCTGGAACATTGATGACTGTTCCGTTGTTTGCTATTTCATAAGTGATTCCTTTGGTATCAAGGCTACCTTTTATCTGTCCAGTTTCTTCTGGAGACAGGCCCGAATATAGAGGAACGTAATTTTTATGAGAAACAATGATGGTTAATATTATGATGAAGGTTAACAAACCGATAAAAGAACCTAGGATCAACGTTTTTTGTTTCTTAGTACGTTCTTGCCAATACTGCTGCATTTGATTTTTATATGACGAGATCTTTTCGTTCATTTTATCCCCCGGTGGTCATTCGTAAAAAAATTGATTTTCGATGGTCAAAAACTTTTTGGACCCATCGAAAACTATGTGCGTATATGTAATTACTATAAAAGGCTACTAAACTTGCATTCTCATGATTTCCTGGTATGCTTCGATAGCTTTGTTGCGTACTTCTACAGCTGTATTGAGAGTAATGCTTGCCTTTTCTGCAGTTATCATTACATTATGTAAGTTGTCTGTCTTACCCGTAATGAGCTTTTCTGTTTCAATGTCAGATTTGATCTGTGCCTCATTGACTTTATGTAACATGTCTTTAAATGATACAGCCAGCTTCTCCCGCGCTTGATCAGGTGTAGCTTTGGACACGACGGGTATAGAAGTGATCTTGTTATTCAACACTGGTTCCAATTACATCACACCCTTTATCTTCCGATTTCTAACGCTTTCATATACATACCTTTCGCTGCGTTCATTACCGTCACATTCGCTTCATAGGAACGTGTTGCACTCATCAGATCAACCATTTCCTTCAAAGGATCGACATTGGGCAGACGAACATATCCTTGAGCATCTGCATCTGGATGGTCTGGTTGATAAGCCAACTTAAAAGGCTGATCATCTTCTACGACAGCACTTGCTCTGACACCGCTGAACTTGTCGCTTGTTTGTGCATGAGCGAGCATCGCTTTGAACTCCGTTCCTTGAGGCTGGAGGACGACCATTTTTCGTCGGTAGGGTTGCCATTGTCCATCCACCATCTGTGACCTCGTCGTTTCCGCATTAGCCATATTTGAGGATGCAACATCCATTCTGAGCCGTTGGGCTGTCAATGCAGAACCTGAAATATTCAACGAATTGAATAAACCCATTTATTTACCTCCCCCCTTTGATCACCGTATTAATGGAATTGAATTTCCCATTCATTCTCTGAATCAATGCTTGATAATATAACTGATTTTCTGCAAGCTTCGACATTTCCTTATCGACATCTACATTGTTTCCATTGTGGGAATACGATGTATGGGTATTGGTTCTAGTAAGAAAGGATGGGTTATTGGGAGCTTCTGTAGAGAAAGGAATATGCTTCTGATCCGTCCGATAAGCCTTTAATGAGCTATTTAAGGTTTCTCTGAATTCAACCGATTTCGCTTTATAGTTGGGTGTATCAGCATTTGAAATATTGTTGGCAATCGCTTCATGATTTGCTGTACGATAATTCAATGCATTCTCAAGATGTTGAATTGTTCCCGAATTTAGCATATCTACCCTCCTTATAGTAAAATTTCCTTAATATCCAACAATTTCTAACATGCTTTCAAGGAGTATTTTATAGTTTTACCTGTCAACTGTCTATGTATTTCCGATATTTCGATATTTTTCGATATAAAGCCCTAATAATAAAATAGGACTTTAGAATCATATATTCCACATTCAACTCCTGTATTACCTTATTTCCGCAAGTTCTTGAAAAAACCCTTCTTTTTATTCATAAATATTCGACATTTTTCGCATATGCCGCTTAAACCAAACAAAAAACGATTTGATATAAAGATTGTATTGCATTATGGAAATAAGAAATCCAATCTTATGAAAGAGAACCATCAACGATGACCAATGTTCTATTCAAGCTCATTCTGCAGACACCAGAGACCTTTTCACTCATGAGTGCTTTCAAAATCTGTTTTCTCCATTTTCAGGGTCTCATAAAGCGGTCATAAGTCCTTCAAAATTCGTTTTCCCCATTTTCAGGGTCTCATAACACCTGGTTACTAATGGACATTGGAAGAGATGATCCCGGTTCAATATCGGGTTCATTCACCTTTTTAAAAACTGTCTATTTTTAGGGTAGTAGTTCCCATGTAAGACGCTTTCCTAAGTGCCTTTGTTTGGGAACAAATCCGCCACTAAAAAAGGACTGACTCGATGTCAGTCCTTCTCCTCATTAGATCGCTTTTAATTTAGAAAGCTCATGTAAGAACTTATCATTCAACACTTTGATATAAGTACCCTTCATCCCAAGTGAACGCGACTCGATCACCCCAGCGCTTTCCAGCTTCCGGAGTGCGTTTACAATTACAGAACGGGTGATTCCCACACGGTCAGCAATTTTACTCGCAACTAGAAGCCCTTCATTTCCATCCAATTCTTCGAAAATATGCTCGATCGCCTCCAATTCACTATATGACAATGAACTGATCGCCATCTGTACAACAGCTTTGTTACGAGCCTCCTCTTCGATTTCTTCCGATTTTTCACGGAGGATCTCTGTACCTACAACTGTTGCGCCATATTCAGCAAGGATCAGATCGTCATCTTCGAAGGATTCATTCAATCTTGAAAGAATCAGCGTACCTAAACGTTCACCAGCCCCTACGATAGGCACGATTGTTGTAAGGCCTTTACCGAATAGATCTTTGTTCTCCACAGGGAAAGCGGTATAATCGCTGTTGATATCCAGGTTGGAAGAAGTATCAGTGATGTTGAAAAGGTTCTTCGTATATTCAGTAGGGAACTGTCGATCAACAAGCATCTTTTTCATTCTTTCATTCTCAATTTCCTGTACAAGTGAGAACCCAAGTAACTTTCCACGTCGGCTGACGACGAAGATATTGGCCTCGATCACATCACACAGTGTCCCTGCCATTTCTTTAAAATTAACTGGTTTGCCACCAGACTCTTGAAGTAATGCGTTGATTTTCCTGGTTTTTTCTAATAAATTCATTTGTAACTCCTCCTAAGTATTATAAGATATACTGACTCAAATCCCGATCCTTTGCAATAGCTCCTAGTTTTTCATCGACATAATCCGGAGTAATTGTAATCGTCTCAAGATTAATATCTGGGGCTTCAAAAGATAAATCTTCCAGCAATCTTTCCAGAATCGTATGAAGTCTTCTTGCTCCGATATTGTCAGTATTTTGATTCACATCAGTTGCGATAGTCGCAATTCTACGAATAGCATCGTCAGAAAATTCTATGTTTATACCTTCCGTTTGCAAAAGAGCTTTATATTGTTTTGTCAAAGCATTGTCAGGATCCACAAGTATCGAGACAAAATCATCAATAGTAAGACTCGAGAGCTCGACCCTGATCGGGAACCTGCCTTGAAGCTCTGGTATCAAATCGGAAGGTTTTGCAATATGAAACGCACCAGCTGCTACGAACAACACATGATCTGTCTTTACGGGCCCATATTTCGTAACAACGGTCGATCCTTCTACAATCGGTAAAATGTCCCTTTGAACCCCTTCACGGGAGACGTCAGCAGATTGATTCCCTTTCCCTGCAATCTTATCAATCTCATCTATAAAAATCATACCCGTTTGTTCGGCTCTTGTAACAGCTTCTTGACCAACTTCGTCCATATCGATCAGTTTCTGGGCTTCCTCATGGGTCAATACTTTCCTTGCTTCCTTTACGGTAAGCTTCCGTTTCTTCTTTTTCTTAGGCATCAGATTACCGAGCATATCCTGCATATTCATCCCCATTTGTTCCATACCCGATCCTTGGAACAAATCCATCATATTTTGGTTCTGCTCCTCTACTTCGACGGTGACAAAGTGACCTTCCAATTCACCAAGAGCAAGTTGATGAGCGATCTGCTTCCTTTTCGAAGCGATTTGATCCTTTTCATGATCAGCATTGTCATCCGTGTCTTGCTGTTGTTGGTTCCCGAATAACATTTCAAGTGGATTTTTATAAGTATTTTGTTCAGTTTTCTTTGAAGGGACAAGTAATTCCACAAGTCTCTTATTTGCATTCTGTTCAGCCACTTCTTTGACTGAAGCCACCTTTTCCTCTTTAACGATACGGATGGATGTTTCAACCAGGTCACGCACCATGGATTCTACATCGCGCCCGACGTATCCGACTTCAGTGAATTTAGTCGCCTCGACTTTTATGAATGGTGCCCCGACTACTTTTGCCAGCCTTCTTGCAATTTCAGTTTTCCCGACTCCTGTAGGACCGATCATCAATATGTTTTTGGGAACGACTTCATCTCGAATCGATTCATCGATCAAGCTCCTGCGATACCTGTTACGAAGTGCAATTGCAACCGCTTTCTTCGCACTCTGCTGACCAACAATAAACTGATCAAGTCGTTCAACAATCTGTCTTGGTGTATAATCCATTTTCATCGTGCCAAACTCCCCCGTTTCAAGTTAATTGTTCAACAAGAATATGGTCATTTGTGTAAACACAAATTTCTGCAGCGGTTTCCAAAGCACTTTTTGCAATATCGGCAGCAGTTAGATGTTCACCATACCTTTTCAAAGCTCTGCCTGCGGCCAAAGCATAATTCCCACCTGACCCGATCGCTAATATTCCATCATCAGGTTCGATAACTTCCCCGGTGCCAGAAACGAGCAACAGTGTCTCTTTATTCATAACGATCAGCATCGCCTCCAATTTGCGCAGCATTTTATCACCACGCCATTCTTTAGCAAGTTCCACAGCAGAACGCTGTAGGTTTCCGTTGAATTCTTCAAGTTTTGCTTCGAATTTTTCAAATAACGTGAATGCATCTGCGACAGAACCCGCAAATCCTGCAAGAACTTTGCCATCGTAAAGTTTACGGACCTTCCTTGCTGTATGTTTCATCACTACAGCATTTCCGAAAGTTACTTGCCCGTCTCCTGCCATTGCGCATTTGCCTTTATGATGGACAGCAAAAATTGTTGTAGCATGGAACGTATCCATAATCGCCCCCCTCCCTTCATTTGACTCTCGTTAAGCTCTTGGATGAAAGTTGCGATACAGCTGCTGTAATCTATCTTTTGTAACATGTGTATAGATTTGGGTTGTCGACAGTTGCGAATGGCCCAACAGTTCCTGTACAGCTCTCAGATCAGCACCCTCATTCAATAGATGGGTTGCAAACGTATGTCTCATCATGTGGGGTGTGATGTTCACCGTCAGAGACGTCGATTCAATCAGCTTCTTCAAAACTTTCCTTACACCCTCATCCGTTAAGGGATCTCCTTTATAATTCACGAAAACTTTATCGTGCTCTTTTGTTTTCATCAATGTCTTCCTGCCAGATTGCAAATAGCGTTTAATGGCTTCTACTGCAAAGCTTCCGATCGGGACATACCTTTCCTTCCGGCCTTTCCCCCTTACAAGGATCGTCTCAATGGTGAAATCGATGTCTTTCAAAGAAAGCTCACAACATTCACTGACTCGAATTCCCGTTCCGTAAAGGAGTTCGAGCAATGTTTGATTCCTTTGTCCCAACGGTGTGTTCAAGTTCGAAACTTCAAACAACTCCTCAAGTTCTTCTTCATAAAAGAATTTGGGGAGTCGCCTGGTTTGTTTAGGTAAACTTGCTGTTTTGAAAGGATTCTGTTCTAAGCGATCTTCTCTGATCAAAAAACGGTAGAAGCTTCTTAAAGTTGAGACTTTTCTTGCTACAGTTTTCCTGGCATATCGCTTTTCATGCAATACCGTCAAGTAGTGGCGGACATGCACATAAGAAACAGCAGCAAATTGGTGCAAGCCTTGCTGCTTCATGAATCCGACAAAATCGTCGATGTCAAGTTGGTAGTTGAGGACCGTGTGCTGCGAACAGTTCTTTTCAATTTGCAGATACTCAATAAAGAGACAGATGTCTTCTTGCATACAACATCAACTTCCTGTTATTTTCTGAATAGTGAAACAATTAGCATAAAGACCCCTAAATCGTACCACAACTTAGAGGCCTTGACAATATATATTCACACTTTTGTTAAAAAATTCTGAATTGTTTCCAATGCACGGTCAGCAATTTTTTCGTATCGTTCCTTCTTATTCTTGATTCGCTTCTCAAGCGGAGGAAAGAGTCCGAAATTTGCATTGATCGGTTGGAAATTATCCGGATTTGCAGTTGTAATGTATTCTGCCATACCGCCTAAGGCTGTTTCCAGTGGAAAGATCATCAGTTCCTGATCTTGGATAAATCGAGCCGCATTGATTCCAGCAATCAATCCTGATGCTGCACTTTCTACATATCCTTCTACACCAGTCATTTGACCAGCAAAGAACAGATCCTCCCGACCTTTGTATTGATATGTCGGCTTGAGCAGGTTTGGTGAATTGATGAACGTATTTCGATGCATGACACCGTAACGTACGATTTCAGCATTTTCTAAACCAGGGATCAACCGAATGACATCTTTTTGCGGCCCCCATTTCATATGGGTCTGGAAACCTACTATATTATAAAGGGTGCCCGACTTATTGTCCTGTCTCAATTGAACGACCGCATAAGGTTGCTTCCCGGTCTTCGGATCCTCCAACCCGACCGGCTTCATCGGTCCGAAGAGCAATGTCTTCTTCCCTCTTTTTGCCATGACCTCGACGGGCATACAACCTTCAAAGAAAATTTCTTTCTCAAATTCTTTCAAAGGGACTGTCTCTGCTGAAATAAGTGCTTCATAAAAACAATCGAATTCTTCTTCTGTCATCGGACAATTGAGATAAGCCGCTTCGCCTTTGTCATACCGTGACTTCAAGTATACTTTGTCCCGATCGATACTGTCCACTTCGATGATCGGGGCTGCTGCATCATAGAAATAAAGATATTCTTCACCCGTCAATGACAATAATGCCTTGGATAGATCTTCAGATGTCAGCGGACCTGTAGCAATGATTGTTGGTCCTTCTGGAATGTCACGGATCTCTTCTTCATAAACCGTTACGTTCGGATGACCTTTAACCCGCTCTGTCACCTTCGCTGCAAACTCATGACGATCGACTGCAAGGGCTCCACCTGCAGGAACAGAACAATCATCAGCACTTTGGATGATGACGGAGTCCAGATATCTCATTTCTTCCTTCAGAACGCCGACTGCATTCGTCAATGCGTTTGAACGCAAGGAATTGCTGCAGACCAATTCTGCGAACTTATCCGTATGGTGGGCTGGTGTCTGCCTTTTGGGCCTCATTTCATATAGATTGACTTTAATCCCGCGTTTCGCCAACTGCCATGCAGCTTCACTTCCTGCTAATCCTGCTCCCACGACATTAACTGCTTGTAAATCCACTTTCACATCACCCTAATTTTGTTTCTCTTTGTAGTCGCAATTCGTACATTGAATTGTTGTGCTTTTCTTCGATTTCTTTTCAACGAGCATGCTTTCGCACTTTGGACACGGACGGCTGATCGGCTTATCCCAAGAAACGAAATCACATTTAGGGAATCGATCACAGCCGTAGAAGATTCGGCGCTTCTTGCTCTTACGCTCCACGATGTTCCCTTCATTGCATTTTGGACATTTCACACCAATATCTTTAACGATCGGTTTTGTATTCCTACAGTCAGGAAAATTTGAGCATGCCATGAATTTTCCGTATCGACCCATTTTAAAGACCATTTCACTGCCGCACTTCTCACACTTCTCGCCGGCTGGCTCATCCTGGATCTCCACTTCTTTCATTTCTTCCTCGGCAACCTTCAATTTCTTTTCAAATTCCTTATAGAAGGCATCTATGATCTTCTTCCATTCTTCCGTACCTTCTTCAATATGGTCAAGATTCGTTTCCATCTCTGCGGTAAACTCAACATTAATGATTTCTGGGAAGAATTCAAGAATCAGCTCCAAAACAATTTCACCAAGCTCCGTCGGTACGAATTTTCGTGCATCCAATGCAACATAGCCTCGACGCTGGATGGTATCAAGTGTCGGAGCATAAGTCGATGGCCGGCCGATTCCAAGCTCTTCCATCGTTTTGACCAGCCTTGCCTCGGAATATCTAGGTGGTGGTTGAGTGAAATGCTGGCTTGGCTCAATCTCTTCTGTTTTGACTGCGTCCCCTTCTTTTAGGTCGGGGAGGATTTTATCTTCATCATTCTTATTATCATCATTACCCTCGACATAAACTTTCATGAATCCAGGAAATTTTACTTTTGAACCGTTAGCACGGAAACGGACGCCATTGTTATCCAGGTTTACAGCGATCGTGTCCATGATTGCTGGAGCCATTTGGCTTGCAACGAACCGTTCCCAGATCAATTTGTATAGGCGATATTGGTCACGGCTCAAATAGGGTTTCACTGTTTTCGGATCCCGCATGGTCGACGTCGGTCTTACAGCCTCGTGAGCATCCTGTGCATTGTTGGATTTTTTGCCGCTTGTACGATTGCTCGTGAATTTTGAGCCATATTGCTCAGTAATGTAATCTTTTGCTTCATTTTTTGCAACATCTGCTACACGTGTAGAATCGGTTCTCATGTACGTGATCAGACCGGCTGTACCTTCTTTTCCGATATCAATACCTTCGTAAAGCTGCTGAGCCATCATCATCGTCTTCCTAGCACGGAAATTCAGCTTTCTTGCCGCTTCCTGTTGTAGTGACGAGGTTGTAAATGGTACAGCAGGATTTCTCTTTCGCTCTTTCTTTTGCACAGAAGTAATATCGAATGAATCACCTTTAATGTGTTTCAATACATCTTTTACTGTTTCTTCATTCGATAATTCAACTTTTTCTCCATTCAGTTCAAAGAAGGAGGCTTCAAATTGCTCTCCATTCTTATTGAAGATCGCTTTGATTTTCCAATATTCTTCAGGTTTGAAATTCTGGATTTCTTTCTCCCGTTCAACGATCAAGCGTAAAGCGACGGTTTGGACACGACCAGCACTGAGTCCTTTTTTCACTTTCTTCCATAGTAAAGGACTGATATTGTAACCGACCAGTCGATCCAAAATCCGTCTCGCTTGTTGAGCATCCACAAGATCCATATTGATCTTACGTGGTCTCTTGAACGAATCTTTTATAGCTTGCTTTGTAATTTCATTGAACACAACCCTGCAATCGGATTGATCGTCTATTTCAAGACTATGTGCCAAATGCCAAGCAATCGCTTCTCCTTCACGATCAGGGTCAGCTGCAAGGTAAATCTTTTTCACTTTCTTCGCTGCAGCTTTCAAATCTTTCAGAACAGGACCTTTCCCTCTGATCGTAATGTATCTAGGTTCAAAATCGTTCTTTACATCAACACCCATTTGGCTTTTCGGTAAATCACGTAAATGTCCCATTGAAGCTTTTACGATATATTTTTTGCCTAGGTATTTTTCAATCGTTTTTGCCTTGGCGGGAGATTCTACTATTACTAAGTAATCAGCCATAAGCCTATCTGTCTCCCCCTTTTTCTAAATTTAAAATCTTCCCTATTATTGTATATAGAAGTATGGTTTGTCAAACCTAAGATTTAAAGTCACACAACTCCTCCAGTATATCTTCAGCACTCGTCGTGAGCTTTGCCCCTTGCTGTATCAGGTAATGGGTCCCCCCTGTGCGAGGTTCTAAAATGGATCCAGGAACTGCGAAAACTTCTCTCCCCTGTTGCAGAGCTTGATCTCCCGTGATCAAAGATCCACTCTTTTCGCGAGCTTCTATAATCAATGTTCCCCTTGAAAGACCGCTTATAATCCTATTTCGCATCGGAAATTGCCATTTTGCCGGCTTACGGTCAGGTGGATATTCTGATACTAACAGGTGATTTGAAGCGATATTACAGGCAATATCCGTATGTTCACGTGGATAAATATGATGAAACCCACTCCCTAGAACTGCAATCGTGCTGCCGCCAGATGCTATCGCCTGTCGGTGGGCTGCGATATCAATCCCGTACGCCAATCCACTGACAATGGTCCATCCACCTTCAATTAAAGGAGTGATGATCTTTTCTAGACTCCGTCGCCCGTTTGTTGAGGCGTCCCTCGTTCCGACTACACTCAATATCCTGTCCCTGATTGAAAGGGTCTTGTCGCCTTTTAAATAGAGCACCAGTGGGGGATCGAATATTTCCCGTAATAAGGCAGGATATTCAGAGTCGAATAGTGTGATGACATGAATCTTTTCATTGATATATTTTTCGAATTGATCCAGAATACGTTCTTGCTTCATCCTGTCTTTCATTTGATGTACAGTCACTTCAGAAAGTTGATACTTTTTCTTTAATTGATGATTACTCATTTGAAACACTTTTTCAAGCGTGCTGTCTTCTTCTATCATTCTAGACAACGTTTTATTCCCTAAACCATGACACCGAGATAAAAATAAAAGACGCTTCTTCCTGCTATCTAACAATGATTCGATCTCCTCTTTTATTAAACTGGCATGTATATAGCTGAAACTACATATGGGTTGTGAACAATCCAAGAAAATTCTTCTTCACGAAATGTTCGATATGTCTATCCAATTCACCTTTATTTTTTAGCTTTGTTATACTTGTTTATTTTTACAAAATTCACTCCTAAAAGCGGAATCGCCCTGTACAGCCGCGAAGGTCACTGGAAGTCCGACGAGGAGGCTCGAACCAATCAAAGTTCGGTTCTGCGTGGGTAAACACTTCGAACTAAATCAATGTGTTGCTGCCGCAGGAGGACTGAAGTGAACCAAGTAATGACAAATCATCATTAAAAATGACAGGTACCTTTTTTATGTATGTAAATAAAAGAGGAGCCAGCCCATACGGCCAGACTCCCCGTCTTCAGGAGTCTGACACCAATCCTCCGGACCAGCCCCATAGATGATTTATTTGTTTGCTGTTGTACAGCGATCTAACAAGTTTTCTTCCTTCAACACGGAAATCAATGTTTCTCCCATAACTGATGGCGTTTCAGCTACCTTGATTCCACAGGCATTCATCGTCTTGATTTTTTCTTCCGCAGTTCCTTTACCACCGGAAATGATAGCACCAGCATGTCCCATCCGCTTCCCGGGAGGTGCAGTCTGGCCACCGATGAAGCCAACTACAGGTTTTGTCATGTTTGCCTTAACCCATTCTGCAGCTTCTTCTTCAGCAGTACCGCCGATCTCACCGATCATAATCACTGCGTAAGTATCCTCATCTTCGTTAAAAGCTTTAAGAACATCGATGAAGTCTGTACCATTGACCGGATCCCCACCGATTCCTACTGCTGTAGATTGGCCGATACCTGCTTGTGAAAGCTGATGAACAGCTTCATAAGTCAATGTTCCAGATCGAGAAACAACCCCGACATGGCCTTTCGTGTGGATGTAGCCTGGCATGATTCCAATCTTACACTCATCGGGAGTGATGACACCTGGACAGTTTGGCCCTACCAAGCGTGTCTTCTTCCCTTCCATATAACGCTTGACTTTCACCATGTCCAATACAGGAATATGTTCTGTAATACAGATTGCAAGATCAAGCTCTGCATCTACCGCTTCAAGAATCGCATCAGCAGCGAATGGTGCAGGCACATAAATGACAGAAGCCGTAGCTCCAGTTTCTTTTACTGCATCTTCAACTGTGTTGAATACAGGGACACCTTCAACTTCAGTTCCGCCTTTACCAGGTGTCACGCCACCTACGATTTTAGTACCGTACTCTAGCATTTGTTTTGTATGGAAAAGGGCTGTCGAACCAGTGATCCCTTGTACGATTACTTTCGTATCTTTATTAACATAAACGCTCATCGAGTTTTCCCCACCTTCCTACTTCACTAGTGAAACGATTTTTTCTGCACCGTCAGCCATAGATTCCGCTGCAGTGATATTCAAGCCGGATTCATTCAAAAGTTTCTTCCCAAGGTCAACATTCGTTCCTTCCAAACGTACTACCAAAGGAAGTTCCAGACCTACTTGTTTCGTTGCTTCAATTACACCTTCAGCGATGACATCACATTTCATGATCCCACCGAAGATGTTAACGAATATCCCTTTAACATTTTGATCAGACAAGATGATTTTGAAGGCTTCAGTTACCTTATCTGCTGTTGCACCGCCCCCAACATCAAGGAAGTTCGCGGGGTCTCCGCCGTAATATTTGATGATATCCATTGTAGACATCGCAAGTCCTGCTCCGTTGACCATACAACCGATATTTCCGTCTAGGGAAATATAGCTGAGGTCATACTTGGAAGCTTCGATTTCCTTCGTGTCTTCTTCATCAAGGTCACGCAATTCAAGAATATCTTTATTTCGGAATAGGGCGTTTGAATCGAAGTTCAATTTCGCATCAAGAGCCATTACATTCCCATCTCCTGTTGTAACGAGAGGATTGATTTCCGCAATGGAGCAGTCCTTCTCGACAAAAACAGTGTATAAGCCCATCATGAACTTGACAGCTTTGTTCACAAGCTCTTTTGGAATGTTGATATTGAAAGCTAAGCGGCGAGCCTGATAAGGGCTGAGACCTACTATAGGATCGATTACTTCTTTAAAGATTTTTTCAGGTGTCTTTTCCGCTACTTCTTCAATTTCTGTACCGCCTTCTTCTGAAGCCATCATAACGACCCGAGAAGTCGCACGGTCCAATACTAATCCTACATAGTATTCTTGCTTGATGTCACAGCCCTCTTCAACAAGTAAACGCTTTACTTCTTTACCTTCAGGGCCTGTTTGATGGGTAACGAGTGTTTTGCCTAAAATCTCTTCAGCATATGTACGTACTTCATCAAGATTTTTAGCAACCTTAACACCACCGGCTTTCCCACGTCCACCAGCGTGAATTTGAGCTTTAACTACATTGATTCCAGTACCGAGTTCTTTTGCTGCATCTACTGCTTCTTTGATCGTATATGCAACCTTACCATTTGGAACTGATACCCCGTACTTTCTCAAGAGTTCTTTTCCTTGATACTCGTGGATATTCATTCTCCATCCTCCTATCATGTGTCTAATCTATGCAACACCGTTTTTATTGTATAAATAAACCGACCTCATGTCCACCGTTGTGACTGATTTCTGGCGAATTTCAATATTTTGGCTCGCAATATCAGGAAAATTACATATATTTTTGAAAATCAGCTTATAAAATTTCAATCTATGTTCATAAAATTTGAATTCAGGCTTATATAATTCTATATCCGCTTATAAAGTTCACATGGCAAAGGCACTTTGTGTTTTTCCACATAAGTGCCATTTATATGTTACAGCATTTCGCATATTTCGTTAACAATCTTCCTTTTTTTCTGTTTCATCTACTATTTTCTTTGTGATACTTTCACGCTCAGCTGCTGGGCGGAATACACCGAACTCTTCAGCAAATTCTTCTCTGAACTGTTGTACAGCTTGATCGCATCCAGGTACTTCCAATTTATTCTTTTTCACAAAAATCACCTCATACTTTTTCCATAGTATGTGGTGATTTGTACGTTATTATGAGTTCAATATTCAGCCTTTCGGTTCGGATGCTTGATCTAGCTGATAAATGAAAGCAAAAACCTCAGCTACCGCCTGATACAAGTCCGGAGGTATTTCCTGATTGATCTCGAGCTTAGATAGTAACTGGACCAGGGAAGCATCTTCTTGGATCTGCACTTGATTCTGTCTTGCCGATTCTATTATCTCTTCAGCTGTCGCCCCCATCCCTTTCGCTATGACTTTTGGTGAACTGGCAGCAGCTTGATCATATTTAAGGGCAACGGCTGATTTGCGTTGATTATCCGTCATATGGATAGATCCACTCCTCTGAACGATATGTCTGTCGCTTCGATTTTCAACAACTGGCTGGATTGATCGGAAGGCTTCTCTATCTTGACAGTGGATAATCTGTAACCAATCTTTCCAAGCTGTGTTTTCAATTCAGTTTTCAAGTCTGGTATGAATTGTTTTACAGATTCCTTACCATTTATGATTTTGAGAGAAACGACCCTATTCTGCACATTCATATCCACGACTGTCTCTTTAAGAAATTGAAGGTCAAGATAAAATAAAATACGACTGAAATCTTCGTCAATCTCTCCCATACGATTTCGTTTCAGATCCCAACGCATCATGATATCACTCTTCCATTCTTTGAAATGAACGGGAAATTGATAAAACAAGGAAGTGAGGGACTGATTTTCATTCATATGTAAAAGTTGCTGGCCTGTAAGACGATGGATCAATCCCTCTGCCATTTCCTTCATGCCTGCAGGGAGATCGGAAGCCAAAAGTTCAAGCAATGCTGCTTTCAGTTGAGGTTGGCTTCTCATATCAGCCAGCTGCCCATGTACTAGGTCCTGTTCAAAGGTTAAGCCTAGTCCACGGAGGATTTCAATAACATTGAGCTGTGGTTTTTGTACCATTTTTAAGTTCAATTGTTCGCTGATCCAGTTCATTTGCGTTTGATGTAATGAGTTTAATTTCTGTTGGAAGAAAAGTTCAGCTTTTACAGGTGACATATTCACCTTCAATTCCTTCAGGAGCGCTTTATCTGAAATCGGAAAGTTTGTATTTTGGAACCGGTTCTCCAATACGGATATATCAGGTATTTTAATAGACAATGCCCTTAGGATATGCTCAACCTGAAGCTTTATCTCTTTCCGGGTTGTCGGCAGAGAATACACTTGCACCATTTCTTTGACGATATCCAGAGCTGCATTACGGTTTGTCATGTCTAAAACACGATTTATCGCCCTGTCTACCGAGTTCGCGACGTTATGAGAACCCAATGTGCCCAGGGATTGTTTCAGAGACAGTAGTTCTGTCGTTAAAGAGCTACGATCCTGAACATGATAAAGAGCCCTAAAAATCGGTTCCGAAATAGGAAGGTTTTTAATGAGCATCGTTTTTAAAGCTTGTATACCTTTTTCGATTGAATCAACCTGGGACAACCATTTTCCAGATTGGCCGATCAATTCTTTTGTAATCGGAAGCTGCTCTTTCGAAAGATGTGTAATAAGATGTTGCAATTCCGGCGAATTTTTGCGGCTGCCGAAAACCTGTCTCGGCAAATGATAATCATTGCTTTTCTCCAACACTTCCAAGACTGGAAGTCCACTCTTTGTATTCGGCTTTACCTTAAACCAATAGTTTTCATAAAGGCTCAAGCCAGCCAACAGCTGGGCGTTAATTTTCTGCCCAGCAAGTTGGACTTGTGCCAAATCATTCGGATACAAGGCCAATAATCTTCCAGAAAATATCTGCCCTGGCTTCAACTCAACAGCAGGGTTCAACCGATTGATATTGCGCATGATGGAGTCGATCGGCATTGCCTTCATTCAAACACACCCTCTATTACAATCTGTTCCTTCCTTATATCGTCATCTGGATCTCAATTGTTAGGAAGTAACTGTGAAACAGGGGCAAATGACTTTCTATGTTCTGGTGTAATACCATATTCCTTCAACGCGTCCAGATGATCTGCAGTCGCATAGCCGACATTCGAATGAAAGAAATATTGAGGGTACTTACGGTCAAGTTCCAGCATCATGCGGTCTCGCGTCACCTTTGCGACTATGGAGGCTGCAGCTATCGAATTGCTTTGTGCGTCCCCTTTGATGATTTTTTCTTGTGGCAGGTCAGTAGGGAGGCTCATCGCATCGATCAGTAAATAATCAGGATATATCGGTAAATCTTCGATCGCTTTCATCATCGCCACCCTGCTTGCTTCATATATGTTGATCCGGTCAATTTCCTTTGCTGGCACAGAGCCTATACCGATTGCAACAGCGTTCTCGATGATTTTTTCGTATAGTTCTTCCCTTACTTGTACTGACAGCTTTTTCGAGTCGTCTAAACCTATGATCTTGACGTTTCTGTCCAAAATGACTGCGCTGGCGACAACAGGACCGGCTAGCGGTCCACGTCCTACCTCATCAATCCCTGCAATCAACCGATATCCATCTGTGTAACATTTATTCTCATATGAAGACATCTGCTTGTATGTATGTAAACGCTTCTGTTCTTTTTCAACCCTTTTGCACCATTGTGAATAGAGCTTTTGGACGCCTTTTCTCGGATCATCCTTCAATTGAAGGATAAACTTTTGGTCAAGCTTTCCACTATGCTTTTCTATTAAGACACGAATCTCCTTGATTGATTTCTCTTTCATCGGGAACTCCTTTATGTCGTATTTCTTTGGCCATGCTTATGTACAACTATCAAAAGGGGGCAAAATCCCCCCTGACCCAGTACCTATTCGTAGTCTGCCGGCCTTTCAAAAGAAACCGGTCCGAGCTTTTCGGATCGGATATCCCTCAGGATGAGTTCAGCAGCCTTTTCATAGTCGACTTCCCCACCTTTGATGAGGCAGCCTCTCTTTTTCCCGATTTCTTCAAATACTTGAAGTGGCGGAGCTGTGGTATCCGTCAATTTATAACGCTCCATCAGTTTCTCTGGATACGCTTCTTTCAAATATTGAATCGCAAAAAAAGCGATATCCCCAAAATCAAGGATTTCATCTTTTATTGCTCCTGTCACGGCTAATCGATAGCCTGTAGTCTGATCCTCAAACTTTGGCCATAATATACCTGGCGTATCAAGTAATTCCAGTTCTTTACCGACTTTGATCCATTGTTGCCTTTGTGTAATTCCAGGTCGATCTCCTGTCTTCGCGATTTTCTTGTTGGCAAGACGATTGATCAGCGTCGATTTTCCGACATTCGGGATTCCAAGAATCAATGCACGGACAGCCCGAGGCTTCACTCCCTTTTCAATCATCTTCTCAAGCTTAGCCTTCACAAGTTCTCTTGCCATATCTGGAATTTTCTCGAGCCCTTGCCCGGTTTTGGAATTGACAGTGGCCGTTTTCAAATCACGTTCCCCAAAATACTCTTCCCATTCCTTTGTGATCACTCGATCCGCCATATCGGTTTTATTCAATAGGATCAACCGCGGCTTATGGTCAACAATCTCATCAATCATCGGATTCCGTGAAGATAATGGGATACGGGCATCCACAAGTTCGAAGACGACATCGATCATTTTAAGTTTCTCTGTAATCTCCCTTCTTGCTTTCGCCATATGTCCTGGGAACCATTGGATTTGCATTTGTTTCACCTACTTTAATACTTCAAAATGTGCAACCGGCCAAAAGATGACGTTCGCTTTTCCGATGATTTCATCCATAGGAACTGAACCGATATTCCGGCTGTCTTTACTATGTTGCCTATTATCCCCAAGCACGAATACATGGTTTTCAGGGACTGTCTGAGAGCCTATTTCATCACTTAAATCAAAATTATAGGTCAAATTGCCTCCTGATAGTGATTGTTTGTATTCATTCAAGTATGGCTCAGGAATTTCTTTATCATTAACATATAGTGTGTCATCTTTATACTCGATTTTATCCCCGGGTAAACCGATGATCCTTTTTATATAATCTTTCCCTTCAGGTGCATGAAATACTACAATATCAAAACGATCAGGTTCTCCTACCTCATAACTGAATTTATTGACGATCATACGGTCTCCATTATGAAGTGTAGGCATCATCGACTCTCCATCTACAACGATTGGAGCAAACAAGAAATAACGTATCCCTGCTGCAATCACCAATGCAATAACAAGAGCCTTCAGCCATTCCCAAGATTCATTCTTTCTCTTTACCATTTCTCCACCCCAGTTTTACGATTTACCATTTATTTTTATCTATATTATATTCGAAATGGTCTGCAGAATCATCTAATCTACGTAAAAAAGGAGCTTGTTTCCAAGCTCCTTTCTGCACAAGTGCGAGTTATTATCTGCGAATCTCTTTGATACGTGCTGCCTTTCCACGTAGTGCACGTAGATAGTAAAGCTTAGCACGACGTACTTTACCTTGACGTACAACTTTGATTTTCGCGATTTTTGGAGAGTGTACTGGGAAAGCACGTTCCACTCCAACACCATAAGAAATTTTACGCACGGTAAATGTTTCGCTGATTCCAGATCCACGACGTTTGATGACAACACCTTCGAATACCTGGATACGTTCGCGTGTTCCTTCGACAACTTTAACGTCAACACGGACAGTATCTCCTGCACGGAATTCTGGCAAATCTGTTTTCAACTGCTCTTTCGTAATATCATTAAGTAGTTGTTGCATGGTATTTCCTCCTTCCTTACAAATGTTCTTGTCTATGCTTTTACATCATAACAGCGGAACATCGTAATCTGGCACAAGCCACAAAGAATATCTTAGCATAAACGTTGCCACGACGCAATATCTTGAAGCTACTTTATTCGGCATTCGTGTTGTTTTTTAATTCTTCCAGGAACTTACGGTCTTCATCAGATAAGGAGCCCTCATCAATCAGATCTGGACGCCTTAAGAACGTCCTTTTCAAAGATTCGCGATCACGCCATTTTTGAATTTTTGCATGATCTCCTGAAAGAAGGACATCAGGCACTTTCATCCCTCTGAAGTCGGCAGGGCGGGTATAATGCGGGTGCTCAAGCAGACCTGAAGAATATGAGTCCAGTTTAGAGGACGCTTCATTACCAAGCACTTCTGGTAAAAGTCTTGTGACACTGTCTATGACTACCATAGCTGCCAGCTCCCCCCCTGTAAGGACATAGTCACCGATTGAAATTTCATCTGTAGCGAGATGCTCTCTGATTCGCTCATCATAGCCCTCATAATGACCACAAACGAAAATCAGATGGTCCTCCTCAGCAAGTTCTTCAGCCTTTTTCTGTGTCAAAGGTTCGCCTTGCGGGCACATCAAAATGATTCTAGGCTCCTTTTCCTGGCCGTCTTTCATACTTTCAACCGCATCGAATAAAGGTTGTGGTGCCAATACCATTCCAGCACCGCCACCGTAAGGATAGTCGTCCACTTTCCGATGTTTGTTGGTTGTAAACTCCCTGAAATCTATAACCGTATAGGTTACAGCTTCTTTTTCCTGTGCTTTTTTCAATATGGAACTATTCAAGACTCCCTCAAACATTTCGGGAAAAAGGGTTAATATATCGATTTTCATTCTAATAGCCCTTCCATTGGTTCAATCAAGATTTGTTTTTCCACCACATCGACTTCTTTTACCACAGGTTCGATATACGGAATCAAAAACTCTTTCTTCATTTCATCAGAGTATACTGCCCAAACATCATTCGCCCCTGGAGATAAAATGTCTGTAACCCTTCCAAGGATTTTCCCATCAGTCGTTTTGACCTCACAGCCGATGATTTCGTAATAATAATATTCCCCTTCCGGAAGATCCTCCAGCTGTTGTTTCGAAACCTTCAGGATGCCATCTCGCAAAGGCTGTACGTCATTAATGGCCGGGTATCCTTCAAAGGCGACAAGATCGAATTGTTTATGTTTCCGGTGGGAGCGAACAACCAACGGAATCGGCTCGTTTTTCCCTGGATGGAATAAGTACAGTTTCGAGCCTTCCTGGTAACGCTCATCAGAAAAATCCGAACGGGTGATGACTCTCACCTCGCCTCTGATTCCATGTGTATTGACAATCTTCCCTACATTAAACCATTCGCTCATCTGTCTTTCCCCCGATTAATGTTTTGTTTCTCCTATCATGGAACATTCACAAGGAAGATATTCTTAAGAACTTCTAACATAGTATTTTGAATTGATGTTTTATAAGATGGTCAAAAAGCACCACGTCCAGTGAAAACGGAAGTACTAGCACTTGCTGCACGTCGGAAATCCGCTGTTTATCATCCGTCAAAGTTTGAACTTCCTATTAAGAAGAGGCGGGGTTCCCCCCACCTCTCACAAAATCAAACAATCTCTAAGTTTATCTTCTTACTTTCATTGGTACCGGCAGCATTGATCACTGTTCGGATCGCTTTAGCGATCCGGCCTTGTTTTCCGATCACCTTACCCATGTCTTCACTGTTGACACTGAGCTGATAGGTGACCATGCTGCTCGTTTCAACTTCCTCTATGCGTACATCGTCTGGGTGATCGACAAGAGCCTTAACAATCGTTTCGATTAACTCTTCCATATCAGTCCCACCCTACTTATTTTTGATTTTTTGCATTGTGAAGCTTTTCCATAAGTCCAGCGTCAGAGAAAAGGTTACGTACTGTGTCAGAAGGCTTTGCACCTTTCAACATCCAGTCAAGTGCTTTCTCTTCGTCGATTTTAATATCAACTGGTTGAACGATTGGATTGTAGTACCCAATTTCCTCGATGAAACGTCCATCACGAGGTGAACGAGAATCTGCTACTACCAAACGATAAAATGGAGACTTTTTTGCTCCCATACGCTTTAAACGAATTTTTACTGCCATATCTATAATTCCTCCTAAAATTTTGTGAGTTGTTTATTATCACGGTAATGTGTACCGGTCAAATCCTGAATTACATGAATGGGAATTTCATGTTGCCCATTCCACCTTTTTTCTTGCCTTTTTGCATATTGGACATTTGTTTCATCATCTTTTTCATGTCCTCGAACTGTTTCAAGAGCCTGTTGACTTCTTGAACGGAACGGCCGCTTCCTTTTGCGATACGTTTCTTTCGACTTGCGTTGATCGTTTCAGGATGGAGCTTTTCACCCTTTGTCATTGATTGGATGATCGCCTCAACATGATTTAGCTGTTTTTCGTCGACTTTTACGTTCTTCAGCTGCTTCATCTGGCCTGCACCTGGTAACATGCCCAATAGTTCATCTAGCGGACCCATGCTTCTTACCTGTGTAAGCTGCTCCAGAAAATCATCGAACGTGAAGCTCATCGTCCGCATCTTTTCTTCAAGCTCTTTCGCCTTTTTCTCATCTACGTTCGTCTGGGCTTTTTCAATAAGGGAAAGGACATCTCCCATTCCTAAGATCCTTGAAGCCATACGTTCCGGATGGAAAGGCTCCAGCGCATCCAGCTTCTCACCCATACCGACGAACTTGATAGGCGTATCGGTCACTGATTTGATTGACAACGCAGCTCCACCACGTGTATCTCCGTCCAGCTTTGTCAGGACGACACCGGTGAGCCCCAGCTGTTCATGGAAACTTTCAGCAACATTGACTGCGTCTTGACCGGTCATCGCATCGACGACTAACAGGATTTCATCGGGTTTTGCAATTTCTTTGATTTGAGCAAGCTCACCCATCAATCCTTCGTCAATATGCAATCTACCTGCCGTATCGATGATCACATAATCGTGATGCTCTTCTTTCGCTTTTGCAATTCCTTGCTTGGCGATTTCAACAGGACTTACATCTGTACCGAGATCGAATACAGGCATACTTAGTTGTTTTCCTAGTGTCTGCAACTGATTGATCGCGGCAGGTCTATAAACGTCGGCTGCAACGAGCAACGGTTGCCGGTTATTCTTCTTTCTCAAGTGGTTGGCCAGTTTACCAGTTGACGTCGTCTTACCAGCCCCTTGAAGTCCTACCATCATGACGACTGTCGGCGGTTTGTTGGCAACAGCAATTTTGCTCTGCTCCCCACCCATCAGCGCTGTCAGTTCCTCGTTAACGACCTTGACGACTTGTTGGCCCGGTGTCAGACTTTCAAGCACCTCTTGTCCGATCGCTCTTTCTTTGACCTTTGCAACGAATCGCTTTACGACCTTGAAGTTGACGTCAGCTTCTAGTAACGCCAGTCGAACCTCTCGCATCATGACTTTAACGTCCGCTTCGGTAACTTTGCCTTTTCCGCGAACCTTTTGAAGTGTTTGTTGAAGTCGGTCGGCTAAACCTTCAAATGCCATAGAATGCCGCCTCCTAATCCAATTTCTCGATACGATCGATCGTATCGAGCAACTCTTTCTGATTCTTTTCTTCAGCAACCTGTTGACACAATTTCGCCAAAAGCTGCTGCCTCGTCTGATACTTTCCGAGAAGTTCAAGCTTTGCTTCGTATTCTTCGAGCATTGATTCTGTTCGTTTGATGTTGTCGTATACTGCTTGGCGGCTAACTTCATACTGCTCGGCAATCTCTCCAAGGGAAAGATCATCGAGATAATAAAGCGCCATATAATTCCGCTGTTTCGGAGTTAGAAGCGCATGATAAAAATCAAACAATAGATTGATTCGTGTCGTTTTCTCAAGCACTTTCTCCACCCCTTGTTAAGCGAAATGCCTTTACGATTAATCATACTACACCCCACAAAAACCTTTGTCAAGTTTTTTTCTTAACATTAGTTTTCAACTAGGATTGCAGCCATTTTTCTCAAGTGGTGAGGGTGTAATTTTACAACAAATATCGGTAAAAGCATCAAAAATATTGGTATTGCTTAAAAAAATGTTGGTAATAGGTGTGAAAATATTGGTAACACACAATAATTTATCGGTAAACGCTTGAAAGGTATTGGTAAACGTCTGTTAGGCATAAATAAAGGGAGACCCCTGTCAGGATCGTCCCTTCTCAATAACGATCTACCGATTCTTCTTCCTCTACATTTGGCAGGATGTTTGAGAAGAGTCCATAGACGAATTGATCGGCATCGAATTCATAGAGGTCCTCTACTTTTTCCCCTAAACCGACGAGCTTGACCGGAATTTCCAGCTCGTGGCGGATTGCCAGTACGATGCCACCTTTCGCGGTTCCGTCAAGCTTTGTCAACACGATGCCACTCACGTCTGTCGCCTGGCTGAACGTTTTCGCCTGATTCATGGCGTTCTGGCCAGTTGTGGCATCTACCACAAGCAAGACCTCGTGCGGAGCTCCTGGAAGTTCTCTCCCAATCACTCTTTTGATCTTTTCAAGCTCATTCATCAAGTTGACTTTGTTTTGAAGTCTTCCAGCTGTATCACATAACAGTACGTCTACACCCCGTGTCTTCGCTGATTTCACTGCATCAAACACGACAGCTGCAGGATCTGCTCCTTCACTATGCTTGATGACGTCGACCCCGACACGGTTACCCCATACTTGCAGCTGATCGATCGCCCCTGCACGGAATGTGTCGCCCGCTGCCATCAAAACAGATTTGCCTTCCTGTTTAAGCTTATGTGCAAGCTTACCGATGGAAGTCGTCTTCCCTACACCATTGACGCCAACGAACAAGATAACTGTCAGTTCATCCTCCTGGATGTTTAGCTTGGTATCATCATCGCCTTTATCAAGGAGTTCCGCAAGTTTTTCTGAAATGACGCCTTGCAGCTCCTCGGTTTCTTTGATGTTCTGGGTCCTTGCCTCGTCCTTCAGCTCATCGATCAGGTCCATCACGGTCGATACACCGACGTCTGCCTCTATCAAGATTTCCTCTAATTCCTCAAAGAATTCTTCATCTACTTTACGATAATTTTTTACAAGGTCATTGATACGGGTTGAAAATGAGGCTCTTGTTTTTGTCAGGCCATCTTTGAACTTTTCAGTAACCGTATCGCTTTGGGTCGTCAATTTATTTTTCAATCGTTTAAAAAAACTCATTCGCTCCACCTCATTACTATGTCGTTACTAGTTCCTTCGTCTCTTCCAATTTGACGGATACAAGATTCGATACTCCAGATTCCTGCATCGTCACCCCATATAAAACATCCGCTTCTTCCATCGTACCTTTCCGGTGGGTTACGACGATAAATTGCGTCTGTTTGCTGAATGCACGCAAAAACCTAGCAAAACGGCTTACATTAGCTTCATCCAGTGCTGCTTCAACCTCGTCTAAAATACAGAATGGGACAGGTCGAACTTTTAAAATGCCAAATAATAACGCAATTGCCGTCAATGCCCGCTCTCCACCAGATAGCAAAGCGAGATGCTGCAGTTTCTTACCTGGGGGCTGAGCGAGGATATTGACTCCTGTATTCAATAAATCATCCGGATCCGTCAATTCAAGGTCCGCTCTTCCCCCTCCGAATAGTTCCCGGAATATTTCACGGAAATGGTCCTTGATTTCAAAAAACGACTTCTTGAACCTTTTCGTCATTTCTTCATCCATTTCGTTTATGATCCCATAAAGGGTCGCTTTCGCCGCATTCAAGTCATCCCGCTGTTCAACCAAAAAGTTGTAGCGTTCTGATACACGTTCATACTCTTCGATGGCACCAAGATTGACCGTTCCAAGTTCATCGATGGCACGTTTAATGAGTTTCACTTTCGTCCGAGCCTCATCAGTTTCCATTTCCAAGCTGTATTTTTCTTTCGCTCTTTCGTATGAAAGCTGATATTCCTCATTCAAATGGTTCAAACGGTTTTCAAGCTCGACATCCATACGATTCAGCCTAAGTTCTTCCTGATGGATCCCATCTGACATTTGGTGGTGAAGACGCTTCAGTTCTTTAAGCTTAAGCTCCTGGTCTTCGACTCTTTCTTGCCGCAAGCTCCGTTCCTTTCGGCGATCACCGATCAATTGGACTGTCGCATCTTTATCTTTACGGTGCTGGATGATTTTCCTATCTAAAGCTTCTTCATCAGAAGAACTCGTGTTCACTGCCTCTTCAAGCAGCCAGAATTCTTCTTCCGCCTCATTCATGATCTTCATCGTTTCATCTAATTCATTTTGCATACGTTGGACGGTACTATTCGAGTTGGAGAATTGCTCTTCCGATTGTGCAAGGCTCACCTTCAATGAGGTGATCTCTTCTTTCAAATCATCCTTTGTGGTCTGCTGGTTTTTCTTTTGGCTCGACAAACGTTCAACTTCTTTTTCAAGTTCAGACGCCATTGTTTCGGATTCTTCCAATGAACTCTTGAGAGAAGCGACTCTTTCTTCCATCGTTTCCTTTTCAGAATCATAAGTCCCTTTCTCACGATCGTATAACGATAAATGTTCATTGATGTTTTTATCCTGGAGCTCGATTTCCCTGAGCTCTCCTTTCAATTGTTGTTCTTCCAATCGCTTGCTTTCCCCATCTTCACGAAGGATTTCAAGCTTCTCTTTCTGGCCGATTAAGCTCTGTTTCCCTTGCTTGACATCCTTTTCAAGCTGGTTTGTCTGCTCCTCCATGGTACTGAGCTTTTCTGAAATCGAATCTAGTTCACGTTGTCGCGATAATAGAGAGGTGTTCTTCTGCTTCAAGCTACCTCCGGACATCGATCCACCTGGATTGACGATATCCCCATCCAAAGTCACGATCCGGTAGCGGTGGTTTAGAATTTTAGCTAAAGCATTGGCACCTTCAAGGTTTTCCGCAATCACAACGTTCCCTAACAGGTTTTCAATGACCTTCCGATGTTTATCTTCATAAGCAGCCAGATCTGAAGCAATACCGATATAAGAAGGATGATTGGATACACTCCCTTCCTCCCGGCGGGGAAGCTTCCGGCTCTTCATGACTGACATCGGTAAAAAAGTCGCTCGCCCAAGCCGCTTTTTCTTTAAAAAGCCGATCGCTGTCCTTGCGTCTTCCTCTGTATGGACGACAATGCTCTGAGTGGCTGCACCGAGTGCCGTTTCGATCGCTGTCTCTTCTTTTTTCGATACAGTGATCAGTTCAGCCACTGCACCTTCAATCCCGGACAGACGTTTACCTCGTTCTTTCAAGATTTCCCGGACACCCTGGAAAAAACCACTGTAATCCTCTTGCATTTCCTCGATCATTTCTTTTTTCGAACGGAACTGTTGGATGAATTGATACGCTTTATACAATTTAGATTCTTTGTCACTAAGCGTTTTTTCATCCTTTTCAATTTCTGTTTTCAATTTCATGAAAGCATCGACTTGTATTTCAAGCTCTGTTTGGACATCCTTCAACTTTTCAGTCAGGTCTTCTTTTTGTATTGCAATTCGGTCACGCTCTTCCATATACTGTCTATGACGCTCATGGAGCCTGGATGATTTTGAAGTTTGCTGCTCAAGCTGTTCAGTTAAATAACGGATTTCGTTTTTGATCGATGTCTGTTCATTAAGACAATCGAAATATTCGCTTTTCAGCTGTTCAAGCTCTTCCTCGATATTCTTATCGACCAGTTCAAGTTGTTGTTCGTGACCCTTCAGTTTGTTTTGAAGACTCTTCAGCTTACCCTGGTATTGCTCCAACTGATTGCGTTCAATTTGTAAAGTTTCTTCAATAGATTTCTTTTTTCCTTTTTGCTGAGCGATTTTGAGTGTAAGCTGTTCTTTATTTTGATGATAATTCTTTTTTCGCTCCCGCATGACTTCACGCTTGCCCTCATGCTTTTCAAGCTCCTCACTTACATTAAGGAGGACGTCTTGAAGTTCATCGATCGACTCGTCCAATGCAGCCAGTTCATCTCTGATGACCCCGATCTCCTGTTCTTTATGTTGAACCTGGTCTTTAAGTTTGATTTCTTCAACTCTCAATTGTTCGATTTCTTTGGACTTAGCTTCCCATCTTGTATGTAGATCTTCTATTTCATAGACCAATAGTGCAGACTCGATCACTTCAAGCTCACTTTTTTTATCCAAGTAATCACGAGCGACGGAAGCCTGTATCTTCAATGGTTCAACTTGTCCCTCAAGCTCATGCAGAATATCCTCTACACGGTTCAAGTTCTCCTCTGTCTCACGGAGCTTTTGTTCCGCTTTTATTTTACGTGTCTTATATTTCAAAACACCTGCAGCTTCTTCAAATATTTTCCTTCGATCTTCAGGCTTGCTGCTCAGGATCTCTTCAACCTTTCCTTGTCCTATGATTGAATAGGCTTCCTTTCCAAGTCCTGAATCCATGAACAAATCGATGATATCTTTTAGACGGCATTGCTGTTTATTGATGAGATATTCACTTTCCCCAGAACGGTAGACCCTTCTAGTGATACTAATTTCATTATATTCAATGGGTATATGCTGATCTTCATTATCTAAAGTCAATGTAACTTCCGCAACATTCAATGATTTACGTGTGTCACTGCCGGCAAAAATGATATCTTCCATCTTAGCTCCGCGTAATGACTTTGCAGATTGTTCTCCCAGAACCCATCGGACTGCATCTGAAATGTTGCTCTTACCGCTGCCGTTCGGACCGACCACGGCGGTCACGCCTGGTACGAATTCGATACCAATGCGCTCAGCAAATGATTTGAAACCGACGACATCCAACCTTTTGAGGAACATTAAGATTCCCCCTTCATTAAATTCATCTTCGCAATATGCTTGGGTGTTGAATCCTCTGCATTTGAATACATACTTGTTTATTTTATCATAAAGATGGAATGTGCAGAAGAACTGCGATAAAATTCCGCATCTATTGTCGATTCATGCTACAATGTCATTGAAGAACGGATGGAAGAAAGGATGATTCGGTGAATCTCGAAGTAAAAAGTGAAGAAAATGTAGCTTATATGGTAGAACAGATGCAAAAACAGCTGCAAGTAGTAAATACTGGAGTCATGCGTCCAGAGGACTTCGATTTAGAGCAGTACGAGGACTTGAAGGATCTTTATGATTACGTAATGAAAAAAGAGCATTTCAGCGTCAATGAAACAGAGGGAATCATCCAGGAATTAAGTGAATTACGTAAAAAATGAATGTGTTTAACGAACTGGAATGAGTAAGGTTGATCCAAGCTTGGAACCAGTCTCCCCGATTGGCCATAGGGAGCCGTTCTGAAATGGATCAACCTTCTTTATTTTCTATTCAGATATTGAAGTGCTTCACGGGCAGCATGCTGTTCTGCCTCCTTCTTAGAACGGCCATGTCCGATTCCCAGACGTTCACTGCTTAGATACACTTCAGAAGTAAACTCCCGATTATGTGCAGGACCAGTTTCCTGAACGATCCGGTAAACGAGTGTACCATGATTTTCCCTTTGAATGAATTCCTGAAGCTGGCTCTTGAAATCCATTACATGCGAAAAAGCTCCTTCATTGATTTTCGGGTATACAAACTTGCATAAGAACTGTTCTACAACATCTAATCCTTGATCTAGATACAGAGCTCCTATGAAAGCCTCAAAAACATCCGCTAATAGCGCGGGACGCGTTCGCCCACCTGTATTCTCTTCACCTTTACCCAGTAATACAAGATCTCCGAAATTCAATTGAAGCGCAAATGTCACCAGGGATGGTTCACATACGATTGCTGCACGCATTTTCGTCAATTCACCTTCGGACATATTGTGATACTTTTTATATAAATATTGTGAAATCGTCAGTTCTAAGACTGCATCTCCCAGAAATTCCAGACGTTCGTTATCATCACTCGGGCGTTTACGATGTTCATTCACATACGAAGAATGAGTGAATGCCTGAAAGAGCAATCTTTCATTTTCAAATTGTATATCTATCTTTTCCTGGAATGGTTTGAAGCGAATAGTAAGCTCTTCCTTTGTAAAAGGTCTGCGTTTTGTTCGTGAATATCTCTTTGATGATGTACGGTTGGACATTGTGACCTCCATAATCCTTGTCTCGCATTACATAATCAATTCTATTAAAATAAAGTCCCGCAATCAAGTGTCGACGCGGGACTTACAAAAATACTATTGATGGCTGTTTATGTAATCAACTACATCGCCAACAGTAGCAATTTTTTCAGCATCTTCGTCAGAAATCTCCATGTCGAACTCATCTTCAAGCTCCATAACAAGTTCTACGACGTCTAAAGAATCCGCTCCCAGATCCTCTTTAAATGAAGATTCAATCTTGACTTCTTCCTCATCAACCCCTAAACGGTCAACGATGATTTTAGTAATACGCTCTTGAATGTCTGCCATGTCCGTTCACCTCCTCTCAAATATTATACGAGATGTCCTTAAAGGAGTAAATCTTAGAAATACAAGATGATGTAAAATTATCGAGTTTTGCGGGATTCACCCTCCCTTTCCGCGGGAAAATCCGCAAGCCTCCTCACTTGCACAGGATGTGCTGGCTTCGACGTTCACCACAGGACGTGGTTATTTTTAGTCGAAGATCCTTAACTTTTAGGTCACTGCGGGGTCTCGCCTGACTCGCTCTTCCCGCAGGAGTGTCGTGAATTTCACTTAGGCACAATCAAGTCTTGGCGTAGGCTGAGCCTTGATTGTACACTTAACACCTATATTATTCTCTACCAATTCGACGTTTATCATTTGGATGCATATAATTAGAAGCTTAAAATGCAGACGAATCAGAAACGAGAAGTTCAAGGCACGAAGGTTTTGAGGACCGGAATGTATGTTACCAATACATGAGGACCGGTAAAACCGAGTAACGATGAAATTCGACGTTTATCATTTGGATGCATTTTAAGCATCATATCATATTATTACATTACCATGCCGCCATCGACGTGGATAGTCTGCCCAGTAATATAACTGCTCTCATCACCAGCCAAGAACTTGACCGCTGCTGCGATGTCTTCTGGTCTTCCGAGGCGTGCCAATGGGATTTGCTTTAGCATTTCATCTTTTACGCTTCCTTCAAGGGCATCAGTCATGTCGGTTTCAATAAACCCTGGTGCAACAGCGTTGACTGTGATTCCACGGCTGGAAAGCTCTTTTGCGGTGGTTTTTGTAAGACCGATCACGCCTGCTTTTGCTGCAACATAGTTAGCTTGTCCCGGGTTACCGGAAACACCAACAATTGAAGCGATGTTGATGATTCTTCCTGCACGTTGTTTCATCATTTGACGTGCAACGGCTTTTGTACAGTTAAATACACCTTTCAAGTTTGTGTTGATGACGGTGTCCCATTCCTCTTCTTTCATCCGCATCAGAAGGTTGTCTCGTGTTATTCCAGCGTTGTTGACAAGGATATCAAGAGAACCATAAGTCGTGATCACTTCTTTGATCATCGCCGTTACAGAATCCACGCTTGAAACATCGGATTGGATAGCGAAGGCTTTACCACCGTTTTCTTGAATCTCTTCTACCACTTGCCTGGCTTTCTCTTCACTTCCAGAATAGTTCACTGCAACTGAAGCTCCCTGTTTGGCCAGCTCGATTGCGATTGCGCGGCCGATTCCTCTAGAGGCCCCAGTTACTAAGGCAGTTTTACCATTAAACATCAAATCATACCTCCTTTAGTTTCTTTACAGCAGCTTCTAATGATTCTGGATCGGAAATCGCAACTGTCGTCGCCCGTCTGTGGACTTTTTTCACGAGACCAGATAACACTTTACCTGGGCCAATTTCAACAAAAGTATCGACCCCTTCATCCAGCAAGTATCGAACCGTCTCTTCCCAACGAACCGGGGAATAGATTTGCTCAATCAATTTAGAACGGATTTCATCTGCTCCAGTAACCGGCTTAGCAGTGACATTCGCCACCACAGGGATTTCTGCATTAGTAATCGTCAATTCATCCAATACATCAGCCATCTTTTCTGCAGCAGGCTTCATCAATTCGGAGTGGAAAGGTCCACTCACCTGAAGCGGGATGATTCTTTTCGCCCCTTCTTCCTTTGCTGCCTCTGATGCTTTATCTACACCTCCCTTGGAACCAGATATGACAATCTGTCCCGGGCAATTAAGATTTGCTAATTGAACCGAATCTCCTTCAGCAGTTATGCGGTCGGTAATCGAATCCAGCTGTTCCGCATCCATTCCGAGTATCGCAGCCATTGCCCCTTTACCAGCTGGAACTGCTTCTTCCATGAACATGCCGCGTCTACGAACTGCATAGACTGCATCTTCAAAGGTCAGTGCTTTGGATGCGACCAATGCGGTATATTCACCTAGGCTATGTCCTGCTGTAAAATCTGGCCGGATATCATATTGCTCCAAAGCTTTCAGGATTGCAATACTCGTGGTCAACAATGCAGGCTGGGTGTTCTCTGTCCTTGTAAGGGTTTCTTCCGGACCTTCTGCGATGATGGAAGAAAGAGGGTATCCTAACCGTTCGTCTGCTTGCTTAAACACCTCAGCAGATTGGACGTTTTGTTCCACAAATTCTTGTCCCATCCCAACCTGCTGGGAACCTTGTCCTGGAAAAATAAATGCAATTTTCCCCATTCGTCATTCCTTCCCTTCTAGTCGAACTGCTTTTTCAGTAATGATTCTCACCATATCATGTTCAACCATGTGGCGTGCTTGTCGGATTGCATTCAGTACGGCATTCGCATCTGAAGAACCATGCGCTTTTATGACCGGTGCGCGGAGGCCGAATAGCGCTGCACCGCCATATTCGCTGTAGTCAAGTTTTTCTTTGATGGCTTTGAACTCCGGCTTCAAAACAGCAGCAGCCAATTTGCTTTTCACTGAGCTCATCAGTTGTTCCTTCAGCATTTTGAACATCAAGAGCGCTGTTCCTTCAATTGTTTTTAAAACGAGATTGCCAGAGAAACCATCACAAACCACCACATCAGCAACCCCATCAAGAAGATCCCTGGATTCAACGTTGCCGACAAAGTGAACAAGATCGGTTTCTTTTAACAATTGAAAAGTTTGTTTAGAGAGCTCGTTTCCTTTTCCGTCCTCGGTCCCGACGTTCAATAACCCTACTCGGGGTTTTCCGATGCCTCTCACTTTCTCGCTGTAAACACTTCCCATCAAAGCATATTGGAAAATGTGTTCAGGTTTCGCATCCATATTGGACCCAACATCCAACAAGACGAACCCTTGTCCGTCCAATGTAGGGAGAGTCGGGGATAATGCAGGCCGTTCGATTCCAGGTATACGACCGATATGTAAGAGTCCCGTCGTCATCAACGCCCCCGTATTTCCCGCAGAAATGCAGGCATCCGCTCTTCCTTCTTTTACTTCAACCGCAGACAACACCATCGATGCTTGTTTCTTTCTGCGGACAGCACGTACTGGTTCGTCTCCACTCGAGATCATTTCTGATGTATGTATAATCGAGACCCGGTCTGTTCCGGACAAATATTGAATGAGCTTATTTTCATCACCGACCAGGACAACCTCAAGGTCGGCATATTGATTGACAGCTTCAACAGCACCGAGCACAATCTGTTCTGGTGCATGATCACCGCCCATTGCATCAATCGCGATTTTCATTTATGAATGACGTCCTTTCTATGTTGCTTTTGTTGGAACGGAACATGGTGAATATACCTTCAAAAACCAGTTCCTGTTCAACATAGCTCTTCACTTCCACGATGGATCGATCACTCTGATTGTCGATCACAATCGCTTTGGCTACAACCCGTTCTCCGACTTTAACCTGTCTGGTGAAACGGAGATCGGATTTTTCAGTCAGAGCCATTTCATCATTTATGATCGCTACGGCAAGCGAATTCGCTTGTGCAAACAAATGATGTCCTCGAGCAATGTTATGCCTTGAAAAGACATGCTCTTTTTTGATGTCCAATATCGAAATTGCAGACTTATCAAGCTGGAGATCGATAATTTCACCGATGACATCTTCAATTGAAAGTGCCTTCACTTCATCCAGTTGCTGCCGAGCAACACTTTTGATTCGTTCCCGTAACTCAGGTATCGATAATTCAAGGCGATCAAGCCGTATTGTTTGTACACTTACCTGGAATTGATCCGCTAAATCTTCATCTGTTGTGAATGGGTTTAAAAGAATTGTCTCCTTCAACAGTTGTTGACGTTCTTTTTTATTTCTCTTCATTCCTTCACCATCCCTTACTCTTATGAGTAGGTACTAACAGTAGTATATATTGATTGGTCATTCTTTTCAAGGAATAGAAGTCTAATCGAGCTCTTCCCATACCTCAACCTGTTCAAGTAACCAATTTCTTAAAACGTCATATTGCGGATCTTTCCAAAAAACTTCAGAGTTCACCATTTTTGCAGCATCGTTCCTTGCAACTTCCAATGCCCTATAATCATGGACAAGATCAGCGACTTTAAAATCGGGCAGGCCACTCTGTTTTTTCCCAAAGAAGTCCCCTGGTCCCCTCAGCTCCAGGTCCCGCTGGGATAATTCGAATCCATCATTCGTCTCCGTCATGATCTGCATACGTTCTTTTCCAACATCCGATTTCGGATCTGCAATGAGGATACAATACGATTGAGCATCTCCCCTTCCTACCCTTCCCCGTAATTGGTGTAACTGAGACAGCCCGAACCTCTCCGCATCATACACGACCATTACGCTAGCATTTGGAACATTCACACCTACTTCGACAACAGTTGTCGACACAAGAACTTGGACCTGATTTTTACTGAATCTGGCCATGATCTCTTCTTTCTCATCAAACGATAGACGGCCATGCATCAGTCCTACGTTGAAGTTGGTAAAATAGTGGACGAGCTGTGCGTGCACATCGACCGCATTCTGGAAATCCAGCTTATCCGATTCCTCGATCAACGGGCAGATCACATAGGCTTGCCTACCCCGATTCAATTCCTTCTCGATGAATCCGAGCACCCGATCCAACATCCCATGCTTCGCCCAGTATGTCTCTATCGGCTTTCGACCGGCAGGCATTTCATCGATGGTGGAAACATCCATATCACCGAAAACGGATATGGCTAAAGTCCTCGGAATCGGTGTAGCGGTCATGAAAAGGACGTCCGGAGTCATCCCTTTCAGCCGCAATACCTTCCTCTGCTCGACTCCGAACCGATGCTGTTCATCAGTGATCACAAGGCCTAAGTTACTGAATTGGACTTCGTCCTGTATCAAGGCATGTGTGCCGATCAAAATATCAACATCTCCACTTCTGACCCGTTCCAGGATATCCTTCCGACGTTTCCCTTTGATCGAGCTAGTCAAGAGTTCTACCTCGATATTGAAATCATTGAACAATCTGGTCATGGATTCGCAGTGTTGTTCAGCTAGTATTTCAGTAGGGACCATCAAAGCGGATTGCATATTCGTCGTCACAAGAGCATACATGCTGATCGCCGCAACGATCGTCTTTCCTGAACCTACATCACCCTGCAGCAGGCGATTCATACGATAAGGCGATCGTAAATCTTTTAAAATTTCATCCACTACACGGTTCTGGGCACCTGTCAAAGGGAAAGGAAGTGACCCAATGAAAGACTCGATTTCAGATTGGTTGAACTTCCTCTCTATCCCATCGGATTTTTCTTTTTCTTGTTTACGCCACCACTGCATTTTCAGTTGGAACATCAACAATTCTTCATAGACAAAGTATCTTCTAGCATGCTTTAAATGATCGTGGGTAACTGGTGTATGGATCCATTGGATCGCTTCTCTGCGTTTGACGAGTTTGTATTGCTTCCTCAACTCTTCAGGTAAAATGTCCTCCACTGAATCTAAATATTGCTGTATGCATAATCGGATGACTTTCCGGAGCCTTTTGACTGTCCAATCACCTTTGATGGAATATACCGGTTCGATTGTCTCATCGCTTTCAGGATGGCCGAAGACCACATGCTGGGCCGTGATCGTAAGCCTGTTTTGGTCCCATTTCCCAGTTATCGTAACAGGTTGGCCGATAGCAAGCTGCTTCTTCAAAAAGGCACGGTTGAAAAATACAGCGGTGACAAGATACTTTCCAACCAGCACCCTTACCGTAAGTCTTGATTTCTTCCGGCCAAAATAACGGAGAGAAGGCTCACTGTGAACCTTCCCTTCGATTGTTGCTTTTTCATCATGCTTCAGTTCTGTCAAATCCCTCACTTTGAAATCTTCATAGCGGTACGGAAAATACATGAGAAGATCATTTACAGTGTACACTTTCAGATCAGCCAATTCCTCTCCCCGCGCTTCTCCAATTCCTTTGACATGCGTGACAGGTAATGATAAATCCATCACTTTTTCTTTAACGGCACTCCATAAATTTTCGCTTCAAGCTCCCTGCCGGTCGGAGTGGCCGCTAATCCTCCTTGTGCAGTCTCCTTAAGTGCTGTCGGCATCGTTTGCCCGATCTTGTACATCGCATCGATTACTTCGTCACAGGGAATTCGGCTTGTGATACCTGCAAGGGACATGTCTGCTGCGGTGATGGCGATGCTTGCCCCGATTGCATTTCGTTTTACACACGGAACCTCTACAAGGCCTGCCACAGGGTCACATACCAGGCCAAGCATATTTTTGAGTGCGATTGCCATGGCTTCTGCAGATTGTTCGGGTGTTCCACCAGCGAGTTCGACAATCGCAGCTGCTGCCATCCCTGTAGCTGAACCGACCTCTGCTTGGCAGCCTCCTGCAGCACCTGATATCGAGGCGTTGTTTGCTACAACAAATCCGAACGCACCTGAAGTGAATAAATAACGGACCATTTGTTCCCGGGTTGGGTTAAGTTTATCCCGAAGAGCAAAAAGAGTACCTGGTACGACTCCTGCAGAACCTGCTGTAGGTGTTGCACAGATCGTCCCCATCGCTGCATTCACTTCGTTCGTGGCAACAGCTTTACTGACTGCATCCAGAACAGTTGTACCCGCAAGGCTTTTCCCGCTCTCGATATATTTCTGTAGAAGAACAGCATCCCCACCAGTCAAACCAGAGTGGGATTTGACACCTTCCCTTATTCCGCGTTCCACAGCTTTTTCCATGACATCAAGATTTTTTTCCATAAGTTCCATGACTGTTTCTTTGGATCTTCCGGTCACTTCCATTTCCTGTTCGATCATCACTTCGGATATCGGAACATTCTTAGAAATGGAAAGTTCCACCAACTCACTGACATTCCTGAACATAGCTCATACCGCCTTTCCCATTATTCATGAATCCGTGTCGCCTTAATGATATGTGGAAGTTTTTCAATATCTTTCAAAACGTCGTCTCCGATATTTTGATCGACTTCAATCGTCATCAAAGCTTCACTGCCGATTTCTTTTCTACCGACTTCCATATGTCCAATGTTGATCTGGTGCTTGGCTAATAAGTTGGCTACACCGGCAATGGCACCATAGTGATCGTTGTGTACGACCAATAATGCAGGATGATTCCCGGATAAACCTAGTTCGAATCCATTCATCTCGATAATTTCGATCTTTCCGCCTCCGATGGAAATCCCGACAACTTCCAGCTCCCCATCCTTATCTCCAAGCCGGATCCGTGCTGTATTGGGATGATCCGTCAAAGCTTCCTCTTCTGACATTTTGATCTTGATTTTTTCTTGTTTAGCGATATTCAACGAATCACTAATCCGTTCATCGAATGTGTCGAAATCCAAAATCCCCCCGACGATCGCCACATCCGTACCATGACCACGGTACGTTTTCGCAAAAGAACCGTAAAAGGAAATATGCGCCCATTCGGGTTTACGACCGAACAATGACCGGGCCACTCGTCCGATCCGAGCTGCCCCCGCTGTATGGGAGCTGGATGGTCCGATCATGATAGGACCGATGATATCGAAGACGCTTTTAAACTTCATTGTGATTCCCCCATTTGTGCATATAGAGAACTGATTGAACAGCTCTGACAGATAAAGAATATTCCTACCTGTCAGGAATCCGTTCTGATCATGGTAGGAATATTCAAGGCGTTTATTCTACAGAAATGATATACGAATATATTGGCTGGTTGCCTGGATGGATTTCAACTTCAGCATCAGGGAATTTTCCCTCAATCCATTCTCCAAGCGCGGTTGCTTCAGCTTCATCGCAATCTTCTCCGAAAATGATGGTGACGATTTCATCTTCGTCTTTGATCATTTCTGACAACAGCGCTTCGGCAGCCTCTTTTTGAGTGCCTTTCGCTGCAACGATCTTCCCATCGAAGATTCCCATGAAATCATCTTTCTTGATATCAACTCCATCAATGCTCGTATCCCGTACTGCAAAGGTGATTTGTCCGGATTTTACATGTTTGACCGCTTCAGTCATCGCCGATTGGTTTTCATCGAGTGAAGAGCCTGGATTGAATGCGAGAAGTGCAGAAATCCCTTGTGGAACCGTTTTCGTTTTCACTACTGCCACTTCTTCCTCCACGACTGTTGCTGCCTGCTCAGCAGCCATGACGATGTTCCCGTTGTTCGGAAGGATGATCAACTTTTCAGCGTTCGCCTCATGGATTGCCTGGACAATATCTTCTGTACTTGGGTTCATCGTTTGCCCTCCGGCAATGACGACCGTGGCTCCCAAACTTTTGAACAACGCTTCAATCCCGGATCCCATCGAAACGGTAATGATCCCGAATTCCTTTTTTGCAGCTTTAGATTGGATGTTCTCTGTTGATTCAGGCTTGTCTTCTTTATCTATTATAGCCATATGCTGTTCCCGCATGTTCTCAATTTTTATATTAATCAAGTCACCATACGTTTGAGCGAGAGTCAGCATATCTCCCGGCTTTTCCGTATGTATATGAACCTTGACGAGATCCTCATCCGAAACGACGAGTAGGGAATCCCCATGTTTGCTGAGTTGATTTCTGAAATCTTCTTCAGAAAAAGGGTTCTCCTTCGTTTTTTCAGATTTGAATTTCACCATGAATTCTGTACAGTATCCATAATGGATATCATCTGTTCTCATATGGTTTTGTGCCTTATGGTGCTCCGCTTTCACAAGTTCATCCATGGATGGACCTAAGCTGCTGACCTCTGGAAGCTCTTTTCCTTCAAGTACTGCTAAAAATCCCTCATAGATCGTAACTAGACCTTGGCCTCCAGAGTCGACCACTCCGACCTCTTTCAAGATTGGTAATAAGTCAGGTGTACGCTTCAAGGATTCTTTTGCTTCTTTTAAGGTTTGCTCCATGACGTCAACCATATCGTCTGATTTACGTGCCGTTTTCGTCGCTTTTTTAGCAGCATCCTTAGCTACAGTCAGGATCGTACCTTCCACTGGTTTCATTACTGCCTTATAAGCCGTTTCTACACCAGCTTCAAACGCCTCAGCGAACAGTTTCGTGTCAATTTCGCTGTTTCCTTCAATCGCTTTTGAAAAGCCTCTGAACAACTGTGACAGGATGACACCTGAATTACCGCGTGCCCCCATGAGCAATCCTTTTGAAAAAGAAGCTGCAACTTTACCGGCGTCGTCGGTTGTACTATTTTCCACTTCCTTAACACCTGACGTGATCGTTAAATTCATGTTTGTCCCAGTATCCCCATCAGGGACTGGGAAGACATTGAGAGCGTCTACCATTTTTACGTTTTTGTTCAGGTTGTCCGCTCCGTAAATGAACATTTGGGAAAGCTTATTCCCGCCTACCTTCTTAACTGTCACGAATCCTTCCTCCTCGTTACGGGTTCGTCACCCTCACGCCTTGAACAAATATGTTGACCGAATCTACTGATAAGCCGAGCATCTGATCAAGCGTATACTTCACTTTTGTTTGTACATTGTGAGCTACTTCAGAAATTTTCGTTCCATAGCTGACGATGATATACATGTCTATGTGGACTTCATCCTCTTCTTGCCGCACAACGATTCCACGGCTGAAATTGTCGCGGCCAAGAAGTTCAGTGATGCCATCTTTAATTTGCTTTTGCGAGGCCATTCCGATGATACCATAACAATCGATCGCAGCTCCACCTGCGATTGTTGCAATAACATCGTTAGAAATATCAATTTCCCCGTACTTTGTTTTCATTTCTATAGACATGCAAAATCCTCCCTTGGATTATAATGACCTATGGCTAGTGTCATTTTACTATAATATCCTTCATTTTGAAAGAAAATATCATGGAATTGGAAATTGTCGTGTCAAGTAAATAAACTTGATAAACAATGTTGCATTCTTTTATATCTCATGCTACTATAATGTAGTGTTTTCTTAAAATTTTACTAAGATTATTCAAGTTTCTTATTGTAATAAAGGAGGTACCAATCATGGCTAGAAAATGTGTTGTTACTGGTAAGAAGACTAACTTTGGAAACAAGCGTTCTCACGCGTTAAACACTACGAAACGTAAATGGGGAGCGAACGTTCAGAAAGTTCGTATTCTTGTAGACGGTAAACCAAAACGGGTATATGTATCTGCTCGTGCCTTGAAGTCAGGCAAAGTAGAACGCGTCTAATTTAAAAAGCACAAAAAGGACCAGCTCACTTTCAAGAGGGAGCTGGCCCTTTTTTGATTTAGAGATAATTTCAAAGTGGCAAAGTGATTGCGCAAAAATCAACAATTAACTAAAGAAAAGCGCAAACGCCCTAGTCAGCCACGAAGGTCACTGGAAGTCCGACTGCGTGGGTAAACCCTTCGATCTAAATCAATGTGTCGGCCGCCGCAGGAGGACTGAAGTGATCCAAATGGTTGGGCGGTGGAGCTAGACATCACTTCACCCCAACCAAAATTTCTATAATTTCTTATCCTTTTAAAAAACAAAAAAGCACCTGGTTGGTGCTTTTTTGTTACCCTTTTTTAAAGGATCCTAAGATCGCCCTGACGAATCCGCCTAAAAACTTTGGCAGTTTGATGGTATAAAATTTCATGATTCCGCCTCCTCCAACGTTAGTTTCCGGAAGAACCCACCTTCGGAAAATTAACATTCTATTTAAGTATATTCGTCTACTTAGAAATAGTACCCGGAGTTTGTAATTTTTGATCTCGATCTTTGCTTCTTATCATCATAATTATGCCGCTATCAAATGAATAAGTACCTTTTTTTGTTACAAGCTCATTTGAAATGCAAAGGGTGGATCCCCATTCTATCATTGCATCCTCTAATGGATAACGAAAGCCCACAAGTGTTACACCCGATACGAGCGGGGAAAATGGAATGAAAGAAACATACGGAAATTCATGAATGGCTTCAATTGTATAGGACCCCGGACTTCTCATAACGATGATGTTATCCCGGTCTACGACCTCGACCTCTATCTTCTGTTCTATACCTAATTTTAGGAGTTGGATATTGATTATTTCATGATCCAAACGCCCGCCAGTCGCACCATATAAAATGATTTTTTCTGGCCTCTTTTCTATCGCCCATCTGATTGCCAATTCCAGATCCGTCATGTCTTTTTCACGTTCGAAGGTATAGAGGTTCATTCGTTTTTCTTGAAGTCTGGCAACTTCTTCACTTGAAATAGAGTCGAAATCACCGAAGGCGGCAATTGGCTCTATATCTCTTCTTTGAAGATAAAGCACCCCTTCATCTACTCCGATAAAAAACGCATCATCCAATTCGAGCCGATCGGGCAGAAGATATTCAGGTCCTCCAGAAACTAAACAAATCGTCTTCAATACGGTCACTCTCCATGAACCAACTTAGGCGCTGTTTTTGATAATAGGGCAAGTAATACGACAGTCAGGATAAAGGTCGGAACGATATAAGAACTGTTGTACGTTATCGAATACAGCCAGACCGGTGTCCCTTCAGGAGCGGCGCTCGCAAAAAAGATGACGCCTGAAATGACATGACTGATCAAACGGAACAGACTTCCGATGAATGTTCCTAAAAGGATCAACCATATCCTTCTACTATAAGAGTCTTTGGATTTTGGCCTGAACAATCCTGCAAGACCAACTACTAAAAACGCCAATGGATAATCCAGCACTACTTGGACAGGATGGACGATATATGGATTGATGATCAATTGTAAAATACCGATCATCAAACCTGTCAGAACTCCGCCAGCCACTCCTCTTCGAAATGCCATAATGAAGATCGGAACCATTTCAAGTGAAACGGAACCTCCGAAAGCCCAAGGTCCGCTTAATTTTACAAATCCTAAAATAATACCGAGAGCAGACATGATCGCAATCTCAGCAATCATCAACATGCGATTATTCATAGACTTTTTCTCCCCTTACCATCGATGAAACCAGAACATCCCTACTAAAAAAGCAACTGCATAGGGTAACAGTTGCTTTCATCAAATATAAATCATTTGAAAGCCAACTTCCCTCCGCAGGTTTGATCCTGTTCAGGTTCTAAAGGGTCAGGAGCATACACTCCACTCTCAATCTCTTCAAGAGATTCCCCTAGTGGTTTCATTACTATATTTTTATTTCTAAATCATTATACACCACGGATAGCAGCTATTGCATCCTTCCGGTTTTCTTTATTATAGATGGCAGATCCGGCAACGAGAACATTCGCCCCGAATTCCCTGCATAATTTGGCTGTATCTGGATTGACACCGCCATCAACTTCAATGTCGATTTCCAATCCTTTTTCCGTACAAAGATTTGAAACTTCCCTGATTTTCGGTAGAACTTGGTTTATGAAAGATTGGCCACCGAATCCAGGGTTCACAGTCATCAGCAACACAAGGTCAACATCTTCTATGACATGTTCAATCAAGTTGACCGGCGAGTGGGGATTGAGGACGACTCCTGCTTTTTTACCCTGGTCTTTGATTAAATGGACTGTGCGGTGCAGATGCGGACAAGCTTCTACATGTACCGAAATGATATCCGCACCAGCTTCAGCGAATTCTGGAATATATTTGTCAGGGTGTTCAATCATCAGATGGACATCCAGCGGAAGATCCGTGATAGGTCTTATTGCATCGACAATCAAGGGTCCAATCGTTATATTCGGTACAAAATGTCCATCCATGACATCAACGTGGATATAGTCCGCTCCCGCTGCTTCAACATCTTTTATTTCATCTCCTAAACGGGAGAAGTCCGCTGAAAGGATTGATGGTGCAATTTTAATCATGACTTAATACCTCCGTTTTTGGTCTTTGATCTCTTGTAGAAATTGTAAGTAATGGTCATAACGGAATTGGGCTATTTCATTATTTTCCAATGCTTTTTTCACAGCACATTTCGGTTCTGATACATGGGTACACCCTCTGAATTTACAATCAGGACGGCGATCTCTCATTTCAGGAAAGTAGATGGATAAGTCTTCTGGTTCGATTTCGATGAAATCAAGTGAACTGAAGCCAGGGGTATCTGCCACAAGCCCCTCACCAAAAGGGATCAGCTCCACATGCCTAGTCGTGTGTTTCCCTCTTCCAAGATGATCAGAGATATCATTAGTTTCCAAGTTCAATTCTGGATTCAATACATTCAACAATGTCGATTTGCCGACACCTGACTGTCCTGCAATGACTGTTACCTTATCTTCAAAAAGTTCCCTTACTTCTTCAAGCCCCCTTTGTTCCAAAGAAGAAGTTTCGAGAACCTGGTAACCGATTTGACGGTAGACCTCCAGCTCTTTTTCGATTTCCTTGTCATCTGTCAATAAATCAAGTTTACTAACACAAATGACCGGAAGAATCTCGTTCGCTTCAATATGGACTAAAAACCGATCCAAAAGGTGCGAGTTAAAGCTTGGCCGGCGTGCGGAAAATATGATGAGTGCCTGGTCAATATTTGCAACAGGAGGCCTGATCAGTTGATTCTTACGTTCGAAGATTTCCAAAACATAACCGTCTGTCAGATTAGTCGATTCAAATGCCACTTCATCTCCCACAAGAGGTGTCAACTTCCGTTTTCGAAAATTTCCTCTGCCTCGGCATTGATAGATTTCATTTTCTTCTTCACTTTTCACATAATAATACCCGCTCAACGCTTTAATGATCGTTCCTTTTGGCATGCAGTCCATCTACTCTCCATTCTGAAAGTTTTTCGCTTCTTCATACGTAAACGATTCATTATAATACTCTTCATCGTCCACATAGACTTTGTAGCTACCTTCACCGTTATACTTTATGGTCAATGGGATTTCGAACATTTCTGTTTCAGAGATTTCTTTATCTACGATCGTCCGCTCTCCGTTAGCGTCATTGGTCACGATCCGGACCTGTTTCGGTTCTTTCTGTTTATCCTTTTTATCTTTATTTTTGTTCCCTTCGCCATTGCCATCTCCACTACCGGAATCTTCTTCACTGAATTCTACTTCCACCATATCTTTGATGGTTACTGGTTCTGGCACACCTTTAGAAACGGTGACAGTGATTTCACTCCCAGCCCTCACTGTTTCACCCGGTTTCGGATCCGTCCTTATGATGTTTCCATCATCCACATCTTCTGAATACTCACGTTCAGCTTCTTTTAATTTGAGCCCATTCCCATTTGCATACGTATTTGCTTCTTCAAGTGACTTTCCGATCAGATCAGCAAGATCAAATGGCGGTGGCCCGCTACTGACATATAAAATCAAAACTTCCTGGCCAGGCACGACCATTTCTCCTGCTTCCGGAATTTGTTCGATGATCTGTCCAGCAGGTACGTCTTCACTGCTTCTTGTTGGGTAATCGACCCGTTTGAAAAGATCCTCAACCTTCGTCCGCTTCACATCATCTTCTTCTTGGCCAACATAATTCTCTACTTCAAATTTTTCAGGTCCCGAACTGACAATCAATTTCACCGTCTGATTTTCCTTCACGGCTGTTCCTGGTGACGGGGTTTGCCTGATGACATGCCCTTCTTCAACTTCAGAGCTTGGCTGCTCCTCTTTTTCTGGGTTGAGCCCAGCATCCTTTATTTTCTCATATGCAGTCGTGTACGGTTGATTGATGACATCCGGAACAGAGACATCCTTCGTCTGGAATATTTCTGGCCACAAGGTGACCGCCGCTACACCAGCAATCCCTAAAAGGAGAAATACCATTAAAATGATTGCGACCCAATTCTTCTTTTTCTTCTTATCTTTCTTCTCTTTCTTTTGCTTCCCGCCTTTTTCTACTCCCACTTCACCTTTGGTTGAAGGGACGGGTGCAGTTTTCATTTGCTCTGTTATATTTCCGATCGGAGTCAGTACTTTTGTCGCTTCTTCATCTTCATCAAACGAATGTTTCGGTTCATCGATTCGATCAGGATCAAGTACTGTTCTTAAATCTTCTTCCAGTGCCTGGACGTTTTCAAATCGCTCGTTCGGATTTTTGGCCATCGCCTTCAATATAATATTCTCAATACTCTGTGGTATATCTGGATTGATCAATTTTGGTTCGGGAAATTTTTCTTGAAGATGTTTCAATGCTACAGAAACAGCTGATTCACCTGAAAACGGTAGTCTGCCAGTCACCATTTCATAGAAAACTACACCTAATGAGTAAATATCGGACTTGTTATTGGCAATACCACCTCTTGCTTGTTCCGGTGAGAAATAGTGGACACTGCCCAATACAGAGTGCGTGTGAGTAATCGTTGCTGACGTTGCAGCTAATGCAATGCCGAAATCTGTTACTTTAGCATTTCCATTCTCATCTATTAAAATATTATGAGGCTTGATATCCCTGTGCACGATGTGATGTTCATGGGCATGTGCGATCGCAGAGGAGATCTGTTTCATGATTTCAACTGCCCGCTCCGGAGATAATGGACCATTTTCCCGTATGATCTGTTTCAATGTCTTACCTTTCACATACTCCATGACGATGAAATAAATCTGTTCTTCTTCTCCGACATCGACGATATTGACGACATTCGGATGATTCAGACTCGTGGCTGATTCAGCTTCACGTCGAAAACGCCTGATGAAGTCCTCATCAGTCGAGTATTCTGAACGCAATACTTTCACAGCGACGATCCGATCGAGTATCAAGTCTTCCGCTTTATAAACCACAGCCATGCCGCCATCACCAATGATCTCTAGGATCTTGTATCGAGAACTGATACGTCTTCCGATCATTTGGCTACACCTTCTTTTAGACCAACCTCATTAGCTAAGAGAATAATGGTGATGTTATCTTCCCCGCCAGCATCATTGGCCATCTTGACCAGGAGGTTCGCTTTTTCGTTCAAGGACCCATCGTCAGTCACAACTTCCAGTATCAAGTTTGCCGGAACCTTGTTGGAAAGACCATCTGAACAAATGAGAAGATAATCTCCGGGAGCCCATGAGTAATTCAGATTATCCACCCTCACATTCGGGTCTGTACCGACTGACCTCATGACAACGTGTTTCCTCGGATGGTATTCTGCCTCTTCATCTGTGATTTGTCCTGATTTCACAAGTTCATTGACCAGGGTATGGTCCTCCGTAAGCATTCTGATTGATTGATCGTGTATATGATAGCAACGACTGTCTCCGACATGACCTAAGGAAACCTCATCTTCCGTCGCTCTAAGTAAGATCACAGTCGTACCCATACCATGACACTCCGGGTGCTCATTAGCATACGTATAAATACTTGAGTTGGCGTCCTCGATCAATGATTGAATCACATTCGCTGTTTCGACCTTTTCGTTTATGTATGTATTAAGATGATCCTTGATGTAGTTGACCGCCATCTGGCTGGCAACATCTCCAGCATTATGCCCTCCCATCCCATCGGCAACAACAGCGAAAACATCCGAGGCAGAGAATTGGATCACTGCCCCACTGTCTTCGTTATGGGAACGTACTTTACCTTGATCAGTTTGAAAAGATGCCTTCAACAACCTACCTCACCTCGTTTCGTCCTTACGCTCCTTCGCACGCAGCTGACCGCAGGCAGCGTCGATATCATGACCCTGCTCCCGGCGAATAGTAACATTCACACCGCGCTCTTTTAACGTGCTTTCAAATTTAAAAATTTGATTCTTAGGAGTACGGACGTAATCTCTCTCTGGTACATAGTTTACAGGAATCAAGTTGACATGACACTTTATATCATGGATCAGATCGGAAAGAAGTTCAGCATGTTCAACCTGATCATTGACACCTCCGAACAATCCATATTCAAATGTGACACGCCGCCCTGTCTTCCGGATATAATAACGAATGGAATCCATCAGATCATCAAGAGGGTACATACGGTTCACCGGCATAAGTCGACTACGGATCTCTGCTGTGGGGGCGTGAAGGGAGATCGCAAAATTGATCTGCATACCTTCATCAGCAAAATCATAGATTTTCGGCACGACACCACTCGTTGAGATCGTAATATGCCGTGCTCCGATATTCAATCCTTCATCGTGGTTGATTATTTTCAGGAAAGAAATCAATTCTTCATAATTATCGAAAGGTTCCCCGATCCCCATAATAACGACAGAGCTGACCCGTTCATCCGTCTCATCCATCGCTCGTTGTACTTCCAATACTTGCGCAACGATTTCTCCAGCCTTCAAGTTACGTTTCAGACCACCCAGCGTCGAGGCACAGAAGGTACAGCCTAACCGGCAACCGACTTGAGTTGTTACACAGACACTGTTTCCATACTCATGTCTCATCAAAACGGTTTCTATTGAATATCCATCTTCAAGTTCAAAAAGAAACTTGATTGTCCCATCCTTCGATTCTTGCCGGACGACTTGCTTTAAGGGAGTGATTACAAACGCTTCATCCAGTTTTTGACGCAGATCCTTTGATAGGTTCGTCATCTCTGCAAATGAAGCCACCCTTTTTTCGTAAAGCCATTCATAAATTTGCTTGGCACGAAACGATGGCTCACCGGCTTGCTTCAGCCAATCCAGAAGATCTTCGTATTTCAATGAAAATATGGAAGTCCCAACGTTCGGATTAGTTTGTTTTTCCGTCAACGGTTTCAACATGTTCCAACACCGCCTTTTCTAGAAGTTTTCCTTAAACATGCTATATAAAATCCATCACTATTGAAATATTGCGGAAGAATCTGAAGTTCATCTTTCGTTTCTGAAATGTAAGGTTTTACAGTAGCTGGCATCCTCAAAGACAATGCTTCATCCCATTCGAATTCAGGATGGCGGTCCAGAAACCGCTGAACCTGGATATTGTTTTCCTCTGATTCTATTGTACATGTACTGTAAACCAATAATCCACCTATTTTAAGGACACGGGAAACGGCTTCCAATAATTCTTCCTGGACTATTTGGATCCGTTCAATATCTTCAGGTTTCTTTCCCCATTTGATATCGGGTTTTCTGCGAATGACACCGAAACCTGTGCAAGGGGCATCCAATAGCACCCTATCAAAGGATTCTTCCTTGAATAATTTAGCGGCCTTCCTAGTATCCATCGCGATCGTTTCTATATTCGTCAAACCGAGCCGTTCCACCTGCTGTTCAATGAGCTTGACTTTATGCTCATGCAAGTCAATCGCAGTTATTTCCCCTTGATTGTCCATCCTTTCAGCAAGGTGTGTCGTTTTCCCTCCAGGTGCCGCACAGGCATCCAAAATACGTTCATCTGGTTGGGGATCAAGTGCATAGCCTACAAGCATCGAGCTTTCATCTTGAATCGTCAGAGCTCCCGATTTATAAACATCAGATTCAGGAAGATTCCCTGATATAATCCTTATCCCTTCAGGCACCAACTTGCTTGGCTCCGCGTTTACGGATTCATCTTTCAACCGTTCGATAGCATCCTTGATAGAAAGTTTAAGGCGGTTAACCCTGGCAGTTACCTTCGGTGGTGTATTATTGACCGTACACATTTCCCGTGTCCGTTCATTTCCAAACTGATCAATCCAACGGTTAACCAGCCATTCAGGATGGCTGCACTCAATCGCTAATTGTAACCTTTTATCCGGTATTGATGCAACACCAGGGATCCCTTTTCGTTGGACATTCCTAAGTACACCATTGACAAATCCAGAGATGCCCTTGTGCCCTCTCTTCTTTGCGAGCACAACTGCTTCATTGATGATGGCATGATCAGGGACACGGTCCAGGTACACCATTTGATAAACGGATAGCCGTAAAAGGACCAGCACCCAGTCTTCAAGCTTGTTCAATGGTTTCTTAATGAAACCTTTCAAGTAATAATCAAGTGTATTCTTCCGTTGAAGAGTGCCATATACGATTTCAGTCAAAAGGGCTGCATCTTTCCCTGAAAATTTGTTTTTCCTGATCGCTTGGTTTAATAAAAGGTTGCTGTAAGCTTGCGACCGGTCTATTTTCAATAACAGGTCCGTCGCAACTTCCCGAACATTTCTCATCATTATTCACCGAATTTCATTTCTGTATTAAGCTGAGCTCCAGCAAGATATTGGGCGGCATCCATCTGTTTCCTGCCTGCGGGCTGCATCTCTGTGATCCTTATTGCTGTTTGGTTTCCAGTTCCAACTAGAATTCCTTTATTATCAAATGCCAGAATTTGACCAGGTTCACCGTTTTGTTCAACGGTTTCTTTTCGTCCCCACCAGATCTTTATATTCTTGCCCTCAAGCATAGTGTAAGCCACTGGCCATGGATTCAACCCTCTGATCTGGTTATAGATGTCTTCTCCGTCCGCTTTCCAATCGATTTTTTCCATTTCCCTTGAAATATTTGGAGCATACGTGACTTTTGATTCATCTTGAGGAATACGTTGTAATTCATCATTCACAAGCATCGGAATCGTATCTCCAAGCAATTCCGCTCCCGCCTCGCTCAACTTATCATGAAGGCTTCCGACATTGTCTTCCTCTTCAATTGCCACCGTAACTTGACTTAGCATATCACCTGCATCCAACTTTTCCACCATATACATGATTGTGACGCCTGTCTCTTTTTTGCCATCGATGATCGCTTTGTGGATTGGCGCGCCTCCGCGATATTCAGGAAGGAGAGAGGCATGTACGTTTATACAACCTAATCGAGGATAAGTCAGCAATTCACTGGGTAAAATTTGTCCATATGCTGCCGTGATGATGAGATCGGGTTCGTACTTCAAGATTTCTTCATACTCCCACCTCACCTTTTCCGGTTGTAAAACAGAGATTTCATGTCGCAGCGCTTCCCGCTTTACAGGAGGCGGCGTAATAACTTTCTTCCGTCCGACTGGCTTGTCCGGTTGTGAAACGACAGCAACGACTTCATAACCATCACGGATGATCCTTTTCAAAACCGGAACTGAAAAATCTGGAGTCCCCATAAACACGACTTTCATATTATCACCTATCTTATTTATCTATATTAAGAATGCAGTCCCACTGCCAGCTGTCAAAACTGACTCCGGATTTTGAACTTTCATCTCATTACATGATCGTCTGTGGATGCATATCAATACCGATCACTAACCCGTCCCGCTGCATCCTTTTTTGAAAATGGACAAGAATTTCATTTAATGTTTCTTTTAATTTTGGTTCATTTTTGTATTTTATCACGCATTGGTAACGATATCTATCTTTCATACGAGGAACCGGTGATGCTACAGGTCCAAGGACGACCGCTTTTGCACTCAGTGATTCTTTCAACCGGCCAGCGATTTTCTCACATATATCGACAACGTACATCAATTCTTCATGTGAAATTGTCACCAGTGTCAGGAAATAGAATGGAGGATATTGATGCAATTTTCGAATTTGCATTTCCTTATTATAAAAGGTGAGAAAATCGTGATGTTGAGCAAGCTGGATACTATAATGCTCTGGTGTATAGCTCTGAATGACCACCTCGCCTGATAATTCATGTCTTCCGGCCCTTCCCCCCACCTGGGTCAAAAGCTGGAAGGTCCTTTCAGAGGAACGGAAGTCGGGAAGATGTAACATTGAATCAGCAGCGAGCACTCCAACAAGGGTCACGTTCGGAAAATCCAATCCCTTTGCGATCATTTGTGTCCCTAATAGAATATCCGCTTTTTTCTCGGCAAACGCATTCAATAACTTTTCATGCATCCCTTTCCGGCTAGTCGTATCAACATCCATCCGGATCACACGAGCTTCAGGGATCAGCCTGTTCAGTTCTTCCTCGACTTTTTGGGTGCCAGTTCCGAAAAAGCGGATGTGTTCTGAATTGCATTCGGGGCACTCGGAGGGCTGTTGTGCTTCATACCCGCAGTAATGGCATTTCAAGGAACTGTAACGTTTATGGTAAGTAAGGGAAATGTCACAATGTGGACATTGGGCGACATAGCCGCAATCCCGACAATTAATGAATGTTGAATAACCACGCCGGTTCAATAGCAAAACACTTTGTTCACCCTTTTCCTTCCGATCTTTCAATCGATCGAATAGGGATTGTGAAAATAAAGATCGATTTCCTGAGCGTAATTCCTCCCGCATATCGACGACTTCGGCCTTCGGTAAATCTTTATTGTTCACCCTCTCATTGAGAGTGCAGTGGGTATAAACACCCTTTTGTGCCCTCGCATAAGATTCAAGGGTCGGAGTCGCGCTGCCCAATATTACCGGACACCTATGGAATTTCCCTCTTTGGATCGAAATATCCCTGGCATGGTACCGGGGATTCTCTTCTTGTTTATAGCTAGACTCATGTTCTTCGTCGATAATGATGATGCCGAGTTTTTTAAAAGGAGCAAAAACCGCTGAGCGTGCTCCGACAACCACCCTTGCTTCATTTCGATGGATTTTACGCCATTCGTCATACTTTTCTCCGACGGAAAGTCCGCTATGCAATACCGCAACTTCTGAACCGAAACGCCCTTTGAATCGTTGGACCATCTGGGGTGTAAGTGAGATTTCAGGTACTAGCATGATCGCTTCCTTGCCAAGATTGAGGACTTTTTCAATCGCTTGCAAATAGATTTCCGTCTTTCCACTTCCAGTAACACCATGTATCAGAAATGTCTCATGGGTCTCTGTATTGATTTTTTCCAAAATCGGCTCGATCGTTCTCTTCTGCTCATTTGTAAGTGTTAACGGCATTGTCTTTTCAAAGACACGATCATGGTACGGATCCCGATATAATTCTTTTTCGGATTCGATCAATAGCTGTTTATCAACCAATCCCTTCACTGTAACCCTTGAGGAGTCCGTCTTAGCGATCAAGGTTTGAGTAGACATCTCTTTTTGCCCAGATTCCAGTAAATAATCCAAAACAGCTGCTTGCTTCGGTGCACGTTTCAATATGTTATCACGAGCTTCCAACAATTCGTCGGTTGTTTTGTTGATGGTAATGACCTTTTGTTTCTTCTTTTTACCTTTTGAACGAATTTCATATTGGACATCGAGTTCCCCCTCATTCAAACCCTTTTGGATGAGGCTGACACACTCTTTCCCCATTTTCAGAGCTTCCTCCCAGCTCAAACCTTTTTCAGATTGCAGCGCCTCCTGGATTTCCTCAGGGAATCGTTCCAATCCAGTCTCTTCCGTCATATGAATGCGTTTCGTGTAATTCATTTTCATTGCCGCAGGCAACATCGATTGATAAGCAGAATGGAGGAAACACAATGTATGTTCTGCGATCCACTTGCCAAGTTCGATCAATTCTTCATTGATGACCGGGGACGGATCGACGACATCTACTATATTTTTAAGCTTTTTTTGCTCTGACGACTCTTTAAGGATGATGACGAAGCCGGTCAATTTCCTGGGTCCGAAAGGCACGATGACACGCATTCCGATTTTGACAGCCCCTTCTAAATGTTCAGGAATCCGATAGTCGAACGTCCGGTCAGTACCCATTGCCGGAACATCGACAATTACCCCAGCAATCATCCCTCATTCAACCCTTCCATATATCGGAGAGCGTCTTTCAACACGATTTCTGCAACCTGTTTTTTTGATAATAGAGAACTTTTCCGTTCATGCCCATCCTTCCCATATATATGGACCTGATTCGTATCTCCTTCGAATCCGGATCCTTTTTGGGAGACATCATTCGCAACGATCATATCCAGATTTTTCTGTTCTAGTTTATCCTTTGCATAATACGATACATCATCGGTTTCAGCAGCAAATCCTACTAATACTTGATGTTTTTTATGACGGCCGAGTTCCTTGAGGATATCTGTTGTCCTTTCCATTTCAATCGCAATGCTACCCTCACTCTTTTTCATTTTTGAATCATAAGTGAGCTTTGGACGATAATCAGCCACAGCAGCTGATTTAATGACCAGATCAGCCAGTTCAAAACGTGAAATTACCGCTTCATACATTTCTTTGGCTGTTTCTACCGGTAGAAATTCAACACCATATGGTACCTTAAGTACAGATGGGCCACTTACAAGAGTGACCTTTGCACCAAGTGAAACCGCTGCTTCAGCTAATGCATAACCCATTTTGCCAGTCGATCGGTTCGAGAAATATCTGACTGGATCGATATGTTCTCTTGTTGGTCCTGCAGTAATCAGAACATGTTTATCTTGGAGAATTCGGTTAGCTGCTTCCGTGAAGAACTGGTTGATCGATGCAAGGATCTCTTCCGGTTCTGCAAGTCTTCCTTTACCTACATATCCACACGCCAATAATCCTTCACCAGGTTCGATAAAACGATGTCCGAAATCTGCCAGCCTTTCCATGTTCTCAAATACTGCGGGATGGCCGTACATATGGACGTTCATTGCAGGTGCGAGCATGACTGGAGCTGAGGTCGCTAATAATGTCGTAGAAACCATATCATCAGCAATCCCATTTGCCAGTTTCCCGATACTGTTGGCAGTTGCCGGGGCTATAACAACAAGATCAGCCCAGTCAGCGAGATCGATATGAGCGACACCAGACGGATCTTTTTCATCAAATGTATCATGATATACAGGATTCCTTGAAAGCGTTTGGAAAGTCAAAGGCGTAACGAATTCCATAGCAGACTTTGTCATCATCACTTTGACGTCATAACCAGCCTGTCTGATCTTACTTGTCAGGGCGGCTGCTTTAAATACTGCAATCCCCCCAGTCACGCATAATAAAATGTGTTTACCGGTTGACACTAAAACCATCCCCTAGCTCATTTTTGTAGACATAATATTGTTATAGTGAATATATTTTTATACTTTCTTATCCTTTAAAAAAAGGCTGCCCCATAAGAAAAGTGCCAGGCGCCTCCCATGCAACAAATTGTAACAAGATGTTGTTCATTGAAGTACGTCAGACACTTAACGGGTCCAACCCTCTAATCTTTTAGCTTGTTAAGGTCATAGGTTAGCTTTCCTTCGAGAATTTCCTCAAGAGCTATACCAACGAATTTACTTGATTTAGGATCATCTACCAACGGCTTTGATGATTGCTGAATCATTCTCGCTCGTTTAGATGACACTGTAACGAGTGTGTATTTTGAATCTAATTTCTCCATCAATGAATCAATTGAAGGATAAAGCATTTAATCAACCTCCAGTAATCTTAAGTATTGTTTTTTGATTCTATCTTTCTTGCAATGTTCAGCAATCGCAATCGCTTTGATACGATCACAGGCTGCTTGTATTTCATCATTTTCCACTACATAATCATAATGATCCATCATTTCAAGTTCTTCTTTTGCCACGATCATCCGATTGTTGATCAGCTCTTCTGTTTCAGTCCCGCGGCCAACAATCCGATTTCGAAGCTCTGCCAGGCTAGGTGGGACGAGGAAGATGAAAACACCTTCAGGTACCAGGTTTCTTACCTGCAGAGCGCCTTGAACTTCGATTTCAAGAAGTACATCCTTACCAGAAGCCAACGTCTGTTCCACATATTGCAACGGGGTTCCATAGTAGTTTCCAACATATTCTGCCCATTCAAGCAATTCATTCTGTTCAATCATCTTTTCAAATTCTTTTCGTGATTTAAAAAAGTAATCGACCCCATCCTGCTCACCTTCTCGAGGTTTGCGAGTCGTAACTGAAATCGAAAATTCCAAACCATTCCACTGTTGACGCAATGCTCGATTTACCGTGCCTTTACCAACCCCCGAAGGACCAGATAATACGAACAAAATTCCTCTCTCATTCTTCATCTTCAACTTTACACCTCAGTCAATCTCTATTCTTCAGTCAAATCCTCTTTGTTTAGTAATCTTTGGGCTACCGTTTCAGGTTGGACAGCAGAAAGGATGACATGATCACTGTCTGTAATGATCACCGCACGGGTTCTTCTGCCATACGTCGCATCTATCAATTTGTGCTGAGTCCTTGAATCTGTAATGATCCGCTTGATTGGAGCTGATTCAGGACTCACGATTGAAATGATCCGATTTGCCGAAACAATATTTCCAAATCCGATGTTGATCAGTTTTATGTTCATAGGTTACCCCTCCTGGCTATCTATATCTAGCGTATCCAAGTTTCTTGACGTACAACCCTTTGTTCATGCCTTATTCAACATTTTGTACCTGTTCTTTAAGTTTCTCTATTTCACTTTTCAATTGTACAACATTTTTACTGATTGAATAATCATTTCCTTTTGAACCAATCGTGTTGCTTTCACGATTCATTTCTTGGACGAGGAAATCCAGTTTCCTCCCTACTGATCCACTTTCATTCAGTATGTCCCTGAATTGGCTTAGATGACTTTTCAGCCGGATCAATTCTTCATCAATACTGCATTTATCTGCAAAGATTGCAACTTCTGTGATGATCCGGTCTTCATCCAATTCGAACGCACCATCATGAAGGCTTTTGATCCTTTTGTATAGACGGTCCTTATAAGCTTCCTGAACTTCAGGGGCAAAGGACTCTATTTCTTGGATGATCGTATCGATCACATCTAAGCGATGGTTGAAATCCTTATTGAGATGTTTCCCTTCTTCAGCTCTCATTTCACTCAATCGGGATGCCGCCTCTTCAACAGCATCGAGAACTTTATTTGCAAACTCGTCGGTCACGTTCTCTTTTTCATGAATGGAGACGATATCTGAAAATGCGAGAAGCTGGTGATATCGGATCGGTTCTTGTACTTGGTAGCGTTCATTCAAAGTCTCATGAGCAGAAACATATTGATCCAACAAAGACCAATCGATAGACAATTCCTTTTCTACACCCGTTTCACCGTCTATACTGATCCATACATCGACCTTGCCCCGTTTTATGTATGTTGTCACACAACGCTTGATTTTGTCCTCGATGATCGTCAGCTGTCTGGGCATTCGTATATAGACTTCTGTAAAACGGTGGTTTACGGATTTAATTTCTGCCGTGATCGTATATTGTTCATGCTCAATGCATGCTCTACCAAAACCGGTCATACTATTAATCACATTATCACATCCATTGTACTATTCTATACAATTTTACAACAGTCAACAAGAATATGAAAGATTTAACGTTTTTTATCACTCCAAACACTTCAGCTGTAATAGAAAAGAGCGACCTTCCTTTCATCGGCCGCACCTTCTCATTTTCTATTTGAATGACGAATGCTTGATCGCCTGTCCTTTATATTTATTGTTTTTGAATAGATGTGAGCCGGCGAGTGCAAAGGTCGGCAGTGCTGCCATTCCAAGCACTAATAAACATTCCCTAACGTTTAGACTCGTAGTATGGAAGATGGGTTGCAACGGTTCATAATAGACGACGATGGCCAGCAACGCCACAGACGATATGACCGCCCACACGAGATAAATGTTGCCGAACGGATTACGGTGAAATACTGACCTTTCACTTCTGCAATCGAAGACATGGATCAATTGCGCCATTACAAGCGTTGAAAATGCAATCGTCTGAGCTCTTACCAGATTCTCAGGGCTTTCAGCATAGGCGATACAGAAGGCGCTGATCGTCACAAGCCCGATCAGGAACCCACGGCTGATGATTTTCCACCCAAGCCCTCGTGAGAAAATGCCTTCCTTCGTTGACCTTGGCGCCCGCTTCATGACATTTTCTTCTGCACTGTCAACCCCCAGTGCCATTGCGGGTAACCCATCTGTCACAAGGTTCACCCAGAGAATTTGAATCGGGACGAGAGGGAGGGGTAGAGCAAGCAGCATCGCGAATAACATGACCAAAATTTCTCCAACGTTAGATGCAAGTAAATACCTTATGAACTTCCTGATATTCTCATAAATATTCCGACCTTCTTCAATTGCTGCCCTTATCGTTGCAAAATTATCATCAGAAAGGATGAGAGAGGAAGATTCTCTGGCGACGTCCGTTCCTGATTCTCCCATAGAGATCCCTATATTCGCCGCCTTGATTGCAGGTGCATCATTCACACCGTCCCCCGTCATCGCCACGACATGTCCTTTATTTTGCAGTGCCTTGACGATTTTCAATTTATGTTCCGGAGAGACTCTTGCAAAAACATAGACATCATCCACTACATCCTCCAGCTCTTCAACAGACATAGATGCTAATGTCTTACCTTCCAGCACTTTTCCGTTATCCGGGATCATATTGAGCTGACGGGCAATTGCTTCGGCGGTAACGATATGATCCCCTGTAATCATGACAGTCTTGATGCCGGCCTGCTGACATTCGCGGATTGATTCGGTCGCTTCTGGTCTTGGCGGGTCGATCATCCCTTGCAGACCGATAAAAGTCAGGTTGGATTCAGCTTCGAATGTTGAAGTGATCCTCTCTCCTTTTTTCAAAGGGCGATAGGCTACAGCGATCGTCCGAAGTGCTCTGCTCCCCATTCTTTCAACAGCTTGATGGACGCCATTTTTCCTCGAATCATCCAAGTACGACTGGCGGTTATTCCATAAGATGTTATCACATCTGGATAAAACGACATCCGGAGCTCCTTTCGTCACGACATATTCCTGATTATCTGACGTTCGTACGAGGACGCTCATCATCTTCCTCTCAGAGTCAAACGGGAACTCATCCCTGATCTGATAAGATCCTTGTAAAGCCCCTTTACTCAATCCAGCCTTTTCCCCAGCAATCAGTAAAGCAATTTCGGTAGGATCTCCGTTGATCTGATATTCGTTACGCCCTTTTTTGTCGCCAAACTTTATCGATGCATTGTTACAAAGAACTCCGAAGGTCAGAAGTTGTTTTAATGCTGGAGCCTTATCAACCTCGATCGGTTGGTTCCCATTGAAAAAATCTCCTGTCAACTCAAAACCGGTCCCAGTGATCTGCCAGGACTTCCCGCTGCTCCAAACATCTGTCACTGTCATTTTATTTTGAGTGAGTGTTCCGGTTTTATCAGAACAGATGACTGTGGCACAACCTAGCGTTTCTACTGAAGGGAGCTTCCGTACGATCGCACGCCGACGGATCATTTTTTGGACACCTAATGCAAGCGCAATCGTCACGATAGCCGGGAGCCCTTCAGGAATCGCAGCAACAGCTAATGAGACACCAGCAAGGAACATCGTATACAAATCATGCCCCTGGATGACTCCGATAGCGACAACAAGGGCGGTCAGCAGCAAGGCGACTAGAATGAGAACTTTCCCAAGCTGTTCAAGTCGCCTTTGCAGTGGAGTCTGCAATCCTTCTTCACTTTTCAGAAGGTGGGCGATCTTTCCCATTTCCGTATTCATGCCAGTACCGATGACAATTCCTGTACCTTTCCCATTGGAAACGAGTGTACCCATAAAGCACATGTTCTCCTGATCCCCTGGTTCATGGTCACCTTGTAAACTTGTTGCACCGTTTTTTTGGGATGGTACTGATTCACCAGTCAGTGCCGACTCTTCCACTGATAGAGATTTCGTATCAATCAGCCTGACATCAGCCCCGATTCTGTCTCCAGCAGAAAATCGGATGATATCACCGATTACAGCTTCTCGAGAAGGTATGGTGATCCATTCCTTATTCCGTAAAACCTGGATTTTCGGGCTTGAAAGCTGTTTCAACGCTTGCAGTGAACGTTCTGCTTTTCGTTCTTGCAGAAAGCCTAAGATCCCATTTACGAACACAATCAACATGATGGCAATCGCGTCCATATACTCACCAAGAATTCCAGAGATCAAGGTCGCTATCAACAATACTAGCACCATGAAATCCTTGAATTGTGCTAAAAATACGATGATGGCAGACATTCTTTCTTCTTGTTGCAGTTCATTGGGGCCGTCTTTCGCAAACCGTTTCTTAGCTTCTTTTTCGGTCAAGCCTGTTGTAATGCTCGTCTTAAGCTTTTTTTCAATTTCTGAAGTTGAGAACGTATACCATTTCATTCTTCCACCCCGTTTAAACCTTCTTATACAAGCCATCTATATTCAGGATTGTCCTAAAAAATGCTATAATGGAACGGGAATTTGAAAGTCCTTCTAGAGATAAAAGAATAGTTCTCATACAGGGGGTTCTATCCCGTTCGAAACGATCTTCCAAGAGAATGATTTTCTTTTTTAATAAATTGGGGTGAAGAATATGTCATTTGACGGAATCATGACCAGAGCTATTACACATGAACTTACCGAACAGCTATCACAAGGAAAAATCACCAAAATCTATCAACCGTTCCCGACAGAGTTGATCTTTGTCATACGTTCAAAAGGGAAATCAAAACGCGTACTTATTTCAGCAAATGCCAGTTTTCCAAGAATTCATTTGACTGAACAGCCATATGAAAACCCGAAAGTACCTCCGATGTTCTGCATGCTGCTCCGTAAGCATCTGGAGGGCGGTGTCATAGACCGTATCGAACAAACTGGCCTTGAGAGAATCATCACCTTCCATATTGCATCAAGAAATGAAATCGGGGATATTACACATAAACTGCTGATCGTGGAAATCATGGGGAGACATAGCAATATTTCATTAGTGGATACGGATTCCAACATCATATTGGACTGTGTGAAGCATATCCCACCAGCACAAAATAGACATCGTACCTTGTTGCCAGGCAGTCCATATGTATTCCCGCCAGCACAACATAAAACAAATCCATTAGAGGCAGACGAGAATACCCTCATACGTAAACTCGATTTCAACGCGGGTAAGCTTGAAGGACAGATCGTACAGAAATTTGAAGGAATTTCACCGCTTGCAGCAAACGAAATCATTTCAAGAGCGAAATTAGGGGATCGCAGCTCTTTGGCTTCTTCCTTCGTCGCTGTTATGAATGATGTGAAAAACCATACCTATCACCCGGTCATGACTGTCACAGACAAGAAGGAATATTTCTCTGTCATCGAATTGACCCAGCTTAAAGGTGAAGAGACTCGGTTTGAAACGGTCAGCAGCTTGTTGGATCGTTACTTTTTCGGAAAAGCAGAAAGAGACCGTGTTAAACAACAAGCTACTGATCTAGAAAAGTTCTTACGAAATGAATTGAAGAAAAATCAACAGAAACTACCGAAGCTGAAAGAAACGTTATCCAATTCTGAAAAAGCCGAAACATTCAAGTTATATGGAGAACTGATCACGGCGAATATCTATCAACTCAGCAGGGGGATGAAGGAAGCAGAATTGCCGAATTATTATGATGAAGATGGTGGGACAGTCAAGGTTCCGTTAGACAATCAAAAGTCGCCATCGGAAAATGCCCAGCATTACTTCAGGCGATATAACAAGCTGAAAAATTCCATCCAATATATACACGAACAAATTGCAGAGACAAATGATGAAATCAAATATTTGGAGTCCTTGTTACAACAACTGGAATCGGCTTCTGCAAGCGATGTGGAGGAAATTCGTGAAGAATTGGAAGAAGGCCATTATTTAAAGAAAAAGACGAGGCAGAAACAGAAGAAAAACAAAAAGCCAGCGATCGAGCATTACCGTTCTTCATCAGACCTCGACATTTGGGTCGGTAAGAACAACAAACAGAATGATTACTTGACCAACAAATTTGCAAGCCCAAACGATATCTGGCTCCATACAAAAGATATTCCAGGTTCCCATGTCGTCATACGGAGCAACAATCCGGATGAAACGACTCTGATGGAAGCGGCAAATATTGCTGCCTATTTCAGTAAAGCTAAACACTCTGGTTCTGTCCCAGTTGATTACACTTATATCAAACATGTAAAAAAACCGAGCGGCTCGAAACCAGGCTTTGTCACCTACGACAACCAAAAAACACTTTACGTCACGCCGGATGAAGACTTAGTCTATGATTTGCAACAAGGCCGTACTTGATTTCCATTTTGAAAGCACTGGAAGATCACTCTGTTTTTTTTAATGCTGTCCCAAGACTGTATTTCGGATACAGGAAACCTTATTTATTTTAAAAACCCCATATACTACAGAAATAGAGGACACCTCGGACCCTTAGGGTAGATTTATTAAGAAAAAGCTGCCTTTAACCTGAATAACGGTTTTGGTATCCTCTACTTTTCCAAATCTTATCATTTTGTCACAAATGAAGGAATAGATGTCCTCTAAAATTCCAGAACAACTAAGATAGATTGCTATTAGTCAAAAAGACTTAAATGGGTTCGCTTGTTTTCAAAAAAGACTCAAAACCATGGAGAGTTTTCATTTTCTCCGTGGTTTTTCATAAGGCTTTTGGGATATTTAGGTTGGATTTTTTCAAGGGGAAATTCGTAAGCCGTAAGCTCAGAAGAGAAACGAGCAAGGAGGTAAGCCACAAATATCTGAGTTTCTAAAAGCTTTATGCAAAAGGTTTAATTTTATCAAGAGTAGTGAATTATACAATTAAGCTAATGAACTGTAAAAGTTTTAGTGAAATTCGAAACCAGAAAGGGAGTCATTTATGATACGTACAATCCTAATGATCATTGGAGCTATCGTTGTAATCAGTTTTCTTGTTAACTGGCTCTTCTAGTCTCAATCCACGATTGCCATCATTCTGGACGAATAGTAAACGGTAATGGGCAGCATGTACAAGGCCGCCCTCTTTTTTTTATTCTGTTCATAAGACAGCTCGGGTGCCAAAAATCCGGATCAAAATGTCCGTATAAGGGTGTCACCGCTTCAATTCAAACAATTGTAAATTTAAATTTTTGCGGTTGTGATCATGGCAAGTCCATCCAAAACTTCTTGATGAACTACTTGTTTGGCCCCCAAATCCTTTAGCAAATCTGTCATTTCTTCGGTACTATACCTATGTCTGCGAGTCGAAACGTTGGACCACTTCAATAATGTTGTCTGTTCAAATCCAGTGAGGCCGTTTTTTTTACCATATTCGAAAGCGTTCATCTGATTCATTTTTTTGCTAGGGTTCAACATCGTAACAGCGCCCTCAGGACTCGTTACTCTGATCAGCTCTTTAAGTCCTTTATCAGGTTCTGGTAGAAGGAACATGACGCATGTAGAAAGAGAGACTTGAAATCGATCATCTTCAAAAGGCAGTGCACAGGCATCCGCTACCAAAAACGTCGATTTGTCATCACGGTCATGCAGGAAAAAGTTTTGCTGACTGGCCTTTATCATTTCAGAAGATAAATCGATCCCTGTCACATGTTCCGCTTCATCAACTCCACGTAATAAAAGGCGTCCGGTTCCACATCCTACATCCAATATTCGGGCACCTTTCCAGTTCCCTGACTGTATTTTCAATTTTTCATGGATTGAACTTAACCAGCTTGTTTTTGCCATTCCATCGAAGAAAGAGACAAGCTGATCAAATTCCTCACCCTCCATCTTTCTCACGAGACCTCACCCCAGACGATTATTTAAAAGCCACATTCGACCAGGATTCAGGATCTTTACACCAGTCATTCAACTCACTGATCGAGTCGTTTGATATTTTTCCCTCTTCTGCAGCTACATCTACTAATGTATTAAAATCAGAAAGGGTATGCACGTTCAATGATATTTCAGTGAATGCTTCTTTTCCCTTTTGTAATTCATAGGTGAAGATGGCTGCACAGCCGAGAATAGTAGCCCCTCCATCCTTGAGAGCCTCCACTGCATTCAGTACACTGCCGCCTGTTGAAATCAGATCTTCAATGACTACGACTTTGGTTTCTGCAGAAAGCCTACCTTCTATTTGTTTTCCTTTTCCATGGGCTTTCGCTTTCGAGCGGACATATACCATCGGCAAATTCATCCGATCAGCGACTAATGCAGCATGGGGAATTCCAGCTGTAGCAGTCCCGGCAATAGCTTCCACATTCGGAAAATGTTTTTCGATCAACGCTACAAAAGAATCAGCAATCTTCGATCGGATTTCCGGATGGGAAATGATTAGGCGGTTATCACAATAGATCGGTGCTTTCAAACCGGAAGACCAGGTGTACGGATTATCTGGTCTTAATGTTACAGCTTCTATATCAAGTAAATATTTAGCGACCTGTCGTTTCATAGGTAATCCCCCATTCGTTTTGGATATTACGATAAGTCCTGACCGGATTATTTGACCTGGTGATCGTCCGTCCGACAACGATATGATCACTGCCTAACTCTTTCGCCTTGCCCGGAGTCGTCACTCGCGTCTGATCATTTTTTTCATCGGACAATAAACGTATTCCTGGTGTTACACTCAAAAAATCAGAGCCACAGTCCTCCTTGATAAGAGGTACCTCCAATGGTGAACAGACTACACCGTCAAGACCGGCAGATTGAGCATTTTCAGCAAGATTCGAAACCGAATGTTCGATTGAACCTGGAATCAATATTTCTTCATTCATCATCTTTTTCGAACTGCTGGTCAATTGAGTGACTGCAATACATTTAGGGCGGTGACTTCGGCTTCCTTCCTCTAATCCCTGCACAGCCCTTTCCATCATCTCTATACCGCCCATTGCATGGACGTTGACCAGATCGACATCAAGCTTAGCCAATCCTGCCATCGCTTTATGGACCGTATTCGGAATATCATGGAGCTTCAAATCCAAGAAAATGGCATGTCCTTGTTCTTTCAGAATCCGGATCAGCTCAGGACCTTCCTGATAAAACAGCTCCATTCCTACTTTGAGGAAAAGTTGCTCCCCTTCAAATGGGGTAAGGAATGCCTGGACATTTTCCTTAGACTCGAAGTCTAGTGCTATGATGATGGGCTGTAGCATGATTTCCAGCTCCTTCCGACCAACTCACTGATATGGCCGATCTTCTTTTCAGTCAACCTCTCTTCAAGTTCAGTGATGATTTCAGGGCAAACGAACGGGTTCACGAAGTTGGCTGTCCCGATAGCAACTGCACTTGCACCAGCCAAAAAGTATTCAAGCACATCATCTGCAGACGTGATGCCTCCCATACCGATGATCGGTATCGAAACACGTTGGCTGACTTCATAAATCATCCGGATTGCAACAGGCTTGATGGCGGGACCAGATAATCCACCTGTACGGTTTGCGATGACAGGTTTCTCTGATTTCAAATCGATCCGCATCCCCAACAATGTGTTGATCATCGCTAACCCGTCAGCACCAGCAGCCTCAACAGCTTGGGCGATTTCTGTTATATCCGCTACGTTAGGAGAAAGCTTCACATATACCGGTACTTCTGACACTTCCTTCACTGCTCTGGTCAGCTCCGCAGCCACACTGGGGTCCGTCCCGAATGTAATCCCGCCTTCCTTTACGTTAGGGCATGAAATGTTCAACTCAAGTGCAGTCACATTCGGTGCTTTAGAAACGGTCCGGGCTACAGCAACATAATCTTCAGTCGTGGTCCCTGCAATATTTACAAGGATCGGGACATCATAATCTGCTAAGAAAGGAAGTTCTTCGGCAACCACTTTTTCAAGTCCAGGGTTTTGCAGACCGATTGCATTAAGCATACCTCCTGGGGTTTCGGCTACGCGTGGAGTCGGATTGCCAAAACGAGGTTCATCCGTTGTCGCTTTAATTGCGATCGCTCCCAATCCGCTCAAGTCATAAAGCTTGGAAAACTCACGGCCAAATCCGAAGCAGCCTGAGGCAGGCATGATCGGATTCTTCATATTCAATCCTGGCAATTGGATATCAAATCGACTCATAGTTGGATCACTCCTTGAGGAAATACCGGTCCATCCGAACATATTTTACGATATCGGTGTCCAGTTGGATCATCCTTCACACTGCAGACACAGGCGAAGCAAGCCCCGATTCCGCACCCCATCCGCTCTTCAAGTGAGAAATATGCACGGTCGGGGTTCAACTGCTCTTCGATCGCTTTCAACATCGGAGTCGGACCACATGAATAAAGCACATCGTAGGCTGGTGCTTCTTGTTTCATATAATCAGTTACGAACCCCTGGTATCCGAGAGTTCCATCAATCGTCGTGACCGCTGTCGTTCCGAGTTGTTCGAAGGCATCTGCATAAAAGGCATCCTTCTTTGATGCGAAACCAAGAACATGAACTACCCGCACGTTACGCTCCACCAATTTCTTGGATAAATAATAGAGGGGCGGCACTCCTATACCTCCGCCGATAAGTACCGCAGTTTCACCCTCGGCTATTGTATCTAACGGAAAGCCATTACCTAAAGGCCCGAGCACATCCAACCGATCTCCTTTTCTTTTTTGCGAAAGGAGAAGTGTTCCTTCCCCTTCCGCCCGATAAAGGATGGTACACTGCTTCCGATCAAAGTCAACATCACATATGCTGATTGGTCTCCTGAGTAGTGGCATGTATTGGTCGCCGACCCTGATATGCAAAAATTGTCCAGGTTCCACCATGTCCGTGACCATTTCACCTTCAAACGTCAATTCATAAATTTTATCGGCAATTTGTTCGTGATGAACGACTTTGGTCAACTCTTTCCTCAAACAAGAACACCTTCCTTCCTTTTTTCAAAGGATGGCATTTCATTCGCGGAGAATGTCATCGACTCTACGACACTCAAGATTGCACTAACAGTATCGAAGGAGGTCAAGCACACTGCCCCATTTTCAACTGCTTCTCTTCGGATCCTGAATCCGTCTCTTGCGGGCTGTTTTCCCTTCGTCAACGTATTCACGACGAACTGGACTTCACCTTGCTGGATACGATCCAATAAGCTCGGGCTTCCCTCTTGGATCTTATTGACGACCGTTACTGGAATATTGTGCTCTCTGATGAAGTTTGCCGTTCCTTCTGTAGCAAGGATTTGATACCCGATCTCGTAAAAACGCTGGACGAGTGACAATCCTTCTTCTTTATCTTTATCTGCAATCGTGAACAACACAGATCCAAATGTCGGAATCTTCATGCCAGATGCAATCAAACCTTTATAGAGCGCCTTTTCCAATGTTCGATCGCGCCCCATGACTTCTCCTGTCGATTTCATTTCAGGGCCTAGCGTAATGTCGACACGGCGAAGTTTCGCGAATGAGAACACTGGGACTTTGACGAATACATCCTTCGGTTCAGAGTGATAGCCTGTTTCATATCCTAATTGCGACAAACTTTCCCCGAGGATGGCCTTTGTTGCAAGGTTCGCCATCGGAACCCCAGTGATTTTGCTCAAGAATGGTACCGTTCTGCTTGAGCGTGGGTTTACCTCAAGCACATAAAGCTCATCCTTGCAGATGACATACTGGATGTTCAACAGCCCGACGATCTTCAATCCCCTTGCCAATTTAGTCGTGCATTCAATGATCTGTTCTTTCATTTCCTTTGAAAGCGTCTGAGGTGGATAGACAGCAATCGAGTCTCCTGAGTGTACCCCAGCCCGTTCGATATGCTCCATGATGCCTGGGATGTAGACTGTATCCCCATCTGAAATCGCATCCACTTCAATTTCCTTGCCGAATAGGTAACGATCGATCAAAACTGGATGTTGCGGGTTGATCCTTACTGCATTTTCCATATACTGAAGGAGTTCATTCTCTTGATAGACGATTTCCATCGCGCGTCCTCCAAGTACATAGGATGGTCTGACCAGGACCGGATAACCGATATCTTTGGCCACCTGCACTGCTCCTTCTACGGAAGTCGCGGTTTTCCCAGGAGGCTGTGGAATCTCGAGCATTTGTAAGGTCCGTTCGAATTTATCACGGTCTTCTGCACGGTCCATATCCTCCAAGCTAGTTCCAAGGATCTGGACGCCTCTTTTACTCAGTTCAGATGCAAGGTTGATCGCTGTTTGTCCCCCGAATTGGACGACGACTCCGATCGGATTTTCTTGCCGGACTACATGCATGACATCTTCTACAGTCAATGGTTCAAAGTAAAGTTTATCTGACGTGCTGAAATCCGTCGAAACCGTTTCAGGATTATTGTTGATGATGATCGCTTCATAACCGGCCTCTTGGATTGCCCAGACGGTGTGTACTGTAGCATAATCGAATTCAATTCCCTGCCCAATACGGATCGGTCCAGAACCTAACACAAGCACACTCTTTTTCTTGCTTTCTTCGACTTCATTTTCCTGGCCGTAAGTGCCATAATAATATGGGGTTGCGGAATCGAACTCCGCTGCGCATGTATCAACCATCTTATAGATCGGCATTACCTGATTCTCTTCCCGCAGATTGTAGATTGCTCGTTCTGTCGTGCCCCATAGCTTTGCGATGGTTTTGTCTGAAAAACCTTTGTTCTTGGCCTCCTTCAAGAGGTCAATATCATAAGGCTGGGAAGCTAATGCATTCTCGATCTCTGTAATGTTCTTCAATTTATATAGGAAGAATGGGTCGATCTTCGTCCATTCATAAATGGAATCGATCGTAACACCATAACGCAATGCTTCAGTCACGTTATATATCCTTTGGTCATCCGTCTTCATGAGAACGGCTTCCCAGTCAGTATCAATGGTCGGATCGAGGGAGCTTTGCAAATGATGGATATCGGTTTCAAGTGAACGTACAGCCTTCAATAAAGATTCTTCAAAGTTTCTGCCGATCGCCATCACTTCGCCCGTTGCTTTCATTTGTGTTCCAAGCGTCCGGTTGGCTGCCTCGAACTTGTCAAAAGGCCATCTCGGGATTTTCGTCACGACATAATCCAGTGCTGGCTCGAAGGATGCATAGGTTCGGCCAGTCACAGGGTTTTTCAGTTCATCAAGTGTATAGCCGACTGCGATTTTCGCTGCCAGTTTCGCAATTGGATAACCGGTCGCTTTGGATGCTAAGGCAGATGAGCGGCTGACACGCGGATTCACTTCAATGATGTAATAATCTGAGCTGTTCGGATCTATTGCAAGTTGGACGTTACATCCGCCTTCGATTTCAAGTGCACGGATGATCTTCAAGCTTGCATTCCGCAGCATTTGATATTCACGGTCCGAAAGTGTCTGGCTCGGAGCGACGACGAACGAGTCTCCCGTGTGGACGCCAACTGGATCGATATTTTCCATGTTACAAACGACGATTGCGCCGTCGTTCCCGTCCCTCATTACCTCATATTCGATTTCCTTGAAGCCTGCAATGCTTTTTTCCAATAATACTTGAGAAACAGGACTGTATTTCAATCCGCTTGATACGAATTCGGTCAACTCTGCTTCGTTGCTTGCTATCCCTCCGCCAGTACCGCCAAGTGTGTAAGCTGGTCTGATAATGACAGGGAAACCGATCTTCGCAACAAACTCTTTTGCTTCAGGTAAAGATCGAATGATTTCACTTTCTGGGATCGGTTCATTCAATTCATTCATCAATGTTCTGAACAGGTCACGGTCTTCAGCTTGTTGGATCGACTGCAGATTGGTCCCGAGCAGTTCGACAGCATACTCATCCAAAATACCTGCATCATGAAGCTCGACTGCAAGGTTCAGACCAGTCTGCCCACCTAATGTGGCCAGGACGCCGTCAGGCTTTTCTTTACGGATGATCCGACTCACAAAGTCGACCGTAAGCGGCTCAATATAAACTTTATCAGCCATCGTCGTATCGGTCATTATTGTCGCAGGATTTGAATTTACAAGAATGACTTCGTATCCTTCTTCCTTTAATGCCTGACATGCTTGAGTCCCTGCATAATCAAATTCTGCAGCTTGACCGATTACGATTGGTCCTGAACCGATTACCAGTATCTTTTGAATATCTAAACGTTTTGGCATACTTGATCCCCCGCTTTCTTAGATGTCTTCATCAATGCGATGAATTGTTCAAACAGATCATTTGAGTCAGTCGGCCCAGGCGAAGCTTCCGGGTGGAACTGGACGCTGAACGCTGGATGATGCTTATGACGGTACCCTTCAATCGTATCATCATTGATCGCCATATGTGTTACGACCAAACCTGTTTCATCAATTCCTGTGACGTCTACTGTGTAGCCATGATTTTGAGAAGTGATCATCACTTTTCCAGTCTCAAGATCCTTGACTGGATGATTCACACCTCTATGCCCGAATTTCATCTTGATCGTCTTGACACCGCATGCCAACCCTAGAAGTTGGTGTCCGAGACAAATTCCGAAAACAGGTACTTTTCCAAGGATGTTTTTGACCATTTTGATGGCTTCTGGTACATCTGTCGGATCCCCTGGTCCATTGCTGAGCATCACCCCATCAGGTTGTAACCGCAGGATTTCCTCGGCACTGATGTCATACGGTACGACAGTTACATTACAGCCCCGTTCGATCAATTCTCTAAGAATGCCTCGTTTCGCGCCGAAATCCACCAGGACGACCCTTTTGCCTCTTCCCGGTAGTGTATAAGGGGTATGGGTCGAAACTTTCTTCACTTGATCTCTCGGCAAAGCTTTAGCAGCTAGATCTGCAGCAATTTCTCCTACATCTGCTTCCATTGCTGCGATTTTCCCTTTCAATGTTCCGTGAATACGGATTTTCCTTGTTAATGCCCGCGTATCTAATCCAGTTATCCCGGGTATATCCTTCACTTTCAGCAGCTCATCGAAAGTACTTGTCGATTGCCAATGATTCGGCTCTACAGTCGCTTCACTTACGATAATACCTGCTGCCGCAGGATCGATTGATTCGAAGTCTTCATGATTGATGCCATAGTTTCCGATCAATGGATAAGTGAATGTAATGATCTGATCACAGTAGGATGGATCAGAAAGTGTTTCTTGGTATCCTGTCATCCCAGTCGTGAAAACCACTTCTCCTGTCGATTCCCGCAAACTTCCGATTCCAATCCCTTCAAACGTGCTACCATCTTCTAAAATTAGTTGCCTTTTCATGATGCAAATACACTCCCATTCTTATAAGCTACTTTTCCTGCGACGAATGTCAGTATCGGCCATCCATTACAAATCCGGTCTTTGAAAGGGGTATTCCTTCCCTTGGATGCAAAATTCTCAACCTGGATCGGATTCTCATGTTCCAGATCGATGACTACGAGATCAGCTGGCGCACCAACTTCAATCCTCCCGTATGGCAACCCGAAGCATCGTGATGGCTCGGTTGTCATTCTACTGATCAAGAAGTCAAGGTTACAGATTCCTGGTTGTACCAGATATGTGTATAACAAAGGAAATGCTGTTTCCAATCCTACAATCCCGAAAGGCGCCCGTTCGATACCGACAGATTTTTCTTCGATAGCATGGGGGGCATGATCGGTTGCGATAAAATCGATTGTCCCATCAAGCAAGCCTTCAATCAACGCTTCACGATCTTCTTTGCTCCGAAGAGGAGGATTCATTTTGAAATCCGGAGAGCGATCCACGATATCGTCCTCACAGAGCAACAGATGATGCGGCGTTACTTCTGCAGTCACGTTGATGCCAGCTTTTTTCGCATCGCGTACGACCCTGACCGACTCCTTCGTACTGATATGACACACGTGATAATGGACACCTGTTGCTTCAGCCAGTAGGACGTCCCTTGCAATCTGGACACTTTCACAGACAGAAGGGATCCCATTAAGACCATTCGCTTTTGAATACTCACCTTCATGGACACAGCCGTTATGGATAAGGGAATTTTCCTCACAATGAGCGACGATCGCCATATCGAGTGCAGCTGCCCGTTGCATAGCCTGCAGCATTTTATCAGCGTTTTGGATTCCGACACCATCATCTGTAAAAGCGAAGGCACCTTCTTGCTTCAACGTTTCGAAATCGACCAATTCGTCACCGATTTGACGGACTGTTATAGAAGCGTATGGAAGCACTCTTGTGACAGCTGTTTCTTTGATCCGTTTCTGCAGGTTCATCATCGTTGTCGGGCTATCTGGTACTGGACGGGTATTCGGCATAGCAGCAATCGTGGTGAATCCCCCTTTAGCCGCAGCCTTCGTCCCGGTTTCTATCGTTTCCTTATGTTCTCCTCCAGGCTCACGGAGATGTACATGCAGATCTACGAATCCTGGTGCTAGAAGTTTCCCCTCGGCATCGATGACTTCGTGATCTTCGCGATCAATATTGGATCCAATTTCTGCAACCTTCGAATCTAAAATCAATACATCCTTCAACTTCCGGCTTTCTTCATTCCAAACCCGAGCGTTCTTAAGTAAGATTCCCATAGCTTACTTCCTCCTCAATTTGTAGTGCCCATTCTAAGGCTGCCATCCGTATTGCAACTCCATTTGTCATCTGTTTGAAAATCCGTGAACGCGGACCCTCAACCAATTCATCCGCAATTTCGACTCCTCGGTTGACAGGAGCTGGATGAAGGATGATACTTTGTTTTTTCATCATTTTTTCTCTTTCTACAGTCAAGCCATAGAGCTTATGATACTCCTCTTTCGTCAAATCCATCGTCTGGTCGTGCCGCTCGTGCTGGATTCTGAGCATCATTACCACATCAGCTTCAGATACCGCTTGTTCCATCGGTACATATTTTCCGTTTGGCAAAGCGCCATCATACCATTGTTCAGGTCCTGAGAACATGACCTTTGCCCCCATTTTCGAAAGCAAGCTGGCATTAGACCGAGCTACACGGCTATGTCTTATATCTCCGATGATCGCTACCGTCAAACCTTGTAACACGATAAATTCCTGTTGAATTGTCAGCATGTCTAACAACGATTGGGTTGGATGATTTCCACATCCATCACCTGCATTCAAAATCGGAATCGTTATATTCTTCAATTCTTCGTAGAAGTGATCTTTAGGATGCCGGATGACGAAAGCGTCAGCGCCAATTGCTTCAAGTGTCCGTACTGTGTCATATAAAGATTCACCCTTCAGCACACTGGAAAATTGTGATTCGACGTCCAAAACGTGGAGACCAAGCCTTTTTTCGGCTACCTCGAAACTGAATTTCGTCCTCGTACTCGGTTCATAAAATATATTCGCTACAAATTTAGGTTCTTTTGGACTGATCCTTTTGAATTCTTTGTCTACATAGTATTGGGCCCTATGCAGAATTTCATCAATATCATTCATCTGTAAAGCATCAATTGTAAGTAAGTGGCTCATCCAAGACACGCTCCTAACTCTTGTATTTCCTAGCCGTCCACCCTTTTGGGTCTCTCAGGACAAATCTTTAAAAGATGGTTACTCGAGATTAAGCTACAGAATCTTTCTTAGTTGAATTGGTTTCTTTGATATCAGAGAAGATCTTTGAATTTTGAACGTCTTTATCGCGACCCGGAATGATAAGATTCAAGATGATTCCTGTCAGTGTCGCCAATGCCATGCTTGCGATCTGGAACTCTTCAGTCACTTCGATTGTTGCCCCGCCAACACCTAGGACAAGGATGACGGATGAGATGACAAGGTTCCTTTTTTCTCCAAGATCGATATTGTTATCGATCAGCATTCTCAACCCTGAAGAGGCAATGATACCGAATAAGAGGATTGACACACCTCCCATGACAGGCGTTGGAATCGTACCGATCAGTGCTGAAATTTTACCGACGAAACCGAACAGGATTGCAAGAACCGCCGCTCCACCTACTATGAACACGCTGAATACTCTTGTGATCGCAAGGACTCCGATGTTTTCTCCATAGGTCGTGTTCGGAGGACCGCCTAATAATGAAGCAATCATTGTGGCTACGCCGTCTCCTAGGATTGAACGGTGAAGTCCAGGCTTTTCGATAAAGTTTTTCCCGACGACTTTACTGAGAACCATCTGATCTCCAATGTGCTCTGTAATGGTCACAGCCGCGATTGGCACCATGATTAATGCAATCTGCCATGAGAAGGATGGTGTGTAAGTTACGAAAGGAACCATAAGGTCCGGCATTTGAATCCATTGAGCTTCGCGCACAGGTGCAAGGTCAACCAGACCGACAAAATAAGAGTATGTGTATCCTCCTATTATCCCTAACAGGACAGGGATGAGGCTGAAAAACCCTCTAAAGTATATTGCAGCGACGATAGTGACTGCTAATGTGACAAGGGCTGCTGAAAAGTGGAGCAAACTGTACTCTTGTGGATCAGATCCTGGGACGTACATCGCCATATCAATTGCGGTGGTGGCAAGGCCAAGTCCGATGACGATGATGACTGGACCGACAACGATTGGCGGGAAAATCTGTAATAGCCACTTGATCCCCAGCGTCCGTATGAACAAAGCAATGATTCCGTAAACAACCCCTGCTAGGAAGCTCCCGACCATGACTGCTTCCAAACCTCCGAGTGACTTTGCTAGAAGGATTGGCATAATGAATGCGAAGGATGAGCCAAGGTAGGCAGGAATCTGCCCTTTTGTAATGACCAGATACGCTAATGTACCCAGTCCACTTGAAATGAGTGCAACCGCTGGACTTAGCCCTACTAAGAATGGGACAAGGATTGTCGCGCCGAACATTGCGAACAAATGCTGTATACTCAATGTCAGCCACTTTCCTGGCTTTGGTATCTCCCTGATTCCTACAGATTCTTTCTGATTCATGCTATATTCCTCCTCAAAAATTTGAGGCCCAATAAAAAACCTCTCTGCGGGCGCAAAGAGGTTGGATGAAATGCAGGGAAGGTTACAGGACTCCTCCGTCCTTAACCAAGTCATTCCATTCCCCTTTGCCAGCCTCACGGGACTGACTTAAAAAGGGCCATATCAGTTTTTTTGTATGATTACTTGCTCTACTTTATCAACTTCAGTCAAATCGACACTTATAATTTCTTCTCGGGATGTCGGGACATTTTTTCCGACATAATCCGGACGAATCGGTAATTCACGGTGTCCTCTGTCGATCAGGACTGCCAATTGGATTTGTGACGGCCTGCCCAGGTCCATCAACGCATCCATCGCCGCCCTCACAGTTCGGCCGGTATACAGGACATCGTCTACTAAAATCACCGTCTTGTTCGTCACATCGATCGGTATATCCGTTCCTTTGAGCATCGGTTCTTCATTTGCTGTTTTCTTCGAGAGGTCATCCCGGTACAAGGTGATATCGATTTCCCCTTTATTCACCTTTTCACCTTCAATCTGTTCGATCCGTTCACCCAGCCTATCCGCCAAGTAAACGCCTCTCGTCTTTATTCCGACAAGGACAAGATTTTCTGTCCCTTTATTACGCTCCAGAATTTCATGGGCAATACGTGTAAGTGCTCTTTTGATCGATTGCTGATCCAGCAACACGGTCTGCTCCATCTCAACACCCCCTTATTTCTTATCAAAGTGCCTGGTAAGGTTAGGTTTTTTCAATAAAAAACTCCCACCGTTATGGTGAGAGGGTATAGTTGGACAAATTTGCATCAGAAGACGCTCCGGCCTCTGAAATCTAACCGTTACCTTCTCAGCCTCACGGGACTGATTTTAAAGGTCTTATTTTATTATTGAACTGATTATCTCAAAGGGAATGGAGCCTGTCAAGCTTAATTTCGACGAAGTTCGTCCAATAACCGTTGCATATCTTCTGGAAGCTCCGATGTGAACTCCATGCTCTCTTCAGTTCTTGGATGAACAAATCCTAATGTTTTGGCATGCAAGGCTTGTCCATCGATCGGCAATGTTTTCTTAGGACCATATTTCGGATCACCTGCAACAGGAAAATCGATGTAATTCATATGAACACGGATCTGATGCGTCCGTCCAGTCTCTAAAATACATTCCACGTATGTGTAGCGGCTGAACCGTTCTAGCACATTGAAATGGGTGACGGCATCCTTGCTGTTCGTATCCGTCACAGTCATTTTTTGACGATCATGTTTGTCCCTTCCTATAGGGGCATCAACCGTACCCTTGTTATGTGGAATCACACCGTGTACGATCGCCTCATATTTACGGGTCGTCGTTTTCGCTTTCATCTGCTCGCCTAAATGTTTATGAGCCAAGTCATTTTTTGCGACAACCAAAAGGCCAGAGGTATCTTTATCGATCCGATGGACAATTCCAGGACGCAAGATACCATTGATTCCAGATAAATCCTTGCAATGGGCCATCAAACCGTTTACAAGCGTCCCCGACATGTGGCCAGGGGCAGGATGAACAACCATTCCCCTTGGTTTATTCACGACAAGGAGATCCTCATCCTCATAGACGATATCCAGCTCCATTTCCTCAGGTACGACCTCAAGCTCTTCTGGTTCAGGAATTTCGATGACGATGACATCTCCATTTTGACATTTATAATTCGCTTTGACCGATTCACCATTTACTTTCACGCGCTCTTCTTTGATCCATTGCTGGACTAGTGATCGAGAAATACCCTCTTGTTCAATTGTAATGATCTTATCGACTCGTTCACGTGTATTTTCATCTGTAACGTTTATATGAACTAGCTCCATTTTAATTCTCCTTCTGCGTTCTGCTTTCCAGTAAAAAGGCAAGTGCAATCATTCCGACACCGATCACCAGGGAGGAATCAGCTATATTAAAAATCGGAAAATCGTAGTTGATGATATAAAAATCAAGGAAATCCACAACCTCGCCCCGGAATAAACGATCAAGGAAGTTTCCGATCGCCCCACCAAGAATGAGGCCTAACGAGGTGCTTAATAACACATTTCCTCTTGCTTCAGTATGTAAATAATAGACAACCGCAGCAATGACAATGACTGTGACGATGATGAACAACCACATCTGTCCTTGTAAAATGCCGAACGCGGCTCCACGGTTCCTGTGTGAATGCAGATAGAAGAAATTGTTGATGATTGTAATCTGTTCACCTAACTCCATTTTCGTTACGACAAACCATTTGGTTATTTGATCGATAATCAATACAAAAATCGCTAAAGCATAATAGCGCATCATTAATCCCACCTTCGTTTCTACCCGTTAAATTTTAGCATATAGAAGGTGCTTTCACAATTAGATTTCTCTTTTGGAAAGGACCAGCGGATCAAGACTATTGATATTGATAGAAAAAGAACAGTCTTTGGTTAAGACTGTTCATCATCAAGTTGATCCTGTTCGTCCATGAATTCATCGTATTCGACATTACGTTCAAAATTCACATGGTCAGTACCAGTATAGCCCTCGATATCAGTTGAAACGAATTGCTCATACTCTTCAACATATTCTGTATTATCTTCTTCATCCACGATGGAAGCATCCTCATATGTCATGCTGTTTTCATTGAAGGATGCCACTTCGTAATAGACGTTTGGAGTATTGAATTCATTGTTATCATGTTCAGAATAATATTCATCCTCCATCTCTGTTAAAACTTCCTCTTCAATCGGACGATCAGAGGATATTTCCTGGTTTGGCGTGGCCTCTTTTACAGTACGTGCGGTTGGGATCGCTTCTAAACGTTCCATCGGAATTTCTTTTCCAGTCACTTCACAAATCCCGTATGTCCCATTCTTCATCTGGTTCAATGAATATTCGATATCCGACAATTCTTCTTTCAGATGGCCGTTCAATGCGATATCTTTTTCACGCTCATATAGCTCTGTCCCTGAATCAGCTGGATGATTATCATATTGTGAAAGCTCGCCTGAAGATGTATCACTAGCAAAGCCGCGGTTCAATCCGTAATGGTCATTTTGGTCAAATTCTTGCAAGATCCGTCGTTTTCTTTCTTCCAATTGCTTTTTCAGATGCTCATAGTTCATGACGATACTTCCTTCCTATTGCATAGTAGTTATAGTTTGACCAGACCGATTCATTTTACAACACAAAGTTGGCAAAAACGGTTGTTAGAGTCCCTCGTTTTTGTGTTCTTCAACGGTCCCATAAAGCTTCTATGAGTACCTTACATACGGTTTTTCACGATCGATTTGTATCATAAAACCATAAAAAAGCTGCTCAAAACAGAGCAGCTTTCCCATGGTTGTATTTATTGATAATTCTCAGTCACGATTGTTGCACAGCGTGTACATAACGTCGGGTGTTTCTCGTCTTGACCGACAGTCGGCGTCACTGTCCAGCAGCGCTCACAGGTTTCACCTTCAGCTGCCTTTACGACAACTCCAACTTGTTCATACACATCAGCATGTTCTGGAGCATGTTCCTTATCTCCTGCGACTGCAGCATGCGATACAATGAAGAATTTATCAAGTTCACCTGCATTGTTCAGCAGCTCTTTCGCTTTTGCATTCGGATAAAGCTCGATGGATGCTGCAAGTGATTTACCGATTTCTTTTTTATTACGTGCATTTTCCAGTGCCTTCAATACTTCATCACGGATATCCAACATTTGATCCCATTTGGCTAAAAGATCTTCGGCATTCCGATAATTCTTGGTATCAGAAATCCTCGTCAATTGGACACTTTCTTCCTTTTCACCAGGGATATACTGCCAAACTTCATCCGCTGTATGCGGAATGATCGGTGTGACAAGCTGTGTCAGCGCTACCACACAATCATACAATACGGTTTGCATTGAACGCCGTTTATGATCATCTTCTGCTTCAATATACAGAGTGTCTTTTGCCAGATCAAGATAGAATGAACTTAATTCGATCGTACAGAAATTGTGGATCGCATTATAAACAGAAGAAAATTGATAATCATCATAAGCATCCTTCACCCGTCCAACCAACTCATTCACTTTGACCAGCATGTATTGATCAAGCTCGTTCATATCTTCATATGCCACACGATGCTTCACAGGATCGAACCCATTCAGATTCCCGAGCATGAAACGGAGTGTGTTGCGGATTTTACGATATACTTCAGAAACCTGCTTCAAAATCTCGTCAGATACACGTACATCGGATTGATAATCCACAGAAGAAACCCAAAGACGTATAATGTCCGCCCCTAGTTGCTTCATGACCTTCATCGGATCGATGACATTGCCTAAGGACTTACTCATCTTCTTACCTTCACCATCAAGTACGAATCCATGAGTGATGATTGTCTTGTACGGGGATTTTCCAGTCACAGCTACACTTGTTGATAAAGAAGAATTGAACCAACCTCTGTATTGGTCTGTCCCCTCCAAATAAACATCAGCAGGCCGCTGTAATTCAGGACGCTCGTTCAACACGCTTTGATGTGATGAGCCAGAGTCGAACCAGACATCCATGATATCTGTTTCTTTTGTGAATTCCCCATTCGGGCTATGTTCTGATTTGAACCCTTCAGGCAAAAGATCCTTGGCATCCCATTCGAACCAGACATTCGATCCATGCTCACGGAACAGATTCGAAATATGTTCGATCGTTTCTGGTTTGATGATCGGCTCGCCATCTTCACCATAGAACACTGGAATTGGTACACCCCAAGCTCTTTGGCGCGAAATACACCAATCCTCGCGGTCCTTGACCATGTTGTGGAGGCGAGTTTCGCCCCAGTGTGGATACCATTTGACATTTTTGATTTCTGCAAGGATCTGATCCTTGATTTTATCAATCGATGCAAACCACTGGTCCGTCACTCGGAAAATGATCGGTTTCTTCGTTCTCCAGTCATGCGGATAGGAGTGGGTGATGAAGTCCAATTTAAGCAATGCACCTGACTCCTGGAGTTTCTCTGTGATCGGTTTATTGGCATCATCATAGAACATGCCTTCAAAGCCTGGTGCTTCCTCTGTCATAATGCCTTTATCATCAACCGGGCATAGGATTCCGATTCCATAACGCTTCCCGACTTTAAAGTCATCTTCTCCGTGGCCTGGAGCAGTATGGACACATCCAGTACCTGATTCGGTAGTGACGTGATCGCTTAGCATTACTAACGACTCTCTATCATAAAACGGATGCTTTGCAACCACCTTATCAAGGTCTTTCCCTTTCATCTGCTTTATAACTTTTGGAGATTCCCACTCCAATACTTCTGTCAACTGTTCTAGAAGATCTTCTGCCACCAGATAGTTGTTCCCTGCAGTTTCCACGACGACATAGTTATAATCAGGATGGACTGAAATCCCGAGATTGGCCGGAATCGTCCATGGTGTGGTCGTCCAAATGACTACAGAAACATCTTCATCAACGACACCTTTCCCATCCTTTATTCTGAACCCAACATAGATGGATGGTGAACGTTTGTCTTTATACTCGATCTCCGCCTCAGCAAATGCTGATTCAGATGACGGAGACCAATAAACAGGCTTTTTCCCTTTATAGATCAACCCTCTGTTCGCCATTTCACCGAAGACTTTGATTTGTTCTGCTTCGTATTCCTTATTCAGTGTGATGTATGGGTTATCCCAATCGCCCCGTACACCTAGACGTTTGAATTGTTCTTTCTGCAATTCAACCTGCTCTAGCGCGTAGTCAGCACACATTCTACGGAACTCAGCGATTGTATGTTTTTTCCGATCCACTTTCTTTTTTTTAGCTAGTGCTGTCTCGATCGGCAATCCATGTGTATCCCATCCAGGAACATATGGCGCATTGAAGCCATTCATGGATTTATAACGGACGATGATGTCTTTCAAAACTTTGTTCTCAGCATGCCCGAGATGAATATTGTCATTTGCATATGGAGGTCCATCATGCAAAATGAATTTCGGTTGGTCTTTCGTTTTCTCTAGTACTTTTTCATAAATCTTTTGTTGATTCCATGTGTCCTGAATGTTCGGCTCCTTGTTCGGAAGACCGCCCCGCATCGGGAAATCAGTCTTTGGCATCAATAACGTGTCTTTGTAATCCATAAGCCTCTCCTGCCCTTCCAAAATTTCTTTTTACTCTCATTTGTTGATGTGAATGTAGCGAATCAGAGCTTTCTGACAAGCTGAGCAATCGTTCACTTTTACAGCAATAAAGATTTTCATCCGATTTGAATGAAATAAAAAACCTTCTCATCCCAATAGGGACGAGAAGGTTGACTCGCGGTACCACCCTAATAGTCTGTATCAACTATAAGTTCATACAAACCACTCAGCATTCTTAACGTGAATGAAACGCCGCTGCTTACTCGTATTTTATTCAGCGCGGTACTCCGGGGTGATCTTCCTTACCAGACTCTTTGTCGGGCTTCCACCAACCCCGATTCGCTTTGAAAGATGGCCTGATCGTACTGTCCCCATCTTAGTAAGTATATGTTCCTGTCATCAAAGTATACCGGATTCAAAAATGCTTCGTCAAGTTATGTTTGCTTTTTCAACATCCGATTCTTCAAGCTGGTGCTGTTCATCTTCTTCTTCTGGAGGCATGAGATGGTCCCAATCCTCATTTTTCAGCATTTCCAGTTGAGCTTCAATCAACATTCGAAAACGTGTGCGGTAAACGGAAGATTGTTTTTTCAGTTCTTCGATATCCAGCATGATTTTCCTTGATTTTGACAGTGCTTCATTTATGATCCGATCAGCATTTTTCTCTGCTTCTTTTACAATCAAGCGTGCTTCCTTGTTTGCATTGCGCTTTACTTCTTCGCCCGTTTCCTGTGCAACCACGATCGACTTGTTCAACGTTTCTTCAATGTTCGTAAAGTAGGAAAGCTTCTCTTCCATTTTCTCCAGCTTTTCCTGCAAGTCTTTCTTTTCACGAATGACACCTTCATAATCTTTGATAACTTGATCTAAAAATTCGTTAACTTCATCCTCATCATATCCTCGAAAACCACGATTGAATTCCTTATTATGAATATCCAATGGTGTTAAAGGCATGACGCCACCCCCGTATCGATGTCTTTACTTTCTTTCAATTTCGACATATTCATTACCAAATCCTTCTCTTATTTGGAATTTTTTGCACCATACGTAAGTTTCCATTTCCCTTTTTTACTCTTGCCATCAACAGAAATGAGTTTCGCTCTTCCCATACCTCGTACAGAAAGATGGTCTCCCTCTTCTAAACTCCTTGAGGGCTGATCGACAATCTTCCAATTCAGCTTTACTTTTTTGTTCGTTATGTAAGGTACCACCTTTGTCCGTGATAGGCGGAATATCTCAGACAACACGACATCCAATCTCAGGGAACTGACTGTACTCGTTGCCGTCGCCCATTCTTCATCTCTGCCGACCACATTTTCAGGTGACATCACATTCATGCTTACAGATGTTTTCCCTACCGAATTGAAATTCAAACGGACATAATCGGCTATCTCACTTGCGAGAATAAGTTGAAATTTGGAGTCATCCATTAAAATATCACCGAATTTCTTCCGCTTCAAGCCCAGGCTCATTAAAGAGCCAAGCACATCTGAATGATGGATGGTGACAAATTTGGAGGGATAGTCTGCTTCAAAACATACGATTTCAAAGTCTTCCTCTTGAGGTACATAATAAATGGGGTACAGCAAGGCTCTTGAACGTTCAATGCCCTTGTACCCCTTCCAGATTTCAAACCGGACTTCATCATTCGTACCAAGAAGAGATTTTACAATCTGCTGCTCCCTGGGATCCAGGAAATCCGTAACTTTGACCCTGTATTGATCCAGTACGAGTTTCCGCCATTCCAACACTTGATCGACAAATGGCTGTTCTTCTGGTCTGAAATGATCATATATCGACATATCAACACCTACAAATAATCGAATAAGGCACGTACACCTATCTCGGCAAAGAACAGTGCAAACAATGCCGCGATCGGGGACAGATCGATCATGCCAAGAGGTGGTATGATTTTTCTGAATTGAGAGAGGAACGGTTCACAAATTGACCCTAAAAATTGACCAAAGGACGACTCTCTCGCATTCGGTACCCAAGACATGAAAATATAAATGATGATCAACCATCGATAAGCTCCTATTGCAAATATTAGAATATCTTCTAGCATTCTCTATAACCACCCTTTTAAGCTTCTATTCTTCACCTGTCATTTCAGAGATCGTACCTGAAACGTCTACATTATCAGGTGTGCACATGAAAGTGTTCGGACCAAGTTTTTGAATATCTCCACCGATTGCGTACACAGTACCGCTGAGAAAATCGACAATTCGTTTTGCCTGGTCAAGCGGGATTCTCTGCAGATTCATTACGACTGCTCTTCTGTTCTTCAATTGGTCTGCAATCTCTTGTGCTTCAGAGTATGTCCTCGGTTCGATCAGGACGACTTTCACTTGCTGTTGGACACTTTGTAAGCTTACGATATTTTGACTCTTCTGATCCCGACGTGAACGAGACATCGGCTCGACATCTTCACTTTCAGGCTGTTCTACCTCATAAACTTCTTCTTCATATAAATCATCATCAAATGCAAAAAAATTCTTCAACCTTGATTTAATTCCCATGGAGAGCCCTCCTCATATTTCTTTACCAACTAGTGATGTGCCGATACGGATAAAAGTAGCGCCTTCCTCTACGGCAATCTTATAGTCATTCGACATTCCCATGGATAGCTCTGTACAAGGTGCGTGTGAAAGGCCTAAGGCTTGTACTTCCTCTTTCAGTAAACGCATCGTGCGAAAGATCGCTCTAAGCCTTTCTTCATCAGATATGAATGGAGCCATCGTCATTAATCCTACAATTTCAATATTCTCATATTGCGAGACTTTTTTGATAAATTCTATTGTTTCTTCCGCATTTAAGCCGTGCTTCGAGTCTTCCCCTGAAACATTGACTTGGACAAAACATTTGATCTTGCGGTTTATCCTCTTGTTGATTTCCTTCGCGAGTGACATCCGGTCCAATGAATGGATATAATCGACCTTGTCAATGATCGATTTCACTTTTCGGGATTGAAGTGTACCAATAAAATGCCATTGGACATCCCCATTGACCTGTTCATATTTATGTAAAAACCCATCATCTCGATTCTCGCCAAGATGGACAATCCCTGCTGAAACCGCTTCTTGTGCAGTTTCGACACTGACGTATTTTGTCACTGCGATGATTGACACCTTTTCGTGATCTCTATTTGCGTTTTGACAAGCCTCAGCTATATCATTTTTAATCTGTCGCAAGTTTTTTGATATACTCAATCTTTGAATGTACACCTCCTAGTGATCCAACTTAATGAAACCTAACATCCTTCCAGTTGATCCCTTTTCTTTGCGATGAGAAAAAAATTCATTTACATTGCAGCTTGTACAAAGGGATGTAATACGGATATTCTCTTCTAAAACACCTATTTTCATTAGAAGCTGCTTATTCAATTGCTGAAGGTTCAACTGATATTTGTAATCTCCCTTTGAAGTATAAGGTCTATCATCAACTCTTTCCAGAGCATCATCAACCTGTGAGATGACACGTTGATCGACCTCATAACAACAATGGTGGATTGATGGACCGACAACCACATGGACTGATTCAACAGGCACATTTTCCTCGTTTACCCAGGTTTCGATCATCCGGGGAGCAATTCCTTTCACAGTACCTTTCCATCCAGCATGAGCGATGCCTGCTATTTGGACCTCATTTGAAAAGAAATAAATCGGTACACAGTCTGCATAGGCAAGGGCAAGAACAATGTCATTCTCCTTCGTATACAATCCATCTTTCCCAATCATTCCCGAATTATAGGAGTTTGAACCCTTGCCCTTGTCATTTTGTCCAACCTTCTGAATCTGATTGTCATGGACTTGGTGAGCAAAAACCCACTGGTTAAGCTGAGTACCGATCGCTTCAGCCAAGCGTCTCCTGTTTTCAATGATATTTTCCACATCATCATTGACATGCAAACCTAAATTCAGGGAACGAAATGGCTCTTGGCTCACCCCGCCATGCCTTGTAGAAAAACCTGCGGTCACCTTATCAAGTGTTTTTTCGATTCCGTAGTAGGTGCGGTGTTCAAGTGTAAAAGGATCAGCCACTTTCAACCCTCCAACAATCATCATTGTGAATCTCTGTCGATAACAAGCTTAGCTCTTCTTATTTTATCATAAGTTGTTGAATTGTTGGAGAATACGTTGCTCATTTTAATTCTTTGAAGAATTATGGAACCCTTGTGGAGCCAACTCATTTCCAGAATGTTCCTCAAACCTGACGAGAATGACGTCTTTACCGATTTTGACAATGTCCCTCCATGGGATTATGATATCATTTTCTTTCCTCATGAATCCCATCATCCTGCCTGCCCCGGGGATGACGATCGCTTCTATCTTCCCAGAATTAAGATTGATCTCAAGATCCGCAATATGGCCTAATTTTCGTCCGTTGGATACATTGACAACATCCTTGACTTGAAATTCGGAAATTTTTATCACTGTAATCGCCCCTGACTTTTTTAAAAGATGTTTTTAACTAAGAAAAGCTGTTAAACCTTCTGAAAAAATAAGTACAAACAATGTTTCTTTATAAAATATATGACAAGGCGATATAACAATGAACAAAAAAAGAAGCCGACTCACATTTATGTCGACTTCTCTCAACTTCAACTGCTTTGAATACTTTTATTCATTTGAGTGATCGCGGCTTTTTCCAAACGGGATACTTGCGCCTGGGAAATACCGATTTCATCAGCTACTTCCATTTGGGTTTTTCCTTGGAAAAACCTCATCGTCAAAATCAATTTTTCCCTCTGATTCAATCGCGTCATCGCTTCTCTCAATGCAATTTCCTCGATCCACTGATAATCCTTCTGTTTATCATCACTTATCTGATCCATCACATAGATAGGTTCACCGCCATCATTGTAAATTGGCTCAAATAATGAAACAGGATCTTGAATAGCATCAAGGGCAAAAACAACTTCTTCTTTTGTAACACCTAGTTCACGTGCAATTTCCGTCGGGTTCGGTTCTCGTGATTCTTTGCTGACGATCTTATCACGAACCTGCAAGGCTTTATAAGCAATATCCCGCAACGATCTCGAGACCCTAATCGGATTGTTATCACGCAAATACCTCCGTATCTCACCAATGATCATCGGGACCGCATAGGTTGAAAACTTGACATTTTGACCTAGATCGAAATTATCGATCGATTTCATCAATCCGATGCAACCGACCTGGAATAAATCGTCGACATATTCACCCCGGTTGTTAAATCGTTGGATCACACTCAGGACTAATCTCAGATTCCCATTCACAAGTTTTTCTCTTGCTGATAAATCCCCATTCTGCATTTCTTTGAATAACACTCTCATTTCAGGGTTTTTCAACACTGGAAGCTTAGATGTATCTACACCACAAATTTCTACTTTATTTCGTGTCATATCTTCCCCTCCAATTGGGAGTTACTGTCAAAATAAAGTATCTCCTGAGAAGGAAAATTTATGCACAAGCTCCTAAATTATTGAACCTGATTATGCGATATTAATTGGATGAATTTCGAAAGAATCCAGTCATGGAAACACATCTGGAGTTCATGGGTTGTTCGAAAAATCCTGACGAAAACTGTTATGGTCCAATTCCTAACTTCGGCTCCTTTATTCCCAACTTCAGTGGGCCAATTCCTAACTTCCACGTTCCATTCCCAACTCGGCACACGATTATACCTACCAGAAATCCAAGGGTACACAAAAAAAGACAGCCGTCATGTGTGTATACGGCATGTCTTCTTATGTTCCTCTATATCATTTTATTGAATTCTTTTTGAAGTCTTTTGATGATCCGCTTTTCAAGTCTAGAGATATAGGATTGCGAAATACCCAATAAATCCGCAACATCCTTTTGTGTTTTCTCTTCACCACCCGCAAGGCCGAATCTGAGTTCCATGATCTGTTTTTCCCTCGGAGATAATGTATAAAGGGCTTTGACCAATAATTTCCGATCCACATTCGCTTCAATATCCCGCGTGATGATATCTTCCTCAGTTCCCAACACATCGGATAATAATAATTCATTACCATCCCAGTCTACATTCAATGGTTCATCAAATGATACTTCTGAACGTGTTTTGTTATTGCGCCGTAAATACATCAAGATTTCATTTTCAATACATCTTGAAGCGTAAGTAGCTAGTTTGATTTTCTTTTCAGGGTTGAACGTGTTGACAGCTTTTATTAACCCGATCGTACCGATACTGATCAGATCTTCAATATTGATGCCGGTGTTTTCGAACTTTCTCGCAATATACACGACAAGACGCAAATTCCTCTCGATCAAGACTGCCCTTGCCGCCTTGTCTCCTTTAGGCAGCTTTTTCAACAATAAAGCTTCTTCATCTTTCGATAGGGGTGATGGAAGGGCTTCATTTCCGCCTATGTAATAGATTTCTTCTGTCTTCACACCCAGTTTGATCAAGAGTTTGTACCAGAATAACGTAAATCGCAGTTTCAGCTTCCCCATTCATTATCCTCCCCTGGTTTTTTTAATGGATTTTCTATGATGCTGTAGAAGTCACTTTCGAATTCGCTAACATCTTAGGATGAAGAATAGCATTATATTCTCCTTCACCCGAGATGTTTGTAAAGGATAACCCCACAATGACATTTGACGTCTCGTACTTTATGCCACCCTCCCAAATATTCAGGGAGTCAGCCTTGATCCCGGTAAGAAATTGATTGCTGCTCCCCACTGCCCTATACGGAATGATGCGCATACGGTCTTGCCATGGATTAGGCTCATCCACCAAATCACCGAATGATTCAAGGCTTTCCGCATGCCGAACTACAGCCTTTGGCAATTGGTCTTCAAATACAGTCATATCCAAAATCATGACTGGGTTTTTCGAAATTGGATCATGCAACTGGTTGCCACTATCTACGAGGCCAATACCTTTCAGCTTGAGTGAGTCTATTTCCAATTCATATTTCATAATTTGGTCATAGCGAAGCTTCCGAACTTCGATTTGGTCCACTCTCCGCTTTGTAAAATAAAGCATGACAGGAATCATTAAAATGACGAATAACCAACTGATCGGATCTCCCATTCCGGATGATTTTGTCTTGATCACACCGTTCATTATTTCTGCATCACTCTTTAAAAAATAATGAAGACCTAAAATTCCACCTCCTGTGATGAATGTTGAAAAATAGAACATGAGTAAGCCTTGTACAAAATAACCAAAACGCTTATAACCGAATGTTGTGATGATGATGAAAACAGAATAGATGAATTTGAAAAAAGGGTGATAGAGGATTGCTGCATCCAAAAATAAAAACAAAACATATAAAGAGCCTAGAAATGCACCTAAAGTCAACCTTTTCTTAGTGATATTCCTCTTAAGAATAATTGCGGTCAGCCAGAGTAATAGAAAATCGATACAGAAATTCAGAAACCAAATGACATCCAGATATATTGTCATTGGCCGCTCCTTTCCTGGTAGAACTGTGCACTAAGTATAGCTCAAGGAAAGTAAAATTGTCTGTCGGTTTATGTGGGGGGCAAGCAATTAATTTTGAGAGATTTACAGAGTTTTTGTCGGCTGGATTTTAAGAGGGGTTATCCATATGGAAGACAATCAAATGGTTTAAATATCATGCAGACGTAAAAGCTCTCAAGTGGTTGGGCGTTAGAACTAGATCCGTCAAAACAAAATTTTCATACTTTCTATCTTATCTTTTTAAAAAAGGAACTGCCCCAGTCGTGTCTGGGACAATTCCCTTTTTTGATCGATCAGCCTTCCAATACAGGATAGACCCCATTTTCATCATGGACTTCCTTCCCAGTGATCGGGGGATTGAATACACATACCATTCGCATATCCGTCTTTGCACGAAGGAGGTGCTCATCATTTTCATCTAGAGCATATAAAGTATCTTTTTCAATCGGCCATATCTTATTATCTTTCAATGTTATGACCTCACCTTCACCTTCGATGCAATAGACAGACTCTAAATGGTTCTGGTACCATATGTGTGTTTCAGTACCTGCTTTGATGACTGTATCATGGACGGAATAGCCCATGTTATCATCCTTTAAAATCAATCTTCTGCTTACCCAGTTTCCTCCATCAATCGAATGTCCAGAATCGACTACATCTTTTAGTTTAACGATTTTCATGTTTCTTCCTCCTTGTAGATTTCACTTCTATTAATTGGTTACTGGTTCTTTCACCAGATGTTTTACACTTTCTTCAATGATTTCAAACCCTTTTTCCAAACCTTCCATATCAATATTGATCGGTGGGAAGAGTTTGAATACTTCATCTTCAGGTCCTGAAGTCTCCATGATCAATCCTCGTTTAAAGGCTTCAGCAGCTATTTCTGCAGATAGACCTTCTTTTTTTGTTTCTATCCCGATCATGAGTCCTCTGCCGCATACTTCCCCTTCAATTTCAGGGTACTTATCCGTAAGATTGATAAGGTATTCCTGAACAACTCTTGATTTTTCTTGGATTCTTTTCTCGAACTTTTCATCCTCCCAGTACTCTAGAGCAGCTACTGCTGTTACGAACGCATGGTTGAATCCACGGAATGTTCCATTATGTTCACCAGGTGTCCAAATATCGAGCTCAGGACGGATCAAGGTGATGGCGAGCGGCAATCCATAACCACTTAATGATTTGGACATACAGACGATATCCGGCTTGATTCCAGCTTCTTCAAAACTGAAGAAAGTCCCTGTACGACCGACTCCAGCCTGGACGTCATCAATAATCAAAAGGATGTCATATTTCTTGCAAATCTCCTCAATCCTTCTCATCCATTCATAACTCGCAGCATTGATTCCACCCTCACCTTGAACAGTTTCGAAGATCATTGCAGCAGGTGCATCCACGCCGCTGCCATCATTCTCTAGGAAGCACTCTAAATACTCTAAGCTATCCGTACCATTGTTGACAAAACTGTCATATGGCATTGTCACCGTATTTTGCAAGGGGATCCCTGCTCCTCTTCTTTTAACAGCATTTCCTGTAACAGACAAGGAACCGATCGTCATCCCGTGGAATCCGTTGGTGAAACTGATGATATCTGTACGGCCTGTCACTTTTCTCGCTAACTTCAGCGCACTTTCTACGGTATTTGTACCAGTTGGGCCAGGAAACATCATTTTGTACTCATATCCACGCGGTTCCAGTATAGTCTCATTAAATTTCTGTATGAACTTCCTCTTTGCCACAGTAGCTTTGTCCAGGGAATGGGTGATTCCGTCTTCTGTAATGTAATCGATCAAAGCAGCTTTCATTTTGTCATCATTATGGCCGTAATTCAAAGCGCCTGCTCCTGAAAAGAAGTCGATATATTCTTTTCCGTTCTCATCCCATAGTTTATAACCTTTAGCTTTTTCAAACACTACCGGGAAGCTTCTGCAATAGCTGCGAACTTCAGATTCCAATTCCTCAAAAAGTTTTAATTCTTCAGCATTTTTGTGCATATTGAATTCCTCCTTGATAAGATTTGGTCAAGAAATTTACTTATTACCAGATTTGCGGTCATGGTTTAAAGGACCGACCCTGAAATTAAGTTCAGATTCGTGATCATCACTTGGGAATAATTGATCCGGGAAGCGCTCTGATACTTCACAGTTGGTATCATAATAGCGCGCAAAGCCCTTGAATAGTGATTGAGAAGCTTCATTCGAGGGAGTTACTGTAGCTTCTAAGTATCGGACATTCTGGCAGTTATCTCGTTCAATCAGTTCTCCAAGCATTTTAGAGGCGATCCCTTTACCTCTTTCATTAGGGTCGACACCTACCTGCCAGACGAATACCACCTGAGGATCTTCGGGGGGGATAAATGCTGTTACAAATCCAACGGTTTTACCTCTGATTTTCGCAATTACACATGTTTCGGAAAAGAACTCACTCATCATGATGTATTTATAAGTTGAGTTTTGATCCAAGCTAGTCTCTTTTACAAGTTTCCACATTGATTTTCCATCTTCTAAAGTCGGTTTTGTTAGGGTAACTTCTTCTATCGATTCGACTGTTTCAGTTATCATTGAATGTACGATTCTCCTTTCTGACATATTGAAATTCGGTCATGTGAATATATTATAAGTACCTGGTATAATCATCAAACCATTTTAATAGCCATAAACAACGGTCAGTTCCACTGACTGCCGCTGAGTTTAGTTGAGGTATGGTATATAAAGTTATCCTGTTAATTGGTAGAGATTGCACATTGATTTGAAAAAAGCTTACGGGTATGTAAAGATTTGCTTAAAAATAAAGGCTTCTTTGTTAAGTTTCATTACTGAATCAACAACTATGTATGAGAGAGCATAATTAAAAAGCTGCCTCCATATACGGAGACAGCTTTAATTATCGGATTTATCGGCGACGGTTCCGGTTTCTTAGGAACGCTGGAATATCCAATGTATCATTGAAATCCGTCTGAGGATTTGAGCTTGAAGTACGTTGTCCTTCCTGTTGTCTTGAAGGTTGAGCCTCTTCCCGATTGTTCTTTTGCGGAGAAGGCTGACTTGGTTGCTGATTGTTCATCGTCTGTTTCGGTCTTTGTGGCTGTGATTTAGCTTGTGGCTGTGCATCATCAAAGCCGGTCGCAATTACTGTTACAAGGATTTCATCCTTCAGATCTTCATTGATGACAGAACCAAAGATCATATTTACATCTTCGTCTGAAGCGGATGATACGATATCCGCAGCTTCGTTCACTTCGTAAAGGCTTAGATTCGATCCACCAGTTATGTTCATGAGGACACCTTTAGCTCCATCAATGGAAGTTTCTAATAATGGGCTCGAAATCGCTTTCTTCGCTGCATCTGTCGCACGGTTTTCACCAGCTGCAACACCAATCCCCATTAATGCAGAACCCTTTGATGTCATAATTGTCTTCACATCCGCGAAGTCAAGATTGATCAACCCTGGAACTGCAATCAGGTCGGAAATACCCTGTACACCTTGTCGAAGCACATTATCGGCTTCTCTGAATGCTTCCAGCATCGGTGTATTTTTATCTACAATTTCCAACAAACGGTCGTTAGGGATGACAATCAATGTATCTACCTTTTCTTTGAGCGTTTCTATCCCGCCTACTGCATGAGTTGAACGCTTCCGTCCTTCAAAAGTGAACGGACGGGTTACTACACCTACAGTCAATGCTCCGATTTCTTTTGCGATTTCAGCAATAACTGGTGCAGCACCAGTTCCAGTTCCTCCACCCATACCGGCAGTGACGAACACCATGTCGGCACCCTGTAGGACCTCCTCAATCTGTTCCTTGCTTTCTTCAGCCGCTTTCTTACCTATATCTGGATTTGCACCTGCACCTAAGCCTCTCGTCAACTTTGCACCAATCTGCATTTTCTTTTCTGCTTTTGAAAGATTCAAAGCTTGCGCATCCGTGTTTACTGCGATGAATTCAACACCCTGAACGTTATTTTCGATCATCCGGTTGACAGCGTTACTTCCACCACCGCCTACACCGATTACTTTAATTTTTGCCAGTCCATCCATATTCATATCAAACTCTAGCATTTGCGATCCTCCTAATCTACTGTTTTACTGTTCTCGACGAATTATTCAAAGAAGGTTCCAAACCATTCCTTCATCTTATTTTTAACACCAGGCTTATCTTTCTCTACCCGTTGTTCGGTATTCCTACGCTTTTTCGCAGGTTGTTCTTCCACGATCTGTTCATCTGAAATTGAAGCAGCAACTTCTTTTCCCTGGATTTTCACATTTTTGAAAGTGAACTGGATCAGCCCGACTCCTGTCGTATATTGGGCTTCTCGAACACCAATATAGTCAGGCATCGAAATACGCACGTTCTGTTCGAGCACCTCTCTTGCCAGTTCCAATACACCCGGCATCGCTACCACTCCACCCGTCAATACAAAGCCTCCTGGCAATTCATTATATCCATTGCGATGGAGCTCCTCCATGACAAGGCCGAAGATCTCTTCCATTCGCGGTTCAATGATATGAGCAAGTTCATATTGGGAGAATTGCTGTTCATTGGATGAGCCGATGCGCGCTACTTCGAATGATTCTTCATCAGAAGCATGATCAATAAAAGCATGCCCATGTTTTACCTTAACACGTTCTGCATCTTCTGTCGTTGTCCGAAGACCAATGGATATATCTTTAGTAACGAAGTCTCCCCCGATGGGCAGAACCTTCGTGAACTGAATCGAACCCTGATCAAAGACTGTCAGGGTGGTTGAACCTGCCCCCATGTCAACGAGAGCGACTCCAAGGTTCCGTTCATCCTTGTTCAAAGCTACTGTTCCAGCTGCTAATGGTTGAAGACAGATATCTGCAATATCCAGACCAGCACGTTCAACACAGCGTAGAACATTATGTAGTATTGTTTTCGATCCTGTTATTAAAATGCCTTCCATTTCCAGCCTAACGCCTATCATCCCTCTTGGATCATTGATTTCACCAAGTCCATCTACCACAAATTCCCTTGGAATGACATCAATGATTTCCCGTTCAGGAGGTATGGACATTACTTGTGCTGCATCTATGACTCTTGTAATATCTTCATCACGTATTTCACGGTCTTCACTTGATACTGCAACAACGCCGTGGCATGGTTGAAGCTGTACATGGTTGCCGGTAATCCCGACGATAACCGAATTGATCTGCGCTCCTACCATTCTTTCGGCTTGTTCTACAGCTTTTTTTATCGAACGAACAGTTTCATCAATATCAACTATAGAACCTTTTTTGATTCCTTCTGATTTCGCATTCCCTACACCAATGACATTAAAGGACTCATCAGACATTTCTCCAATGATTACTTTAATATTGGATGTACCGATGTCTAAGCTAATCATAACTTCGCTGCTGTTCATTCTCTGGCACCTCCTTTAAAATATCGACTCTTGCTTGATCGTTTACTTTTTTCAGGCTATCTCATTTCATTCGTACAAAAATGAAGATTTCACTTTAAGTGAAAGGCTCTGTTAAAGTTCATTGTTAACATATAGGAAAGCCACTCCCTTTCCACGGGCGAACAAAATCGGAAGCGACCCGTATAGTTGCGCAGGTCTCTGGAAGAATGACGAGGAGGCTCGAACCAATCAAAGACTTTTGGTTCTGCGTGGACTCACACATAGGATGCAACTCAATGTGTCGACCGCCGCAGGAAGTCTGAAATGATCCAAGTAACTGGTGGCTGAGCAAGACATTACTTCTCTCCATCTGCTTAGCTTCATTCCACAAGCCCATTCACTTGAACAGGATCCTTAAATTGTAGGTCGCTGTGGGATCTCACCTGGCTTTTCCCGCAGGAGTGTCCGTATTTCGTTTTAGAAAATTTCCTGTAATTATCAATATTACTATTTAACAAAGCCAACTGGAAAGGAACTCTACTATAGGGTATAAAGCTCCTTAAGATTTTTGGGTCATTTGTGTGAAAAAGAACGAAAATACCTGATAGTTTCCGTATTTAAGGAATGTATTCAACATCAAGCAAGCATTCCCTTTATTTTTTAAAAGTTTTTTGTGTTAATTTCTTTCTGCCTGTTGATTTTCAGAACCTTTCGTGAGAAGCAGACGACGGATAACCGCAATGTTGTTGAACAGCCTGACACCAAAAGCAAAAATCGCAGCTAAATACAAGTCTACACCAAGATGGACACCTAGAAAAGCTAAACCTGCGGCAAGGAGGATATTAAAGAAAAAACCTGAGACAAAAACTCTGTCATCGAAGGTTTTTTGCAACTGGGCACGTATTCCTCCAAACAAGGTGTCTAATGCTGCCAAAACCGCAATAGACAGGTAGCTTGTATATTCAGGGGGGATACGCAAATCCGACATGAACCCGAGAAGGAGGCCGATCAGTAAACCTAAAACAGGCAGCCACATGTCATGTCTCCCCCTTCTCTTTCATAAATTTAACGCGAATTTGATGACTGTATGGCGGTAAAGAAACATGATCAACTTGTTTAGGAGATAAAAGAAGATTTTCACGAGCGAAATCTTCACCTGATTGAGAAGTAAGCATTTCTTTGTGTAATTTATCCGAGTCACGGGAAAGAACCTTGACTTTGATTGGTAGAGGCGAGATAGGCTCATCATTTATATATGTCTTACCATTAACTTCCCGAATCGGTGTTGTACTGATAATCCGTTCCCCATCAATTGAGATTTCTTCTGCTCCATAACCATTAAGCTCATTGATCAATCGTCTCAATAATTCAGGATGAATGGAAATAGCAGGTTTCCCAACTAATTCTTCATCATTTAATAATGGTTCGATGGTGAGTTCGACTCCGTGTCCGCCAATCTCTGTTAATCCGGCATCATTTTTTAGATCCGCAAGTGTTTCTTCTAAAGTTTCCAATTGTCCACCTGTCCCTGATTTAGAGTATTCATCAATCAGTTGTTCATACTTGTATATTTCAGCAAATAACTTTTGCTGGATCGTTTTTTGGCTCTCAAGATCATTCCTCAGTTCCCAGATATCTCTCGTATCCCGAACAATGGGTTCCTGGTTCGTATGAAACTGCACTGCAAGCATAAAACCTACAATCATTGTCATGATAAAGAATTTGAACCGTCTCTTCATGGCCGTTGTCACCCTTCCTTAGCGATAAAAGGAGGAATTTCGATGGACGTCTCTTTTTGGATCCGTACTTGAACACCATCATTAACCAATTGGTCTGTGATATTACCCGTCAAATTTAACGAATTGGAAAAAACCTCCGGATCACCGATTGCGGTTATCACAAATGGAGCTGGATGTTTAACTCCATCCACACTTACAACAGGACCTACACAATCGATATGAGTGGTATTCGATATTCGCTGCCCATTGATAGCTACAGCCTCAGCTCCTGTTACATACAGCTCATGGATGACCATTCTGATATGCTCCTCATGGACAATGTAATCATTGGGATTTTCCGTATCAGGTATGTATGAACTGTCTTCAAGCGAGACAGATATGCCTTGACCTTCTACTGCTACTTGTCCTACCACTTTCCTCAGCTTTTTGATCTCCTCGACAAAGTTAAATGACCTTTTTTCTTTATCGGCAATCTCTTCTTCCATTTCACTTACTTTTTTCTGGGCTGCTTCAAGCTCTCTCTGCAAATTACGGTTTTCTCTTTGAATGGAAAGAATACTTGAACGCAATTGATCTTCCCGTTTCCATTGGTCATTGGTAGGTTGCTTTCTTTCCTCTTTCGTATATTGATAGGAAAAAGCAATCATGAATCCGGTGACAAGCAAGATTAACGAGTAGATTGCATGCTTTCCCCTAACCTTCATTCTCTGTTTGTTCCTCTCCTTCTTCCTCCCCAGTATCAAAAGCTTCGAATCTAGGTGATTTTGACATATAGATCACACCATCCAAATTACCATCAAGCTTGTCCACAATAGAAGGGTAGTATTGCATATATTCTGCGAAATTTGGGATTCTTGATTGAACCTCATAGCCGTCATTCATATATAACGTTATATGCTGCGAATCATTTTCAAGTGGCGTATGATGAAGTTCTGAAATTCTCAACCTTACACTTTCCGAAAGCTTCGTCAACTCTTCAGCCATCAATTTTATCGCATCTTCATCCTCCCACTTCACCAAAATCGGTGCATTAGATGGAACAGTGTCTTTAGAAACTTGCGGCATAGGTTCTCCATTTTGGAGTAATGGCAAGTACTTTCCATCGTTTTCTAAAAAAGCAACCTTATCGTACTCGGTCACAGTAATGATCACTTTATTTGGGAGAACTTTGTCAACTTCCACCGATTTGACCTGCACAATTTTTCGAACCTGTGATTCAACATGAACAGGATCAACCGACCAATAACTCGTATCTGTTGAAAAATCAAGCTGTGATAATATTCTATCTTCAGGAATCAATTGATTCCCTTTGATTTCAATTGTTTTTACATTGCTTAAAGGTGACTGGAAATAGACAATGATAAGGATAAGGATAAAGAAAAAAGAAATATAGAAGATCATTCGGCGGTTCGCTTTTTGCTTCCGTTGTTGTTTTAGTTTTGGTATACGGTCTTCTATTGTTGCAACCTTTTCATTCTTCATGAAGGCTTCCCCCATTTGACGAGGACTAAGAAAGAGTGAAGGGGGTGACCCATATGTGTCTGAAATGCTGATCTGACCAACATTAGGAGTCACCCCCCCGTCCATATGTCCACTCTTTGCAGAACACATCTATTTAGTTGTATTATAACACACTGAAATGGTACATTAATCCACCTTTTCTGCATCTGACAAGAATTTTTCAAAGATACAAAAATCGTGTCCTGACAGACTAGCGGCCTAACATTTCCACTTCCGTCTCCATGTCGATATCGTAGTTTTCTTTGATTGTCTTTTTCACAATTTCAATCAGGTCTATCACGTCCTGAGCTTTCGCATCACCCGTATTGACGATGAAATTGGCGTGCATTTCTGAGATCTGTGCACCACCGACCGCTTTTCCTTTCAAACCTGAGCTTTCGATCAATTCACCTGCATAGTTTGGTAAAGGGTTACGGAATACACTTCCGCAACAGGGGTGGTTCCATGGCTGAGTCTCTTTCCGATAATCCTTATTTTTTTGCATGATGTCCGTAATGCTCTCGCGATCTCCTTGCTTAAGGTGCAAGACAGCTTCTAAGCATATGCCTGGTTTTTTCTGCAGAATCGAAGTACGGTATGAGAATTCCATGTCTTCAGCAGCTAACCATTCTATTGAACCATCATCGTAGAGGACATGGGCTTTCGCTAGAATTTGCGACATATCAGACCCATGTGCCCCTGCGTTCATGTATACGGCACCACCCACTGAACCGGGAATCCCGCTTGCGAATTCTAATCCAGCCATCCCTTTCCTGCTCATGATTGTCGATAGTTTTACTAATGAATAACCCCCGCCGACAAGGATTTCTTCACCTTTCTCCTCCAAATGGTCCGTCCCTTTTCCAAGCTTGATGACAACCCCCTCGATACCTTGGTCAGAAACCAGCAGATTGGAGCCGCGGCCAATTGTCGTCCATGCGGCATCATTTTCTTTTACGATTTTCAGGACCTTCTTTAATGATTCGATCGAATCAGGTTCGATGAGGATATCGGCTGGACCACCGATTTTTATCGTTGTATGTTTAGAAAGTGGTTCGTTTTTCAGTACTTTTCCTACTCCAGCTTCTTTTAATTGTTGAATTAGATTCTCCACTTCACTTACACCACCTTAAATATCTCCATACTATGATATGCACCATACATGTACATAGCTAAACATGTTCATAGATACATCAATTTTTCGACCACCATTGGAAACAAAGTTGTTTCCAGTCGAAACTTCAAAAAAAGAAACTTGGCATCTGCCAAGCTGATTCATACGTTTTAAAGTCTAATGGAATCACGTTTTATTGTCTAGCCTAATACCTTGCATAGCGGCTAATATTCAATAATACGCCGAGCGCCATGAGCATCAATGTAAGCGAAGAACCTCCATAGCTTAGAAACGGAAGTGTGATACCTGTGACAGGCATCAAGCCCGTCACCACTCCAATGTTAATCATGACCTGGATAGCAATCATTCCGATGATCCCGATCGCAAGAAGACTTCCGAACAAATCTGGTGCTCCCAAAGCAATACGGATTCCTCTCCAAAGTAATAGGCCAAATAAAAGGAGCACTAATGAGCCTCCTATAAATCCAAGCTCCTCTGCCAGAATGGCGAAAATGAAATCTGTTTGCGGTTCAGGTAAATATCCGAACTTCTGCCTGCTCTGCCCAAGGCCTAGACCTAACAATCCACCTGGTCCTATCGCATAAAGGGACTGGATGATTTGGAATCCACTACCAAGGGGGTCGCTCCACGGATCCAGAAACGAGGTGATCCTCTTGATCCTGTATGGTGCTGATATGATCAATGCCACAAATCCGAGAAGACCGATGAAGCCTAGACCGACAAAATGGCTTACTCTCGCCCCAGCTACATAGATCATCACGATACAGGTTCCTACTAATACAGCCCCTGTCCCGAGGTCTGGCTGCAGCATGATCATTCCAAAAGCAAAGAGGACAACTCCCAGCGAAGGTACCAATCCTTTTTTAAACGAAGTGATTCTCTTTTGATTTAAAGAAAGATACCGTGCCAGGAAAGCAATCATTGCCAGTTTCGTGAATTCTGAAGGTTGAATGGAAAAAGCCCCTACACCGATCCAACTTCTTGCGCCTCCGCGTACCATTCCAATACCAGGGATCAAAACAGCAACCAGCAAGACAAAACATGCGATGAGAAGCAATTTAGACCAGTTGGACCAGCTCCAATAATCCACTTGCATGATAAGGAACATGGCAATGACACCTAATCCGGCGAAAAGCAATTGACGCTTAGCGAAGAAAAAGGAATCCTCAAAACGAATTTCTGCCCATTGGGCACTGGCACTATATACAGTTATGATTCCAATTGCAAGCAATGTCATCGTTACGATAACCAAAACGAAGTCTGGTGTTTTTTTAGCCTTAGGCAATCAAGACACCCCAAATCTAAAGGATTAAACGTCCTGTTCAGAGAGTGTCCAAAAAGTCGCAAATTTGAACAACCTCTTTTACCTAAGTTTATGCACCGCCTCGATAAACATGTCCCCTCTTTGTTCGAAAGAAGGATATTGATCCCAGCTGGCACACGCTGGAGACAGCAATACAACATCACCCGTGGCGGAATATCCATAAGCAACAGGAACGGCTTTTTCAACATTATCAACATGTTCAATCACCTTTATTCCTGCTTCTTTAGCAGCCTTCATCAATTTGGGCGCTGTTTCACCAAACGTAATCAACGCTTTTGTGTTTTTCAAATAAGGAATCAACTCATTGAATTCATTTCCACGGTCTAAACCGCCAGCAAGCAAAATCAATGGATCCTCAAAGGCTGCTATCGCTTTTTGGGTAGCAAGTATATTGGTTGCCTTTGAATCATTATAGAATTTCACACCTTCCACCGTTTCCACGTACTGAAGACGATGCTTTACACCACTGAATGAGGTTAAAGTATTTCGGATTTGATGATCAGAAGCACCTGCTATTTTGGCCGCAGCTGTAGCAGCTAAAATATTTTCAAGACTATGTTTTCCGGGCAGCACTATTTCTTTGATCGTGATGACCGGCTCATCATTATACATGATGAAGTTATCTCTAAGACAAGCCCCTTCCTTCAAAAACTGTTTTGTACTGAACGGAACCTTTGTACTTTTAACGTCTTTAATCAAGGAAGCAACCTCTTGGTCATCTGCATTATAAACACAAAAATCATCCTCTGTCTGATTCATGAAAAGACGTGCTTTTGCCTTTCCATACTCCTCACGGCTTCCATGATAATCCAAATGGGCATCAAAGATGTTAAGTAGTACACCGATATGAGGCTTGAAGGAATCGATCCCCATCAATTGAAAGCTTGAAAGCTCTGCTACCAGAATATCATTCCACTCCGCCTTGTCCGCCACCTCACATAGGACGGTACCTATATTTCCTGCCACAATAGGTTTCTTGGGGCTTCCTTCCAGCATCAGGCCTAATAGAGTAGTCGTTGTCGTTTTTCCATTGGATCCTGTAATACCGATAATTTCAGCCTCTGTCAATAACGATGCAAGCTCAACTTCCGTATAGATCGGGATCCGCTTTTCTAAGGCTGCCTTAACCAAGGGATTATCATATGGTATTCCTGGATTCTTCACGATGAAATCGATTGGCTTGTCCAACAACGATAAGGGATGACTGCCACAATGGACTTCAATTCCATGCGCAATCAGTTCTTTCGCTTCTTTATTCTTTTCCAGTTCCTTCATATCGTTGACGACTACATTGGCACCATGCTTGATCAACACCTTAGCTGCAGCAAAACCACTTTTAGCAAGTCCGATTACAAGAACATTTTTATTATTGAGTTCATATTTACGCTCCATCTAACTTAACACCTCGATATAAACGCCTAAAGCAGCTAATAACAGCCCTACACCCCAGAAAGTAACGACAATCCGCCATTCACTCCAACCACTCAATTCATAATGGTGATGCAGTGGACTCATCTTGAAAACACGCTTCCCTGTTGCTTTGAACGAAACGACCTGAATCATGACGGATAACGTCTCAATGACGAATACTCCACCGATGAGGACGAGCAGGAGTTCCATTTTGATCAGGATTGCAACTGCTGCTATTGCCCCTCCTAAAGCGAGGGATCCAGTATCGCCCATGAATACCTTTGCAGGGTGGGCATTGAAAACAAGAAATCCTAGAAGGGAACCTACGACAGCTAGACAAAACAATGCGATACCTATTTCAAATTTACTTGAAGCCACTACTGCAAATGCTCCAAAGGCAATGGCAGCAGTTCCGGCCAAAAGCCCATCAAGACCATCTGTCAGATTGACAGCATTGGATGCACCGACAAGCATAACGATGATCAAAATGAAGTAGAACCAACCTAACTCGATGGACCAATCTGTTCCAGGCAGTGCAAGTGTAGTCGATATCCCAGCTGTTCTCATGCCAACATAAAAGATGATTGCAATAATGAGTTGTCCGAGCAGCTTCTGTTTCGATGTCAAACCTAGATTCCGCTTCATGACGACTTTGATGAAATCATCTATGAATCCGATGATTCCGTAGCCTAACGTGACAAACAATAGAATCATCGTTTCGATCGTAAGAAGATTAAAATACCAAGAAATCACTAATGTTGATAATATTAAGGAAACGATGATGACTATACCGCCCATAGTCGGTGTTCCAGATTTTTTCTGATGTGATTTGGGCCCTTCTTCGCGTATGCTTTGGCCGAATTTTAAACGCTTTAAAAATGGTATGAAAATCGGCGAAAGGACGACAGCTACAAGAAATGAAGCCAGAAGGGTAACAATCAATGCTGATACCATCCTTATAACCCCTCCAAGTAAATAATTTCTGAATAAATAACAATATTGGTTTGATGAATTCCACTAGTTGTGTTTTTTAATTGTTTCACGTGCTATTTCACGGTCATCGAAATCAATCGTATTATTTCCAATGATCTGATACGTTTCATGTCCTTTGCCAGCGATCAAAATCACATCGTTCTCTTCAGCATTCTCAATAGCGTATTCTATAGCAGCTTTACGATCGATAATGGAAGTATAAGAGCCTTCATCAACACCGGATTCCATATCCTTCAGGATAAGCCGTGGATCCTCTGTCCGAGGATTATCTGAAGTGAATATCGCGAGATCTGAATTGTCAACTGCGATTTTTGCCATCATCGGCCGTTTCGTTCGATCACGGTCCCCTCCACAACCGACAATGACAGATACATTGCCTTCCGCAAACTCATTGACGGTTGTCAACACATTTTCCAAACTGTCTGGTGTATGGGCGTAATCCACAATGACCGTGTATGGTTGTCCTGCATCCACCACTTCAAATCGGCCAGGAACCCCTTCAAGTCGTTCGACAGATTCAACCATTTTTTGTTCATCAAGGCCAGCTGCTATGCCTGCAGTTATCGCAGCCAGTACGTTGTATACACTGAATTTACCGATAAGCTTCATCTGAATTTCATAGGTATCCTTCAATGTATGCAGCTGAAACGTGGTCCCTCTGCCGGTAATTGAAATCTCTTTTGCCATGACATCACTGTTATTCTCAATTCCGTATGTCATGATTTGAGCTGCGGTGAGTTTTTTGTATTTCACTGTCGCTGCATCATCTTCATTCAACACGGCAACCTTTTTCTTCTTGTTACCATATGTATTTCCAAGTTGCGAAAAAAGAAGACCTTTTGCCTGAAGATACTGCTCCATCGTTTTATGATAATCGAGATGGTCCTGTGAAAGGTTGGTGAATACAGCGATATCAAAGTCGCAACCCCTGACCCTCCCCATTTCCAAAGCATGGGAGGATACCTCCATGAAAGCTCCATCTACCTTTTCATCGACCATTTTCGCAAAGGCTTTTTGTAAGAATGGTGCTTCAGGAGTGGTGTTGGTGACTGGATACGTTTGATTGTTGATTCTCATTTCAATCGTCCCGATCACACCAGTACGCTGGTTTTGCTCTTGAAACATTTTATCCAAGATGTGTGTGATCGTCGTCTTTCCATTAGTACCAGTAACTCCAATCAATTGTAATCGATGGGTAGGATGATCATAAAATTGATCAGACAACACTGCAAGTGTATGGCGGCTGTCTCTCACAAGGATGACAGGCACAGATGTTTCTACCATTTTTTCTGCTACAATAACCGATGCTCCTCTTTTTACCACATCGTCAACATATTCATGACTATCAAAATTCGCCCCTTTTATACATACAAAAAGGTTTCCTTTTTCAACATTGCGGGAATCCATCTCAATTCCGGTAATTTCGGGATTCCCCTCATTCTTCAATTGATATACAAATAGGTGCTCAAGCAATTCATTCAATTTCTTCATAACTGACAATCCATCCTTTTATCTTTTCGTCCCTCTTCATATTACTATACCTTCAAAGGAAAGTGCCAAACACTCTCAATTCAACAGTCTAACTTACAGAGTACTCTACTCAGGTCTGTTGATTGATCAAGAGAATGTCTGACACTGTTAATCCTACAGTACGATCCATATGCTTGTTCATGCAGTAAGTACTCTAGGTTCCATTCTAATCCTCTGAAGATGTTTTGTCACCCATATAGAGACGAATCGTCGAACCTACAGTCATTTTCACTCCCGGGGCAGGTGCTTGGTCGATCACAGTATCACCTGTACCGACTGTTTCGATCTTCAATTCATAAAATGCTTTATGAATGTCTTGCCTTGTCTTTCCTTTGAGATCGGGAATTTGGATCAGAGGCTGGTCTAACCAGGTCAATTCCTTTTCAACCTGATCCTTCCTTTTCGGCACACCCATTGCAGGCAAGCTGTCCTCTATGATGTTACCAACGATCGGCGCTGCTACGATCCCACCGAATTGTACTGTTCCTTTCGGGTTGTCCACAGCCACATAGACGACGATTTGCGGATCATCAGCAGGGGCAAAACCTATGAAGGAAACGATATGATTATCTTTCAAGTACTGGCCGTTGACAGCTTTTTGTGCTGTACCAGTTTTTCCTCCTACACGATATCCATCGACAAACGCACCTTTCCCGGTCCCTTGTGCAACCACAGTTTCCAGCGTTTCACGAACTTCCTTGGAGGTTTCTGGTGAGATGACCTGCCGTTTCATGTTCGGACTATTTTTACTTACTGTCTCCCCTGTTGAAGGATCCAACCATTCTTTGGCAACATAGGGGGTATATAAGTATCCGCCGTTTACAGCAGCTGCGACAGCTGAAACCTGCTGGATCGGGGTAACAGAAACACCTTGTCCGAAAGCAGTCGTTGCAAGTTCAAGCGGACCGACTTGTTCAAGGTTGAACAGGATCCCTTTACTTTCCCCTTGAAGGTCGATCCCCGTTTTTTCTCCGAAACCAAAATCATTGATGTAAGAGAACAATTTCTCTTTCCCTAAACGCTGGCCTAAAACTACAAAACCTGGGTTACATGAATTCTGGACCACTTCTAAGAAAGTTTCACTCCCATGGCCGCCTCTTTTCCAGCACCTCAACTTCCGACCCGCTACTTCAATCGAACCCGGATCATGGATTGTGTCCCTTTTGAGGTCTACTTTATTTTCTTCTAAAGCAGCTGCCAACGTAATGATCTTGAAAGTGGAACCTGGCTCATAGGTGCTCCAGACGGGTTTATTCCGATTGTAGATCTCCTGGGGTACTTCCCGATAATTAGATGGGTTATAGTCTGGCCTGGAAGACATTCCAAGTATTTCACCGGTTTTCGGGTCCATCGCGATAGCAACGACACCGTCAGGATTGTAGGTCGCTTCTGCAATATCCAACTCTCGTTCAATGATCGACTGGACTTTCGAGTCGATCGTAAGTTTGAGATCCAGCCCATCCTTCGGTGGTTCATATTCATCCGATAATGATGGCATCCGATTACCCCTGACATCAGTATAGAAAGAGACATGTCCCTTTTCTCCGCTCAAATAATCATCATATTGCAGCTCAAGCCCTGTCAATCCCTGGTTGTCGATACCTACGAATCCCAGAACATGGGATAAATAGTTCCCAAACGGATAATGGCGTTTGCTATCCTCTGCTATAAAAACTCCTGGAAGATCGAAGCCCCTTATCTCATTCGCTTTCTGGTTACTAATTTTTCTGCCCCCAGGATAAATATTGACGATTGATTCCCTTTTGGTGATCGTCTTATAGACTTCTGTTTCATTGATGTCCAATGCCGCTGCCAGTTTTTGCGCGGTTGCTGCTGGATCCCTTACTTGTTTCGGTACGACATACACAGTCGGAGCACTGATGTTCTTCGCAATTGCAACTCCGTTCCGGTCAAGGATTTCCCCACGTTTCGGTTCAAACGGGACATTACGGCTCCAAGAATCCAGCGCCAATCCTGTCAACCATTCCCCTTTCACAAACTGGACATAACCTAACCGACCCATGATCACTACTAAAAATAAGAGTCCGGCTACGAACACAAAAACAAGCCGTCTCCGTACAGTTACATTAGAAACACGCACTTGTCCAACCTCCTCGGCAGATGAGCTCGTTTCATTATATGCCTGTACAGAAACAGCTAGAACAAATCAGTTATTCCTTATTTCTTCCTCTTCACCATCACTTTCATTTTCTTCTTCCTGTTGCTGTAAAGCTTCTTGTGGAGACTTTAATTCAACGACAAGAGAAGAACCTTCCTTAACGATTGAACCCTTTTTGATACTTTGTATCGTAACGAACCCGTTTCCGGTAAATTCTGGCGTCTTCAAATCTAGCACTTGAGCAAGATGCATGACTTCAGATCGGGACATCCCAGTGAGATCCGGCATTTTCACTTTTCCTTCCGTCCGCAGGAAGACTTGTTCACCTTCAAGAATCATCGTATCCGCGTATGGTGCTTGGCTGATGATACGATCACCTTCTCCGAGGATTTGCACATTCATTCCTTTTTCCTCTAATTCCTTTTTTACCCCAATGGAAGATTGTCCCTCAAAATCATCAAGTTTAAGGTTGTTTGAAGTCTTCTCCGTTGTTTTTTTCTCTTGTGTTTCATCAGGAGTGATATTCAAATATTGAAGTCCACCTTGCATGACTGGATTGAAAACCTTCGATACAGGTACAGATCCTGATTCATAAGCCTCATCATCCAAATCCGGTCGATCGATTGCGACGTAGACCAATAACTTCGGATCATCGGCCGGTGCCATTCCTAAGAAAGAGAAAATATAATTGTCATGGCCTCGCATCAATTTTCCGTTTTCATAGAGCTGAGCAGTCCCCGTTTTACCCGCTACTTCGTAGCCTTCAAGGTTATAGTTTTTCCCGGTTCCATCGGTTACAACAGACCTTAGAAGTTCACGGACTTTTTTGGAGGTGTCTGCAGAAATCGGGTTTCCAACTACCTGTGGTTTGGAATTTTTCAACACTTCACCGCTATTCTTATCTACAATTCTATCGATGACAAACGGTTTCATCATCTTCCCGCCATTGGCGATTGCTGTTGCTGCTTGGATCTGTTGGATCGGGGTAATGGAAGTACCTTGACCAAAAGCTGTAGCTAATTTTTCTATCTCCCTTTGATATTGTATTTTCGAGCTGGCTTCTCCAGGAATATTAATACCTGTTTTTTGATTGAACTGCCACCGCTCTGTCAAGTATTCATGCAACTTATCAAATCCTAGCTGCTCTTTGGCTATTTTCGAAAAACCTACATTCGAGGATCTTCTTACGCCTTCATCATACGTAATCGTCCCCCATCCTTTCCCATTGTTATGATCCCTAACCCTGCTATATTTTGTCTTGTATACTCCCGATTTGTATTTGTCGTTCCCATTATAGACGCCTTCCTCAATCGCAGCTGCAAGGGTGAATACCTTCATAGTCGAACCTGGTTCAAAGGCTGATCCGATAGCGAAGTTCGTATAGTTTGTGATATCCCTTGTATTCGGATTGAAGCTTGGGCGGTTGGACATTGCAAGGATCCGACCCGTTTTTGGATCTGCTGCGATCGCCATCATCCGCTTTGGATCATATTCTTTTTCAACATTGTTCATTGCTTGCTCTAGGAATAATTGGATTTTTTCATCAATAGTCAAGTAGACACTTGACCCATGTTTCGGCTCATTAATGACTTCCTTTGGATCAGGTAATTTATAGCCGTATCGGTCACTTTTATATTTTAAGGAACCATCCTCTTCCTGCAAATACTCATCGAGGTATTTTTCCAATCCCATCAGCCCTGTCCTGACCCCTTCCTCATTGTTGGAAGTATACCCAAGTATATGGGAAGCGAAATCCTGGTTCGGATAATACCGTTTCGTATGCCGTTGGAAATCGATCCCGCTGATATCCAATGCTTTGATTTCTTCCATTTTGGAATGGCTGATCTTTTTCCCCCCTGGACCAAGTTCTACCTGGAATAGTCCTTCTTTGCTCATCAGATCTGTCAATCTAGATTCAGTCATACCGAGGATAGGGGCAAGTTTACTAGCTGCCTCAGCAGGATCCTTTATATGATTCTTGTAATCTTCGTTCAGGACGGCGATGACCGTGTAGGAAGGAATATCTTCAGCGATCGCTTTACCGTTACGATCGTAAATCGTCCCTCTGTTTGCATCAAGAGAAGCTGTCTTTGTCCACTGTTCATCCGCCATTTTTTCAAGATCGACACCCTCTGCCTGACCTGTCCAACCTAAATAAAAATAGCGCCCAATCAAAAAGAAAAAGAGCAGGACAAATATCAAAGATAGAATCACTGCTCCTTTATTAATATTCGAATTCTTTTTCTCTATCATTCAAACCACACCTAAACTAATTGTTTACTACTTTTATATTTTTATCGTCGAACTTCATGCCTAACCTCTGTTCTGCAAAGTTTATGATCCTTAATGGTTCGCTGAGTTCTGACTTTTCAAGGGCCAAATCATCCACTTGTTTGCTATGTTGATCGATGTTCTGTTCCATTACTTGGATTTCTTTATTTACAGTGTACATTTCGGCATAGTTCGAAATGATGAAGATCGAAGCCGCTGCCAACATTAAAGCAGCGAACGCCCACAGGACTTTCTCCCCTTTAGTAATTTTCGATCTTTTACGTGTGATGACATCAGGTTGTGACTGTGGATTTTGAACATGGTTCGGTTTGTTCTGTACTTGATGGGCAAGATTGCTCATACTCCCTATTCCCCTTTCTATTTTCTCTTTTCAGCGATTCGTAATTTCGACGATCTCGCTCTTCTATTGTTCTCTTGTTCTCCAGATTCTGGAGTAATTGGTTTCCGTGTAACCAACTTCATATTCGGTTGGTACTCCTCCGGAATAACCGGCATCCCTGGCGGCAAATCCGGTTCACTGCTCACTTCCTTGAAGACTTTCTTGCATAACCGGTCTTCAAGCGAATGAAAGGTAATGACACAGATTCTTCCCGCTGGATTCAACATTTCGATTCCATCCCATAAAGCCTCTTCAAAAGCATTCAGCTCATCATTGACAGCTATCCGAACGGCCTGGAAGGTCCTTTTGGCAGGATGTCCACCTTTTCGTCGCGCTCTTGCGGGTATCGCCTCTTTTATGATTTCCACCAATTGACCAGTCGTTTGAATTGGTTCCCGTTCCCTATGTGCTTCGATTTTCCTTGCGATTGATTTCGCGAATTTTTCTTCTCCATATTTGAATAATATCGAGACAATTTGTTCGTACGACCATTCATTCACTACATGGAACGCGGTCAGTTCACTCGTCTGATCCATTCTCATATCCAGCGGGGCGTCTTGATGATAACTGAATCCCCTGTCTGCTTCGTCCAATTGTGGAGAAGAGACACCAAGATCAAATAAAATCCCATCAACACCACTAATCCCTTTTTCAATGAGTTCTTGCTTCAGATTTCTGAAATTAGATCTTATGATACTGAACTTACCTTCGTACTTTGCCAATCTTTCTTCGGCATGCTTGATTGCGTGAAAATCCTGATCAAATGCATAAACATATCCAGAAGTGAGCCGTTTTAAAATCTCTTCTGTATGGCCCGCTCCCCCAAGGGTACAATCCACATAGATGCCATTTCCTTTAATGTTCAGTCCTTTGATTGCTTCTTGTTTCAATACTGTTTCATGCTCAAACATAACTGTCCCTCAATTTCCGCTCTAACTACGCTCGTCCCATCCCTTTAAAGGTCAAAATCCATGAGACTTTCTGCAATTTCTCCAAATGAATCCTCAGACTTGTTGAAGTAATCTTCCCAAACCTCTTTATTCCAAATTTCGATCCGGTTACTTACCCCAATTACGACACAGTCCTTTTCCAACTTTGCATATTGACGTAGTGTAGATGCAATGTTTACACGCCCTTGTTTATCAAGCTGGCATTCTGCGGCTCCTGAGAAGAAGAACCTTGTGAAGGCGCGTGCATCTTTTTTGGTGAATGGGAGTGCTTTAAGCTTTTCTTCAAGCTGCTTCCATTCTTCAAGAGGGTAACCAAAAACACATTGATCTAGTCCTCTTGTTAGTACGAAAGTGGTTCCTAATTCATCACGGAACTTCGAGGGGATGATCATTCTTCCCTTATCGTCAATGGTATGTAAATGCTCTCCCATGAACATATACGGGTCCCCCTCCCCACTTTCTTCCCTAAGTCTACCACAACTCCCCACTTCACACCACTTGTTTAATAATTCTTTTCCACAAAAAAAAATCCTGCTTATAAATGCAGGATTTCCCGAGTTTTCATCGCTATTTTTTTACAGTATCGTCAGCTGAAATACGACATGATAAAGGGGTGATTCCCTTTATTCCGTCCAGGTTTTCATTAATGCTGTTGATTTTTCACGAACAGGTTGGAATGGCGTAAAACAATCGTATTCGATTAGAGTTTTATCGCCTTTGGATTCCCGTTCCATAAATAATATTGTGTTGCTAATTCTGAAATGAATTCAAATCCGATTTGATTGATGAAATAGAAGACATTCAATATTCTTTCTTGAGGCTGATCATCTGGCAGCAGGTGCATTTGTATATGATCGAATTTTTTCAATTCGACCTCATGTCTTTGATAAATGGACTTTTCCATCTTTTGCTTCAAGAAGAGGATTTGATCTTCAATGATGCTCCAGTTTTTTTCAGTCAATCGATCCAGCCCTCTATCAATATCATGAGCCGTTTTCCCTAAATTGTCATGTCCCTTTTTGAATACTTCCAATACATGACCGATTTCTTCATCCAGATCATAATCTGTATTGTCAGCCAACCATTTATCCTTTTCATCCAATACACCATTAAAAACGACCTGAACGGGGTCAAGTTCCTTCTCCTCGATTGTCTTTTGGGTATAACGGTCCAGGAGTACAAGTGACAAACGTGGCAGGACAGGTGGCATCTTCATATCAAAAGCATGAAAGACAGGTTTCAATGCACTCCAATAATTGATTTCCCCAGGACCACCTACAAAGGCTAATGTCGGCAAGAGAAGTTCTTGCATCAACGGGCGGGTGATCACATTATTACTGAGCCTTGATGGTGTTGTTTGTGCAATATTCAATAACTCTTCTTCATTATAAAGGCATTCGTTGTTTTTACCTCGAAACGAGCTATTTTCACGAATTAACAAAACTCTAGTGTCCCGCTCTTCAATAAAGAGATGTGCACTTCCCTCTTCGGATTCGATGGGTGAGGCATGCCCAAGGTTATTGACATTTGCAAGGCCATTTTGAAAAGCCTCATCAATTTTTTCATTTTTGCGGATCATGCTCTCAAAGAATGGCGTTTCAATTCTTCGCAAATCCGGATGATGGGAATCAAGGATGACCAATCCGAAATCACTATAGAGCGCAACCATAAGGTAAGCGAAAAATCCAGTCAATGTGTCGCTCTCTTTGATAGCTTTTTGGATCAGATCTTTGAGTTTTTGTGTATGCTCTGTCTCCCCGAAAGAACGGATCACTTCTTCAGCCCATGGGAACAACAGATCCTCATCAACCTCTATATGAGAAACTGATCTCATACCTTCATATAAATTCAATTTGTATTTTTTAAGTTGCCCATCTATCGGTATGTGGATATGATTGATTTCATCAAAATCATGATCCTCTCCTGCTATCCAGAACACCGGAACGACAGGCGTTCCGAGTTGACGTTCTTTTTCCTGAGCAAAAAGGATAGTTGAAAGGCATTTATGTATCGTATACAAAGGACCTGTCAATAACCCGGCCTGTTGCCCTGTCACAACAACTGTCGATTTGGGGTCCTTCAATTTTTCAATATTATCAAATGTTTTACTCTCAGCTGGTAAAGACTGATGATATGAAGTCAGATGATTGTAAAGGGCAGTTCTAGGAAAGGTTCTTTCCTGAAGGTCTTTCCAACGATCGATATAGCTTTCGTTCTCAAACGGATTATAATCAAATAAACTTCCTACATCTGAATTTCCCTTCAGATAGGCAGAAAAGAGGTTATCTTTATTTTGAAAAGGTAGCTCTAGCACTTTCATACATTTCTTCCTTTCTTAAAAACACGACAGACGCTTTGCGAATATGAGTATAGCAAATTACCGATTCTACTCCCAACAAATCTGCCTATATCTCCTAAGAATCCAACATCGTACCAGGAAAATCACAAATCAGGATATATATACGTTAGTACAGGAACTACTGGAACCGCTTCTCATAAAATTCATTTTTATAGGGCAAATACACGATTGATCAACCCATATATACAAAGGACTAGATATCCGGAAGAAAATAGCAGGAAATTTAAGCGCCAGGTTGCCTTGATGATTTTGGAAAGTCCGATGTCTTTATTTTGTTTCCAATATATGAAGGTAATACTGATAATCAGTATTAAAATGATGATGATGATCGGCCACAAAAAAGCATTCCCCCAAATGGTATATAGGGTAAATATGACAGAAAGAATCAGGAAAAAAGTGGTCACGTCTGTAGCAAACAGGAAGGACCGTTTTTTATGGCGGGTTATTTTTCGTGTTATCCAATAAACCATGATCCAAGCCAATAAAGGTACCGTCACCAATACCCCCAAGGATGCTAATAAAAAATCAACCATTGTTTTCCCTACTTTCCATATGATCTTCCATCCCTTTGATGACTTGATATACGAATTGATTATTAGGAACTTCGATACTCTTCTGTTGGGCAGCATTCAGAAGGAAGCCATTAATTGCGTCGATCTCTGTTTTTCGATTATTCTCTATATCCCTTAACATGGAAGATTTGTTTAAAGAAGTATTTTCGCAAACTGACACTAAATCCTTCCAAGCTTCATGATCTTCGATGTTCAAGACTTTACAAGCTTCTTTACTGACTTGTTTCATCAAATAGAACCAATATGGATTGGCAAGGAGAGCACCGTTGTTAACCTTCAATATAGCGGTAAGGGGATTGATGACAGCGTTGATATGTAGTTTTTCACTGAGCATGGCATACCAATCGTTTTGGTAAGTGAATGGGAAGTCTTCTTTTGAGAGCTTTTCCCAATTGAATCCGGAATGGCCATCCAGATAAGGCGCGATTTTGGTTTGCCCCAGTCCTGTGTGGATGATTGAATGATCCGATTCTTTTAATGCACCATGCTCTACCACCCCCAAATAGATTGAATGCATCTGCAGCTTTGGCAAGATACGGAGATGCTGCATGCCGTTCTGTACAAACAGAATAGAACGTGTCCGGCTGAACCTTTCACCGATTTCAGGCATTACTTGCTCAACATCATAAGATTTAACTGCGACTATCAATACATCAATGTCCCCATGATCTCTACCTGATAGTAAACGAACATCAGGTTGACAAGTATATACTGAAGTCCCAAAATTCAAAGTCAGTCCCATTGTCTGAATTGCTTGTCGCTGGATTTCCCTTCTCACACAAAGCACAACATCATGAGGACTTTTTGAAAGATAAGCTGTAAATAGCAGTCCTATCGCGCCGCCACCAATAACCCCAATTTTCATGATAACCCCAACCTTTGAACAAGGATTTGTAAGATTATAGTAGCACAAAATTGACTCTACTGATAAATCTTTCCATTGTAATTTGATCCATTCATCGGTACTCTTATATTTTCCAATGCTCCAAATTTGAAATGAATAACTCGAGAATGATCCCAATAACTTAAAAAATATACAAAAAAGGGGGCTGTCCCATTAGTGTCTGACTCTCACCGTCCCTAGCAACATTTTGAGAAAAAATGTGTTTTTGAAACAAAATGTTGTGTGGTGGTATCTGACACTATTGTTTTGGGACAGCCCCATTAAGTCTTAAACCGGGTACACTGGATGCTTTCGTTCACTGAAGATCATTTCTTTCGACTCGTATGCAGTAAACCGATCGATCAGCTCCGCACGTAAATCATCCGCAGATACTATTTGATCAACAATCATTTCAGAAGCAAGCTTATAAATATCGATATGTTCCTTGTATTCCTGATGTTTCTCTTGAACATATTTCATCCGCTCTTTCGGATCTTCAATTTCATTAATTTTATTAGAATATACCGCATTGACAGCTGCTTCAGGTCCCATTACTGCGATTTGGGCAGTTGGGAGCGCTATACAGCAATCTGGTTCAAAAGCTGGCCCTGCCATAGCATAGAGGCCAGCTCCGTATGCTTTTCGGACAACGACCGAAATTTTCGGAACCGTGACATCGCTCATCGCTGCGATCAGCTTGGCACCATGTCGGATGATCCCTGCTCTCTCAACTTTCGTACCGATCATGAAGCCTGGTACATCAGCAAGAAACAATAATGGAATCGAAAAGGCATCACATAATGTGATGAACTTCGCAGCTTTGTCAGCCGAATCTACAAACAAAACGCCGCCCTTGACTTTCGGCTGGTTTGCCACGATCCCGACTGCTTTTCCATCAATCCGTGCAAAACCGGTCACGATTTCAGGAGCGAACAACTTCTTTATTTCATAAAATGAACCTTCATCAATAAGTCCGTCAATGAATTCATACATATCAAATGGGACATTTTGATTTTCAGGCACGATTTCAGATAAACTCCGTCCCTGTACTGGCAATTTCCCCTCTTCTTTATAAGGTTTTTCATTATAATTAGATGGGAAGTAAGAGAGATAGCTCTGTGCGGACCCGATTGCTTCCTCTTCTGTTGCTGCTAGATAATCTCCGCACCCGCTTACACTGCAATGCATTCGAGCTCCGCCCATCTCTTCAAGGGTAACCTTTTCCCCAATCACTTTTTCAGCCATTCTCGGGGATCCCAAATACATGGAAGCGTTTTGGTCTACCATAATGACCGTATCGCAAAATGCAGGGATATATGCGCCGCCGGCAGCAGAAGGTCCGAATAGGATACAGACTTGAGGCAACATCCCTGACATTTTCACCTGATTATAAAAGATCCTACCGGCCCCACGGCGATTCGGGAACATGTCGATCTGATCTGTAATCCGTGCCCCTGCCGAATCGACCAGATAAAGGAGAGGTACCTTTAGTCTCATGGCCGTTTCTTGAATCCGGATGATTTTTTCAACCGTCCTTGCACCCCAGGAACCAGCCTTTACGGTTGAATCATTCGCCATTACACAAACCTTTTGGCCATTCACCTTCCCGATCGCCGTTACGACTCCATCAGCCGGTAACCCTTCAGCCTGGTTATTCGCGAATTTTCCGTCTTCAATTTTATAGGAATCCTCATCAAATAATAATTCGAGGCGTTTTCTGACGAACAATTTATTTTGGGCTTTCAGCTTTTCATGATACTTTTCAGCACCGCCTGCTTCTATCTTTGATGAGGCCTCATGCAATGTTTCATTCATTGTCTTCAACATCCAATTCCTCCTTTATTGCTTTTTAAGAGAACGAGCGCTCATTCATTTTTATTTCATGACAACGAGCACGTCACCCTCATTAACGAAATCTCCTACAGTGACGTTGACAGATTCAACTTCACCTTCTGCTGCTGCTTCAATCGGGATCTCCATTTTCATAGATTCAAGTGTAAGGACCGCTTGCCCTGCTGATACACTTTCTCCTTCTGAAACCAATACGTTTAATACGGTACCTGCCATTGATGCTGTTACTTCTTTCATGTTGGATCACTCCTAATTTTCAACTTTTGTTATCATTTCGTTTAAGTAATTTGTAGTGTATTCTCCCTTTTGAAATGATTCATCATTTAATACTTGATCGAATAAAGGTCCATTGTGTTTGATTCCGCCTAAGGTCCATTCCTCGAAGAAACGTCGGGATCTTTCCAGTGCTTTATCCCGATCTTCTGCGTAGATGATGACTTTTGCAATCATCGGATCATAAAATGGTGTCACTTGTGTCTGGGAACTGAACCCAGTATCTACACGTACACCTTCAATGGTCGGGTATTGGAATTTCTCGATCTTTCCCGGGGAAGGTAAGAAGGTATGCGGATCTTCTGCATAGATCCTGTATTCGATGCTGTGCCCTGATTTGGTAAGTTCCCCCTGTAAATATGGCAATGGTTTTGATTGAGCTACATTAATCTGCCATTCTACCAGATCTAATCCAGTAATCATTTCTGTGATTGGATGTTCCACCTGTAACCGTGTATTCATTTCCAAGAAATAAAAATCCTCATTCTCATCCACAATGAATTCAACTGTCCCTGCATTCGTATAATTCACATGTTTACCAGCTTGGACAGCCGCTTCACAAATCTGTCGGCGAACCTCTTCACTTAAAAATGGCGAAGGTGTCTCCTCGATGACTTTCTGGTGTCTGCGCTGGATCGAGCAATCCCTTTCAAACAAATGAACGACATTTCCTTGCTCATCACCGAAGATTTGCACTTCGATATGGCGACTGTTAGAAATGAACCTTTCCATGAACATTTCATCATTACCGAAATAAGCTTTAGCTCGGTTTTGACTGGAAATGAATGCTGTGCGTAATGCTTTCTCGTCTTCACACCGCTGCATTCCGATTCCACCGCCGCCTGCACTCGCCTTGATCATAACCGGATAACCTATATCAGCAGCCAGTTGGACTGCCTCCTCCACATCACTGAGCGGACCGTCACTGCCGGGCACGACAGGAACACCTGCATCCTGCATCGTCTTTCTCGCTTTCACCTTGTCGCCCATCTCTTCTACGACATCCGCAGAGGGCCCGATGAATTTAATGTTAGCGTTTTCAACTTTTCGTACAAAGTCCGCGTTCTCTGAAAGAAATCCATATCCAGGATGAATCGCATCAACCTTTTCATGAAGTGCAATCTCCAAAATACGTTCACTGTTCAAATATGATTTGACTACTGGAGGCTCACCGATTTCATGAGCTATGTTGGCATCTTTCACATAAGGAAGATCTTTATCCGCTTGTGAGTATACGATAACTGGTTCAATCTGTAATTTTTCGCACGTTTTGACTATCCTGGCTGCAATTTCTCCTCTGTTTGCGATCAGTATCTTTTTCAAACCATCTCCTCCTATTTCTCTGGGCTACAATCTACTACTTTCAACAAGAATCCGCCTAATTCCTGTAGAATCCTGCAGAAATTTTTTACTTTTGCAGAAATTTTCGTAACTTTATTATATAATAACATTAGATAGAAAGGGAGAATAAATGAAGGGGGACGCCGAGCGATGTATAAAGTACAAAAACTTCTCGTTAATTATAAAACGTTAGAAGAATTCAAGAAGTTCAAGGAATATGGAGTCCAAGAATTATCTATGCTGGAAGATTTGCAGGAAAATATCATTGATAACGATAGCGAATCACCTTTTTACGGGGTATACTATGGGGACAAATTGGTTGCCAGAATGAGCCTTTATCGTATTGATGGAACCTATGACCGTTATTTCGATCCGCCTCAAGATTACCTTGAACTTTGGAAGTTGGAAGTTTTACCAGATTACCATAAGAAAGGGTTCGGTAGTGCACTCGTCAACTACGCAAAAACGTTTAATCTCCCTATTAAGACGAATGCACGACAAAGGTCCAGTCAATTTTGGGAAAAGATGGGCTTTTCGTCTGTAACGTACAACCCTGGCCGCGATCGCGGAGAAAATCCTTATGTATGGTATCCTGCAGGAGTTGCAGAACAAGAGCTTACAGAAAAGGAAGATGGACCGATCAAAGAAACGGACGTATCTTCCACTGAATTGTGATTTATAAAACGAAAAGCTGACTTGAATCAAGTGTTAGATCCTTCATTTGAAGAATCTGACACTTTTTTCGTCAGCTTATTCTTTACTTTTCCACTTTTTCTAAATTTCCATTGTAATCCATTTGAAATTTCACTTGAGAATCCTGTTCATCTCCGTCTGTCACTGCCATTTTCCTTGCCCGTTCCATGAAATTCAACATGATCTTATAATCTTCATAAACATGTTCATAGTCAGTCTGTAATTTTTGAAGTTTATGACTCAATACTTCATTTTCCTTTTCAAGCTTCAAAAGTTCTTCTTTCAATCGTTCATTTTCCCCTTGGATCGTATGTGTATTCTGCTCAGCCGATCGAATGGATTGTAAATAATAGATCACATCATCCATACATAAATCTGATTTCACATCTGTTCTGTTCATTACCCTTATTTCTTCTTGATCATTTTGAGGAGTATGTGATTGCTGTCCAGCATTGGTAGCAGAATGTGTTTTCGGTTGCTTCTCTTTCATCATCTGTTTTCGCTGCTTTTTGGCAATGGCTATGGCAGCATCGTATTTTTTCCGGATTAATGAATTCCATCTGAAACCGCATGCCGCTGATGTCCGAGATAATTTTTTTCCAACTTCTTCAAATGCTGCTAGTTGAGTTCCGCCCTCCCGTATATGTCGCAGAACGACTTCTGCTAGCAATAGATCTTCATCATGATTCCAAGCATCCTGACGTGTCGAGCCCATTTGCATCCCTCCAAACATTTCTACTTTACTTACAACATATGCAGATGGTAGAAAAGATAGACTTTTGTTCTAGTAAAAGTTTCTATTCTTGGATGTCCAGAACGGATACCAACCACTCACTTGCGGTTTAAAAAGGTTCTCACTGCCTGATGATGTTCATCTGACTCCCATAACCGGGAACAATCACTTATTTCTTTTTCAACCCGATTTTTGATATCTATAAGATCATAACAATCCAAACGGCGTTGTTTATACGCTTCTTGAACACTTGCTGTTTTCGTTGTAAAGAACTGGATCCATTCATAAAAGTCTTTCATAGGGTCTTCTTCAGCTAATATTTTTTGGATAAACCCTTTTTCATACCCTTCCTGAGCTGAATATTTCCTCGCACTGATCAACATCTCCAAAGCATTCTCAGGGTTCATACGTTCCATAACATAGGTCGATCCACCCCATCCGGTTGTAATTCCGAGCGTTCCCTGAATGAAACCGAATTTTACGTTCGGGTAAGAAACCCTGAAATCGCATGCAGAAGCGATTTCGCATCCACCTCCTACCGCTATCCCATTGAGGAGTGCAACCACAGGCTTAGGAAAAGAGAAAACCTTGAATAAGACATTTCCCATTTTAGAAAGCATTCTGTACGCTTCTTTCTCAGTATGTAATTGGTGGAAGACTGACAAGTCACCACCTGAACAGAATGATTTTTCTCCCGACCCACGTATCACGAGTATTTTTACAGTATGATTGTCCTTTACCTCTGTCAAGCAACGATCCAATAAAGCAATCATGTCATGGTCGATTGCATTGTATCGCTCTGGCTGATTTAAAGTCAGCCAGCAAATGCCGTTTTTGATTTCCACTTGCACTTTCTCCATATGATCACCTACTTATGCATAAAATAGCTGGTTCTATCCATTATATCAAAACAGTAAGGCGACTTTTCAGGTATGAAGCTTTAAGATGAACTTGAAGTGTTTTGAGATGCTTATCGTTGTGCTTAAGAAAGGAATTTTGATTGTTGTAGCGGCTAAAAATGTTATTTGAAGAGGTCGGTGATGGCGATATCAATAATTATTTTGGCTTTAATACATAGGATAAGTTCTAAAATGAAGGTCACTTTTCTTAATTGTGCGATTTTGAAAAAGAATTACACGATTTAGAAAGGTAATTGCACGACTTTAAACATTATTGCACCAATCTACGAAATAAAACACTGATTCCTGTTTAATTGATCGAATCAACAATCCAAAAAGTGCCTGTCAGGAATTTGCACTCCTAAACAGGCACTCTTGTTGGTCTTACTTTTCTACTACTTCTTTTCCTTTGTACGTTCCACATTCTGGACATACGCGGTGAGAAAGCTTGTATTCGCCACATTGTGGGCATTTCACCATTCCAGGTACTTTCAACTTATAATGAGTACGACGCTTGTTCTTACGAGTTGTAGAGGTTCTTCTAAAAGGTACTGCCATGGTTTCCACCTCCTTGAAGGAATTGTTCAGCTAGAGAATGTCAATTGGTTTGACGCTTCTTCACTTTTTATCGCTATCATTAAAAAATTTGGCCAAATCGGCCATCCGTGGATCAACCTTATCTTGTCGATCCTCTTCTTCCTCAACTACGTCCCATCCTTTACCTGATGGAGGAGCAGGAGGGTTATCAGTTGGTTCAGAGCTGATGACCTTCAACGGCTTTTCCAACAATATGTTTTCCCGGATATAAGGTATCAGATCAACTGTATTGTCTTCGACAACATGGATGTCCTCTTCTTCGGCATCCATACCATAATCTGGTTCAAACAAGAATATCTCTGTAGAATGGATTTTGAAAGGGAAAGGTACATCTTCAAGAGTTACTGCACAAGGCAGCGTCATCTTTCCAGCCATCGTCAAATGGAATACAGCTCGATTTTGATTGATTTCAGCATAACCCTTTACGTGGACAGGTGTTATTTCGCGGATTTCAGGATCAAAATCACAGATCGAGTCAATCTCGATTGTTTCATCAAGTTCTAGTCCTTTACGTTGAAAACTTCTCAGTTGTTGTATGGACCATTTCATTTGTCATCACCTCAAGGCAACAGTAGTAATTATAGCTTTCAAAAAATAAATTGTCAACATTTTTTCTTTACAGTCATTTTCCTTGAACCTTTGCAATTTGGTACAATAGTGGAGACTGACCTTCATCATCCATACACGTTCATCCCAATTTTAACGTATATCCTTTCCCACTACCAAATTAGAAGGAGTAATATCATGAAAACCTTAGGATTGATCGTTGAGTATAACCCTTTTCATAATGGCCATTTATATCATTTGCAACAATCTAAGAAACAGTCACAGGCAGATACAGTCATAGCTGTCATGAGCGGTAACTTTCTGCAACGGGGGGAACCTGCACTTGTTTCGAAGTGGACAAGGGCAAAAATGGCACTGGAGGCCGGAGTCGATCTAATCGTCGAACTTCCGTATGCTTTTGCCACCCAACGTGCAGATCGATTTGCTTTTGGAGCTGTCTCCATCCTAGATGCATTGAAATGCGATGAAATCATATTTGGCAGTGAATCCGGAAAAATAGAACCCTTCATGAATACGGTAGATTTCCTTAACGAAAACCAAAAGGAATATAACGATTGGATTCAAAAACATGTCCAGACAGGGGTCAGTTACCCGACTGCAGCTTCAATGGCTTTTTCAGAACTCCAAGGCAGGCCACAGGAATCTGTCGATCTGACAAAACCGAATAATATTCTGGGGTATCATTATGTGAATTCAATTTGTCAAATAGGGTCTACGATGAATATAGATACAATCCAGCGTACTGGCGCAGGTTATCATGATGAAGAACATGGAACTGACAAGATTGCCAGCGCTACTGGAATCAGAAAAATCCTGTTCGGCGACAAAGGGAGCCTCTCTGGTATCAAAGATCTCGTCCCCCCGACGACATTCAACGGATTGGGTCAACACCAACAAATATTCGGAACATTCATTAGCTGGGAACGTTATTTCAATTTCTTGAAACATAGACTGATCACATCTTCTCCAGAGGAATTATCCCAGGTATATGAATGTGTCGAAGGAATCGAGAATCGGCTGATGAACCAGATTTTACGTTCGGAATCCTTTTCCGGGTTTCTTGAAGATGTCAAGACGAAAAGATATACGTGGACACGGCTTCAGAGGCTATGTACACATCTACTGACAAACGCGAAAAAAGAAACAATGGATAAAGCATTGACAGTGCAGCCGACTTACATCCGCTTGCTAGGAATGAACCAAAAGGGACAACTGTATCTGAACGCCAATAAAAAGAAGGTTGAACTTCCAATCGTCAGCACACTTTCTAAACATACTGATGACTTTTTGCAACTGGACATCATAGCGACGAATACATATATCCTCGGTTTTCCAGTTGAGCACCATTCAAGGCTTTGGAGACAGGAATATTCAAACCCTCCGATTCGCGTTTAAGAAATCAGTCACGAAGGTCATTGGAGGTCAGAAGAAGAGGCTCCAACCAAATAAATAGCGAGGTCAAATTGTGCTATCAGCCCTTTTCTTTCAAGCCCTTCAGATACTCCAGGGCACCAGAGAATTTTTCAACCGGGACGATTTTCATTTCAGTATTGATATCATCTGCAGCTTCTTTTGCGTGTTTGTAATTGTCCGCTTTGACCGGGGCGAAGAAAACTTCAGCACCAGCCTTATCAGCTGCCACGATCTTTTGTTTAATCCCGCCGATCGGTCCAACTTCTCCCTTTTCGTTCATCGTCCCTGTTCCAGCAATCTGATACCCTTTCGTCCAATCCTCTTCTGTCAATTGATTGTAGATTTCGAGGGTGAACATCAAACCTGCAGATGGACCACCGATATTATTGGTCTCAATTTTCATATGCGGATCTGTCTCGATTTCGGTAAATGTGACTGGATAAGTTATACCAATCCCGGCACGTTCTTCTTCACTGTTCTGGACAATATTTTTCGGAAAAGGTTTCAGAGACAGTGTGATTTCCTTTTCTTTTGAATCTCTATTGACAGTCAGTTGAACTTTTTCATTGGCATCAAACTTTTTCAATCTGTTGACGAGCTCTTCAGCAGTTTTGATTTCTTCTCCATTCAAGGAGGTGATCAGATCCCCAACCTTTAGTTTTTCCGCTGCTGGCATACCTGATATGACTCCCGTTATGAAGACACCTTTATTGATGATTTCAATCCACTTATCCGCTTCTTTAAAAGCGACTATGGTTGCTGCGTGCTGGGAACTTTGCATCATCTGGAGCTGCCTTGATTCATATTCCTCTTCCGTTTCGTCTGAACCCCTGATCTGGTCTTCTGGAATCACTTCCCGATATTCACTGGCCTTGGCCCATAAATATTCTGCAGCGTTGGCTTTCCCTACTAATACTGTCGTCAGCATGAAGGATCCCTTTGCTTGATTCTTTTCTTCTACTTCGATAATAGGGCTCAACACCTTTGCATCGCCTGGCTGTGTGAAATAATATGGCAGCGGCAGGAAAGCAATCACAAAGGCTAATAATATGACAACCCAGGGCCATTGGGATCTAATTTTTTTCATGGTTCTTCCTCCAGTCACGAATCGCAGCTTCAATATCTTGAATACGATTTTTAGTTTCTTCTTCCCCGATGGCAATGATCTCATCTATGTCTTTAAATGCAGAAGAACTGAACGTTTCCACCAGTGGCCTGATCAGTACATCTGTAGCAATATCATTTGCTTTTACGAGTTCCCGCTGCATGATATCGATACTCTGCAAGATGACATCAAAGATCGTATTGATTTCCGGGTCTTCTTTAATGTGCGAAATATCAACAGCAATGACGAGATCCGCCCCCATTTCCTTCACGACGGAAACCGGCACCCTGTCGATCACACCTCCATCGACCAAGAGCCGTCCATCCCTTTCATACGGTACAAAAATACCTGGTACAGCGATGCTAGCCCTGACTGCTTCAGATATAAGTCCTTTAGTAATGACGACCTTCTCGCCTTTCAAAAGATCGGTAGCAATGATTGAAAATGGGAGGTCCAAATCTTCTATCCTACAGCCTTTCGTCAAAGCATATATAAGCTGTTTCACCTTTTCTCCAGCTACAAATCCCATTTTGGGAACCGTATAATCCATATAATACCGTCTACGAAACATCCTTGCCATCTTCACCATCGTATCCGGCTTATGGCCGGTACAATAAAATGCTCCTACCAGAGCCCCCATACTGCTTCCTGCAATCATATGGATAGGAACTTCCGCTTCATACAAAGCTTTTAAAACACCTATATGAGCAAAGCCTCTAGCCCCTCCAGAACCTAGAGCTAAACCGATCTTGGGCTGATTCACAGGATGACCTCCTCTTTCATTGAGAACCTCTCATAGAGGTCTAATCTCGGCATATTCACGTATAAATGAATGAGGACAACTTATCTAATGTCACGTATATATTAGCGTATTCATAAGGAGGATTCGGATTGTACCCTTCCCGTTTGAAAAATTTACTTTTTGCGATTGTAACTTCCCTTTTTGCATTCTCCTTAATGGTATACCCAAAAGCAGCATTTGAATCATCATTGGCTGGATTGAAAATGTGGTGGGAAATCGTTTTCCCCTCTTTGCTCCCATTTTTCATCATAAGTGAACTATTGATCTGCTTCGGTGTTGTAAGATTCGTCGGTGTTTTGATGGAACCGGTCATGCGCCCTCTATTCAGAGTGCCAGGTTCAGGCGGGTTTGTTTGGGCGATGGGGATCTCATCAGGGTTTCCGGCTGGAGCGAAATTGACAGCAAGACTCAGGCAAGAGAAAGAAATTTCGCGAATTGAAGCAGAGCGTCTAGTCGCATTTACGAATTGTTCTAATCCATTATTCATACTCGGTGCTGTGGCTTTCGGCTTTTTTCATAATCCAGAGTTGGGTGTCCTTCTAGCAGCAGCCCATTATATTGGTAATATCTTTGTAGGATTCATCATGCGATTTTATGGACCACCTGAGTCTCGGCCAAGACATATTTTTATTCCTATTCCAGAAAACCGCTTGATGTATGCACTCAACAGGATGTATCAAGTCAGGAAGATGGATTCACGTCCATTCGGACAACAGCTCGGTGACGCCGTCAAACACTCGATACAGACTTTACTCATGATTGGCGGGTTCATCCTTCTTTTTTCAGTATTGAACCGTATGCTGACAGAGTTCCATATTACTATGTTTATGGCGTCTGTCCTGTCCACATTTACGACTTTACTAGGCTTTGCTCAAGTGCTTATTCCTCCCTTTCTTTCAGGAATGTTTGAAATCACACTTGGCAGCAAATTGATCAGTGAAACCAGTGGGCCTGGACTTCTCGATCAAGCTGTTTTGGTCAGCTTCGTCCTGGCTTTCAATGGCTTTTCAGTTCAAGCGCAAGTGGCTAGTATATTAGCGGAAACAGATATCCGGTTCAAACCCTTTCTATTGGCTAGAGTATTGCATGGATTCATCGCAGCGATATTGACGGTCATCCTATGGAAACCTCTTTATTTAAACCAGACAAATGGAACAGCTGTTGAAACATTTGCATCGCATCCATCGATTTCTTGGATTTATGATACATGGCATCACCTGTTGACTATAGGTGCTTTTGTTACCTTTATAAGCTTAGTCATTTTCATCTTGATGCAATTACGCTCCATAACACAATTCAAAATGATGTAGAGAAGTCTGTGAAAATTTATTTTTTTGCAAACTTCTCCTTCAGAGCTTCTTCTACCACCTTAGGTACAAGGTCGGTAACCGGGGAATGGTACTTTGCAACCTCTTTAACGATGCTGGAACTTAAGAATGAATATTGATTATTGGTCATCATGAAAAAGGTTTCAACTGATTCATCCAGCTTCCGGTTGATCGAAGTGATCTGCATTTCATACTCAAAGTCAGAAACGGCACGCAATCCTCTTAAAATAACCTTGGCACCGGTCGTTCGGACATAATCCATAAGCAATCCCTCACACCAGTCGACTCTAATGTTCGGTATGTCCTTGGTCGCTTCCTTTATCAGATTTATACGCTCTTCGACAGAAAAGAGCGATTTTTTACTTTGGTTATTCGCAACAACTACAATTACCTCATCAAAAACACTTGCACCTCTTGAAATGATATCAAGATGGCCGTAGGTGATCGGATCAAAGCTCCCTGGGCATATCGCCTGCTTCTTGCTCATTTATCTTTCCCCCTCTATCTCATTTCTATATATTGTAACCGCTGTCGTGCTATTATATTGCTCGTGCTTCAAGCGATAACAAGTACCGATTTCTTCAGGAAGCTTAAGCACTGCATCATGCTCACAGACAATCATTGCGGCTCGTTCAAGCAAACCATATTCCATTAAAAACTCGATTTCCTTTTTGATCTTTTGCTTTTTGTAAGGAGGATCAAGGAATACATATGTAAACTGGGTATCTCTTTTTCGGAGGGCTTTCAATGCGCGATATGAATCATTCCTGAAAACCTCGGCTCTATTAGACAAATCAAGACTTTGGAGGTTATAATTTATCGTCTCCACCGCTTTGGAGTCTGCATCAATGATGATCGCCTTATCCACCCCTCGGCTAAGGCCTTCTATCGTCAAAGCACCACTACCACCGTAAAGATCCAATGACATGCCTCCATCAAAGTAGGGACCAATGATATTGAAGATTGATTCACGTATTTTATCGGAGGTGGGTCTTGTACCTGAACCAGGTACAGACTTTAACTTACGGCCTTTAAATTCACCTGATATTATTCTCATCATGTATACCTCGTCGTAATTTTATTTACCTCCATTATCCTACCATAAAAACGGACAATTCTTAAATAGAGCGTATATAAGCTTCTGAACTGTACAATAATAGGATTACAGCACCCTCACAGGTGTTGTAAGTTGAACCACGGAGTAAGCTTAATTTCCCCATAGGCTTAACTCCGGTTTCTCCTCTCCCATTGTTCTGTCCCTACGGCAAATGAACATTTCCGTAATGTTTCTAGGCATGTAAGGGTATGGAACAGCCCGCAGGATTCATTCCTGCGGGCTTTTTTTATATGTTAAGAAGGTATAAGTGCAGCAAAGGCTCAGCTGGCTTTGCTGAAATTTAATGATGAGTATGGAAATGGAGTGAATTGCGCAAAAATGAAAAATCAAGTATAACAAGCCTTTTCTAATAATGGTAAAATGCAACCGATTCACAGTATGGGTTATCCATGCTAAAGTTAGGAATGAGATGAAATGAACAAGGAGGTAAAATCATGATTCAACGCTTCATTGAACTGGGGGAGGGCTACTCTGATATATATGAACTGATCGAAATAGCTGAAACGAATGCTGAACGTCTTACAAGGTTCATTGCTTTGAAGACAAAGATCAATGAAAAAGAAGTTTGTTCCGTAGCGATTGTTTTACAACCAGCAGGGGAATCAAACTTCCAACCGATATATATTTGTCTTGAGGGTGTTCCAGAGCACTCGAAACGATGGGATTTGTTCCAGGACTGTGCCTCTATGCAAAATAAAGAGTTGAAGGTTCTTGAAGTAAGACCGTCGAACGAATTCAACGAAAAAGAGCTATACTATCAATATTTAACCGGAATTCTCAGAATGCAGCACGTCATACCTGCCTGGCAATAATCATTACAGACCGATTTTATAGTCGTATTCTTTGGCCTTGTCTGGACGTGCATTTTGATATTCAGTCTTTATATAGGCTTTATGGGAAGGCTCTACTTTTTTTACAAAATGAAGTTTTTCGATCTTCTCGATGATCCGGTCTTTCTGTTCCGTATCACAATACAGAACAGCATATTTCATCCTTTTCGATACATAATGGATATTGCCAAATTTGCGAAGCTGTTTGATATATTTTAAAGAATGAAGCCAGACGGCCAATCCGGTACGATTCGTCAGCATTAGGGGAACTCCTTTTCACCAGTTTTTATTCAGTCTAGCATGAAGGCAAATGCCGCGCAATCACTTATAGGACATTTACTGAGGGGGGCTGTACATATGGACCTTGAAATGGTTAGGAATGCGTTTATCGAAAATTTGCTCAGCACCTCAAAATTCAAGGACGTTTCCTTGTCAAAAAGGGCGGGCATACCGTTTCTCTATTTGACGTCATTCTCCCCAGTAGAGAGAAAAACCGTTGAACCACTTATTGAGAAAGCCGCTGTAAAAGCCATGAAGGGAAAACGGCTTCACTTCGAATCGGTTTATGTACGAAAAGAAAATCTCCTGCTTGTCTACCGGAGCCGTTTTTATGTTCCACAACAAAAAATGTTCTGTTGTGGGAACTTATGTCATGACTGCATTCGATTCCGATAAGTATAAAATAAAAAGAAAAGCGGAAACGCCCTGGTTAACCACGAAGGTCACTGGAAGTCCGTCGAGGAGGCTCGAACCAAACAAAGTTCGGTTCTGCGTGGGTAACTACTTCGACCTAAATCAATGTGTCGACCGCCGCAGGAGGGCTGAAGTGATCCAAGTGGTTGGGCGTTGGAGCTGGACATCAAGAAAAGCGGAAACGCCCTGGTTAACCACGAAGGTCACTGGAAGTCCGTCGAGGAGGCTCGAACCAAACAAAGTTCGGTTCTGCGTGGGTAACCACTTCGACCTAAATCAATGTGTCGACCGCCGCAGGAGGGCTGAAGTGATCCAAGTGGTTAGGCGTTGGAGCTGGACATCCCTTCATCGAACCAAAATTTTTATACTTTCTTATCCTTTTAAAAAAGAGGATGATCCAAATTGGACCGATCCTCTCCAACTCTATTCCATTTTATCCGCAGCCACAAGCCCCTCCGGATCCACATCCACCGCCACAAGACATATTATCGAAGAATGGGTTGCCTGTTGGAACTTTAATGTTTTTCGAAACTTGACCTGCTAATACGCCACAGATTTCGTTCAAAAGCCCTTCCAATTCCTTCTCTGCTCTTTTGAACGCTGCGACAGTCTCATTTAAATCGATTTCACGTTTCAAAACTCTTATATCGGTTGAAACCGTCTTGTAATCTGGGTGGTATTTCCCGAACCTTTGGACTTCCTCATACTTTTCCTTCATTTTGGAGAACTCATCAATCAACTTCTGAGCCTCTTTATCTTCTCGAAGTTTTTTCTTCGCTTCTTTATATTCTTGTCCTATGTCTGAATTGACGATTACAGATGCCAGTTCATCTGCCCCGTCTAGGATCTCTATACCTTCAACTGTTGCTAACATATGAAAACATACACCTCCACCCCTTTATTTATGGGTTACGTATAGTATGCCACAAGTGAACCCATTATTGCCAATCCCACATTCTAAGATATTCCATTCAGAGGCTTTCCTTTCATTTTTTGGACATGAAAATTTTATTGACAGTCCCCTTGTTTCGCTATATAATTTTCTCGTTTAGTATAATTTAGGGGATAGCAAAATGAAAATTGTAACATTCAATCCATTTCGGACGATTGGTTTGCCCGGAGTAAGATATATCAAGCCAGAACTTATGTTTCGGGAACAAGCATCGATCAAGGATGCTGATGTAATCTTATTTCCCGAACATTGGCAAGTCAATTCACTTGTATATGGTCTTAAGAAAACGATCTTTCCTAGTGTTGAATCCATCCATCTAGGATACGACAAAGTAGAAATGACAAGAGCTCTTTGGACTGTTTGTCCAGCTCATGTCCCTTACACGGAGATTCTTGGAAATTCAAAAAGTAACATCGACCATATACTTGAAACTTTTCCTTTTCCATTTGTGGCAAAAGAACCCCGTAATTCGATGGGTCGAGGTGTTTTTCTGATCAATTCAAGAGAAGACTTTTTGGAGTACGCAAGAAACAATACCACTCTTTATGTACAGGAATTTTTAGAAATGGACAGGGATCTAAGGGTTTGTATAGTGGGAGAAGAAGTAATCGCTGCGTACTGGCGCTCAGGGGAAGGTCAATTCCACAATAATGTCTCACAAGGCGGGAAGATTTCAATCCTCGATATTCCGGAAGAAGCCATAAAGCTGACAATCGGTATAGCCAAACAGTTGAACATAAACCATGCAGGATTCGATCTTGCATTGGTCGATGGACAAATATATTTTCTAGAGTTCAATACGTTATTCGGAAATGAAGCGTTAAGAAGCCAAGAAATCAATATCCAAGAAAAGATATTCCAATATTTATTACGACAGTTCAGTCCCTTGTATCCTCCGAATCCATTCGGGACGACCGAGCAAGTCCCTTCGTAATGTTCAAGAAATTGTTACTGTAATTTCTTTATTCAGGCCTTCAATGGCTTCACCTTTCGCATCAATCAGGGTGACAGCTATATGATGGGTCCCTTTCGGAAGATCCTTTATAATGAATGCAGCTTTATAAACAGGATAGGGTTTTTGATGATCAACCGAGATCCTCAAATGCCCTTTTTTTTGTTTATTTTGACTGCTTGCCTCAGTAAACTCAAATCCAGGCACGTAGCATTCAACAAACACGTTGCCATTTGAAATCATATGCCGCACTGTCATGGATAGTGATGTTGCAGGGCTGGTGACTTCTAATGCCTTAAAGATTGAAGGGTCTTTTTCTATGGTCACTTTTTGGATTTTCCCATTTCCTTGGACCTGGCAAGCAGAGAGAAAAAATACTGCTGATACTATAATAAATAGACGTTTTTTCCACACGATAGGATGCACCTCCTCACCCAATAGGTTTTGCAGGTGCTAGTTAAAATATCCATGGGCATGGGAAAAGTAATTATGGATAACTGGTGAATTCACAATGCTTGTCCCACAATGAGAATAAAAAGGTTGACTCATAAGTGGTGTATAACCTTATAAAAGTGTAATTGGAGGTTATGCCACTCTATATCGAGTCAACCCGAATCAATGTTTTCCAAATAGTTGGACTAGTCGTGATATCGTCTCTATCTGTCCATGCAGGCGGTCGATCTTCTGCCCGAAAGTCTGGCCGTAGAAAAACTTTGCTTCATTTTCCAACTCCTGTATCGCAGCCGGGTTACGGGATAGTTTCTTATACCAATCAGGATGTTCTCTGACAATGAACTTCAGGTCTGGGCGCTGATCTAAGTAATCGATGATTTCTTTACGCATCTTTTTTACTCCCTTTACTAATCTTTAAAAAACTGGCTGAATGGATTATTTGGATAAGGTGGTCGTTTTCCCGGACCTTTTTGGAAGTGCTGTAGCATATCTTGGATACCTGCCATTGCAGAACTGATTTGTGAAGCATATTGACGGACTTCATCAATATCCAGATTTTTGAACATCGAAAGGATTTCACCTACTGAAAGGTCATTCACATTTTTCCCGTTTTTCTTCGGTTTTGCTGCTGTAGTTGATGAAACTCCAATTTCTCGCTCTATATATTTACCCCATTGTTCATGATCTTCACCTAGAAGATTCCATTCTGTAAAAACATCTTGCCATGTCTGGTTTCCGTTCTTTACGTGATCGATTAATCCAGGGTGTGAGCGTACAAACATCTTGAATTGTTCGACCTTTTCATTATTTTTCGCTTGCTTACTCACTATAATGCCTCCCATACGTTCAACTCAAGCCTACAGTATATAGTACAACGCAGGAGTTGATTATGTTCGCCTATTTTATAGTTGCAAGAATTATTTTTTCATTGATACACTAAAAAGAGGCAAAAAGAAAAGAGGACTAGGAATGGAATCATCAAATCAACTGCTAGAGAAGGTAAAAGCCATACTAGAAAGCGGTTCTGACAAAGATAAAATGGTGTTGGAACAAATAGTGGATGGGATCTGTGAAAAGCAATTCGGGAGTTACAGCACCTACATAACAAGCTTCATGAAAACGGAAATTGAACAGGAGGAGGATCTGCTTGTCATGACGATCCCTATCACTCCGTTTTTAGATAACTCGGTGGATATCGTCCATGGAGGATTTACAGCTACTCTTGCGGACACTGCAATGGGCACCTTCGTCAACAGGAAGATACCGAATGACAAAGTCGCTGTGACATCCGAAATGAAAATCAACTATACCGCTCCAGGGGTTGGTGAATTCCTTGTATGCAAAGCAGAGATCCTTCACTTAGGGACAAAAACATCCGTAACTGAAGCAAAAATCTACAATGAAGAAGGGATTCTTGTCGCTGCAGCAACAGGAAGCTTCTATTTAATCCCAAGGTAAGAGAAGTACAAACGCCCTTTATCTTTAAAAAGGTGACTCGAAAGGCTAGTTCGGCCGTTTGAGTCACCTTTTATTTTACGAATACGTCTATTCATTATTTAAATCATCTGGGGACAATGAAGTTCTGAGTATAATATCTTTCATAAACACCAACCCCGAGGTGTGTAAATTCCTCATTCAACATAGCTTTCCGGTGTCCTTCGCTATTCAACCAACCGATGACAGCCTCAATTCCATCTATATAATTGGCTGCAATGTTCTCGCCTGCCTGGGAATAGTCAATATCTTGATGATTCAATCGATCAGATAAACTTCCTGTGTTTGGCGATTCATGGGAGAAGTAATTTTCTTCGTTCATTTCTTTACTATGGCCATATGCAACTTGAGAGGTTTCTTCATGCCAATGAAGAGCGGGAACATCGTATTGCTTGCGGATGACATTTGTCATTGTAAAGATTTGAAGTTCTTCTGCATTTTGAATCTCTTCCCAATCTTTTTCAGCTAATTCTGGTTGTTCGATAAGCCTCCCTCGGTACTCAAGGGAATAAGGTCGTTGCATAATCAGTATTTCTGGCGTCAAGTAACGAATCCCTACAAGTGTTTTTTCGAATTTATCCATATAGAGCTGGGCCCATGCCCCATTCAGTTTCACAAGTGGCCTCGTGTTCATTTCTTCTTCCGTCAATTCGAATTGGTATTCATTTCCATCAAACTCCAGTTTTGCCTTTGTATTCATTTTGACCTTTTTTTCAATTTCTGAACGTTGTTGCCCAATTTCCAATGGAGAAACATCTACATCTCTTCCAAGGGCAAACAACGTAACGACTCTGCCTTTGTCAACACCAAGCTGAATATACTTATCCGGATCCTCATCATATATCCACCACTGGTATCCATAAGGAGTCGGATCAATACGGTCAGGTTCTCCGATTTTTGTTAGTAACTCTTCTTGATTCATCTGTAGAAATTGCTGGATTCCCGACTCTGGCAATTTAAGGTCTTCATTTGGGTTTTCAGAGGGACTAGAATCGGTTTGCTCGGTTGGAGACTCATTGAATTCAGGGGGATTTACGATATCATCGTAAAAAATACTGAATCCGAACATTATGAATGCTATGACAATGACCATTCCAATACTTCTCATATGCCCCTCCCCCTGATCTTTAAGAAATATTTGTCGAATCCTATTTTCACATTACCTTATAGCTGAATACTTGTCTATCCTTTGGGCTTAATCTACTAATTAACATCCTATTCAATCTGTCCGATTCCTATACCTATCGTATGAGGGTAAATAAAAATTAGATATATTATCGCAACAGTATGGTGGTATGAGTCAATGTGAATGATTGTAAACTGCTATTCTTATTGTCTAGTCTTGCCAAATTTTTGATTTATTTTCAAAAGTCATACATAAATATACGGAATAATCTTTTGAAAGATTGCATCTTCAGCTGATTCATACTATTATTATGAAGGAAGAACATATCGAAGGATGTGGAGGATAACACATGAAATTTGAAGAAATCGGACTAGCAGGTAAAGTCGTTAATTTCGAAATACTTGAACATTTAATGCACAATGTTGGATTAGTACGTGCCGGACAGTGGGATTACGAACGAATTACATATGACTATAAGTTTGAAAGCATGGATACTGGCGAAGTTTTCTATTTACGTGTTCCTTGTTATGCAGTAGAAGGGGAAGTTGAATCTCCACATGCATTGATCAAAGTCATGGAACCGTATCTCGGAAAGCATTATTATCCTCACGGAGTCGAATATGATGAGGATTTTCCTAAGCATGTCGTTGCAAATTGCAAAAAGCTTTTGAATGAGTTGAAAGAAGAAATCGATAAGCACCATACCGTATGAAAAGGGCTGACTGAGTCGCCCTTTTTTTAGTGATTAAAAAAGAAAAGAGAGTCATTTATTTAAAATTGTTTAACAATCCATTCATTTCCGGCCATGGCTCTGTTCATACTTTCACAAAAGCAATATAATATATAGTAAGGAGCTCATTAATAATGACCTGCATTAGGAAAGGCTTATACATATCGAATCTTCTAATGAGTAAGGAGGACCAAGTTGAACCAATTTTCAACTCGTAAACGCTGGATCATTTTTACTATAATCGCACTTATAATCGTTGCAGCGTTCATATGGGTATTGCCCTTAGCACTGCCTATCGTTTTTGCACTTATTTCAGCGCTTATTTTAGAGCCGGCAGTGAAGATGTTTGAAAGAAAGTTTTCACTCAAACGTCATTTATCTGTGTTCATTGTTTTTTCTCTTTTCGTCATTTTACTTGGTATTGGCAGTTATTTTTTAGTGACGAAAGTAGTTACCTCAGCAATCAATTTTGTAGAGAATTCCCCAACCTATATTTCAGAAGTGAACAATGTGTGGGATGATATAGAGAAAAACTTTGAAAAAGCTGCACAAGATTTACCCGAAGAATTCGTCATTGAAATCAACAGTCAAGTCGATCGATTTTTGGAGTCTATCAGAATAAAACTTCTTGAGAGGAACTATGTTGAATCCTTGACTTCGCTCGTCTCCTTTATTCCGAGCTTTTTAGTAAGTATAATCGTATATCTGCTGGCTTTATTCCTATTCCTTTTGGACATACCAAGACTGAAAAAAGGGTTTTACGCACACATGACTGAAAAGACTGCCGAGAAGGTCCACTTTATGAGTACGAGACTGTCATATGTCATATTCGGTTTCATGAAAGCTCAATTTTTAGTCAGTATCGTCATTTTTGTAGCAGCACTGATCGGTTTGTATATGATCGTTCCGAAGGTTGCTCTATTGATGGCCTTCATCATTTGGGTCATTGATTTTGTCCCGATAATCGGTTCCATCGTCATCCTCGGTCCATGGGCTCTCTATTATCTCTTGATTGGCAACATGGTATTAGGAACGAAGCTCGCAGTGCTTGCTGGTATCTTATTGATCGTACGAAGGACCGTAGAACCGAAAGTGATGGGGCATCATATCGGTTTATCCGCACTTTCAACCTTGATCGCCATGTATCTGGGTCTGAAGCTCTTTGGGGTGATCGGTTTCATTATCGGGCCACTTCTACTCATCATCTTCAATTCAGCACGTGAAGCAGGGATCGTTAAAACAAATTTCAAAATCTAAAAATAAGGGCTGATCCAATAAAGGTCAGCTCTTTTGTGTGCCAGGTACTATTTGAAACCTCAAATCTCCCAACACTTGAAAGATGGTGCCAGGCACCGTTCAGGATCGCTCCAGTACCAACGGTTCTGGATCGGTGCCTGGCACCACTTCAAAGCTTCTTAGAAAAAGTCGTAAAGGAAGGGGGGGTGTTTAGGAAGCATTCTTTCAAGCATCTCTATTTCTTCTGGGCTTCCTTTTAATCGGCCTTGCGCCGCAAGCTGCCTAGGTGTCTGGTAATTGAAAAACATCGTACTTAGCGTGTTAATGTCACATTGTATCCCTTTTTCTGGGGGGTGCTGGCATCTAGCTCCTTCCTTAGGAGGAAAGTGATCCACTTTATTTACATCATCATCACTCTTCTTGATGATAAACGTCCCTCTGTTCCACTTGGCAAGTGGATCATCCAGATGAACGATCAATGGTTTTACCAATTCTGTCTGAAAAGGATAGGCTTCAATGAATTTTTTGAAGTCAACAATCCTACTCATAAAATACGAACTGATTTCTTGCTTGATCTTAGGGTCAAACATCAAGAATTCGAAGTTTTCATCGATAGCTGGATGTAAGTTGATCGAATCGACCATCGAGTCATGGTTTCTTACATATTGAAGCATTGTCAATTTGGCTTGTTCATTCAGAGATACCCATTCTTCAATTTCCATCACATTCTTTTTCACTCTATAGATGAGATAACCCTTATCGGTTCCCTCTTCGTCCTGATAGACGGCAACTATATCTCTGGGATCATGTAACACAGAGTACCGCCACCACTTTTCTGTCCTCTTCAACATACCCGTGTACTTCTTGGCGTACTGGGCATATATGTTATCCAACCTTTCAATATCATGCGCAATTCGTATCACCCGCCCTTCAGCATACTCATATTTGGCTGCCAACTGTTCAGGTTTGATTTCATATTTTTTAACAGCGTGTGTCAATTCCCACCCATATTTTCTATAGAAGGCTACTGAAAAAGGATGAAGCATAGAAACCGATTGTCCGTTATCTCGCATAACATCCAGTGATTTTTTCATGAGCGCTTTTATATGTCCTTTCCGTCGGTAATCAGGCCAACTGGCAACGCCCGCAATGCCCCCCATCGCCATGACCTTTCCACCAAACCAGATTTCCATTGGATGGATCAATAATTTAGAAGCCATCTTCCCTTGCTCAAATATGGCCCAACAGTTTCCCAAATCGGTCATTTTTCTTCTTTTTTCCTTATCTTCCTCTGAGAGTTCATATTGGAATGCGAATTCTCCCATGGCTAGAAAGTCATCAAATTCTTTTTCTGTAATCGTACGTAACTCCATCTATATCCCCCTCTTCACTATTTGTCCTCTTACATTATTCAGGGTACCCTTCTTCAAATCCTCTATCTTTAGACATAAAAAAAGAAAAAGGATCGGCTTAACGAGCTAAGCCAACCCTGTTATTGATTATTGTTCATTCAATGATAATTTTGCTTTTGCATTCGCCTTTGCTTCCTGCATGATTTTCAACTCATCTTCTTTATCTTGTGCACGTTCTTTCCGTACCCAGCGAATCAAGATATATAGCAGGATACCTCCGTATATGATTTCCTGTGCAATCTTCATGATGACACCTCCAGCTTGCTGATCATCAAGTGGTTGGAGAAAAGCAAATACTTGTGGTGCATGCATATAGGTTTGATAAATCAGATCATCTGCAAAAATGATCAAAGCACACGCCGGTGTCAAAAGGACACCATCAGCAAAAATATAGCCGACTTTCTGTAGATCCGAAAGAGAATCACTCTCAGGAAGAGGTCCAATCACAGGCCACCACATGAAGAACGAGCTTGATAGTAGGATGAAATGTACTGTTTCATGTAAAAGCCCGTGTGACATGACAGTATCAAAAACAACCGGCAAGTGATAAAACGATATAAGCAGGTTGAAAGATAACAATGCAATCAAAGGTTTCGTGAAAAAGCGGAAGACACGGCCTATAATCCGAATACCGAGGATCTTTCTGAAAAACACCTTCGGAAGCCCGATCAACAACAGCGGCGGGACAATGAAATACAACAGACTCATCTGAAGCATATGTGCGGAAAATGAGTAATGGTGCCCTATGACACTCAAAGGTGTACCCTTGGCAATATAAAACCCGGTAACTCCAATGATAAACCAGATTTTTTGTCCTCTGGTTACAGATCCTTTCCATGGCCCATTTTTTGTATAAAAAAGATATATCCCAATAACTGCGATGGTAATCAGTAAATAGAATGGATTCCATAATTCGATTAAACTTACATCACTTAAAGAAGTCGGATGTTGGTTATGCATCAAATTCACTCCTTGCTCTGTTCTCTCTACTTATCTTATCAAATCTGATTGACATCCACAGATCGGAGTAGAACAATTTTGTGTCATTACTTAAAGAAAAGCGCAAACGCCCTGACCAGCCACGAAGGTCACTGGAAGTCCGACGAGGAGGCTGTTGCCGCCGCAGGAGGATTGAAGTGATCCAAGTGGTTGGGCGGTGGAGCTAGACATTTCTTCACCGGAACCAAAATTTTTATACTTTCTTATCCGTATCTAGTTAAAAAGAACTGACCCCTTTGGAGTCAGTCCTTATTATATTACCAGATCAATCCTACAAGGGTCCCGACTGTGATTAGAGCGATCAACAATCCACTTGCAATCCCCCACATAGGGAATTCATGCCCTTTATGTCCCAGGTGCATCCAAATGTAAAGCTGGAAGAAGACCTGGACACCAGCAAGAACGATGATGAATAGAACTGCGACGGAGTTGGAAATAGCGTCACTTGCAATTGCTGCAAACGCAACAATGGTCAATAAGATCATCATGACGAACGAGACGTTATGCTGACGGCGTTCTTGCTTCAATTTAATTTTCTTTTGTAAGGACGAGTGGTGATGGACTGAGTTTGGTTGTTCGTTACTAGCCATCGATTACCCCACCTTTCCCATAAGATATACAACTGTAAAGATGAATACCCATACTACATCAACAAAGTGCCAATATAGAGCGAACAGGTAGTACTTGGGAGCATTATATAAGGTTAAACCGCGTCCACTGTTCCTGACGAGTAATGCTGTGATCCATAGACATCCAAATAATACGTGTCCTCCATGGAATCCCACAAGTGTATAGAAAGCTGATCCGAATGCCCCTGAAGTGAATGTATGTCCTTCATGCACATATTCGACGAACTCATAGATCTCCAATCCTAAGAAGGAAAGACCAAGCAACAAAGTGATGAAAAACCATCTACGCATTTGCTTGACTCTATTTTCTTTAAGGGCCAAAACAGCATATACACTCGTTAAACTACTCGTAAGTAAGATGATTGTCGCCGCGAAAACCATAGGCAACTGGAAAATTTCTGATGCCTCCGGTCCTTTTCCGAAAGAATTACGCAATCCCAGGTACGTACCGAATAATGTTGCGAAAAGTACAGTTTCTCCACCTAAAAACAACCAGAATCCTAAAAACTTGTTTTTACCTTCCAGAGTAGCTTTCTCAGGGGATTCAGGGAAGTTTTGGTCCGTTAAGCGTTCACCTACATCCATTATGCGTCAACCCCCTTATCCTCTTTCAGTAAATCTTCCTTATGAAGATGATGCCCGTGATCGTCAATCCATGATCTTAGGAACATACAGGCAAGTCCGATTCCAAGTCCAACAATGATTGCAATCAATGCTGGCGCTCCAGCAGAACTGTAATAAATGAATCCGAATCCTGCAATGAAGAAGCCTATTGACATGAACAAAGGAAGAACCGAGTTATTCGGCATATGAATATCGCCCACAGGTTCTGCAGGTGTCATTTTCTTATTTCCTGCCATTTTTTCAATCCATAATGCATCCAATCCACGTACTAAAGGAGTTTGCAGGAAGTTGTAGTGTGGTGTAGGGTTAGGAATCGCCCACTCGAGTGTACGGCCATCCCATGGATCTCCACTGACTTTCTTACCTTTAGCATGTGTAACGACAACATTGATTATGAATATGATGGTACCGACTGTCATAAAAACGGCACCGATCGTACTGATGAAGTTCAAAGAGCCTAAACCGAACTCTTCTGGGTAAGTGAAGTAACGGCGTGGCATCCCCATCAGACCCAAGAAGTGCTGCGGGAAGAATGTAAGATGGAATCCGATGAAGAACGTCCAGAAGTTCCATTTCCCGAGTGCTTCATTCAACATCAATCCAAACATTCTTGGATACCAATAATATAGTCCTGAAAATAGTCCAAGGATCAATCCACCAACAATGACGTAGTGGAAGTGGGCTACAACGAAATAGCTGTCATGATACTGATAGTCAGCAGGCGCTACAGCAAGCATGACACCAGTCACCCCACCCATCACAAAGGTTGGAATGAATCCTACTGAAAACAAATTAGCTGTAGTAAAGCGAATCTTTCCGCCCCACATTGTAAATACCCAGTTGAAGATTTTAACTCCAGTCGGGATCGCAATCGCCATTGTGGCAACAGCAAAAATGGAGTTTGCTACTGGTCCAAGTCCAACCGTGAACATATGGTGAGCCCAGACCATAAAACCTAAGAAACCGATTAATACAGTCGCAAAGACCATTGCGCTATATCCAAATAGGCGTTTTCTAGAGAATGTAGCTACAACTTCTGAAATGATACCGAATGCCGGTAAGATCAAAATATATACTTCAGGGTGCCCGAAAATCCAGAAAATGTGTTCCCAGATGATGGCATTACCGCCCATGTTCGCATCAAAGAAATTAGCTTCAAATACCCGCTCGAACATGAGAAGGAAGAGTCCGATTGTCAAAGCAGGGAATGCAAAAAGGATAAGACCAGATGTTACGAATGCTGTCCATGTGAACAATGGCATACGCATGAATGTCATTCCTGGTGCTCTCATATTGATGATCGTGACGAGGAAGTTGATTCCCCCCATCAACGTTCCCGCACCAGCAATCTGTAATCCTAATACATAGAAATCGACACCGTGGCCGGTCGATGTTGTTGATAATGGTGCATACGCTGTCCAACCAGCATCAGGGGCTCCACCTAAGAACCAGCTTAAGTTCAAAAGGATTCCACCGAAGAAGAACAGCCAAAATCCCAGTGAGTTTACAAAAGGGAAGGCTACGTCCCTGGCACCGATCTGTAATGGTACGACCGCGTTCATAAACCCAAAAATTATCGGCATGGCGGCCAGGAAGATCATAGTTGTACCGTGCATGGTAAGTACTTGATTATAGAGATTTCCTGTTAAGAATGTCATTTCAGGATTCATCAATTGTATACGGATCAATACTGCCTCTAAACCACCGACTAGGAAGAAGAATCCGCCGGATACGAGGTATAGAATTCCAATTTTCTTATGGTCGACTGTAGTCAGCCAATCCCATAGCACGCTTTTATTCGCTGCATGTGCGTTACTCACGATAGTACCTCCTTATAAAGCGATTGAAACTTTGCTTATTCAGCGGTTTCAAGTTCCATTAAGTAGTCTGCTAGTGCATCTAATTGTTCTTCATTGAAATTGAAATCCGGCATATTGTTACCAGGCTTCATTTCTTGTGGATTATTTACCCACTTTTTGATGTTCTCTTTATTGTGTTCTGCGATACCTGCTACCATATCGTTGTCAGCGAACCCAGTTAACGCCGGACCTACGTTCCCGCCTTGATCACCGACTGCATGACATTGCAGACAGTTCTGCTCGAAAATTTGCTGACCTTGAGCGACCTCAGACGGAGCGTCATCGAACTTCGTATTCTTCATACTTTCAATCCACGCATCGAACTCTTCACGCTCGACAACTTTGACTTTAAAATACATCAATGCATGTGAATCCCCACAAAGCTCAGCACAAGCACCTTGGAAAGTTCCTGTCTTTTCAGGATGAAGCCACATTTTGTTCGTCAATTTATCCCCAGGATTCGTATCCATCTTCCCAGAAATGCTCGGAATCCAGAAAGAGTGGATAACATCTGCAGAGCTTAACTCGACATTCACTCTTTCATCTACTGGCAGATAGAGTTCCTGCGCTGTTACAACCTCTTGATCAGGATACTCGAACTCCCACCAATATTGATGTCCTGTGACCTTGATGGTCATAGGTCCCTCTTCCTCAGCAGGTTCTCCACCCTCTTCAGTTGCTTGCGCACTCTTTTCGCTGACATCGAGGTCGAAAGTGGTGATGACTGTCGGCACCGCCAGTACTATTAAAAGTACGATCGGAATCGCAGTCCAAAGAACTTCAAGCAAATGGTTCCCTTCTACTTGTTCAGGGATGGAATCGTCCCCTTTACGATGTCGGAATTTCACCAATACATAACCAAAAAGAATAAAAACAACTACAAGTACGACAACCATAATAGCAAGGCTCAAGATCATCAGATCAAAAAGAGCGCTAGCACCTTTACCTTGTGGTTGAAGTGCGGATATTTGTTCATTTCCGCAACCGATTAAACCAAGCATCATAATTCCAAATAACGGAACAAGACGCCCGAGTCGTAGCCATCGTTTCATTACTACATCAAACCCCGCTTTCTTGTTGTGCTTAGAACAATTTTTTTAATATGTAACCGCTTAAGGGAAATCGATATCCCTTCAGCGATTGACGATGATCATTACAACGAACAGGATGGTCAGATAGTTCAGGGAGTACACGAACATCAGTCTTGCCCATTTGATGTCATTTTTCATAAAAAATCCGGCTATGCCAAGGGCTAGCCAACCTAACCCAAGTACAGCTGCAACAGTAAAATATACCATTCCAAAATGATATAGGTATAAACTTACCGGAAGCAACGCTGCAACATAAACCACCATCTGTCGTTTTGTCATATCGAAACCTGAAACAACAGGAAGCATTGGAATTCCTGCTTTCCGATATTCTTCACATCGCTTCATAGCTAAAGCCAAAAAATGAGGCGGCTGCCATAAAAACATAATCAAGAACAAATGCCATGCTGTCATATGCAGGTTCGGATCGACGGCTGCCCAGCCGATCAGCGGAGGTATTGCCCCTGAAATCCCACCGACTACAGTGTTGATCGAATGGGTCCGCTTCAACCACATCGTATAAACGATGACATACACAACTAGACCTATCACACCTAGAAGTGCTGCCATCAAGGAGGCAAACATCAACAACAGTGTCCCGAGAGCAGAAAGTATGATCCCTACCCAGAGTACCTGGTTTGCATCAATCTTACCTGTAACAGTTGGCCTTTCATGTGTCCTTTCCATCAAATGGTCGATATCCCGATCGATATAGTTGTTTAAACAACACCCTCCTGCAATGACGAGAGCTGCACCTAAAAGAGTCAACAACGCTGTAGGGATGTTGGCGATCAGGCTTGCTTCAGTCACCTTCAAGGCAATCCAAAAACCAGCGAATGTGGTAATGAGATTAGACATTACGATCCCCATCTTCGCAAGTGTCAAAAAATCCTTCCAAGTACCAGTAGGTTTAGCCTCAGACAATGGACCAGGCTCCATAACCCTGCTTGATGCTTCATAAGTTGTCGTATTCATTTTGCTCATGCTTCCACCTCCTTTTAAAAGCTCTAATTCCCATATCTTACATTAAAACATAAATGTAAGGAAAACACCTATACTAATTTATCAGTAAAAAGGGTTTCTGAAAATAACTTTTTGTGAATTGTCTATGCTTGTTCACATTTTCGATGATTTCATACAGACACATATGATACGATATTGTCGATTGAAATTGTCCTTTAACATTATAAACGAATTCAATAGTTTTGTATACTTGACCTTCATTACAAACAACTTCATTATCCCTTGATTTTCATGGGCGATAAACTGCCTCTCAGGATGGTTTGTGAAGAGGTGTCTTTTGCTTTAAACTTATTCATAATGATAAGGTTTACAAATCTCCCTATTATTATAGAAGAAATGTGAAGGTTATTTTGTGAAATCAAGAATCGCAAGAATCGATAGAAACCTTTTTTCTGAGAATGATCAGAAATTCGCATTACAAAAAATAGTTACTTTTTCTCAATTAATATATAGAAGGTGTCGGCAATGAATCGATTTTTAAAGCTTTATGCCATTCTCACCAGTTCAGGAATGCTTTTAGTATTATTGATGGGTGCCATTGTAACTACAACAGGCTCTGGTGAAGGCTGTGGAAACTCATGGCCGTTATGTTATGGTGAAGTACTTCCCTCTCAGCCTAAAGTAGAAACGATGATAGAATACAGCCATAGGCTCGTTTCTGCTACACTCGGACTTATGGTGGTTATTCTAGCGCTGTGGGCCTGGATCAAATTCAGAGAAGGCCGAGAGGTCAAATGGCTCGCATTCTTATCCGTATTCTTCATCGTTTTCCAAGGACTGTTAGGGGCTGCTGCTGTCGTTTGGGGCCAATCATCCTTTGTACTCGCCTTGCATTTCGGATTCTCGTTGATTTCCTTTGCAAGTGTCGTACTATTGACAATGGTCATTTACGAAAGTGAAAATGAACGAATCGTATTAAAGGTAAATAAAAGATTGAAATGGAATATTTATCTTTTATTCATTTACTTATATACACTCGTCTACACAGGAGCTTTGGTAAGGCATACTAAAGCCAGCCTGGCATGCTCAGGTTGGCCATTATGTAACGGGGAGATCATCCCGCCGACAAATGAATTGGAACTGATCCAATATACACATCGCTTCATGGCAGGTTTATTTTTCATATGGATTCTATTAAGCTATATCCAGATCAAATCTTATTATAAAGATGTGAAAGTTGTTCACAATTCATTTGTATTATTATTGATCCTGGTTTCCTTGCAAGTAACAACGGGAGCTTTGATTATCTTTACGAACTTGAACCTTTTCATCGGTCTTATGCACGGACTGTTTGTATCACTCTTATTCGCTACACTTAGCTATCTGGTTATGGTAGCATTACGGAAAACCTGACAAACCCCTAGATAAAGGGGCTGACAAATGTGTCAGCCCCTTTAGTCATATCCACTATTCAGCTAAACTAATTCGATCAATAGGTCACCTGGTTGAATCGTTGTTCCATTCGATACGTATAGATCTCCTATTTCTGCATCATAAGGAGCTTGGATTGTCGTCTCCATTTTCATCGCCTCAGTAATCATCAGATGATCACCTTTCTTGACTTTTTCACCTTTTTCAACCAGAACTTTTATCACCGTACCAGGCATTGAAGCTCCAATATGCTTTTCATTATTCTCATCAGCTTTCGGTTTCGCTATAACCTCTGCTTTTACATTCTCATCCTTCACGACGACCTCACGGGGTTGTCCATTCAGCTCAAAATAAACTGTTCTGGTCCCATCTAATTGGGGTTCACCGATAGAAATGAGTTTAACAATCAAGGTCTTTCCTTGTTCAATTTCAACTTCGACTTCTTCCCCTAATCTCATGCCGTACAAGAAAGTCGGGGTGTCGAGCACACTGATATCGCCGAACTGTTCGATCATTTGCTCCCTATCAAGATACACCTTCGGATAAAGTGCGTAAGAGATGAGATCGTGACTTGTTACCGGCCGATTCAGCTTATGATACAGCGTTTCCTCCAACTCCTTGAAATTAACCGGCTCCAATAATTCACCAGGTCTTACAGTAAGTGGTTCTCTTCCCTTCAAGATGATCTGCTGCAATTCCCTAGGGAAACCTTGATAAGGCTGTCCTAGATAGCCTTGGAACATCTCTACTACTGAATCCGGGAAGTCCAGCGATTGACCTTTCTCAAAAATATCATCTTCGGTCAAGTCATTCTGCACCATATAAAGCGCCATATCCCCGACAACCTTGGAAGATGGGGTAACTTTTACGATGTCGCCGAACAGGTCGTTCACCCTCCGGTACATGCTTTTCACTTCATCCCAGCGCTCCCCGAGTCCTACTGCCTTCGCTTGTTGTTGCAGGTTGCTGTATTGTCCACCTGGCATCTCATGATCATAGATTTCTGTATGTGGGGCGATCAAGCCGCTCTCAAATCCCTGGTAATATTTACGGATATCCTCCCAAAAATGCGAAAGTTCCTCAAGGTTTTGAATCGAAACCTTTGGCCGTCTTCCATTCCCCTCGAGAGCATAATATAAAGAGTTGGCACTTGGTTGGGATGTCATGCCTGCCATCGAACTTATAGCGACATCGACAATATCTACCCCAGCATCCACTGCTCTCGCATATGTCATGATCCCATTTCCGCTAGTATCGTGTGTATGAAGGTGGATCGGAATGTCTACTTCTTCTTTCAGGGAAGAAATCAATTCATAGGCCGCCTGCGGTTTCAATAATCCAGCCATATCCTTGATTCCTAAAATATGAGCTCCTGCCTGTTCAAGCTCTTTGGCCATTGTCACATAATAATCCAAGTTATATTTCGGCCTTCTTGAATCAAGAATATCCCCTGTGTAACAAATGGAAGCTTCTGCCACTTTACCTGTTTCCCTCACTGCATCGATTGCTACCTTCATTCCTTCAAGCCAATTCAAACTGTCAAATATACGGAATACATCGATCCCAGCAGCTGCCGATTTGTTGACAAATTCCCGAATGACATTATCCGGGTAGTTTTTGTATCCAACTGCGTTTGATGCTCTCAAAAGCATTTGGAACAACACATTCGGAGATCTTTTCCGAAGTTGGATCAATCTTTCCCACGGATCTTCATTCAAAAATCGGTAAGAAACATCGAATGTCGCACCTCCCCACATTTCCATCGAAAATAATTCTGGAACTTGTCTGGAGGTCGGTTCTGCGATTTGCAGCAAGTCATGTGTCCTAACCCTGGTAGCAAGCAAGGACTGATGAGCATCTCTGAAAGTGGTGTCAGTCAAGAGGACTTCCTCTCGTGATTTGATCCATTCCGTCAATCCTTCTACACCCTGCTGGTCTAAAATTTGCTTCGTTCCGTCCGGCATTGGTTTCGTATAGTTCACATAAGGAACCCTTGGTTTATTGAATGCTGGTTTCTTTTGGACACCAAGACCGGGAAAGCCATTGATAGTGACATTTGCGATATAAGACAGCATTTTCGTACCACGGTCTTTCTTTTTCGGGAACACGAACAATTCTGGAGTCGAATCGATGAACGAGGTGTTGTATTCAGCTGACACGAATTTTTCGTGTTTGATGACATTCTCCAAGAATGAAATGTTCGTCTTTATTCCCCTGATCCGGAACTCCCTCAAGTTCCGGACCATTTTAGATGCTGCCTGTTCAAAGGATAAGGCCCAAGTAGATAGTTTAACCAGCAATGAATCATAATGAGGGGTGATTTCAGCACCTTGGAACCCGTTTCCAGCATCCAACCGTACACCGAATCCTCCACCGGTCCGGTATGCCATGATTTTTCCTGTATCCGGCATGAAATTGTTAGCAGGATCTTCGGTTGTCACTCGGCACTGTATCGCCACACCATGACAGTGAATTTTGCCTTGTTCTGGAATACCAAGCGGTTTCTCGTGCAGCTGATAGCCTTCCGCAATCATGATTTGTGATTGGACAATATCGATACCAGTCACCAATTCCGTTATCGTATGCTCAACCTGAACCCGCGGATTCACTTCAATGAAATAAAAGGACCCATCTTCAGATACAAGGAATTCTACTGTCCCAGCATTTACATAATCTATATTTTTCATCAATTTTACAGCAGCTTCACAAATTTCATTGCGTTTTTCCTCTGTCAATGAAACACTCGGTGCAACCTCTACGACCTTCTGATGTCTCCTTTGGACAGAACAATCGCGATCATACAAATGAAGGACATTCCCATGATGATCAGCAAGGATTTGGACTTCTATATGTTTAGGATTCTCCACAAATTTCTCGACATAGATTTCATCTTTTCCAAAAGCGGCTTTCGCTTCAGACTTGGCACGGTCATATGCATCCGCTAAAGATGCCATGTTCCGGACGATCCGCATCCCTCTTCCCCCACCGCCAAGGGTTGCTTTAATGATGATCGGAAAATCATGTTCTTTGGCAAAACTTCGTACATCATCAAGTGTTTCAACAGGACCGTCACTTCCAGGAATGACTGGAATATCAGCATTGATCGCTTGTTCTCTCGCTTTAACTTTATCTCCGAACATATCCAGATGCTCAGTAGATGGTCCAATGAAGATGATCCCCTCATCCACACACCTTTTTGCAAAATGAGTGTTTTCTGAAAGGAATCCATAACCAGGGTGAATAGCATCAACGCCGTACCGCTTAGCGACTTCAATGATCCCTTCGATATCGAGATATGCATCAATTGGCTTCTTACCTTCTCCGATCAAATAGGCTTCATCCGCCTTATATCGATGGAAGGATCCAGAATCTTCCTTAGAGTAGACGGCGACTGTACGGATATCCAGTTCTGTACAAGCTCGAAAAATCCGAATTGCGATTTCACCACGGTTTGCGACAAGGATTTTGTTGATCTTTTGCATATTGATATTCCTCCTTTATTGTGATAAACGTTGCTGTGAAACGACTTTCAACTTCGTACGTTGCTGTGATATAGGGTTAGACTGATCAGCTGGAGGGGTTTTCTGCTTACGATATTTGACAAACATCGATATATTCACAAGTATACCCATACTAATCATCAGTAAGATAAGTGAAGAACCTCCATAACTGATGAAAGGTAATGTCACACCAGTCAATGGGAGAGTCCCCGAAGCAGCACCTAAATTAACGATCGTCTGGATTCCGATCATACCGGAAATCCCGATTGCCAAAAGACTACCGAACGCATCTTTACAATGCAAACCAACATAGATCCCTTTGAAAACGATGAACATGATCATCAAAATGATAGCCAGTACACCGATAAAACCTAGTTCTTCTGCAATGATGGCGATAATGAAGTCTGTATGCGGGTGGGGCAGAAAACCATATTTTTGGATACTTTGTCCCAGTCCTTTACCAAATAAGCCTCCAGTCCCTAAAGCGAGATAACCATTGATCAGTTGCATGCCATCTCCTGAAGGATCATCAAATGGACGATAGGCTGCAGCAAATCGAGATACTTGTTCTGTTGTCAGTAAGAATTTATAAGCTATGAAACCAAGGAATCCTATTCCACCGACCATCATCGATAAGTGGGTCCATTTCATCCCGGAGCATAAAATCAGTACTCCTGCAGTCATCGCTATGACTAACATACCTCCAAGATCAGGTTGTATGAAGACGAGCGAACAAACGAGAGATAAAATGATCAATGGTGGCACAACACCTGTTTTGAAATCTGATATGTAGTCCTGTTTCTTGGAGAAGACGGAGGCCAAGTAAATGATGATCCCGATTTTAGCATACTCGGCAGGTTGGATACTGAATCCACCTACTGAGAACCAGGCTTTCGCACCATTCACCTCGGTGCCGATGAATTTTACCAATATCAAAGTTCCCAACATCCCAAGAGTGATTGGAACGATCAATTTCTGGTATATTTTATAAGGTAAGATCATGAATGCAAAGAAGGTGACAGCCCCTATCAGAACCCAGACAAGATGTTTTTTGAAAAAAAAGTCGCTTGATTCATGATACTGAGTAACTGCCACGATCATACTGGAACTGTACACCATCACGAGGCCGATTGTACATAAAGCCAGTACAACCGTAATCATTGTATAATCATAATGTTTAAACATTTTTTTGAACATGATGGTCAACCCTCACATTAAATTATCATATAAACAAAAATATTCGAGTAAAAAAACTTTTTTCCTTCCATAAGTACGAATAATTCCTAGATTTGTCTAAGTCTTGTTATAAAAATCCACAAGCTTTCCAAGACGATATATCCGTCAGATTTTCGGTTTCTAATTTTAAAAGGAAGAAGATTTCCAATTGCGATCCATAAATTGATGAAGGCAAACAGAGTCATCGCATTTCCAAAAAGCGAGTTATCCGAACCGTAAAATCCCAAAAGCCAACCAGCTGTAACTGCATTGACCAATGGCCCGTTCAGAGTGATTAAAAAGCGATTGAAAGACGTTGTTTCATCGATCTGACCAGAAAAGGTATGCGCACCGATAAAGTAAAACAAACGACATTCCAACTTCAATAACCGATTGTTGATATGTAAAATAGGGGGCCCGATCCCTACCCTTATCTGGGTTTCCTTGATCCCTGTTAGCCGCGCGGTAAGATGATGGCCAAGTTCATGTAGAAACGTAGCTAATGGAAATAACACAAAGATCACTAGCAGGATCATCCCAATTTCCTCCTTCATCTCTCCCTCCCATCGTATCATATCGAATGCACATCTGTTTTCGTTAATGTGAATTTTTATCAATGTTTCCTAGTTGTCATAGACTAAGTAAAAAACTCAAACCATCAATTGATAGTTTGAGCTTCATATATAGGACATGAACTTTGGCTTCATTTAGACCAAGCATCGTGTAAAGCTGTCAATTGGCGTTCAAGTGATTCAAGCAACGCCTTCCCCTGCTCAGCTTCAATCAAATCCAAACGTACTGCAAAATCTATCTCTCTTGAAAGTCCGAACATTTGAGTATCAAGGACTTCCTCATAGAGAGGGCATTGCGGCATCGTTAAGTTTTCCATTTGAACTTCAATCAATTTAAGGATTTTCTCTGCATCTGCTTGAAGCAAGGCAAATGCTTTTTCACGATGACCGGTAACCATCTCAGTCGACAAATCAAATCCCTCCGTTCCAAGTGCCTCTCTCTATTATCAATACTATCGTCTTAGCGCTGAAATTGCAACACAAATCAACGTGCAGCCTTTTAAAATATACTTAAATCATAACGCTGTGAAAGCATTTCCAGCAATTTCACTCCACCGATACTATTCCCTTTTTCGTTGAGTGAAGGGCCATATACACCTATTCCCAGTGATGGAGGCACCAGACTCAGAATTGCCCCGGATACCCCGCTTTTCGATGGAATCCCGACTTGGATGGCAAATTCACCTGAAGCATTGTACATGCCACAGGTCACCATGAACGTTTTGACAATGGTGGCTATCCGCTCGGGCAGTATCTTTCTTTTCGTTTTTGGATCAGTACCTTTGTTTGCCAAAATCATTCCGATCCGTGCCAAGTCATAACAAGTCACTTGAATGGCGCACTGCTTAGTATACAACTCGATCAATTCCTCGACATCTCCTTCTACGATTCCATGCTGTTTCATAAAGTAACATAGTGACCGGTTGAGATGAGCTGTCTCAAATTCTGATTTTGCCACCTCAAGGTCGATATCGATACTTGAATTATTTGTCATATCATGGACTAAGGCTAATAACCGACCAAGCTTTTCATGTATGGAAGTACCCGAAATCATATTCGACACGACTAAGGCTCCAGCATTGATCATAGGATTTAATGGCTTTGCCGGTATTTGCGTTTCAAGCTTCGCTATCGAGTTGAATGGATCTCCCGTCGGTTCCATCCCAACTTTCTGAAATACTTCATTTTCTCCCCTGTCCATGATTGCGAGTGCTAGCGCTAACACTTTCGACACACTTTGGAGGGTGAATTTTTTTTCCACATCCCCTGCCTTAAGACATTTACCATCTGTGTAATAGAGTGCCAACGATAAATCATTTTGCTCCGCTCTTTCTAATGCAGGAATATAACTGGCCACTTTTCCTTGATCCGTATACTTCCTGGCACGTTCAACTAGTTCCAACAGTTCCTCATCGGTTTCACAATCCATAGGATCGACACCTCCAAAATCGCTACAACGTTGTCTATTGTAATTGTTTATTTATATTAGTAGTACTATACCCTAATGTGACAAAACGAAGATAGAACGTTATACTTATTACTGTATTTTTTTAAAGGAGTGAGCATGATGGAATCCATTGTAATGATTGAAGGAAGTGTCGTATATCCTATCACCCTGGACCCTGGTGTATGGATTTTTGATGATAGAAAAGTTGATTTGAGTACATATTTTGATGAAGAAATAACTGAACCTGAAGATGTGTATACAAAAGAAGCTGCACAGCTTTGGGATCGTGAACGGAGAGAGGGTGCCAAAATACCCACTCATACCAACGAGAACAAGATTCAATTCAATAAAGAAGAATTGTTCACGAAATCCTATGGGATTCCGTTAAATCCTTTCCTTGAAAATGCAAAACCTGATAATGCGAAAACCATTGAATTACAAACGTCCACTGGAGAGGTGGTGTCCATCTCGATTGATGATGCTAAAAATGGGATCCTTGGATTTTCTCTTAATGGGAAACCTCTTGGAGATGGGCCAGTTCATTTCTACTATGGTGATGGTTCAAACAAAAACGAACCAATCCGGTACATCAACCGGATCATCGTAAGATAAACCAATTTGAGCAAACGGCTTGTATCTATATGGATACAGGCTTTTTTTTGCTAATGACAACCCTTAATTAACCTATGTCCATTTGAATAAAGATAGAAGAATATACGAACAATAAGCGTAACTTGAGTTATATGAAAGGATGAACAACGTTGCGGAAACTTCCTTATTTCTTGGTTACGCTATGTATACTGTTAATTTCCTGTCAGAATAATAATAATGATCAGAGCTTTGGGAATGATTCAAAGCCTATCGAAGTTAAACAAAGTGTGGAATACACTAATGATGAAAGAAAAAGCTCCCGACATATTTCTAAACGTCTTGTAGATATTGCGACCAGGGTACCTGATGTAAAGGATGCGACCGCTGTAGTCCTGGGAAAATATGCAGTGGTAGGAATCGATGTAGATGATCACATCGATCGATCAAGAGTAGGTTCGATCAAATACAGTGTTGCTGAAGCGTTACAACATGATCCATATGGAGCAAATGCTGTCATTACAGCCGACCCTGATCTTTATGCCCGCTTGCAAGAAATGGGCAGACAAATCAGTGCTGGAAAACCGGTTGGGGGGATTTTCGAGGAACTAGCCGCGATCACCGGCCGCCTTATGCCAGAAATGCCTGGCCAACACAACAAGAGGGAGCCGGACCCATTAAGGAAAAATGATAAGAGTATTCCAAAGGACGAAGAGAAAAACCTGCAAAAACAACAACAGAAACAAGGTAAAAGCACACCTAGCGACCCAAATAAAATCAAAGAAACCCGTTAACTAAAAAAGGGCTGTCCCAAATAGTGTCAGACACTTATGGGGCAGCCGCTTTTCTTTCTGATCTCTTAAGAATTGCCGGATAAGCGAAATATAAAACGTTTTTATCGAACTGTTCCGCTATTTGTGAAACCAAGAAAAGATTCTAAAAATTAGTGGTCATCTATTTTTGTAAAACTGGTGTTTTTAAAGAATCCACTAGAATTGATCGATCGCAATCCCCAAGATGTATCACGAATTTCCCTCAAAGTAACTTTTTCCGCTTAGATTTTACAGTACCCCATTATAAGAGTTTTCAGTTGCTTTTCAATGCAGTCATTACCTGCTTGTCAAGCCTGGCTGCAGCCTGAGCGTCATAGGTCTTTTCATACTGTGGAGGCTGGGTTATTTTCGCTCCGTAAAACATAGCGTCTCTAATTTCAGAAATATGGACTTTTATTTTTGCGAGCTTGATGGGCACAGAATCCATACGCTCTTGCAAAACCTGAGCTGTCCCGTTGATGACAGAGGTTGTTTCATCTTCAATCAAAGTAATCGAAATATGTTCATTCTCTTTGATGTTCGCGACCGCTTGCGAACGTGAGTCAACAGCAAAAACGATTGTTTCGGCATCAAGGGCATGTACCCAGGAGATAGCATTTACATATGGCGTTTGCTCAACAGGATCGACGGTATTCACCACTACATAGCATTCTTTCTGCAATAGACGAAACTGCGTTTCATTCAATGATGATAAACTTTTCGTTGTCATTATTACCAGCTCCTTTAATCAAACGGTTCCTTATTTTAAAATTAAACAGTATTCAAAGTTTCGTTCATCATGGGAACGAAACGTTTTTTTCCTCGGAATGCCGCTTTGGCTCCTCATGAACCAATGTTCCAACCAAATTGTAGAATGATCTCGTATTATATATAATACCTTCTACAAGGAAAGATTGAATCCCTTCTCCGGTTTAGTTTATACGTTTGGAAATCATTCATGATATACTTGTCTTAGAAAGAGGTGGACAATATGCGTGTCAAATGTGTTTTATGTGATAAAATCGAAAAAATTGAAGACCAGAGCCCTCTAGCTAAAAAACTAAGAAATAGGCCCATTCACACATACATGTGTCAGCCTTGTCATTCAAGGATAAAAGTACGAACAGAAGAGCGTAAGACTTCAGGAAATTTTGTAACTTATCGGAATTCCTCAAAGGAAGAATCGTGGTAACCGGTCAGTTATATTTAGGTTCAGATTCGATGGCTTCATATAATGCGTCAATTAGTTCAATCGGAAACTGCTTTTTATAATCTTTCCCATCGATTTTAAAGTGAATGTGATAAAAGGGAGGCTTCTTTTCGATCTGAAGATCAGCGACCTGATGGTCATCCCTCAGCATTTCTTCAAAAAAATCCAGTGTATCCTTTGCGGCTTGATCGTCTTTCCTTTCATCAGAAACCTTTTTGATCGTAAGCCAATTGTACAGAGCATCTTGTAAATTCATCATCTACCTCCGATTAATAAATTAGGTTATATGAAAACGCAAACGGCCCTGTTCAGCCACGACGGGCACTGGAAGTCCGACGAGGAGGCTGACGCCGCCGCAGGAGGACTGAAGCATCGCTTCATTGATACAAAATTTTAATACTTTCTTATTTTTCTAAAAAGGGGCTGACTTAAAATCAAGTCAGCCCCTTTTTCTTATTGTTGTTCACTTTGCTCTTCTTTTTTGGATTGATGCAATCTTACCTTATAGATGATCAAAATCGCAGCTGCCACCATCAGCCCTTCTGTCACAGGGAGAAAAACAGCAAAAAAAGTCAGAATCGTACAGCCGAGTCCAAGGAAAACATAAACTACCACTGCTTTCAATAACGGTAATTTCCTTGAAAATCCCAACTTGAAGACGATGATGGATAAAAGAAGAACGGTCAGGTACAAAAACCACATACCCACTTCAGGATTCGTATCGACGTTATATAGCTTTGCAAAAAACTGAAGGCGTTCGTTGATATCGACTTCCAATGGTACCGTCTCCCTTTTTCATTAAGAATTCTGCTGTGTCAGTTTATTCTTCTTCTCTATACGTTCACGTTCATTCTTATCAAGGATTTTCTTACGCAAACGAATGGATTCAGGGGTAACTTCACAATACTCATTATCGTTCAAATATTCAAGAGCTTCTTCAAGTGTCATTACACGCGCCTTTTTCATTGAAACGGTATTATCTTTACCCGCTGAACGCATATTGGTCAGCTGCTTCACTTTTGTCAGATTGACCGTGATGTCATTTTCACGGTTGTGTTCCCCGACAATCATCCCTTCATAAATGTCAGTTCCAGGTTCCACAAAAATCGTTCCGCGGTCTTCAACATTAATGATCCCATATTGAGATACTTTTCCAGATTCCATGGAAACAAGAACACCTTCTCGACGTCCTCCGATTTTCGCCTGGACATATGGCTGATAACTGTCAAAAGAATGATTCAGGATGCCATATCCGCGAGTCAAAGTTAAGAATTCCGTGGTGTAGCCGATCAAGCCACGTGCAGGTACTAGGAACTCAAGTCTTACTTGGCCGTTACCATGGTTGACCATATTGACCATCTCACCCTTTCGTTCACCGAGGGATTCCATGATCGCTCCTGTATGTTCTTCTGGAACATCGATCTGTACACGCTCGATCGGCTCACATTTTTGGCCGTCGATTTCACGGATGATGACCTCAGGTTTAGAAACCTGTAACTCATATCCTTCTCTTCGCATGTTTTCAATCAAGATTGATAAATGCAGTTCCCCACGTCCGGAAACCGTCCACACATCTGGAGAATCTGTGTTTTCTACACGTAAACTCACATCTGTCTCTAATTGCTGGTTCAAACGTTCCTCGATCTTTCGGCTCGTCAAATATTTCCCTTCACGTCCTGCAAACGGACTATTATTTACAAGGAAAGTCATTTGTATAGTCGGTTCATCTATACGAAGGATTGGCAGCGGGTCCTGGTTGTTTTCAGGGCAGACCGTTTCACCTACGTTTATTTCTTCCATACCCGATACCGCAATCAGGTCCCCTGAACGTGCTTCTTTAATTTCTACACGTTTCAATCCAAGGAAACCGAAAAGCTTTGTGACCCGGAACTTTTTCACAGATCCATCCAACTTCATCAAAGCAACACTTTGGCCGACTTTGATCGTGCCTCTGAATACCCTTCCGATACCAATACGGCCAAGATAATCATTGTAGTCCAACAATGCTACTTGGAATTGGAGCGGCTCATTGCTGTTATCCACAGGAGCAGGGATATGTTCTAAAATGGATTCAAAAATGGCCGTCATATCTTCATCCTGGTTTTCAGGATCTATGCTTGCTGTTCCATTCAAAGCCGAAGCATAGACGACTGGGAATTCCAACTGATCATCGTCAGCACCAAGTTCGATGAATAGATCCAGCACTTCATCTACTACTTCAACCGGACGGGCAAATGGTCGGTCAATTTTATTGACGACCACGACCGGAGTCAATTTTTGTTCAAGTGCCTTTTTCAATACGAAACGGGTTTGTGGCATGCATCCCTCATAAGCATCGACGAGCAGCAACACACCATCTACCATTTTCATGATACGTTCCACTTCTCCACCGAAGTCAGCATGTCCTGGTGTATCCATGATATTGATCCGCTTTTCTTTGTAATTGATCGCTGTATTTTTAGCCAAAATCGTAATTCCACGTTCTTTTTCCAGATCATTAGAATCCATTGCACGTTCACTGACCTGTTCGTTATCTCTGAACGTTCCGGATTGGTGGAGCATCTGGTCGACTAATGTCGTTTTCCCGTGGTCTACGTGGGCAATAATCGCAATATTGCGTAGTTCTTCTCGAAGATTCACTTCAATCTCTCCTTAATATATGTGCTCAAAATGTGACCGATCAAACTGGATAACCGATCATCTAGATGATGGCTTTTTGAACATACTCTTAATGGTATAAACCTAATAAATTTTCAACTTTCCTATTATAACACAAAATTTAAACTTTTTCTTTCTATCATTTTTCGATACACTATTTCTAGGAGGTAGACCATGAATAAACAATCCATCATTTTTATTTTAATTTCGATTCTAGTTACGTTTAATATCGCTTTAATTGGTGTAGCTATCGGTGAGCAGAGCATTCTACTTGCTGTCATCGCTCTTACTGCTACTTTTATCCTTATGGGAGCTGGTTTTAAACTCAAGAAGAAATTTAGAGAGGAAAACCAAAGGAACCATTGAATGCTGAGCAAAATGCAAAACAGGGAATGCCTTTCTTCGTGAACCTAACGACTCTCGATTCCGATTGAAGGATTCCCTGATTATTTTTTCATAAAGGTCTTACAAGTTTTATATATCTTTTTCCAGAAGGCAAAGTATCTGTCCCGATTTGTTCAAATCGACAAGCTGCAAGGAACTGAAGCCAACCGATTTGCGTAAAAGGACAACCGGCATAAACGATTTTGAAGTGCTCCTTTTGAAGTTTTCCGCTTAATAACTGGATGATTTGTCTACCGTACCCATCCCCTCTAAATAGGGGATCTACCATCACCATGCCGATCCAGGGCCTCTTGTTGGAAGGTGCATGAAGAATATGATAACTGAGCCCTTTGGTCGACCCATTGTCCTCCCAAACCAACCAGTCACCTTTGTATCTATCATATAATGACATCCAGACCCCGATTCTTTGAGGACCGATCTCTTCCTTCAGCATACCTTCTTCTTTTATCCACTCTGAAGAATGCTTAAACCATTCTGAAATAAGTCCGAGATCATCTATTGTCAAATTCCGTTCAATCATCGGATAAATATTCTTCTAAAATCTGTTGATGGAGCCCTGCTTTACCAGCAAATATGGAGTTTCTGCCGAGCATGTCCAGTGGATCTCCATCCAGGTTGGTTACACGCCCACCAACTTCTTCAATTAACACTTTTCCTGCGGCAAAATCCCATGGTGATAAGCGCATCGTAATGTAAGCGTCCAGTCGGCCTGAAGCAACGAAAGCAAGTTCAATAGCTGCCGACCCGTAGGAGCGTGTACCGCGACAACGATCGACGACTGGAACCAATCGTGCTGGATCGATTCGCTCGTTCCTTGTGATCCAAGTCGCATTGATCGCGATGATGGATTTTTCAATTGGTACGCCTTCTAGTTCAGGTAACTTAACATCATTCAAAAAAGCACCTTTTCCTTTTACAGCATGGAACATTTCATCGTAGATCACATTATAGATGACGCCTACCATTCCAACACCTTCATGGTAAACACCAATGGAGATGGCGAAATTCGTTTGCTGATGGACAAAGTTCATCGTTCCGTCAATAGGGTCGATGATCCATACGGTGCCTTCTAAAGAAGTTACTTCCTCTCCTATACCTTCTTCTCCGAGTATTTGATGCTCCGGATAGGATTCCTTGATTTTATTGATCAAATATTCTTCAACTTCACGATCCATGTTCGTTACCAGGTCATCAGCATTTGATTTTGTTTCGATGGTCAATTCTTTCTCAAATGATTCGCGGATGACATCTCCGGCTTCGTGTGCCCATGTAACGGCTTGATTGCGAATTTCATCCCAATTGTTCGCCACAACGTCACTCCTTTCAAAATGGTGCTTATTATGTATGTGGATAAACCACTAGGTACCCTTTTTCAGAGGAAAGTATTCATCTCTCTATGCCTCCATAAAAAACGAACCCTGCAAGTAAAAGGTTCGTTCTATCTGTTTACAATTATTATGCCTCTAATTGTAACATTTCTTGTCTTAATCGTTCTAATTTTTTCTTTGATCTTTTGATTTGTTCAGTATTTTTTGCTACGAGTGCCTCGTGTAGAGTTGCCAATTCATAATCGATTTCGAGTCGAAGAACTGGGATTCGACGCTCAGCTTCCGTCAATTTTAGCGTTTGAATCACTTGTTTCATGGTAACTCACACTCCTTTTCTTTTAACTTTTTACACTTCAAAGCTCGCTTTTATCATACTATTCAGAAATTTCAACCTACAACCCCGGTATTCTATAGCCTCCCACTCCTGTAACGTATATATTGCCTTACTCTGTTTAACATTTTGATACACAGTCTTCGTATGGTACACTCATTTTATATACTCAACGAGGTGAATCACGTGAATTTCAATGGTTTTACAGAACAAGATTTTAACGTTTTCAAAATCCAGGGGCTCGATGCAAGGATGGAGGCTATCCAGAATCAAATTCGTCCAAAGCTTGAAAAACTTGGTGAGCATTTTGCGCCGACACTGTCAGCAGCTACAGGTGATGAAATGTTTTATCATACGGCAAAACATGCTAGAAGAACAGTGAATCCTCCGGATGATACCTGGGTTGCTTTTGCAAACAGTAAACGTGGTTATAAAAAACTTCCACACTTTCAAATCGGGTTATTTGAGGATCATCTCTTCGTCTGGTTTGCAGTGATTTATGAATCTCCAGTGAAAAAAGATTTTGCTCGTATATTAACTGAACATCAGGATGAGGTACTGAAACAGATTCCTAAGGACTACGTCTGGTCAGTGGATCATACGAAACCTGAAGCGATTCCTCATTCTGAGGTGGATCATGAAAAGTTTTCTAAAATGACAACCCGTTTGAAAGACATCAAAAAAGCGGAATTATTATGCGGGATCCACATTCCGAAAAATGACGAAATCTTGCAGGATGGAAAAGCATTGCTTGCAAAAATGGATCAGACATTCCATACATTAACCACTCTATACAACTATGCAAGTAAGGTCCATGCATCTGAATAATCCATTAAAGTTAATGTATTATATTACAGGTTTAAATTGAACGTATAGGTATTTATCATTAGATTTCTCAATTTTTTGCTAGTGTAATAATAAATAGTTGAAAACCTTTGTACTCGTAAAGAAAAATGAGCTGGCTTGGTATTATCCCCTTCAGGTAGACAGGAAAAAAAGAGAGCATTTGATATGATGTTCTTAAGAGTCTACCTGGGAGGGGATTTTCTATGGCTAAAAAGGG
>NZ_JAKJHW010000003.1 GCF_021646685.1 Pseudalkalibacillus salsuginis | reverse complement strand
GCAACTACGTTTGAAGCTTATTTGGTATGTCCATTTTTATTGTAACATGACTTTTTCATCTTTTTTAGCCCAACCTCTTGACCTTCTATTAGCTGGTATCGTTTAATAAGAAAAAATGGATCGCCGTAGCACCCTCTTCTTAAACATAAGCACCCGTTAGTGAAGTAAGATTTTTAACTTTCATTTTCCCATATACCATATCTACTTATTGCACTAATGGTTTCATCCCAGTTTTTTCTTTTGCAATTGGTAAGAAGTTGTTTAATTTTACTTTTTATTCTTGGAAGGCTATAATCACTGGCAATTAAGTATCCTCTTCCAACTTCTATTTCAAGTGTATCTTTCGAGTGCTTCACCATTCTTTTCGGACTAATAATATGAAACCTAAACACCTCTGAACCTTCTTTATCTTCTTCACCAATATATGCCTCTAAACAAACATAAAAATCATCGGGTTCTTCTCCCCATTCATCATACAATATATGTATGTCTTTTAAGGAAGGTATTATCATTTTCTTCACCCACTTACAGCCAATTTATGGTTTGAATTTTATCATATCTTATTAAACTAAACTGCTTCGTTACTTTAAGTACAATCCTTCACAATCTCTAATTATTTTAACATAAATATCCAATTTAATTGCTAAGTGTTATTCAATTATCTGGCCCTTTTCTGGACAATATAGAAATTCAATACACCCTTCAAAACCCTTTTTCACTTAGCAGTATGATTCTTTGTATATAAGTAATGAGTTTTTCTTATATCTTTGTACTGCATTAAAAAGACGAACAAAGAGTCCGTCTTAATAAAAATGAATCTGAGTTGGCACAAATTTGGCACGAAGCAAAATTCACAAAAATACCCCTTGGTATAAACGCTGTTATACCAAGGGTTATTGGATGTTATCCGATTGAACCTTCCATCTCGAACTTGATCAGTCTGTTCATTTCGACTGCATATTCCATTGGAAGTTCTTTTGTGAATGGTTCGATGAAGCCCATTACAATCATTTCAGTCGCTTCTTCTTCTGAGATTCCACGGCTCATTAGATAGAAGAGTTGCTCTTCAGATACTTTCGAAACTTTCGCCTCGTGCTCGAGTGAAATGTTTTCGTTCAGAATCTCATTGTATGGAATTGTATCAGAAGTTGACTCGTTATCCATGATCAATGTGTCACACTCAACATTCGCACGTGCACCAGTAGCTTTACGCCCAAAGTGTACGATACCACGATACGTTACCTTACCTCCACCTTTAGAAATGGACTTGGAAACGATCGTTGAGGATGTGTTTGGAGCCAGATGGATCATCTTCGCTCCAGCGTCCTGGTGCTGTCCTTTACCAGCAAGGGCAATCGACAAGGTCATACCGCGAGCGCCTTCACCTTTTAAAATGACAGCTGGATATTTCATCGTCAACTTGGATCCGATGTTACCATCAATCCATTCCATTGTTGCGTTTTCTTCTGCAACCGCACGCTTCGTTACAAGGTTGAACACGTTGTTCGCCCAGTTTTGGATCGTCGTATAACGGCAATTCGCGTTTTTCTTGACGACGATTTCAACAACTGCACTGTGAAGTGAGTTTGTTGTGTAAACAGGTGCTGTACAACCTTCTACATAATGTACAGAAGAATCTTCGTCGGCAATGATCAACGTACGTTCAAATTGCCCCATGTTTTCAGAGTTGATACGGAAGTACGCTTGCAATGGCGTATCACACTTGATTCCTTTAGGGACATAGATGAACGAGCCACCGGACCAGACTGCAGAATTCAACGCTGCGAATTTGTTGTCAGTCGGCGGTATTGTCTTCCCAAAGTACTCTTTAAAAATGTCTTCATTTTCTTTAAGTGCTGTATCTGTATCCTTAAAGATGATCCCCATATTTTCAAGATCTTCCTGCATGTTGTGATAAACAACTTCAGATTCATATTGGGCAGATACACCAGCCAGATATTTTTGCTCCGCTTCTGGAATACCGAGCTTATCAAACGTACGCTTGATCTCTTCTGGTACTTCATCCCATGAACGCTCGGACTTTTCCGATGGTTTTACGTAATACGTAATGTCATCGAAGTTCAATTCTTTCAGATTGCCCCCCCATTGAGGCATTGGCATGCTATAGAAATGTTCTAATGATTTTAAACGGAAATCAAGCATCCATTTAGGCTCGTTTTTCATTCGCGAAATCTCTTCGACAATTTCCTTTGTCAAACCGCGCTTGGATCTGAAGATCGAGACGTCCTTATCTCTAAAACCGTATTTATATTCGCCGATCTCTGGCATTTTTTTAGCCATCGTTTAATCCCTCCTTAAAGGATACCACACAATAAACCGAAACCAGTGTCTAATTAGTCTATACTACTATTGTAAATCGGATAAGTGTATCTGACAACCAAGAAGAAATTATTCCTCTTCTTTTTGGTTGACTCCCTTCTCCAATGCTTTCCATGCAAGGGTTGCACATTTGATACGTGCCGGGAACTTCGAAACACCTTGAAGGGCCTCTAAATCTCCAAGATCCAGGTCACCTTCATCATATTCTTTTCCCAGCATCATTTCCGAAAAGATGTTGGAAAGCTTAAGGGCATCTTCCACTGGAAGGCCTTTGATGGTTTCGGTCATCATAGATGCTGAAGCGAGACTGATTGAACAGCCTTCTCCTTCGAATTTGGCTTCTTTGATTTTCCCATCTTCGATTTCCATAGACACTTTGATCCGGTCTCCGCATGTCGGGTTATTCAAGTTGAAGGTCAGTGCCCCATCAAGCTCCCCTCTGTTACGGGGGTTCTTATAATGGTCCATGATGACCTGTCGATATAGTTGATCCAAATTAGAAGACATGACCAAAATACTCCTTTGTCGTCTTTAGTCCATCGATCAATGCGTCTACATCCTCTTTCGTATTATAAATATAAAAACTGGCTCTGGCCGTTGCTGTCACATCCAACCATTTCATCAATGGCTGCGCACAATGGTGGCCAGCACGCACAGCGATTCCTTCAGCATCCAGTACTGTAGCTACGTCATGAGGATGCACATCATCAATGTTGAATGTAACCAGTCCTGCTCGTTTTTCCGGTCCGAAGATCTTCAAGCCTTCAACTGCTGACATACGTTCCATCGCATATTCAACAAGTTCATGTTCGATTTTCTCGATCTCATCCCGGCCGATTTGCTCTAAGAAATCGATCGCAGCACCTAGACCGATAGCTCCTGCGATGATTGGTGTTCCACCTTCGAACTTCCATGGGAGGTCCTTCCAAGTGGATTCATACAAACCGACAAAGTCGATCATTTCTCCACCGAATTCTGCCGGTTCCATGTTTTCTAAAAGCTTCTTTTTACCATACATTACCCCGATCCCGGTCGGCCCACACATTTTATGGGCAGAGAAAGCATAGAAATCACAGTCTAGATCACGGACATCCACATGCATGTGCGGTGCTGCCTGTGCTCCGTCCACAACCATGACAGCCCCATTCTTGTGTGCAATCTTGGCAATTTCCTTGATCGGATTGATCGTACCAAGAACATTTGAAACGTGCATGATCGATACAATTTTAGTATGTTCTGTAATTGTATTTTCTACATCACTTAAATCAATTGTCCCGTCCTCTTGAAGAGGAATATATTTTAACTTCGCACCAGTCTGTTTTGCAAGCTGCTGCCATGGAATGATGTTGCTGTGGTGCTCCATGGGAGTAATGACAATTTCGTCGTCTTCCCCCACATTCGCCCTCCCATAGCTTGAAGCAATCGTATTGATTGCAGTGGTCGTACCGCGGAGGAATATCACTTCTTCCATAGAGGAAGCGTTGATGAAATGGCGGACTTTTTCACGAGCTCCTTCATAACTGTCAGTAGCACGTGTCCCTAACGTATGAACACCACGGTGCACGTTTGAATTATCGTTCTTATAATAATGATCGAGGGTTTCAATCACCGAAATCGGTTTTTGAGATGTCGCTGCGCTATCCAGGTAGACGAGTGGCTTCCCATTTACTTCTTGATCAAGAATAGGGAACTGTTTGCGAATCTCTTTGGAAATCATTTGGTAACTTTCCCTTCGATTACCTCTGTCAACATCTTTTTGACACCCTCGATAGGAAGCTCATTGACGACAGGGGCCAGAAATCCGTGGATGACAAGGCGTTCTGCTTCTTGCTTGGAGATACCCCGGCTCATCAAGTAAAACATTTGAACCGGATCCATCCGTCCAACGGAAGCTGCATGCCCCGCTGTTACATCATCTTCATCGATGAGAAGGATAGGGTTTGCATCCCCACGGGCTTTTTCACTAAGCATAAGAACACGTTCAGTCTGCTCGCTGTTCGCTTTTGTTGCACCATGTTCAATCTTGGCGATTCCGTTGAAAATGGAGCTGGCACTGTCCTTCATGACTGCGTGTGCAAGAAGTTGAGCATCTGATTGTTTACCCCATTGGTTTACACGGATTACGAAGTTTTGCTTTTGATCTCCGCGTCCGATGGATACTGTTTTTGTATCTGCATAAGAACCGTCACCGACTAGATTTGTCGTATTATCTGAAATCGTATTGCCATCGTTCATCTGGCCAAGCGACCACTCGATTTTGCCATCACGCTCGACGTGTCCTCGACGGTTCACATAAGTTGTCATTCCTTTGGCAAAGTTATCGACTGCACCGAACTGTACACGTGCGTTTGGCCCAGCATAAACTTCAGCCACGATATTTGCTACGGATTCTTCTTCTGTTCCATGAGAAAGATAGTTTTCAACATATGTGACAGAGCTGTTATCCTCTGCAATGATCAAAACATGATTGAACAGGGATGCTTCCGCATCTTCTTGCCAGAATACAGACTGTAATGGCGCTTCGATTTCGACGTTTTTCGGAACGTAGAGGAAGACTCCACCGTTAAGCAATGCAGCATGCAGAGCCGTCAACCGATGTTCATCGGCTTTCACGACTTTGTTCATGAAGTACTTTTCAACCAAATCGCTATGTTCGCGGATTGCTGTAGCGATATCTGTGAAAATGACCCCTTTGTCTTTCAAATCCTGTGAAACCTGCAGGTAAGCAGGAGTCGAATTTCGTTGGACGATAAAGTTATCCGTGCGTTCCTCTTTCCCAACCAGTTTTAAAATATAATCAGGCAGATCATCTGCTTTCTCAATTTCAGCAGCCTTTACTTCATGTTGGAATTTTGTGAAATTCCAGTTATCGATTTTAGTCTTCTCCGGCTTCGGCATCGGTAGGCTTTCAGCCAGTTCCAATCCACGAAGACGAAGGTTTTTCAGCCATTCTGGTTCATTTCGTTGGTTGGAAAAGTTACTTACATATGATTGATCGAAGGCAATCTTCGTATCGTTCATCTCCACTGACATATAAATCCTCCTTCAAAGCCTATGCTTGTTCTGCTTGGACAGTTTCGTCTTCAATTCCTAGTTCATCTTTAATCCAATCATAACCTTCTGCTTCTAAGCGTTGTGCAAGTTCAGGCCCGCCGGATTTCACGATGCGACCCTGCATAATGACGTGAACTTTATCTGGTGTGATGTAGTTCAACAACCGTTGGTAGTGCGTAATGATCAGTCCGCCGAATTCTGGGTTGCGCATATCATTTACACCCTTAGAAACAACCTTCAGGGCATCGATATCAAGACCAGAGTCAATTTCGTCAAGGATTGCAATTTTCGGCTCCAACATTAATAATTGAAGAATTTCGTTACGCTTTTTCTCACCACCAGAAAATCCTTCGTTCAGGTAACGTTGTGAGAAAGATTCATCCATATCGAGAAGCTCCATTTTACTGTCCATCTTGCGGATGAACTTCATCAATGAAATTTCTTTTCCTTCTTCACGACGAGCGTTGATTGAGGAACGCAAGAAGTCAGCATTCGTTACACCACTGATTTCACTTGGATATTGCATGGCAAGGAATAGACCTGCCTTTGCTCGCTCATCAACTTCCATCTCAAGGACGTTTTCTCCGTCAAGGGTGACTGACCCTTCAGTGATTACGTATTTCGGATGGCCCATCAAGGCAGACGCAAGAGTTGATTTACCTGTTCCGTTCGGACCCATTACTGCATGTATTTCTCCACCGTTTATCTCAAGGCTGAGGCCTTTGATGATCTCTTTTCCTTCAATAGAAACGTGTAGATTCTCGATCTTTAAATTTGGTGCAGTCATGACTATAACCCTCCAATTTCATATTTCTTATCACTACTCCATTTTACATTGTAACGAAAAACAAGAGAAAATGAAATAATCGTGATTTATATAATTTAGTATCATTCTAATTTTATAACAAATTAAAATAATTCTCAATATTTATATAGAAAATATAAGTAATTCCAAATGCTAATTGAGAATAATAAGCTCTTATTGAAATCCAAATCAACCCACAACGGTTTTCCAGTCCAATGAAAAGGACCTTATCAGTATTCGATAAGGTCCTTGTTATATACGCGTTTATCTTCCCATTACAATAATTCTTGATTGTTGTTCATTAAGACTTATTGACTTTACCCGTAAATTCGTTGAGCATTTGTTGGCTTTCCTTGTACTCCAACTCTCGCTTGTTCTCGATTTTTAGACGTTTTTCTAGACTACGATCATACTCCGCATAGCCTATACCATGGGCCTGGTGCATCGCTTTTTCCATTTCACCAGTATGGTTCGTGTCAATAGGTTGGATAATGAATCAATCCTTTCAAGTTTTTAAAATTTTCACTACACTTTATACCCTATCAATATGAGACAAAAACGCCAAATATGATATGGATTGATTATTACTCCTATATCACTTTGAAATGGGATGATATTACATTAGAAGCCAAATTGATATATATCCACTCCATATATCTCATTTTCTCCATATCCTGAGAAATCTGGCTTTTAATGTTTCATTTGTTTCAAATCGGTCATCGCTTCCTGGACAAGTGTGACAGACTGGCTCATAGCTGCACCACCGCCGAAAGCTGCACATACACCAACTGTTTCTAAAATTTCAGATTCAGAACAACCTTGATCAAGGCATCCCTTTGTATGGTAGATGATGCAGTATTCATCCTGGGAGTAGATACTGATTCCTAGCGCTATCAATTGCTTTTCTTTTTTGCCCAGCTTCCCAGCTTTGAAACAAGATTCTGTAAACGCATTGTATTTTCTTGCAAGGTCCGGCATCTTTTCGGTGAAAATTCCTAAACCATGTTTGTAATCCAATAAGGCTGCTTCTGTAGGGCTGCCTGGTTGTTCTTGCGGAATTTCCTTCTGATTCAATTAGATCACTCCTCATACGATAAAATCATCATTAGATAGTATGATTCTTCTGTCCTAAAGATATCCACACAAATCTGTTTTGCTCAAACTCAGTGGACGTTCGGAAAAATGTGTTTTTTAATACTTACTGAGTGATTTTCAAGGAAAAATTATCATCACAAGTTCCGTTTTCTGTCATTTTGCACAGTTGGTATGAGGCCCGGCATCTGCACAACAAATCAGTACTTAGCAAATCGTCTTTATTGCACGATTTTCAATGTTAATTGCGCGCTTTCGCAAAACAATTGCACCAAAATAAAAATAATTGCACGCTTCCCTAAAGTGATTGCATCAAAACGAAGTTGATTGAACGTTTCACTAATAATTGCGCCACTTTTTGTGTTATTGCACCTTTATTCATTTCGCTTTTTCGCGAATTTTCACAACAAGAGCTGACAGTGCTTCTTAATATCTGGCACAAAAAAGAGTGCCGACATAGTCAGCACCCTGATTAAACATTTATTCTTTTACTGGAACGACTGCACCATTGTATTCTTCATTGATGAAGTCCTGGATTTCTTTAGACTGAAGGACTTCAACAAGTGTTTTGATCGCCTTATCGTCTTTATGGCCTTTATTGACAGCTATGATGTTCACATATTCTGAATCGGATCCTTCAAGAGCGATGGCATCCTTCTTTGGATCCAGACCTGCATCGATCGCATAGTTGGTGTTGATGACGACTGCATCGCCTTCTCCGTTTTTATAGATATTCGGAAGTAATCCTGCCTCTACATCTGTTTTAAAATTGATTTCTTTCGGATTTTCAGAGATGTCTTTGACTGTAGCTTCCGTTTTATCTACGCCTTCTTTCAACTTGATCAGGCCTTCTTTTTCAAGCAAGCTAAGAATACGACCGTGTTCACCGACAGAGTTACTCATGATGATCGTTCCCTTTTTAGGGAGATCGTCTAAGCTTTTATAATTTTGGGAATAGACACCCATCGGTTCAATGTGGACTCCCCCAGCATTTTCAAAATCATAGCTTTTGTTATCTTTCATTTGAGTTTCCATGTAAGGTACGTGCTGGAAGAAGTTCGCATCCAATTCTCCTGCAGCCAGCATTTTGTTAGGTGTGACGTAGTCCTGCAGCTTTTCAATTTCAAGTTTGATTCCTTTTTCCTCAAGTAATGGCTCAGCTTCTTCCAAGATTTCAGCATGTGGCACGTTTGAAGCTCCTACCACAAGTTCCTTCTCATCTCCGCCAGAATTGCTATTACCGCATGCAGCTAGTACAGAAATGATGAAGACAGTTGTTAAAAGTATAATGATTCTTTTCATGATGTATTCCCTCCATGTTTATCGTTTATCTGTTTTTTGTGTAAAGAAATCGCCTATCCATTGGATAATGAAGACAATGATCAAGATGATCACAGTGGCGACGAATGTAACGTCATTCTGATTGCGCTGGAATCCATCCAGGTAAGCAAGGGTTCCCAATCCACCTGCACCGACGACTCCAGCCATCGCGATGTATGAAATCAATGCAATTGCTGTGACAGTAATCCCGGATATGAGCGCTGGCAATGATTCGGGTAAAAGAACTTTATAAATGATCTGTGCATCTGTCGCTCCCATAGACTTCGCAGCTTCAATAACACCTTTATCGATTTCACGCAACGCGATTTCAACCATTCTTGCATAGAAAGGAGCAGCCCCAATGATCAGAGCGGGTAATGCGGCATTCGCTCCAAGCATCGTTCCAACCAACAAAGTTGTAAAAGGAACTAAGAGTATGATCAAAATGATGAATGGGATCGATCTGAAGATATTCACGAACCCAGCAATGATCAATTGAATCGGCTTGTTCTGCCACAAGTTCCCTCTTTCGGTCAGGAATAATAATAAACCTAATATGAGCCCAAGCAAGAAGGTTGCACTGACGGAAATACCTGTCATGTAAAGCGTTTCAAGTGTCGCTTCCCACATATCCTCCCAATCTACGTTAGGAAACAGTGTTGCTAATGCCAACATTTGTGATCACCTCGACTTCCACTTCTTGCTGCTGGATATGATGAATGGCTTCTTTTACTGTTTCAGGCTGTCCATCAATTTGAATGAACAAAGTGCCATATGCCCCATCCCTTGTTTGAGAAATCTTACCTTGCAGGATATTCACATCGACCTCGAACTTTCTTATCAAGTCACTTATGAGTGGGCGTTCTGCGGTTCCACCGACAAAAGTCAGCTTGACGATTTGTGAATGGCCTTCTTTTTGGATAAGATGTTGAATCGTCTCCTCTGTTTCCTCCGGCTCTGTAACCTGTTTCACGAAGTCTTGCGTAATCGTCCGTTTAGGTGTCTTGAACACTTCAAGGACAGGTCCCTCTTCGACGACTCGTCCCTCTTCCATCACAGCTACACGGTTACATATCTTTCGGATCACGTGCATCTCATGGGTGATCAGTACAATCGTCAAACCGAGCTTTTTGTTGATGTCTACAAGAAGGCTCAAGATCGAATCGGTCGTTTTCGGATCCAAAGCTGATGTAGCTTCATCACAAAGCAAGACATCAGGGTTATTTGCAAGGGCTCTCGCGATGCCGACACGCTGCTTTTGGCCGCCACTCAACTGGGACGGATAAGAATCCCCTCTTCCAGACAAACCGACAAGATCAATCAATTCGTCGACCCGCCTGATCCGTTCCTTTTTATTGATACCTGAAATCTCCAAAGGGAATGATATATTTTCACGGACTGTGCGGGACCACAGCAAATTGAAATGTTGAAAGATCATCCCGATATTTTGTCTTGCAATACGGAGCTCCTTATTATTAAAGCCTGTAAGGGATTCACCGTTTATATCGACTGAGCCGTCAGTCGGTTTTTCCAGCATGTTCAGCATTCGGATCAATGTACTCTTACCAGCACCACTATATCCGATAACACCGAATATTTCTCCCTTATTGATCGTCAAATTGACTCCGTCGACTGCATTGACCACACCATCTTTTGTATGGAAAACTTTTTTGATATTTTTTAATGTAATCATGATGTTCAGCCCTTTCTGTCTCTTAACTTCTACTAAAGAATGCTGGACGGAGCATATTCATAGTTAGAATGTTATATGCTTTCTTCACAACTAAAAAGCCTTTCTGCCCCGAAAATGAGCAGAAAGGCTGAAAAGTTCAGTCTCTCCATCTCATCTTCCAAAGCATTACACTTTGCAGGATTTGGCACCTTCGCATAACCAAAAAGGTTTGCTGGTTGCCGGGCTTCACAGGGCCAGTCCCTCCGCCGCTCTCGATAAGATCTTATATATCAAAAATGTTTTACCACTGTACATTATTTAAGCATGAATGCATTGTAGCATGGGATATTTTTAACTGTCAATCATTAAAATACTAATCTTCCTTCATTAAAAGCCCATATTGTGACAAATTCTTGTCAAGTGTCAAGAAAACGTTGATCATTACACCTTATAAAAATTATGTTAAATTCAATATAGACATTCATTCTCATACTGGAAAGGGAGAGGAAAAATCATATGGGTAAAGCCATGTCCTTTAGACTAAAGGAGTATAAAACGGAGCAAACGACAAGCCTGTCAGATTTTATAGGTAAACCTGTAATCATCCAATTTTGGGTAGCCTGGTGTCCTGATTGTATGAGAGAATTACCGCTTCTTGATCAGTTTCATAAATCGATGACTACGGAAGAAATTATTATATTATCGATCAATGTAACGGGAAGGGAGGGTTCGTTTGAACAGAGGGATGAATTTATCGAAAAAAATAACATTACCATTCCAGTTTTGCTGGATGAAGGAACCAAAATTTACGATCAGTTCCGTTGCCAATCTGTACCGACCACAATATTATTGGATGAACATCATAAGGTTCAATCTCGATACACTGATCAAGATTCTTTCCAAGACATATTAACCGGCATCCCTCGATTGCTTTCTCATTAGGTAGAAGATCGATTCCAGCTTTAAAACCGTTCTATACGTTGCATCTGTTTCAATCTTGCCTTGAGAGATCAGATCGGTTAGTTTCATATCACCTTCAACAAGGGCTTTAAGCGCATTCAAACCTCCATTTATCTGAATGACTTCTTGGTCTATTTCTTCTCGTATGATCACCTTGCAGGAGCGTTTACGCAAATGGATTGATACGCATTCCTCCTCATTGGAAAGGGAAACAAAATAATCATTCAATCGAAAAAAAGGGGACAAGTAGGATTGTTCTTCAAACCTTTTTGAAAACAAGTGAATAAGACCGTTGATTTGCATTCTCTTCTCCCTCACTTATCAAAAGTTCCAAAAAAGATGATTCTGTATATAAATATTTTCTATAGATGTAACCAATTGTCCTTTCATAATCCTTCGACAGTTTCTCGCGCAAGTTTCGATAATTATTTAACTTTTTGGGGAATAATTTATGTTTTAGATTGTGGATTTCCATGTCTTATCCAACTCCCCATACTTTCAATGGATACAAAAAAAGCCAGACCTCCATCAATAAAGGAGCTTGTCTGGCACTTCATCTATTCGGCTATTATGTATAAACACTACAAAGTGTCATGGTTTTTTACCATGACTGCCTTTTTTATGTTTATCTTGTTGAGGATGTATTTTATTCTTTTCCGATTTCCCATTGCCTTTTGAGTTCTCATTGTTTTTTGAGTTTCCTTTGTCTTTTGAGTTCCCATTGGCATTGAAAATATTGACTTGCAGGCTTTCGATTAACCTCAATTCCCGAGGTGATAAATCCTCTTTATCCACTCCCCGAAGATTTGATTTAATTTTCACCTGCAAATCATCTTCATCGTCATTTTTTTCAGAAGTCTTTCCTTTGTCGGATTCACTTCGGCTTTCTTTCTCGTTTTCTTTTTTATTTTCCTCTTTAGAAGGAACTGTATTTTTTGCTGGTGGTTCGTTCAAAGGTTCTGTTAAGGATGCATTCTTTTCTTCTTCTTTTTCATCAACGGTCCCGGCCGTAGAATCCATTTTTTCTTTGATACCCCCAGTATCCTTAGCTGCAGGTTCTACTTTATCTTCTGTATCAGAAGTCTCTGTATTTGTTGTATTTGTGTAGGGGGGATTTTTAGTATTACTTGTGTGTTGAATAGACTTAGGACTATTATTAGTCTCTAAGACTTTCTCTGGATTTTCAGCGTTTTCAGCGATGTCTCTGTCTTTTGACATCAACTTTTTCAATTCAGAATAAGAGAATGAACCGGCCTGTTGGATCGTGAGTGTATCATCCTTTTTCAAAACATCTTTAAATACAAGAAATTTCCCCATGGATAAACCATTTTTCCTGGCATCATTTCTTGTCGCTTCCGTAGTTTCCAATACGGATAGAATAACATCTGTATTTTCGATATATTTGCTGGATTTAAGTTTCTCGATGGAATCTTCTAATCGCTTATGCATTTCAGGTGATACGTAGTCCTCATCTAAGGATGACGCGATCAATAAATCATCATGAGTATCGAAGTAACCGTATTCTTTCAATATTTTAAATAATGAATCAGAAAATAACAATAAAGACGAGTTTTCATAGTCAGTTGAATCATCAAACAGGTTTTGCGCATCTTCATTCAATGTTCGAACCTTGATGACATTCATTTCTTTATCAACTACTACTTCTATACTTGGATTAATATCGAAACTCACGTATGCTGCTGCCGATGCTTTATTTTGTTCGAAAGGCATGCCGCCGGCAAATAACACGAATACGATGATTGCTACTAAAGAAATAGAAAATGAAGGTATTAGTCCCTTTTTTGGTTGGAAATGGGCATCACAAACTTCGGGCGGACATATATATTCCTGTCCAACCTCAGGCTTTTCCCCTTTTTTCAAACGGACACGCTCAAAGCTGCCATCTTTTGTCAAAATTACAGCTTCTCGCCTGGAAACTTTCATGATCAAGCCGCGTTTCACTCATTGGTCCCTCCCTTCATAGGATATCAGGAGGGCTCAATGTAAGATCTAAGCGATGTATACCCTCCAATATAAATCAATGCAATCGCTATTATATACTTTCGATTTCGTTCAATCGTTTTACGACTGCAAGAGACCATATTTAATAAATCTTTTATCGGCAGTTGCTTCTTCTCCGTTAAATATCCAGCCAGCTTCTCGTCTTCTGCTAAAAGTTGGGCGATCTGCTTTGCATTTTCGCGAGCATCAATATGTTTTGGACAGTTCTTGCTCAGGACTTTGAAAGTAATGCCATAATCTTTGAGCAATTCTTGATACTCTTCGATTTCATACACACGATTCTCAACTTGCAACTGCTGATCATAGTGGCTGATTGCGGCTTGCTGCTCGGCAAAACTGTCTTCGAGACGACCTTCTTCATCGGTTTCCTCAGGCTCGAGAAAGACATACCTGTTTTGTCGAGCTTCCTTCCGGATAAAATCAATCACACGTCGGCGGATGACCATATCTGCGAATGTGAGGAACCTGCTCCCTTGTCCTTCTTGATATTGATTGATTGCTTCGTTGAAGGCCGTCAATCCTATACTGTATTCGTCACGAGAGTGATCAATATATTGGTTACAAACTTTAGACGTCACTTTTTTGATAAATGGTTGATAATCTTCAAGTAATTCGTTCCGGAGGTCTTCATCACCTCGCGCAATCCTTTTTACCTTATCTTCTATCGTAACTGTTTTGTTTGCCACTGTTTTATTGAATTTTGGTTTAATTAGTAAATTCATGTTCATAGATGTCATAATTGTATCCACCTCACTACGGACAAGTATTTTATACTTTTTTGTTTGAGGATATCCAAACGGAATATATATCAAAAGTTAGAATTTTTTATGCAAGGACAAGAAATCCATAACTCATTTATATCATTATTTCAGCTGTTTGGAGGATACAATTTGATAACAATGTTACAAGCTCTTTAATAATTGTAACATAACTTTATTCTGACTGACTTAACTAAACTTTCAATCTTTTTCAAGTTGAGCCCGGTTCATTCGACAATTGTCTCCATTATTAGAGTGTAAGCGTTTCCTGCATGTTTTCCAGTAAAAAAACTTATCTCTAGCCCTTCAGAGATAAGTTCGGCTTTGAAATATAACAGGGAAAATTAACCAGACAAAAATTAGTGTTATTTATAAAATTTTTTTATTTCTTGATAAATATAATCCACAGAACGGAACGAATAAAGCTTTTTCACCATTTTTCCATCATCTAAAAATGCCAGGCACGGGACGCTTTGAACCCTCCATTGCTTTGCAGCAGCTGGCATTTGATTGATATTGCAAGAAATGACATCTAATTTTTCAGGAACAGGGAAGACAGCTAATGCAACGTCTAACATTTGATTGGCTAGTTTACATGTTCCACACAGCGGGGTGTAGAAAAAAATGACCGTCCGCTCCCTTTTAAAAATACGTTCGGTCAATTGTTGATGGTTCACTTCTTGTATCAAATCCAGATTCCTTTCTTTAAAATTACTCTTTAAGTTGGAATTTTAATAACCGATCGTCTTCAGGTTCCGGATTACCCCTTCCATCCCGATTGTTGGTAATCGCATATAAGGACCCATCCACGATTTCTACATCTCTCATTCTGCCATATCCATCTGCAAAGGTTCGGCTTCCCTTTTCAGCAAAATCGAATTCCCTGATTTGCTTTCCTGCTAGAAAGGCCACATAAATCTTTGAGCCTGATATTGCTATACCAGAAGGGGCCCACGTATTCTCACCAGAATGGAATAAAGGCTTGATCATCCCTTCCTGTTCTTCATCACCCTGAATGACCGGCCAGCCATAATTTCCTCCTGCTACAATTTCATTGATTTCATCATGACCTGTAGAGCCATGTTCCGCACTGTACATTTTCCCATCTTCTGTCCAGTCGATCCCTTGTGGATTCCGGTGTCCATAAGAGTAGACGGGAGAGTCTGGAAATGGGTTATCAGCCGGAACGGATCCATCCAAATTCAAGCGTAATATCTTACCTGCCAAACTCGAGCGATCTTGTGCAAGGCCTGATTCACCTGCATCCCCTGTCGTTATATATAGCTTTTCGTCAGGTCCGACCGCTAAACGACCACCATCATGGATCGGTCCACCTGGGATCCCCTCAATAAGGATATCGGTTTCCTTCCAAGTCGATCCTTCCTGTTGGACTTTCACTACACGGTTAAGAAGCCTTCCTCCTTCTTCATATGTATGATATAAAAAAGCTTCTAACGGCTCTCGACTCCCATCTATAATATGAAATCCAAGTAATCCACTTTCCGTTTCCGAGACAACGTCTTTAGTAAGATCCACTGTTTGGGTTTCTTTAGAGTCCTCCTGGATCCTTATGATTTCGCCTGGACGGCCAGACAAATAATAGACAGTATCTTCAACGATATTGATTTGCCAGGGGACATCCAATTGTGTAGCCAATGTTTCAACCACTCGGTTTTGGTTGACAGGTTGGGATGAGGGATCGGTTGTCTTCTCATCAGGCGTTGTGGAGTCCTTATCCGTACAGCTAAATAACATTAGTATAGATAAGACGGGTATCAATAATTTCATGTGGTACCTCCATTCAATAGATAGCCACGGTTGATTTCAAAATTAGCATTCATTAGTATTTTGGCAAGGTACATATACGGGGTTTCTGACACTTCCTTATAAATGCTCTGGGTATAGAGATGCCTTGCATTCGGAAGTTCTCTTTTCAAAGTTTTTCTAAGCTTATGACCCGCATCATCTTCATCCACCAGTATATAGATATCCCTATGTTCAATAGATTCGATAAGCTCTTCAAGTTTATCAAAGCTAATCGTCCCATGTGTACAGATGATTTCAACAGGCTCATCCAAAAGTTCCCTTACTTTTTCACGGTCCGTTTTCCCCTCGACAATCAGTACTTTTGTATCTCTTTCCATTTGTTATTCCCACCTGTTCACATATCGTATAGCCATTTTAAATTTTGGATTTTTTTACATCTTGATATTGATTTAAAGAACATTTCTTTTAGAAAAAATTCGCGGCACTACTGCGGGAATAGAGAGCTAGGTGAGACCCCGCAGCGATTTAAGGAACCTCGACTAACAACCACCACGTCCCAGCATCCTGTGCAGTCAGCGAAGAGACTTGCGGATCGTCCATGGTAAGGGAGTGAATTCCGCCGGATATCCACAATGAAGAATAACAAAGCCTATATTATAGAAAAGCGGAAGCGCCCCTGGTCAGCCACCGGATTCAAAAAGTAAAGAAAAAAGCAGCGGATCACAGTGGACCGCTGCTTAGCACCAACCAAATTCACAATCATCAACAAGCTGCTGATTTTGAGCAGGCGGGTTCGAATCATGACGATAGAACTTGTCCGAGTCAAACTCGAAACCATCTCCCATTTCGTACAGATTGCCTTGATTAGTGAACGTGATTTTACCGATCTTATCTTTGTGCAAGTACAGAGACATAGAACCCTGGTCCATCTTCCCATAAACCTTATCCGTAATATCTGTTCTACGAATATCTTGGCCCAAACAGATCACACCCTTCTAAAATTTGTAGAAGTTATGCATCATTGTTATGTTCTGTCACTGTTGAAAAACTATTCTTCACTAACCATCTTTTGATAGTCATCAGCTGACATCAATTTCCCGAGCTCTGATTCATCAGAAAGCTCTACAACGATCATCCATGCTTTTTCATATGGTGATTCATTGACAAATTCAGGATTATCCTCAAGATCTTCGTTAACCTCTAAAACTTTTCCGCTGACTGGTGCATATAACTCAGATACAGTCTTGACGGATTCAACACTACCAAATGGCTCGTCCACTTCGATTACATCATCAACTTCAGGAAGTTCAACGAAAACGATATCCCCAAGCTCATCTTGTGCAAATGCTGTAATTCCGATAAAAGCTTTGTTTCCTTCAACTCTTACCCATTCATGCTCTTCTGAGTAACGTAGTTCCTTTGGATATTCCATTCTTATCCCTCCATAAATTTCATCTAAAGTTAGTTTCTAAAACGATTCTAATGTAATAGTAATATAAAACAGTTTGTTCGCGCAATTGTTCTATATCCAAGTTTGTTCAAACTGATCTTCTTTAAAACCGACTGTCACCTTTTCACCATCTGTTACAATCGGTCGCTTGATCAACATTCCATCTGATGCAAGCAATTCCAATAATTCTTCCTCAGAAGCAGTCTTCATCCGGTCCTTCATCCCAAGTTCCCGGTATTTTTTCCCGCTCGTGTTGAAGAATTTCTTCAGCTCAAGTCCGCTTTTTTGATATAAAGTTGTCAATTCTTCTTTTGAAGGGGTGTTCTCCACAATATGTACGTTTTCGTAAGAAACACCTTTTGCATCCAGCCATTTCTTTGCATTCTTGCATGTTGAACAGCTTGGATATACATAAACTGTTAGCGACAATAGGGACACTCCTTACTCTCAAATTCTGTATCTTCTGAAGAGCTCAGTTCTATTCTATCACAAGTCATTCGCGGACAAACGTAAAAAGCTTAATTTATAGGATCTGTTTCAGGCTTAAATAAATTCGTGCAAATAACTGTATTTGTATGAATTTATTTGAAAGTGATTCTTCTTAAACCTGACTATTAGCAAACATAACAAACTTTTCACCTTAAAAAACGCCGGGTTTTTAAGTAAAAGAGGCCCTCATCAGCATTGAGGACCTCTTTTGAGAGAGTGTGTTTTTATCTGGAAAAGAGAGTTTTAGTGAAAGAACAGTGACCATACATAAGTTTGAATAGGATTTGAACTTCTTATCTAAACGACGTATTTTTCTTCTTTTAACAAAACAGCAGCAACTTCACGTTTCTTTTTGACAACATTGATTGGAGTATAACGGGTCAATTTCTTTAGTGCTGAAAGCATCATACGGAGCTGGTCGCCGTCTTCAATCGCGACGATGGACTCTTTTGCGTGCGCTTCAATGCGCTCGAATGCTTCCTGACAATAAATTTCTGCCAATCGGATTTTTTGGGCAGCCTTTTCTGCACCTTTTTGTTGAATCGCCTTTTCTGTTCTCAAGACGACAGATTCAATTGCATAGGCTTCACTCACAATATCCGCGACATTCGAAAGGATTTCTTGTTCATGTTCGAGTTTTTCTCCGTATTTCTGGACAGCAAGACCGGCAATCATCAAGAAAATTTTCTTCGCATTTTTCACAAATTGCTTTTCTTGTGCGAGCGGCTCATCACTAAGCTCTTCCGGCATAAGCATCATCAGCTCGTTTTGAAGCTCTGTTGCTTTTTGGAGAAGCGGCAATTCACCTTTCATCGCTTTCCGAAGAAGTGTGCCTGGCACTAACAAACGGTTGATTTCATTCGTTCCTTCAAAAATACGGTTGATCCTTGAGTCACGATACATGTTTTCAACTTCATACTCAGACATGAAGCCATAACCACCATGGATCTGCACAGCCTCATCGACAACATGATCAAGGACTTCTGAAGCGAATACTTTATTAAGTGAGCACTCAATGGCATATTCAGCAATCCCCTTTGCAAGGAGCGAGCCATCTTTTTGCTCTTCCGGTGATAAGGCACCTAAGCGGTCTTCATACATTCCGACTGTGCGATAGACGGAGCTCTCGGATGCATACGCTTTTGCAGCCATCGTCGCCAGTTTTTCTTGGATGAGGGTGAAGCGTGAAATCGGCTGCTTGAACTGTTGGCGTTCATTTGCATATTTGATCGACACTTCAAGCGCACGTTTAGCTGCCCCTACACAACCGACCGCAAGCTTATATCGACCAATGTTCAAAATGTTGAACGCAATGACATGCCCTCGACCTGCATCACCTAAAAGGTTTTCTTTCGGAACCAACGCATCTTCAAGGATGAGAGTACGGGTAGATGAGCCTTTGATCCCCATCTTCTTCTCCTCTGGTCCGGTGGAAACACCTTCGAAATCACGTTCTACGATGAACGCTGAAAATTGCTCGCCATCAATCTTGGCATAGACTACGAACACATCTGCAAAAGCAGAGTTCGTGATCCATTGCTTCTCACCATTCAAAACATAGTGAGTTCCGACGTCATTCAGCTTAGCGACCGTTTTAGCCCCTAATGCATCAGACCCTGACCCTGGCTCAGTCAGCGCGTAAGCCGCAATGCGTTTTCCTGTCGCAAGGTCAGGCAGGTATTGCTGTTTCTGCTCTTCGTTTCCAAATAAGACGATCGGCAAGGAACCGATACCAACATGGGCACCATAGCTTAATGAAAACGATCTTGCTCTTGAAAACTTTTCCGTGATGAGAGAGGAGCTGATCTTGTCGAGAGCAAGACCGCCGTATTCCTCTGGGACATCGGCGCCTAAAAGCCCTAACTCCCCTGCTTTTGTCAACAGGTCTCTTGAAATGTCGAACTGATGGTTTTCAATTTTCTCAAGCTGTGGAACGACTTCTTTTACGACGAAATCTTCTGTTGTTTTCCCCATTAAAATCTGTTCCTCGTTAAAATCCTCTGGTGTGAAAACGCTTTGCGCCTCAACTTCTTCTATAAGGAAGCTTCCACCTTTGGCTGCTTTCTTATCAACACTGCTAGACATGCCTTTTACCTCCTTCTTATGAATGGATCAGTTCAAATACTCCAGCGGCTCCCATACCCCCGCCAATACACATGGTGACAACTCCGAACTGCTCATTTCTCCGTATCATTTCGTGCATTAGCGTTAATGTCAGTTTTGCACCACTGCAGCCAAGCGGGTGACCTAATGCAATCGCACCACCGTTTACATTGACTTTTTCTTCATCCAGGCCAAGCTGGCGGATGACCTGCAACGATTGTGATGCGAATGCTTCATTCAGTTCGAACAATCCAATGTCAGATTGCTCAAGACCAGCAAGCTTCAATGCTTTGGGAATGGCTTCGACCGGTCCGACACCCATGATTTCAGGTGCGACTCCCGCAACAGCGAAGGAACGGAACTTCAAGATCGGCTTCAAACCTTCTGCTTCAGCTTTTTCACGATTCATGACGAGCACAGATGCTGCTCCGTCACTCATTTGGGATGAGTTACCTGCTGTTACAGTTCCCTTTTCAGAAAACGCTGGTTTCAGTTTACCGAGAACTTCAAGTGAAGTATCTGCTCGTATTCCTTCATCCGTGGTGAAGGAAGTCTTTTTTTCTTGTAATTTATTGTTTTCATCAACCCAGCGCTTCGTTACCTCTACAGAAACGGTTTCATCCTCAAATTTACCTTCTTGGATGGCTTTCGCCGCTTTTTGGTGGCTTCGCAATGCAAATTGATCCTGCTCTTCACGTGTAATCCCGAATCGGTTAGCTACTTCTTCAGCCGTATAGCCCATCCCCATGTAGTACTCAGGTCTGGAATCCAGAAGGGCTGTATTCGGCTTGACGACATGTCCGGGAACAGGGACAAGACTCATGGATTCTGCTCCTCCGGCAAGGATCGCTTCAGCATGACCGAGCATGATCCGTTCAGCCCCATATGCGATACTCTGCAATCCGGATGAACAATAGCGATTAATCGTGATAGCTGGAACATTATCCGGCAATCCAGCGAGACCACCGATCAGGCGGGCCATGTTCATCCCCTGTTCTGCCTCAGGAATCGAACAGCCGATGATCAAATCATCGATAGGTCCTTCATAGCCTCCAGCACGCTTCAAGGTCTCTTTCACAGTCAATGCCCCAAGATCATCAGGCCTAACATTAGCGAGCGTCCCTTTTTTTGCTTTTCCGACAGGTGTTCTTGCACCTGCTACAATTACTGCTTCTTGCATCTTCACCCCTCCTTAGTTGCGTAGTGGTTTTCCTTTGACGAGCATATGCTGCATACGTTGTTGTGTCAGCGGTTCACCTGCAAGGCTCAAGAATGCTTCACGTTCAAGATCCAAGAGGTACTGTTCGTCAACGAGTGTTCCTTCAGGTACTTTTCCCCCAGCAATGACATACGCTAATTTTTTAGCAATTTTCAAATCGTGGTCGGAAATCAAATTCCCGAACTTCATCGTCTGAGCCCCGAGAAGCATCGTCGCATAACCCGCTTCACCTGGTACTGGGATCTTCTTACGTTGAGGCGGACGATATCCCCGGTTATATAAGGATAGTACTTGTTGTTTCGCATCATAGATGAGATGGTCAGCATTCACACTGATGCCATCCTGCGGTCGTAAAAATCCAGTTTCCTTCGCTTCATGAGCAGATGATGAAACCTTCGCCATAGCAATCGATTCGAATGTCTGGATGGCGAGCTTCTGAAGATCTGGCTTCATATCTTTCGGAACCTGTTCTAATAGGCGAGTATATAATTCCTTGTTGCCGCCTCCGCCTGGAATGATTCCTACTCCGACTTCGACAAGGCCCATGTAAGTTTCAAAGGATGCTTGGAGCCCAGCAGCAGGTAACGATACTTCGGTACCGCCTCCAAGTGTCATATTAAAAGGCGCAACGACGACCGGCTTTGCACTGTAACGCACTCGAGCCATCGTTTGTTGGAATTGACGGACCATGAAATCAAGTTCAAAGAAATTTTCATCCTGTGCCTCCATCATGATCAGCATCAGGTTGGCCCCGACACAGAAGTTCTTGCCCTGGTTCCCGATGACAAGACCTTTGTAGTTCTTCTCTACCTCGTCTATCGCATAATGGATCATTTGGATGATATCAGGTCCGATTGCATTGTTTTGTGAATGGAATTCGAGCAAGGCAACCCCATCATCTAAATCTATGAGACTCGCACCCGTATTTTTTTTGATAACGCGATTTTCATTTTTAAGACGACTTAAACGGATGATCTTATCATTCTCATTGGCTTGTTTGAACTCACCATTGTTGTAGAATTCAAGAGTTGTACCTTCTTGCCGGTAAAATTCCTTTTTACCTGATTCAAGCATTTCAGTAACCCACTCGGGAATTGTTTCGCCTTCTGATTTCATGCGCTCAACCGACTTTTCAACGCCGATTGCATCCCAGGTCTCAAACGGGCCAAACTCCCAGCCGAATCCCCATTTCATTGCGTCATCGATCGCTTTGATGTCATCTGCTATCTCGGACACCTTTTCAGCTGAATATAACAGGACTGGCTTTAATATCGACCAGAGGAAATGTCCTGCACGATCATCTGCATATACAAGCGCTTTCATTTTATCCGGTAGCGTTTTCGCTTGTTTACTCGTTTCGGTCGACGCAGTTTTCAACTTTTTCCTTGGACCATATTCGAATGTTTCAGGGTCAAGTTCAAGAATCTCGCTTTTTCCATCAACTTTCTTCTTATAATAGAAACCTTGACCTCCCTTGCTACCAATCCACCCTTTTTCATTCATTTTCTCCATGAAAGCCGGGACCTCGAAGACTTTCTTTTCTTCGCCTTCAACGAGTTCGTATACATTCCTGGCAACATGGATGAAGGTATCCAGACCGACTACATCCAGTGTTCGGAAGGTGGCGCTTTTCGGACGCCCGATCGCTGGCCCTGTTACACTATCCACTTCTCCTACTGAATAACCGTTCTTCAACATTTCTTGAACCGTGACCAACAAGCCGTAGGTTCCGATCCGGTTTGCGATGAAGTTTGGCGTATCCTTTGCTTCAACGACCCCTTTACCAAGTACGTCTTCACCAAATTGATTGATGAACTTGAGCACTTCAGGTTTCGTGTCACTGGTCGGTATGACTTCCAGAAGCTTCAAATAACGCGGCGGGTTAAAAAAGTGCGTTCCAAGGAAATGAGCTTTGAATTCCTCGCTTCTACCTTCTGCCATCGCGTTGATTGAAATACCTGATGTGTTGGAACTTACAATCGTTCCCGGTTTACGATATTTTTCAATTTGTTCGAATACTTTCTTTTTGATCGTCAAGTTTTCTACAACGACCTCAATGATCCAATCCACATCACCTAACTTCTCGAGATCATCCTCTAAATTCCCCACCTCGATCATCTCTAGGTGATCCTTCGCACTTAACGGAGCCGGCTTATGTTTCAACAGTTTCTGTTTGGCTGTTTCTGCCAATCTGTTTCTCACGAGCGGGTGCTCAAGAGTAACCCCTTTTGATTTTTCCTGTTCAGTTAGTTCTCTCGGGATGATATCCAGTAACACACTCGGAATTCCAATATTAGCTAGATGAGCGGCAATACCTGAACCCATGACCCCAGAGCCGATGACTGCTGCCTTACGAATCTGATACGACATGATGAACCTCCTTCACATGAATGAATGCTCATTCATTTTTTAAGCAAAAAATAGAGCTTAACCAAAAAGTATTTGTTCAATAATGAACCCCTCTATAAATACTATAAGGAATTTCAAGGCAAACTGCAACACAAATTTCTGAAAATTTTTATGATTTTGTCTTATATTTTTCAGTTTGCTTGTTTCAAGCTGATGGACGATTCCTTTTTATGATTTCTTTGATCTGATCAATATGTCTACGCTCGTGATAACCGATAAAGTCAATCCACTGGGTCAATTTCATAGGTCCGAAAACCGGATGAGAAAACGCCCTTCTTTCAAGTAATGTAGGGTCTTCAATATCCTCTAAAACCTGAATAAGTTTATTTCTGGATTGCTGTAAAGCGATTTTCGCTTCATCCATCGATCGATACCGTCCGATCGGGCGTACATACTCCGGTGCTTCCACAACCGGGTACCTTTTTCCGGAACGATAAACCGGGTGATCGGGTGTTTCTGTATCGACTCCCTGACAGATTAAGTGTTCACATTGTTTAGTAATGACCTTCTCGATCAAAACAAGGTGTTCCAATATTTCAAGGACAGACCAAGAATTCACCGAAACACGGGAATGAACCAGATCTTCTGGAATTTCATCAATGACACCCATCAATTCTTTCCTGCCTTCTTCAAAAACGGACACGCTCATCCCTCCTCAAAAAACGATTTGATTTCCACGATACCATTTTTCGACTCACCCGATGAAATCCCTTTATTTTTTTACATAATATGCTCGTGTGTCTGGTAATGGTGTTAGGACAATGTTTATCCAAAGGCTGTTTTTTAAAATTTTGTTGTTAATTGGATGCTGATAAGGGGATAAAAACGTATAACAGGAAAATTTCCGAGACTCCTACGGGGAAGCAAGCTAAGCGAGACCCCGCAAGCGAGGAACGAGACGAGGAAGCTCGAACCAAAGAAAGTTCGGTTCTGCGTGGGTTAAATCCCTTGACTTAAATCAATGTGTCGACTGCCGCAGGAGGACTGAACTGGGCCAAGTGGTTGGGCGTTGGAGCTGGACATTCCTTCATCGAATCTAAATCATACTTTCTTACCTTTAAAGAAAAATTGGCAAAGCCACGCCTTTAGCGCAGGCTGAGCCTTAGTTGCACTTATATTGAAGAAAGTATTTTATACTTTCTTCAAATGTAAAAATAAGGAACAGACGCCATCGCCTGTTCCTTTTATACGATTTACTTTCCAAATACACCCTTCAGCACGAAAGCTACATTAGCCGGGCGCTCTGCCAGGCGTCGCATGAAGTAGCCATACCAGTCATTTCCATAGGGTACGTAAACGCGCATTTTATAACCTTCATCACGCAGCTGCCTTTGTCTGTCGATACGGATTCCAAAAAGCATCTGGAACTCGAATTGGTCATACGGTATATTATGCTCTTTCACAAGCTCTTTCGTATATGAAATGATCTCATCGTCATGTGTAGCGATAGCCGTGTAGTTGCCATTCAATAAATGCATTTTGATGATTTTCTTGAAGTTCTCATCTACATCTTTTTTCTCTGGAAAAGCAACAGAAGGTGATTCTTTATAAGCACCCTTCACCAATCGTAAATTCGGATTAAGGGAGTCGAGATCCTTGATGTCCTCAACTGTTCGATACAAATAAGCTTGCAAAACCGTGCCGATATTTTCATATTCTGATTTCAGTTCCTTGAATATGTCTATGGTAGCCTGACAGCGTGCTTCGTCCTCCATATCAATGGTAACGAAGACACCATTCTTATCTGCTGCTTCCATGATACGTTTCATATTCCCTAATACTAATTCCCGGCCTATATCAAGCCCCATTGAAGTCAATTTCAATGAAAGCTGGGAGTTCAACTTTTCTTTTGCTATCGATTCGATCGCTTCAATACAGTGATCCGTCATCTCTCTAGCCTCATGTTCATTATCGACAAACTCACCCAGGTGGTCGATCGTAACGTAAAGCCCGTCCTCATTCAACTTTTTAATGGCTTCTATTGAACTTTCTAACGTGGCCCCTGCAACAAATCGCCCTGCACCAAGGCGGAGACCGTAACTCTTCGCCATCTTGGTTGCCAGCTTGTTTTTTGCCATGAATAAAAAGAAATTTTTCAGAATCTTTTCCATAAAAAATCCCCCTATACTAAAAACGAATGCAAAGATTATTTAACTATATGTGAACGAAAACTAACTTTCTTTAACTCCAACAGTATTTTAACATTTTTTCGACAACATTTTTACTTTTTTCAAAATTTAATTTTTTCTACTTTAAAATTGTAATCATTCTTATTAAAGTGTAAAATTACACAAAAGCACTTTAAGGGGTAATTCGTAATGAAAATGGATCAGATGATTGAAATTGTTTCCTCGAAATTGAAATTAATTCGAATCGAACATGGGTACACCCAGGATAAAATGGCGTCCACATTGGGAATTTCTAAGAAAACACTATTACAGATCGAAAAGCAAAGAATGCAAGCGAACTGGACGACTGTAGCAGCAGTAGCTGCAATATTCCGTGATAGTGAAATATTGAAAACCGCATTAGGCGGGGACCCGGTTGAACTTGTTGAAATTCTGGCGCACGAGGGAATTGAAAGACCAAAAGAACAAACATTAGGGGGAAAGGTATGGTGGAAGGATATGAAATGTGAGAACGGGTTCCGCCTTCAGCAGAATTTGATCAGCAAGCATTATAGAATTCTTGACGATGATAATCACCGCTGGTACAGTTCGTTTGATATAGGCGAGGCTTACGAACGTTTGAATGAATTAGTAAAGTCTTGAATCCTCCTAGTTTGTATAACATTCAGACATTGTGGAAACCTAACCTCGATATTAGTAAAATGTTAAGAGGAGGGAAGTCCGTGCAACAACAACCACAACAATCACCTCAAAATCAACAAGGCATTTTGCCTCAACCTCCGGATGTCATGACTGGAAAGGATCAGCTTTATATTACAGACATGATGGACTGGAACCTGCTTGCAGCAAAAAAGTGCAGCTTTTTTGCAAAACAGTGCAAGGATCAACAAGTAAAAGCAGTAATCGAACAAGCCGCACAGATGCATACTCGTCACTATGATCAACTATTGCAACATCTTCAAAGCCATTTAGGAGATCAAATGCAAAACCAGAACATGACACAATAAGGGGGTTTAAGATGAAAATTCAAAATCCAGAAACAAATATTCCGAAAACACCAGAAATGAATGATCGCGACTACATTAATGACGTACTGGCGACAGAAAAATATATGACAGATGCCTATTCGACCGCAATGAATGAAGCAAGTCATCAAGCACTTTACCAGGATATCTCATCGATTGCGAAAGAAACGCAAGATTGCCAGCGGAATGTATTGAATGTGATGTTCCAAAAGGGCTGGTACTCATTCGAACAAGCCCAGCCACAAAAACTCCAACAGGCCTACCAACAATTTTCCGGTTATAAGAACCAACTTCCTAACGGAGGAACAATGCAGTAAATCTCTTCAACTAGTGGGAATACAAAAATCGAGTATGAAAGCTAAAGGCTTTCTACTCGATTTTTATTATGAGATGCCATTTGGGTTTAGTGAACTTTTATTTATGGACATCTGTTCAGTTATCTTGACAAAATGGGGTGATTTGAAAAGTTAGAGGACTTCTGTTCCGTTGTTTGTATAAAAAGCAAGGATGTCCTCTACTTACGTAAGAGATCGTGTTTCCATGCAAATAAGGTTTCCTATATCCACAAAGGATCGTGTCCAGCCCTTGGTTACTTCTTCTGCTCATTCCGATATTCCTCATTATGTTCCCGAATCTCTTGAATGAGTTCTTTCATTCCCTCTTTTGCATCAGGATATTGATCGTTCCAATGCTTCACAAGGGGCGGCATCGACTTTGACATATACGTATAGAGTGCCCACATCTGAACCTTTTCTTTCAATTCATCGTCTGCCTCTCCTAACAACAACTCTGTATATTTGGTAAGCAATCCATCGAACTGTTCCCTAAGTTTCTGATCCATAATCAAATCACCGCCCTCCATGTTTGTTGCCATTCTATCATAGGAAACCTTTTTATAAAAACAGCTCAAGCTTCGAACCATTTATTCTTCATCGCTACGATCGCCGCCTGGGTACGATCATGTAACCCTAACTTTCCGAGGATATTGCTGACATGGGTTTTAACTGTCTTTTCTGTAATGAAAAGCTCGCTGGATATTTCCTTATTGTTCCGTCCAAGGGTGATCTGCCGGAGGACATCTTTTTCTCTGGCAGTCAATTGGTTGAAGCTTCGTTCTGCTTCTGTCGTTTTTGTGCCATTCGAAACATGGCTCAACAGTTGAGAGGTAGCTGTCGGGTGGAGGTGGGTTTGACCTGAATAAACAGCTTTGATTGATTTTACCAGTTCATCAGGCTCAATATCTTTCAATTGATAACCATCTGCTCCTGCCTGCAATGCAGGGACGACATGATCCTGGTCTGAAAAACTAGTAAGAACGATAATTTTCAAATCGGGATGTTCGCTTTTTATCTGTTTTGTGGCCTCGATCCCATCCATGACAGGCATAGTCAAATCCATCAACACAACGTCAGGCTGTAAAGCTCTTACTTGTTGGATCGCTTCCTCCCCATTCGAGGCTTCCCCGACCAGGTCAATATCAGTCTGGGTGCCGAGAAAGAATCTGAGCCCTTTTAACACCATTAGATGGTCGTCCACTAACAATACTTTAATCCCCATTGAAACTCCCTCTTTCCTGCTTGATCTGAAATCTTACTTCCACTGTCGTCCCTGTACCTGGTTCACTTTCGAGTTTCATCTGGCCACCCATGATTTCAGTACGTTCTTTCATACTCGAAAGACCGAACGACCAATTATTTTCCCGAATGGTGAAGCCACATCCCTCGTCCCGGACGCGCAAGATGATTTCATCTTTTTTGCGGCTTAAGAACAGATGGACCTCATTTACCCGTGAATGCTTATGGACATTATTCAATGCTTCTTGGCCGACACGCCACAACGTTTCTTCAACCATTCTAGGAATATTCCCTACTCCTTCAATCTGTTCGGTGACATTCAACCCTAAAGATTCACCATATTTTTTCAGGGATACGATGACCCCTTCTTCCAATCCTGCAGGCTTCAATTGCCAGATCATCGCTCTCATTTCACCGACGACCTCTTGGGATAAAGTCTGCATTTCACTTAACGATTCAACAATCATTTCATTTTCCGGCAATCGTTTCACGTATTCCTTGAGCCCCCGTGCAGTCAAGCTCAACGAAAACAGTTTTTGGTTCACAGAGTCATGTAGATCCCGTGCTAAACGGTTCCTTTCCTCAATTAATGCAAGTTCTCTGCTTCTCTCGAACAGGCGCGCTTTTTCCAAAACAAGTGCCAAATGATCACCTAACGCCCTGAGTACATCTTCATCAATATCGTTTGAGTTATCCGTCTCCAGATTTCCAATCAGACAACCGATCCACTCTTCTCCGATCAATAAAGGAATAATGAAAGGCTTGCCAATGGATAATCCATAGCCCTTCAATTCTTTGTATATTTTATGATTTTGAAGGGTGTCTTCTAACTCCTCATTAGGAGATATCGGATATCGCTTATGTATTTTTTGTGACGTGCCTTGAAAATAGATCGACCGTAAAGCAAGGACATTTTCCTCTTTTATGAACAAAGCCAGTGAATCCAGATCAAATAAGCACCCGAAATGTTCGACCGCACATTGAGGCAGATGATGGATATCATCCATTTTCCAAATTGCGCGGCTGAATTCATCCAGCTTTGCATATTGTTCTGCTTTTTTCTGTTGGGCTTCAAATAATTTCGTCCGCTTGATCGCTGTTCCAATCTGGAAGGAGACAGATTGCAGCAGGTCCAATTCATCTTCCGTAAATTCATTTTTTCCAGGTTCCGCCACATTCAACAGGCCGAATTTTTCTCCACCAGCAATAAGAGGGACTGTTGCATGATGAGTAATCCCCTTCGTATCACCACAATCAAACTCGATCGCATCTTCAATACGCTTGCAATTGATGATGTTGACCGCCTTTTGCAAACGGCCATCCCATATTTTATCCAAACACCAGCAACCACCCTGGCACATCGGCATCTTTTCATCCCGAGATAAAGCTGGAGGCAGATTAACATCCGCAACGAATGTGTAGTTAGGTTCTTCATTGGTCAAAAAAACCCAGCCAGTGGACAACCCTGTCACTTCCAGAAGCTTTTCCAAGACAGACTGGAGCATCTCTTTCAAATCATTTGATTGATTCAACGTCTCGGCAATCACTTTCAATGTATGGACTCTCGACATGAAACCCTACCCGCTTTCTCTTTATCCGAAAATTTGTACTGGAGACGATATATGAAAATCCGCCCATCTATGCCCTCACATAAAAAGACGGATCCGGAGCACTTTCACCCGGTTTTCGCACTCGAATGTCCGTATAGAGCATTTTTCTAAAAAAGCAGGTCCAAAAAACGACAATGCGTCTATTTGAACACTTTCTTTATCATTCTGCTATCGAACATCCTGTTCCTGCTTAATACCAAGTTTTTCTGTCAATTCGACAAGCAGACCCGCAATCACTTGCAAACGTTCCACTGATTCTCGATCGACCAGATCATAATTTTCATCGTAACATTCAGGGTTAGAAACGTATTGATCAGGCAATACGACAGCATATAATCCACGAAGCACTGTTCTCATATTGTTCAATGCGTTTATGCCGCCTTTACTGCCACCTGAGGCTGCTGCAATGGCCGCTGGTTTATGTTTGAAGTAAGTACCACCAAGGAAATCCAATGCATTCTTCAAAACACCGCTCATTCCATTATGATACTCTGGGGAAGCGATGAAAAATCCATCTGCCTCTTGCGCACCTTTATAGAGTTTTCGAAGAGGAGCATTTTCCTCATCACCAGGGAAAAGCGGTAATTTTTCTATTCCAAGGTCATAGTAAGTTACCATGACACCTTGCTCTTCTAGTAGTTCTTTCACAAGCTTGGCAATGCCGCGAGTCCTCGATTTTTCCATCGGACTCCCATTGATTACTAGGATATTCACAAAAGATCACACCTTTTTATATTATTTATCATCAGTTTAAGCAAAATGGCATGTTTCCTCATCCGTTTATGGATTGAATGATCACTCATTAAATAGTCGTAAGAATCTCTACGATTCCTGAGACTAAAGTTGTAGAAATCAGACAACTCCCGACATTAATGCGAAATAGAATAAAGTAGAGGTAATCAGACCAAGTCCTACACTGATGACAACTGGAAGCCGTTTGATAAGACTGAATAAGGTCACCCCTGCCATAACAGTTCCTCCTGCGCCCCACAACAACGTTTCATTAGTGATATTAAAGGAAATCACTGATTGAGGATCAATCTTCCCGTCAAAAAAATACAAGAATAAAGGTGAAGGCGGCACTTGCTGAATCGTCCGCCATACTTCATGTGGAGGAACCTGCTGAGACAAGAATGCCGTGACCGAAAAGACAAAAAGCACAAGGATGGTTTCACCTTGGAGCGACCGTTTTACATGCTTGTTTCCATTCCGTTGAATCGACTTTTTCAAATAAAAGCCATGGATACACGCATACAGAAGAACCGGGATCAACAACAGATGCTTGATCACAAGGGCTTGACCGTATGGCAAGACCCAGGAATCCACATATTGCGGTGCTACGATTTCATTGATTAACAGACCGCCGCCAGTCAATATGAGAACAGCGCCGATTGAAAATGGTGTGTACCAATTCAAGAACGGAATCCAATACGAATCACGGGCAGAACCCCATGCCACGTATAAAAGGATACCGATCCACCCTGCTATCGCGATCACATGAAAGAAGTGTGCGAGAAACCCGACTACTGGGTAGAGGGATGCAGGATGACTGGCAAACGAAAACGAACTGATCAAAACGACACATAAAAACAAACCAAGTCGGGCATAAAACGTTGTATTCTTCAAATCATTCTTATAGACAAGCAAAAACAATACGACAGCGATCAAAAGGTTTGCAAACCATGCTTTTCCGACGCTGAAGTTGAACAACACTGAGGTAAATGTCTCCCAATAACCGATGCTTTTAGAAAGATACTGGATGATTTGCAGAAGCTGGACGAACATAAGAATCGGAATGGAGACGATGATCCATAACAGCAGTTCTTTTGGAACCGTCACTTTCGGTTTGTGTTTTTCCGGGATTGACTGAAGTGACAAACCACCTAAAAGCAAAGAGAATGCTAAATACAAGATTCCTTTGAAAAAGATGATCATTCCCCAGCCTTCTTCCTTAGTAGCCACCATATCAGGCCTATTCCAGCAAGAACAGCAATCGAAGCGATTCCGATGATGACTGGGGATAATCCATTTTCTACTTCACCCTTGTTCTTTTCCCCTGTTGCTGAATCATCGGCTTTGTCAGGCTGTTGTTCGGCTTTTTCCTTATCTGTATCTTGATTTTCTTCAGAGTCACCAGCTTCTTTTTCAGATTCTTCCGGCTCTCCTGCTTCTACTGAAAATGAAAATTCTCCCTCAACAACGTGGGAGTCCTCTGAAACGATCTCATATGAAACAGTATACGATCCGGTTTGTAAAGGTTCAGATAACTGACCAAGCATGACATCATCCTGAATGTCCGCTGACTCAACTTCTTTAGAGACTCCATCTTGATCTGTAACCGTGAATGTACTTCCTTCTTTGATTGTTGAATTGAACTTGAAAGTGATGATATCCAGAGAATGCTTTACAACTTCTCCGTCCTCAGGCGATGAACTTTGAAGAGAAGAATGCGCATATGAAGATGAAGGATTGCTCATCATTGTCAAAATGATTACAAAACAAATGATCAAATATTTGTGCATAAGATGTTCGATCCTTTCTTTTCAATTATCGAATCCATCTTACCACCTGTGCATTCCTGTTTCTACTTTGTTCACATATCTTTTCTATATTGAATACGGATATCATTCTAAAAATGCCCGGACCAACAGCCCCAAACGGGTTCTATTTCGGAGTACACACAGGGTACAATGCATACATAAAATCGCAGGTGGATTCACATAGGAAATCACCTGCGATTTTACTTGATATTTAAAGGTCTTGGTTTTAAAACCGCTCCAAATTCACAACGCAATTCACAGGGTAAGAAATAAATATTGTAGAGGACCCAGGCAAAGTTATTAAGTAATATAGGATTTAATTCGCTCTTTTTCTTGAAATGGGGACAAGATTCCGAAGGTTGATAGGCAGTTTCTTTAACGTGATCGGAAACCACTCCTTCATGATGAAGTCTTGGAGCTATATGACTTCGCTTTTTCAATATATTGATAAATCTTCAAGTCCATCCCATGATCTTTCTTTGTCGGATTTTCAAGATGAAACCGCTCTACGGCTTTTTCAATCTCAGGATCCTCATTATTAAAAACAGCTTGTGACTCCGCTAAAAGTTTGGCTAACCTTATAATCTCTGTATTTTCTGGAGGTATCCCCTCCTCGAATCCTGTAATTAGTTTAGAGAGGACTTCGTTTGACTCTGTCCTCATTTTCATCAATTCCTCTTGGCTGAACTGTTCCATTCTTTTCTTTAGCTTTTCTTGTTGTTCAGGCGTGAAGTAATCCCAAACACCCATACTTTTCACCTCATTTTGTGGAATGTCTTTCATCATGGACGATCAACCTTCATGAAACACCTGATATCCGCACTCTTTAACGGCTGTCTCGATTTTTTCCAAAGAAACATGATGTTCATCATACTCGAGACTGACAGTAGCCCTTTTTAGATCTACGCTTCCTTTGACTCCTAGTTCTTGTAAAACATTTTCAATGGTAATAGCGCAAAGACCACAACTTAATCCTTCTACTTTCAAATTGATTTTAACTATTATCCAAACCTCCTCCATCATCAATCATTAATCAACATGAATGTTGATTAATGATCACGTTTGTATATTATAATAGGAGAGTAGAGTATCGGATTCAATAAGCAAGATTTATAGAACTGTCGAGAATTCAACACATGTATAAGAACCTGTTGTTTTTCTCTATTTTTTTATATAAGGAGGTTTTACAATGTCAATGGATCGCCGAAAAGTAAGGACCAAGGCGCTTCTTCGGAAAGCTTTAATTGAAGTGATGGAAGAGAAAGGACCTGAACGTATAACCGTTCGTGATCTGACTGACAAAGCGGATATTAACCGGGGAACCTTCTATTTACACTATACGGATTTACCCGCTATGCTCCAGCAGGTAAAAACAGAGATGTGGGACGGATTAAAGCAAAGGATGGAGAAACTGAATCCTTATGACTACTTGTCTTTTGCCACCAGAAACGAACCTGATCCTATGATGGTTAAGGTTTTCGAATACTATGCAGAGCATGCCGATTTTTTTCGAGTCATTCTCGGTCCGAAGGGAGATCCAGCATTTCCCGTGCTTATCAAGGAGTTTCTAAAAAAGCATCACATCACAAAAATTCTCAATATTCAGCCGGAATTGGCAGAAACCATTCTGCCAAAAGATTATATGGTAGAATATTTTGCTGCATCTAACCTTAGTATTGTTCTTCATTGGATAGAGACCGGCATGCAGGAATCAGCAGATACAATTGCATTGTTGATAACCAATATCCTCGGCATTAGTGTAGAACGACTATATGGCATTAAAAATCATAATCACGGCAACAAAAGAAAAACCCATGTCCGTAAAACATGAGTTATTCTAATAGTTGGTTCGATTGGGTATTGCATCATTATTTTTTGGATTTTTATTTACTTTGATCTTGGTCAGAACCCGTAAAGTTTTTAATTTTTGCATACATGGTCAAGTCGATGAATCCTTGACCACTATAGGCATAATCCTTCAAGACGCCTTCCCTTTCAAATCCCAATTTTTCAATCAAACTAGAGGAAGCTTTATTATGAGGTGAGATGAGGGCACCTACCCGGTGGAGGTCCAAATGCTCAAATCCATATTCGATAATCGTTTCAATAGCTTCCTTCATATAGGCATTGCCCCAATATTCCGGCGAAAGTTCATAACCGATTTCAGCCCTGTAATAACGATGGTTCCAATTATGGAAACCGCATGTCCCGATCAGTCTTCCATTTGACTTTAAGAAGATTCCCCATCGGATGACCGTATTATGTTTCAAGCCGACACGAAATTTCTGAATCAGTTCTTGAGCTTCTGAAATGTCGGTCATCGGGTCCGAACCGTAAAATTTCAGGATTTCTTTATTCGTAAAAAGATCAAATAGGATTCCGGCATGTTCATCTTGAATTTCTTTCAAAAGAAGCCGTTTCGTGCTCAATTCAGGAAATGATTCCATATTATCCATTCACCTTTCTGCGTTCAGTTCGTCGATTCAAGATAGTAAGGGCATAAATACAAGACAAAAGCCAGACTCCTCCTGCTGAATAACCGGCGATCACATCGCTCGGATAGTGAACATATAAATATATCCGCGACAATCCGATCAGAAAAATCCATAAACTTACCACCAGGACGACAGGCCAATATTGTTTTCCTTTTCTTCGTAAATACTGGACCAATAAATAGCCCATGATTCCATAAGCAGCGATCGAAACCATCGCATGACCACTTGGAAAGCTGTATCCCCCAACCTCAACGAGATGTTCAAGTTCAGGCCTTTCCCTTTGGAAAAGCCCCTTGAGTACTGTGTTTAATCCCCACGCTCCAAGTACTGCAATGAGCAAGATAAACGCTTCCCACTTCAATTGTTTTCTTAATAGGAAGATAAGCAGGATCGAGACCAAAACGACGTATGTATACGTATCACCTGCATGTGTCATAAATATCATGAAATTTGTCATCCACGGTGTTTGCAAGTTATAAATAACATTCGAAATGAACGTATCGAATCCCTGCAACTCATTTTCCAGAAGCTCATTCGACAGCCCGGCAAAAACCCATATAAAAGCCAATGCAGCGAGAATACCTGCTATCAATTCAAGACTGATTTTTTCAAATGCTTTTTTTGTTTTAAATGTATTGTGATCAACCACCGAATCTCCCCTTCCATACCCTATGTATCCTGTTTGCTCTTATTTGAAGAATGAGCCGAACTGCTCAATAAAGCGCCCATTTACCTGTAAACTTGCATAAGAAGATATACCACTAAATAATAGTATTTTATCATGAAAATCCCGCTTGCTATAGATAAAGAAAATACTTCCAATTTCAAATTTAAGAAGGGGTTTTAAAAAGTTAACAAGAAATAACAACATCACAGAAAAATAATTTCCTTTGAAAACATTTGAGGTGGTTACGTGAAGTGGTTAATGGAAAAACCGCGTAAACGGATTTTAACAAAACCGACTAGAGATGTTGAGTACACGCTTGTCTTCATTGGAAGCCTGATCGGATTCTTCTCATCGTGCCTCTATTTTGTGTTATTTGAGCATATTTTCTTTGGTAATCCAACTGACCTGAATAGTGCAATCGCCGGTAGTTTTTCAGGTGTTATCGCCTCATTTTCAGCATTTATGTGCCTGAAGCTTGTAGATTATCAAACACGGAAATTCGCCATATGCATTGCCATCTGTGCGATTTGGGGGTTAATCAGCGTCAGCTACTTTTACACTATCCCTGCTCTCTTGTTATTATCGTCCACTTTCCTTTGTTTTTGGAGGAAAAACAGGGAAATACGTATCATTAAGTAATATAAAGAAAATCACTGAAAAGTTATACTTTCTTAACGTATAAAAAGAAAAAAGGGGTGACAAGATCGCCAGCCCCTTTCCCTATTTCTTTACACGGTCGAACGTCTTTTTCCTTCAAACGAAATATGATCTTCCTCATCTTCATGGTTCGAAGTCTTCAATCTTACTTCTTTTAAGAATACAACAAGAATGACTGCCAAAATCATAGTAAAAGCACCAAAAAGGAATGCACCACTCAGAGCATCACTTAACGTATTTCTCATCGAACCGAGTAACTGGTTCATTAATTCACTCTGTTCAGCCGGAATTTGTTCTTTAAAAGCCTGTAGTTGTTCAGGATCCATAAGAATTTTAGGATCCGATGCCCCTTCCATGTTTCCTGCAGAACCAGTCATTTCTATATTTTTCATATTCGAACGCATGATCATATTCATGATAGCCCCCATTATCGATACCCCGATCGTACCTCCTAACTGTCTAAACAGTTGGACAGATGAGGTAGCAACACCAAGGTACTTATAAGCGACTGAATTCTGGATGGTTATCGTGAAAATCGGAAAACTGCAACCCAGTCCAAGACCGATGATCATCAATCGATAAATAGCATCAAGGTTTGTACTATTGACGTTTAACGTAGTCAATGAGAAGATCCCAATCCCCATCGTCATTAAACCGAGTATAGCCAGTTTTTTATATTTTCCAGTCTTTGTGATCAACTGACCAATAATCGTACTTGAAACGACCATGCTCAACATCATCGACATCATGATGAAGCCCGTTTTAGTGGCAGATGTCCCAATTACGCCCTGGATGAAGAATGGCATATACATGATGGCACCGAACATGGCTATGCCGATCAATAATCCGATAAGATTGGATATCGTAAAGACACTGTTTTTAAAAAGATCCAACGGGAGAACCGGATTAGAGACCTTCCGTTCGGTATATAAGAATGCTAGCAAAGCGATGATAGATATTGCAAACAGGCCGTTCACCTGCAAGGAACCCCACGTATACTGGTTCCCTGCCCACGATAATGCGAGCAGCAACGGAATGATCGTACCTGCGAGAAAAAGCGAACCGAAATAATCGATTCTCCCATAGTCTTTACGCGGTACACTAGGAAATAAACGCATGATCAAAATGAACGCGACAAATCCGACAGGAAGGAATATCCAAAATATCCATTTCCATGAAAAGTGATCGACAATGTACCCACCGAGTGTCGGGCCGAACACACTTGACAGACCGAATACGGCAGCCATCAGTCCTTGCCAACGCCCCCTCTCGCGTGGGGAAAACAAATCACCGATCGACGAAAAAGATGTGGAAAAGATCATCCCGCCTGCCAACCCCTGGAAAGCTCTATAGATGATGAGCATTGTCATCGTATGGGCTGTTCCACATAAGAAACTCGCAATGATGAATAAACCTAATCCGAACAATATAAATGGTTTACGACCGTACATGTCAGACAATTTTCCGACTAGAATCGCTGTTACACTGGAGGCAAGCATATAAATGGTAAAGATCCAGCTGAAGTAATTCATCCCTCCAAGATCGGAGACGATTTTCGGCAATGCCGTTCCAATGATGGTCTGGTTCAATGCAGCAAATAACATAGACGCTAACACCGCAACCATAATCGTAATCTTCTGTTTTAAAGGTAAATGTTCCATATTTCGCTTCCCCTAACTTTCATTAAATGAATAGTTCACTTTGTGAATCAATAAACAAAAAAGAAAACTTTGGGATATACCAATGTTTTCATTCTTTTTCAACTCAAATCCATACCTCTCTGTTTACTTATGTTTAGAGGAATCAGTGATTTTCGAGAAAAGATGCACAAGAGTCTGCATTTCATCATCAGAGAGGTTTTTGAATTTTCCTTTCATGTAGCGATGCTTTTTTTCCTCAAGGGAATTCACTAGCTCCCGTCCCTTTTCGGTCATACAAAGATAAATCACTCTTCGATCGTTTTCCGCTCTTTTCCTTGTGACGAACCCCCGCTTGACCAGTCGATCAGTCACCGCTGTGATATGACTTGTAGCCACATTGAATTCTTGAGAAAGCATCGAGGTCATGACCTCTTCCTTTTCCATGATGAATTTCATATAAGTAAATTCAGTTGATGTACATTTATCTTCAAAAAGATTGTTGATTTCCTTCCGAAACATCCTGAATGTCGTTCGAAAGCTTTTTTCCAACTTCCATATTAATTGTTGTCGATTATTCATTACACTACACCTAACAATCCATGCATTTAGTTAACCAGGTTAAGTATATCAGATAATAAGTGATATTAAAACCATTGGAATTGTTTAGAATAGTAAAAAGGAATTTAATCCTCCTTAAATATAAGTATATTTATACATATTTTGTGAAATGCATAGCTTCCTATTATCAATTTTGATGGATTTATACTATACTGTAAGTGGAGTTTTGTTTGAAAGGAAGAGTCATATGAATATTGGCTTTTACTTACTACCAAAAAGTGAAGTGAAATACTTGAATCCTGAATCGACTATTCGGCAAGCCTTGGAAAAGATGTCTTACCATAAGTATACATCTGTTCCACTGGTCGATGATGAGGGTAAATATGCAGGAACCTTGACTGAAGGTGATCTTCTTTGGAGATTGAAAGAAGACCTTGATGGAGAAGAAGATTATGATGAAATTCAAAGAATCAAATTGAAGGATGTGCCAAGAAGAGTCAAGAACATCCCGATATCCATCAATGCCAATATGGAAGATCTCATTACATTGGCCACGGACCAGAACTTCATTCCGATTACGGATGATAATGGACATTTTATCGGAATCATCCGACGCAGGGACATCATCAAGTATTGCGCAAGTGTGATCTGGGAAAAAAACGAAGCATGAAACGAAGGCGGAGCTGACAATGATTAGCTCCGTTTTTTATATTCAGGTAAATACCATATTGTTTTACCGTCATTTGCACCTTGATCATTGTAAAATCAACTGGAGGTAGAACTTCCCTTATGATAACACCGTTCCGTAAAAATCGTTGCGCCATATTTCAACAGCAGATAAGGTTACGATTGAAATCAGCACTTTCCTATGATTTCTCCCCCTCGTTTTTCTAGGTATATTCAAGGGTATTATAAAGGATAGCAATATGAGAGGGTAATGTGTATGAAACGTATTAGACAGTTTTTCCTGTGCTTGATTATGATCCTTTGTGTTGGAATCATCCTTTCTGTTAAACAATCGACAGATTTAAAAATACTTGCAGGGATCATCTATTTTAGTATTGCATTATCGGTTTGTTATGTATTGATGCTTGAAAACCGCTCACCATATAAAACACTCTTATGGATGTATGCCATACTGTTCGTCCCAATCTTTGGCTACATCTTTTTCATTTATTCTGGACAGTTGGAAGTAAAAGGTCATTTATTCAAGGCAAAACGGATGGATAACTATGAAAAAGCACAGGAAATGCAGCTCGAAAACAAACCTTCAGAAAAATGGACACACCTGAATGATACAGAACGGGAATTTTCGAGGTTAGTTACGACCCTCAGTGATCAAACGATCAGTTTCTACTCTTATACGGAAGTCTTACGGAACGGTGCTCAAAAATTCCCCCGGTTGCTAGCTGAATTAAGAAAGGCCAAAGATTATATTCATATGGAATATTACATTTTCCGTTCAGATGATATCGGCCGGGAAATCATGGACGTCTTGTGTGAAAAAGCGGCGGAGGGTGTTGAGGTACGCTTCATTTATGACGCGATCGGGAGTCTGAAACTTTCTGATCAAGATGTATCAAGGATGAAAGAAGCGGGTGTACAGGTTCATAGTTTTCTTCCTATAAAGAAAGGGTTTTTCAATCAAAAATTCAATTTCAGGAACCACCGGAAAATCGTTGTGATTGATAATAGGATTGGTTTCGTAGGGGGATTGAATGTCGGTAATGAATATCTCGGGAAGGGTACAAAATTCGGCTATTGGCGTGATACCCATCTCATTGTAAAAGGCGAAGCTTTACTTGATTTGCAACGCGTGTTTTTACTCGATTGGAGTTACGTAAACAACGAATCTTTATTTGGTGAACGGTATCTGGCAATGGAGCCGAGTGAAGAAAGTGGGGGTGTCCAGGTCGTACCTAGTGGTCCAGATACTTCTCAAGGGGTCATGAGCTATTTATACTACAGTATGATCACCTCCGCCCAAAAATCAGTATGGATCACGACACCTTATTTCATACCGAGCAAGGAAATTCGTACTGCCCTGCTCATCGCCGCCGTAAAAGGAATCGATGTCCGGCTTATAGTCCCTGAAACGAATGATGGTTTCTTGACGCAATATGCCACCCGCTCCTATTTCAGTGAACTACTGCATTATGGGGTAAAGGTTTATCTGTATCAGAAAGGGTTCCACCACCAAAAAACGATTATCATTGACGGAAATTATGCAACACTAGGTACAGCTAATGTAGATTTACGGAGCTTCCATCTAAACTTTGAGGTGAATGTCTTCATGTTCCGAACTCCAACGATCGCAACGTTGGTTTCGCAATATCAAGAGGACCTCGAAGACAGTATGGAGATTGAGATGGAAACCCATCAAAAGCGGGGTCTGTTACTGCGGACAAAAGAATCATTTTGTCGATTATTTTCGCCGGTATTATAACTTGGTGGACTTAATATTTTGAATGGCAGACAAAGGAATACGAGCCACGCAAATGTACTTAGAAGCTTTCCTTAAGCACCTTACACCCAGTTTTCCGACCCGTAAAGTACTCAAAAGCCTTCGCTGAGTACCTTACTCCCAGTTTTCCGACCCGTAAAGTACTCAAAAGCCTTCGCTGAGTACCTTACCCCCAGTTTTCCGACCCGTAAAGTACTCAAAAGCTTTCGCTGAGTACCTTACTCCCAGTTTTCCGACCCGTAAAGTGCTCAAAAGCTTTCGCTGAGTACTTCCATATAGTTTTTCGAACAGCAAGGGACGAGCGAGGCTGCTTATGGACGACCCGTGAAAAAGGGGTGTATTCCACAAAAGCCTATGAAATATAAATTCCATTCCGTGCATACTAAACAAAAGATGTTTGTATAGGAGGATACAGGTATGGGATGGATATTTCCAATTGGTTTTTGGTTTGTTGGCACACTTTTCGCAGCAAGCCCAGAAGTTCTTTTCCGTCTAATTGAGAAGGAGAAGGAAAAATTAAGGAAGGTAGCAGATGAAGCGAGGTTCCGTGATCAAAAGGCTTCTGTTTTCTTCAAGGTTGAAGAGAAGTTGATGAGTTCGATCCCCTGGTGGTCTTTTACATTGATATGCTCTATAATGGCCATTTTTTGGGTTACGTTTGGATTCGTCGCATTAAGCTTTGTACTTGTCTGGTGATTATTAATCATCTGCTTCAAGCAAGGTTTCAAAATCCACCGTCCAACGACTGGTCAAGCTATCTCTTTCCAACCGCATGATGGCATCATGCTTATCAAGCCCTTTTCTATTGTTTGTAATGACTTCTACTGAATATTCGGTAACAAGCAATGTAGAGGGTTCTTTGTCTGATAAAGGCTTGTTTGGATGAACAAAAAATAGTTTCTTCAATATCCTTTTTTTAATAGGATGGCTGACCAACTTGTTGATGATCGTGAAATCCTCCTGATTGACAGCATGGATGAAGATACTGGCCAATTCATCACTTGCTGCATTTTCAATAAATTCGTCCAGCCTGCCCGATGCCTTCAGAATCATCAATTGATGAGATGGATCCTCTCTGTTCGTCCTATGGGTAGTACTGTTTGGTAGATGAATGCAAAAATGTCCCGGAAAGTTATTGGCTAATGTGCCAGCACCATGTGGCATTCCGTGCATAGAGGCTGGGATCATCTCAGAGCCATTCCGTATAAATATGGCCCTCCTCTTCCAACTCCAGTTCCCGCCATAAATCGCTTTCATGATTTCCGTATCGGTCTTCGTAAGAGGCTGTACATCGGCATGTCGTTCCCCTGCCCTTCTTTGGACAGTAAAAGATAAACCTGTTTCAATATCCACAACTTCAAAGGTACTTTTCCTCGGGAAAATCTCATCAGTTTCTTCCCACGTCCTCCATCTGATTCGTTGGGGTATCCGTGTACCATCATCAAAAATCGAAGGCAAATACTCCACCTTGATGTTTTTGGCTAAAGCATCTCCTATCGTTAAAAGATTAGTTAGAAGTCCACAAAAAACCACGACAAGCATCACAAAGGTTCGTATCATCTCAATTTCTCCGTTTCAAAGTATTTCCTCTCCAGTTTAGTGTGGCATGGAGGCATGGAACACTATAACAGGTAATTTTTGTACCAAAAGGGTTTGATTTACCAGTATCAGCAGGACCATATGATAGGGAATGCTATTGAAGTGAGGAGGGAAAATGATGAAAAGAAAAAACAACCGATTGATTGAAATCGAACATCCACACATTAGGGAAGTCGAAGAGCATACTGTACACCCAGGGGTAGATGAAGAACGTACCGGAGACCTTTTGCAAAATACGGCTGATGTAGAAGACGATCAAGCAGGACTAGCTCAGGGTTAGGCAGTTTCTATAATAAATAAGAGAACTTTACTAAGCCAATACTTTGGGCTTTATTAACGTGGTATTGAAGAAATTTTCAAAGGTTGATCCATCGGGTCAACCTTCTAACCTCATCTCTTCTTGCTTGCCACCTCGATTTATAGGCTGGAACTTTTGAGGTGCCTATATTGCGTATAAGAATTGGTATACTTGGTAAACTCCTGTACACTAAAGGATAATACATAATCGTATGGAGGAGATTCCTTATGCACCCCTTGTTGAAAAAATTGAATTATAAAAATCAACCTGAAATCTGGGTGATCAAAGCACCAGCAGAATTTGAAGCTGTAATGAAGGAAATGGCTGAAGAAGTGACGATCATAGAAGATGTGATATCTGGTAACAAAATCCATTTCGCCCTCGTGTTCGCATACGAACAAGCCGATGTCGCTCCATTCGTCGATGAATTGCTTCCACAACTTGAGGAAGATGCTGTCATATGGTTCGCCTATCCGAAGAAATCTTCAAAAAGGTATAGTTCTGATTTGTCACGGGATAATGGATGGCAACCATTAGGAAATTCTGGTTTTGAAGGTGTCAGGCAAATTGCCATCAATGAAGATTGGTCCGCACTTCGTTTCAGGCATATAGATTATATCAAAACATTGACACGTAATAAGAAATTAGCAATGAGCGAACAAGGCAAAAAGAGAGAGATCTAACCGTTTAATGATGAGGATCAAAAATGGGGATGATCCACTCGGACCAACCCCATTTTCTTATTTCTCGCTTTTTACGTATTCATTTTCTTCACTGTTTTCTTTTTGATTGGTTGGAAACCCTTCTCTTGTTCGGGTAATTTCTCTCGTTAATTCATCAACGCTAGAACGGACATTTCCTTTACCAGAGAAGTTCTCGATGAGTTCTTTTACATCTAATCCAGAAGAAGCTTTCAATGACTCCTGCAAGGTCGACATCAAGTTGGTAGCATATCCTGTAACCTTGTTGGCTCCTCCACCTTCACCGCTTCCGGTATCAACGACTGTGATTTTATCTATGTTAGACAGCGGGCTTGCAATTTCTTTTGCATAAGATGGCAGCATAGTGATGATCATATCGAGCATTGCAGCTTGGCCGTACTGTTCGAATGCTTCTGCGATTTTTTGTTTCGCTTCTGCTTCGGCAAGACCTTTCAAACGGATAACTTCAGCTGCAGATTCACCTTGGGCTCTTTCCGCATCAGCTTTTGCAATACCGTCGATCCGGATTTTCTCAGCCTCTGCCCTTGCCATTGATTCAATGCGATATTGTTCAGCATCTGCAGAAGCGATTTGTTTACGTTTATCCGCTTCTGCGGATTGTTCAACTGCATAACGATCGGCATCTGCTTTTTTCTTGACCTCGGAATCATACTGCTTCTCACGCCGGGAAATTTCTTTTTCCTCAAGTTCAATTTGCTTTTGACGCTCAATGATCTTTATCTGCATCTGATGCTCGGTAACCTCTTGCTTCGAGCGTGCTTCTTCAAGATGGTATGCTTGGTCAGCACGCGCTTTAGCCCTATCTTGCTCTTCCCTATATTCCGCGATTTTCAACTGGTTGATCTTTTCTGCTTCCGCCACTTCAGTTCCACGTTCAAGTTCGGATTTTTTCGCCTCTTTATCCGCTTCTGCACGTTTAATGCGGGTTTCCTTTTCAGCTTCAGCAGTTGCAATATCAGCATCGCGTTTCACTTGAGCGATCCTTGGCTTACCAAGGGACTCTAAGTATCCATTTTTATCGCGGACATCTTTAATTGTAAATGAAACGATATTGAGACCCATTTTAGCAAGGTCTTGTGAAGCGACACGTTGGACTTCTTGAGAAAATTTTTCACGGTTCTTGTATATCTCTTCAACTGTCATCGATCCGAGGATTGATCGCAGATGTCCTTCTAGCACTTCACGCGCTTCATTCTCCCGGTCACTTTTCGTCTTCCCTAAAAACTGCTCTGCAGCAGTAGCGATCTCGCCGATTGAACCGCCGATTTTGATGATGGCCGTCCCATCAGCCATGACTGGTACGCCTTGTTCTGTGTAAACTTCCGGTGTTTGCACATCGATTTTACTGGATAACAGACTTAACGATTCAGCCTGTTGGAACACAGGAAGCACGAATGTACCGCCCCCGCGTACGATTTTGATCCGGTTACCGCCTTCGTCAATGTTGACATTCCTTGAACCCAGGTAACTACCTGTAACGATCAAGGCTTCATCTGGACCAGCAGTACGATACTTTGAAACAAAAACCCCAATTAAAGCAATCAATAAGAATACTACGATTCCAATTACAATGAAAAGTGGACTTAGACTCATATTTCCCTCCTGAAATTTGAAATATTACACGTTGAAAGAGGATGACTCATAAGGAGTAACGTGCAGGACTCCATCTTTAATTTCAATGATCAGAATCTCCGAATCAGCCTCTATCGGCCTGTTGTCAAGACTGATTGCAGACTTTGCGATGTTTCCGCTGTTCCCGCTGATCAAGACCTCACCAAAACCATCAGAAGGGATGGAAGTAATAACTTTACCGATCCGACCTTGCAAGTCTTCCATTGCATACGTATTTGATTCCTCCGCTGAGGAAAGCGGAATCAAAACAAAAATGTTCAAGAGCGTGACAAAAAGGAAGGCTAAAAGTCCTGAAATGATCAAGATCATCCAGCTATGCACCCCTGTCATGATTTCAAATAAATACCCGCACGCACTGAATATCGTGATAAAAGACAGGATCAATGTCGGATTGAAGAAAGTCTCTGACAAGACTTCAAAAATCCCTTCTAATATGTCGCTCAGTAAAATGTAAATGAGCGTCAAGCACCCTCCTATGATGAGTCCATAGAGATAGATCATCTCTATGGAAAAACCAAACAGTTCCATATGGATCCCCTACTCGTTCGTTACATTCGTTTGGTTTGCCATTCGTTCTTTCAGTAAACGTAGTTCTTCATCTATGCTGCTTTTTTGCTCCATTTCTTTCAATTCGTCGTCTAATGTTCTGCTGGAGACATTCAAGTCCTCACTCGTTTCCGCTTCTGCCTCGAACCGAAGAACCTTTTCTTCCATACGTTTAAACCCTTTCTTCGTGCCTTCACTGTTATGCATAGACATGGAACGATTGATGTTCGTACGTGCCTTAGCAGATTGGGCACGGGATTTCAATGTTGCTTTCTTCATCTCCATATCACGGTATTCCGATTTCATTTGTGCCAGCTTTTCCTTCAGATCAGCTGCAGTTTTGGATGCATCGATGTATAAATGTTCCAATTGACTAGCTTCTTGTTGAAGACGCCCTTTATCCTCCAGGGCCCTTTTCGCTAGATCTTCGTTGTTCTCCTGAAGGGCATGGATCGCCTGTTCTTCCCGTTTTCCAACCATGGATTGCGCTTCTTCCCACTTCATCTTCAACAGCTTTTCTTCTGCCATGATTTTTGCTGTCGCTTTCTCGGCTTCCTGGATATCGGATGCCATTTCACGCAGGTACTGCTCGACCATCTTGATCGGATCCTCAGCTTTGTCGATCAGACTGTTCAATTCTGAATTGACAATTGTCTTCACCCGTTTAAAAAGCTCAAACATTACAACCCCTCCATTACCTGAAAAATTGTTGAGACGTTCAATTCCTGCTCATTGTTTATTACGGTTAGGTATGTAAAAAGTTTCATTTATTTGTAAAATTAAGAAAATCCAATTTTTCATATGCACATTCCTCTCTTTATTTAAAAGTTTATAGTACTATTTATTCAACGTTAAAATATATCCGATGAGGTGATCATATGAGGAGTTCCAATCCAAGTTTGAATGATAAAACATTCCGCAGATTCCAAGGAACCGCTTCTGAAGGGAATGCGATGACAATTGGTGGTGCGGTAAATCGAACCTTCATTCTTCTGGTCGTATTGATGGGAAGTGCCTTTTATTCCTGGAACCAGTATTTTTCAGGGGAATCTGTTCAACATCTGTTATGGATTGGCTTGCTTGGCGGGCTGATAATGGCATTCGTTACAATATTCATTCCTAAAATCTCCCCTATAACAGCTCCGGTCTATGCTTTGCTTAAAGGATTGGCGATTGGTTCTCTTTCTGCAATCTATGAATCACTATATAGCGGTATCACATTACAGGCCGCTCTACTGACAATCAGTACTCTGCTAGCGATGCTTTTGTTATATAAGACGGGTACTATTAAAGTTACAAAGAACTTCAGAATCGGGGTTATATCTGCTACCATGGGGATTTTTTTCGTATATTTGATTAATATCATCTTGAGGTTTTTCGGAATGAACGTTCCTTTTCTCCATGACACAGGAACGGTGGGAATCATCATTTCTTTGGTGATCATTACGGTAGCTGCATTGAATCTAGTCCTGGATTTCGATTTCATTGAGGCAGGTGCCCGACAACAAGTACCGAAATATATGGAGTGGTATGCCGGATTCGGATTATTGGTCACACTCGTCTGGTTATATCTTGAGATGCTAAGGCTGTTAGCTAAGATCAGAAGAAATTGATATGGGGGCATCAGAATGAGCAATTTGAGAGTCGAGCATGCGAAATCTTGGTTTCACGACGTTTTTGGTAGTGGAGATCTAGATCGGTTAGATGAAATTGCTATTGCGGAAGTAAAAATTGAAACTGCAGGACGTCATTTAGTGGGAAAACAGGAGTTTATTGGTTTCCTTGAGTGGTACCGATCGACTTTTACGGACAGTCAGTGGGAATTACATGACATCATCACAGGAGATGGAAAGGTTGTCATCCGCTATACTGGGACAAGTATTTATGCAGGTGGATGGCTTGATCTGCCTGCACGTGAAGAGCCGGTAAAGGAGACAGGCGTATTGATTTTTGCTTATAATAGAGATCTGATCAGCAAAGTATGGTGTGAATTGAGCGACCTTGAAGTATATAGTGACTTAGGAGGTCTTGCCCATATGAAGAATGCTGAAAGCTGACATTATCAGAATCATTTCTGATGATATTAAGGGTTTTTAACATAAGGGTGATCCGAAATCATCGGGTCAACCCCTATTCAGTCCATTCTTCATGCGAATAAAACAACAGTCCGACAAAAGGATATACATTTGTCAGATGAAACATCGACCCATTCCATATATAATTAAGGCAGTGAACCTCGGTGCCTGGCACCGCTCAGGAAGCTCCTGAAAACATGAAAAAATGAAATCTGGAGTACTCTGAAAAGGTTTCTGAGGTACTGAAAACTCGAAAAAAGGGATTTGAGGTACTCAGAAGAATTTGGGGTACACCATTGACTTCTAAATCGGTGCCTGGTACAGAAACCGTAGCATTTAATAAAGGATGATGTAGATGAAGCGCATTTTATTAACGGGTGGCGGCTCGACCGGTCACGTTGCTGTCAACCTTGCTTTGATCCCTCACTTGAAACGTAACGAATGGGAAATCCATTATATAGGATCACACAACGGGATTGAACGTGAACTGATTGAACCTATACCTGAAGTAACCTATTATCCGATCTCCACCGGGAAGCTACGAAGGTACTTTGACATCAATAACTTTAAGGACCCGTTCCGTGTCATCAAAGGGATCGGCCAGGCTTATCGGATCATCCGGAAGGTAAAGCCAAGCATTGTTTTCTCAAAAGGCGGATTCGTTTCTGTCCCAGTTATTCTCGCCTCTCGCATTACGAAGACACCCGTCATCTCTCACGAATCAGACATGAGCCCTGGTCTTGCGAATAAAATTTCTATGCCTTTTGCTTCAAAGGTTTGTGTAACTTTCCCTGAAACCCTCAAGCATCTTCCTGAAGATAAAGGGATTTTACTTGGATCAATTGTGCGGGAAGAACTGAAAAAAGGGTCAAAACGAAAAGGACTCCATTTCTGCGATTTCACTGATTCGAAGCCAGTCATCCTCGTAATGGGCGGAAGCCAGGGAGCGAAGAGAATCAATGAAGCGATCAGAAGCCTGGTACCTACCTTGACGAAAAAATACCACATCGTCCATCTTTGTGGAAAAGGTAAAATCGATGAAACAATGAACGTCCATGGGTATAAGCAATTTGAATATATAAAAGAAGAATTGCCGGACATTCTAGCCATGACAGATTTAGTCGTCACACGAGCGGGTTCAAATTCAATTTATGAATTCCTCGATTTACAAATCCCGATGATTCTTGTTCCACTGCCTCTCAGTCAGAGCCGAGGTGATCAAATCCAGAACGCAGAATCCTTTAAAAAGCAAGGTTTCGCTGAGGTGATACAAGAAGAAGATGTCATGGACGAATCCCTTCATCAGTTGATCGAGAAAACATACAGTGAACGGAACAAGTATAAAGGTAGTATGCAGCGGAGCGAGCAAAGCAACCCACTGGAAAAGCTGTACGAATTACTAGAAAGGTTCAGCAAATACTAGCTATCATTTGATTTTATACGAAACAATCATTAAACTATAAATAAGGAAAACATTATAGGCTCATTCCTTAAAGGGGAGTAGCTTGACACAACAAAGTCGTCATTACAGGAAACCATTCCTCGGCTTTGTTGGCAACATTTGTTGTTAGCGAGACCTTTACCAGTTGTTCGAAAGTCCTGGTGGTCTCTTTTTAGATAGACGTGGTCACCAGATAAGGTGGTCACGTTTTTTTATTCCTATGAAAGGAGAGGAGAAAATGGCTATAAAAAAACTGATCAAAGCGCTAATCCTGAAAAAGGGATATCGGTTTGCAAAGAATCATATCATCCCTATAGCAAAGAGAGAGCTTAAGAAGCGACGGAAAAGATAAAATAACCCATTAAAAAAGGAGAAAAGGTCATGAAAAATTGGTTGCTTTACAGTATGATGGCGTTCATGTCGATCATGGTCCTAAGTGGATGCTCATTACTTCAAGGGGTCAACAATACAGTCGAGTATGTAAACGGGGCTACGGATTATATCAATACGGCAAGCACCTTTGCCGATGAAGTCCCTGCACTTGCTGAACAAGCAGTCTCAGATAAGAATGCACGCGCCGAACTCGAGGAAAGACTCAATCAGATGAAATCAGATATTGCAGCCTTCAACGAGTTGGATCCACCAGGGGTAGGTGAAGGTGTTCATAAGAAAATAGTCGGTTACAACGACACCCTCGAGCAAGGCATTGACGGTTATTTAAGTAAGGTTGAAAACGGAGAAGTAGACCCGAAGCTGCTTGAAGATTATAAAATCCTAAAAACGATCAATCAATTGACTAGCATAAAGGAACAGCTTGAACAGCTGGGCTCATGACATATATAAAAGGACTGACCCGTCTTTAAATGACTGTGGTTAGTCCTTTCTTAATATGGACTATTTCTGCACTTCGAAGTGTTTGATCTCAATGACATCAGCTGCAACGTAGTGCTCATTTCCAATGTGGATCAAATGCGGCGGGTGAGGAGACAATGGGGGGACTTCTATTTTTTCCTCGGTCTCCCCTCTTTTTGCAGGATCATTTCTGGGAATGGATGAGAGGAGAGACTTTGTATAAGGATGTATTGGTTCCTTGTAGATTTCCTCTTTCCCGGCAATTTCTAATAGATGTCCTCTATTCAAGATGGCCACACGATCGCTCATATGGTGGACGACACTTAAATCATGAGATATGAAAATGGTTGTCAGGTTGAATTCTTTTTGTAAATCCTTCAATAAATTCAATATTTGTGCTTGGACAGAAACATCCAAGGCTGAAACTGGTTCATCCGCAATAATCAGCCTTGGATTCATGACCAAGGCACGAGCGATTGCAATCCGTTGCCTTTGTCCCCCGGAGAATTCATGGATCGTCTTATGGTAGGAGCTTTTTGCCAATCCGACATTTTCCAGCATCCGATAAGCTTTTTGCGTTCTTTCTTCGGGAGAAAACATTTTCTGTATGACCAATGGCTCTTCAAGAATATCCCCTACTCTAAGCCGCGGACTGAGCGACTCATAGGGATTCTGAAAAATCATCTGGAAATCCTTTCTCATTTCCCTCAACTTTTTCCCTGTTAACTTGGAGATGTCTTCCCCATCAAATTTCAGCAGTCCATAATCAGGCTGTAATATGCGTAAAATTGTTCTTGCAAGTGTTGTTTTTCCAGATCCTGATTCTCCTACAATGCCTAAAGTCTCACCTTCATATACATAAAACGAAACCCCTTCTATCGCTTTTTTTAGATTGATACCATCATGATAGGATGTCGAAAGGTTCTGAACTTCAACGAGCTTATTCATCTAATCAACACCTCAGAACTTTCATTAAAAAACCTGACATGATGTCCAGGTTCCACTTCAATCAACGTTGAAGGGGAATGATATACTTTTTCATCTGCTGAAAACGTCTCAGGTGCAAATATTCTTCCTTCATAGGCCGTTTCCTCAATTACAGCATCCTTTATCGTCTGTAGATGATTCCTTGGTTCTTCAATCTTCGGGATACTATTCATCAATCCCTTTGTGTAGGGGTGAATCGGCTTTTTAAAAAGTGTAAATACATCGGCTGCCTCTACGATTTTTCCTCCAAACATCACCATAACCCGGTCAGCATACTCTGCAACTAATCCGAAATCGTGTGTAATAAGTAAAATGGATGTATTAGTTGATTGCTTGTAATCATTCATAAGGTCTAAGATTTGTTTTTGGGTCGTGACATCGAGTGCTGTAGTCGGCTCATCTGCGATGATCAATTGAGGGTTGCAGGAAATTGCCATCGTGATGAGGACGCGTTGCTTCATCCCTCCAGAAAGCTGTCCTGGATATTGGTTGAAAACTTCTTTCGGCTTATGGAATCCAACTTTCGCCAATAGGCGTAGAGCTTCTCTTTTTAGTTCTTTACGGGCTATAATCCGATGATAAGCCAAACCCTGCGTGATCTGTTTTCCTATTTTCATAGATGGATTTAATGAAATTGATGCATCTTGAAAAATCATTGAAATTTGTTTACCACGAATTTTCCCTAATTCTTTTTTACCTAGCCGTAACAAGTCTTTATTTTCGTAAAAAATGTGTCCGCCGACAACCCTACCGTTCTTAGGCAATAATCCCAAAACAGAAAGTGAGGTTACGCTTTTCCCAGATCCAGATTCACCGATCAAAGCAACCGTTTCACCTTTATTGATCGAAAAACTGATATCATCAATTGCATTCAATTCCTCCTTCCGTGATCTGAAAGAGACTTTAAGATTTTGAACCTCTAATAGTTTCATGACCCGGCCCCCCTTTCTATCTTTTTCATTGTATTTTGCATCCCATTGATAATCAGATTCATAGAAAATATCGTTAATGAAAAGAAACCTAACGGAACAAGGATCACATGCGGACTATGGACGATTTCTTGAAAGTTATTACCGATCAAACCTGACCATTCTCCTGTAAGCGAAACGAACACTTCATGTGTACTCAAAAGATCCCCATCCAAGATTGTTTTTACCCCACCAAGAAAAATAAGTAAAACGCCTAGATGAGCAAGTAAAATCAAAACTTGTATGATTTGTTGGGCAATCACCAATAAAAAACGGCTCCCCATTTCGGGTAATACATGTTTAATATATACATAGCGGTGTTTCGCCCCCAATGATAAGGTGCTGACAATGTGCTCCTTTCTCGTAATCCTTCCCATATCCTTTGAAAAAATAGAGATAAGGGGTGGTACACCGATAAAAATTAATATGATACACTGGATGACCACAATTTCAAAGAAGCCGATCCCTTCTTGGGCTTGTTTCACCGCTAAAGGTGCCAGTAACAAATAGGCTAATATGGAAGTCGGCACAAAGATGGTAGACTCAACCAAATCTTCTAACAAAGGACGAAGCTTCACATTGTAATGATGATAAACGATTGCAAACAGACCTGATAAGAACACTCTAAATACAGCAATCACAATAGCGATAAGCAATGTATATTTTGCGCCATTGATGAGGAGGGTCAATAAGTTCCTTCCAAATTTGTCCGTCCCAAATGGAGGGACCTGAGATGGCGAAAATGGTGCCACATCAACCAACTTCCCATCTTCGTACAGATACTTAACTTCCTGAGGCGGGTCAAAAAACAATGGGGACATGAAACTCAATATGATCATTGAAAGAAGGATAAAGCTTCCAATCAAGAACTGCGGTTGTTTCCATATAGCAAGTCTCATGCTGTTTCCTCCTTTTTTTCTCCAGTTGATTTATCGATCCTCGATTGTGCCAGTTCGAACAGGAATAAAAAAGGAATCGTAATCATGATCGTACCGACTATAAATACGAAGATGTTCGGGCTGAGCATGATCCTCATCAAACCATGGATATTGAACACATATTCCATAATAAAGAGATTAGATAGCATGAATACAAAAATCGTTTTAAAATAGAGAAAAAGATTGAACAGCACGTTCCTGAAAACATGTTGAAATAAAATATAGTAGTCTCCTAGACCCATTGATTTCGCAACAGTCACGTAGGGTTTGTCCCTCTCTTCTTCAAGGAGAAGAAAGGATATTCTGAAGAGTTGGACTGTCGGCAGGACAGATAAAACCAATATTGGAAGCAGATAGATTTTATCATCATAAACGACAGTGACATTACTAATAAGCCAGCCAGTCTTTTGATATATGTAAACAATCAACAATTGCAAAGATATGACAATGAACAAATCTGGAATAGATTCAAACAATGTAAGCATCCCATAAACCATCATCTTAAATAGACGCGGTAATAGCGTCGTACAGAATGTAAACAAGATGGCTAGAAATAAACCGAGTAATAATGCCCCGAAGAAAATCGTCATCGAGTAAACATATTTATCAAAAATGCCTGGGAACAAATCATACGTTTTCCTATTGAATATGTAGGATTGAAAATTGATTGTCTGGTCGAACCCATATAGAAGGCTTGGCAAAAAGCCGATAAAAATAATTCCAATCATAATTGATTTTAATCTTTTAAAGTAACCACCCAACGACACCCCTCAGTCCCCCTTTATTGTTAATTCTATAAAGAGCACAAATACGATTGCCAATATTCTGAAATAATCGTACCAATGAAGACAAATGTTGTAAACATATTCCATTTTAAAAGAACAACTCAGGTAACCTGGACTTCCAGATAGGCTTTTGATGTTTTGAACAAATATAAAAAAGCGACCAATATGGCCGCCTTTTCATTCCTAGTTTCGATACTTTCTTTTCTTATAGATGACAAACCAAACATCACACTTGGTACAAATATTTAATTTTTCATGAGTTTGAATTTGATATCTTTGGTATTTTTGTTGATTGCGCCTTCATCGTTATTGAAGATCTCCGACTTGTTTTCTTCTGTAGGTTCGATGTGGATATCAAACACATTTTCGCCATCAGTTAGATCAACCTCTCGGATCCAGGTCATATCGTGTTTGACAATAACCCGTTCACCATTGAGTGTGAGTACACCTTCTTTGATCGCATTTCCTCTCAAAATGACCTTGTCATCTGTTACAGATTGACCGTTGGCGTGTGAGGTGATGACGACAGGCTGATCGATCCAGCGGAGGATCGTATCCTTTACAACCATTTTATTATTCCCCTGGTTTTCAACGACCACCTTCATGTCTGTTCCAGGAGCACCATAACCATAATAACTGATGTCATCATCATTCGAGTCATAAGGTGTGTGATCAGCCAGACCTTCCTGATCCCAAGAATTCCCCTTCACATATTTGTAAGTCAATACTTCACCGACCTGCATATCTACTGTATATTCCCAATCAGGTGTTACTGCTCCATTACGGCTCATTTCCCAAGCACTTGTATTCCAACCGTTCAAGCTGTTCGGCATCGTAATTTTTGTATCCAGCGGAGTATAATCGGGTGCGTTCACCTTGAATGTGACTTCGACCATGACGATGTCTGGCTTTACGGCAACAGAATTGGAATCCACATAGTTTCCAAGACGATCATAAACACGTACCACATACGTATATTCCTTCCCGTTCTCCACACTCAAATCCCGATAGCTCGTCACTTCTGGATCCCAAATTTTATCGATCACTAATCCATCACGTACAATCGTAATCATATAAGGATCATCTGGGCTTTCTAAACTCCAATCCAAATTGACCTGGCCAGACTCCTGGACCGGTTCCTCTAAAAGAACTGCATCTACCGGCAGTGTTTCATCATCCGCTTTTGTAATCGTAACTGTCTGTGTATCAGAATACACCCAATACCGGCCAAGGTCTGTCGTAAACGCATAACGGTATTGATAGTCCCCGGTTTCTAATGGTAAAAATTCAGCAGAAAACGTATTCCCGCCATCCTTTTGACCTGAATATCCGGCATCCACACTTTCCCACTTATCAGAACCAGGAGAAAGTACTTGCAAGTCCGCCTCTAAACCTTCAACTAAGCCCTTAGACGAATGATTTCCAACTTTAATGGTCGCTTCCACTATTTTCGACTCAGCCAAATCCAGAACGGAAGGTTCAAGTTCCGTCATACCTTCAATCGAGTACGATCCCTCTGTCAACGGAATGTGCGGAATGACTTCCCCAGTAATGGTCTTTTCCGATTCATTCCCGTATCGATCGACCGCGACAACTGCAAAGTAATATTTCCGGCCATTATCCAGGTCATCGACTTTCACAGTGGTGTCCTCTGTCGTTTCCACCTTTTTATAAAGTGACCCTTCAATATTCGTCACATAGACATTGTATTTTCCTGCACTTTTTCCACTCCAAGAAAGGGTTGCTTCTCCAATGCCTTCCTCAGCTTTCAAATCTTTGACCGGTGAAGGTGCTTTAACATTCGTATTTTTTGCGACGAATATTTGACCGCTCATGGCTGGAATCGTCAATATTACTTTTCCATCCTTCACCCTCACAGCATTCTTATCTGATAGCTGATCTTTAAAATCAACGCCATTAAGAGCGAAATCCTTCACATCTAGTTCCACTGTTTTCTCTTCACTACCGCGGTTGATTGCCACAAGGCCATTCTTTTTATCCAAACTGCGACCGTAGACGAATATATCACCATCCGCATGAAGATTCTTCAAATCACCATAGGCAAAAAGGTCCTGATGTTGCGTTCGTATCTTTCCAAGCTTCTGATAGTGCTTGATCAGCTTGTCATTCTCTTCTCCCCATGGGTATGTCCGCCTATCATCCGGATCCTTAGAACCTGTAAGGCCAGCTTCATCCCCATAATAGACCGTTGGAGCCCCCGGATACCCGAACTGGAAGATCGCCGCCAGCTTCAGTCGTTTCAAACCAAGCTCATGGTCATAATTTTGATCCAGTTCCGCGCGTTCAGCATTTTCCGATCCATTTCCAAGTAAAAAAACCGCTCGGGCTGTATCATGTGAACCCATCAAGTTCATCAAGTTATAGAATGCTTCTTCCGGATAATCCTCCTGGATGGCGGTCAATTGCTCAGCAGCTCCTTCCGCATCCCCGTTTCGCAAATAATCGAGCATCGCCCCACGGAATCGGTAGTTCATTACTGAATCATAAAGATCGCCAAGAAAGTATTTGGAGGCATCATCCCAGATTTCTCCGAGAATCAATGGATCATCATTCGTCTTAGTTTTGGTCTCTTTGATCTCTGTACGGAATTCTCGCCAAAATTGTGGATCCACTTCGTTCGCTACATCCAATCGCCAACCGGACCCTCCGCGCTTCAACCATGATTTCGACACGGAATCCTCGTCATACATGATATAATCTGCAAATTCCTTATTGTTAAGTTCTGAATCATAAGGAACTTCCTCACCAGGAACCGAGGCGATTTCTGGTAAACTGTCAAATCCCCACCAAGCCTGGTAATCATAACGCTCATTCGGTGTACCTTCCTCTACCTTATTATTCTCTAGGTTGAACCAGTTGTGGAAACCATATTCGCTGAACACTTGTCCTTCTGCTAAAAAGTCTTTCTCAGCTTTGGCTATTGCATCACCCTTGGACATACCATGTTCATTCATATAATCATAGATTCTCGCCCAATACTCGTAAGCTCCTACTGTTTCATATTTTCCATACCGGTCAAAATAAATCGAGTCATCTCCGACATGGTTGAACACCCCATCCAATATGAGATGCATATCCCGTTTCTTCAATTCTTGGGTAAACTTCTTGAACTCCTTCGGTGAACCGAACATCGGGTCGACCGATTTGAAGTCTGTTGCATCATATTTGTGGTTGGAAGCAGCATGGGCCACAGGGTTGAGATAAATGGTGTTTACACCAAGTGACTGGATGTAATCAAGCTTTTTATGAATACCTTTTATATCTCCTCCAAAGAAATCATTGCTCCAGATCCCATCCCCTTCGTACCCTGAGGTGTTTTCAAGCCTTGGATTATCAGGGAGCTCACTCCATTCCTGTTGTTCGATCGGCTCGACACCACGCGCATTTTCTTTTGCATCATCATTTTCCAGGTTACCATTATAAAAACGGTCAGGGAAAATTTGATAAACAACCGCTTCTTTCATCCAATCAGGGGTTTTGTAATCCGGCTCGTATACTGTAAGCTGGAAGAAATCAAGCACGGAATCACCAGCACGCCCCGATTTTCCTTGTTTCGTGTCTTCTCCATATTCTTTGACTGCTTTACCATCTAAAGCGATAAATTTATAGCCATAGACGCCTTTTTCTTCAGGTTTGAACCTCGCTTCCCAAAATTCACGTTCTCCTTTTCCCTCGACGTCAGTCCATCCGATCTTATCCATTTTGATCAACTTGGAATTGCCAGTGGTTTGATTCTTTAAAAGAAGGTTTGCCCCTGACAAATCGCCTTTCTCTGCATGCAACCGTAGTTTTACTTCTTCACCCGATTTGATCGCACCGAATGGTTTACGGTAGACTTCATTCCACGTATCATGATATAGCTTGTCTCCATTTATGGTGCCATCCGGTCCTGAACCTGTGTTGCTTGTCGTCACTTCCTTTGTTTTGTGATTATAGTAGAACGTCACCTCTTGATCTTTTATTGTGTTCAATTTCGCGTTTTCGCCAGGGTACTCTTCGCCCCATTCTTTTCCAAGCACAACCTTGAACTCAAACTCACCCTTTGGAACATTTGCTGTATATTCGTAAATGTTATCGTAATTTTGATCTTCTAAAATGGCCGTCGATGTCTCTGGCGACCAGGCCTCACCTGCTCCGATAGCAGGTTGTAAGGATCCAGCTAACCTTGGTAACCGGTCCTCGGTCATCATCGTCGTTATATGTGTCTCGTCATTATAGACGAAGAGAACTTCCTTTTCCTCATCTAAGCTAAGATCCATGTTTTGACCACCCGCTTCACCGTTTTCACCGTAATTTTCATCCCAGCTTCCATTGATGGCGATTTTGAATTCATAATCGCCAGGCGGTAATGTCTTTTTCAAATAATATTTTCCATTCTCTGCATCCGTCATCTTTAAATCATCCGAGGCGGGGTTCCAGTATGTAGGGCTACCCTCATCCCCAAAACTACCGACTACACGAACAGTCCGTTCTTCGGTATCAGCTTTTGCCGGCTGCACACCAGAAAATAACTGCACCATCAATAGAAAAATCAAGAACAACAAGAAAGTCTTCGAACCTCGTATTCCCATACTAACACTCCTTTCAATCTTTGGATTAAAAACGTCACACTTGTTGTGAAAACGTTTGCACAAATATGTAAAAAGAATGGCTGCGATTGTTGAATACTCTTGTGCAACCGTTTTCATTCCATTATACAAAATATTCTAAATACTTTATATGGGACTTTTTTCATAAAAAAGAAACTTGGCAAAGTCGTACCATATGAATTCCACGAAAGCAATGCCTCTGTAGGATGCTTTGCTTTCAAGGTTCCAAGCTAGTGGACTTATACCAAGCTTCTAAACTTTTCCGCTATTTTACAACGATTGAGGGCTTCATAGTACAACTCCGTCATGTAATATCGGGTAAAACGTCCGTATAAGGGTCTTATAGGACAGATCAGACATGCCCTTATTTAGCAACAAACCTCGTCATTATCATTGTCGCAGCATGAATTTGTGCTTCCACAGCAAGAGTCATTGTTCTCTTCTTCTTGCTGTACTTCCTTAATTTCGACTCCACAACAATCTTTGTTTTTCTCTTGCCCTTTTCCTGATACCTTTTTGATCAATTGAATCATCATCTTCATCTCCTAAATCAATTTTTTTGATTATATAAAAAATTAGCAGGTGCACTGACATTCGTAATTTGTACGGCAATCGACAGGTGTTTTTGGCGTGATGAATCTCGTATACAATTCCTTAAACATGGACCAGACCGTATTTTTTTCATTAGTTTCAACCTTTGGTAAAGCTTTGTTCATTTGTTCTATACGATACTTTACTTCTGTTTCGATCGAGTAGAAATTCAGCATTTAAAGTCCTCCTTAAATCAAATTTTATTGATTAATTCTAGTATATTCTTCCGGTTTCAATTTCGCAACTATAAAATCAATTTTTTTTGATTTAATAATTGCATTTCTAATTTTCCCATAATATACTGAGATTAATCAAACATTTTTGATCGAGGTGATTGAACGTGAAGGAAATTGAACTTGTTGATGAATCCCTTCCTCGTACTTTCGAAAGATATGAAACGAAATTCAAAGCGATCGCTGATAAAAAAAGACTCCAGTTGATGTATCTACTCACTCAAAATGGTGAAATCTGTGTGTGTGACCTCGTTGATATGATGGGAATGCCACAGTCTAAGCTCTCCTACCATCTGAAGATCCTACTGGATGCCGGCCTCATCTCAAGAGAAACACGAGGGACTTGGAGTTATTACAAATTGAATCAAGACGAAGTGAATCACTTGTTATCAGCTGAGCTTTGCTGCTTATTCAGACCTTCTTGCTGATAGAAGGTTTTCTTTTTACCAAGTTAATCAATTTTTCTTGATTAATAAAACTTAATAAAAAAGGATGATCTGTATGTGGATGGAAATGTTGGAAAGCTTTTTGTGGATCGCATTGGAATTAACCGTTCTTTTCGTTGGAATATCATTTGTGATCAGCCTGCTCCAAGGGTATATCCCTTATGAAAAAATCGAAAAGAAGCTAATAGGTAAAAACAAACTGCTGGCTGCATTCTTCGCACTATTCTTTGCCTTCATCACACCTTTTTGCTCGTGCTCGACTATTCCTGTCGTCGTCAATATGCTTAAGAAAAGACTACCTTTCAGTATTGTGATGATTTTTCTATTTGCATCACCAGTCCTCGACCCTACAATACTAACCATCATGGGTGTCATACTCGGCTGGAAAGTGACCATCATCTATACCATTCTGACAGCGACCTTCTCCGTCATCATTGGTTTCACACTTAGCGCTCTAGGGTTTGAAAGAGCAATCAAAAACGTAGTGATGTCAGGGGATAATGAGAAGAATCAGAGGTTCAATTTCAAATTGGCGTTTCAGGAAACATGGGACCTTATGAAAAGTGTCTATCCCTATTTGCTACTTGGTGCAGCGATCGGAGCAATCATTCACGGAACAGTACCTACAGAATGGATTTCAAGCGCCTTCGGAAAAGATGCCTGGTGGCTCATCCCTTTAGCTGCCATCATCGGGGTTCCCCTTTATATTCGATTATCAAGCATGATTCCGATTTCTCAAATATTGATTGCAAAAGGGATGGCTCTTGGACCTGTGATGGCTATGATGATCAGTTCTGCAGGAGCAAGTCTCCCAGAGGTCATACTGTTGAAATCGATCTTTAAAAAGGAGCTCGTCATCACTTTCGTCCTCTCTGTTATCGTAATGTCGACAATCTCCGGCTTCGTGTTCTATCTGGTTTAATTTTGAAAAAGGTACTCAAGTCGGTCGTTTTACAAAATCGGCCAAGTGTCTTGCAATTTTGACGATTCGTTTTGCAAAATCAGCTAAGTATCTTGCAATTTTGGCGCTTCGTCTTGTAAAGAAAACTCGGGCTTTGCCAAGCGAAGGCTGAGCCTTAGCCGCAGTTCGTAAACTTACCCGCTACGTCGGTTAGCTACATCGCTGACTTTCTTAACGTACAAAAAAGACCGCTCTCTCATTGAGAGGCGGTCTTGATTACTAACAGCATTCATCCTGGCCAAGGAATACCAGGCCGGCTCCTTGAGGTGTTTGCTGGAAATCCACTGTTATACCCTCAGTCACTGAAACCATCCGTTCGTCGATGGATACACGGATTCCATTCAATTCCTTTACCTTATCATTCTCTTGAGGCTCATCCAGAGCCATTCCCAATTTGGGACCGCCTCAGCCCATGCCTGCAAAATAAATACGGATCCCATTTGCATCATGCTGATGGAGGATACCCTCGATGGCTTGCTTTGCACGATCTGTAATTTGCATCAATCTCTTCCTTCCAATTAAAACATTTCATGCCTTAGTCTAGAGTATTCCTGTACTATACTCAACCGTTACTGTCTACTTTTTAGGTGATGTCATTTCAATTGTAATCGGTTGTGGTTGTGGCGGTGCACAACATAGGGAAAGATCACGTGCGTCACCAGCCGATTCGAATTCAGAATCCTCTTTTGTATAAAAGATCTCCCAGGCATTGCCATCTGGATCATATACCCAGACTTTATCCTGGACCGCATAACAGCAAGTCGTATTCATTTCGTCGATTAAAAGCAATCCTGATTCACGAAGGCGTTCGCCCATTTTCAACACATCATCGGTATTGTTCACCTGGAAGCCCAGGTGGTTCAATACGCCTTCCTTTTTGAAATCGCGGATATTCAATGAAAAATGCAATGCTGGTTCTTCAAGCTCGAACTTCGCGTAGTTGTCCTTCACTTTCGTCGGTTCTGCCCCGAAAAAGCTTTTGTAAAACTCAATAGATTTTTCCAAATCACTGCAGTTCACAGCGACATGCATCCGATTGATCATGACGATTCTCCTTCCAATAACGAGTGATTATTTTCCTTCTTTCGCAAATCTATGGATCCGTTCACTGATTTCATCACGCACACGTTGGAAAAATGCCCACTTCTCTTCTTCTGTCCCTTCTGCTTTTGCAGGGTCGTCAAATCCCCAGTGGTCACGTTTTACATGTGGAGGCGTCATTGGGCATTTGTCATTTGCGTCTCCACATAGCGTAACGACAAAATCCGCTTTGTTCAACAATTCCGGATCAATGGTATCTGATGTTTGATCAGTGATATCGATGTCTACTTCTTTCATCGCTTTCACTGCATTCGGGTTCAAGCCATGTGCTTCTATCCCTGCTGAATAAACCTCATATTGATCCCCAAGATGTTTTTTTCCGAACCCTTCAGCCATCTGACTTCGGCATGAGTTCCCTGTACATAGAAAATAGATGATTGGTTTAGCCATTTTACTAACTCCTTTTAAAGGTTTTTAGGATATGATCAACAACCAGATGTAAAGTCCGGTCAGGGTAATGAACAATGTCGGTATGGTAAGGATGATACCGATTTTAAAATAATAGCCCCAGGAGATTTTGACCCCTTTCAACGAAAGAACATGAAGCCATAACAATGTGGCTAATGAACCGATCGGTGTGATTTTCGGTCCTAAATCAGATCCTATGACATTGGCATAAATCAATGCTTCACGTATTGTACCTGATGTCGTAGTGTCTTGAATGGCAAGGGCATCAATCATGACAGTCGGCATGTTATTCATAACCGATGAAAGAATCGCAGCAATGAACCCCATGGAAATGGTTGCAATGAACAAGCCTTGATCTGCGGATGCTTCAATGACAGCAGCCAATACATCCGTCAAACCTTCATTCCGTAGTCCGTAAACGACGACATACATACCGATCGAGAAAAAGACGATTGCCCAAGGTGCCCCTTTGACCACTTTCCTTGTTGCGACAGCCGGGCTTTTCTGCGCCATGAACAGGAAGAAGATGGCGACAACACCTGCAATGATCGACACTGGGATCCGGAAAAATTCACTGGCAAAATAGCCAATCAAGAGTATTGCCAGTACTAGCCAGGAAAGACGGAACATCTTATGATCCCTGATCGCTTCCACCGGTTTTTTCAGTTGACTCAAGTCATAATTGGATGGTATATCTTTTCTGAAATAAAGATACAAGACAAGGATACTTGCCCCGATGGCGAAAAAGTTCGGCACGATCATCCGGGAAGCATATTCGACAAATCCGATGTCAAACACATCCGCCGATACGATGTTCACCAGATTACTCACAATCAGCGGTAAGGATGTCGTATCTGCAATGAAACCACTGGCCATGATAAAAGGTAATATCATACGTTCTTTAAAGTTGAGCGCTCTTACCATCGCAAGGACGATCGGAGTCAAAATCAATGCTGCGCCATCATTAGCGAAGAATGCCGCTACAATTGAACCGAGGATCGTCACATAGACGAACATTTTCAGCCCGTTTCCTTGTGCAATCCTGGCCATATGCAGCGCCGACCATTCGAAAAAACCGATTTCATCTAGAATCAGGGAAATGATGATGATTGCGATGAAGGCAAGCGTTGCATTCCAAACGATATCAGTTACGGCTATTACGTCGCCGAAATCAACAACTCCGACGAGCAGTGCTAAAATGGCTCCCCCGCATGCTGACCAGCCGATCCCTAATCCTTTCGGCTGCCAAATGACGAGAATTAATGTAATGATAAATATGAATAATGCTAAAATGACCGATAACAATTCAAAACCTCCAATTTTCATATAGAAAACTTGGTGAAATCAAGCTTTAGTGTAAATTAAGCCTTAGTTGCCCTTATACTGAAGAAAGTTTATGTACTTCCTTCAATTGCATCGGATACGGAGCCCTGCTTTTTCTAGTGCCTCGAAATGATGGGCACCATTAGGGACATGTTTCAAAATTTCTTTAATCATAGAATAACCTTCAAACGCTTTGTTGATGGAATAAAAGATCCATTGTCCTCTTCGTTGTTCCTTTACCAACCCAGCATCCCGCAATTTTCTGAGGTGTTGGCTGATTGCTGGTTGGCTCATTTGCAAAATCTCGACGAATTCACATACACAACAGTCCTGCTCATTGACTAGAGCGATCATCGTGAGACGGGTTTTATCGCCTAACAATTTTAAAATTTGAGCAGCCCTCTCCGTTTCAAGCATCGTAGTTTCCATAGGGATTCACCTCCAACCCAAAATCATTATATAAGTATATACTTATATATGCAACAGTTAATTATTGAATTGCCTCATATTATGGTACATTAGGGATAGTATTTAACAAAGGTCCTTCCTAAATGAATGAGGTGCACGGATTTGAATCTCTTACTTGTCATGATCGGAGGATTTTTCGGTTCGATCAGCAGATACACGTTGGGTGAATGGTTATATATGGAGAACGGTTTTCCGATTGGCACTTTATCAGTCAATTTGATCGGTTGTCTCTTTCTTGGCTGGTTCACCGCATTCATCATGAAAAGAAAAAAGATAAGATTAGAAATCCCTCTACTGATCGGAACAGGTTTTACCGGTTCTTTCACCACATTTTCTACATTTTCTGTTGAGACTGTCCAACTAATCGAGCAGCAGATGATGTTGACAGCCATTACATATATACTGATCAGCGTATTTGCTGGTATCGGATTCGCGTACACCGGCTATAAGATAGCTGGCTACAAGAAAAAGAAAGTAGGTGGTCCCCAATGATCGCATTGATCGGAATTGGCGGAGCACTAGGGGCTGCCACAAGATACTGGATTGGTATGGCTATGCCCAAACACAGCATTATCAATGGAATCTGGATTGCTAACATCACTGGCTCTTTCATCCTCGGTATCCTTGCTGATCTTTTCTTGTCTCAACAACTGGCAGAATGGGCCTGGGCTTTTTTTGGTATCGGTTTTTGCGGGGCGTATACGACGTTTTCAACCTTCAGTGTTGAAGCTCTCGAAATGATACGAACACAGCAGTTAAGAAGCGCTGTCATCTATATCCTATCGTCTGTAATTATTAGTGTAACGTTTGCTGCCATCGGATTCTTCATGTAGGCTGTTAAATTGTAATATTGATTTTTGCAGGAAATTTTCTAATCGAAATTAACGACACTCCAGCAGTAACCGAGCCAGGCGAGACCCCGCAGCGCTTTAAGGACCTTCGACTAACAACCACCACATCCTGTTGTGAACGTCGAAGCCTTTTCCAGTGACCTACGTGACTAGACGGGCAGCTTCCCCTTTTCTTTCGCCAGCGGAAAGAGAGTGTTTGCATATATCAACAATGAACTATAAAAGAGACTTTATATTAAGAAGGTGACCTCAGGCCACCTTCTTTTATGGGTTATTTACTTTTTCTTAATCGTAAATTGATCTTCCAGCATCGTCCAATTTTCTGGGAATTCTTCTCCAAGAACCCAATAGGCAATGCCCCGTAGATTGTACTCTTTCACCAGATTGAACTTCGCTTGCATACTCTGTTCATTTTCAAACCAGACTTCATGTTTTTTCCCTTGGTCATCTGTATAGTTGAAATGCGGTGCTTGAGATTTGTTATCAAATTGGACTTCTACATTTTGCTTGATGGCTAGATCTGCAGCCTCTTTAGGTGATAAGCGTTTTGCAAATTTGCCTCCCTTTTCATAAGGTAAAGTCCAATCATAACCATAAAGCGGTGCTCCCATGACAACTTTCTCCGGTGGAATTTTTGATAAGGCATATTCGACTACTTCTCTCACTTGAGGAATTGGAGAAACCGCCATCGGAGGACCACCCGACCAACCCCATTCATACGTCATCAGAATGACAAAGTCCGCCAACTCTCCGTGACGTTTGTAATCATGAGCCCCATGCCAGGGACCTGCTTCCTCATCACTCTTTTTAGGAGCAAGGGCAGTAGAAACTGTGTAACCAGCCTTTTTTACCTGTGGAAAAATGGTTTCGAGAAATCCGTTGTACAGCTTGCGGTCTTTTTCACGGATATGCTCAAAATCAATGTTCAACGCTTCATATCCTTTTTCTTTCATCGTATTCAGGACGTTTTGGATCAGCGCTTTATTCGCTTTCTTGTCAGTAAAAATCGTATGAGCGACATCCGGGGAGAAATTTCCTTCCGTAAAATTTGTCAGCACCATCATCGGGGTACCGCCCGCCTTTTTCACTTCCGCAATCGCTGCCTCATCCTTGATAGGGGTAAGGCTGCCGTCAGCTTTGACCTGATAGCTGAAAAAAGCAACATTGGATAGATGATTCTCCACCTCTTTAACCTGATTAACAGCTCTATTAGGATCAATCGGTTCAAGGAATCCAATCGTTTCGATTTGCTTCTTCCCATGCTGGGTCTCTTTCGGATTGACTTTCTGGATTTTAGCCCCATTGGACTCAGGTTTCGGATGCGGATTCACTTCTGTCGTTTTCTGGCCCTCATTCGCTCCAGGATTATTATTGTTATTCCCTGCACAAGCCGTCAGGATCAGCGAAAACGAAAATAATACGATCAGCAATTTCTTCACATAGAACAACTCCTCTAACATTTCATGGTCATAGGTTTTGTAGCGGTTAGAAGAGTTATGCAAATAAAGAAAACTTGGCGCGGCCAAGCCTTGTGAATGTCGAGCCTTAGTTGCCCTTATATTGAAGAAAGTATTTTATACTATCTTTAAATGTAAAAAAGACGCTAATGAAGAATTAACGTCTCTGATCACTCGGTCATTTCTTTCGCTCGGAACGGCACAACCACTTTTTTATAATAGAGTGCAACAAGTTCAATGATCGATTTTGGTATCTTTTTCAAGAAACTTTTTTTATAATAACGGTGGTATCCACGTTTCAGATCATCCCATTGCCGACATTTCTTATTCTGGGTGAATCGGACGACATCAATAACTTTTACCATACCCTCATTTGTCAAAATAAGATTGCGCAGGTGGATATCTGATGGATTCAAGCCTACTGAGCGTGCAAAATCCAGCGCTTCATCCACTTCCTTTATCATTTCGTCCGTAATCGGAATGCCCTTTTGCAAGCATTCGTAGAACGTATTTCCTTCTATATACTCCATTACAATATAATTCGGGCCTACTTCATGAATATTAGGGAAGTATGAACAATCTCCAAGCTTCTTATAAATATCGCCTTCCTGTTTCGCTAAATCTGCAAATTGGTCGAAAAAAACTTTTACAGCATGATGACTTCTTTCGTCTCTAAAAACGAACGCACTTCTTCCTTTGCCGATTACAGTAAACTCTGGTGGCTTTCGGACCAATTGATCTGATTTCGTGACAACCTGCCCTGCTGGATTTGGAGATGTGATTTGCATGGCAAAAACCTCTCTCTGTTTAGATATCTTCATTTAAAAAGATATGATAGGAACGGATTTTTCCTGACATAGAATTCGTCATCAACCAGTATTTTTGGACTATTGTAATACTGTCACATCCAGGAAGGATAGGCAAATGTCCAATTCTTAGAACGCTCCTCCAATTACCCAAACAAGCCTTGTTGTACAAGCATAGGATAGTACTATCTTATGGTAAATAAGGAGGTTTTTTCATGAGTGATTTAGTTGGAGGTATCGATTCAAGAAAGTTGGCAGTTTTGATTATCATATTGTTCATCCTTCTTGTCATAGTTGGAGCAGCATTTCCTAGGAGGAGAAGAAGACGCCGCGGCTTTTGTGGCGGTGGATGCGGCTGGGGCTGGTAAAATAAAGGGGTAAATGTCTACCCCTTTATTTTATTAATTTTTACATATTGAACAATGTAAAGCTACTTCACAATCATGACGGGACACTGGACCCGTTTTGCGACTTTATGGCTGACACTCCCGAGCACCATTTCCTGGAACGTATTCAGTCCTCTGCTGCCGATTACAACCAAATCAAACATATTTTCATTTGAATATTTGACAATCGATGGTCCAGGTTCGCCCCTAAGGACCTTTATTTCGTATGGGACATTATTGTTTATCAAGATTTCCTCAGTGTTTTGCAGCCTTCGTTTGCGTTTTTCTTCGATCGCTTCCTTACTTCCCTCAGATAAAACATCAGTTTTTGAAGTTGCACCATCAATTACATAGACAATCGTAACTTTAGCTGTTTCGTCACCCTTTGCGATGAAGCACGCTTTTTCTGTTGCTCTCATTGCGTGATCAGATCCATCGGATGCAAGTAGAATTTTTGTGAACATGTTCTCCTCCTAACTACCCTCAAGTAAAAGCGATTTATGCTATATTAATTTTCTCACTTTTTATATAAATTTACAATTTTCTAACATTGGCTTTCAAGCAAATTTCTTATATCACCCTCTTAATCGAAGGATTTGCTCGAAAATAAAAGTATTTACGAGAAGAATGCGTTTTCCCGTAATTAACACTCCTTTATGAAACGGTGTTATAATCCGTATGTTCACAACGGCCCCGACTTTCATGAGAGTTGAAAGTCAGTTTCATCAAAAATAAACTAATAGAGAGGTGCTTTAAGTCTTTGAACGTACAAAAATTACAACAAGAATGGTTTAGCAACGTCCGAGGAGATGTTCTTGCAGGTATTGTCGTTGCACTAGCTTTGATTCCTGAAGCGATCGCCTTCTCAATCATAGCTGGGGTAGATCCGATGGTCGGTCTTTATGCATCGTTTTGTATCTCAGTTGTCATTGCTTTTATAGGTGGTAGACCAGGGATGATATCCGCTGCAACTGGTGCCATGGCTTTGCTTATGGTGACACTGGTTGCCGACCATGGATTGCAATATTTACTGGCTGCAACCGTATTGACTGGTATCATCCAGGTTTTGATGGGTGTATTTAAGCTAGGAAAACTGATGAAATTCATTCCTAAATCCGTCATGGTCGGTTTCGTAAATGCTTTAGCTATTTTGATTTTTATGGCTCAACTTCCACACTTTGTCGGTGAAACTTGGGTTATGTATGCAATGGTCGCTGGAGCTTTAGCAATCATATATATTTTACCGAAGTTTACGAAGGCTGTTCCGTCCCCACTTATCGCCATAATCGTGATGACAATCATTACAGTGACATCTGGCCTGGGTGTACGGACAGTAGGTGATATGGGACAGCTGACACAAGCCCTACCGATGTTCTTGATTCCTGAAATCCCACTTAACTTGGAAACGCTGAAAATCATTTTCCCATACTCATTCGCATTAGCGATCGTAGGGTTGCTTGAATCTCTTTTAACCGCTCAAATCGTAGATGATATGACTGATACGGAAAGTGATAAGAATAAAGAAGCGAAGGGTCAAGGAGCGGCAAACATTGTAGCCGGATTTTTCGGTGGTATGGCAGGATGTGCAATGATTGGACAATCCGTCATCAATGTTAAATCGGGTGGTAGAGGAAGATTATCGACACTTGTGGCAGGTATTGTCCTCATGTTATTGATCCTCGTATTCAATAACGTATTGATACAAATCCCTATGGCTGCATTGGTTGGTGTCATGATCATGGTTTCGATCGGAACATTTAATTGGTCATCACTTACAAAACTGCATGTTATGCCGAAAACAGATGCAGCAGTCATGATCGTGACCGTTGTGACAGTCGTAGTGACTCACGATCTATCCAAAGGAGTCCTTGCCGGGGTCGTCCTGAGCTCAATCTTTTTTGCTGCTAAAATTTCGAAGGTGCATGTAGATACGAAGATCGAACAACAATCGAATACGAAAACGTACGAAGTAAGAGGACAACTATTCTTTGCCTCCGTTACAGATTTCGTGTCCAAGTTTAACTTTAAAGAAGAAGTGGACACTGTAATCGTCGACTTTTCACATGCTCACTGCTGGGATGATTCAGCTGTCGGAGCTGTCGATAAAATCGTATTGAAATATAAGCAAAACGGTACAAATGTGAAAATCATCGGACTGAATGCAGACAGCCATAAATTGGTCGATAAATTAGCTGTCTACAATAAATCAGGTGCAAAAATCGCAAACCACTAAGAAAAAGGTGCTGGGCTAAATGTCCAATACCTTTTTTATATGTATTATGTAGTAACCGCAGCGAAAGCCCATAAGAACGACAACGCTGACTTGGCTATCCAATTATCATCCAACAAATCAATGATATTCGAATTCGGCATGTGCTTTCCAGCATACGCTCCACGCATTTCATTTACGGAGAATCCATGCTCCTCTAACAAGTGGCGTAATTCCCAGGGCATCATCATGTTATGGATCACTTTTTCACCGTATAACCTTCCATATGCGCTTTGGCGAGGTCGAGCATATGGGCCAAGCGTAACAGCAACAAAAGTTCCGCCAGGTTTGAGGATCCTTTCTATCTCTTTTATAAGCTGATGAGGCTCATCTGTCCATTCCAGCGAAGTACATGCGAAGACACCATCGAAATGATTGTCTTTAAAAGGAATCACATTATCAGTCATCACATATGCCTCAACATCACGTTCTTTTGCATACCGTACCATACCTTCCGACTGGTCAATTCCTAGTGCCTGATATCCTTGCAAGTTCATCAAACTAGTACTGACCCCTGGCCCACATCCCATATCGAGTACCTTTGGATGTAAAGTTCCATCTATTGTTTCAAAGAAAAAATCCAACATTTCCGCTCTTGGTCCTTTTTCCCAAATATGTTCTTGCTTATTCCAACGATCTGCTTGATCGCCCCATAATTCTGTACTCTTGCTATTCCAATCCAATTTTTTCATTCTCCTTTCAAGAAACTACAACCACCACTTTTCTTGGGGAAACAAACGAGTATGAACCTTAAAGTATAGCATAACTATCCTGGACAGAAATGAAGTTACATGGTTTACAAATGGAAATAAGATTGTTATTATGATATCGGTTTACGATTTCGAATTTCGATATTGATATTCGATTTTTGGAGGTGTTCATCCGAAATGACCGATAAAGTGTTACGGAAACTGTTCTTGGGTTTCATTCAGATCCATATTTTATACCATGCGAAAGAGCATCCGGTATATGGAGCCTGGATGGTCGAAGAGTTGCGGGAGCATGGATACGATATCAGCGCAGGGACCCTGTATCCTATACTCCACTCGATGGATAAAGATGGCTTGTTAGTCAAGGAAGATCGCAATGTGGAGGGTAAAATCAGAAAGTACTATACCACAACTGATAAGGGTAAAACTGTCCTGAATGAAGCAAGAAATCGTGCTTATGAATTGTTCAAAGAAATCAATTGAGTAGAAAGGAGCCAGAAATATGAAAACATCATTAGAGATTTTCCTCATATCTTTGCGATTAGGTATTTCCTCATTCGGCGGCCCTATCGCGCACTTAGGCTATTTTCACGAAGAATATGTACGCAGGCGAAAATGGATTGACGAACGCACTTATGCTGACCTTGTTGCCTTGTGTCAATTCCTTCCTGGCCCTGCCAGCAGCCAGGTCGGGATCGGAATCGGTGTCGCCCGTGGAGGCTCTCTAGGTGGATTTATTGCATTTTTAGGATTCACCATGCCTTCTGTCATTGCCCTGATTTTGTTCGCACTCCTTTTAAAAGAACTGGATATGGCAGACGCAGGGTGGATTCATGGATTGAAGTTAGTGGCTGTTGCAGTAGTTGCTCATGCGATTATCGGAATGGCATCGAAACTTACACCTGATATCAGCCGAAAAACCCTTGCCTTGTTTGCAGTCATCATCACACTCATTTGGCAAACCGCCTTTACGCAAGTCGGCATTATTATAGTTGCTGCTGTCATCGGTTTGTTCTTATTCAATAAAAAAGCAGAAGAGGACACCGAACATTTTGGACTGCCGCTATCAAAACGATTTGGGACTATATGTATCACCCTCTTCTTTGGACTCTTAGCGCTGCTTCCATTTTTAAGGGAAATCACCGGAGCTCATTGGATTGCGATGTTTGACAGTTTTTATCGGTCAGGTGCTCTCGTGTTTGGAGGCGGGCATGTCGTTTTGCCGTTATTGGAACGCGAATTCGTACCGACTGGATGGTTAAGTGAACAAGAATTCCTTGCGGGTTATGGTGCAGCCCAGGCAGTTCCTGGTCCACTCTTTACTTTCGCAGCCTATTTAGGAGCTGTGATCAATGGTTGGAAAGGCGGTTTACTTGCCACTGTCGCAATCTTCCTGCCAGCATTCCTGTTGATTTTCGGAGCACTTCCATTCTGGGATAGCCTAAGGAAAAATCGGAAAATGAAAGGTGCATTGCTCGGTGTTAATGCTGCAGTGGTGGGGATTCTGATTGCTGCCTTTTATCAACCGATCTGGACGAGTTCAGTAACCTCATCAATCGATTTTGCCTTTGCAGCTGTTTTGTTCAGCATGCTTGTTTACTACAAACTCCCTCCTTGGGTAGTGGTAATCACAGGCGCATTAGGCGGTATACTATTAGGATATATGTAGATTGGAGGGTTGACGCAAATGGTCAGCCTTTTTGAATATAAAGAAAACTTGGCAAAGTCAAGCCTTGGCGAAGGCTAGTGCACTTATACTTCGTTCGTAAACTTTTCTGCTCTGAAAAGTAAAAAAGTGCCAAGCACTCCTTTAAGAGATACTTGACACTACAACTTTATTCTTGGGTGAACATTTGAGTCCAATACTCACCCTGTTGTCCGCCTTCTGTATGTCCCACTCCGATGTTTGTCAGCTTGGGATCCATAATGTTTTGTCGGTGACTAGGACTGTTCATCCATTGTCGGACAACTTCTTCAGGTGATTGTTGCCCTGCTGCAATGTTTTCAGCTGCAGCTTGATAATCGACTCCATTTTGTTGCATCATCTGGAAAGGTGATCCATAGGTCGGTGAGTTGTGGGAAAAATAGCCTTTGTTGGTCATATCATTAGACTTTTTCTGAGCGACTTGGGCAAGTTCCCTATCGCCTTTTAATGCGGGTAGACCATTCTTCGCCCTTTCTTGATTGGTCAATTCAATGACTTTCCTTTCTTCTGCACTAATTCGGCCAGCACCAGTCTGTTGGCCTGTATCGCCAGGTTGTTGAGCAGTATCACCAGGCTGCTGTGTACCTGGTTGCTGAGTACCTGGTTGCTGGGCACCTGGTTGCTGAGTACCTGGTCGAGCACTTTGGAATCCGCCACCGTATTGCTGACCATAAGGACCTTGAGCATTTGGTGTATAGTATTGGAAACCTCGATCGTTCCCCCAAATCGGTGTGAATCGATTATTTTGACGGACTCCCGCCCTGTCATTTGTACGATCATACCTTACTGTATTGTATTGCATACCTTCTTCGTTTTCTCGGCCTGTATCGGCCATGTTACATCCAGCTAGCATACCAGCTGAAAGAAATGCTGTCAGACTCAGGGTTAGGATACGTTTTTTCATGCATCTATCTCCTTTAATGAAGGTTTTATGCCTTCTTAATGTTTGCCTATACGCATCATTTAACCCTGAGTAACACTTGGTGCAGAGGGAAAATTCCGGAAAAATGATTTTCCTTTTAGAAAGTATTTATACTTTTTTATAGTGTAAAATAAGATTGTTCAGAAATTAATCCAGTTTTAAACTGAAAGCCCGCGCGTTTCTGTCCGTTCTTTTTTACTTTGTCTGAAAAAGAACACCTCATATAGCACTGGGATTAAAATCAATGTCAGAAGAGTAGATGAAGTCAGACCCCCAATAACTGTCAATGCCAACCCTTTCGAAATGAACGTGCCGGTTGATGTTGTAAAAGCTAGCGGAGTCAAAGCTGCAATCGTTGCCAAAGCGGTCATCATTATCGGCCTTAGACGGGTTTTTCCAGCTTCGATCAACGCTTCACGGACATGCATGCCTTTTTCATCACGATTTCTTGTTATTCTGTCCGTCAAAACAATTGCATTGGTTACGACGATTCCAATCAACATCAAGAATCCGATCATGACACTGATCGATAAGGGTTCTTGCGCTAAATACAAGGCAGTGAATGAACCGATCGGTACAAAAACTAAAGAGGATAAAATGATAAGTGGAATGCGTGCTTTTCCGAATGTGATGAGCATCGTCAAATAAACAAGACCCATTGCTGCTATCATTGCAATCCCCATTTGCTGGAACTCACCTGTGGTCTCTTCACTTCCGCCACCGCTTTCAAATGAAACGCCTTCCGGAAGTTCAATCTCCATTTTGACGCCATTGACGACTTCATTCGTTACTGCCTGGATGTCGTTCCCTATTACATGTCCAGTCACACGTGCAAAAACTTTTCCGTCCAGCTTTTGAATCGCTGTGTAACTGTCCGTTTCCTTAATGTCGGCAATCTCTTTCAATTGCAGCGGACCTTGAGGACTGTATATTTCCAATTTCTCGAGGGCTTCAGCAGTCAAGGTATCCTCATATGTCAATTGAACTGTTTTGTTTTCATCATTCAGGTTCAATTCCCCAACCTGGACTGGTCTGGTCTGATCTGTAATCATTTCTAGTATCTGCATGCCTGCAATTCCTTTTTCGCTAGCTTGTTCGGAATCGATCTCGACAAGGTATTGCTTTTGTTTTTCAGAGAAATTGTTGGTGATGTCTTTCAAGTCGTCGTTCTTGTTCATGTAGGACTCAACTTCTTGCGCTGCCATTTGTAATTGATCTAGATCTGTGGAATAGAGATCGATCGACACAGAATTGTTTGTTGGCGGTCCGCTTGCTGTGAATTCCATTACATTGAATTCACCTTCTTCCGCTTCAGCATCCATGATCCCTTGCATATCTGTGCGAACCTCTTCAAGGAATTCAGTAACATCAGTATTTTCATTCAATGTCAAATAGTAGGTTGCTTTGTTTTCCTTTTTCACCCCTGTGAAGAAATCTTTGCTTCCAACAGCTGCGGTCACATTTTCAATTTCTTTTTTATCGACGAACATCTCTTCCATTTGAAGCGACACTTCATTCGTCCGTTCCATTGATGTGGTTGCCGGCAGTTCGATCGTCGCATTCAAGATCTTCTGTTCTTCATTCGGGATGAACGTAAATCCAAGAGATGGCACAAGAGCAAATGACCCGCCCAAAAATAGAATTGAAACCAGGATTGCGGTCACCTTATGGTTAAGGGAATGTTCGATCATCCTTCCATATATCCTCTGCAACATTCCTTCCTTTTCTTCCTTCGGTGCTTTTTTAAACGAATACTTCGCCAGTATGGGCACAAGCGTGATCGAGATCAAAAGCGATGCGATGAGCGCAAATGTTATTGCCAGGGCAAACGGCAAGAAAAATCCTCCTGTATCCCCTTCAACCAATCCTAGCGGTAAAAACACGACGATGGTCGTAAGTGTCGACGAGACGATCGCCTTAAAAATTTCTTTCGTCGAATCCGTGATGATTTCATCGGTTATTTTTTTGTCAGGGGATTTTCGAACACGCCTGAAGATGTTTTCGATGACGACAATACTATCATCGACAACCCTTCCGACTGCTACAGCCATACCTCCTAACGTCATCATGTTCAACGATATTCCAAGTTGCAATAAGAAGATAGATGAAAACAGCAACGAAAACGGGATCGATATGATGGCGATGATCGTCGCCCTGATGTTCCTTAAGAAAAGTAATACGGCTAGCGACGCAAATAATGCACCCAGTAAGCCTTCCCGTACAAGGGTGTGTACAGAATCTTTTACGCCTTTGGCAGTATCAAAACCTACATAATAATCGATTTTCTTTTCATGTTCTTTTAACACTTCGGTCACTTGATCCGCTACTTCTACAGTGTTCGCGTCCTGTTTTTTCGTAATCATTATAGATAGCGAATCCTTCAGATTATACCTCGTCATCTCAGCCTGATCTGTCACTTCCTCGATTGTGGCGATATCTTTTAACAAAATCGGGTTGGCGTTGGCTTGTTGCTGATCGAGTTGATTGGACAGCTGCATATTTTCAAGTGCTTCAATCGTTCCAATATCCTGCTCGACACGTACTGGGATTTGGAATTCATCGGCCTTTACCTGACCAGCAGGATAGGAAAAGTATTTTTCATTAATTTGCTTTTTGATACTTACAAGCGTTAATCCGTTTTGTATCGCTTTTTCCTGATCAACTGTAATCTGGACAAGCTGATCCTTTTGCCCAGAAACTTGTACGTCATTGACACCTGAAATCTTTTTGATATCAGGAATGACTTCATTTGCGAGATAAGCATCCAGGTCTGTTTCACCTTTTGCAAAACAGAGATATCATAAATCGGAATCATATCCATCGTAAAGCGTTTGACATCCGTTTGGACGGAGTCTTCCAGGTTCGCTTCCTCAATCAATTTGTTCACTTGCTGTTCTTTTTTATCAAGATCTGTCTTGTGCGGAAAATCCAATGACAGCAAGGCGAAACTTTCATAAGATGAACTTTCCACCTTCCTCAGGCCATCGAGTGAATTGAACTTTTCCTCCAATTTTGTGGTGACATTTTTGTTCACATCGTCGGGTGATGCTCCTGGATAAACGGCTTCTACCGTCAACGTCGGATCTTCGATGTCCGGGAACATTTCGATCCGAAGGTTGGTAATGGCATAAAGACCTCCGACAATGATTAAAAAAGTAATGATGAAAATTGCTGCAACGTTTTTCAGACTGAATCGAATTAACGAATTCATGTCCTCTCCCCTTTCTTATTACATTTAGCTCCACCGTTTATTGTAACGACACGAAACGGAAACAGTAACTGGCTCAAGAAGGGGATTTCAATACGGCCAGAGGCTTAGTCGATGGGAAGGCTGGGGGCTTATTGGAGATTTGGTGTTTAAATGTAAATCAGATATATTTAACGTACTATTCATTTATAGTTCTTAGGCCAAAGGGAATTGAGGTGGTAGATCCGATTTTTAGTGGTTCCTTCATGGTTAAGGTTTAAAGAAGATAACAACCGTTGGGATGTCGTCCTGGATTTTAAATGTAAGTAATCTTTCAATTCCATGGTTGTAATAGAAGGATTGATCAGGAGGAAGTAATCACGAAGAGCAGTAAGATAAGCATCTTTTGAAGTGGAATAACAGTCCGGACAAACCCATTTTCCGTGCTTTCTTTTTATTGGAAGTTTCAAACATCGTGGGCACTGAACACCAGTATATAATTCTTCCTTTTTGATTTGAAGTTTGTTTAAAAGGTCGGGGTTGCTAGGGGTATGCTGTTTAATCAGCAATTTTCTTATTTTTTGCAGGTCTTTACTTGAGAGGATTTCATTTTTGTGTCTAGTGAAGAGATTATTTACAGTTTCTCTTATTTTTGTAGCACGGATAACATCCTTTGCAAGGAATCCATTATTATTTTTGCGTATAATCTTGGCTTTATCATTAGCGATGACAACATAAGAGTAGATGGGGATATCCTTTAACAGTCTATTTTCTTCCAGCCATTGCTTGAACTTGTAATGTTGTAGGTTGACCTGCTGGATTGGGTCTCTATGTATGACTTCTCTGTCTTCAAATTGTTGGATAAGCTGGTTATGATCCGTATCAAAAATCAAGGTACCTGCCAAATTTTTCACTTCTAAAATGAGGATAAAATTTGAATGGACTACCAAAGCATCAATTTGAAAGTAATACTTACCGCTTGATAAGCGGGTACCTTCAAATAGAAGATGCTTTTCGTTGACAAGGAAGTCCATATGAAAATCCAAAGAACGCTCTCCCCTCTCACCCGCTTTACTAGTATCAAACCAACTTTCCGCTTTTGCCCTTAAAGGATGGTTTTGGTTCAATCTTCTTAATATCGCCTCCAGTTTTTCAATCTTAAGTGATGTAAATTGGATTTTTTTGTTCAAAAAATCTCTCCTTTCTATCTATACAGTATTAGTTCATTCTATAGTAGTGTAAATAACTCCTCTCTAATTGGTGAAAGTTAGTTTATACTGTTCACTTTTCCAATTATTTTGTTTACTTCCACGAGTAATCTGTTCACTTCCGCAAATAATCTGTTCACTTCCACGAGTAATCTGTTCACTTCTGTGAAATCTGTTCACTTCTGCGATTAATCTGTTCACTTCCGCGAATAATCTGTTCACTTCGAAAAAACCTATCGCCTACTGGCGATAGGTTTCATTTCTCTAGCGTCTGCAGGTCATTCTGCGCGATCAGTATTTTCGTCGACAGATAGCCGCTCTCCCTGGTGAATTTTCAAGAGACTTTCCATTTTGGTAAATACGGCAGACCATGCTGGCTCCCTCATATACACGGAATCTCAGTGAATTATCATACGAAACTGACGGTTTGTTTTGCAAGACTGTACGATCATCTTGCAAAATCGTGAACATGTTTACAAAAATCACCTTTCTTCTTACATTCTTACTTTTTCAAACTTTCCATCGCTTTTGGAAAATGCTCCTTATGGGTTTGCAGTGTTTCTTTAGCTTTCTCATACGTAATTTGAAACATGATCATTAAAATTGCCGCACGTGCATCTCCATTAGCGGAATCACTATATTTCAATGCTGTTGTTTCGTCAACTCCAGTCACTTCTTGGATGATATGGACGACGCGGTGCCTCAGTTTTTCATTCGTCGATTGTACATTCACCATCAGATTGCCATACACTTTTCCAAGCTTGATCATGACGGTTGTAGAAATCATATTCAAAACCATCTTCTGAGCAGTTCCAGCCTTCAATCTTGTCGAGCCTGTCACCACTTCAGGACCGACAAGGATCTCAATCGGAAACTGGACATACTCGCTCAAATCTGCACTTGGATTACAAGATACACCTACGGTCAAAGCTCCGACCTTAGATGCCTTCCTGATTCCCCCGATAACATAAGGTGTCCTGCCGCTGGACGTAATTCCGACTACGGCATCTTGGTCGGTAACAACAGACATGACATCTTTCTCCCCAGCCTCTATGTCATCTTCAGCATTTTCGATTGCCGTCCTTATCGCCTGGTCTCCGCCCGCAATGATCCCGTTCACCAAGTCATAATCAACACCGAATGTAGGCGGGCATTCAGATGCATCGAGTATACCTAGACGGCCGCTCGTACCAGCCCCGATATAAAATAATCTACCTCCTCTTTCCAGCACTTTTACGATCGCTTCAATCGCTCTTGTTATTTGAGGTATACTTTTCTCAACAGAATAAGCAACCGTTTTATCCTCCCCATTCATGACCTGGATGATTTGTTGGACTGAGAATGTATCCAACTTTTCTGATTCCTTATTCCGTTGTTCTGTCACCATGTTTTTGTTGATCATAAATACCCTCCTGGTCATCCTATCCAATTTTTTCATTCCAGGATTCTGTCTCTACACCTGGATAGAAAAACGGCTGAAGTAATCCCCTCTCCCCTACTGACCTTTATTTGACCGCCCCGGCCGTCAAGCCCTCCATGAACTGTTTCGATGCAATGAAAAACAAGACGATCATTGGTAATGAAGATAACGTCAAGCCAGCAAAGAGCGCTCCCCAATCCGCCGAATATTCTCCGAACAAAGAAAGCATACCCACTGGAATCGTCTTCTTCATTTCATTTGTGATGAATACTAACGGGAAAAAGAAATCATTCCAGGATTGTATGAAATTAATGATCATGACAGTCCCTAAAGCGGGTCTCATGATCGGCAGCAGCACATGCCAGAATACCTTGATATCCGTCGCCCCATCAATTCTAGCTGCTTCTTCGAGTTCTTTTGGCATCGTCCTGAAAAATCCAGTCAAAATCAGGATGGATAACGGAATCCCAGTGGCAGTATAGATGAACACAAGAGACCAAAGGGAATTGATGAGACTCAAATCTTTCATCAGCATGAACAATGGGACGATTCCTAATTTGATCGGAATCATCATCCCGATCAAAAAGAAGAAGAACAAATAGTTGTTCCACCAGAACGTATATCTGGCGATGTAAAATGCGGCGAGCGAACCGAATAATAAAATGAAAATGACTGATACCGCGCTGACAAACACACTGTTCCAGAAAAAAGTGAAGAACGGTATTTGATCCAGAAGTTTTTGATAAGGCTCAAGACTGAAGGATTTAGGGATTGATAATGGATCTTTGAAAATTTCCGCATTGGTCTTGAAGGAAGAATAGATCATCAAAAGGATCGGGTATATGCTGATGACAGCAAATATGAAGGCGATTAAATAATAGATGGACCTGGATGTGATATGATTTATCATATTCTTCCCTCCCTACATAATAAATTGGTAAATGACATTGAGGGTGAACACAGCTGACAACGAAGCTCGACGGTTATCCCAAATCTGCCTTATAGCTGGACCTCACGCCTACGCAACACAAATAAGAAAAGCGCTGATATGGTTGCAATGATCATGAACAGGACGACTGCCAAGGCTGACCCTAAACCGATGGCTGCTGAGTTTGCGCCGCCGGAACCGAATGCGAGCCTGTAAAAATAGACCGCCAATGTATCGGTAGAATAATAAGGTTCCCCCATTGATCCCTGCATGGCGTAAATAAGTTCAAAAGCCTCAAATGCATGAATGAAGGTCAGTACAGTCATGATGGTGATCGACGGAATCATCAAGGGGAGGATGATTTTCCAAATCAGCTTGAATCCGTTTGCCCCATCCAAACGCGCTGCTTCTATCAGATCATGGGGAATCCCTTGTAAGCCAGCCAGGAAAATCAATACCGCAAAACCGAGACCGAACCAGGAATTGACGAGGATGATCGCGATTAAAGCAGTATCCGGGTCACCAAGCCATGCCTTCGCCCAGCTTCCGAGCCCCACCTTTTCGAGAAGAACATTCAAGGCACCGAAATTAGGATTGAGAATCAGCTTCCATAAAAACCCGACGATAATAACAGAAAGTAACCGGGGCAAAAAATAAGCCGCCTTGAAAAATTCTGCAAATCTGATTTTTTTATAGATGATATAGGCAAGCATGAATGCAATCCCGTTTTGAACGACCATTTCCAACAGGAAGTAGACAATATTGTTTTCAAATGCATTCCAGAACATGCTGTTAAAGGGTTCTCTCGTAAAAAGTGCTATGAAGTTTTCGATTCCGATGAAAGCCCCTCTTCGGATGCCTTGCCAATCAAAGAGACTGTAAGAAAAAGCGGCAAAAAGCGGATAGATGATGAACGTGACATATATGACGAGGGCAGGAATCGGAAAAAGATGGATCGCCATCTTCCTCCAATTCCTCTTGTTCTTCTGCTTTACGGGTGTATGGGTTTTTGTTTCTAGCTCCATCTTTTCCTCGCCACCTTATATACAATCAATGATTATTGAAACGGTTCAAAGTATGTTTCCGCATTCCCTTGCAGTTTTTCAGCAACTTCTTCCGGTGTTTGCTTACCGAGATACATCCCTTGGAGTTCTGTTTCAAGCGTCGCCTTCGTTGTCGGGTTCCCTTTATTGAAATGGACGAGCATCATATAAGAGGTTGAATATTCGTTGGTGGCCTCAGCTATCGCTGTGACGAGTTCATCGTCTGTCGTGACCCCTGGTACTGCTGGAATCCGAGCCAGTTCATCCGAAAACAATTTCGCGAATTTTTCAGTCGTCATGAATTCAAGAAATTTCTTTGCATCCTCTTTATTTTTCGAATTGGCGTTTATCCCATATGAACCATCCACCCATGTCGTCATCGTCGGATCCTTTCCTTCAGCAGACGGCATTGGAAAGAATCCGATTTCTAAGTCAGGGTTCATTTCACGGAGTACTTCGATCTCCCAGCTTCCTAATGGGAACATAGCAGCCTCCCCAGTGAAGAAGAGGGTACGGATATCTTCCATTCCGAGTCCTTCATAATTTTTTGGGAAGTATTGTTTCAGTTCATCCATTGCTTGAAGGGAAGAAACGAATTCGGCGTCCTTGAATGTTTTATCCCCTGAAGTAATCTGATCCACGAATTCATTCGCGCCATAATGCGCGGGACCGAAAATCGAATGTGCCAACGATAGCAACCAGCCTTCTTTCGTTCCGAGCGCGATTGGGGTGACACCTTCTTCTTTCAGTTTCTCGTTCAACTCGATGAATTCATCCCACGTCTCAGGCTCTTCCAGGCCATGGTCCTTGAACATTTTCTTGTTATAGAACATCTGTGCAGAGTTCAGTGATAGAGGGACACCGTAGACTTTTCCATCCTCAGAAGTTGCGGCAGACCGTGTTTCCTCTGTAAATACATCGATTCCGTCCAGATCATCAAGGGGCTCGAGATAACCCGCCTTCGCAAGCTCCATTCCAGGAGCATAAGGCCGGAGCTGGATGATGTCAGGGCCTTCACCACTTTGTAAGGCGGTGTTGAGGATCGTATCGTATTCTGTATTCTTTGAAGGCTTGAACTCGACTTTGATATCTGGGTGCTCTTCATTGAAAGCTTCGATGATTTTATCGTAAGCAGCTTTATCCTCAGTTCTCCAGCTTCCGATCGTCAATACTTCACCATTGCCTTCTCCATTATCCTCAGTATCATTGCCTGAACTGCTGCATCCTGCAAGAGCCATCGACAGGACCATCAATACCCCTAGAAACAAACTCAACATCCGTTTCATAACATTGGACCCCTCCTGTTTTTCATATGTTTTATATCTCCTCATTGACGAGGGACACCCCATATCAGTCTTTTTCTTTTGACACCTGCACGGCTTTTCTTGTCCGTTCAAGAGCATCAATACTTTCATCATAATGTCGGCTTGTTATCCCGATATACAAAATATCGATCACATTCAACTGGGAGATTCGCGAGCTCATCGCCCCGCTCCGGATGCTCTTTTCTAAAGAGCTTGTGAAAAGATTGACATCAGCCAGATCTGCAACTGGATTACTTCCGAATTTAGTTAGTGAAATGGTCTCAGCTCCATTTTCCTTGGCAATCTTCAGTGACTCGATGATATCCTTTGTCCGCCCCGAATAAGAAATGCCGAAAGCAACATCTTTTCTTGTCAGATTCGCACTGATCGTCCCTTGTGTATCAAAGTCATAAGCTGCCTCACACCACCGATTGACCCTTGTCAGTTTTTGTTTGAAATCTTGAGCGATGACTGCTGAAGCTCCGATTCCGAAGACGGCGATTTTCCTTGCATTACTTATGACCGAGACAGCCTTCTCCAATTGTTCTGGTGAAAGGACGGACAGGGTATCGTTGATCGATTGAATATTGTTATGGGATATCGATGTAATGATGGACGATATCGAACCATCTGTCGGTATTTCTTGATACGAATGATTGTTGTAATTGAACTGCGCCAGATCACCAGCAATCCGAAGCTTCAACTCCTGAAATCCTTTGTAGCTGAGTGTCCTCGAAAGCCTGATGATCGTCGCTTCACTTACTTTCGTCTTTTTTGCCAGCCTCTGGACCGACAGATCGATGACCTCGGCAGGATTCATCAAGATGTACTCCGCCACTTTACGTTCTGAAGGCTTGAGTGAAGGCATAGACTCCTGGATCCTGATCAAACCACCATTTAACATAGTCATATCTCCTAATCTATCCTTACTATTGATATTAAGTGTAAAAAATAATATTCCGTAAATCAACTCAATTTATGAAATATTATTACTAAACTGAATTTTCGGAACAAAGGAGTCGATCCCTTGCTGATATAATGCATAACAGATAAAAAGTCGAGGGCGTCCCACAATATGGATTCTAGTAGATCAAGTATTGTTCACGTGTTTCTTTGAATTGATCGAGTTCATCCTCCCACTGGGCTTCTATCTCTTCAACAGATTGGCCATTTTCAATTGCATCCCGGACCCATCCATTCCCGATCAACAGATCAAAGAAAGAAACACCTGAACTGTTTTCGGCACGGAATGCGAAGTCATCAGGATACAAATCATGGATCGTTTTCACAAGGTGCAGCCCCGTTTCTACAGGTGAGAACGCCTTTTTATCTGTGACATGGATTTGGACGCCATGACTTAATTTACCGCTATGTTTAGAGAAGGTTGGCGTAAATGACGCTGCCCTGAAGGTAACCCCGCGTAGGTTTAACTCATTCAGTTCCGCAGCCAGCTCTGTACTGTTGATAAACGGGGCTCCAACCAATTCGAACGGTTTCGTCGTCCCTCTTCCTTCCGACACATTCGTTCCTTCAATCAAGGCTGCCCCCGGATAGACGAGTGCTGTTTCCAGTGTCGGCATGTTCGGTGAAGGAAGGACGAATTCGAGTGGTGTTTCATCGTAATACATGTTACGCTTCCACCCTTCCATCTCAACGACGGTCAAATCTGCACCGATTTCGAATTCTTCATTGAACAATTTGGCCAGTTCACCTACGGTCATACCATGACGGAGAGGAATAGGATACATGCCGACAAATGAACTGTAATCCGTGTCAAGAACTGGTCCTTCCACTTTCGTCCCACTGATTGGATTTGGACGGTCCAATACGATGAAAGGAATATCATTTTCAGCGGCGGCTTCCATAGCGTAAGCCATCGTATAGATATACGTGTAGAAACGGGTTCCGACATCCTGTATATCAAACAGAAGCACCTCAATGTTTTCAAGCATCTCTGGCGTCGGTTTCCTAGTAGGCCCATAAAGGCTATAAACCGGAAGCCCTGTTTCTTCGTCTATATAAAACTCGACATATTCACCTGCCTGCGCACTTCCACGAACACCGTGCTCAGGTCCATAAAGGGCAGTAAGATTCACATCCGGGTCATTATGGAGCAAATCTACGACACTGCTAAGCTCCTGATCGACCCCCGTTGGATTCGTAATCAGCCCTACTTTCTTTCCTTCGATCAGGTTTTTCTGATCGTCCATCAACCTTTCTACACCAAGTTTGAACTTATCCTTCCCTTTACTTTTGCCACCATTAGCAAGTGCGCCTGTGAGTGAAGATAGGGCAAGAACGGCAGTAAGCACCATGACCAACCATTTTTTCACGTCAATCCCTCCAATTTTTCAGATTCCAAGGCAAACTTTCTTTGTACTTTTAATGTTTGGGCTCTGTTAAGTTCATTGGTGTCATATCCAAAATTCATACCCGTTCCCAGGTCCGCAAGCCTCACTTGCACAGGATGTGCTGGCTTCGACGTTCACCCCAGAGGTGGTTTGATCCTAAATTGTAAGTCGCTGCGGGGCCACGCTGGCTTGCTTATTTCTGCTGGAGTGTAACGAATTCGCTTTACGGAATTCCCAAAGCCGATGGTTAGAAACGACGTTGGCTCCATCCTTCGCCTGACCACTCGGGAGTTAATACCGTTTCATCTTGAAGTGTCAACCTTAAGTTATCCAGATACCAACCTCGCCCATTCGTATAAGAATCCGTTTTATAGGTGAACCTGATATGTTTTGCTCCCGCAGGAATCCGGACTGCTATCTCGCTCCAATCTTTGCTCCCGGTCAACGGTTCATGGATTTGGGTCCAATTTTCACCATCTTCTGAAACTTCGATATTGCCAAAATCATAATCCGGTTCAATCCTGTACCAAGAGTCAAAGGTCAATGTGGCAGGTTCCTCCAAATCCACTTGTGCAGAAAGTGACCGTCCAAGGCGGTCTCCATAATCAGAAAACCATGCAGGGCTTTTGTCATTCATCGAAACCGGTATGGAATCAGCAAATTTTCTAGCGAACGCGCGCCTCGCTATATTGGTAGAAACCGTATTCCTTGTTGGATGCACACGGTTTGTGAGCAGGATCGCGATCGTAGCATTATTCAGGTCCACGACAACAGAGGTCCCTGTATACCCAGTGTGGCCGACAGTCGATTCCGACGATAGGGCGTCCATAAACCATCCTTGCTGGATCTCCCAGCCTAACCCATGATCATTTCCAGGAAACGATGGGATCTGATTTTCAACGAGTAATTTTACAGTCTCCGGCTGGAGAATCTGTTCATCTCCATACCGGCCTTCATTCACATACATATGGGCAAGTTTAGCGAGGTCTTGCGCGGTCGAGAATACACCGGCATGACCTGCTACTCCATCCAATGACCAGGCATTTTCATCATGGACTTTCCCCCATACAAGTCCTCGGTCTGTCCATGGCTGATATTCCGTTGCAGCAATCCTCCCTTTTAAAGAGGAAGGCGGGTCATACATCGTATCCTCCATTCCTAATGGATCAGTGATATTCTCTTTTACATATTGATCCAATCTTTTCCCTGAAAGACGTTCAACGAGTGCACCGAGCGTTATCATGTTCAGGTCGCTGTATGTATAAGTCGTGCCCGGCTCATTCTTTAGTGGATGGGCGAATACGATCTGTAATCGATCCTCCCTGTCATTCCCTTGTGTATAGAGTGGAATCCATGCCGTGAATCCTGAGGTGTGGGTCATCAGTTGCCTGATCGTCACTTCATCTTTTCCTTTTTGGGCGAATTCCGGAATATAGTTTGCAACCGGGTCGTCCAGTTCAAACGCACCTTCTTCATATAGCTTCATTGCAGCTGTAGTCGTGAAGATCTTACTGATAGAGGCAAGGTCGAAAATGGTATCTTCCTGCATCGTGACCGGGGCTTCCATTTCATTTTTGTTGTCATCGGTATAACGGGCCGCATAACCATAAGCTTCTTCTTTAACGATATGGCCTCTTCGGGCAACGAAAGCGACAGCCCCAGGCATGACTTCCTCTTCAATCATTGTCTCTATGATTGCATCAATCTCATGTAAAGGGGCTTCTCTCATTCCTGCTCCTTTCGCTGAACCTGGATGGAGGACTGGCGAGATCGGCCCAGGTTCTCCCCACGAAAAAACAGGGTGTGCTTGATTCGTCGATGTTTTGTTTTCGTGATTTTCAATCGACTGGTTGATGGGGTGTTGTCCCTCTGCATTTGAAACATGACCACTCACAAATAGGCTTGTCCCTCCTAACAATACGGCCAAAGCAAACGGTAAGGATTTCTTTTCCATAGCTCCTCCTTGTCAAGATTGTGATCGAACAGTCCGTCACCATCCCTCCTTGAATTTGTAAAATGTAGTTTAAGCGTACCTAAGCTCGAAACTGGTTGTCTATACCACTTAAGTCCCTGACAAGCAATAATTGACCGTTAATCGTGACCTTGGAATTAGGTAAATGTCATTATTTTTGAAATATTATGACATATCTTAATCCAGAGGCAGAAGTATTGTTTCATAATGTCCCTTAGAATGGATGAAGCATGGTTACATTAGAAGAATGGAGAATAACGAATCATTTTAGGTTAAAAGCGACCCTTATGGATTTCCTTCAAGATTGGGCTGAAAATACTTGAGAGTAGACTTAAAGAAAGGCCGTTATAACTGTATTGCACCGCTTTTGAAAAGTATTGCACCGTTTTACAGAGTAATTGCATCACTTTTAAAATGAATTGCCCAGTATTATGAATTTATAGATTATTACAAGTTTTATTGCATCGATAACTAGTTAATTGTACCGACAATAGACAGAGGAGACTGACTTTACATGTCAGCCTCCTACTCTTCTATGCTACGAATCAATGTTGATGACGCCGCCTTCTCCTTGATGGACTTTGCCCGTCTTCTTCAAGACGACCTTTTCGTTTTCTTCTAAGTTGGTGAATACGATCGGTGTTACTACCGAGCGAGCATGCTTAACCAGATAATCGAGATCAAGCTCGATCAGATTCTGCCCTTGTTTCACTTCATCGCCAGCTTTCACATACGTTTCGAAGCCTTGACCATCCAGTTCGACTGTATCAAGTCCGATATGGATGAGAATCTCATAACCTTGTTTAGATTCGATTCCGATTGCATGTTTGGTAGGGAATATATTGACGACCTTCCCATCAACAGGAGAAATGATCATATTGCCAGTTGGCTCAATTGCGAAGCCATCTCCCATCATTTTTTCCGAAAAGGCAGGGTCATCCACCTCGGTTATCGGGATTATGTTTCCGTCGATCGGAATCGTAAAATCATCATCTCCTACACCTGTCTTCTCATTTGGATACTTCTCGCCGCGTGATGGACTGGCAGCTTCATCGTATGCTCCCCCGGCCATTTGCCTCTGCATCGATGTGGCGACGAATTCGACATTCGTACCGACGATAACCTGGAGATTGTTCCGATCGATTTTCATGACACCCCTTGCCCCATGTTTTTTCAATCCTTTTTCATCGACCGAATCCATATCTGCAACCTTCAAACGCAAGCGTGTCGCACAACTGTCAAGTGCTTGTATGTTTTGTCCACCCCCAAGTGCCTGAAGGAAATGGTGAGCCATCACGTCATGTTTATTGCCAGTCAGAGTTCCGGTTTCTAGTTCTTCATCTTCCTCTTCTGTATCATCTTCACGCCCAGGTGTCTTTAAATCCAACGCTTTGATAAGAAAATAGAAGACGACAAAATAGATTACAGCATATACCAGGCCGACACCGAACAGCAGCCACTCCCCTTTGGCGATGCCCAGGTTCAGGAAAAAGTCGATTGCGCCAGCTGAGAAACCGAACCCATGATGGATATCGAGGACATAGGCTACCACCATCGCGCTTCCAGTCAAAAATGCATGTACACCATATAAAATAGGTGATAAGAACATGAATGAGAACTCGATCGGCTCTGTGATCCCTGTCAAGAATGAAGTGAAAGCCAATCCGATCAACATCCCTGTAACAGCTTTCTTCTTCTCCTTCTTAGCTGCCGCAATCATCGCAAAACATGCAGCAGGAAGACCGAACATCATGATCGGGAAGAACCCAGCCATAAAGATACCGGCTTCAGGGTCACCTGCGAAGAAACGATGGAGATCTCCTGTAGCGCCGTTATATTCACCGAAAACGAACCAGACGAGACTATTGAGCACATGATGCAGACCGATTGGGATGAGGAGACGGTTCATGAAACCATAGATTCCTACTCCAGCTGCACCCGCATCGATGATCCATTGACCGACTGCATTGATACCGTCTTGGATCGGCGGCCAAACAAAACCGAAAATCGCCGCAAGTAAAACCATAGCCCCAGCTGTTACGATCGGAACGAAACGTCTACCGCCAAAAAAACCAAGATAATCAGGGAGCTCAATGTCATAGAAACGGTTATAAAGCAATCCTGCCACCACTCCAGACAATATCCCGCCAAGGAAGGCCATATTGATGTCTTCATTTATCGCCTGTGTCCCCTGAGTCAAAATGAAAAAACCTACCGCTCCAGCTAACCCTGCCGCTCCATTCGAATCTTTTGCCAAACCGATGGCCACCCCGATTGCAAAAAGCAATGGAAGATGGTCAAAGATAGCCGCGCCTGCAGCTGCAATGAATGGAATCCCCAACAAATCATCTTGTCCTAGCCTTAAGAGCAATGCGGCTGCAGGCATGATCGCTATTGGCAGCATCAATGCCCTCCCAATACGTTGCAAAAATCCTAACATAATCAATCCTCCTTTTACTATTAGAAATATTCAGAAAACAACACCTAACATACACATATATATCAAAAAAATCTGTAAAATAGTTCTAAAATTTCATAAATAGGCTAAAAGTATGAAATAAAATTCCCTGATTTTTATTCCAGGTAAAAATGTGCGCTCCTTCGAGAAAGGTAATCCAGGCGAAATCCTGAATCGGAAAATAAGCGAGTTGACACGAGGATCGCCCTCGGAAAGAGTGAATTCGCTGAACAATGAAGAATATCAGAGCCATACTTAAAAAAATGAAAAAAAGGTTGACCCATTCACTTCCATTGCTAGAAGCATTGCATCAACCACTTTGTCTTAATGAGTTTATTGAGATAGTTGCTTTTTCAAAGTTACATCGACAGACTTGACTTCATTTGTGGCCTCTCTTATCTTGACTATCTATTTCTGGATTAAATGTCTATTTCCATCCTGTCTATCCTTATATCAATAGCCGCTTCAATCATCTTCAAGGTATTGTGATCCTTGGAAGCAATGAAGGTGATTGCCATTCCCTTTTCCCCGGCTCGCCCAGTCCTGCCGATCCTGTGGATATAACTCTCTGCCTCCTGTGGTACATCATAATTGAAAATGTGAGAAACGCCTGCGATGTCAAGGCCTCTGGAAGCTACGTCGGTTGCAACCAACATATGGATCTCACCATTGCGGAAACGATTCATAACCTCTTCACGCTTCGCCTGGGACAACCCGCCATGCAGTTCATCTGTCAAATAACCTTTCGCTGATAATGCGTTGTGGAGTTTACTCACCCTTCGTTGCGTCCGGCAAAAAATAATCGCTAGAAACGGCTGCGTCTTCTTGACCACTTTCAAAAATGCATTCTGCTTTTGGCGGTCTGTCGTTTCCACTACATACTGTTTGATCTCTGGAAGAGTTGTTGTTGTCGGTATCACGTTTATTTGTTTAGGAGATTGCATATAACGGTTTGCGAGCTGGCGGATGTCATCCGGCATCGTGGCAGAAAAAAGCGCAGTCTGTCTTGATTCATGCGTCTGATTGATGATTGCTTCGACATCCTGTAAAAATCCGATATGAAGCATCTGATCTGCTTCATCCAGAACAAGCACCGACACATTCGAAAAGTCGATTGTCCTTCTTCGGATATGATCCAAAATCCGGCCTGGTGTCCCGATTACGATATGTACACAACTTTCAAGCTTTCGGACTTGTTGAAGCACATCCTGACCTCCATAAACCGCTAAAACATTGATATTCTCATCCTCTGTCAACTTGTGCAGTTCATTTGTTACCTGTAACGCCAGTTCTCTTGTCGGCATAATGATCAGTCCTTGGATAAACCCTTGATCGGGACGGATCTTTTCAAGCATGGGCAGAAGAAAAGCGAATGTCTTACCCGAACCTGTCTGAGCCTGCGCGACGGTATCTTCCCCCTTTATGATAAGAGGAATCGTTTGTTCTTGTATTTTAGTAGGATGGTCGATACCCAGATCTTCCAGCTTTTGTATGTACTTTTGTGAGATTCCTAATGCTTTGAATCCTGTCAAGTTTACCACCGTGCTTTCTATCAGAACGAAGCCTTCTTCTGCCTCTTCTTTTCTTTTTTAGGAAATATAAAATAAGACAGTGTAATGATGATATCGATCATGACAACCAGTGTCCAGATTCCTGTCAATTGGCCTGTAACAGGATGTTCGAACAATCCATTGCTTACCAGGCTTTCGATCGTACCACTTTATCGTCAGTTTCTAGTATCATACTTATATCCCTGAACTCTATATCAAAAAAATCCACAAATACCCCTCTTTTTTCCTTTTCTTTACTCATATCTATGCTACTTCGGTTAGAAAGTTTTGGCAACATTCGATCCAATTTCATTCGGATAAACTTCTCCATAGGTAAAATACAGCGTAAGCTTCCCAATTCTCCCAACGTGAAAAAAGCTTCCGGATTTCTTCAGGAGCTGGTTTCTTTTCCCTTCCAAGGAGTTTTTTCAACGCGTTCTGCAATCCTGCATCCCCGATCGGAAAAGCAGAATGATCCCTTAAGCACCGCATCATTACATAATGTGCGGACCAGGGACCTATTCCACGTATGGATAGAAGCAGTTGTTCTGCATATTGTTGATCTTCTAAAAGCGATTCCTTCGTTAACGATCCATTGGCCATCATCTCTGCAAGGCCGAGGATATATTCCGCTTTCCTGCTTGTAAACTTGAGCTGTTTCAAATCTTCAACCTTTAAAGAGATGATGTCTTGAGGTTTCGGAAAAAGCCAAAATGTATGTCCATCCCACTCAACACTTCTTCCATATGCTTCAACAAACCTTCTCTTAACCGTATAAGCAAATGGCAAATTCACCTGTTGGCCGATTACGGACCAGCAAAGGGCTTCGAACAAATCGGGTACACCAATCACCCGGAGTCCATGGAAGGACTTTGTTAAACCGTCCAAGAACTTATCCTTTTCAGCCATTTCATAGAATGGCCGCAAGTCTGTCTCAAGATCGAACCATTCTACGATGTATTTTGCAACTTTCCTATAGGCGGATTCCGTACCGGGGGAATCCATCTCAAAATCCACCTGGATCATGCCTTCTTCATTTTCATGGATTTTTACGATTGTCTGACGTCCTTCGATCATCAGAAGTTTATAGACCCTCTCCTCCTCCACCACATGCATGCATTCCAAAGGTGATCTTTTCAGGTAATGAAGTGTTTCAGCAAAACTGAATGCTTGTGGCGTTCTGATTTTTATCTGTTTCAAACCTTGATCAGAATTGAAAGCGAGCGTGGCCTTGTTTTGTGTAATCATGATACCCCTCCAGTTGAAGCAATTTTTCTTTTATACGCAATCCCCCTGCGAATCCCGTCAGTGCTGCGTTTTTTCCGATTACACGGTGGCAAGGAGCGATGATCGGGACCGGATTTGCCCCGTTAGCTGTCCCGACTGCCCTGACTGCTTTCGGATTCCCTAAGGATTCAGCAATTTGTGAATAGCTGCGGGTCTCACCGTAAGGTATTTTGGTCAATTGCTCCCATACAGACGTTTGAAAGGTTGTGCCTCTGAAATCGAGTGGAATATCGAATTCCTTCCGTTCCCCATCCAAGTATTCCTTAAGCTGAAGAATATAAGGTGAAACGAATTCCTCGTCTTCTGTAAGGGGCGTCTCTGGAATCTGTTTCTCCACCCATATTTTCAATATTTCGAACGTTTCAGACGGCCAGGTGATCCGGCATAAGCCTTCCTTAGTCGCTGCAATAAAGAGTAAATCATTTCGGAAAGTCGGATGTGTAAACGTGCTCCAATAGACCGTTGTCATCATTTTTCCCTCCTGATACAGGATTGATTATTCATTCGATATTCGACCGGGGTATAACCCGTCGTCTTTTTAAAGGCTGATGAGAAGTGGGAAACGCTTCTGAATCCTATAAGTGCTGAAATTTCCGCAATCGGCATCTCCTCTTTTAAAAGGAGTCCTTCTGCTGTTTCCATTCGTTTCTGCAAAAGCTTTTTCGAAGGTGTTGTGCCTGTCGTACGCTTGAAAACACGCTGCAGGTGGTATAGACTCATGTTCAGCTCTTTAGCCATGTAGGCGAGCGTCAGATTGTCCGGGTATTTATGTTGAATCATCTTATTTACTGTCTCTACAATTTCAGCATCGGGTCCATGTTTACTCGGATTTTCCGGACGGCATCGCTTGCATGGACGGAAACCTGCCTCCTGCGCTTCTTCAATACTTTTGAAAACCTTGACATTTTCTGGTTTCGGGGTCCTGGAACGACAGGACGGTCTGCAAAAAATCCCTGTAGTGACAATTCCAACATAATACTGTCCATCATAACGGGTATCACGAGATAGAATCGTTTCGTACACCGATTTGAAAACTTGTTCTGAATCCATACCCTTCCCCTCCTTATTTACCCTATTATAAACCACCAACCCGGCCGTGATAACAATTCACCAATAGGACAGCAAAATATCGACAGTAGAGCAACTTATCGTCTTTTCAAAGAGATTGATATATAATTTTAACGAAGTAAATTAACGAGAGGAATGATGGGATGATTGTACAGAAAGCAACTTTGGAGCATGTTGAAGGAATTTCGAGAGTTTGCTCAGAGGGCTATCGGAATACATATAAAGAAACACACTCAGCGAAATACATTGAAAGAATCATAAAAGAGTTTTATAACCATGAGCGGGTTGCTGGCGATGTCAATTATGAAGGTGACGGCTGGGATGGTTATTTCGTCGCTTTAGATGATGCCGAAGTGGTCGGAGCGATCGGCGGTGGCATGATCGAAAAGGGTAAGAGTGAAGTGTTTGTTCTATATTTGGATCCGAGTCGCCGTGGAGAAGGAATCGGCACCCTTCTTTTAAAAGCGTTGTCCGATATACAAGTCGGAAAGGGAGCTACTGAACAATGGGTATCTGTCGCGAAGGGAAATCAAAAAGGAATCCCTTTTTATGAGGCTCGCGGATTTGAATTTGTTGAGGAAACAGTAAGTTATGCAAATGAGGCCACTGAAGAATATGTTTCTTATCGATACCGTCGGAAACTGGATGTTTAGGCTACTGGAGAAAACGGTATGAGTACCTTTACCTTCTTTTTTTATGCTGAAAGGTATCATATCGCCTTTTTGGGTACCTTCTCCTCTCTTTATTAAGGTGAAACGACCTCATACCACCTTTATAGGTACCTTTCTCTCCTTTTTTACTGCGAAATGGCCTCTATGCTTCAGCTTCTTTCCTTTGATTCTCCCTCTATACTACCATTCTCCTGAAATACCTTTAATCATCGATGAACCCTTAGCTGATTCGACACAATTCCTTCATTCAACGATTCTACAAACAGATTTATTTCCCCCGCAATACCCAATTAACTACAAATTGTTCAGTGTTTTGGTGTGATTATCGCGGTGAACCGCGCGATCATGGAAATTTTGGCGCGATGATATCCAAAAACATCGTGACTTTCTAAATCCTCCTTTGTCACTCCTCCAACATTAAATTCACTTTTCGCATAGGTTTTTGACCTTTTTAAAAAATAAATAAAGTTACATATTCTTGTTGACTCTAACGCAACGTGATACCTTAAAGTAATTATTAAGGGGAGGTTATAAAGCCATGAAAGTGAAAGAAGTAGCAGACCTGGTCGGTATCAGTGTGCGCACACTGCATCATTATGATGAAATCGGATTATTGACTCCGGATGAGACGACAGAAGCCGGGTATCGCCTCTATTCGGATGATAATCTTGAAACCTTGCAACAGATTCTATTTTTTAAAGAGCTTGGCTTCCCTTTAAAGAAGATAAAGGAAATCATCAACAGTCCATCCTTCGATCGGAGGGAGGCATTGAAACTCCACCGGAAGATGCTAGTAGAAAAACGTACCCGGCTCGACAAGATGATATCCACCATCGATAAAACGATTGAACACAAGAAAGGAGCAATTCAAATGACGAATAAAGAGAAATTTGAAGGATTCGATTTCAGTCAAAATCCTTATGAAAAAGAAGCCCGCGAACGCTGGGGTGATGAAGCTGTTGATCGATCAAACGCAAAGCTGAAAAGTATGACGGAAGAGGAACGGAAAGCATTGGGTGATAGGATGAATGAAATCTATCGCAACCTCGCTGATCTTCGGGACACCTCACCCGAATCTGAGGAAGCACAAGCTGCCATCAAAGAATGGTACGACTTCTTGAACAGCGACTCCGGCAATCATTACTCACTTGAAGCATTCAAAGGGTTAGGGCAAATGTATGTAGATGACGAACGGTTCACCAAGAACATCGATCAATTTGGTGAAGGGCTCTCGAGATTCATGCGGGATGCAATGGCCGTTTACGCAGACAAAAACAAAGAGTAATTTTGTGCGATGTAGGGCTTGCGTGAAAGTTTTTTTATGAGAAACACCCTCAGAGAAAATGAAGCTTTTCAGCTTTTTTGAAAAAAGGGGTTGAACTTCCCTATTATTTGTTGTACGTTTAATAAAATTTAAAATTCTGTTTCTTATCCAGAGAGGTGGAGGGAATGGCCCTATGAAACCTCAGCAACCTTCAGTGTATCCGAACATTGAAAAGGTGCTAATTCCAACAAGTGGTTTGCACTTGTGAGATAAGAAGAATGACATTTGTTCTTAAAGTCTTCTTCTTATAGAAGGCTTTTTCTTTTTTTAGAATCTGCCAGACTACGGAAAAACAAATATATCAAGGAGGGATCTAGATGGGAATAGTAGACGAATTGAAACAAAATAAAATATTGATCGGTGATGGAGCGATGGGAACACTGCTTCATTCATACGGTTCAGACCGATGTTTTGAAGAATTGAGCCTTTCCCAATCTGAACAAATCTTCAATATCCACCGGGCTTATATCGATGCTGGTGCGGACATTATCCAAACGAATACATACGCTGCCAATTACCTAAAACTTGAGCGTTATGGCTTGCAGGATCAAGTGAAAGAAATCAACACTGCCGCCGTCCATTTAGCAAAGAAAGCTTCAGGTAACGACGCCTATGTCGTCGGAACGATCGGAGGGATCAGGGGGATCAAGCCCCACATGATCACCATGGATGAAATCAAGCGAACTTTCCGTGAGCAATTGTATTGCCTCCTCTCTGAAAACATCGATGGCATTTTACTGGAAACCTTTTATGATTTAGAGGAGTTGGCAACCGTATTGCAGATTGCACGGAAAGAAACTTCATTACCGATCATCGCTCAGGTTTCTTTAGAAGAAACCAGCTATATGCAAAACCGGACACACATTACAGAAGCTTTCGACAGACTTGAAAATCATGGAGCCGATATCATCGGGATCAACTGCCGGCTTGGCCCTTACCATATGCTTTCTACATTGGAAGAAGTGCCGCTTCCGAAACATGGTTATCTTTCAGCGTATCCAAACGCCAGTCTTCCATCCTATGTGGACGGAAAACTTCAATATGAAAGCGATGCGGATTACTTTAAAGAATGTGCCCTTTCCTTCCGGGATCAAGGTATCCGATTATTAGGCGGGTGTTGCGGGACAACTCCAGCACATATCCAGGCAATTTCCAAAGAGCTGAAATCATTAGCTCCTGTAAAGGAAAAAATCATCAAACCTCGGCAAACGGCTAAGGTGACGGTGTCATCCACTGCAAAACCTGGTCCTGCACCACTCCATGAACAAGTGAAAAAAAGGCAATCGATCATTGTCGAATTGGATCCGCCAAGAAAACTGGATACGACACGTTTTATGAAAGGGGCAAAGGCACTGCAGGAAATAGGAATCGATGCGATTACACTTGCAGATAATTCCCTGGCTTCCCCGCGGATCTGCAACACTGCCGTCGGATCCATCGTCAAGGAAAAGTTCGGTCTTCGCCCCCTTATCCATATTGCATGCAGGGATCGGAATTTAATCGGGCTGCAATCCCATATCATGGGGCTGCACACCCTCGGAATACGTGATATCCTTGCGGTGACCGGTGATCCGACGAAGGTAGGGGATTTTCCTGGTGCTTCTTCTGTCTATGACGCAACCTCCTTTGAACTGATTAAAATCATCAAACAGTTCAATAACGGAATCTCCTTATCTGGTAAGGAGCTGGGGCAAAAAACAGATTTTTCCATAGGTGCTGCATTCAATCCCAATGTCCGCCACATCGATAAAGCAGTCCAGCGTTTAGAAAAGAAAATCGAATGTGGAGCAGATTATTTCATCAGCCAACCAGTCTTTTCCGAAGAAAAACTGATTGAAATCCATGATGCTGTCAAACATTTGGACGTTCCGATCTATATCGGGATCATGCCGTTAACAAGCAGTAAGAATGCTGATTTTCTACACCATGAAGTGCCTGGAATCAAATTATCGCCAGATGTCCGAGAAGCGATGGCAAGATACAAGGATGATCCTGGACGTGCAAGTGAAGAAGGTGTCCGGATAGCGAAATCGCTTTTGGATACCGCGATCGGATTATTTAACGGGATCTACCTGGTCACACCGTTCATGCGCTACCCGATGACAGTCGAACTTGTTAAATACGCCCGTACACATCATCCTAAACATTCATCCTGGAGGTTACAAAATGTCTAATCAACAATTCGAACACCATTTACGAGAAAGAATCCTGATCATGGATGGCGCGATGGGAACGATGCTTCAGGAAGCACAATTGACCCCTGATGATTTTGGCGGTGAATTTTATGATGGGTGCAATGAGTATTTGAATATAACAGCACCGGAACTGATTGAATCCATCCATACGACCTATCTCGAAGCAGGAGCGGATATCATCGAAACGAATACGTTCGGCGGTACAAGGCTTGTTTTGGATGAATACGAACTTGGATACAGAGCTTATGAAATTAATAGAATTGGTGCCGAAATCGCAAGAAAAGCTGCAAATAAGCTTTCAACCGTTGAAAAGCCTAGATTTGTCGCTGGGGCACTCGGTCCTACGACAAAAACGCTGAGTGTGACAGGTGGAACAACCTTTGATGAACTGACCGATTCTTACGCTGAACAAGCAAAAGGGCTTTTAGCCGGAGGCGTTGACCTGCTACTCCTTGAAACGAGCCAGGATATGCTCAATGTAAAGGCAGGTTTTTCAGGAATCCAGAAAGCGTTTGAAGATACGGGTCGGAGGGTCCCCTTAATCATTTCCGGGACGGTCGAGCCTATGGGAACGACTCTAGCGGGCCAGACGATCGAATCGTTCTATATCTCCGTAAAACACATGAATCCGATCGCCGTCGGTTTGAATTGTGCAACTGGACCCGAATTCATGCAGGATCATATAAGGGCTCTTTCAGATTTATCGACCTCTGCAATCAGCTGCTACCCTAATGCAGGACTGCCGGACGAAGAAGGGCAATATCACGAAACACCTGAATCCCTTGCTATAAAGCTAGCCGGTTTTGCAGAAAAAGGGTGGCTCAATATTGTTGGCGGATGCTGCGGCACTACACCTGAACATATCAAGATGATTGCTACGAAGCTTGCCGACTATGAACCGCGGCTTCTGCCTGAAAAAAAAGTTCATATGGTATCCGGCATCGAGCCATTCTTATATGATAGTCCCGATTTACGTCCGATTATGGTTGGCGAAAGGACGAACGTGATTGGATCAAGGAAATTCAAACGATTGATTGCTGAAAAGAAATTTGAAGAAGCAGCGGAAATTGCTAGATCCCAGGTAAAAAGAGGTGCACATGTCATCGATATCTGCCTGGCAGATCCAGACAGTGATGAACAGAAAGATATGGAGGCCTTCATCCAGGAGGTTGTCAAAAAGGTCAAAGTCCCGCTCGTCATCGATTCGACAGACGAAGATGTAATCGAAACCGCGTTGAAACATTCCCAGGGTAAATCCATCATCAATTCGATCAACCTTGAGGACGGTGAAGAACGATTCGAGAGTGTCATTCCTCTCGTTCATAAATACGGAGGCGCAGTTGTCGTCGGTACGATTGATGAGAAAGGCATGGGTGTAACGGTAGAACGGAAGCTTGAAATCGCAAAGCGTTCCTATGACCTTCTGGTAAATGAATATGGGCTCTCACCGACCGACATCATTTTCGATCCATTGGTTTTCCCAGTCGGTACCGGAGATGAGCAGTATATAGGGGCAGCCAACGAAACCGTCAAGGGAATCCGGCTTATCAAGGAACATTTCCCTGACTCTCTGACGATCTTAGGGGTAAGTAATGTTTCATTCGGGCTCCCTCCTGTAGGGAGAGAGGTGTTGAATGCTGTATATCTTTATCACTGTACACAGGCTGGACTTGATTATGCGATTGTCAATACAGAAAAGCTCGAACGCTTCGCCTCGATCCCACAGGAAGAAATCCAGATGGCAGAAGATCTGCTTTTCAGAACGACGGATGAGGTACTTGCCAAATTCACTGAATTTTATAGAGGGAAAAAGAAAGAAGTTCAATCACTGCTTCCAAAAATGACACTGGAAGAGAGGATTTCGTATTATGTCGTCGAGGGAACGAAAGAAGGTCTAATCCCGGATCTTACGAAAGCGTTGGACAAATATGAAAAGCCATTGGACATCATCAATGGGCCATTGATGGACGGCATGAAGGAAGTAGGCCGTCTGTTCAACGACAATCAACTCATCGTCGCCGAGGTGCTCCAGAGTGCTGAAGTGATGAAAGCATCCGTCGGCTTTCTTGAGCCCTATATGGAAAAGAACGATCATTCTTCATCGAAAGGGAAGATCATTTTAGCGACGGTCAAAGGTGATGTTCATGATATCGGTAAAAACCTGGTGGACATCATCCTTAGTAACAACGGCTTTGACGTAGTCGACCTAGGGATCAAAGTAGGCCCTGCAGATTTGATTGAATCTGTCAGAAGGGAAAAACCGGACATCATCGGCCTCTCAGGTCTGTTAGTCAAATCCGCGCAGCAAATGGTGATTACAGCAAGTGACATGAAGCAAGCCGACATTTCAACACCGATACTGGTCGGAGGTGCTGCGTTATCAAGAAAATTCACGGATACGAAAATTTCAAACGGGTATGATGGACTCGTTTTGTATGCAAAAGATGCGATGACAGGACTATCCCTCGCAAACCAAATTCGAACACCAGATGGGTTCGAAATGCTTATCGGTGACCATGAGGCAAAAAAAAGGAACAATGCCGAGCAAGTCCTCCAGTCAGATCCAGGAGGCGGTACGGGGGTAGCGGTGAAAGTAAGATCCGAGGTTTCGCAAGATGTCCAAGTGTTCACTCCGAGGGATACGAAAAAACATGTTCTGAAGAATCACTCCATCTCATACATCGAGCCGTACATCAATTGGCAAATGCTATTAGGACATCATCTCGGGGTCAAAGGCAAGATTTCAAGGCTGCTGGAAGAAAAAGATGAGAAGACGCTCAACGTCAAGGCAGTCGTTGATCGACTCCTTTTCAAAGCAAAAAAGGAAGGACTGATCAAGCCAGCTGCCGTCTATCAATTTTTTCCGGCTCAGGCGGATGAAGAAAACGTCTTGATTTATGATCCAAAAGACCATACGAAAGTCATCGAGCAATTCAAGTTTCCAAGGCAACCGAAAGAACCGCATTTATGCCTCGCTGACTATTTGAAAACAAAGGACAGCGGGATCATGGACTATGTATGCTTCTTTTCTGTCACGGCTGGAAAAGGCATCCGACAGCTTGCCACTCAGATGAAAAAAGAAGGCCGATATCTAGAAAGCCATGCTCTCCAAGCCCTTGCACTCGAAACCGCTGAAGGGTTTGCAGAACTCACCCATCAACAGATACGTGACCAGTGGGGCTTTCCGGACTCAGTCGATTTCACGATGAGAGAGCGGTTTTCGGCCCGATATCAGGGTCAACGTTTCTCATTCGGCTATCCTGCCTGTCCGGAATTGGAGGATCAGAAAAAGTTGTTCAATCTCATCCGTCCTGAAGAAATTGGAATAGAGTTGACGGACGGCTTTATGATGGAACCGGAAGCCTCAGTTTCAGCCATCGTATTCGCGCATCCGGAAGCACGCTATTTCAACGTAATGAATGGTGACTGATTGAAAGAAAAGCGAAAACGCCCTGGTTAACCACGAAGGTCACTGGAAGACCGCCTTTTATGGCTAAGCCTAAGTTATTCTTAACGTGTAAGAAAAGATGATCCTTTTTCGGGATCATCTTTTTACTTTTCAATGTTCATAGATCATTTTTCTTGTCATGCCGCCGTCAATGACGAGATTAGCCCCGGTGATGAAATCATTCATGTTATCAGTCAGATATAAGCAAGCACGTGCAATATCTTTCGGTTTTCCGACCCGTTTGGATAGATGCTGTTCATGGTCGATCTCCCTGAGTTCCTCATAATTTTCGGTTTGGATCCAGCCTGGAGAGATTGCATTAACGGTAATTTTATCTACTGTGAAAGATGCAGCAAGCGCATGGGTGATGGAAACGATCCCTCCCTTGGATGCCGCGTAAGCTTCAGAGTTAGGCTCCGACATACTGGCTCGTGTAGAGGCTATATTGACGATCGCCCCGCCTTCTTCATTCTCTCGCATATGTTTTGCAGCTTCACGCGAACAGAGGAACACACTTCTTAAATTGGTATTGATGACACGATCCCATTCCTCAACTGTCATTTTATAAGGTGATTTGAATTCTGAAACCCCTGCGTTATTGATCAGGATATCGATTGTTCCTGCTTCACTCTTCGCCTGATTGATGAAGCTGATGACATCGGTTTCCTTCCCCACATCTGTCTTGAGGAAGAAAGCTTCTCCCTCTTGTCTGGCAATCTCTTCAACCAGGTGTTTTCCGTTCAATTCATCAAGATCAGCAACGACAACCTTTGCTCCATTTGCGGCATATTCCTTGGCAATCGCCTTTCCGATCCCATTAGCAGCACCTGTTACAATGACCACCTTGTTTTTGAATGACACGATTCATACTCCTTTCTTTCAATCTACCTATAATTGTATCCTTTTTCTGATTGGATTTAACCTGTAGACTCCTATACTAACTCAGGATTCAGGGAGAATTTGTTCACTTCTGAGGGTAATCTGTTCATTTCACATGATATTTTGTTCACTTCCTATGATAATCTGTTCACTTCCTATGATAATCTGTTCAAATTCTTATTAAGGGAAAAATCCCGCCATTGACGGCGGGATTCATCAATTCTATTCAACAACCAGGTGATTCCTTCTTGTATCCTGCGTCAATTGCATCCTTTTCCTTTAAAAAGAAGACGCGGTGCTCAATCGGGATACTTTCCCATTTTTCAGGTTTTACATATTGTTTCGTTTCATAATGCCCGACATATTTGTTTGGCCCGCCACGCTTATTGAAGCGGAATTCATAAGGAAGTTCATCAATCGGCCGTTCAGGATTCCATAGACCTTTCCCCGATTCTTTTGCTCTTACGACAGACCCCCCATATTCTTCGAAGTTTTCCAAATTCGGGTAGATGAAATACGGTACAGCCATACCGATTTCGATCATCTCCTTATTGATGTTCTGTTCACCTTTCCAAACGATCGCGAGCAAGCGTCCATATTGATCGAATGCTTCATCACCAACTCGGATCGAGACGTCTTCCCCAACCGGCAAAAGACTTTGAAGCTGCCTCGTAGCTTCTTCTGCATAATAACCTTGGGAATCACCTTGATAGTTTGTTTCAGGGGTGTCTATAGATACAAAACGAACCTTCGTCGTACCTAATACAGGAGTTTCAAGGTGAATCGTGTCTCCATCTACAACCTTTTTTACCGAGGATGAAAATTGTCGTGAGTAAGTAGGAGATGCCAACTGAACTTCAAATTCACTAACATCTGCATCAGAAGCGACATGCAGCTCTTGCTGGTGAGTATGATCCAGTGTCCCGCTTACTTGGAACCAATGACCAGGCTTAAGATTTTCAAGTTTCTTTCTCGATTTTACAAGGATTCCATTCATGCCCTGATCAATGAAAGGATAGTTATACCCATCATCAAGCGGCTCATCGGGCTTTCCAGCAAGGTAACCTTTCACAGTGACTTCTTTTCCTTTCAAGTTTGCCTTTTCATGATCAACCAAATCCGCCAATCTCACTTCTAGATTGTTTGTCAATCATCTCACCCTCTTTCACTGGATTAACCCCAGTTTAAATCATAAATAGCGAATTAACTTTAATCATTCAAAAAACGAGTCTAAAAACTTATTTTTAGCTTTCCAGAAATCATGACAAAAGACCCTCCGATCAACCATCGGAAGCCATGCTTTTCTGACTCTAGATTATGGGTTCCATCCACGTTAGGTATTCACGCTTTGTTTTTTTTTCGTTTCTTCAAATAAACGATGAGAAGCAGAAAAAGCGGAAACAGAATTTGGAACGGAAAATGTAAAATAAACGGTATAATTACCAGTCCTTCTTGAATATGCTCAGTGATATTACTCGCAATCGAATTCGATAATAGAAGAACGACGAGTCCCAGAGGGTAGATTAATTGTTTAACATTAGTTACCTTGAAAAGATCCCCCAATCCAATTACTGCAGCATAGAAGAATATCGTTATTTTAATGAATATACCGATAATAAGGGCGAGCATGAAGAAGACATCCAACCGCTCTAAAAAATCCGCTATTTGTATACTTTGTATTGTTGTAAGCAAAGGAAATTGGGAACGTTTTGTGAGATTGACACCCAAAACGGCTATATTCACAGCCATAACAATCATAAGATTGATTCCACTTAGGCATAAAGCTAAGATTCCGACCTTTTTAGCCTTTTTCGGATTGTTCAGGTAAGGAAGAATCACAGAAAAAACGATCGCTTCCCCAAAAGGCACAAAAATCGTTTGTGTAATCGCTACATTCAAAATAGGAACGATCCCATCCTCCAAGACTGGCTTCAAGTTGCTTAAATCGATCAGTCCAGAACTTACTATTAAGATGAATCCGGAAATGGCAAGTACATACAATATGACGAATAGTAATTCACCTGTCCTGGCCATCACTTCAATACCTTGATAAACAGTATAAATAATGAGTAAAATTAACAACAGATTCACGATAAACAGCGGGGTCTCATGATAAGCTATGGTCAAAAGCATTGACCCGAAATCCCGTAATACCCTGGCAGACAGATATAAAAAATACAGGCAGTAAGCAAACCCCAGCACCCATCCTAAATAGTTCCCGATTATGTTTCGCATATATTGAGTCGGTAATGAATCTGGATAGGTTTGATACAAAGCATGAAAGATTAAAAATATAAGGATGCCGACTGCCAGCCCAAAAAAGATGGCAAGCCATGCATCCTCCTCTGCTTCAATGGCTAGAGGAACAAGCAAAGCACTTCCCAATTCAAAAAGAAAGATCAAAATGAACAGCTGGATGGCATCTATCTTCGCTTTCTCCACTCAATATCAACACTTTCCATCAATTAGTATCTTTCAGATAAGGCTTATTCCTTAGACCTGTCCGGCGGATAAACGATTCCACTTTGATATTTGCTTTCAGCTCAGAGAAATAGGTATCGTTCCACTCTTTTTCAAACCTTTTCCAATGTTCAGGGTAGGTGCTATGAAAGGATTCTCCAAATCCAAATATATCTGTCTTGTTTTCCTTTGCTTTCTCTATTGCTTTTGACAGTTCCCCTTGGATTTCTTTATTAACTTCTTGCTCAATACGTTTCAATGTATCAGGATTGCTTAAATCAATTGCAACCTGAACCTCGCCTATTATCCCCTCCGCTTTGACATGAACATCGATCTCGGGTTTGCCGTTTTTAATTACCGGCTTTACAGTAGTGTGTTGCCTGATCATATTGTAAACGACCGCCTCCTCATTTCCCTTCCAATCAATGCTGATGTCAGTTTCCTTCACTTTATTTAAGAGAAAAACGATACCTCGGGCAGTCTTTTCCCTTGCCCAATCGACCAGCCTATCGTTTCTGAATAAAGCGATTCCTCCCACCTGAATAATAGACTCTGGTTCCGTTTGCTGTATGCTTTCTAATTTTCCCCCCTCAGCTTCCCTCGTTAATTCCACTCCCGTTATAACGGGATCTCTCTCTTTCGTTGAAAGCGCATCTATAACCTGCCTAGTCTTTGTGTTAATATTCTCTCCAGACATTGTTTCATTTGTCTTCAACATTTTGATCACGTTCTCCGCAGGAATTTGATCAATAGGGGTCAGGATTTTAATCAAATCCCTGGCTCTGGCATTTTTGGCGATAATGATGGCAGTCGTCGTACGGAATTCCGGGTCACGATCCAGAGCATCTAACAGGTTTTTGATCCCCTCTTCTCTTGCCAGTTCCTCTGCAATCACTACAACACTCGTATGGGCAAAGTAAAGTCTTCTAGAAGCTTTTGCCGAGATATTGCGACTAAGCCCTACAAGATTCTTGGCTGTCGAAGTATAGACAGTTACAGGCGGACTAGCAGTTCCTTGGCCGGTGCTTTTACTTCCAGCCACGCTTCCAGGGTTGATGATCTGAAATGAACCTACATATTCTCCCTCTTCGTTCTTATCGATTCCGATCGCAGAAACCAGCGCCAGTTCATTCAATTCTGTTGTGCTCCAGCATCCCGTTAACAAAGTAATGGAAATGGCCGGTATAAGAAATAATCCGAATACACGAATCATAGTTGATCACCCTGGTCATTTTTTGGTTTTCAGCGATCGGCTTGCAGGAGGTCCTGGTTTCTGATTCTCTCCTTGCCTTTTATTGTTTTGATTTCCGATCAAATGGGGTCGCTGTTTAAAAGCCCAGAACGGAGAACGGACGATAGTATCCCCCAGGTTTGACAGAGATAATGGGGCCATCGGTGACATATACGGAACCCCAAATGACCTCAAACTACATAAATGGACGAGCATGAAAATGAACAATAATGCTATTCCATAAAACCCGAATGTAGCTGCCGACAACATAAATAGAAAGCGGATCAATCTTGCAGAAATCGCAATCGCATAAGATGGAGTAGAAAAGCTGGCAATAGCCGTAATCGACACGATGATGACCATTGCCGGTGAAACGATGCCTGCTTCCACTGCAGCTTGTCCGATGACAAGGGCCCCTACGATGGATACGGTCGATCCAATTGCCTTCGGAAGACGTATCCCTGCCTCTCTGAGAATTTCGAAGGTAACTTCCATCAGCATCGCTTCCACAACGGCCGGAAATGGTACAGCCTCTCTCTGGGCAGCCAACGCAATGATGAGCCGTGTCGGAACCATTTCCTGATGGAAAGTAGTCACCGCGATATATAACGCCGGTGCAATAAGGGATATCATAAAAGTTAATACTCTTAAAAAGCGGATGGAAGTCGATATATCAAATCGAGAGTAATAGTCCTCAACCGCTTGGAAAAATTGGATGAAGACAACAGGAGCCAGTAAAACGAAGGGTGTTCCATCTACAAGGATCGCTATTCTTCCCTCGAGGACATTACCAGCAACAGTATCTGGCCTTTCTGTATGATATAGTGTCGGAAAAGTCGTCAATGTCTGATCTTCTATCAACTGTTCGATGTAACCCGATTCCAGTATGCTGTCTACGTCTATTTTTTTTAATCGGGTTCTCACCTCATTGACGATTTTTTCATTCGCGATACCATTCAAGTACAAAATCGAGACACTCGTTTGGGTTATGTTGCCTATTTTCATTGTTTCGACCCATAGATTTGGATTTTGGATTCTGCGTCTTATCAAGGATATATTGGTTTGAATCGATTCGGTAAAACCATCTCTCGGTCCTCGAATGGATACTTCAGTAGGTGGCTCTTCAACATTTCTTTTTTTTCCTCCTCTTGTATCGATGACCATAACCTTGGGAACATCATCTATAAACAAGAGTGTATTACCAGCCATCAAGAGCAGAAAAACATCCTTCCAATTGGAAAGCTGCTTCACTTCTCCTATGGAGACGACCTCCGCAAAAATTTTTTCAAATAATCCTTGCTTATCCTTTTTACCTTCTGGCTGAGGATCAATATTCTGAAAAACGGAATCGACGACAAACTTATTTACCGTAGGACTGTCAACTAGACCATCAATATAAACGGCAGTCATGTTGACAATATCATTCCCTTTCAAGGGACGTATGATAAGGTCGGAACTGTTGCCTGTAATTTTTCGTATCCGCTCAATATTTTCTTTCAGATTCTCACTGATTTCATCGTCTGGAAGATTGAACGTACGAATTTCCTTTTCAACTTGTGACTTTTTTTGGTTGCGTTTTTTTTTCTGGCGTATTTTGATCGGCATGATGGAAAACCTCGTTGTTTTTAGTCATTCATTATTTTTAAGCAACAGGTAAACGAATCTTCTCGAAGTAATTCAAAAGGATTTGGAAATCCTATAAAGAGGAGTGATGCGAAATGAAACCAACCTGGATTGCAGTCATCATAATAGGAATATTGCTGGGCTTTTCAATATGTATGGATATTTTAATGGGAATAGCAGTTAAAGATGCGCTAGATAATGCGTTCAATCCTTTCAGAGTCATGGAATTTGTTGAATTTTCCATACTGACCCTGCTGGTAGCTGTGCTTTTCTTAAAACCACTCGTACAATGGATTTTTAAAAAATACAAACCTTTCTTTACAAATAAGTAACACAGGGCTCTTTAGAATATTACAAATTTCCATGTGTCTACATACCCTATCTCCTAGGCTTGTAAAAAAGCCCATCCTTTTTCAAAAGGAAGAATGGGCTGCCCTGTCGTTCTATTCCAATGTCCGGTTGTTTTCATCAACTTGAAAAAGGTGATCTGGTTCCGGTTTTTCACCAGAAGTGAAAATGCCGTCACCACCACATACTGTACAGCTGTATTGCCAGTTTTCATCATCTGCCAGTAGTCCGCTGCCGTCACAAGCTTTACATAATTGGTTTCGATCAACCATGGATTTCCTTCCCTTCTTTCATGCATTCTTTCTTACTTTTGTCGGTCTCTCTCCCAGTTAATCAGTCCGCCCTTTAGCATGATTTCGACTTGACGATCTGATAAGGCATGGACAGCTGTTATATCCTTTTCTTTCTCTTTTATCCTCACTGTAAGATCTTTTCCTTGCTTAATTTGTTCTCTCACATTTTTCAATTGGAGAATATCGTCTTCCTCTAACAGATCAAAATCTGCTTCATTTTTAAACGTAAGGGGCAAGACACCGAAGTTCACGAGGTTTTGCCAGTGAATCCGCGCAAAGTCTTTAACTAAGGCGACTCGTAATCCTAAGAACCTTGGTGCAAGGGCTGCGTGTTCCCGGCTCGATCCTTGTCCATAGTTGAAGCCGCCTACAATCGCATGACCACCAAGCTTCTGTATTTCCATAGCGCGATTGTAGTAGGTTTCGTCAATGATCTCAAAAGTGAACTTGCTGATTTCGGGCAGGTTGCTTCGGTAAGGTAGCACCCGGGCGCCACCCGCTAAGATTTCATCCGTTGAGATGTTATCCTTCATTTTCAGCAAAATCGGAAGCTCCATCTCATCAGGCAATTCATCCATTTCAGGGATTGATGCAATATTCGGGCCTTTTACAAGCTCAACTTTCTTTGCTTCTTCCGGTGGAAGCGGTCTGTTCAATAATGCGTCATCCACTGTCGGATGGTCAGGGTCTTTTACTTTCGGATACTTCATATCCAACGTTCTCGGATCAGTGATCTCCCCAGTTAAAGCCGAAGCGGCAGCTGTTTCGGGACTGCAGAGGAACACACTGTCTTCCCTCGTACCAGAACGACCAGGGAAATTACGCGGCGTCGTCCGTAAACTATTCCTTCCTGTTGCAGGGGCCTGACCCATACCGATACAACCATTACATCCCGCCTGGTGCAATCGTCCCCCAGCTGTTAGAAGACTTCCGATATGGCCGTCTGCAACAAGGTCAGTCAGCATTTGACGTGAAGTCGGATTGATATCGAAGGAAACGCTATCAGCAACTTTTTTGCCCTTCATGATTTCAGCCGCAATCGCAAAATCACGATACCCGGGATTAGCGGATGAACCAATATACGATTGGTAGATCGGCTCTCCTGCTACTTCCCGGACAGGAACGACATTCCCTGGACTAGACGGTTTAGCAATCAATGGTTCCAGCTCTGAAATATTAATTTCCTCATGAATATCATACTCAGCATCCTGATCGGCTAATATCTCCACCCAATCATTATCCCTGTTCTGGCTCTTTAAAAACCGCTTCACTTCCTCATCAGATGGAAAAACCGTCGTCGTCGCCCCAAGCTCAGCACCCATGTTCGCAATGACGTGCCGGTCCATCGCATTTAGATTATCAAGCCCAGGACCATAGAACTCGATGATTTTGCCAACTCCGCCTTTCACATCATGACGGCGCAGCAATTCAAGAATGACATCTTTAGCGCTCACCCAATCCGGGAGTTCTCCAGTCAATTTGATTCCCCAGATTTGGGGCATTTTGATATAGATGGGCTCTCCTGCAATCGCCATCGCTACATCAATCCCACCGGCTCCCATAGCAAGCATGCCCATACAGCCGTTTGCACACGTATGGCTGTCTGATCCTAATAAGGTTTTGCCGGGGATTGCCAGCCGTTGCATATGCACAGGATGACTGACCCCGTTTCCAGGTCGACTGTAATACAACCCGAACCGCTTCGTCGCACTTTGTAAGAACAAATGATCATCCGGATTTTTGCTATCCTCCTGGATGATATTGTGATCGACATATTGTGCGGAAACTTCCGTTTTGGCACGATCAAGTTTCATAGCTTCAAGCTCAAGCATGACCATTGTACCGGTAGCATCCTGTGTAAGGGTTTGATCGATTTTCAATCCGATCTCATGTCCCGGTTTCATTTCACCGGAAATCAAATGCTCTTTAATCAATTTTTGGGAAACGTTTAAAGTCAATTTTCTCCCCCCGTTCAATTTTTTTGAGGTGACTGGGCTTATGTACCTAAAGGTTAAAGTCTGTCGTTTTTTATAAAAATATACATTCAAAGACCAGTCAACCATCCTACAGGTAAAGTACCCCATTAAATTCCATTTCAACCGTTCATTCTCGTATACCCAAAAGAAAAAGCCCTCCTCTTCTATATGTGAGGTTGGCTTTGTATCATCAAGCTTCCAAGCGTGGTTTCGTCGGATCGCAATCTGGTTGGGAGAGCTGTGTCACTTCAGCTAATTTCGTTAAATAATAACACTCCTCCCTCATCATATGATCTGCCATCAACGGGGCAAAAGTACCCAACGCTTCCTTGCTCAACTCCATTTCTTCGATTTCTTTCAGGAAATTCATGAACAGTTTAATCTCAAGTGATATGTCATTATTGAACTTTTCCAATGCAGGGAAGGTGGATAGTTTTGTCCTTAGGAATCCGGCCATTTCGACCGCCTTCAGATAGAACGCCTCAAAGTCTTTCGTAAACGTGTCGCTTTTCTCTCTGATTTTCTTTTCGATCTGGTCCATGTTGTCGGAAATCGCACCGGCATGACCTGCCGCGTCCAACAGCCAGACCAAATGGTGGTGTAGTTCATGCAGTGTAGGTGGAACTTCTCCTTTTTTCAAATAAGGTAAAATCCGTAAATACTCATCCAGCTCATTGACCATATGATTCAAGAAGGTAGGACCTAAGCTTATCTTTATTTTTCCTACTAGATGCCGCTTGATCAGATCCAGTTTGAACTGCCTTAATTTCTTCACTTCTTCTTCAGCTTGTTCACTTAATTCGATCATATCCGCACTTTTGACTCTTCCAAGCAATTGGTCGAATGTTTTTATGAAATAATTCGCTCGGGAAATCTCTTTCGTCTGGTCTGAAGCTAGAGAGTCATGGATGAAGCGCGCGTGATCACCAAGGATCTGCAACCAGAAACGATGTTCAAATTCCGCTGTTTTCGTAAAATCAGCCATGCAACGTCCTCCCTTTCGATTCTCATAAAATCATATCTGAGAGTAATGGATTTTATGACTCGATAAGGAAAGAAACCGGATGGGTCCATAAAAAAAACTTGGCAAATCCAAGCCTGAGCAACGGCTGAGCCATGGTGGTCCATGCTTAGCCTTGTCCTTAACCGTTAACAATCGTCCTTGTCTGAACAGAACAATCTTCATATAATTCATCAAGACGTATTACGCGGGAAAAATACGATAATATTGATTTGTTATGGGTTACGACTACAATTGTTTTCCCTAGTATTGTCATTTAAAACTATATTTTGATATGGGCCTATTTCTTATTTATTACGAATAAAAAAGACCTCAGCTGTAAGCCGAAGTCCTCGTTACTTATTAACTAGTTAGAGCTGTTATCTTTCTATTTCTTTCCGCTCTTTCTTCTTCAGGTGCTAAATCATATTTTTTAAGCAAATGGAACAGCTCATTCAATTCTTCTTGAGTTGGGTTTCCTTTTAAAAAGTTATCGCTGCTTTTATATAATCCTTCAGGCAAAAAAGCAGATTGGGATTCCAATTTCTTTTCTACATCATCCATTGAATGGTCAATGCTACAAGCCATGATTCATCTCTCCTCTCTATTCTTGCTCCCACAATAGCAATCTTTTTTTGAGAATACAACAAAAGCGCAGACGCCCTGATCAGCCACGAAGGTCACTGGAAGTCCGACGAGAAGGCTCGAACCAAACAAAGTTAGGTTCTGCGTGGGTTCCCCCATTAGATGTACTTCAAGGTGTCAACCGCCGCAAGAGGGCTGAAGTGATCCAAGTGGTTGGGCGTTGGAGCTGGACATTCCTTCATCGAATCAAATTCTTATCCTTTCGAAAAAGACACCAGTTGAATGGTGCCTTTGACGTGGGTTTAATATGGTTTTGTGGAATTCTCGATTTCATCAAGATGCATAAGCTTTTGTAGCGGCTTGGAAATCAGGAGTAAGACTAGACCAAGTAAGATGGCCGCAAATCCGAGATACATAAAGATTTCAAGGTAACCGAATTCAGTCGTCAAAGAAGCGATGAACCCAGCCATATAGTTCGCTGCTGCATTACTTAAGAACCATACACCCATCAATAATGAAGCGATTTTGATTGGTGCCATCTTGCTTACCAATGACAAGCCGATCGGGGATAATGCTAATTCACCCAACGTGTGAAGCAAGTAGGTCACAATCATGAACATCATTGATACTTTGATCGGGTCTGCTTCATTGCTTCCAGACATCATGACTGCAGGCATCATCACCATGAAACCAGCTCCCAGTAGAATCAAACCAAAAGCCATTTTTGTCGGGATCGCAAAATCTCCCCGCTTTGTTCTGGATAATTTAAGCCAGAAAGCTGAAACGACTGGTGCCAATAATAAAATGAATAAAGGGTTCAGTGACTGGAAGAATGAAACAGGCACCTCATATCCGAAAATTGTGCGGTCCACAAAGTCTCGTGTATATAACGTGAACGATGCACCTGCCTGTTCAAATCCAGCCCAGAACATGACCGTGAAACATGCAAGGATTAAAATGACAGCTGTACGATGCTTCTCTTGTCGAGACAAAGGCTTTGGTTTTGCCGTTCCGTCGAGCGAAGGTTTCGCTTTTGCCGTCGCAGGTTTCGTTCCGATCTCACCCAAGTATTTCTTCGATAAGGCATTGAATGTCACCTGACCGATGATCATGCCGATTGAAGAAGCCAAGAACGCATATTTGAATCCAAATACTTCGACTCCGCCTGTACTTGAGTAGAACCAGTTTGCATAGATCAATCCAGCTACAAGCGGCGAGATAAAGGCCCCAAGGTTGATCCCCATATAGAAAATGGTGAATGCTGAATCTTTCCGTGGATCGTTTTTAGAATACAGTTCTCCAACCAGGGTGGAAATGTTCGGTTTGAAGAAACCGTTTCCAATGATCAATAATAAGAGTCCCACATATAAGCCCCATTGATCTTGTACGGCGAATAATGTGAAATCTCCAAGTGCCATGGTGATACCGCCGATGGTAATGGCCGTCCTGAGCCCCATCATCTTATCCGTCAGATAGCCCCCGATAAGAGGTGTAAAATATACTAACCCGGTATAAAGTCCATATAAGTGCAGGGCAGAACTCTTGTCCATCCCTAAGCCGCCGCTGAATAATTCAGCCGTCAAGTAAAGTACGAGAATCGAACGCATTCCATAGAAACTGTAGCGTTCCCACATCTCGGTAATGAATAATAAGAATAAGCCCTTCGGATGTTTTTGCTTCTTTTTCGTTGCTACATCCGAATTTCCGTTGATTGTTCTCTCCATGATGCTCCTCCTAGCTGTAAAAACTTCTCTTTTCGTTAATCCTTCCAATTAACGACAGATGATCCCCTTTAAGAGTTTCGACAAAAACTGGTTGAAAGTGGAAGTAAGAAAAAAAGTAAAAATTTAGAGAAAAGTTCGCCATTTTGGCGGTCCATATCAATTCATGTCAACGGATTATTTTTAAAGTCGTGGATAAAGGTAAATGGTCTGAAGCTATTCGATTCGTTTTCACAACATTCGCGTCTACTACCTCAAAAAAATCATTCGTGAAAATATAGTCCAACTTCATTCTGGGACGTTTTGAAGGATAGGTGTAGCCTGGACTACCATTCCCATGTTCTTCCCATGTATCCTTCAATTGCTCCGTAACTAATCGCCAACTGCTTGAATAAGGTTTCATGTTCCAATCTCCCATTATGATGGATGGTTTTAAATCTTGTGTAACTTGTTTCAGGATAAATTCTGTTTGTTTTGTATGTAAAAATGGAGCGAAGCTTAAATGAGTGATATAAATGGCTACCTCATGGTTTTCAATCTCTGCGATTACTTTGAGTAACGCTCGGTCTTCAACAATTCGAGGTAAAAAATCAAATGGATAGTTATCAGACTTTTTGATCGGAAACCGGGTAAGAATCGCACTGCCATATTGACGGATGCCACCTTCTTCATTCCCCTCCATCGTTATGGATGGACCAAATACGTACCCCATATTGAGATCTTTTGCAATCCATTCCGCTTGATCTACAAACTCACTTCTCTTCGAAAATTCTTTATCCACTTCGTTAAGTCCGATAATATCTGCATTGGAATGCTTCAATACATGACTGATCCGTTTTAAGTCATGCTTTTTATCCATTCCTTTTCCGTGTCTGATATTAAAAGTCATTATTTTCAGTTCCAATAAAATCACCCGTTTACTTATGAAATCCATTTATTTTGAAACAATAAGAACAATGTACCTAAACAAAAAGGATGGTAACCCATGTCAAGATCCGCAAACGAAAATTCTCATAGAAAACCTGTCATCCTACTTATGGTGGATACTTTAATGGATGTAACTTTACAGAAAGCGCTTGAAAATGAGCAAGCACCTGCTTTCCAATTCTTGATCGAGAAAGGACAATACTTTCCTGATATCGTAACCGCTTTCCCAACAATGTCGGTAAACGTAGATACATGTTTGCTGACTGGAACATATCCGGATCAGCATAATCTACCTGGATTAGTTTGGTTCGACAAGGAGGAGAATCGGCTCATTAATTATGGAAGTTCTTTTCCAGAATGTCGTAAACTCGGTATTCATCAGACCTTGGAAGACGCATTTTTCAATTTGAATAACAAACATATCAACCACGATGTCGAGACCATTCATGAAACACTGTGGGAGCAAGAACTGGAGTCAACCTCGATCAATGCACTTGTTTTCAGAGGAAATAACAATCGTTATTACCATTTCCCCCTATGGATGAAATGGTTTGGGCGCATGAACGATAATCTTGCTGTAAAAGGTCCAGAAGGTTTCACCTATGGAAGGTTTTCGAAGTACATATCTTCTAGACAATATCAGCGTTTCTGGCAACGATTCGGCTTCAACAATACGTTTTCTACCCAAGAGTTGATCCATCTTATTCAAAAGAATAAGGTTTCTCCTTTTACAATTGTATATTTGCCCGATTTGGATAAATGGATTCATAAACATGGACGTATGTTTACAAAAGGGATTGAAAAAGTGGATCACCAATTACAGAAGGTTTTGAATTCCTTTGATTCGTGGGAAGAAGCATTAGAAAAATATACATGGATCATCCTAGGTGATAATGGCCAAGCTTGGGTCGATCCAGACAAACAAAAAGCATTAGTTGATTTGAGAAACATATTCAACGACTTTAAGATCATGAAACTGAACAAGGGAGTCATGCCAGACGACCAAATTATATTGGGAGTAAATGAGAGGATGACGTTCCTTTATACGTTGGATTCCGAGAACCTGCCTGTATCGGATTTCGTACCGTATTTGGAAAAAGACGAGCGAATCGATATGATCGCGTGGAAAAATGATGGATGGATCGAAGTCAGGTCTGGTGTTCAAAAAGGCAAGTTGAAATTCCGTCCGGATGGGAATTATAAGGATGATTATGACCAGGAATGGTCAATCGAAGGGGATACTGGATTATTGGATATGCATTTGGATAATCAGCATCTCACATATGGTGAGTATCCCGATACACTAGCCCGTATTAGCAGCTCCTTGAATTCCCATGAGGGGGACTATCTTATTGCAAGTGTCAAACCAGGATATGAATTCATCGGAGAAAGCTCACCGACCCATGTAGGAGGAGCCAGCCATGGGGGATTACATGCACAAGACTCCTTGATTCCTATGATTGTGACAGGGACAGATACCAGTCCACAACATCTACGAATGATTGATCTGAAAGAATGGATGTTATCGATGATATTACATGATCAACCTTCATAAGGTGCGTATAGGCCTTGGATGCAAAACAAATATTATGACTAGTGGAAATCCAAAAGGAGGTGGTACAAATGGACGCACACCGTGCTCAAGAAATCGCTTCATCACCAGAGATGGTCAATGTAACCTATAATGGACAAAATGTGTACATCGAACATGTGGATCAATCAAACGGAATCGCTACGATCCATCTCATTGATAAGCCGGACAAAAAAGAAAGCATTTCTGTAGACACCTTGATAGAACAATAAAGAAAAGCGTAAACGCCCTGTTCAGCCAAGAAGGTCACTAGAAGTCGGCGAGGAGGCTCGAACCAAACAAAGTTCGGTTCTGCGTGAGTAAACACTTTGACCTATATCAATGTGTCGACCGCCACAGGAGGTCTGAAGTGATCCAAGTGGTTGGGCGGTGGAGCTTGACATCACTTCACCGCAACCAAAATTTTTATACTTTCTTATCCTTTAAAATTCGAAGAATCCTCCGCCAATCATATTCATTAGGAGGATTCTTATTTGTTTTGGCTCTTCTGTTAAAGTTTGAAAAATGCTCTAAAGGGTAAAACACTACTAAAGGAGGAGAATCATTATGGAATGATGTTCGAATCCAATGGCAGGATGGCAATAGTAAAGACCTCATGTTTGTAACCGAAAGGCCTGTCCCCCTCAATCCAATATGGATTTTTTCCAAGTCAAACCTTGAGAGGTAGGAAAGGAGAATGAACATGAAGTACCATAATATCCTAATTCCCATTGATGGCTCTGATGGCAGTAAGAAGGCATTGGAAACCGGTGCTGAAATTGCCAAAATGAGCAACGGTGAATTGACTTTGGTCTATGTAGACGAAGATCTCGCACTTGCTCCGTATGGTGTTGGCCATACGCTAAGTGGTGATAATACGGCCATCCTGCGCGACAACCTGAGAGATGTCGATACAAGTGTAGAACGAAACGAACAGAAACTGAAAGAAGCGAAAGAATACGTTGAACCACTTTACAACAATGTGAAAATCGAATTGCTTGCAGGGGAACCGGCAAAATCGATTTGTGAATATGCTGATGAGCAAAAAACTGATCTCATCGTAATTGGAAATCGTGGTCTAAGCGGACTGAAGAAATTAATGTTAGGAAGCGTCAGCCAAAAGGTAGTCTCTGAAGCTGATTGCCATGTACTGGTTGCGAAGTGACAATCTTAATTGGGAGAAAGGGGCTGTCCCATAAGAGTCTGACTCTCACCGTTCTATCAACATTTTTAAAAAATAAAGCTTTGATATAAAATGTTGTGATTGGTGGTGCCTGACACTATTGTTTTAAGACAGTCCCTTTGAATTGCTCTTAAGGACGGAATAAAGCAAGATCGATCGCTTCAGCCATCGCCTGGTAGCCTGCATCATTTGGATGTAAATGATCTCCAGCATCATATTCCGCTCGAAGTTTTTGTGGATTTTCTGGATCCTGCATCACTTTATCAAAGTCTATGACACCATCAAATACTCCACTTGTACGGATCCATTCATTCACTTCTTGTCTTACGACCTCTCCCTCTTCAGTAAAATACCCTTGAAATATTGTATCTCTAAATGGCAAAAGTGTCCCTGCATAAATCCGTAATCCTCTTGCATGGGCTTGTGCCGCTACCTGTTCCATACCATCGATAATTTTTTTTGAATCGAGAGTATGAGGTACATGGCCGATATCGTTGATTCCTTCAAGAAGAATCACATCGGTTGCACCAGTTTGGGACAACACATCACGGTTAAGACGTGCCAAAGCATTCACACCATATACCGGTGAATCTCTTAAAACTTTATTCCCTGAAATGCCTGCATTCAGGACAGAGAAGTTCTTGTTAGGATATTTTTCATCAAGGCGATCATCGAGAAGATCCGGCCAGCGTAAGTTTTCATCGATAGTCGAACTATGTCCATCTGTAATGGAATCCCCCAATGTCACAATAACCCGTCCATCATTCTTTTTTGTCAGAACCTCTACTCCTGAAAGCCAAAACCAGGATACATCCGTATCTTTAAAAGCTGTTCCGTCTACTGATCCTGTATGATCGCCGTTATCCGAAATATAGGAAGTTTGTCTAGAAAGATTATGCCAGGTTGTCGGACCGCTCGCATCTGGTATATAGACACTGATTGCCAGATTTTGGTCATCTGTGACGTTGAATTCCAGCGGGTCACTTATGACTTCTGCCCCAGGCGGAATTGTAATACTTTCCTCTCCCGAAAAAGTCACATGTCGATTTGAGCCTTGTATCGTTTCCGCTCCACTGTTTGAAAGCGCAATACTTACCTTTCCAAACGTTAAAGGCTGTGAGCTGAACGTATTGGAAAAACGAAGGCGAACCTTTTCTCCGGATGCATGTGGGTGGACGATCATCCTGACAGTCTGATCTTCAAATCCCTCGTAGGAAATACCATTTTTGTAAGGTGGCTGTGGGCTTGTTGACCATGCCCCGATCCAATTCAGGTGATTTTCACTTTCGTTCTTGACGTTAGTTGCATTTTCGTGCTTGTTCTCTGTAGAAGTAGTAGGATTTGCAAATACCGCCGTCACACCAAGGAGTAAGCTTGCTACAACAATCAAAACGAACATTTTCAAGCGTAACATGATAATATCCTCCTTTAATTTCCATTATTTTTATAGACAAGTAAACTTTACCATAAAAAAGAATGATAATAGGGGCTTTTCCAATAATCAGGATGATAGATGGAATTCATTCCATACAATAGCACTACTCTTTTAAATTTAAGCTTTGTTCTTATTAATTTTTTGTGAAATTCAACTCCCTTCCGTGTACGACCCATAAGATGCACGTTCCTCCCTGATTGTCTTTTTCAGCTGGAACAAGAATTTTGTTAAAGCTTAACTAAGCCTGGGTCAAACACCAAGGGTCCGTTTGAGGTGCTTATCGCTAAAGTGACACAAGCAGCGGTTTATCTAATGTTTTCTATGCTGTTTTAAGTGTCATTCAGCTGATTTTTTCTCCCGAGGTTCAGTCAATGTAGTAATATAAAAGGATACTAATCGAAGCTAATTGTTCTGTTAAAGAGGTTGTAGAAGACTTGATTTCAAAGCAAGTGAAGGATTGTTGAATAAAAGTAAATATTAATAGGGTGAATACTATGAGAAATAGAAGTTCGGTTGTTTTGACGCAATATAAAAAGGTCGGGCTTATTAAAAGAATTCGAGAAGGTTCAGTTTATTATGTATTTCCTGGAGGAGGAAAGAGCTATTCAATAAGCCCTGCCCTTCCAAAAACAAGATAAGATGTTAGTACTGTAGAACACCCGATCTGGAAATAAAAGTAACAAACATTCAGGTATGAGCTATTTGACAAAGAAAAAGCCATCCAACACTGATTTCGGCATTATTTCCCGCAATGAAAATCTCCGATATTGGCTGATTTGGCCGAATATTATGGGATTTTTTCAGGAGATTCTCTTAAGAGGGGATTATGAAAGTTCTGACACAAAAACCAAAGTTTTCAGGGTCTTCAGGATTTCTCAAATACTTGTTTCACTTTTATGGAAAAAGTAATCCAAGCCGTTATCAAAGCGAAAATGACGATTATACTACTCAGCCAAGGATTGTAATAGACCGAGCCTGTCGAATTTACCATAATTCCACCCATACCCGCTCCTAATGCCAATCCTAGTTGTGCAACTGAGGAGCTTACACTGATTGCCAAATCAGAGGATTTCGGTGCTTGTTGAATGAAATAAGTTTGCAATGCTGGAAAAGTCAAATTTGTAGCACCCACCCAAATCGCCATCACAAGCAAAGCAATAGTTACACTGGTAGCTAGTGAAGGTAGGAGCAGCAAAGCCAAAATATGAACCAACAATCCAAAGATAATTATTTTGATTGCCCCCCATTTATCCGCACCATACCCACTTAAATGAGTACCAATCATCGCAAATATACCGAGAATAAACAATGTCATGCTTACTATCGCAGTATCAATGTGCACTGTTTCTTTTAAAAAAGGAGTTACGTACGTATAGGAACTTCCATATCCACTGATTAGAAAAAAGAAGATGAACAATCCACCTACAATTTTCGGATTTTTTAATACGGAAAGTTGTTGTTTAATCGTTATTGGCTCATCTCCAGGCAGAGAAGGAATCATACGTGCAAGGACAATCAGGAGCAATATAGTAAGTGCCGCTAAAAGACTAAAGACCGTTTTCCAGCCAAACCATTCACTAACAACTACACCGAAAGGTACTCCGATTACGAGTGAAGTACTGACTCCCATTGCAATTGTACTTACGGCACTACCCATTTTTTCGGGTAACACTAACTTGGAAGCTACACTGAATGAAATCACACAGAATACACCGAAGCTTACACCATGTAATATACGTGCAAACATGAGTATAGTAAAGTTAGGGCTTAATACAGCAATCACGTTTGCAACCACGAACACAGCAAGCGCCCCCAACAAAACTTTCTTTCGTTCTAAACGGGACGTCATCGTGACCACAACTGGTGTTCCAATCGCAAATGCCAATGAAAATGCGGTTACAAGCTGTCCTGCAAGTGCAATCGTTATCTGAAGATCCCGAGCAATCATATCCACAATACCAGCAACGATCAACTCGGAAGTACCTGTGATAAATGTCCCTATAGCCAAAAGATAAATACTTGCATTATGCATTTTTGATATTGTTCCTTTCTCCTCAAAATATATTTCTTAATATTCAGTAATTTATCCTGACAACAGCTCTTGCATATTTTCAGAAATAGAAGGATAGATAGTCAGCATTTCATTGTTTAGTTTCAACTGGAAACCAACCTGGAACACTCAAAATTAAATTCCACTGTGCATCAGGTATCACTAATCTATCTTGGTCAACCTCTGCTAACGTTGTTTTAATGTATTCTTCATTTCCTTGAACAACCTTTTGAATCCAGTCAGGTTCCATAATGAGTTCGCGCCCCAGTGCAATGAGCGGAATACCTGATTGTAATGCTTTTATGGCATCCTGTGGAGTACGAATACTTCCTACCCCAATGATCGGAACCTGATCGCCCACACGTTCCTGAATAATTTCTAAACGAGGACGAGCATCGTCGATACCCCGTCGTGGACCAGTCCAATAGTGATTCAGCGAAACATGTAGATAATCCAATCCTATCGAAGCAAGAGCGTCTATAAACGGCAAAGTATGTGCCATTGTAATTCCTGGCGATGTTTGCTCTTCTGGAGAAACTCGATAGCCCACAATAAACGGCCGCTTTGCGTATTGCTTTACAACTCGTTTCACTTCATCAACTAGTTCCAAAGGAAACTTCATACGTTTCTCAAGGGTGCCTCCCCACCGATCACTCCGACGGTTGGAATGGGGAGAGAAGAACTGCTGAATAAGTCCACCATTCGCTCCATGTATTTCAACTCCATCAAATCCGGCTTCGATCGCACGCCGGGTCGCTTCGCCAAATGCTTGAATGATCTCGATAATCTCTGATTCTTTCAACTTACGTGGTAATGTGGCCCCTTCTTTTTCCTCAGGTATTGCGCTAGCACTCACGATTTTATCGTTTCTGGAAAAAGAAGATTGTCGACCTCCATGGAAAATCTGTAAGATTGCTTTTGCGCCTTTTTCCTTGATAACAGATGCAAGTTTCCTTAAACCGGGAATCATCTCATCACGATTAACGGCGGGTGCTCCTGCAAGCCCACCATTTTCCATTACCCATGTTCCAGCGGTTATGACCATGCTTACACCATTTGCACGACGGGCATAGTATTTTAATTCTTTATCTGAAATGGAACCATCTGCATTGGATGACATGTGAGTCATGGGAGCCATAATGATCCTATTTTTCAGCTGAATATTGTTTGGCAGAGTTAGCGATTCAAACATAGGTTGGTATCGATTATTCATATAAACCAGCTCCTTTGAAAAATAATATTTTGTTTTAGTAATTACATCATACTGTTGATTTATGATAAATAAAAATATATATTTAACCATATAAACATGCCTTATAGTATATGAATGTAGGTGAAACATATGGAATTATTGCAACTTAAATACTTTCAAACAGTGGCTCGACTGGAGCATCTGACCAAAGCAGCGCAAGAACTTCATATTGCGCAACCCGCTCTCAGTAAAACAATTTCTCGTTTAGAAAAGGATTTAGGTGTCCCTCTCTTTGATCGTCAAAAGCGCCAAATTCAACTTAATACGTTTGGACATATCTTTCTCAAGCAAGTTGATATCGCTCTTTCTGCGCTCGAAGAAGGGCGGCGCCAAATTGCTGATCAGGCGGAACTGGAACGCGGACGTGTTGTCATTGCCTCAACCAATCACCAATGTGATGCGGAACTAGTAGGTTCTTTTTTATCCCAATATCCTGAAAACAATCTTTTTATAAAACAAACCTCTTCAGAAAAACAAAATGTTAAACTTCTCCAGGACGGAGAAATTGATTTTTTTATCACTTCTCTTACACTGGAGAATAAAGATATTGATCGATTCGCTTTTGTTACGGAAGAAATATTTCTTGCTGTACCATCTAATCACCAACTCGCTGACCGACAAAGCATCAATCTAACCGAAGTAACCAACGAATCTTTCATCAGTTTAAAAGTAGGGGATCATTTTCGTGAACTGACAAGTGGATTTTGCAAAGAAGCCGGTTTTGTACCTAATATTTCATGTGAGGTTGATGAGATAGCTGCCATTAGTAGCTTTGTACAAACAGGAATTGGAGTTGCCTTTTTGACCAAAGATGCTTTGCAGAAAAATTCCTCATTGATTTTATTGCCTATTGAACAACCCATTTGTCAACGTACTTTTCAAATAGCGTGGTTAAGAAAGCGCTATTTATCAAGGGCAGCTCGAATGTTTCGCGATTTCCTGATGAATTACTATTTTAGAGGAGCCTGATATAATTTGATTTAAATTGACGAATGAATATGGATGGGAATTTAGACGATATTCGGCTCGTCAACCAGCTTTAATAGGGTAGAATCATCGAAATGAGAACCAAGAATCAGATATTGTAAAACAAATCATCCCATTGAAAACGCCGAAGAAGTTGAACATCATAACCAATATTTTAAATGAATTCATTCTTCAACAATCGGGTGTGTTTATTTAAGAACGCCTCTTATTTGTGTAAAGAGCCTTATGAACAATGTTTAAAATCTACTGTAAAGGGAGAGTGAATATGCAATATGAAGAATAAAGCTTATATTGATTTAAGCCATACTATTGAAAATGGTCTTATAACTTACAAAGGACTTCCTGCTCCAATAATTTGTGATTATCTAAGTCGCGAAGAATCTCGAAAACATTATGAAAAAGGAACAGAATTTCAAATTGGAAAAATAGAAATGGTCTCTAATACGGGAACTTATGTTGATGTTCCATTCCATAGATACCCAGATGGAAAAGACCTTTCAGAAACGACCATTGATAAAATGGCTGGCTTAGAAGGGGTTATAGTCCATGTTGATGAAAATAACAAAGAAATTGATGAAGAATTATTTTATGACCTTGATATAGAAGGAAAAGCAGTTTTAATTCATACAGGTTGGGACAAACATTGGAATACAGATCAGTATTTTGAAAACCATCCCTATTTAACCGAGAAAGCAGCAAAATATTTAGCAAGTAAGCAAGTTGCATTAGTTGGGATTGATTCTGTAAATATAGATGACACGTCAAGAAAAGTTCGCCCCGTACATACCATTCTACTGGGGCAAGAAATACTAATTGTTGAACACTTGTGCAATTTAAATGAACTCTTAAGTAAAGACTTCTTGTTTCATGCCGTATCGCCCAAAATAAAAGGATTTGGAACTTTTCCTGTTCGGGCTTTTGCGGAAATATTAAACTAGGGTAATGTTAAGTATGTAATAGTGTTGTAGAAAATAAGAAAAGCGCAAACTCCCTGTCCAGCCACGAAGGTCACTGGAAGTCCGACGAGGAGGCCAAACAAAGTTCGGTTCTGCGTGGCAAGCACTTCGACCTAAATCAATGTGTCAACCGCCGCAAGAGGTCTGAAGTGATCCAAGTGGTTGGGCGTTGGAGCTAGACATCAAGCTTATTCTACAACAGGGCACGTTTATACAATAACGTGTCTTTTCTATGTGGAAACTAAAAGGAGTTTATGTCGTATTGATTGATAGAAGTGATTGTAAAAAGAGAGATTAAAACTGTGAATCCAAAGGGTTTAATTTATCCAGTAACATAATAAATGCATTGGCTAAAGGATTTCCGCTTGGCTTTTTATTCTCTATATGATTCATGTAATGATGGGGCGATGTGTATAATGGAAACCTATTTCATAAGCTTGATTTAACCATTTCTCAATATTTTTTGAAGTGGGGTTTCCGACAGTGTCATATAAAAGCTTGACTTTTGAATTTGGAATTCCGCAATAACTGGCTAAACCTACATTAAAGTAATGATCGATCATTGTGTCATATTGTCTTTTTTCAAATCGTTCTTTTGGAGCACCTGCTAAACTTAACCATAATACTTGCTGGTGTTTAAGTTTATTCGGTCCATAGGCAAAGCCATAGTTCCATACACGGTCAATGTAACCTTTTAACATAGCTGGCATACTCCACCACCAAAGTGGAAAAATAAAAGCCAGGCTATCATATTCCATTAGTCTGTTCATTTCTTTCTCAACCTCTTGTGAATAGATTTGTTGATCTGAATGCCAATCTGGTTCATCTGACTCCCATAACACCGGATTAAAACTACTGCGGTATAAGTCTAATATTTCTGTTTCATTGCCTGAGTCCCTAACACCTTTCACAAAGTGCTTGGCGACCTGAAATGTAAGAGAGTTAATCCTCGGGTGGGTTACTACGGTAAGTATTTTCAACTACATTTCCTCCTTTTGATAGGTTAATACATGAACACAAATAAGTGTATCTATAGTATACAGCCGGTAATGAGTTCAGTAAAATAGATAAATATGATATTATAGTTCATTAATAATGATAATACTGAGAGGGATGCTAATGGAACTACGTCACCTAGTTACATTTCGTACTATTGTAGATGAAGGAGGTTTTAAAAAAGCTGCCGATGAATTGGGATATGCACAATCGTCCATCACAGCTCATATAAAGGAACTGGAAAAGGAGCTTGGTTACCCGCTTTTTGACCGTCTGGGAAAAACAATAACGTTGACTGAACCAGGGAAACGCTTTGTTCCTTATGCATTGGAAATTATTGAACTTTATTCAAAATCCAAAGAAGTTATAAAGGAAGAAAATGAACCAACTGGCCAATTGACGATAGGTGCTAGCGAATCAATTATGATCTATTGGTTACCTTCAATGATAATGGAATTCATGGATAAATATCCTAAAGTGGAATTAATCTTAAAATCCATTGATTACAAACATTTATCAAACCAATTGAAAAAAGGGGAAATAGATGTCGCTATCCTGGTTGAAAATAGTAATTGGGACCCCAAAGATCTAGTTTCTGAAAAAATACAAGAAGAAAAACTAATAATGGTGGAAAGCTCCAAAGATCCAAAGAAAGATACAATGCTCTTTACGGAATACTCATGTAGTTGGCGTCCAATTTTTGAAGATTATCTTTATGAACAAGGTAAAGCAAATTCGCTTAGATTGGAATTGCCTAGTGTAGAAGCTATTAAAAAATGTGTGTTATGTGGATTAGGAAAATCTATGCTCCCTCACTTTACAGTAAAGAATGAAGTTGAAAATGGAAAGCTCAAAGTAACCAATCTGGATGTCCCAAAGAATCCTATAGCTATTTATTCAGCCATACATAAAAATAAATGGCGCTCGATAAATGTGATAACTTTTTTAGAACATTTAAATCATTTAACTAATCCAATAGACTAAAACAAATGTGCAGCTCGGTAAAGACAAACGACTCGCATTGACGAGTCGTTTTTAGCTACATTCATTTTTATTGTCAAAAGCAAAGCATTGTCCAGAACGGTACCCTTTCGTCCAAACACCATTGTTTTTTGCAATAAATCTTTAGTTCACTGTTTATACTCGGCATTATAGGAATTCTCACCTGAATGGACTGATAAAAGGGTGTCTGCATATCCGACAAGACGATTGACGATTTCATCTGATACTGCATAAACAAGGTTGTGTAGTCCTGCCTTATGCAATGCCGGATCATCAAAAATGATCGTCGTATTGATAAAGAAATGTTTGGTATCGTAAAGGTTATAATGGATGATCGCCTTCCCTGCCGCTCCCCCTGTGACGATGTCTTTATAACTTGGCAAGAACACAAACCATTCTTTTGCAGTAGGGGATCTGAAATTTTTGGTGAATGTAAGCCTGCTGATTTCCTCATCAATTTGTTTTTTCATATCTTCATTCATCATGTCGATCAGTTTATCCACCATAGTTCCTTCTTTCCGGCCATATCAATCTGCTGGGTTTGCATCCACAGCGATTTCGTAGGCATCAAGAATCATTTCTTTTTTATCAGGATCATCAATGCTTATAAGATATTGCCCATCTTCTTCATTTTTCACCTGCATCACGATCGTATCATTATCATCCTCTTCCGGTTTCAATAATGCGTAACTTGAATCCTCCATATCAAATAAAGCCTCGACGGCAAATTGTTTTTGTACACCATTTTCATCTTCTACGGTTATATGATCTCTTTCTCGGCCATCAGCCATATCCAAAACCTCCTTTTCTAATTGGTCCCCATAAAACTTGTGCCATCTTTTTTGTAACGAACAAAGGTAATCGTCATACAATATTGCAGGTGAAACGCCCAAATTTTCTAAAACTAAGTAGGTGTTGTTCTTTGAGACAAAATGATATGTGGCAACCTGTCGTACTAGAGCTGCGACGCAGTTTGTTCAGTGAAGAAATGGTTTGCTCCATGAGTTCACAACTGTTCCATATTCCCGAAACGAAAGATTTAAAAGGGAATGCAGAAATGCATGAAAGTCTTGTTCCTGCTTCCTATCATCGCGTTACGGCAAGTGGCTCTGCACATAGGCTGGTAAACGGTGAACAACAGATGTCAATCGTCCAAACCTTAATCTCTTGCATACAAAACGCTCAAGAAAAGGATCGGGATGTTCGTAATGGATTGAATATTATGAGGGATGCAGCACCCGCCTCATACAAGCCATTTATCGAAAACATCATTCGCTGGCAGGACAATGCGGAAAGACACCTTCAAAACGCGAAACAATATACGATGCAGATTACTGGAACTAATGCTTGGCAGAATTCCCAACCAACCTATTAGGGATCAAAGAGCAATTAACTTTTAGTGATCGGAATCTTCTTGAAAATGTTCATTCAAATAAGGATTTTCAGTTGTAGCAAAGTTGACTGACTGGAGGCTGGACGCCGACTCAACTCCATAAAGTTCATCTTCTGGATTCTTCTTAGCGTTTTTGTTTTGTTTTTTCACATCGGTTTTCTTGTCCATTTTCTTCTCCTTTCAAGTGATGATTGGCAACTGTCCTATTATCATTTCCAGACATCCGCCTAAAGCTTCATCAATGTGTCTATTGTTATAAATTTCAAATTAAAATCCCTCTGGTGAATGACACTAGAGGGATCCTTTCTTACAAATATGGACTTTCATGTTTAGCTTTCAGCTGTTTCCATCGGCGTTCAACTTCGTCATCAAACATTTTCAACGTTTCATGGCTGTCTTCTTTCAGTAAATGTTTCGATTTTCCCATCAGTTTAAGCCACTCTGTTACATTGATCCGTTTATTTTTATCCTCTGGGTCATAGGTGATCTTCGTTTTTCCTCGTTCGACTTCATAAAGTGGGAAGAAACAGGAGTTGACTGCGGCTCCCACGATCGTCTGGCCTAGCTCATCCTTTGATTTCCAGTTGAGCGGACATGTGATCAGGATCTTTCCATATACCAATCCTTCATTATTGGCATACCATTGGGCTTTTGCAGCCTTCTTCAGCAAATCACGATCAAAGGCTTCTGTCCCAGTGAACACGTAAGGGATATGCGTTGCGGCCATGATCTGTGGTGTATCTTTGTGATGGAACGGTTTTCCGTTTTGAAAGCTGCCGACATTCGAAGTACTTGTCATATGTCCCATCGGTGTCGAATAGGATAGCTGGCTACCTGTGTTCATATAGCCTTCATTATCATACTCAAGGATGATCATTTTATGGTTACGGAGTGCTGTCCCGATTGCAGGACCCATCCCGATATCCATTCCGCCGTCACCTGTCACCATCACAAATGTAAAGTCATCACTCAAGCCCAGTTCTTCCAGTTCCCCGCGCCGTTTTCGTTCGTAAAACATTTCAACCAGGCCAGATAGCGTCGCGGATCCATTTTGGAAGAGGTTATGAATATAAGTCGCCTTATGGGAGCTGTATGGGTAACCAGTCGTAACGACCATTGCACAACCGGTATGGAACAAGGCGACAATATCACCTTCGATGCCTTTGAAGAAAAGCTCAAGTCCCGAAAAGATTCCGCAACCCGGACATGCGCCGTGGCCGGATGCCAGCCGTTTAGGCTTTTTTGTCAAGTTACGCAGCGGTGGGATCTTCACCTTCAGTTCTCCTGTTTTTTCATCGGGTGTGACGGTGACCAAGCCGGTATTCAGGTCTTCCTTTTTCATCGGATTCAAGACTCGCTCCGGTACATTTTCCGCCTTTCCAGGTGTATGTCCGAAGTAATCAAACGGTTTTTCGACATGACCTTTGTCGACAGCCTCCTGTGCCAATTGGTAGAAATGCTCCGCTTCATCCGCATAAAAATCCTTCCCACCTAATCCGTAAATCCGATTGATGACTTTTATGTTTACATTGCCATAGCGGTGAAGCGCCGCTCTTAATTCAAGCGCCATGTTCCCCCCGTGGCCCCCGTAAGAGTCTGCCCGATCCCCGACTGTTACAGCCTTGACATTCTTTAATACATCCGCCAGCTTCTTTTGTGGAAATGGACGGATCATATTCGGAGAAATCACTCCTGCTTTTATTCCTTTTGAACGGAGTTTATCAGCCACATCTTTACAAACTTCTGCTGCAGAATTCAGCATGAACACTGCTACTTCCGCATCATCCATACGGTATAGATCGATCACAGGATATTCCCTTCCTGTCAATTCCGCATACTCTTTCGAAATCCGCTCGAACACACTTTCCGCGTTATACATCGCTTCAGACTGCTGGTAACAGTTGTTGATGTAGTCCGGTTCATTCATATAAGGTCCAATGGTGACCGGATTTTCACGGTCCAGAGCGTGCGGGAAATCCGTCGGAGGCGATCCAATGAATTTATGGACGTCCTCTTTGGACTTGATGACCTGCACGCGCCGCTTTTGGTGGGAGGTGAAGTAGCCATCAAAAGACACAATCACAGGAAGCCGGACTTCAGGATCCTCCGCCAGTTTGATTGCCATAACGTTCATGTCATAGACAATCTGGGGATCACGGGCCATCAGAATCGGCCATCCCGTATTCAATGCAAAGTATAAATCCGAATGATCGCCATGTATGTTCAATGGACCTGAAACAGAACGGTTCACCAGATTCATCACCATAGGGAAACGGGTTCCGGATTGGACCGGAAGTTGTTCCAGCATATACAGGAAACCATTGGCGCTGGTTGCGTTGAAGACACGTCCGCCACCGGTCGCTGCTCCGTAACAAATACCGGCTGATCCATGTTCACCGTCAGCTGGGATCAAAACGATATCATGCTCCCCTTTTGCTTTCATGCCATCAAGGAACTGGGCAACTTCCGTTGAAGGGGAAATCGGGTAATACCCCATGACATGATAATTGATTTGATGTGCTGCATAGGCTGCCATTTCGTTGCCCGATTCAAAAACGACACTTTGTTCGATTGTACCTTGTGGACTTATCATATTTTCCTGTTTTAAATCGATGGTCATTCATTTCCCGCCTTTCATCAATTTTGGCTCATCAGATCAAATAAATGGGGCACCCGGTTTTTGTCAGCATAGCCATCATTATATTCTCTTTCATCTGTAAGCGCCTCCACAGGGCACGCTTGGACACATTTGAGGCATCCCTTGCAATATTGGTAGTCGATCCCTTTCAGGAACATTTGCGGTCGGCCCCTTTTGTCTTCTTTTTCTTCCCAAACAAAGCAAAAATCAGGACAAACCGTATCACATGCTGCGCAATTGATGCATTTATCATCATGGAAATGCGGTAGCATCCCGGCCCGTGAAATGCTCAAATCTTTGAGGATGCTGTTCCCTGGATTGGTGATCGTACCGCCAATCGGCTGTGTCTGATAGCCAAGGGCAGGCTCAAATCTTTTGAAGGGTCTCGGTGCCGTTCCTTCTACAGGTTCGAATGTCATGAATTCGATTTCATCAAATCCCCTGTCAAAAGTTCTGATATTCGGCTCTACAAAATGCGGGTATTTCTTTTCGAACGTTCGACGGATCGTATCTTTCATTGAATCCGGATCAAGGAAGTCGAGGATTCGATAAAGCGCACCCAGCATAGTGGTATTTACTTTCGTCTGTTCCTCAAGAGCAATCTCGGTAGCGTTGACGACGGCTATTGTCCCGCTATCTATTTTCATTAATTGTCTCAGTTCGTCAGGTGATCTTTGTGAGTTGACTAGGATGGTACTGTCAGGATAAATTCCACTTGCACAATCGGTTGTTTTAAGTAAGGCTTCATGGAAAATTCCTACGACATGAGGGCGTTCGATAGGTGTGGTGTCGCGAATGTGTGTGACTGGATCGCAGAAACGGATATAAGCTTTTACAGGGGAGCCTTTTTTTTCAGAACCGTATGAAGAGAATCCGACTCCATTCAATCCATTCCCAACGACTCCATCTTCCGAGAGCATTTTTCCAGCCAGGTTAGCTCCAAGGCCGCCAATGGATTCTAGGCGTATCTCAAAGAAACCTAACTCATTGACTTTCGGTAATTTTGCCAAAAGTATTCCTCCAATCTGAGTTTAAAAGGTTTTTAACACGGGAGTATGAATATTAACAATTTTCTAATAATTATTCAAAAATTATTGTAACAAGATGTTAAAAAGAATACAACACATATTTTTAATAATCCTAAAATATTGAAAACAGAAGATCCGATTGTTGATATTAAAGGGTTGCAGGGGAATGAATAAAAAATTTTTTGATATATAACAGATATTATTTTGTATTATAACAGCAGCGAATGTGGATAACAGACTTCTACTTTTGCTATAAGTGGTTGAATAACCTACTATTTGTTTTCTGTTTTTAATAGTCAACAGGTTGAGGTTTTTGTTATTAAGGGGAAATTAGAATATTCTGCTACTTATCAAACCACCTAGGTTAGGTGCAGAATTTTTCTATTGTGACGTTTTTCACTCTGTTTCTTATCCTTTTTTTCTCTAAATTAGCGTGAGGATTCATCGAAGACAAATAAATAATAACAACAGAAATTACGCAAACTAGTTAAGAATAATACTTGATTGTTTTCATATGGGGAGGTGATGGTTCCTTGTGGAATTTCATAAAACAGAAAAACAATTCAATACATGATTTGTTTGAAGAGCTGTCTAAATCTGATGATTTTTACCAGTTTTCCACTAGAAGCGTCCATGGGTCACCCATATATTTTTCCTATTATAAGAGCCTTATTGATGAAAAGAAAATGCATCATCATCTCCTTCCATATATTCAATCTGCAGAGAAGGAATTTGAAGAGCTTTCGGATTTGATGAATGTCATACCTATAGATGAACGAGAAATCACTTCCGATGCTAAGGTATTCATAAATAAACTGACAAAAGGCTACATATTCATTCATTTAACGAAAACTCCTGAGAAAGGTATTTTAGTTAATCTTTCGAATGGAACGAAAGGTTATAGAGATTTTAATGATGCTGAAAATGAATATAGTGTAATCGGGCCAAAGGTAGGCTTTGTTGAAGATCTTGATACAAACCTCAGCCTATTAAGAAGGCAAATTACATCTGACGATCTTATCTTTGAAGAATTTACTAAAGGATCTTATTCAAACACTCGGATTATGATTGGATATATTGATGGAATTGCAAATCCACAGCACATTCAAACAATGAGACAACGTCTTGAGGATTTAGATATGGATGTTATATTCGATAGTTCAATACTAGATCAGATTATTTCTGATAACTCAAATACACCTTTTCCGCTATTCATGTCTACAGAACGTTTGGATCGTACCACCTATATGCTTTTACTTGGACAAGTAATCGTTATTACTGACGGTTCACCTTATGTTATCGCAGGACCTACCAGTATATTTCAATTTTTTGTATCCCCAGAGGATTATTACTCACCGTGGTCAATAGGGTCTTTCTTTCGATTAATACGATTTATAGGTGTCCTCTTTTCAATTTTGGCAACACCAATATATGTCGCAGTATTAACACATCATTATGCAATCATTCCGCAAGATCTGTTAACTCCTTTAATCATGTCAAGGGCAAATGTCCCGTTTCCTCCTTTACTGGAAGCTTTATTTTTAGAAATTACGATAGAACTCTTGAGAGAGGCAGGAGCCAGACTGCCGACAAAAGTTGGCCAAACTTTGGGGATTGTTGGAGGTATTGTAATTGGGCAAGCCGCTGTCCAAGCTGCACTTACAAGTAATATTTTATTAATCATCGTAGCTCTTTCAGCACTTGCTTCTTTTACAACTCCTATTTTCAAGATGTCTAATACGATTCGGACATTAAGATTTCCACTTATTTTCTTAGCTGCTATTTGGGGAGGTTTTGGGGTAACCCTGGGTCTAACTTTTATCCTGTGCCATCTATTAAGGTTAAAATCTCTTGGCACACCCTATTTGGCACCTGTATACCCATTCAGGTACAAAGATTTAAACGATAGTTTTATTCGATCTTCTTTAAGCGTCACGACAAAACGGTATACCTTCATTAGACCTCTAAAGTTGCATAGGTACAATGTCAAAAAGCATAAAGACATCGAGGATGACTATAATAACGAATAACTTATTTCTCTATTAAAAGGTTGTGGGACCTGATGAAATTTTTAAAAATCCTATGTGTCCTGTTCTTAATAGCAGGATGCTCTAGAAATAAAATAGTCGAGGATTTAAAAATAATTGAGTCATTAGGCTATGATCTTGAAGATAACAAAATAAAAGGGAGCGCCGCTTTCTCTGTTTATTATGATATACCAGCAGAGGCACCAGTAAAACTTCTTACAGCAGAATCTGAAACTACAAATGGAATATTTACGATGTTTACGCAACAAGTACCACACCCTATTGAAATTGGAAAAACAAGAACAATAGTAATGGGTGAACCTTATGCAAAAGAAGGTATTAAAGATTTAATGGATACGCTTGTCAGAGACCCAATCATGGGAAACAATGCAACAGTGGTAATATCAAAGCAGGATGCTGCTGAAGTTCTTAGTCTTGCTATGAGATATCCACCCTATCATCTCTCTGATGTAATTGAACAAAATATAAAATACGGGAATACGCCGCGAACGAACATTCATACAGTTTTAAATCAATACTTTGGTGCAGGACAAGATGTTTACTTGCCTGTCTTGTCCATTTATGAATCTGAGAAGATAATGGTTGATGGTTTAGGAATTTTTAAGGGTAACAAATTGGTGATGCACCTTCAGGATAGAGAAGCGTTCCTCATTAAAATCATTGATGACAAAAATATTAGGGGTACTTATGAATTCATCAGCGAACAGAATGAGAAAGTCTTTCTAAAAGTTATGCATGGAAAACGAAAAGTCTCCATTACAAATACTCATCAAAAACCAACGGTGAACATTAAACTTGATTTGTTTGCTTTTATGAAAGATTACCCAAAGTCTTTTGATCTTTCTAAAAAGAAAGATGTAGATAAATTATCTACAAAAATCGAAAAAGAACTAAACACAAAAATTGAAAAGTTATTGGAAGAGTTTAAAAAGGAACAAGTAGATCCTTTGGGATTTGGAGATTTAGTTAGAAGTGAAAAACGGGATTGGACACAAGATAGCTTTAATGATCAATACCCTAATCTGGAATTTGAAATTGAAACGAAGATACACTTTCTAATGACGGGAGTGGAGGGATAGTGGAGCAAAAAAATCAAGATAAATATTTAGTTTCTACTTTTTTTGTTTTCTTTTTGATTCACTCGTCTCAAACAGGGATTGGTCTTCTAAGCTTTCAGAATACGATTATTGAAAATGCTGGACATGATTCATGGATCTCAGTAATTATCGCTGGTCTAAGCCTTCATATTATATTATGGATGATACTAAAAATGGTAAGTAACCCTACCAAAGACTTGTTAAAAATCCATCAAATTTGTTTTGGCGAAAAAATAGGGGATTTTTTATCGGTTATTGTTATTGGATACTTTTTACTTTTGGCTCTTACCGTTTTTCGTACTTATATAGATGTTATACAGATATGGGTATTCCCAATGATTAAAACTTGGGAGCTTAGCCTAGGGTTAGCATGTATAATCATTTATATCATTACCGGAGGATTCCGAACATTAACAGGAATAAGCTTCCTAGGAGTGGTTCTACCTTCTATTCTTCTGGTAACGTTATATTTTCCTTTACAATATGCTAATTTTAGAAACCTAATGCCGGTTTTAGACCATTCAATTCTAGAAATAGCTCAATCCTCTAAAGCATCTTCACTAATATATATTGGTTTTGAGACCTTGTTGATTTACTTCCCATTTATTAAGTACCCTTCTAAATCTGCAAAGTGGGCACATGGAGCATTAGCCTATACAACTTTCATTTATCTCTTGGTTACATTGATAACCTTCGTTTATTTTAGCCAAGGTCAACTTAAGCATACATTATGGCCGACATTGGTTATTACTAAGATTGTTGAATTTCCTTTTATCGAGCGATTTGAATTTATTTTTATCTTTACTTGGCTTTTGGTTATACTTCCAACCGTCTGTATTCCTATCTGGTGTTGCACTAGGATCCTAAAGAAAATAACGAAAATTAAACCAAGAAAATCTTTATATACGATTATGTCATTAATATTGCTTATCAGCATCTTTATTGATGACCGTCTGAAAGTAGATGCACTAGGGAAATTCACCTCAGAGGTAGGTTTCTATTATATATATAGCTACATACCCCTATTATTTATCATTTTTTCCATACGTAAAAGCAAATTAAAAAGCTCTGAGTATTAGGTCAATGAAAACCTAAAAAATAGCTACTTTAAAGGATTTGGTGTTTAAGTAATTAAAATTTTTTCTGTGATTACTTTTTGACTTTGGTTATCTCACTGCTATTTATGCAGTTGGCCAAATGCTAACAATAGACTGAATCCTGCCACCTTATACGCAAATTTATAATTCTGCTTTGATAAGTGCTGCTAGCGTAATACTAATTTGAGCAATGTGTCTTGTAAGCGGAAATCGATATGATCCCAGTACCAAACATGAAAAGTTCTCCATTAAAATTGAAAGAAGGAATATTCAGGCCATACGTAAATATTAAAATTACAAAAGAAGATATTACTCCAGAAAAAAAAGCTCAGCTTATAAAAGGCGCAACACAATTACTTGTTGATGTCTTAGGGAAAAATCCAAACACAACTGTTGTAGTGATTGATGAAGTTGATACTGATAATTGGGGCATTGCAGGTGAAACAATAACTGTTCGTAGAAAAAAGGGTCAATAATTAAATCAATTATTTTTTTCTAATATATTATTTATAAACGCTGTTTTACCTGACGTATAGGAAGTTCGGTCTTTCATAGTCTTTGCTAAAGTCCTTTTAATATTTTCATACTCAGTTACCGCTTTTGGGTTATTACGAAGGTAATCTCCAAATGCTAAATGCCTTGCAAGTTCTTTACTATCTTTGTTACAAACATAAAGGTGATGTTCCATCCATTTTGTATCTTTTTCACCCCATGGAGTAGATGTATCTCTTCTACCAAACTGCTTCTCTACCTTTAAAGCTCCATTCTTCTTGGTGAAAATACCCTATCTTTTCAAGTGCATTAATAACTTTAGGAAAGACATCGTAATCTTCTATTACAATATCTATATCCAAAATTGGTTTTGCTCCAAGCCCTTGGACAGAAGTGCTTCCAACGTGTTTCAATATCAATAATTAAATCATTTAAAGACTTACTTATTACTTGTTTTATTAATCTGAATTCCTTTATCCATCGCTCATCGAAATTAATTATTTTTATACCAGAATGAGTTAATCATTGCTCCCCTTATTTTTTTGTTTCATTAGTTACTATAGAATATGGTTGATACATGAAAAGACACGTTTTTAAATAAACGTGCCCTTTAATGAATAACTAAAATATGGTCTCAATCCTAAAATCACTTAATTCCTCTTCAACTAAAACACCCTTTAGTTAAACAAAAAACCTTAAACATAAAAAGGATAATTCTATAACAAAAGATAAGAATTTCAATATAACATCTTCCATACTGTAAGGTATTCAGCAATCACAATATTTCGATATATCCTTCTGTTCCATGCACACGAATTCGTTGCCCGTCCCTTATCAATTCGGTAGCATTTTCCACCCCGACCACTGCTGGTAAGCCATATTCACGTGCGATAACTGCTCCATGGGTCATCAGTCCACCAACTTCGGTGACTAGGCCTTTTATGGATACAAACAATGGTGTCCAGCTAGGGTCTGTAAAAGAGGTGACTAATATATCTTCATCTTCTAGATCAGCATCTTCCATGTTTAAGATAACACGAGCTCGTCCCTCTATAACTCCAGAAGAAACAGGTAGACCTACAATAGCTTCGGCTGGGAGATTTTCTCGTTTGTACTCACCTACAATGATTTCACCATCAGACGTTATAACACGTGGTAGAGTTAGTTTTTCATATAATTTGTACTCGTCTTTTCGTTTGTTGATGATCTGATAATCCAGTTTGTTTGTACGTACCACTTCGTGAAGTTCTTCAAAAGTGAGATAGTATATATCTTCTTTTTCATGAATAACGCTGGCTTGTACGAGTTGTTCGGCTTCTTTCAGTAAAGCCTGCTTATAAACGAAGTAGCGATTAATCATGCCGTATTTTGGATATTCACGGTAACCGATGAAATTCCGGATTAGGTTAATCATTCGTTTTGTTTCTTTGGCTTTTTGTTCACCATCTGGTAATTGCTTCAATCGATCTAATAACTCTTGTTCTTTTTTCAAAGCTTCCTGTCGCCCTTGCTCAAATTTCCGATTGCTAGCATTAGGCTCAAAGTTATTGATATTACTAAGAATCATGGGGACAAGTGTAGTTGGTTTTTCGCTCCAACGAGTTTTAGTAATATCGATTTCCCCGGTACATCGCATTCCGTATTTGCTGAGATAATCATAGATAGCGTCTTGGGTTTCCTGTCCACCATCAAACTTAACCAGTTCATCTAAAAAGTTATCATCTTTTACTTGTTGTAAATAATTAATTACTTCTCGATAAGGACGAATCACATCTGCGACATCCAATAGCGCCAGACCCATTTCCGAAGTAATATTGTTTGATACAGATTGTGAAAGCGTATCTGCTACGTTTTTTTCACCTAACCACTTGTTCATTTTTTCATTGATCCATGATGAAGCATCCATAGCAGCCATAATCACACCCGAGCTTTGTGGATCGAATAAAATCTTCTTTAATTGCTGGATATCTTCTAGAATAAAAACAAATAAATCCGGTCCTGATTTCGTTTGGATGTTATGCTTTAACTCTTCTATCGATGTTTGACTACGCTTAATCAAATCAGAAACGATTGTCGGATCGTTTTCGATTTGTGCTTGTAAATCCGCAGACGACATACCTTTATTGCTTTTACCGGGACTCTGTTCTTTTTTATCATTTGGTAACGATATTATAAAATCTCTTCGCTCTATTATGGTCATAAGTGCGTCTTTTATGAGCGGATCGGAATGTCCCAGGGTATCTAATAAAATTTCTTTGCTAACAGGTGAGGCCAGATTATGTGTGATATCAACAAACAACCTTCCACCAGCTTTACGCATGGGTGCAGGAGTCGTTAACAGGAAAAAAGACAATCCCAATGGTTTCATGGGGTCGGTCATCATTTGTTGGTGACCAACAGATACATAAACGTGATTTTCCTGATCATTTGCTTCAGGGATGGGGTATAAAGTAGTGATTGGCCGACTCTGGACAATATAAAATGTATCATCAACCAAACACCATTCGATATCTTGTGGGTAACCAAAATAAGCTTCGATCTGTCTTCCGATGCATGCCAGTTGTAAAATTTGGTGTTCAGTAAGTGTTTGAGTCTTTTGCTGATCAGGATCGATCTGCTTTGTCTCTGTTCCGCCTTCTTTTCGTGCATATATAGCCAACTTTTTGGTAGAAATCGTCTTCTCCACAATACTACCTTCCCGCACTTTATAGTTGTCCGCAGACACTAAGCCAGAGACAAGCGCCTCACCCAGTCCAAAGCTAGCATCGATCGACAGCACCTTTCGGTTTGAGGTAACTGGATCAGCTGTAAATAGTATTCCGGACGCTTGTGGGAAAATCATCCTTTGAATGACAACAGACAGATAAACCTTTCGATGGTCAAATCCATTTTGCATGCGATAAATCACTGCACGATCAGTAAATAGTGAAGCCCAACACTTACTAACATGTTGTAAAATTGCATCTTTTCCTTTGATGTTTAGATAGGTATCCTGTTGACCAGCAAAGGAGGCATGGGGTAAATCTTCAGCAGTTGCACTGGAACGAACTGCATAAGCATGTTCATTGCCAAACTGGGAGAGATAGTGAGCAACAGCTTTCACAACATCGGAAGGAATTTCTACTTCCAAAATGATTTTCCGGATCTCCCTGCTGATTTCACCAATCTGATCTCGATCCTCTACTTTTAGCAGTGCTAGTTGATCCAACAATGCGTGGAAGGCTTCATTTTTTTCGAGGGATTTTATATTAGCTTTCGTCGTAACACAAAATCCTTCTGGCGCTTGTATTCCATGAATCTTCGATAGTTCCCCTAAATTAACCCCTTTTCCTCCGACCACCATTTGTCTCGTATTATCAATCTCCCGAAACTCTAGAACATATGGTTTCATTTTTTTACCTCCCATTTATCGCTCAATACCAAGGCGAATCGTATGACAAAAATTGTTCACGTTTAAATGTATCATCGAAGAAGCACCTTCACTTGATTAATACTAAAATGGTTAGTTAGTAATGGTATAATTAAATTATGGAAAAGGACAGTTACCGATTATTTATCATAACTGTCCTATTTTTGTAACAAATCGTTCTTGAACGATCCTGCCCGTTACTTTAAAACTAAATCCCTCTTCCATTTTTCTAACTAAGCCTCTCTGGAGCTACATTGAGTAAAAAAGGGCTTGGTTCGCCTACAGTATAAATCTGCAAGTAATGCATGGCCCGTGTGCAAGCAGTGTAAAACAATCTGCGCAGGCTTTCATCTCCATACATATGTTCTGATGCGTCATAAATGATGACGGCATCGAATTCGATACCTTTGGCTAAATACGCAGGGATGACGACTACTCCTTGCTCGTATTCAATCAATCCATTTTTGATGAGTTTGATCCCTTCGATACTGCTCAGGGCATCATAGGCAGCAGTGCATTCTGAAGCGGATTTGCAAATAATCGCGATCGTATTATACCGACGATTTTGTAAGTCTGCTATTTTAGAAGTAATGGAGCTATGCAGTTCGACGTGATTGGACAATCTGGTCAGCCTAGGCTTTTCTCCGTCCCGTTCAAAAGCATGAATACGTTCACCATTTGGCACGAGTTCTCTTGTAAATTCTACGATCGGTTTTGTGGATCGATAGCTGCGTGTCAGGTTGATCACGTCTGTTTCTTCATACCCGTATAAACCGGTAAGCGTATTGAAATCAACCCTTTCACTGGCATGTGCAAATATCGCTTGGTTAAAGTCACCGAGAACTGTCATCCTCGCAAAAGGAAACAATCGTTTCAAAAATTCAAATTGAAATGGAGAATAATCTTGTGCTTCATCTACAAGTACATGCTTAATCGAACTGTTCGTCTGAAAGCCTTGAATCAGCTCCTTCAAAAGTAAAAATGGTGTTGCATCCTCATGTAACAATTTTCGTTCATCCAGCATGTTCACAGTCAATGAGCAAATATCCGCCCACCCATCAGGTATCTTTCCTTCCATCCAATCTTTTTCCCGTGTAGTGAAAAGCTGCTTATAAATTTCAGTTATATTGATAAAACGTAGCGTCCTGATCCGTTTCCGCAGAGGTTTGAATTTCTTTCGAACAATCAACTTGCCTAGCGCATTTCTTTCCATCTCATATTCGTCAAACGACCCTTCCTTAAAACCACGTTTTTTCCGTAAGTAGGCATGGGCTTTTTGGTATTCGTCATTGCTAAGCAACTCGATTGCTTCCTCTACCCATGGCTTTTTCCGTTCGAGCTTTTCAGCTTCACCGAGTCTGTTGTTCAGCCATTCTGTCAACTTTTCAAGTCTATTGTGAAAGCGGAGCGAGGTGTCGACTTTGTAAAACCTTTCAGTCATTTCTTTGGCTGAGATGATCGGTTTTCCTCTGAAGTTGATTCCTTTGAAGACCATGCCGGATGATTCAAGTGATTGCCTATAGTTCTTGATCATCTCGAAAAAACGTGTCGATGCCTTGAATCGGATACTTTCTGTCCTAGTCCGATAAGAAGGGGAATCAGCTTTTGTCAATACATATTCCAATTGCTCGTAAGGGTCCTCGACTTGAAATGTATGGCCTAACCTATGGTCCAGGTATTCCTGGAAAGTGACCTGCTGCATATTTTCCTCGCCAAGTTCGGGCAGAACTGTGGATACATAGCTGTTAAACATAGTATTAGGCGAGAATAGGATGATTTGATCAGCTTTCAGCCACTCACGATATTTATAAAGCAAGTAAGCGATACGCTGTAGAGCGGCTGATGTCTTGCCACTTCCAGCAGCACCTTGAACGATGAGAAGCCGTCCACGGTCGTGCCGGATGATCCTGTTTTGTTCTTGTTGTATGGTGGCTACTATGCTGTGCATATGTTTGTCTGTACCTTTACCAAGTACCTGCTGTAAAATCTCGTCCCCAATGGTGATACTGGTATCAAACATCGACTCAATGGCCCCATCACGAATGATATATTGCCACTTTCCTTCCAGCAAACCCTTGATAGTGCCTTCTGGTGTATCGTATTCAGCCTGACCAGGTGGGTAATCATAGTAAACGCTTGAAATCGGTGCCCTCCAATCGTAAATCAGGAAGTCTTCACCATTTGCATCCGTCAGGGTTGAGACACCGATGTAGATATGTTCTACGGTCGGTTCTCCATCTTCTTTAAAGTCGATCCGGCCGAAGTATGGTTTCTTCTTCATACGTCGTAACGCGGACAAGCGCTTGACGGATTGTTTATGAGTACTTTGCCTAATAGACAGGTTTTGGGACTGCTGCCTCAAACTGATGATAGTCTCAAGATAATCATCGAACGTATCGGTGTTGACCTTGACATCTTCCCAAAAGTGCTTCCGAATATCGATCACTTCTTCCTGACGCAGGTCTTTTTCATCTTCCAGCTTACCGATCTGCTCCGTGATCGTTTCCATTACACTGTCCAATCTTTCTTGTTCCATCTGAAGTCCTTTTTTCATATAAGCACTCCTTTTCAAAATAGCTGTTATTCTTTATTATCGTATTGGGAAAATCCTCTCGCCTTTCTACGAGCAGACCACAAGCCTCCTCTCTTTGGAATCTCGACGATTTAAATAAAAATTTTAATAGGGGGTTGACTAGAGGTTGGTTATAGTGTAAAATTAAAATAGGGATAATATGTTTATTTTTATATAATTTACATATATCTATATTAACGTATCACAATTTTTCATGATTATCAAGATACAATTCCCCTACTTGTATTCCCATACCAAAAAAACAGCAAGGTATATCGTTCTCCTCTACTGTCTGCCTATGTTTTTTCGGCGAAAGGGAATGGATATATAGTATATCGTATTAAATAAAGAAGAAGCCCTCTCACTTAGAGTGACTTCTATTACTACTTACTTATTACCGCTTATTGACAGGAACCGACAAATGACATTAACTGTCTATGAACCATTAGAAACATCCCCCATGCTACTACATCAAAATACTATTTTGCTTTTTTCTTCCCTAAGCTCATTTTTTTCGACCGAAACAATTCTCCAAATGCTGAACCTCCTAAAATCAACAACGCCCCGGCTATTTGCACATGACTTAACTTTTCTCCTAAAATGACAGCTGAAAAAATCAATGCCGACAGCGGCTCCAAATATCCGAGGATTGACACTGACTGAACGGGCAAACCACCAATGGAAGAAAAATAAAAATAGCAACCGATTCCAGTACATACAACGCCTAATAGCAGTATGGGGATCAGATTTCCTTGTATAATGTTGACCGAAAACCCTTGCTTTAAACCTATAAAAATTGCAACCGTTATAAAGCTAGTAAATAACTGGCACATGGCGTTTTCAAGTCCTTTTATACTTTTTACCTTTTTATTGAAAACCACCATAATGGCATATGTTATTGCCGATAATATTCCACAAATCAATCCCCAAGAAGTTCCGTCCTGTGACAAAGCTTGCCCGTTTACACAAAGCATTCCAATTATTACAGCAAGAAACCCAAGTAGTTTGGCACTTGTCATCTTTTCCCTAAATGAATGATTTCTTACGCTGCTAATGTTTAACTTTTTCCAAACATCCATCTTTGAACTTGGCTGGACGTCTGCTCATTTGGGGGCATGAGACGGTGGGTTTCGCTTATGGAATTCGTGTTCGACCTATTTACTGAGAAGTTTCCATTTCTTGAATAGTACCTGCCACGTTTCTATTTATGTGACCAATTAGATACAGGTGGTTCATTAAACCAATTTTTCCTTATTAATAACTTCAGCCCTTTCTCTGAGTAGTTTTCAATCATCTTGATTAGTTCCTTTAAAGAATCTATATGATCCATTTTATAACTGGATACCACTGCATTTTGTAGGCTGGTTATACTTACTGGATTAAGGAACATTATTAAGTTTGCAATTAATTTATCTGAAAAAGGTGATTCCTTTACTTTATTAACGTGAGCCTCTAGTCCAGTTGTAGTTGGAATTCCATTTTCTCTATAGATATCGGATAAAGAGGCTGATTGATAAAATGCTAATTTTTTCCCTTCTAGTATAAATTTCTTTGTGTCCATATCCTCTACGACTTCAGAAAAACCGGTACAAAGAGCAATTCCAACATTGTTACATTGAAGGGCACTGAACATATTTGCCAATTCTACCGCATTAAGTGGCCGTTGCTGAGTTGATGCCACTTTGAATAGTTTCCCATCCCTTTCATCTGCTTTTTTATAAGAGAACGAATTATTTTGTAACAAATCTTTATCATTAAGCAATTTTAATAAAGATAAATCTAATTGAATTACATCAATAAGTAATTTTTTATAAAAATTTTTTACTTTATAATCTGTTAATTCAACATATTGAACAGCAAGTGCTCGCAATCCATTACCCGTTATATGCTTTAAAATCTCTAGAATTAATTGATCTGAAAATAGTTTTGTTGATGAACTATATATATCATCTTCCCTGAAGAACGGTGTATCTTTATAACCTTCCTCAGACAATAATTGAGTAGCCTCTTGTTCTTGATATGTAGAGATTTCATATATTTCATTTAAAATATTCCTTAAATCAGTATCCTCAGAAGTTTCACTAAGATATTTTAATAATAAATTGATCATGTTTGAACTTGATTGTAAGTACCAAAGGAAACCTAATTCATTTACGTTCATTTTATCCCACCTAAAGATCCAATTTCTTTTTTTAGTTTGTCAAAAAAATTCTTGATTATTCATGAATCAGTAATTCTTCCTTTCGAATAGGAACAACATTTTATATATCCGACCAAACTGATGTTGGTAATATAATGATTCAAAAATATTGAGGTGAATATCTAAAGCTAACTTCCTTTAATGGGGGAAAGTGAGTTATTTTGTAGAGGGCGAACAGTTTTATGGCGGGATCAAGTCCCCACTGGCGGAGACGTTCCACCCTGGCATTCGAACGCATAAATTCCATTTCATCTTCAAACATTCGATTTAATATTTCCGTTGCCTTAGTGCTATTGTCGCTTAATGATTCATAAAACCCACCCTTCATTTTGACCGCTACGTTTTAATAATAGAACATGGGAACTTCGATTTGTTGCTATTACATTCGCAACGGCATTGATGCGGAAGTTTATATACGGAACAAAAGGCTGCCACACGGCAGCCTTTTCGATATTGATTCTTCCCTTCCTGGGGCTACCCAGGGGCCGATTGTTAAAAGGGTTGACGGCTTCTTTAGAATGGTTTAAGGATCATAAGTATGGTTATGGCAATCATAAGCAGCTGTGACGCCGTTTCGATTGGTACGATCTTTTTCATCAATCGACCGAGCTCGGAGGGTACTTCATCCCCTTTGCTTTGACTTATAGATACAATCTCCATGATCTTTTTCATGCGCGGCTCGATCAATCCCTCGATCGTGGCGACCATGAGCAGCGATAAAAGGATCGATATATTTAGCCACATTTGGGACAACCCCATCTTCGTTATGATCATAAGCCAACCCCCGGTAATAATAAGTACGGCTCCGCCAATTTTAGGCAGGATGGCAAGCTTGTTTGTTACATCAAAAGCAAAGCGCAACTGGCCGACGGTTCTAGCGGACCTTCGAATGACGGGTACCACTAAAGCGGGACCGATTACCGCGATAGAAGCCAATATGTGCAAAACGAGGATCCATTCAAACAAACTCACCATCTCCCTTTTTGCTCCTTAGCACACCGGAATCGCTTGGATAGGCGAGTCCGACCCTTTTCCTCTTAAAAGGCCCTCCGAACTCGATATGGTCCAGCATGCATTTCACGACATCATCATAAGCAACATCCAGCTCTTGAAGCCGACTGAACAAGTAACCGGCTATATCGGCCTCGGATAATTCCTTGATCGTCTTCGGAATTGATATGGGCAAGGTTTCCGTTGTTACATGCAGATTAACCGACGCCGGAGGTTCTATCGAATCAATCATAGTTCCCGGACACATAATTGACCAATCAAGCTCAGACTGCAGCAGTCGTTCAAAATTCCGGTTGTGATTTTTATACGCAGGCGGGAATCCGGGCAGATTGTTGCCAATGAGATCAGTATATGGAATATCCAGCAGGCCGGCACCTCCCATTACCCATACCCTCCCGGAAAAACTAGGGTGGATTTCACATTGGCTTATAATGTTATCAACGAGACGAACGAACTCATCTCCTTGACCTGCATGGCCGGCAGCAATAATAGCGGCGTCTTGATGCGAAAGCGCCTCGCCGACGCTTACTGGGTTTATGATATCGTCCACGACCACCTTCACATGTTTGGCAGAACGCTCTCCTTGCTGTCCAAAAAACTTCTCGGAGTTTCGCACGAATGCGGTCATTTCATGTCCCATTTTACACCCTTGCTCCAGCGCTCTTCTCCCCGTATTTCCCGTTGCTCCGAAAACAATAATTTTCATCGTTTTTTCCTCCTTTTATAATTGACTCCCGATATTTCATCTCTGGATTGACTCAAGCTTAGCATCGTTTAAAAATCTTGATAAGAACCCACTTTAATGTAAGGTCCTTACTTAAAAGTAAGCATTAAGCAGAAAGGGTTATCCATGTTGGTCCACGGCGAAAATCTTAAAGGAAGATTGACTGTAAATAGCAAAAGCTGCCAGGGAAAATCCCGTGGCAGCTTTTGTTATGAGTCCTTGAATTAGTGTGCAAATGAATTGAACCGGCTTTAAGAAGCAGATTCTTCATATTTCCGCTTATTATGGTTTTCTCCCCAAGCACACATGACTTCTGCTACAGGAATCATTGTTTTACCATATTCACTAAGGGAATATTCTACTTTTGGAGGGACGGTGGGGTAGACCGTTCTATCGATTATGCCCTCTCGTTCCAAGTCCCGTAGATGTTGTGAAAGCATTTTTTGAGAAACATCAGGTATAAGCTTTTCCAGATCGTTGAATCGCTTATTGGATTGTATCAAATGCCATAAAATCATTGGTTTCCATTTGCCGCCTAGAACATGAATGATTGTCTCCACTGGACATTCAAGCTGATGAATCATTGATAAATCATCCCCTTACCTTTAAGTAAGCTCATTACCCTAAAGTATACACTTAACAAAATTTTACAGGATGTTTGCAATCCGGTCAACCAAATAAAATTAATTCGTTTTCGGATCCAAAATCGGTTGCGAAGATTAAACGAGGCTAATGAAATGGGGTTATTCTCCTCTATAACTGCCCTTTTCTGGAATAATTTATAAATTCAATCAAAATAATTGAAATCCTTTTTTAAATCTGATTCTATTTTATATACAAAGATTACGCAAAATTACTAACGATCTAATTTTAGACATTATACTTATGTATAGGATGAATTAGATAAGAATAAAAATTAGTGGTTAAAGTGTGATGTAAATATAAATTAGAGGTGGATAAAGTGGCAAAACAAAAACGTTTTGAAAATGGTAAAGTGATTCACGTACAATCTGGCACATTAGAACAAAGTAAAAATTACATAGATAAACTCGATAAAAAATTTAAAAGGAATACAAAAATAATAAACGATACGATGAAAAAAATAGATAAATTTAGAAATAATCAAATACAGTAGCTTTCTATAAGATTTTTTAAAAAACGAAATACTGTTTTAAACTCTAATTAAAAGACTACTGTGAACGCCTTTTTTATAAGTTGCTGAAGCTCCAAATTTTTATATTGAAGTATAAAATTGCCGAAAGTTATTGAAGCATAAGCTTACCAATTCGGCAAACTTATGCTTCAAGACACAACATAAAAAAACCACCATGTTTATGTATGGTGGAGACGGTGGGAGTCGAACCCACGTCCAGAAATATCGGCACTTAAGCTTCTACGAGCGTAGTCGATATATTGGCATTTCGCCATCACTTCAGCCTATCGACAGGCATCCGTGTGACTAGCCTGGTTGTTCTCTTCCTTCATCCTCAGGCGGTGGAATCCGGCGTAGCCCACTTAAGTTGAGTCCCTTACCCTAGCACATGGGCGATGCAGGGAGGAACCGCAAAGCTACTGTTACGCAGCTACTGCGAAGTTGTTGTTTTCTTTGCCAGTTATAGGCGTTGGCGTTTTTACGAGGCCGACCCCCTCGGCTCGCAACTTAAGCTCGACCTATCCCTGTCGAATCCGTAACGTCCCCATTTGAAATGAGCGTTACTGAAAGTTGCTTAATTACTATGTTCGGAAATTTTCATTCGTCATTTTGATGATTTTTCGAACATCCTTACTGGCGACAACTTCTATTATAACACATCGAACGTATGTTGTTAATAGCATTATCTTACATCTTCTGGCGTTCTCGGAAAGCCTTTTCGATTTCACGTTTTGCCGTCTTACGTTTCAAGTCCTCACGCTTATCATATTTCTTCTTCCCTTTTCCAACTCCGAGTAGGACCTTCGCAAACCCGTTCTTAATATAAAGCTTCAATGGAACGAGCGCGTATCCGGATTCTTTAGAAACGCCAATCAATTTACTGATTTCTTTTTTGTGCAACAGCAGTTTACGTGTGCGTAAAGGGTCGTGGTTATAGCGGTTTCCTTGTTCGTAATGGCTGATATGCATATTATGAAGGAAAACTTCACCGTTTTGGACACGTGCGAAAGAATCCTTTAAATTGACTCTTCTTGCACGGATCGCTTTGATTTCAGTCCCTTGCAGGACGACTCCGGCTTCGAACGTATCTTCGATGGTGTAATCATGTCCAGCCTTTTTATTTTGTGCAATCAATAATCCTTCATGACGTGCCATAACTTCGTTCCCCTTTCAAACTGCATGTTACATTTTAACAACATAGGTCAAGGAAAGTCAAGAATATCTACCCGTTATATAAGCAGAACCTCATCCAGCTTTTGAATGAGGTTCAACCTGATTATCGACGCTTTTTCTTTTTCCCTTTATTCTTTTTCTGAGCATCTTTATAAAATGGTTTGTTCCCTTTCTTTTTACGGGAGGAGGATCCTTCTTTCCCTTTTTCTTTTTGTCTCTTTTCTTTCGTAGGGCTCTTGCCTCCACTCGAGATTACACGAGCACGGTCTCGGCTCCTGCGTTGAGCAGGTGCTTTCATACCTACGATTTCAAAGTCGATTGCACGTTCATCGACGTTGACAGCCAATACCCGAATCTGGAGCTCGTCACCGATCCGGAATACCTTACCAGTACGTTCACCGATCATTGCGTATTGCTGCTCATTGAAATGATAGTAATCATCGGTCAAGTAGCTGACATGGACAAGGCCTTCAATCGTATTCGGAAGCTCGATGAACAATCCGAAGTTCGTAACACCGCTGATGACTCCCTCAAATTCTTCCCCAATTTTATCTTGCATGAATTCGGCTTTTTTCAGATCATCTGTTTCACGTTCCGCATCGACCGCACGACGTTCCCGTTCAGACGCATGCTGGGCGATTTCCGGCAATTCCTCCTTCCAGTGGCTGACTGTTTTTTCATCTGTTTTCCCTTCAATCAAATATTTCCGGATCAGACGGTGGACAATCAAGTCAGGATAACGGCGGATCGGTGACGTGAAGTGTGTATAAAATTCAGTGGATAATCCATAATGCCCGTGATTTTCCGGCTCATAGCGCGCTTGTTTCATCGAACGCAGCATGACCTTGCTGATGACCGCTTCCTCAGGTTCACCTTGTACTTCTTCTAAGATCTGTTGAAGGGCTCGCGGATGGATTGAATTTGCTGAACCGCGGACCACGTATCCGAAATTCGTGATGAACTCCAGGAAGTTCGTCAGTTTTTCCTCATCTGGGTCTTCGTGGATCCGGTACATGAAAGGTACCTTCATCCAGTGGAAATGTTCTGCTACCGTTTCGTTTGCCGCCAACATGAATTCCTCGATCAATTTTTCTGCAACCGTTCTATCACGTAATACGACATCGACAGGCTTTGATTCTTCATCGACAAGAACTCTTGCTTCACTGAAGTCAAAGTCGATCGCTCCACGTTCGAAACGTCTTCTACGTAAAATGTCGGCTAGCTCACCCATCAAGTCAAAAAATGGGACAAGCTCCTTATACCGCTCAAGCACCTCTTCGTCTTCACGCAATAAGATTTTTCGGACATCTGTATAGGTCATCCGTTCATTCGTACGTATCACACTTTGGAAAATATCGTGGTTGACCACTTCTCCATCGGGTGTAATTTCCATTTCACAAGATAGCGTCAAACGGTCGACTCTCGGATTCAAACTGCAGATCCCGTTCGATAGACGATGCGGGATCATTGGTATGACACGGTCGACAAGATATACAGAGGTACCACGCTCAACGGCTTCCTTATCAATTGGAGAGCCTTCCGTGACATAATGGCTGACATCAGCGATATGGACACCGAGCTTGTAGTTCCCGTTGTCTAGCTTTACCACATTGACTGCATCATCCAAGTCCTTCGCGTCAGCCCCATCAATCGTCACGATCGTTTCATCCCGTAAGTCGCGACGGTCAGTAAGATCAGCAACATCGATTTCATCTGGAACAGAGTTTGCGTGATCCAGTGCCTCTTTAGGGAATTCCCTCGGGAGTCCGTGTTTATAGATGATCGACAGGATATCGACTCCAGGATCATTCTTGTGTCCTAAAATCTCGATGACTTCTCCTGTTGCGCTTGATCTTCCCTCGGGGTAGTTCGTTATTTTTACAAGTACCTTATGTCCATCGACTGCATTGTTGATCGCTTCCTTCGGGATGAAGATGTCATTCGGGATCCGTTTGTCATCTGCTTCGACAAACCCGAAACTTTTACTATCGATGAATGTACCGACTACCTGTGTCACACCCCGTTCAAGAATCCGGATAACCGTTCCTTCTGGCTTTCCATCACCAGGTCGAGAAGAGATCCTCACGAGGACTGTATCCCCGCTCATCGCTCCATTCAAGTCTGATGGTGAGATGAATACATCCTTTTCATCTTTTTTTTCTGGCAACAGGAATGCGAATCCTTTCGCATGTCCTTGAAGTTTCCCTTTAATCAGGTTCATGCGCTCCGGTACACCATATCGGTTGCTTCGGGTCCGGACGATGTCCCCTTTTTCCTCCATGTCGTTCAAGGTAATCACGAGTTCTTTGAATTCCTCCGCGTGATCCAGGTTGAGCTCCTGCTCGAGTTCCTGGACAGTCAGCGGTTTATAGGCTTCTTCTTTCATAAATGATAATATTCTTTCTTGATCCATTCTGCTTGTTTCCCTCCTCCGTAGTTAACTGGAATTTTGTATAGGTTTTAATTAGAAAGTTATGTGTCGGAAGATCGTTCATTTTATTGATTTTTGAACTTCCGTTACGACCAATCAAGACTGTTGAGAAATGCAAGAACATCCTCGTGAAGCTGTTCTTTTTCCTTATCCAATGTAATGACATGACCAGATTCCTCATACCATTTCAAATCTTTCTGATCGGATTCAATGGAATCGTAAATGATATGCGCACTGTCCGTATTGATCATTTCATCATGCCTAGCTTGTACGACAAAAGTCGGCGTATAGATCATATCGATGTTATCGCGGACATCTGCGATCAAGTTTTGCAGAGCCTTCAATGTTTCCATTGGTGTTTTCTTGAATTCTTCCATCTCTTTTTCAATTTGTGCTTCTGATTTGCCCTCATATTTCTTATATTCTCTTGCGTATTCCAGTACACCTTCATACATGGTTTCTTCACTTTTGATATACATAGGCGCACACATCGGTACGATCCCTTTGACAGTTGATGTATACCCTAGTTTCAAGGAAAAAACGCCACCGAGGGAAAGACCGGCTACGGCAATTTCCTCATAGCCTTTTTCTTTCAGCTCGTTATAACCTTTCGTGACATCCTGCCACCAATCAACAGGACCAGTATGTACTAGTTCCTCTGGTGGTACGCCATGTCCTTTATACTGTGGTGCTAAACAGGAATAGCCCTCTTTTTGCAGGAATCGTCCTAGCATACGAACATCTGCTGAATTCCCCGTAAAACCGTGCAGTAATAAGACTCCCCGGTCTCCGCCTTCAAAGAAAAATGGTTTTGGTGAAACGATTTTCATGATGTTACCTCTCCTTTAACTTCATCTGTTTCTGTGTCTGTCAAAAATCTGTACACATGCCGGATAACGTCTTCCTGTTCGACATCGTGGCATACAATATGTTTTGACTTAGGTAGTAGGATGATTTCTTTGTTCTTAGAGCGAATAGTGTTGTAAATATATTGCGCACTTTTTTTCGGTACCACACCATCACATTCCCCCTGAATGATGAGTGTCGGGGTAGTGATTTTCTTCAAATATGGACGCAAAGATCGGATGAGGCTTCGAAACTGAAAAGTCATCGACAATGGGGTATCTTTGAATTTTTGTAAGTACCGCTGAAACATTCCGTTTTCCTTTAAGTTACCTTTGAAAAGATCTTGTACCATGGATTTGATATCCTGTACTAATCGGGATACGCTTACATAATGAGCTGCTGCACTCAAGAGCACCAGTCGATCGATTTTATTGGAAGCCGCAAGATAACCTGCAATGATGCCGCCCATAGAAAAACCGACTACATAGATTTTGTCACATTTGCGTTGTAAAGCCCTGAGCTCCATTTCAGCCGTCTGGATCCACTCTTGATACGTGACACGCTCCATTCTGCCATTGCCTATATCATGACCCGGAAAAGTCGGTGAAACAACAAGCCAATCTGTATTTGCTTTTAAAAAAGTGACCAGCGGTTCGACCTCATAAGGGCTTCCGGTAAAACCGTGCAGACATAGACAACCAATCATGCTAGTGCTCCTTCATTTCTTTCTAATAGTTTGCCCCTTGTAAGAATCATTAAAACGTATGTACCTGAATCCGTTAAGGAAAATAGAAAAAGATTTTAGTGCTTCATTTTTTGTTTTAGGGTTTTCATGGTCTGAAGCGTTTATGAGTACCTCAAATTCATGTTTTCGCGATTTCATGGTCTCATGAAGCGTTTATGATTACCTCAAATTCGGGTTCTCGCGATTTCATGGTCTCATGAAGCCCTTTTGAGCTAGGCTCACCATCCAAGACCTTGGTCATTTCGGTACCCTTTGAAATAAAATAAATAAAACAGCAAGCTTTTACACTTGCTGTTTGCGAATACAAATTAATATACGTATGCTAACAAAATGGTAAGGATAAAGAATAATACCGCTAATACGATCGTCAACTTTTGGAACACAGCATCGATACCACGAGCTTTTTGCTTACCGAAAAGCTGCTCTGCTCCACCTGTAATCGCACCGGATAATCCAGCACTCTTACCAGATTGAAGTAATACGACTGTTATGATTGCAAGCGCATCAATAATCAATAACACCATCAAGAATGTTTCCAACTCATCCACCTCCAACAAAACACAATCCAGTACTTTAAATGTATCACAATGAAGATAGCAAATTCAACAAAAATCGTAAATGATGGGTACCTGGCACCATTTCAGATCCCATGGGACACAAAGCTTTTGTTTTGGTGCCTGGTACCGTTTGAAACCTCTTGCAGCGCAAGGACTTTGTTTCGGTGCCTGGTACATCCCGCTGGTTTTACAGCTATTTGATGTAAAAGCTGGCCCCGTCGTTTATTTCGATATGATCGTATTGTTTAAGATCTTTCATGAGTTTGAATAACGCTTCGTCTTTTCGTTTCGCTTCGATCATACAGTCGATTTGATCCACACTTCCTTTTATTTCATTCAAGAAATCCATGAACATTTCAACATCCACAAAATCACTATGCGCTCTGAATTGTTTTTCGTTTTTCGGGCTGGAAATATGCATTTTGACAGGAAGAGGTGAAGGCGACCATGTGTTTACAATCCGATCCCATTGAGCTTCCCAATGCTTATTTTCATGATGTGCAAGATGGTGGTGATAATCGAAAACGAGTGGTATCCCCAACTTTTCGCACAAATAGAGCGTATCCTCGAAATGGAACGACTTATCGTCATTCTCCAAGATGATCATATTTTGAATGCTTGTTGGAATGAGCATCCAGTTTTGAATGAACCGTTCTAATGCAAGTACTCGATCTCCATAAACACCTCCGATATGGAGGACACATCGATGTTTCGGGTCGATATTCATTCCCTCCAGAAGCCGTTTATGCAAAATCAACGTTTTCACCGTCATTTTTAGTACTTCATTTTTCGGTGAATTGATTAATACAAAATGGTCAGGGTGAAAGTCGACTCTCATTTCTTTTTCCGCCACAAACTTTCCAATTTCCTCTAAACTGTCCACGATTGCCGCCATGTAGTCCCAATCTGGCAGCCCTTCAAATGTAGCTAAAGGAACCAACCTGGATGTCATTCGATAGAATTGGATATCATGTGCTGCATTATGACGTAAAATCCTTAAAGTGTTATGGAGATTTGATCGTGTAATCCTTTCGAGTTTCAATATCGCCGCATTTTCGTTTTCGATTTTTGAAAAATTTTTGATCGTCATTGTTTGAGAAGGTGATGAGTTCGGAACCTTTAGGCTCATTGCTACATAACCAAGGCGTACAAATGTCATTAGATGCACCTCCGTTCAACCTGTTACGAGTAGTATGTCAAAAGGCATGGAAAATGATGATCAACATATTTTCACTTGACGTCACCCATATTAAAATCATGGAGGTGTTTACGCGATGAGAAGAAAAGAACGAGAACGCGAAAAAGAACTTCCAACCGCAACCAACATGAATCCAGCATTTACGGTTCAAAGCGATGCCTTCCAACCACTCGATCAACTCATTACCCAAGCTGATAATGGGCTTGAGCAAGAACGAAGCGACATTCACACCGATAACGAAGACATGTAGCTTGGCGTGTGCCAGGCACCAGATCCAATCCCTAGTAACCCACGGATTTTAAAATGGTGCCTGGTACCTTTCAGCAATGCTTGGGGGAGTAAGGCTGAGATATCGTGCCTGGCACATTCCAGCAATCCTTGGGAGAGTAGGGCTGAGATATCGTGGTACCTTTCAGCAACGCTTGGGGGAGTAAGGCTGAGATATCGTGCCTGGCACTTCCCAGCAACGCTTGGGAGAGTAAGGCGGAATTATCGTGCCTGGTACAAAAAAGCAATGCACAGCCATGCCTTGGCTGCACTTATACTTGGTCCGTAAACTTTTCTGCTACTTCGGTTAGCTGCATCGCTGAAAAGTTATACTTTCTTAACGTATAAAAAAAAGAACCCTGAAGGCCGTAGTTAACGGCTTTCGGGGTTCTTCCCTCATTCTAGCTTATTTCTTTACGTTATAGAATGCGTCTTTGCCTGCATAGATCGAGGTGTAATCGAGTTCATCTTCGATGCGGAGCAGCTGGTTGTACTTCGCTACTCGGTCTGTACGGGATGGCGCACCTGTCTTGATTTGTCCAGCATTTGTAGCAACAGCGATGTCTGCAATCGTGCTATCTTCCGTTTCACCAGAACGGTGGGAGATGACTGCAGTGTAGCCTGCACGCTTCGCCATTTCAATCGCATCAAACGTTTCAGTCAATGTACCGATCTGGTTGACTTTGATCAAGATGGAGTTACCGACTTTGCGCTGGATCCCCTCAGAAAGCTTCGATGTATTCGTTACGAACAAGTCATCACCTACCAGCTGTACGCGGTCTCCGATAGCAGCCGTAAGCTTCTCCCATCCTTCCCAGTCGTTTTCGTCTAGTCCGTCTTCGATTGAGATGATCGGATATTTGGAAGTCAACTCTTCATACCAGGCAACCATTTCTTCTGAAGTCTTCGTCACACCTTCGCCAGAGAGGTGATACTTGCCATCTTTATAAAGCTCAGAAGAAGCCACATCCAATGCAAGCTTCACTTCTGCGTCAGGCTTATATCCTGCTTTTTCGATCGCTTCGATGATCGTCGAGATCGCTTCTTCGTTCGAAGATAGATTAGGTGCGAATCCACCCTCATCTCCAACCGCCGTATTCAAGCCCTTGTCTTGTAATACTTTTCTCAACGTATGGAAAATTTCTGCTCCTACACGGAGTGCTTCACGGAATGATTCAACCCCGACTGGCATGATCATGAACTCCTGGATGTCCACGTTGTTGTCAGCGTGCTCCCCACCGTTCAGGATGTTCATCATCGGTGTTGGAAGAGTTTTTGCGTTGAATCCACCAAGGTAGTTGTAAAGAGAAACATCAAGGTGATCTGCAGCAGCATGAGCAACAGCCATGGAGATACCTAGAATCGCGTTAGCGCCAAGCTTTCCTTTGTTTTCTGTTCCATCTAACTCCAACAATTGCTTATCGATGGCAACCTGGTCAAGCGCATCAAAAAATACGAGTTCAGGTGCGATCACTTCGTTGACATTGTTGACTGCATTCAAAACACCTTTTCCTAAGTAACGGTCTTTGTCGCCATCACGAAGTTCAACAGCTTCGTATTCACCTGTCGAAGCTCCACTCGGTACAAGAGCACGTCCACGAGCACCTGACTCTAACCAGACTTCAACCTCTACAGTCGGGTTACCACGAGAGTCTAAAACTTCACGCGCAAAAATATTAACGATATTCGATGTCATAACTTTTCATCTCCTTGGTTTTAGTAAAATATTTGTTTAAATATTGTTTAAAGGACCTGTATGGTTACCAGCTAAAAACGTTAAGCCCCAAGACAACACAGACTATTCATCGTGTACGTCAACGGACCTGAAATTCGCCGTTAATAATTGGGTAATCTTAAACTTCCTTAATCAGGGTTTTCCCTGTCATTTCTTTCGGCTGCTTCCCGCCAAGCAAGTCCAGCACTGTCGGCGATAAGTCTGCTAAAATTCCGTCATCTCGGAGGTTCACACCTTTTTCCGTCACGATCACTGGTACAGGGTTCGTGGTATGGGCCGTCATCGGCTTATCATCCATCGTGATAACCTCATCTGAATTTCCGTGGTCAGCTGTGATGATCGCGGCCCCACCTTTTTCTACTATCAAGTCGACGATTTTTCCGAGACATTCATCTACTGCCTCAATCGCTTTGATTGTAGGCTCGAGCATTCCAGAGTGTCCGACCATATCCGGATTCGCGAAATTCAAGATGATCACATCATGCTTGTCCGCATGAAGTTCATCAATCAACGCATCAGTCACTTCATAAGCACTCATTTCCGGCTTCAGATCATATGTTGCCACTTTCGGTGAATCGATGAGTATCCGTTCCTCACCGGGGAATTCGTTTTCCCTGCCACCACTGAAAAAGAAGGTGACATGAGGATATTTCTCTGTTTCAGCAATCCGCAGCTGCTTATAATTCTGCTGGGATAAAACTTCACCAAGAGTGTTATCCAGGTTCGTCGGTTTGAATGCTACCTCCCCATCCACAGATTCACTGAAATGGGTCAGACAGACGAAGTGTAGATCCTTCGGCAGTTTATCACCTCGATCGAACCCACGGAAATCTTCATTCGTAAAGACTTGTGAAATCTGAATAGCGCGGTCTGGACGGAAATTGAAGAAAATGATCGCATCATCGTCCTCAATCGTCGCAACCGGAGAACCGTCTTCTTTCGTAAGGATGGACGGCAGGACGAACTCATCATGAATTCCATTTTCATACGAATCATCGACAAGTTCAATTGGATCTTTATATGAAGGACCTTCACCATAAGTCATCGCACGGTAAGAGCGTTCTACACGATCCCAGCGTTTATCCCGGTCCATTGAATAATAACGCCCTGATAGTGTTGCGATTTCTCCAACCCCATATTCATCCATTTTTTCCTGGAGTGCTTTGATATAGGTCTTTGCTGTTGTCGGCCCGACATCACGCCCATCAAGAAACCCATGGATATACACCTTTTCAACATTCTCTTTCGCTGCCAGTTTCAATAGCGCGTACAGGTGGTCGATATGACTGTGGATCCCTCCATCTGAAAGCAGTCCAAAAATATGGAGCGCAGAGCCTTTCTTTTTTACATGATCCATGGCATCCAAGAAGGTTTGCTTTTCATAAAACTCGCCTTCTTTTATCGATAGATTGACACGCGTCAAACTTTGATACACGATTCGGCCAGCTCCGATATTTAAATGACCAACCTCAGAGTTTCCCATCTGACCTTCAGGAAGACCGACCGCTTCCCCGGAAGCCTTTAGCTGGGAATGGGGGAACTCGTTCCAATAACGGTCGAAGTTCGGTTTTTTCGCCTGAGCGACAGCATTTCCTTTCTTCTCATCCCGTAACGCGAACCCATCAAGAATGATGAGTGCGACTGGTTTTTTAGCCATTATTTACAACCTCCAACAACTGTAGGAAGGACTGAGGCTCCAAACTTGCCCCGCCGACAAGTGCACCGTCGATATCCGATTGGCTCATCAATTCATCGATTGTTTCCGGTTTCACACTGCCGCCGTATTGGATTCGCACTTGTTCAGCGATATCTTTCGAAAACTTCTCGACGATCACACTCCGGATGTATGCACAAACTTCATTCGCATCTTCAGCAGTCGCTGATTTACCTGTCCCAATCGCCCAAATCGGCTCGTAAGCAATGACAGTCTTTGCAACTTGTTCTTCAGAAAGTCCGCTTAGCGCTTGCTCGACTTGCGTTTTGACATGGGACTTCGTTTCATTGTTTTCACGTTGTTCGAGGGATTCACCGACACAAACGATCGGCACAATGTCATGCATAAAGGCAGCGTGCACTTTCTTGTTGACAGAGCTGTTCGTTTCATTAAACATTTCGCGCCGCTCCGAATGGCCGATAATGACATAATCAACCTTCAGATCTTTCAATGCTGCCGGGCTGATTTCGCCTGTAAATGCTCCGCTTTCTTCGAAATGCATGTTCTGTGCACCTATATGGAGCTTCGTATCAGCTGTTTCGTTCACCAAAGCGTTCAAAAAGAGGGCGGGGGCACAAATGACCGAATCGATTTTATTTTCATCCGGTACCAGACCTGATATCTCTTTTACAAAGCTCTTGGCTTCCTCCAATTTTTTATGCATTTTCCAATTTCCTGCGATGATCGGTTTACGCATCCTTTAAGGTCCACCTTTCATTTAGTTTGGCTCAGTTATTCTTTATTGTTGATTTTTGCGGTAGATCTACAAACCTTCCTCATGCGCACAGGATGTGCTGGCTTCGACGTTCCCACAGGAAGTGGTGGTTTTTGGTCGAAGATCCTTTCGCTGGAAGACTCGCCGATTCACTTTCCCCACAGAGTGTCGAGGATTTCTTTGATTTAACAAAGCCTTTCGTATTCATTGTCTAAAAGCTTCAAAGGTAAATTAGCATCAATACAGGTTAAAAAGCGACACGTCCTATGAAGTACTAGCACGTCCTGTGCGATTGAACATCCTTTTATTTGTCTTTTAACGCTGCGACACCTGGCAAAACCTTACCCTCCATAAATTCAAGAGAAGCACCTCCGCCAGTAGAGATGTGATCCATCGATTCCGCTAGTCCGAAATTTTCGACTGCAGCCGCTGAATCTCCACCCCCGATGACACTATACGTATCTTTCGCGTCTGCCAAAGCTTTAGCGATTGTCATCGTACCGTTTGAAAAAGCATCAAATTCAAAGACACCCATCGGTCCATTCCATATTACAAGCTTCGATCCTTCAATGACAGTTCTGTACTCATCACGAGTACCTGGCCCAATATCTAGTGCTTCCCAATCGGACGGGATTTCATCAATCGTAACTACTTTAATATTCGCATCTTGTGAAAAATCATCTGCAACGACGACATCTTTAGGCAGATACATTTTAACGCCTTTTAGCTCTGCTTTTTCCATAAAGGACTTCGCCAGGTCGATTTTATCCTCTTCCAAAAGCGATTTCCCGACATCATAGCCGAGAGCTTTTATAAAGGTATAGGCAAGACCTCCACCGATGATCAGATTGTCCACTTTATCTAAAAGATTATCAATGACACCGATCTTATCTTTTACTTTCGCACCGCCGATGACAGCCGTAAAAGGACGCTCAGGGGTTGAAAGTGCTTTACCAAGCACCTCAAGCTCTTTTTCCATTAAAAGGCCTGCAACACCAGGGAGATGGTGTGCGATTCCTTCTGTTGAAGCGTGGGCACGGTGGGCCGCTCCGAATGCATCGTTCACATACAAGTCAGCAAGACCAGCAAACGCTTTTGCCAGGTCAGGATCGTTCTTTTCCTCACCAGGTTCAAAGCGAACGTTTTCAATCAGTAGGACTTCTCCATTGTTCAAGTGTGAGATCGCTTTATCGACTTCTTCACCGTAAACTTGATCGGTTTTTGTGACAGTCTGGTTCAAGAGTTCACTTAGACGCTTTGCGACTGGATCAAGGCGTAAATCCTCAACGACTTGTCCCTTCGGACGTCCCAAGTGGCTTGCCAGGATAACTTTCGCACCATTCTCTACTAAATACTGGATGGTCGGTAACGCCGCACGGATTCGAGTTTCATCATTCACTTCGCCATCCTTCATCGGCACATTGAAGTCCACGCGACAGAAAACTCTCTTCCCTTCAACATTCACATCACGCAAAGACTGTTTTTGCATATGCGGAAAAGCCTCCTTCGTTTTAATAAACATTAATTTAATTGTTGAACTTCTGCTTAATTGTTAAAAAAGGAGACGAATAAGAAACAAGAAGTTCAAGGCACGACGGTTTTGAGGACCGGAATGTATCATGATAATACCTGAGGACCGGAAAAACCGAGTAACGATGAAATTCGACGTTTATCATTCGGATACTTTTTTAACTTCCCCTAAGTACATGTGAAAAGAGGAGTAAAATTACCCCTCCCCCACATTCTATATAAACTTATGAAAATGGTACAGTTTTTTCATACTGAGAAACTGTTAGATATAGGATGATTGTTCAAAATCTTGACGGATTAGAAACGAAAAGTTCAAGGCCCGTAGGTTTTGAGAACCAGATAATGAAATCGGATAAACACCGTCACGTCCTGTGACGCGCCGGACCTAGTACATCCTGTGCGCCGGAGGATCGGTAAAACCGAGTAACCATCACTGCCTAAAATCGTCACGTCTTGTGACAACGGCAGCACTAGCACGTCCTGTGCGCCAAAATTTCGACGTTTATCATCCCGTCATATTTTGAACTAACCTTTAAAGCCCTTTAGAAGCGATGAACGCCGCAAGGTCCACGACACGGTGAGAATATCCGCTCTCATTGTCATACCAGGAAATTGCTTTTACCATGTTGCCTTCCATGACCATCGTGGAAAGCGCATCAATTGTAGAAGAGTCTGGGTTTCCATTATAGTCTCGGGATACTAGTGGTTCTTCACTGTAACCAAGTATTCCTTTCAAGTTTGTTTCAGAAGCTTCTTTCAATGCAGCATTCACTTCCTCAACCGTTACATCTTTATCAAGCTCAGCGACAAGGTCGACCAGTGACACGTTTGGTGTAGGTACACGCATTGCCATACCGTTCAGCTTGCCTTCAAGCTCTGGAAGGACAAGTGATACAGCTTTTGCCGCCCCTGTTGTTGTCGGAATGATGTTTTCACTTGCTGCACGCGCACGACGGTAGTCTTTGTGTGGCAGATCGAGGATTTGCTGATCATTTGTATAAGAGTGGACAGTTGTCATCATTCCACGCTTGATGCCGAACTTATCGTTCAATACTTTTGCAAGCGGCGCAAGGCAGTTTGTCGTACAAGATGCGTTTGAGATGACATTGTGGCTTGCCGCATCATACTTGTCTTCGTTAACACCTAGGACAACAGTGATATCTTCATTTTTCGCTGGAGCAGAAATGATGACTTTCTTCGCTCCTGCTTCAAGGTGTTTTGCTGCATCTTCACGTTGAGTGAAACGGCCAGTCGATTCAACAACGATTTCAACTCCAAGGTCACCCCAGCCTAGTTGAGCCGGGTCACGCTCAGAAAGAACTTTTATTTCTCTTCCATCTACCACAAGGTTTTCACCGTTCACTTCAACTTTCGCACCCAGTGTTCCATGAACAGTGTCATATTGTAATAGATGAGCAAGCATCTTAGCGTCTGTAAGGTCATTCACTGCGACGACCTCAACATCGCTGTTCTTCAATGCTGCACGGAAAACATTACGTCCAATACGTCCAAAACCATTGATCCCAATCTTTGTAGCCATTATAAAACTCCTCCTTGGATTTGATAAACACTTTTAATTTATTTTTTAATAAGTGCCAGGCACCGTTTTGGAACCCTTGCCAGTCCTGGTTTCTTGAACGGTGCCTGGCACCGAAGCACTTATTCCATCAGTTTTTTTGCGGCGCCTTCATCTGTGATGAGGATTTGATGCGGGCCGCGTTTCATGTATGCTGCGATTGCACTTGCTTTGCTGCTCCCGCCTGCAACCGCAAGGATTGTTTTATCATTTGTCAAATCATCCAGCTGTAAGCCTACTGTTTTCACTTTGTGGACAATTTTGCCATCCTTGTCGAAATAGTATCCGAAAGCTTCAGCTACTGCTTCCTGTTCTTCAATCTGCTGATAGACCTCAGGGGAAGATTTCCTTCGTTTAGCCATCGTTTTTGCTTCCCCAATACCATGGATGACGATTTCGGATGAACGGATCATTTCGAGAACATCCTTTACACCAGGTTCACCAATCAAGCTTTGATAGGCTTCATTGCTTAATTGGTCGGGAACATGAAGCAACCGATACTCACCGTTCGCTTTTTGAGCCATCATTGCACAGATGGTGTTCGCCTGATTTTCAACCTGTTCACCAAGCCCGCCTCGTGCAGGTACGATCAAAGGCTGCCGCTTCTTCGGTAAAGGTGTCATCATATCCGCCACTGCAGCCAGCGACGTTCCTCCAGTGACAGCGATTGTCTTCTGAGTCTTTAAAAGAGGTAAAAGCCTCTTGATTGCGGCTTTTCCCATTTCCTTTTTCACCCATGAATCTTGGTCGCTATCTCCTGGGACGATAATCACTTCCGCCAGGTTTAAGTTTTCCCGCAATAGTCCTTCTAAAACATGGAGGCCTGAAACTTGTTTCATAATATCTTCAAGCTCTAGAAGAATATGATTGCCCTCATCGCTCAAAGTCATACCTGATGATGTAACCTTCAGAAGGCCCTGTTCATGCAAGAATTCCACCTCTGCCCGGAGAACCCGTTCCGTTTGTTGCAGATTGGCAGCTAAACTTCTTCTACCGATTGGTTGCAAGTACCGGACATTTTGTAGGATCCGATAGCGATTCTGCATAACATCCAGCAAGTCTGGTAATAATTTTCGTTGTAAATCAATTAAGGGCTCCATCGCAACTCCCCTTGTTAAATGAGGGTTAGGGACCATTTCAGTCCCGCATAGTCATAATATGTCCCGATAAGGGTAAAAAAAATACGACTTACTTATATATTTATTATATTAGCAAGTCTGTAATAAGGTTTCAACAAAAATCACTTATAAAATGTAAGTAAGCGCTTTCTTAACGGAATCCGTTCGATGATACCATATTGAAGGTCTTCTCCGTCCACTTGTACGACAGGGATTATCACCCCGTACGCCTCTAACCATTCGTCATCCTGATAAATGTCCCGTTCTTCTATCGTAAAACCGAGTTCTTCCTGCAGCTCCTCAAGTACTAGAAGTGCTTTGTCGCACAATGGACAATTTGCTTTCGTATAAAAATGAACGGTCAACATGATTTTCGCTCCTTTTTTAAGGCTCTGTTATTCTAATTGGTTTACGAATATTACTCCTTTAAGTAACAAAGCCCTTTTTAGGTGAACGAAAACGATGGAACTGTGTGCGTCCATCGTTAAACGACGATGCTTTTTCTTTTTGAGGAAGCTGGAATCCGTAGTTCTTCTCGGTATTTCGCAACTGTCCTCCTTGAAATGTCAATGCCTTTCTCTTTTAGCGAGTTAGTAATCTTCTGATCAGAAAGCGGTTTGTGCTTCGGTTCCTCTTCTACCATTCGCTGTATCTGTATTTTCACTTGCGCAGAAGATGTATCTTCCGTCTGATTGGTTTTATCCAACTTGGAAGTAAACAAAGACTTCAACGCGACCGTCCCTTTCGGTGTTTGGACCGTCTTGTTTTTCACGGCTCTGCTGATCGTCGATTCATGGACATCGATATGCATTGCGACTTCCTTCAATGTCATTGGCCGCAATGCTTCATATCCCCGTTCGAAGAAAGCGCGTTGAGCCTCAAGCAAATAATCGCCGAGGTGCTGAAGCGTTTGCCTTCGTTGCTCTAAACTGCGTTTCAGCCACTCGAATTTATGAAGCTGGTTTTCCAAATAGCCCTTTGCATCACTATGCTGCTTCATAATCCGGAAATACCTTTCGTTCAATGACACTTCTGGCACCAAGTCATCATTCATTCTTATGGATAACTCGCCCTGTTTATCCTGTTCGATAAAGAACTCCGGTTCGATCCAATCCGCCCGGCTTTTTTCAAAACCTGAACAAGGTCTCGGATTAAGGGAACGAATAAAGTCATCCGCTTCCTTCAACTCTTTCATCGAAATTTTCAAAGTCTTGGATAGATAGGCAAACTTCTTATCTGCAAACGCATCGAGATGATGCTCGATAATCGATTTGACCACTGGGTTGTCACAATCCAACGCTTTTAACTGAAGTAACAGACATTCTGAAAGTGTTCTCGCACCAACACCGATCGGATCAAGCTGCTGGATTTCACTCAAAATCCGTTCAATTTTATCATTTGGGACTCCAAGCTCTTTCTGCAGACATTCCAGACTGCAATCCAAATACCCGTTCTCATCCAAACAATAAATCATATATTCTGCAATGGCTTTATCTTCTTCCGCCAGTTCAAGCCATGTCATTTGCTCAAGAAGATGGGCCTGTAAAGATTCATCTTCTGATTTTATGAAATTGACTGGGTTAAGATCATTTTCTTCATCGTAAAACCAGGAATCCCGATCGCTTTCCGTAGTCGAATTCTGCTCCCGCTTGGTATCGACCGGCTTTTCCTTCAGGTCGATCAATGGATTTTCGATCGCCTGCTGATGTAAAAATTGAGAAAGTTCGAGTGTAGGATATTGTAAAATCGTTATCGCTTGCCGTAACTCCTGGGTCATGACAAGTTTCATCGATTGCGTCTGATATAAGCCTAACTCCATAACAATCCCTCCTACCAACATCTTATCAAAAATGTATGCGCTTTAGCACCTTGAAATATTTTGAAAATAGTTGGCAGTCAAATCATGAATAACAAAAATGAGATTGTAGCAAGGCTTGCGACCGTACTGACAAACATCGCACTGGAGACATATTCTGACTTCAGCTCGAATTTTGTAGCCAGTAAAGTGGTTGTCGCCGCTGTCGGTGTGGCAGAAGAAAGGATGAGCACTTTCGCCCAAAGAGAATCCAATGGATAAAAGAATCCGATGATCAGAAAAGCAATCGCTGGATAAACGATCAGTTTGAAAGTCGTCGCCATAGTGATGAAGGACATCGCACTCTTCACGTTGATGTTTGATAGGTTGATTCCAAGCAACGTCAGTAAAGCAGGAATGGCTGCATTCCCCAATAGTTCAATCGGGTTCGACAGCGCGGATGGAACTTGGATAGCCGCTAATTTCAAAAAGATCGCCAACAGGATTGCGACGAATGCGGGCATTTTGAAAATGTTCGAAAAGGCTTGGCTAAATCCTGTCTCTTCGTTCCTGGATGCATAATAGATTCCTGCAGAGTTCATGAGCAGGGATTGGATGACGGCAAATATGATCCCGATCGTCACGCCTGTTTCCCCAAATGCAAACATGAGGATCGGAAGCCCATAGTTCCCTGCGTTCGGGAACGCGCTCGCAAGCATCATCGCATTTTTATAAGAAGGTCCCCATTTAAAAAAGAAACTGATCAAATTCATCAAAACGGCAAATAAAACAAACAACGATACCCCGAAAAGGGCAATTTTCCCTAGATCGGAAAAATTCAAGGATGAAGTAGTCACTGAATAAAAGAACAGGGCAGGACTGAAAACGTAGATGCATAAATCAGAGACTGGCTTTGGGTTCACACCTAGATACCTGCCCACGATAAAACCGATCAAAATGATAAAAAACACCGGGAATACAATATTGAGCAAATCAATTAAGAACATAACTTTCACCTGATTACTCTATTTATCTATATGAACAGGAAAAACAAATGAGGAGTCCCCTCCCCATTTGCTTCATTTAAAATAATATTGGGATTAATATACCGGCCAATAGAAGGATCAGCGCTCCACCCAGCCTGGATGAAATCTGTGCGAATGGCATAAGTTCCATTCTCTTTGAAGCTGACAGAACCGCAACGTCTCCGGTACCACCCATATTCGCCATACACAATCCAGCTGTGATCGCCGATTCAATCGGGTAGAAACCGACAAGACGACCAACCAGGGCTGAACCGATCGTAGCACCAAGTACGACAGCGAGGACAATTGCAATATATTGAAGGCTCAACGCATCAATTACCGCACCTAAATCCGTATAAGCGATCCCGATTCCAATCAGTAAAGCAAACGTCCAGTTCTTAGCGACGAATTGGTACCATTGGCTCGCTCCTTCTTCCACAATATTTGGAATGAGGTTGAAGATCTTACATACGGCAACGGCAATAATCATGAGAGCATAGGCATGCAATGGAATAAAACCTGCAAGGACTTGACCAAAAACGAAAAATGCTAAAGCGGCAAGTAGTCCTGCACCCATTTTACCAATATTCAAAGTCGTTTCTTCTTTTTCATATGTGAAGCCTTTCATCAGCTGTCCATTCCCGCTAAGTGACGGTTTCTTCTTACCGATCATATTGAGGACACTTGCGATGACGATCGCAAATACGTTCCCTAATGCCAGGGCAGGAACCAGAATTGAAATATAATAGCTTGGATCATTCCCCATTAGCTCAGAGTAGATTTGGGACATTGGGACTGCGCCAGCACCCATTCCACCACCCATGATCGGAAGGGTTATGACAAGTATAGCATCCATTACATCAAAACCTACAATATAGCCGACCAACCCTGCAAGGATGACCGCACCGATTACCGCTGAAAGAAGAGGTAACGCAAAACGTGCTCCAGCCTTGATCAGGATTTTCGAATTCATCCCTAGTATACTACCTGTAATCAGGGCTGCAATATAAAAGTTCAGGAACTCTCCATCTTTCATGAAGTCGGTGATCATGGTGACACTTTGTTCCGGCAGAATATTTCCGTATACGAGAAATGATGCCCCGAAAATGGCAACAATTGCTCCCCCGCCTAAATATGTCTTTACAATCGGAGTATGATCACCTAACCAGCCGAATAATTCACCTAGGATGATCATGACGATCAAGCTTCCGATCATCCCGCCTGGCAAGGTATCCGTGTAAAGCGCCGTCAGCATGACAGCCCCAAAAATGACAAACCATATAATTGGGGTGTTGAATAATGTCATTCTTTTCGGCGGTTCTTCTTGGATCTGTGGCTGTTTCTCGAATTTCTCTTCATCCTTATACGCAAGATTACTCATCTTCTCATCTCCTAACAATGATTTCTCAGGTTGCAAACGGTTTCAATTACCCGAGCACCTGATAAATGTCGAAATTAGTCTTAATTCGTATTGTAAGAGAAGATGAGTAAAACATTAAGGTTTTGTTATTATTGAAAAAGTTTTGTAAATAAAGAAATCGAGGTTCGGACAACCTACCGGGGTAGTCTGAACCCAATGCTGCCCTTAGACCAATCTTTGTTCGAGTAAAAGTAAGTAAACGGCTGAAATACTTTACAAATAGCTTTTGATGATATTGGTACTTTCTGGGACCCGACTGTATCTCGTCTGTGGTCTGCCGACGGATCCGTATACCGTCTGGGCTTCAAGGACACCGATATCTGTGAGGAATGATAGATATTTCCGTGTCGAGACGCGTGAAACGCCTACATTGAAGGTGAGGTCATCTGTGGAAAAATCATCATCCAAACCTATGATTTCATTCCACACCATCCTGAGGGTCTCCCTCGTCAATCCCTTCGGCAATTCAGCCATTTCAGCAACATCCTCTTCCCCTTTACGAAAAAGCAACTCATCTAACTCTTCTTGACTGGATTCCTTATGACGATCGAAGTAGACCTTCTTGCTTTTATATCTTCTCAACGCTGATTCAAACCTTTCAAATTCGAATGGTTTGATCAAGTAATCTACTGCTCCCAGCCTGATAGCTTTATTGATATTCACCTTATCGTTTGCCGCAGATATGATGATTATATCGACTGCTGCATCTTTTGCACGCACCTCTGATAAGAATTCAAGACCATTAAGCTTAGGCATGAAAATATCAAGCAAAATCAAATCGACCTGTTCCTGCTCGAGCACCTTGAATGCTTCCTTCCCATTATCAGAAACAGATACAAGATTGAATCCTTCCAATTGCTCTAAGTATCGTTTATTGAATTCTGCCACCATTGGATCGTCTTCTATGATCAATACGTTAATCATCATTTTCATCCTTGCTTTCATAAGGGATTCGAACTTCAAAAATCGTTCCTTTGCCTGGTTCAGAGGTGACCTGGACCTCCCCGTTCAATTTCTGGATGCTTTCATCGACGAGATGAAGTCCATACCCTCTTTCTGAATCTTTCGTCGAATATCCTTTGCGGAAGACTTGACTTAATTTTTCATCACTCATGCCAGTACCTTTATCCTTAACTTCAATTGTAAGGGTATCTTCCTCTTCATCAAAGACAAAACTGACCAATATCTTTTTATCCTTTGCATTTTTTACAGCTTCCAACGCATTGTCAATCAAATTTCCGACAATCGTGATGATTTCATGAATGATTCCCTCTTCACGCGGCATGGGAACGAATGTGTCACTTGATAAGGAAACATGCATGCTTTGTTCACGTGCATAACTCATTTTGGCAAGGACAAAACCAGCTAAAACCGGGTCCTTGATCCTTTTTGCGATAAAACCGATTTCTTCTTGATAATGGTTTGTAATCTGGCTGATGTAGGTTGGCAGCTGCTCATAAGATTTCATATGGACCATCCCTAAGATCACATGAAGTTTATTTTTGAATTCATGCGCTTGTGCCCTGAGTGCTTCTGCATACATCCGAACGCCTGTGAGCTCTTCCGCAAGTCGCTTGATTTCCGTTAGATCCCTGAATGTAGAGATTGCTCCGACTACTCTGCCTTCAACTTTTATCGGTACGATATTTGCTAACAAAGCGATGCCATTCAAGTTGGTCTCTTGATCAAGTTCCGGGCTTCCAGTTTGAATCACTTTCATGAGTTTGGAATCATCCAGATAAGTACCGATATTCTCCCCTAACAAGTCCCCCTGCAAACCTGCTTGCTTGAAGATTTTTTCAGCTGTATCATTCGCAAGCGTAATCGTACCTTTTTCATCAATGGTCAGGATCCCTTCTACTGTCGACTGCAGCATCTTGTTCCGTTCTTCAAACACTTTTGCGATCTGTGAGGGTTCAAGACCGAACAGGATTTTCCGGACTCTCCTGCCTAAGAGGATTGCCCCGATACCCCCGATTACTGCCCCGAAAAGGATCCCTATGTAAATGATGTATCTGCTTTTACTGACAGCCTCTTCAATACTGCTTAACGAAATCCCGACAGCAACAGCACCAATCTGTTTACTTTCATCCGAGTTATAGATCGGTGTGAAGGACCTCAATGACATCCCTAACGTCCCTTTAGCGATCGAGACATGCTCCTTCCCTTTTAGAACTTCAGCCTCATCCCCGCCGACAAAGCTCTTCCCGATTTTTTCTTCATCAGGATGGGATTTACGAATGCTATTCATATCAAAAACAACGACATAATCTACATCCGTCACCTCCCGGATGTCTTCAGCAAACGTTTGGATCTCCCGCTCAGGCAGATCACCTTCCATGCCATTGATCACAACTGGAGAATTAGCGACCATCCTTGATATATCCGTCGCTTTTTCCTCGAGATGCTGATACGTCCGCTCCGAGATCTCCTTACCTATAAGGAGGTATGTAACCAACAGGGCGATGATCACGACACTGCATACAAGTAATATGATTGTTGTCTGTAACCGTAAATTCGGCATTCTCAGTTTCACCAAAAGAGCCTCCAAAATAATCATTTCATTGGTTTTCGAAAAATTGTGATTGCATCGACATCCAGCTTCTACTATAATATTCTATGTCCTATTATAGAGTCATTTTTGATTATTTACCATCTTGCGCTCGTAGCTCAGTTGGATAGAGCAATGGTTTCCGGTGCCATGTGTCGGGGGTTCGAATCCCTCCGAGCGCGCTAACAATGAAGGACCGTCCTTCAGGGTAGGACACGGGAGTGTCCCATTAGTGTCTGACTCTCACCGCCCCTAGCAAACATTTTGAGAAAAAGTGTGTTTTTGAAACAAAATGTTGTGTGGTGGTGTCTGACACTATTGTTTTGGGACAGCCCCACCCTTACTCAACGTTCACCACCTGCCCCTTTGAAACCCAAATTCCATTTTTCTCATTTTCAGTCCCCCTAAAGGGTTGTATGAGGACCCCAAAATCGGTTTCCCACTTTTTCAGGGTCTCATAACGACTTCATAAGTACCTCAAAATCGGTCTTCTACTTTTTCAGGGTCTCATAACGCCTTCATAAATACCTCAAAATCAGTTTCCCATTTTTTCAGGGTCTCATAACACCTTCATGTGTACCTCAAAATGGCTCAATCTTCTAGTGACCTACGTGACTATACGGGTCGCTTTCGTTTTTCTTAAGCCCGCAGAAAGGGAGTGAATTTTGGTAAATATCTCAATTTTCTGCGGTTACAAGTAACTCAGAGCGTTCTTCTGAGACAACAAATGAATCTAGACATCTACCACCACCCAAAACCCTCCATTTTCCTACCGTAAAAAGGGACCTCAAAAGCTGGATTCCAGCCTTCAGGTCCCTCATCCACTTTATTGGATTGGTGTTAAGTAACAATAAAGTTGTTCATTTACAATAAAGTCGTTTTTAAAAAAAGCCAGTCATGCTATTCAATAATCGGGCCATTTAATTGAATTAGAGGTTGCATAAATCTTCGGAAGTTTACAACTTTATTTTAATCAACAGCTTTTAGGACGGAAGTTACGCCGCGTTCCGATAAAAAAGTACATGTATGTTCGAAATGGAATGGTATGTACAGGAACGAAAAAAGGCACCTTTGCCAGAGTCTTTTTTCATTGAGGTCAAAGGGTGTTCGCATTGTCTCCATTCGCATTCTTCATAAATTCGATATGCTTAAATCCCCACCCGCACATGTCGGTCAAAACCGAACTTAGCGTTCTTCCGTGATCGGACAAAAAATATTCAACTTTGGGCGGAATCTCTGGATATACTCGGCGTTCGATGAGTCCGTCCCGTTCCATTTCACGAAGCTGATTGGTAAGCATTCCTTGCGTGACATTCGGGAGCAGACGTCTCAATTCCCCGAACCGCTTTGTGCCTTGATTTAGTAAAATAAACAAAATGAGTGGCTTCCATTTTCCTCCGATCACCTGCAGAGTGGCCAATATCCCCTGTGTGTTATTAGAATCATGAATTTCCTCTCGCATCTTACCATCTCCCGATCACATGATCTTTACCTTGTTAGTTGTAATTTTAACAAAGTATCAAGAATGAAAACAGTACGATGATTTATCATACTTAGTACGGTTTACCGTACTACCTACCGACATCAGGCGCCGTCTACGGTACGTTTCACAGGACTTAGTCTGAAAAAAAAGCGTACTTTGCAAAAATGAATTTCCGCATAATAATAGGGGTGTAGATCGCGATACTACGAAAAATAAAGAAAGGATGATCGTTATGAACATTATGGTTATCGCTGCACATCCCAATCTAAATAATTCCCGGGCCAATAAGGCTTTGGCACGAGAGCTGAAAGATCACAATGACATCTATTTTCGCGACCTCTATCAGGAATACCCCAATTGGAGTATCAATGTGGAGAGGGAGCAACAATTGCTACTGCAATATGACCGGGTTGTGTTTCAGTTCCCCTTTTATTGGTATAGCTGCCCTCCTCTTTTAAAAAAGTGGTTCGATGATGTATTGACGTTCGGCTGGGCTTTTGGACCCGGAGGCGATCATTTGAAAGGTAAAGAGTTTATGGTCGTAACGACGACAGGCGGTACGGAAAGGCAATACCGTTCGGGGGCTTACAACTGGTTCACGATCAGCGAATTATTAAGACCGATACAAAGTACCCTCACCAGATGCAACGGCACCTATCTTCCCGCATTTATCACCTATAATGCAAACGAAGGCACGGGTGAATATCTTGAGCAAGAGGCTAAAAAGTATGCGGAACACATCCAAACTTCCATGAGTGTGCTTGTCCATTAATTTCATCGTGTTAAATAACGCGATGACCAGTTGTCACCTAAAAAAGGAACAAGTGTTTCGTATGAAAAGTTCTTTACTGGAATAAGCTATTGTTCTTCAACTAACGTGGCAGTATTATGGAGTAACATATAAATTTTAACGACTTGATTGTTATATTTTTAAGTATAGTAAAGTTTCTTACATCAAAAATTAAATAACTATATTTTAACCCCGTCCTAAATTTAGAACGGGGTTATGTGTGTCAGAGGTTTTGAAAATTCAATAACTTTATTGTCAATTTACAACTGGTACTATCCCTGCATAATCTGTCAAGTATCCGTCCACAGGATAAGCAGGAATATCATTCCAATGATCCGGATCGACTTCATGGATCTCGTTCGAAGCGATGCCTTTCAACAATTCATTTAACGCCAAGTAGTTTTGCTTAGTCAAATATCCGTTTGATTTCTGACCTAGGTTCCCTTCTCGTGTATTCCCTTTCGTTTCAAAAAAGATCGCAGGGTTGCTATGGCCATCAGGATTCAAATTATTGTAATTCAGACCAAGCATCATGGCCGAAACAACTCCGCCTTTGATGTCTATATAATATTTTGCATCGTCACCACCGACCTGATATTGATCGATGTGCGTGTATCCATAGCGGGTAAGCCTGTCATACACATAGGCTTGCATCTGTTTTGTGACCTTGTTATAGTAACCGTCTTGCAACCCAGGGAGCGTCGGTCCATCTGGTGCTAGAGAAATACCAAGTGAAAAACTGGTTGATTCATTTGTTCCAAAAACAGTCTTAAAGCCTTGATGGTGTAGATCAATCGCGAAATCCGGCTTAACATCTGTCCAATAGGAATAAACGACTTCAGACTCCTTTGCTTCAAAGCCATCCAGCTTCCAATCCCGGTTGAGATCGACGTAAGCCGAATCACTAACGGGGTCACCGTTCTCATCCATCAGTTGTGTTCCTCTCGTATTCATGATACTTCCATCAGGATTATACATCGGGATCACGTAAAGAGTAAGTTCATCCAGTAACGTCTTTACGTCCGGATTCCCTGAACTTCCTAACGTTTTTAAAAGTTGCATGACAGCCTCTGTCGTCAATTTCTCATCGCCATGGATCTGTGCTTGGATCCAGACTTTCGTGTCCCCTTCACCGACTTTTGCAACGTAAATGCTTCGGTCCTGCTCTGATTTCCCGTATTCATCCAGTGCAGATACGTCGATTTTTCCGTTGCTTTTCTTTTCGAGATGGAAAAGCTGATCAACCATCTCCTGATATGTCATGATGCTGCTAATATTATCGTTTCCGTTTGTCGATGGACCGCCAGGCTTCGTGTTCCCCGCTGCATAAACACTGCTAGCCCCTAGTACAACCCCGGCAATGGACAGGAATGTAATGAATTTCATCAATTTTTGCACGTAATAAAAACCTCCTACTTCAAACTGGAATCATTCTTATCTGGAAAGCAGTGTTCATTCGCCTTTCCAACCGCTTTCCGGCAACGTATCCCAGAAGGATGTATCCGCTGTTTCAATCGAACCATCGGCAATTGCCTTCAAAGATGCTTCCATAGCCACTACAGCTTGCTGGATTAAGTATCCGTTACTCTTTTGACCTAACACGTACGGCTCGTAGTAATGATCGGCCATCCCTCTCATTTCCATTAACAGTGTGGAAATCCCGTATTCCATGGCAATTCCGTTTCTGCCGATCGTTGGAGCTGTACCACCAACATACTTAGACAATGTTCCGTAACCCTTCGCTTCGACTGCTTCATAGATTACTGAGCCGAGTTTTTTAGAATTCTCGACCACTTCAGGTGAAACACTCTCATTCGTAGGGTAAAGGATCGATCCAGATACAAGTTCATCACTATCTCCCAATGTCGTTTGTGTCCCCTGATGATGGAGATCAATCATGTAATCAGGTTGATATTTTTTCAGGACATTTTCATGGAACGCCTGAGTTTCCGGCTGTTCTTTTGCAACATGATCACGGTTCAGGTCCACTTCATTCGCGTTATAACGCGTGTGGGTCCCTGATACATAATCTTCAAGTGAAAAATTGACGTCTCCTTCTGCGCCATCAACATTCAGGCGAGGAGCAACAAGCACATTCACGTTCTCAAGTATGTGCTGTACATCCTTCCCGTTCGATGTCAGGTGCTGGATCAATTTCAATGCACCTTCTGTGATCAAGGTTTCATTTCCATGCTGTTGGGTTAAAAATAAAATAGTTGGATTATCAGGATTGCTGATGAATTTCGCCAGGTACAGGTCTCTGTTTTTAACTGACTTACCATACGATTCGACAGTCAACGCTTCAGATTTCGTATCCTGCTTCTCTAAGAAATCAACCATTTCCTCATAATTGTGGAGTCTTTCATTTTTGATTGTTTCATTTCCGTTGTAATTAGGACCCTCTCCAACTGCATACGCATCACCGACAGGAAAGCTGAAAAGCATCCCAGCACTAAGCGCCACACTCGACAAAACTTTCATCGTTTTTTTCATCATTATTTTTCCCTTCCTTTCGAAAATCGAAATATATATACATCCTTCTATTAAAACTGACAAATTACCTTCAATATGAAAATAAACAGGAAGGAACAGCTAGGAATCCGACAAATCTAAACGCGCTTTGACAATAAGAGGGTCTACAGAACTAGGTATTTATGTACAATTATTTTATGAAGGTCAGGAATACCAACTGTTCAAGCCATTCGACATTTTCACGGGCTATGATTTCTTGATCTTTTGAAACTCTCATGCTTTTAAATCGTCTATATATGAGAGGTATTATAAGGTAATCCTGTCATTACGGTGTAGGGTTTGACAAAATGTGATATAATTTTGCAGAATATAAAACTTCATAATTACCGACTTATGATGGTGGTGAATATAGATATGGCTTCTCGGATGGAGCAAAAAAAGAAAAAAAGCAAGAAGGGAAGTTTTCTGAAAAGGACTTTGTTGGTATTGGTACTCCTTTTTTTCGCAGTGGCTGGATATGCAGCGATCCAATACTATCAAGGCCTGCAACAAGCAGATCCTTCTGCAGAAATGGAAAGTGATTATGAATTCAATGCCCCAGAGGAAAAAATCGAGGGGAAATATAATGTGCTTTTATTAGGTGTCGACGCTCGAGGAGAAGAGGACTCGAGAACGGATACGATCATGATTGCACAGTACGATACAAAAACGGAAGAGACAAAACTTGTTTCTTTGATGCGGGACTCTTATGTCGAGATACCGGGTTATAGTAAAAATAAGATCAATACTGCCTTTTTCCATGGTGGTCCTGAGCTTTTACGAAAAACGATCAAGCATAATTTCGGCATAGATATCCATTACTACGCTTTGGTCGATTTCAAAGGGTTTGAGGATGTAGTAGATACAATCGCACCAGATGGGATTGAAATGGATGTCGAAAAACGGATGTCGCAGAATATCGGTGTTACACTTGACCCTGGTGTCCAAAATCTGAATGGGAAGAAATTACTCGGGTATGCAAGGTTCCGGCATGATGCAGAAGGAGACTTTGGCCGGGTAAGACGTCAGCAAAAAGTGATTTCAGCGGTGAAAGATGAGTTCACAAGCCTTTATGGGATCTCCAAGCTTCCAAAGGTCATGGGGACGATCCAACCTTACATTGATACGAATATGAAGATGTTGACCGCAATCGGCCTTGCAAAAGATGTCATGTTGAATAAGAGTGAGATCGAGACGATGAAAATCCCGGTCGATAACACGTGGAATGATCCAACTTATCAGGGTATCGGTCAAGTGCTTGAAATGGATATAGAAGCCAACAAACAAGCCTTGCAAGAATTCCTGGGATTAGACCCTAATTCCTCGAACATGACAACTCAATCCGATGATGAAGAACCCGAATCATAAGAAAAGCGCAAACGCCCTGATCAACAGATGCTGAGCCAGAGTTTCGGTTATAAAGAAGAAAGCTGCCTTAATCATCTTAAGAAGATGTTTACCGGGCAGCTTTTTTTAAGTGTTTTTATTTGTTTAGGTGCCAGGCACCATTTGAAAACCCTTGGTACGCATGTGTTTGGAATCGGTGTCAGGCACCACCTGAAAACCCTTTCGCCCCAACACTTCTGAAATGGTGCCTGGCACCGATTTATTCTTCTTTGCCCATGCCTCTGAGGAAGGCGAGGATGGAGCGGATGGAGCGGTTCACCTCGGGGTCTTTCAACGATTTGATCAGTTGAAGCATGCTGATCATGTCATCTTTTTCTTCCTCGATATCTGCTTCTAATATACCTCTGTTGATTTTTTCCATGAATGGCTGCATCTTTTCGAATTCGATCGTTCCCAAAAATCCGATGAAATCGACGACATTCCGAGCGAACTTCGCATTATGAGGCCGGTTGATTTCCCGGAAGAATGCAGACCTCGCCTGGTCCCTATGGTTCACCAATGCACTTATGAATGGCAGCAGGTCACTTTCATGCAGCCTGTCGACTAGATCAATCAGCTCAAGGATCGCGTCCTTCCGTTCAGCCAATGCTTGTTCGATCTCCTCAATCCCTTTTTCGCGGGCTTCGTCCTTGGAAGGAACGAGAGGTTCAACTTTCCGGGTAGCCTTAGCCATTATCTTTTCACATCCTTCTCTCGTACGACATCCCCTGGGAACACATAATCATCACGCTTCCATTTTCCCCCGATTCTAATACCGATCTGCGGCTGCCGGTTACCAAAACGATGGTTGTTATGCGGAAGCGGACTCTGACCTTCGAAATTCAGCAAATCCATTTTCACCGCTGTATCTTTATATGCAGGGGTATCGGTATCTTTATCCACTTCACTCGACGTCAACTTGTTTACAGCTAGATCCCCATTATCATTCAAGGGAATGTACAGCTCTTTCCCCTTCACTCTTTCTGTAACCACGACCCTGCCTTTGACCGAGCCTGTCCGTGATGTCAGTCTTACTGTAGAACCGTCTTTCAGACCACGGTCTTTTGCCAGCTCAGGAGATACCTCAATAAAACAGAAAGGGGTTTTCCGGGTGATCCCTTCTGACTTGTAGGTCATATTCCCCTCATGGAAATGCTCCAGCAACCGTCCGCTGTTGACATGAAGGTCGTACTCTTCATTAGTACCTGTCGGCTCTGTCCAATCGACATAAAACAATCTGGCTTTTCCGTCATTAAAATGAAATTCCTCTTCATAAAGCATCGGCATGTCAACTCCTTCTTCATCAACAGGCCAGAGAAGGCTTTTATAACCTTCCAAACGTTCGTAGGATACACCTGCAAACAATGGTGTCAGCTTAGCGATTTCATCCATGATTTGAGCGGGGCCTTGATAATTCCATCCCGCTTCAAGTTCATTCGCGACCATTTGCGTAATTTCCCAGTCAGGCTTTGCATCACCAAGTGTAGGAAGAGCCGGATAGATCCGCTGGATACGCCGTTCCGTATTCACGAATGTCCCTTCTTTCTCAAGACTCGGTACTGCCGGTAAAATCACATCCGCAAACTCTGAAGTCCTTGATAAAAACAAATCCTGTACGACAAAGAAATCAAGCTGTTCAAAACCGCGCTGGACGTAATTGGCATTCGCATCCACGATTCCCATATCCTCGCCCTGAAGGTAAAGGGCACGTAAGGATCCATCATGAATGGCATCGACCATCCCATGGTTGGTCAGACCAGGCTCACCTGGCAAATCAACTTTCCATGCCTCTTCAAACTTTTTGCGGATCTCATCATTCTGGACATCCTGGTATCCAGGGAATGTGTTTGGCATGCTGCCGAAGTCACTGCACCCTTGTACATTGTTGTGCCCCCTAAGCGGATAAGCCCCTGTCCCATGACGACCGTAGTTGCCTGTTACGATCAGCAGGTTCGAAATCGCAGTGCTCGTATCGCTTCCGCCTTTTTGCTGCGTAACACCCATCGCCCAGCAAATCACCGTCGATCCAGATCTATGGATTTCCTCTGCAATATTGACCATCGTCTCTTTCGAAAGGCCTGTTACTTCTTCAGCATAATCAAGCGTAAACTTCTTGATCTTTTCAAAGTATTCTTCAACATTAATTACTCGGTTCTTTAAAAATTTCTCGTCATGCCAGCCTTGTTTGATGATATAGTTCGTTACTGCTGACAGCCAGACAAGGTCTGAACCTGGTCTCGGACTTATGAACAGATCCGCACGTTCAGCCATCTCATGTTCACGGATATCAGCAACGATTACCCTCTGTCCGAACAGCTTTTGTGCTTTTTTGATCCTTGAAGCCAAAACAGGATGCGATTCCGCAGTATTCGAACCGATTGTAATGACAAGGTCTGCTGTCGCAATATCGTCGATCGAGCCCGAATCCCCGCCATAACCGACTGTCCGGAACAGACCTTTCGTTGCCGGAGACTGACAGTATCTTGAACAGTTATCGACATTGTTCGTTCCAAAAACCTGCCGGGCTAGCTTCTGAACCAAGTAGGACTCTTCATTCGTAGCTTTGGAGGAGGCGATGAATCCGAGAGCATCCGGTCCGCTTTCCGCATGGATTTCTTTCAATCTTTTTCCGACATATGAAATCGCCTCATCCCATTCCGCTTCCTTGAATGTATCCCCATGTCGAATAAGAGGTTTTGTCAACCGCTCTTCACTATTCACATAGTCCCAGCCGAACTTCCCCTTTACACAAGTCGAAATCCCGTTGGCTGGTGCTTCAGGCTGAGGCTGGACTTTCAAAATATGGCGGCCCTTCGTCCATACATCGAAACTGCAGCCTACCCCACAATACGTACAAACCGTTTTCGTTTTCTCAATACGATCTTCACGCATTTCCGCTTCAGTGTCTGAAATCGCAAACAACGGCCCGAATCCAGACTCAACGTTTTTTGTGAAATCAATCATCGACCTCAAAGTCCCCTGTTCAACATCTGTCAGATACCCTGCTTCCTTGATCATGGACTTTTCCATAAGCGCGTTACACGGACAAACGGTTACACACTGACCGCAATTGACACAAGAAGACTCATCAATCGGTACATCGTTATCCCAGAGGACACGCGGCTGTTTCCTTTCCCAATCGATTGTCAGCGTCTCATTGACCTCGACATCCTGGCAAACCTCGACACAACGACCGCATAAAATGCATTGGTTCGGATCATATCGGTAAAACGAACCTGAATCATCGATGTTGTACCCCTTTTCTTTAAAAGCAATCTGTTGGTGTTCCTTCTGCATCTCAGCCACCGTGTTATGGATAGCGCATCGACCATTATTGTAATCACAAACCGTACAATACAATTCATGCTTGTGCAATATCTGATCCATCGCTAGATCCTGTGCTTTATGTACATCTTCATGCTGTGTGTTGATCTCCATATCTGCTTCAAGCTCCATCCCACAAGCCCGTTGCAGTTCTCCATCCACTTCTACAATGCACGTATCACAACTCTCGATCGGTCCAAGGCTTTCATGGAAACAGATGGCCGGTACATTTACATCTTCCGCATTTAAGAATTGTAGTATATTCTGCCCTTCTGACGCCTGATACTCAGTCCCATTTACAATTACTCGAACCATTTCCCCAGACAAGGTTGAGCCCTCCTTATTTTACAATCAACAAACAGAGCAAGCGATCATCATGTTGAAAATTAACCGCTTACTTTAAGCCCGTCTCTAGTATTCTGTTTCCCTTTCAATCCTGCTATAAACCATTTATCAATATTCAGCGAATTCATCGATAGTTGGTGCTCCGTGCATTTTATCATTCCTCCAAAGAATTGAATGTTTAAAACCGATAAGAACGGGAAAAATGATATGATGTATACATAGATTCTTACATAAGGGTCATAGGTTTTTTTAAAAAGCTTTCTTAATTTCAAATGTTGATTTTTCCAGATTGATTGCTTAAAGCGAAATTTGCAACACTCCTACGGGAAAAGCTTTCGGATCGCCCGCGGAAAGAGAGTTGATTTCGTGAAAAGCAACAAGTAAAAATAACAGAGCTTTTGAAAAAGGTGAAATACGTCGAACGAAAAATCCGATGATAGGAGCCTAAAAGTTTGACCTATATTGACCTATTGAGTAAGATGAAGTAAAGCCATAAAGATACTTATGGAAAGAGGAGGATTTCTGAAATGAACTTAATCCCAACAGTTATTGAACAAACGAACCGCGGGGAACGTGCCTATGACATATACTCCCGCCTTCTTAAAGATCGTATCATCATGTTAGGAAGCGCGATTGACGACAATGTCGCAAACTCGATTGTTGCGCAACTCCTATTCTTGGCTGCCGAAGATCCTGATAAAGACATTTCACTTTATATCAATAGTCCTGGAGGATCCATCACATCAGGTATGGCGATTTATGATACGATGCAATTCATCAAGCCGAAAGTCAGCACAATCTGTATCGGTATGGCAGCATCAATGGGGGCATTCTTACTTACAGCTGGAGAACCTGGAAAACGTTTCGCCCTTCCGAACAGTGAAGTGATGATTCACCAGCCACTAGGCGGAACACAAGGTCAAGCGGCTGATATTGAAATCCATGCTCGTCGTATCATTGAGATGCGTGAGAAACTAAATAAGATCATCGCAGAACGTTCAGGTCAACCACTAGAGATTGTTGAACGTGACACAGATCGAGATAAATTCATGAGTGCTGAAGCAGCGAAAGAATACGGTCTGATAGATGAGGTCATCGAAAAACCAGTAACCCAAGATAGTAAATAATCGTTGGAGAGGCAGCTGGACCAGCAGCCCTATTAAGAAAAGCGTAAACGCCCTGTTTAGCCACGAACGTCACTGGAAGTCCGACGAGGAGGCTGTAAAGATCGGTTTTTCGGGTTGTAAGTGCCTCATAAAGGTCTTATGAGTAACTTAAGATCGGGTTTTCGCGTTGTAAGTGCTCCATAAAGGTCTTATGAGTACCTTAAGATCGGTTTTTCGCGTTGTAAGTGCCTCATACAAGTCTTATGAGTACCTTAAAATCGATTTTTCGCGTTGTAAGTGCCTCATTAAGGTCTTATGAACCAAAAAAGTTCGGTTCTGCGTGGGTAAACCCTTCGACCTAAATCAATGTGTTGCCACCATAGGAGGACTGAGGGGATCCGAGTGGTTGGGCGTTGAAGCTGGACATCAAAACAAAATTTTTTATACCTTCTTATCTTTGAGAAAGAGCCACTGAGAAAAATGAAAATTCTCAGTGGCTTTTGCCTTTATGAGTCTTCTTTTCTAATCAATTCTTTCTTTTTTCATAGATGCAAACACAATAAGCTAATTTCGGATATACTCCCGATTGTTCAATATAAAAGTGTCCCAACTGCCTTAGTTGGAAGCATAATTTTCAAGAAACAGTGTTTGACACTTTTTGATGGCCATGCTAGTATTCTTTTAACAATCCAATTATGAATCTCTTATTCAGAGTGGTGGAGGGACTGGCCCGATGAAACCCGGCAACCGATCAAACGATGGATCTTGGTGCCAATTCCAGCAAAGCGAATGCTTTGAGAAATAAGAGAGGTCTTTCCAGCCGAAACCTCTCCTCTGAGAGGTTTTTTTATGATTCAATATCAATATCGAGATTCCATAGGTGCTGGACCTCAAGGCAGGTCTAGCTTAAAAGGGAAGTCCGGTGAGATTCCGGCACGGTCCCGCCACTGTATATGGGAGCAGCCTGCACGCATGTCACTATCTTTGGATGGGAAGGCGCAGGTATGTGATGAGCATAAGTCAGGAGACCTGCCTATGGAGCCCTACACTACGACCTACGAGGAATAGGCAGGTGTTGGCATTTTACGGGATTCGTCTGTCTTCTTTCTACAGCTTTTTCCCTGTGCCGCTCCGCCGTCTCTCTTCTGGAAAGAGGGATTTTTTATTGGATTGAAAACGGAACATGGAGGAATGGCAATGCAAAATGCAAAGAGTTCAACCATCGGATACCCGAGAATCGGTGAAAAACGCGAATGGAAGAAAGCACTCGAACAGTTTTGGAAAGGACAGCAGACCGAAGAGGAGCTGCTTGCAAAAATGGAACAGCTCCGCTTGCAAGATTTAAAGAAGCAAAAGGATTTCGGTGTCGACTGGATCCCAACCGGGGACTTTAGCTATTATGACCATGTGCTTGATACAGCAGTCATGTTCGGATTCATCCCGGAGCGTTTCCAATCATCAGGGGAAAAATCGCTGCTTCAAACGTATTTTGATATCGCCCGTGGAACCAATGAAGCCGTCGCATCGGAAATGACCAAATGGTTCAATACCAATTATCATTATATCGTTCCTGAAATTGAGAACGATGCAAAACCATTCCTGACAGAAAATCGCCCGCTTTCCTATTTCCTTGAAGCGAAAGAAAAGCTAGGCATCATAAGCAAGCCTATTATTCTCGGCCCAATCACCTTTTTGAAACTTGCGAAAGGGTTTGAAAAGGAAGCGTTCGAAAATCTTCTGGAAGCACTCGTACCGCTATACATACAAGTGCTCCAGGAGCTGGAAAAGGAAGGCGCAGAATGGGTACAGATCGACGAACCGATTTTGTGCACAACCTTGGACAAAGAAGAGCTTGCCTATTTCAAAAAAGTATACGGGAACATTCAAGGCGAACTTCCTAACTTGAAAGTTCTTCTGCAAACGTATTTCGAATCGGTTGATCATTATGAAGAAGTCCTGACTTTCCCTGTCGACGGCCTCGGAATCGATTTCGTCCATGATGCCGGGGAAAATCTTGCCGCCCTGAAAAAACATGGCTTTCCTGCTGACAAAACTCTTGCCGCAGGGCTCATCGATGGCAGGAACGTATGGCGCAGTGATTTGGCGAAAACGTGGCAGCAACTCGAAGTGATCCGCGAGCATGTCAATGTTGAACAATTGATCATCCAACCATCATGTAGCCTGCTGCACGTACCGGTTACGACTATATCGGAAGAACATTTAGAAGATGAACTGAAGCATGCGTTAGCCTTTGCTGATCAGAAATTACAAGAGACCGTGCTTTTGACCAAAGGTATGAACGATGGAAAAGACAGTATCGCTGCTGAGATAGAGAAGCAAATGAGCCGTCTTGACCAGTTTTGGAATTCAACGGGACGCAATAACCCTAGTGTTCAGGAGGAAGTGCAAAAATGGGAAGGAAAAGAGCCAGCACGTGCCCTACCTTTCACTGAACGCCAGGCATTGCAGCAGAAGGTTTTCCAGCTTCCATTACTACCGACTACAACCATCGGAAGCCTTCCGCAAACGTCAGAAATCCGGCTAGCGCGCTCCCGTTTCCGTAAAGGGAAATGGTCAAAAGAAGCTTACGAAACGTTCGTTAAAGAAAAAACATCCGAATGGATTGATCACCAAGAAGAAATTGGGCTCGACGTTCTCGTTCATGGAGAATTCGAACGGAACGATATGGTCGAATACTTTGGTGAAAAGCTCAAAGGATTCGCCTTTACCGATTATGCGTGGGTTCAATCTTACGGTTCCCGTTGTGTGAAGCCGCCGATCATTTTTGGTGATGTATCCTTACCAGAACCGATGACCGTCAAGGAAATCACCTATGCCCAGTCACTTACGAAAAAACCGGTCAAAGGAATGCTTACAGGGCCAGTCACGATTCTGAATTGGTCCTTCGTCAGAGATGACATCAAACCTTCCGAGGTCACAAAACAAATCGCCTTGGCATTGGAAAAGGAAATTAAACATTTGGAAAACAATGGCATCAGCATGATTCAGGTTGATGAACCAGCACTCCGTGAAGGCTTACCGTTAAAAAAAGGTAAACAGCAAGCGTATCTTGATGAAGCAGTCTATGCTTTCAGGCTCGCCACTTCATCTGTTAAAAATGATACACAAATCCATACTCATATGTGTTACTCCGAATTCGGGGAAATCATTGATACGATCGACCAACTGGATGCAGACGTCATTTCGATTGAGGCTGCCCGTAGTCATGGAGAATTAATTGAAGACTTTGAGAAAATCGGTTACGACAAAGAAATCGGACTTGGCGTGTACGATATTCACAGTCCTCGTGTCCCAAGCATCGAAGAAATGGAGAGAAGCATTCTCCGCGCCTTGCAGGTCCTTGACCCCCGCCAATTCTGGGTTAACCCTGACTGCGGTCTGAAAACCCGCGGCATCGAAGAAAGCATCGCCGCTCTGAAAAACATGCAGGAAGCAGCCCTTCGTGTACGTGAAAACCAGACAGCTTCAGTAATAGGGTAATCGAAAAGCTATTGCGATCAATCATTTTTTGACTAAGCTCTCCGCTTGCTGTCTGTCAAAAGCTAGAATGCCTGTCCCCATCGATGGGACAGGCACTTTTTCATTGCTCTTTTTTGTCTTGATAGGATTTCGCCAATAACTCTTTTACCTGATTATACGACAAACCGGATTGTGCGTTCTTTCTTTTCACTTCATCGATATTCGTTCCTGAACTGGCAATCGTATCATTACTTGTCTTATGTTGTTCAGGTTGGTTAAAGCTCTTCATGTTGCAGCACCTCCTAAACATACCTTTCACACTTTTAGCCATTCCATACATCGCATTTTTATACTAAGTCCCACTCTGTACATAAAAATAGCAACCCCAGATACTAGTGGATCAGCCATGTCTTTTAAAATTGACAAGGTTGATGCGATTTCCTGAAGGATCCACTGTCCAATAGTCTTCATTTTCTTTTTCAACAGTAAAGCCCATCGAAATTAACCGTCCAATAGTCTCTTGGAGTACTTGATTACCTGGAAAGTTGATCGTATACCACTTCATCCCAACTTCATCTGCATGCGGCCGCTGTGATCCAGTTCCATTCCAGGTGTTCAATCCGATATGATGATGATAGCCGCCTGATGCCACAAATAAAGCCTGGTGACGAAATGGAACAGTTATTTCGAAACCTAGCCCATCAGCATAAAACCGCTTCGCTTCTCGAAGGTCATTAACGTGAAGGTGGATATGGCCCATCACCGTTTCAGCAGGAAGCCCACCCCATCCTTTTCCGTCAGCTTCCTTCAGTAAACCCTCCATATCAAGCGGATCACTTACAAACGGCAGCTCCCCATCCACCCAAGTCCATTGCTCTGCAGGGCGATCCGTGTAGATTTCAATGCCATTCCCATCTGGATCAGCTAAGTATAACGCTTCACTGAACAAATGATCTGATCCGCCTTGGAGTCGATATTCCTTTTCTAAAAGCCTTTTTAACGATGCACCGAGATTTTCCCTTGTGGGCACCAGGATTGCAAAATGGTACAGTCCTGTCGTTCTGGTTCGTTTCGGTATAGCATCCTTCTTCTCTTCTAAGGTGATGAGGACATTTTTACCATCAGCTGTCAGCGATGCCACTCCCTCTTTTTTCTCTAAAACTGAAAAGCCTAAGAGATCCGTATAAAAATCAAGTGAATGATCAAGATTAGAAACGAATAAATGTACAAGACCCACATATATGTTTGGTTGACTGTGAAATGCCATTTGAAACTCCTCCCACTAATACTTACTTTAAATAAGTTAATGACTTTAGTATACCATGATTCCCAACACTTACAATAAGTAAGTTTTAGTTTTCTTTCTGAATTAGTTTGGTAGCATCAATAAATCCAATTCCAAGAAAAGCGTAAACGCTCTGAGCAGCCACGAAGGTCACTGGAAGTCCGACGAGGAGGTTGTCGCCGCCGCAGGAGGACTGAAGTGAGCCAAGGGGTTGGGCGTTGGAGCTGGACATTCCATCTTCGAAAACATAATTTTTATCCTTTCCTATCTTCCAAAAAAAACACCGCTCCTTCACAAAGGAGCAGTGTTTTTGTACTTATTCAGCTGTTGTAATGTATTTTTCTAACGCTTTGAGAGCTTCTTCTTCATCTTTCCCGTCTGTCACAATCGTTACTTTCGAACCTGATCCTACAGCCAGGCTCATAATTCCCATGATGCTCTTTGCATTCACTTTCTTTCCGTCTTTCTCTAAAAATACATCCGCTGAAAAACGATTCGCCTCTTGGACGAAGAGTGCTGCTGGACGAGCCTGCAAGCCGGTTTTCAATTCAACCGTCAAATTTTTTTCTAACAATGGATCATTCCTCCTTGTACAGTCCTATATTGATTTATATAACAACTCTTCATAATAAATGTAAAAAAGTTATATTACGTTCTCCTAAAACAGGCAGTCAGCTGTCCCCTTCGTTTTGCTTGTGACCGGTCTATATGTAAGCGTTCACTTCATTTTGAAAAGAAAAACGCCTGTCTTATATTTTTCCCAGGCGTATTTTATTGGCCATTTCATCTAGCTTCCGTAATCGATGATTGATTCCGGATTTACTGATTGGACCAGAAGTGACGAGTTCTCCAAGCTCTTGTAGTGTAACATCCTGATATTTTACACGCAGTTCTGCGATTTCCCTAAGTTTGTCAGGCAGTTTCTCCAGTCCGAGTTCACGCTCGATCAACCGGATGTTCTCGACCTGGCGCATGGACGCTCCGACGGTCTTATTCAGATTCGCTGTTTCGCAGTTCACGAGACGATTCACCGAATTACGCATATCCTTCATGATCCGCACATCCTCAAAATATAAGAGAGCATTATGAGCGCCGATCAAAGTCAGAAACTCAGAGATCTTTTCTCCTTCTTTCAAGTAGATGATAAATCCTTTTTTCCGCTCTAACATTTTTGCATTGAGATCGAAAGAATTCATCAGTTCCAACAGCGATTGGGTATGCTCTTCATACATTGAGAATATTTCCAGATGATACGAGGTTTCCGGATGGTTCAGGGATCCACCTGCAAGGAAAGCGCCTCTCAGGTAGGATCTCTTACAGCAGCTTTTCTTAGTGATCTCTTTCGAAACGTCCCTCTTGAAGGAAAAGCCTTCACCCATTATATCCAGTTCGTTCAATAACGTCCGTGAATCATGCTTGATCCGTACGATGTAGACATTATTCTTTTTCAACCTCATTTTCTTCCTGACGAGCAGTTCAGCTGGATAACCATACAGCTGCTTGATCAATGTATAAATCCTTCGTGCGATTGCAGCATTTTCGGTAGGAATATCAAGTATAATTTCCCTGTTCGCTATTGAAATTGAACCATTCATTCTAATCAGGGCCGACAACTCAGCCTTTGAACAGCACTTTTTCAACTCAAGCTTCGTCAATTCTTTTTTCGTATCTGAAGCAAAGGACACCACGGACACCCCCTCTTCTTTTCCATACCGGGGTCTAATAGTCTGATACTAAATCCAGAATGATTTCTGAAACACGCTTCGCATCATGCCTGATCAGCGAATCATTATATTGAACTATTTTATCACTGATTACCTTAAAGCCAAAGGATTTTAGCCTCTTCTCATCATATTCAACAGGCTCTCCACCTTCTGCTTCATATTTCGTCAATACATTGTCTGGTACTTTATCATTATTTACAATAATTGTATCAATTATCTGTTGTCCGATATGGGAGACGAGTTTATTCACATGATCAGAAGCAGTAAAGTAGTCAGTCTCGCCCGGCTGTGTCATCACATTGCAAATATAGACTTTCCTGGCAGTAGAATTCTTGATCTCTTCAGGAATGCCTGGTACGAGCAAGCTCGGAAGTATGCTCGTATATAAGCTTCCCGGCCCGATCAGGATCAGATCGGCATCCCGGATCGCACGTAAACTTTCATCAAGAGGCTTTACCGTATCTGGCGTCAAAAAGACCCGAACGATCTGTTTACCTGTATGAGGGATTTTCGACTCTCCTGATACGATCGATCCATCATTCATCTGGGCATTCAAGATGACACGGTGGTCGGAAGCGGGCAGTACTTTTCCGCGTACGTTCAAAACCTTCGACAGTTCCCGGATTCCCGTCACAAAATTACCGGTGATGTCTGACATTGCAGCCAACAATAGATTTCCTAGCGAGTGTCCTGATAAGCCATTTCCATTTGTAAAACGATGCTGGAAAAGTTGCTCCACAAGCGGTTCCACTTCTGAAAGGGCAGCCAATACGTTCCGAATGTCTCCCGGAGGTATGATGTCGAGCTCTTCCCTTAATCTCCCCGAACTCCCGCCATCATCAGCAACCGTAACGATTGCTGTAATATCAACGGGGAATTTCTTCAACCCTCTCAACAGGACTGACAATCCTGTCCCCCCGCCGAAAACGACTACTTTAGGCCTTCGATTCAATCTCTGGTACCTTTTTATCTTTCTTGATATCACGGTGGCTGCTATGAACGTGATATTCTTTGCGTAAATAATCCTTCAAGTGTTCAGCAAGGGTGACTGAACGATGTTTTCCGCCAGTGCAACCGACCCCGATCACAAGCTGGCTTTTTCCTTCCCGCTTATAATGAGGGATGATGAAGTCCAGTAGTGCAGTAAGCTTTTCGATGAATTTTTGTGTTTCAGACCACTTTAGTACATAGGAAGAGACTTCTTCCTCCAGGCCGGTTTTTGGACGCATATGCTCGACATAATGAGGGTTCGGCAGGAAACGGACATCGAACACAAGGTCAGCATCAATCGGCATTCCGTATTTAAAGCCGAATGACAAGACATTGATCGTAAATGGATGGGATTCATTGGTCTTATATCGATCAATGATCGTTTCCCTCAGCTGTTTCGGCTTCATATCCGTCGTATTTAAAATGGTTTGGGCTCTGCCTTTCAGTTCTTCAAGCAATTCCCTTTCATTTTTGATTCCGTCGAGCGGCAAGCCGTCAGGAGCAAGAGGATGTGAACGCCGGGTCTCTTTATAGCGTTGCACGAGTGTGGCATCCTCTGCATCCAAAAAGAGGATGTGCGGTTTTATAATTGAGGAATCTGTCAGTTCATCGATCGTTTCAAACAACTGATCGAAGAACTCCCTTCCGCGTAAATCCATGACAAGTGCAACTTTGGTCAGTTTACCAGTGGAATCTTCCATCAGTTCGACAAACTTCGGAAGGAGCGCTGGCGGCAGGTTATCGACACAGAAATAGCCAAGGTCCTCGAAGCTTTGCATCGCTACCGTTTTTCCTGCGCCGGACATTCCCGTGATGATGACCATCCTGAATTCTTGTTGTTGTTCCATCTATACCCCGCCTTTCTTATTTAATTTCAAGTAAAACAGGCTTGATCCAGCCTCTTTGAAATCGATCAAACATTCACCTGTTTTCGACAACCTTTTTTATGATGGATCTAAACGATAACTGAGCAGTTTGAAGTCAGGTGTATACGTAAACGTCCCGATGATCATCCCGTTCCCGGTCATCATATAATCGAGGATATGATAATCCCCTGGGGCCATCGGCAAGCTTGAAATTTCTTCTTTCGGTTTCCAGGCCAGCTTCCCTTCCTCCGATTCAGAAACCACTTCACCTTCGAAGCCAGTTGCATAGAAGGTGAACATCATCCATTCCTCTACAATTTGCTCATCTTTTTTAATGATAAAATTGAAAACACCTTTTAATCTTGGATTGAGTAGATAAAGTCCTGTTTCTTCACGATACTCTCTGATAACCGCATCTTTAATCGTCTCTTCAGACTCCATTTTTCCACCGGGTGCTACCCACCACCCACGACGAGGTTTTTGCAGCACTAAGATTTGATTATCTTTTTCGAGTACACAATTCGTCACTCGTTGCACATGATTCACCTCTTTCCTTGATTATACTACGTTTTCGAGCACTCCAACAATTCTATTAACTAGTTTATGTAACAATTCAATGAATATAAGAAAAGCGCAAATGCCCTGGACAACCACGAAGGTCACTGGAAGCCCGACGAGGAAGCTCATAAGATCGGTTTTTCGTGTTGTAAGTACTCCATAAAGGTCTTATGAGTACCTTAAGATCGGTTTTTCGCGTTGTAAGTGCCTCATAAAGGCCTTATGAGGACCTTATGATCGATTTTTCGTGTTGTAAGTGCTTCATTCAGGTCTTATGAGTACCTTAAGATCGGTTTTTCGCGTTGTAAGTGCCTCATACAGGTCTTATGAGTACCTTAAAATCGATTTTTCGCGTTGTAAGTGCCTCATTAAGGTCTTATGAACCAAACAAAGTTCGGTTCTGCGCGGGTGAACCCTTTGACCTAAATCAATGTATCGACCGCCGCAAGAGGACTGAAGGTGATCCAAGGGGTTGGGCGTTGGAGCAACAAAATCATTATACTTTCTTATCCTTTTGAAAAAGACACCTACCTATTTGGATTGATTTCTCTAGTTTCGATGAACCCAGCTTGAACTCCTTTTAATTGGTAAAAAGCAATTTGGCATCAAGCCGTTTCGTGTAAATAGATCTCTTGCGGACATATAGGCCCTTATCAGTGAAAAAACCAAGTGATTCAAACATCAGTGGACATACATGCCTCTATTTGGCTCAATGAAAGCTGTTTTTTGATGATTTGCAGGATAAAAGATCTCTGGTGTCGACTAATGATATAGAACGTAGTTATCTTGTGCGATTAAGGTTTTTCTCATAACCTTCTCAAAAAGCAGGTCTAGGAACAAAAAAAAGCACGGAACCATATGGCCCGTGCACAAAAATAAGAAATTTATTAAAAGGGGGTCAATTTCTTAAGTCTATAATACCCCACCAATATTTCACATTTGTTACAAAATGGTTAAGACGGAATTACTTTTTCCGACTAAAGAAAAATCAACTTGTTTTTACGAATTGACACTCAACTTTTCCATAAGGGTCTCGACATAATGCTGCGCACTTTGTGCCGCAATACTTCCATCACCAGTCGCTGTTACAATCTGACGTAATGTTTTTTCGCGGATATCTCCCGCTGCAAAAATGCCTGGAATCTTCGTTTCCATTTCAGAGTTCGTTTCAACGTAACCATTTTCATTCGTGATTCCAAGATCCTTGATTGCTTCATTCAGCGGAAGCATTCCGATATAGATGAAAACACCATCCGTCTTGAATTCTCGTTCTTCACCGTTATTAGTGCTGACTAGCGTCACACTGCCGACTTTGTTGTTATCTGCGTTGATTTCTTTTACAGTATGGTTCCAGATGAAGTCGATCTTTTCATTATCAAATGCACGGTTTTGTAAAATTTTCTGGGCACGAAGCTTATCACGACGGTGGACGATAGTCACTTTTGAAGCGAAGCGAGTCAAGTAAACGCCCTCTTCAACCGCTGAGTCTCCTCCGCCTACGACGACAAGCTCTTTGTTTTTAAAGAATGCGCCGTCACAAACCGCACAGTAGGACACACCACGTCCGCTTAATTCTTTTTCCCCAGGGATGCCAAGTTTTTTGTACTCTGCACCTGTACCGATGATGATCGAGCGGGCTTTATATTCCTTGCCACCGCCTGCTTTAACTATTTTATATTCTTCCCCATCAATGATTTGTTTCACGTCACCATATGCATATTCAGCACCGAATTTCTTTGCGTGCTCGAACATTTTATTGGATAGATCAGGCCCTAAAATATGGTCGTATCCAGGATAATTCTCAACATCTTCTGTGTTTGCCATCTGACCGCCTGGAATTCCGCGTTCAATCATCAATGTGCTCATATTAGCACGAGACGTATATACAGCAGCTGTAAGCCCAGCAGGACCCGCACCCGCGATGATTACATCATAAATCTTTTCCTCTGACATGCTCTCCACTCCTTTTCAACAACCAATTTCAATTTATAGTTAGTTTAAACGGATAATGATCTTCTTATTAGTATCGTATTAAATGCCCCGATGTTACGTCTAATAAAATGCTCATATCGTCCTAAGTATGTGCTTCGTTGGTAACTGGGCGCTATAAACTGCAGTGTCTGGCACCGAAATCCAGCCTTACTCTCCCAAGGGGTTGTGGATGGTGCCTGGCACCGCTCTTAAGACACTGCTCTTTAGTTTGGTTTCATGGTTTGTCGGTGGTGGAGTATTTTGAGCGTTTTGCTATATTTTTGGATTGTTGAGGCCGATATCCCGAATTGTTCAGCTACACTCTTTTGGGTTGTTTGCTTCTCTTGTAGATAGTCTGCCATATAAGCGATTGCAGCGGCCCATGCTTTAGAATTTACAATTGACAGTGATCCTTCTCTCGCCTCATTGATCAGGAGGTGCCATAAGAATGCGGTATTTGAATCAAGTTCACCTCGCATGGCTAGCACTTGTTCAAGAATGACCAATCCCTTTTCCATATCGTCTGACGGCTGGTGAAGGTGTTCGATTCCGCTCTCTTTCTGGATTTGTACCGATTCATAGCCTCGTTCGAACAAGATCGTCGCAGCCAGTTCCTTCATGATCAAGGTCTCATTTTTTTCCGCACAGAATGCTTCCAGGGTCGACGTCGTGTCCTCATCATTCCAGTTCCGGATCAACAACAAATGGGACAACTTGTTTTTATGGATCGTACTTTTCAGCTTCTTGATCCTTTCCGACAGATCATTTGGATCCTGCAGTTTATTCAAGGGCATAGTATATTGATATTCAGCTTCCTCTGAATCGAGAGTGTTATCTCGCAACTTTTCCAAATAGTACGTTGCAACTGTGCTCTCCTCATCCAGATCAAGTACCTTTTCCCATGCTTTTTCCGCTGATTGTATTCGCCCTGTCTTTAAAGAAGCTACTGCCAACCAGTGAAAAAACGTCACATTCCAAGCGTATCCATGTGATCTCACCGAATTCAGCCACTGGAAAGCAAGCTCGTCCTCTTCTAATAAAGCGAACGTGCTACCAAGCTTGTAACGATGTTCCGGGATGATCGGATGGATCACCTTCAGACAATTTGTAAAACGTTCAAGTTCTTTTTGCTGGTGCAGCTGCTTATAAAAAAGAGCAGCATTACAAAGCGCATGAAGATTCCCGGAATTTTTACCGAGGACATCATCAAGCACCAAAAAAGCTTCATCATATTCACCAAGATAAAAGTGAGCGAGCGCCAGATTATTATAAGCCGCCCAAAATTCAGGATGTGCCAGGACCATCTCTTTAAGCAAATCCCGCGCACCAGAAAAATCGCCTTTTTCAAGGCTGCGCCGCGCTTTTTCATGTTTGACAATCAGCTTCTCTTCGGATGAACACTTTTCTAGATCTTCCCCAAATTCAGTATGTATCAGATCAAGCAATTCCTCACAATCCTCATAGAATTCACCGTTCGGATCGTTCTCCATATAGCGTACGGCTTCACTTTCAGCTTCCCGGAACATACCGAGATGAGCATAATTATTCGCCATGAAGTAATAGCATTCCGAAATGTCTGAGTCAATTTCGCTTACGATATATTCAAGCAAGTCGTTCGATTCGATGAAATCTCCTAACTCTGCTAATGTGGCTGCAAGTTGGCACAGGTAAGTCGGTTCCTCAGGTTCGACTTGGACCGCTTTTTCAAATAGCTGTTTGGCTTTTACAAGGTCTTTCTTTTGGTACGATTTAATACCACGCTGAAAATAATACTCCCCGCTTCTCGCAAAGGGAACGACATTACCCCTTGATTTCACCGGAGTGTTCTGGTTTACATTCATTTAATTCAATCACCCGTTCTCTAAAACTGTCCATCGAAAGTATAACACACCCTTTCTCTGACGAACACAATAAATCAAGAGTTTTCATTTCACGGAAAATTATAGGAATTACCAAAGTGTTACTTGTGAATACACACTTTCCTGTAATAAACCCCAACATATAGGTGAATACTTTAAATGATCGGTAACTCGAACATAAATATGGAATGTCAATTTCCGGATCCATTAATAAAAATTTTAATTAATTATGCAGGAGGAGTGCCCATCCTGCTCACTAGTAAACCTTTCGTTAACAACGTTCGTGACAAGCTTCTACTCGCCTGAAGTCAATCTTGGGTAAGCTGTATACATTTCATACACCTTTCTCAATCAGAAACTCTTTCATCCGATTGAAATCATCCGTACATACTCTTAAGGCTTGTAAATGTTATACATTGGTTTGATGGAAAGTTCCAAGTATTAAGGAACGTTAGGAAAAATCGTTTTAAAAATAAAAGTGACAGATTAAGATGGCTATAATATTTCCTTTCTAGAGGCATGTTTTCCTCATTCCATTTACAAACAAAAAGGAGTACTGCATGACGTAGTTTTCTTCGGGTCCATTGTTAGTAAGAGGCAGATACATATATATAAAAGAACACACAAACTAAATTCCTCAAATTTGTGTGTTCTTTCTTAAATATTTTTTATTTTAGAAGATCAGCTAACTCTGTCAAAAGATCGCTATTTTCTTCAGTAATAGATTTTCCCTTCTGAGAAGCCAGTTTATTTTGATAAGCGGTAATCTGGCCATTCACCGTCTTATCATTACCCTTTTCAGCTGATTTTTCTGCTGCTTGCAGCGATTTGACCAGTGAGTTGGCAACTCCTTTATTTGTTACAAACTCCTCTGTCAGACGGCTTAAGCTATCAAAATCGACTTTCACTGTAAACTGGATTTTCGCTTCCGCCGTGTTTCCAGCATGGTCAGTAGCAGTGGCAGTTACGGTGTTTTCTCCGATATCAAAGCTGTAGGCTGGTCCTTCAACAACCGAACATTCTTTAAAAGCAACACCAGATACCTCGTCGGTTACACTGCAATTGATTGCAATAGCGGCATCTACGGAATAGGATTCTTCATTACCGCTAAACTCAATCACAGGAGCGTTTGTATCAAGGGTTATTGATTGTCGGTACGTTTCACTGGTATTTCCGGCATTATCATTAAACTGGACATATACCGTTTTTTCGCCATCGCCGGCCGGTAAAGTGAATGGCTTCGAAGCCTCGTACGCTTCCCACTCTGTCCATTCTTCTGTGTCTGTAGAGAAACGAACCTGATTCACTCCGCTCTCTTCATCGGTCGCTTCGAGCTTAAGCGTTATTTGCCGATCATTCGTAAATTCATCTCCGTTATTAATCGTAAACTTGCCTTCAGGTCCTTCGGTATCATTCCCGGAATCGATGAATACCGGTTCGGTGATGCCTTCTAAAGTCGGCTGAACTTGTTTGATTGTACCGTCTTCGTTAAACTCCATCTTATCGATCATCACTTCACGATTATACCCGTTACCGCCAGGAATTGCGTGTCGGTGATAAACCATATAGTAATCTTCGGTATTTGGAACATTTAACACAGTGTGGTGCCCAGTCGCCTTGATTCCCTGCGATAAGTCTTTACTTAAAATCACACCCTGCTTTGTCCAAGGTCCCATCGGTGAGTCACCTGTTGCATAAGCAACCTGGTAATTTTCGTCACGTGTATCGTTTTCTGACCACATGAGATAATACGTATCATTGCGCTTAAAAACAACTACGCCTTCTCTAAAGTTAGGCGGGGTCATTTCAACGGGGTCTTCTGCAAAGGAAACCATATCCGCATTCAACTTGGCACCAAATAAGTGCCCATTGCCCCAATAGAAGTAAGACTCTCCGTCATCATCTGTAAACACATACGGATCAATAGCCTGTCCCGGATGTTGGCCTGCCGGTATTAAAGGTTCTCCTAAAGCATCTTCAAACGGACCTGTGGGAGAGGAGGATTTTGCTACGCCGATGTTCGTGTCTGCTGAGAAGTAATAATAGTAGTTACCATCCCTTTCCGCAATCGCAGGCGCCCACGCGCGGTTATCAGCCCATGTCACATCATCAGTCGCCAGATCCAATATTACCCCTTGGTCCTCCCAGTTCAATAAATCTTTGGAAGAGAACACTTTGAATTGAGAACCGGACCATCCTTCAAATCCATCGGTTGTCGGGTACAAGTAGTAAGTGTCCCCGAACACAGCAATATGCGGGTCCGCATAAAGTCCAGGCAATGTCGATTTTGGATGGACCTTGACACGGACCGTCCATTCCTCTGTATTGCCATCTTCATCGGTCACCGTGTACGTAACAGGATTCGTAAAATCTTGCGCTTCACCGGATGCAGGGCTTACAGTAGAACCAGATAATACAGTAATCGTTGGAGTTAGATTGGTAATGTCAACGCCTTCCCCGTCCTTTACATGAACGGTGATCGTGTTGGAATCTTTATCGATTTCCGATCGACTCTTTTGGCCAGGGACTTCGAAATTACCGATATCTGTGGCGTCAAGATTAGATTCCAAGACTTCTGTTTCGTTAAGAGCACGGTTATATACTTTTACATTGTCGAAATACCCTTCAAAGTACTGGTCTCCGGAGTAAAAGGACTTCCCTAAATAGGCCAGCAAGTCTGTCCCCAGGTCTGACATAGACACGGTAACATCATTGTTTTCATCAACAAGCACGCCGTCTTTATACATCTTCATACTCGTAGGTTCAATCACCAAGGTGATATTCATCCACTTACCCTGGATCGGATCGGTACTCGTTTTCACATCCTGTTCATTTGACCAACTGCCTGTCGTGATGGCGTTTCTAATTTCATTGTTCCGGGTTCTCAGGAACATATATCTCTGATTATCTTTTCCAACCGTAAAGGTGAAAAAGTTTCCGGAAACAGTTTCCGCTTTAATATCCATGGAGACGGTCACGGTATCTCTTCCTTCGAAGAAACCTATCGGAAAGGAAGCAAACGTTTCGTTTGTCCCATCTAAATACAGCACTTGTGAATCTTTTTCTTCATCTGTCACATACGTGGCATTTCCATGCAAAGTACCGGTGTAGCTATTGCCGGAAACGTCTTGAATGGTATCGCCCGAAGCCGTTTCGTCAAAATTGTACGTAAGCACAGGCTCTTCTTGTTCTTCTTCGTCAGGTGTTTCCACTTCGACTGCCCATTTTTCCATTACGGCATCATACTCTTCCTGGGTGATATTCAGCACAGAACCATGTCTTTTTTTGTTTGAACCTAATGAATACTCGGAAGTAGACAATTTTTCAAAGTCCCCGCTTGCCAGGTCAGTCGTCAGTAGTGGAAGATATCCTTTGCCGGTTGCATACTGATCGACCATCAGGTTCCATTCTTCACGATCATTGAACTTAAAGATGAGCGGTCCTTCCACATCACTTCCGGTTAAGCCCAGCGGTTCAAGGTTGCCAACCTTTGACCATTCGCCAAGGATTTCCTCGCTTTTTTCAATTGTTAACTGTCCGTCCCCCGAGTAGCGGTAATACAATCCATCGTCTTCGATGATGGTTGTATCGATAATATGTTGATCGCCCGGGCGGTCAATATACACCTGTGGTTCGGTGAACGTATGGAAGTCTCTTGTCTTTGCATAGTAGATATCGTGCGGTTGAAAATCTTCTTCACCAGGCATCCTTGAAGCCCAGAACACGACATACTCACCGGTTTTCTCATCATAAAAAGCTTCCGGTGCCCACGCATTGCCCGCCTGTTCCGGTGCGACTTCTACCATTCTGGGTTCCGACCAGTTCACGAGATCAGTAGATTCCCAAACTATAATCGACCGGCTGCCTGCCCTTTGTGCCGCATTCCAGCCTTTTCCATTAGCAATCCGTAAATCCGTGGCGATCATGTAAAATTTATCGCCTTCATGAGAACGGAAAAGATACGGATCACGTACACCTTTTTCACCTACATCGGATGTCAGTACCGGATTACCGTCATTTAAGTCTTTCCAATTCAATCCGTCGGTACTACTGGCGAAATAGATTTGTTCACCGGTAGAATGTTCGCCGGTAAAATGAGTCATTAAGTATGCGTCGTATTCCTTTTCCTCTGGTTTTGCTTTTACTGTGAGCGGAATCTCTTTTGTTGCGCTTGCTTCCCCGTATGTGATTGTTGCCGTTAAGGTTACTTCTGTATCGGTTTCCTGCCTTGTAACAACACCTGAAGGAATGTCATCATAGTTTTCATTTACCTGTTCGTTGACATTGACCACATCCGTTTTATCTGTTTCCCAAGTGATTGCGGCTCCTTCCATACTGCTTGATGGTAAGGTGATATTGCCGCGAATGTCGTCTGCGTTCGGAATGACAAGATCAGCTTTTGCTTCCTCAACCAATTCTTCGTCTGTTAATTCCTCCGCTTGCACAGCTTGTATTGGAAGTAGTGAAAATAACAGGGTGATCGTTAAAAATATGGAGAAATACTTTTTACTCTTCAACCTTTTTACCTCCTTGTTTTAAAATGAACTCCTGACGCTCTTCGTCCTACAATCCCCAGCAATGCTCCGGTCAGAAGAAAAATAATGGCTGTCTCCGTGTTATTCTCTTTTTGGGCCGTAATTACGAGATACTCGCCAATCATTTCTCCGGTCCCCATCAGAAAGCCATCAACGGGTTTAATAAAATCCGGCTTGGTTCAATTGTAAAGCGTTTTCAAAATCAACTGAATAGAATCATTTATCAGAAAAATAGAAATATTTTAACACATAGAGAGCAGGCAAACAAAAAAGTGGAAAAATTTTAGGGAAAGTGTAATTTTTTTAAATCGACACTGTTTGCAGTGAGCGATGGATATTTTTATACAAAAATCAACTTCGGGGAATGCGGAAAGGGTACAGCAGCTTACATACTTTTTGAATAGGATTATATATTTAAAAAATTTATAAAAGTAACAAATTGCAACTATTTTCAGAAAAGTGTATTTATTTTACTTGAGGATTGTGATTTAATGGCTCGTCTTACATAACACACCAATCAATTATTGTTGTAGGCTCTTTACAAAAGAAAACGACAGGATTCTAACGTTTTCCTTTCCACATCTGAAGTCATTTCATGTTAAAATCACACTTTTATGTACACATATCTGTGACACAATTCCTTTAAAAATAGCTTTTTCCAGCCCATGCAATGGCTTCTTGTACCATACATTATGGTGTTTTTCCCCATAAGAAATCCCCTCTAGAATAAACAGTACAGTAACTCTCTTTCTACTGTCTACTAGAAGGGGATATACCACCATACCGAGGTTATCTTCTTGTAAACCTCAGAAGGTCAAACCTAAATCTTCTTGAACATTTACACTTTTTAATAAGGAATTTCTTCTTGTATGGATTCAGCTGCATAAGCGCTTTTTATTAAATTGCGCATTTATAGGGTATAGTTCAAAAAACCTCCAAAGAGCCTTTTTTATTTTAGACACAATTTAGGCGATTATTCCTTTCCGTTCTTCCTGGTATGTCGTTCTTTTAAAACAGCTAAAACATCGTTGAGCGGCAGATCCTGTTCTCTGAGCAAAACCATCAAGTGGTAGAGCAAGTCGGCAGATTCCCACATTAGCTCATCTTTGTCCCGGTTTTTGGCGGCGATGATCACTTCCGAAGCCTCTTCACCGACTTTTTTGAGGATTTTATCGACGCCTTCCCCAAACAGGTATGTCGTGTAAGAACCTTCAGGACGGGTCCGCTCCCGTTCGGCGATCAACTGTTCAAGCTCTGAAAGGATCGCCAAATGACCATCAGGCCCTGTACCCTTGACCTCCCCTTCGTCGAGGAGCGAATCATCAAAACAACTGAACGATCCTTTGTGACAAGCAGGCCCTTTCGGATTCACCAGCACTACAAGTGCATCCTGATCGCAATCATAACGGATATCGTTGATTGTCTGCGTGTTCCCGGATGTCTCCCCCTTATGCCAGAGCTCCTGCCTTGACCGGCTGTAAAACCATGTCTCCTTTGTTTTGAGGGATTTTTGCAAGGATTCCTCGTTCATATAGGCAAGCGTCAGCACTTCCTTGCTCTTGACATCCTGGACGATTGCTGGAATCAAGCCTTTTTCATCAAAACGTAGCTCGCTTAACTTCATCGGACATTCACCCCTTGCTGCCGCAAATGATCTTTTACTGCTGATATGGAAGTCTCTTTGTAATGAAAAATGGAAGCCGCTAATGCTGCATCCGCATCTGATTCTGCAAAAACCTCATGAAAATGCTCGGCAGATCCTGCACCACCCGAAGCGATCACTGGCACTGTCACCGCATCACGGACCGCTTTCGTAAGTTCGATATGAAAGCCGGATTTCTCACCATCACGGTCCATGCTCGTAAGTAACAGCTCGCCGGCTCCTCGTTTTACAGCTTCCTTCGCCCAATCGATCACTTCCCAATCAGTAGAGCGTTGCCCGCCATTCGTATACACCCGCCATGAGCCGAGATTTTCGTCATAACGGGCATCAATCGCGACGACGATGCATTGTGAACCGAAATATTCAGATCCGAGTGTGATCAGATCCGGGTTTTTAACCGCTGCCGTATTCAAGGAGACCTTGTCAGCCCCTGCGCGCAGTACACTCTTGATATCTTCCAAAGAGTTGATTCCGCCGCCGACCGTAAATGGGATCGCGAGTGTTGCGGCAACCTGCTCGACCAAGCCTATAATCACATTACGCCGTTCATTGGAAGCTGATATATCAAGGAAAATCAGCTCATCCGCACCTTGTTCGTCATACGCTTGAGCGAGTTCGACTGGATCTCCTGCATCTATGATATTGACAAATTGAATACCTTTAACAACCCGTCCGTCCTTTACATCAAGACAGGGTATGATTCGTTTCGTTAACATCTACTGACCTACCTTTTCTAGTGCCTCCGAAAGAGTAAAACGCTCCGTATAGAGCGCCTTCCCTATGATCGCACCTTGGATTCCATCTTGCTGCCGTCCTGCTAATACGTGTAGATCCTCCAGGGAGCTTACTCCGCCGGAAGCAATCACCTCTGCACCTGATTCCCTTGCAAGCTCTGCGATCGCTTCGACATTCGGGCCTTCAAGCGTTCCGTCACGGGAAATATCGGTAAAAATGAAGTGCATGGCACCAGCCTCTGCAAGCTCTTTCGCAAGCTCGACCGCTTTCACCTTCGAGTCATTGAGCCAGCCTTCCGTTGCAACATAACCATCGCGAGCATCAAGTCCGATCGCAATTTTCCCTTCATACTTATGGAGCATATCTTTCGTGAAAACAGGATTTTTAACGGCTACACTTCCTAAAATGACGCGGTCAACCCCATTTCTCAAATAGAAATCGATGTCTTCCTCCGTCCTGATGCCACCGCCGATCTGCACCTTTACCTCTAACTCAGAGGCTACTTGAAGGACATGTTTGTGATTTACTTTCTCAGCTGTTTTCGCTCCGTCCAGATCCACCATATGTATCCATTTGGCACCATGATCTGCAAAAAGCTTCGCCATTCCAAACGGGGAATCGCCATAGACAGTCTCCTGTTCATAATCCCCTTGAAAAAGCCGAACACATTTACCGCCACGCATATCGATGGCCGGATACAGTTCAAATCGCTTCACCCTGCTGCCTCCTCTCCACATAAGCACCGAAGTTTTTCAGGATTTCCATGCCAGCATCACTGCTCTTTTCCGGATGAAATTGAGCCCCGAAAATATGGCCACGGCCGACGACCGCCGGAACTTCTTCAAAATAATCAGCCGTTGCAAGCAGGACATCCCTGTCTTTCGTCTGCACAAAATAAGAATGGACGAAATAGACGAAATCAGTGCTTAGATTCTGAAGTAAAGGTGTTTCAGGCTTTTGAATGAGCATCCGATTCCAGCCCATATGCGGTACTTTATAAGTCGTGTTGTCTGACGTGATCCCCGGAAGACGCACGATACGTCCTGGTAAAAGCTTCAGCCCTTCCGTTAAACCATTCTCTTCACTCTCTTCAAACAACAGCTGCATCCCGAGGCAAATGCCGAGAATCGGCTTTCCGGACTGGACAGCTTCGACGATGAATCCGTCCATGCCATCTTTTTTCAACGCATGCATCGCGTCTTTAAAAGCACCGACCCCAGGCAGCAGCAGCGCATCCGCCTCTACCAATTCTTCTTTCTTTTCGGAGAGGAAGTGATCAATTTCAAGACGTCTCAGCGCATTTTGTACCGAGTGCAGATTTCCCATTCCATAATCGACAATCCCGATCATTTACAGCATTCCTTTCGTGGAGGGTACACCTTTCACCCTCGGATCGATCTGTGTCGCTTCATCCAGCGCCCGTCCAAGCGCCTTGAATATCGCTTCGATGATGTGATGGGTATTCGTTCCATGATGGACGATCACATGCAGGTTCATCCTCGCTTCAATCGAAAGCTTCCAGAGGAACTCGTGTACAAGCTCTGTGTCAAAGGTTCCGACTTTTTCAGACGGCAGCTCTGCCTTCCATTCAAGATGCGGACGGTTGCTGAGATCGATGACAACCTGGGCCAATGCTTCATCCATCGGAACGATTGCATTCCCGTACCGGCGGATTCCGCGCTTATCTCCGAGCGCTTCAATGAGAGCCTGACCAAGGCAAATCCCGATATCTTCCGTCGTATGATGATCATCAATTTCTGTATCCCCTTCCGCTTGCACGTTCAAGTCAAACAGTCCATGCCTGGTCCATAGATCGAGCATATGGTTCAAAAACGGCACTGGTGATTGGATATTCGACTGACCGTCTCCATCAACCTCGAGGCTCAGTTGGATCGCCGTTTCGTTCGTTTTCCGTGTAATCGTTGCTGTCCGTTCTGTCATACCTTACTCTTCCTCCAATCGATAATCGATCGCTCGCGCATGGGCTTCCAAACCTTCAAGACGAGCGAGTTTACTGATTTTTCGGCCGTTCTCAAATAAAGCGTCGGTACCATACGATATGATGCTTGATCTTTTTGTATAATCCTCCACACTCAATGGACTTGAAAAACGGGCTGTCCCATTTGTCGGGAGAACATGATTCGGTCCTGCGAAATAGTCACCGATCGGCTCTGAACTGTTTTTGCCGAGAAAAATGGCACCAGCATGCTTGATCTGTCCAAGTAACTCGAACGGTTCATGAGCCACGACCTCAAGATGTTCCGGGGCAAGCTCGTTGACAGCGTCAATCGCCTCTTCTTCCGTATTCGCTATATAAATCACACCATTGCTGATGACAGATGCTTCAGCAATTTCTTTCCTCGGGAGGCTTTCGAGTTGGCGGATCACTTCCTTCGACGTTTCTTCGGCGACTTCAATTGAGGTCGTTATAAGAATTGCCGATGCCATCTGATCATGCTCCGCCTGCGACAAAAGGTCTGCCGCCAAAAAGACTGGATTCGCTGTATCATCGGCATAGATTAAGATTTCACTTGGGCCTGCAATCATATCGATTCCAACGAGACCGAACACTTCCCGTTTGGCCAACGCAACGTAGATGTTTCCTGGTCCGACGATTTTATCGACTGGCATAACTGAGTCGGTTCCGAACGTCAATGCCCCGATCGCTTGTGCGCCTCCAACTTTATAAATCTCATCAACCCCGCTCTCATGTGCGGCGACCAAAACACTTGCAGGAATCGTTCCATCCGGGCGAGGAGGCGTTGTGATCGCGATCCTGCCGACCCCTGCTACCTTTGCAGGAATAGCCCCCATCAGGACAGATGAAGGGTATTCTGCTTTTCCGCCTGGTACATAAATCCCCACTGATTCAAGCGGTGTAATTTTCTGTCCTAATACAGTTCCATCTTCCTCTGTCATCATCCACGATTGACGGACTTGCTTTTTATGATAAACCTTTATGTTCCGGGCAGCCTCCTCGATGATCTCGATCACTTCTTCATCAAGTGATTCATAAGCTTTTTCAATTTCGACATTCGTGACCTTCAATGCTTCAAGTTCTGCTCCGTCAAATTTTTCCGTCAACTCGAAAAGAGCTTGATCTCCATCTGATTTAACCAGTTCAAGAATCTCAATGACAGCCTGCCTCTGTTCTTCAGTTCCTTGATTCAACTGCTTCCGAAGCTTAGCTCCTTTTAATTGTTTTACTTTCATCGCGCGATCTCCTCCCCTTCAATGACCTTATCCAATCGATGCACCATCTCATCGACTGCGTTTGCTTTGATCCGGTAACTGACCGGGTTTACGATGAACCGCGATGTAATATCGATGATTTTTTCCGTTTCAACGAGCCCGTTTTCTTTTAACGTCCGACCAGTCGAGACGATATCGACAATCCGATCCGCCAGCCCGATCAATGGGGCCAACTCGATTGATCCGTTCAGCTTGATGATCTCGACCTGCTTGCCCTGGCTCCTGAAATAATTCGAAGCGACATTCGGATATTTCGTTGCGATTTTTGGTGCTACTGCATCAAGTTCTGTACCTGGGATTCCAGCCACCGCGAGATAACACCGTGAAATCCCAAGATCGAGCACTTCATAAACGTTCCGCTTTTCCTCAAGCATAACGTCCTTCCCTGCGATTCCAACATCTGCAACACCATGCTCGACATAAGTCGGAACATCCATCGGTTTCGCTAATATGAAGCGTAAATTTGCCTCCTCGATTTCAAGGATCAATTTTCGGGAATCTTCAAACTCTGGCGGAAGAGTATAATCTGCTTCACGAAGCAGTTGGACAGCTTCTTCAAAAATCCGCCCTTTCGGCATCGCGATCGTCAATGTTGAAGAACTCAATGCTCTCCCCCCTCTTCTTTTCCGAGATAATACGTAACATTGGAAAATTGTTCCGTATAAGCATCAAGGCTCTCGATCCCCTTGATGTCCTGGGCAACCACCATTCCGCCTTTATCTCTCAATTTCCTCACGAACGCATAAGCTTCTTTCCTATGCTTTTCCGAAAAAATGACGCAATGTGTGAAAGGCTCCGTTTCTCCTCTCTGGATCGCTTCCATCAAGTAATCCAAGTCGATGCCAAAACCGGTCGCCTTAGCTTCCTTATCAAATTTCCCTAGGAGGTCATCGTACCGGCCACCGTTGCTGATCGGTGATCCGAGCTCAGGTGCGTAACCTTCAAACACGACACCCGTGTAGTAGGTCATATGGCTGACCAATGTTAGATCAAGCGTGGTAAGCTCATTGACTCCAAAAGCTTTCAGGCATTCCCGCAATGCATGAAGTTCTTCGATCGCTTCATATCCTCTTGTTGAGGTGATCAACTTCTCAGCATCCTCCAGCTTATTTTCTCCTCTCAGATGAAGGAAGTCCAGGAGGCGCTTTTGATCGATTGACGACAATGGAAGCTTCTTCACATGCTGCTTGTATCCGACGTAATTTTTCTCATATAAAAAGCGCTTCAACTTTTCAACACGCTCGTCCGTTCCGAGGATTTCCTTGAATAACACATCTACATAGCCAAGGTGGCCGACCGCAACCTGGAAGTTTCGCAGCCCCACATGCTCAAGCGTTTCGATCATTAAGGCAATCACTTCACCATCCGCACTTGTCGAGCCATCACCGATCAATTCCACTCCGAATTGTTCAAACTCCGCAGGATGTCCTCCTTCCTGCTGTTGGGCACGGAATACATTCGCCGAATAAGCAATCCGCATCGGTTGTGATTGACCTTGCATGGTTGACGCAGCTACACGTGCAATCGGGGCTGTCATATCCGGTCTCAGAACAAGCGTTTTACCCTCTTGATCAAGCAATTTGAAAAGCTGCTGCTCCAGAGTGGCCGAAGCTTCACCTACTGTGTCGTAATATTCGATGGTAGGGGTCTGCATAAAACGATAGCCCCATTTTTGAACAGCGTGCTCCATCGCCGAACGGCTCTTCGATTTGATTTCATACAGGTCAGGCAGCGTATCCCGCATACCTAAAGGTTTTTCAAAGACTAATGGTTTCGTCACAACTCTCACTCTCCGAATCGATCTATTTGAATTCAATATTGGATTGAGTTTATAAAAAACCTGATACGCAAACCCTTTTTGGATCCGCTTCTTTGCCCCCTTAAAAAAATGGATGAATTTTTTGAGCGAAGCGAACAATGGCTCATGAAAAAGAAGGCGTTTTGTCTTGCAAATAAGCCTCTTTTTCCAATGAGACAGTTTAAGGGGGCAAGGTGCTTTGTAAGGGATTCTTCAAGAATCTGTGTAAACATCACTCACGAATACCTTCAATTTGGATCCGCTTCTTTGCCCCCTTAAAAAAATTGATGAATTTTTTGAGCGAAGCGAACAATGGCTCATGAAAAAGAAAGCGTTTTGTCTTGCAAATAAGCCTCTTTTTCCAATGAGACAGTGTAAGGGGGCAAAGGTGCTAAACCGAAAAATCCTTTAGTTCGCTAATCAACTAATAAGATAAAGGTATAATAAGTAGTCTAACTTTCTTCCCAAAACACGTCAACCAAAAATTTATACATCTGACGCTTATCTTTACCCTATTTATTCCTTCTTAAAATAACCAGTGAACAAAAACTTGAATTTTAATTAACATGAATCGTTCCTTACAATTCAGAGTAAGTTAAGATAAAATGAAAATATTAAATAGGCATCCATATATTTTCCCGTACACCCGGCAATTACATAATGGGATTTTCTGCTTGGTACGTATTAAATAAGCTGTGAAAGAAGGTGTCATATGTTCAATAAAATATTTTTCCTTGCCATATTGGTCGGTGTCCCGGTATCTGTAGCAGGCAATATACTGCATTGGCCAGAAGCGATCATGTTCATTATATACTGTCTGACCATCGTAGCTCTTGCCGCTTATATGGGGCGGGCGACAGAAAGCCTCGCTATCCACTCTGGACCGCGGATCGGCGGACTGTTGAACGCTACATTCGGAAATGCTGTTGAACTTATCATTTCGATTTTTGCTTTGAAAGCTGGTTACGTCTCGATCGTCCTTGCCTCTTTGACTGGTTCGGTACTAGGGAACTTGCTCTTGGTCGGTGGTCTTTCCTTTTTCATCGGTGGCCTGCGTTTTAAAAGACAAAGGTTCAATGTCCACGATGCAAGGCATAATTCCGCCTTGCTCATGTTCGGGGTTGTCGTCGCCTTCGTCTTTCCTGAAATTTTTGCGATGAATCTGAATGAGGCTGAAGCCCTGACACTAAGCATTTGGGTCTCCGGAATATTGATCGCACTTTACTTAGGTGCCCTTTTCTTCAAGCTGGTGACACATCGCGGTGTATACAGCACTGAGGGTGGAGATGAGGAACCCCATGATGAAGAAGCTGAATGGACCGGAAAGAAAGCGTTGATCATCCTTGCTCTGGCGACTGCTGCTGTAGCTTATGTAAGTGAAGCGCTCGTCCATACATTCGAAACCGTCGGTGAACAATTCGGCTGGAGTGAAGTATTCATCGGGGTCATCATCGTTGCGATTGTGGGTAATGCTGCAGAACATGCCTCTGCGATCATTATGGCGTACAAAAATAAGATGGATATAGCAGTGGAAATCGCAGTCGGATCAACCCTGCAAATAGCGATGTTTGTTGCACCGGTACTCGTGCTGCTTTCTCTGATTTTCCCTAAACCGATGGCGCTCGTCTTTACGATACCGGAGCTTGTCAGCATGGTGCTCGCCGTCCTCTTGACGAATACGATCGCTAATGACGGTGATACGAACTGGTTCGAAGGGGCCACCCTCCTTGCCGCTTATTTCATTATGGGCGTCGGCTTCTACTTGTTATAAGATAGCCCAATCATTTTGAATATTTCAATCGTAGGGCTGTCCCATTAGTGTCTGACTCTCACCGTCCCTAGCAAACATTTTGAGAAAAAGTGTGTTTTTGAAACAAAATGTTGTGTGGTGGTGTCTGACACTATTGTTTTTGGGACACCCCCTTCCTTTTTTATCTTTGTAAGATGGAAGTCATGTTTGCGTGATGGTGACCAGAAATATGAAAAAAAATGCCGGTCTCTCACAAAAATCAGGTTAAAAAGCAGATTCCACCGATTTTTTCGGTCAATCTAAGAGTAGTATCGTGCTACGGGAGTCTAATTGCACGTTTTTGCAGAACGGTTGCTCGAATATAAAAATTATTGCACGGTTTCATTGATTAATTGCACGATTTCAGAGAACAATTGCGCGAATCCCAAACATATTGCATCAGGAGTAAAAGAATTGCACCGGATTATTAAGAAGTGCACCACTTTGAAGGGGAGCGACCCGAAGTTCTTCACTGGAGGTCCAAAAAGATTGTTGGCACCATAGGAAGACGAAAAAATACTTCATTGTAATTATAAACATAAAAAAAGCCCCACTCTGAAGGAATCGATACAGATTCGCTCAGGATGAAGCTCATAGCTTTAAAGTCTCAATCTATTTATAAACGTGGTTCACATAACGATGGACGAAACGGCGTACTTCCCGTTCCTGGACATGGAAATGGAACTGGCATCTATGGACATTTTTGAAATAACTGAAGTCTGTCTGAAGATATTTCTCGAGTTGCTTTCGATGCATATGTACGACAAGCTCACTCGACTGGTATGGCACAGCAATTTTCAACATTGAAATGTACGGCAGCTCCTTGAACAAATAGACCAAGTTGTCAATCAGCAGTCTTCCGATTTTCATTTTGGTTGAAAAATAATGATCATAATCATCCAGATATTCCGGGCTGACATGGTCACTATTTTCGAAACGGATGACCGCTTCTTTACCGTTCCAATAAGCATCACGGATATAGTCGCTACCTCTTAGACGGGAAACAGCAGACAAAAAGAAGAAACGGTCCTGTTGCTCTGTTTCCTGTTTCACTTTCTTCTGGACAACTGGCCGAACCCAGGCATCGCTTATTTGAAACTCACCATTCATATAGATCAACGACATTCTCTTCTTTTGCTCCATTTGACACCCACCTTTTAATCTATATATCGTCATTATTCGACAATTGTTTATATTTGGCCATCTCTTGTTTTGTATAAATAAGCCTCATAGGATTTCCTCCTACAAATGAACCGGGCTCAACATCCTTATGGACCAATGTTCCGGCTGAAACGACAGCGCCCTCACCGATCGTCACACCGGGCAGGATCGTACTGTTTGCCCCGATCATCACTTCGTCTCCAATATTTACATTACCAAGACGATACTCTTTTATCAAATATTCATGTGTCAAAATTGTCGTATTATATCCGATAATGGCGTTTCGACCGACCGAAATCCGTTCAGGGAACATGATATCGACCATCACCATCAATGCAAAAGCAGTTTGTTCCCCCACTTTCATACCTAAAAAAGTGCGGTACAACCAATTTTTCACTGGGATGATCGGTGTATACCTGGCAAGCTGTATGACTACAAAATTTTTCAATACCTTGAAAAACGGCACCGTTTTGTAGATCTGCCAGAGCGCATTGCTCCCATTTACAGGATGACGCTCAGTATTACGCATTATACATTCACCTCTAGAACTTTTAATAGGTCCGGCATTTCCTCAAGCATGAAATCAGGCTCAGATCGTTCAAGGGCTTCTCTCCCTTTGATCGTCCAGGCAACAGCGGCCGTCAGTGTCCCCGCATTTTTACCAGCCTCAATATCATACTTGCTGTCCCCGACCATGATCGCTGAAGCTGTGTCCGACTGAAGCTTGTCCAACGCAAGGGTCACTGGCTGCGGATCCGGTTTCGCCCGTTCGACATCATCGATAGTCACTATCGTGGTGAAGTATTCACCTAAACCAGTAATCTCTAAACCCAGCTCAACAGCATCCCGCATTTTCGTGGTCACGATTCCAAGCTTAAACCCTTTCTCATGCAAGGTTTTCACAGTATATGCTACACCTTCATAAGGTTGTACATATTTTTCATGATGGGCAAGATTATGCTCTTTATACGTACGGACCATCTCGGCAACCGACGTCTCATCCACTCTTGTAAAAGAATCCATCAAAGGCTCCCCAATGAAGGAAATGATATCTTCACGAGTGTATTGCTTTGGCTTGAACTGTTCCAATGTATGTGTAAATGAAGCGATGATCAAATCATTCGTGTTAATCAATGTTCCATCTAAATCAAAAAGGATCGTATCAATTTTCATAGTTGGCTTCCTTTCGATGTCTATAAACGTTCTTTCCTTCAACACGGTTCCACACAAAAGCAACCACCATCGTCAATAAGATCGCAACAACAAGCCGGATGGCGAGCAACGGCCATACGGGTATTCCGAGCGGTATGAAAATCAACGTATCTTCAATGACAGCATGGCAGGAAACGAGAAAGATGAATGCAAGATAGAGATCCTTCTTTTCAACGCCATCTTCCTTGACTGCCTGCATCATTACTCCAGCACCATATGCAAGCCCGATTAAAATCCCTGCTGCTAGAGTTGTAGACGTATTCGGTTTCATACCGAGTGATCTTGTAATCGGCGACATCCAGCGTGAAAATACCGTCAACCAATTCAAATCCTTCATGATCTGAATGAAAATCATCAATGGGATGACGATCGCTGCAAGCTGGACGATTCCGATGAATCCTTTTTCCAAACCGTGCCATAAAATGTTCCAAAAACCATAAACCTGTTCTTCTGTTCCTGAAATGAATCCGTAGACCGCTTTCTCTGAGCCGCCTTTCCATATAACTGAAATGACGAAGGCGGAAATCAGAGCAAGTCCGATCCGAACGACAAGCACAATCCACATCTTGATCCCGACCTTTGTGGCTACGGAGGATTCAATCAATAGATTATGTGAAAACGAAAGCATGACTGCCAGGATGAACACTTCTTTTACAGTAAGATCAAGACTCAGTATCGCTCCTATACCTGCATATAGGTTTAGAAAGTTACCGATGACAAGCGGCAGGGCTGCTTCACCTGATAGACCGATCCATTTCATCAGAGGCTCTGCAAGCTTCACAAGCCAATCCATCAATGGAGTCTGTCCGAGAATCGTAACAAGAAGTGTGATCGGGAAGATGATTTTTCCTAGCACCCAAGTTGTATCTAAGCCTGCCTTTAAGCCATTTTTCAATGTATTCATCATTTCCCCGCACTTCCCTTTCTCTATGCTGCTATAATTCGTTATATTTTTTATCTGCTAATCCCGTCTTACGGCGATAAATGATAAGACCGATGCTGACGACAATCAACACGATGGAAATCACCTGGGCGATACGCAAATATTCCGTCAGCATCAAGCTGTCTGTCCGCATTCCTTCCACAAAGAATCGTCCAACTGAATAATAAATGACATAAGTCAAAAACAGCTCGCCCCGGCGTAAATTGACGCGTCTCATTCCAATTAACAGGGCAAAACCTATGAAATTCCAGATTGACTCATATAAAAACGTGGGATGATAGTACGCCCCATCTATGTACATCTGATTGATGATCCAATCCGGCAGATGTAAGCCTTCTAAAAATCCACGTGCCACTTCGCCGCCATGGGCTTCCTGATTCATGAAATTTCCCCAGCGTCCGATTGCCTGGCCGAGGATGATACTTGGCGCTGCGATATCCACAAGTTTCCAGAACGATAGATCTTTCACTTTTGAAAACACGTAAGCTGTCAAAAACGAACCGATCAGCGCACCATGGATCGCAATCCCGCCTTCCCAAATTTTGAAGACTTCCCCAAGATGATCTTTATAATAATGCCATTCGAACGTAACATAATAGATCCGCGCACTAATGATCGCTACTGGCACAGCGATCATGACGAGATCAACAAATGTCTCTGAGTTTATGCCTAAACGTTTTGATTCGCGGACTGCGATATATAGTCCGAGTAAAGCTCCAAATCCTATAATAATCCCATACCAGTATATGGTCAATGGCCCGATTTCAAGTGCGACACGGTCCAACGGCTGTATATTTGCAACCATAGCTACTTACCTCCTAAAAGTCATCGTAGTCTGGAGTATCGATGACATTGTTCAGCTTATCCGAAAACTGCTGGGCTGCATTCACACCCATTCTTTTGAGACGGAAATTCATGGCTGCCACCTCGATGATGACAGCAAGGTTACGACCTGGACGGACGGGAACCGTCAACCTCGGAAGCTCACAATCGATGATTTTCATCGTTTCTTCATCAAGACCTAGACGGTCGTATGTTTTGTTCTGATTCCATGTTTCTAGATGGATCGTCAAGGCAATTTTTTTGAAATTACGGATAGCACCAGCCCCGAACAGGGTCATGACGTTGATTATTCCGAGCCCACGGATTTCCAATAAATGCTGGATCAGATCAGGTGGGCTTCCGACTAGAGTCTTTTCATCCTCTTGCCGGATCTCGACCGAATCATCCGCAACCAACCTGTGTCCCCTTTTAACAAGTTCAAGTGCGGTTTCACTTTTGCCTACACCGCTTGCCCCTGTGATGAGAACGCCAATCCCATAGATATCGACAAGGACACCATGGACAGCTGTCGTTGGAGCAAGCTTGCTTTCTAAATAGTTTGTCAGCCGGCTGCTTAGACGGGTCGTCGTCAATTGTGACCGCAAAATCGGGAGGCCCATTTCCTCTGCAGCTTCCCCTAATTCCGGAGGGACCTCCCATCCTCTCGAGATGATGATCCCGGGTGTTTGCTCCCGACAAAGCTTCCGAAGACGTTCCCTGCGAATCCGCTCATCAAGACCGTTCACAAATGACAATTCTGTCTTCCCTAACAGCTGGAGACGGTCAGCTGGATAATAGGCAAAATACCCAGCCATCTCAAGGCCAGGACGGGAAATATCACTTGTCGAAATCGTTCGATGGATCCCGCGTTCGCCATGGACGAGCTCCAATCGGAATTCATCGATCAAATCTTTTATATGTACGTTCGCCATGAAGATCCCTCCTACTTTTTAGCGTTTCTACCACACTATATTTTAGCATTCTTTTGCAAATCATGCCGAATCTACACTTGGTTTTCCATAAATAGGATGAAAAATCAGGGGTCACTTAAGTAAATCACCGAAATATTTCGGATTTGCACCGATAAATTTCAACTTTGCACCGATATATTGTTCATTTGCTCCGATAAAATTGGAAATCGCCTCGAATTATAATTTTACGCCATTACGCTATGAAAAGAATCCATCAAAACGATCAAAAATGGAGGTGAAACCGGTATAGAGATGATTTAGAGAGGCGGTCGGCACTGGAATCGCTTACATGTACGAAGACAAAGAACTTTAATGAGATAAAAATGAGGATGCCTTATAATAAAGGCAGATCTGAGGATGAGCTTTGATAATCAGAGGTAGTAAGAAAGTACTGAATGGACACTAAAATGACTGACCAAGAAGCGATTTTCATCGAATCCAGGCCAGTCTTCACTTTTTAACGTTCTTTCAACGGTTTGACGATCAAGTTATTGATCAACAAGTTCAATATCGAAATGATAACCGCTGCGAGAAGCGCCATGCTGAAACCAGAGATCATGAATGAATCTCCCATTAATGCCTGCGTCAGCATCAGTGTAATCGCATTGATGACGAACAAGAAAAGCCCCAGGCTTAATATCGTTACAGGTAAGGTCAAAATCACTAAAATCGGTTTGACGATTACATTCATGATCGCCAACAATATACTAGCAATGATGGCCGCTCCGATTCCGGATAAATAAAATGACTCACTGAAAAAACCAGAGACGACCATCAATACGATCGTATTAACGATTAAAGAAACAATCCATCCTTTCACAATCCTACCTCCTTACCGCTTCGCAATCGTAATCGAACCGGTCTTCGCAATTGCTTCAACTTCATAGGTAGTCGGCGCCCCTTCGTTCGCTATGAACTCCATACGCCTGAGCACCACATCCTTTGTTTCCTTTTTAATATCAACATTATCAAGGAAACAATTCAAACTTCCAATTGTAGCTCTCATATTTCCATCAACACGCAGGCTGTCCGGTACGAGGATTTCAATTTTACCTGCGACTGTTTTGAATGAAGCTTTTCCTGGCATGGCTTCATCCAGTGTAAATGTAATCGAACCATTCAGGGTTTCAGCCTCTACGTCTTCATATTTTCCATTTAAGCGAATCGCCCCGTTCAGCGTCTCGAGATCAAGCTTTTGCCAACTGCCATTCTCTAATCTGATTTTTCCATTCGATGTCGAGGCATTCAAGGATCCACCATCTACCCGGTTCAATGACACAGCGCCGTTTGTCGTGCGCACGATCATCCGGTTGGTCTGTAATTCATCAAGTGTAATTGGGCCATTCCCTGTACGCAGTTGGATTTCCTCATACACTTTTGTCGGCACATACATATGCGCTTGCACCTTCAAGCGGTTTTCATCCACCAGGAACTGGAGCTCTCCTGTTTCTGTTCCAAAGTGAGTATTTTTCAAAAAATAGGCCTTCGCCTCTTCAGCCGACTGGGTCCTATAAACAGAAGCACGGCACTCCACCCGGACGCTTTGTTCTTCCCATTGGTGCAGCTGGATCCCCCCATTGGTTACACGGACCTTCAATCGGTTGAAATCGACCTCATTTTCTTGGAAAATATGATCGACTTCTATTGATTGACCGAAATTGAAATCAAAATCTGTATCTTTTAATTTGGTCACTACCCGATCGATCAAGCCGGAAAACTTACTGATCGTAGACAGTTCGGATTTTTTCCCATACGTACTGGATTTGCTTCTCTCCTGGTTTTCCTGCTCGTTGGATTTTTGTTTTTGATCGATGTTTTCGACTGATGGAGCCTCGGGAGTCTGCATCTGCTCTTTGTCGGTACGGTCATTTCCCATTGCCTTCAATAACTCAACCGCCTCAGCTGATGTAATCTTCCCTTCATCCAGCATTCTTAAAATCATCTTCCGTTCTTCCATTTCAAATCCCCCTCCATATTCAAAGTTATCAGGTTATGTTTATTCAAAATGCTATTTCTGTTGTAAGACGCGAATGCCCTTCATAAGGTTCCAGATGGCAGCGGTCACTGCAACTCCGCCTAATAGGATCATACTGATAATCGTAAAATGATTCAGGATCTGGCCGGACTCAAAAAATAAAATCGACAAGGTCGCTAAGGCAATCACTGGGATTAAATGTGAGGTAGATGCAAGCCTAGCATGCTGCCTTACATCTAAATCATCAATTAGCAGAAAAATGATGGCTGGTACGATGAAAGGCGCGAAAAATATACTCATATAACTTAATGATTTAAACAACTTCCCCGATGAAGACACCCTTGTTCTCCCCCATTCAAAATATGAAAATGAATATTTGAAGCACTTATTATATGTATGTGATACGGCTGTCTGACATTCAGCACTCTATTGATTCGACATAAATAAAAAAAAGCCTTCTAAGAGCAGCCATCTTAGAAGACTTTACGATTTTATTTCGCTATGGTTTCAGTTTTCTTGATTTTCGCTTCCATACGTTTGCGATCACGCTTCAAAATAGGAGCTAAATACTTACCTGTATAGGAAGCTTTGTTCTCAGCGATTTCTTCAGGTGTACCAGTACCTACAATCGTGCCGCCCTTGTCCCCGCCTTCTGGGCCGAGATCGATGATATGGTCAACCGCCTTGATAACATCGAGGTTATGCTCAATGACCAGAACCGAATCTCCATTATCAACGAGACGCTGGAGGACAGTCAACAAACGCGAAATGTCATGAACATGCAAGCCTGTCGTCGGTTCGTCAAGTATATAGAACGTTTTTCCTGTTGAACGCTTGTGCAGCTGGGAAGCGAGCTTAACACGTTGTGCTTCCCCTCCAGATATCGTAGTCGAGGATTGTCCGAGCTTGATGTAGCCGAGACCGACGTCCATCATCGTCTGGACTTTCCGTTTGATCTTAGGGATGTTTGCGAAAAACTCAACCGCTTCCTCAACGGTCATGTCAAGAATATCTGCGATGTTCTTCCCTTTATATTTCACTTCAAGGGTTTCGCGGTTGTATCGTTTCCCATGACAAATTTCGCACGGAACGTACACATCCGGCAGGAAGTGCATTTCGATTTTGATAATTCCATCTCCGCGGCACGCTTCACAACGACCACCTTTTACGTTGAAGGAAAAACGACCTTTCTTGTAGCCTCTCACCTTCGCTTCGTTCGTTTGCGCAAAAACGTCTCGGATGTCATCAAAGACACCGATGTATGTCGCTGGATTCGAGCGTGGTGTACGGCCGATAGGAGACTGGTCAATATCAATGACTTTGTCGATGTGATCGAGTCCTAGGATCTTTTTGTGCTCACCCGGCTTCTCCTTGGCACGATGAAGCTTTTGTGCAAGTGACTTGTGAAGGATCTCATTGATCAAGGTGCTTTTACCAGAACCTGAGACTCCTGTAACACCCGTAAAAACACCTAGCGGGATATCTACGTTCACTTTTTTCAAATTGTTTTCGGTAGCATCTTCAATCGTCAGCTTACGGCCGTCCGATTTCCTTCTCTCATTCGGAAGAGGAATGAATCGTTTCCCAGACAAGTAATTTCCGGTCAGCGAATTTACATCATCCATGATTTCCTGAGGTGAACCCTGTGCGGTGATCTCCCCGCCATGTGCTCCAGCTCCTGGTCCGATATCAATGATGTAATCGGCGGCCAGCATTGTATCCTCATCGTGTTCGACGACAATCAACGTATTTCCGAGGCTTCGCATCTCTTCCAGTGTGTTGATTAATCGATCGTTGTCTCGTTGATGTAATCCGATTGACGGTTCATCTAAGATATAAAGGACACCAGTCAAGCGTGAGCCGACCTGGGTTGCGAGACGGATACGCTGTGCTTCCCCGCCTGATAATGTGCCTGCGGCTCTGCTCAATGTAAGATAATCGAGTCCGACATTCACGAGGAAACCAAGACGATCATTGATTTCACGCAAAATCAACCGCCCGATCTGTTCTTCCTTTTTCGTTAAATCAAGATTTCTGAAAAACTTGTCCGCATCCTTTACAGACATGTCCGTGATGTTTCCGATATGATGATCTCTGATCCGGACCGCCAGCGCTTCCGGCTTCAACCTGTGGCCATTACAGCTTGGACAAGGCTTTTGCGCCATATAGCCTTCCATCTGTTCGCGGATGTAATCAGAACTTGTTTCACGATAACGGCGCTTGATATTATTCACGACACCTTCAAAATGAATCTTGTTTTCCCTCACTTGGCCGAAATCATTCTCATAGCGGAAATAAATTTTATCCCTTCCGCTGCCATATAAAATTTTATCCATTTGTGTTTTGTTAAGCTTTTTGACCGGGACATCCATGTCGATACCGTAATGATCGCATATGCTTTTCAAAAGCTGAGGGTAGTATTGGGAACTTTGCGGCTCCCACGGGGCAATCGCATGGTCACGCAGCGTACGGTCCCAATCTGGAATAATCAGGTCCAGATCCACCTCAAGCTTCGTACCTAATCCATCACAGGATGTACACGCCCCGAACGGACTATTGAAAGAGAACAAGCGAGGCTCAAGTTCTCCGATTGAAAAACCACAATAAGGACATGCATGATGCTGGCTGAACAATAGCTCGTCCTCGTCGATAACATCGACGATCACCTTTCCATCTGCAATGTTCAATGCCGTTTCAAGTGAATCTGCAAGCCGTGTTTCTACACCCTCTTTAACGACGATCCTGTCAATGACGATTTCGATCGAGTGCTTTTTATTTTTTTCAAGCTTGATCTCTTCACTGACGTCCATGATTTCCCCATCAACACGAACACGAACATATCCTTCCTTCTTGATATCCTCAAGGACCTTCACATGTTCCCCTTTACGCCCGGATACGACCGGTGCCAGGATCTGAAGTTTCGTACGTTCGGGATATTCGATGATACGGTCGACCATCTGCTGTATCGTTTGGGAAGTGATCGGAACATTATGATTCGGACAGATCGGCATACCGATCCGCGCAAACAAGAGCCGCAGGTAATCATAAATTTCCGTGACCGTACCTACTGTAGAACGGGGATTCTTACTTGTCGTCTTCTGGTCGATTGAAATCGCTGGTGACAGCCCTTCGATCGAATCGACATCGGGCTTGTCCATTTGGCCTAAAAATTGACGTGCGTATGCAGAAAGCGACTCTACGTAACGGCGTTGACCTTCTGCATAAATCGTATCGAAAGCAAGAGAAGACTTTCCTGAACCGGATAAGCCAGTCATGACGACCAGCTTATTCCGAGGAATCGTGACATTGATCCCTTTCAGGTTGTGTTCCCTCGCTCCTTTTATCGTTATATATTCATTTGCCATTGGAGTCATCCTTCCGCTTTTAGCTCTAATACCATGTCACGTAGCTCAGCTGCACGCTCGAAATCGAGACCCTTCGCAGCCTGCTTCATTTCTTTTTCCATCCGCTCGATCACTTTTTCCCGTTCCTTCTTATTCATTTTCTTGACAGCTTTCGCTTGTCCGGCTTCCGCCTCATCCTCAGCTGCAATCGTTGCACGGATCAAGTCCGGAATCGCCTTTTGGATCGTTTGCGGTGTAACACCGTGCTTTTCGTTATAAGCAATCTGCTTCTTACGACGACGTTCTGTCTCGTCGAGCGCAATCCGCATCGAATTGGTGACCTTATCTGCATACATGATGACGTGACCGTTCGCATTACGTGCAGCACGTCCGATCGTCTGGATCAAGGAACGTTCAGCTCTCAAAAAACCTTCCTTATCGGCATCCAATATGGCAACGAGCGATACTTCAGGAATATCCAGACCTTCACGAAGAAGGTTGATCCCGACAAGGACATCAAACACACCTCTACGCAGATCACGGATGATTTCGATCCGCTCGAGCGTCTTGATTTCCGAGTGCAGATAACGGACCTTCACGCCGTTTTCATTCAAGTAATCAGTCAAGTCTTCTGACATTTTTTTCGTCAAGGTTGTGACAAGGACTCTCTCATTCTTATCTACCCGTTCTTGTATTTCATCCATCAAGTCATCAATCTGACCCTCAATCGGCTTAACTTCGATTGTAGGATCAAGGAGACCAGTAGGACGGATGATCTGCTCGACCATTTCAGGGGAGTGTTCAAGCTCGTAAGGTCCAGGCGTCGCGGATACATAGACCGCTTGACTGACCTTCTCTTCGAATTCCTCGAACTTCAGCGGCCTGTTGTCTTTAGCCGACGGCAATCGGAAACCATGCTCGACAAGCACTTCTTTCCGTGCCTGGTCACCGTTATACATTCCACGGACCTGCGGAAGCGTCACATGTGACTCATCGACCATCAACAGAAAGTCCTTCGGGAAGTAATCCATCAACGTATAAGGCGTCGAGCCGGCAGGACGGAGGGTCAAATGACGGGAGTAGTTTTCGATTCCTGAACAAAAGCCCATCTCCTGCATCATTTCGATATCGTAACGCGTACGCTGTTCGATCCGCTGTGCCTCCAGAAGTTTATCCTGATCCCTCAACTCTTTGAGGCGTTCCTCAAGTTCAGCCTGGATGTGTTCGATTGCGATTTTCATCTTCTCTTCACGGGTTACGAAGTGGGAAGCCGGAAAGATCACAACATGATTGCGTTCACCGAGGATCTCACCTGTCAGGGCATTGACCTCAGTAATCCGATCGATCTCGTCACCGAAAAATTCGATCCGGATACAATGCTCATCACGTGATGCTGGAAAAATCTCGACGACATCACCGCGGACACGGAACGTACCACGGGTGAAATTCACATCGTTCCTCGCATATTGGATATCGACAAGGTCACGGAGCAGCTGATTCCGGTCCTTCTCCATGTCCGGTCGGAGCGATACGACGAGTTCACGGTATTCTTCAGGATTACCTAAACCATAGATACAGGATACACTTGCGACGATGATGACATCATTACGCTCAAAAAGTGATGATGTCGCAGAGTGGCGCAGCTTATCGATTTCATCATTGATGCTTGCATCTTTTTCTATGAAAGTATCGGACTGAGGTATGTACGCCTCAGGCTGATAATAGTCATAGTAACTGACGAAATACTCTACCGCATTATTCGGGAAGAGTTCTTTAAACTCACTATACAACTGGCCTGCCAGCGTCTTGTTATGTGCGATGACAAGCGTGGGCTTATTGACCTGCCGGATGACATTCGACATCGTGAACGTCTTTCCTGTACCTGTTGCACCGAGCAACGTCTGGTGCCTTTTTCCAGCCTTGATCCCTTCGATCAATTTCTTGATTGCGGTAGGCTGATCCCCTTCAGGCTGGTATTTCGATACTAATTCAAACTGCTTCTCACTCATGCGACAACCCTCCGATTCTTAAATCTCACTATCAAACATTATAGCACAGGATCAGGAAAAAATAACAAGAAAAACGAACTTACATTCGCCTTCTTTCGCCTGTTGGCCCTGTTATGTTAAATATTGGTGCCTATTTTGCGATTTCGCTCCCCTTCCACCGGACGATTCCGCAATCCTCACCACTTGTACACAGATGTGCTGGTTTCCACGTTCACCACAGGACGTGTTGGTTTTTAGTCAAAGATCCTTTTATGTGCAGGCCACTTGAGGGGTAACGCCTGGTTCGCTTTTCCCGCACCAGTGCCGTGAATTTGCTTAAGGATTTGTAAAAGTGATTATACTTTCTTCAAGTGGATGAAACAACAGACATGCTTTTCCCGTCTATATAGATAAGGAAACTTGAAATCACGCATCACTGACTTGGAGGACCTGCTATGAAAAGATGGTTATATGGAGCTGTACTGATTGTCTGTATGTTTCTATTCGCAAATTTCGTCATTATTCCGAACTTGCCTGGAAATGCAAATATGCCTGAAGAGGATATATGGGAGCAATCGATCACTGGCTATATTGTCGATAAAGAAGATGAACGTATTCTTGTTTTGGAGGGAATTGAAAAGGAGCAATTGAAGGGTTTTGAACCGAAAAAGATTGATGACTATCCTGTTGGAGGAGCCTATTTGGTTCCATGTGGAATCACCACAATCCTATAAGGTCGGCCAGAAAGTAGAGGTTTGGCCAAAAGGGGCAATCGCAGAATCTTATCCTGCTCAGGGAGAAGCTGGGAGGATCAATATAATAGAAGATATCGAATAAAAGGAACGAAGGACTGTAATGGCGAATTGAACGGATAGACTATTAAAAATTGAAGGTGATAGAATGTCCAAATATTCAATTGAAGAGTTCGTCAGACAAACTTCCCAGGAGGATAAAGGCGAAGGCCTTTTCGAGCTCGAAACTCCCCGTATCCTGGAGATCAATCTTGACGGCAACATCTGGGCGAAGATGGGTTCGATGGTCACTTACCATGGGAACATCAAATTTGTCCGGGAAGGGATCCTTGAACATGGACTTGGCAAAATGTTCAAAAAAGCATTGACCGGTGAAGGTGCCGCCCTCATGAAAGCGAACGGTTCAGGGAAGCTCTATCTCGCTGACCAGGGAAAGAAAATTACGATCCTCCAATTACAAAATGATTCGATTTATGTAAACGGAAATGACTTGCTCGCATTCGAACCCTCAATCGATTGGGATATCAAATTGATGAGGCGCATCACCGGGATGATGGCAGGCGGTCTGTTCAACGTTCATTGCCAGGGGACAGGGATGATCGCCATCACGTCCCACTACGAACCGTTGACAATCCAGGTGTACCCGGGACGACCAGTCTATACCGATCCGAATGCCACCGTCGCATGGTCCGGGTCCCTCTCCCCTGATTTCCAGACGGATGTCTCTTTGAAAACGTTCTTCGGTCGAGGGAGCGGTGAATCGATCCAGATGAAATTCGAAGGCAATGGGTTTGTGGTCGTACAGCCATATGAGGAAATTTACATGCAGCAAAACAGTGGAAACTAGATACTTTTCAGCCGAAAAGTGGCCTTGAGCCACTTTTTCTATTTATGGAAAAGGAACGAGGTGGAACTCATGAATCCTTTCCTGTAACATAGAAGGAGTGGATATTGCTTTTTTAAGAAGGAGAACTTATGGAATTACTATATATCTTTCTTGGTTTCACTGTCGGGATTTTATCTGGTTACTTCGGGATCGGTGGCGGATTCATTTTGACTCCAGTGTTGATGTTGATCGGCTATGCACCCGTGGTCGCGATCACGACAAGCCTGTTATACGCGATCGGCTCTTCGGTTTCGGGCGTATGGGCACATTTTAAAATGAACAATGTCGTATGGAAGACAGCAGTCTTGCTTGGCTTAAGTGGTGTTGTTGCAACCCAATTCGCGAAACCATTCGTACTCTGGCTGGAACGGAACGGCTTCGATGAAACGATTATTCCAATTCTTTATGCTTTGATCATTGGTTATTTCGCGTATTCTCTCTTAAAGAAACCTGATAAGAAAATAACCGTGAAAATGGTAGAGTCCGGGCTTCTCAAAATAATAATCATCGGCTTCATCGGTGGATTTTTGTCCGCGACATTAGGAGTAGGCGGCGGATTTGTCATGGTACCGCTTATGATTTCTATCATGGGTATTGAATCTCGAAAAGCAGTCGGAACAAGTCTTGTCAGTGTGTTAATGATCGTTACAGCAGGTTTCATCTCTTATGCGGTCACGATTGATATCGACTATCTGCTTGGATTCATATTGGTTGCCGGAGCATTATTCGGTGGCCAGGTAGGGGCAAAATTAACATCATTCTATTCGAACGACCAGATCAAAAAATACTTCGGCCTACTTTACATTACGACGCTCGTCAGCATTTTGTTCGAATTGTTCAATCTTGACATTGCCGGTATTTCAACCCTTGGACTTTACATGATCATCCTGCTTGGTAAGTTTACAAAAGACTTGATCCAGCGGAGACATCAAAAGTCACTATCATAAGTTGGAAAGACAATACCTGAAAATATAGTCAAAATCATATAAATGAGGGTAGAGGCTGACCCAAAAGTTTTGACAAAAGCTTTTACCGGAAACAGGAGACCCCTATCTGCTCAAAAACCTTATGCTTCAAAAAAATACAGGGCACCAGAGATCTTATTTGGTAAAATTCATTAAAAATCAACAGCCTCTTACCAGGATAGCGGAATGGATCTCCTCTAAAATGATGTACTCCTTTGATCATCATCCCAAAATCAGAACTGACAGAACAGAGCGTCTGTTTCAGAAAAGACTCAATAATGGAAAACCCATGGAGAATTCTCCGTGGGTTTTTCCCATTGATAAGTCTTCTGGGTCAGCCCCTTTCTTGTACTTATAAACATAGGCTTAAAGCAACGTTTTACTGTATTACTCTGTGTCTCCATCCACTATGAGCAAAAATGTGGAATACCAAATGAATCCCACTTATTTCAAATGGATCTATATCAAATCAGGCTCCCTTGACTAATTGTCATTCCCTGTATATATAGCTTCAGGCAAGGAGACAATGATAAACAATGATCATTTTTTGGGAGGGGACATCGAATCATGGATCCATTCATAAAAGAACTGAAAGAAAAGTTCGTACACAGTGATGATTTGTTTCTCCACGAGGAAGAGATTCTTGATGTTCCTGTCCTCCTAGTAGGATTCAAGTCGTTGATTGATTTCACCAAAACCAAAGTGACCCTCCAAAAATATATAGATACCGCCATTTCTTCCCAAAAAACGATTGGGGAGCTATTGAATGAGATCGGTGAGGTCAAAGAGAAAGACTTGGAAGAAGCCGTTTCATCCATCATGACAGGGAAATTGCTGATCATCAGTAACAGTCATCGTAAATATGCCGTCATAGAACCTTTTCATAATATGTTGAATCGGGCCATTGAGCCGCCTACGAATGAAAATATCCTACAAGGTTCATTAAGTTCATTCAATGAGGATATCAAAACCAACATTGGCCTGATCAGGAAGCAGATCAACGCCAGCAACATACGGGCGGAATTCTTTTCGGTCGGTTCTGAACAGAAAACGAAACTGTCCATGCTCTATTTTGAGGGCCAAGCAGATAAAAAGTTGGTGGAGAAAATCAGGTCCTCATTTGAAAAGAACCAGGACCGAGAGATCAATAACTTGCAAAACCTTGCCAAATCCTTAGGCTTTTCCGGTTGGTCTGTCATTTCAAAAGTCAATACAACTGAACTGCCTTCCGAAACCGTTGCTTTCTTAAGAAAAGGAAGGGTGGCCTTATTTGTTGATCGTTACCCATTTGCGCTCATTCTTCCCTGTTTCCTATGGGATATGTTTACGCTCGAAAACGATCGGAACTATCCCATTCCCTTGATGGCTTCGATACGCCTGGTGCGGATCTTCGGGATTCTTATCTCATTGCTCATACCCGCTTTATATGTCGCCCTTGTAGCCGTCAATCCTGAAGTTTTGCGAATAGAGCTTGCGCTGAGCATTGCCCAAAGTCGGGAAGCCATTCCCTACCCTGCCTTAGTCGAGATCCTTCTGATGCTCATCATATTGGAATTGATCATTGAAGCATCGGTCAGGCTGCCCAGTTCCATCGGTCCGACCATTACAATGGTCGGCGGGATCATCCTTGGACAGGCCGTTGTGGAAGCAAAACTGGTTAGTACCCTGCTGATTATCATCCTTGCAGCGACCACAATCGCAAATTCGACATTGGTAGGCATACAAAATTCCCTGGCCGTCCGTTTGTTCAAATATGTGTTGGTCATCCTGGCATCCATCTATGGTGTTTTGGGGATATTGGGAGGGATCGTATTGATCAGTGCCTATCTCGCCAGTATTGAAACGTTCGGAATCTCCTATCTTAACTTGAATTACGCAAAGGAAGGAACCAAAAATGGATAAGAGTCTTCATGTGGTTCTGATGTACCTTTTGGTCCATTTAGGCCTCATCTTCTTTTTATATCCTAACGATATCATCAGCAGCTCGGATGAGGGGCAGTGGATGCCGATTGCAATAGGGCTCCTCTTCCATTTTGTGTTGGTTTGGATTTATATGAAAGGATTGAGCTTTTTCCCGAAACAGAACATCATCCATATCTATTCCGAAATGGGCAAAGGCTTTGCGACATTCTTCCTCTTGCCGGTTTTTATGTATTTGATGTTGGTGAATGTCATCGGAGTCCGCGCTTATTCTGAAATCATCACCATCATTTTTCTATCCAATACGCCTTCCTGGGCGATCATCATCCTGTTCCTTTCCATCTCAGGGTATTTGGCTGCAAAAGGATTGGAAGTGATCTTCCGCACAGGGATCCTATTAGCGCTTATTTTCATCCCGATCATCTTTTTTGTATTGATCGCTACTTTTCAAAATGTGGATTGGAATTATCTGTTACCACTCATCGACGATGATTTCCATTTTATGACGACCCCTTCCTATATGAAAAGTTTTTCTGCTTTCATAGGAGGTTTTCTGTTTCTTGGATTTATCGCGCCCTACCTTACCTATAATCGTAAAAAAGTGCTGATGGCGGCAACACTCCTGATCCCGTTTTTTGTTTTCGCCGTTTATATTCCCATTCTCACTTTTGGCCATGGGACGGCTTCAAGGTTTTTGTTTCCCTATATCATGGCCGTCGATTCGACCTATATCAACTGGCTGATGTTCGATCGGGTCACGATGTTCTTCATCTTATCCCTGGTCACCTTTATCATGCTTCACCTTTCGCTGTTATTATGGATGGCCTATCAGATTATGAATCACTGGTTTCCGCATCAGCCCTTATATAGTATCCTTTCGTTCACCATCGTAACCTTCATCACATCGATCATGATCATTGATTGGAAGGCAGTGGAACGACTGTTATGGTGGAATTCATTTCTACAGTTTTATGTACTATTGACCATTCCATTGTCTATTTATTTTATAGGACGCCGAAGGAAGGGACGCGCATGAGAATCATTCCGTTAAAGCTATTGATCACGCTATGTACGGTCTTTCTATTGAGCGGATGCTGGGACACCAAAGATATCAATCACCGCTCTTTGCCCATTGTCATGGGGGTGGCCATGGAAGATGACCAATATAACATCCATCTGCAAATACCAGATCCGGATACGGATGTGATGCAGGTCAGGATCGTGTCAGAAACCGGAGAAACAGTAAGCCAAGCCGTCGATAAACTGAGTGCCAATATGGAAAGCCGGATTGATTTACTGCATGTAAAAGTGATTGTGATCGAAAAGGAGTTGGCGAAAGAAGGGGTCAAAGACCTCATCTCCGGATTTATGAGGGCACGCGAGGTTTCGCCAAAAGCATTGGTCGTGGTCAGCGATGAAAAGATTGAACCGTTCTTTTCCAATTTGAACAATACGACGGATCCCCAAGGGACCACCCTCTTTGATTTTTTTGATAAAGATGCGGGATGGAGCCCGCAAATTGCGCTTACAAGAGTGTGGGAGCTCTATCGCAGTATTCATTCCACTACAAGGGATGTTGTGTTGCCTATTATAAAATCCGGTGACAGTACAGTCATCCAACACCTTGGATCCGCTGTCATTAAGAATGGCAGAATGGTTGAACGAATCGATCCAGAAGAAACGTTGCTTGTCAATGCGTTCTATGAGGAAAGCACGCATGGAAAAGTCGAGGTTATGGAGGAGGCGACCGTCCTGATCGTCGGCAATACGATGGATCATAAAAGCCGGAACATCGATCAAGTGCCTTACTTGAATAGTCAGCTTCATTTGAAAGTGGTCCTCTTGGAGACCATAGGAAAGCCAACTGACAAAGAAATACGGACTGCTCTAGAAACACAGCTCACAAATCGTTTCAACGAGATGTTTTCGAAAATTCAAGAGAGCAAGGCAGACGTTTTAGGGCTCGGCCAATACTTCCGGGCCAAAATCCCTAGTGAAGAGCTGAAGAAATGGCGATCCGAGCACTATCCAAAATTGAAGATGGAATTTGAAGTCCATGCCGTCATCCGAAATGAAGGACAAATAAAATTAGGGGCTGATTAATGCCACTGTGAAGATCATTATGCACTTAAGCAATGATCATCCATCATTTTGACCGCAATTCGATAAGTTTTGAATATTCGCCAATAAAAACCAACACGGCCCCTATGACAAGAATTCCAGCACCTAATGCAATTAAACTTTGTGACGCTACACTTTCCATACTTTACCTCCAAGTTTTTATATTGTATAAATATGCCCGTTATTTTATATGGTGTCCGCAAATAGTGATTAGGTTTTTCTTATAAAGAAAAGCGATAACGCCCTGATTTACCACCAAGGTCACTGGAAGTCCGACGAGGAGGCTCGAACCAAACAAAGTTCGGTTCTGCGTGGGTAGACACTTCGAACTAAATCAATGTGTCGACCGCCACAGGAGGACTGAAGTGATCCAAGTGGTTGGGCGGTGGAGCTGGACATTTCTTCACCGAAACCAAAATTTTTATGGTTTCTTATCCTAAAAAAGAAGCTTACCCTCAGACGGATAAGCCCTTTTTGTACAATATAAGATGAATAAACGCAGATCCTTTAGACAGATCCCGTAATCTAAAAGAATTTTCTTGGATTGACCGCATTGGACTTACTTGAATTCCATTGTCCTTTGTGAATTTCAAAGTGTAAATGCTGTCCAGTTGATCGACCTGTATTCCCCATAATTCCAATCTTCTGTCCTTTTTGAACAGATGAACCATTTCCAACGTATCGATCTCTTAAATGAGCATTAACTGTTGTATAGGTTTGTCCGTTGAGATAGTGGGCAATAAAGATTACATTTCCATAACTGCTAGAGTAATAGGATTTAATGACTGTTCCAGATGCAGACGCCACAATAGGAACTGTACCACCTTTGGCAATGTCAATACCAGGGTGCATTCTTCCCCATCGTGGTCCAAATCCAGAAGTAAAATAGCCGTTTGATGGTTTGATGAACATTCCGCCATTAGGAGCAGATTTTTTAGTTGTTTTAGGCGTTTTAGATGCTTTATGACTCTTACTGCTAGTATTAGAAGATTTTTTCTCTACTTTTGCAGTTGCGCGTTTTTCAGCTGCACGCTTCTCTGCAGCTCGTTTTTCGGCAGCACGCTTTTCTGCTGCTCGTTTCTCAGCTGCTCGTTTTGCGGCTAAACGTGCCGCCTCTTCCTGTCGGCGCTTTTCAGCTTCAAAAGCCGCTTGTTGTTTTTGAAGTAAATCTGCTTCATCTTCCAAGTTACCGAGTTCCTCATGCATATGCTCTTCTTCTTCTTTCAACTCACTCAATAATTCATTTTTACGATCTACTTTTTGCTTCAAGCTTTGTTTCAATCTTTCCAGTTCTTTCATCTGCTGATTCAAAACTTCAAGCTTTTCTTCGACCTTCATCTTTGTCTCTTCAAGTTTTGTTTTATCAGCTTTGTGTGCTTCAAGGATTTCTTTATCCTGCTCTGCAATTTCATTCAATGCAAACACACGATCAAGGAAATCCGCAAAACTTTTTGAGCCAAGCAATACTTCTATGTATTGTACAGAACCACCATTTTCATACATCGCTGTTACGCGATCCTTCAGCATTTTATCACGCTCTTCAATCCGCTTAACCAATACATCAATTTCAGATTTGAGCTTTTCGATATCTTCCTTTGTCTTTGAGATTTCTCCCTCTTTGGTATCAATTTTATTCTCGGTCTCCGACACTTGTTGATCAAGTTTTTTAATTTCTGTATCAAGTAAGTCTTGATTGTGTTTTATTTTTTCAATTTCTACTTTTACCTTATCTCGGGTACTTTTATTTTCTTCCCGTTTCTCTTTAACTTCATGAATCTTTTCCTTTAATGACTCTGCATGGGCATCTTGTTCCCCTAAAGAGCTGAATCCTCCGAATAACAAACTAGCAGATGCCAGGACTGCAATCGTATTCTTTTTCAATCTTTCATCCCCCATATACTTAAAGACTATGTAAAAGTTTGAGCTGACCGATTATGGGTTTGCAAAAAGTTCAACAAATAAACCTAAAAAGTATTGACTTCCACAATCGAAAATCCACTTGTATACTATACTAGAAAATTTTTAGCAAAAAAATAGTCTATAAGTCCAATAATTTCAAATCCAGTAATGAATTTGGCCTAGATTTCCAATTGCAATTACTGATATGATAGGTTTTGTAAAAGCTCCCATTTTGATAGTGAATAAGTGAGGGATGTTATATTTTCATGAAATTTGGCCATCATTTTTGGGGTTTAGTGCTCGGACGGAGGATTTTCCTGTCTATTTTTTGACGTTAGTTTCTATTTAAATAAAATAAATACGTACACTAAAATACTAAGAGTACGCTAAATTATTTATTTTCACAGGTGCCTCCTTAGCCCCTTTTTCGGAAGCTTTATGTTTTAATCGTTAAGGTAGTTATCTATATTTGTATTATCTTTCAGGATAATTGAATTGAACCCTTCATCAGTCAGCATTTTTAAAATCTCTGGTTTGCTTTCCTTTTCAAAGCTAGAATTCCATTTAAACATCTTCCTGAACATACTAAGTGTTGGAACATAATTTGCTTTTTCTAATCCTAGTTTTTGTAGGATAAACCTTTTAATTATTCTTTGTATTCTTTTTGGATAAGGTGTATCCAAAAAAATAATTAAATCAGCAGTTTGGAAACTTTTCCCGACCCAACTATGACTATGGGATCCTTCTATAATCCATCTTTCAGTGCTGATTATATTGTCCAAATATTTATCCCTTTCTTCATCCGGTCTTCTTATATCCCCAGATTCATGTCTTTGCCATACTACATTATCTAACTCATAAAAAGGAACATTAAACGAATTTGATAAAGTTCTTGCTAATGTTGTTTTCCCGCTTCCAACAGACCCAATAATATGTATTTTGTTAGGAATACCCATGTTCATTTAACCACCACGTATTGAAATTATTTTAAACTTATACTGAAATTCATTCCGCTATAACAGACCTTGTCGAGAGGCCCTTTTTATTGTAAACAGAGCATAATACTATTGATAAAATGCCATTAATACCCTGACTCCTGTTTGTATATAGAATTACTGTTTTACATTTTGAACAAATACTTTACCCGAATTTCACCCTTTCAATGACCATTTGTTAAAACAGCTTCCATTAGTTAGTACCAATTATTTCAAATGAGTTGATCAAACTCAAACACTTTTATATTTTTTATTTCAATTCAATTAAAATACCGCCTGTTTCTATCATCCTATGTTAAAATGTAGGCTGCTTTTTCTGCAAAACATTCAAACTTAATAGAGTTCCAGGATGGAGGTGTTCAGCATGAAAAACTTGTCTTCCCTATTCTTTGTTGTCTCTGTTATCTTCTTAATGGCAGCTTGTTCTGATTCAAGTCCAACTACATCAGAGGAGGACAAAAAGAAATCCGAAGCCGAACAAGAACACAATGCGGTAGATAAATCCAGGGATCAGGAGAAAGAAGACTCCAATCCAATCCAGCCATTTAAAGCCTTAAAGCCATCTGATGGTACGAAGCCCCTAAAGGAAAAGCTGTCAAAAGAAGAACAAGAGAAGATGCCGGCGGCAGAATCATATGGAAACGATCGTACGAGGTCGGTTCCTGTTGGGCAAACCCTTGTGAACGGAGCGGAGGATCCAAGTGATGGTCCTTTGAAAAACAACCGGATCGTCGCCTTTTATGGCCATCCTAACTCTGCTAATATGGGGATACTTGGTGAAATGGAACCCGAAGCCTTGATGAAAAAGTTAAAAGAACAAACGCAGTCTTATTCAGATGCTGATCCTTCTAAACCAGCTATTCCGGCCATTGAACTGATCACGACAGTTGCCCAGCGTAGCCCCGGTCCTGAGGGAAAATACTACCGTATGACTCCTGAGGATGATATTGAAAAGTATGCAAAGCTTGCCAGGGAAAACAACGCCCTTCTCCTGCTGGATGTGCAGCTAGGTAAGGACTCTGTCATGAATCAAGTGAAGTTAATTGAAAAATGGCTGAAGTACCCTTATGTTCATCTTGCCATCGATACGGAATTCCATGTGGGTGAAGGAGAAACGCCAGGGATGGACCTTGGCCAGGTGGACTGGGCTGAAGTCCAAAAAGCGGTAGAATATTTATCAAAGCTCGTTGAAGAAAATAACTTACCGGATAAATTTGTACTTGTCCACCAATTCACGGATAAAGCCATCACGAATAAAGCGGCAATCAAGCCGACCAACAATGTAGAAGTCGTACTTAATTATGATGGATGGGGTCCAGCCTCTACAAAACAGTCACTTTATCGGAAATTTGTCAGAAATGAGACCTCCCAGTATGGTGGATTTAAAATCTTTTTAAAAAAAGATGAACCCGTCATGAAACCATTGGATGTTATAAAACTTGATCCCAGCCCTGCGATCATTAATTATCAATAAGCATAAGGTCATATGCAAAAAAAATAGCGTCTATTTCTTGATGAAATAGGCGCTAGCTCCACTTTTTATCCACTTTTTTCCCGACACGGGTTGAAAAATATCCCCCGATTAGCATCCCAATAATTCCTGTTACGATCGTCCAATAATATTCAAAATCCATAAAGATTACAATCATAATGACAATGCTCAGCCCGATGGCAACCCATCGATTGTATGTAACTCGGACAAGAAACGGTATAAGTATAATGGGCAAGATCAATGCCCCAAAAATTTCAACCATTATGCAGAAAGACGCCCCCTCAAAACAAGTGACTTCAGTTGGGATTCATATTACATGTCCATTATACGCCTTAGAGGTGAGGCAGTTCAATCTAATCAGATGAAAACCGCCCATTCGGACGGTTCTGAAAGCTATATCTTAGGCGTCAGCGATTGCAATCCCGGTAAACGTCACCGGTCCGATTACAGATGCCTGGTTCAGGAGACCAACCGGGTTTGTCAATTCAACTGTCAAAGAATAGACTTGCCTCCCAGCCGGTACGTTGAAATCTACTGCATTGAATGCTACAGTCCTACTGGTTTCAACTGTAATATCAATTTGGGATGTTGTGGTAAATATGATTTGCGTACCTCGGAAGATTTTAAATAGAACGATGGGGGATCCTGCGGTCGTTTCCCATCCGACAGTTGCCGTCAGTTCAACTTGTTGAGCTTGAGTCGGCAACGATAATCCGAATTCTGCTAGTTTCATAGTCGAAGGGGATGCGGGAACAACCCGATTCAATGAACCATTACTTGTAGCGGGCGCACTTACGAAGTAATCTAGTATTTGTTTAGCCATTTTTTCACCTCCCTTTTACAATTTATGCTTTGGAAGGTAAATAGTTTGGACAGGCGTGTAAATCTTTCGATAAAAAGATAGATTACGAGAAGGATATGAAACTATTTTAGAGAAAATAGTTTCTATTATAAAAAGGAGTTGATTCAAATGATCAAAAAAGAACGGACCGAGCCTGCGAAAATTCATAAATTGGAAGCGTTATTACGCCGATTACCTCCTTCACATCAGAAGTACCCACTAATAGAAAAAGAGCTGGCCATGTGTAAAGCTGGTTATCGAGGTGAGCAAGCACTGGATTTTTATTTGGAGTACCTCCCCGAAGATGACCACATTATTTTCCATGATTTAAGGCTTTTTGACACCCGCTACTATTTTCAAATCGATACGTTGCTTGTCACCCCCTATTTCATCCTCATAGTTGAAGTGAAGAATATCGCAGGTAAAATCAGGTTTGACGAAATCAATCAGGGTCCGGACGAAAGATGGTATGTATGGAGGAAGGATTGCCTGACCCATTTCTTCAGCTTCAATGGCATAGTACAAAATTGTCCCACTGGCTGCACCTTCATGATCTTCCCCATATTCCGATCGATCACATCGTAGTCATCAGCCGGCCCTCGACCATTATAGAAACCACTGAATACACACCCGTAAAAATAACCCACAGTGCAAACCTCCCTTTTGAAATCGAAGCCCTCAATAGAACCTTTCCAGAAGCGACCTACAACAAAAAGCAACTGCGGAAACTCTCCAAGCTACTGCTCAAAAAACATACTCCACACGACCCGAACGTCATGAAACAATTCAAAATCCAACCTGAAGAATTGTTGCCTGGCGTCTATTGTATGGAATGTAAAACCCTGACGATGGAAAGACATTATGGCCGCTGGATCTGCAGCGAATGTTCGTTCATTTCGGGAGATGCGCATTTCGAAGCACTGAAAGATTATCGGATGTTAGTGAATACTTCGATATCGAATAGGGAGTTGAGGAAGTTTCTTAGTATTTCATCCAGTTATGTTGCTAAAACACTCCTTCGATCTATGAATATACCTTCTGAAGGAACTAAGAAGGGACGAAGATATAAGCTAACACTTTAGAATCACCGATATTTTTTTCATTTGCACCGATAAAATTTGGATCTGCACCGATATATTTTGTGTTTGCACCGATAAAATCAGCACATGCTACGTTATCTGTTATTGTCTTCTTCCGCCCCGGCACCACCCCCTTCCCAATAGGAAAAAACCGCCCAAGCGGACGGTTTAATGGACTTTTTTCGGATTCATATAAAGCAAAAACGCTGCTTGCTTATCGTTCCTTCTTCTTTTACGGATCACGTCACTGCAATCCAACCAATCGATATGCTGCAATTGCAAACTCAACTCTGTATCGATTTCCTTTTCAATCTCTTTCATAAGCTGATCCGTTTCTTTGACAGAACGTCGGAAATACTTCGCTGCTTGATGGAGAGGTGAATGTTTTTTCATCAAGGTCATGAATTGATCTGCAGTATCAGATTGTTGTGCCAATGAATCTTCCAGCCCAACTATGAATTTGTACAGATCACGCTTATAACCAGGTAAAGCCTCAACGATTTCTCTCGCCAACATTTCAGACAAATAATCGTTCATCTTGATCTCTCCTTGCTCTGAAGATATTTATTTGCCTGTTTTCATGTTGTATTTTTTCAAGAAACGTTCTGCACGACCACCGCGATCTGAGAACTTCTGTTTTCCAGTATAAAAAGGATGGGTATCTGAGCTAACCTCAACCTTAATTAATGGATACGTGTTTCCATCTTCCCACTCGATTGTTTCAGATGAAGACATGGTTGAACCTGTTATAAATTTAAACCCGCTGTTCGTATCCATGAAAACGACTTGTCGATACGCGGGATGTATTCCTTTTTTCATTTCAATCTCTCCTTACCGTTTGAATGAGTTAAATTGCTGCTAACCTTTCAGCAATTTTTCTAGCTCCTGAAATATTTCTGGAGACCGGCCCTATTTCAAGTTCAGCTAAAGCCCCTGCTACATGCAATCCCTTGCCCCATTCCAGTTCAGGAGAGACAATCGGGAAACCGCATTTTGAACATTTCAAGCCATGTTTTTCGATTGTCCTACTTAACCACCCCTTACCAGGAAGTGCACCTTCAACCCCCGTGGCAAGAATGATATGGGAAGCTTTCAGCTGAACTCCATTGTGAAACTGGAAGAGGAGCTGGGAATGTTCATCCATGGAACAGTTCATCACTTCTCCCGTAACAGTCATCAATCGACCCTTTCGTTCTAAATGTTTCTGCTTGTGAAATAAATGCTGGGTTATCGATCCTTTATGCCTTGCCTGTGTAATGATCTTTCGCCGTTCATCATAATTTTCCACCCTATAAAATTTCCGCATATATTTAGGGCCCATCCAGCCTGGATCACTATCGAATTCATGAACCCTGTTTAGATGCCGTTTAACCTGTATAACCGGAACATCATCACAGATTTTATTTATTAGGTGAGCAGCAGTAATGCCTCCCCCTATGATAGCCACAGGTACGGATCCGCTTTCCATTGAAGGCAGGTTTTTATCAAAGATATGGAAGACCTTTTCAGGGTGCCGTTCATTCAGTTCTTTTGCCCAGTATGGATAAGAAGGCTGATCATTGACACCTATTGCTAAAACAACTCTCTTTGAAGGGACAGATTGACCATCGCTTGTTCGTACGATCCAATGATTACCCTTATACTCCAGCTCATTTACATATCCGATCTTCCAGGCTTTATGCAATTGAATTTCACTAAAAGTGTGATGGCAATGATGATTGAACAATTCTAAATGAGGTTTCTGGTAGTACCCATAGAATGCATTATCAAAATTAAGACGCTTGGCGTATCTTTCAAGGCTGGATGGATGTGTATCGACATGATGGACGACAGGAGAACGAAGGTAATCCATTCCGATTCTTGAAGTAAGCTGTTTCCACCTTCGCATCGGAACTGGTGATGGATCAATGATCTGAAGATGGTGTATGTCTACCTTCCCGTTTTTCAGCAAGAACGTAGCAATGGTACAACCATGGATCCCTCCGCCGATTATCAGCCATTCCTTCATAGTTAGTCTCTCCTTCTAAGGTGTTACCAGCTTGATTTTTTGACGCCTGGAACTTGACCCTTATGTGCATACTCACGAAAAGCGATCCGGGACATCTTGAACTTTCTTAAGTAGCCTCTCGGTCTTCCCGTTACCTGGCATCTATTGTTCAAACGTGTTGGAGAAGAGTCTCTAGGCAGTTTCCTTAGTGCCTCGTAATCCCCTTCTTCCTTCAACTTTTTGCGGATTTCAGCATATTTCTCAACGAGTTCTTGTCTCTTTCTTTCCTTAGCAACTTTTGATTTTTTAGCCATATCCATTAGCTCCTTTCAACAAAAAATGACCATTAATAGTAATCATTACGATTTAGAAACGACAGGCCTGCCAATAGAGATTCGACCCGTTGGCTTAAATCGTAACTATTACGATTTATTATCGTTCACCCATTATATCTTCTTCCTGGTTAATTGTAAACCTTAATTTCAGAATGTCAGAACCGCAAACAGAGTTAATGACAAATCCATTTCTCTTTAATGTTATACTTTCGTGACTCATTGAACATTTATTGAACATAAATACCAAGAAAACAACACATGAGATGAAAAAATCAACTGCAAAAATGGCGATATCGTGCTAGCAAATAATAGTTCCATTAATAAACCTAAAACAAGTCCATTATCCTCTAGGAAATTACCCCTAAAATTAAATACAATTTTTCAACTGGATAATTTCCCCTTTTTTCAACGAAGTTACTATAAGATTACCATAACTAATTCTAAGATTCGTTCAAAAAATGCATTATTGAAGATTCCTTTACTAAACAATCTGGCCTTTTTGTAGAGTAATTTGCACCTCTATTAAGATTGTCTGTAAAGGAACAGTTTTTACCCTCCATTTTTATAAGGTGGATATTCGCTAAAACAAAGATCAGCCTTTCAGAACTAGAACACGATATAATCAGCTATGGTAAGAATGGACTTTATCAGTTATTTATAGCAGATAAGTGTTCAGGTTAGAATAGGAGGGAGTAAGATTCAGGGACGAAGCAAGGCAACACTCCGAAAAAAGTGTTCAAGATCTGAAAAACAAATGTAACATCAGTCTGGTAAATCAGTTTAAATGATAAACACTGAGCTCCACCCCATAGTTGGAGGGTTTTCTATGAGTATTGTCGTCAATACATTCAAAAAAATAACTTGTAAACAAATTCTTCTATACACCATGTTGACACTTTGTTTTGCCATCTCTGTCTTTTTTGTCAATCATAATCATTCTTTCTATGAACGACCTATAGCAAAAGTCGTAGAAACGAATCTGGAAAATACAACGGAAATCATTGATATGAATAATAATAAAGACCATCTTTTTACGCAGCATATTATAGCCAAGTTACAAAATGGAGAAAAAAAAGGACAGCTTATCCATCTAACGAACGAATATTCTTCTTCTGGAGCTTATGATCAAGAATATCATGCTGGAAATGAGCTGTTTGTTTCCATTGAAAAAAACGCAGATGCAAATGCAGATATAACTGGAACTATACACGACGTAAAACGTGATAAACACGTTTTGATCATTACGTGGGTATTTATCTTTACTTTGCTTGTCATCGGAAAAAAACAAGGACTTTTTTCCATAATCAGTTTAGTCGTCAATGCGGCTTTGTTATCTTATGCTTTAGATATTTATATGAGTACATCAAACATAAGTTTGATATGGGTATGCGGCATCAGTGTTATTTTATTTACCGTCTTTTCTTTATTACTTATTAACGGTTTTAATGAAAAATCATACGCAGCAATTGTAGCGACTCTTCTAGGAACGTTTGCTTCGTTGTTCATTACCTATCTTGTCATGTTGTTAACTTCCGAAAACGGCCTTCGATATGAGGAAATGCAATTCTTAACCCGTCCTCCTCAACTGGTGTTTATGGCAGGATTATTAATCGGATCTTTAGGAGCCGTAATGGATGTGGCGATTACCATGTCTTCTTCTATTTTTGGGTTATATGAAAAAAATAACAATATCTCAGTAAAAGCACTTAGAACTTCTGGAATGGATATCGGAAAAGATATTATGGGAGCCATGACAAATATCCTGTTTTTTGCTTATATAAGCGGTTCCATTCCAATGCTTATTTTATATTTTAAGAATGCTTCTCCATTCGGTTTTAGCCTTTCCATTAACCTTTCATTGGAATTAGCTCGAGCGCTAGCTGGTGGTATTGGGGTCGTGATAACGATTCCAATAAGTCTATATACTGCTATTTTTTACGTTAATCGAAAGAAGGCGAGATCATGAATGTATTAGTATGGCTTGCAGCCATTTTATTTTTATTGATGGTACTGATTGGTGGAAGTAAAGGAGCACGGTCTTTTATTGCTTTATTCTTCAACTTCGGTGTGATCTTCATGACCATACTGTTTATGACAGATCCAAATGCTGATCCGATTATCTTAACATTGATTGCAAGTACCATCATTAGTTGTATTACTCTCTTTTTCATTAATAACGTGAACAATAAAACAATAACAGCATTTATTTCTACTATTATAACGATCACTATTTTAATCTTTTTTATCGCAATCGTAACAGACGATGCTATGATTCAGGGATTCAGTGAAGAGGAAATAGAGGAGATAAGCATGTTTTCGCTTTATATTGGAGTAGATTTTGTGAAAATCGGGGTTTCAATGATCATCATGAGTACAATTGGTGCCATAACGGATATTGCCATTTCTATTGCATCTCCCATGCGTGAAATAATTCATCATAATCCATTGATTAGCAGGAAAGATTTATTCACATCTGGACTAATTATTGGGAGGGACATCTTAGGAACAAATACGAATACGTTATTTTTCGCCTTCTTTGGAGGCTATCTCGCACTACTGATCTGGTTTAAAGAACTTTCTTATTCTATAGGAGAAATCGTAAATTCAAAAGTATTTACCGGTGAAATGATAACGATCCTTTGTGCCGGAATTGGTGTAGCTTTAGTTATACCAATTACTTCCTGGATTACTGCATATGCCTTAGTGAGAACAAGAGAGAAGAACGAGTTATCTAAATAGACATTATAACAGGAATACAGAAGTAATTTGTGTAAAAGGAAGTGACTAATGGCCATTGCTTTGTTCCTATTAAACATTAGAGCTCATTAAAGATAAAAGTCGGTTTATCCCAATGGTTGGATATAAACCGACTTTTTGTCACTTCTAAATAAACCCTAGTACTATAGGGTGTTATACATTGTATGGGTGTTTTCGGAATGCTAGTGGAATTTCCCGAAGGCACAAAGTTTATGAATGATGGGTGGTCTTGGCCTTACACTTCTTAACCGAAGTTGGTTAGGAGTGACATTGACGAATCAAGGGTATTATTTCCTACTATATGCGATTAAGTTACTCCGTGGAATTAAGCTATGCATCTATTGTTTTAAAAGATTACAACGGAGGTTTCAAACACCTTTTCAAAAAGCGATCAGCATTAATGATAATTTTCGAATAGGGATCAACGCTTGGCTGACACCTGTTTTCACAAATTCGATCATCTCTGCCCTCAGCAGTCATTTCCCTGATCTGGAATATACCTTTATCACGCCTACTGACGTTAATTAATGTATGCTGGTAATTTGATTTCAACTTCTCTTCCTTGCTCTGCTGATCGCTGAACACCATCAACAATGGCTTGATTGTAGAGTATCTGTTCGCCAGGAATTGGAGCTGGTTTGTCTTCTTTAATTGCCACAACAAAATCACGGACTTTTTCATAAAAAATGTCTATATTATGAGATTTTACAGGGATATTCGTTTCCGCATGCTGTTCATTCACATCATGAAACAAGCTGATTGAACCGATACCGCCATCCCATACTCCGCTCCACGGCCCACTTCCTGCTGGTGTAAGTTTTAATCCAGCATCCGTTCCCAGGAAAATAGTTGGTCCTAACGAGTCCATGTGCATTGCCCAAGAAATCTTGAAGTTGAGGACCTTACCACCTTCTAATCTGACTAGTGCCACACCAAAGTCTTCTACTTCAAACTGATCTGCATGACCAAAATACTTTGGATTCGTTCCAAACAGGTTGGAAGTGTAGGCCGAAACTGTTAGCGGCTTAGGATACCCCAATGTATTTAACGCAAGATCCAAAGAGTAACATCCAATATCTGCCATGGATCCAGCACCTGCAAGTTTCTTATTGATAAATGTCCCACCTGGGATTCCTCTACGGCGTCCACCACCTGTTTGCACGTAATATACCTCTCCAAGGGTACCAGATTGCACAAGATCCTTTATTACTTTCATATTTGGATCATATCTAGGCTGAAAGCCAACAGAAAGAAGTCGGTCATTTTTTTTCGATGCTTGCACCATTTCAATAGATTGATCCAGTGTTACTGACATCGGCTTTTCAACTAGTACATGTTTCCCGTTATTTAGTGAATCAACACTTATTTCATGATGAGAAAAATTCGGTGTACATATACTTACACCATCCATATCCAATTTTAAAAGCTCTTTGTGACTTTCAAAAGGTTTTGCACTTTTGATACCTGACTTTTCAATAAAGTCCTTTGCCTTACCTGGTATGATGTCTGATACAGCGACGATCTCAACATCATTCATTTTCAGGTATGCTCTAGCATGAGCACCTGCTATTCCACCACTACCAATAATTCCAATCTTAATTTTATATGACATCATTATTCCCCTTTAAGTTAGAATTAAACCTAAGTAAATTGCTTGTCGTAGAATCATGCATCTCATCTAAAATTTACATTGCGTTAGGGATCTCCTACTGGTTCTGTTCCATTTGGGATACTAACACCGGTTGTTAATAGTGATTGTGAATGCCTCCAAGTTGTAATTCCTTCTATTTAATAGGTTGATAATTCGCTTCCTTATAAATCTTTTCTGTTAATTGAACAACCCTTTGAGCAAATTCTCCTTTTACATAATCCGTTCCAAGTCTTAGTAATGCATCGATAAAACTTTTATCCTGATTTGTAGTTTGCTCGGAAAGTTCTGGGTAAACCGGCTTTTCATTTAAATAGCGGATGGTCAACCTTCCATTATCATAAAAGATCGCTCCGAATTCCCCGCCAAATACATACGTTTCATGCCAACAAGGAGCATCTCCAACTATATTTAAGGAACCGATTAAACCATCTGGAAATCGCAGTGTGGTAAACGAATTAATTTCTACATCACAATCTCTCATCTCGATATTTGTATGAACTTCCTGTGGCTGCAACCCTGTTGTCCAGAGTAAAATATCAATAATATGACTTCCAGAATCCATTAACATACCGCCGCCAGATAAGGCTGGATTTTGTCTCCAGGTATTTTCCATCAATTGTTTCCAGTTTTGATATAATGAAGCGTTCACAGATGTTAGCTTTCCAATCTTACCCTGCTCAACGAATTCTTTAATAAAAAGAAATTCCGGTTGAAAATGACGCTGGTAAGAAACTTGTAAAACCTTTTCTGCTTTGTTTGCAGTCTCTATTAATCTAGTTGCCTCTGTTGAAGAACATGTCATTGGTTTCTCCACTAATACATGCAAACCAGCTTCTAAGCAATCTGTCGCTTGTTTAAAATGTAAAGTATGCGGAGAACAGATGACAACTGCATCAAGATCCACCTGTTTTATCATCGCATTGTAGTCAGTGAATTGCTCAGCATTTTTCAAGTTGAATTTTGTAATGAATTCCCCTCTATTCTTTTCACTCGGATCAGCGACTGCTCCAATTTTCACGTTTGCAAGTTCTTGCAGTTGCTTGCCATGAAGATGGGATATACCACCTGTTCCAATAAAGCCGATTTTTACTTGTTCCATTTTCTTCACCCCTTAAGGGACGTTAGATTTCTAACCAAAGAAATTATTTACCTTGGCTAAAAGATGAGATCAGTTACAATGTTTTGCAAGTGTCAAATTATTTGAAAAATTTTTCTAAGTGTTCTTTTGCTTTAATGATCCCTTTCGATTCCGCTTCAATTGATCCCCAGAATCGATGATCTTCTAATTCAATACTTACTGGTCCGTTATAATTAAGCTGTTCAAGGCGTGTAGCCACTTTACCCCAATTCACTTGTCCATACCCAGGAATGGTGTATCGCCAAGGACCTTCAGAGAAACTATATTTCACCTCAAATGTTGCAGGGAGAATCCCAAAATCATATTGTTCATCTAGAAGGATTTCCGTATCCTTACCATGACAATAGGTAATTCTTTCTCCAAATTCATTTAAAACACGTAGATAGTCAATGCCAAGTCGAACCATATGTGATGGATCAAAGTTTAATCCAAGATGTTTTGAAGGAATTGCGTTAAACATTGCCCGCCACATTTCTGGTGTACAGCCGATGGTTGGATATTGTGGTGCAGGACCAGGCCAACCTTCAATCGCAAAGTAGACATCTTCTTTTTCTGCTTGCTTGATAATTTCCGGAAAGGTTTCTTTCCAAATTGCGAAACTATCTGCTCTAGATTGATTAATGTCTTCTGGAGCTAGACAAACAAAGAGAACCTTTCCCCCCAAGCGTGCCACATCCGTAATTTGTTGTTTTAACTTCTCTGCTGCTTCTGATCTTATATTATCATCTTTATTCAGCAGTTTTGTTTGGCCAACTGCACCAACACCATCGATAGAGCCAACCTCAACATCCGTTTCTTCAAAAATATGTTTGATTTCTGAGGTGTATTCTGGAATATCAACCACATCTAATCCGACACTTTTTGCGAATTCCGCAACACCTCTAATCCCCTTCGAACCAATTTTTGGTGGTATTCTCATTCCTATTTTGGTATTCATTCATGAAGACCTCCTAATAGATGTTATGTTATGTTTACCTAATGACCTATTAACCTATTACGCGATTATTTAATTCCACTAAATTTAATACCTTTAATAAACGTTTTTTGCAGAAAGAAGAACAAAATAATGATTGGCACTGTCATCATCGTTGATACCGCCATCATTAAGCCCCATTCAGTACCCATTTGAGTTTGGAATTGCTGGAGTCCCAATGATAATGTATATTGAGTTTCGTCTGTTAAATAGAGTAATGGACCAATAAAATCTGTCCAGCTAGCCATGAACTGGAATAGACCAACTGCAAGAACTGCCGGTTTGGCTAACGGAAGCATAATTTGCCAATAAATCCGAAACTCGCTTGCCCCATCGATTTTGGCGGCATCCCTTAACGTATCCGGTAATCCCAAGAAAAACTGTCGAAGTAAAAATATGTAAAATGGCACACCAAAGAACGAAGGTACAATTAAAGGTAAATTTGTTCCGACCCATCCAATCTTGTTAAATATTAAAAATAAGGGAATCATCGTTACCTGACCTGGAATCATCATGACCGCAATGGTAATGAAAAATAAAACGTTACGACCTTTCCATTCCAATTTCGCAAAACTGTAAGCTACAAGAGGACAAGAGAGGACAACACCAAAGGTACTTAAAAGAGTAATTACCATTGTATTATCTAGATAAGTAAAGAACGGTATATATTCCATAGCATCCAGGTAATTTGACCATTGAAATGGTTTAGGAATCCATTCCGGTGGAAAGGAAAACACTTGTGTCAAAGGTTTTAAAGATGTTGATACCATCCATATAAATGGAACAATGAAAAAAGCGGATGCGATAATTAAACCTACGTGTGAAAAGCCTTTCTGTAATTTAATTTTAACTTTCGGCTCCATTAAACGATCACTCCTTTCTATTTGCCCTGGTAGTGAACCCAACGATTTGAAGTCATAAAGATCAGGGCAGTCAGGGACATAATAATAATAAAGAGAATCCATGCCATTGCTGAAGCATAACCCATTCTAAAAAACTTAAACGCATTATCGTATAAATGCATTACATAAAACGTTAAGGAGTTTGCCGGAGTCCCCTGACCTTGGGTCATTGTGTATGGCAGTGTAAACTGTTGAAATGCGCCAATAGCTCCCATTACCAGGTTAAAAAAAATAACCGGTGTAAGTAACGGCAATGTAACATGACGTGTTTTTTGCCACCAATTGGCCCCATCGACTTCAGCTGCTTCATAAAATTCCTCTGGTATATCGTTAAGTCCAGCAAGATATATGATTACTGATTGACCAATCCCCCAAAGAGACATCAAAATAAGTGACGGTTTAGACCATGCTTCACTTCCGAGCCAGTTTGGCCCCTGTAATCCAACCACATCCAGCAGCCCATTTACGAGACCAAAACCAGGATTTAATAGCCACATCCATAGAACTGCTAAAGCAACATGGGGTACAAGCGTTGGTAAAAAGAAAATCGTCCGATAAATACCCATTCCTTTGATCTTCATATTCAACAACATTGCTAGAGAAACCCCGAATATAATACCTAAGGGGACAAAAATGATTGTAAAATAAATCGTGTTGTAAATAGATGTCCAGAATAAGTCATCTTTAAAAAGGTCCTGGTAATTTTTAGAACCAACGAATTCCCCCGGCTGTAGAATACTATATGATGTGAAACTAAAATATATAGACGCTATAAGCGGAAAAGCAAAAAACACTAACAATCCTATAATCCAAGGTGAAGCAAAAAGCCATCCATGTAAATTTGATTTTGTAGATAACATCTTTCGCTTCACAATTACTGGTTGTTGAACCCTAGTACCTTTAGTAACTTCCGCCATATAGATTCCTCCTTTCAATTTTTTAAAGTGGAGGCAAGGAGAAACAGATCCCCTTGCCCTAATGGTTACTTATACTTCTCAAGAGCCTTGTTTACTGCTTTTGTAGCTTTATCTAAGTTTTCCTGCGCTGTCCCTTTACCTCTAACGGTGTTTTCTCTTGCATCTACTAATTCATTCCACATTAATTGCCCCTCAGTTATAACTGGTCTGCTATGAGAATTTGGCAAGATATCGATGAATTTCTTCAACATTGGATTGTCACTACGGCCTAACTTCTCGTTAACAGTAGGAATTACTGAAAGATCACCAGGAAGCTCTGCAAAGTATACCTCTTGACCTTCTTCAGTACCGAAAAACTTTACGAATTCCCAAGCTGCTTCTACATTTTTTGCACCTTTCGGTATGATTACAGCATGACCACCAGACCAGGTAGTGAAGTCAGTACCAGTCGGAGTAGGTATAGGTGTTACACCGTAATTCAAGTCTGGCTTGTATTTCTCTATCGCGCTGATTGCCCAGTTTCCATCTACTTTCATACTGATTTGTCCTGAAATGAACGGATCCATAGCCCCTGAGCCTGCAGAACTTTCAAATCCAGCAATATCTTCTACATCGAACTTTTGAGCGACATCCGCCATCCACGTAAGTGCTTCAACAATTTTAGGATCATTTGCAGTTACTTCACCTGTTTCTTTATTGTAGAATTCACCACCAAAGCTCCATCCCCAACCATAAAGCCAACCTTGACCATACCACGGGATAAAACCAATTTGTTTAAAGCGATTTCCATTTTTTTTCGTTAATTTTTCTGCAGCTGCTTCTAGTTCTTGAGTGGTTTTAGGTGGATTTTCCGGATCTAATCCAGCTGCCTTAAAATGGTCTTTATTATAATAAAGCATACGTGAATCTGTTGTATAAGGAAGTCCATATAATTTTCCTTTGTAGTTCGCTTCCTCCCACGCATATGGGTAATATATATCCTCTGTTATGCCGTCCTCAGCAGCCATATCTGTTAAATCGGTAAGTGCATCTTGAGCTGCCCATGAACCAACCTTAAATCGGTCAAAAAGCGCTACGTCTGGTGGATTGCCGCCAGCTACAGCAGTTAAGAGTTTTTGGTCTGCACCTTCACTTGCTTCGGTATACACCATTTTCACTTTAATATCAGGATTTTTTTCTTCGAAGGCTTCTACCATTTTTTTTAATGCCTGTAAACCAATATCAGTTGCATCATGCCAGAAAGTTATTTCTGTCGTGCCTTCTTTTCCACCACTACTTGATTCTTCTGGGGAACACGCAGTTAAAACTAAACTGAAAATAAGAAAAAGCGCCAGGATGAAAATACCAACTTTTTTACCTCGAATTTTCACAAGAACTTACCTCCTATTAAAATTATAATCGTCTGTAATCCCCTTATATACAAAATCTAGGATGACTTACAATAAAAGAAGTGATCTCTTTCAACCAAATGAATGCGCTTTCATTTATTAGTTGAAATGAGATGTTCCAAAACCTATTACCCAACCTTCATGTTAGACACCAAAATTTATTCTATATGTATAAACGAGAGTTTGATATATCAAATCATATTTACTATTCATTGTTATATCAACTCTGTTATTAATGATGTCATTATAACAACTTAAATTTAAATATGTCAATATTTTTTTTGCAAGATTCTGAAAATTTCAGTTTGATTTTACAAAAAACTACACATTGAAAGTGCATTAACATAAGAAAATTTGTAATCATTACCATTCTTACTTCACAACTGTAGATCTTCTCGTACGAACCAAAAATAATAGAAGCTACATTCACATGAACATAGCTTCTATTATTAAATTGCTTTCATTGATCTCGATTGTGTAGATCTTCCTTTAATCACCTTAAATCCAACCTCAGAGTGAATTGGAGGCGTATCACTTTCTTGAATATGTTTAATTAATAAATCAACAGCATTAACCCCAATTTTTTCTTCGTCTTGCAATATATGAGTGAAGAGTGGTTCACCTATAGTATTTGTTGGGGTATCAAAGCATGCAATAGAATAATCTTCTGGCACTTTTTTACCTAATGAGATTAAGATTTCATATAGTAAAACAGCAACCAAATACTCACTTGTAATGAAGGCAGTGATTTCTGGGTTATTTTGAATTAATTTTTTTATTTCGTTTTTATCATTTTCATCAATTCTTAGCTTTCTATTATTTGAATTTTGCAGGGTACTCCTTATATTCTGTAAGATCGTATCAGGTTTAATTCTTACACCTTTGTCTGCCATTGCGACATGAAATCCCATTAGTCTATCTTCGAGAGAAGAAGTTCCCCCTGTTGGAGGTGTAAGGTAAGCGATATGTTTATGTCCAATCTCTAACATATAGTTTGTTAACTCAATTGCTGCCATTTTATTATTAATGCAAACTGCACTTGAAGGTATTCCTGTTAAGTATCTATCTACTAAAACAAGCGGGTAATTTTCTATAACTAACCTTAGTAATGCATTATTATAATGCTTTCCTGGAGAAGGCCATAAGATTAATCCCCTGACACCAAGATCTACTAAAGAATTTATTACTTTTTCCTCTGATTGAGGATTACCCAATGTTTGTTTCATGACCATAGCCAGGTTATGTTTAGAACATCTTTTCTCAACCGAATCGAGAAGCTTACTGCCGTAATCATCCCCAAACCCAGGAAAGATAAATCCAACTAATTCTTGTTTGGTATTGGATAGAAAGAGATTATTCTCTTTCTCTAAAGTTAAATTACTTGTAGTGTTAATATCCGAAACATAGGATCCTTTTCCTCGATATCGTTCTATTATATTTCTTTGAGCCAACATATCTAAAGCTCTTTTTGTTGTGATCCGACTTACATTGAACTTTTCGGCAAGTTCATTTTCAGACGGGATTCTATCCCCAGTTTTCAGTGTTCCATTTTTTATTTCTTCTAAAATTTCAAAGTAAATTTTCTTATATAATTTGCTCATTGTAACTCCTTGCAATGTTTAATTGATATATTAAATATAACAATTAAACATTGCTTTGACAACTATTGCACTTCGAAATTCGAACATCTTTTAAAGCATAAAGCCGTTGAATCGAGTGCAAAAAACAGTTACTTCTGTCGACCTGGCACACACGCCATTCATGAGAATCCCCGACTTCAGGTATCGTTTAATGAGTCTGAGAGGCGTACTGTCGGTAATCGACTTCGCCAGAAGACCCATGAGTTTATCATGATTGACCTTATCAAAGAATTTCGCCAAGTCCATGTCGACGACCCACCGTTTTCCTTCTCGAATGTATTGTTTCACCTGACATACCGCCTGATGAGCGTTCCGTTGCGGACTAAAGCCATAGCTATAATTCGAGAAGGTGGGGTCGAACACGTTGGATAGTACTTGTGCAATCGCTTGTTGGATGAACCGGTCCACCACGGTAGGGATACTTAAAAGCCTTACCCCTCCGTCTGGTTTCGGGATTTCGACTCGACGTACAGGAGAAGGCTCATAGGTTCCCGCCTCCAGAGCCAAACGTAAGGATGTTCAGTGTTCAGTTACATACCTTCGTAGGTTGTGTAAGGGTATATCGTCGACACCGTAACTTCCTATGTTTATGTCACTTGTTGTTCCACTAAACTCCCCGATTACTTAATACCAATTATTTCAATACCAGAAGACTAACTTAATCCTTAATTTTCATTAATAAAGACGCTTACCTTAATGAATGAACTGCACCCCAATTGTTAGTTGTGTCTAACAATTGGGGTGCAGTTCAATTTCAAATAGGCGCCCGATTACGGAATAAGTTTTAGACGAGGGTAAAATGGTCATTGCTCCTACAACGAAACAGATTCAAGTCTATCGAGCCAATTATTTACTAATGCCTCGAACAGGTCTGGTTGCTCAATTTGCAGGTTATGACCTGCCATGTCCATTATTGCAAAAGTTGCCCTTGGATATTTATCAATCAATTGCAATGCATCTATGTTTTTATTCTTCATTTAATCCCCCTAAATTATTCTTCAGTCTTATTCCAGAAAACAGCCCTTTAAGGGCATAGCTTACAAAACTAGGTGATCCAATTAATGTCCTTCTTTACTTTACAATATGACCCTTAACATTAAGAAAGAGCATAATTCTAATTACAGAATTACGCCCTTATCTTGAGTAAAAGTTTAGCTTTCTTTTCTTCTGAAATTTCCCACAATAAATGAAATAAGAAACCAAATGAACCCCACTCCAAGAAAAATTGCACCCATTAATAAATTTCCTATTCCTTCAAATCCTGGTGAAAAAATTCTAGCTTATTATGAAAAAATTCCAGTTTATTTTGAGAAATCACATCAGCCAACTACTTTTTTTCGTCTGGCGTTTTCTGGCTGTGCGAATAAGAGGCCAAGTTCGTGGTGTTCGTTCTGATACAGGGAACGTTGAACGAACCGGACATCATTGTTGAAGTTAAGTACCTCAAGCTTAACGAAATTTGCACTGCTCTGTACCGCTCCGTAAAAATCTTCAACCCTCTCCATCTTTTTTCCATTCACTTTGATGATCCGCTCCCCGATCGAGATGTTCATTTTAGAAGCAGGGGATCCTGGGATGATCCCCAACACCCGCAATCCTTCATTCATAGCACTGAAGTATGGGGAACTCTTGACTTCCAACTTCCTGTAATAAAGGATCAATGCATTACGCCCAACTAGCGCCAGGCAGACAATAATAATGCTGAGCATCTCCAAATCAAAAGTGAGAAGGACGATGGAACCGGCAAGCAATAGGATCCCAAGCCATAGGAACCGGATGCCGATACTTTTTACGATTGGTTCTGGCATCGACTGGGAGACGACATGGTGGAATCCGATCGCAAACGGAGCGAGTGCGATACCGACACTCGCCTCACCGATTTGCAGCAACGGGAACCAGTTTGAAGTCGCTACAACAGACCCTGGGACGAGTATGAATAGAGGTACGAGCCATATCCGACTGATGACATGGGCTCCGATTCCTTTACCTCTTTTACCCCGTAACAAGATCGGGGACGTATTTTTCACACCGATCGCCATGATAAGAATGCCTTCCGCTACAACCAAAGCAGCGATCAAAAGGGCAATCATACCGAGAGAAGCTCCTTGCAAATCCACCAGCCAACTATCTATGATCCGCACACCCGTTGTGAATGACGGCATATAAGCAGCGGCAAGATAGGTCAAACCTCCAGCAAACACCGGGTTGAAATAATTTTTACGCAATGTCAGCCCGAGTAATATGTAGAACACGGACATGACAGCGATGACGCCGATTGGCAGATACAAACCGGCGAATACGCTAAATATGGAAAAAATCAATCCTAGCAAGAGTCCCGGTCCAATCCCCTTGACAAAGTCGTCCATCGTGTCAAATACCCGCACGTGAAAATCACTACGCTCTCTTTTGACACGGGTGACCGCATGGAATCCGATCAATACTACTATCACGTAAAGAAGTGGATTGAGAAAGAACCAACCGATTCCCTTAAGTACATTCCACAATATATCTTGCATTTTCCAGCCTCCAAAAATCTATCGTTTGTCTATTTTTTGTATCACGTGATCAAGCTTACGTTCAATTTCTTTAAGACGGTTTTTCTTATACCGAATGTATGTAAATAAAAATACGATCCCTGAGATGATACTAAGAACCATCAAAAACGCTAACAATTGGTACACAATATCACCTATGTACATATCCATAACCTTCCTCCTATAGCATTCGAAAACGAACACAAAATAAAATCCGTAGAAGGGAATCTTCTACGGATATATTCGACAGTCGAAGGTTTCATCCTGCTATTACTTTTCGAATAAAACTTCAATTGCCGTCTGAAGCTGTTGATCATTCTTTCCACTATCGATCTTTTCAAGAAGCTTCTGTTCCATCAATGATGCGGTCTTTTCATCCACTTTACCAGTTGCCTTCACTTTATTGGCGTTCTGGAATGCCTTCACAGCTGTTTCCGTTTTATTATCGTAGTATCCATCATCCCTGCCAGGATTGAAACCTAGTCCCTTCAAGATCGTCTGGACGTTTTTCACCTGTTCTCCTGTCATATCATACGACAACGGTTTTTCAATCGTAATCGGGCTTGCCCGATAAAAGCCTGGTTGCTGTTGTTTCACTGTCGGCTCGACACCTTTCTTATGGATCCAGTTACCATCGGGCGTCAACCACTTGAACATCGTCAGCTTGATGCTGCTGCCATCATCCATTTCGACCGCCTGCTGGACGGTTCCTTTTCCGAAGGACTTTTCACCAACGACCTCATATCCACCTGCTTCTTTTAAAGCAGCGGCTAAAATTTCTGAAGCAGAAGCACTTCCACTGTCGATCAAGCCGACAATCGGGTAATCCTTTTTCTTGCTTGTGTCTGAGAAGAATCGCTGCTTATCTCCATCCCGCGATTCAATTTGGACGATCGGCTCATCTTTCGTGATGAACAACTTGCCGATGTCTTGAACGGCGTTAAGGAAGCCGCCTGGATTACCACGGACATCGAGTATCAGCCCATCTATTCCCTTATCCTCAAGCTCCTTCAACTGCTTTTCAACATCAGAAGCCGTATCTTCTGAGAAGGATGTGATTTTTAGATGCCCGATTTTTTTCCCATCTTTTTCAATGAGATCAGAGTACACTGTCTCAATTGGAATTTCATCACGCTTCACATCGATGGTCAACTTGTCATTGACCCCTGCCCGTTTGATTTCAAGCTTCACTGTCGTCCCTTTTTTACCACGGATCTTCAGTACTGCATCGTATAGATCAAGTCCTTTTGTGCTTTTACCATCAATGGTAATGATCTGATCACGTGGCTTCAAACCTGCTTTTTCAGCGGGGGAATCCTCGAATGGTGCCACGACTGTCACATATCCATCCATCATCGTAACTTCTGCGCCGATTCCTTCAAAAGAGGACTCTAATGTATCATTGAATTGCTCTGCTGTCTTGGCATCCATATAGACCGAATAAGGATCATCCAGTGTATTGATCATGCCCTGTATTGCCCCTTGGAGAAGCTTATCCTTGTCAACATCCTCTACATATTTCTCCGATATGAGCTCATATGTCTGTTCGATCTTGTCGAAATCTTCACCTGCGCTGGAGCTCCCCAATTTGAGATCTGTACCATTTTCAGTTCCTTTTTCTAAAAGCGAGGAACTACCTTCATCTGAGAACAAAGTCATTCCTGTATATGTTCCGCCTGCTCCAACAGCAAGTGAACCTGCTACCAACAATGCCACCACTTTACCTTTCACATTCATTTCATCACCCCATCGTGTTTGCAGGAAAAGGCACCACACCTCAAAGATGCGATGCCTTCTCACATGAGTAAGGTCCCCCTAAGTCCGTGCCATTCACTTACTCGATATACTATATGAACAGCTTGTATACTTTATGTGTGGAAAGAACACAATATGCGTTTAAATTAATTCTTTTAACGCAATCCGCGATACTCCTGCAGGAAAGGCGTGGCCCTGTTTGCGAGGCTTGTTGATCGCCTCCATGGAAAGGGAGGGAATATCGCATTCAAGTATAATTGAGTAAACGTATAAGCTAGCTTCATACTACTACACAACCTAAAATCTAACAAGGAAATTAGTATTATTTTATACAAGAATCCGTAAGAAGCCGCTTTAACTTGTAAACTGGCTATCCGTTCCTTCTTCCAACCCCAATTCTTTTTTCAATTGGGACCGGACCTCATTCAATTTCTGCTCATCAAGCTGCAAGTAATAAGTCGATCCAGGCTGGTAATCATACCCTTCCAATTGGAGTTTATTCATCTCTTTAATGTTTGTAAGATAAGGGACGTAAGAGAGAACCTCGTTAAATGAGAGATTCAAAGAAAAGTTGCCTTCAAGACTGTCCAATAAATCATCGTATTTTGATACTGAAGAAAAGGATTTCATCTTATTGATACTTGACTGGATGATTTGCATTTGGCGTTCCCCCCTCTTAAAGTCGGAATCCGCTTTACGTGTACGGGCAAAAGCTAAAGCCTCTTCACCATTCAACGTTTGATCGCCAGTATTCAATACGACTTTCCCATTCGTATCCTTTGCAATCTGATCGACGACGTATTGATCTTCAATATCGACCTTGACTCCACCGAGTTCATTTATTGCTGTTTTAAAGGCCTGGAAATTCCCGCGTACAACATAATCCACTGGAATATCAAGCAGTTCTTCAGTCGTCTGGACTGTCAACTCCATTCCACCCCTTAAATGGGCATGGGTGATTTTATCCATCCCGTAGCCTGGAATGTTCACATAGGAATCCCTTGGAATACTTAACATTGTCAATGTTTCGTCCGTTTTATTGAAGGTTGCCACGATCAAAGCGTCTGAAAGGGCACCGTTTGCCTTTCCATCACGGCTGTCAATGCCGACAAACAGCATGGAAAAATTATCTTTTTTCGGGTTGACGGTTTCTTTCCTCTTATCGGATTTCTCTCCCCTGTCTAAAGAAACCTGAGCGTTATCTGTTACCTCTGATGCTTTCGTATACAGATAACCTGCATATGATACCGGCACGAGCAGTATAACAAAAAGCATTATAAACAAAAATCTGATTACCCGTCGTTTTTTTTTCCGTCTACGAAATCTTGGCCCCATCAAAAACACCTTTCCGATATTTTTATTAAGAATTGTATAGAACGTTTACTAGTTCTGATTAAACTGAAAACTTCGGATTATGTTAAAGAACACTCCCTTCCTATTGTACATGAGAGTGTTCTTTGACCTAATCCCATATCAAATGAAAAATCATAAAAGTTTGTTACTTCTTAAGTCATCAAAGACTTATCTATTCAGCTTATCAAGTTGCTCTTTAACAATCATTAACAACCGACTAAAATCATTCAGGCCAGCAACCTTTTTGAACGTTTCGATGAATCCAAGCTTTTGTATGGAATCCTGAAGTTCCATCGCTTCATCATCATCTGGATGATCGTAACATAAGGCCGCCGCGATGACTTTTCCAAGATGGATCGGATTCTTTCCGACAAGTTCTAAATAGTCAATCGCAGGTCCGACCAGACGATCGTTAGCTCCCAACTTGCGTTTTGGTGCTCTGGCAACACGTGTCACTTCATCAGAAATATGCGGGTTCAAAAAACGGCCTATGATTCTTTCAATGTAAGCCTGGTGCTCCTCAGTTCTGAACTGGTATTTTCGGATTAAAACCTCTCCAGATTCTTGGAGAGCTCGTCGGACATCATTTTGGATGATTCTATCTTCCATTGCTTCCTTTATAGTTTGATATCCTTTTCGATACCCTAAGTAAGCTGCAGCTGCATGACCCGTATTTACAGTGAACAATTTGCGTTCAATATAGGGAGTAAGATCATCGACAAATGTGATTCCTGCAATATCCGGCTTCGCACCTTTCATTCCCTTCGTTTCCACTACCCACTCGTAATAGGGCTCAACCTTTACAAGCAGCGGGTCATCATTGGTTTGAAGCGGGACGATCCGATCGACAGCTGCATCCGGAAAACCGATGATATCCTCTAATGAATGTTTCGTATCTCGCTTGATGTTTTTGTACACATAGTCCTTCAAAAGAGTACTGCCACCAATCATATTTTCACAAGCTATAACATTCAGCTGTTTACCACCCTGGGCCAATCGTTTTTGCAATCCTTTCCCCAATAAATCGGATATGATAGGCAGGATATCAGGACCTACAGCTGTGGTGATGAGATCTGCCTCAGCAATTGAATTAATGACAGCTTCCGGATCCTTCAGGCTATTCAGGCCACTGATTCCGTTCACCTCAATGGTTTCATCATTTCCAACAAGCTCAATCGTATAGGAGCCCCGACGGTTCAATTCATCAATCAATTCAGCATTCACATCCACAAAGACCGTTTGAAAGCCTGCTTTTCCTAATAAGGCCCCGATGAATCCACGTCCAATATTACCGGCACCGAAATGGATCGCTAACATGTCAGTTCACCTCATCAAATATAGAAATGACTTCTTCTGCTGTTCTAGCTTGAAGAATTTTGTCGATATTCGCTTCTTCTGAACAGACTATCGCGATTTTTGAGAGGATTTCTAAATGCTCATCCCCTTTTCCTGCAATACCGATCAACAATTTCACAGTATTCCCATCACCAAAATCCACACCATCAGGAACGGTGACAATGCTTAACCCTGTTTCCTTGACAGATTTTTTCGCCTCATCTGTCCCGTGTGGTATCGCCACAAAATTCCCCATATAAGTAGACGTGATTTCTTCCCTTTTCAACATTTCACCAATATATCCTTGTTCTACATACCCCTGATCGTAAAGGATTCCCCCTACAAAACGAATGGCTTCTTTTTTGTTCGGAATCTTCGCATCCAAAACGATATTTTCAGCAGTTAAGATCGTATCAGACATTTTCATTTCCCCTTTATGATAGTTTTTCTTCTAAGAACCGATGCAGTTGATTGGCTACATACCGGTCAATTTTTTCAGCATTTTTCGATTGAAGGATCTGGACACTTTCTGAACTCTCCACAATCAATGAACTAAGAAAACTCAATACCTCCAGTCCTTCCTTATGAATATTCGCCGGCGCAAGCATGAGTAAAATCGTATGAATCTCCATAGCGGTCTGGTCCATGCTCTGAATTGAAATAGGTTCCGCCAGAATTTGAACCGTAAAGATCGGTTGTTTGATCTGTCCATGCCTTGCATGAAATAAAGCAAGCTTCGTGCCAGTAATTCCAAGACCACCTAGTTGCTCACGTTTTAATAGTGCCTCCATGACAGAATGACCGTCATCGATATACCCTTCCGTTTCAAAATACTGACACGTTACTTTCAATATTTCTTCATAGGTCCCCATAAGATGATGCGTAACCTTCATGGCGTTCAACAATTGATCTACTACTTCTGCATATTTATGGATCGCTTCAACAGAACCCCGGATTTCCTTTGCTGTTTTATCGGAGAACGGTTTCCTTCCTTCATCGAAATTTTTTATTTTGATTGAATCAGAGATTCGTATCTTCCTTAGTACATGCGCGATTTTATGGATATCTGAAGTGGGAAGCATCGGATTGACTTGGATGTATTGGTCAATATCGGACAAAGCAATCGTTGAAACAACCAGGTCGTACCGAGTTGTATCCAACTCTTCCAGCTCGAATAACGATCGATGCTCGATTTCTTCAATTTCTTTGAATTGTCTAGTTAATTTTGCCGCTAATATTTTCGATGTCCCGATCCCACTCGAACAAATGACCAATACTCTCAGTCCTCGGTAAGCTTCCATACTCAAAAGAGCAGAAGCGAAATGCATGACAAGAAATGCTATTTCCGTCTTTGGAAAATGATATGGAAACACTTCATGGGCTGTTTCCTCTACAATTTGAAAAAGCTCTTCGTAATCACGTTCAATCTGATCTGTTAACGGATTTTCGATCTCCTTATTTTCCTGAAGCCGATATAGACTTGGTTTCAAATGACTGACCAGATCATTCAGAAGGTGGTCAGACTGATTAAAATCCACATTTATTCTCTCGGAAACAAGTTCGATCAGCTGCTTTGCTTTGAAGGCCATCATTAAATCTGTCTCTTCTGAAAAATCCTCACCATTACGCACTTTCGCTCCTAAAAGATGGGTGGTGATATACCCCATTTCTGCCTCAGGAATCGTGATATTAAAAACATCCTCCAGCTGCTCGATCAAATTTCGCGCTACACCGAACTCTTTCGTCGACTTGAGTTTGTCCAGCTGTTCGAGAGGCATACGGATCGTCTCTCCTTGTTGGATCCGTTCCAATGCCAATGCCAGATGGATCACCAGCGCAATATACGCACTATCTACTAATTGGTTTTGTAAGGAATTGCGGATGGCATCGACACTCTGTTCAATGATCTTCAGCTTCTCTTTACTGATAAGTCCCAAAAGTTGTTCAGACAATGTGTTGGCCGTTGCCGGAATCGGTTTTACTATCTTTTCACGCAAAAGGGACAAAAGGTTTATTTCATCCGTATGCTGCATGATCAGATACCCGATCGCTTCCCTGATATGTGTTTCATCCCCTTGAATTTCAACGCCATAGCCACGCCTGCGAATCAAAGATAACTGAAAACTCTCCAACGAACTTTTAACCTTATCCAAATCATTACTGATGGTAGCAACCGTTACTCCTAATTCATCAGCAAGAGTGAATAATTTTACAGGGTCATTCGCTTCCAACAACTTCAAAAGGATCAATGCCTGCCTTTCACTTGGCATATAATCTGCCTGTATTTGTTGATGGATAATGGATAAAAGCGAATTGCGATTCCTTACAGAGGTGATTAATTTCAACCCACTTCCAGCTTTTTTGTCGAGTATGATTCCATGAGACTTCAGAATAGGTTCCAATCCTTTAAGGTCCCTGTGAATGGTTCTAGAGCTGACACCAATCTGATCGGCAATCTCTCTTATTGGAATTTCATCCTTGGTCCGTAACAAAACATCCAATATTTTTCGTTCCCTGGCTGTAATATACAACAGTCAATCACCTCCTCTGTTTGACAAAATTTGAATTTCAAGACCCTGTTTAAATCAAATTTTACGTTTCCCACCCTATATATATCAATGAAAACTAAATGTAATACCGTCTGATCTATTGTTGACAAAATTTAATTGGGGTATGCCCCACGGTTGATTTTACCTACATACAAAACGAAAGAGCTGACCCATTAGTGCACCATTGTTTTGGGACAGCTCAGCTCCTATATGTTTTTTCAATCTTTCTTCAATTCATTGACCAGTTCATCGTATTTAGGGCTGTTCAAGAAGTTATCGACAGAAATATGGTGTGCCTCAGGAACCTTTTGGATCGCCCGCTCGGTCAGATCCTTATGGGTAATGACAATGTCCACATCTGCAGGAAGATCATTGATCGCCATATTGGTGACATTGATCTCAATGCCGGCTTTCTTAAATTTATTTTTCAATAATGAAGCTCCCATCGCACTGGATCCCATCCCAGCGTCACAAGCAAAGATGATCTTATCGATATTTTCCTCATTGACACTTGGCACTTCATTCGTATCTCGATTGACAGGCTCATCAGTCGTAGTTACTTCTTCATCATCTTTCCGGGAAATCAATTGATCAGAAACCTGGCTTTTCTTTCCTTTCATTGCTTCCATCCGGGTAGTCGCTTCCGTAAGGTCATCTTCATCCTGCTTACTCGTTCTTAAAATGACTGAAGCAACAACAAAAGATACCAATGTAGCAACCAGTACTCCTAAAATGACACCAGCAAAGTTCCCTTTCGGTGTCAAGGCCATTAGAGCGAAGATACTTCCCGGAGAAGGAGTGGATGTAAGACCGGCTCCGAAAGCTGCAAATGTTGCTGTTCCACTTACCCCTCCAGCCATGACAGCAAGGACTAAAGCTGGTTTCGATAAGATGTAAGGGAAATAGATTTCATGAATTCCACCAAGGAAATGGATGACTGCGGCACCAGGAGCGGTTTGTTTGGAGATCCCTTTACCAAATACCATAAAAGCTATCAGGACACCTAGCCCTGGGCCTGGATTAGTTTCAAGTAAGAATAGGATCGATTTACCGACCTGCTGTGCCTGATCGACTGCAAGTGGACTCAAGATTCCATGGTTGATCGCGTTATTCAAGAACAGGATTTTAGCAGGTTCAATGAATAGATTGACCAATGGTAATAGTCCGGCATTGATCATCGCTTCTACACCGGCTCCAAGGGCTTTCGTAATTCCACTTACCACTGGACCGATACCAAGATAGGCGATGATAGTCAAAACTGCACCTGTAATACCGGCAGAGAAATTGTTGACAAGCATTTCAAATCCAGAACGTATGCGGTTTTCAAACAATTTGTCGACCTGTTTTATTGCATAACCGCCAAGTGGCCCCATTATCATTGCACCAAGGAACATAGGTATGTCAGCACCGACGATGACACCCATCGTCGCAGTTGCCCCGACGACACCTCCGCGCAAACCATAAACAATACGTCCACCACTGAATCCTATCAATAATGGAAGTAAATACGTGATCATCGGTCCTACTAGTTCTGCCAAGCTTTCATTTGGCAACCAACCTGTTTCAATGAATAAAGCAGTTATGATCCCCCAAGCAATGAATGCTGCAATATTAGGCATGATCATCCCGCTTAAGAAGCTGCCAAATCTTTGAACTTTAGCTCTTATGCCGGATTGACTTTTATTTTCAACCATATTTATTCCTCCCTTTTTTAACAACTTTACGATTACCTTTATCATAAAGCGTTTACAAGAGGACCATCAATACAATGTAAACGTATCTTTGTCAAAGGAGATGTTGACAATATTTAAGTAACGTAAAAATCACACCCCAATCATTGAGGTGTGATTTGAATTCATATCTTAAAAGAATTGACGTGGGTCGATGGCATTCGACTTGCTTTGGTTCCATTGTCCTTTGTGGATTTCAAAGTGCAAGTGCTGACCAGTCGATCTTCCTGTGTTCCCCATAATCCCAATCTGCTGTCCTTTTTTGACAGAGGCTCCATTACCAACATTACGCGAACGTAGATGAGCATAAACACTTGTATAGGTTTGTCCATTGAGATAGTGGGCAACAAAGATTACATTTCCATAACTGCTTGAGTAATAGGACTTGATGACTGTACCGGATGCTGAAGCTACGACAGGAACCGTTCCACCCTGTGCGATGTCAATACCAGGATGCATGGATCCCCAACGTTGACCAAATCCGGAAGTAAATCTTCCCGCTGCCGGTTTCATAAACATCCCGCCTGTTACGGCAGGAGTCGATGCTGTGTCTCCACTGCTGCTTGATTTTTTCTTAGCTGCTGCTCGGGCTGCTTCCTCCTGACGACGCTTTTCAGCTTCAAATGCCGCTTGTTGCTTACTTAACAGATCGGCTTCATCTTCTAATTTCCCGACTTCTTCATGCATATGTTCCTCTTCCTCTTTCAGGTCGCTTAACAATGCATTCTTACGTTTTACTTGAGTATCTAATTCATCTTTCAAACTTTGAAGTTCTTTCATTTGCTTTTGGAGATCAGCAAGCTCTTGTTCAATCTCCACTTTCATTTCTTCAAGAGCTTTTTTGTCTGCTTTATGTTCTTCGAGGATTTGTTTATCTTGCTTTGAAATTTCGTTCAAAGCAAAAACACGATCAAGGAAATCCCCAAAGTTTTGAGATCCGAGCAATACTTCTATGTATTGAACAGAACCACCGTTTTCATACATTGCTGTTACGCGATCTTTCAGCATTTCGTCACGTTCAGCAATACGCTTTTCCGTTTCTTGGATTTCAGCTTTCAGTTTTTCAATTTCTTCTTTCGTCTTTGCAATTTCTTTTTCTTTTGAGTCAATATTGTTTTGTGTATCAGCGACTTGTTGGTCTAGCTTTTTGATTTCAGCATCCAAAAGATTTTGGTTATTTTTAATTTTTTCTATCTCTTTCTTCGCTTCTTCTCGTTTAGACTTATTTTTTTCACGCTTTTCTTTCACACTATCGATCTTATCTTTTAAAGACTCGGCATGAGCCTCATTTCCCCCTGTGAAATTGAATCCACCGATCAATAAACTGACTGAGGCTGCGACGGCTATGAACTTCCTTTTCAATCTCTTATCCCCCATTCGAGTTTTTAAGTATATAAGGAGTCGGAGTCCGCCGCAGCGGCAGCTCCACCCTATTTTTTAACTTACAGAAAGTATTGATATCCTCCCCAGTACAAAGGCGAGTAAGGCTTTGTCTGGTTGATTTAAACTTTCAAGAACTTACGGACAGAAGTCAAGCTCCCCCATACGCCAATGAATGCGCCTATCACGATAAGCAATCCAGCCAGCTGGAACATTAAAGGATAGACAGGGAGAAGCTGAATGAACACTGTTTTCAAATCCACGCTCACAGCTTCATATATGAACTGATAGGCTAGAATCAACAATCCGATCGGGACGAGTGATCCAAGAACCCCTAACAGGAATCCTTCTACAAAGAACGGCCATCGGATGAATCCATTCGTTGCCCCTACCAGTTTCATGATTTCAATCTCTTTTCCTCGTGAGACAATTGTGATTTTAATTGTATTGGCAATTAAGAACATGGCTGTGAACAACAATCCGACAATCAGGATCAAGCCAACGTTACGGGCTGTGTCAGTGACCTTAAAAAGTTTTTCGACCGTGCCTTTCCCGTACTCTACTTTGTTGACGTTGTCGATGCCCTCAATCTTCTTGGCCACTACAGGTGTATCCTGAGGCTTTACTGTCTTGACAGCAAAAGCATCAGGCAGTGGATTTTCATTTTCAAGGGAAGCGAAGACTTCTCCTTCATCTCCTAAACTATCAATCAACTCTTTCAGGCCTTCATCTTTCGGAACGAAACGGACATCACTGACTCGATCGATTCCCGTTAATTCTTTTTCAATCTGTTGCTGTCCATTTTCGTCTGTCGTTTTATCAAGGTATACCCTGATTTCGACATCATCTTCTATTTGTGAAGCAATAGCATTGATATTAAGTAACAATAGTAGAAACACACCTACAAGCAAAAGGGTGACGGTAACTGCACTGATGGATGCGAATGACATCCAGCCGTTCCGTCCAAGGCTTTTAAACCCTTCTTTAACGTGGCGAGACAGGGTCCGGAGTTTCCTCATACCCGTAAACACCCCTTTTCTCATCACGTACGATACGACCTCCGTCAATAGCAATCACCCGTCGTTTGATCGTGTTTACGATCTCTTTATTATGGGTAGCCATGACTACAGTGGTCCCTCTATTCGAAATCTCTTCTAATACCTCCATAATTCCCCATGCCGTTTCTGGATCCAAGTTTCCTGTCGGCTCGTCCGCAATCACAACATGCGGCTTATTGACGATGGATCTTGCAATCGACACACGCTGCTGTTCACCGCCAGAGAGCTCATCAGGCAAAAACCGCGCTTTGTTCTTGAGACCTACGAGTTCAAGTGTTTCCATCACTAGTTTACGTATGACCTTAGGTGATTCCTCGATGACCTCGAGAGCAAACGCGACATTCTCATATACAGTTAATTTGGGCAGGAGTTTGAAATCCTGGAATACGATGCCGATCTGGCGTCTTAAGTATGGAATATGGCGTTCTTTTAACTTCGCCAAACTTTTTCCATTGATTATGATATTGCCTTTGGTCGGTTTTTCCTGCCGGTACATACATTTAATGAATGTCGATTTACCGGCACCACTCGGACCAACGACGTAAACAAATTCCCCTTTTTCTATATGGACATCTATCCCATTCAGTGCCATGACACCATTAGGGTAGGTTTTCCAAACATCGATCATTTCGATCAATTACATCACACCCTGTTTTTTCTCTTGTTGTCAATTCTAATCGAAGTAAATATCCTGTAATTTTATTTCAAAGTATAATAATAGATTTAGTTAAGATTGACTTTCAGCACAATTTATTATAACATCTCAATTCGCCAAAATAACCCAAAATAGTATTACATTTGTGTTTCAATTTGTTATAAAATGTGACGAAAACTAGGTATAATGCTACTTTTCGCCTTCGATAAGATTCGACAAGTTTTTACTTTTTCAAGTACCTTTCTACAATAACCTATAAATTCCTGCTACGAAATAGTCTGTTAGTATAAAAATTCTAGTTTTGGACCTAATTAGAAATAACTAGGTGTATTGTAAATATCGACAAAAAATATCAACGGATACATGACAAAAACCTCATTACTTTACTTATCGGCAGCTGCCTAGTGAAATTCAATCGATTAGTAGTAATAATAATTCGAAGCCGGTTTTATTCTGTGTCCTTAGTAGGAAAAGAAAAAATCCGGCCAACATGGAAATGACCGGATTTTTGAACAACATATGAACAAGTTTTTATAGAGAGCAGACCTGAAATAGTGTAATCGTTCAACAGAAGTGTCAATCATCAATAAAACGCTAGAAACGATCAGCCCCTTCGATCTTTATTTAATAGACTTGATCTGTTTCTGGCTGTTCACCTGAAGGAGGTCCATCTTGCTCTTATTGGTCGAAATCGTATAGATGGCCAGGACTGCTATGACTGTGATGATGGCTGTACCGAGATTCATGATCCCTTTTTCAGCCGTCCAGACGATCGAATACCCGAGTGCTCCTGCTGCAGTCGCATAGTAGAGGAACGGAATAAGTGTTTTTCGGATGACATCCCCTTCTTTTCCGACTAACCCGACGACTGCGGAAGCTGCAACGACATTATGCACACAGATCATGTTCCCGGCTGCTCCCCCAACAGCTTGCAGCGCCACGATCCAGGAAGCATCTACTCCAATCCTTGAACCTACATCATATTGGAACAAGGAGAACATCATATTACTTACCGTATTACTTCCTGCGATAAATGCACCAAGTCCACCTATGAACGGGGCAAACAACGGCCAAATGTCCCCTGTTAGGGAGGCTACACCATTGGCAAGTTCAATCGGCATCCTTTCATAACCAGCAGCCCCTCCACCTGAATTGAGGAAGACCTGGACCATCGGAACCGTAAAGACAAGAGCGGTAGATGCCGGGATCATCGTCTTTCCCGAATGTGCCCACGCTCTTTGATAAGACGATTGATCCATCTGATGGAGGAAAAAGGTGATCAACGAGACGACGATGAAAATCGTGCCCGGTAAATAGAGTGGCTGGAGGCTTGCTGTAATCCCGGTTCCGAACATATTTTCAAACGAGACAGTCCAGGACTGGAGCCAACCTTGGAAAGGAAGCGCTTTCATCCTTGTGATAACAAGAAACAAGCCAATGAGGATATAAGGCATCCACGCACGGACCATCGATATCCTGCCGTTTCTATGCTCGATGTCATGAATGACGATATTGCCAGTCCAGGATGGATCCCATTTGGACTTTTCTTCAAAATCCCAATGCTCCTCCTTCGGCGGCATTAAAAATCCTTTTTTGGCCGCAAAAACGACAATTGCAAGTCCGACGAGGCCGCCGATCAAAGAAGGGAATTCAGGTCCGAGCAAATTCGCGACGATCACATAAGGAATCGTCATCGCAAAAGCCGCAAACAAGGCAAACTTCCAAACCTTGAGGCCTTCTCTGAACGATTTGTTTTTTCCGAAGAATCGAGTCATGAGCGCAACGACGAACAATGGAACAAGTGTCCCGACAACCGCATGGACGATTGCGACCTTTCCACCGATCATCGTCACCAGGGCAAGGAAGTCACTCGTGATCCCAGGATCAGTCACTAACCCTGATTGCACCCCGACAAGGATCGGGGTACCTACCGCACCGAAGGAAACAGGGGTACTTTGGATGACCATTCCAGCAACAACGGCAGCCATGGCAGGAAACCCAAGTCCAACAAGCAACGGGACGGCCACCGCTGCAGGTGTACCGAAACCAGCGGATCCTTCAATGAAAGACCCGAAGAGCCAGGCGATGATGATGACCTGGACCCGCCTGTCTGGAGAAATCCCGATGAATCCTTCCCGGATGGTTTTGATTCCTCCGCTTTCCTGTAACGTATTCAATAGTAGAATGGCACCGAAAATAATATAAAGCAATGTAGCAGCAACGACTAATCCATTGACAGAGGCAGCAGCAACCGTCACACCGGGAATCTTCCATACAAATAAAGCCAATGCAACCGCCACTATGTAGGAAATGGGCATCGCTTTACTTGCCGGCCATCTGAGCCCTACGAGGAAGATCCCGACAGCAGCTATCGGTAAAAGTGACAATAACGCCAAAGCACCAGTACTCATATTTACCTCCTATAACCCTATTATTTTTCAATACCCTCCCCTGTTCACCGGTAGAATCAGAACTTCAGGACTTGACCGGGACTGGGGCTTTCACGAACGTGTTCCTCAAAGTGCCAATCTCATCAATCTTACATTCGACGACATCACCGTCCTTTACAAAATCGGCGCCTAATGGACTGCCTGTCAAAATGACATCACCTGGTTGGAGGGTCATAACCTTTGAAAGATAAGCAATCATATCTTTTAACGGCACGACCATGAGCTCCGTCAGGCTGTTTTGTTTCTCCTCGCCATTCACCTCCGCTCTTACATGGACTTTACTTGGATCAAGCTCCGTTTCGATGACCGGACCGATCGGCGTGAACGTATCGAATGCCTTCCCAAGGGTCCAATGGCCGTTCTCATGGAAAAATTGTGGAGCTGTTACATCATTTCCGATGGTGTACCCGAAAATAAAGTCAAGGACTTCTTCTTTCGGGACATTTTTCATTTCCCTCCCGATGACGGCCGCCAATTCTGACTCAAATTTGATTTCATCAAGGCTTTCAGGAACGATCACTTCGGTATCAGGCCCTGTTACAGAGGAATCCGGTTTGAAAAAGAAGACTGGCATTTCCGGCAGTGAAGATGGGAGTTCCTCCATCTTACCAACATAATTGGCGCCGATTCCGATGATCTTATTCGGGACGATTGGTGCCAGGAGCTCGACATCGTCTCTTACCAGTAATTCACCACTATATTCCCAGCTTCCAAAAATTTCTCCCTCAATCAACTTGATTCCATCCTCAGTTACCACTCCATAATGCTCTTTCTCTTTATACATGAATCTAGCAAACTTCATTTCCATCACTCCTAAGCTGATTATTTCTTTTTATGTCCAAAACTCTACATCACCTTTTTCACATCCATGCAGCGGCTTGGTGTCGGGAACAGCTTCCCGCTATTCAACAAGCCATCCGGATTGAACACGTCACGGACATTGGTCTGCGCCTCTAATTCTCCCTCGGTAAAAATGAAACGCATCTCCTCGATCTTTTCAATTCCTACACCATGTTCCCCGGTAATGGAGCCGCCTGCATCGGCACACGCTTTCAAACAGTCTGACCCAGCTTTTAACGCTTTTTCCGTCTCTCCAGGTTTTCTCGAGTCGAACAGGATCAACGGATGGAGATTTCCATCTCCCGCATGGAAAATGTTCGCAATCCTGAGCTCTGATTCCTCACTGATTTTCCGGATATTCCCAAGGACTTCCGGAAGCTTACTACGTGGGATCACCCCATCCTGGACAAGATAGTCAGGGGAAATCGCACCCATCGCTCCGAATCCGGTCTTCCGGTTCGCCCACCATCTTCCTCTTTCCTCTTCACTTTCTGCAACCTTCACTTCACGTACATTCCATCTCCGGCAGACATTCATGATCTCTTCGATTTGTTCAGCAATCCCTGCAATGATGCCATCCACTTCGATCAGCAGCAATGCTTCGATATCATCCGGGTGACCAACTGGATACGTTCCAGCCTCGACGCCTTCGATCGCTGTTTTATCCATCATTTCAAGTGCAGCCGGTACGATTCCTGCTGAGATGATATCGGACACAGCCTGGCTACCATCCTCAACATCATCAAAGTAAGCAAGAACGGTTTGTTTCCCTTCTGGATTCTTCAAAATCCGGACGGTGATTTTCGTTACGATTCCAAGGGTACCTTCAGAACCGGTAAGGAGCCCGAGCAAATCGTACCCTGGGGCATCCGGCAACCCGTTTTCACTGATCTCGATGATTTCCCCATCCGGCAGGACCACTTCAAGCCCTAATATGTGGTTCGTGGTCACACCATATTTCAGACAGTGTGCTCCTCCTGCGTTTTCCGCCACATTTCCCCCGATCGTACAGACATACTGACTCGATGGGTCAGGGGCATAGTAATAGCCTTTGTCCGCGATTGAGTTCGTTAGCTTCAGATTGACGAAACCAGGCTGGACGACCGCTTGCCTGTTTTCGAAGTCGACACTTAACAAATTTTTCATTTTCACTAGACTGATGATGACTTCTCCATTAAGTGGAATCGCTCCCCCACTCAAGCCAGTCCCTGCTCCCCGGGCCAGGAACGGCATTTTATGAGCTGAGCAATATTTTACGACGGCAGCAACCTCAGCTGTATCCTTTGGGAACACGACCGCTTTCGGCACCGCCTTATGAATCGTGAATCCATCACAATCGTAGGATAGGAGGTCTTCTTTTTTATACAAGATGGACTTCTCACCAACAATGCCGGCTAAGTGTTCAATGGCTGGATCTCTTGGTATTTTCTTCTTTTTTGTAAAAAACATCGTCAATCACCCCTCCCTTGCAGCTATGGTCTGTTTATCATCCGGGGTTCCTAAGCCATTCTTCTGGTCCTGTTGATAAGCCCAGTCGAGCAATTGGACGGTGTGGACGACCTCCGCCCTCCTGCCGTATTTCTGTACCCCGATCGCCATTTGCAGCATACAGCCAGGATTACCCATCGAAATCATTTCGACATCCCGCGGTACATTCTCCATTTTCCGCTCCAGGACGGCTCCTGCCATTTCCGGGTTCGTGATGTTATAAATCCCAGCGCTGCCACAGCACGTATCGGAATTCGGCTGTTCGACATACTCTACACCGTTGATATCATTGAGAAGTTTGCGTGGTTCATGCCGGATCCCCTGCCCATGAGCCAAATGACAGGCGTCATGATAAGTGATCCGCTTGTTCAATTCGCTATGCGGTTTTTCATAGCCGGTGTCATACAGATATTTTGAAATATCCTCGACTTTTTCGGCGAATTCTTCGGCTTTCTCTTTCCATTCAGGGTCATTCCGGAACAGCTCCGGGTATTCTTTTAACGCACAACCGCATCCAGCCGCATTGACAATGACTTTCTCCGCATCACGGAATGCTTCGATATTCTGCTTGGCGAGTTTTTTTCCGGTCCCGCGGTCCCCCGCATGAACATGAAGGGCTCCACAGCATGTCTGGTTTTTCGGTAAAACGACTTCATTACCGTTATAGGCCAGGACATTGATCGTCGACTGATTGATATCGGCGAACATGACATCCATGATGCATCCTGTCAGCATCGCAACCCTTGCTTTTGGCTTGCCGTTGGAAGGAATCACATCGACATCCTTGTATTTCTTATGGACCGGTTGTTGGATCGGAGGCATGATCGATTCCATCTCGACAAGATGCTTCGGCATTACCTTCAAGGCCCCTGATTTCCGAACGGCTTTTTGCAGGCCGCTCTTCTGGTAAAATTTCAGGATACCACCGACAGCATTCAATCGATTTTTATGCGGGAAAAGATCTTTCAGGAACAGGCGGCTCACTACTCCTTTCCAACCTTTCAACGGCATCGCTTGGCGGATTTGCCCCCTCGCCTCTTCAATCAATCCGCCGACATCGACGTCTGCAGGACACGCCGTCGTACATGCACGGCAATCAAGGCACTGGAAAACCGGATCCATGAAGTGTTTATTCACCTCCAGTTTTCCTTCTGCAACCGATTTGATCAGATGGACACGGCCACGGGGCGAATGCTGCTCCTGCCCTGTTTCGAGATAGGTTGGACATGATTCGAGACACATCCCGCAATGGACACAATCTGCCCACTTTTCCTCATCAGGGTGATCGTCCCATAAGTAATTGCTCAAACTATTGGAGGTGCAAGGCGGTTCGATATTCGTTTGTTGTTCCTTCATTTCTACAGCCATTTCATATCCCTCCTATAAAGCGCTTGTAATTCAAGGTGTTTTTGGGATCCGCTTTCCGTTTGATGCCTTCGAACAGGAAAAAGTAAGAAGGATTATCGTGCCAGGTGTCGATCTTTTTCCGGAGTTCAAATGGCAAATGCTTAATGGTTGTAAATCCTTGTTTTGTCCTGACAAAAACACGCAAGCTGGCAATAGTAGATGTGACTGATTCTTCTGGCCCTTTTAAAATGATGAAGCTCAAACCATGGCCTAGCCCTCCATGAGCATCCAGCTCTGCCTTGTTTCCTTGCTTCAGTCGCCGCACTTCCTCGAGGATGTCGAACACCTGCATGTTCTTGCTGCTGATTTTGACGGTCGCCAGAACATGGTCAGCTGGTTCATTTTCTTTCAATGCGTTCGGCTGGATGACGGAAAATCCCTTCCAAAATTCCCTCGATTCATCTGAAGATAAATTGGACAGGATCGCCGCATCCGGTTTGTTCGCTGCAACCCATTCCTCTTGGTAACGGACAGCCTTTTCCACATCCTCGAACGCGATCAGAAGAGTATATTCCTCCCGATCGAGCAGCTTTTTCGATAAAGAGGGGTTCACCAGTTCGAGTGATACCGGTTCAATCATCGAATCCTGCAGCTTCACCGTAAACGCTTTCAATTCTTCCAACCGATCTTCGTCGATCGATAAAAGGACCAGGCTTTCAAACTTTGGCAGCGGCCGTAATTTCATCGTGATTTCCGAGATCACACCTAACGTCCCCATCGAACCGATGAACAATTTGTTCATATCATACCCCGCCACATTTTTAACAACTTTCCCGCCTGTCCGGATAACACTTCCATCAGCATAGACGACCCTCAACCCGATGACCAGATCCCTGGCAGCCCCATACTTCAACCTTTTCGGACCGCTTTCATTCGCCGCAATGACACCACCGATCGTCGCCTCCTCCGGCCAGCTGGGATCTATGGAAACCATCTGCCCGTACTTTTTGAGGTATTCCTGTAGTCCCGCTATTGTCGTGCCAGGCCTTACCGTCACTGTCATATCACCGACAATGTGCTCAATGATCCCTTTATAATTGGCGAGTGAGAGAACGAGGTCGTATTCTTGTTTCACACCGCCATAACCGCGTTTCGTCCCCCTTCCCATCACTGAAATCTTTTTCCCTTCCTCATTTGCAGTGCGGAGGATTTGCTCGATCTCTTCTTCACTTTTCGGGGTGACCACGGACAACCCCGTATTTCCGTATTTTTCCGATAAAACAAGTTGTCCACCGCCGACTTCATTCAATTCCACAATATCCACCCCTTTTAGAGTGATCTCTTGTATTTGGATTCTTCGCAAGTGATCAACCACTGTTGTTCCTATTTATGTGTATTCAAGGTCAAAAACAGCATATGAGTACCTTATGTTCCGTTTTCAGCATTCTAAGGGACTCATAAAGCTCCTATGAGTACCTTAAGTTCTGTTTTCTGCGTTTTAAGGGACTCATAAAGCTCCTATGTGTACCTTATGTTCCGTTTTCGGCGTTCTAAGGGACTCATAAAGCTCCTATGAGTACCTTAAGTTCCGTTTTCGGCGTTCTAAGGGACTCATAAGACATTCATGATAGACATAAACCAACAGGATTACTTCACCGAATTTTAAAGAAAAGACCACTAACTGCACGTGAGTTAATGGTCTTATACTTTAAGCCGTTATTTCTGAGCCAGCATACGCTGTTTCGCTTCAATCCGACGGTGATGGAGGATCGGTTCCGTATAGCCGCTCGGTTGTTCGTACCCTTTGAAGACCAGATCGCACGCAGCCTGGAAACCGACCGAATTGTCATAGTCCTCAGACATCGGCTTATAATCCGGGTCACCAGCATTCTGTTGGTCAACAACCTTGGCCATGCGCTTCAACGTCTCCAATACCTGTTCTTCTGTACAGATTCCATGGTGGAGCCAGTTGGCCATATGCTGGCTGGAAATCCGCAATGTCGCACGGTCTTCCATCAAGTCGACGTTATTGATATCCGGCACCTTCGAACAGCCGATGCCATACTCTACCCAACGGACGACATAACCAAGGATCCCTTGCGCATTGTTATCCAATTCTTCCTGAATTTCCTCTGGACTCCAATCCGGATGGGCTTCAACAGGGATTTGCAGGATGTCATCTTTATAATCATCTGCCATTTCAAGTAGGATATTTTGCACTTCCTTTACATCGATCTGGTGATAATGGAGTGCATGGAGCGTTGCGGCGGTCGGAGACGGAACCCAGGCAGTACTCGCACCAGCCTCAAGCTGACTCCCCTTCTGTCTGATCATATCCGCCATCAAGTCAGGCATCGCCCACATTCCTTTGCCGATCTGGGCTTTACCCTGGAATCCGCTCGCAAGGCCGACCTGGACGTTTGATTTTTCATAACCCTGCAGCCATTTCGATGACTTCATCTCATGTTTACGGATCATCGGACCGGCTTCCATGGACGTATGCATTTCATCACCTGTGCGGTCTAGGAAACCTGTATTGATGAACACAATCCTCTCTTTCACCTTTTCGATACAAGCCTTCAAATTCAATGTCGTCCGGCGTTCCTCATCCATGACACCGATCTTCAACGTATTCCTTTTCACCCCGATCAGATCCTCTGTCCGATCAAAAAGTTCATTTGCAAAAGCAACTTCCTCTGAACCATGCATTTTCGGCTTAACGATATAGATCGAGCCCTTTTTCGAATTCTGATACCGTCCATTCCCTAGAAGATCATGCTTGGCAATTAGTCCAGTCACAACCGTATCGAGGATCCCTTCTGGAACTTCCTGGCCATCCCTATCCAATACCGCATGACTCGTCATCAGATGACCAACGTTCCTTGCGAACATGAGGGAACGTCCCGGCAATGTAAATAGCTTCCCATCAGGTGAGAAATATTCACGGTCAGGATTGAGCGTCCGGTTAACCGTTTTCAGCCCTTTGGAAAACGAGCTGGATAGATCCCCTTTTATCAACCCCAGGTAATTTTGATAGACGAGCACCTTGTCTTCAGCATCCACTGCTGTCACGGAATCTTCAAAGTCCATGATCGTTGTCAGCGCAGATTCGACGAAAACATCTTTTACACCCGCTCTGTCCGTCTGTCCGATCGGATGATCACGATCGATTTGGATTTCTAGATGGATGCCGTTATTCTTCAAAAGTACCGCTTCAGGCTCATTTTCATTGCCCTGATAACCGATAAATTGAGATTCATCCTTCAAGCGCGTCGTTTCGCCATTAAATAAAGAAACAGCCAGTCTACCGCCGACAATCGCGTAGCCCGTTACGCCCTGATACGTTCCTTTTGATAAAGGGACGGTTCTATCAAGGAAATCCTTCGCGTAAGAAATGACTTTTTCACCGCGAACTGGATTGTAGGATCCTTTTTGTTCCGCTCCACCTTCCTCGCTGATCGCGTCCGTTCCGTAAAGTGCGTCATACAGACTGCCCCACCGAGCGTTCGCGGCGTTGATCGCATAACGAGCATTGTTGACGGGGACCACAAGCTGCGGTCCAGGCTGTATCGCGATTTCATCATCGACATTCTCAGTCGATACTTTGATTTCCCCAGCTTCCGGCTCCAAATAATTCAACTCTCGTAAAAAGGACTTATACTCCTCAAGAGCGAAGTCTGTATTTGTTTTATGCCACTCGTGTATCCTGTTTTGCAATTCATCCCGCTTCTCCAGCAATTCTTTATTTTTAGGTGCAAGCTCATCGACGATCTTTTCCAGGCCACCCCAGAACGAAACAGCAGAGACTCCACTTCCAGGTATGGCTTCAGAATTGATAAAATCATATAAGACTTGGGCAACTTGGAGATTGCCGACTTTTACATATTCTGACATATGAATTCCTCCTATCGAGTATGGATCATGAACGGGCAATCTAGCCACTTCAATCTTTGACAGTTGTACGTATTAATCCTTTTCTTTTTAATGTTCAGAATTTACAAACGATTCATATATACTATCTTATAATAAAATGATCCATATCCATAATATATATTTGGAATGTTGATTATGCATTTTAGTTATAATAGACTTTCTATTAGAATAGAAACCTTGCAGATTATGGTACTGTGCCATCGCTTCCATTGGGGGTGTCGTGATTTCATTTTCATTTTACAAACCCACAATTACAAAGCAGGAAGGAGTGAGAATGATGGATATCCGTCACCTGGAATATTTTTCAGAGGTTGCACGACATTTAAGCTTTACGAAGGCCGCTGCCACATTACACGTATCGCAACCATCCATCAGCAAAGCGATCAAGCATTTGGAGGAAGAATTAGGGGTGTCTTTGTTTTATCGTTCCAAAGAATTGGAATTGACCGACGCCGGTAAAGCGGTGCTCATCAATGCCAAAAGTGTGTTGCAAGCCTTCCATAATTTGACCTCAGAACTTACAGACATCATGGAGCTGAAGAAAGGGGAAATCAGGATCGGAATTCCACCGATCATCGGAGCTGCTTTTTTTTCAAAACTGATCAGTCGATTTAAAGAAGCCTATCCTCTTGTTGTAATATCGTTGGACGAGGTCGGATCGAAGAGCATCAAACAAGGGGTTGAAGAAGGGTCACTCGATATCGGGCTCGTTTGCAATCTGCCGGACAACAAAGGGAATTTCGAAATAGTGAGGGTAATCAATGACCCATTGATGCTTATCGTACATAAGGAAAACCCATTGGCTAAGAAAAACGAAGTCGATCTGTCTGCCCTCGAAAACGAACCTTTCATTTTATACCGTCAAGACTTCACCCTTCATGACCGAATCCTGGAGGAGTGTTCAAAGAACGGTTTCACGCCGAACGTCGTCTGCCAGAGTTCGCAAAAGGATTTCATGATCGAAATGGTCGAGGCGAAACTAGGGATCGCCTTGTTACCTGGTAAAATCGCAAGCTCGATCACCAATCCACATATCAGGGCTCTCCCTTTAACGAATTCTAGTATAAGCCTTGAACTGGGGTTACTTTGGAAGAAAAATAAATACCTGCCATTCGCAGTCAGGGAATTCATAGAAATGTCAAAGGGGTTCTTGCCTTAAAGCGTTTATTTTAAGGTACTGCTGATTTCATAGTCGATTTTTAAGAACGATTTCGTAAAAAGGCTCATGTGGTGGGAAGCCTTCAAAAGGTTTGCCTTTTCATCAAACCAGACACTGAAATGCTCATCGATCGGAAGCTTGATTGCGAACCATTTCGTATGATAATAGATTCCTTCGTCACCATTTGAACGTTTTGTAAAGCTGGAAAGTCTCAATCCACTTTCGTCCTCTTCCATATGATCCATTTTCAAAATGCCTGTCATGTTTCCAAAGAATAGGGGCAAAGCAATATTCATATACCTCTCCCCCTTATATTGGTGGGAAGAATAAGCCGCTGCAAAAATCGATTCTCCATCTGCAGTCCTCCTGATCCAAGCCCGAACATCAGGCCTCCCATCCTTTTCCGAGATCAGTGGAATGATCTTTGAAGTCATTTGAATATGATCCATTCCATTAAGAGGAAGATTGATCTGCCCGATCCTTTTACTGATAGACTTATAGAGTTTGGAGAAAAAGACAAATCCGGGCTGCCACTGTGTATGGGAGTCTAGCTCATAGTTAAGTGTATTTTCATAGAACGATACTATTTCAGGATGCAGATTGCAGGAATGAAAGTCTTCACGATCATACGCTTCCATATTTACAATCAGACTATCATCGTGGAGATCTTGATCAACAAGATTGCTTCGATCGAAAAAGTCTGAACCCGTGTAAAAACGGCTGAAAATCTTGCTTGCAGGAATGCCGTAATGACTGTAATCCGCTTTTGGATGGATAATAAGCCAGCCGGCAATCCCGAAGAACACAACTAGTAATGCATTTGCGACCCCATGAAAGAGAACCATATTCGGAATGGAAATAATCGGCACATTCAATGCTCTACTGAACCCGTATAGGAAAGATAATGCCAGGGTTACAATGAGTGCAGAGGTTGATAAGAAAAGAAAGACACGCGGCAGCCAACTGATTTTCAGCAAGACATAAGTGAACATTTCAATACAATATAAAAGGAGTGCAGTGACAAAGATACCAACTGAAACAAACTCGAAGATCCGGGAATATGTAATACCGATGGCGATCAAGATCGGACCAGCAAGGATACCGAACGTAGCCAGCCTGTAAGTTTTAGAGAGCCGGTCCGTTTGATCTAAAAGGAATCGTCCAAGCAAGCCGTTGAAAATCGGCAATACAAATGCTGAAAAATGAAAGTGGATCGCCGTAAGCTGGATGATCGTCTTGCTGAAATGCATCACATCCATTCCGAAACGACCAATGACAAACCATACGCCCCCGAGGAGAAAGTACATCAACCCGATATCGATCGACAACTCCTCTAGTGGTCTGGTTCCCCTTGCACTGAATCTCGCAAAACCGTACAAAAAGACAACAACGGAAAAAACAAACCAACCAATAGAAAGAAACCCCGCGATCCATCCAGGGGGTGTGATAAAGGATAAGCCAGCCAATACCGCCATCGGCAACTGCAGAGTGAACGCAGCCGAATAACTTTTGAAATATATCCCACTCCGTTTCACCGTCTCGCTCATATACAACGTTAAAGGTACAGTGACAAAAATGGCGAATAATAAAAGCTGTTCAATTAGATTCAAGGTCACTGAGAACAAGAATATAAGCCAAATAAAGAAGCCGATACTTGCATTCATGACAGCTGTCTTTTTCATTTCCTAACACCTACTCTCTTGAATCGAACCTTTTCGGGAAGGCATACGCTGGGATTTGTTCACGCGGCATCGGCACAACATCCATCCCGAAGTGGCCTTTATACCTGAAAATCGTCCCAAAAATCATATTCTTCACCGTGACATCGATTGAAAACCGATTCTTTTTTTCATCAAACTCTTCTCGGACAGTAGCATGTCCGATTATTTGAGAGGGGAGTGATAGCCTTCTTTTTCCAAAATGGAAGTGTTGTCGGGATGATTTCATCCGTATCCCTCCGGTTTCTGTCACGTCTAATTCAATTCCGACCGGCGAAGCCTGGCTGTTTCCGAGATAATCCAGGATCCCCTTCCCTTTTTTGCTATAAACCATTGTTGCATCAAAGCGGCGGTCTGTATTTTTAAAATAAAACGTTCGGATCCAGGACATGGTTTCCCTGCCAAATGGATCTATAAATCCGTACTTTTCCAGCTTAAAAGGAATACCTGTGCCTCTTTCCGGAAATGTGACGTTCTTCTTGATCCCCATCTTGATGAATGGACGCATGAACCAACGACCACCTGCAATCTCCTCCATCGTACCCATACATATGATTGCTTGGTGATCTCCACTCGAAACCTGGAATTTCTTTTGAAGCATCGGATGGAGCATTTGGAACCTTTCTCCTAACGCTTTTTCATAGATTGAACTCAAGAGGCATCACCACGCATTTTCCGCTCACAATTCCTTGCTGACGGCAAATCCTTGTCATTGATAATTCCGATGGTCGATAACCCTGCCATTGCGAGGGTCAACGTAATCGGATTGAATGGTTCAACGAATATAATGGGATTGCTGAGGATCGCCCCGACCATCAGTCCGAGCAATAGGAAATTATTTATGTAAAATAAAGCTTTCTTTTTTAGTGGAAGGAAAAAGAAAACCCCGAATACGATTTCCAAAATGCCAATCAGATAAAGAAGCGTTTCTTCAAACCCGGTAAACAAACCCGATTCTTGAAGGATGGCGAGTTCACCTGAATCAGGAAAGAGCAGCTTCGGTACCAGCCCTTGATAAATCCAAACGAGCGCTAGAAGAGAGCAGATCATCCAATTGACCCCACTCCGTAACAAGGATATTTTGGGATGGATATTCTCTTCAAGCCATAGCCTGAGGCAATCAAAACTCCATGCTGTCGCCCATCCCATCAACGGCCTGAAAAAGAAGCGATCCATGATTTGACCCGGAAAGCCGAATCGGTTCGCGTAATCATACAACGTTACGAATTTTATTCCATCGCTTGTTGGTGTGTATTTCCAATAGCCACCACCCTTTTTTATAAGGGAAATCGGCATGTCTGTCCAAAACTTCAGTGATGAAGTACGCTCTCCGTTTTCATCCTCTTTCGTTCCGATACTCTCTCCCTCACCAGCTATACTGAGCCCAAACCCGATATTTGTTTTATACTCAAATCTCTGCGGTTCATCTTCACGTTTTTTCGGGAGATAAGTGATATTTGTGAAACGAAGATCCCATAGCTCATGTTGTTGTGGATCTTGCGTTGCCTCCCAGATCCGTTCCATATCTGTCTTGATGACCGACTCTACATAAATCGGTCTATTCCTGCTCAAATGATCACACCCTTTTAGTCTAGAAACCGGCTTTTGATATCCGGAGTAGGAATCATGCACGAGTCCCGTTTACCGAACCATTTATATCGGTTCCGTGCGATAAAATTATATATCACGTCTCTGATCGGAGTCGGAATGATTTTAAATACCGTGAAAAGACGCCAACCCCCGTTCAGATGACTGACAACTCTAAGTGCAGCGCTGGACTTTTGGTACGCTTTTCCGCCTTCAATCATGATGAAACTATCGAACTGATTTGGAAGATCGTACTCTTTTAAAAGCTTCTGGCCGGTTTCACTTTGCAAAGCAGCGAATTGGAATTTGGTATTCGGATCCCGTTTGATCACAAATTGGACGATCCCGTTGCACAAATTACATTCGCCATCAAATAAGAGGATTCTGCTCATGGAAATCACCCTCCTTATAGTGTTATTATACCATGACATATAAGCCGAATTTTCGTTTTATAGCCGATTTTGAAAGTTATAAGTGGATTTCCAATTTTATAAGCCGATCTTTACGAATTTGAAGAAAAGTGCAAAACATCCTGACCAGCCACGAAGGCCACTGGAAATTCGACGAGGAGGCTCGAACCAAACAAAGTTCAGTTCGCGCGGGTAAACACTTCGACCTAAATTAATGTGTCGACCGCCACAGGAAAGCTGAAGTGATCCAAGTGATTGCGTTGGAGCTAGACATTTCTTCACGAAACAAAATTTTTATGCTTTCTTATCTTTTTAAAAAGGACGTTTGAAAAGCTATTATTAGGATTGCGTAAACCCTTCTCCCAGCACTTCGTTCGCGTTGACGATAATGATGAAAGCTGACGGGTCCACCTTTTTGACATGTTGTTTCAGCCGAGTCACTTCAAATTGTTGTACCACGCACATGAGCATCGGCCGTTCGGAATCTGTGAAACCGCCAGTGGCAGCAATCCGTGTCACCCCACGGTCAATCTCTCTGAAGATCTCATCCCGTACTTCATCTTCCTGCTCCGTAATGATGTAAGCCATTTTCGAATATCCTAGACCCATTTGAACAACATCGATAGTTTTAGCCGTTAAAAACATTCCGATCATCGCATACAACGCTTGCTCAATGGAAAAGACAAATGCCGATGATAAAACGATTGCTCCATCAATCGAAAGTAAACAAAGGCCTAACGATAAACCGGTGTACTTATGGAGGATCTGGGCAGCAAGATCGATCCCGCCTGTTGAAGCCTTACCGCGGAAGACGATACCAAGCCCCAAACCTACCCCAAGACCTCCAAAAAGAGCCCCGAGTAACGGATCATTCGTAATTGGTTCTACCCCTTCGGACATATAAACGATGAACGGCAAAAACAATGTCCCCAGGAGGGTTTTTACACCAAAATTCTTCCCTAACACGAAGACCCCAGCAATGAACAATGGAATATTCAGTGACCATTGGACGATCGAAGGCATCCAGCCGAACAGGCTTTTCAAAATCAAACTGATCCCGACTACGCCGCCGGAAGCGATATTGTTCGGAGCTAGAAGCAGATTGAATGCTAGTGCAACAAAGGAGGAGCCAATCAGGACAAAAAAGTAATCTAACGCAATTAAAATTTTCGGATTGATACGGTTTCGACGAATTGCCATCATCATTTTATTCACTCACTTTTATCTTTAAGAAGTAATTATTAGTAGGTTCATAACCTAAAAAAGTATAACACTACCTTATGTTTTCGTAAATTTTCCGATAATTAAAACGAATGTGAGTGGGTAAAATCGGGTTTTGAGAAGAATTTTAGATTTTGGTCGAAACGTTGATTTAGAGGGATTCGACAGTATTTTCAAAGCTTTGAACAAACGTTTGATTGACAATGCAGGAGTGCGGTATAACTCCTGCAAATACGATAGGGACGGCATTTTTCAGCCATCCCCGTTTTGATTGTTTATTTGATTTTCGAACGCAGGTAGGCATCGATGAACGGATCGATTTCACCATCCATAACTGCCTGGATGTTTCCTATTTCCACATTCGTACGATGGTCTTTCGCCATACTATAAGGATGGAAGACATAGGAACGGATCTGGCTGCCCCACCCGATCTCCTTTTGCTCACCACGGATTTCATTGAGCTCTGCTTGCTGTTCTTCAATCCGTCTTTGGTAGAGCTTCGCTTTCAGCATTTTCATCGCACGTTCGCGGTTCTTGATCTGGGAACGTTCCGTTTGACACGAAACGACCGTGTTTGTTGGAACGTGCGTGATACGGACAGCCGAATCCGTCGTATTGACGTGCTGACCACCGGCACCGCTCGCTCGGTACGTATCCACCTTGATTTCATCTGGTTTGATATCAATCTCGATATCATCACTCAATTCCGGCATCACTTCACAAGATACGAAGGAAGTGTGACGGCGTCCCGATGAATCGAACGGTGAGATCCGCACGAGACGATGTACGCCTTTTTCCGTTTTTAAGTACCCATAAGCATTGTGCCCCTTGATGTTGAGTGTAACACTTTTTACACCGGCTTCATCACCAGGAAGGTAATCAACGGTCTCGACCTTGAAGCCCTTGTCTTCAGACCACCGCGTGTACATTCTGAGGAGCATGGACGCCCAGTCTTGAGACTCTGTTCCACCCGCCCCTGGATGCAATTCGAGTAATGCATTGTTCTTATCATGTGGTTCACTTAGGAGCAATGTCAATTCGAATTCGGAAAGCTGCTTGGAAAGCTCTTTCAGTTCATGCTCCAATTCAGTACGAAGATCCTCGTCCTCTTCTTCTTTCACCAGTTCATAGGAAACTTCCAAATTCTCGAAGGTTTCATTAAGCTCATTGAACTCATTGACGACACTCTTCAAGCCATTCACTTCGGTGATGACCGTCTGTGCATTGTTCTGATCATCCCAGAAATCACCGGCTGTCATCTGTTCTTCAAGCTCCGCAATACGAGCCTCTTTATGATCTAAGTCAAAGAGACCCCCTAAAGTCTTGGAGTCGCTTCTCCATTGCTGACAATTCTTGTTTAATTTCAACTAATTCCATAACACACGATCTCCCTTATTCCTATAAGATAATTGACTACTTTATTATAGCAGTGCCAGGCACCGGACCAGACCCCTTGGTATCACTGCATTCCTGATCGGTGCCTGGCACCATCTTGAAACCCTTGCTACGCCTGGCTTCTTCGAGTGTACCAGGCACCGTTGAATAAGCAAAAGAAAACTTGGCTGTTGCCAAGCCTTCTTTTTGATCTTATGGTCATGCACCGTGGCAGTGCTTGTATTTCTTGCCGCTTCCGCATGGACATGGTGCATTACGTCCTACGTCAGAACTCTTGCGGATCGGTTTTCTTTTCTGTTGTTCCTGCGCTTTCGGATCGACGGCTTTTCCTTCTGCGACTTTTTCACGCTGAAGGTTCTTCTCGACCTGTGCCTTCATGATATACGTCGATACCTCTTCTTCAATTTCTGCAACCATCGTTTCGAACATTTGGAAACCTTCAAATTGGTACTCACGTAATGGATCGTTTTGGCCATAGGCACGCAAATGGATACCCTGACGCAGCTGATCCATCGCATCGATATGATCCATCCACTTACGGTCTACAGCACGCAGTACGATGACTTTCTCAAATTCACGCATTTGATCCGGTTCAAGTTGAGACTCTTTACGATCGTACTCTTCTTTGACTTTTTCTAAGAACACATCAATGATTTCTTCGCGTTCTTTCCCTTTGATATCTTTTTCGGTTACGGCACCTTCATGCATGAATGTACCGTTCGCATAGTCGATGATCGCCTTCATGTCCCAATCTTCAGGAACTTCCTCTTCTGGTGTATGCGCCTCGACAATGCGCTCCACAGTCGACTGGATCATTTTTTCCGCGATTTCCCGGAGGTTTTCGGATTCAAGCACTTCTGCACGCTGCGCATAAATGATTTCACGCTGCTGCCTCATGACATCATCATACTGCAGCAATTGCTTACGAGCATCGAAGTTATGGCCTTCCACTCGTTTTTGCGCTGTCTCAACCGCTTTTGTGACCATTTTGCTTTCTAATGGCTGATCCTCTTCCATGCCTAGACGGTCCATCATCGCAAGTATGTTCTCAGAAGCGAATCGACGCATCAATTCATCTTCCATTGAAATATAAAATTGTGAAGAACCTGGATCCCCTTGACGACCAGCACGACCACGTAACTGGTTATCGATACGACGTGATTCATGGCGCTCCGTACCGATGATGTGAAGTCCCCCAAGATCTACAACACCTTCGCCAAGCTTGATATCCGTACCACGACCGGCCATGTTCGTCGCAATCGTTACGGCACCTTTTTGACCAGCATCTTCAATGATCTGTGCTTCCCGTCCGTGATTTTTCGCGTTCAAGATATTGTGTGGAACGCCTTTTTTCTTGAGCATTTGTGAAATCAGCTCAGACGTTTCAACCGCAACCGTACCAACAAGGACCGGCTGGCCTTTTTTATGACGTTCCGCGATTTCATTGACAGCCGCACGGAACTTCCCTTCTTGCGATTTATAAATGTAATCGGCATTATCGATTCGCGCAATCGGTTTGTTTGTAGGAATCACGACAACATTCATATTATAGATATTACGGAATTCCTCTTCTTCCGTCTTCGCTGTACCCGTCATACCAGCAAGCTTATTGTACATACGGAAGTAGTTCTGGAACGTAATCGTTGCGAGCGTCATCGATTCACGCTGGATTTGGAGACCTTCCTTCGCTTCAATCGCCTGGTGCAATCCATCGCTGTAACGACGGCCAGCCATCAAACGACCTGTAAAAGGATCGACGATGACAACTTCATCATCCTGCACAACATAATCCGTATCACGGTGCATGATGACATGAGCCTTCAACGCCTGGTTGATATGGTGATTGATTGACACATTGGAGATATCGAACAGGTTTTCAACCCGGAAAAAGCTTTCTGCCTTGGACATGCCTTCTTCTGTCAGCTGAACGTTCTTCGTTTTAATATCCACTGTATAATCTTCATCCTGTTTCAACTGGTGGATGAATTGGTTGGCGATCCGATAAAGGTCCGTCGATTTTGCAGCATTCCCTGAAATGATCAATGGAGTACGGGCTTCATCAATCAAAATCGAGTCAACCTCATCGACGATCGCAAAGTTCAATGGACGCTGAACCATTTCTTCCTTATATAGAACCATGTTGTCACGGAGGTAATCGAACCCAAGTTCGTTATTCGTCGCATAGGTAATGTCAGCATTATAAGCTTCCTTCTTCTCTTCCTTCGAAAGTCCAGTAACGTTAAGACCTACAGAAAGCCCAAGATAGTTATAAAGCTGCCCCATTTCCTCGGCGTCACGTGCAGCCAGGTATTCGTTGACCGTCACAACATGGACGCCTTTACCGGAAAGTGCGTTCAAATAAACCGGCATCGTCGCGACGAGTGTTTTACCTTCACCGGTTTTCATCTCCGAAATATTACCTTCATGCAAAGAAACCGCACCCATGATTTGCACCGGATATGGGCGCATATCAAGTACGCGTGTTGCCGCTTCTCGGACAACCGCGAACGCTTCAATCAAAATATCATCTAATGTTTCGCCTTTTTCAAGACGAGATTTGAATTCATCGGTTTTTGCTTTCAATTGTTCATGCGATAGTTTTTCCATTTCTGGACCGAGCACATCAACCTCGTCAGCGTATTTTTGAAGACGGGCTAATTGACGCTCGTTTCCAGTAGAAAACATCTTTTTTAACAATCCCATCATGAAGTAAGCACCTCTATTTACACAACTTTATTTGAAAAATCTTCTAACTATAGTCCATGCTTTATTTTAACAGTTTGAAGGAGGAAGGACAAGAATGCAAGGTATGTCCCTTGAAGGGTTTGACAGGGCAGCCGCTAACTTCAAGCTTCTATCCGCTAAAACCGTACCTTCCACTTGTACCAGGCACTATTTTGAAACCCTTGATACACAGGGATTTTCATCGGGTGCCAGGCACCGTTTCAAAACCCTTGGTATCACTGACTTTCTGAACGGTGCCTGGCACCTTCTTACTTCCCTTGGGGCAGTAGGGCGGAATTTTGGTGCCTGGTACAGTCTGAGGCGCACGATAAAAGACGTGGCCATCTGGCCACGTCTTTAAAATTTGCTATTTTGTCATTTATTCAATATCCGGGGCAATGAGTCCGTATTTTCCATCTTTCCGTTTGTAGACGACATTTGTTTCTCCTGATTCAGCATGTGAGAAGACGAAGAAGTTATGCCCTAGCATATCCATTTGAAGAATCGCTTCCTGTGTATCCATCGGTTTCAGATCGAAACGTTTGTTACGGACAACCTGGAATTCGTCTTCATCCTCTTCTTCCTCAAGAAGTGTTGTCGTGGAAGGAGCTACATTGCCATTTCCATTGGCAAAGGCGAATTTGATCGCGCCACCCTGGCGAAATTTACGATTTACTTTTGTTTTATGTTTTCGGATTTGTCTTTCCAATTTCTCAACTACTAAATCAATGGCAGCATACATGTCATCATGCGATTCTTCAGCACGCAATAACAAACCTGGCATAGGAATCGTCACTTCAACTAGCTGCTCGTTATTGAACACCTTCAGGTTGATGTAAACATCTGAGTTTGGAGTACCATCAAAATAACGCTCGAGCTTACTAACTTTCTTTTCCGAGTAGTTCCTCAATGCTGGTGTTACCTCAATATTATCTCCACGAATATTAAAGTTCATGAGAGACTCCTCCTTTCGGTGTTTATATATATTTCGCTATACCCCTTAACAATTCCTTCATAAACAAGAAAAGAAACTCAAAAAATATGACAATTTTTTTAAATTTCAGTCTTTTTTAGGGAAATTAATCAAAACAGCGAAATAAAAAGAAAAACACGCGATGTTCACGCCATGCTTCTGACGTGTTATAGACAATTTTCGACACACATTCAAAGGAAGTGTAGAGGTCTTTCGCATCAATGTAAAGGAACTGTTAAGAGGGTATAAAGTTAGTATTGTGATCCCATACACCTATACCCTTGATGATAATAAAAACCCGCTCCTCAAAATGAGAAACGGGGGATATTGCTTTTAATTCAAACCCTAAAAAAGGAATGTGAATTAAAGCTTTACTACATTTGAAGCTTGAGGTCCACGATTACCTTCAACTACTTCAAACTCAACGTCTTGACCTTCTTCAAGAGTTTTGAATCCGTCAGAGCTGATTGCAGAGTAGTGTACAAATACGTCGTCTTGACCTTCAACCTCGATGAACCCGAAGCCCTTCTCTGCGTTGAACCATTTAACTTTTCCTTGCATGTAATTCACATTCCTTTCGTATTCAAAAAATCATGTGGAATTTCCACAATAAGAGTATACAACGTGACAACCTTTAGAGTCAAGATTCCGAAAATGTTTAGTAAAAATAGACCAGTTATCAGACGACTGTCCTTGGGACTCCTTTACTGCCATAAGGGTTTTGAAGGTTTTACTCCAGCTCTCCGACAGCGATTTCCACCGCATATCGAATCGTCTCCAAGGGCCATCCAGACAATTCATAATTCTTAACCGAAAGCTCGAAGGATGCTGGTACATGGATGAACCCCGCAGGTATGGATTTCCCGCTTACTTCTATATAATGACGTACTGAATACATGACATTGTTGCATAAGTAAGTCCCGGCTGAATTGGAGATCATTGCTGGAATACCATTCTCCAGCAATGCATTCACCATTTGACGGATCGGTAACGTTGAAAAATAAGCATCTGGACCATCCTTTACAATCGGTTCGTCAACTGGGACACGCCCTTTGTTATCTGCAACACCGTCATTGACGTTGATCGCAACCCGTTCCGGTGTAATCTTATCCCTCCCTGCTGCAAGTCCAAGTGAGATTATCGCATCCGGCCCCAACTTCTGTATAAACCCAAGCAGAACGTCAGCCGAACGGCCAAACTCAACCGGGAGGACCCGACCTATCACCTGATAATCACCAATCATCTTCCCATCAAGGGCCTTAACGATCAGTTCCGTCGGATTGACCCCATGATCCAAAAAGGGCTCGAATCCCGTTAACAATAACTTTTTCATATACAGTACACTCCCTTAAACATTCACATGACTTGCAGCCACTCCAATATCAAAACACCTTGCAACCTTATAAGTTGTAATGTATTTTACCCTCGTGTTTAGTTTACGAAAGCACTATCCTCTCTTAATGTCCGATAAAATCCGCTAAATTTTAAAAAATTTGGGATACATGACACGGTTTCCTTTCATAATAAAAGCGTAAACTCCCTGTTCAGCCACGCAGGTCACTGGAAGTCCAACGATGTGGTTCGAACCAAACAAAGTTCGGTTCTGCGTGGGTAAACACTTCGATTTAAATCAATGTGTCGACCGCCGCAGGAGGTCTGAAGTGATCCAAGTGGTTGGGCGTTGGAGCTGGACATTACTTCTCCGAAAACAATATTTTATCCTTTTTATAGTAAAATAAAAAGCCCGGATCGACTCCAGGCTCTCGAATAATATGTATTAGTGCAGTAAATAAGGTTCGAACTTCGCTCGCATTAGGATGCTCCATGAGTTGAACGCCGGGATCAACTTCGATAAGATAATGTCTTTTTTCCAATCCTCATGATAAAAGTTCACTTCTAACTCTTCTATGATTTCAATGATCGATTTGAACATCTGGATTTCGTATAATACTTCTTCCCCAAATGCTGTCATCAACGTTTGGTTCGCCATTTCAAATTGCGAAAAAGCAATCAATATATCACCAAGCATTCGATCGCCAGCATCATGTTTTTCCTGTCTATATTGCTCATTTATATAGCCAAAGCCCTCTTCAACAATTTTAAGCAACTTTACATACTGACTGATCACTTCGTATTGTTTCTGATCTAATGCTAGCATCCCGACCTACTTCCTCTTATCAAAAAACATTCCGTCAGCACTATTCCCTTGATAAGGATTTGCATACTTCGTATTGTTCGTCCGTTTCGTCCTGATTTTCATGAGCTGTGCTTTGATCTCTTGCAGCTGTTTGTCCAGGTAAGGCTGGATCAGCTTGTTGATTTCAACAAGCTGCTTTCCCAACTCTTTCTCTTCTTTATTGTAATTACCAGTCAAACGTTCAATCAATTTCTGCCTGTATTCGATATACTCATTGAGCTCCTCGAAGTAATGATCTGGCTCTTCTTCTGGCAATCCCATTTTCACATGGTCATAAAGCTTCTCTGTGTGTTCCAACAACTCTTGCACCGCACTCATTTACGCCTGGCCTCCTGCCCCATAATTCGCTTTTCGATTTTGCTGGATAACCTGCTTCCACGTATCTCGGAACTCTACAGTTAATCCTTCCACTTCTTCAATGATTGCGATCTCATTTTTCACATTTGCTTCCATCAACCGGCGATTCATGTAATCATAAAGATGCATCATTTGGTTACCAACAGGGACATCCGTATTCAGCGTCACCATCAGCTCCTGGATAATCTTTTGAGCCTTCAGCAAATTCGTATTTTTGTCCTCGATTTTTCCTTTTTCAATAGCTGCTTTTGCCTGGTTTAAAAATTTCAAGCAACCGTTGTACAGCATTAACGTCAATTCACCTGGAGACGCAGTTCCGACTGAGTTCTGTTGGTACGTTTGGTATGCATTTAAAGACATGGTCAATCAAACAACTCCTTAGAAGTTTTTACGGCTTACATGCCGCCGCCAAATTGATTCATCAAAAACATAGACTGTTGATTCATCCGGCTTATCGCTTTTTCCATTGCCGTAAACTGACTCCAATAACGATCCTCGATTCCGATCAATTTTCTTTCAAAGTTACTGATCCGTGAATCAAGATCGGTCATGTTACGCCCTAACGAGAACTGCTGGTTTGTTTTTAAGCTGTTACCTGCTCTAACTTCGATCTTTGTCATAGTATCCGAAATAGATTCACGAAGACGACGAGCAATGCCTTGCTCACTGGTCGTTTCACCTTTACTCATGAACAATTGGTAAACAGCATTCGGGTCATCCTGGATCGCTTTTTTGAGCTTATCCGGGTCAATGATCAGTTTCCCGCCGTCACGGTAATTACTCGATGTTTTAATACCGATTTGAGCGAGCTGATTATAGTTCGATGAAACATTCGCGCCTGTAACTTGCGAGTAAAGACCTGAGCGCATAGCATTCAATCCGCCAGATAAAATCGTATCACCCCTGAGCATCCCGCTCTTCGCCTTCTCTTCCCAAAGCTCGACTTCACGATCTCCCATATCCTCACGCTGCTCTTTCGTCAAAGGCAGGTAAGAACGATAACGTGTTTCGCCGATCTCACCGTTGATCTTTTCAATTGTCTCATTATATTTATCGACAAACTTGACGATCGAGTCAAAAATCGAATCCGTATTCTGAGTAACAGATACGTTCGCCGAACCAACCTGTTTCAAGTTGTAGGTGACATCGTTGATTGTGAATGTGTTCGTTTTTCGCGTAGTAGCATAACCATTATAGGTAAACTCAGCATCTTGGCCGACTGTTTTCATGGTTAGCTCCACAGTTCCGTCTCCATTGGAGTCTCCCAGTTCATTTCCTGCCGATGCATTAGTAAAACCGAGCGAGCTGAAAAACTCAGCCGTTTTAGTACTGTCAGCAGATCCGTCATCAGTAATGCTTAACTTCGCTCCACTACCTGTATTTTTCATGGTAAGGACAACTTTATTGGTCGCTTCATCGTAAAAGGCAGATACCCCTAATGAAGTATGGGAGTTGATCTTTGACATGATATCATTGATCGAATCAGTCGAAGGATCGATGTCTAGCGTAATATCGCTTGCTAGTGATTCGCCTGGTTTGATCACACTTAATTTCAAACTAAAAGGAGCTGCAAATGAACCTGCAGTGTTGAAATCAACATCTTGTAAAAGTGTATCACCGTCATCACCACTGGCAGGATCAATAACGGCTGTTTCGGAATTGTACCTTGCTGCACTAGCAAGTCTGGTTACATCAATCGTAGTCGTTGTTGCTGCAGCATTACTACCTGCAGTTGCTGATACCACCGCTTCATTCGAACTGGCTGTCGATTTCGTCAAATAAGTCTTTTGTCGATAGATGCCATCAAAAATCAATTGGTCAAGATCCTTCAACAGTTTGTTCATTTCACGATAGTCATCACGCTTCCACTCAAGCAACTGCCTATCCTGATTCATTTTATCGAGAGGAATTCGTTCCGCCCTCATCAAATCCTTGACGATCTGGTCGATGTCCATTCCACTGGCAAGGCCACCAATACGCATGTCCATTCTATTTCACCTCTAAATTTTTTCGTCTACGACAATCCCCACTAATTCCGCCATTGCCGCATACATATCTAAAAACTTCTTATTCGGTATCTCTCTAATGACCTCTTTCGTCTTGTCATCAATTACCTGAACATAATACCGATCCAATTTTTCATGGAGCTCGAATTTCAAAGATGTTTGGGTAGGTAGTAAGAAGTCATTCATACTCTCCACTTTTTCCTGTAGATCTTGTTTCGATAAAACGACATCCTGATGTTTGTGATGTTCTTTTTGTTCAGCTTGATATTCATTATTCTGAGGTTCTAATTTACCTTCCTGCTTCGGAAAAACTGAAGGAGATGAACCGACATTCCCTACACTCATAACCGCTCCCCCTACTATTCTTATCTCTACTATTTTTATCGGTAAAAAAATCAATAACTTAAGTAAAACATGATATAATTTAAGGGAACATATGTTCCTATAATGAAGGAGGCTTTTTTGTTATGGATGAGATAATTGTGTATATTAAAAAGCATTTCCCTTTTGAAAGTACAGAAAAAGTGGCTAAGTATTTAAACCTCTCTGAATTTAAAGTACGGACAATTGCAAAGAAAAATCATATTAACAAAAATGAAGATTACTTAAATGAACTTAAAAATCAGTTAGTGAAGAATAGAAGAAAGTGGTATGAGGAGAACATTCCTAGCCTTTCACCAACTTTTATACAAGAGCAATTACTCTATGGTAGTTTACTAGGAGATGGTTATATTAGCCTAGGCGCAAAACGGAGTATTAATTTTGCTTATCAAGAACATTTTGGGGAGTCCCAAAGAGATTATAGAGAATGGAAATTATCACAACTAGAAAACCTGGGTTTTACAATAAACGGGAATTATCTACGCTCAGGCAGTCACCCCTACTTCACTAGTTTAAGAAATGTCCTTTATAATGGCAGTTCAAAAGTCCTCACTGATAACTTCCTTAGTAAATGTATGCACCCCATGTTTTTAACTGCACTTTACCTAGATGATGGAAGCCTTTCAATGACTACTCGATTGAATAAAAACAAAAAAACTGTTTATTGTACTCCAGGTATAACTATTTCCACATTAAACTTTAAGAGAAATGAGAATCATAAACTAGCAAATCATATTAATATCCTATTTAAAACGAATTTTGTAGTATCAAGCCACCCTCATGGTCATGGATCCCTATTAAAGATTAATAAAGTAAAGGAAGTTCGTCAATTTTTACAGATAATAGCTCCTTATTCAAAATGTATACCTTCAATGCAATATAAAACAAATATCGAAAAGAAAATTGAATCTATTTCGAATCGTATATACAAAAAATACGGAAGAAATATAACTATTCAAACAAGCTCTTCAGATAACCAACAGAATTACAGTTATGAAGAAATTAAACGAATTATTACATTGAAACAATCAGGAGTGAAGGATAAAGAAATAGCCAAAAGTTTAAACAGAAGTTATTGGTCTATCGTATATAAAGTTTCAGAGTTACGTAAAGATGGTCGCCTCGATTGAGACGACCATTAATTTGAAATTGATTAACGAAGAAGTTGAAGAACTCCTTGTGGTTGTTGGTTGGCTTGCTTCGCCGCTATGTCTTTCGATCATAGAATAGACTATATCTTCACCCTTGTTTTAAGGGGCTGGGCACTTCGAATGGTATTCCCACCCTACAGTCCTCATCATCATAGCTTTTAGCCTTAGATAGTCCGACTTAGTCGTTGAACCTTCTCCAGAGTTTCCTCACAGGAGCTTGGCTGCTGATTATCCAATCTCTCTCATTTTCAAACCTTCACGCGTGCCGTTTACAGCTACGTTGTGGTTGAGAGAGTTTAAGGAAGTTCCAGCAATTCACCCAGTTATACTCTCATCCGTTACCAGATAAGACGCCCTTCAATCAGTTACCTTAGAAGTTGTAAAACTCCGTTCGGAAGCTGATTTGATTGAGCCAACATTGCTTGTGCTGCTTGAGAAAGAATAGAATTCTTTGTTTGCTCCATCATTTCCTTTGCCATGTCTACATCACGTACACGAGACTCAGCAGCAGTTAAGTTTTCGGAAGATGTGTTCAAGTTGTTAATTGTGTGCTCTAAACGGTTTTGATAAGCACCTAATTTAGAACGTTCAGTAGACACTGTTTCAATTGCAGTGTTAATAGCTGTGATAGCTGTATCTGCTGCAGATTGAGATGAAATGTCAATACCGCCAGCAACATTAGCGTCAGCTGTTTTTGCTCCACCAGCAAATGTTGCTTCTGATGAAGAACTAATTCCAATATCAATAGTAGCTGCTGCAGAACCAGTAACAGCTCCATCTAGATTAACAGTTAGACCTTGGTTTGCCGCACTTGTGAACGTAGCAGAAGTAGCTGTATCTTTTACAATAACATCTTCTGACCCTATTGTTAATTTCACTTCATCATCAGCTAAACCTGCTGTAGTTGCGGCAACGTCTGTACCTCCTGCAACAGCAGTAGCATCACCAGTTGCAGTTAAATTAATATTTGCTCCATCTAATGCCGACTGTAATTTAGCAGCCGTACTACCAGCTGCAGCTACATCTGAAGAATAGTTAATTGTAATTGTTTTTGCAGTTGAATCAATAGCAGCAGTTACATCAGCACCAGCTCCACCAGTTTTAGTAACTGTTATTGTATAATCGTTATACTCTGAAGAATTTGAGGTAGATGCCAAAGATGTTCCAGTAATTCCTAAATCGGCAGCACTCCAAGTAGTTTTTGCAGCAGTATCATCAGCACTTAATGTTAATGAAGCTCCATCAGTAAGTGCTGTGCCTAGAGTACCGCTTAGTGTTGCTCCTGTTACATCTGTAGCTCCTGAAACTTTAGCAGACTGAACATCTCTAGTTACACCTAAAGACTTAGCGTCCATAGCTCCAATAGTTAATTCTAAATTTTGGCCTGCATTTGCACCAATATGGAAAGTTGCAGCTTTTACATTGTTATCATCAACAGCACCATTTAAAAGAGATTTTGTGTTAAACTCAGTATTATTAGCAATACGAGTAATTTCTTCTGCTAATTGGTCAACTTCCTTTTGAAGTTCAGAACGGTCAGCATCAGTATTAGTATCGTTTGATGATTGAACAGCTAGTTCACGCATACGTTGTAGAATAGAATGAGTTTCATTTAATGCACCTTCAGCTGTTTGGATGAAAGAGATACCATCTTGAGCATTTTTAGAACCCATTTCTAAACCACGAATTTGTCCGCGCATTTTTTCAGAGATTGCTAGACCAGCTGCATCATCTCCTGCTTTGTTAATACGAAGACCTGAAGATAGTTTCTCCATTGATTTACCTTGTGCTGTAGATGCACTATTCAACTGACGATACGTGTTAAGAGCTGCGATGTTGTGATTAATTCTCATTATTAAATTCCTCCTTGAATTTTGTCGAACCACGTCCTTGTGGTTCTCTTATTTTCGAAGCATCAATCAAGTCGGCCGCCCTCATTGTTGCTTCGTTTACATTCTTTATATCGTCTTATTCATAGAGATCTTTAATATAAAATGCAAAAAAAATAAAAGGCTGTCCTCCACCCTTGATTTGGTAGAAAACAACCTGATTTTTTACTATTATTTATTCTTTACGATCCCTGACAGCTTCTTGATAAGATCTGAATCAACAGTTGCGGCACTGCTATTCTCCTCTTGAATTGCTAGATAGATTTCTTTTCTATGTATATCGATGTTTTTTGGAGCGTCTATTCCTATCTTAATTTGATCTCCGTCGATACCGAGCACTTTCACTTCAATATCTTCACCGATTTGAATGGATTGATTCAGTTTTCGAGTTAAGACAAGCATTTAATTCTCCCCCTTCGCTGCTGTATGGGGCTGAGAAAACAAAGTGTGTCTTGTCTGATATTGGTCATCATTTAAAACGATCTGCTTACCAGAGCTATTTTTTATATTTAAGACAATCGGTGCCTTCAAATTGGCTGTCGTTTTTTCAAAAGGGTCCTGTACAGTTAAAATGACAAACACAGCCACTTCTTTTTCCTCTTTGATCTCTAATTGTTCTGTTACATTATCGGGAAGATTAAACTCGTAATCTTTAAAAAATAGAAAAGGATTGGTAATGACGAATGCCAGGTTTGAATTTTTTACAGCTTGCAAAATACTCAATGCTGTATCTTCATCTCCAAATGGCAGAATAACAAACTGTTTTTCATCAATAAAACCAGGAATACCCTGGTCAAAGGCTACAATGTCTTTCTCTTCAATTTCTACTTCTCCAAAGTACTTCGTATTTATTTTCATCATTTATCCACCACACTCTTTTTATTAGACAAAATTAATCGATACAGAGTTTCTCTGACGTAAAAAAACGTCTACTTTACCCGGTTGATAGGTATGCTCAGGTTTCTTGGCAACCGTCTCAATGTTCGGTTTGTTGACTTGTACATCAATATCGACATTGGCTGGCCAATAATTCAGCTTTACACTACCTGCCGATGGAATCCAACCGATGTTCCACTCTCTCATTTCCCCTCCACTGTTTACACGTGCTTGTTCTGCAATCGGATTACCACCGTTTTCAATCCTCATTAACTGGTCGCCTTCTTGAGCCCGTCGTGCAATACCAGAAAGAAGATCCTCCCGCCCTAAATGTGCTGCTTCTTCCGTACGAACAAAAACACTTTTTAAATCCATATCGTTCCAAGCCTTTGTCTGGTCGATAGTCATTATCCCTTTTGTCGTTTTTACATTGAGATCTGCTTTTGGTTGTTGAATGGATTGCTCTGCCTTTGGTTGCCTGATCTGTTGTACGCCTTTTGTCGTTTCCAAACCGATTAAAGCAGGCTGCGACTGTATTCGAATTTGGGGGATTTGCATTAGATCACCTCTTTAGCAGAAAAAAGCTATCTTGCGAGATAGCTTTCATAGTCACTTGAAATCAATAGTAGACGTTATAGAAACAAGGAGGTCGAGGCACAATGGTTTTGAAGACCGGAAATGAAACCGGCTAAAATCATCACGTCCTGTGACAACGCCGGTTCTAGTACTTCCTGTACGTCGGAGGACCGGAAAAACCGAGTAACAATGAAATCCGAAGTTTATAGAACGTCTATCGTAGAAAGTCCATTAATGTTGGCTGGATGATCCTCGCACCTGCTGCTAGAGCAGCTCGATGGATACTTTCCTGAGTCTTTAGATCGGTGATGACGCGTTCCATATCTGCATCTTCATTGTCCGATAGAATCCGGCTTGCAATGACTTCTTGCTCAGCCACTCGGTCGCTGATCATCTCAACCCTGTTGTAGCGTGCACCAAGTTCTGCTCTTTCTGCTGTATTGTTATCCATGTGGGTATCTAAGTTAGATAGATATGCACTGATTTCGTCTTCAGATGCACCATTCTCAAGTTTTTCTACTAAATCTTTAAGATCAGTAAAAAGACCCTGTGAAAATACATTGCCCGGTGTGATATTTGTCCTGACCTTGATCCCTTTGGATACTTCAATTTCAACTGGATTGTCATTCGCGGTAGCAGCTATTGCTCCATCACCCGTAACTGGTGCTTCCGTTGTATTATTCCCATTAAAAATATACTTCCCGGCAACCTTTGTATTGGCGATATCAATCAAGTGATCGCGAATTTGGCTGATCTCTTTCGCAATCGCTGACCGTTGTCCGTCTTCGTATGTTCCGTTACTCGCCTGCACGGTTAGCTCACGGATCCGGTGCAATGCTTGTCCTGCTTCGTCCAAGGCTGCATCTGAATTATCCATCCAGTTGTAAACCTCAGATAAATTCCTCTTGAATTGCTCGACCTCCGTCAGGTTAGTACGATATTCCATCCCTTTCATCGCTACGACAGGGTCATCAGAAGGTCTGTTAATACGTTTCCCTGTTGCAAGCTGGTCCTGGTACTTCCCCATCCGCTCATAGCTTTGGCTTAAATTACGAAGCATATTTCCTGTCAGCATACTTTGCGTAACACGCATCCTCTATCCCTACCTTCCTACTCGACCCATACCGTTGATGATCCGATCAAGCATTTCATCGATACTAGTGATATTTCGTGCAGCTGCATTATACGCATGCTGGAACTGCATCATTCTAGTCATTTCCTCATCTAATGATACACCGCTCACAGATTGTCTGCGTTCCTCCACAGATTGCTTCAAAGTCTCGGAGTTATTCATTAAACGGTTCGCCTGCTGAGTATCAACAGCCATTTTACCAATGACACCTTCGTAAAAGCTTTGTACTGTCGCTTCCCCAGAACTGAACTCAAACTTCGAATCCTTCACATCGGACAGCAACAACGCGTTGCTTCCATCACCGGAAAATCCATCTTTAGAAGCTGCAATGTTATTCAGTCCGCCCGTATCAGTAATGTCACCATGTAACTTGATGAGTGAGGCTGATCCCTGTGTATCAGCTAATTCATCGAAAAACAACTCCCCGGTGTTCTGGCTTGGCACGTTATTCGGATCTAATCCATACCCACTCGAATGGACTTTGTTAAATTCAACGGCAAACTGATACGCCATTTCATCAAGCTTCGACAACATATCAGGGTAAACGTCATTATGTGCTTCCATCTGACCGAGCAATTTCCCCTTAGAAGTGAAGCTTCCAATCTCAGTGTTATTATTTGTCGGGGTTCCATCCTTGCCATACTCCGTCAATGTAACCGTGTTGGTTTTCCCATCTTCATAACCAACAGTGAGTTTATTCCAATTAAGCTTCTCCCCATCAACGAGAGTACCGATCGGTTTTCCACTGTCATCCACCAATTCGATCGTGTACTTCCCTTCAGCAATCTCAAGATCATCTCCGCCGCTGTCCACTTTCTTAACCTTCACATTTGCGAGTTCGGACAATTGATCGACTAACAGATCACGCTTATCATACAAATCATTCGGCAAGTAACCGTGAGGCTCCAACTCTCCGATCTGCCTGTTCAAATTGTTGATCTGTTCTGCAATGGAGCTGATCGTGTCGGCTGAGTTGTCAATTTGCAGCTTGATATCCTCTTTGATTGAAGTCAATGAACCTGACAAATAGTTGAATGTTTCAGCAAGTGCCTGTCCACGTTCCCTCACGACAGAACGAGCTCCTGAATTTTCAGGGTTGACCGCTAGATCCTGCAAAGACTGCCAGAAACGATCCATCGTTTTTCCTAATCCATGGTCAGATGGCTCATTCATGATTTCTTCCATCTTTTGAAGGGCATCACTTCGTGCAGACCAGTAGCCTGACTTCGTATTTTCCCCACGGAACTGAACGTCAAGAAAACTTTCACGTACACGCTGCACTGAACCAGCTTCGACCCCTGTCCCGAGCTGGCCTGGAATCTGTGGTCGATTCCGTCCCGGTGCCGGGAATGCTTCCGTCTGTGTAAAATTGACGCGCTGTCTCGAGTATCCAGGGGTGCTGGCATTTGAAATATTGTGTCCAGTCGTATTCAGTGCGCTTTGATGGGTCCGTAATCCTCTGAGTGATGTTTCAAGTCCGTGAAACGTAGAAGACATGATGTTTTGCCGCCTTTCCTATGCTTTAGAATCAAATATTGATCGGGATTTCTGATATCCGTCCTGTTTGGTCGTCTGGCCAGGCCGTCTGTAATTCGCTGTCGGTTTCTTCGGTTCCATCAACGATAAGGAAGCATTGACGAATTGCAACGATTGCCTCGTCAGTTCATGGTTCAGTTCATTCTGTTCCTGAAGCTGCTGAATCGTCTGCTTCAGCTGATTTTGTACCTGAATCAGCTTCGCTTGCCCTTCATGATTATAAAAACGTAATAACTGGGATAGTGAAGGGTTTTCGTCCACGACAATTCCTTGTGTGTTCAAAAGGACTTCCACTTCACGGACGCGATCATTTTCTATACGTTCAATCGTTTGGATGCATTTATTTTCTTCGCTCAATAGCTTGTCCAACACTTTAATGTCGTTCTTTTTCAACGCTTCCGTTTTTTGCACGGAAAGGTCTAGAAGCAATTTGTGCTGATGATGTAAATCGGACAGCAGTCCGACCATACGATCCACTTTCATACGCTCACACCCTTAGCTCTTCGTCCAAAAGTCGAAGAATTTCTTGGCTACCTTCCCAGAATCAACGTGGTAATTTCCAGATTCGATATCCTTTCTTAACTGTTCGATCTTTTCAGTGCGTTCTTTTGAAACACTGTTATTTTTCTGCATCTCCAGCGCTTCTTTAGAAATTTGGATTTTATCTTGCTTCACTTGCTGCTGTTGGTTCTCTGCCGGTTTATTCACCTGTTGTTTGTATGGGTTGTTTGAGATGTTTCCATATCGATTGATTTTCAATGGAATTTCCTCCTCACTTCCACGTTTGAATTATTTTTCTGTATGATAAGTAATGCGTTCCTCTTGAATGGATTTCCGGGCCGTTTTTTCATGTATTCTCAATTCGTTCTTCATATCACCATTACAGTCATCACAGATCCGTCCATTGTGAATGTTTTTTCCACAACGTTCACATGGATAAGCAATGTTCCGTAATTGATGTGCCCTGATCCGACCTTCCTTTACAAATCGGATGATCGTTTTCTCAGGTACACCGGTCCCTTCATGGACTTCCCACAAAGATGCTTCTCGGTTCACTTTCTTGCGGATGAATTTATAAACGAGCTCGTACATTTTTTCTTTCTCTTTAAAACATACGTCACATACTTGTCTAAAAGCCTTTACAAAAATACGGTTGCATTGCGGGCAATTGGCTAACTCAGCCATAGATGCTCTCTCCTTCAATTCTACTATATCTAGTACATATATCGGACACTAAAATTGAAAGTTTAGCCTTTTCCTTTGTTTAGTAACAATTACCCCCTTGCTACTGTAAAAGACGAGACTTTTCGGGCACCATGATCTAGTAAAATCTTCCCTGCAGCTTCTACGGTCGCTCCGGTTGTATAAATATCATCAACTAAAGCAATGGATTTTCCGTGAACTTCTGAGCCCGTTTTAAAAGAAAATAACGTCCGATTTCCAAGCCGATCCAACCTGGATTTCTTACTCTGCTTTTCTTCATGTAACGGTCGTGCCAAAGCATCCAACATTGGGATATCAAGCAAACCAGCGATCAAAACACTCTGATTGAATCCACGCTCAAAGTGCCTTTCTTTACTAAGAGGGATCGGTACCAAAATAGAGTCACGAAACTCCTTATTAAAAAGAGTTTGCAAGCCGCTCTTAAATGCTTTAATTAGTTCTGCATCTCCACGATATTTGAACTGGGCCATAAATTCCTGTAAGAAAGAGTTGTATTGCAACAAGGAGCGATTTTTGCTTATTGAGCGGCCTTTTTGGTTCCATTCGACACAGTCTGAACATAGATCATTTTGACGGTATTTCTCGGGAAATAGCGAAAAAGCTCGACCGCACTGCCGGCAAATCTCTCCTTCGATAAAAACGAGCTCCCCCCGGCAATCCTCACACAGTAAAGGTTCATGATCTAAACCGAACAAATCCCTCCATCCAATTGATGTAACAAATATACTTTTGCAATAAAGGCATTTCATTTGTCAATCTCTCTGGAGGATCGGCTATTATGCTGCTCAATCGTCTTTTTCGCTGATGCCATCGCTTTTGTTTTTCCAAAATGGAAATAGGTGACTTCACCATAAGGATCTTCAATACTTCGTCCCACCCTCCCAGAAATCTGCACGAATGCATTAGAGGTGAATACCTCATGGTCAGCACCGAATACCGCAACATCGATTTCCGGAACAGTAACCCCCCGTTCAAGAATAGTCGTTGTTATCAGCATGGTTATCTCTCCTTTACGAAATCGGTTTACTTTCTCTTTCCGCTCCGGATCCTCTGCATGGACAAAATCGACTGAATCACTTTTCAGACATTCATATACATCATTTAAAACCTTCACCGTCGGAACGAACAGGAAACATTGCCGGCCGCTATCCAGTTTTCTTTTCACCCACTCCGTCAAGACCTTTGGCACGTATCCCTTCTTCAATCCTTTCTTCCAGTTCCCGCACCACGTAAACTCGGGTACTGGCAAAGGATAACCGTGAAACCTTTTCGATATGTGGATGACATCTAACTCTTTCCGTCTGACACGCGCCAATAGATCTTCAGAAGGGGTAGCTGATAAGTAAATACGAGCAGCTTCATCCTTACAAGCTTTTTCAACCGCAAACTGGAGCGTTTTATCATACGAATACGGGAAAGCATCAACTTCATCAACAATCATGACATCAAAGGCTTTTTCAAAACGGAATAATTGATGGGTTGTTGATAAGACAAGTGGAGAAGCTCTGTCCATACTCGAGTGTCCGCCATAGAGGGCTTCCACCTGGGTATTTGGGAAAGCTTGTTCAAATCTCGGAAATAGTTCCATCACCACATCGGTCCGCGGAGTAGCAAGACATACACGCAACCCTTCCCGCAATGCTTTTTCAATACCTGCAAAAAGAATCTCAGTCTTGCCAGATCCGCAAACCGCCCATACCAGGATTTCCCCAGCATGCCCGATCAACTCATACACTCTTTCAGAAGCGGACGATTGGAGCTCCGATAACTGACCGTCCCATCGTAAAATCGGTTCCTCTACATGGAAACCAGTTGCTGGGCCAGCCCACCGTATGAGTGGAGTACATTGGCTGATCCTTCCCATCATGATACAGTTCCGGCAATAAGCACACTCCTCTTTACAGCGGTAACAGGAAAAAGTAGCGAACAACTCCTTGTCCTGGTTGCCGCATCTTCGACAGGATAATCCATGTTCTTCTTTTGTTATTCCTTTTTCATATTGAATGAAACCATGTAAATAGTGAGCCTGGATCGTTTGGAGCGGGAAAGGAATTTCATCTAACAGGAGGAGCCGACCGGTAAAAAATGCTTGAAGATCAGGGTCGAAATTGAAATCAGACTGGAGTGGTGGATAAGGCAGTTCAGTTAATTTGCTGATTGGAAATAGTGAGGTGCTTTGATTAGCTAGAGGCTCGGGACATAGGAAGGGACCGAGTTTAGTAGGAATGGTGGCAAAACGCATCAGTTCCGCCACCGGTATGAAATAGATGAGTGCATTATTCTTTAATCCAAGTCAGTCCGATACTGCCTTCACCCAGGTGGGTTCCAATTACCGGACCAAAATATGTGATGATGACTTCTGCATTGGGAAAATCACGACGTAATTCCTCCGAATAGCCCTTAGCCTCTTCCTCCCGGTTGGCGTGGATGACAGAGATTTGTGCTGTTTCATCCTTCCCAAGATTCTCATGAATCAGTTCAAACAAACGCTTGATGGCTTTTTTGCGGGTTCGGATCTTCTCAAATGGGACGATCTTTTTATCGACGAACTGCAGGACAGGCTTGACCTGGAGCAGATTCCCGACAAAAAACTGTGCGCTGTTTAAACGCCCGCCTCGATGCAAGTGGCTCAGGTCATCAACCATGAAGTAAGCTGGAATGCCCTTTGCACGTATCACTTTCAGCCGAGATAGAATGACTTTAGCAGCTTGCCCTTGCGCTGCCATTTTCGCTGCCTCTAGCGCAAAGAACCCTTGCGGCATGCAACTGATTTCAGAATCGAAGACCTCAACATGGATCGAGTCGACCATCGTTTTTGCAGATACGGCGCTCTGGTACGTGCCACTGATTTCACTTGAAAGCGTGATGACGATCGCATCGGTATACCCTTCCTCAGCAAGTTCGCCATAAAGGTCTGCGAACAAACCAACTGCTGGCTGTGACGTTTTCGGCAGGTTCCCGCCTTCACGGACTTGAAGGTAGAAATCATCTGCAGTCAATTCGGTTTCTTCCTGGTACGATTCATTCTCAAAAATGACATTCAATGGTACCATCCTGATGTTGTATTGCTCCCGCAGATTTTTCGGCAGATAAGAAGTGCTATCTGTAATGATTGCGACTTTGTGCATACACTTATATTCCTTTCGATTTATTTACCTACACTATGTATTTGACTAAAACGACGAATCACCTTCCCTATTTTACTGGAATAACATTAAAATAAACATGTAAAATCGAAAAAGGGGCGGTCCCATTAGTGGTTGACTCTCACCGTCCCTAGCAACATTTTGAGAAAAAGTGTGTTTTTGAAACAAAATGTTGTGTGGTGGTGTCTGACACTATTGTTTTGGGACAGCCCCTTCTCCTGATGCTTATTGGATTGTACAGCTATTGACTACATCATCTGATTCAGGATGTTCTATAAACTGGTTTTCTGGCGGTTTTTCCTTATCCTCGACCCATTGTTCCATCAACTCGAACGATTCCCTGTAGCAAGGCAGGATCGGCCGGAGTTTATCTGGATGCTGGTCATAAAGTGAATCAGTATGAGTACCATCTTCTATCGTATAATACCGATGTTTATTGTTTCTTTCCCCGTTTTCCTCGATCATTCTTGTATAAACATCTGAGTCCGTTTTGATGGGAAGGAGTGTATCCATGGTTCCGTGAAGGGTGATCATCGGCTTTTTGATTTTTCCTGTCAGTGCTACTTTGTCAATCGCCTCTTTCACGAATCCCTTCCTTTCCTCATAATTATAATCAGCATCACAATTTGGTGTCCCTGGTTGACAATATGGGATGCCTGCTTCTAGTTCACCATCATAAGTAGGATCAAGCTCTTCCCTGTAAATCCGTTGTGTCAAATCCCAGTAGACACTGTAGTGATAGTCCCATAGGAACTCAGATCCTGGCTCAAAACCAGCTTCAAGCATTTTTTTATGTGCGTCCTCACTACCCAATTTGAATTCGGGATAATACGTGAGAGCAGTCGGTAAATACTGAAGCAAATTGTGGTCTTCTGAAAAAAGCGTCCCTTCCCAATCTACTCCGCCATCAAATAAATCCGGCGAATTTTCAATCGCATAACGAGTCAAGTAGCCACCATTGGAAATCCCTGTCATGTATGTAAATTTTGCTGGCTTTCCATAGTATTGTTTTATTGTTTTCTTTGCAGCGACCGTCAACTCTCTTACTCGGTCATGCCATTCTGCTATTGCATCCCCAGGCTTATCTCCATCCTTGTAAAATTGCAGCCCTGTATTGCCTTTGTCTGTCGAGGCAAAAGCATATCCTTTGGAAAGCACCCAATCGCTGATAATAAAGTCATTTGCATACTGTGCTCGATTTCCCGGAGCCCCTGTGATGACAAGTTTACCATTCCAGTTATCAGGCAAGCGGATGACGAACTGTGAATCATGGTTCCAGTTATTGTTCTTGTTTGTTGTGGATGTGTCCGGGAAGTAACCGTCGATTTGGATTCCTGGTATCCCAACTGGGTTAGACGTACCTGCCGCGTGTAGCCCTGCCCAATCATTCGGGTTGGTATGTCCTGTCAATACCAGACCTTCAGTAGATAGGTCATCCAGGCAAGCGATCTTTTGTTTTTCTGCACCTGGCACTGAAACTCCATCTGCATTTTCACATTCATTTGAAACAGATTGATTTGACGCATTTACACCTTGTTGGAGCAGAAATGGAGTCGAAAATAAACAGATGATGAACATCAAACGTATAAACTTCATTCCAACATTCTCCCTTCACATTAGTTACTTGAATCTTTTTACAAATGAGAGCTAGATTCCTGCACATCTTCTGGCCTATCTTTTTGAATATCTACATAAGAAAAACCTGAATGGAGAAAAAACCATCTCCACTCAGGTCTTTTTTTGTTAGAGAACATCCGATATTTTATATTCACCACCATGAATTCCTTTGTAATACTCTGGATACATCTTTCCTCGATTCACACGAAAAAACTTAGGCGGGATCGGATCGCCTTGAATTGTTCATCTGGTATGTGGCACACAAGTCTCGTAATAATTCTTCTACACTCATGGTCTCACACTTGTCTTTCCCGTTTGTAAAAAAGAACCTTCTGGCACGCCAGAAGGTCCATCATAAATACTTAATTCACTTTCACCCAGCCGTTTTTGATTGCTTCAACTACCGCCTGGGTACGGTCGTTCACGTTCATTTTCTGCAGGATGTTGCTTACATGGTTTTTGACAGTCTTCTCACTGATGTATAGAGCCTCTCCAATCGAGCGGTTACTCTTCCCATCAGCGAGCATTTGCAAGACCTCACACTCACGCCGTGTTAAAATGTGAAGCGGTTTACGGTACTCAACTTCTTTAAAGCCGACCTCTCCGCCTGAATTCCGGCCGTGCGTTTTGATACGGCGGAATTCACTCAACAAATTCACGGTTACTTTCGGGTGCAAATAAGCTCCACCGTCAGCAACAACTTTGACAGCTTCAATCAACGAATCTGCATCCATTTCTTTCAACAAGTAACCAGACGCACCAGTTTGTACCGCATGCGTTACATATGCCTCATCATCATGAATGGATAGGATGACGACTTTGATATCTGGAAACCTTTCAACTAAACGGCGTGTCGCTTCAACACCATTAATGTTCGGCATGTTGATATCCATCAGAACAACATCCGGATAATGGGATTCAATCAGATCTACAGCTTCTTGTCCATCGTCACCTTCAGCTACTACTTCGAAATCCTCTTCCATGTCTAGAATCCGTTTGACGCCCTCACGGAACAATTTATGGTCGTCAATCAATACAATCTTCGTTTTCACGGCGTTTACTTGTGTCATTTCCATGCCTCCTGCTTACTTAATGGTAGTTGTATGAATATCATTGTTCCCTTTCCAGGGGTGCTCTCGATTTGAATAGTGCCATCTAATAAATCGACTCGTTCCTTCATCCCGATGATTCCGAATGATTGGTCTTTTCTCTCTGTCTTATTGAATCCAATCCCATTGTCCCGGATGAGAATCGACAACTGTTCCTGAAATTCGACCTTCACCTGGATTTCATCTGCTTTGGCGTGCTTACAGGCGTTTTGAACAGATTCCTGAATCAGCCGATAGGTGGCAACCTCCATTTTTGGAGGGAGCCGACGCTCATTTCCGAGACACCTAAAATGTATGTTGATCCCTGTAGATTCAGAGACGGTACGAAGGTATTTTTCCAACGTTGGAACAAGCCCTAGATCGTCCAACGCCATCGGCCTTAGATCATAAATGATCCTGCGCACTTCAATCAAGGCACTTCTGACCATTTGCCTTAAATCTTGTAATTCTCTACGTGCCTCTTCGACACCTTTTTGCATATATGTTTTTTCTATCAATTCAGAACGCAAGAGAACGTTCGCTAGCATTTGAGCTGGACCGTCATGAATCTCCCTTGAAACCCGGCCTCGCTCTTCTTCTTGGGCTTCAATGATTTGTAAGCCGAAATCCTGTTTTTCTTTTGCGTCCCTGACAATATCACCGACTTTTCGCAAATCACTGTCAAGGTAACTTAAAACAACACTGATCTGGTTGACCAAACGTTCTGCCCGTTCAACGGTTTCTTCCAAAATGAGGAGCCTGCGTTCGATATCATCCCTGCGCTCACGTAACGCTGCTTCCTTCTGCCGTGTAGAAATCAACTCCACTTGAAACTGGCTAGCCGATTCATAGGTTTGCTTGATTTCTTCTTCCCCATACCGCTCGAAGTGTTTACTGACTTCCGCTAGCTTCGACCGGGAGAGCCTCGACTTTGTTTCTAGCAAGTCCCCTCGTCGAATCGTTTCTAAAACAGCTTCACGAATGCCTTTCAATTCTTTTGATAAACGTTCAAATTCTTCTCTAGATTGTTCGCCAATATCAAAGATTTGTTCTTTACTCTCAGTAACGGTGGAGATCGTTTTATCCAGGATAGCGTCAATACTGCTTGGATCAAACGTTTTTGTAGGATTCATAATTTCATCTACCTCCAATTGCCTCCATACTACTGTAACGAACAATCCCCTTTAGGCACTAGGTCCTTCTTACCCATTTAACCAAAAAGTCCTATATCCAAAATTTTCCCCTAGTATTATTACACATTTCGAAATAGTTTTGGAATTTATGACTTTCTTACTCAATTTTTTTCTTTAATTTCTAGAATTTGATGGGAGATTAGTCCAGATATATAATTGATAAAAGAATCAACCAATCTGGAGGTTTTATATGCTCTTATCATATTATACCGTAAAAGGTTACGGAGAACACGAAATAAACATTCAAAAATCAAGATTTATCGCCTATATACAAAGGGCCGAAACCGAACAGGAAGCCCAGGGTTTCATCCAATCGATCAAAAAGAAACATCACGATGCCAATCATAATTGCTCTGCATACCTTATAGGCGAAAATGACCAAATTCAAAAAGCAAATGACGACGGTGAGCCAAGTGGCACGGCTGGAGTCCCGATTTTAGAAGTTTTAAAAAAGAGAAAATTGAAAAATACCGTGGTAGTAATTACCCGTTACTTTGGGGGAATCAAACTTGGTGCAGGAGGACTGATCCGTGCATACGGGACTTCTACATCAGAAGGGCTGAATACAGCTGGAATTGTCGAGAGGAAATTGATGGCCATCATCGTTTTTCAAGTAAATTACTCATTGTTGGGTAAATTCGAAAATGAAATAAGGAATTCATCGTATCCGCTCAAAGCTATCAATTATTCAGACGACGTTGAATTTCAAGTATGTGTACCAGTTGATGAACGAGAGAACTTCATTGAATGGGTTACAGATCTATCCAACGGAAATATAAAAATAGCAGAAACAACCGAAAAGGAGTATATGGAACAACCGGTCACTGTCGATTAGAAAAGCGAAAACGCCCTGCTCAGCCACGAAGGTCACTAGAAGACCGACGAGGGGGCTGTAGCCGCCGCAGGAGGACTAAAGTGATCCAAGTGGTTGGGTGTTGAAGCTAGACAAAGAAAAGCGTAAACACCCTGCTCAGCCACGAAGGTCACTGGAAGTCTGACGAGGAGGCTCGAACCAAACAAAGTTCGGTTCTGCGTGGGTAAATCCCTCGATCTAAATCAATGTGTTGCCGCCGCAGGAGGACTGAAGTGATCCAAGTGGTTGGGGGTTGAAGCCAGACACAAAGAAAAGCGAAAACGCCCTGGTTAAACACGCAAGGTCACTGGAAGCCTTGCGTGGAAAGTTTAGAAGATGGGAAGGGGGAATAACCTCTCCCCATCTTCTAATCCCGAAAGATTTCTGGTAACACAAGTAGAAAAGCAGCCAGCATCAAGCCGACGATCACACCAAAGATTCCTCTTTTCACAGTGCCACCATCCGTCGTTGTCACAACCAGTTCCTGGTGAATGCCCGTTTCTCTCAAATTCAATAATTCATCCGTGAGGGGTGGTAAGGATTCTGCTCCAGGGTTGTGTTCTTCCATATCAGAAATCTGCTTTTTCAGCATTTCTTCCTTTTGCTCAAAGACTGAACGGCTTTCCTCCAAAAGGCGATCCACGATCAGGTTCAAGCGATCTTCCACTTCGGCTTCATCATCACCAGAAAGGGTAAGGCTGAGAATCTTTCCTTCTTTCAATTCCACTGCCATACCTGAATAATCTTCCTCAGTAGAAGTCAATTCCTTTAGATATTTTTCCGTTTTTAAGTTTTCTGCCATCAGTTTGTCATTCGTCAAAATACTGTCCTGGAAGTTACCAAGGACGATTTCTACATTTGCTGTACTGACGGCAGGTTCTTTTGCTGCCATATAATACGAAATAGCTCCCGTTAAAATTGGAATCAAGAGCAATAGCCACAATTGTTTTTTGATTCTTACCTTGGTTCTATCGATCATCTCACGCATAGTCTTCAAAGGCTCCCTCACGCCGTTTTTTCAACTGCATATAATTCAAAAACCCTAATCCAAAGGCAAATAACAACCATGTGTAGCTTAGCGTCATAATCGAGCTCGGACTTATACTTGCAATCGAAAAGACGATGAGGCCAAGCAAAAGTGCTTCACTGATCATTTTTTCAGAACTGCTTTTAGATTTTGTATTCAGCTTAAAAAGCTTGATGATGATTGCCATATAGAGCAGTAAATAACAAGTGAAAATGAAGATCCCGTAATTGACCATGATCTCAGCCCACCAATTATGTAAATTCGTCTGGCCGTATGTCGGGTAAATACTTACATTTTTAATATAATACTCCGCATTACCTGCTCCTATACCAAACCCATATGTATCCCGAAGAAAAGCCATTCCATTCCGCAAAAGGTTTTTCCTGATGTCTACTGAGCCTTCCTCAACCCCCGGCCCACCAACTACACTCCAAATTTCAGCCATGATGCTTTCTACCACTGAAGAAACCCGATCAAAGAATAATGCCACTCCGATAAAAATAGCACCCGTACCAATATAAAGAGTCCTGACCTTCTGTTTAAAAGTCGTTAAAAATACGAACCAAACACTGAATCCTAGCAAAATGGCGATGATGCTAGCACGGGAAGTACTGACCAGGATCAAATACAATCCAGCGAATGTCGTAAACAGTCCTAAGCCTTTCATTATAATTGTTTTTGCATGGTTAAAAAGTGCAAAGCTGAAAAATATTCCGATAACCATGAAGCTGGCAAAGTCATTTTCGTTCGTAAAAACCGCTGACGGTCTTCCTCTTATATACTCAGGCGCCGTCATCAGCCTGGAAATAGGCAGATGCTGATGTGTCAGGTGATTCCAAAACCCCAGCAAGATGAAAAGCAGAACCGCACCGATCCAAAGATAAAAGAAGACGATGTAATCCCGTTCTTTATAAAAGAAATAGATGACAAACAAGATTGTCAATATTCCTGAAGTCAAGAAGATGAAATCCCTGACACCATGGGTGAACGATCGTGTCCAAACTAGCGATAATAGACCATAGCCGAGCCAAAACCATAAAAAATAAAGAGCGGGTTTAATATAGATCGAATGGACAGACAGTTTATGCTTCGGCTTGATAATTTCCTTTAAAAACAGCATCCCCATCAACATCAAAAAGATTCGGTAAGGGAAGAAGCTTATCGGACCTATTCCGACATTGAAAATTCCCGGTCCAATAAAGAAGCTCACAATCAGCAAGTAAAGCAGCATCGTTGTTAATGGGATTTTATACTGAATGATCACCTTTAAAATATAAAGGCAGCCGAGAACAGTAATAACGAAAATTCCAGCCCAGATCGGATCATTCCATGAGTCCACTCTAAAAACATTTTGTATGGACCAGCCAAGGATAACGGAAAAGAGGATTGCCAGGACGATTTGATTCATTTTGGTGTATGCAGCTTCTAAGTTCCTCATGGTAAACCCCTTCTAATCCTGATATTACTTTTATTGGTTCCGAAGCAATTGATTCTCTGGGACATGCCGAAGTTTCTTTGCAGGTGATCCTACAACCAGTTCTTCTTTACCGACATCTTTCGTCACGACACTCGCTGCTGCCACAGTCCCATCTTCATGGATCGTTTTTCCGGGTAAGATGGTAGAATTTGCTCCGACTCTACCTCCGTCCTTTATTGTAACGCCTTTGAATTGATCATATCGCTCTTTTGATCTTGCCATGTAATTGTCATTCGTCGTTACCACATAAGGTGCTATGAAGACATAGTCCCCTAATTCAGAGTAAGCTGTTAAATAAGAATTGGTCTCCAGCTTACACTTTGTACCTACCTTACAATCATTCTCGATAGCCACACCTCTGCCGACAATCGTCTTTGCACCGATTGTCACCCTTTCGCGGATAGTAGCCAGGTCCGCGACAAAGACATCCTCTGCTATTTCAGCATTTGCGTAGATGATAGAGGATGTACCTATCGTACATCCCCCACTGATTTTAGCAGGGGGTAACTTTTTTACATCTGGGAGGGTCGAGTTTTTGGCTCGTGTCGGCTGTTTTCCGATTATGACATTATCTTGGATCAACACATGATCTCCGATAATAGAACCTTCATAAATAACGACATTATTCCCGATTGTTACATTCTTACCAAATGAAACATTCTCTTTGATGACGACATTTTCTCCAAGTGTCGGTGTGGACATACTATGACCTCACTTCTTTTACTTATAAAATTTCTGTATCATATCGACGACGTATTCCTGCTGCTCTTTTTTCAGTTCAGGAAACATTGGTAAAGACAGCACTTCATCACAAGCCTTCTCTGTTTCTGGCAGGTCGCCTTCTTTATATCCTAATTCAGAAAAAACCGGCTGTAAATGGAGTGCCTTCGGGTAATAAATCATTGACGCCACCCCATTTTCCTTCAAAAAAGCTTGCAACTCATCCCGTCTCTCAACACGGATCGTATACTGGTGGAAAATGTGATTGTTATGTTCTTCGATGAACGGAATAACAACCTTTTCTCCGACTTTTTCATTCAACATTTCAGTGTAGGTTGCAGCAAGGCGTTTCCGTTGTGCACTCCAATCATCGAGATGAGGAAATTTTACATTAAGGATCGCCGCTTGAAGTTCATCTAACCGGCTATTGTATCCAAGAATATGATGATAGTACTTCGGCTTGCTTCCATGAACACGGATCACCCGCATCGTTTCGGCTATCTCATCGTCATTACTGACAACCATCCCGGCATCTCCATAAGCACCAAGGTTTTTTGTCGGGAAAAAACTGTAGCAGGCAGTTGTTCCAAACTCCCCAGGCTTCTTCCCTTTATATTCAGAACCGATTGCCTGTGCAGCATCCTCTACAATTGAGAGGCCATGCTTATCAGCAATTTCAACAATCAGTTCCATATCTGCCATTTGGCCATACAAATGAACAGGAATGATGGCTTTGGTTTTGGATGTTACTGCCTCTTCTATATTTTCAGGATTGATATTATACGTTTGTGGATCAATATCGACGAATACAGGCTTAGCACCGATTCTTGCAATAGCACCTGCAGTCGCAAAAAACGTGAAGGCTGGACAAATCACTTCATCACCAGCTTCCACGCCACAGCCTAATAAAGATATATGAAGTGCATCACTTCCATTCGCAACACCTACACCGTGCTTTACGTTACTATATTTCGCTATTTCGGATTCAAGTTTTTTGACATTGTCCCCTAAAATGAATCTGGAAGAAGACATAACTTCCTCGAGCGCCGCGTTAATTTCTTGTTTCAAATTCAAGTATTGCTCACTTAAGTCCAGCATAGGTACATTCATTGCCGAAAACCTCATTTCAATCAATTTAAGTTGTTATATAACTGAATTAGCCTTTCACTCTCTTTTTTCCAATTGTATTTGTCAGCAACAGCTCTTCGTCCATTCTCTCCCAACCTGATGCAACGTTCAGGATCATCCAGCAATTCAAGAATGGCTCTTGAGATTTCTTCTTCATCCAATGGATCGACACAAATTCCACAATCATTATCTTCTACAATTTCTTTCCAAAGCGGGAAGTTTGAAGCGATTACGGGTAAGCCTGCTGACATATACTCGAACATTTTTATCGGCAAGGAGACGACAAAGCGTGGCTCAGGATGCAGCAGGACTAATCCGACGTGTGAATCCGATAAGGCTCGCTTTACTTCTACACGGGATAAAAACCCTCTATAATCGACATACTTCCACCCTGGCAATTGTTCTACCTCATCTCTAAGTGTAGGTGGTGCAAAACTCCCGCCCAGGATCAGATGGGTATTCCGGATTTGATTGACCCGCTCTATGGAGTTGATCATCTCGATAATCCCTCTTAGACGATAAATCCCGCCTAGATATACGACTTTCCCAGTATCACCACTGGCCGATATATCACTGGAATGATCCTCGTCCATCAATTCACTGAGGATCGGATAATTATGGATCGTCACCGTGTTTTGATTGTATACACGGAATTTTTCTGCGATATAAGGTGTTGCCGTCACGACTGCATCGAATTTCCCGGAAGCTTTCTTTTCATATGACGCAAATCCTTTCGACATGAGCCTCCGGGCTTTTTTCGGGATCCATTGTTTCGAAAGAATCTGTTCTGGCACATCCTCATGAACATCATAGATCACTTTTTTCCCAAGTTTCTTCAATTTCAATCCGATCGGAATCAATTCAGGATCATGAAAATGATAGACATCAGCGTTTTCCGATTTCGCAGCTTCGAAAACAGCGCGGGTCGTTTTCCTTATCCGCTGGATTGGGTGTCTCGAATTCGATGGAACACCAACAATTTTTACACCATATTCGGTTCGATTCTCTTCATTCGGAACAATATAGGTAACGTCATGTTCCACCTTTGCAAGGGATTGGCACTCTTTGATGACAATCCTTGTATCCAACCCCGAATGAACAGAAGTCAAATGGCAAATCTTCATGCGATCAACAACTTTCCAAAATTTCCACAGTCTCTTCTTTAAGGTTTTCTTCGAGATCATCGACAATACTTCTCCAGGAATACTCCCTTTCCACAAATCGCCTTCCGTTCCAGGAAAGTTCTTCATACTCTTCCTTACTCATTGCAGCACATTGAATCACTGTTTCAGCAAGGTTTTCCGGATTTTCAGGTTCCGTGATGATTCCGCACTTGTTCTGGGTGAGCAGTACTTCGCTCTCTCCAACCCCAGAGAAAATCACCGGGACACCTGAAGATAACGCAGGGAAAATTTTCGATGGTCGAGCCCCTTTAAATAAATCGATATTTTTCAATGTGACGAGACTGAAATCCGTTATCGAATAGAGATCCGGCATCTCACTGACTGGCACAGGATCATGGAAAATGACATTACGCAGTTCCATTTCTTTCGCCATTTCGATGATTTTTTTCTTTTCAGGGCCATCACCGATGAAGAGGAACGCGATATGAGTCATTCCTCGCTTCTGAACAAGCTCAGCCGCCTTCAACACGGAATCCAACGCCTGTGCATAGCCCATTCGACCTGCGAAAGTGAACACCTTTTTATCAGTCAAGTCCAGAGACTGTAAACGTTCTTTATTTTCTTCGCCAGGCGAGAACTGGTCGGTATTGACCCCATTCGGCAGTAGGAAGACATCCTCTTCTTTTTTTCCTTGCTTGATCATGTATTCCTTAATTCCTTCTGTCGCGGTTGCGATTTTCCATGCTTTTTTGTAGAGGAATTGTTCCAACTTTTCCGCAAACCGGATACAGGCTTTATTTTTCAAGATACCGAGTTCCACTGCAGACTCCGGCCAAATGTCAGCAACATTGAAGATGAATTTCGCACGCTTCAATTTTGAAGCGATATATCCTGTTATCCCCAGAAACAAAGGAGGGGAGGTGCAGATGATGACATCTGCAGGTTTTGCTTTGAATACAGAATACAAAGCACTGAGTGTAAAAGAAAAATAAGATGCCAGACGTCGGATGAAACTCCCTTTCGGAGATGGATAGATCCACGTACGATGTACAGGGATTCCGTCATAGTGTTCAAACTCGTAGAATTTGCCTTTATATTCTTCAGGAATTTCACCATGCGGGTGATGAGGAAATGCAGTCAGTACCTCTACCTGATGTCCGCGGGCGATCAATTCTTTCCCAACTTCATATAACCTGATTTGAGGCGCTCCCACTTCTGGTGGAAAGTTTTCACTTAATAATATGATTCGCATTCCAATCCCCTCGCTTGTCGAGTGACTTATTAAACGGTATTTATTTTAGTTTTCCTACGATTTTCTCGGCTGCATTTGCTGAACCGAAATATGGTTTATATGACGGCTTCACTTCTTTTAACACCGCACGTACGATTTCTGCTGTATCCGTACCGACCAGGGTATTCGCTTCATCTTCAAGCGTTTCAACCCACTCAGTCTGTTCCCGCATCGTGACACATGGAACTTGCACGAAATAGGCTTCTTTCTGCACTCCGCCTGAGTCCGTTAAAATCTTTTTTGCATTCGTTTCGAGCTTCAACATGTCGAGATATCCGACTGGCTCGATGATCTTCAAATTCTGGATTGAAGAAAGATCAAGCCCGTAATCCGAAATTTTATTTTTTGTGCGTGGATGGAGCGGCCATACCTTGATCTCTTCAATCTGTGCAAAGGCTTGTAAAATATTCGCCAGCTTTGTAGGGTCATCTGTATTTTCAGCTCGATGCACGGTGATCAAATGATAAGAGTTCGCCTCGATCTGTTGTTTTTTCAAAATATCAGACTGTGATTCAGCAAGCTGACGGTTATATTCGACTGCATCATACATGACATCGCCGACATTGATAATTTTCGCGTTGACATTCTCATTCTCCAAATTCTTGACCGCCGTTTGAGTCGGACAAAACAAGTATTCTGATACATGATCGGTCATGATCCGGTTGATTTCTTCGGGCATTTGTTTATTGAAACTACGAAGTCCTGCCTCTACATGCACGACTGGGATGTGCAGTTTACAAGCCGCCAGGGCACCGGCTAAAGTTGAATTTGTGTCGCCATAGACCAGCACATAGTCGGGTGTCTCTGAAAGGAGTATTTCCTCAATTCTTTCAAGCATCCGGCCGGTCTGTTTTCCGTGTGATGAACTACCGATCTCTAAATTGAAATCTGGCGTCGGAATATTCAATTCCTCAAAGAAGATATCCGACATGTTCTGATCATAGTGCTGGCCTGTATGGACGATTTGTTCCGTATGATGTTTCCTTAACTCCCTGGATACAGGGGCAGCTTTTATGAACTGTGGTCTCGCACCTAAAATCGTGATGAATTTCATAACATATCCCCTATTTTTACAACTTGTAGTACTTTTTCGGCTTGGTGTATTCCTTCAGTGCATTACGTGTATCAAAAATGACTGGACTGACTTTTCCGATCATTTCATAATCGAATTGACTATGGTCTGTCGTGAGGAGAACAAGGTCTGATTCATGCAGCAGATCTTCAGATAATGAAACAGGCTCGATAATTTTCCCCCCAAGCTTAAATGATTTCACATGGGGATCGACCACGATATAGTCAGCTCCCTGTTCTTCCAGTTTTTCGAGAATTTCCAATACTGGTGATTCCCGGACGTCATCAATGTCTTTCTTATAAGAAACGCCTAAAACGACGACTCTCGATCCATTCAATGGCTTTTTCTCTTTATTAAGAATTTGCATAGCTCGTTCAAGTACAAATTCAGGCATACTATTGTTAATTTCCCCAGCGATCTCAATCAACCGGGTATGATAGTTGTATTCACGTGCTTTCCATGTCAGGTAGAATGGATCGATCGGGATACAATGACCGCCAAGTCCTGGACCAGGATAGAACGCCATGAATCCATATGGTTTTGTGGCAGCTGCATTGATGACTTCCCAAACATCGATTCCCATCTTATTGCAGAGAATCGCCATTTCATTTGCCAGTGCAATATTCAAATGTCTGAAGGTGTTTTCCAGGATCTTCTCCATTTCCGCTACTGAAGGGCTGGAAACTTCGTGGACATCACCTTCAAGCACATTCCGATAAAGGGCAGCAGCAATTTTCGTACATGCTGGAGTTATGCCCCCCACCACTTTCGGCGTGTTCTTCGTGTTATAAACTTTATTGCCGGGATCGACCCGCTCAGGAGAATACGCAATGAAAATATGCTCGCCACAGACTAAGCCTGTACTTTCTAAAATCGGTTTCAGCACTTCTTCTGTCGTGCCTGGGTAGGTTGTACTTTCCAGGACGATGAGCATTTCCGGATGCAGATGTTTCGCAATTTCTTTACCGGAGCTTTCTACATAGGAGGTATCTGGTTGTTGATAGGTATCTAAAGGGGTTGGTACACAAATCGCTACAGCATCCACTTCTTTTATGAGTGAATAGTCTGTCGTAGCTTTGATCATTCCGTTTTGAGTATATTTGGCTAATTCTTCATCTACGACATCGCCAATATAATTTACACCTAGATTGACCATATCCGTACGTTTCTTTTGGATATCGAAGCCGATGACGTTATAACCGGCTTTCGCTTTTTCAACTGCTAAAGGGAGCCCTACATATCCAAGTCCAACGACCCCGATTGTAGCCTTTTTACTAAGGATTTTATTTAATAGAGAGCTTGCATTACGATTTAATACCGCCTTTTCTGAAATAGCCATTGAACAATCCCTCGTTTCTTAAAGTTTGATTGGTCTATTGGTGTCAGCAGACTCATGAATTAATTTAACCGGGTTGTTACTATCTGCAGATTCATAAAGAGCAATAACTAATGCTAACGCGTTCTTTCCGTCTGTTCCTGTCACGATTGGTTCTCGGTCATTTTTGATCGCTTCTACCATATCTTCAATGATCCATTGATGCCCTGGTTTTCCAAATGGATCTGATTTGACTCGATCGATAAGATCATTGGAAACCTGATCATCCAAGCCTTCTATATTGAGGTGCTCAATCAAATTAGCCGTCGCCCCTCCGATTTTCAATGTTCCAGTTTCACCAAAAATACTCAGTGTTTCTTCGAGGTTCCTCGGGTATATCGTTGTGGCTGCTTCAATGACGCCTAGTGCCCCATTTTTGAAGCGAACTACACCTACAGAAACATCTTCTGATTCAATTTCACGAAGTCGAGTCGCCCCCATGCTGTAGACTTCATCCACTTCACCCATCAGCCATACGAGCAAGTCAAGATTGTGGATCGCCTGATTCATCAGGACCCCGCCATCCAATGATTTCGTTCCTCGCCATGGAGCCTGATCATAATAGGCCTGGTTTCTGTTCCAGCGGACGGTTGCATTGGCATGGCTCAGTTTTCCGAATTTGTTTTCATCCATCAGCTTTCTAGTCTCCATGATCGCTGGACGGAAACGATTCGGATGGACAACCGAAAGCTTCACATCGTTTTCTTTACTGGCAGTAATGATTCGATCCGCATCCTCTAATGTCAACGCAATCGGCTTTTCTACCACGATGTGCTTTCCAGCTTTAGCTGCTTTCACTGCAATATCCGCATGGAACCCGCTTGGTGTACAAATGTTGATCACATCAACATCTTCTTGTTCTAACAGCTCATCTAAATCCAGAAATCCTTTTACCTCATATTCTTCAAAGAAAGGGACCATCTTTTCTTGTACCGTGTCACAAACCGCATACAATGTCGCCGTTTCACTGTTCCTGATGGCTTCTGCATGTTTCTTAGCAATGTGTCCGCATCCTACAATAGCGAAATTCATGACTTATTGACTCCTTTATGCTCAAGTTCGTTGATCATGCTATTGATACCAGCCTCAACGGAATAGGCAGGAGCCCATCCTGAGGCATCAATGAATTTAGAGTTATCAAGACAGCTGCGATAAATGTCGCCTTTACGTGCATCTATATGCTCAGGCTGAGTATTTTTACCCATCGCTACAATCATATATCTACAGAGTTCATTGATTGTGATTTCCGTATTCGTGCTTAAATTGTAAATACCGCTTGGCGTATCTAAGGCATAAAGATGTGCTCTAGCAATATCCTCTACATAGATGAAGTCCCTCGTCTGATTACCATTCCCTTCGATCAAAGGGGTCTTCCCTTCGGCGAGTAGGTCGTAGAAAATCTTAATGACGCCGCCTTCACCCTTAGCTGTCTGCTTTGCCCCGAATACATTGGCATATCGTAAAATAACATAATCGATACCATAAAGTTGGCAAAGGACCTCGACATATTTTTCAGCGGCCATTTTCGATATCCCATATGGTGACATCGGTTCTAGAATACTTTCTTCTTTGATCGGCAACTGGTCATTATCTCCGTAAACTGCTGCTGAAGAAGCGAAGATCACTTTCTTAACATTCGCTTTTTTCGCGAATTCTACTACTTTAATAGTGCCGCCGATATTTTGGTCCATATCGAACAGCGGATCCTGAACGGATACAGGAACTTGGATTTGGGCTGCAAGATGAATGACAACGTCGATGTCGTCGATACCCTTCAGATCGGAAAGGTCTTGAATATCACCTTTATAAAAAGTATCATCATCGTCGATGTTGCTTTCGTTGCCAGTAGACAAATTGTCCACGATCAATACCTGATGCCCTTTTTCCTTCAAAAGATCCTTCGTGTATGTGCCTATAAAGCCTGCCCCGCCTGTTATTAAGACCTTCATTCAGAAAACCTCCGATTCATCTGTCAGCCATTTTCGTTTTCAATTGCTTGAATAAATTCGAATAGAGATAGAGATCATCCCTTTGTATCAAAAGAAAGCTTCGATAATTCGAACTGGTCACTTTCTTATAAAGATAGATTTTGATAATAAGACTTAAAATATAAGTTGTAGTAGTCGCAACTGCAGCTCCGACCACTCCATACAGAGGGATCAAATAGATGTTCAACCCAACGTTGAACAATACGTTGAAAAGGGAAACGTACATGTTGACCTCTGGTTTCCCCCTACCTGCTATATCATTGGATAAAAGCCTATCGATTGATAGTGCCGCAACTCCAGGAATGAGCCATTTCAAAAGGCTCGAACTCTTTTCGTATCGAACCCCGAATAATAAATCGATCACCCAATCGGCAAAGAAAAAAACTCCGATGGTCAACAGCAGCACAAAGACTAAAAAGTTTCTCGTCAAGATCGATGTCACCCGATTGCGGTCCCTTTCATCATCAACCGATGCAATTCTAGGAAGTAAGACGGTCGACAGGGATTGCGACAATATGGATATCCTCTCTCCAATGTTTACGGCTGTTACATAAACACCAACTGCTGCCGGGTTCAAAAAATACCCTAACAAAAGAAGGTCGATTCGATAGTTTAAAAAAGACATCACGTTACTTATATGTGCTTTCAATCCAAACAAGACTGATTTTTTAAAGTACGAAAGATTGAAAGCCCCTTTTTCGTACCTGAACCCGAATTTAGCATAGAGGATATAAACAATCGAAACTGTCGTGATCAAGTGCCCTAAAATAAAGGCGACGACTGCTCCTGTGAGTCCATAATCCAAAACGATGATGAATAAACAAACAAAAAATAATGTACCCAATTGCGTAATGATCAAAATCGTATTAAACACACCGAATTGCTGCAATCCTTGAAAAACCGTCTGAAAATAAATGTTCAGGAACATGAACGGCAATGCGATCAAACTCAACAATAAGAAAGTTGTTGATGCTTCTTCAAAAAATCGATCTGAAAAAAAGAATGCAATCACCATTCCAATCAGAATCGACACAAAACTTAAAAATACACCAATATACAAATTGTTTTTCACTGCTGAATCAACGTCGATTTCTTCCCTGCTCACATAGTAGATTGTCGACGTATTCACCCCAAGATTCATAAACGTCATGAGCAGCTGGGGTAATAAGATGACAAGTGTATATTGACCTTGTCCAGATGGACCAAGAAACCTTGCGAGAACGATCAATAACAACATCCCGAGGAGAATACTGGTGAATTGTCGCGTAATCGTGATGAAACTGTCTTTCGCGAAGCTATTCCTAGCCCTCATGTTGTCGGTTTCCTCCTAACAGGACTAACTGCTTGGTAAATTCATCGTAATTTTTCTCTGCATTGAAATATTCATTCCATATTTCATAAGCATGTTTACTAGCTGAATCATATTCCTGGTCAGTCATAGCATCAAATTCCTCGACAGCGTCCGCAATTTTCTCAGGGGAGGTGTCCTTATCCAACAGCTTCCCATTCCGGGTGTTGACCAATTCAGACGTACCACCCACATCTGTTGCAATAACAGGGATACCACAACTGAATGCTTCCATGATGGAAACCGGAACCCCCTCGCTGGCACTCACGTTCATGAAAAGATCAACCGGGGTCTGTTGATAATACGATCGGATTTGAGTACCATCCAAATAACCTAGAAACTCCCACTGTACATTTGATGGAAGTTTTTCTGCTAATTCATTAAGCTTATCCCACAAAGGGCCATTTCCTATATGTGTCCACTTTACTCTCCGCTTCGTTCTAGTCAGAGCTTCAATGAGCAGGTCCAGCCGTTTCACCTCGACCATATAAGAGCAAGTGACAATGTGCATCTGCTTATCCCTGTTTTGAGGATTAGTTTGCTCTACTCCGACTGTTCCAAGTCTACTAATTGAAAGTTTAGCTGGAATTAAGTCAGGATATTTATTTTGTAAATAATTTTTCCCATCGGCTGAAATCGTGTAAAGTTTGTCAAGGTTCGTAATAGTCTTTCCTTGTAATGGCAGGAATGGAGGTGTATGCCTATACGCATACAGATCACCGCCATGTGCCCTGGCTACACTCTTTATAGCTTCCCCATACTTTTCCTTCAGCATTCCTAATGCAACCGCAGCAGGACTCAACCAATACGAGTAAAAAACACATTCTGAAAGTTCTGTGTTGTTTTTTACATAATTCTGTTCGAGTTGTTTACGTATATTCACGGCCAGGCTCAACCAGTTGACCAGTTTCAATACACCGCTCATGCCATGTTTGCGAGCTGTTCCGAACTCCTCGGCAAACCATTTCAAAGCTTGAGGGTCAGTCAATAGCGTAAGTCTTCGCATGTATGTAAGGGACTTGAAAGGTGCCATGTTCCGTTCAATTGGATTTATGATGACGTTATCGGGAACTTCCCTTTTTTCGTTTTCGGGTGAATAAGCAACTGGAGATATAATAATCTTATGAAATTCTTTTTGTAAATATGGCAGTTCAGTTTCAAAAAAATGCTCTCCAGGTAAGTATGGAAAGTTTTGAGTCAATACGATCAAGGTCGAATTCATATAAAATCCCTCATTTTCTTCATTAGTTTAATTTTTAGCAACTCAATTCAGTTTTTATACCAAAAAGAAAAACAATAAACTTTTCGCAGAATTAACAAATTGTTAGTCCACGAAATTTAACGGGCATGAAAGCCTTCCGATCCGCCCCCGGAAAAGGAGTAAATTACGACATAAATAAAAAAGGAGCTGACCCAAAACCAGCAGCTTCAAAATTTGAAGTGTCTGGCTCTTTCGAGTCAACCCCTTATAAAAACGTAATTATTGTCTGCTTTTAATGACTTTCCGGTAAAACCTCAGAAACGGTTTATATCGGTCACTGACTAGGCCTACGGTCTCAGCAACGAGCTGAAACGCCACGAATAGACCAAATAAAATCAATAATGATCCGATCAATGTCGTCTCCGTTACAACCACTGCACAAATACTGAATATGATTCCAAAAGCATAAATGACGAGTACAGTATTCCGATGCGACAGGCCTAGTGCTAAAATTCGATGATGCAAGTGTGACTTATCTGGTGCCGAAATCGGTTTTTTATTCACAACCCGTCGTATAATTGCAAATGATGTATCAAAAATCGGTACTCCTAGGATCAGGATCGGAACAAGGAAGCTGAACAAGGTTACACTTTTGTATAAACCTAATAGGGAGAGGATAGCAATTGCATACCCTAAGAATAGTGCACCGGTGTCTCCCATAAATATCTTAGCTGGGTGGAAATTATAAAAGAGAAATCCGATGATACTACCGATCAAAATCAAGGCTAAGGTCAAAATCAAGCCTTTCCCAGCAGCTCCTGCCATGAATGCAATCGTGGCGATACCGATCAAAGAAATTCCTGCAGCTAGACCATCTAACCCATCGATCAAATTAATCGCATTTGTGATTGCAACAATCCATAAAACTGAAATTGGATAGGACCAGATACCGAGTTCAAAATTTTCAACAAGGAATGGGACACTAAGTACATTGATCGTCAAGCCAGTCGATACAACAAGCGTTGCTGCGATCAATTGACCCGAAAGTTTTACGATCGCGGACAATTCCAAAATATCATCAAGAATACCTAATACAATGATTAAAAAAGCCCCAAGCAGAATTCCGGTCATTTGTTCTTTATATAGTCCACCAGCAAAATATCCAGTGGTACATCCGATGAAAATCGCCAGCCCGCCTAACCGTGGCATGACCTTTTCATGGACTTTACGATTATTCGGTTTATCTGTAGCTCCTATTTTATGGGCTAGTTTTATAACGAAGGGAGTAATGATCAGGACAGTTATGGATGATGTAATCAGTGCAATGATCATGCTATTGTCCATAAGTGGATCTCCTTTGCTTAAACATTCTAGGTAAGCGTATCACATATTTAGTGAAAATCAATTCTTTATTCAGTAAAGATTGTAAAGATTATTATTCGAATTATTAAAACTAAATAAATATTTCGTAACAAGTCCATCCTTATTGACGATATTACCTATTTTTACAATTTATAATCCTATTGTTTGATAAACGAAACCGGTTGATGTGAGGAAGTACCCCTTAATTTTCAAGTAAAGATTGGTAATAGTGAATCCCTTATGAATAGTAAAGTAAAACATACTTTCTACCCTGCACTTTGGTTACTAATTGAATAATTAACGAGTGCCTGCTTCGGCTTTTTCTTTGAAAACTTTAAATAAAAACTTCGGTAATTCCAACATCCTTTTAAATCGCCAAGGTTGGGTTATAAGCCTATACATCCATTCAAGGTTGAGTTTCCTCCACAAACGCGGGGCTCTTTTCACTTCGCCGGATAATACATCGAAGCTTCCACCTACACCCATAAATATACCCTTTTTGAAGTGCTTAAAGTTTTCATAAATCCATTTTTCTTGCCGCGGAGAGCCTAAACCTACAAAAACCATATCCGGCTGGAGCTGCTTAATCTCATCACAGATTTTTGAACTTTCATCACTAGAGAAATAGCCATCTCGAAAACCTGCAACACGTAAGCCCGGAAATCTGGCATGTACATTATTCACTGCTTTTTTCATTGTAGTGTCTTTAGCACCTATAAAATAAACGGAATGATCTTTTTTCTCAGCATGTAAAAGAAGACCCATCATCGTCTCAAATCCTGTAATCCTTTCAGGAATAGGTTTGTTCAACATCTTGGAAGCAATTACGATCCCGATACCATCAGGAGTGACGTAAGAGCTCTGTTTGACAATCTGTTTAAATGATGGGTCTTTAAAAGTTTGCATTACAATTTCCGGATTAGCTGTTATTACAAATTTCTTTTCTTTCCTTTTTATATGATTCAAAAGAGTATCTATAAATTGGTCTTTAGGGGTTTTTACAAAAGGAACGTTAAGAATCTCTACACGATCGTCATTTTTTATATCGATTTTTCTTAAAGTGTTTTCCATAAGAGTATCGCCCCAACCTTTTACAATGTTTTACGCTCTTATGTAATTATCGACAATTATTGAATATATGTAAAGGATTTCTTTAAAAAACGAACACAAAAGTGTATAAAGAAAGGGCTGGTTCAATGGTTTTCGCTTTAGAACCGACCCAGGTCATTTATCTTGATACTGTTGAATGAACAGAAGCATATTGAGCTTCAGGAACACGGATAGACTTTTTTCTTCTTGTATTACCGACTATATAGCCACCAAATGGGAATAAGGATACCGATTTTATAATCAACATCGATAAGATGAGACTCACAAAAAACAAGCCAATCACACGGGTGCTTGTATGCTCAAAGAAGTTCGCAGTATAAGGACCGACATATCGTTGGACCTGCCAATGTAATAAATAGATACCGAGTGAATAGTTACTTATCGTATTTATGATTTTCGAGTTAGGTACGAATTTTCCAAACGTAAGGATCGCTAAACTACATAGGATCACAAATGGGAATAGATCGAACCTTTTAGAATTAACACTTGTAAAACCAAATTTATAATTCATTGCTACGAAATACAAGGATAGTAATACGCCGGTCAAAATATGCCATTTATATTTTCTTGAAAATTCGATGATCTTCTTATAATGCCGGCCAATCAGATAACCTGTAGTAAAATAGCCGAACCAGGCTGTGAATGGGAGCTTTAAATAGTGCCTGTTATCTTGTATGAACGCTAAATCAGAGTAATTCAAAAGATGGAGATGAGCGAACATAACTATATAACTGATTGGAAGAAGGACCTTCATTGAAATATTGAACTTGATCACTAAATAATGCAGGATATAGAACTGTAGAATGATCAACACAAAATATCCTTCAAACATACCGAATAAAACATTATCTAGAACTTTATCTTTAATCTGTATGTTTCCACTCAAATTGAACGTAACCAGTGCATCAATAATAGCAAATGAAACGAAAGGGAAAAAAATCCATTTTATTCTCTTACTAAAAAACCCCTTTCCCAACCGATCCGGATATCGGTTCGCCAATATGATTTCTGACAGGACAATGAAGGTTGGAGTTGCGTAACATAATAGTAGACGCGCAAGGTTATAATATTCAGTTTGCGGAAAGCCTGCCACTAACCCTGTCTGGGTTGTACTATGAAGTAGAACAATGCTAAGGCAAGCTACAAAACGCAATAGGTTCCATTCCTTGATCATTTTTATCCCCTGCTTTTAAGTTAATTTTTGTCGAATTTTGTCGAATTTTTTTTACAACGGGAATACTATAACAAAATTATCCTAATATCGCAACACACTGTTCGTTCAAGGAAAAAGAACCTTGACTATGGCATTGAAACTAGTCAAGGTTCTCCCTTTTTAAATGGTAGCTGTTTTCAACTTGGAATTGTTTTTAATGGCCTCTTCCCTATACTTTCTTTTCTCTTTTTTAGACATCTTTTTATATTTCTCTAAAAAATCTTCATATTTAGGCATCACTTCATCTACTGGACCAAACTCTTTGACAACTCCGAATTCAAGCCACAAGATCTTTTCACAGAATTTTTTCATCTGCCCAATTGAATGACTGACAAAAATCATTGTTTTACCTTTGGATTTGAATTCCTTCATTTTTTCCAAGGATTTTTCTGCAAATGCTTTGTCTCCTACAGATAATGCCTCATCAATGATTAAAATATCAGGATCGATATTTATTGAAATTGCAAAGCCTAGTCGTGACTTCATCCCACTGGAATAGGATTTTACTGGTTGATCAATGAATTTCTCCAATTCCGCAAACTCGATGATATCGTCCTCCATCGCTTGGATCTCTTTTTTTGAAAACCCGAGCATGAGACATTTGAGTTCGATATTTTCTCTACCAGTCAAATCACCTTTAAGACCTGAAGCAACCGCAATTAAGGCCGCCTGCCCATTCAATGTCACAGAACCAGTTGTTTCAGGGACGATTCCAGCGATTATGTTCGATAATGTTGATTTACCTGAACCATTGATACCGACAAAACCTACCACATCGCCCTTTTCAGCATCAAAATCAACATGCCTTAAAGCATAGAAGTCTTCACCATAGCTTTTTGGTGTAATCAAATCTAATATTTTCTCTGAAGATTTCTTATATAATTTGTATTTTTTTGAAACATTTTTGACAATAATCGCTTTTTCCATACTAATTTTCCTCTCATCTATAGAAAGTCGATGAAATGTCTTCTGAATTTTACATGTATTGTTGAACCAATGATAAGGAGCATACCTGTAACAGCCCAGAAATACAAGGTATATTCCCAGTTTTCAATAAAATACCAGCCTATTCCGAAGAATCCAGCTCTATAGCCTTCAATCAAATAATAAAGGGGATTGATCTTCATAACCAACTGAATAAACTCGTTATCGATGCTCGAAACCTGCCACAAAATCGGTGATAAATAGAGCAACATACGTAGTGTTGCTTGTAAAAACATTTGTACGTCACGAATAATTGTTGCTAGTGTTGATGTGACTAATGCGAGTGCAAAAATGAACATGAATGTTGCAAAAATAAAGTAGATGAACTGTAAATAGTATATATTTATCGGAAATCCTGAAAATTGCATGACCAGTATCGTTATGATTCCCAAGGCAGCATGGATATAAAATTGAGAAAAAATGATATAGTTAGGAATGACACTCATTGGAAAATTCATCTTTGAGAGCATTCTCAACCTTGTATAAATTGATTTCGAGCCTTTTATTGTAGATTGATAGAAAAAGAACCAAATGATGATCCCAGCCAGCATCCACTGTAGAAATGGAACTTCCAGCCCATTTTCTAATGTAATATCCGCTCTCTTCCTTATACCATATCCAAATACAAACCAATAAATAGCTACCTGGATAAGCGGATTAATGAGTTCCCATGCCATGCCTAAATAATTATTGCTATTTGAACTTTTCAATTCATATAAGGATAACCTTCTAACCAAGTAGAAGTGCTCAATCTGTTCTTTAATCACAGTGATTACGGATTTCATACTTTAGTCCTTCCTGTGTACCTATTGGATGATAAAATACTCCTCAAATTATACTTTCACACATTTTAAAACACAACAAATGATACAAAATTGTAGAGATGTTGTAAAACTCTCCCCTAATGCCTCTGCCGACAATTAGTATTTCGTACTCATTATCAGAATTTTAACCGCATGCATTACATAAAAGTAGAATTGTACAAGAAAAGCGCAAACCCCTGACCAGTATCCGCAAGAGGACTGAAGTGATCCAAGTGGTTGGGTGGTGGAGCTGGACATCACTTCATCGAATTTATACTTATCTTTTTAATAAAACAGGCCGTCGATCAGTTTCGACAGCCAGTACAAAAGACGTAATGATTTACTTTAAAAACACCTCTTCTACTACTCTCTTTGAAGATTCCCCAGATTCCAGATAACAAAACTTTCCATAAAACTCTTCAGTCGTATCAGATGGGATGAATCCTTTCTCTTTTATTTGCTTTATCTCGTGAATGATTTCTTCTGTTGTCCGGGTTAAAGGTCCTGGCGCTTTTTCTTCAAAGTCAAAATAAAACCCTCTCAAATTATCTCTATAATCATCAATATCATATACAAAAAATAGCATTGGTCTTTTTAAGTTGGCATAATCAAAGAATACTGACGAATAGTCGGTTATCAGAATATCTGCTAACATGTACAATTCTCTAATGTCCTCATGGTAGGAAAAATCATAAACAAAATCTTCATAACCAGCCAAATCAAGGTTTTCAGCCACAAGATAATGCATCCTTAACAGTACAATATATTCTTCCCCAAGCTCTTCCTTGATTTTATCCAATTCAAGCTGCAGATCAAACTTGTACTTCCCTTTGGCATAAAATTGATTGTCACGCCATGTCGGAGCATACAATATGATTTTTTTATCCTCGGGGAGATTCAATCTCTCCTTCAACTGATTGATTGTAGCCAGATTATTGCAATTGAGCAAAAAATCATTTCGAGGATAACCCGATTCTATCATTGTTTTATCAAAAGCGAACGCCCTTTTGAAGATTTCGGTTGAATATGCATTAGGTGAAACTAAATAATCCCAATTACTTGCTTCCTTCAAGAAGTTCTCTTTATATTTTTTAGTGTTAGTCCCCGGCATATGGACCTCATCCATATCAGCAGCAAGCCTTTTCAATGGTGTCCCATGCCAAGTCTGCAAATAAATAGTATGTTTCGGTTTTGGGATCCAAAGAGGCAATCTGCTATTGGTAACCCAGTATTTTGCTCTAGTCATCAATATCAGCCATTGAATAGAAAACCTTCTTACATACTTTACATCTTTATCTGTGAAGTACTTCAAGTGTCTTCTATCAACACTCCAGTACATTTTATACTCTGGATGGTTTTCCAACAAATATTCATATATAGCCCTCGGGCTGTCACTATATTGTTTTCCTAAAAAACTCTCGAACATTACCAGTTTGGGATTGGCCGGAAGAAGCCTGCCTAATAAATAGAAAACGCTTTTATATAATTCTTTCAAGTAGTTGCTTCTTCTGATTTTCACCCACTTCTTTTTCACATTGGTAATTGTCTGTTTTACCACGTTATAATCAACTACATTTACTGAAAAATACTTTGTTTTCTTGGTAACACTACAATATATTTTCCTTTTTTTACCATTTGTAACAAGGGTAGTTTCGGTAGGAAGAGAAGCATCATGCGTTAGTCGGATCCTTGTACTCCGCATTTTTACAGTGTTACCTAAGTGATCATACTCAAGCTCTAAAAAAAACTTGAAACATTTTTTATTCTCATCTTTTATATATGGTTTGACATCAAATAATCCTTTAAATCCGATTTCTTCAAATGAAAGGGCACCTGAATATTTTGAGTATAGATCTTGACGAGCCATCTGTTTGATGTCAATAAATTTTTCGTCTTCACCATTTTTTGTGACAACCAGCTTAATTCCGGTAATATTAAACTCTTCAACTTTATGAAGTGGTGGATAATTGAAAAATCCAGCTACTGAAATCTCCCCTGTACTTGTCAATTCCACATTATCAAATGATGCGAAAAGAGTATATTCATTGAACCTGAAAGAAACATTACCCTCTTTAGTCGTAAACGGATAGAACATCTTCTGTTTTTCTCTAATTACAATACACAATAGCCTCAAATGGTCATAATTACTTTTGATCCGGCTCTTCTTTAATGCTCCCTGTGTTTCACGAACAATATATAAATCCCAAATATCATCTATTAAAGGATTGAACACATCCGAAGAGATTTTGATTTCATATATGGTAAAATCATTTATTGAATCTTTTTTAGTTGAAGTTAACACAATTTCCTCATCATCTAGTCTTTTTGACAAGATAAAATACATTTGATCGGCAACATTTGAAAAAGATTCCTTTACAGGTATTTCTATTGTGTACACTTTATCATGTAGATCTAGATTCGTTATCTTTATGTTTTCCAATTCATGTTGGTCCATATTTTGTTCCGTGCTCCTCTCTCTCGACATTATACGATATTATATGCCGAAAATTTTTGGTTTTCAAATGGGGATTTTCCCCAGACATAAACGATAAATTAATACGAAAACTTTTAAGATATATAATAAGTTCCCTATTAACGAGAAGTTTTATGAAACCATCAATTAATTGAAAAGGGATTATTTTCACTTCTAACTTCAAAAATAGAGGGTTCTCTCTTTCCACCTAGAAAGTATTTGTAATATACAACAGTCGAAATTTACGAAGAAAATATGGCCCTAGTTATCTGATTGTCGATGGCGAAAATGGGTTTCTCATGGAGAACAGACGTAATCGACTAATTTCAAATTTAATGACCTTTTATATAGAAAATGCTCTAATAGCAATCAAAATGAGTGAGAACGCTAAATATAAACATTTGATAAGGGGATTTATAAGAAAAAATGGCTCGCATTGAAGATGCAGCGGAAAATAAAAAATAATACAACTGAATTGGATTTAAATCGTAAATTAACTGCAAAGTCTATTCAGCCTTGGGTTTGTTTCATTTGAATTTCAATACTTATTTATGCCTTAAGTCCTGACTGAAGCATTGGTTACATGATTTGACAAACATGTGTATTATTATGGTATAATTTAAAGGTTTATTGGTAAATATTTTAAATTGATCAATTCCCCTTGTAAATTTTCTGTAAAGAGTTTTAATTATATATATAGGTGGTATAAATAATCAGAAGTATTGTTAATAGAATGTAAACCCTATGTTACAGTTTTGCAAATTTGTTATATTACTATATACATTGTGGACGTAACAATAATTTAAGTCTTTATATCTAGCAAAACCTATAGGAGGAACCAAAAATGAAAAAAGTATTGACATACGGTACGTTTGACTTACTCCATAATGGCCATATAAACCTACTCCGCCGCGCTAAAGAGTTGGGAGATCATTTGACGGTGGCAGTTTCTACTGATGAATTCAATGCTCTTAAAAACAAAAAAGCATATCATAGTTACGAAAACCGTAAAGTAATACTTGAATCTATCCGTTATGTAGATGAAGTGATCCCTGAAAATCATTGGGATCAAAAGATTCAAGATGTCGTTGAAAACGATATTGATGTATTCGTCATGGGTGATGATTGGAAAGGAAAATTCGATTTCCTTAAAGAATATACTGAAGTAGTTTATCTCCCTCGTACAGTCGGCATATCTACTTCAAAGATCAAAAAAGATCTATTAATAGTCAATAATGGTTAGAGAACTGTTGATTGGAACATACTTAATGATTTTCAAACTGTTATTCAATATGTTCCAACTATTTCCCCAAAGGAAAAAGGCAACATTTGTTGCTTCTTTTGGGGATAATATTTTTTATGTAGCCGACGAAATAGCAAAGATTCAACAAGATGAAATCATCATTTTAAAACACCCAAAATGCAATATAGAGTTTGAGAACATTAAAAACTCGAAAATATATTCATTTGAATGTTTGAATTTATTTCACTTGATCGTCTCAATCTATCATTTAAGTACATCTAAAATCGTATTTACAGATAATTATTATGGATTTTTATCTGTTACGAATTTCAAACCAAATGTAAAATGTGTTCAACTTTGGCATGCAGCTGGAGCAATAAAAAAGTTTGGTCTCATGGATCCTTCAATCAAAGGGAGACAAAGTTCCGCAAAAAAGCGGATCCAAAGCGTGTATCAACGGCACACTCATATAGCAGTTGGATCTGAAAAAATGGCAAGTATCGTTCGACAAAGCTTCGGTGTAGATGATAAGGCTATTTTACGTACTGGCGTACCCAGAACAGATTTCTTTTATGATGAGAACAAAAAGCAATCAGCAATTGAACAATTAAGGAATGAATTTCCTATAATCAAATCAAAAAAAGTGATTTTATACGCCCCTACCTTCAGAGATGGGGAATTTAATCTGCCGGATATCCAGCTGGACCTTCAATCCATGTACGAGGAATTGAAAGATGATTTTGTAGTATTTTTACGGATTCATCCTGCGGTGAATTTTAAATTGAATCATAATTATTCAAACTTTGTTTATGATGTTTCAGATTATTATTCAGTGAATCATTTACTATTGATTACTGATTATTTAATTACTGATTATTCTTCTATACCTTTTGAATGCTCGTTGCTTAAAAAGCCAATGATATTTTTCATGTTTGATTTAAATGATTATCGGAAAAAACCTGGTATTTGGAAAGAATTCGAAAGTAATATTCCAGGTCCAATCGCAAAAAATACACGTGAGATCCTTTCCATTATAAAAAATAATCATTTCAATTATCTTTTAATTGAAAAGTTTGCTGATGAATGGAATCAATACTCAAAAGGGAATTCAAGTGAATCCTTGATCAAGGGATTATATTATAATATCGAATAAGTGAACTGTATAAATAATTGTTATAAACTTTTAGAGAATTGTATTGATATATCGTTTTTTATAATATAAAATTTTAAAAGCCGGTAGATTATAAGAGACCTCCATCGGGTCTCTTTTTTATTATTCGACTTTTACATTTCATAATCCTGAGGAGAAAACAAGTATGTATCGAAAAGAAATTCGCAAGAGAAAAAAACGTCATCGTAGACGCCTGGTATTGATTCCATTATTTTTAATTATTTTTTATACGATTGGATATGGTTCCTATTTAACTTTTAAACTAGCAAATGCTACCGATAATTCAATAGAAAAATTGAAAAGAGGAGAAAAATCGGATCTCCGTGAGGATAAAGTCGATGTCAACAAAGATAACTTTTCTGTGTTATTCATAGGTGTAGATGCTCGTGAAGGTGAACGTGTCAGTCGCTCTGATGCACTGATTCTCGCCACCTTCAATAAAAAAGACAATTCTGTAAAAATGGTTAGTATTCCTCGGGATTCTTATGTGGAAATATCAGGAGTAGGCATGGATAAAATCAATCATGCACATGCCTACGGTGGGGTCGATCTAGCAGTAAAAAGTGTGGAAAACTTGTTTGATGTACCAGTTGACCATTATGTAAGAGTGGATTTCAAAGCCTTTATCGACATAGTTGATGCACTGGGCGGAGTTGAAGTTAATGTACCGAAAACATTTTCTGTTCAGGATAGTAAAGACCGGCATGATGCCATCACCCTACATGAAGGCAACCAGCAATTGGATGGTGAAGAAGCTTTAGCCTTTGTCCGCATGCGAAAGCAGGATCCTACAGGTGACATCGGCCGTGGAGAAAGGCAACGGCAAGTGATTAAAGCTATCATTGAGAAAGGTGCCTCCTTCAGCTCCATCACAAAATATGATGATGTAATCGATGGATTAGAAGGAAATATCCAAATGGATCTGAATTTCAAAGAAATTGTAGGCCTTCATGGTTATGCAGGAGAAATCGATAAAATAGACTCTCTCGAATTAAAGGGTGAAAACTCTAATAATGGAGTTTTTTATTATATATTAGATGAGACTAGTGTTGAGGAAATCTCAAATAGCTTCAAGGCACATCTGGAACTTGATGATGACAAATATGAGAAAAGTCCAGAAGCTACAAATAATGAATCGACAAGTTATTAACCCTAAAAGGCTGCCCCATTAATGGGACAGCCTTTTTTGACTATTCGTATTCAAGCTTTTCAATAGCCGATCCAAGTAAATAATAAGCTTCAGCACGATTTAGCCCTTTTTCCTCTTTTAGGTGGTTTATCAAAACTTTATCTGCCAGGTTCAACTTTTTTGCTTCTTCCCAGGCTGAATCACCTTTCAATGTATTATCTCCAAAAACGGAAATTAATAATCTGCTTGCTTCATTTCTTGTAATCAGGGTACCTTCCTCTTTCCCCATGATATCAAGGAGACGATAATTATGGTCATTAAATTTATCTTCATCAATTCTTGATAAAGCGTTCCGTAATATTTTAGCAAAACCAGCTACAGTCATTTCTTTCTCTAAATCAAATTCATTTTCATAGCCGCCAGAAATCAATCCCCAGGTCAGAAGCTTTTTAATTTTCGGATAAAACCATTCGCCCTCATACGAATAATCAAGGTTAAATTTATAAAGATTAGCACCTTGGTCCCTTAACGTCTCTTGAAGTTGCTTGATCAACTTTTTATCCTCTGTCATTTTTCGGAATGTTATTTCTTCTTTTATAGAAAGCGCTGCTGCTGCCCCAGCCGCCTGTCCGGCTGTCATTCCTGTCGGGACGACACGTGCACTACCAGCTGCTAGAGAAGAATATCCTGATGCTTTACTTGCAATCAACAAACCGTCAACCTTCTTAGGGACAAGAGATCGGAAAGGAATCGCATATTGCACTGGATCTGCAATGACATATCCCCAATCATTCACTGAAGTAGCTTGCACATCTACTGGATACGCCCCAAAGCCGATACTATCCCATTGATCGTTATTTTCCCAAACATCAATGATTGATAGTTGATACTCCGCTTCAAAGTGTCGTGTTTCACGAACATATAGTTCAGTTGGATAACTTGCTACTTCAGTCTTTTCAAAACCAGGGAATTCTTTTCTTAGATATTTTACAATGTTCTGTATTTCTTTCTTCCCTTTTTCTAAAGCTTTAACTTTGGCTTCTTTATCGAGTCCATCGACCTCGAAAATTTGCAAAGCGTTGATTACGACAGACCCGTCAGAGTTACGAGCGATATTCAAACCACGTAACCGGGTATGTTCCTCAACAGGTTCATACATATGATGGAGTTTACCAAATCCCCATGCGACATTGGAATGTAGTACTGCTTCTCCAAATTTTTGTGAGTCGACCGCTTTTTGGATGTCGTTCCATTCGACATTCTTCAAATGAATCATAGGGGAAACAGCCATCCGACTATCCTCGATACCGATATCTTCTCTCCCTACAAAAAACGGTGCCCCAGCCATTACCGCAAGAGCTCCATCTTGTGTAGAGTCAATGAATCTTTTTGCATTCAGTGTATGTACGCCTTGCGCATTTTTAACTGTTACCGTCTCAAGTTTACCCTTATTATTCAGTTGTACGTCTGTCAACTCAGTATCCAAAGCAACAGTCAAATTCTCTTCATTATCCGTAAGAGTCAAGAACGCCTTCTTACCCCGTTCGATATCAAAAGCAACTTTTCCACCGACTAACTCATGCCATTCATTAAAAATACCTGCATTAGCATTATGCCCTTTCGAATCATTGGCAATATCAAGGAAATTCAACATGCCAAAAGTCAACAAGCCCCCAAGACCCTCACGTTCTTCGATCAATAATGTTTTTGCGCCATTCCTTGCTGCTGAAACTGCTGCAGCAACTCCCTCCGGTTCACCACCGATTACAATGACTTCATAATCAGTGGTTGCCGGATCGTCAGTTGTATCGAATGGTTCAGGTTGAGCAGGGTTCAATTCATGTCCGGTACTTGTTTCTTTGTTTGAAAATTGTTTATAGGCCAGAACTCCAGAAAATCCAATCAGTAAAATCCCGACCAAAGCAAGAAGGAGGTTTTTATTGGTCAATTTATTCCCCCCTTTGATTTCAATATCCCTTTATTTGAACTTAGGCTTGAAATTGCTAATTTCGCTGTTTCTTTAGCTGTTAACTTCATTTCTTCTGTAGTCCCTCTCATTAACTCCAAACGCGCTTTTCTATTTTGATAGCTTTCCAATAAAATCTGAGGTAGGTCATTCAAATCACCCTGTTCTACATGTCCGGCTACTGGTTGATGGGTTAAATTCGAATATGAGTCGATTTTAGGATCATATGATAATGCCAAAAATGGTGTACCTGCAATTCCTGCAAAAATCAAAGAATGTAACCGCATACCAAATAAGAATTCAGACGAACCGATTATGGCGATCTTTTCTTCAATGGATGCATCATAAGGTGCAATTTCAGAAGGGTTTTTCATCAGTTTTGCTACTTCGACAGATGTATTATGGTCATGCCACCCATGCATAGGTATGAAAATGATTTCTACTTGTCTTTGATCTATCAAACGATCCAATGCTCCAGCAACTTTAATTTTAAAATTCTTTAGCCCTTTCCAATCCCTGACCGATACTGTGACAATCGGTTTATTGAATTTTCGCCCGGAAATCCAATCGCTTTTCAAATTTTCCACTCTAAATCCCATAACAGGATCAGGAACGATTTGGATGTTTTTCTTGATTCTTAAATTTTCTAATAGCCTTTTTGATTCCTCATCACGGACTGTAATTCGATTGACTTTGTTCAAAACGACTTTTACGATCCATTTGTTGAAAAATCTGTCCAATGGACCAATTCCTTGTGCATACATATAGACCGGTTTTCTTAAAAGCTTAGCCAAGTACATGATACCTGAATAATATGGGACGCTTTTCCAGCCCGTTTGGTCCTGTAATAGACTTCCTCCTCCACTTATTAAACCACCGCTCTCTTTCAGGGCTTTTAAGATAGCCTTGAAATTCCATCGATCTACAGCATCGACACCATATGTGGATTTTGTAAGTTCCGGTTTATTTGAAAGGACTACAATCTCTATATCAGGTTGTATTTCCTTTAATGATTGGATGATTGAGGCCAATATTGCTTCGTCTCCAATATTGTTGAAGCCATAATAACCTGAAATAACAAGTTTCACCTTACCACCTTGCTCTCAATTTTAAATAATACTTCTGCCCTGCTTTATAAATGAAGATGAATGCAATACCTACCAATAATCCTATTGATAAACTATAAATACTCCTTAAAACAGAAACGTATAAAGGAATATGCAAGTGTGTAAATGTATTGACTAAAGAAAGCCACCCTATTGTCGCAGGGATCAAACAAACAAATGCTGCTTTTTTCATTTTCGTCATAAACAAATACAAGGAAAGGATATAGAATGGAAATCCTATCAGGAATTCCTTGGTTCTAGGCCTTACATACAATAAATCCTCTAATTTCTGCCTAAACATCAGTTCATATGAAGATACTGAACCAAAACTTCCTGTTCTGCTTATATAATAGAAAAGGACACTTCCTAAAATCCCAAACAAGATGAGGTGCCCATATTTTATTGGTAATGCCAATAGGGCTTTTACTTGAGCAAAATCAAACTTCCAGCCTTTGTTTAAATGGTAGACGACAAATAATAATGTGAAAACGATTGGGAATACATAGAGAATTTTTACACCCCTGAACCCTTGATCAATATGCAATGAATATTCATTTCCATATAAAAGACTGATGCCAATCCATATACCTACAAAACTTATACCGATTGCCCGAACATACTGATAAATAATATCTCTCTTATTTTTAATAGGTTTCAATACTAAAGCGGCATAAACCGGCGTTATAACAGCAACAGCTAATGCCATCAGTTTAAGTAAGGTGTCTGATCCTAGAATAAGATAACCTGCAGCAACCAGAAACATCCCTACACCTGAACCTACAGTAATCGTTTTACGTTTTAGTAATGTTTCTACAGTAAGCATTACGAAAAGTACTGAACTAAGCAAAGCTGCTGCGATCAAATAAAATGATTTGGACAACTCACTAAATGTCTCTGGATCTCCCAAGGTAAATATTCCAGGCATATTACTGTTTAAACTTTTGAAAAAAGCCATATTTTCCTCTAAGGCCTCTTCAGGTTCTCCCTCATTCGTCAAGTGAAAATAGAGTACCCGGATATTTCGTTCCTTTACTGCCCTGATCGCCTTCTCTTGGCTACTTATCAGAGATTCACGTTCAAGATCAAAACTCCTTAACCTGATTACATTCAAATTGTTAGACCTTGCTAGTCTTTCAAATCCTTTTTGGTCGAAATCTTCTATTGATAGTGTGGAGATCCCCTTTTCTTTCAATTTTCCAGCCCATTTCACCTGATTGTTTGGATAGCCAAGTGCTTCAACACCGGAAAACAACATCTGATCTGAACGATCATCAAACGTAAAGGCTTGTTCCCAAATGAATTCATTTTCTTTGGATACATCTGCAACCGGCACATGAATGATTGTCGATAATCCATATTCTTTTACCTTATTTAGGTTTTCCTCTGAAAACCCTAAATACGTTTTTTCTATTTTTTTAGGGTCTCCTTCAATATAGATGAAGTCCCTTTCATTGATTTCAACTTTCTTTGTATTGCCATTAAATACTTTTTCCACCGATTCCATTACAGGAAATGAACTGTCCAAAAGACTGATAAATAAGCCTTTTTTCTCAGGTAGTTTATCCGATGAGTACCCAGAAAAGAGAGCAAAGCGAAAAAACTCATCCTGACTGAGGGATAGTATTTCACCTTTATCCGCCAATGCTTCAATGGATTCAGGACCAATACTCATAGCATTGACTCCGGATGATTTCAGTCCATTAAAAACATCCTCTTCATCCGCTCCTTTATCAATCAGACTTTTCACTTCTTTAAAAGGGACCGCAACTTCATAAGTATTGTAATTCCATTCAGCTTCAGTACGTTCAAATAATCTGACAGAGGTGACGAGTAAGGAAAGTATGAGGATGATCCATAGCCACTTTTTCAAAGATAACAACCCTTTCTGAGCAATTCATGTTAGTAAGGAGGAACATTAACAAGGGGCTGACCCATAAGTATCTGAGTCTCCGCTTTTAACAAATGACTAGAAGTGTCTGGCTCTCCGTCTTTCAACAAAATGGTGAGGGCCTTACTCTACACTAGTCATTGTGCTGGAGGTGTCTGACACTTTTCTTTTGGGTCATCCCCTTGTCAATTTGTTTCATTCCATCTAATCCATAAATGTTCTTATATTTTACGCGTGCTAGCAACTCTGTGGAAAAAGTTTAATAATGGCCTGTAATTCGTATCGACCAACCCGACAATTTCGACAACCAATTCAACGAATAGTAAAAGCACCATCAGGATAAGAAAAGATCCCCATAAGGTCGTTTGTTCTATAAGAACCGCTGCGATCCCAAAAATTGCACTCATCGCATAAATAATTAAAACCGTTATAGGGTGGGAAAACCCTAACCTTTGTAAACAATGATGCAAATGGGATTTATCAGGAGCTGAAAGTGGTTTGTTATTCACATACCGACGAATGATCGCAAAAATTGTATCTGATATCGGTACTCCTAGAATGATAATCGGCACTAATAAAGAGAATAAAGTAATATTTTTGAATCCTAACAAGGAAATTACTGCTATGATGAACCCTAAGTATAACGAACCTGTATCGCCCATAAAGATTTTTGCAGGATGAAAATTATATACAAGAAACCCTAGTGTACTTCCTAAAACTGCAAAGCTAACAGCTGCAACAAACACGTTTCCATTGACAATCGCCATTATAGAAATTGTAATCAATACAATTGATGAAACACCTGCAGCTAATCCATCCAAACCATCAATCAAGTTTATCCCATTTGTGATACCAATGATCCATAGCAAGGTAAGCGGAATACTCCACATGCCTAAATCTAACCGCACATCAAACGGTAAGTTAATGAAATGGACGACCACTCCTCCATGTATGACGATACCTGCAGCGATAATTTGACCTAACAGTTTGACTTTTGGAGATATTTCGAAAATGTCATCCAAAAAACCGGTTGTAACTATGATCAAGCTGGCTGCAAATAAAGGAATCATGTACTGCTTATCAGGGGAAAGCAAGTAAAACCCCAGTATGGAACTTAAATAAATGGCTAGACCGCCAAGACGCGGCATTACTTTTGAATGGACTTTTCGATCATCAGGCTTATCCGTAGCTCCAATTTTCAACGCGAATTTTTTAACAAACGGCGTTAATAATACTGACGATATGAAGCATATGAATAGCGTTAAATACAGCATACTTTGGAACACTCTCCCTGAAAACTGTTACCTTTATATCTGGTAAACAATACCCTAATTTTTTCAAATTAAAGCATGAATTTCTTCTTCTACATCATAAGGAAAATTATATCACAATTTTTTTTGAAAAAAATGAAAAACTTACAACTAATTCGTCGAAAATCCAAATAAATTGTTAACAAAACAAAAGAAGACTTTTCAATTCCTACTCTTTTTTCTTATTAATCTATTGGCACCAGGAATTCGGATTAATTCTTCTGTAGAGATCCCTTTGAACATGATCACCATGAATATATAGATAACGGCCCCTATACCTGCTGCCCCAAAACTATAAAGTAATGCATTGATCCTATCCCATCCTTGTATGTTGAACAGCAAGGTAGGGATCCCTATGACCAGCCCCATTAATATTGACGATCCAAGATGAACAAAAGTTTCTCTTGTAACCAATTTCACTTTTGTTTGTTTCCAAATGAAATACGCATTTGTCAGCCAAAGCAAGATATAAATGATTAATGTTGATATTGCTGCACCAACAAGTCCATAGAGTTGAATGAAAATGAAATTCAATAGTACTTTCATTAGAGCACCGAAAACAATGATCCATGCAGCAATTTTAGATTCTTCCAGCCCCTGCAAAATTCCTGTTCCAAGTACAGTCAAGGACGTAAACACTGAGCTAAGTCCAATCAAAGCAAGAACGAGGCTTCCATTCAAATCTGTAAACAAACCAAGGTTCAGTGGTAAAGCCAAAGCGAGCAGTCCTATTGCTGCCGGCCATGAGAAAAGGTGTGCAAGGTTTTGGGATTTTACGATAACCTTGTTCGTCGTATCGAATTCTTTTTGAGTAAGGTGTTTACTGATTAAAGGAATCAAAGGTAGCACAATCGAAGTGGAGAATACTGTGGCGATTTGAACCAAGGACAGTCCTCGCCCGTACAGGCCATATTGATAATTGATCTCCGTACCTTCTCCTCCTGCCATCTTCAAGCTGAACGGAATTGATAACGAATCAACAACATTCAATAGCGCCATCGTCAAAGCACCTACACAAATCGGCAAGGAAACCTTCAATATTTTTCTACTGGTTGTCTTGAAATCTTTCAAACTATACTTAATTTCTGAATAAGGTTTAAAAGGCGATTTTTGAAAAAGGTAGCGTAAATAAACGAGTGATAAGAGAGCCCCGATTGACGAGCCGACCATTACCCCACCAGCCACAATCTCATTACTGAAGTCCATGTTTACTGTGTAATAGGCAATAATAATGACTAGAGCGACACGGATCAATTGTTCGATTACTTGGGAAAAGGCTGTCGGTTCCATATTTTCGTGGCCTTGGAAAAAACCTCTGTATATCGCCATGTATGGTGCGATCAGCAACGTGATGGAAACGATGATGATTGACAACCTTGTCTTTGGGCCTCCCAATAATTGGGCCAATTGTTCAGATAACCCGGTCAGCAGGCTGAAGCTAAATAAACCGAACAGTACAGCTAAAATACTTGATGTGACGAAAATGTTTCTAATCTCTTCTTGATCATTTTCGACTCTTGCCTTTGAAATTAGCTGTGATATAGCTATTGGAATACCGGCCACGGATAAAATCAACGCTGTCATGTAGACTGGATAGACAAGTGTGAAGATCCCTAATACTTCATCCCCTGCAATGTTTTGCAAAGGAATCCGGAAAACACTCCCTAAAATCTTGGAAATCAATGTTGCAATAGTCAAAATCAGTGTACTTCTTACAAATGTTCCGCTCATTTTTTCCCCTTTACTTTCTGTTCGAACACTTTGAACATGAATCTTGGTAATGCCAACATCCTTCTGGCTCTTGAAGGTTGTTTCACTAATCTATAGAACCACTCCAAGTGCAAGTTTTGATAGATTACCGGCGCGCGTTTCACAATTCCGGCAAACACATCAAAACTACCACCAACTCCCATGAAAATACCTTTATCAAAGTGATGGATATTTTCAGCAATCCAATTTTCCTGTCTTGGTAGACCTAACGCGACAAAGATCATATCAGGTCTTAGTTGTTGGATTTCATTGACAATATCATTATCGTCCCAATCAAAATATCCATTGTGTGAACCGATTATGTCTACATTAGGATAAGTTGCTTGGATATTCGCTTCCGCCGACTGTAATACCTCTTCCTTTGTACCTAATAAATAAACGGAAGACCGGTTTTCATTTGCAATCTGTAAAAGGTTGCACATTATATCAAAACCTGAAACCCTTTCTTTTATTGGAGTCCCAAGAATCCGAGCTGCTTTTACAATCCCGATCCCATCAGGCGTAATATAATCTGCATCATTCAAGACACTCCTATAACCTACATCTTCACTAGCATACATTACAATTTCAGGATTTGCTGTAATGACAAAAGCTTTACTTTCCTTCTCTAAATGTGATTCATGAAGATGTTTAATGAATGAATCCATTGAGGTATCGACAAATGGGACACCCATTACATCTACTTTATTTATAGTCATAAAAATTCCCCTTAAAAATTATGCTCTATTATACTTGATTTTTTCCTTGCAAATTTCCACCTTTTTCTCGGGCAATCCACAAGCCTTCTCCTCGCTCTTTATTGCACGGTTTCGTTTGTCTTGTTCCCTTAAGAGTGTCGAGATCTATACTTAAAGAAATTTCTAAAATGAACATGTTAAAAAACTAACATTACCATAACATAAGGGAATGCAACTAGAAATAGCCGCATTCCCTAATTTATAGATTTTATTTTGCTACATTAATTTTTTTTGCTAAAGTACCATATTTCCCCTCACCATAAATATAAGCAGCAGGACGCGATTTCTTTGGAACGATTTGGTACCAAAGTCCATCTGTTTGAGAGGATTCCTTTATAATAGCAACGCTTGTCCCCGATTTTGGAAACTGATAAATGATATTATCGGATACCATAGGTTCAGAACGTACATTTAACGAAGCTGTATTCGTCAATCCTAATTGATGATTACCTAAGTCTCCACCTTTCAAAAATTGATCAGCCTTATACATATATGCTCCGATTTTTTCAGCCCAATATGGATCCGAGGCGTATTTTACATTCATCCCCATCGTTTTGTTCCCTAAGAAAGCCCCGTGATAAATGGGATTGCTTTCTGTGAAGTACTTTGGAATGATATACTTTACCGCAGCCTCTTCGATTCCCGCTTCTAAAGACTCAAAAGTGATAGCATTTCCATACGGATCGCTGTCTACAGCACCTAAACCGAATAAATTGTACTTATCCACTGCGATACGGCTAGTACCCCATGCACTTTCATGGATGGCGTGTGATAAGAAGTATAATGCGTTTACCCCATACTTATCCTCTACCCTTTTGAATATTTCCCCAGTACCTTCTAACGGGGATGTAGGAAATTTGCTTTTATAGGCATCTGGGTAAGAGTTTCTGATGAAAGAGTCAAGCTGTTCAGCAGTATATTTTGTTTTCGTATATAAAGGCAAGTATTGGTAATATTGATAAGCTTGGCCTGCTTTATTACCCGCAGTATTATAGAACTCATTTCCATCCCAGCTAAAATATTTAGTACCTGGTGTCATGAAAGATGGGGCTTTCCCAACTACAATCCCACTGTAGCGATTTAGTGTCGGACTGTAAATATAATGGTATAGGCTCCCTGAACTAACCGAATAGTAAGATCTTCCTTGTAACATTTGATAAGGTGTCAATGATACACTGTCCTTTTTCACATAGCCCCGTGTATCAGCTATTGTGACTTCAACCCAGGTTTCCCCTGCAGAATGGAATTGCATTTCTGTACCAGTTGTTACATATGTGTAGTTGGAAGTGAATTTCGTACTGTCATAGATAATAGTGAATCCATTTGAAATTGTAAGACCGCTCTTCATCCATACGATCTTTTTCCCCTTCATGACAACTTGTGAAGATGGAGAAGTCAATGCATTTTTTGCATCATTATACGTTTCATATTTTTTTACTTCCTTTAATTCTCCATCGGAAGTGATGTTTGCCACACTGTATTCAAGAATTGGTGGTGGGCTGATGATGTTAAGCATCCGATAGATCACAATCGCCGCATCAGCACGTTTTGTATTGTCTTTCGGCCGATATGTATTATCTGGATAACCCGAAATAAGCTTTACTGATGCTACCATGGAAATCTCATCTATAAAATCCTTAAGAATCTGGTCTTTATCTTTGAATCCTAATGAAATCTCTTTCATTTCAATACCCTTGAACTGTAAGGCGCGGTACATGATGACAGCCATTTCTTCACGGGTAATTTTTTGATTTGGTCTAAAGTCACCTTCAGGATATCCTGTAATGATACTTGCTGCTACCGTCTGGTTGACTGCATCATAGAACCAATCATCTGGTTCCACATCACTAAAGTTTCCTGTACTTGGATCAATTGGAAGGTCCAGCTCTAAAGCCCTTTTCACGAATGCTGAAAATTCTGCACGGGTTACAGCACGATCAGGTGAAAAAGTCCCGGGACTATCTCCTTTCATGATTCCTTTTTCGTTTAATGCCCTCATTTCTTTCTCAGCATAGTGTCCAGTTATGTCGTCTGCCGCATTCACACTAGGCATAGAAACAAAAGACATCAACAAAATCAAGATTAATGCTGAAACAATTTTCTTTATATGCGCTTGCATACTCATCCCCCTTATAAATTACTATTCTATAACATTATCAAAGTGTCTGTGCAAATACTACCAACTTTTTATCTATTTCTACAAATTATTACTATTTATTACAAGATTTTTTTGTTATCCTTAAAATTAATTTCCAATTCATCATCAAAACCCATAAATAGTTGGTTAATTTTGTAGAAGTTTCTATGATATACTAATTTTAAGAAGGGGATAGGGAGAGAAAGGTTTATGCTTACTTACATAAAAAAGATAGTAGATTCAGATAATCGGGCGTTAAAAAAGTATTTTAAAATAGTAGAACATATTAATGAGTTGGAGCCTGAGATAGAAAAACTTACTGATACTCAGCTTAAAGAAAAAACGGTTTATTTCAAAAATTCATTGCATAACGGCAGTACGATAAACGACATCCAGGTAGAAGCTTTTGCTGTGGTCCGCGAAGCATCTAAACGTGTATTAGGACAAAGACATTATGATGTGCAACTCGTCGGAGGGTTGGCATTGACTTATGGAAATATCTCTGAAATGGTAACCGGTGAAGGGAAAACGCTTGTAGCATCTTTACCAAGTTACCTAAGAGCTTTAGAGGGTAAAGGTGTACATGTCATAACTGTTAATGAATACCTAGCAAAGCGTGATAAAGAAATCATCGGTCAAATACATGAATTCCTGGGTCTTACAGTAGGCTTGAACATACCGCAAATCACGCCTGCTGAAAAAATAGCAGCTTATAAGGCTGACATTACATATGGTGTAGGAAATGAATTCGGTTTTGACTTCCTACGGGATAACATGGTGTATAGCCCACAGGATCGTGTTCAACGCTCCTATCATTTTGCAATTATCGATGAGGTAGACAGCGTATTGATCGATGAAGCAAAAACCCCTTTGATCATTGCTGGTAAAACAAGTCTCAGTGCAGAACTTTTCAATGTGGCATCTATGATCGTAAAACAATTCACTGAGGATCATGAATTCACATATGATCCGGAAACTAAGTCTACCAACCTTACAGATGAGGGAATCAATAAGATTGAAAAAGCTTTTGGTATTGATAACCTTTATGACCTTGAGCACCAGACGCTCTATCATTACATAATCCAATGCCTAAGAGCACGTGTCATGTTCCGTCGTGATGTCGATTATATCGTCAGAGATGGAAAAATCGAGCTTATCGATCAGTTTACAGGTCGTATCATGGAAGGTCGTTCATTAAGTGATGGCCTTCATCAAGCCATTGAAGCTAAAGAGGGTCTTGAAATAACTGAAGAAAATAAAACGCAAGCGATAGTCACTGTCCAAAACTACTTCCGTATGTATCCTACCTTATCAGGTATGACTGGTACTGCAAAAACAGAAAAGAAAGAATTTCAACAGATTTATGGAATGGATGTCATCTCCATCCCAACCAATAAACCTAAAATTCGTGTTGATTTGGAGGATCTTGTCTTTGTAACCGTTGATCAAAAATATAAGGCTATGGCTGCCGATGTTAAATCATGTCATAGCAATGGACAGCCTGTATTAATTGGTACAACATCTATCGAGCAATCAGAGAAAGCCGCCAGATATTTGGATGAGATTGGTATACCATACGAAATCCTAAATGCTAAGAGCCTGGAACGCGAAGTACAACTTATATCGATGGCTGGACAAAAAGGACAAGTTACAATTGCTACGAATATGGCTGGAAGAGGGACTGACATCATTTTAGGTGAAGAAGTCGCAGAATTAGGAGGGCTTCGCGTTATCGGTACAGAGCGACATGAGAGCCGCCGTATCGATAACCAATTGAAAGGGCGTTCTGGACGTCAAGGGGATCCTGGTTCCTCTCAATTCTTTATTTCTATTGAAGACGACATGTTCCATAGATTTTCACAGGATGAAATCGAAAAGCTCCAGCCTAAGCTTAAAACAACTTCTAATGGAAAAATTCTCAATAAAGATATTCATGATTTAGTAGAACGAACTCAACGGATTTGTGAAGGAAGCAATTATTCCATCCGCGAATATAATTTACATCTCGATGATATTGTAAACGAGCAGCGTAACGTGATTATCAAACAATTACGTACCCAGTGGCTTCTCGCTGAAAAGGGGTTCACTGACCTGATCCGACCAGTCATGGAACATTCTGTTATTCGTACGATTGAAAAACATTGTATTTCGGATATACAAGAGGACTGGGATCTAGTTCGTTTAAGAAGCGCCCTGATCTCGTTGATTCCTATTGAGATTCCAGAGTTTGAAAATGAAGCTATTGAAGAAGTGAAGGATATCCATTCCATTGTATTGCCTGTGGTTGAAGAGTCTTTGGATTTTTTGGAAAGAATTTTTGTAGAAAAGCCACATTGGGGACAGAATTTCAAGCAGATCACTTTACAATACATTGACCAAGGCTGGGTTGAACATCTTGAAAAAATGAATCGTTTAAAAGAAGGTATTGGCTTGCGAAGTTACGGTCAAGACGATCCGATGAGATTATATGAAAAGGAAGGATACGAAATCTTTCTTTTCACCTATCAAAAAATAGAAGAAAAAATAAGTAAGCAATCTACAATCATGGCACGTTCATACTTGAAAGTTGATTAATATCCTTAAGGAGGATCAATATGCTATTTTCACTCAAAAAGAAAAAAAACGGAAAGGACAGTTCAATCTCATCAAATGAATTAATTCATGAAGATCCACAAATAAATTCAAATGATGAAATGGTAGATACCCCTCTCTCGTTTCACCCAGAATGGGAAGTACCTGCTGAAAAAAAGTATGTGTATCAATTTTTGAATAACGAATGCGAAAAGCTCAAGCCAAATCAAATTTCTTTATCCGGGATTGAAATAAACAAAGATGAAGCAACTGACGATTATATTATAACAGCTTTTATCAGGAGCAGCTTACCAAAACCAATCCATTTGCCAGACTCTACATTATTATTCATCGCAGAGTCTGGAGAGGTTCTTGGCAGGAAACGGTTCTCCTTTCAACAATTTGGGGAATTACCACCTAATAGCAGCCGGCCCTGGAATTTCCTCTTCAGTTCCAAAGATTTATATGTAGATCAATTACCTAGGGAAGGATGGAAACTGGCTTTCGAACTAAAACAATCCAAGCCCCACCAACTTGATCTCGAAAAAAGCTGGGAACAAAGTCTTTCTGAAGAAAACAAAAATAAATTGGAAGAAATCATGAAAAATATAAATCCTCCTAAACCAGGTGAAGTAAACTTCTTAGGCTTACAAGCCTCCAAGAAAGATAATGGAGACCTTCATATTATGATATTGATTAGAAATGGGTCCGAAAAGAATATTCAACTAGAAAAATTACCGTTGATCGTTGAGGATGCATATGGGGAGATGATTGCGAAAGGCGGTTTTGAACTGGACAATTTTGAAGTGAAAGCAAACACAAGCAAACCGTGGAGCTTCATCTTTCCAAAATCATTAGTTCAAAAAGAGGAATATGACTTGACGAAATGGAAAGTATATCCACCCCAGAATGATTGAATTCTTAATTTAAAAGGGGGGCTGTCCAATTAAGGACAGTCCTTTTATGTAAAAATTTTATCTAATCAAAATCAAGGTTTTGTTTGATCAAATGGTAGATCGGGCATCGTCGATATTTTCCATTTGATGAAGAAGATAACAAGCAGCAAATCCCATAAAGACACTTTTACTGATCCTAGTCTCCTCTGCCATATCCGTGATTTTTATTCAAACCTTGATCTAATGTAATACTAACTCTTTTTTTCATAGTCCCCTCCTTTAATTAATGATTAAGATAGATTGATTGCAAAAAAATAACATAAAAATTTTTGTATAAAATGGATTATTAATATGAAAATAATGGTATGATAGTTTCATAGGTAAAACTTGGTTGGATAAATGGAGACCTTTAGTTTTTGAATTAAGGTCTCGCTTGGGAACCGTTTCTTTCCTTTTGAAAAGACGATGATTCTGTATATCATCGTCTTTTTCATATTAATTTTTAAGTCGGATTCTGGAGTAAATCTTACCACTTCACTATCTCTGTATTGATTAAATAATTAATTAAACGATTGGCGAAGGGAGATAATGAAGTTAAAAATGTTCGAAGACAATTAAACTAAGAGGCTGACTAGTAAGTGCTCTAACACTTAATTAGTCAACCTCTCTTTTGTTTCAGTGTTCACTTTTGTCTTTTCTGAAATGTTCAATAAGATTTCCATTTATCACTGTATCGGAAGTAGAGAGTCGTTTTTTCGCATTTTCAAATCCGGATTTACACGCATTGGTACTCGTCAATTCTCCAGATTCTGTATCAAAGCATTTTCCATTCTGAAAGATTCCATCCCCAGAAACCAAGTAGAGCACTTCACCATTTATGAAAGATCCATTCCTAAAGACAGTTAGATGGTCTTCATCTGTGAATATATTATCACCCATCATATATAATTCAGGCATTTCTATACCTAATACATGTAAAATGGATGGTGCAATATCAATTTGTCCGCTTGTTTTATGATAGACCCCATTGCCTTTCCCACCAGGTAAGTGGACAAATAGCGGAATTTTCCTGAACTCTGCTTCTTTATTGAATTCTGAAGATTCTAAACCAGCGATATCTGTAAGTTGGTCTTTTTCATTAATACCGGCGTCATGATCACCATACATCATGAAGACTGACTCATCCCATAGTCCTTCCTTTTTAAGCCTTTCCACCATTTCCCCAACGGCTTTGTCCACATAATGGACTGAATGGATGTAATCACCCATGATCGTACCTTCATACTTACCGACATCCAACACCTTATGCTCCCCTTGTAGAGTGTATGGATGGTGACTCGTCAGAGCAACCGCAAAAGCATAGAAAGGTTTTTCAAAGGTCAACATCTTGTCTACAGCCTGCTGAAGGAATGGACGATCTCCAAGAGTCCAGCCAGCGATTTCCCCCTCATCAAAATCACCTTTTCCATAAAAATGATCAAATCCTATCGTATTGTACATGACATTACGGTTCCAGAAACCTTTTTCATATGCATGGAAAGCAGCAGTTTCATAGCCTTCTTCTTTAAGAATGTTAGGAAGTGCATCAAATTCATTCCCTGCATAACGAACATAGACAGAACCAGATGCGGTCGGATGAAGAGAGGCATTTTCTAGAAACTCTGCATCTGACGTTCTTCCAAGAGCTGTTTGATGATAAAAATTATCGAAATACATCGTTTCCTCTAACAATGTATTAATATTTGGTGTAATCTCTTCACCATTGATTTTTTTATTGATGAAAAAACTCTGATAAGCTTCCAATTGGACGACAATGACATTCTTCCCTTCAGCAATCCCCTCATATTCAGTAGGTTGCTGAAGCTTCTCGTTATGTTCATTGAACCATTCCTTAATATTTTCACGGTCAGATGCTGAAACTGATTTTTTGTTGATCAAATTTTCGTCGATATAACGGTAAGAATCAAAGGCATGGAACCCTAACAGTCCCGTTTGCTGATAAATCGATACGTTATACCAGTTTTGGTTGAACAATGCTACGCTGTACTTCTCGATATAATTTTGAATAGGAGCAATGACGAACAGTAATCCTATGCCAAATACAATAACAGTCGTAGCAGCACGCATCCAGTTCCAAGACAGCTTTTCCTTATTCGTTTTGATCCATATAAAAATAATTGCTGGGATCAACAGGATAAAATCTACAACAAGCAAAATATCACGACGTTCGAACAAATCTGTAATACTACCAGAAATCGCCCCTATTTGGTTGACCTGGAACAGTACTTGAACAGCTATCAAATCATGAAAATAACGGTGGTATACAAGATCCGATATTGTAATGAATGTGACAATTAAATCGATGATGAATAGGACCAGCAGCTGTCCTTTTTTTGTTAACAAAAACGTCCAACATGTAAGTAATAAGATAGAACCCGTACTGACTAGAAATAGCCCACTATAAAACTTTTCGAACGAACCTTCCTGGATCAGAAAAAGAAAAGCTTCTCTAAAATAGCCTAAATTATTCGGTAGATAAGTAGTATCTGTAAACTTACAAAAAAGGAATATTTTAAATGAAATTAGTAAGAAGAAAATTATATATATTATGAAACGACTATATTTATATATTATATCCCCGAAGTTGAAATCCCGCATTTAATGTTACCTCCATAAATTCTTTACAAACAATTAACACTATTGTAACTGAAAATATAAACTAATTAAACCTGATTTTTCCACAAAATTTAACAAAAAAAATAACCTACTCTGTATTAAGAGTAGATTATTAGAAACAAATCTCTTATTTTGTTTTAATATCTGTAATCGTCAGAGTACCATCTTTATCGATATAATTGAATTGGACCTCCGTGTCAGGCTCAAGTTCATCGACTTGCACCTTTACTTCCTCAGTGATTTGAAAAGCCTGTGGGCCATCTTCTAGCATTATTTCTACCGTATGGTTATCTGCAAGTCCGTTATATGTACCTTCTCCTGTCTGTTCAACTGCTTCTTGCTCATCCCCAGTCCCTTCAGATTCTGATGTCGAGTCCGGGTCAGAGGATGAAGAATCATCTGTAGTACCGGATTGTTCAGTATCATTTTCATTACTTTGCTCATCTTCGGCCGTACCACAACCAGCTAATAAACCTATTACCAAAAACAGTGCCGCTGTCCACTTCCATATTTCTTTCATGAAGAAACTCCCCCTATATTTGTGTTTCTAACATTATTCTACCAAATTTGATAAAATATGATTTAACTTTTATTGATTTCAGTTCTTTTGGACTACTTAAATAGGTAAAGAACCTCCTTTAGAGATTTCATTGATTGCTAACTAATAGTATAAGGACATACTATCAGCCCTTAGACCTTAGAAAAATCGGAGAACTATTAAATATATAACTCAAACTTCGCACCTAAGTAACTGTAATTCCTGTGCTTCAGAGGTTTTGCTTAACTTTAATATGATCCTTGACAATATACTCTACAAATATAATAAATACCTCATCCTGTATTATTTTAAAAATGATATAGTTACATCTCATGTTCTTGTTTTTTCATTTCATTCTTTCTCTTTACCTCTTGTAGAATTCTGTATCCGTCAGAAGGCATGTTACTGTATGGTTTCCACCATTCAGGATAACGAATAGGTAGAATGGTTAACAGGAACAGATAAATATTGAATACACCTACACCTGTCATAAGATTTTTAATACTATTTTCATCAAACATATAGGTAGAACTAATAAACCCAAATACCCCAATGCATAGTGATACTAAAGGGCCTCCTATAAATATCACTATCCTTTGACCTGTTGTTGTTATTGGACTTTCATTTGCATAGCGTACAAATCCGTAAAAAGCCCAATTAATATGAAAATGTACTCTCCCTAAGCGGAATGTTTCCTTATTATTTTTTTGACCTAAATACACATTAGCATTGTATTTTGTTGTCAAAATAATACCTAGTGCATGTCCAACCTCGTGAATCAATACACATACAGGAATAACGATTATGTAGAACAGCAAAAATAATAGAATATTACTCACCTCTAAACTTTAAACGAGAAATCATAGGTATTAACAATTATTAAGAATATTTATCTACTAAATATCAGATTCTTCTTTTAGTTTGGATTTAATGGATTCTAAAAGTTCATATCGTTTACCAAATGTATCCAGTATCCTGCCCGATTACTGAATAAGAAAATTCTGTATAATCTAATTTTAACATAATTTCCCATAACAAAAGTAACCTTCCTAGACTCTTGACGGAAGGTTACTTTCTCTAATTAATCTACTATCTATATCTCTTATCATAGAGCTCTGATTTCTTTTCAAGGAACTTATATAATGCGACCGCTGCTTCGGCTTTCGTCAGACTGCTCTTAGGCATGAATCGATTGTACGATCCCTGCATGATTCCTAACCCCTGGATTAATCCGACATGCCCTTTATAAGTAATTTGATTTTCGTCTAAATAATCTATAGTAAAGACACCTTGGTTGGCAAGCTTATCATATCCGAGTGCTCTCACCATCAGAACAGCAAAATACTCTCTTGTAGCTTCATCGTTAGGATGAAATTTCTTTTCCTTTGTGATTACGATATTGCGTTCGACTGCTTGTAATAAAGCTTTATAGTACTTGGATTCCTTCTCAATATCCTCAAAAGGAAGCTTGATGCGATCACCATAGTAATAATCATCTCCAAGTGCTTTTATTAGTAATTGGACTAATTCTCCCCTGGTCAAACTCTTCGATGGATTGAACTTCCCATCTTCAACCTCCATCAGGTTATATTCGACCAACATGTTGATTTCTTGTTCTGCCCAATGCCCTTTTATATCAGATATCTCTTTCTTGACTCCAATCTGTTTACCAGTTTCCTTATGTCGCCATTTTCCAGTGACTGCATCCAAGAACTTATAATACGGAGGATGAATCGTCCTATAAATCAGCATTGCGTTTTTCTTCTCACCTGCGAGTTCTTTACGCTGTTTAGGTTTGTCAGGATATGGCACCATGTATTGTAGCTCCACATCTACTTCTGTAAAATAAATATCTTTCGCTTTCTTAGAATCCATTGCATTCGCTATCGACGGAAATTCCAAATACTTCCATTCCATGTTATATTGCGTCACTTCACCAGTTGATGCAGAGATTTCAATATTCACACCCTGATGATCGACAGGAATGCCATTATGTTTTCTTATAAAATATATTCCGTATGTCCTTGGCTGGGTTTCTTCATTATAATAGTGCTCAGTCGGTATAGTCGGATACAATTGATCCACTTTGTCTGGAGAGGTATTTTTCACAAATTCAATCGCTTTCATCAATGCTTGCTGCTTTGATACATTGACAGTTACGTTGTCATTACTTCCTGGATAATTGTGCATATCTTTATAGAACCTCAAAATATCTCCGGTTTCTGCATTAACAGTGACATGCCACATCATCATCGGGGAGTCTTTTTTATCTCGTAAAAAAAATGCCCAGACTGGTGTTTCATTTCGATTCCATTGCTGTTCATATTCGACATGTTCGAGTATGATACTTTCAGGTAACGAAAAGTGCTCTTTAATGATTTGATAAGCCTGATCTTGTGTCAATTCCTGATTATACTCCTTCGAAGGTACAGCATCTTCAGAAACAGGGCCTTCCGGCAGCTCAATACCATCATTTGATGGCTTTTCACCGGTATGATCAATCCATTTCCCACTATTGGCATCTATGATCTGAAGAGGATAGGAAAAATACCTTTGACTTGTATTGACAGGTACATATGCTAAATAAGCTTCATCAGATGTTGAATCTTCGTAGTATGGTTGATGAATATATCGGAGCTCCATTTCCAGCTCATCTTCAACCATCTTTTGAGCTGTTTCTTCGTCAATCAAATCAATCACTTCTTCAAATTGAATGTGATCCCGCATTCTGTAATGATGGTTTTCTATTTCACCGTCCCCTGTGATCCGAAAGCTTATTGAGTTTTCTGGGAACTGAACGCCATTGATCCTTTGGAAGAATTGGATATAGTAACCTCCACGTTCTTTATAATATGGATCATTCTCATACTCTTCCATCGCTGTTTCATCTAACTTCAAGTTCTCTGATTTTTCAGGATAATGCTTCTCAATATATTTTTCAGCAATTTTCACTGCTTCTTGGAAATCCGTTTTAGGTGGAAACACAACACGATCATTTTCAGGTTCCTTGAAAAAGTGAATTTCAACCACGGATCCTGTGTGTGCATTGATCGTAACTTCAATCTCATGATACTTTTGTGTTTGCTTTCTCCATGAAACTCTCCAAACTTGTTCCGTACCACCCCAATTTGCATGAAAGCGAACTTGTTCTTGTACAAAATCATCCGGTATATCAACCGATTTCTTAGAAATTTCAATAGCTTCCTCTTTCGAGATTTCAGCTTCTTCCTCAGCCGACTTAATCGCTGCAGTAGTATATGTATGTTGAGCTTTAAAATTTACAGGCTCTTTCTTCGGTGTAAACTGATCTTTTGTAGATTCATCCGTTTGTGCATATCCAGGTGGTAAGCTTAAAGTAAATAGAAAAATCGTTGAAACAAGTAAAATCAATCCTTTTTTCAGTCTCTTCATTCGTTTCTCCTCTCATTTTACTAATTCTATATATCTAATATTCTAACAAATATTTCTATTTTTAGTAATAAAAATCTATATTTTTACTTAAATAGCCTTAATATAACAAAATACACTCTATTTTTTTTATAGAATATTAACTCCACCATTTAAAAATAAGAAAACGACCTCCTATATTGGAAGGTCGCTAATTGTTTCTCCTTATTACTCAGTTTTTATTTTTAAAAATCTATAAAGACCTACAGCAGCTTCTGCTTTTGTTAATCTATCCTTTGGTCTGAAGTTATTATATGCGCCCTGCATGATCCCTAACTTCTGGACCAGCCCTACATGTTCTTTATGAATAATTTTATCCTTATCTAAAAAGTTGAGTGGAACCATTTTCCCCTCTTTTGAAAAACTTTCATAGCCCAACGCATGAACCATCATAACGGCGAAAGACTCTCTAGATACCTCTTTTTCAGAATGAAAAAGGATTTTTGATAGGAGTTTGTTATTACCGTCCCCTTCTTTAACCACTTTTAACAATAGCTTGATCAACTCTACTCTTGTAAGGGTTGCATCAGGATGGAACAGATTATGTTCAACCTCCATTAAACCATTATTGACTAGATTTTTTATTTCTTGTTCCGCCCAATGCCCCTCAATATCTAATATGCTCTTATGTATAATCTCACCTGTCTTACCATCTCTCCACTTCCCAACGCGGGCATCTAAAAATTTCCCCTCTGGTTTATTCACCTTATAGACGAGACTGGCTTCTTTCACTTTACCGATTAGCTTTTTACGTTCAATGGGATGATCGGGTACAGGAGCCATATACATTAATTCAATACTCAAATCTTTACTGTAAATATCTTTTGCTTCTGTCGTACTTAATACATCAATTGCAGGAGGAAAATCAATATCCCTCCAAATCATATTATATTCGATTATTTCACCATTAATTGCAGAAATCTTTATATCGACACCTTGATTTGTGACCACGATCCCGTCATGTTTTCTGATAAGATGGACGTCATACGCTTTTGCCTTTATTTCCCCGTCATAAAAATGTTCTTTCACAATCCTAGGGTATAGATGAGCAGCTTTATCAGGCAGAGCCCTTTTTACAAATTCAATCGTGTTTTCAATGGCTTCCTCTTTAGATAGATTTATATTGATGACCTCTTCATTGATAGGATTTTCCTTAGAAAAACGGATTACTTCCCCACTCGTTGTATCAACAACTGCATGCCATACTTTAGATGGTCCTTCTTCATAGCCTATCTGAAATACCCATAATGGTGCCTTATAATCCACATGACTTATAACTACATTATCCGGTATAGGAAAAAGATTTTTTAAAATTTGATATGCTTCTCCTTGGGTTAGGATATTAGTGGGTTTCTGTCTGGGTTTGGGATCTGTAGAAACAGCTGTCTCAATAAACCTATCGTCTGGTAAAGTGGACCTAGAACAGTCGATCCATTCACCACTATTGGCATCTATCAAAAGTAAAGGTCTTAGATATTGTTTATTTTTACTCTTAGGGAGATATGCAAGGAAGGTATCGTTAGGAGTATATTGGTTATTGGGAGGTTGATGGATATAACTCAGTTCTAACTCAACTTCTTCACTAATTTTTTGCATAACCATCGAATAGGGAATCAAATCTGTTAATGGCTCAAAATGAATTTGATTTCTAATGCGGAAACGGTGATACTCAATTTCTCCATTCTTACCTATTTGAAAACGAATTTCATTTTCCGGAAATGGGATGCCGTTCACCATCTGGATAAATTGAATATTAAATCGATCAGCCTCCATAAAATGGTTTCGCTGTAATGTCATACCTTCTATAGCTGGATAGTGAAGTTCAATGTACTTTTCTGCAATCTCTACTGCTTCTTCAAGAGAAATATCATGTCCATTTGAACCCTCCCCCTTATCAGGCTTTAGGTAAATACTGATTTCCATGATCGAACCATCAATAGCATTGACACCAACTTCTATTGTTTGCAGCTTCGGGGCCTGTGTAACCCATGAAATCCGCCAGAGTTTTTCTGTACCACCCCAACCATGTTGGAGCTTTATGTTCTGTTTTACAAAGTCAGCCGGTATATGAACTTTGTGTGTAGCGATTTCTGTCGCCTTTTCTCGGGAAATACTGACATAATTCTCTATAGAACCGCTATCTGAGATAGTATGGCCCCTCTCACTTTGTGTGGAGTTTTGTGATTGAACATAATCTGGGACGCTCCAAATAAAGAAAAAACCAATTGCCCCTAACAAAAATCTTCCTAATCTTTTATACATTCTTTTCTCCTCTCGCTCATTCACTTTATTTTTCTAGCATTCTAACAGACTTTAATTTAATTCATCCTAACCTTTTTGGTAATAACCGTTTCAGGAGGCTGGAATAACGTGAAGTCTCCTGGCTATTTTGTTTATTTATTCCTTTCTAATAGATAACAAATCATGTTTACCTCTCAATTTTGCCACCAAATAAAACTTAATTTTCTAAATTCAACCAAAATCTTGGTAAATTATACTATAATATTAATTAATAACTTTTTAGGAGGGGTAAAATGAAGAGAATATTTTCTATCTTCATGGCATTGGTATTTATTTTATCATTCCAATATAGCAATGTTAGTGCCGGGGAAACATTTACAGACCTTGGGGGAGTGTCCTGGGCAGAGGATGAAATTTATTATTTGAGTGACCGGGGAATCATCAACGGTTATGGTAACGGTAAATTTGGACCAAGTGACCAAATAACCCGTGAGCAAGCCGCTTTGATGTTAGTCAGGGAATTCTATCCTGATGATACGACAATAGTGGACCCAGGTTATTCTGATGTCAGTAAGGATAGCTTTTATTATGAAGCGATCGCTATTGCAACTGAGCACGGGTTATTTAACGGATTTCCAGACAACACATTCAAGCCAGGAGATAAAATCAATCGCGCTGCAACAGCAAAAATCATTGCACTCGCTTTTGGTTTAAACGGTGATACGGCTTCTACTTTTACAGACTTGGATCAAGCAAAGTGGGCTAAAGAGTACATATTAGCTTTAGACGCCAATAATGTCGTAAATGGTTATGCTGATCATACATTCAAACCACTTAATAATATAACAAGAGCAGAGTTCTCTGTTGCTTTCGCTCGTTCATTGGATGACAAATTTAAGCCAATGGATGATTTGTCAGTCCATTTTATTGATGTCGGTCAAGGGGATAGTATGTTAATTATATCTCCATCTGGTAAGACGATATTGGTTGATGGGGGCCGTAAATCGGCTGGGCAAGTAGTAGTTGATTACTTGGCCCAGGCTGGTATAAACTCAATTGACTTAATGGTTGCTACACATCCGGATGCAGACCATATTGGTGGATTGATCGATGTATTGGAACAAGTATCTGTTGGGAAAGTTTTAGACAGCGGAAAAGCCCATACTTCAGAAACGTATTTGGAATATCTGAGTTTGATAGATCAAAAGAATATCCCATTCGAAGAGGCAGTGGAAGGCAGCACGCTTACCTTTGATGATGTTCTTCATATTCAGGTATTGAATGGATTGAATACAAGCAGCGATAATAATGAATCTTCGATTGTATTGAAAGTATCTCATGGGGATATCGACTTCCTATTAACCGGTGACGCATCGGTGGATAATGAAATCAATATGGTAAATAAATATGATATTGAAGCAGAGATCTTAAAAGTTGGCCACCACGGAGGATCGACTTCTACATCCGACGCTTTCATTTCTGAGGTGAATCCTGAAATAGGTATCCTTTCATACGGAGAAAACAACTATGGTCATCCGTATTCTGACGTTGTGCATCGTTTATGGGAGGCAGGTACGGACTTGTACTCCACTTGTAAATCTGGAACGATCACCGTCAAAACGAATGGGGTTTCATACGGTGTCGATGCTTCTCCATATAACGGTGAAGATAGCTGCAGTTCAATAACGGATCCAGAGCCGGACCCTGAGCCAGAACCAGAACCACAATATCCGATCAACGTGAATACTGCAGATTTTGAAACACTTCAATTGATCAAGGGTGTCGGACCAACGATCGCGCAAAACATCATTGATTATCGAAATACTCATGGATCTTTCCAAACAATTGAAGAATTGGATAATGTTAAATATATCGGACCTGCAACCATCGAGGAAATGAGACCGTATATTACACTATAAAGGTGTGAGGAAATGAATCGATATACAATAGATCGGTTTGAAGGTGAATTGGCGATCCTTTTGAAAAAGGGAAACGAGTCAATTCAAAAAGAAGTTCCAATGAAGTGTTTTCCTGAGGAAATCACAGAAGGAGATATTGTTGAAGAATATCCTAAAGACGGAGCACAACATTATCGAATTCTAGTAGATGAAACTGAAAAAGCTCGTAGTAAAGCAGAGGAACTGTTAAAAAAGCTTAGGAACAAATAAATATAGATACTACACTATTTTAACAAATATCATTATTTTTGTAACTAAAATATGGAAATTACAGCAAGACCTCCATCAAGTTTTTTGATGGAGGTCTTTTACTTAATTAAATTGTAGTTTAGATAACAGTCTGTTTATCACTGTCGCTGCTTCTGCACGTGTTACCGTATCTTTTGGTGCAAGGGTCTCAGTGGTTTTTCCGTTAACGAGCTGTTTGTCAATTGCAATGTCCACACTCTCTTTTGCCCACTCACCCACTCTACTTCCATCTTTGAACGGTGATAATTGTTTCAAGTCTGCTTCCTGATCACCGTTGACTAACTCAAGACCTCGGATTATCATCGTAATCATCTCTTCACGAGTAAGCGTATCCCCTGGCTTAAAGGTTCTCCCTTCATATCCATTGATCAAGTTTGCATCGCGCGCTGCATAGACCGCTTCGTTATACCATTTTGAACTGTCTACATCTGAAAATACATTTTTATTACTGTCTTTATTGGAAAGAAGCCCTAAAGCCCGCGTAATCATTGCAGCAAACTCAGCTCGATTTACTGACCTTTCTGGTTCAAACTCATTATCATTTACACCCTTGATAATCAATTTGGCAACTAAGGCTTCAATATCCCCCTTTGCCCAATGGTTAACCACATCATCAAATGGTTTTTCAGGTGTTTTCACGAGTGCATAGATACTATTCCCATTACGATGGAAAATCGCCCAATATTGACCGTTCTCATCTTGCTCAATCGTTGTTGGTACAGATTGGTAAGTTCTATTTACAGGATCCAGCACTACAACCATCATATCGTCCAGGGCTGATGGGTCATTTATCGGAATTCTACGTTCGACAAATTGATCACCATAAGAAGTTACGGTTGTAGATGTACCATTTTCAACAATCTGTAATGAAAAATCAATAGGTTGGCTGATTAATTCAAAGAAATGATCTTTCGCAATTTCCTCTAGGTCCTGTGATATCTCTTCAGCTACTTTTTTGATACTTACCTGGATATAAGAGTTTTCATCATCTGTATAAGCATCAATCGTATTAATCGGGAGCTTGAATGAACCTAATTGTGTCTCGATATAAAATCCTTCATCCCCTGTTTCATTCATTTCATTGATCAGGCTTTCGTGAAGGTTCAATGCTATGTCTTCTACATCCTCTTTATATTCATAAAGTTTTTGGAACGTAGTAATTCGCCTTACGATTTTAGCATTATCCAAATCAAATAGGTTGGAAGGCTCATCAACTGAATCATCATTGGAGTTTCCACCATTACCTATCGTACCTTCTCCCTTATCTGGGGTTGTAGTATCCTCAGTCGTTGTTTCTGAATTATCTCCAGTTTCTCCATCAGCTGGTGCCACAGGTTCTTCTTCCGGTGTTTCTTCTACAGAAGGTTCTTTAATTGTTAAATTATATGTTGCCATTTCCGAACTTTTTTCTCCAGCATATGCCTGAACACCAAAGGTTACTGTCTGGCCAGACCATTGTTGATAATCAACTTCTGCAATTGTAGATTGATTATCCGTCAATTCAGAATCGTTAATAGCAAGAAAATCGTTCATCGTACTTGTTTTATAGAATAACTTGTAAAAATCAGTTGTAACTAAGTCCCAGTCGAACAATAAATCATTGTTTGAATTTTGTACTACTGTAAAATTAGGTGGCATCTCTGGAGCAAATGTATAACTTGCTATGGTTTTCTCCGAAGTGCATTCTCCAATAATGGATTGAACCGAGAACGCCACTGTTTGTCCAGCCCACTGATTGTACTCCTCTTCACTCAACATAAGTTGATTATCTACCAATTCATTTGAGTTTAAAGGTTGGTCACCTGCTATGTCTCCAGTGTTATAGGATACCTGATAATAATCTGCAGTCACACGATCCCAACTTAGTTGGAAACTACCGTTTGAATTTATAGCTGTTTGTAATTTCTCAGGTTTCCCATTGATGATATCTTGTACACTATTAAATTTATAAATCGACTTGTTTTCTGGAACATACAAGAAAACGTTCTCAGCAGTATTAATGGAAGCATGTGAAACTTCATATGGAAATGAAGCTGCTTTTGAGTCATCAGTTTTAGAATAAACCCCTGTTGAAGAAATTACATAGTTATTAGATACACTCAGGATTTCTTCGTTGTAATTCCATAGTTCATTTGTCAAATCAGCTTCAGATATCTTTCGTTGTGCGTAATAGATGTGCTCACCATCTAATACCATTTTCCTCTCAGGAAATGAAAACCCTGTTCCATCATTTGTAATATCCAAGGTATCAGGATTCAAAGTATAAAGATGGGACCCTGAAGAACCAGATTCAGCAATGTAAAGTGTGTTTTTTGTACTATCATACTCGATATCCGGCTTATAAAAACTATAATCATTTGTTTTCAACCCTTCGGCTATCACTGTTTCAGTGCCCTCTGTTAAATTGATTTTATAGACACCTGTCCATTGATCTTCCATTACATAAAATAAGGTTTGACCATCAGTGGCAATGCGATATGGATTTTGCTTTGTCTTAATTTTAGATAATGCACCAGTACTCAAGTCAATTACAGTAATGTAGGTGCTTCCATAGTCAGCGATGTAAAGTTTGTCTCCTGCTAAATCTATATCCGATGGAAAAGATCCTACAGATTGTTCATTCTCGATTTCCATAGTAACTGCATTGATTGTTAGCATTTTGTTATTTTCTTCTGAAACAGCATAAATTTTCTTATTAGTACGGTCTATAACCCAATCGGTAAGCTCTTGATTAAATGTTACCTTCTGATTTTGAACCGGGTATTGTTGAACAATTAAAGATGTAGGTAAATTATAATTCTTTTTATGTATGATCATGTTGTCTGTATCAAAGAGATATACTTCCGTCATAGAAGCAAGAATATGTTCTGTTTCAAAAGGAAGTAATTCAACCTTGTAATATTCATCTCGATCGTAAATCGCATTATTAGTAAGAACAAATTGTTCAGTTACATCCAATACTGTTTCTTCAAAATAATCGTGTTTATATGTACCGTTAATTACTTCTAGATTATCTTTGTCTAAACTTTTCCCTGAATAAAAAGCTTCATTTTCATCTAGTATTACTTTCCTCTCTGGTGAAGGAAAACCATAACCTGTATCATAAGTAGATTCCGATATAATCGAATTTGAATCTAGAGATACTTTCAAAATATGTGAACCAGAAGATCCAGATTCAGCTATATATAAGATTCCTGATTCATTAGATTCTAGATCGGGATTATAAAACCTGTCATAAGTCGAATCTTCATCAATATCTAGCGCGGTTTCTTCTTGTGTCGTTAGATCTACAATTCGCACTTCACTATGTTGATCGTAGGCATAATATAAGCTGCCATCTAAAACTTCAATGTTGAAAGGTGACTGTGTCAAAGATATCATGTCATCGACTGTAAAAGTCGAAAGGTTTACCCTAGCTACTTTGTTCTGATCCTGCATAGCCACATATAATGTGTTCCCATTCAAATCCAAATCACTCAACCCTGTTCCTATTGAAACAGTATTTGTTATTTCGAATGTGGTTCTCGATATAACTAAGAGCTCGCCTGCGTCTGTGATTGCATAGATATTCCCATTTGTATCATCCAAAATCCACCCTTTTAATTGTGAATCAATAAATAATGATTGATCTGCAACTTCAGCTTTTGCATTTGAAAATGGATAGCCCAATACTGTACCTAACAAAAGTATGGCTATCATCACTCCATTAAATAATTTTTTCATATTCTCCCCCTAAAAATAAAAACTTTGCATGAAAAAGACATGCAAAGCCAAGGCAAACAGCAAAATTAACTTTCACTGGCAACCCGGCGATCATAGCATGAAACTAGTACCTTAGACCCGTAGCTTTGCGTCATCAACTTTCACTGATTTTGCCCTTTTCAATTATTAGTACTATTATAATGATACAATACTATACTATTTTGTCAATATTTGTCCTATTAACCATACTTTTATACCATAACCCATAAATTGTTATTACTTTGAAATGATTTAACCCCTAAATATTATAAAACTTCTTTACCCCAACACAGAAAGTAATTTGTCTATTAAATTTCCTATTAATAGGCTGATAGATTACAAGCTATATGATGTATGATATTATACTAATTGTAAGTAATAATATGGAAAATGAGTTTTATTTTTTCAAAATTAGGGGGATGAGTAGCACTTGGGACATTTTAGAAGAGCAGTAACTGGTTTCACCTTTGTTTTCGCCCTGTTTTTTATCTTTAATGGACATGTAAACGCAGCAGAAAATATACCTGTTAAATGTAATTTTGAACAAATGCAGGGTGACAATCCAGATTATCAAACTATGAATTGTTTATTGACTGAAACAGCACAAGCTAACAATATTCCACCTGAGATCGTCAAAGCAATTGCTGAAGGAGAAAGTGGAGACTGGAAACATTTTGATGAAAATGGTGAAGTCATCATTACTGATGATAACGGTATAGGTATCATGCAAATCACAAACAAAGCTAACTATGATGAAGAGCGATTAAAGAATGATATCCTCTATAACATACAAGCTGGCGTAGAGTTGCTAGATTACATGTTTGAACGTACTGATTTACCGACAATAAATGGTGGGGAACGTGATGTTATTGAACACTGGTATTTCGCTGTTATGGCGTATAACGGTACAAAACCAGTCAACAGCCCAATTATACAGGCAACCGGCGAGAGAAACACAAACGCTTACCAAGAGAAAATTTTTAATATTATCGAAGACTTCAATTTGGTAGAGTTAAACATTTTACCATTTACAAGGGACGATTTCGAATACGATAGTAATAGCGACGATAACATTCAATTTGTAACAATGAACTACGATTTTGATCTACCTATGACCAAATCAAGACATCATTTCCATAAAGGTTATGAAGTAAGAGCTACATCTTCGGTTAACGTAAGGACCCGCCCTACTACAGATAGTCCTTCTAAAGGAATGTTGGGCAACGGGGAAGTTGTAAACATTACAGGACCCTTTGTATACGAAGAAGTTAAGAATAGAAAAAATCATTTTGTATGGTATCCTGTAAAAAGAAATGATGGAACCACAGGTTATGTTGCCTCAAGTTACTTAAAGTTCAATTTTAATGATGTTCCAGCTGGACATTATGCAGAAGAAGAAATCTACTATTTATACGATCGAAGTATCCTCTTAGGAGTTGGTAATGGAAAATTCGGTTTAGAACAGGAATTGACCCGTTGGCAAGCCGTCTTGCTGCTTAATCGGGCAAACCATGTCTCACTAGAAAACAGACCGGATCCCGGATTCACAGATGTACCTATGGATTATCAATATTATAAAGACATTGCTGCCGCAGTGGATGAAGGATTGTTCAACGGAGTCTCCGAAACAGAATTCAACCCAAATGCAACCCTGACACGACGAGAGATGGCTGTCGTCCTACAAAGGCTATATGAATTTCCAGATACATCGTCCAAACACCCATTTACCGATGTACCCTCCGAAAAATGGTACTCTGATGCAATAAACCGATTGTATCACGCAGGCGTAACAGATGGGGTTACAGCAACCACCTTTGCTCCCTTGCAAAATGTAACAAGAGAACAATTTGCAGTCTTCTTAGTTCGCTCGATGAATGAAGAGTATAGACTACGATAAAATTTCAACAAAAAAGAGTCCATTAAAGGGCTCTTTTTTGTGGATGTTTTATTAAAATGAGATGGAAACCCAGCATTCACCTTGGATACCCTTAATGTTAACTGACATAGTATTAAGATAGAAATTTGAGGGTAAATCATGAGGAAGCTCGGGACCCCTGCTTAATCTTCCCGTTTCTGTTATATCTCCGCATTATATAATTCTTAGTTCATAGATATAACATTACTCCATAACGACTCACCAGGTTAATTCTAAGTATTTTAGTTACCTCAAGGAATTTAATTCGTATTTCTGCTATGAACAGTATCCCGAATGAGGAACACGTGAAAAACTGAAGCGATGGTGGCGAACCTATAGAAAGTTTGGTGAATTTGAAGAACGTCGCGGTAAAGGAAGACTGGCCTCCATCTTGAAAGCACTGACAGCTAAACAAAATCTCTAGATCAACCAAGCCTAGGGCTGCCTCTTCTTTACCGATGCCAAAAATGGTGATTGCGGGTGCGGGTTATGGAAGTGAAGAGAACTATGTCTATTCAATTGGTGAAGAAAAAGAGCCGCGTTTCGAGTTCCTCATTCCGTATGGAAGTTACATAAAAGAACAGTCACGAAAATACAAGATGGATATCAAGAACGTAAAGAATTGGAAGTATGATGAACAAAACGATTGGTTCATCAGCCCAAACGGAAACCCTGTTTCAAAAATATCAAACACGCAAGAATGCCTCTGGCTACGAACAGAACTTTAAAATTTATGAATGCGAAGATTGTACGGGATGCCCATTGAAGTCGAAGTGTACGAAGGCGAAAGGTAACCGTCATTCATTGGAATCTGATCTTCGAGAAAATGAAAGCGAAAGCGAAGACAGCCCTTGAAAATGAAGAAAACGCGGTAAAGTACGCTCAACGTAAAGTTGAGGTCGAAAGCGTTTTTGGTCACATCAAGGGCAATCGGTCGTTCCGCAGATTTTCCTTGCGGGGCCTTGAAAAGGTTCATGTCGAGTTCGGGATCGTCGCATTAGCCCATAACCTACTGAAAGTAGCTGTACTACCACGATCTGCTTTCCAAGAAAAGACAAAAACAAGACCAAGTAGAACGAAAAACGCTACTTGGTCTTGTTTTATTATAGGGACTTATCAGACAGACCCTTGACAATACAGTTATTGAAAAATTACTAAGTGATTGTAATACCAGCAGTCGGTACTAATTATAATTTGTAGCACCATTTTCAATATCAACAGCAGCAGTTAAAAATGGTGGAGTTTTTAATTCCTATGAGAATTTAACCTCAAAGGTAGTAGCACCAGTTTGTTTGATTGAAGAAACCTGTTGGTGCAACTCCATCTGCTGTACCTTTATATAGAGATACTGTTGCTGGGTTTGGATTAATTAGGTTTCCACCCTGATCTTGAGGGCCAATAATTGTAGCAGTTACTGTGTCATTAGCTAGAACTTCAGAAAAAAACCTTTTCCCAAAGGATCTTTAAAACAAAAATGCTCCGTAGAAAATTCTCTACAGAGCATTTTATAATATCTTTATCTTGTAACAGTAACAGAGCCTGTTGTTTTAAGAGCGTTAGCAGGTGTACTAGCGTCAGTAATGTCATTTGTAGAAAGTACTTTGACAGTAACTGTATCTCCTAAGCTTTTTACTACTGTTGAAGAGTCTAATGTAATATCGTAGACATCATTTGTAGTATCAGGCAAAACAGAAGAGATTGTTGCTTTTTTACCGTTGATGTATACTTCAAAGTCAGGAGCATCAACTGTAGTTGAAGCCATAAGCTCTGAGAAGTTCAATTCGATTGTGTTAGCAGCTTCTAATGTAGCGGATGTAAGTGTAGGATTTACATTCTCATCAAAGTTTACTTGAGCAGTGTAAGAATCCATTGTTACACCATTTACTCCAGTAACATTGCTAACAGTGAAGTTACGAAGACCGTCTACATTGATAGCGCCATCTTTAAGAGTCAAAGTAACAGTACGTTGATCTCCATCAAAAATTGCACTTTCAAATACTCTTTGTCCTTCAACAAGGTAATTAGCTGGGTTCAATGCAGAAGCAGCAGTTACATCAACGTTGAAATTAACAGTAAACTTATCAGCATTAGTTTTTGTAGTTTGGGTAAGTACGCTTGAAACTACCGGTTTAGTCGTATCAGCAAATGTACCTAGGTTGAAGCTAAGAGACTTACTTGCAGAAGCATTACCAGAAAGATCAGTAGTTAGTCCTGCAGGAAGAGTAACATTGTAGTTACCAGCTGCTGCTGCAGAAAGGTCAACTTTGATTGATTCAGTTTTAGCATCCCCATCAGCATCATGTAGGCTTACTGCACTAAGAGACGCAGAATGAGTTACAGAATTACCATCTACATATGTTCCAGTAATTGTACCAGAAGCAGTAGTAAGTTCTTCGTCAAAAGTTACGACAAGGTATTGTACTCCTCCGATTGTCTTAACTTGGTGACTTTTGTATGCAGGATCCGTAGTATCAGCTGAGAATTCTACAAGCTTAGAGAATTTTACTCCTGCGTTACCACTTGGATCAGTATAACCAGCGTTCACAGTAACTGTTTCAACACCTGTAACTGCTGTAGCCAATGTTATATGGTACTTAGTAGGATCATTAGCATCTTGTGTAATAGTTGATACTGTCGTGTTTGTTACTGCCACTGTTGGTGCAGCAGCTAATGCTTCAGAGAATTGTACTGTAAGGTTTTGAGTACCGTTTGTTGTTACACCCGAAACTGCAGGTGCTACTGTATCCGTTTTCGCCTTTGTTACTGTTAATGTAACTGGGTTTGGAGAAATAAGGTTTCCACCTTTATCTGTAGCTCCAACAATCGTTACTGTGTAAGAACCTTCTGCAGCAGCACTCATGCTAACTTTAGCTGACATTCCATCAGTAGATAATGTTCCGACTGTAACATTTCCATTAGAAGTCGTAACAGATCCTAAATCAGCCATCGGCTCGCTGAAGTGAATTACAGCATTTTGGTAATCAGAATAAGTTACTTGAGAAACCATCGGGCGTACTAGGTCCTCATAAGAGTAAACTTGAGAGTACTTTTCAGTAGTAACTGTAGCATCAGCTGCCGTTTTGATAGGGTTTACTACTAAAACTTCATCACTAGCTTCAGCAGAAGATAGTGTTAATGTTACAGTCTTTTTATCAGTTGAAAGGGACGCATCAGTTACAACTGCACCACCGCTGAGGGAGTAGTTTGCAACAGTTTCAGCGTCTGTTTTATCTAATTCAGTGTTGAAATTAACTTCGATTTGTGTAGCGTTAATCGCACTTACACTTGTAACTGCTGGTGCAGCTGTCGCTTCAATCGCACGGTGAATCATTACTGCGAAATCAGCACGAGTTACGTTAGCTTTTGGATCGAAAGAAGTATTCGTTTTACCTTTGATGATACCGTTGTTGTAAGCTACTTCAATGTAAGATTTAGCCCATCCGCTCACATCTTTGAATGGAGTTGCTCCACCGCCAGTAAGACCGTAAGCTTCAGTGATGATCTTAGCAGCCGCTTCACGAGTAAGCTCTCCTTCAGGGTTGAACTTCCCTTCGTAACCCTCAAAAATTCCTGCACTTGAAGTTGCGCGTACTGCATCGTAGAACCAGTGTCCAGAATTTACATCTGAGTAGTTCTCAGTTCCGGAAGCCTTAAGACCTTTAGCAGACATAAGAACTTTTGCTGCTTCTGCACGAGAGATGTCATTCAATGGTTTGAATGTTCCATCTCCGTATCCATTAAGATGTCCTTCAGCAGCTAGATACATTACTGCATCTGCGTAATAAGAACCACTTGGTACATCAGAAAAACTTGTTGCTGCAGATCCAGCAACTGGTGCTGCTACTGAAGCTACTACAGCCGCTGACAATGAAGTGGCCATGAACTTGCGGTAAGACTTTGGTTGGTAAGCCATAACTTGTATTTCCTCCCTTTAATATGTAAATAATTTATTTATTAAACCGGTCTCTGAGATCATGGTTGCAGGTCTTGTAACCTACTATTCTGTCACTTTATGTAACATTCGCAACAATCCCCATCCCAGCAAACCAGTAAAATAACAATGTCAATGAGCCTAAAACTTTAGTTTCACATCATTCAGTATAATAACCAGCATATTCCATGTCAATATATATTTTCCTAAAATAGAAAGGTTGACTTATTATGGTTTTGTTTGGTTATTAAGCATAATTCTACATTAAAATCGATGAATTTCAAGTTAATTTTGGGAATTATTCCAATAATTCTACATTTATCAGAACCTATTAACCTAAATTTTTGAAATTTGTCGATTACATACTTTATTTCGACCGATTTTCAATAATCTTTAATAATAACTTGGACTTATCCCTATAAAGATTCTTTGTACCTATATTAATTCCATTTTTATCCGCGTCTGATGTTTGGATATTTTGTAACATTTTGTTATGTAAATGTAAAGTTATTAGATAATTTTGTATGATAGACTGAATTTTGTAAAAAGAAAACGAATAGTAGGTTAATAGCTTCAGGGGGAGGGGCTTAAGTGTTAAAAAAAGTGCTTGTAGCAATGTTTATAGTGGTGCTCACAGTATCATGGATGATCACACCGGATGCGTTTGCTAACTCTAAAGGGGATCAGGTTGCCAATATCGCAAAAAAGTACATAGGAGTTCCTTACAAATGGGGGGGAACCACGCCTAGTGGATTTGATTGTTCAGGGTTCATGACTTATGTATTCGATAAAGTCGGAGTCACCCTGCCAAGGACATCTGCAGACCAGGCTACAGTAGGTACTGCGGTTTCGAAATCGAATTTACAGCCTGGTGATATCGTTTATTTCTCAAATACATATAAAACTGGCATTTCACATTCAGGAATTTATGTAGGAAACGGGTATTTTGTCCATGCAGCTTCTAAAGGGGTTCAAAAGACTTCTATAAATGAACCATATTATTGGGGGCCAAAATATACCGGTGCAAGAAGAGTTTTGAAGGAAGAACAACCAAAAGCTGCTGAATTGCCCACTTTACCAAAAGGACAATACCATGATGTAAAGAGTTCTTACTGGGCATACGAGCAGATCACTTATCTTTCTAAAAAGGACATCATTACCGGTTATGATCAAAGCTTATTCAAACCGGAAAACTCGATAAAGCGTTCAGAAGCGGCAGCAATGCTGGCAAAGGCATTTAATCTGCCTCTCGAAAGCGGGTCACCAATTGCTCCAGATGTTCCAAATAATCACTGGGCAAAAGAAGAAATCAATGCAGTTATGAAAACTGGATATTTTGAAGGTTATCAAAACAAGGAATTCAGACCTGAAGATTCAATAAAACGAAGTGAAGTTGCAGCATTGTTCACTAGAGTTTTTGACCTTGAAAAGAATGGCTCGACAATCAATTTTAAAGATGTTGCCCCATCCTATTGGGCATTTGATGAAATTCAAAATGTAACAAGTAATAACATAGCTAATGGATATTCCGATCAAACGTTCAAAGCGGAAGAAAAAGCAAGCAGAGCAGAATTCTCTACATTCTTATATCGAGCATGGGTGAATTAAAACTAAAAGAAGGCTGATCTTTATTGTATGAGATCAGCCTTCTTTTTCTATTTATTCTTGATCGCTCTTTCTATTAAACTTGCCATCTCAGCTCTTGTAATCAAAGCCTTTGGTCGGATTGTTCCATCTGGATATCCATTTAGAATCCCCTCTGCACTCAACGTTTGGATCGCAGTAAAACCATAATATGAGTCCGATACGTCAGGAAATGATTGATAGGAGTCAGGCGGGGGAAGATCAAATGCTTTCGTTATCATGATTGCAGCGTCACCTCTGCTAATTGGCACTGCAGGCTGAAAAGTCCCATCAGGGAAGCCTGATATGATTTGTGCCTCATATAACGATTGGATTGCCCCTGAAGCATAATAACTAGCTTTGACATCCTCAAAAACCGTTTCTTGTGCGCTTGTATCCATTCCTAATACCCGCGCAATGACTGTAGCCATTTCACCTCTAGTGATATTATTCTTAGGCCTGAAAGTACCGTCAGTATAGCCGCTTACAAAATTTTGTCCTTTCAAATAAAAGACGGCATCGCCAAACCAGTCTCCAACTTTGACATCAAGGAAGCCTTTGAAATCCGATTTCAAATGGATTGATATACTCTTACTATCTGACGCCTGCCCGATCGGATCTGACACTTTCACTGAATACGTGTATTCGCCATAAGCTATCTCATCATTAAAGGAGGTTACATGGCCAGGGAGCGTCTTTATCAAGGTGCCATTTCGATACAATTTATATTTCATTAATTTCTGGGGATATGGTGATGCCTTCCAGTTCAATTCGACTTTCCCTTCCGAGAGATTGATGGACTCAGTTTTCCCGCTTAATTCCGATAAACTCTTAGGTTTATTCAAATAAGGTGCTTGCACTAGTCCATAACCGTATAAATCATCTTTACCTTTGTCACCTAAATCTTCCGCATAAAATTGGATGAGCTTTCGGATTTCTTTATTCGGCTTCAATGGATATTTTTCCATATATAGAGCCAGGGCACCTGCCACATGTGGGGCCGCCATTGATGTACCACTGTTGACTGTATATTTTCCTCCAATAAATGAACTTATGATTTCATGTCCGGGTGCAGATAATTCCAAAGTCGGTCCGTATCTAGTAAAAGATGATCGCTTTTTATCCTTATTAATCGATCCTACCGCAATAACAGAATCATACCTGGCTGGATAATGGACGTTATCGAGCCCCGATGTATGCTGTGTTCCATTGCCGGACGCAGCAACAATCAATATTCCTTTCTCGTATACATGATCCATCATCGTTTTCAGCGCATAGGACCCTTGTGGACTTGTAAGACTAAGATTGATAATATCGATGTCATTCTTGATAGCCCATTCAAGCCCGGAGATTACACTAGCTTGACTCCCGTTCCCGTCTTTATCAAGTACTTTTACTGCATAAACAGAAGCTTCCGGGGCAACACCGAGTGTCCCGATTGTATTTTGTTCAGCACTGATGATTCCAGCTACATGCGTGCCATGTCCATTCAAGTCATTGTAGTGCGACTCCTCATTGATGAAAGAGGTGCCGCCTGCCACCTTCAGATCCGGATGGGACTGATCAATACCCGTATCCATTACTGCGATTTTAATTCCTTTCCCAGTAAAGTTTGAAGATCTTGCAGGTTCAGGAATTATAAAATGGTACCCCCAATCAATAATCTGTCCGTCGGTTTTCACAGGACTGTTTTCCTCAATGAAAAGGATCTCAGTCTTTTTTCTAAGTTCAGATAATGCTTCATCCGAAAGATATACTGACGCTGCATCGATCGATTCGTACTTTTGATCAACAGTTCCACCTACTGAATGAATCATTTCAGTATCGATCTGATTTTTGAAGGTGACGATATAGCTTTGTCCATTATTTGAAGCTGAGATCTCCGAATCATCCATTACGAATAAAACTAGTAGACTTAGTAAAAGCTTTATGTACCATTTCAATCGATCCCCTCCATTCATATGAAGAAATTTCTTCTATTAATAGTATAAAACAAGCGAGTGCATCAAGCACCCGCTGTTGTACTTATTTTTTACTGTTATAGTAATCTACTATCCCTTGGTAGATTGCTTTGGCCATCAATTCGCGGTACGTATTTGAAGCAAGCTTTTTTGCATCTTCTGGATTTGTCATGAAACCAAGCTCGACCAATACACCAGGAATCGTATTTTCACGGATGACATGGAAGTTACCGTGTTTAACACCTCGATTGTAAGTATCAATTGCTTTATACAATCGGTTTTGAATGAAGGTCGCTAGTTTCTTACCCTCTTCGCCTTGCGGTGCAGTGTAATTATAATAAGTCTCAGTTCCATGAGCAGCTTTATCACTAAATTTGTTGGCATGGATACTTACGAATACAGTTGAATTACTATTTTCAGCAATTTTGACACGGTCACTCAAGGATGGATAAGTATCATTGTCTGTTCGAGTCATAACCACTTTAGCACCAGCAGCCTCAAGGTGTTTTTGAAGCTTTTTGCTGACTGCAAGGTTGATTTCTTTTTCGACAAGCCCGTTGGCGATTGCTCCTGGATCTTTACCACCATGACCTGGATCTATGGTAATGATACTCCCGCTGATAGCTGATACCGGTTTAGCTATGTAAGCCTGATGAACATAGCCTTGGGTACTGGATGTTTTAACATACGCCCAATCATTTGCTGTAAATTGTACATACGTCTGTGTCCCACGAGTCAAACTTCCAACTTTGCTATATGATGTACCTGGTCCCTTTCGGACATTTAAAACATCAGCAGTAACAACACGTTCTAACACTGTATTTTCCTTTTTTGTAACTCTGTAAGTAGGCTCTAAAGAACGTGCCACGAAAATCGCAAATTCTGTTCTATTCATATCTTTTGTTGGTTTGAAGGTATTATCAGGATATCCCTCAGAAATTCCATGTGCTGTTATTTTATTGATGGGATGGTATGACTTGGTAAAAGGATTAACATCAGAATAATAGTATTTATCATATGTATTGAATCCGAATACTTGCGACAATAAATATGCCATTTCGACTCGAGACATTGTTGCATCCGGTCTGTATGTACCATCACTATACCCATTGATATAACCAGCTTCAAAAGCAGATTGGATATAACCTGAAGCGTAATCTTTTGAAGAAACGTCACTGAAGGATGTTGAACGTTTCGTCCCACTCAAACCTTTTGCACGACTAACCATAACTGCCGCTTCTCTTCTCGTCACTTTTTCATCTGGACGGAAGGTATTGTCAGGATATCCATTGATGATTTCCTTGTTTACTAGATAATTGATTTGTTCTTTGTAGGGATAACTAGAGCTGATATCCTTAAAACTACTATTTGCGGATACCATTCCAGGCGAGCCACTCATAAGTGTTGCTACAAAGACGACAAACACCAACATAAAACCGACAAACTTCTTCATTTCCCCTTATTTCCCCCTATTAAACATGAATTTACGACAATTTTACCATATTTGACTGGAAAAATATTCGAATATTTGAAAGTTGGACCAATAGTAGGATAATTTTCTATCAAAATAACTATTTGTAAATGATTACTTGTAAGAAAAGAACATGAATGGGGATGTAAATAAAATATAAAGGTTGTGTAAATCATTCTTAAGAACCGTCATCAGTTAAACCGTAATGACGAATTGTCTATATACTCAGGTTAAGAAAGAAAAGAGGAATGAAATGGCACAGAAAAAACAAATACACGAAATCTATATAACGAGAGCGATTGCTATTATAGGCGTACTTATCGTCCATGCAACTGCCACACCAGTCACACAGATTATAGATCCAGATTTATCGAAAGGGTTCCATTTCATGAACGTTTTCTTCAAGTTTGGAACAACGACGTTTATTCTGTTAAGCAGCTTTGTTCTATTTTATACATACTATCATCGTCAATTGGATCGAAAGTTGATGATACGGTTTTATAAACGCAGGCTTCTATACATCCTTTTACCTTATACACTGTTTTCTATTGCTTACTTTTTTGGTCCATTTTCGAACTATCCCTTTTTCCAAGGAGTCGACAAGGAAGCTGTCAGATCATTTTTCATTAGCATGTTGACTGGAAAAGCTGAAGGCCACCTTTACTTCGTGTTCATCAGTGTACAGCTTTACCTGATGTTCCCGCTGTTCCTTTGGTTACTGAAGAAATATCCTTCTACTTGCAAATACTTGGTATTGATCGGGTTTGCTTCCCAATGGGCATTTGTCCTTTTGAACCATCATTATTTACACATTACATTAAAAGGTAGTATTGCATTTTCTTATTTCTCCTTTTACTTTACTGGGGCTTTCCTGGGAATCTATTACCATCAGATTATTGATTGGTTGAAACAAAACAGGGCTAAGTCCATCATGTATCAGGTTATGTTGATGAGTATGTGGATTTCGGTTGCGGGTATCCATATATGGATGTGGTATGTTACCCGTATAAAGGGGACACAGTTACCACTCTTTATGTTCGAAGGGGTTTGGAATGCACATACATTCCTATCTGCAATCGTGTTGATCGTGATGTCCCATTATATTTTCAAGCTTGCATCTTCAAGAATTGTCAATACTTTGATCCATCTAGGCGTATTATCGTTCGGAATCTATTTAGTTCATATATTCGCTTTACGGACATATACGTATCTTTTTCCATACCAGGGCGAGCCACTTCAGTATTCATTGACTGTCGGCGGGGCTTTCTTAGCAGAATTACTCCTATCAAGCTGGATCGTCAACTTATTTTTCAAGAGGATTAGCTGGTCATGGATTGTATTTGGTGCAATCCCGAAAGCAAATCCATATAAACCTGCTCCAGAACGAATTTAAGAAAGTATTAAGAAAAACCTGAGTGGAGGAAAATCATCCCTCCACTCAGGTTTTTCTCTTGGTTTGAATCCCATTGGACCGAAGTGATAAGACACTACCCCTAGTTGTTAGAAACAGGGCCGGTTTTTTAACCCGTTTCTTTTTAAAGCTCATTCTTTCGATATTCCCTGATCAAATCACTTCCTAATATCTGATCAGACATCTGTAGTTGATTAACAGCTTTCTCATAGGGTTCTTGACAATTGACTAAGTTGATCTTTTCTTTCAATTTCAAATCATAACAACTTCCACTCTCAAAATCACCATCGATTGAAGCTTTATAGAGTACTTCATCGGTTATGAATGAACCGGAACGAAAAACGACGTTGTTTTGGTGTTCGACAAAAGCTGGTGTCCCAATCATATATTCTTTACTCATATCAATTCCTAATAAATGCATCAATGTCGGTCCCAAATCAATATGTCCGATCGTTTTGTCATACGTTCCTGCCTTTTCTCCATCCGGGAGTCGGATCATCAAAGGTAACCGTTCTTTTTCTTTTAAATACTCAGTCTTATTCTTATCGACCTTCATGAATTTCGCCATTTCGCCATCTTCAGCCATTAATCCGGAGTCATGGTCTCCGAAAAGCATTACAACTGAGTCGTTCCAGGCGCCTTGGTCTTTCAGTTTTTGAACGAACTCCCCCATCGCTTCATCAACATAATGAGTAGATTGAAGATAATTTTTAAAGGTTTCATCATTAAGGCCTGATAAGTCCAATTTTTTGTATTTTTCAGGGAATTCATAGGGATAGTGGCTAGTCAATGTGATCAAGAAGGAATAGGATGGTTTCTTTTGCTTTTCCATCATTTCAGCTGACTGATTCAAGAATGCTTTATCTGAAATCGACCATCCGATCATCTCTGTTTCTTTAAAGTCCTCCAGGCTATTAAACTTATCAAAACCAAGCGTCTGATACATCATATACCGGTTCCAGAAACTTGGTTTGTATGCATGAAAAACCTCTGTAGAAAATCCTTCTTTCTTAAATAAGGCTGGCATCGACGAAAACTCGTTACCAGAGTGTTTGATATAAGCTGAACCGGAAGGCAATGGATAAAGGGAGGTATTCAACAGGAATTCTGCATCTGAGGTACGCCCGCTTGCTGTTTGATCATAAAAATTAGTGAAATTCATGCTTTCTTTTTTCAGCTTATTCAGGTTCGGTGTGATTTCTCGTCCATTCACTTTTTCATCGATCAACATCGACTGGAAAGCTTCCAGCTGAATGATGATGACATTTTTACCTTCTGATATACCATAGTAATCTGATTCCGTACTTAATACTTCTTGATGCTTAAGGAGCCAATCCTGGATTTCCTCTTTCCGTTCTGTAGATACAGTCTTGCTCTCTAATGATTCCGAAATGAAGCGATAGGTATCATAACCATGAAACCCTAATAGACCTGTCAAATCATAGACACGCATGTTCGACAACGTTTTTTCAAACAGCCAGCTTCCCCCGAATCCAAGGAACACTTTGATCGGATAGTATGTACAAAAAATCCCGATCATAAGGGCCATGATTGCGGTGGTCATTCGCATCCATATCGATGAACATAAATTTCCTTCAGACCATTTGATCCCTAAAATGACAACAGGTATCAAAATAATTAAATCAATAACGAACAAAAGGTCCGACCAACTGAAAAGATTTGAAATACTACTTCCAAGTGAACTGACCTGCCTGAATTGCATCAATACAGTTGATGAAATGATATCTTCAAAATATCGATAATAGACTGTATCAGCCAAAATGATGAATGTCAATAATCCATCTAAAGCAAGCAGACTGATCCAGCGTTTTTTACCTTTTAATAGTAACGTCCAAAAGGATATAATCAAAATCGATCCGAAGCTGACCATCACTAGTCCAGCACGTAAGTTACTTTCTGGCGTGTCACTTATGAGGAATGTGATGACATCTTTAATATAGCCGACAGCACCTTGAGGCACGAAAATGGTTTCTGTCATGATTGCAAAAATATATAACTTCACCATAATCAGCAACACAAAAAGGAAATAATCACTGAAACCAAGTAGTGTAAGACTTGATTTTTTTAACCATTTCAATAAAATATCCATACTACCATCCTTAATTTCTATTAAAATCCTAGAAAAACCTCTACTATTGCTCTATGTAATGTAAAATAATCTATCAGTTATGTCAATTTTATCCTGATAATTTTCTGTTGTTGACCAGACCTAAAGCAGAGGTTTTATACTTTACTACAAATATAAATGGGAATATAAGTAAGATAAATAGGTATATTGTTTTTTGTATATAGTAAAAAAAGCATACGACATAATTCACCTGACCCCTTAATATTGGTAATGTGACTAATTTTAGGGGGTTAAAAGAATGAAGAAAACATTATTATCTTTTGCAATAGCGCTATTGGTACTTGCTCCATTGTCAAATGTGCAAGCAGCAAATAAGATGAGTAACTATCTTCCAATTGATTTAGTGGAAAATCCAGATCATTGGGCTGCTGAAGTTATGATGCAACTTATTGACGCTGATATCATGAAAGGTTATATAGAGGTAAATGGAGACCTTTATGCAAAACCAGATAAAAAGATTTCACGTGCAGAAGTAGCAGCTCTACTAGTTAGGTCCTTGGATCTTGATTCGACAAAACCGGGTAAAGATTTTACAGATGTTCCTGAGGGTTTTTGGGGATATGATGAAATTCAAATTGCAAGCGCCCTGGGGATTGTCAATGGTATAACGGATACGGAGTTTGCTCCTAATAAATCCATCACTCGAGAACAATTGGCAGCTATGATCGTTCGCTCCTTCAAGGAAACTGTGGATTTTGCAGGTGATCATATGCATTTCAGTGATGTAAAAAACACGTGGGCAAAAGAATATATTGACCAGGCGAGCAGTGTCGGAATCATCAATGGTTATGGAGACGGGAAATTCCTTCCTAAAGGAACAGCTACCCGTGCAGAAACATCTAAAATGCTTATAGAGGCTTTACACCTGGAGTCAGTAGATTTACCTTCTGAATCTGAGTTGACTGAACTAGTCATCAATCATGAAAATGCGGTTTATGAAAAATTGCAAACCAACGACTACAGGGCCTTATATCCAATATTCGACCAGTATACAATCGGTTTTTTCCATGCAATGGTCACTGATTCGACCGATTTATACTTAGCATTGACTGAAAACGAGGGTTTTGAGTTTTCATTTGAACAAGTAGGTACTCCCCAGATGAAGGTTATTTCGAAGAATACAAGATTAGCTGTTGTAGACTTGTCTAATTTATCTTACAACGTAACAATCACTTATCCTGATTCAACTATAGAAACAGAAAACGATGATTCAACAAGCGGTATGTATTTTCTACGAATGGTGGATGGGGAATGGAAAATATATAGTCAAGCTCCACACTCTTTTGAACATACCAGCTTCGAAAAATCAAGTATCCCTGAAATGAAAAGAACAAGATAATAAGAATAAAGGACCTGGCCTGATATGAATTGTATCCCAAATAAAGGACACTTAAAAAAGTCCCTTATTTGGGATTTTCTTATGTTCTAGAAATCAAAATAAATGTTCAATACTGTTTATTTTCATAGGATTCAGTCAAAAAAAGATCCGCCAATGTTTATTATGCTGAATAAACATTGGCACTCGCAAGATCAGACTATTTCAATTCTTCGATTTTGGTTAATAAAGTTTCCCCATTATAACCATCAATTACATTCAAGCGTTTTAGTACAAATGGAGGTGTATGAATATTGTTAATACCTGTATGTAATGTGATTCCAATTTTATAACCTATCTCCTTTGCAGTACTGATCACTTCTTCGTTATAAGACCATATGGATAAGTTATCGTTATAACCTCTTTTTTGAGCTTTGATTCAATAATTTCTTTTGAGCGAGTTAAATCTATGCGAATCAAAAGTATGGCTTTGGATGTCCATCACACCAGATTTATACATTTCTTCAGTCTGTTCCCAAGTAAGATGTGGGATCGTACCTGGTGTTTTCTCTTGGTCACTGACCACTATATATATCGTAGCTTTCATCCCAAGTTCTTTCAATATCGGATAAGCATGTATGTAATTACTTTCATAACTATCATCCATTGTGATCATTATCAGCTTTTCTGGAAGGGGCTTCTTGTAATATAGGAACCGATATAACTGATCATCCGTTATCGTGTTATAACCAGCATTTTTTATAGCAAGCATTTGTTCCTTGAAACGTTCTACAGATACTGTCGTCGTCTCAGATTCTGTGAAATGATGGTACATTAAAATCGGAATTTCAGTTGGAGAAGTGAGCCGGGCATTAGCCGAAACTTCCAAACTATGATTCTCTCTGGACGAATTGAAAAAACTTACCATCATTAAAAGAACACAAAAAAAGAACCAGTCAAAATAGACCACTTAACAAAACGATTTACACTATAATCCCCCATAAATTACAATTTATACATTTTATATAAGAAAATTATATCATCTAACGTATGGTATACAACTAATTTATGGTAAACAATTAAATAAATTGTCTAAATATGTAAAATCTACCAAAACATGATTAGGTCCATGAATATCTTCTTCATTAGCTGTTTTCCATTTTTTGATAGTATTAACCAAACACATCATATATAATGAACAGGTATTCATTTTAAACAATTTTCGATAAAGCAGAGGGGGATGAAATGGAGTTTTCAAGAGAAGAAAGAAGAAGAATATTTATTAAAGAAATATCTCTTCTTAAGAAGGAAGAGTATATTACGGAGAAAGAATTTGAATGCCTATTAAATGCACATAATGACTATTACGCTGCTGTAATAGCAAGTGAGCAACAACATCATGAAACCATTGTCACAAAAGATGAGAAAACTCCCCCACCAGTTGAGCCTGCTAAGACGACGAAGGTAAAAAAGAAGTTGACACTCGAAGAGATCAGGGAGAGAAATATCACATGGTCCTTAAACCTAGGCGTTATTTTACTCCTTATCGGTGGATTATTTGTAGCGACAAGTAATTGGGAGACAATGTCAGATTGGATGAAAAGTGGTTCAATTATACTGGTCTCCGGTCTGTTCTATGGGTTAGCCTTCATTACGAAGCGTATATTGAAAATTGATAAAACTGCATTTGCATTCATTGTATTAGGAAGTTTATTTTTACCGATATTCATTCTTTCAATAGGGTGGTTCGGGTTATTTGGTCCCTACCTATCCGTTTATGGTCAAGGCAGATACATACTAGGGTTAATTGGAAGCCTCTTGCTTATACCGATTTACGGATTATTAGCCCGAGGTCTCTCATCTCGCCTGTTTGTTTGGTTTTCCTACATAACTTTATCGATCTGTATTGGATTTTTACTTGCATCCTTCAGCCTTCCAGTAGATGGGTTTTATATGGGGATCATGTTATATAATGGACTTTTGCTCGTAATCTATCATTGGCTAAAGAAACGGGAAGTGTTGAAGCTCTTTTTCAATGAACTCGTCTATTTCTCACAAATCAATCTTGTCTTCTCGACTCTTCTCATGCTCTTTTTTTATGAAAGCAATACGTTCTATAGCTTCAATCTATTGTTAACTGCAATATTATATTTATCTATGATCTATGTGAGCAGGCAAAAAGAGTATCATTTCATATTCAGCACAATGATTGTATATGGAGCTTATCAATTGATTGAAAATTCGTTTCTAGAAACATTCAGTGCCCTGTTTTATGCACTACTAGGGATTATATTTTTAGTGGTCCCTCGTTTCCTGGATGAGCAATTTCCATTGAAAAAGGCTTTTCACTTAACAAGTGCTGCCGTTTCTGGCTTTGCCTTCCTCTACATCAGCTATGAAGGCATTTTATTGAAAATGAATGAGCCATCGTATCTATTGATGCTTGCTTATCTCATTATTGCTGGAAATTTCATTTATCTATCAAATGTTACCAAGGTGCGTTTGTTTACATATCTAATCCCTGTATTTTTAGCGGCTTCTTTGTATGAAGTTGCATTGAAAATGGATCAATGGATACAATTCGACACATTCTTATTACCTGCATTTTTCATCGGATTTATTTTACTTATATGCTTTGGATATATAATTAACCTTCGTCTGCTTCAAGTAATTCGTAATAGTTCAAAAGATGTCGGAATCGGTATTATGCTGTTTGCAATTATTGCAAACAGTACTTTTGATCATTCCTGGGAGCTTGGTATCCAATTTCTCTTTCTGGCGATCTCATCGTTTATTGTTATGGTTTCAGATAATCATATCATATACAAAAAAACAGCTCCCTGGGTCCTTCCCTTCTCGCTTGGATTTGCATTTATAGCCTTTGGAGAAGAGTTACGAAGAGCATCAATTTTTTACTATACTGAATTCGGAATTTCAATGGACTTTGTGTTAGGGAGTTTAGTCCTGATTCTAAGTTACTTTACCTGGAAATCAATTGGACGAAACTCGCTTGCACTGAATTCCTTCTTTTTCGCACAAGGTTTTTACACGTTAGGCATTCTCACAGCTTTAACCTTACCAATTAATGAAACGTTGGTACGACCAATTGTCTTGTTAGCTGGTATTGGAGTTTATTTTGCATTATATAAAGTGACGACTTTCAAATGGGTGTCTTTTCTCATAGGGATGACAATCCTTGTATGGTATTTCACTTTAGTATGCGCCTCACACCTAACATTGGATTATACAAGTTTCATGGAATCAATACAGCTGACTCTAGGAGGAGTCTTCCTTCTGATGATCACCGTATTGATCCGAAAAAGTGACAATATCTTATCGAACGGATTAGTCTGGGTGGCTCACTGTTATTTTCCTTTTGCATTGTTGTCCACCTATATCTATTACAATGAAAGATCACTCTGGAGTTTTATAGTCGCTGTGGGAATATACGCGGTGAGTACCTATATGATACATACAGAGTGGAAGATCAAAACGTTGCTATATGGAACCTTCACGACATTGTTCATGACAGTGTTCGTATTTCTGGAAACATTCCAGTACGAAGACAAGGTTCCATATGCTTTTCTGTTTACAAGTCTATTGATTGTGTTTTTCTGGGGAAGCACCAACAAATTTTATAAAAAAAGAACATCTTATTATCTTGTTCCCTTTTCTATATTCGGAATCGGCTCTTTTCTAATGGTCAATCCATATGGATGGCTTACATTCATTTTGACTGTAACTTTTTCAGTTGGATTACTCATTTTCCTACATAAAGTAAAATGGGATCTGGTCGCTTCTCTTCCACTTTTATTAATTCTTATCGGGACTGCTCAGTTTTTAGAGATGTCAGATTTGGAATCATCTTTCAAAATTCTTCTAGCAGCCGGTATCGCCATTGGCTTATTATTAAGTGGACAATTTATATACAAATCCATTTATAAAATGGAGTACGGTCGGTTAAAGCAGTTTGATAGCTATACAATTGTTGCGTTCATTTTCTTTGGGTATTTATATACCTTGCAACATGATTTGATTGGGATGAAAGCTTTACCAGGTATCTTAATCTCGATTGGATTTTGGATTCAAAGGAACCGTGTTCCCTCAAGCTGGTTCAAGTTTGTTGTATTTCTTTCGGGAGCATACTTGCTGCAGCCCTATTATGCTTTAGTAAACGCAATTTCACTTCCACCTTTATGGAAGCAAGAAATTTATGATTTACCGTGGATTATACTTGTAGTTTTTCTTCGCCGTTGTATGGAAGGAAAATATAAAAGTATCACAAGTCAAATCCAATGGGCAGTTCTTTTGATTGTTTCAGTATTACTTATTAAAGATGGACTGGAAAGCTCGACAATTTACGATGCACTCATTCTCGGATCGCTTTCCTTATTATCAATGCTTACAGGAATGTTTAAACGGATAAAATCTTATTTCTTTATCGGGGCAGGTGTATTATTGCTTAACGTAATCTTGCAAACCAGACCATTTTGGGGAAATCTTCCGTGGTGGGGTTACCTCCTCATTACTGGTTCACTACTCATTTTTGTAGCAAGTTATAACGAGTGGCACAAGCAAAAAACGTCTAAAGGAAAATTAACAATTTTAACGTTATTCAAGGAGAAAGTCATCAAAAAGATCGCACGTTGGGATTAAATGCTTAAAAGAAGGGCTCACACATATAAATTGTGTCAGCCCTTTATTATAATTTTTATACTTGAAATTCTTTTGGACGTTCATTTCTTTTCTGGAAGTGGTAAAGGATTGCTTCTACAATCCTTCGGGAAGCTTCTCCATCTCCATAAGGATTCGAGGCTTTTGACATTTTTTCATAAGCTGCCGGATCAGTTAACAATTCATTAGCAAGCTTATAGATGTGATCTTCTTCAATACCTGCCAGCTTTAGTGTGCCTGCTTCAATCCCTTCAGGTCTTTCAGTCGTATCCCTGAGTACCAGGACCGGAACCCCTAAAGAAGGCGCTTCTTCTTGTATCCCACCAGAATCTGTTAGGATGATATGAGCTCTAGAGGCTAAATTGTGAAAATCGATTACACCTAACGGTTCAATCAAATGGATCCGATCATGTTCCCCCAATATATCTTGCGCGACCTCACGAACTGCCGGATTCAGATGGACAGGATAGACGACCTGGGTATTTTCATGTTCATCAACTAATCGACGTATAGCAGAGAACATCTGACGCATAGGTTCCCCGAGATTTTCTCTACGATGGGCAGTCATCAAGATAAGCCGATCATCATTCAGTTTTTCAACCACCTGATGTTGGTAATCTTCTTGTACAGTTGTTTTCAATGCATCTATAGCTGTATTACCCGTAATGTAGATGTCGTTGTGTTTTTTATTTTCATTTAAAAGATTCTGTGCTGAATTGTTTGTAGGTGCGAAGTGCATATCGGCAAGCACACCAGTCAACAATCGGTTCATTTCTTCTGGGTAGGGAGAATATTTGTTACCTGTTCGTAGCCCTGCCTCCACATGTCCTACAACGATTTGATTGTAAAAGGCAGCTAAACTGGCCACAAATGAGGTGGACGTGTCCCCATGTACCAAAACAATATCTGGTTCAGCTTCTTTAAGAACTCTATCAACACCTTCTAAAGCACGGTTTGTGATTTCCACCAAGCTTTGGCGCTGTTTCATAATGTTTAAATCATAATCTGGAGTGACTTCAAAAATTTCCAATACTTGATCAAGCATTTCGCGATGTTGGGCTGTCACGGTCACAATTGATTCGATATCATCAGGATGCTTTTCCAATTCAAGGACTAGCGGACACATCTTGATCGCTTCAGGTCTTGTACCAAAAATCGTCATAACTTTAATCTTTCTATCCATTTTGTTTCCCCCCATACTCCGTCTATCGTAAATGGTACTTTTTAGTAATACTTTGGTCAATTTCTTTCATTCCTTAATTGGCGTTTAGTTGGTAGTCCAGACTTTTTGTACAACATGTAGTGAGCCAAAAAGACACCTATAATCGCTCCTACACTATCTAAAGCGACATCCTCCATATGAGGCGATCTTTGAACTGTAAAGCCTTGATGGATTTCATCTGAAACCGCATAAAGGCACGTGGTTAGGAGTGACAGGCTGATGATTGATGCATGTTTTTCAAATAAATTTCTGAATGCTCTATACAGTAGAACGGCTAGAATCAAATACACTATAACGTGGGTCCCTTTTCTGATGAAAAACTCTATGTATCCTGCTTCACTTAGCTTATGGATACTAACTTCTTCACCTGCATAGTAAAAAGCGAGGTCAGAAAAGTAGGTCGAAACCCATTCTAGTGAGACAGCATCATGAAGCAATGGTCTGATATCTTGTTCACTATAGGGCTGGGCCGAAGAATAAAAAATCAACCCCATCCATATTAGAACAGGACCCCAATATAATAACAGTTTCTTCATTTCCATCCCTCTGGATTTATTATCAAAGCCTATTATAACTTTCTTCATCTTATCATAGCACCCGATTTTATAACATTTCATATTAAGAATTTTTAAAACCACACTTTTTTTGGTATTTTAAAGAAAAAGCAAAACCTTTTCGTGTATTAACCGTATATAGTGATATAAAGAAAAGTTTTTAAAAGGAGCGTTAAGCAAATGAAAACATATAAAATACTTCAATGGGTAACAGGCGGTTGTGAAGCTTTCCTTGCAATCCCGGTTATTGGAGGGACATTCGTCTTAGCCAACTGGTATATCCCTTTATTTGTCATGTTGGGACTTCATATTGTTACACTTGTATATGTGAACAAAGAAGCGAAAATTGGATTTCAACGTGTGGGAAGTATCTTCGGGATCATCACCTCGTGCATCGCTTGGATCCCTATTATCGGCTGGCTCATGCACAGTATCACAGCCATCATCCTGTTGATCAGCGCAGCAAGAAAAGACAAAGATGAAATAGAAGTCATCGGATAACGACTCCACCTGCCGTACCAGGCACCCAAAAAGAACATTATTATATCAAGGGTTCTAAAATGGTGCCTGGCACTAACTGACTATTATAAAGGAGTGGATTCTTTTGGACCATAATAATGAACTTTCGAAGGATGAAAGAAATTGGGGGATGTATGTTCACCTTGCAGGTTTTGCTGGGTATTTGACCGCAACCCTCGGATTCATAATAGCACCTCTTCTAATCTGGCTACTTAAAAAAGATGAGTACTCCAATGTTGACTATCATGGAAAAGAAGTATTGAACTTTCAAATTAGTTTCTACCTTTATGGACTAATTGCTGGGGCTTTAATGGTTATCCTTATTGGCTTTGCGTTACTTCCTATTATTGTGATTCTCCATCTAGTGTTCATGATCATTGGAACAATCCGGGCCAGTGAAGGAAAATACTACCGCTTTCCATTGACGATTCGTTTCATCAAATAAAATTGCACGTGAAAAAAGCATGCGGTCATTTTGAACGCATGCTTTTATACTGGCATCCTTATTTCTTCTTATATACTCTTTCCCCATCGATCCATGTTTGCAACACTTGGATTTCTTTTATATTTTGGGGATCCACTTCTGATGGATGGTCAGATAACAGGATAAGATCTGCTGCATAGCCTTCCTCCAGCTTTCCTTTCTTGTCTTCTTGGAAATCGAGATAAGCACCCGTTTCGGTGTAAGCTTTGAACATTTTATCTAGCGGAAGTTTTTCATCCGGAATCCAACCGCCTTCAGGATTTCCATCTTTGTCAGTCCGGTTTACCCCAGCAAAAATGTTCACTAGAGGAGAAAGGTCCCCAATCGGACTATCTGAACTGCCTGTATACGGTATCCGCATTTCATCGACCGTATTCCATGGGTTACAATACCTTTCCCGCACTCTTCCAACCCAATCTCCTGTTTGATCATATTCATCCATCATAAATCCAGGTTGAATCTCGAGGTAAGGTTTAATTTTCTTCAGCCTCTCCAATAGGTCGGGCGCTAACACCTGGGCATGGATGATTCGGTGGCGCATTTTCTCAGCGCCTACTTGCTCGATTGCATTAAGGGCTTGTTCAACGGCTCGGTCGCCAATTGCATGCATGGCGACCTGCATGTTGTTTTCATCCGCAGTCTTTACCATTTCATTCAATTCTTCTTGTGTGTAGATCAGCTCGCCGTCAGTTTCTGGTTGGTCATGATAGGGTTCTCTTAACGCTGCTGTATGAAGTCTTTGTGTCCCATCTAAAAAGATCTTGAAAGCCCCGACTGTCACCCGATCCGTCCCATCACCAGTACGTTTGTCATCGTTTCTAATAAAGCTTTTCAAATCTTCCACATGGTAAATGTAGTGATGAAGCTGAGCTTTGATCGGCAGCTCCCCATCTTTTTCAAGGTCAGTGTACGTCCGCCACACCTGATCAAAAGAACCTGCAAAATTGACATCATCTGTCTGGACCGACGTGATACCGTATTCAAGCAAATGCGGGATAGCGGCTTTTATGGCTTCGTATGTTTCCGCTTCTGTTTTATTCCTGAAATGGTACTTGATGAAATGAACGGCTGTATCCTTGAACCGACCATTCCAATTCCCGTCTTTATCTTTTTCAATGAACCGGTCATGATTTTTTTCAAGCTCAGGCTCTTTCCTTAAGATCTTCAAAGCCTCTTCATTTACGATACATTCGTGCCCATCATCGTGTAGAAAGAACATCGGTTTCTCGTATTCAAGCTCTTCTAATTCTTTCGCTGTCAGAGGATGGTCCAGGTCTTCAAATTGATCGTCAATGACTCCTCGTCCAATAACCCAATCGTGCTCTTCCATCAATTCTTCATTGTACTTATTGTGTACGATGTCTTTCATTTCACTCCACGATGTCACCTTGCGGAGATCAAGCTCTTTTTTCATCAATCCGTAGCGAAGCAGGTGCATATGGGTGTCATTGAAGGATGCTGTAACGGTTGCGCCATTGCCATTAATGATAGTCCCTGCACTTTGATCTGCTCTACCCTTGCTGATCGCTGAAATTTTCCCTTTGTCAATTTTAATATGATGAACCTGCTTGTCTTCTTTTACACCAGGTCGGTAAAGGTATACATTGTCTATGATAGTCATGAGCACGGCCTCCCTATAGAGAAAATTACGAGTAATCGTTGCACCCCTAGTAATCCGACTACCCGTAATTTCCTTTAGATAATCCTAAAGATGCCTATTTGGGAACCATTACCTGTTGTCCTGGATAAATCAGGGATGAACTCAACCCATTGGTTTTCATTAATTTTTCTACGGAAACGCTGTATTTTTGCCCAATGTCCCATAACGTATCACCTTTTTGGATGGTGTACATGCTGTAGGAATGGACTACAATATCCTTCGATTTTTCTTCACCAGGTAGAAGGATGGTTTGCCCGGGATAGATCCAATGCGACCTGATGTCATTCAACTTTTTCAAGGTCTGGACGTTCGTCCCGTAGCGTTGGCCGATGTCCCAGAGCGTATCGCCTTTAACAACTGTATGGAAACGGACCGATTTTACAGTCACTTTTACCTCAAACGCTTTCTCAGCCTCCCCTTTCCCCTTTACGACTGTTAACTTCGGTTCTTTTTCAACCTTTACTGTGTCTGATAAGACTCTTCTCGCTGTCACATATCGATCGCTCCAATAATGGGGTGAAAATGGGTTTGCATAGCCGACACCTTTACTTTGTGCGCCGATCATCTTCCCATTACCAGCATAAATGGCAACGTGGTTGATTTTTCCGTCAAAATTCGTATCGAAGAAAACAAGATCACCTGGCTGCAAGTCCCCGCTACGTACCGGCTTCCCAACTCTTGCTTGAGCTCGACTCGTTCTAGGCAGATTGATGCCGTGATAACTAAAAACCGTTGCCGTAAAAGAAGAACAATCAAAACTGGACGTGTCCCCTACTGGCGAGCCATATCTGTAAGGTGTTTCCAAGTGTTTTTTCGCGCTCTCGATCACCTCTTCCCCGGAATGTGCATATGCCTCTGTCCCGACTGTCATGACAAAGCCAGCCGCAAGTGCTCCAGGCAATACCTTTTTCATCCGAATCCCTCCTCTAGGTTTTTTCGACGATTGTTCGACTTGGACTCGGTTTCTTCATGCCTGTCTGTGTCGGAAAAGCCCTCTATTACTCGGTCTAACTCACCTTATGCGATGGACAAATCCGATATGCCCTAAACTCCCCGTTCCACCCTCTGTACCAGGCACCGTTTAAAAAGCCGGTGATACCAAGGGGTTTGAAACGGTGCCTGGTACCATCTGGAACCCCTTGTGGCCCAAGGGTTAAATTTTCGTGCCTGGTACACTGATCCAATTCTCCGACTTTTTATCTAGTATTCTACTTTTTAAAATTGGATAACATAATAATGTCCAATAGGGTTTAAATTAGAAAAAAATACCTTCCCCTATTATTACGAAAAATGGTTGATACAGGATTAGGGACGGTGTAGGATTAGAAAGGTACGTAAATGCTTCAAATAATTTCCTTGAATATGTCGGATGTTACAGAAACTATTTTGAAGCTTATCCGTATTTTATGAATAGGAGATTCATAGCCTTATAATACATACATAACAGGAGGACAAAGATGGAAAACAATCAAGGAAAAAATGAAACAGCTGCTTCGATCGAGCCTTCACAGCAGACAAGCAGGAGCAAGAAACCGATCCTGATTTCGCTGGCAGTCGTCGTTTTACTTGGGATCAGTGCAACGGTCTATGCAATGTTTTTTAACCTATCGCCGAAAGAGACGTACTTTTTGGCTGAGAAGAACTCAATGGAACAGACACAGGAATCATTTAATAAGACGTTTGCGGTCAATAAAGATGTCAATGAAAAGATGCTGAAAGACCCTTCAAAATCAACCTTGACACTAGGTCTTAAGAGTATTGAAGGACTTGGCGCGATCGACCCGAACATGGCGATGTTCGCCTCTATGCTAAACGACGTTAAACTGAGTATGGCAGCGCAGCTCAACCCTGAGAAAAACGAGGGGCTAGCTGAATTGAAAGCGGGCATGGGCGGTACTGAATTCATCAAAGCGGAAGCCTATCAATCTGAAGATCTGACAGGTTTGAATGTTCCCCTTCTCTATAACAATTACCTTTATTTGAACAATAATCAATTTGGAGAAGTAATGAAAAAGTTCGATCCGGCGTACCAGGGACCGAAGCAAATCGATAACGTTGTAGAAATGCAGTTAGAAGCAATGAAGAATCAAGGAAAATATGAGGAACATGCTAAAGAGTACGGTAAATTCCTTCTTGATAAAATCAAGGATGAGAACGTAACACAAAAAGACGGTGTAGAATTCAAAGGCAACAAATACAAGCAGCTGACACTCCAACTGTCTGAACAAGAAACGAAAGACATCCTGAAAGCTTTGATTGATAAACTTCAAAAAGATGATGAATTACTTGATCTCTTGATCGATACCAATTTAAATACTGGGTTCAATACTCCTGGAATGGAAACAGCTGATATCAAGGAAACGGTTAAGACTGAATTGAAAAATGCTTCTGAGGACATTGACCAGGTGAAAATTCCAGGCGGATTCAAGAGCGTCATCCTCGTTGATAACAATGAAATAATCTTAAAGCGTGATGTTGATTTTAAAATCGGTGATGAGTCAGAGCTTGTAGTCATGGATTATTCCAGCCACGCCTTACGTTCGGACGATATCATTACGGATGGTAAATGGGAAATCAATATCTTCCCAGAAAACGGTGAGAAGCAAGATTATTCGAAAGCACTTCTCGAAATCAAAGGTAAAAAAGGTGAAGGTGAAAACGCCACACGTGATATCATTGGAACATTCGCTTTTGCTGAAGCAGGTGAAGTTACAGGTGTAAACCTTAATGCTACAATTTCCGGAGCTCCTGAAGACATGAAAGCAGATTTCGAAGCATCTATCAAGGATCCGAACAACTCTGGCATTCCCCCATTAAAAGGGCATTTCACACATAAAGTGACAGACGATCTGGACAACGGAGCCTATGCATCAAATGGCGAGTTAGGGTTAGAAGTGGATGCTGGACTTGGCGCACCAATCAGTGTAACGTTTGATTATGAGAATAAAACTGAATTCACCAAAAATCTTAAATTCCCGAGTGTTGCTAATGACGGGGAAAATGTAGCCGAAATGAGTCCTGAAGAAATCCAACAAATCATGACAGACATACAAACACGCATTCAAGGAATGATGATGAACGGTCCACAAATGTTCAACTAGAAATAAAGAAAACTTGGCAAAGCCAAGCCTTTGGCGCAGGCTGAGTCATAGTTACACTTATATTGAAGAAAGTTATACTTTCTTTAAATGCGAAGCAAGGCAAGTGTCTGAGAAACCTCCACACTTGCCTTCTTTTTACACTGATAAATAGGAGATCAAGATGAGAGCATTCACACTTGCACAGACACAACTGAAAGAGATCTTCCGTCAGCCAATCACGTGGGTGGTCCTTTTTTTAATGCCCTTCGCTCTCATCGGCTTTTTACTTTATGGTCTTGAAAATGTAATCAAGTCGGAGTCCTTGCTTCCATCTTTTGAAGTAGCGGTTGTGGACAAAGATGACAGCCCTGAAACACGTTTGTTGATCCAGCAATTCCAGGATGATGATGAACTACAAGCATTGATTACCTTCCGGACAGTTAATGAAGAAAAAGCCCAAGGACTGTTAGAAGAAAATAAAATCGCTGCTATTCTGATCGTTCCTGAAGGTTTCGCCAATGGAATCCGCTATGGTGACAATAAACCTGTTACTGTTATTGGTAATGAACAAAGGCCCTTTCAATCTGCTCTCTTCCAAGAGATGATGAATAGTGCTGCGGACTTAGTGAGTGCGGCACAAAGTGGCGTTAATACGATTTATGATTATTTAAAAGAACAAAACCTTAGCCATTCCTATGTGACGGAAGTTTCAGATCAAATGATTTTAGAATTTACGACCTTCGCTTTTGGGCGAGATAACATGTTTGAGAAAGAAAAAATCAAGTCATTCCAAGGGGTTACACCCTTCAAATATTACAGTGTCTCTGGCTTTATTTTTCTTTTGTTGTTGACCGGACTGCTGACGATGAGTTTGACTTCATCTACAAATACCCGGATTGAGGAACGCTTACGAACTTTTGGTGTGTCTTCTGGAGCTCATGTTTTTAGTGGCTTCGCTACTCAATTCGTCATTTTATTGATGCATGCAATTCTGATCATAGCCGCTTTATGGATTTTGACAGATTTAAAGGTTACTGGCCACTGGGGCTGGAGTTTCGTAGTGTTTATCGTAACAATTGTAGTCATCAGTGCCTGGTACACTTTTTTATCCAATCTTCCTATAGCTGAGGGGATTCGTGTTTTCATCGGGTTCATCGGAATTGTTATTTTTGCCGCAGGCGGAAGCTTGATTTTCCCAGAATCCTACTACACTGGATTTTTGGAATGGCTCAATCTTTCCACTTTGACACACTGGATACATATTAGCCTAGTACATTCCATTTTTATTGAAAATGAAGATGTGCTGTTCTCAAGTCTTGTTGTGTTAGGTGGTATGACAGGACCCCTCCTCTTCTCTTCCTATGTGTTAAGGCAGGTGAAACAATCATGAAAATGTGGCATTTTATCCGGACAAGATGGAGAATCGCCATGAGTAATCGCTGGCAGTTCCTGTTGATGCTTCTCTTGCCCCTCTTCGTTTTTTGGGTTGCTGAGCAATTGTTATCTCAAGGATCTGAACAGTTAAAAATCCCTGTCATTGTCTTAAAAGAGGAAGAAAACGATACAGTTAATACGATTATAGAACGTGTAAAAGAAAATGAGACACTACAAATCTTCGAAAAATCCGAAACTGAAGCAAAACGACTTTTAGAGACAAACCAAGCGGAAGCAGCCGTTGTCTTTACTGAAGGTATGGAAGAAAAATTAAATCAGGGGAAAATCGAAGACGTTATCCAATTGTGGGAAGCACCCAATGCCATCTCTACAGGTTTGATTGAAGAATATATTGCAAGTGTGGTCATCAGGTTGGCGAGTAATGGTAAAGCCGCCACATATCTGTCAAACGAATTTGATGGCGCTGATGTATATGAATATGCCTGGCAATACAGCGATGATCAGTGGGTACCTGAACCTCTGATGACAGTCGAACATGAAAGTGCAAGTAAACCAGCTCATACTCAGAAGACTGAAAAAAACATTAAACCTTTGTTGTTCGGCATACTCAGTATCTACCTCATGTTGATCAGCTTTTATATGCAAACATGGGTGATGACAGAGCGAGCGAACGGTCTTGCTTCAAGGACGGGCATGTTCGGGGTCAATCAGCTTACCCGCTATCTCTCAAACCTGCTTGGTTCGATTACCGTTGTACTTGCAACACTGTTACCAGTCTCCATCTATCTCTTGATTGGAGAAGGAGATATGGTGCAAAACGGATTTCTGTTCATCGCCTATGCAGTCGCTTGTTCTGGAATCAGCTTCTTTCTAGCGAACTTGTTTAAAAGCACGCTGCTGTATCATTTAGTAGCCGTTGCGATAACGGTTGTAACTGGTGTATTAGGAGGAAGCTTCTTCAAATTGGAGGAGTTTTCTGACCGCCTTTCCAACGCATCACAATACACGCCGCAATACTGGTTTTTGAATGGATTATCACGTGCAAATACAACTACTGAACTAACTATCCTAGTTGGCCTTGGAGTTGGGTTAATCATATTAGGATTAGGGATAGGAGTCATGCGACATGATCGAACTTAGAAATGTATACAAACGATATAAAGGTACGGATGTCGTAAAAGGTGTGGAGCTCATGATTCCTCGAGGAGCTCGTGTCGGGCTTGTCGGACCAAACGGGGCTGGTAAATCGACCTTAATGAAGATGATTGCCACACTAGTCACGCCATCTAAAGGGGAAATCACCGTTAGCGGGCAGTCTGTGACCAGAAAGAAAAAGCAGCTCCGGCGCAGAATCGGCTACGTCCCGCAGGAAATCGCGCTCCATACAAGCATCTCTGTAAAAGAAAACTTGAAATTTTGGGCGGGGATGGCTCCGGGAAACGTATCAGAAGCCTGGATTTTACAGCTGGTGGATATGGTCGGGTTGAGGGATAAAGTCAATGAACGGGTCGATAAGTTATCCGGAGGGATGCAACGTAAACTCAACATCATTGTTGCTCTCCTCCATAATCCTGAATTACTGATTATGGATGAACCGACCGTCGGCATCGACATCCCTTCGAAAACCGAGATCGTTGCTTTTTTAAAAGCACTAGGACCGGACAGGACGATCCTGTTTTCATCCCATGATCTGCAGGAAATTGAGATGCTTTGTCACTATGTATTAGTGTTGGAGGACGGCGTATTACGACATTTCAGTTCAATCAACGACTTGCCACACAGCCAAAACCCGACACAGGAACTGCTTAAACAACTTCAGATCATCCAGACTTAGATCACCATAATTTCTTTATTGAGAGGAAATTGTCTTATATAAAAGAAAAAATTCCTTTTAAGTAGGGTTACTACCTAAAAGGAATTTTTTTATTTTTATTTTTATTTAGTTAGGAATCTTAAACGTTTGGCCTGGATAGATCATGCTGGATGATAGATTGTTTGCATCCATTAAAGCCTTGACAGTAGTACCCTGCTTAACGCTGATCCCCCATAGAGTATCTCCAGATTTAACTGTATAAGTTCCACTGGTAGAAGATGATGATTTTGGAGTAGTACTTGCAGCAGTAGTAGCAGCAGTACCTGAAACCTTCAATTTTTGCCCCACATAGATGATGTGTGAAGAAATGTTGTTCAACTCTTTTAACTTAGATACTGATGTATTATATTTCGAGCTTATTCCCCAAAGCGTATCTCCACTTTTTACCGTATATACCGAAGTGTCAGATGAGCTAGATGAAGTACTCTTTGTTGTTTCACTAGCAACCTTGGTATCAGGTTTAACAGAGTTCAATACCCTTTGCGCCTTAACGAAACGAGATCCCCAGTAGTAAGGTGAAAATGCATCTGCAAACGCTACGCCTGTTGAAGACTGTGCACCAAGCATTTTCCCATTACCAGCATAGATCGATACATGATTAATGACACCATCAAAATCAGTATCATAGAAAAGTAAATCTCCAACTTGAAGATTTGACTTTGAAACAGTTGTACCCACATTAGCTTGAGCACTGCTGGATCTTGGCAGTGTGATACCGTGCTTTTTGAATACCGTCACTGTAAAAGATGAACAATCAAATGAACTTGTCGTTCCTACTGGTGAGCCATAACGATAGTTTGCCCCTAGATAATTATCCCCCGTATCGATAATTTGATTTCCTGTTGCCCCGAATACTTGTCCAGCCCCAGAAAACATAATTCCTGTTGCAAGTGCGATAGGTAATAACTTTTTCTTCATTACTTCTCCTCCAATTGGATTTTAGTGGTACTGGTCATAAACCAATTGGGAGTAAGTTAAAAAGTAGAGTGATATGTATTTTAAATCGAAATATGTCTAATCTATGATGATAGTTATGTAATTTTCTATATCTGGTATTTTCTTTCTACTTTGCTACTTATCCCCTGTCCCCATAGTTATAATAGCACAATAATGATTACAGTGACTTTACAGGATTATTACAAATAAAGTAGAATTTACTAACTATTTGTATTATTTTGTAACTTAGTGTGTATTTCATATCTTTTTTAGCCTACCGTTTAAATAGGTCATTAGCTAAGTAGGGTACACCAAACTCATCATTTTCCTATGAAATAATCACTAATAAACTCTGCCCACACTTTATTCCCTTTATCATTAGGAGCACTGTCATCTGAAAGGACATATTCTTTGATTGTTACATCACTTGTTCCTGGCCAATTTTCCCAATGATTTAAAAATAGGATGTCATTTTCTTCAGCAAACTCTCGTATCTCAACCACTTGATTATCATAACTGTTCGATTGATAGATTGGGTGGGGTGGTTGGAGAATGAGAACAGCCTCTTCATTCCTTTCTAGTAATTTTGATTTCATTAAGAGGATTGCAGTCTTCGTATCCTTTACGGCAATCCGTCCCCGGTTATCATTTAAAATGAATGGCTCAAGCAACACAATATCAGGATGTTCCTCTATTATTTCAGCGTACCTATCACTTGAATGCACACGAATGGAAGTCTCCTCACCAAAACTATATGGAGTCAATTTGAAGACACCTTCCCCGTATTCTTCGTTCAGTTTTTCTTGAACAAGGATTGGCCAGGGATTTTCCCCTTTTGATTGTGCATCTGAACCGATGACTGCCATATGCACGGGGACTTCATTCTCTACTGCGTTGATAACTTTTTCGCGTATTTCGTCTGATAGATTGGATGTCAACTTATTGTGATCAATAAGTTCTTCTTTATGAATGGTTTCTTGTTCGCCCTCATAGATGCTTCCTGCCTGAACACTTTGCATCTCAGGTTTTGAGTTGATTTTTGTTTTCCAATGGAAATGACCAAAGACAATAATGCCAATACAAAAGCAAACAACAAATATGTATAGTAATTTATTCATATTTCCCCCTTATAAAACGACAAATAAACGAAAGCTATTCTTTTTATAATAGTGCGTTAAACGCAATATTTTGTCAAAAAAAGTTTATTTTCTGAGCAATGAATGGGTTTGATGGTAACATAGGTTCATAAACTTATTTAACTATGATCGATTATAGTATTTTTTTACCATATAAATCCGACAATATTTTCTTCAGATAGCAATTTACAGACGAAATTCTTTTCTATATAATCATTTTATAGGTTTCATTTACCAGAAAGGTGGGTCTAATGTTGGGTATAAGAGAGATATCTGTTGTACTTGTGAACCCTGGGCAACGTTCTCAATCAACCCAAATTCCAAACGATCTAGCATACTTCGAAGAGTTAATCGGGGCACCAGTCAGTGTTGAAAAATTCTTAATAAGTGGGTATCGATTAGTGTGCAGTGTTGATGAAGGGTATGGTTATGATAATTCCACATTACCTAAAGGAACTTACTTCATTGCAAAATATCAGGGATCATTTGAAGGTATGAGTATGGAAGAAACGGAACATATCAAAAGATTACTAAGAGGTCGCGCTAAAGGAAGAAAGAAAAAAGGAATCATGTCTTTATTCTCAAGATAAAATAAATCAGTTGTTTCTTATTTGGTCTTATGTACCTATCATTGTTTTTATAATATAATTTTTTGGAATCATACAGTGTTTTCATGAAAATAAAGCAGGCTGTAATAATGTGTCGGATACATTTGTACATACACCTTATTACAGCCTTTCCATTTTATTCAGATTTCGGATAGCTTAGCAAGTTTGTAAAAATTCGGTATCCTCCTGGGACTTGGTTCTGGATTTGGCGGTACCAGACTAAATTGGTATACACGTAGCTACCTTCACCATAATCCGTAAACAAGATTCCTCCATCAAAGGTATCCCCGTCCAGATCTGTCATATTAACGAGTGGTTCGTAGCGGTCATCCCACTCCATCGGATAATATAATCCTCTTTCTTGTACCCAGCCTTCCCAATCTTCATCAGTGATATTGTTCGGATAGTTCAATAATGTGTGGTTCGGTTGTAAGATTTGATACTCAGAATTTTCATCGGTTACACGCCATTCAATCGAAGGCTGTCCAATCGTCAAAGGATATGGAGCAGTAGACTCAGCATTCCAATTATCCCATGGTTTATTGTATTGGACGACCAGGTGCCCTCCACTCTCCACATAGTCCAATAACCGCTCATTATTATTCGACAGATCCTCACGTGATAGATAGGCCCTGATTCCCGTAACAATGGTATCATACTGGGATAAATCTTCGTTTGCCAGTTCGCCCTCAGAGATTTTCGTGACGTCCATACCGGCATTGATTAGATGATCGGCGACTACATCAAAGCCTGATTCGATATACCCGATCTTCAAATCCTCTGGATAGTTCAAATCAAAGGCAACGCCATCAACCGCTGCTTCCCTTAAGTAATAAAACGTGCCGATATGATCATAAGTGATTTCTTGTACTGTCGTGTTGATTTGCTTGCCTTCAACACTCGCCACTGGCTGAATTTCAAGTTTTCCTTTTTTAATTCCTTCAGGAGGGGTGACGGAGAAGGAAACTTTTTTCACTTTTTCATCTTCCCCGAATTCAACTGATTGACTGTCCAGTGGTTCCCAACCCTCTGGTAGTGCCAATGACACATCAGCCGTCACAGGTTCATTTGAATAATTCGTAACCGTCACTTCAATCGTTTCTTCCTTCATCTCTTTAGCAGTATTGACGATCAAGCTATCAGGTTCAGCTTTCAGTCCAACCTCTGGAAGAACGGCTATCGTTTCTTCAGGGTCATAGTGGAGTTGTACTGGCTCCTTTCCAACTTCATAGCTTACTTCAGTGGATAGGGCGCTATCTTCATAAGGTTGATAATACGCAGCATCTTCCGGGACTTCTACTGTAACTTCAAGGTCCTTTTCTTCCCCAGGAGCTAAATGTTTAACCTCCATGCTCCCCTTTACTTCCCACTCCTCAGGCACCTTTAATTGAGCCGTGACGTTCTTCAGGGATTCGTCCCCGTTATTCTTCAAAGTGATACTTACTGACGTGCTCGAGCCTTGTGTTAAATTTGGAGCGTCGAGTATTGTTGATACTTCTAGTTGTGACGCTACTTTACTGGCATTCGCCAGCTGTTCTTCTTTTACGTTCAATCTGTGCAATAGATCGTTTTTATCTACATCTTTAAAATTATAGTGTGTGACTGACCGTTTTGTTCTGTGTAATTGTTTTAAAGCATCGTGGGTTTCTTTCAAAACTGCACTATAGCTTGGATAAGCTTCTATTACTTCTTCAAGCTCTTCTTGAAGCGTTTCCAAATGATGTTTGATTTTCCGGTCACTTCTCTTTAATTCTGCAGCATATTCATTAAAATCATAGTACAATCCTTGGAATAGTGTCTCTTCATGAGCAGGAATGTCCCCAACGGAAGACTTGACCAAATCCAAATAGACCATTTCCGACCCAGGCTCAACCTCTCTACCCATCCCCTGGCTTTTATGAAGATAACGTGATTCTTCTCCAATTTGGGGATACGTTTGGTCGTACACAGGGTCATAGCCTCCGACTTCGATCCCAACCGTTGCTGTGTCCTCTGATTCGGCGGGCAAGTATAACTTTTTGATTTGCCATGTATCGAGCCCTTCTTTTTCAATCTGGTCAGGAAAAACGGTAGGGTCTGCTGCGTCTTCAAATGCTTTAAGCGACAAAATGGTGATTGCTCTGTGGTGGCCGTGCTGGGACTCGACATCGCGGAAGGATGGCATTACAATGTCTGGTTGGTAGGAACGGATCAATCGGATAAAACGTTCATAGGTTTCTTCTTCCCCCCATTTTTGCAGCGTTTCCTCAGCGGATTTGGAAAAACCGAAATCATAGATCTCATCATCAGTGGTCTCGCTTAGATGGAAGACTTCCACTCCAGTGACCTTCGAGGCTTCGATCATTTCCCGTGACCGGATGATGCCAAGGCCATTTCCTAATTCCTCTCCGATCTCATTTTGCCCCCCCTCACCCCGGTTGGCGATCATGCTAGCGGTATGTACCCCTAGCCCTCGGGACAAATATGCCAGGAGGTGGCTCGGTTCGTCATCTGGGTGTGCTCCTGTGTTCAAGAAGCTGGTTATCGTATCAAGAGGCTTTACAGCACTCCAAAGTTCTTTATCATGTTGTTCTTGAGGTGTCTGTCCATTTGAAACAGCAGGGATGATTAGGGTCAATACCATCAGCAAGCTTAAGGCAATCATCCATTTCCTTTGAAACATCCATATTTCTCCTTTCGAAAGTAGATTTCTAAAGAAAACTCGGGCTTTGCCAAGCCTTGGTAAAAGGCTGAGCCTTAGGTGGTTAACCACGAAGGTTACTGGAAGTCTGACGAGGAGGCTCGGACCAAACAAAGTTTGGCTCTGGGTGGGTAAACACTTCGACCTGAATCAATGTGTCGCCGCCGCAGGAGGTCTGAAGTGATCCGAGTGGTTGGGCGATGGAGCTAGACATCACTTCACCGCAACCAAAATTTTTATGCTGTCTTCCTTCAAAAAAGGCACAAACGTTTCCATTACTACTGTGCCCTATTACAAGCCTGTATGCTCACCTCCTTAAGGATTTTACCAGGCTAACAATTGGTTAGTTACCCTTCCTAATCAACGAAACGCTAAGGGATCCTTTATTTAGGGATTCCTCAATCCTTTTCAATGACCTTCATATGTTGACTAATCGCAACTATTGTCATCAAATGCTTGATAGATACAGGTAGAAAATAATAGTGAAAAAGAACGGGGCAGCATACGGGCACTCCGCCCCTATTTCGATCACCAGCGGGATTTTCTCCTTTCGATCATATCCTTAACGATCTTGGAATTCGTTCCACCTGCAACTTTTCGCCGGGCTACGAAATGTTTCGGACATACGATTTCCTCCCAGTCTTCCTGCGTGATTTTTATTCCGTCCATCCATTGGTTGACTTCTTCTCTCGTAATTTCATACAACTCTTTCTTTAAGCGATCTGCTTTCCTTGCAATTTGACTTGCTGTATGATGGGCTTCCCTGAATGGGATCTCATACTTCCTTGCCAGTACATCGGCTAGTTCCGTAATCGTAATCATGTTCTCTCTTGCTTGTTGATAGGCTCGGTCATGGTCAAAACTCATCGTTGAAACGACCGCTCTCATCAACCTCAGCACCCGTAAGCATTTTTGGAATCCATGATAGATATGTGGCTGTAGATCGTCCTCCGTGTCCACGATATCTCCATAAGGGGTGTTGTGGATCATTTGGATGGCTGTCATCCCTTCCCCTACAGCACTGCTGGCTAAAGCACGGCAATGTTCGATGGATACTGGATTCCTTTTTTGCGGCATGATACTGCTTATCTGAACATAAGCATCTGAAACCCTCAACAGGCCGACCTCTTTGGAAGCCAGTCGCAAGAATTCCTGGATCCAACGTCCCATATTCGTCATTAGACTGATGATCACCTGACTGGCTTCGATCAAATAATCCCCTGTAGCGATTGCATCGTAAGAGTTCTCCACTATTCCGTCAAAATGAAGGAGTTCAGCCATACGTTCACGATTGATATTGAAGCCGGTCGTGGTAATCGCACAAGCTCCCATCGGCGATTGATTCACCACCTCGAAGGCTCTTTTTAACCGGTCATAATCCCTCGATAAATTATCATAGATTCCCACCAGGTAATGCCCAAAAGTAGTCGGTTGGGCAGGTTGTGTATGGGTATGGGCAGGCATGATCGTGTCCATATGATCCTCCGCCTGAATCAGCAATGCTTGGCCAAGCTTCTTCACTTCATCCATGACCTCGCCCAAATAGTCGCGGATCACCATACGATACATCGTTTCGCCCATATCATTGCGGCTCTTTGCGATGTGCATCTTTCCAGCAAGATTCGCACCGATGATTTCGGCGATCTTTGATTCGATCAAAAAGAACAAATCCTCGTATTGCGCTGAATATTCGATGGTTTTCGAGTCTATGATCGAAATTTGATCAACCGCATATAAAATCTTTTCAGCCTCTTCTTTAGAGATGATTTGTTGCTCTTGAAGCATGATGGTATGGGCTCGATGGACCCGCATCATACTCTCAAATAAATGAGCGCGCTGATACTGGAAGATAGGCATCAACAGATCGTTCGCAAAAGTCTTTCCGGGAAAAGAACTGCCATCCAGCTCTTCAAACTTTTCCTTATGTGTCTTCACGCTGTTCCCACCTTTTTTTACATTGTTTTTTCAGATTTCACACCCAGGAACTTATAGGAGATGAACAATACGACCGCGATCAAGCCAACCTGGATCATACCGTAGGCTGCCGCCTGTCCAAGGTTGAACATCCGCAACTGGTTCATGATTTCAATCGAGATCGGGCGATTGCTTAGTGTGTACAGGAGCACAGAGGTCGGAAATTCCCCGACTGCCTGGACAAAGGCAAGCAATGTCCCGCTCAATACACCCGGCATGATGATCGGAAGGACGATCTTACGGAATGTATAAAACCATTTTGCGCCGAGATTTTGTGCGGCTTCTTCAATCGAATCATCCAATTGCTCCAATACAGCAGAAGTGGACCTTACCACTAAAGGGATGAACCGGACAAAGTACGCTAAAGGCAGTATCCAGAAGGTGCCTACCAATGTTTGTCCAAAAGAAAAAGGTGTCGGTTTGTTGAAGGCTAAAATCAGATTCATCCCAACAACCGTTGCAGGCAATGCCCAAGGGATCATGACAAGGATGTCCAATAGATTCTTTCCGATAAACTTCCTTTTAACGAGCGCATAAGAAGTGATGATTCCGAACGCAAAACACCCAAGGGACGCAACAAACGCCATGAATAGACTATTCCGGACAGGGTCCCATATCGACGTATCTTTGAACAAGAGAATGTAGTTTTCCAGATTAAATGTCGTCGGATAAATCTGCCATGTCCAGGTCCCTTCTGGTACGAGCGATAAAATCAATAGAGTGGCATGCGGCAAAAGCAAAATGATCATTGCCACGATTCCGAGACAAACCATGGTCCACTTTAAGAAAGGATTGCTTACCTCACTTCTGTGGGCACCGATGCCTTTACTGGCCATCCTGTAATCACGACGGTTCTGGAACCATCTCATAAATAATAGGAACGAGATGGAAACGACCGAAAGAATGACCGACTGGGTTGCCGCCATTTCCAAATTGCCATTTATCTTAGAAAAATAGATTTGCAAACTCAGCACCCGAAAGCCCCCTGCTAATAGGAACGGAGCACTGAAGGATGCCATCGACACCATGAATACCAATAACGAAGCAGCTACGAGAGCTGGTGTCAGCAAAGGAAAAGTAACTTTCCAGAAAACAGTCCAACGGTTGGAACCAAGATTATAGGCTGCATCTTCAAGGGAAGGGTCGATATTGTTGATTGCTGAGGAACAAGTCATATAAAAATAGGGATACATCGTATAGGCATGGACCAATAGAATCCCAGGGACGCCTCCGATACTGAATGGCACCTTCGAGAGATTGAACAAGTCTTTGAATGCGTTCGGCACAAGACCTGCTTCTCCATAAAGGAACATGAATGACATGACTCCGACTAAAGAAGGCAGGACAATCGGCATGATCGCCGCTCCGGAAAAGAACTTTCGTCCCGGAAAATCATAACGGTTGAATATGAAGGCCAGTGGGACACCAATCAGGGCACTGAACAGGACAGATAGAATGGAGATATAGACAGAATTCCAGAGTGCTTCAAGATTTGAAGACGCCTTGGAACCGAAAAAGTCTCCATAGTTTTTAAGTGTCGCTGTACCGTCCCTTTGAAAACTCTCAATAGTGGTTTCGATCGATGGATATAACACGTATCCAGCCAGAACCAATATGATCGGGATCAACAATAAGGCCGTCTTCCTGTTTTCCGCGTTTAACATCATGCTCTCTCCCTTATTGATGGGACTACTCTGATTTTTTCAGGCGGCAGCTGGAGAACAACCTCGACACCCTCCTGCAGATATGTAAATGGACCCTCATTTAACGTAGTGACTTTTAGTTGCACACCTTTTGACAATTCAATCAACGTATGGACTGCAGCACCCGTAAATTGAACGATTTTTACTTTCCCTCTCAACACATTCAGTCCAGTGATCTCTTCATCACTCACTTTTACCGCTTCTGGCCTGATTGAAATTTTCAGTTCCTGGTTCCTGAGTCGTTCGTCCAATGGCTCCTCGACTTGAATATCCATCCCAAGGTCAGCACAATGGAGTCTATTATTCTCATAAGCGACATTGTAAAGATTCGTTTCCCCAATGAATTCCGCTACAAAGTCATTGACAGGATCATTGTAAATCTCGGTCGGTGTACCGATTTGCTGACACCTTCCTTCATTAAAAACGGCAATTCGGTCGCTCATCGACAATGCTTCTACCTGATCATGAGTGACATAGATGGTAGTAATCCCATAATCCCTTTGCAACCGTAAAATTTCTGTCCGCATTTCATCTCTCAATCTAGCATCCAGATTACTCAAAGGCTCATCCAGCAATAGGATATCGGGCTCGATCGCTAAAGCCCTCGCCAAAGCCACCCGTTGTTGTTGACCGCCACTCAATTGACTGACTTGGCGATCGATAAATTTTTCCAAACGTACTTTTCCCAGAACTTCTTTTACTTTTTCTTTGACTTTCGAGCGCTCCAATTTCCGCACTTTTAAACCGAACGCAACATTTTCAGCAACGGTCATATGGGGGAAAAGGGCATAATTTTGAAAAACCATACCCGTATTCCGCTTCTCAGGTGGAACTGTCGTCATATCCCGATCATTGAACTTCACTTTTCCTGCAGTAGGATAATAGAAACCTGCAATCATCCTGAGAGTTGTTGTTTTACCGCAACCACTGGGACCGAGAAATGTAAAGAACTCCCCTTCTTCAATTTTCAAATCAAGTTCTTTAACGGCTGTGACATTTCCGAACTTTTTCGTGATGTTGGATAAATTTACTGCTGACATTGACAACAACTCTCCTTTTCACATCTTATAAAATGACAAAGAACGGGTTATTCGCTCTTGTCCTTATCTGTACTCTTGATATTTTCATCCCAATGTTCCATCCATTCTGCTTCCTTCTCCTGGAACACCTTCCAATCGATGTCCATCGGTTTGATTTCCGTGTTTTCTATCCATTCCGGAAGATCGCCGATATCATCACGTGTCGGAATCCGGTAGTATTTTTCAGCCAAAAGCTTAGCAGCCTCCTTCGTATTGACGAATTCATAAAAGGCTTTCGCTGCCTCTGGGTGAGGGGCATCCTTCACCATAGCTATCCCTTCTGTCAAGACCGGGGTGCCGCTTTCCGGAATCACATAACTGAATGGGTAGCCTTTTTCTTCAGCAAGCATGACTGTATCAGGCATGTTCCATACAGAAATCGTACCGACTCCCTTTGCCACCTGGTTATACATGACTTCAGGATTAGCGCTGTACTCTTTCGTGTTTTTGTCCAGTTTTTGAAGCCACTCATACCCTTCTTTAGGATCCTCGCTATCTTTATAGGAACGGTAGATCATAGCTGAATAGATCGTACGCATTGTCCCTGAAGCCAGTGGGTAGCGGATGATGATTTCATCCTTCCATTCAGGGTCGAGAAGGTCATCCCAATCTTTCGGTGCCTCTTCTTCAGAAAGCTCCTTATTGTTGTACAAAATCACTTCTGGAGTCTGTGAAGTACCTGTCCAAGCCCAATCTTCATCATGGTACATGTCATCTAATGAGTCAGCATATGTAGGTTTATATTCCATCAGAAGATCTTCAGCCTTTGCTTCATCAAACATGACTTGAGGGGCTCCCCACCATATATCAGCCTGCGGATTGTTCTTCTCAGAGCGGACACGATCGAGAACCTCTTGTGAACCCATATCAAGAAATTCCATATCTACGTCGTACTCTGCTTCGAATTGTTTTTCGAATTCGCTTAAAATATCTTTACCATGGGGAGAATACACAACAACTTTATCTTCTAGATCGCCGCTGTCATTATTTCCTGAAGACCCTTCGTCCGAGCCATCCTCACCTGCCATGCAGCCAGCCAGGATCATACTGGACACGAATAGAGAAAGAAATGACCGATACGTGTGTTTTTTAGTAATTTTCAATCTGAAAACCTCCCTCTCAAATTTTGAAAATTGAATCATATTCCTTCAGGAACAGTGCACTTGCTCCAATCACCCCAGCCTCTTTTCCTAAGCTGGTAGGAATCACCTTGCATTTTCCAGGGGTGAATTTTCCAATGATATCTTGAATCTTTCCTTTGAACCGTTCATACGATCCGCTGATACCACCTCCCAATATGATAATTTCAGGGTCTAACAAGGAGATATAGTTTGAGATCCCGATCCCGAGGTTTTCGATCGCAAAGTCAATGACTTCCCTTGCATCTTCATCTCCTTTATCTGACAATTCAAAAGCCTCTTTAGCTGTGACTTTTTTATTGATTCTTTCTGATAGTTGTTCTCCAATCGAAATCCCTCCTGCCATGCTTTCAAGGAAACCAAAACCTTTAACAACGGGGTTGAAATCTCGTGCCCTTATTCTGTCAGTTACTTGATAACCGATTTCACCGGCGCTATAGTTGCTGCCTCGGTACAGGCTTCCATTAAGGATGATCCCGCTTCCGATGCCAGTTCCGATGGATATATAGATGATGTTGGATTTATCCTCGCCCGCTCCAATCCAATGTTCGCCTAGTACCGTAATATTGACATCGTTGTCTACGAATATCGGTAAATCAAAATGCGCCTCCAGCTTCTCTTTGATCGGGAAGTTCTCCCATTCCAAAGCAGGTGCTTCAACGACAATCCCCTTTTCCACGTTTGTCACACCAGCTATGCCGACTCCGAGTCCCAGAAGGTCTCTGTTAGTCAATTCAAGTTCATCCAGCATGGATTGGACGTCCTTTTTCAGGCGTTTGAATAAGTCTTTATTTAAAAAATCCTGGGTAGGAAATTCCCGATAGGTATGTACGTTTCCCTTTAGGTCGGTTAATCCAGAAGCTACTTTCGACCCTCCGATATCGACCCCTATAATATAAGCATTGCGTGCGTTGAAACAGAGCTGAACGGGTTTCCTCCCTCCTGTAGTTGTAGAACTTCCCATTCCGACCTCGTATACATAGCCGTCTAGAAGCAATTGATTCACAAGCTGCGACACAGTCGGTTTGCTGATTTTAACTCTTTTCGAAATCTCGGCTCTTGAGATCGGCTCATGCTCGATGATGCAATCCAATACGATTTTTGTATTCATATTTTTGATGTAAGCCGCATTCCCCTTTTGCATTCCTTTAACTCCTTACTGTAACCGTTTAGTTTGTTAAGTTAACTTATTAACCTAGTGTAAAGAAATAAATGGTAGATTGTAAAACATTGTATTAGGGCTTCTTTAATAGTTAAGGAGGCATTTCCTCTTGTTTATTCTTCATAACTCACTATTTCTAATTTTTAAAATATTTTATCAATTCGGATGGTATCGGCTCATATATCCTCCAAATTGGCTCATATATTCCAGCTTTAGCTTATAAATTAGTGGATCCGCTATAAAATCAAAATTCGGCTTATAAATCGATATAAAAACACCTCGTATCAACGCAAAGGGTTCCGTTTAGAGGTGCAAAATCAAAAATAAGGGGTTTTTTCAACCAAATTTGTAATATATGGTGTGATGTAGCTACGATATTCTTCGGTTAAACCTTCTGGTAATCTATCCAAATTAGTATTTAACTTCGTAGGACTCAGATTTATCAACAGTTAATTGACCTTTAACATCATTTGTTACGTATACTACGGTTACAAAATATAATTCATCACCATTCATACTTTTCCTCCAACTTTCACTTTACGGTTGATGTTATCTCTTCATTTCTGACTTCTAGTATGTATTCTTTGAATACGTTCTCTTTCCCACCATGTTGTTGATACCAGTCTTGGACACGTTTAACATGAGCTTCATCGCTTCTGACATTTGATTCTATTTCTTTATAGTCCTCATAACTATCATACTCCCAAATAGCAAAAACTTCGGTAGTATAATCATCGTTCTCTTTCATCCAACGACCAATAAATCTCGCACCATGTTTTAGCTGATTAGGTAAGTTTGTATTATTAAAGTGTGCATTATACTTCTACAAATTCATTTTTTACAATATAAAATTTTCTTCGATAAAACAAAATGTCCCTCCTCATAAAAGTGGTATTATCTGATCTTACCTAGTGCCAATTATTTCAAATATTAAGTTCTAACTCAATTAATATTTCACAGAAAATGGACTTACCCTTATTGTGGATAAGCCCCCTTTTCTGGAATACGAACCAATTCTAATACTTCTCAATTGCGCCCTTTTCATGAAGACATAAAATCAAGATAATCTGAAAGACATTCTTAAAAATATTCAGTTTCTGTAACCTTTACTATTCTATATATTGACATCTATACTTTCCAAATTTAGAATTGTAGAAATATTACACGAAAAGGAAAGTGTAGTCTTGTAAAGGAATGAATAAATTGAGAAGAACTAAAACCTATGCAACATATGGAACAATATTTTTGATTGTCTCAGCATTATTGACTGCTGGAAGCAATGTCTATTATTCAAATAAAGTACAGGAAATAAGTCCGTTCACTTTTACCTTTATTAGTTTTTTTATAACTGGATTGTTTTTCCATGGTATTCAGCTCAGAAATTATCCAAAGAACATTAGGATCGGTAAAAAGAATTTCAAAGATATTATAGGTATTAACCTTAGCACTGCTGGTGTGTTTATGAGTTTTTATTTCGCTCTAAAGTATATTGAACCCGCCATTGTTGGTGCCATAGAAATTGGTGTTGGACCTATATCATTCTTAATCATCAATAAAGTGCTTTATCGTAAAGGAGTAAATAGAATAGATCTATTTACTGGAGTTGGAGCGTTAATTGGAAGTTTATTTTTAATTTTAGCTACGCTGCAAGGGAACTCAGGATTAGTTTTTGAATCTATACCACTCGCCGCAATAGGACTTGTCTCGGCTACGTTATGTGGTTTTTTTGCAGCTCTTGCAGCTATATATTCAAAAAAACTTAGTGTAGCGCAATGGAACTCTACCAAAATACTAGCTCATAGATTTTATGCCATTATTGTATTATCATTAATTTTTTCTCTTGTCCAAGGGAACCTGCCAGGACAATTAACATCAAATTGGATATGGATTTTGATAGTATCCATGATAGGCGTTGCTATACCTTTATATTTTCTGCAAATCGGTATACAACATTCTGAAACCTTCTTTGTTATGATGTCACTATCCTTTATTCCGATATTTACTTTTGCTTTTCAATTTTTTGATCCTCGAATAGCTACTTCCTATCATTCTCTATCAGGCATATCAATCATATTAGTTTTTGCATTATTTAGTGTATATGTAAATAACTCTCGAAATAAATCCATAGCAAAAAATAAAGAGATGGCAATATAAGATACATTATTGCCATCTCTTTATTTTATAGTTATTCCTGAAAAGCCTCCTTTTCTTGAATAGAAATACTCTGTAAACAATTTCACTCCGCCACTAATGATAAGGTTTTAAATGGTTTCAATTTATCAGACTCGATATTAATAGCAACCATCCCGGTTTCCGTGGACGTCTCATGCCATTCTCCTGGTTCCCATAAAGCAAGTTGTCCCTTTCTTATAGGTACAGCAACACGGTCTTTACCTTTAACCAATCCTTCTCCTTCTACAACTATTAACATCTATGAAACTGTTGCCTTATGTTTTATTGACTTTAGAAATATTAGGCATTTGCTCGGCGGATTTATCAATAGCATTCGGGAAGTATTCTTTGAGCCAATAATTGTTCATTTGTTTAGGGGAGGAAGTAAAAATGACAAATCTCCCTTTGTTTAGAACTCTATACGCTTCTTCAAAAGTTGCTTTAAGATCATTGAAATGGTGAATGGCTAAAGTACTGGTTATACCCTCAAAGCTATCATTATTAAAAGGAAGATGAATCGCATCCGTAATGGAGGAAAAAGCACACACAAAATAAATTTTAAAAATGAAAGTTTTTTCATGAAAAGGTTATTTTAATTTTAAATTCAATTCAGACTCACTTCATGGTAGAGGCTTAAGATAAGGATGTACCACAAAATAATATGAGGAGGAAAACAAATGAAGAAAAAGTTTATAGTACCCGCATTGGCAGCAGCAATTGTAGGAGGAGGTATGGCAGGCTCTCTTTTAAACACATCCGCATTTGCAGCAAATAATGATAGTAATAGTAATAAGGTAGAGGTAACAGATAAGCAGGAGCAGAAACAATTGGCAAAAGAAGCAACCATCACTAAGGAAGAGGCTGTTTCTGCCGCATTAAAAGAGGTTTCAGGAAAAGTAGTGGATACGGAACTCGAAGATGAAGATGGAACAGTTGTTTATGGTGTTGAAGTTACTGATGATCAAGGGAACAACCAAGATGTAAAAGTAGATGCCAAAACAGGTAAGGTCTTAAAAGTAGAGGCTGATGATGAAGAAGAAAATGAGAAGGGAGAAAAGGAAGAGAAAGAAGATAAAGATCGTGAAGTTTCTGATCAACAGGAGCAGCAACAATTAGAAAAAGAAGCAAAAATTTCGGCTAAAGAAGGTACAACTATTGCATTAAAAGAAGTAAAAGGCCAAGTAACGGATACTGAACTTGAAGATGAAGATGGAACCGTTGTTTATGGTGTTGAAATAACAGACGATCAAGGAAAAAAACATGATGTAAAAGTAGATGCCAAAACAGGTAAGGTCTTAAAAGTTGATGTGGATGATGAAAATGATTCCGAGAGTGATAGTGAATAAGAGTAATTAAGTAAATTCAAATAGGGTCCTACTTGCTTATGCAAGTAGGACTTATTCATTTCATGAGCTCACTAATTTCAATTAATTGTATTTTGTATCATAACTATTCTTTTTGGTTTAAGATAATAGTGTCATTTCAATCAAATCCTGAAAGTAATACAAAATAGAAAAGTAACATTTGGAGGTCATGAATTTGGATATTTTAGTGATTGAAGATGAAGAAGCATTATCGGAATTTATAGTACTTGAGTTAACGCATGAAGGATACAATGTAACGGCTGCTTATGATGGAAGAGAGGGGCTTGAACTTGCATTAGAAAGAAATTGGGATGTTGTCCTTTTAGATTTAATGCTGCCAAAGTTAAACGGGATCGAAGTTTGCCGAAGATTAAAAGCAGTAAAGGATATTCCGATTATTATGATAACAGCAAGGGACAGCGTAATGGACCGGGTATTAGGGCTTGATAGTGGCGCTGATGATTATATCCCAAAACCATTTGCGATTGAGGAATTACTGGCGAGAATTAGAGTCATTATGAGAAGAGAAGAAAAACGAAATGATTTGCCTACCCTGCTTTTTTCATTTAAAGATTTAGAATTAAATATTGAATCAAGATTATTAAAAAAAGGCGAACAATTGATAGAATTAACGAAAAAGGAATATGACTTATTGTTTATGTTTATGAAAAATATTAATCGTGTCTTAACAAGGGAGGTTCTTCTAGAAAATATTTGGGGTTATGATGCAGAAATTGAAACAAATGTCGTCGATGTTTATGTAAGACATCTTCGAAATAAACTAGATTCTGTAGATAAAGAAAGTTATATTCAAACGATGAGAGGGATGGGGTATGTGATGAGAGAATGAGAAACTTAAAAGATTTAATTCCAAGAAGCATCAACATTAGATGGAAATTAACTTTATGGGCTGCCCTTTTAATGCTATTTTTATTTTTTTCTTATAATATTTCACAGTATTTTGTCATTCAGAACTGGGTAGTTAATCAAGAGAAACAAACCATTCAAAAAAAGATGGAAGAAGTAACCGCATACATTCAAGATTCAAATTTTAAAGGGAATGTTTCGGAAAGTGAACACTATTTAGACGTCTTGAATGAAAAGTATCAACTGATAAGGATCGTGAAGGAAAACAATTCTCCGTTATTTACGATATCGGACGAGGTACCACAAGGTTGGGTATCCCCGAAAAATGTGACAAAAGAAGAACTAGTGGAATTTTCTCCAAAAGGTGATCGTTTGTTGATATTTAGGAGGCCAATTGAAGTAAATGGCTTTAAAGGAACAGTAGAAATAGTTCGCAATTTAGAGAACTTTGATAGTTTGATTAATCAAATATTTATGTTGGTTATCGTAACAGGACTGGGTGGAATTCTCCTTAGTTTATTTGGCGGCAGACTTATTTCATTTCAACTGTTAAAGCCAATTAATTCAATGATTAGAACAATGAAAAGAATAAAAGAAAATGGCCTGAAAGAAAGGGTTCAAATTAATAAGCAACGTGATGAAATGACAGAGTTAGGGATTATGTTTAATGAATTAATGGATAACTTAGAAAAGTCATTTCAACAGCAACAACAATTTGTAGAAGATGCGTCCCACGAATTAAAAACACCGTTGTCCATCATACTTGGGCATTTATCGCTTATCAATCGTTGGGGTAAAGACAATCCCAAAGTATTAGAACGCTCAATTCATTTAAGTTTAAATGAAACCAACAGACTTATTCATCTTGTTTCGGAATTATTGACTCTCTCAAGAGTAGAAGAATCCTCTACAAATATGAACTCATTGGAAGAAGTCAAAATAAAGGAGATTTTGGTGGATATTGTTGAAAACTTCCAAACAACAAATAATGATTTTGAAATATTCTCCACTATAGATATTGATATGGATTTTACTATAAAAATTCTTAAAAGTCACCTTGAACAAATAATGATCATTTTATTAGACAACGCCATTAAATATTCAACAAATGAGAAGGTCATACAGATTAATGTAAGACATACAGAAAAGCAATTGACGATTGAGGTAAAAGATTATGGAGTGGGTATCCCGAAAGAAGAATTACCTTTTGTACTCAATCGCTTTTATCGTGTGGATAAGGCAAGAAGTAGAAAATATGGTGGGAATGGGCTAGGACTATCGATTGCCAAAAGGTTATTAGATATTTATCAAGGTACAATAGAAATTGATAGTGTGTATGGGAAATGGACAAAGGTACTGGTTTCATTTCCTCTTGATTGATAAGAGTAGACTATCGAAAGTATTGTCAATCCTTACGGAAATTAAGGATCATGTAATTCGAAATGTATGAACTTTATATATAGGGAACGGAAAAATTAAAATCCTTCTGAGTAACTAAGATGAATATTATCTATTTCAAACCAAAATAAAGTTTGAAGAATGAGAAAAAAGTCTGCCTAAGAAGAAAAAAGTTTGCACAAAGTCTTGTGGATGGATCCAGAGTATTGGATTCCCAACCATATCCCTTAAGAATGTTATATAATCCATTAAACCTCTCCCCAAAAATAATTAAACTTGCGTTATTCCAGAATCCTGGCCCTTTTCATGAAGAAAGACGCTTTCCTTATTTCAGAAAAGCGACCGTTTGCTTAATAACAAAAATTTGAATTATATGAAAAAAATCGCTCTAAAAAAGCGCCACTTTAATACTGCCTGGGTACCTTCAATTTTATTAAATTGCACCTGCATCTCTTGCCGAATAGAACGACGGGAAAAGCGGTCGATAATGTAACTCGTCTCTTATACGCGTTGTATCGACGATCATGTCCCATGGATGAAACTCCTGCTGCAGCGCTTCTGACGAAACTTCGCTATTATGAAACTGTAACATTTCCGCAACGGCGATCGGCGCATCGTCGGCAACATTGTAGATTCGGCCATCAATACCTGGTGTGGAAGCTGCGAGCATCAGGGCTTGACTTACATCCGCATGGTGTGCCATAGAGAATCGTTTGGCTGGATTCCAATTACGCAATAACGGCAGAAATTCCGTGATATGGGGATCGTGCTCACCATAGACAAATGGAAGCCGTAATATGCGCAATCCTAATCCCTGTTCCCGATGAAGCCGTAGAAGCGCCACTTCGGCATCAGCTTTGGATTGAGGATAAGGATGATAGGCAGGCCTCAACTCGTCATCTTCTCGGTTTGGTCTCGAATGATCCCCCGCACCGTATACATTATTGGTGCTGGAAAAAACAAACCTTGGCACATCCGCCTTCAACGCTGCGCGAGCTAAAGCTATGCTGCCATCGAAGTTTGACATTCTGGTGGTGTTCTCGTCTACACCACGGAACTGTGCTGCCAAGTGAATCACAACATCAGTGCCCCGGAGAGCGTCAACATAATTATCCGGCTGCAAAAGATCGCCTTCTAAAACTTCAGCGCCTAGCTGGTGAAGCCAATCCGCCTTTGCAGCGTCTCTAACCAACAGTTTAACGTGATGACCGCGTTGTAACATACGCGGAACAAAACGGCTTCCTACTCTACCTGTAGCTCCTGTTACAAAAATGTTCATTCTGCAAATCCTCCTAAGTTTTTTATACGTCCTACATGCAGTATAATAGGATGTGTACGTAACTGCCTTCCTGCGTTTATCGTATGATTGGAAGTGTCAGGATAAGGGGGAGTTATAAATGGAAGAGGTTTCTTCCGGAATTTCGTTAGGTGAATTTTTGCGTTCGCGTCGAGAACGTCTTACTCTAGAAGATGCAGGGATAATATCCTATGGACGACGACGGACCCCGGGGCTTCGAAGGGAAGAAGTGGCCCAGCTTGCCCATATCGGAACATCATGGTATACCTCTTTGGAACAGGGCAGAAGTGTCAATCCATCAGAGGATGTACTAAATAACATAGCAAAAGCGCTGCGATTGACTGAGGATGAACGTCACCATCTCCATCTTCTTGCAAGACCGGTACAACAGGAAAAGGTAGAAGATCAGCAATTAAATGTAGGCTTGGAACGGACGATAAGGGCTCTTGAACCGAATCCGGCATTCGTGATTGGAAGATGTTGGGATTTGCTGCTATGGAACAAAGCAGCTGAGCTAGTTTTCAGATTACCCTCATTTTCAAATAATACGCAGCAGAGACTCAATTGGATGAGATATCTTTTGACAGATGCCAAGCTAGGATCAAACATAAAGGATTGGGAAGCCGGAGCACAAGTCTTGATTGCACAATTTCGTGCGGATTACGCTCACTTCCCTAATGATGAGAGGTTTAAGGAGCTTATTGAGGAATTTATGCAGATCAGCAAGCTGTTTCGCGAGATATGGCCGCTTTATGACGTTCAGACCATAACAGATCGGCACAAACAGAGCTACGATCCTCGTATCGGAGAAATGGAATTTGAACATGTGACCTTGCAACTGCCGACCAATCCGGATCTGAAGATCATGATTTATACAGCTTCAACGGATACGGCTGAGCGTTTGCTAAGTTTAATGAGCACTCGGTAGCATTGAGAAGAATTTCGTACGAATATCCCTTCTATTATTAAACAATCTGGACCTTTAATGGAATAGCAAAACTCGATTATATATCCTTATTTTACCACAAGAAAAGAACTGTCAAAGAAATAATGACATCAAAAACGTCATCAAAACCGGTACTCATTTTGACAAACTCTTTGGATTGTACAATAACGATTGTACGAATGAAACCGGCGTGTCAATTATTCTGTCATTTGCTTATTAAATGTTTCTTAACCCTTGACATTAGAAATGTCCCGTGCAATTCACGGGACATTTCTAATGTCATTTTTTAGTTATGAACCCCAAAACGGAGCTCTTTAATATCAACGAGAGTGCTTCTTAATCAATCAGACTCCTGAATATGCCATGAAACCGCCGTCTACCGGAACGGTGACACCTGTTACAAAGCTTGAATAGGATTCATCTGCAAGCCATAACATCGTCCCAAGCAGGTCTTCGGGTTTCCCAAACCGCTTCATCGGTGTACTAGTTATGATTTTCTCTGACCTTGCCGTATGACTGCCATCCTCTTTAAGTAGTAGATTTTTGTTTTGAGTTGTCAAGAAAAAGCCTGGTGCGATCGCATTCACTCTTAACCCTGCTTCAGCAAAATGTACGGCCATCCACATAGTGAAGTTGTTGATGGAAGCTTTTGCTGCGCTATAAGCAGGAACCTTCGTCATAGGTGAGTAGGCGCTCATCGAAGAGATATTCAGGATTGCAGGAGCTTCCGCCTTCAAAAGTGCCTTGCCGAATACCTGGCTAGCAAGGAATGATCCAACGAAATTACTGTCGAAGACGCTTTTGAATCCGTTCTCGTCCAGATCGAAAAACGATTTTTCCTCTTCGTCGTCCTCATATTTTTCTGAATCTGTGATGGCGTCAGGATGGTTTCCGCCTGCACCATTGATCAAAAGATCGATACGGCCGAATGTCTTTATGATTTCCTCTCTTGCACTCTCTAGAGACGACCGCTCTAATACATCAGTTGCGATTGAGATGGCAGTCCCCCCAGATTGGCGGATTTCATCGGCTACTTTTTGTCCTTTTTCAGCTGTTCGATTCAAGATTGCTACTTTTACACCGTGGCGTGATAGTTCTTTCGCCATCCTGGAACATAGCACTCCACTTCCACCAGTAATGACGGCTACCCTATCTTGTAAGTTTTCATGTTTGGGAATCAATTTCCTCATCCTTTCTCTCTGATCGGTAAGCATCCCATAGTCCGAGCAAATACATGATCCCTAAAGCGCGGTCATATAGCCCATAACCTGGCCTGCATTTCTCACCCCATATATGGCGGCCGTGATCCGGTCTCATATACCCATCATAATTTTGCCTGCTCAATTCTTCAACGACACCTTTAATGTCAATTGAACCATCCTGTGTGTAATGGGAGGTTTCTGTAAAATCCCCGTTCTCAAAGATTTTCACATTGCGAATATGTGAAAAAGGTGCACGCCCAGCATATTTCCTCGCCACTTGGACCATATCGTTTGCAGGGTTCGCACCCATTGAACCAGTACACATTGTAAAACCATTGGATGGTGAATCCGAAATCTTCAGCAGTCTTTCATAGCTTGCTTCACCTGTGATGATTCGAGGCAATCCGAAAATAGACCACGGTGGATCATCCGGATGGATCGCCATTTTTATTCCGTTTGCCTCTGCAACTGGCAAGATTTCCTTAAGAAAGTGCTCCAGGTTCCTCCATAGTTGTTCTTCATCCACATCCTTATAAGCATCGAACAAATCAGAAATGTGTTCCATTTTTTCAGGTTCCCAGCCAGGTAATGTCAGGTCAGATGCTTCAGAGACGGTTTGTAAAAGATCTTTCGGATCCAAATGTTCTACTTTTTCTTTTTCATAAAATAACGCTGTCGACCCATCTTCTAATGGGTGGAACATTTCAGTGCGCGTCCAATCAAAGATCGGCATGAAATTGTAGCAGATGACTTTCACCCCGGCTTCAGCAAGGTTTCGGATCGTTTCTTTGTAGTTTTCAATGTACCTGGAACAGTCCTTGTCACCTAACTTGATCGATTCATGGACGTTTACACTTTCTACGACATCCGTATGAAATCCGAATGACTGGATGTATTCTGTTTCAGCAAGGATATCTTCCTTCTTCCATACTTCTCCTACCGGAACTTTATGTAAAGCCCAAACGATCCCTTTCACTCCTGGAATCTGTTTCACCTGATCCAGGGTGACCGTATCATTGTCCCGGCCATACCAGCGAAATGTGATGTTCATGACTGGCCTCCTCTGTGTTCAGCATTTATTTGCATATTTTTCACTAAGCTTCACGACAGCATCAAAACCACCCTGTTGATACTCTTTATTCAAATCACTGCCGATCCCACATGCCACAGCTCCCGCTTCGAGCCAATCCTCTATATTATCCAGATTGATTCCTCCAGTAGGCATGAGACGGGCATGCGGCAACGGTCCGTTTACCGACCGGATGAATGATGGATCGAACTGGTTCGCCGGGAAAAGTTTAAGTACATCGCATCCCGCTTCCAATGCTTCAACCATTTCCCGGATCGTCATACATCCTGGCATGTACGGAATACCATGTCTGTTGCATAAAATGGCGATTCCTTTATTGAAATGTGGACTGACGATAAACTTGGCACCCAATAAAATAGCATGGAGTGCTGTTTCCGGATCCAGAACCGATCCAGCGCCCAATAGGACATCTTCATTTCGTAATTGCCGGAAAACATCGTCAACCTGAGGGGTGGTATACGTCAACTCGATCGCACGGATTCCGCCTTCTATCGCCCCTTTTGATAATTGAACCGCCTCCTCCGGATTTTGACCACGAATGACAGCCACAACTTTAGAATCCGAAATCTCCGCCAAAATAGAATGCTTCATAAGCAAAACCTCCTTAAATGATCAACTGTACCATCGCTGTACCAGGCACCGTTTGAGAACCGTTGCGGCTCTAGGGCTGGCATTCGGTGCCAGGCACCATTTTGGATCCCTTCTCCTGTAAGGCTTTCTGAATGGTGCCTGGCACCAACTGAAGGCACCGACTTACAGCTTGATGACGACTTTACGGACTGAGGATGGGGGGGATTCCATCAATTTGAATGCTTTTTCGGTTTCTTCGATAGGAAACTCATGACTGACAAGATCCTTCACATCGAACTTCATGGAATTGAAGAGATCGACGACGATAGGGAAGCGATCCGTTTGTAAGCGTGAACCGCAGATCGTCAGTTCTTTTTTTGTAATGTCCACCTGGGATATTTGTGATGGTGAACCATGAAAGCCTAGCAGTACAACCCGTGCCGCAACCGATGTCACTTCGATTGCCTGTTCAACTGTTTGCGGGAGCCCGACCGCATCGATGACAACATTGGCCCCCATGCCTTCTGTCCATTCCATGATCAGTTGTTTCACATTGCTGGCACCTGGATTGACGGTGAAATCCGCTCCCCACTTTTCAGCAAAGACCAATCGCTCTTCATTGAAATCAGAAATCGCTACCATCGCCCCGGCTTCCTTCGCTACTTTCAAACAGCATAAACCGATCGGCCCTGCACCTATGATAAAGACAACATCGCCTTCTTTCACATCACCGCGGTAAACGGACTGTGCCCCTATTGTAAATGGCTCGATCAATGCGATTTCGGACCAGTCCAGTCTGTCATCGACCTTATGGACAAGGTCTTCAGGAATGACTATGACTTCCCTTCCGCCGCCTTCCCGATGAACGCCATAAACTTCAACATTTTCACATACATTCGGTCTGCCTTGTCTGCAAGCATAACATTTTCCGCAAGATGTCATCGGTTCGACAACGACTTTATCGCCAACAGCGACTCTCGAAACAGAACTGCCAACCTCCATCACCTCACCGGCTACTTCATGACCGATGATCCGAGGATAAGATGCAAATGGATTTTCGCCATGGAGGATGTGCATATCCGATCCGCATATCCCCATCGCCCTCATCCGAATTTTTACTTGATTTGACCCTTCCAGTTTAGGTTCTTCAACTTCTACTACACTGATATTGCCTGGTTCTGAAACCTGGATGGCTTTCATGATCTCTCCCCCTATTTTTTCCTAATCAAATAGACTTGGCAGATACATTGTTAATTGAGGTACGAAACTGACGAGCAACAGGACGACGAGACTTACGCCTAAAAACGGCAGCAAGGCGACGGATGCTCTTCCGATCGATACTTTCCCGATGCTGGATGCGACAAACAAGCAGACCCCGACTGGCGGTGTTGAAAGGCCGATCATCAGATTCAATACCATCATGACACCGAAATGGACTGGATCCATGCCAACCTGGATCGCAACTGGCATCAATACAGGAAATAGGATGACGAGGGCTGCAATCGTCTCCATGAACGTCCCCACGAACAGAAGCAATAGATTCAACAGTAAAATGACCACGATCGGATTTTCAGAGATTGATAGAATCGTATCCGCAACCAATTGAGGGATTTGTTCACTGACAAGTACCCATCCGAAAAGATTGGCAAACCCGACAAGGACCATGATTCCAGCCGTACTAACCATGGAATCCAGCAGGATCTTAGGCAGCTGATGGACCTTCAAATCTCTGTAGATGAACATTCCGACTAACAACGCATATACGACAGCTACGATGGAAGCCTCAGTCGGTGTAAAATAACCACTCAGGATGCCGAATAGGATGACCAGCGTCATCATCAATGCCCAGAACGCACCCCAGAACGACTTTATAATCGTCGTCAGTTTTTGGCGCTCCCCTTTTGGATACTTACGTTTAACCGAAATGAAATACGTGACGATCATCAGTCCGATCCCTAATAAAATGCCGGGAATCGTCCCTGCTAAAAACAGATCACCGATTGAAACGGTTGCTAAAGTACCGACAATGATCATCGGCAATGACGGCGGGATAATCGGCCCGATTGTCGAAGAGGACGACGTCACTGCCACAGAAAACGGGGCGTCATATCCCTCTTTTTTCATAGCCGGAATCAATACCGACCCAATACTTGCCGTATCCGCGAGGGCTGTTCCGGATATGCCGGCAAATCCCATGGAAGACCCTACATTCGCAAGTCCAAGCCCGCCACGGATATGCCCGATAAGGTTATTGGTAAAGGCGATGATCCTTTCGGTGATTCCTCCAGCATTCATCAGGTTACCGGCTAAAATGAACCCAGGAATACATAGCAGGACGAATGAATTGATGCCCTCGAACATCTTTTGAGGAACGATGCTGAGCGGAATATCAACCATTAGAATATAGATCAGTGAGGATATCCCCAAACTGAAGGCGATCGGTATCCCAAGGAAAATAAGGACGATGAATGATATAAAAAGGATCAGTGCCATCATTGTTCTACACCCTTTTCGCTATTCTGCTTAATGACATGATAGATGTTCAGGAAACTGTATAATGCTAAAAAAATGAAGATAATCGTCATGCTTGAATAAATGTAAAACATCTTGACCGTCAAGGTTGCCGAAGATTGGTTCTGTCCGGCCAATGAAAATTGGTAGGCATAATTGATCATCGAAGCCGAAAAAATACCTAACACAAGATAAATCAAGGCATCATAATACCTTCTTATTTTTTCAGGTAAAATGCTTATCAGCAGGTCAACCCTCACGTATTCTCGTTTTTCCATCGCAACAGGTGCCGCAAAGGCAATTGAAAAGATAAATAGAAAACGAGAGAGCTCTTCTGTCCATACGAAGGTTACCGGGGTATACCTCCCGGTCACTTGCATCAGAACAACCACGATAAGGGCAGAAAATGAAAGGATAGTCAAAAGTTTCAGGATGCGACTCATAATCTTAACGGCTAGCATACAGCTCTCTCCTTTTCTAATTATTGAATGTGGCTGGCTCATTGCATCATATAAAACCCCTGCTTCTCCTATTGAAAAACAGGAAGGTGAGTCACAGATGAGCCAACCTTATGATGATCATTCAGCCGATTCTAAGATTTTTTCGTATAGTTTGAGCTGTTCTTCAGACAAACTCTTCTCGACAGCAGGTTTCATTGCCTCAGCAAACGCTTCCTTGTCTACTTCTACAAATTCCATGCCTTCATCTTTCAAAGCCTTCTCATATTTAGCATTTTCTTCTTCAAACAATTCCTGGCCGTAAGCTTGAGCTTCTTCAGCCGCTTCCTTCACTGCATTTTGTGTCTCTTCATCCAGTGCTTCAAACTGTTTGTTTCCTACTACGACATAGATCCAGGAATAAACGTGCTCCGTTTTGTTTACATATTTTTGAACTTCATTAAATCCTGCACTATGAATCAGATCAACCGGGTTTTCTTGTCCGTCGATCACATTTTGCTGTAGCGCTGTAAACACTTCACTGAAATCCATAACTTGCGGCCGGGCTCCGGCTTCTTTCCATGCATCCATGAACAATGGAACATTTGGCACACGCATTTTGAACCCCTTAAGATCCTCTGGTGTTTCAATCGGCTTATTCGACGTCAAGTTACGTGGCGCACGCATGTGATAATAAAGCGGTGTAACGCCTACTTTCTCTTTGATTGCGCTTTCAATATCGGCACCGACTTCCCCTTCAACCACTTTTTTCATATGATCTTGTCCTTTGAACGCGTAGGGAACAGCCATCAGAGCGGCTTCTGGAGCCCAGTTCTGCATCGTTTCGCCTGATATCGTCATGTCGACTGTCCCAGATTCGATACTGTTAAGAACTTCTGTTTCCCCGCCTAATTGTTCATTCGGGAAAATTTTGATTTCCAATTTGCCGTCTGTTTTTTCAGCAACCAGCTCTGCGAATTTTTCGGCCGTTTTATGCCAAACGTGATCTTCATTTCCGAGATGTCCTAATTTCCAAGTTGTCGTTTTTTCTGAACCATCTGTAGATTCATTCGCCCCACTGCAGGCAGCCAAAGCGAAAACCATTACTGAAGCCATCAATAAACTGAACCACTTTTTCATTGTGAATCCTCCTTATGCTTTTTAGGGTTTTAAGTAGTTAAAAATACGTTCTGATTATTGCCATTCCTCTTTAGAGGGCTTGATCTGTTCATCATCCAATCCCTCTGTAATCTGCCGAAATTCGTTAAATATTTGAAAATGTATTTGTTTCAATAGATTGGATCACCTCCTTCATTATCATGGCAGTACCTGATGTTTTTTCAGTGTCAATGATCTCCAGTTGCTCACCTTTCAATGGTTTTTTTTCCATCTAATTTCCTAAGGACATCTTCCAAATATGGCAGTCCTTCATTATCCCCTTTCACAGTAACGACCATCGAACCGATGATATTGGCAAACTTCAGTATTTTCGGCAGTTCCCAGTCATTCAGGAGACCAAAAAGCACACCTGCGTCAAATCCATCCCCAGCCCCTACCGTATCCACTACTTTCGGAACGATTTGAGCCGGTTCTTCCATAAAGTCTTCCTGTGTCCACACAGCCGATCCACTTTCACCAAGCTTCAGAAAAAGGTGTGAAATGGTGTAGTGTTTGGCATGTTTGATGATTTCCGGAATATGATCTGTTCCGAAAAGGATTTCCGCTTCGTCTACACCTGTCAGAAGATAATCGACATCCGGCAACCATCGAAGCAATGTCTTTCGAGCTTCTTCTCTGTTCCAAAGCTTTAACCTAATGTTCGGATCCATTGAAATTTTCAGGTCGTATTTTTTTGCCAGTCGAACGGCATGATCGATAATCGCTCTGTTCTGTTCATGGACAGCAGGGAAAACCCCAGTAATATGAAGCAGTTTCGCTTTCTTAAAATACAATTCATCCAATGACTCCGGTTTCAAGGTAAGTGTCGGCGATTGCTGACGATAATAGAAGGTTTTCCCTGATCCATCTTCGAGAATTTCTTTGAAGTTCAAGGATGTTGGATAGCCTTCCATCAAGTGGACTTCAGAAACATCAATCCCCTCACCTCTCGTAAAATTGTAAATGTAACGGCCGAATTCATCGTTCCCTAATCGGCTGATCCACCCTGTCTTCAAACCAAGTCTCGCACACCCGATTGCAACGTTAAGCTCTGCTCCTCCGACTTTGCGTTTATATGTATCTACAAATCGAAGTGGACCTGTTGTCGCTGGGTCCATCGTTATCATCGCATCCCCGATTGTAATCACATCATTCATTTAGTATCCCCTCCTTCTCAGCTGATTTTCTGGCGATTATTGACGGTGGGTATCGATAAATACCTGGTTCGGTTTCATCAGTTTGTTTAATTTTTTTGAGTAACAGGTTAACTGCCTTCGTACCCATTTCGAATGTCGGTTGGGCAATTGTTGTCAATGACGGAGAGTGGATCGTCGCGAATGATACTTCATCGATCGTCACTAAGCCGACATCCCTGCCGATTTTGATCTCATTTTCGGTGACATACATCAGGAACTCCATCAAGGTCAAATCGTTTCCGGTTATGATGGCTTGCGGCGGCTCCTCTAATGAAAACAGTTCCTTGATGCCCTTCTTCAGTTCTTGAATTTCCATTGCTTTGATATATTCTTTACGATCAGGTAATTTATGGGACTCGAGTGCTTTCCTGTAACCTTCAATCCGTTCGATACGGGGGGTCACATTCTCGATCAATGATGCTGTGATGATGGCGATCCGCTCGTATCCGTTTTGAACGAGATGATTTACGGCCATCCTGGAAGCCCTTTCATTATCGAGCATAACTGTATCCACCGTTATGCCTTCAACGAGACGGTCCATGAATACAATCGGAAATTTCGCGTCAATCAGGCGTTGGTAAATTTCCATATTCCCGCTCGTCGGAAATACAATCAAACCATCCACTTGCTTAGCAAGCAACGTCTCGATGTATTTCTTTTCTTTCTGCGGATCATCATCTGCATTGCACACAATCGTAGAAACATTCTCAACACTGCAGACATCTTCTATCGACCGGATCACTTGTGTCGAAAAAGTGTGAAGGATATTGGCCACAATGACTCCAATCGTCGATGTATTCTTCTTCTTCAGGCTCCTTGCAACTACATTCGGTTGGTAGTTCAGTTCCGAAATCGCTTCCTTTATTCTCGAGCGTGTTTCCTCCCCCATGTAATCAAACCGTTCATTAAGATATTGGGAGACTGTACTTTTAGAAACGCCCGCTCGTTTGGCGACATCGCCTATCGTAACCTTATTGATTGGCATAATCCTTCTCATTCCCTAATGATTTCATTTTTACTAAATCGGTTTAGTAAATCGGTTTAGTTGAAGTATAAAACAAATGTAAGCGATTTTCAATAGAAAATTCAGAATTTTTTACCGGAATATTTTAACTCAAACAAAAACACCCTCGAATCAACGAGCGTGTTTCTTCTAATTACTTTACCTCTGCTTTCCTTTTAAATTGGTAATCAAAACAGATTTGGTAGAGTTCCTCTAGCTCTTTTTGGCCCGGAACCCTGGGATTATTGGCCGGGCTGCCGCTGTCGATCGCATCGGCTGCCATTTTTCCGATTACTTGATCAAAGGCGCTTTTTTCAATTCCCCAATCCTTTAAATTCGGGATATTCAATTTCGAGCATAGTTCTTTAACCGATTCAACGGCAATATCAGCTGCTTCCTCATTCGGCAGCGATTGATCAGGCTTGAAAATCCGTCCCAAATCCGCCAATCGATCAATGCACGCTTCCTTGCTGAACTCAAGGACCGCAGGCAGGAGCATCGCATTCGAATAACCGTGCGGCACATGGAAGAGTGCCCCAATCGGCCTCGACATGCCATGGACGAGACAGACAGACGCATTGGTAAAGGCGATCCCTGCTTGCAGGGCACCTAACGACATCGCTTCACGTGCATCGATGTTTTCACCATTTTTATAAGCGGTCAAAAGATTCTTCACAATCAGTTTCATGGCAGATAAGGCGAACGTATCCGTCATCGGATGAGAACGCTTGGAGAGGTACGCCTCGATGGCATGGCTAAGTGCATCGACACCAGTAGCAGCTGTTATCGTTTGCGGTGAAGAAACGGTCAACATCGGGTCGACAATCGCCACCTCTGGCATGAACGGAGGTTGTTTGATCATCATTTTGATATCATCTGTCGTATTCGTAATCACCGTCACATCGGTTGCTTCCGAGCCTGTCCCGCCAGTCGTAGGGATCGCGATATGCGGCAGCGGTTTGTTTTTCACTTTTTTACGGCCGGGTCGATAATCGCCAATGTAACCTTCGTTGTTCGCCAGGACCGCAATCGCTTTCGCCGTGTCAATACAGCTTCCTCCACCGATTGAGACGACGAGATCGCATTGTTTACCTTTTAACAGTTGTAAGGCTTCACTTACATACCGGTCTGTCGGCTCAGATTCAATACCTGGATACACCTTGCTATCGATCCCCTCTTTTTTCAAATGATCCTGACATTGTGAGACATAGCCAAGTCCAGCCATCACCTTATCACTGACGATGAGTGCCTTATTCCCTCTTGTTACAGCTTCCATTCCAATATTATCAAGAGCACCGCGTCCATAATAAATTTCATGAGGGGTGCGAAGTATAGCAAACTTCTCCACTAGATCCTCTCCCTTTTACCATTTTATCAAAGTATCAAAAAAGCGATTGGAGTTACGATGACGAGTGTCAAAATTGTACGTTCAATCCAAACGAGGAGCATTTTCCATATGCTGATCGGGATTTCAGTCGACAGAATACAAGGAATCAGTGCTGAGAAAAACATGATGGCAGATACGGATAAAACCCCGATGACAAAGCGAGTGATCAATGGTGCATCAACGACCAACAATGCCGGCAAGAACATTTCAGCAATCTCGATGGCCGCTGCTTTTGCGGCAAGTAAAGGCTCAGGGACCTGCAATAGTGCTGTGAAAGGATAGAAAACGTAACCTAGAATATCGAAAAACGGGGTGAATTCAGCGAGCATAAGGCCGAGAAGCCCCACGGACATGATTGACGGCAGGATTGCCATCGTCATGATGAATCCATCCTTCAGGTTATCCCAGATATTTTTCCCGAAAGAAGGAGAACTGTTCGCTGCATCCATCGCCTGGTTCCACGCACCTTTTATCCTATTTCCGGTTGGTTTCGTTTCCGGCGTACCTTCCCTACCTTGATAATAGCCGTCACTCATGCTTTTTAGCGGATAGATACGGACGGTGATCGCCGTAACTAGAAACGTAACGAGTAAGGTCACCCAAAAGTAAGTGTTCCATATTTCCATCAGGTTAAGGGTATTGGCAACGACAATCATGAATGTAGCAGAAACAGTCGAAAATCCTGTGGCGATGATGGCCGCTTCTTTTACAGTATACTTCCCTTCCTTAAAAACACGGTTCGTGATAAGCAGACCGATCGAATAGCTTCCGACAAATGAAGCGACTGCATCAATCGCTGAACGACCTGGTGTCTTCCAGATTGGTCGCATGATCGGCTGTACGATCACGCCAATGAACTCAAGCAATCCATAACCGACAAGCAAGGCTAGGAATACCGCCCCAATCGGTACCAGCACCCCGACTGGAATGACAAGCTTTTCAAACAGGAACGGGCCCATGTTAGGAGCCATCATCCATGCTGGCCCGATTTTGAAGATAATCAGAAGCGAAGTGAATAAGCCAAGCACCTTCAACACGGAAAAGGCAAGCGTGACATTGTCCTTCCGCCATGTTCTTGAATAAAAAGGATATGCAGCGCCTAGTAGGATGACGAGCAAGGCGTAATAAGGTACAAGGACGGGAAAAGTTGTCAGAAACCAGGTGACGAGATGATCGAGCGGTATAGAAGATTTCTCATTGACGGTGATCGGGATGAAGAACATGAATATCCCGATTGCACTGAAAAAAACGAACTTCCCAACAGCCGAACCACGTGACTGGATCGGTACATTCGGATTCAATCCAGGATTCGATTGCGACATCTGAAAACCTCCTCGATAACACAATATTCTGTTAATTATATGTATTGATATCTTCCCTACCTGTTGCTGAATCTCCTTCCTGAATCACAAATAGGATAGGCGTATAAATGTGGTGGTTCGGTTTATCCGATACTCAGATTAATTCCTTAGCAGCTTTTACTAATTTCTTTTTGTGATTTTATGAAGCTTATTAATTGCAATTATTAAATAAGTTAGAAGCCATTACTCCCCCACCCACTTTGGTACTGATTTATCCCGACATTCGATTTACATCTATCATTAACCTTCTTGGAAATCTTTCCAAAACAGCGCACCATAGTAAAGTGGCGCGCTGCAATGGTTATAGAAGCTTTTATATATTCATATCTACCTTCTCTTCCGGCTGTACTTTTGTAATGTAGTTCCCTTTGTTCATTTGAGAGAAGTAGTAGGCACCGATCAAGAACCAGATGCCTACCATGATCCATTCGGCTGGCCATACGAGTGCTGCTGGCATTCCCGGCATGTAAAGGCTGATGAAACCGAGGCTCAACACGAGTGCAATCCAGCCAACAGCGGTCCCCTTCCCTGCTCTGAACGGTCTTTCCATTGCGGGTTCTTTTTTGCGCAAAACAAGGAATGAGAGCGCTACCATGAAGTAAGCGATCACGATGCCAAGACCGCCTGCATCAACGATCCATACAAGCGCTGGACGACCTAACAATGGAGCAAGAACTGCCAAACCGCCGATTGCAAGAATGGCATTGGATGGTGTCTTGTATTTTGGATGCAGGTAGCCGAACCATTGGGGCAGCATCCCAGACTTGGCCATCGCAAAAACCACACGGCTTCCACCGATGATGAAGGCATTCCAGCTCGTGATGATCCCCGCTACTCCTCCTAGTATCAGGACGTTTCCGAAGGTTTGTGACCCGAAAGCGGCAGCCATTGCATCTGCAGTTGCAAGCTCCGTGTTCGCCAGGGCTGCCTGATCAAGCACCAACCCGACACCTAAAGCAATCAGCATGTAAAATACCACGGCACATCCGACGGAAAAGATGAGGACCTTTCCGATCTGTTTGAAGGGAAGGTTCACTTCTTCAGCAACTTGAGGTATGACATCGAATCCGACAAATAAAAATGGGACCATGATAAGGACGGCCATGACGCCGCCTGCGCCCCCAAGAAAATAAGGGTCAAGGTTTGCGGCACTACCGTTGATTGCTGAACCGAAAATCAACATGATTCCGATCAAAACGATAAGGATTGTCAAGACCAATTGCACAAATACAGCTGGTTTAACACCGAAGTAATTGATGAGTGTAATGAAAATCGATCCTCCCATGCCGATCAAAACCCATGTCAGGTATACATCCCAGCCAGCAATCGTCCATAAATAGACCGCTTGATAATCTGGCAGAATGTAATCCACAACCGTAGGGAGAGCGACAGCTTCGAATGTGACGACAGAGACATACCCCAATGTGATTGCCCAGGAGGCTATAAACGATGCTTTTTTTCCAAGCGCCCTGTGTACATAGGCATGTTCCCCACCGACTTCCGGCATGGCAGACGCCAGTTCTGAATACGTCAATCCGACAAAAATGACCAACAGGCCGCCGATGGCGAAAGCAAGCACTGCACCCATTGATCCTGCTGAAGTGATCCATGTGCCTGATAGGACGACCCAGCCCCATCCAAGCATCGCACCAATTGCAAGTACAAGTACATCAACCTTGGAAAGCACCCTTTTCATACTGTTCTTTCCATCCATTCCAACCTCACTCCTTCGTATGTTTTTTGATCTTGTAGGATAACCTTGCTAAAATTATATTCTCGATTATATCAAAATTTTTAAAAAATTCGGAGTTTTTCAACCCGGAAAAGTGATAAAACCCTAATTTGTTTGTGAATGTGAGGAGATAAGGCAAAATCCTTCAACCATCAAAGGACAGACTTCGTGCGGAGAACGACTATAGTCCGTTTTCTTTTTTCGACAGTCTGCCCTCCGCTGATCAGCGCATAAATATGGAACGCTTTCCATAAATGCCTGGGAACGTTCCAGATAATTTCAAATTACAGTTCTACTCCATTTGTACTATTTTACCTACAAGTACGATCACATACGACATTTTTCAACCTTACTCCTTACTATAGGGATGGATTGTAAATTATGTAGATGAATCCATGACTAGGATTTTGTGTTCATATCCATGGGTGAAAATGCTTCAATACAGGAATTTATATCCATTTATCCTGTACTTCTACCTGACAATAGTTGACAGAATATTCTGTTGATTATCGGATTATTTTGGAATACACTGGAATTCAGTTGGAAATTTAAAACTTCGAGTGCCGACATTTTCAACCACCGAAATATGATAGAAGGAAGGGATCAAATGAAGAAATTTGCTTTGGTTTTACTTGCAGTATTGTTGATGGCGGGAAGCCTGTTCATTCCAGGGGGAGCATCTTTTGCTGAAGGCGACTCTTTACAAACGTTCAAACGGATGAACCACGGTCAGGTACATGTAGTGAAGGACAAAGACCAGAAAGGACAACCCTCCTTTGTTTCAGGCATCTTATCAGAGAAACTTACAAAAGCGGATGCACAGAATGCGAAGAAGTTTCTGAACAAGCATAAACAATTTTTCAAAATGAAAGATCCAATTAATAATCTTAGTGAAGTCAAAACGAAACAAGATCAATTGGGTATGACACATGTTCGGCTCCAACAAATGAAAAACGGGGTTCCGGTCGACCGTAATGAATTGAATATCCACTTTAATGAAAAGAATGAGATAACAGCTGTAAACGGGAATTTCAATCCTACAATTGAAGATATCGAGCTGGATACAACACCGGATGTACAAGAAAACACTGCCTTGACTACTGCTAAATCTGCGGTAGATGCCCCTGATTATGTTGATTTCGAAGAATCAGAGTTAATCATTTATCCTTACGGGGAGGATTACCACCTCGCTTATAGAATCAACCTTGAATTCATTGGTGATCGCCAAGGTAACTGGTATGTGTATGTAGATGCGAATACCGGTGAAGTGATTGAAAAGTATGATGCGATGACAGGTTTCGGGTTTTTCAGTGACGTATTGGATTTTACTGCCGAAGACACTGGTGAGAAATCCAATCATGGTCCTAATCCAAAAGCGATAGAACGAGCAAGCCGGTTTAAACCAGCAAATGGATCAGGGCTTGGTACAACAGGTGTCACAAAACAGATCGTCATTTCCCACGGGAACATTCCTGGAAGTGGTGAAGGGTCTACATTTTACTTAGCAGATGAAACAAACTCTGATATGGCAGGGATATATACTTATAACATGAAAAACACTCCGAATCAGACTTGGTTATATACGGACAATGATGCATCTTGGAAAGATGTTGAGTATACAGGTGACAGTAGTTCATGGGAAGTGGTAGGGCAAGGGCCAGCCGTCGATGCCCATTCCAATTCAAAAATCGTGTATGACTACTTCTTGAATAATCATGGCCGGAACTCATTAGATGGAAACGGGATGGCAATCCGTTCCCGTGTCCATTATGGAAAAGAATATAATAATGCATTTTGGAGCAACGGCATTGCGATGATGACGTATGGAGACGGTGACGGCAAACAGTTCATCCCTTTAGCGGCTTTGGATGTGACTGCCCACGAAATGACCCATGGGATTACCCATTATAACGGTGGATTAAGATATCGTTTTGAAACAGGAGCGATCAATGAAGCCTATTCAGATACGTTTGCGAGTATCGTTGATGGTCGAAGCTGGGATGTTGGGGAAGATATCATGGGTTCTGATTGGATCGCCAATGGAAGGACAGCCCTTCGTAGCAGTGAAGATCCTGGCAAGTTTCCTGTCGGTTCTCAATATTGGAGATATAGTATAGATGGCGAGGGCCGTTATCCAGCACATATGGATGAATACTATTATTTGCCTGCCAATATGGATAATGGCGGTGTTCATATCAACTGTACGATCCTTCAGCATTCCGCATATCTAGTAGCAGAAGAGTACGGAATGGGTAGAGAGGTTGTCGCAGATACATGGTATCGGGCATACGACTACCTGCATTATGATGCTTCATTTGCTGAGTTCCGCGAGGCGGTCCTCCAATCCGCCATCGACCTGTACGGAGATGGAAGTGAAGAACATGAAGCATTCCTTCAAGCATTTGATGATATCGGATTATATGAAGGATGGTCTGTGAAAGACAATCCTAGAGCGCCACTTTGGTAATACACATATAAAGAAAGTTGAAAGGATAGATGGATGAGCATCTATCCTTTCGTTTTAAGCAGATGGAAATAAACCCTTCTGCTTAACGTTTTTAAAATCGTTATCCACTCATAACCCCTTCATAAGTACCTCAAAATCAGTTTTCCACTTTTTCAGGGTCTCATAACACCTTCATGAGTACCTCAAAATTGGTTTTCCACTTTATCAAGGTCTCATAACCCCTTCATGAGTACCTCAAAATCGGTTTCCCACTTTTTCAGGGTCTCATAACCCCTTCATGAGTACCTCAAAATCGGTTTTCCGCTTTTTCAGGGTCTCATAACCTCTTCATGATTACCTCAAAATCGGTTTTCCACTTTTTCAGGGTCTCATAACCTCTTCATGAGTACCTCAAAATCGGTTTTCCACTTTTTCAGGGTCTCATAACACCTTCATGGAACCTTAGTTTTTGGTCAAAGCGCCTTGTAATGCCAAACCCCATTGTTCATTTCCTTTTCGACTTTCTTATGGATTTCTAAATAATCGAGATGACCAATTACTTCAGACATAACAAGTGAAAACTGACTTTCATATTTTCCCTTATACATGGTTTTTCCGAGTTTGCTCGCTGTATCGGTACCATTATTAACATAGTTCAGTACCTTCTCCGCTTTCTTTTTTATACCGCTAAGTCTCACCTCAATCAGATTTTGAGGGTTTTCGATCGTGACACCGTGTCCTGAAAAAGCAATCTGAATGTCAAAGGAGCTACATTTCTCCAAGGATTGTTCCTGTTGCAACAAAGTTGGGAGGCGATTCCCTTCATGATCAGGCTCTACAAGTGCATTGCTCGACATATGTCTGATGAGGAGATCCCCGCTAAACAGCCATCCCCTCTTCTCATCCAAGAAAACAAGATGGTCTGGCGAATGGCCCGGAGTCTGGATCGGTTTTAATCCGTTGATCGGATCACTCTCGATCTGCGTGAGATCAGCTTGAACTTTCTTTTTATCATGGTCTTCTAATGCTTCTTTTAGCTTTTCAACCTGTTTCTCCCCAGCTTCTCCGCATCCCATCTCCCGGTATAACTGAGAAAAGAACTCGGTCCTCATTCGGAAAAAGTCCTTGTCTCTTTTCAAGCGGTGGATTGAATTTTCCGGAACATACACTGGAATATCGTGCTTCGAAACAATGCGATCGACCAAACCGACATGATCCTCATGATTGTGGGTAATGATGATGCGATCCAAGTCCTTAAGTGACAACCCCTTACAGCCCAGTGATTCGGTGAAAAAGTCCCAGCATTTTGCTGAGTTTATACCCGCATCAATCAGCGACACACTCCCCTCTTCTTCCACCAGGTAAAAGTTGAAGGAGCCCAAATCTGAACGAGTCGGAACGATGATCGGGTGTATCTTTCGTCCATTATCGTGAATGACTTCTGACATTATGGTACACATCCTTAGACCTTACTCTACTCAACTGTATATCATTCATAGCTTAGTTTTCCACTTCTAGGATGTTTCTAGAAAAAAGAGAGGTTTTCTAGGATTATCTGCGAATTTTCTAGGATTATAGCCGATATTTCTAGGATTATGCTCAAAATTTCTAGGATTATGGCCGAAATTTCTAGGAAAAGCAGTCTGAGGGGGCTAAGCTGGATAAGTGGGCGCAGGGCATCTATTGTAGGGGTGGACATATGAAAACTCATCCCTTACAATCAAAAACAAGGACGCCAGTGGGGCTGGCATCCTTGTTCAATACGTTTTATTTTGACGAAGCGGTTCAGGAGGCTTGTCCATTAACGGTTATTGTTGCTGTTATTGCCTCTGCTGCTTCGTTTTCCACCTTTTTCACCGATCTCCTGATAGAACTCCTTATCCTTCTCCTGAGAAGTAGTTTCTCCACCTTTTTGTCCGATGTCTTGATAGAATTCTTTACCATGCTCTTGAGAAGTGGTTTCTCCGCCTTTTTGACCGATGTCCTGATAGAAATCCTTATCATGTTCTTGGGCTGTTTTTTCTCCGCCTTTTTGACCGATTTCTTGATAGAATTCCTTGTCATGTTCTTTGGCTGTTTTTTCTCCGCCCTTTTGTCCTGCTTCCTCATAACTCATTTTGTTTTTGTTTTTGTCTTGTGCCATTTTTAATTCCTCCTTTTGTTGAAGTTATAAGCACATTTCCACGTGTACAAAATTCTAAACGTTCTTTTATTATAATTTTCCCGTTTAACTTTTTGTTATATTTGCATCTTTCTTTTCCATGTCAACTTGCTTTTTTAAGCCAGTTCCATGCTTGATCCTGCTCGTTTTTCTTAAAGTGTTTTGCCGTGACACCTGGAAGATGATCTCCCATTTTCGTGAATGTTTCCATCGCCTTTTTGTCACTGAGAATCGCAAATTTATTAAATTGATTCCAGCGCTTTGTATCAAATTTCATCCCTTTGACGAGACCTTTGAAGGTGGCGCTGTCAAAATCATGAAAAATCACAAGCATATTGAACGATTCATTTTCCCTGAAATTCGCCTGTACATATTGATCAAGCTTACTAGCATCTTCTTCCTTCGCTTCACCTTCGATTTCCAACGCAACCGTAGATTCATCACGGCTAGGAATAATCTTGAACATCGGCAGCTTCCTCCTTTCCACCCGTCTTTAAAAACAGCATCATATCAAGGGTTTAGTGGGTGTGCGAAGCTTTCAAATGTTTCGTAAGACCAAGCTCTTTTCTTAAAATATAGAAATGGAAAAAATGTTCTCCTGTTGCGATGACAGCTGCTGTAATTGCCGCTGCGCCTGCCATCGTCCCTGTTTGCAAACCTGTAATCATGATCCCGACGACCCATACAACCACGAATGTGAGACCTAAATCGGCCATCGTTGCTTTCATGTTAGTCGTTTTTGGCAGGACATAGAGATCTCCAAGGATATAGGAAACTGCTCCCAGGATAACTGTTAAAATCACCACGTTGATGAAGGAAATCCCGTATCCTAAACCGAGGATCAGATACAAAATTGGAAGTGTCATCGCCCCTTTGATTGCCAGAGCTTTTACATGGACCATGATTTCATCCCTCCCTTGCAATTTATTTCCAACCCCTGAGAACAAGGACTTGTACTAAATATTCCCAGGTCAGAGCACCTTAAAACATTATATCAATATAACATTTTCAATGGTTTTGTTAGGTAAAGGTCGTATCGACGAGATCCCCGGTATGTCTCCAGATCTTCAGCAACCGGAGGAAAGGCATCTGGTTGAACATCCCTCCACAGGGATCGCGTTTTGTTCGGAATTTGCTTCAAACTGACCACTCCATATTCAGACTTTAGCTTCCCTTTTTAGAATCCCTTCTCTGCCTAGCACATTCTCAATCCCTGACCGCCCTTCTTTGATGACCGATTCTCGCCATTCCTGTTTAGGCGGGTAGAACATATTGTGGGTTTCCTCTAGGACCCATTCACGGTCTTCTTCTTTCTCTGCTCCTTCCCAATACAATTGGTTTTCTAAAACGATGGTTGTTAATTCGCGAAGCTCCGCTTTCTTGCTTGTGCCAAAGGTGCCGAATTCAAATAGGGCGGAAAAGAGATACCTGTCCGGAAATTCCTCCTCTTTCAACTGATTGAAATAGTTGGTCGCATCCCCTTTTACATCTTTCGGTGAGGATTTTTGGATGTTTTTCAGATTATAAAAAGACTTCAATTCTTCTTCACTGCGGGAGTCGAACGTGGAATTTACAATGGTTAGTTCATTCATCGGACCGAGTGCGGTATGCCAATCCATATGGATGATTTTCTTATAAGTGGATAATAAGTACTTCTGTACCTTTTTCAGGAAGGTCGTTGATGGCTCCTCAGCCTTTCCTCCATAATAGACACCCTTCTCAAACTCGAACTGCCCCATGCTTTTGGCACGTTTGACCCCGCTATAGCCTTCCTTTACCATTCCTTTCGTGAGTTGGGCATATAAGTCTTTCTTTTCCTTCTTTACATCCTTGATTTTTCCGTTCGGAAGAAAAAGATCGCTTTCTTTTGCAAACTTTTCATTCATATCTTCAGGAACCGTGTCATAAAAGAAATTCCGGTTCAAATCAATGTTATTTTCGGTTACCCGGCGAGCATTTCTCATGCCCCATGGGTTCAATACGTGGATGAGGCAGATGCCAGTCGTTTCAGGGTCTATCTGATCAAGGTACTCGTCGACAAATAAATGAAGCATCGCCGCTCCAGCATAGCCTTCAATTCCGTGCAAACCTGAAGAAAGAAAGACGACCTGATCATTGGACGCCCGTGCTTCAGAATAAATCATATCGATCGTATTGTCCTTTTCCTTGCCGATTGGTTCGTTTGATAACCCAGCTCTCGGCCATTTCTTTTTAATCTTATCCAGATGTTCCCTGAATACATTACGAGACTCTTCATATGTGCTTTTGAAATAATCATCTGTTTCTCTCATTTCCTCCACTCCTTCCTCGTAACCTACTTATTCAAAGTCATCCGGGTTCTTTTCGCTGTCTTTATTTTTCTTCTCATCTTCCACCTCTCTTTGAGGCTCGATATCACGGTCACTGTCCTTCTCCTTCTGTCTTTGCTCTTTCGAATCTTTATTCTTTTTATCGTTTACCATGTTCATCACCCCTCTATGCAATTTGGTTATACTAATTCCTAGGATTTAAATCCATTAAACTTGATTTTTAACCCTTTTATTTTTAATTGCTCCTATCTGGGAAACTCACTCCCTTTCCACGGGTTGAAGAAAAGAGGAAGCGACCCGTTTAGTCACGTAGGTCACTGGAAGACTGATGAGGAAAACTTCGCTGGAGTGTCGTGAATTTCGCTTAATTGAACAGCCTCATTTTATATTAATAGGGCAAGGTTTAGCATGATCGACTCATGGATAGACAAAACAATAGCGTGTAAAAAAATTGAAAGGGATGATAAACATGGTCGACTTTGCAGAAGGACTGCTTCAAAAAACGGATCATCGGACGGCGCCTCTCCCAAACCATGAATGGAGGCTTACGCAACGCTGGGACCATTTGTTGTTCATGCATTTTCCTGTTTCAAAGGAACTGTTGAATAAGCATTTCCCTGCTCCATTAGAGCTGGACACTTTTGAAGGAGAAGCGTGGATCGGTATCATACCATTCTCAGTAAACGATATGAGGGTACGAGGACTACCGAAAATCCCTTTTTTCCATTCTTATTTGGAGTTGAATGTAAGGACCTATGTAAAGCACAAAGGGGTTCCGGGGGTTTATTTTTTCAGCCTGGACGCGGACCATCTTCCTGTCGTTCTTGGTGCGAGAGCCGTATCTTTACCTTATTTTAAAGCGGAAATGTCCATGTCTATAGAGAACCGGCGCATCACCTACTTCAGTAAACGAAAAGGAAAAACACCGGGTATTTTCCGTGGGAGCTATCAGCCTATTTCCGAACCCTTTCTACCAGATAAAGGAAGCCTGACCCATTGGTTTCTTGAACGCTATGTTTTATGGACGGAAAAGGGAAAGGCATTACTAAGAGGGGACATTCATCATGAAAGGTGGGAAGTAAGTGAGGCGGAAGTCAACATTGAGGAAATGAAGCTCCCTCCAACAGATACCCCGCTATACGTGCACTATTGCCCATCACGACGTGTTCTCATGTGGCCTTTGAAGCCTGAAGACACCAACTAAAATTTCGCCATCTATCAAATCTCCCGTTTATCAAATCGGTATATGTGGAAGGAACCATATATGTTCCATGAATGGGAGGCCATGACAAGTGGAAAAAATGAACAAGTTCGGAGTCATCTTATTTCTTCTCTTATTGACAGGTTGTTCCCCAGCAAAGTGGGATGTTCTCAACCCTAAATCTTCCACAGCAGAAAGCCAACTTTCCTTGATCCAGCTCAGTATCGCATTAATGTCCATCGTATTGATCACTGTCACGGTACTGTTCACGGTTTTTGTTGTAAAATATCGCAAAAGACCGGGCTGGGAAACGGAAACCGAAAATCAGAAGCCAGGGGATAAGAGACTTGAAATCACCTGGACCCTCATACCGATATTGATTCTAACCATTTTAGCGGTTCCGACTGTACTGGATACATATAAACTTGACCGGGAAACGAAAGCCAGTGATGGGGCGCTGGTCGTCAAAGTGACCGCTCATCAATTCTGGTGGGAGTTTGATTATCCTGAAAAAGGGATTACGACTTCAGAAACGCTCCATGTCCCAGTCGATAAAAAAGTAATCATAGAGTTGACTTCAGAGGATACGATCCACTCTTTCTGGGTGCCGCAATTAGGTGGTAAACAGGACGCCACCCCTGGTAGAAAAGGTAAACTATCCTTCGTCCCAAATGAAACCGGTGTGTACAGAGGTTCGTGTGCCGAGCTCTGCGGACCCGGACATGCCTACATGCGGTTTCATGTAAAAGTGGAAACAGAATCCGAATTCAAAGCCTGGGTCGACGGTATGAAACAACCGAACAAGACTAGTTTGACAGATTCAGAGACAAAGGGGGAGGAGATTTTCAAGGGTCAATGCCTCAGCTGTCATGGCTCACAAGGATTAGAACCTAAAGTCAGTGGATCTCCAGCCCCTCATCTCGGTGATTTCGCTTCACAGAAACGGATTGCCAATGTGCTCCCGAACAATCGGGACAATCTGAAAAAATGGCTCGATGACCCGCGAAAGGTCAAACCGGGGGCCAAGATGCCTTCCTTCAAAACGGACTTTACTGAAGAGGAAAAAGAAGACTTGATCGATTACTTGATGTCCCTGAATGTAAAGGAAGGTGAAAAACGATGAGCTTCTATTTCTTCGGCGAGAAAATCAGACTTGTTTCCGATATCATTGCCGGGTATCTATCGATTTTCCTTATGGGAATCGCTGCAGTCGTTTTCCTGACTTATTATAAAAAATGGGGGGCTTTATGGCGTTATGTGAAAACGACCCATCATAGCAAGGTTGGAATCCTTTACCTTTCAGCGGGCTTCGCCTTTTTTCTCCGGGCCGGACTCGATGCGCTGATTATCAGAGCTCAATTGGCCCTGCCCCAAAATGAATTCTGGGTCTTTCAGGGTGATAAGTATAACCAGATGATGACGACACATGGGACGACGATGATCTTTTTCGTCGCGATGCCGTTGATCATCGGATTGATGAACGTTGCGGTCCCTCTCCAGATCGGGGCAAGGGATCTTGCATTTCCGTTCCTGAATGCATTAAGTTTCTGGCTGTTTTTGGCTGGCGGGGCATTGATCAATATCAGTTTCGTTCTCGGCGGATCACCGACTGCCGGATGGACGTCCTATGTCCCTCTTGCACTGGATGAATTCACACCAGCTACGGGCAATGATTACTACAGTCTTGGCCTTCAAGTCTCCGGAATCGGGACACTGCTGACGGCGATCAATTTTCTCGTCACGATCATCAATAAACGGACTCCCGGGATGAAATTGATGAGGATGCCGCTGTTCACATGGGCAACACTGGTGACCTCGATTCTCATCCTTTTCGCCTTTCCAGCGCTTACTGTCGCATTGCTTTTGTTGATGTTCGACCGGTTATATGGAACAGGCATGCTTGCAGCGGATGCAGGAAACTCCTTGATCTGGCAGCATCTATTTTGGATTTTCGGGCACCCGGAAGTCTATATTTTGATTCTTCCCGCATTTGGCATCTTTTCCGATGTGATCACGACATTCGCGAAAAAACGATTGTTCGGGTACAGCTCAATGGTCATCGCACTTGTGCTGATCGGTTTCCTCGGCTTCATGGTATGGATCCATCACATGTTTACAGTTGGCCTCGGTCCGACTTCCAATGCGATTTTTGCGATTTCAACCATGTCGATTGCGGTGCCGACCGGAATCAAGATCTTCAACTGGCTGTTCACCATCAGAGGAGGCGTCATCACGTTCAATACACCGATGCTGTTCTCGCTCGGATTCATCCCATCGTTCGTAATCGGCGGTGTCACCGGAGTCATGCTTGCGACTGTACCCGCAGATTATCAATATCATGACAGCTATTTCGTGGTCGGCCATTTCCATTATGTGATCGTAGGCGGGACAATCCTCGGCATTTTTGCAGGCGTGTATTACTGGTGGCCGAAATTGTTCGGCTTCATGCTCAATGATGTGCTTGGAAAGTGGCATTTCTGGACGTTCCTGATCGGATTCCATATTACGTTTTTCCCGATGCACATCATGGGACTGAAGGGTATGCCGAGAAGGGTTTTCACCTATCTTCCTGAGGATGGGCTTACAGGTTTGAACTTGGCCAGTACGGTCGGAGCTTTCATGATGGGTGGAAGTATGATGATCTTTTTATGGAACATCTATCAAAGCTATCGCCATAGTCCACGTGAAGTCGGAAATGACCCATGGGATGGGAGGACCATCGAATGGACGATCCCCTCCCCTCCGCCTGAATACAATTTCGCCCGGCTTCCAAAGGTGTATAGCAGCGATGCTTGGTGGCAGGCGAAGAAATACCAGAATGGCCGGTTGGAGGCAGCAGAAGAACTCTCCCCGATTCGAATGCCGCTCGACACCGCAAAACCGATGTTGATCGGCATGTTCATGCTGATCGGGTCATTCGGCATCATCGTTGAGGTTTGGTACTTCCAACTGGTCGGTCTGCTTGGTGTCATCGGGTTGATGGTTCTGCATTCTTTTCAGGATTCAGGCAGGAAAATGGTGACCCCGAAAACCCATCCTGATGAGAAGATAGGGGGAGAAGAATGATGGCAGAGGAAAAAATCGTCTTTTCAAAAGAATTCACGGAGGAAGAAACCGCGGATAGGGTCCTTGGACTCTGGTTTTTTATCGGCGCGGAAATCGTTCTCTTCGGCTGTTTGTTCGGCGTCTACCTTACACTGAACAACCATACGGTCCCAGGTGAATCCCCTGGGGAGCTATTCGAGCTGAAGCAAACGATTCTAGCGACGTTCCTTCTGCTGTCGAGCAGTTTTACCTGTGCGCAATCCTTTTTAGGAGCGAAAAAAAACCATTATAAAAAAAGCTTCTTCTTCCTGATCTCCACATTCGTTCTTGGCGCTGCCTTTTTAGGTCTAGAAGCACATGAATTTTTCAAATATGTGAGAGAAGGACACACCTTTACATCAAGTCCGTTCATGTCTTCCTTCTATATATTGGTCGGCACGCACGGTACTCACGTTTTAGCTGGATGCACCTGGATGGTCCTTCTCCTCATCCATCTTAAAAGAGAAAGGATCACCTCTTATACGAAAGCGAAACTGGAAGCATTCAGCCTATACTGGCATTTCGTTGATGTTGTCTGGATTTTCATCTTTACAGTCGTCTATCTGATCGGAAAGGCAGGGATCATCTATTGAAACTCTCTCTGAATGTACGCCAATGGATCGGTTTCTTCCTGATGTTGACGTTCAGCGGAATTGCGTTTTATCTCGTGATGTCGATCGGTACGATTCCTCTCTGGTTACTCATCATGTTGCTGATTTTAGCCGTTATACAAGCCACCATCCAACTTGTCTGGTTCATGGACATCCAACAGGGAAGGCGAGGCTACAAATGGGTGACCATCAGCAGCGGCCTGCTCATCGCCGGATTAGCGATCCTTTACTTAATGCTGCTGGAATAGAGTATGGAAAAAGGACTCATGAGTTTGCGCTCTGAGTCCTTTTGTTAGAATAATATGGAATTTCGTCAAAATAAACTCGCGTTTTGTCAGAATAACCTTCGGATTTGTTAAAATAAGCCGAGATTTTGCCAAAATAAAGGGTGGCTGCTCACAAAGCCCTTTTTGCCAACGCAATCCCACCGTATAATCCTGCATGATCGCCTAATCCTGGCGGCACGATGTACTCATCGATCTTTTCCAAAATGTTTTCATGCTGGATGTAGCCATTCAACAGCTTCACGACATTATCCCGTACGAGCGGGAACAAATGGGCTTGCTTCATTACACCACCGCCAAGCACCAGTCGTTTCGGCGACAACACGAGTATGTAATTCACAATGGCCTGTGCAATGTAAAACGCTTCAAGCTCCCAAACTTCCGCTCGTTCAGTCAATTCAATCCCTGCAAGCCCCCATCGCGCTTCAATTGCCGGGCCAGCAGCCAGCCCCTCCAAACAGTCTCCGTGGTAAGGGCACTTCCCTTCAAATGGATCCTCTTCATGGCGACGAACAAGAATATGCCCCATTTCGGGATGAAGCATGCCATGAATGATCCTGCCTTCCGAAATCGCACCGACTCCGATTCCGGTCCCAACCGTCATATAGAGACAGCTATCAAGTCCTTGTGCCGCCCCCCACTCCATTTCTCCGAGTGCAGCCGCATTCACATCGGTATCAAATCCAATCGGTACGTTAAAATGCTTCTTCATTTGGCCGACAATATCAGCGTTGTTCCAATATTTTTTTGGCGTAGATGTAATAAACCCATATGTAGGACTATCAGGATTCAGATCGACAGGGCCGAACGAACCGATCCCCAAAGCTTCAATCTTTTTCATTTTGAAAAATTCGACCACCTGGCTCAACGTTTCGTCAGGTGTGGTCGTCGGAATCGTGATCTTCTCAAGGATTTCTCCGTTTTCGGTACCGATCCCACACACAAACTTCGTCCCGCCAGCTTCAATTGAACCAAAAACCATCAAAACACACTCCTTTTCCTATGAAAGGTGCCAAAACTAAGATGGCAGCTTCGGCACTTTGATTCTTATACTGTTGGATGTGACACGATACATTCTACGTTACCGTCCAAAGAAAACTGTTTGACGGTTGACGGAATGATAAAATGGTCCCCTTTTTTGATTAGAGAGATACCACCATCTGTCGTAATTTCTCCTTCTCCTGATAAAACACTGACAAGCAAGTAGGCCCGATTTTCATATTGTTCACTGGGGCCGTCCAATTCCCAGCGATAGACAGTAAAATAATTCTCCTGAATCAGCTTCGTCTTCTTCAAGCCATCAATCGTGGACTCGACAGGCTCAAACTTCGCATCCTCATGGGGAATCATCGCTACTTCAATCGATTTCTCGATATGGAGTTCACGCGTGTTCCCTTCCGTATCGCGGCGATCGTAATCATATACACGGTACGTTACGTCTGAACTTTGCTGCGTTTCAAGGATCATCGTGCCTGTCCCAATCGCATGAATGGTTCCATTCGGCACATAGACGAAATCACCCGGTTGGATCGGAACTGTACGAAGCAAGTCATCCCAACGGTTTTCAGCAACCATCTGTTCAAACTCAGACTTCGACTTGGCGTGGTGGCCATACACAAGTTCAGCTCCAGGTTCACAATCGATGACGTACCAGCATTCTGTTTTTCCGTAAGGTTCGCCTTCGACTTTCTGCGCATACGAATCATCTGGATGCACCTGGACAGACAAATCCGTTTTCGCATCCAAAATTTTAACGAGCAATGGAAACTCCTCGCCCTCCTGGTTACCGAACAATTCAGCATGCTCGTCCCACACTTGATCGAGCGTTTTCCCTTCTAATGGGCCATTCAACACTTTACTCGGACCGTTCGGATGTGCCGAAATCCCCCAGCACTCCCCCGTAGTCTCGGACGGGATCTCATAACTGAAAGCTTCGCGCAGCTTCGTCCCACCCCAGATACGATCTTTAAAAACAGGCTTCAAAAAAATAGGTTCATTGTACAAACTCGACACCTCGATTAATCCCCTTTTACAACCTACTTTAACACTTAATCGGTGGGTTGGGGAGAAATCATAGCAAAGTTTATGATTAACGAATTGAATCTCTATAAAATCAGCCATGGAACTAACAGTAAACTTTCAGGTGAATCAGCTATAAATCCGCCTGCTCCATTAAGGGAATAAAGCATATTACTTAGTTTTCCGATCAGATATATAAGTTTAAATATTCTGATAAAATTTTAGAAAAATGCTTGAACTTCCCTCTGATTTGATGTATGTTTAGTTTCAAAATTAAATAATTGAATTTCTTATCCAGAGAGGTAGAGGGAATGGCCCGACGACACCTCAGCAACCATCAACGCGTTCAACGTTGAAAAGGTGCTAATTCCAGCAGGTTCCTTGAACTTGTGAAGATAAGAAGAATGACGGATACATACAAAAGTCTTCTTCTTAGGAAGGCTTTTTTCTTTTTTAAGGTGTTTTATCAACTAAGGAGGATTATTGATGTATAAATTTGAGACGAAACTAGCACAGATCGGAAACCGCAGTGAGAGCGTCACAGGAACGGTCAATCCACCAGTATACTTTTCAACTGCCTATCGACACGATGGAATCGGCCAACCGACCGATTATGATTATATCCGGACAGGAAATCCAACACGAAAGGTTCTTGAAAAGACCATCGCCGACCTTGAAGGCGGTGAACAAGGATTTGCCTGCAGTTCCGGGATGGCTGCCATCATGACCTTACTCTCATTATTCCAGTCAGGAGACGAATTTATCGTTTGTAAAGATTTATATGGCGGAACTTACCGGTTATTTGAAAAAGGTTTCCGCAAATGGGGGCTTAACTGCAGGTATGTTGATACGTTAGACACAACGTCAATTGAAAAAGCCGTCACAAACCAAACGAAAGCGATTTTCATCGAGACGCCGACCAATCCACTTATGGAAGAAACAGATATACCAACCGTTGCTGCGATCGCCAGGGAACATGGATTGTTACTCATTGTCGACAACACATTCTACACACCTCTATTGCAACGACCGATCGAGCTTGGGGCGGATATCGTCATCCATAGTGCCACCAAATATTTGGGAGGTCATAACGACGTGCTCGCAGGGCTGATCGTCGCGAAGGGAAAAGAACTGTGCGACTCATTGGCAGACCACCATAATGCCGTAGGTGCTGTCTTGAGCCCCTTCGATTCCTGGTTGTTGATGAGAGGTATGAAAACATTATCATTACGCATGGAAAAACATCAGGTGAACGCGCAGCGGATTGCTGACTACTTGTCAAAACACAAGGCTGTCACCGATGTGCTGTACCCCGGTCGAGGCGGAATGCTCTCTTTCCGGATCATCGACGAATCCTGTGTCAATCCGCTTTTACAAGCCCTATCGCTGATAACCTTTGCAGAAAGCTTAGGAGGGGTTGAAAGCTTCATCACCTATCCTGCCACCCAGACACATGCAGATATACCCGAAGAAATTCGAACAAAAAACGGTGTCTGTAACAGACTGCTCCGGTTTTCTGTTGGGATAGAAGATACAGAGGACCTGATCAACGATTTAGAGCAATCCTTAACAAAAGCATGTACGGAGGTATTAATATGAGCCACCAAAATCAACTTTCATTTGAAACGAAGCTGCTTCACAATGAGCATAAGATCGATCAGACGACAGGCTCTGTCAGTGTACCGATCCATCCTTCTTCTACCTATCACCAGTTTGATATCGACCAGTTCGGAAAATACGATTACAGCCGTTCATTAAATCCGACAAGGGAGGCATTGGAGGATACAATCGCCTCGCTGGAAGAAGGGACGAGAGGTTTCGCTTTTGCATCTGGTATGTCTGCGATCTCAACCGCTTTCCTCCTTTTGTCTCAGGGTGACCACGTTCTCATCTCTGAAGACGTGTACGGCGGTACCTATCGTATGGTAACAGAGGTACTATCAAGATACGGAATTGATCATACATTTGTGGATATGACCGAACTTTCAGAGGTTGAAAAGCAGATCCGTCCAAATACAAAAGTGGTTTATGTAGAGACACCTTCGAATCCATTGCTGAAGGTTTCAGATATCGAATCGATTGCAAAGCTGGCGAAACAAGCAGGCGCCCTTACCTTTGTCGATAATACGTTCTTGACCCCAGCTATTCAAAAGCCTTTGGCACTTGGAGCCGATATCGTATTGCACAGCGCGACTAAATTTTTGTCAGGCCATAGTGATGTCGTAGCCGGTCTTGCCGTCGTTAAAGATAAGGCGATCGGAGAAAGATTGGCATTTTTGCAAAACTCATTCGGCGCAGTCCTCGGAGCTCAAGACTCATGGCTGGTACTCCGCGGATTGAAAACACTTCATGTAAGACTTGAAAAATCGATGGAATCTGCCGGAAAAATCGCCCGCCATCTCCAGGGACATCCATTGGTAAAGCACGTCTATTATCCCGGACTCCCAGATCACAATGGGTATCAATTGCAAAAAAGCCAGGCAACTGGTCCAGGGGCAGTCCTTTCGTTTGAGCTTGAAAATGAAAGTGTATTACGATCACTCGTCGCAAAGGCGCAATTGCCTGTATTTGCAGTTAGTCTTGGGGCCGTCGAATCTATCCTTTCCTTTCCCGCGAAAATGTCACATGCTGCGATGCCAGAAGTGGAGCGGAGACGGAGGGGAATCACGAACTCGTTGTTGCGATTATCAGTCGGTCTGGAAAATCCAGATGACCTCATCCAGGATTTTGAAACAGCCCTGGAACAACAGGTCAATGTTGAACCTACAACAGCCTATTAAGAAAAGCGCAAGCGCCCTGATCAGCCACGAAGGTCACTGGAAGTCCGACGAGGAGGCAGTTGCCGCCACAGGAGGACTGAAGTGATCCAAGTGGTTGGGCGTTGGAGCTAGACATTACTTCACCGCGACCAAAATTTTCTTTTAAGAAAACTTGGTAAAGCCAAGCCTTTAGCGCAGGCTGAGCCTTAGTTACGCTTATATTGAAGAAAGTATTTTATACTTTCTTTAAATGTTAAAAACAAATGTTTTCCCTCCCTATCAATGAACCATTCTGGATCTTTATCTTCTAAACTGGAATGGTCGAGAAAAAGTTCACGCACAATGACTGATGACAGCGACCAGTCAGAACATGAAAAAGATCGCAAACCACCTAGAGAAGCTAACCGGGTAGGATGCGACCTTTTTTATGATTATTCCGTTTTCGAAAAAACTCATATTTATTTAATGAACACCCTTTTTTGATACTTGGTGGAATGACATATTTGATGGGCCTTAAGGGGACCACCTATTTAAAAACATAAGTTTAAAATTCAGGCGTATGTCAAATTTTAGAGCCCGTTTCTTGCAACGGAAAAGCGTATTGATAAAGAAAAAAATATCCTTATGAAAGATTAAACTGATTCAAAATGTTCTACTATTGGGAAGGGATCATAAAAATGATGAAGCTGTTCTTTCCACGCAAGGTATTCAATTGATTGTCTAAAGCCTACTGTATGATCTTCTAAACTCTCCCATTTAACTAAAAGTAAATACTTCCCTCTTACCTCTATACATCGTTGTAATTCGTGAGATATGTAACCTTTCATTGATGAAATAATTTTAGAAGCATTAAGAAAGGCTTCTTCGTATTCCTCTTCCATCCCTAGTTTAACTTGAAGCATAACAGCTTCCAATATCATGTAATCACTCCTCAATTGAAATATAACAACCATAAATTAAAAGGATCACATATTGCAAGTCTTATTCCACAATCTGGCCCTATACATGAAGAAAGAGCGCAATTCACTACTTCAGAATCTTGCCATTAATGGAATAACTTATACTATCATAGTACTTTATAAACTGAACTAAGTATTTCTTCCACCCATTCAGGTTCTTCATTTTTCTTTCAGGAAGGTCTCTAAGGATGTCGCTATAGAGAAAACCTTGAAAAGCATAAAAGCTAATCAAGGTTCTTGTATATTCAATCTTTCTTTAATCCTTTCTAATTGTTCTTCTACTTCTGTTTTGTCTTGTGGATAATCTTTAAGATAACGAGCACAATCTTCTCTTAAATATTTATAGAATGTTGGATAATCTAAAATAATTTCTTGGTCTTCTTCTACTGCAGGACGATCAATGTAATAGGCTATACCTTCTTTACCAAAATAATCTTCTTCCCACTCTTCATAATAGTCAGCAAACACAAACCTCGCATATTCGTTACCATATCCTTCACCATTCGCATAACTTCTTAAGATTCGTAAAAATTTACCGTCCCCCATATGTTCATAGAAATAACTTATCAATTTTCTCTTCATATCTTCCACGATGCTTCCAGCTCCTTCATTATTAATCCAGGGTAGGGAAGAAATTTGATATTTCTCCTGATTCATCAATAAAGCCTCTAAATTGGAGTCCGTTAGAGGCAACACCTGTTATCTCTCTCCCAGCGCCAACGACCTTACCATTTTTCATGGCTTCTTCTCCCCATTTTAGTATCTGTTCGTCTGATATGGTGTTTGGGTCGTAAACAGTTTTTGGATGAGAAACATTCTTAAGCTCTCCAGGTATTAGCTTTCCTTCCATATCTAGTTTAGGTAAGCCATATTCTATTTCATACACTCCCTCGATGGAAGGGTGCTTTCTTTTTGAAATAATACACTCCTCTAAATCCCAGCCTTTCTCTTTAAATGCCTTTTCGAAATGATTGAGATTATGTCCTCCAACTACGCCCTTGCCTTTTTTCCTAACAATATCTACTACTTCCACCAAATGTTTATCGTATCCTGGTTTAAAAGTAATATTTTTATTCGCTTCCTTAGTTTCTTTGGAATCATCTTCACTATTATCGTTCTTATTCGTTTCATTATTTTTTTCAGATTCATCTTTACTTCTATCGTTATTATTCTCTGGATCTTTTTTCCCAGAGGAATTCTGGTCATGGTCATGATTATTGTTACTTTTACCTGTGAACGATTCAAAGATCTTTTTCAAATAAGGTTTTAGTTTCGATGAAACCGAGTCACCTAGTTTTACAAGGGCTTTCCCAAAAGGAATTCGACTTAACAGTGCACCAATTCCCACTGCAAGAGCCGTTTCTGGCGTAAGGTATTTTTTAGGATTGCGGATGATGTCTGCAATCTGACCTCCGCCTGCTGCAATTCCGATTCCAGTCGACACGGCACCTATTGCCGACCAGAATCCTAATAACGGGAACGTTAAAGCAAATGCTCCAAGGACTATCAAACTTTTTTCCAATCCAGATAAACCATTCCACCAGTTTTGCAGACTATCAAATAAACAGGCAATACAAGCCTCGGGGCCATTGGTAGTAACGCCCCAATCAGTTAGAAACATAGCTGAGAATAATGCTACAAAGACAACGATTAATGCTTTGTAGTACTTCTGAATATTTGCTTCTATGCCTGATAAAAGTTCCCTTGCTTCTGTTTTACCGTGTAACAAGGTAAATCCTAGTTCTCTCCGTTCTCGATAAAAAAGTAGCAGGTATCCAAAACGCTGTCTTTCCTCAAAAATACATCTGAATAAATTCCACATTTCAGAAACAGGATTGATCAAGGTTTCCCCATCTAGCATTGGAATCTTCGCTCTTACTCGGTTCAATTCCCAATAATCGATGAGTAACGCAGCACCGAGCATCATTAAAAATACCGGTTTTGCCGCATATCCGCTTCCTAATAAATCATGGATTCCGGTTAACCAACCCGGAGCATTGTAACTGGCATTCCATATTGCGTGATCAAAAATGGCCCAAACCAAAAGGATAACAGGAAAAATAAATGTAGACCGTTTAAATTTATTCTTATACCGCACTGCTAAACCGATTCCTAACGTTACCATAGCGGTTAGCACCGAATGTCCTGCAGACATTTTATCAGGCAAAAAGCCCTCCTCAAAATATCCTGGAAATAGTGTAAACAAATCCCAATGAAGCACTTTCCCTCCAAATAGTGTCACACCATAATCGAAAATACCTCCAGAAATAAATCGACGAGAGGTTTCCTCAAAAAATTGAAAACCAGCCCCCGTTGCCGCTCCAATAAGCGCATAATCGCTTAAACTTAATGTGGAAGCACGTCGTGACAAAAACAGATAAACTCCAATGGGGATTAATTTTAACACTTCTTCAGCAATCGGGGTTAAAAATGCTTGACTCCATACATCTTGTTCCCTCCCGCCGAAAATAGCCGTAATGAAACGGACGATAAAAGAATTCAACGGTGCGATTAACCATGCCCCTGCCAAAAAGAAGTAGGTGTACTTCTTCCAAGTTAAAGTTTTACTTCGACATAACAACCAAAATTGCAAAATGACGTAAAATGACCACAAAAACTGGACGAACATTTTCCTGGAGTCTTCCATAAAAATTAAACTTAGTACGAAGGCACATAGCGATATCCAAGAAAAAATCGTAAAGACCCGTAAAATGAATGGATGGTTCTGAATAAATTCATTCCAAAAGTGAACGATAGACTCGAGCTTATTCCTTAAACTCACTTTAAATGTTTCAACCTGACTCGTCATATTGCTCAACTCCGATGCAGTATTTTTTCATTCCTGCATGATTTAAATAAAATAAATTTTTAATGATAACCGCTGCTTTCCGATTTCATACTATACCCCAATTCGCCAATGATTGGAATAGGTCGAATTTTACAAATATTTTTAACGATATTATCGTTATTCCTATATCAAGAAAAAGGGACATGGTGTGATTTGGGAATTAAATTGTAAATATAGGGAGGCAAAAAAAGATCATGTTTTGAAAAAAGTTTGATCAAAACACAACCTAAATAAAAAAGTTTGATCATTTTCTACGTATGTTGTGGCCCTTTACATATAAGGGCACTTTCCTTGTTTAGAGTAAAAGCGCGCCCTTAACGGGAAGATCGTTCTTAGACTGATTTTTAATCAGCCTTATTACAGAAAACCCTCTTTTATGATATAACTTCTTCAACTACACACTATGTTATCTTAATTAGTTTTTTTAAGTAGAGCCTCAGCTTCCTTTATACTATCAATTAGCCAAACTGGAGATTTTGGATGTTTAATTATTTCTTCTGTTGACATCCAAAATACTGCATTAACTTCATCTGGACTTTTTACAAAAGGTTCTCCCTCTTCAAACTCACAGAGGAAAACAATATCGATTACTTCACTACCATCATCTAATCTAAATGAAGTGTTCCTTACATAGTCCAGCTTTTCTTTCACCTTCGCTCCAACTTCTTCGAACAGTTCTCTCTTTAATGTTCTTTCTAATATATTTATAGAGTTACCTTCATTTTCAACTGTACCCCCTACAAGCGAAAGAAGACCTCCAGTGTGCCCTTCTTTCAAACTACGTCCAATAATTAACCATTTATCTTTCTTATATACGGCTCCTTCAACATTGATATTAAACATTTAGAACACTCCCTCAATAAAGTTGATTTTCCTTCCAAATACTCGCTTATTCTCAAAATTTCATAAACCCCAAATAGTTAACACACCAATTTCACTGTCCGAACAACCCTTTGTCTTCTTTCTCTTTTTCTTTTGGAGGGAATCCGGTTGTTTTTGTCGGCTGCAAGGAGTTGTCGTTGTACTCGAATTTCCCGATATTTGAATCTGCATCTGCATATGTAACCTGTTGGATCCCAAACCCAACAAACAATACCACTAAGGTAAGTAATATAGAAAGCCATTTCTTCCTATCCATCCGTTCAGCCACCTTCCCATTTCATCCTACCAATATCACATACATATCCGTTATTGGAAGTTCTATCATCCTATTGTAAAAAAATGAAAATAAGAGTTTCCTAACGTGAGGAAACTCCTATCTTCTACGCTCATTGTAGTAAGATGGAAATGACTATGTGTTATCGAGTATTTTTGTCATTCATAAAATAGGAAAATCATAAGACAATGTATATACTAAATATCATAAGGAGGCATTAAGATGTTAGCATCGTTATTCGGAAGCAAATGTTTTATTTGTAAAAAAAGAGTAAGAAAATCTGTGAAGTATTTTAATGATCAAATGAAGCTTGTTAAAGTATGTTACCAATGTGTGCCTTATGCTGAAAGAAGAGCTTTTATAAAAAGGTAGTCCACAAAAATCATCTACAGACTCTTACTTTTTGGAAAATCGAGTTCAACATTTTTATCAGGTCCATCTGTATACCATACAAACTTGCCACTAAACCCATAAATGACAGAAATGATAAGAACTAAGAAATGGTACCATAGGAACGGTAAGTAAGAAAGGGTTGTTACACCCAAAACTGTCGCCATATAAACCCCGCCATCAGACCAAGGAACCATCGGGGTTGTAATGGTACCTCCTGCTTCCGTGTTCCGCGAAAGAACCCGGCGATCGATACGTAAGCGATCATAGTTTTCCTCAGTAATTTTACTGGCGGTGATAAGAGAAACGTAAGCCGCACCACCGAAAAAGTTTCCGAAAAAACCTGCAATCAGCGTCGAAACAGTCGTTTTTCCCGCATTATCAGCCCATTGTAGCAATGTATTACAAATGACCTGTAAAATGCCTGTCACTTCCATCAACCCGCCCAACCCAAGTGCGAGGATGATTAAAAGTATAACTTCCAACATCGATACGATACCCCCTCGATTCAAAAGGTTATCCATAAAGTCCACACCAGACTCAATTTGGAATCCAGAGTACGATGTTTTGAGCCCCTCAAGGAAAGTCATATCTTGGAAAAGGGCCGCCCAAATCGCTCCTAGCAAAGCACCGAATGTGATTGTAGGTATAGAGGGCTTTTTAAAAGCAAGCAGTCCGATCACGATTCCTGCTGGAATCAACATGTACCATTCAATGTTGAAATACCCTTCAAGGGCATTCATCGCTTCTTCAGCCCTTGTCAAATCAACGTTCTGGCCCACATAAAAGAACCCGACCAGCAAAAACAAGATTGACGAAAGCGCCAAGGCTGGTACGCTGACATATAGCATCGACCGAATGTGGTCGAACAAATTCACTCTAGTCAAGGAAGCTGTCATGACCGTCGTATCTGATAAAGGAGACAGTTTGTCACCGACATATGCGCCACATATTACCGCTCCGGCAACCAGCGGTGCTGGAATTCCGAAACTATGTCCGATCCCCATCATCGCTATTCCTGCCGTACCAGCCGTACCAAAGGAAGTACCGGTTGCTAAAGATGTAACCGCACATATGAAAACCGTAGCAAACAAGAATATCGATGGATTGATAATGCTTAATCCATAATAAATGATACTTGGGACGATACCCCCAGCAATCCATGTACCGATTAAGGCTCCTACAGTAGTAAGGATGATTATTGCTTCTAAGCCATTACTGATCCCGGTCAGCATACCTTTCTGGATAGAAACATATTGATGTCCCAATCGTAAGCCCAATACCATAATCAAGAACCAAGATGTCAATAATGCGAGTTGAATCGGTAGTTCAAACACTGAAATGAACAGGTAGATAAGAATCACAAAACCTACTAATATAAACAATACCTCACCCATATTTGGCAATCTTGTCTTGTTATTTTCCATAATATCCCCTTTCAATGATTGATAGCGCTAACAAAAACTTTTAGCTTAGACACCATTTATCCGAAAATTCCCCTCCCCTCTCTGCATGTTGATTATTATTAATGACCTTCCATAGGAGGAATTAATAGAAAACCTTCATTCAGTTCATCTTCTACGTTCGAAAAAAAGGTGTGTTTCCCCATGATCCAAGCTCTTCCGGAAATTTCTGTCAACACAGCGGAAAAGCCTCCAACATTGGTTTTTTCGAGAATTTTTCCGCGAAAAAGGGTTCCGACTATACTTTCATGAATGAAGGGTTCCCCAATTTCGATTTTTTGGTGTGCATATAATGTCGCCAGCTTCGCAGATGTACCGGTTCCGCATGGGGAACGATCAATTCCACCAGGTGGTACGACCACTGTGTTCTTCACCGTTGCTGCAGGATTCGAAGGTTCGGAAAAAAACTCGATATGAGTCAGCCCTTTTATAAAGCTTGACTCAGGATGAACAACCTCAGTCGCATGATTGATCGCATCTCGCAGTTGAACAGCGGTATCAATGATATTACTGGCATTGGAAGGAACTAATGGTAATCCTATTTTCTGGGCATCTGTGATTGCATAGAAGTTTCCCCCATAAGCAATGTCACAATCCACTTCGCCTATCGTCGGAACGTATACAGTAATGCTCTTTAATAAAAAGGAAGGTACATTACAAAACGTCACTTGTTCCGCATGGCCATCGTTCACTTGAATGGTTACTTTAACCAGACCTGCAGGAGTGTCCAAAGTAAGTTCAGTTTTTGGTTCTTTCACTTTAATCATTCCCGTTTCAACTAGAGCAGTACAAAAGCCTATAGTGTCGTGGCCGCACATGGGCAAATATCCCCCGGTTTCAATAAAGATCACACCAATATCTGCATCAGGGTGGCATGGTTCAACCATCAATGCCCCAGACATCACCTCGTGGCCCCGAGGCTCGTACATCAAAAACTTCCGTATCCAATCGTATTCATGTTTCATATGAAGCATTTTATCAGCCATTGTCCGGCCGTCTAGCTTCGGTAATCCACTGATGACAGTTCGTGTAGGATTACCACCTGTATGGGTATCGATCGTTGTGAACAGTCTATCCGCCTTCATCTTTTTGCCACCTTCTCTCTAAATCGGTCATAGCTCAACGGTTCAATGGGGATGGCAGTCTTTTCTCCCATGACAAGTTGTGCCATGACTTTTCCGGTAATCGCAGCTAAACTGATCCCATCTCCTTCATGACCCGCAGCAATGTAAAAGCCTGGAACCTCTTCGACAGGAGAAACGATCGGTAAATGGTCCTCTGTCCAGGGACGGAGCCCAGCATAAGTTCGTATCACCATCATGTCAGCCATTTTCGGATAAAATCGGATCGCCCTTTTAGCAACACATCGTGTCACATCAAAATCGACTGACGTATCATACCCAACGAACTCGCGACTGCTTCCGATCAAAAAATTTTGACTTTCTGTCGGCTCAAAAACGAGTGCAGCTCCATATCTTTCGATGTCTTCTTCAACTCGGCGCTCTCCCCCGAATTTCGAGATCAGATAACCGAACTCCATCACTTTGCGCATCCCGACAGGAGAGCTGCGCGAAGCCACAATGATATGCCCTTTCCTTGGGACAATCGGAATAGGTACATCAAGCATTTGACCAATATGATTTGCCCAAACCCCTGCTGCATTGATTACTTTATTTGCTGTAACTGTCCCCATCGTTGTCCCAATTTGGAATGTCCCATCCGTCTGTCTTTTAATCGTGTTGACCTCGGTATTCGGAAAAAGCTTTGCCCCCTTTTTCTTGGCATCATGAAAGAGCGAAAAAGCAAGCATATAAGGATTGACTGTTGCGTCTGTCTCGCATTCAAGCCCACCTGGGAGATCATCAGCTAAATAGGGGGATTCCTGGCGAATATCTTGACGATCCAGCATTCGAAAAGACAAGCCTGCATCCCTTTGACGGCTGACCCACTTTCTTGCAGCTTCCATTTCCTCTTCCGTTTCACAAACTAAAATACTTCCTGGAGATCTGTACTCAAACGGCAGCTCAAGCTTTTTACTAAGCTCCTTAACTAACTTCTGGCTTTCTAAGGACATTTGACTGTCGAAGCCTGGATCTTTATCAATCGCTAAAATATTCCCATCGCATTTTGAAGAGGTTCCACTCACTAACCCGCCTTTTTCGAGAACCATCACTTCCGTTTCTGATTGAGTCAGGTAGTAGGAAATGGCTGCACCAATAATGCCGCCACCTATTACAGCTACTTCTGTTGTAATGTTTCGCATATCGTATCGGTCCTTTTTTTGGATAGTCAATTAAATAGAATGCAATTTTTGTGCCAAATCTAGAATAACGCCATTTCGGCTTACGATGGAAAAAACATGTAAAGAAAACTTGGCAAAGCCAAGCCTTTAGCGCGCCTTAGTTGCGCTTATATAAAAAAAGTATTTTATACTTTCTAAATGTAAACATTATTAGTCTCTGTCAAAATAATTTGACACAAATTTCGAGATCAAACTATGAAAATAACAATCAACCTTACATTGCGTTCTCGTATAAAGGAATCCACTTATTGGCTTAATTCTTGCATGAATTAATAGTGATAAGGAGGGGCTGACATGAGAGAAAATCAAACAGTAGTATGTCGCTGTGAAGAGGTGACTCTTGAAGAATTGCTTAAAACGATACAAACGTATAAGTGTTCTTCACGCGAATTGAAGCTACGGACACGTGCTGGGATGGGCGTTTGTGGAGGAAGGACTTGCAGAGCCAGTCTTGATCACCTGATAAGTCAAAAAGAAGGAATAAATCCTACAGATTCCATACCTTTAAAATATCAGCCACCCATTCGACCAATCACATTCAAGAATTTGGGTGATATATAAATGAATAAAAGAATTATCAATCATCCGATCCTTGACACTTTGGCTGATAATAAGGAGGTTTCATTTTCATTCAATGGCAAAAATCATAACGCTGTTGAGGGGGATACGATTGCCTCCGCCTTACTTGCTAATGGGATTTGTACACTTCGTTACCATGAGGAAAGTGGAAATCCGAGAGGTGTTTACTGCAATATCGGACATTGTTTCGAATGTCGTGTCAAAGTTGGAAATTCTGACATAGTCCGTGCATGCCTTACTCCGGTAGAAGAAGGAATGAAGATTGAAACCCTTACCCAATACCCAACCCCCTTAAAAGGAGGTTCATGACATGATTGATGTTATTGTCATCGGTGGAGGACCTGCTGGGTTATCAGCCGCAAATACGTGTGCTCGTAATGGGTTGCAAGTTTTGGTACTCGATGAATTTATGAAACCGGGTGGACGGCTGTTGGGGCAGCTCCATGAAGAACCAGATGGAGAATGGTGGAATGGTATAAAGGAAGCTTCGGTGTTGGCTTCCAATGCGGATAACCTGGGGGTAGATGTAAAACTTGGTGTATCAGTCCACAACTTACAATCCGATAAGGGGAATTGGATCGTATTCACAAACAAAGGCAAGTTCCGATCAACCAATTTACTCTTAGCTACAGGAGCTGCAGAAACACCTTTACCTCTCCCTGGCTGGACATTACCAGGTGTGATGTCAATCGGAGCAGCCCAGGTGATGACAAATGTCCATCGTGTAAAGGTTGGCGAAAAGGGGGTTATTGTGGGCATGAATATACTCTCTTTTGCCATCATGAGAGAACTGCGTTTGGCTGGTATTCAAGTTGATCAAGTTCTACTTCCGCCTCGTAATGAGTTATCAACAGAATCCTCCAACCCCCTCAAAATAATTGATGATTTGTCAGAAGCTGCCCACTTGGCCCCAGGTTTCATTATGAAGTGGGGAGCCAAGTTGATGCGTGTGAAAGCCTTAAGAAAAATCGGGCTTAGCTTTTATCCATCCAACGGCTTTAAAATATGGGATGTTCCGATCCAATTGAAACAAGCTGTCGTCGAAATTTTGGGTGACAAAAAGGTGGAAGGTGTAAAGGTAGTCAAATTGAACACCAAGGGAGACCCTATACCAGGTGCCGAAAAAATAGTAGAGGCAGACTTCGTGTGTATCGCAGGCGGACTCTATCCACTTGTGGAGTTAGCAGCAATTTCTGGATGTCCATTCCATTACATTCCAGAGTTGGGCGGTCATATACCTTTGCATAACGAAAGAATGGAGACGCCTGTTGATGGCCTTTATGTTTCAGGTAATATTACGGGTATTGAAAGTGCCAAGATTGCGATGGCACAGGGGGTTGTAGCAGGGTTATCAATCTCACAAAAAGTGACGAAGCGGATTAAACTCGAAGAAATGACAAAAGCAATTGAACATGTCCATGATGTAAGGGCGAAATCGATCATCCAATTCCATCCAGATATCCAAAAAGGGCGAAAAAAAATAGAAAAACTTTGGAATCATTACTACCAGGAAAAAAAGCAAACTAAGATTCCAAGTATTGAAAACTCAATATGAGGTTTATAGAAGGGGCAGCAATAGTGATGGGACAGCCCCTTCTATTTTATGAGGAAGTTAAAATGTATGTTTAATCGAACATGTTTTTATAGTGGTATAGAAATCAAGAGCGGCCTGTCCCTGTTCACGAGTATGGGAACTTGACATTTTCATCCCTCCGAACGGTGCCTGATATTCAACTCCTGCTGTTTCTTGGTTCACTCTTACCATTCCGGCATCAGCCTCATCGAGGAACCGATGAGCCTTGGACAAATCCTGAGTGAAAATCGATGCACTTAAACCAAATACAGTTTGATTAGCTAATGATATCGCATCCTCAAAATCATCAGCGGTAAGGATCACCGCAAGAGGGCCAAAGACCTCTTCCTGCACGAGTTTATGATCAGGGGTGACTCCTGTCACGATCATTGGATTAACAAAATAGCCATTGTCGTTCCCTTGCTCGATTTCTTTTTCAATAACCAATTCTGCTTCCTGTTTTGCAACTGAAAAATATTCAGATACACTGTCAAATTGACTTTTTGATGCCACAGGACCCATATAGGCGTTTTCATCCAAAGCATGATTTACTTTGATGGTCTCCATTTCCGCTTTTAATGCTTCGACAAATGGATCATAGGCTTCCTTTTCAACAATGATCCGGCTCGTCGCTGTGCACTTCTGCCCCGCGGATCGGAATGCTCCGCTCACCACCATAGATGCTGCTTTCTGAAAGTCTGCATCTTTTAACACGATCGCTGCATTTTTACCGCCCATCTCGGTTTGATATTTGATATTACGAGCTGCGCATATCGAAGCCACTCTTTGACCCGTGGAGGTGGACCCTGTGAAACTGACAGCATTTATTTCCGTTTTTTCTAACAGTGCATTTCCTACTTCCCTACCTTTACCGATTACGATATTCACGACACCTTCAGGTAGATCGGTTTCAGCAAAAAGCTCCCCTAAACGGACGGCAGTAAGAGAAGCAGGCTCAGCTGGCTTCCAGAGTATTGTATTTCCGGTTATCAATGCTGGAGCCATTTTCCAGATCGGAATAGCGACAGGAAAATTCCAGGGTGTAATGATTCCGACCACTCCTAATGGAACACGCTTGGTGTATTGCAAAACATTCACATCCGATGAGGGTACGAGATTCCCCTGCGATCGGACACCTTCACTTGCATAATAGCGCAGCAATTGGACGCCTCTGAGAACCTCCCCTTTCATTTCTGTAATGGGTTTTCCCATTTCTGAACTTGCTAACTTAGCAATCCCTGTCATGTTTTTTTCCAGTACCGCTGCCATTTCGTAAAGGACTTCACCCCTCTTCGCCCCGGGCATTTTGGACCATTTCTGATAAGCCCTTTTGGCAGCAGCCTCCGCCTCGAGCATATCCGTTTCATCAGAAAAGTGAATGGTACCGACTTTTTCAGAAAGATTTGAAGGATTCATGACATCACGTTGCTGACCTCCAGGCTTGACCCACTCTCCTCCGATCCAGTTTGTTGTTTCCATTTGATTTACATCCCCTCTCAAAAAAGATTCTAGTCCATTATTGATTTTGTAAGGTGCTTCGAGCTTTATCAAAGAAATGTTTGATATCCTTGTGCGTTTTATCATCCAGCTTCAATCGAGGCGGTCTCGTCGGACCTACTGGTTGACCATTAAGCTCCATCATGTATTTGATGGCTTGGACTAACTGAGGGATTGCATCGTAATGGAATAATGGCAAAAGGCTTCGGTACAATGGCAAAGCCTTTTCGAGGTTACCCTCCCTTGCTAGTCGGAACAACTCAAGGCACTCCTCAGGAAGTGCATTAGGAACACCGGCAATCCAACCTGTAGCTCCCATTAAAGGGCCTTCTAAGGAAAGATCGTCAACTCCGATAAGAACCTCCAAACTGGTCTTTTCCAAAATATCGTGTACTCTCCGAACATCCCCGGAAAATTCTTTAACGGCAACTATATTTTCGATTTTTTCTAATTCCGCTAAAAATTCTGGTGTTAGATCAGTCGGATAATCTCTAGGATTGTTATAAGCGATAACGGGTAAACCAACATTAGAAATCTGGCGATAGTGTTCCACGATTTCATGTTCCAGCGGCTTGTAATTAATCGGTGGAAGCGCCATAATCCCTGATGCTCCAAGGCCTTTCGCGTGTTCACACCATTTTACGACTTGACTGGTTGCCGGAGCTCCGGAACCAACTGAAACAGGTACACGACCTTTCGCCGCATCGATGACCGTTTCTACAACCTTTGCTCTTTCGTCATTGGAAAGTACGGCATATTCTCCAAGTGAACCACCAGGAATCAGACCGTGTATGCCCTTTTCGATCATCCACTCTGAAATTTCATAAAGTCTTTTGTAATCAACCTCATAGTCTTCCGTCATCGGTGTTACCAGTGCAACATGGATCCCTTCAAAATATTTCATAATAAATACTCCCTCCTGATGGTTATGCAAGTTCGAACAGAATCGATCTTGGTCACCCTAAAAGAATTGCAAGATTCATGCCATCTAAAGAAAAAGCCTATGATGAAACCTGAGCCTTCGTTGCACATACCAATTGCAAAAAGTGAAAATAAGCTTGAATGATCATAACCGTGATAATGTATAAAAATTTATACACCGTAAAAATATTTATACATTCCTGCAATGGCTAATGATTATTCATCATTTCTCCTTGTTTTTTGAGTTGTTAGGATAAATGTAAGGTTGTTGAGATAATTTCCGAGTTGTCGGGATAATTTCAAAGTTGTAAGGTTTTCCCTTTGGTTGTCGGGATAATGCTTTGCACCATAGCCCCTTATCCCGTTCAACATGTATTTTATACGCTTGGATTCTATTTTCTTGGTCTATCCAGTCATTTTTAACATTGTAAATCACAAGAAAAGCGCAAACGCCCTTCGACCTAAATCAATGTGTCGACCGCCGCATAGGGAAAGCTAAGCCTTAACTGCACCTATACTTAGTTCGTTAACTTTTCTGCTACGCCGTTTAGCTACATCGCTGAAAAGTTGTACTTTCTTAAGGTATAAAGTAAAACGAATCTTTTCAACCTTCCTAGTAGAGCCTAACTCATCCTAATAGGAAACCTTCCGAAAGGGGATCAGAAGGATCGATAAAAAATTGATGACTCCCGGTAATAAATGCTGTTCCACTGATTTTAGGAATAATGGCATGGAATGGTCCAATATTGGTAGATTCTATTATTTCACCTTTCAGTTGACTTGTAATGATGCTCTCGTGAATAAACGGTTGTTTCTCTGTTAATTCACCTTTTTGATATAGAGCGGCCATTCTAGCTGCTGTTCCTGTCCCACATGGCGATCGGTCGATTTGCTGATCGGCAAACACGGTAACATTTCTTAAATGTGATCCCTTTTTCTTAGGCTGATCTGAAAAGATGACCCCATAGATGCCTTGAAGCTTGTTTTCCAAAGGGTGCTTCACATCAACGTTCTTTTCAATTTCTTCTTTTATTAATTTTCCCCATTTCTGAATTTTGGAAAGCTGTTGGATTTCTACTTGCAAATCGAGATCTTTGGCCTGGACAATCGCATAAAATGCTCCACCAAAAGCGATATCTACCTTAATGTTTATATGATCCAGAGAAATTTCAAAATCTTCCTTATAGACAAAGGATGGAACATTAATGAAGGAAACTGATGAAACTTTATGATTGCCATATATAGCTTCTGCAGTAATTTTACCTGCGGGACTATCAATGGTATAAACAGAAGATCCTTCCCCCTTGGTTTCAAGGAACCCCATTTCAATTCCAGCGGTAACAACGCCAATGATTCCATGTCCACACATCGTGCTTAGTCCTTCATTATGCATGAATAAGACTCCAAAATCCGAGTCTTTATTTTCCGGTGGGGTCACGATACAGCCATACATCCCATGATGGCCCCTTGGCTCATGCATCAAGACCGTCCTAATCGTGTCCAAATTATCTGTAAAATAAGCTCTTTTTTCCAAAATCGAATCCCCTTTTATCATTGGCAATCCACCTGTAATGATCCTTAATGGTTCACCGGCTGTGTGTGTATCAACCGTAGTTAACATTCGTTTGAATTCCATTTTCAACACTCCTTATAGCAGCTTTTTTCTTTCTTTAAATAATCATGCAAGAATCGTTCCACTCTTTTAAAAGTGACTGATGTTTCACCATAATAAAGTCGTTTAAAAAATAATAAAGATGTTTAAAACACCAGTCACGTTATTCCGTTAAAGGGTCATATTCTTGAATAACACATTGTGCAAATGATGGGAATTTGACATAATTGTTATTGAGTTAAAAGGCAGGAGTGTAGAAGAAGAGTTGGGAAGATTTAGAATTTACGGGGGGGTATGGCATGAATCCTATTCTTCTTGATATACCGGAACAGTTTGAAACCGAACGACTTTTATTGCGAGCACCACAGAATGGCGATGGAGCAATGGTTAATGAGGCAATAAGAGAGTCTTATGAATTTCTGCATGAGTGGATGAAATGGGCTGACCATATTCCAGAAACCGAAGAGACTGAAGCAAATGCACGTAAACATCGAGCGAATTTTTTATTGCGTGACACATTCACTTTTTACATACTAGATAAACTTTCCGGAGCGTTCATAGGTACTTGCAGCCTGGTAAGGGTAGATTGGCAAGTGCGCCAATTTGAAATTGGTTACTGGATTAGGCAATCTGCTTCTAGACAGGGATTTATGAGTGAAGCCGTGGACGGAGTGACTCAATTTGCTTTTAAGAATCTTCAAGCTAATCGCATCGAAATACGTTGTGACACTAGAAATAGTGCCAGTTGTAGGGTTGCGGAGCGCTGTGGGTACCACTTGGAAGCAATCCTTATAAACAATTTCATCGATCCAGCTGGCGACCTCAGAGATGATTGCCTCTACGCAAAGGTACGCTTGAAGAATGGTTCATTCGGTTACCCAACGTTAATAAGCAAAATGAGTAAATAGGTCGTTTATAGAACTCTCGGGGCGATTTGCAATATCACCGTACAATAGACGATGGAAACTATCTTTAAACGAACGGGCGCAAAACCTGAAAATCTTTAAGGATTTTAAAGGTTTTTTTACTCAAGAACAGTTTCTTCATACTTCTTTTACTGTAGATTTAAATATCTATAGGGGGTCTCGCCAACATTTTGAAAAAATCCTACGTTAAGATCTTCAGCAATCGGGCGCAATTCCAGAATAAGAATCGCGCTCTTTCTTTTTGTAAAGGTCCAGATTGTAGAGTAACGAAACCAACTTGTAATTCAAAAATGATACGATAAACCTACGATGAAATATGAAGTTTGGAACTCCGAAAGTCTAAAGGAGGTGGGAAACAACTTGCAATTTTATGTTCCTTTGCAACCACCTAAATTACAAAAAGAATTGTTAGATTCCAATTATCAATATCGAGAATATTTGCCAAACAAGAGCCTGGAATCTTATGTTGCTTGCTATTGGACCGTTGATTTCCATCCATCGGAACAGAATAAATTGCACCGTATCATACCGGATGGTTGCGCGGATATTATATTTGATCTGAGATCATCCTCTTTTTCAAAAGGAGCCTTTGTTGTTGGACTGATGACTGAATTTGAAGCCATAAATCTTACTCAAAAATGCTCCTTGTTTGGAATTCGCTTTTATTCAGATACTGTATATCGTTTTTTAAGGCATCCCGTTTCTGAGTTTATTGGGAATCCTGTATTTCTTGAGGATATATGGGGGGATGAAGCTGCATTTATGACAGAAGAAATCATATCAGCCAATGGAATTTCAAGAATAATTGCAAAGGTTGAACTAAAGTTAAAGAGATTCCTATTTTTAAACGAATCAAAACCAAATTACTTGCTACAAACGGGTCTGCAATACATTTATGCTAATAAGGGAATGATTTCAATTCGCTCTTTGGCAGAAAAACTCAATTACAGTGAAAGGAATATAAGAAGGACATTTCATAAGGAGTTAGGGGTGAGTCCGAAAGAACTCTCAGGTATCATTAGATTTCAAAGCCTTCTTCAAGAGCTATATAATAGTAATCAATATAGATTTACTAATATTGCTGTAAAATACGGATATTCTGATCAACCACACTTTATCAATAATTTCAGACGTTATTATGGCATGTCCCCCAACCAAGTTTTTAAGATAAACAGTGCCACTAAGTAAATGTGTCCGTTTTTTACAATCTAAAATAGCTAAACTAAATGATACTATTTATTAACCCCAACTATGTCAAATTTATAAGGAGGTATGATATTTTATGAAGCCACGAATTACAGTAATTACATTAGGTGTAGATGATTTGGAAAGATCTTTGAAATTCTATCGAGACGGATTGGGGCTTCCAACAGAAGGTATAGTTGGCAAAGAATTTGAGCATGGTGCCGTTGCTTTTTTCGACTTACTATCAGGCATAAAACTTGCTATTTTTCAGCGCAAAGATATTGCGCATGACGCTCAGATTAATCAGACTGTTTCTAGTTCTACTGAATTTACTATTGGTCATAATGTAGAAAGCAAAGAAGAAGTTGACAAGGTAATGGAACAGGCAAAGAAGGCCGGTGCTATTATAACAGCCCCATCACATGACACTTTTTGGGGTGGTTACTCTGGTTACTTTCAAGACCCAGATGACCACTTGTGGGAAGTAGTGTGGAATCCACATTGGGAGATCAAGGAATAACTCAATCTTAAATGATCTTCCGCAATCGGGCGTGATTGTGGAATAACACAGGAAGAAAATGATCAAACATTTTTATGAAAAGCGTTTCATGAAATATATTAAGAGCCTTGTTTCGATAAAACTTTTTTCAAAAACAGGCTCTGGCCTTTTGGTTGTTTATCTATGTTATTAGTAATCAATTTAAACCAACTTTATTTTAAAGCAACATAAAGTAAACGTTGAATCGTAATTCTTAGGAAGATTTTTGAATCGGTAAACGTTCTTGCATGTTTAGCTTAAATGTTCCATATGGGTTTATATGAGCGTAGATTAACGGTGTTAAGGCTTTGAAATCTTCCGGAACTAACTTTTGCAAAAGGAGTTTGTTTTGTTCCAAAAGTACCTTCTGAATCATCAGTGTATTAATTAACACCAAACAGTTTTGAAGAAGATGGAGAGCAAATACAGCGACCTCTTGATCTTCCATCCGGTTTGTTTGAATTTACCTCTTCCTGTAGTGAACAATTGATTGTTTTGTTCACTACAGGAAGAGGGGTTTGTTTTTACTCTTGATACTGTTTTTCATAGGAATAGGGTGCAACTGGGAGAATTAGAAGCAGACAGAATTGTGAACATAAAAGTGGAATATTCTATATAAGACCTTATCGCCGTCCATAGACGAACTTTTTTCGTGAATGCATCCATCCTTTAATGAACACAGGTTTTTACCCCGTCATGCTATTTTCTCAATAATTTTGCATGTTCGGGACGACGAAGTTCCCCTCGCGAAAACCATATAGCTTCCGAATCTCATTGTTGAATCATTCGTTTGATAGATTTAATCGCTTGAATGTGTACGCCTTCATGGTAAAAACAAAAACTAAGAAATTCTTCCACTGTTGATAATGTCAGACTGCCTGTTGACGTTGTGAACAGGTTCCCCACCGTTTCATTCAAATGAGGTTCCAATAGTTGTTCGATCCTGTTGACTTGACTTTCGAGCATCCGGGCGAATTCATCAATCGGTGGAACCCCTTCCCCCCAATCTCCCGGCTTCGTACCTCGACTGAACCATTCGGTAAAATGATCCGGTATCATCATTTTTTCTTCATGTGATCGAAAAGCGAACATTTCATGGACGACATAAATATGCCCAAGATTCCATTTAATATTGTTGCTGAATCCTTCCGGTATGATATGCGACGTCTCATCATTCACTTCTGCTATTTGACTAATCGTGTTTTCCCGAGCAAATTGTAAATGTTTAAAAATATAATTTCCCATTTTCATCCCTCATGTAGGTTTTTTTAAACGGTTTAACTTTATTTTAATTTCGCGACAATTTCGATCTTCCTCATACACTAAACCTGGCGAGCTTGCTGCTTCAGAAACTCACGTATAGACGGATCCGTGCACAATCCGATTGCCCGGCTATAAGCAGAACGGGCTTGCTCATTTTGTTGCATTCGCTTGGATAAGTGTGCGGTAAGTGCCCAAAAGGGTTGATAGCTCTTGATCCTCTCGGCCGGAATCTCTTTTAGTAGTGCCAACCCTTTATCGGCGCCGCGCGCCTCGGCAACAGCGGCCGCTCGTCCGACCAACACGCCAGTAGTAGGTGCAAGACGTACAAGACCCTCATATAACAGGGCAATTTCTTCCCATTCTGTACGTCCGGTGCGTGCACGCTCAGCATGTACCGATTGAATCGCCGCATCGAGTTGGAAGCGGCCTATGCAGCCTGCTTGCGCGGCATGGCCCAGACAACGCTCTGCCTCCTCGATCATGGTTTCGGACCAAAGCGAAATATCCTGCTTCGTAAGCGGCACGTAACCTCCTTTCTCATTGCGACGAGCGTCACGACGCGCTTCGCAATGCAACATAAGCGCTATCAATCCATTGACTTCCGGCTCGTCAGGCATGAGCTTCAAGAGAAGCCTGCCCAAATAGATTGCTTCTTGGGCCAGGTCCCTGCGACGCGGGTCCAGTCCGGCTACATCGTCCCAACCGCTGCCATAGACGGCATAGATGGCTTCCAACACAGCGTCGAGACGAAGTGGCCATTCTTTAGCATCAGGAAGTTCGAATCTAATGTGTCCATCCCGTATTTTAGCTTTCGCGCGGGTGAGCCGCTGTCCCATCGTGGCAGGCTTTACGAGGAATGCCGACGCGATACGGGCAGCGTCTATTCCTAACACAGTCTGAAGCATAAGCGGCGTACGTACGTGGGGATTGATTGCAGGATGGGCGCAAATAAACAGCATCTTCAGTCGTTCATCAGGAAATGCAGTGTCAGAAAAAGCTAATTCTTGGGCTTCTTTCGCCATCTCGATTAGGGCTTGCATAGCATCGTCCTGTGCCTGATCATGGCGGGCTCTGTCGATAAGCCGTCGGCGTGCTACAGTAAGCAGCCACGCCTCGGGCTTATTCGGCACACCATTGTCATGCCATGTTTTCAATGCGGCGAGGAAGGCATCTGCTAGCGCATCTTCCACTGCGTGCAAGTCGCGCCAGCGTATGGTCAAGTATGCAACCAACCGGCCGTAGGAATCGCGAGCAGCTTGTTCAATTGCGTGGTGAGCGTCCATAGCATCTGTCACTCCATCGGAGGGATATTTTGTCGTACTTCAACCGTATTGACGGGACCACGGGCCGCCCACTTCAGTGCGATATCGAGATCCGGTACATCAATGACGAAGATTCCGCCAATTTGCTCCTTGGTCTCGGTCACCGGCCCATCTTGCACGAGCATCTTACCGTTATGCCGTTTTAGGGAGGTCGCGGTTTCAGGAGAATGAAGTCCGTTTCCGCTTACAACAACGCCTGACTCGCGTAAAGCTTTAACATAGTGGGACCAGCCAGCCAAATACTCTTTCTTCCGCAACGGATCAGTGCGATGCGAGAAGTCCTCCGCGCTTTCATAAAACAGAAGCGTGTAATGCATGTTTAGTTTCCACCTTTCAAAGTTTTTTGAGCACACTAATTTCTCACTCAATATAATGACGAACGTAATGTATGAATTTCGACATCGTCTACAAATATTTTTGGAAACATAAAATCGTAAAATGAATTTCATTAGTATGAGCCCTTGAAAATCCATGTGTTTCATGATGTAAAAAGGGAGCATCAATAGAAAAATTGTCAGAAGATATATTAAGAATGGCAAATGCATTTTTAATTTTCTTTTGTAATAACTGATAGAAGCGAAAGCCCAGAAGTTCATAATAGTGAGGTGAAAGGATAAGGCAAGTTTATTTGATTTTTTCCAAAAGTCATATAAGTATTCCAGTTAATATTGTCCAAAAGTAGAAAACCTTAATGAAATAAAAATAACTAAACGGCAAAAACCAATCAGTCTACAAATAATTATCTTATTCCACTAAAGCGCCCTATTGTATTAGAAGTTAATTAGTTATTCCATTATACCAGCTAATATAAGTCAATATTTTTAAATGACTGTATTGCTAAGGTATCCTTATTAAAAAATTTAATAAATTGATTTTACCCCCATCCAAAACAGGACGGGGGTGTGCGTGTTGGAAGTATTAAACTTAAACAACTTTAGGAGTAAAAAGCCCAGGTACTTATCATACCGATAACTCAACATGGTCATCCCCCTGTCAACTGTAAAAATATCAATTATTTTTTTAGATGCAGATTGTTTTGCCTTTTTAAAAGCCTCTTCACTTCCAATTAATCCGAGCATCGTTGACACTTCTTTCCCCTCACCACTTGTACACATTTGCAAGTAAATATCTCCACCTCTTAAAGAAGTGAACTTACATTTAAAGGTGCCTTTTGGTGCTCGCGGATATCCTCCATAGTTGTTCTCAAATTTCATAAATTCTCCATCAAAGAATAATGTATTCGTCGTCTTTTACCCATTTTGATTAAAAATAGAAATAGTAACTTCGGACGACTTTATTTTATTCTCAACATGTGAAATCAGCTCCAAAAGTTGATCAATATTAAACATTTCAACATTATCATCATTGAAAATTTCCTTAAATGTATTGGCTTTATACAAAACGACAACGTCACCATTTTTCTTTGCTTCCTCAATAGCATTTGATGAATCTGACTTATCCGCTTCATTGGAACACGCCGTAATTAACACTAAACTAAATAAGATTGACACACTTTTTTAACGTACGGAATTATCAAGGTATAAAGGTGTCATAACTTAGATCCCAAATAAAACTATAATAGAGACATGTTGAAAATATGGCTACTTTAGGGTAAGTACAAATTAGCAATAAAGGAAGTTTTATATTCTTCAATGAACGGGCCATTTTGTGGAATAAAAAGCTAAGTAAAAAATCCCTCGTATCCATTCTGAATACAAGGGGTTTTATGTTGCCAAAAATTATTTTTCTGTTACAGGCTTGTAGTGTCCGGGTATGCTTTTGGATGAAATGGCCAATCGGTTCCAGCCGTTGATCGTGATAATTATGGTAACGAGATCGATATATTGTTTTTCATCAAAATGAAGGCTGACCCGCTCATACAGATCATCTGGTACACCGTTTGCCGAAATGGTTGTGACTGCTTCTGTTAATTCTAGCGCAGCCCTTTCCGCCTCAAGATAGAATGGTGACTCACGCCAAGCATTCAAACAGTAAATTCTTTGTTCGGTTTCACCATTTGCCCGGGCATCCTTTGTGTGCATATCCAAGCAGTACGCACAGCCATTGATTTGAGACGCACGAATTTTAATTAATTCGATTAATTTGTTATCAATTTCCGTAGTTTTCTTGTACTCCTCCAATTGACTCATTAATTTAACAACTTCCCGATTTGTCTCCATGTAGTTAATACGTTGCTCCATGTGTCTATCTCCTCCATTTAACCGTTTTAGGATTTCACTTATAAGACAAAACAGAGGATTGATTTGTGACATAAATATAGAGAGCTCGCACTAAGCTCTCGGTCTATCCTTATTAAGGAACAGGAATGTGATTTAATTTATCCGGATTTGAAACAATAAAGATTCTCCGGATATTTTTTTGTTTTGAATCTAATTCAAAGCAGATGACTTTGATTGGATGCCCCTCTTTTACTTGTAAGATTCCTTTTTGACCATTGACCATCACCGGAAGAAGTCCTCCTATGAAACTTCCTTTACCGGAAATTCCTTTAAGAAAGGCAGATACCCGCTGTTTGTTTACAATTGGATTTAATGCAGAAATCACTTTTCCTCCGCCGTCAGTAACAAGTACAACATCTTCTGTAAGAATATCAATAAATTCCTCAAAATTTCCGGTCATCGATGCTTTTATGAATGTTCTTACTAGGAGATCAACACGTTCAGTATTCTCCGGATGGACAGGCAAATCATTCTTTAATTTCCGCTTAGCACGGCTGTAGATTTTTCTGCAATTCACTTCAGTCTTTTCCAGTATCCCGGCAATATCCCCATAGTCATAAGCAAATGCTTCTCTAAGAACGAATACTGCTCTTTCGACAGGTGACAGTTGATCCAGCAAAACGAGAAAGGCATAAGAAACTGTTTCGTCTGTTACAACCTTATCTAAAGGCTGCCCGGTTTGGTGTACCCGAGGTTCAGGCAACCATGGCCCTGTGTAAATTTCTCTTCTCTTACGGGCGGATTTTAAAAAGTTTAGACATCGATTCGTCGTCACTTTGGCAAGATATGCCTTCAAGTCCTTAATTTGATCAGTGTCAAGCTTAAGCTGCAGGAATAAATCATGAACGATATCTTCTGCGTCGGTAACTGATCCAAGCATCCGGTACGCAACGGAAAAAAGAAACGGTTGATATGTCTTATATAATCTATCCAACTCCATCACTTGCTTCACCTATTTTCTATTACATTTATCCTCTAGTTTATACGATTCGTAGATTGAGGACTATGTCTAAAGCATGGATAAGAATTCATTTACCCTGGGCAATTTTGTAATCTGGGCATATCCATAGAACGTATAAAAGATTTGGGGACTGTGAGTGATTGGAATTAGATTCTAAGCCGTTTTGTTGAGTTACAAGAAAAGTTCATTATTGAACAAAATACTCGTTAACAGAAGCTCTTTGATTATTCAAGAATAGGGCGCTATAGTTGAAGAGAATGAGGGCGCTTATATAAAACTGAACAGAATAAGGTTAGGGCTATTTTGTTGAAGAAGGATATCTCCTATTTTTAACGAATACAGGGCTATAAATAAACTTATCAAAGTGGTGAGATAAATAGGAAAAATCTTTTTGGACAATAAAACGGAAGAATTTATAATTAAAAAGCTTCGGAGTGCTGGTTGTGTTTTCGCAGAAGATGAGACCCGATTACTTATCTCAGAGGCACGAACTCCAGAGGACCTTAAGAAAATGGTGGAAATGCGAGCCAATGGGTTACCTCTTGAATATGTTGTTGGATTTGCAGAGTTCTGTGGTTTGCGGATAGAAGTGGATCGGGGCGTTTTCGTGCCTCGCCAACGTACCGAGTTTCTTGTTCAACAGGCAGAAGCTCTGTTATGTTATGGTGATACCGTCGTTGACCTATGTTGCGGGTCAGGTGCTGTAGGTGTAGCACTGGCGGCAGCTTTGGGACGAGTCGAATTGTATTCTGTTGACATTGACTCTGTCGCAGTACGGTGCGCTGGCCGCAACGTAACGGATTTCGGTGGCCATGTTTTTGAAGGTGACTTGTATAAAGCCCTACCCCACTCACTTAAAGGCCGTGTGAACATCCTAGTTGCGAACGTACCTTATGTTCCTACCGAGGCAATCAAGCATCTCCCCCAGGAGGCTCGCCTACATGAACCGAAGGTGGCACTTGACGGAGGAGAGGATGGACTTGACATCCAGCAAAGAGTAGCAGAAGAAGCATTTCTCTGGCTAGCACCAGGAGGAAATCTTTTGATAGAGACGAGCGAAATGCAGGCACCCCAGACCATTGAAATCTTTACTAGTGCTGGGCTTATCACGAAAGTGGCTAGAGACGAGGAACTGGACGCTACTGTCGTTATCGGATCGAATTCTGGCTTTTAGAGTAAATAAGCACTTAGTTGTAATCACAAATAAAATGATAATTTCTTGGCATTACATTCGGGGAGGTGGAAGGATGCCTTTTAAACTGCCACAGGTAAAAGGGCTGCTGAAGAAAGATTTTACGTTTCAAGACAAAACGACTAAACAAGCAAATGTGAATGAACCATTAACTTTTTTCTTTGATAATGAACAGCTCTTCTTCCAATACGATCAAAATAGTCCACAGAAAAGCATCTGGATAACGTCGGATTGCAGGACTGAGGAATTGGTTGAAATTTTGATCGACCATGCCTTTGTATTAGTAATGGATCAAAAGAAAAGCCCTATCGGTTATATTGATCGCGGGACATTTTTCAGAAACCTTCACCTGTCCTATCAATGCTTATTTGCCTATTACGATGCCATTATGGAAACGATGGAAGCCTCCGTTTCAGTTGTGGACAATAGTGGGATCGTCAGGGTGTGGACTGAAAAAGCGGAAGAAATCTTTTCAATAAGTAAAGAAAATATACTTGGAAAACCGATGACTGACTTTTTTGATAAGGACAAGCTTGAACTATTAGAGACTTTAAAAACGGGAAAAGCACTTCACCGTCACCAACACTTGGCTAGGCCCGATCGATTTGTATTGATAAATACCGCTCCTATTAAACTCGGTAATAAAACGATTGGTGCCGTAGCTTCTGAAATCGATATAACAAGTCAAGTTAAATTGAACCAGGAGTTGTCCCAAACAACCGCCAAACTCCACCATCTTGAGCGTCAAGTTGCTGAATTGAATCTATCCACCAATCCATTTGAAAAAATCAGAGGGAGCAGCAGATCTTTAAAGAAAACAATCAACAAAACAAAGCGTCTTGCTTCGACTAAGGCGACCGTTTTAATCCAGGGAGAAAGCGGTGTCGGTAAGGAACTATTTGCAAAGGCAATACATGATCTTAGAGAGAAAACATCCTCCCCTTTCATTCCAATCAATTGTGGTGCCATTCCGTCGTCTTTATTCGAAAGTGAGTTGTTCGGTTATGAAAGAGGAGCATTTTCAGGAGCAGATCAAAAAGGGAAAAAAGGCAAGATTGAACTGGCTAAAGGAGGAACCCTCTTTTTAGATGAAATCGGTGAATTACCGCTTGATATGCAGGTCAAACTTCTTAGGGTGATTCAAGAGAGATCTTATTTTGCAGTAGGTGGAACCAAAGAACTCCAAGCCGATATTTGCATCATTGCAGCGACAAATCAGGACTTGAAAAAACGGATCAAGGAAGGGAAATTCAGGGAAGATCTATACTATCGATTGAATGTCGTAAACCTTGTCATCCCTCCTCTAAAAGACCGGACCGAGGACATTATTGAATTAACGCACTACTTTTTATATGAATTCTCCACAAAGTATCACCGGCCAATCCATGGCATCTCTCAACAAATTATGAAGGATTTATTGAATCATACTTGGCCTGGAAACGTCCGTGAGCTTCGAAACGTGATCGAAAGATTGGTTGTATTTTCTGTTGATGGTGTCCTCCAGAGAGAAGACTTACCGTTCCTGGAAGAAGAACACCGGAACAAACGATTTGTGAATCCTCACAGTGATCAAGGTTTAAAAGAACAACTGGAGGATTGTGAAAGAGAAATTTTAATAAATACGCTTAGAAAAATGTCTGGTAACAAACAAGTTACGGCTGACGCACTAGGAATTACCAGGGCCACTCTCTATAACAGAATGAAACGGTTGAATATCCCAGTAAATTGAACCTCTATTGTGCCCCAATTTGAACATAGTCGACTAGAGGGAAAATTTTTTGCGACAATTACAACTTCATTGCCGTACCACTTAACTTTCAAAAACGACATTGGATATTATGATGACATTAGTGTTGAGTTAGGAGAAATGTAGTTAAACATCTAAACATTTAGGAGGTAAATATGAAGGTCAAACGAATTGTTGCCAATGTTGAGACGCCGAATATTACCAAAGCAAAGTACTTCTACGAGGAAGTACTCGGCCTTGATCAACTGATGAACCTGGGATGGATTGCAACTTATGGCTCGGATGAGGAAATGAATACTCAAATCAGCTTCCTCTCACAAGGAGGCTCCCAGGCGCCTGTGCCTGATCTGTCAATTGAAGTTGATGATCTCGATGATGCACTAACTCGCATAAAAGAAGCAGGGATTCCAATTGAGTATGGACCAGCTAAGGAGCCATGGGGGGTTCGGCGATTTTTTGTAAGGGATCCATTCGGGAAGCTTATCAATATTCTTAGCCATCTGTAAATGAATGAACAGGTACTTCTAAAAAGTGTAAAGATCTTCCGCTATTGGGCGCAATTCAAGAATAATGATTGCGCTCTTCTTTCATTTAAAGGCCTTATGGTTGAACGAAAAGAGAATAGAACCGGAGTGGAGTTCTGTTTACTATTGAAATATCGGGATGTTTCCTTTAATAAAAAAGATTAAATTTTTCATCCCCCCGTATCTTTTTACAAAGGGAAGCCGTTAGTAAAATAAAGGGATTTTTAATAGGTTACTAAAGTGAATGGAGGAACACTATGAAGGTTCTTATATTAGGAGGTACTCGTTTTTTAGGGAGAGCTTTGGTAGAGGAAGCATTGAAAAGAGGTCATGAAGTTACTTTATTTAACCGTGGCAACAATAAAGAAACGTTTCCTGAAGTGGAGCAGCTAATCGGTAATAGAGACAGTGATGTATCACTACTGAAAAACCGGAAATGGGATATTGTAATGGATACATGCGGATTTGCTCCTCATCAAATTAAAAAAACCGCCGCTGTACTCGGGGATAACATCGAACATTATACATTCATTTCAAGCATTTCAGTTTATAAAGATTGGATCCCCTTCAATATTACGGAAGGATATCATTTACAATCCATGCCATCGGATGAAATATTGAAAGACGTTGAGGAGGGGAAGATCTCCCCTTACGAGTATTATGGTCCACTGAAAGTACTATGTGAAGCAGAAGCTGAGAAGAATTGGCCAGGGCGTGTTTTGCATATAAGAGCTGGGCAACTTGTCGGACCGTTTGACTATACCGATCGGCTCCCGTACTGGTTGCACCGTGTAGCACAAGGCGGAAAAGTTTTGGTACCGGGACGTTCAGAGCGACCAGTACAATTAATTGACGTAAAAGATATAGCAAAATGGGCTTTCAATATGGCGGAAAAGAGAAAGGCAGGTACATTCAATGTAACAGGTCCGAAATACAAACTGACTATCGAAGAGCTATTGAATACCTGTAGGGCAGTTACGAAAAGCGATGCCGAATTTGTTTGGGTAGAAGAACAGTTTTTAATGGAGAACAAAGTACAGCCATGGACGGAAATGCCACTATGGGTTCCTGAAAACTTCCCGTTAGACGGAGAAACAGAACCATGGAAAGGATCCTTTTTCATCAGTATAGAAAAAGCCGTTAACGCTGGCCTTTCCTTAAGACCTTTTGAAGATACTGTGCATGATGTGTATCAATGGGAGAAATCAAGACAGGATACAGAACGAAAAGCAGGGATCTCACAAGAAAGAGAGCTGGAGCTGCTAGAAACCTGGTTTCAAAAAGAGAATACGGAGACATTGTGAAGGGTATATTATCCCATGCCCATCAACTAAGGAAAATATTGTCTTCTGGTCAGTGTGAACATCCCAAAAACTATTTCCTGAAACAGCCGCATTCCATCGGGATAATGCGGCTTTCCTTTTAGGATAAACTTTTTTATGATTAAATAATTTTCTGTTAATACGATCCATCTACTTTGCCCCGCTTCGCTACCCCTTATTCCCAGGCGGACTGAAAATGTTCCAAAACTCTCATTCAAATCGCATCTATTGAGTAAAACGACAATCGTTTTACAACAAAAAGCTGACATAAATCGGTGGGAGAACGACTATAGTCCTCTTTCCTTTTTCGACATCAAGAAAAGCGTAAATGCCCTAATCAGCCACGAAGACCACTGGAAATTATTCCTCATTTCTCCTTGTTTTTTGAGTTGTTAGGATAAATGTAAAGTTGTTGAGATAATTTCCGAGTTGTCAGGATAATTTCAAAGTTGTAAGATTTTTCCCTTCAGTTGTCGGGATAATGTTTTCCGCGATAGCCCCTTATCCCGTTCAACATATATTTTAGACGCTTGGATTCTATTTTCTTGGTCTATTCAGTCATTTTTAACATTGTAAATCACAAGAAAAGCGCAAATGCCCTGGTTAACCACGAAGGTCACTGGAAGTCCGACGAGGAGGCTTGAACCAAACAAAATTCGGTTCTACGTAGGTAAACGCTTCGATTTAAATCAATGTGTCGACAGCCGCAGGAGGATTAAGGTGATACAAGTGGTTGGGCGTTGGAGCTGGACTTCACTTCATCGCAACCAAAACTTTTATACTATCTTAACGTGTAAAAATAGGACCGATCATCAATGAAAGGTCCTTGTTTCATCACAAACCACCTATCTCCATCGTAAACGTCCACGTGTAGGATCCTTTGGCTGGAATCTTTGAGACTTTATCGATTTTATTGGCGACATAAACGTCATCATAAACCCCTGTGCATGGCTCAAGGGCGAAGTTATATTCTCCACGGTAGCCGCCTTCCGTTTTCCAGATGCCCAGGTATGGGACCTTTTCTGGAGGGTAGCGGTAGGTAAGCGTCCGGCTGATGTCCTCCTGGACGACCTTGCACCATCCTTCTTTCAAACGGTCGGTAAAATAGAATTTTTCCATGCTATCGGTTTCCAGAGGAACAAACCGGGACAAATCGATCGGTTGATTGGTGCTTTTGGAAGTCGTCAAGGGGTAAGGGTGGATCGTCCCCCACTCCCCAAGATGTTTAGATCCATGCTCTACCGTCATGACTTCACATAGGTCCATTGGAAGGGCAATGCTTGTCGCCTGATTCATATTCAATAGGGAATGAGCTGTCCAGATGAACGGAAAATCCTCATCAGATTCGTTCAAAGCTTCATAGTTCAGTTCGATCCCATCAGGTTTCAAATGGATTTGTTTCAATAGGCGATAGGGAAATACCGGGCTTTTTACTTCGAGATCCAAGCCATATGTGCGTTCTTTTATATCCCAGGGTAATGCCCATACTTCCCCATGATCCGGGATCATCTTTAACTCATTCGGATGTGGTCCCTGGTCGATCCCAGGAAAAATTTCATCGAAGCCGCTGGAATCAAAAGCGGCATAATCAGCTCCATAAGGGGGTATTTCCAATTGTACCCCCTTCGATTGATACAGCCACTCATAGCCTGTCTGTTTATCAAATAGGCTTGTCATTTTCCCGCCGTAAGCCGGAAGGATTGTACATCGGACCTGGTCATTTTCTAAAATGATCGAATCGATTCCCTTGAATGTCGAATGCTTGATCATCTAAGTTCCTCCTGCCTACCATGCTCAACTGTTTTCAAGAATCGCCTGAATCCTTCCTGACCCTCTGGCGTACGTTTGAAGACCCCGGCATGCTCCAACACTTTTGAAAAGGTCCGTCCGATTTCCTGTTTTAAAACTTCTTTGATGTTGTATTCGTCCAAGTGTTGATGAGCAGCGATGATCTGTTTTGCCCAATCGACGTGTTTGCTTGTTCGTTCATCATTAACCGCTTTCGTTTCCAGCTCATTTTCCAGCATGTAGCCGGCAAGGATCTCCATCTCTTCTACTAAACGACCAGGAAGCACGGCCAAGCCCATCACTTCAATGAGACCGATGTTTTCCTTTTTGATATGATGCACTTCCTCATGAGGATGGAAAATACCCATCGGATGGGCTGTACTCGTCTGATTATTCCGTAGAACCAGATCCAGTTCGAACAACCCTTCCCTTACACGGGCGATTGGTGTAATCGTATTATGTGGTGTGCCATCTGTTTCTGAGACAATATCTAAACGATCATCATCATAAGCCTTCCAGCTATGAAGAATTTTTTCAGCAAGATCTGCGATTTCCTCTTTGTCCTCACCCTGCAGACGTATGACGGACATCGGCCATTTCACCTTCCCGACCTTGATACCAGGATAATCCCCAAAATCCATGGACTCCTCAATCGGTGCTTTCTCCATCGGAAATGGATGCCGGCCTGCCTGAAAATGATCATGGCTTAAAATCGATCCCCCGACGATCGGTAAATCTGCATTGGAACCAACAAAGTAATGAGGAAATTGCTTAACGAAATGCAGCAACCGCTCAAACCCTTCTTTTGATATTTTCATAGGACTGTGGTCTTCCGAAAAGACGATCGCATGCTCATTATAATAGACATAGGGTGAATATTGTAAAAACCACCTTTGACCCGATAGCTCGATCGGGATGATCCGATGGTTCTGGCGGGCGGGGTGGTCGAGTCGCCCTGCATAGCCTACGTTCTCCTTACAGAGCAGACATTTCGGATAGGAAACCGAAGCATTCTCTTTTGCAGCCGCAATCGCTTTCGGGTCCTTCTCCGGTTTCGAAAGGTTGATGGTGATTTCCAAATCCCCATAAGAGGTCGCACTGGACCAACTGACATTTTTGGCGATTCTGTCCGTCCGTATATAATGGGAGGATTTTGAAAGCTCATAAAAATAATCAGTCGCCTCTTCCGGACCTGCTCTCTTGTAGAGGTCATAAAATTTACGGATGACTTCTCCAGGCCGCGGCACCAGCCTCCCCATGATCTTCGTATCGAACAAATCCCTTTGGGTCACTGTATCATCCGGGATCAATCGCTTTTCTACAGCATAATCAAGCATCTTTTTAAGAATATCGATCGGAGTTTCAAGGTTTTCTGCTTCTATGGTCACTGGCTCGGCTGCACCAAGATCAAAAACCTCCAACAGTGCATTTCGTATATAATCGACGTCCCATAAAGAGATCATGTTCTTTTGCAACCCATATTGGATTAACTGTTCGATTTCTTTGTAGATGTTCACGCCAATATCCCCCCATCATACGTAGGATTTTTTCTGGTTGCTATAACCGTCCGGATTCCTTTTGAACCAATTCCAGGCAGTCCCGAGCATTCCCTCAAGATCCGCATACTGCGGCTCCCAACCGAGGTCCCGATAGGCTTTTTCCGATGATGCAACCAATTTGGCAGGGTCTCCTGCCCTCCTTGCCACAACTTGTGCAGGAATTTCATGCCCCGTCACCTTCCTTGCAGCTTCAATTACTTCTTTGACCGAAAATCCTTTTCCATTTCCGAGATTGTAAATCGAACTGGCATGGCCGCCTTTTAATTTTTCAATGGCGAGCAAATGCGCTCCCACCAGATCTGTCACGTGGATATAATCCCTGACACATGTTCCGTCTTCCGTCTCGTAGTCATCTCCAAAAATAAGGATGTTCTCCCTTTTACCGAGGGCTACCTGAAGGATGATCGGGATGAGATGGGTTTCCGGGTCATGATCTTCCCCTAACCTTCCCTCGGAATCTGCACCAGCTACATTGAAGTAACGGAGGATGATGTACTGGATTCCATGTGCTCGCTCGGCCCATTTCAGCATTTTCTCGATGGCCAATTTCGTTTCGCCATAAGGGTTTGTAGGTACGGTAGCATCCGTCTCATAGATTGGAATCTGTTCAGGCTCCCCATAGACAGCTGCCGTTGAGGAAAACACAATGTTCTTCACTCCGTATTTCACCATCGTACGCAATAGGCAGGTGGTCCCGGATACATTGTTGTCATAATACTTCAGCGGATCATTCACACTTTCTCCCACTAATGAATCAGCAGCAAAGTGGATCACAGCATCAATCTCGTTTTCTTTGAACACACCATCTAAGAAAGACTGATCCCGCAGATCACCTCTATAAAAGGCGGCACCTTCCAATATGGCTGGCCGATGTCCTTTTTGCAGGTTATCGATCACAATCACCTCTTGATTCCGATCCAACAGTTGAGCGACTGCATGGCTTCCGATATATCCTGCACCACCACATACTAATACTGCCATTCTTATTCCCTCCTCTTATAATTTTTTCGCTTGATCCCCGATATCGGCTACATAAAATTCAGCTTCAAGACCTGTTTCAGCTTTGTACGTTTTTCCAACCGCTTCTATAAAAGAATCTACTCGATCATCCGGCACGATGCTTACGGTACAGCCTCCAAATCCTGCACCCGTCATTCTCGAACCAATCGCTCCTTCATTCCATGCAGCTTCCACTAATACATCCAATTCTTTTCCGGTAACTTCATAGTCATCACGCAGAGAGATGTGAGATTCATTCATCAGCTTTCCGAACCCTCTGACATCGCCTGCATTCAATTTTTCAACTGCCTCTATCGTTCTATTATTCTCGTAGACGGCATGTTTAGCTCTTTTTCGGATCAGTTCATCTTGTATCAGATGCTTGTGTGCTTCAAATTCTTCCCTTGTCAGGTCACCAAGCGTTTTGATATTGAGCTTCTCTTGTAGTGAGCTTAAAGCAGCTTCACATTGCTGCCTTCTTTCGTTGTATTTGGAATTTGCCAATCCTCTGCGTTTGTTCGTATTGGCCAGGATCAGCTTTTCATTTTTCAAATTGATCGGTGTATACTGGTAGTCTAACGTGTCACAATCAAGCAGGATGGCATGGTTTTTCTTCCCCATTCCGATCGAGAATTGATCCATGATGCCACAATTGACACCGATGAATTCATTTTCAGCTTTTTGGGCAAGTTTTACCATTTCGATCTGGCCGATTTCCAAGTGAAAAAGATCTTTAAGTATGACCGCTGTGAGCATTTCTATCGAAGCTGATGATGATAACCCTGATCCATTAGGGATATTTCCGTAAAACGCGACATCAAAGCCTGAATCGATCTCATAACCAGCCTGTTGGAAAATAGCAGCTACCCCTTTCGGATAGTTCGCCCAATCGTCGTTTTCGATAAAACGCAGATCATCGAGTTGAACTTCGATGATGCCTGATTCCTCAAAGTTCATCGAATACAATCGGATGGTCCTGTCCTCCCTTTTTCTTGCTGTGGCATATGTACCTAACGTAAGGGCGCACGGGAAGACATGGCCTCCATTATAGTCCGTGTGTTCCCCGATAAGGTTCACACGGGCTGGGGCGAAATATGACGTTAAACCGCCCTGATCACCGAATTGTTCTATGAAGGATCTTTTCAATTCATCCATTCTGACCACCTCTGCTTCTATCATCAATTAAACTGATCTGAAAAACTTTATTAATTAATTTAATTTACTTAATACTATCACAAATTTCTCTACATGTCTTTGTAAAAAATGCTCGGATTTTTACGTTAGATTTAGTGAAGAACCATATTGGGAAGGTTAACAGGTACGTTTTTTAATTAATTTACTTAAGTTATGCAAAATCAGTATGATATGATTATTTAAATTAGAATTCTTGGAGGAAAAACGATGTCGTTGAAATATACTAGAGGGACCTTCCAGCTGATGAAATCGATCAACCGTAGTTCGATATTGAATATGATCCGGGAAAAAGGCCCGATTTCCAGAGCAGAAATTGCCAAGCAAACGAGCCTCACCCCACCAACGGTCAGCAATATCGTAAAGGAATTGATCGAGAGTAAGTTCGTCATCGAGACAACACAAGGGACTTCCCAGGGAGGAAGAAAACCGACTTTGCTCGAGATCAATGCTGATCAGTTTTATATCATCGGAATAGATGTAGGGAGATATAAGATGAACTTCGTCGTGTCGAACCTTTTTGGAGACCTCAAAGATTCGAATGTTTTGAGGATCAAGGAACATCCGACCAAAGAGGATATCCTCAACACCATGAAAAAGGGAATCCATACCCTGCTCGAACGAGAAAAAAATGGCCAAAAGTTTCTTGGTATCGGAGTGGGTATGCATGGGATCGTCGATGTCGAAAAGGGCATTTCCCTTTTTGCACCATCCTTCCAGCTTTACGATATCCCTATCAAATTAGAACTGGAAAAGGAATTCGACATGCTCATCAAAGTTGAAAATGATGCGCGTACGATGACTTTGGGAGAATCATGGTTCGGGCATGGGAATAACGAGGATCATATCGTTGGGGTGAATGTTGGGCATGGCATCGGGGCTGGAATCATGATCAACGGCCGACTCTTTCATGGAGACAGTGATATTGCTGGAGAAATCGGGCATGTGACCATCGATTTATCAGGTCCGAAATGCACATGTGGAAATTATGGGTGCCTTCAAGCGCTTGCTGGCGGGCCAGCTATTGCAGCTCGTGCCATCAAAGAATTGAAGACAGGAAAATATTCCCGGATCCTTGATATCGTGGACAGCGATCTTGAAATAGTGGACGGTAAAGTGGTATACGAAGCAGCCTGTGCAGGGGACGAATTCAGCATTGAACTATTGAACCAGACAGGAAGGTACTTGGGGATCGGTCTGATCAACCTCATCCATACCTTGAACCCTGAAAGAATCATCATTGGTGGAGGGGTCTCCAGGGCCGGGGATTTCTTGATGGATGGCATAAAAGAAACCCTCCATTCAAGAGGGTTGACAAAAAAAGCGAAAGAAACGCCGATCGTCCTATCAAAACTAGGTGAAAATGCCTCAGCATTCGGATCATGCGTCCTCATACTTGAAGAAATCTTCGAACGCCATTAATCAAGATTCCTTGCCTATTATGGGGAATCACCGATAAATTTCGGATTTGCACCGATATATTTTTGATTTGCACCGATATATTTCAGAATCGCACCGATATATTTTGAATCTGCACCGATATATTTCAGAATCGCACCGATATATTTTTTGACGCCGCTCCCCCTTAAAAAATCGGTACCAGGCACCATTCGAAACCCCTTGCTGCGCAAGGCTTCTGAAATGGTGCCTGGCACCGATCCAAACCTCTTCTCCCCCAAGGCTTCTGAAATGGTGCCTGGTACAGTCTAAAGGTGCTCACCTACGACGTCGAAGTTACCCTTTCACTGAGCCTGCGAGCAGTCCTTTTACGAAGAACTTTCCGAGCAAGATGTATACGAGCAGTGTCGGCAATGCAGCCAGCAAGGCGCCTGCCATTTGTACATTCCACTGGACGATCTGGCTTCCTGATAGATTCTGCAAGGCCACCATGACCGGCTGTTGATCAGAGGTCGTGATGGTTACTGCAAATAAGAACTCGTTCCAGATATTCGTAAACTGCCATATTCCTACTACGACAAACCCGGTAATCGACAATGGCATCATGATATGAATGAAGATCCTCATGAATCCTGCCCCATCGATTTTAGCCGATTCGATCATCGAAACCGGTATACTTGCATAAAAGTTCCGGAACATCAAGGTGGTGATCGGAAGTCCATAAACGACATGCACAAAAACCAACCCTGCAATCGAGTTATAAAGACCGATCTCCCTTAAAAATTGAATCAACGGAATCAGAATACTTTGATAAGGAATGAACATACCGAATAAGATCGCTGTAAAAAGTGTATTCGAGCCTTTAAACTGCCATTTCGAAAGCACATAGCCATTCAAAGCACCCAGCAAAGCGGAAATGATCGTCGCTGGTATGACAAGATATAAACTATTCATCAGATTAGGGGCAAGTTTTGTAAATGCCACAGAATAACTGCTGAAATCAATGGAAGTCGGGAGCTGCCACATTTGTGCCAACGTGATTTGGTCAAGGGGCTTCAAGCTTGTGACCAACATGACATAAACCGGCATCAAATAAAACAGACTGAATGCAATCAATAGCAGGTATAAAAGGGGCCGCGTAATTGTACGAATCACCATCAGGACTCACCCTTTCTGCTTGAGATCAGATACGGGACGATAAAGATCGCTACAGACAATAACATGATGATTGCAATTGCTGCCCCGTTTGCGTAATAATTTCCTCTAAAAGTTGTTTCATACATATAAACGCCGGGAACGTCTGTTACATAATTTGCCCCCGAACCTGTCATCGCATAAATCAAATCGAAAATCTTCAGTGAGATATGGGCCATGATGATCACCACACTGATTGTGATCGGACGAAGTAAAGGTAAAATGACTTTCCAGTATACCTGGAACTCTGATGCCCCGTCTATACGGGCAGCTTCTCTCACTTCTTCCGGAATTCCCCGCAACCCTGCAAGGTACATCGCCACCGAAAATCCTGTCATTTGCCAGACAGCCGCGATGACAATCGCAATGATGGCAACGGGGATACCGAATTCAATCTTCCCCCATGATACCCCTGGAATAATGGTCGTATCCGTGTACCATTTGGAATCCAGACCGATTTTACTTAAAAAAAGGTTTACGCCCGTAGATGGATTCAGAAGCCATTGCCAGACGACACCCGTAACGACAAATGATAACGCCATTGGAAAAAAGAAAATGTTCCGGAATAAAGATTCTTGTCTGATTTTCTGATCCAGCAAGATCGCCAGGACGATACCGATAACGATGACCGTCAAGATGAATAGAATCGTAAAAAACAGTGTGTTCCTCAAGTCAGCCTGGAATCGGAAATCCTTGAACAGATAGATGTAATTTTGAAGTCCGGCAAATGAAAAATCAGGTACGAGACTATTCCAATTGCTTAACGATACATAACCTGTCCATCCAATGAATCCATAAACGAAAACAGCGATCAAAATCAAGGATGGTGTTAGAAACCCGATCGCCATGAGATGATCTTTCGTCAGGGCTTTTTTTGTTCTCTTAGTTGCAACTTTCAATTCTGAGGGAGTATGTTTCACTGATGAACGAACCGGATCCATGATTGAACCTCCTTCTGTATGAAATCCTGAATTAATGGTGATATTGATTTTTCCAAGGAGCCCTTAAATTCAAGAAAAGCGCAAGCGCCCTGATCAGCCACGAAGGTCACTGGAAGTCCGACGCGAGGAGGCTGCCGCCGCCGCAGGAGGACTGAAGTGATCCAAGTGGGTGGGCGTGAGAGCACTTCACCGCAACAAAAATTTTTATACTTCCTTATCCTTAGAAAAAGGGGAAGAGAATAACCTCCTTCCCCCTACCGATTTCAATGTTATTTTAATTCACCTGAAGCTTGATCAAGCGAATCAGTGAACTGTTCAACATCTTGTTGTGTAACAAAAATGTTTACGGCCTGGTTCACTTTCGTCAAGAAACCTTCAGGAGCTGCAGATCCGTGGGCAAGACTTGGTACTAGAGAAGCTTGTTTGAAATCCTCGATTGTTTCTTGTCCGTATGCATCATATTTGGATACATCCGAATCTGTACGTGCAGGAATCGATCCTTTCAACGGATTGAAAACGTCCTGACCTTCAACAGAACCGAGTACAGATAAGAATTTTTTCACATCATCAGGATTCGAAACGCCTTTTGGAAGTCCGAATGTGTCTGTAATGACCATGAATTCACCTTCTGTTTCAGGTGTTTCAGTCCATCCGAAGTCTTCTTTCACTTTAAGGTTCAGGTCGTTGACAAAATAACCTTTGGCCCAGTCACCCATTACATTCATCGCCGCTTCGCCGTTTGCAACCATTTGGGAAGCATCCTGCCAGTTACGGGAGCTATGGTCTTCGTTGATATAAGAAAGCATCTTCTTGAATGTTTCTGCTGCTTCTTTTACTTTATCGTCTTTAAAAGACAGTTCACCGGTGAACAATTTATTATAGTCATCTGGACCGAGTACACCTAATAAGGTTGATTCAAAAAGCTGAGTAGCCGTCCACGGTTCTTTGTCTCCAAGCGCTAGTGGGGTAACCCCTGCTTCCTTCAGCTTGTCAGCAGCTGCAAACCACTCATCAAATGTCGTCGGAACCTCAATGCCATTTTCCTCAAAAACTTTTGTATTATACCAGAGCACATTTCCACGGTGGATATTCACTGGAACAGAGTAGATATTCCCGTCTTTACTTACCATATCGATCAAATCTTGCGGAAACTTATCGTTCCAGCCCTCTTCATCATATAGGTCGTTCAACGGTTCCATTTTTCCAGCGGCTACCCAGCCTTCATTCAGCTCCGCTCCGCCATGGACCTGGAAGGTCGCTGGAGGATCATCCCCTTGCATACGGCTCGCAAGCACTGCTTTTGCATTTGTGCCAGCCCCGCCTGCTACTGCTGCATTTTCCACTTTCACATCAGGGTGTTTCTCTTTGAAAAGGTCGATCAACGCGTTCAGGCCATCTTCTTCACCAGCTCCAGTCCACCAGCTGAAGATATCAAGTTTGGCATCCTTGTCTTTTTTTTCATCTCCTGAACTGGAATCTGAATTACATGCTGCCAAAACCATCGCAAGGACAAGCAATAAGGACATGAATTTCAGTTTTCTCACTTTCATTCCAACAGTTCCCCCTTAATTGAATTAAAATGTAAACGCTAACAATTCAAGCTTACCACCTAATAGGAAGAGGAAGTGCAGGAAATCCCTGCACTATCTTGCTATCATCTTCATTATTTTGTCATGGTTGAAGATTTAGGGACAGAATGCTGAGGATCAATCACGATAATCCACCAAAATACAGCCCTGCTGGAACAGAAAAAAGAACTGACCGTCATTAGTCAGCCCTCTTTCCTATCAGTCGGTGGTGAATTTGGCGTCTGCCCAGTCGGCGTGGTCCTCATAGTTGTTATCACCTGAGTCGGTTACGACCAGTTTCAGCTCTTTTGCACCCTCAAGATCGATTTTCACCGATTTGGCAGGCGTATCGATTTTCATCAAACCGCTGTCATACGCCTTTTCGCCATCCAGGTAAACTTCGAAAGTGACGGTCCCCCAGGTCCTGCCCTTCATTTCCTGATCGACACCGACCATTGCCTCGAAAAACTTGTATCCTTTCCCTTCGATATCATAGACGATTTCGGAATGGGAATGGGTCCCGATCCCTTTTTCAAAAATCTGTTCCCCCTCTTCCGTCTTCAAGGTGATCGGATTCCCATCCACAGATTTGTCCTTGTTCACAGAACCCCATCCTGCTAGGGCGCTCACCCAATCGGTATCACTCAAATACAGATGCGGAACGAGGTTGAAATAGATCGTGTAGGTCTTCTCGAGCAGCCCATCCGCTGACCTTGCCGTAATGGTCGTCGTCCCAGGAAGCTCTCCAGCCTCATCGATTTCGATCTGGACATTTTCATTAACTGGCGTGGCCTGAACTTCAGGGACTTCAGAAATCGTACCCTCAAGATAATCCAGCTCATATTCCGTAATCTCAGCATTGAAATCGTCCAACGGATTTCCATTGATGTTGATGCCTTTGACCAGCTCATCAGTGATCACCCGTTTGCTCAAGTCCATCGGCGAGTCCTTTTCAGAAATCGGATTCAGGCGATAGCTGTAGGAATAAGGCTTATTGGCATACAACGTGAATTCCGGATGAGGCCTTGCACCCCAACTGTTGTCTCCTCCGACTCCCATCTGCCTGTAATCAAGACTGACGGTGATGTCATCCTTCCTTACCAGCTTATACGGATGGCTGGCTGTCTCAAGATCCTCCTCCGTATAATGAAGGGCACCTACTTCAAGCAGTGGATCACCTGTAGCCATCAGCCCGACTCCCTTCTTGTTCGTGAAGGTCACCCAGCGTACATCCGTCTTATTCCCAGTTTCCTGTGGTTCGAGGTATGGAATGAATTGATCCTCCACAGTACTTTCATAAAGTCCGACATCCGCCCCAGTCTTTCGATCCCAGTAATTTTCATGTGGTCCTCTTCCATACCACGTCATCGCTTCGAATTCTTCAGGCAATGTCAGCTCCATACCGAAAGCAGGGATTTCAGGTAAACCACTGCCAGGCATCACCGTATTTTTCACGACGACCTCTCCTGAACCATAAACGATGTAAGATGCTTTATAGTCGGATTGATCTGTCGTCGGCAGGACAGCTTCCACATCGATCCGTACTGCTTTAGATCCTAATTTTTTAACAGAAACATCCGTAATTTCACGGTCGCTTCCGGCATCGCGCCATGTCCCTGTCCTTGATGGCATGCCATTTCCTCTGTCATTATCGTTCGGCGCTCTCCAGAAGTCCGGCTCTGGTCCTGATTTCAACAGCTCGGTATCTTCAAACGTAAAGCTTGAAATCGTTCCTTCCGCTTTATCGAAGGTCACTTCAAAATCGGTACCTTGTACATCGACACTTTGATCGGTTTCTTTTACTTCAAGATCATTCATGTCAGAGAGGTCTTCTGCTTCCCGTTCAGGTACATCGAATGGAACGTTGAACTGCTCGGTTGCAATGAGATGCCCTTTCGATGCCCAGGAAGTCGCTTCCGGAAGGCTGAAGCTGACATCCAACCAGTATTCGACACCCTCTTGGAGTTCTGGCTGCTTAAATGGAACGTCCACTGTTTCCTTTTCCTCAGGCTTTATATCCAGATCTTTTAGTTTCCCGCTTTGGATCACTTTATCGTCTGCTTTCAATTTCCATTTGGCATCAAATGCATTGATATTCGTAAAAAGATGTTCATTTTTGATGGACATTTTGCCGTTCACCAGGTCGACAGCTTCCATTTCGATATTTTGATAGACCTTCTTTACTTCCCAAAGCTCAGGCTGAACTTCCCGGTCAGGGAAAACGAGGCCGTTATCAAGGAAGTTTCCATCATTCGGATTGTCTCCCCAATCCCCGCCATAGGCGAAGTATTCTTTTTGCGCATACTGCTCTTCCTTCATATTGTCAAAATCCATCCAAAGGACTGTACCTTCTCCAGGAGTCCCGTTTTCATCCTTCAACTCATCAAGTGTCAGAGCCCGATCGTATATCCGGACCTGGTCAATCACGGCATTCGCCGTCCGTCCTTTTTCCACGTTCCTGCCAATATTGACCGGATAGGCATTACTCTTGATCTCGCCGCTGAATTCCTTTTCCGCAAGCAATTCATGATCAACATAAAGCTTGAGGGCTTGGCCATCATAAACCCCTGCGACATGGTGCCAGTTGCCGTTCCAGTCTCCAGGGATCGGCGCTTCCACTGACACCCAAGAATTGTTTTGATCATATACGAAAAATTCGATCTGATCGCCATTTTGTTTGATCGCATATTGGGTATCCCCTTTTGCGATGAATGGGCTGTGTCCACTTGTCGCCTCAGGCTTCACCCATGCTTCCAATGTCAGAGCCTTGCCTGTGATGTCTAAAGCGCTTTCATCCGGAATCGCAACATATCCATCGATCGCATCACCGCTATGCCCTTCGACAATATCTCCGAAAATTTCCCCGGTCAGAGCAGTGCTGCTTTCATCAAACACCAGTTTTTTCGTAGGCGTCGGCCATCTCAATCCCTGGTCGACCCAGTCCCAGATGAATCCGCCCTGCAAATTATCGTACTTGTCGATGACATCCCAGTATTGATCCAGATTCCCGACACTGTTCCCCATCGCATGAGCATATTCACAAAGAATATACGGGCGGTCCGGATGGGTCTGAGCCCAGTTTTCAACACCCTCTACACTCGGGTACATATGGCTTTCAACGTCTGTCCAGCGGTTGTCCCCTTCATAATGGACAAGCCTTGTCGGGTCTTTTTCATGGACCCAATCCGCCATTTCCTTGAACGTGTTTCCGCTTCCGGCTTCATTTCCAAGCGACCAGAACAGGATCGACGGATGGTTTTTATCCCGTTCCACCATGCTTTTCACCCGGTCCATCGATGCAGGCAGCCACTGAGGATCGCTTGCGGGCAGGACATTCCGTACACCGTGCGTCTCCAGATTGGTTTCATCAATGAGATAGAGGCCATATTCGTCCGCCAGTTCATACCATCTCGTCTGGTTCGGGTAATGGGAGGTACGGACCGCATTGATATTGAACTTTTTCATCAACTTGATATCTTCTATCATCGACTCTTCAGTGATCGCTCTCCCACGATCCGGATCCGTTTCGTGGCGGTTCACACCTTTCAAAACAATCGGCTTCCCATTGATGAGCATCTGCCCATCCTTCAGTTCAAATTCCCGGAAACCGACCTTCGTGCTCATCGTTTCCACGATCTTCCCGTCTTTATCCTTCAGTTCCAGGACCAGGGTGTATAGATTCGGATGTTCCGCAGACCACTTCAATGGATCTTTAAAGAGCTGGTCTTTGTCTACCGTCACTTCCGTTTTCCCACCAAAATCAACCTGCATTTCGATCGGGTTATCACTGACCTTTTCCTGATCGGCGTCATATAAGGTTCCTTCGATCGTATACGGATCATCCGTCTGATTGCCGTTATTCGTTACGATCACTTCCGTGTTCAAGCTGGCATCCTCATAGGATTCGTCGAGATCCGTCGTCACCGTGAAATCCCGCATATGGACCTGAGGCGTTGAATAGAGATAGACATCCCGGAAGATTCCGCTCAATCGGACGAAATCCTGATCCTCCAGCCAGCTGCCGTCAGACCACCGGTAAACCTCTACAGCAATCGTGTTTTTCCCTTTTTTCAAATAATCGGTTATATCGAATTCAGCAGGGGTATAGCTATCCTCGCTATAGCCCACCTTTTCGCCGTTCACCCATACGTAAAAAGCAGATTCCACTCCCTGGAACGAGATGTAAACTTTCTCACCCTTCCAATCGCCAGGCACCGTAAAGGTTCTTTTGTATGAACCGACTGGATTATAGACAGTCGGTGCTTTAGGAGGATCTGGTTGTTCATAACCTGTCCAAGGATAGGTGATATTTGTATAAATCGGGTAATCGTAGCCTTCAAGCTGCCAGTTGCTTGGGACTTCGATCTTATCCCACTCAGACACATCATAATCTTCCTTATAAAAATCCGCTGGCCGCTCATCCGGATTCTTCGCCCAATGGAAACGCCACTTTCCGTTCAATGGTTTGTAATGAGGTGATTTCGTCCGGTCACCCTTCAGAGCGGATTTCACATCCTTGTAAGGCATCAATGTGGCGTGGGCCGGCTCCCTATTCACCTGAAAGGTTTCAGGATTGTTATTCCATTCGGGATCCTCTTCCCCCTCCTCTGCCAGAGCTTGTACATTCAATCCACTGAAAATGAGCAAAAACGACAACATCACGAAAAAATACCTCCTCCTTAAGCTCCTCAAGCTTACATCCTCCTTTAAAAGTAGTTTGATTAGAATGGACACACATTACTTTTTTAAGTTAATTAATAAAGTGTCCGAAGTAATTCGTCTTTAATGTCTAATTTTCGATAAATGGCAGATTTCCTCTTTCTATTTCTGAAATTCCTAAAAACAGGAAAATGATCCTGTGTCTAAAAGAGGAATTAACGTGCTCCGGCCACTTGCCTAATAGACTTTTTGATATAAAAGGTGACAGTTGTTGTTTTTTGGTTATATCGGTTATAATAAAAATAGAAAGTTCGCATATATTAAAAAAGACCGTCTGTGCTGCTAACACCAACGGTCATGCAATAGACGGTTCCCATCAAGGGGGATCGGCTAAGGGTAGAATAATCCACCAGAGCCTCTAACTCAAGGGTGGATTATTTTTTTTGGTTAAACGACAGTACTACAACAATTAACGTTGCAAACGCACATACGAACATCAACGCTTCAAATACTGTCATACAGCACCACCCCCTTTCTGCTGGGAGTGTGCCGACCACCCTTGAGAAATCCTATTCTATTGCATCATCATATCATGGCGGGTTGTAATAAATACTTCCTACTTTGTTTGATTACTTTAACTTCTCTTATTTTAGAGAAATATCTTTGAACTCTTTGAACGTTGTTAATTCCTTTTTAACGGTATCTTTCATTTTCTCTCCACATCTCTCACTACATAAAGTAAATATACCATCAGTTCCTTGATTCTTAGCTTTTGAGTCACTAGCTGTTACAATCATAGGAACACTAGTATTACGAGTATGTAGCTTTATTTGAGTGATCGTACCTTCACTATTCGAGAAATTTGCGCCTTCAGCAAACTTAACACTTAATCCAAATACTGGTTTATTATCTTTGATTTTTTTCATACACCAGGCACATCTCAACATTGAGCATCACATCCTAATAAATATTACCTTACCTTTTATTATTTTCGTACTACGTATTGTTAGTAATGAGGGTTCAGTTTTTACAATAATGTCAGCAATAGGTAAGTGTTTGAAATATAGGCTTCTCTTTTCACCAATCCTGAACTATCTTGGATTGTACATTTACATTAAATGACCGTTTTTACTCCAAACCCTATTAACATTACTCCAGTAGATTTTTGAAAGGCTTTTTGAGATTTAGGTTTTTTCAGCCATTTTCTCACATGATCTAATAGATAAACCAGGATCAAAAACCATCCTACTGCTATTAAAGTAAGGATTAATCCTAATTCAATCAGTTGATGATTTGTATTTCCATTAAGATCAATGAATTGAGGCATAAAAGTAATATAAACCAAAACGGTCTTAGGGTTAAGAATATTACTGATTGCTCCTTGTAAATAGGACTCTTTATAATGGCGGTACGATGACTGGACAATAGAACGGGGACTATCAGCTTGAACAGCCTCTAATGAAAGTGTACTTTTAGTTAGAAACGCTCTTACACCTAAGTAAAACAAGTATGCAGCTCCCAAATACTTGATTATATTGAAAAGAAATACTGACTGGGTAATGACAACTGACAAACCGAGAACGGCTGTAATCGTCCAGAAAGTAAGACCTGTCGCCATTCCGAGTATCGTATAACGCCCTTTTGCTCCGTAGTTAAGTGTATTTTTCATAATAAGTACCGTATCTGTACCGGGCAACATAGACATCATTAGGGCCATTATGATATATGCAAGTAAGTTATCCATCTTACTCCTCCTCGTTCATCCATTGTTCAAATCAGCTGCCAAGTCATAAGTTGTAATCTCCACTCTTATCAAAACAAGAAAACTAACTGGTTAAGATAAAAATTCAATTCTATAATCTGCACCCTGTTTACCTCAGTAGAGAAAAGCTTCCAGTTAAACGGTTTACTTTTTTCTTTTCTCCATAGATACCAAGTCCAAAGTAACTATAGCCGGCTTTTGATGTTTTCTGCAGTTTTGCTATGTACTCATCATACGTTTTACAGCTTTGCGCAGTATCTGAAAAATCTACGACAAGCAGATCTGCAAACGGTTCTGTCATGGTCGTATCTCTTAGTTCGTGGAGAAGGTCAGTGCTCCCTTTTAAGATTGGAACCGGTTTTTTCACAATTCCCAAATGTTCGATACCTGAACGGTCTTCTACACTATTGCCAACCATCTCGGGAGCATACTTTCCAAGTGTTACACCCAGGATAGCTGCTGTGTTGGCGATCAAGCCTAAAGGTAAATTCTCATCAATGATTAGCACACATTTTGTTTCAGGATTATTCATTACGTTTCTCCTTTACTTTCAAAAATCCTCATGTATTGTTTTGGTGTTAATCCAACCAGTCTTTTAAAAAATTTAGTTAAGTGACTTTGATCACTAAATCCTGTTAAAAAAGTAACTTCGATGGGCTTTATACCTTTTTCCAAAAGCTTTTTTGCATGATTTACTCGAATCGTTTCCAAATAGCTGTAAGGAGAGATTCCCTTTTGTTTTGTGAAAGATCTTAGTAAGTGATATTTGCTCCATCCCGTTAGGACACTTAAATCATTAAGCGTAATCGTTTTTGTATAATTTTCCTCCAAATAGTCACACACTGTTTTTATTTCATAAGAGGTTTCGGAAACCGGTGGAAGGATTGTAAGATCCGAATGCGTCTGAATGAGCTCTTCCAATAAGTATAAAAATAACTCCTCTTTCTTAAACTCACTCTCATCCTGCGAGATTTTTAAATGTAGCTCTCTTAAATTGGATACAATCTCGCTATGGTATAAAACGCTTTGTTTGAAGCATGGAAGGTTTTCATTACCATTAATTTCTAGAACTGCCTTTTTCATGACTCCTGGTTTCACATTGATGCAGCGATAATCCAGCGTTTTGCCGTCTATCTGCTCGCAACTGTGAGTATCATAAGGGTTAAACAATAATAAATCTCCTGGATTAATAATGTATTCTTCACCTTTACAAACCAAATGACGCTGCCCTTCTTCAATAAAGCCGATCACATAATATTCATGAAAGTGAGCAGGAAACTTCTGCATGATTCCCTTAAATCGATAGGCTTCGATGTTTAAATCAGAATCAAGATAAACCGTTCGGATTTCATTTAACATCCAGCTATCCTCCTATACTGTAATGACAATTCTAAAAATATCATTTATTATAAAACTTTTCTTGTATGATATTGCGCTTGAGACAGTAATTGATTTGTCCCCAAATATAAAAACCACTTTTGTTAATAAACATTAGAATTGAATATGATGATTCAAATTGATCGAAACTTGCCTTTCTGATGAATAAAACAGCATCCTAGAGTGATGTTAGCATAGTTTCATGGACACAATTTAGTTAAGTTTTCGAAAAATACAGGAAAAAAATAGCCTATTTGGAAAGAAAGTTCCCAAATGGCTGCTTTTTTTATTTATCCCCTAGAAGCCAGCAGTTTTTTCAGTAGCATCTTAGTAAATTAATATTTTTTAATATGACCTTACAGGAGATATAAGTTGAAGTTGAAGTGTATATGGCATTTAATCTATGTATGATTTGGCAGTATGTTTATTAATAAATGAGTATGATTACACATTTAAGCAATGAATGAATTGTTATTTTTATTCATCATTAAGAATTGAAGTATTCCGTTAAAGGGCCAGATTATGGAGTAGGAATTGTGCAATTATTTGAAATAGTGGTATTAAGTTAAAGGGTACTTTTTCCCAATAAATCATTGACATATATTCAATTGTTGTGAAGGTTATTGACGAAATTTCAAATGATAGCAAAAAAGTCCTGTAAACGGGATCTTAGCAACATTTACGAACGATCATGGTATTAAAATAAGCGCAGGACAAAAAAATAGATTGCTAAAACTAGGTTTTACTGATGAAGATCTATTACATGGATCAAGAAGAATATGACTTAAATAGCATACTCAAAGTAATGTATCTTCTGGTATTTCGTTTAGCGTTGGTCCAGTTTCTATTAGCTTTACTTCGGATTCAGATAAGTTTAGCTACCACTTTAACACACAAGCCTATATGTATATCTACTATGAATAACGGATGAAAGCAAGGAGGGAATAGATCATGAGGAAGTCAAATGAAGAAAAGCTCTTATCCTTTTTTAACGAAGAACCATCAGAATCTTATGATAGAATGGGAGCAGCTCAAGCTTGGGGGCATCAAACTAAAACTTTTGTGTTGGATTTGAAAGAATACTACCCTAAAAATCTAGCTATTTTGACTTGATGGATGAAACAAGTCAATTGCTCAAAAATGGAGACTTTGAAGCTGCTAAAGCAAAAATTGATAAGGCAAATATTAAACGTACAAATTAATAAGTGGTAATAAAGGGCGGGAGCCTCCGGGAGATACTGATCACAAAACGAATAGAGGACGACGGAGTGGATAAGTAAAACCACCCTTAGCAATTGGAGGATGGTTTTCTGTTACACATATTAAAAAGCACCTTGACGTTCCTGGAAATGCGTCGGTTTGTTAAGGGTTGAACCACCATTTTGTACCCAATCAGCTGTCCATTCGACCATTTCTCGAAGAGATACCTTTGGATATCCAAATAACTGGTGTGAACGTGATGCATTGTTAAGGAGAGCCGTACCGCTTTCTTCATTAATAAAGACAGGCGTCATCCCAAAAATGTCACCAAACTTTTCGGCAAGCCAACGAATAGACACCGTTTCTGGCCCTGTTATATTTAATAGCTTTGGCGGGGTGCCACACACAAGCAATGATCGAATTGCCATTTCATTCGCATCACCTTGCCAAATAACATTTGCATGACCCATCCTTAAATCAATTGGCCGCTGCCCTTTTACGGATTTTGCAATTTCCAAAAGAATACCATAACGAAGATCTATTGCATAATTTAATCTAAAATGGACCATAGGGATTTTATATTTATGGCTAAAGTAGGTGAAAACACGCTCTCTTCCCAAACAGGACTGAGCATATTCCCCTACTGGTCCAGGAAGAAATTCCTCTGGGGTTCCGCCCATCGAAATTGGTGACAGAGGATAAACATTTCCTGTTGAAAAAGAAACAATTCTCGAGTTTCTAAACTTCTCCGCCACTCGTCCCGGTAAATAAGTATTCATAGCCCATGTAAAATGCTCATTTCCCTTCGTTCCAAATTTATTTCCTGCCATATAGATCACATTCTCTACCTCAGGCAGGTCATTTAATCGGACATCATTCAGAAGATCTGTTGAAATCGTGTTAATTCCGTAATTTTCCAACTCGCCCTGCAAATTAGCATTGGAAAAGCGCGAAACACCAATAATTTTCTTCTTAATATGGGCTTTATCTATTGCATTTTTTGTTAGCTTTGCCAAAGTCGGCCCCATTTTCCCTCCAACACCAAGGATCATGATATCTCCTTTAATGTCTTTTATATTACTTACTAAGGCAGAAGATGGGCTAGAAAGCCTTTCCTCCAATTCATATACCGTCTTCACTTTTTCTCCTCCTTTTTGATAAAGATATTTTCTGTTAGCCTATTAATACATCTTCTCAATTAAAAGCTTCCTTCACCCCTCTGTTTAATTCGTTTACCAGTACAAAGGAAATTGTTAATACCTTATTCCCTATTTAGGGAAATATTTGTTTACCAATCGAAATCGTTTCACTCCACTCTAAATCAGATGAGCATTTAACTTGTTTAAAACCTTCTTAATACATGGAATACCGAACTTTTCTTGAACACGTTCAGGGTTATATCGAGTCGCGTTATGCCTTGAAATTGGAATCCATACGATTACATTTTCAATATTTTCAGGATTATCAATCATCAATTTTTCATCATTGTAAACATTTATTATCTTTACTTTCCTTCTAACCCTTTCCCAATGATTAATTTCCTTTGAAGTCCAAAACTCAAAACCTTGCTCTTTAGCTTTCCTAGCAACTTCTCCGATTGCTCCTCGTACCGGAAGCTGACGCAAGAGATGGATTTGATGGAATAGGAAATGCGCTACACCATCCACCTTCTTTACTTGTGCTAAAAAAGGATCGATTACACTTGTATCGGCAAGGGTCTCATGATTTAAATCCTGTGTTAAAAATCCAAGTTCGAGAACATCATACAGTCGATTTTGGTCTTGATAGGAAGCAACTGGAAAGTACGGGTGTGCAGTCCCAAATAAAAATCCTATATTACCTTTTTTACTTGGGCCTCTTGATTGATCTAACTGAATCCCAGCTCGTTCGCACCATTCAAACAAGTCTCCCCACCCTTGAAAACGAGTGTAATGATTTTTATTTGAGTGGATTTCCTCTAACTCAGTTGCACCTTTCAACCATTTCAGCTGCCGGTTGAATTCTGCTTCGCTCCAGTTTCCATTTTCTTTTTCAAGTGCATTATAATGAAAAGCAAGCTCATGGTCGGCTGTTTTGACTTTTTCATAAATTTCTTTGCTGTAGCCCGGTTCTATCATGCACCAGGTGGATCGTACTCCAGCATCTTTCAAAGATTGAAGGGTTATTCGTGCAGATTCATCTATGTTTATATCACTGTCATGAGAGATTGTTGCTATATGTTTTGTTCCTTCAGGCCAGTAACCAATGAATGGTAAAGTTAACTTTTTATCGATGATTCTTTTTAATAGATAATGAAAGAATACTTCTCTCCATAGATCAGCATACGGATAAGTAAAGTATGGAATTCCAGTTTCTGTTCTAGATCGGTCGAGGTTCCAGTCGAGCTCAAATCCATCATCAGCCTTTAAAATCCCTTCATCAAGGTTAGCAGTACCATCTGGAGCTGGCTCTCCATCTTTAGTCACTGGCTTTTGACCTTGTTGAATTCCTACTATCGTAGATGGAATATCTACATTCCAGTGATCAATTAACCCTTTTCCGACTTTATGTGTGATTAAGGCAGGGGTAGTAGATTCTCCTTTTGGATAATCGCTTATAAGCTGACCGCTTTTTTCAATAAAATGATTCCTCTTATCCCAGATGTTGCTTTTTAAAAATCTAAGAGGTTGTTCTTTATGAAAATTATCAAATGTTGCGTAACCCACTTCATTTAAGCTAATTTCATCAAATCCCAGCTTAGTAGCAAGTCCAGGGTATTCGGATAAAGTAATAACCGTTCCACCGTTTGTTGTAAAATTAATGATGCTTTCAACTTCCTTTTCACTTCCATTAGCTAATGCCACGATCAATACATCAATTTCGCTTTGAATTTGATTTAAATGAGTAATCCATACGTAAGGAGCTCCGAAATGACTGAGGATTTCTCCTATGTAGATAGAGAATGTATTTTCAGAATTCCCATATCTTTTTCTTGCTTCATCCTTGTCAAACAATATTCCGATTTTCGCCATTTCCATGTGTATCCACACCTTCATCGGTTAATTTTTCATTGTATTTCGGAACCAGTACAACCACCTTGAATGAAGATTAACGAGCCATCCATCCTCCGTCGACGGTAAGAACGTGACCATGTACATAATCAGAAGCTCTGGATGCCAAAAATACAGCTGTACCCCCAATATCCTCTGGCTTCCCCCATCGGCCTGCAGGAATTCTGTTTAGAATAGAATGATTTCGTTCCTCGTTACTCTGAATCGCTTCTGTGTTATTAGTCGCGATGTACCCGGGAGCAATTGCATTAACGTTTACATCATGGGGAGCCCATTCATTAGCTAATGATTTAGTTAAGCCTGCCACTGCATGTTTGCTTGCTGTATATGAAGGGACAGTTATACCACCCTGAAACGCAAGCAATGATGCGATATTAATGATTTTCCCATCGTTACGTTCAAGCATAGGCTTTGCCAATTGTTGCGTTAAATAAAAAAGTGAATTTAAATTGACATCAATAACGGACTCCCAATTTTCTCTCGAGAATCCAATAGCTGGCTCACGACGAATAATACCTGCATTATTTACAACAATATCAATCTTAGTTTCGGATAAAATACGCTCTGCAAAGTTATCAATCTCTTTTACTTCTACTAGATCCTGAAGGACCGTATGTACCTGTCGTCCCTCATGTTTTATAAGCCTCTCCGTCTCTTGCATATTATTCCTATGCCCATGTAATAGAAGATCTGCCCCTGCCTTTGCCATAGCCACTGCTATCCCCTGTCCAATGCCAGTTCTTGCACCAGTTACAAGAGCTATTTTTCCTTCTAATGAAAACATTTAAATCACCGCCTATCGTAGCTTACTCATCTCAACTGCTTCCATATCGATAAAGGTATAGTTTTCACCAGCCATCGCCCAGATAAAGGTATAGTTACTAGTCCCACATCCAGAATGTATTGACCAGCTTGGCGAAATTACCGCCTGTTCATTGCTGACGACCAAATGCCGAGTTTCATTCGGTTCTCCCATAAAGTGAAAGACACGGCCTTTTTCCGGCATATTGAAATACAGATACGCTTCCATTCGCCTATCATGAAGGTGTGCAGGCATCGTATTCCACATGTTATTCGGCTTAAGTAATGTCATTCCCATCATTAACTGGCAGCTTTGCAATCCGTCAGCATGAATGTATTTATAAATCGTTCTTTCATTCGATTCTTCAATTGAACCTAAATGAACAGGTTCAGCTCGATTAATCGTAAGCTTTTGGACCGGATATTCCTTATGAGCTAAAGATGAGACAAGATAAAACTTAGCTGGCTTACCATCATTTTCACTTTTGAATTTAACCTCTTTGTTTCCTAGACCTATATATAAACAATCTTTTTGTTCCAACTCATAGTTATCACCTTCTACGATGACCGTCCCCCGCTCTCCAATATTGATAATCCCTATTTCTCTTCGTTCAAGAAAATAATCTGTTTTCAAAGTATCTCCTGCATTAAGATGTAATGTATTTTCTGTTGGACATACACCTCCGATAATAACCCTGTCATGATGGGTATATGTTAAATGCATGTCACCCGGGATAAACAGACCTTCTATTAGAAATTCCTTTCTTTGTTTTTCAGTAGTGTAATGTTTAGTCTCCTCTGGATTCGTTGCATATCGTATATCCAAATTGAAACTCCTTTCTAACCTGTATTACACATGTATAATATCATCATCAAAAATTTTTACCAGTACAGATCCCATTCCTTAGTCATTCGCGTCAATGCTTCTAAATAAAAATAATCTCCCCACAAACACCCCTCATCGACTCCAATATTGCCCTTTTTGTAATATACCCCGTGCAACAATAAAGCGTTGGACTCCTCTTTCTCAGTAGTTGAGTAATTTTTTATTAATGAGTATAGTATTTGATTGGCCGCACTAGTGTAATACGATTTTTCTGCTCCCTCAGGGAGCCATTTCACAAGTTCCAATAACCCACAAACCGCTATGGCGGATGCAGAACTGTCCTTTTCTTCATGATCGTCCTCTGTAAAATCCAAATCCCAATAGACTACGAGGTCTTCAGAAATACGGTTTAAAAAGTAATTGGCTGTTGTTTTCGACATTTGTAAAAAATCTTTTTTGTTCGTATATTTATAGCTTAGTATAAAACCATAGATTGCCCAGGCCTGACCCCTTGCCCAGCTTGACTTATCAGTGAATCCCTGGTGTGTTTTACCATACAAAGGCTTTCCTGTTTCAGTATCAAAATAGTACGTATGGAACGTACTGCCATTTTCTCTAATGATGGTTTCCATTGTTTTTGTCGCATGATGAGCGGCAGCATTTTTATAGGTCATGTCATTCGTAACTTCTGTTGCCCAATATAGCAACGGCAAGTTCATCAGACAGTCGATTATAATCCTTCCTCTTTGATTTGGATCCCTCAAATCTCCCCATGCCTGTAGAATTAAAGCTTCTTCGAAGTAACGATTCATTAATGCATCTGCTGCCTTAAGTGCCGCTTCCTTGGCTTTTATATCTGATATCAAGTTATTAGAAGCAACACAAGAAAGTGTATAGAGGAAGCCAAGATCATGATGATTACAATCGATCATCTTTTCAATTCTTTGGATGAATGTCTCAACTTGTGCAGAACCTGCATCCCTGAACTCAGAGTCATTAGACAACTCAAACGCAAGCCAGTTGATCCCAGTCCAGAACCCAGTCGTCCAACCGATATTTTCTGCTGTTGTTTCCCCTGTATCTTCCCTCATTCGTATGGGGTAAATGTTATCTATTGTATGGTCGTGAGGATATTTAGCATAAAACTTTTGAAGGTTGTTCTTCGTTTTTAATAATGCAGTCTTAATTGCTTTCTGAATTAATTGTTCCTCAATTTTATACGACTTTTTAAAAGTCGGATTTATCATACCCTCATCTTTTACGTATACAGTCAAAGCTGACACCACCTTTTAAAAGGTAGAAATAACCGGTTGAAATACCCCGGTCATTTCTGATCTAACCTTACTTCCAATAATTTTTATCATTAATTTGTTTGTTATATTCTTCGATAATCTTAGCTCCACCTTTTTGCATATATTCTTCCACCATTTTATCCCAGTCAGAAATCGGTCTCTGACCTACTATCATTTTTGTTTGTTCATTAATTAATAACTGATTAAGTTCTCCGCCTTTTTGCTGGGCAGTTTCTGATACTATCCCATTAATGGGATTAACGTAATGTTTTGTATCTGAGTGCATTTTTTCCAAATCTGCTACTAGGCTCGAAAGTTTATCAACATTATAGTCCTTTGAATACTCATTCATTTCATCAGAAGGTGCCCACATTGAATTGTCTACTAAGTAAGTAGAAGGTGCGAGGCCATCACTAGCAAAGTTTTCAACTAGTACAGCTTTATCATCCTGCATAGTGTAGCCTGTTCCTTCATGACCCCACCACCAGTCAAAGTCATCATTATTGGAATTACGCTGATCTCTTGGATAAAATGTACGCCCAAAATCAAGCACTTCAAGAACTTTTTTGATTTTATCTGGATCCTTTGCCATTTCAGCAGATAACGCAATAATCCCCCCATAACCCGGATGTGCCGTATAACCAGTATTTCCTTCAGGGTCTTTAAACGGGTATATTGGTGCAAACTCTGCATCAGGATTAATTTCTAGAAGGCTTTGCATATATGCCTCTGACATCCCGCGAGGTGCACCTATAAAAATACCTGCTTTGCCAGAATAGAATTCTTTATTCGTATCCGCCCAATTAATAACTGAAAAATCAGGTGTAATAGCCTTTTCATCATATAAATCTGCAAACAACTCGATCAAATCTTTTCTTGCATCTGATATATACCCCGGAATATATTCTCCGTCTTCATTTTTATGAATCCAGGTATCAGCATTCCAATAGGCACCCATATCATAATCCGGGTTAATCATTTCACCTATAGCTATTCCGTACGTATCATTCTTACCATTACCATCTGGATCTTCTTTCGTAAAAGCGAGGGCTACTTCTTTTAGCTCTTCATAATCAGTTGGTACTTTAAGGCCTAGTTTATCAAGCCAATCCTTGCGTATAACAGGAGTCAAATCATAGATCGGATAATATGTTGGAATCCCATAAATTTCCCCGTCGACTTTCATAGCATCCCAGACATAGTCAGGTACATCTTTTAAAGTTGGGTATTTATCTATGTAATCATTTAAAGGCAAGAATGCACCCTGACCAGCCCACTTGTAATATTTCATGTCATCTCCTTTAAACCCAATCAAATCTGGAAGATCTCCTGAGGCAACAACCGCTGTAAGTTTTTCGTCATAATCTCCTTGCGGGACAAATTGGGGTTGGTAATCAACATTAAACTTCTTATTGATCATTTTTAACCCTGGACCGTCCTTTGGTGGTGGATCCCCATATCGGTAATCCATCGCTGTGATTTTTAATTTATTGTCTGTAGCTTTATCAGAATCATCGGTTTCTCCCATGAACGAACAAGCAGCCAACATTAATAATAAAGCCAAAATCACTACACTAAGATTGAGACGTTTTCTTAGCATTTTTCATTCCCCTCCATCATTGAAATTTGTGTAGAATCATCCATATAGCGCCAACTTCTTATTATCCTTTTACGGACCCAAGCAACACCCCTTTAGCAAAATGCTTTTGCAAGAACGGATAAACGATTAATATCGGTAAAGTTGCAAGTAAGATCGCTGCCATCTGAATGGTTTCTGGCGGTGGTGGATTATCCATTAACAGCTCAGATGCAGTGCCAAGCGCAGCATTCGGTTCGTTAACAACTACTATTTGCCTTAAGACGACCTGAACTGGCCATTTTGCTGGATCATTAATATACAAAATTCCTGTAAAATAGTTGTTCCAATGCATTACGGCGTAGAACAGCCCAAATGCAGCAAGTGCAGGTTTTGAAAGTGGAATCATGATTTTCCAGAAAATCTGTAATTCATTTGCACCATCGATTAAAGCTGCTTCATGAATATCATCAGGGACATTTTTAAAGAACTGACGCATAACGATTAAATAAAAGGGACTAATTGCAATCGGAATGATTAATGACCATACAGAATCAATTAATCCAGTCTCCTTGACAATTAAGTAAGTAGGAATCATTCCTGCATTAAACAGCACGGTAAATAATACAAAGAACAGAAAGAACCTCTGCCCAGCAATCGGTCTAGATAAGGCATACGCCATCGTTGAGGTAAAAAACAAGTTAATCAATGTACCAACGATAGTTACAAAAGTCGATATTCCAAGAGAACGGATAAAGTTTTCAGAGCTTAATATGTACTCATAAGCATCTGTTACCCAACGTTTGGGCCAGAGGAAAAATTCATTTTGCAAAAAGTCGGATAGTGTTGAAAAAGAAACGGCAAAAATATAAAAGAACGGAAAAATCATGATAACTGCAACAATAGCAAGAATAAAAACATTCAGGTTGTCGGCAATCCTTTCACTAATCGAGCGATGATGCACCAAAACCCCACCTTTCGTATACGTTTGGAGTTAATATAGCCCCTCATTTCCAAAGCGTCTTGCTAGTCTGTTTGCCAAAACAACAAGTATAAGACCTACAGCACCTTTAAATAGGCCAACAGCGGTTGCAAAGCTATAATCCGCCTGCTGAATACCTTTAAAGAACACAAACGTATCAAGTACATTTCCAATTTCCATATTGAATGGATTTAACATCAGAAAGATTTGTTCGAATCCTGTATCGAGTACATTTCCGAGTCTTAATATAACCAGGATAACGATTGTACTTTTTAAAGCTGGTAATGTGATGTGCCAGATTTGCCGCCATCTGTTTGCACCATCTATGATAGCCGCTTCATATAGCTGGGGGTTTATACCGGAGAGTGCTGCCAAAAAAATAATCGTTCCCCACCCCGACTCCTTCCAAATAACTTGAAGAATAATTAATGGCTTAAAATAAGCTGGGTCAGTTAAAAAAGGAATTGCTTCCCACCCAAATGTTGAATGTAGAAAAGCATTAATTAACCCTTCGCTTCTTAAGAAAACTACTGTTATCCCCACAACAATTACCCATGATAGAAAATGCGGCAAATAAATAATTGACTGGATGATACGCTTATAAAAATTTCCCCTCAGTTCATTGAGCATAAGTGCCAGAATGATAGGAACTGGAAATGCAAACAATATTTGCAAAAATGAAATATTCAACGTGTTCCAAATAACCTGTAAAACATCCGGTGTAGCAAATATATTTTTAAAATGCTTAAGCCCTACCCACTCGCTTTCCCATATGCCCTGAAATGGGTTATAGTCTTTAAATGCAATAACAAGTCCAAACATAGGAATATACTTGTAAACTATAAAATAGACAAGGCCAGGCAATAAAAGAAGGAATAAGAAACGCTGTTTCCATATCTTTTTCCCAATTTTCATTGGCTTACTAATAGGTTTTGCTATTGTTATTTCTGTATCTTTCTTAGTGGAATTGGTGATCGTAGTTTGATTTTCCACTGACTTCAACCTCCCCCTTGCTCTTTTAATAAATATGTATTTGATACCTGTATATAACCTGTATATATAGAGTAAATCAAATAAATGCTTATTTCAACATAATTTTCTAATTATTTAAAACCTTTTTAATTTTTAGTTGAATCTATTCTACTTTTTTGGGGTTATTGGTGGAGTTTAATGAATAACTTATTTGCAAACCACATGATAAAAAGAGCTGGAGCACTAATTGCAAAAAAAGGGATCAAACCTGGAACAAAGAAAATCAAAGCGTTAATTCCAAGGACACCTGCAAAAATTAATACTGGCACCATTGGATTAGACATTACTATATAAAAACCATTTTTTAGATACTGTGAAATTTTTAAATTCTGATGAACATAAAGTGGAAAAATGATCAGGAGTAATGAAAGATACAAAACTATTAATAGAAAAGTAAAATAGGTCAGGATCAGAAATATGATATGATTCATGGAACGGAAAAAGCTCAAATCAAAGTAAAGTATAAAACCAAGAACAGTTAAACAAAATCCAAGTTTATTAGACTTGAAAAATTCCTTGATGTAATATGTTTTAAATACCTCAAAAGTCTTCGGCTCATTCCCTTTCAGCCATTGCCTCATAACTGCAAAAAGACTAACCGTTGCAGGTACTATACCAAAGATCCCTACCCCTACTATGGTGAATATCCCCCAAAGAATATTTATATATGTAAGCTTAATCATCCATTCAAGCAGAACGTTCACTTTACCCATAATGCCCGCCATTCTCGTTTCCTCCTAGCGTGTTTTAAAATTCCCTTTCGATTTCAAGCTCGTAATTTCCCTTTTTAAGGGACAAATTTAGGCAAGAATCGGTAAAATTGTACCTAGTTTCGTATAAATCTCCATTTATTGTGACTAAAGGCTTATCTGGATAAAAAATAGATAACTTCGTCTCTTCATTAAGGGTTAATTTACATGTCATTTTGGTTTTTTCGTGAACAATAGTCATGCTTATAGGATGATTTGACGCTACCAAAGTTCTTTGTTTCCATATCACTTCTGAACCGGAAATAACTGCAAAGCTCTGCAATTCTTCGGTCTCCTTATCGAATCTTATATGAAACTGTTTAGCTTTGAATTCTAAATCATTGGTCTTTTGGGTTCTGTCCATATAATATTCATCATCTAAAGCGTCATATAGAATACCTACTTCATCTTCATATAAATAGTCAAGCTTTACGAAACCTTTATTGAACACAACTGAATAAACATCGATTTTGGGGAGCTGTTCTTTTCGATACGGTAGAAGTAAAGTAACTAGATTTCGCTTTGGTTGATACTGAGGAAAATTTATATTCACATAAGGTCCGTATTTTTCTGCTCCAGCATATTCCTCTAATGTAATAATTGTTTCTTGTGGCGAAAAGCTCTTGAAATCAACTTGTCCTGTTTCGCCTTTAAAAGTTAATATATCATTCGATACATCAGTACCGACTTTTATTTCCTTACCGTTTTGAAAGAGTTTTGATTGAGTATGGAATAGAAAGTTTAGTGGATGTTCTTCTGCACCTACTACTCTATCAATAATCAGGTAAAATGCTTGATCAATAAACAGCACCTTACGTTTCCATAGATCTAAATATACATCGTAGCTTTTTGTCGCATCTCCTTCTACATAGCTATAAGTTGCTGATATGAACTGAGCAGATATCTTTCCTCCCCCTCTTTTCGTTTGGCCCATTTCTCCAATTAACATACAGTTATGCCCTACCGTACCAGTTGTAAAGTCATTTCCGGGACCCGGAACATAGTCCTGGTAGCCCGGATTGATCAGCAACCAGTCACCGCCTACATTTAGAACGAAATTATTTTGGTCAAAATGGTTGTGTCCCCTGTTTGAAGCCGAGGAGGTAAACCCAAGAAAATGGTCGTCTTTTCCCCAGCCGCTTCTAAGGCTCGCCCATCCGATTTTGCTAAATACTTTTGACTTATTCTTTTTATAAAATTCGTCAGGTGAAACAGCTGTTCCTTGATTTTTCAAATGGATAATTAATTCGGGATTTTCATTTTCATATTTCTGTAAATACCAATATCCAACCGGATAATTATTCGTACTTGCAAAAACAGCCATTAAATACATCAGATCCAACTTATAAAAGGAATCTGATAAGTTTGCAAATGAATTCTTTTCACCAGTACCCATAAAATAAATAAATTGTTCTGGAAGCTGCTCTTTAAAATACTCATGGTGAATCAAAGAACCCTCCCCAGTTACCCTGTTTAAAACATCAGCTGCGAGTATAATATGCCTGGCAGCTACGTTCGTATATAATAATCCTTCCGTTTCTGTAGTAGTCAGTCGTTTATCCAGATAAGTTTTCAAATACTCATACGACGAATTGATATATTTATTTAAGAAAGGTACTTTATCGGCAATTGTCAGACTACCAACCAGCATGGCCACTTGCTTAGAGGCAATTATATTATGTGGATCAAAATTTCCGATATCAATTGCCAGAGGTTTTAATCCCTTATCCCTGATAGCCTCACTGATTATGAGCCGTTCACTTGAAGAGAGCGTATTGTATATACTATCGAATCCAACGGCAGCGCCAAGTGTGAAATGGGCGTTGCTCAAGTTACCTTCCGCATTGCGATATGGGAATTCATACCATCTCGTAAATGTTGATAAGGCTAAAAGATACTCTTTCACTATATTCGCATATTTCGACTTTTGGGTCATAAGGTAAGCAATAGAAAGGATTTTAATTCGTTTTTCAATGGCTCTCGAATACATCGTCCAATATGGATAATCGTCAAATCCAGGAGGGTCACCCATGTAAGCAAGTTGTGTGATCGGAAGAGGAATTTCAAGTTCATACGGAGTTGTGGCATATTTAATGACAAACGATTCTTCATTTGAAAAATTGTCAGCTATGTTTTCTAACTTAGTCCAGTTGTCCTTCAACCAGAAGTCTTCATTATTTAAATATCGCTTCATCTTTTCTAATTCATGCTTATTAAATAACAGTCTAGGATGAGAGGTTTCTTTTAATGAAAAAATAGCTTTAACAGGAGGCAAGACTTTAATATTCTTTACGAATTGAATTTTCTGTTCCTTTAAATGGACTTCGATGCGAACCTTTGTCTCCCCTTGAGTTATTGCTATGAGTTTATTGCCTTCCCACTTTAATATATCCTCATCTTCGACTATAGCATTTACCATTTCCGGTGAAGGGTAAATAGAAAACCTAGTTTCCTCACCAACTTCTAATGTATTAATATCGGTCAGCTCCACATCCTGTTTTTTATTGTTTTTAATCATTTCTCCCCCACCTTACCTGTATTTAATTTGTATTTTAAGTCAGTATAACGATACTTCTTAAGCAATAACATGAATTGAAAAGCCAGGCCAGCGCCTGGCTTTCCTTAATCTGTTACCGTGATTGTCGCTGTTACCGTTTTCTCTCCATCAACGCTTTCAGCAGTAATCGTGGCTTTACCGGTGGAAATAGCAGTTACCGTTCCATCGCTACTTACTTCAGCAACCCCACTGTTACTCGAACTCCAGTTGATACCTTGCACCGTTGCAAAAGAAGGCTTAACACTGGCTTCCAGCTTATAAGTTTCATCAACTGTTAATGTCACATCACTTTCAGACATTGTAACCCCTGTCACTTTTACGACATGATCCTCAAAGGTATACCGCCAAATGTTATTACCGTTCGATAATACGCCTCCTTCAATAAAATAGATATTGCCATAATTATCTTTTGCGAGACGTTTGGCATTTTCTTTTAGAATAGTGACTTCCTTCGTTTCAGCATTAATTCGGAAGAACTTTTGGTCTACCGTTCCGTATATATTTCCATCTTGTCCAAGAACTAGGGATGCACCTACACGCTTAATGTGTGCTCCCGGAAATTCAACTGATGAATATACTGTTTCTCCTTTGTTTGGATCAAATATAAACAATGTATCCTGTGCAAGCCCCCATAAGTGACCCTCTGGACCCTTAATTAGAGCTCCAATTGATGTTTTCCCAGGTACCGGAACAGATTCATATTCTTTTTCACTAGACTCGATATCCCAGGAAAATAATTTCGCTTCTGTTTCTACTGGTTCCTGCCCTGTTCCACCATATACACTTGTTCCAGCCCATATTTTATTTTCTTTTTCTGCTAAAGAAATCACACTTTGGTTTTGCACAATATGACGATATACGTCAATCTCTCCTGTTGTGGTGTTATATATCGAAAGTGCTCCTCCTAGCTTTCCATAGTCCGGGGTAGATGCAATGTAAAGCTCATTCCTTTCTTCGACCGCTTCAATGGCAACGGTACGATTTTGCTCAAACTCATCATGTAATGAGAACAAGTGATTCAGGTTTCTCCTTCTATCCCATGGTCTGGTTGTATCATACTCATATAATCTGGCTCCTGGATAAACACCAAAGTAAATTTTATTACCTATGGATGCCATGCCTTCCATCTGACCAAGACCCGTTTCTTGTACGGTTTGATCTGTCGTTGGATTATAAATCCCAACCCCCCCTCCGATGAATCCGGAGCTGTAAATCTTACCGTCCGGTCCGGCACCGATATTATAAATGTCTGTTGGTTGAGGAGGCAGGTCCAGTACTGACTTTTTCAAAGCACTCGTATTAAGGTTGTATTTGAAAAAATCGCCATTATAATTGCCTACAAATCCAACAAGGTTTGTTCCGTTAAATGCATCTCCAGAAAGTTCTGGATAAGCAAAACCGATAACAGCCCCACCGAGGTTCACTGTTTTACCACCTATTTTTACCTCTGTCGCCTCTTTTTGGATGAGATTGTACTCATAGAGTATTCCTGCATAGGTATAATAAATTTTTGTCCCATCAGGTGATAGAGGGGACACACCTCGAGAATGAACATTCATTTCATAGTCTATTTCACCTGTTTCTTTATCCATTACGAACATTTGAAAATTCGGCTCGAGTTTTACAAATAGTTTTCCACCTTCTAAGTTTAAATCATAGACAGAAATGTAATCTTTATATTTTTCAGGCAGAATGTTTTCCTTTGTTCCAGTATTGATATCATATTTGATTAAGTGTGCGTGTGCGCCTACGCCCGCATAAAGAACATGTTCCTCTTCATCATACGCAACGCTTCGTACATATTCTTCGCCTTGTTGCATCACACCAAAATCAGTGAATCCTTCTTGAGGATCATATTCAAAGGTATGACCATCATAATATGTTCCTCCATAAACCTTTCCATCTTTACCAGGGGTTAGATCCCAGATAACCGTTTGCCCTGGTACAGGCTTTCCTAGATTAACAACCTCTCCAGAGCCTGGGACATACTTATAAAGACTTCCATTTGGAGTTGATCCAGCATATACTGTTCCATCGCTGGCTACAGTAATTGCCCATGCCACTTCCGCTTCAGGAAGAGACAGCGTTTTTATTACCTCTTCTGTTTCAAGATCAACAATAGCCAGCTTTGCAGGATCTCCGGCAATGACCGTATAAGCTACTTCCCTGCCATTTTCATCTTTTCCAAAAGCACCTTTCATGATCGTAAGTTTTTCAATTTGAGTACCTAAGTCCTTAAAAGCCGGTTTAATATCAATAACTTCATATCCTTCTGCAATCAGCTTCCCTTCATCCGAAAGTATTTTAAAGGAAATTGCATAGGAACCGGTAACGGTAAATTTCATGGTTGTTTTTAATGTTTCTTCATAGTTGGAAGGTAGATTAAATGAATCAGTTTGAAACGAATTTTTATAGGTGTTAAGTTCTTCATTCTGTTCTAAATTTACGAGTACATCACCAGGTCCAGCTATTTTTTCAAATGAATAATGAACATTATTATAACCGTGCTTCTTCTCCTCTATTGTGCTTATGGTAATTGGAACCGGTGTCTGCTCTCCTGTTCCAACACTGTCGGGAAAGAGAAATTTTACTTGATAATCTGATTTATTTTGAGGAACATTTCTCACAGTTACATCAATCTCATCTGTTTTTCCCAAATATGTAGCTTTAAGAGTGGTGTTTCCTTCTGAAATTCCTACAACATTTTTCCCCTCAACTCGTAAAACATTTTTATTATCAGAATCTAATAAAAAATCTTTAACTTTAAAAGCGTTGTCATTTTTGTTCTTCCCGATCACTTGCACCTGCTTTGTATCAGAAACCTTTAAATTTAATGATTGAGGGACAATTTTAATCCAGTCTAATTCATCTTTTTCAGGACTTTCCTTAGCAAAAGTACCACCAAAACTTAAGAAACATAATAACAGAATAACGATCCCTAACAAACTACGCGGTATTTTCCGTCTCATCATCTACCTCCTAAATATACTTGTATTTTACTTGTATACAAGACTAAATTAATGTCATTTTATGTAGTTTGTCAATAATATTCAGAAAATTACAACCATAAATAAGGCTTTAGGCTGTAAAAAGGGGCGGTGGTGGGTCTTAAGTCGTATAACCAAAAATAAAAGCCGAGTCTTATGATTCGGCTAACTGTTGATTCATCATCTTTTCGATCCTTAAACAAGCTTCTTTCGGGCTTTCCATATTGGCCCATAGGAGGTTTAATTCACTTTGCAAAAGTTTAACTTCTGATGAAGTAAGGTTTAGTTCATTGATGGTATGTGCATATGGGAGTACTTCAATAAATGCATTATAATTTTTGGGGTGAACTTTGTCATCAAGAAGAGAATTGTCTTCTGCCACTGAACGTAATACAGGAATTGTACAACCAAATTTCTTTAAAATGGTTTGAGCCTTTTTACTAACCATAAAATCGATCATATCCTGAGCGACCGCTTTAACTTTAGAATTTTTATTAATAGCGAGCCCTCCACCTAGCAACAAAGTTGATGGCAATTCTTTCTTGGGAACCGGGAGAACATCCCAGCGTATGTTCTTTCCTCTAAATTCGTTTAAATAGTAATAAGTTGTCAAAATCATAGCAGCACGCTCTTTCTGAAAAATATCTTCAGCAAGCTGATTACTTCCATGGGTAAAGATTGGAGAAACGTTGTACCTATACATTAAATCAATGCAATATTGTAATGCTTCAACATTTGCCTTATCTGCAAAAGTAAAACGATTTCGATTAGCTGTCATTAATCGTCCATGGTTTTGTAATAAAAAAACGGGCCATCTATGGTAAGAGGATGAAAAAGAAAAACCGTATTGCTCAACAAGACCATCACCATCAAGGTCTTTCGTACATTTTTTAGCAACTTCCAATAGTTCATCCCAATTATTAATCGAATCTACGTTCAAACCCGTTTCTTCAAAAATTTTTTCATTATAACAAATGACAACGGGAGAAAATAAAAGAGGTGTTGCTACCATTTTTCCATGATAAGAAAACATTCCAAATACTTGTCGATAACTGTCCCTATCTTCGTCTAAATTAGACGACAAATAAGGTTCAATTAGATTCATTTTTCCAGCTTCCATCAGTTCGCGAAACTGTGAATCGGAAACCATAAATAAGTCTGGCCCCTTACCTTGTTCCATTTGTCGAGTAAGCTGATCGACATATTCTACTTCAGGAAGAATTTGAAAATCTACTTTAACATACGGGTTATGTTCTTCATACTCAGTAATGATCCTCTGTATGATATCCAGTTCATAAGAGGTCGAAAACCATGCGAGCTTAATGGTTTGCCGAGAGATTTTTTCACTGAACACTACCCTGTTTCCTTTCCCAGGTATTTTCTCAATCAAGCCTTCTTCCACAAGATTCGCAAGTGCTTTCCTGATTGATACCCGGCTTAATTCATATTGTCTGCTTAATTGATTTTCAGGAAGAATAAACTCTCCGCACTTGATTCTCCCACTTATGATTTCATTTTTTAATTCTGTCAAAAATATGTTATATTTTTTTTCGAATGTATTCTCTCTCTTTAACACCATGTACAGCTCCTCTAACTTTATATTAGGCCTTTAACCAACGGTCGATAAATGAATATGCTAATTCCCTTATTCCTTCTGGGAAATCATGACCTGCATTCCCAACTAAAGGCATGAATTTTTGGTCTTCATCAAACTTTTGGTATAAATCATTCATTTCTTTTAGACCTTTCATGATAGGTTCCCAGTGCGGAAAAATATGATCATTCATACACGACCAGTTGAAAAATGGTTTTGGGAAAACAAGTGCGGCTATCTCATGGAACTCAAATGGTACATAGCCCTTTTTAATAACTTCGCTTAACATTGGTATATGGCTGAACCATGAACGATGACCCCACCTGTGTACTTCAGGATCACCTGAAAGAACACTTAAACCGCAACTTGATACGACTACTTTAACACGTTCATCTAATCCACCAAGAAAAAAGGCATTATAACCTCCAAGGGAGTGTCCGATAGCCCCAAGCTTATCTTCATCAACAAAGTCAAGGCATTGCAACAGGTCTAAACCCTGTATATGGTCAGTCAACATTTTTCCTACAGCGCTCCAATTCGAATGCTGCTCATAGAACTCTTTTGTTTGAAATGGTTCGGCGCCCTTATAGACACGCTCACCAGCGGTAATTGCATCAGGCGCTAGAACGACATATCCCCGTTCACAAAGTTCGATTCCATAATTTCGATTCTTTCTACCTTTTGGATGAGAAACATCATCTTTACCTTTAGAATCAGTCGAATGTAGAGCTAGCATCGCTGGAAATTTCTCATCTTCAATTCTTTTGGGAATAAGTAAATTCGCCGTTACCTTGTCACCAAAAGCCGTTTTGTAAGTAATATGTTGACGTTTGTATGTTCTTGTCTCTTCTGATCTATTGATTGTATATGATGTTTCTATCGGTTTTGAGAGGCCGCCAATGTAGTGAAGCCATACAGATTGTATTTTCTTTCGTTTTGCTGACCATTGTTCTAATGTATTGATTTCACTAGAAAGAGAGGGAACTCCTTGATGCAATAAATCATCTAATTTATAACTCACTTTCTTCCGCTCCCCCCTTATTTAATTGAAAACTAAATAAATGACTACCAACTGTAAAATAAAGCTTCATGTTGACAAGTACTCCACCACTTGTAATCGTATGTTCGGTAGGGTGAATAACTCGAATATCGCCGCTTAGCTTATTTATTCTTATAATAGCATGAGTTAATAGACAATACAGTGTATTCTCATTATCTATAAAGGATTTTCGAACTGGCAATCCTAGGTTGGATAGATCTTCAGTTACCAATGCGTTTTCAATATTAGAATCGTTAACGAAATAGATACCATCCGACGTGATACCATGAATACGATTATATTGATCAACTGTTATATCAACAATTGCTTCTGCACCCTTCACTGGTACTTCTTCCTTTAAAACCTGCCTAGAGCTCCAATCCATAACATAAAGTTTTGCTTCAATTGCCCTCCGTGTCCCACCACCTGGTGTTAGAATACTTGTACCTCCAATAAGATCACCATTCTTCTTTACAGCAAGCGAAATCGTACTATGGTACGGTAGCGTACGTTCATGACTTATCAGTGTCATCTTATTCATTCTTGTGTTAAAAATCCCCAGCCCACCCCCTACCATACCATAGCCAGGATAACCACCAATCACAATATGTTCCTGATCTGGATGGGAAATTGCAGTACGTGGACGGTGAATCGATTCATGGGAACACACTAGTTGGGGGTTTCTTTTTTTATCAGAGTAAAATTCGAAGGGTTCTGTGAAATCGAATTTATGCACCTTTCCACCAGCATAAGCTGCACCTATCATCGTCCTATTTTGAGTAGCAAAGGCGCCTATATTACCACCTCCCCCCTCTTGAATAGCCACTGAACCAAAATTTTCTTTCTCATCTTTACTAGGATCATATTGATAAAAGTGAAGAGGATGCATTGATGTGCCATATAGTAATCCGTTTGGTCCCTGAGTTAAAATTGAAAGTTGGGCGCCTTCAGAGTCATAGTCAATAGGTATATTTTTCTTCAGGTTTGTCTTTTTACAACAAAGAAGAACTTCTTTCGTAGTTAAGTCTAGTGAGGAAATTTCAAAGTTAGATAACGCCTGATGACACACTTGAAAACCTTCCCCTGAATAATGCGAAGGTACAACCACTTTTTTATCTATTGAGTATAATTGTCCTCCTTTTAATTGAAACCATTGTTCATGGGGGGATGGTTTTCGCAAATTCCCAGAAATGATCTGGGCATAAACATTTCCATCCTTACCTAAATGTACATACCCAGTACCTCGGCCTCTTTCCTGTAGCAATGACTTTTTCTTTTTACTAGGAGGATGGTATGCTTTAATGTCGTTATTTTCTGTACCAATTCCAATATAAACCCAACCTAGGTCGTCTACTGCAATTGTCCCAGCATATTTCTCTGTTTCATCTAATTTACCATGATTATGGAATGATTGTGTATTCGGTCTGTATTCGAGTAAAAAAAGACTAGGATATGTACATGTAAAAATCTCACCGTTTCTTCCCTCAGCCAATGCAAAAACCACCGCTTCTTCTTGTGGTAAAGGGAGTTGAATATCGATGATTACATTTTCAAAGGGATCAAAGACAATGAAAGCGTTCCCTGAACCGGTATAAAAATACCCGTTAGAATCCGCAAAACATATGTATGGATATTCATTAATACCTGAAGGGAACCTAACCTGACTACTGCTATCGTTCTCAGGATCTACAACGGCCAAAAAGCCTTTTGCTGCGATTACCAGTTTTTCTCGACCAGCATTATTTTTGCAAACTGCAGCTGTTCTTGTTTCTGTTACATTTGCCATAATTCCCAAGTCCTTCATTCCATTACCCTCCCAACTTTTAAAATAACCCATATTTTTCCTCACTGATAGATTTTTGAGATGTGGTAAGTCTTAACATACATATGGCTGCTCTCGATTAAACGATTACCTGTAATTTACCTGTATACAATTATTATTTAAGATTCTGAATTTTGTCAACTTTGTTAAATTGGTTCAATATACCTATAAATACTAATGCAAAGCAATCCAACCAAATACTATTTAATTATTTTCCCCTGCCAATTGAATTTTCCCGTTTGTCATTTTCTTCACTTTCCTGTGAAATAATTCAGTATATATTCTGCCCAAACCTGATTACCTTGTTTATTAGGTCCAGATTGATCATCATTTAAGTATTGACCAACTTCTTCGCCATCAGGCCAATTTTCCCAGTGGTTTAAAAATAAAATTTCACTATCATTAGCAAATTCTTCAATTGCTTCGACTTGAGATTCATAGCTGATAGAATCTTCAATAGGATGTGGTGGTTGAATCATCACAACTAGATTGAATTTGCTTCTTTTAATTTTCGATTCATAATACTGATACTACCTATAGTATCAGCGGTTCGTATACCTTTATTGTTGTCTATTAATACAAATGGTTCAATCGTTATCCTGTCTAAATCTTGAGCAATAAAAAGCTAAAGACTTTTCATTCGATCTTCGGCTTTTACCACCCTTTAACGGAATAACTAAAACTCAAGTATTCACTGTTGCTTTTCTTCTATGACATGTGTTTACGACAGCCCATATGGAAAAAAGAATGGTAAAACACGTTACACTTAATAATAATGATACGAATGCAACATCCCGATAATCGAGAAAATGTACCTCTACAAAAGCTATTCCCACTACCATAAGAATAATCACTGAAAAATATAGAGGATCTCCCATTCGAACCTCTTTCAAAGTTATAGACAGGCGTTTTTGTTTCACCGTCCAGATAAACATTTATTTGTTTGATATAACTCGCATCTTTTATTAAGTCTTCGATTTTCGTATTCGATGCTTTCGTAACGCTAGGATCATTCTCGACAATGTTGCCTATTTGGTATGCACTCTCCGCCTGTTCACTTGTACGTTCATTTCCGATATTTATAAAAAAGCCAAATACAGTTGTCGATAAAAGTAAAATAACGGTGCTTATAATTACAGGTGCTCCCTTGTTTACCAGGCTATTAATACTAGAGGACATCTGTTCCGCTATTCGAGTTTAGGAAGGCTTTTTAATGGTTTTTATGGAATTAAGATCTCGGGTGTCCATTGAGGCTTTTCAGTGATACTCCTCAGAACGGATGTAATACGGCACGGTATTGTTTCGGGCTTTGGCCGACATTCTTTTTAAACACCCTGCTGAAATAGTTGGGGTCTTTATATCCGACTTTGAAGCAAACTTCTTTTATACTGATTTCAGTATCCAGCATATACGCCTTCGCCTTTTCGATCCGTACATGAGTCAGAAAATCAATGAACGTGATCCCCTTCTTCTCTTTAAAAAGTTTACTTAGATAGTAAGGGCTTAATTCAACATGACTTGCAACCATTTCAAGCGTCAATGGATCACTGAAGTGCTCTTCGATGTACTCCTTCGCGCATTCCAGTTTTCCTTTCGCCTGGACCATCCGCCATGTTTGCACTTTTTCTACGATCTTCCTTAATATCCGAGTACTTTCCTCCCCAAGCTCTTGATAGGATGAAATCTGGTTGTAGGGTATAAAACGGTCCACAGGAATGCCTAAGTCGTTGATCATACGAGTAGCAATGATGAAAAACTCATTCAAAGAAGACAGTGAACGGTTCAAATCCATCGAAGTGTCGCTGGACAATTCATCCAGATAGAATTCAAACTTTTGAAGGGCACTTCTCACGTCCCCGTTCTTGATGGTTTCCAGCAGTTCCTTTTCTTTCTGGAAAGTGACTGCAGTCTCATTCTCCACAATACTTTCATCCGACGAGAACGTGTAGGTGACAATTTGATCTGATCGGATGCTCTCTAATGCATGCAAGGCTTCATAGTAGGATCTGCTGAGCTGGTGGACAGACCGGTACGGGAAACCGATCCCGACATGCGGCTTGAAGTGAAAACTCTGTTCACACTGGTGAATCAAATTCCGTATGAACGGCAGAATGTATGCTTTGAATTCGTTCTTATCCTCTCCATCGATTTGATCCGTCAGAAAAAAGAGAGGAAGTTTCTCTTCATGATTCGGGCTTAAAAGGGTCGAATCAGGGGAATGGAGATTGACATGATCCTTCAGCCATTCCAACCATGCCCTGCGATCAACTTCCCGCACATTCACCTTAACCACGAGGGCATAGCCGCATTTGAAGTTGATGTCCAGAAGCTCCCCCCATTCGTTCAAGTCCAATTCCTGAACATGGTCGACGAGTAAGGAAACCGCCCATTCAGACTGCATGAAATCCAGGGCTTTATTGAACTTACGCTCGAGCTGCTGCTTATCTTCCAGCTCCTTGCGTTGTTGTTCAACCTCCATTTGTACGCGTCGGATGGCTTCGATGACTTCCTCCTTCTTGCTCGGTTTCAGCAAATACTCTTTGACACCCTGCTGCATCACTTTTTTGGCGTACTCAAACGTATCGAACGCAGAAACCATGATGAACCGGATATCCGGCAGATCCCTTTTGATTTGCTTCACTGCCTCTACGCCATCGATTCCAGGCATTTTTATATCCATTAAAATAAGATCAGGGTGCTGTGCTTTGGCCCTTTCGATCGCCTGCCGTCCGTTCCTTGCCTCAGCAACGATCTCAACCCCTTCCATCTCTCGGCTGATCATCATTTTCAATGCTTCTCTTTCAATCCGCTCGTCATCCACTACCATAATACGCAACATACTGACCTCCCCTTTTTTCCACAGTACATGGTATTGCAATCCTGACTATCGTCCCTTGATTGACCGCCGATTCGATCTCGATATCACTCTGATTCTTGTAAAACAGCTCTAACCGTTTGACTACATTTTTCATCCCGATCCCTGTTGAGTGTCCCTGTGATTGAAGTTCTGGATTTCCTTCTTCCCCTTTACCCCCTTTTTTGAGCAATCGCTCTTTCACATGCTCCTCCATCCCGACACCATTATCCTGGATCTCGATGATCACCCGTCCATTTTCCGAATAGACGCCCAGCCTGATTTCGGCATCACTTTCGCATGACTCAATCCCGTGGATGAAGGCATTTTCAACAATGGGTTGAAGGGTTAAAATAGGGATTTCAATATCCAGACAGGTATCATCGATGTCCGTTTTGAATATGACCCGATCCCCGAACCGTGTCTGCTGGATGAAAAAGTATTCTTTCACGATCCGGACTTCATCGCGTAAGGTTGTCGGTTTATCCAGATTGCCTAGATTGTATCGGAGCAACGCGGAAACTGAGCTGATCAGATCGCTTGTCTTTTCCGAGCCTTCAAGATAGGCCATCCTAGAAATCGTGTTCAATGTGTTGAAAAGGAAGTGAGGATTGATCTGGCTCTGCAGACTCTTCAATTCCATTTCCTTCAGCAAGCGATCGAGTTCTGACTGATCCTTGATTTCCATGATCAACTCCCGGATATTCCTTCTCATCTGGTTGAATGTTCCTGCCAGGAGTTTCATTTCATCACCCGTCCGTACCTCTACATCATCCCCGGAAAAATCCCCTTTCGAAATTTTCCTGGCAGATGACGAAAGTAGGCTGATCGGTCTTGTTATCCCTCTCGAAAACCAGAGGGCGGTCAACAAGCTCAGGCAGATCGTTGTGACGAACAAGGAGATCCCCATCGCCTGCAGATAGAGGTTTTTCTGTTCCATCGCGTGGTAAAAGGCACGGTAGCTTGTCAATTCACTGTTAAGAAGGCTTAAGGTCGTATCCTGGATAAAACGTGATACCTTCGCAGCTTCATTCAAATGAAATGAATACTGATTCAAATCTTCAGCTTGAAACGCCTCGATCGTACGTTCACACTCTTCCAAAAAACTCTCAATCATGTTGTAGTAATTCGTAACAGTCGGATAATTGTCTTTATTTTCAACCTTACCAATCAGTTTCTCTTTTTCGTTCATCAATTGATCTCGCAGACTATGATAGTCATCCAAATAACGAGGGGATTTTTCGATGACATACGCATTGATCGATTCATGGACTTCGGTCGTCTGTTTCGAAATCTGATTCAGGATGATGAACCTCTCGAAGCTGTCATGGTACTGATCGATCGTCCGTTGGCTGCTGTGGTAAAGGTAGAACGTCACTCCATTCACTAAAAGGACGAGAACGGTGACAAATATCATGATCTTCGTTCTGATCCGGATCATTTCTGAAGAACCTCGAGTATTTCATTTTCCTGTAATGGCAGATCCTCTCGATGGATCACTTTCGTTTCGGTATGGTTGATTTCATCGATCGTTTTCCCCTCCAGAATCTGAACCATCGTTTCCACAGATCGATATCCCATTTCATAAGGTTGTTGGATGACGGTCGCCTCGATCTTTCCGGACTGGAGCAGCTTGATCGTCTCTGGTAGAATATCGAATCCGATCACATAGACATTGTCCGTCTTCCCCATTTGCTCGAGAACTTGTGAAATCCCGATCGCATCGAGTGCACTCGTCCCGTAAAAGGCTGTCACATCAGGGTATTCCTGTAGGATCTTATACGTTTTTTCAGCAGCCTGGATCCGTGTGATATGGGAATCTTCAATCGCAGTCACTTTTACACGATCTTGTTCTTTTATCGCATCTTTAAAACCTTCGACCCGCAGCTTTTGGTGGGTTGCGTCAAATCTACCGGTTATGATGGCGACGTTCACTTCGCCTTCCGTATCAGCCAACAGGGCTTTACCAGCTAGCAGACCCGCATAATAATTATCTGTTCCTATATAAGCCAGCCGCTCACTTTTCGGTGCGTCCGTATCGACAGTGATGACTGGAATGCCTTTTTGAATGGTGCTATTGATCAAGGGAGTGAATTGCTCTTCACTCAATCCCTGTGTCATGATTCCATCGACCTTTGCGGCTGCAGCCATTTCGATGGTCCTCATATGCTCTTCCAGATTGGCTTGCTTCGGCCCGGCATATTCAAGCGTAACACCTAGTTTTTCCGCTGCTGAACGAGCACCCTTTTCGACCAGTTTCCAATAATCATTGTTGATTTCCTCTGGCACCAATACGAGATGATAGTTCGGTTTCGTATACGGTTCTTGAGCCTGGGTCGACTCGATATTGAAGGATTTGATAGAAAAGTAGACGAAGCTGGAGAAAGCGGTTACAAAAATGACTATGAAAACGCCGATGATCAATCTGCCCATTGTGCACTCCACCCCAGAAGTTGAGTTGTTTCTACTAGTTTAGCATAAATTTTCTTAAAATACGGAAAATGACTTGGAATTTGGCTTCCATTATGTCGAATCGTTGATTGAAAGTGCCTTCAAGATGATAATAGCTATATATGATGCAATATATTGTGAAATTGTGAAGAAATTCATTTAAACTAACTGACAATAATATTTAAGTAGGAAAACATCTTGGTATTTAGGTTAATTGGGTATTTTTAATCAAAAATTAGCACCAAGTCATAATAGTAAGTGTGAAAATAGGAGGTAAATAATTTCATTTAGGGTGAATGTTTAAGCTTAAATTAATAGCTCGAATTACAGCAATAGGTTCCTATGTTCCTAAGCTGTCTTTGTTCTTTGGCAGTGATTTTCTTATGATTTGCTTTCCCTATCTTTTCTAGAATTTTATTAGCCATCTTTACGACGTTCCCTCATCAAGGTTACGTACTGAGCGTAGAGGAAATGCATAGTGGGTCTCGTCCATCGATAGAAGATACCTCCATGATTGCTTTGTCAGTATTACTGGCCCACCTCATGCATCAATCTGCAGAGCACCTCATCTTTGATTAAGTCACTAAAATAGCTGCAGCAGATGTTTCCGAACAAATGACTCATATGAGAAGAAAAATAGAAGGTAGATCGAAAAGCCACTCGAAGAAAACATCTACTTCAAGTGGCTGATCGTGCCCCAAGAACCTCTACCAGATAGAGACTCTCTTTCACCCTGAATTCAACCTAGTTTTTTGATTGAATCAAACAGCAGGTTGACTGCAGACAGCAATGTATCTTCGTTAATATCAAACTTCTCATTATGATGACCCGCAGAAAGTTCCGTTCCGAAGATACAGTAGGTTGCTTGCCCGCCATTCTGTTTAACCCGTTCCATAAAAAAGGTTGCATCCTCAGAACCGGCCGGTGTATTATCTTCGACCATGCTTGCCTCAATAGCAGGGGACTCTTCTGCACATGCACACAATACCTCTGCCAATTCTTTAGAACCCTGGGTGCTTACTCCTTCACCTACAGTCTTGATCTCGTAATCTACCTGATACATTTGAGCAGATCCCGCGATAATTGCTTCCACCTGGTTTTTCACGAATTGGTTGATTTCGGTGTTTTCCCCCCGTGTCTCAACCTTGAGAGAAGCCTTGTCAGCAATGATATTACGTCCGGAACCAGCATGCAATTCACCAACATTGATTCGTGTCGAGCCTTCTGAATGGCGGGGAACGGCATAAATGTTCAATGCTGCTGAGGCAGCCGCCAGTAGGGCATTTCTTCCCTCTTCAGGCTTTCCGCCCGCATGAGAGGCCACCCCTTTGAACGTGACATCAAGCTTCGAGGTTGCAAGGAAGCCGTTATTCGATGCAACAAAATGGCCATCAGGTACGCCTGTCCCAAGATGAGTCGCAATAAAGTAATCAACATCATCGACAACTTTAGCTTCGACCATTGACCGTGCACCGCGAGTGCCCTCCTCGGCAGGCTGAAAAATCAATTTGATTTTACCCTTTAAGCTCGATTTGTTTTCGGAAATCAACGTTGCAAGACCAAGACCGATTGTTGTATGTCCATCGTGTGCACAGGCATGCATTTTGTTTGGAACCGTCGACCTGAACCCTTCCTTTTTCGGGAAGTGGCTGTTTGCTTCCGATTCATGGATATCCAGTGCATCCATATCGATTCGGAAGGCGATCGTCGGGCCTTCTTTTTTTGTATCCATTGTAGCGACGATTCCTGTATAGCCTTCTGAAAAGTGTTCAATATAATCTTTATTCGCCCCATTTTCGAGTGCCCATTGGTAATGTGCTTTCGTCTCTTCGTGATCTGGCTTACCCATACAATACTCAGGGGACATGACTTGTTTTCCCATTTCGAGCTGAAATCCCAGCTTGTCAAGAATGGACGCCACAATGGAAGCTGTACGCATTTCCATAAAACCTGTTTCCGGATGACGGTGAAAATCACGACGCCATTCGATCAACTTTTTTTCCAAATCACTCATCATCTATTCACTCCTAGTATCCTATTATAAGAATGGATCGATCCCTGGACCAAACGGAATTCCTAAGAAGAAGAAAATCAATATCAGTACGATCCATGTCAACAAGAAACATACAGAGTAAGGGAGCATTAACGAAATGAATGTTCCGATACCCGCTTTCTTATCATACTTCTGCATGAATGATAAAGCGATGACCATGTACGGCATCAAAGGTGTGACGATATTGGTCGATGAATCCGCAACCCGGTATGCCACTTGCGTAAATGCAGGGTGATAGCCAAGCTGCATGAACATCGGTACGAACACAGGTGCTTCAAGCGCCCACTTCGCAGACCCTGAAGTGATAAGGAAATTCAATAATGCCGTAAAAATAATGTAACCTATGATCAGTCCTATACCCGTAAATTCAATATCTTTCAGAACTTCAGCACCATTTACTGCGACCCATGTTGCAATATTAGACCAGCTGAAGTATGCGATAAATTGAGCAATCGCAAAGATCAGAACAATGTAACTTGACATATCTTTCATCGACTCAGCCATAAATTTCCCAACATCTTTACTTGTCTTGATGTTTCCAACGGTAATACCGTACGTAACACCGATTGTGATAAAGAAGAAGAGAATGATAGGCACAATACCATCAAGGAATGGGGATGGGATGATGCCGCCCTCCTTATTACGCAAAGGACTATCTGGTAAAAAGATCGTCACCAGGATAATGGCCCAATATACCCCCCCTGCAATCACTGCATTTCGTAAAGCCTTACCTGCTTTTAAAGGGTCTTCCGCTACAGCTTCCTCGACCTCTTCACCCTTATATTCGCCAAGCCGCGGTTCGATGAATTTGTTTGTAACAAGGCCACCAACAACGGTAAGAACAAACACAGAAACAATATTGAAGTACCAGTTATCGACAGGTGTAACGACAATATCCTCATTGACGATTTGGGCTGCTTCCGTCGAAATACCTGCAAGCAACGCATCTGTACCTGCAATCAAAAGGTTTGCCGTAAAACCAGCACCAGCTGCTGCGTACCCCGCTACCAAACCAGCGATCGGATTACGGCCAACTTTGTAAAATACCATCGCTGCCAACGGCGGCACGAGAACCATCGCTGCATCGGATGCAATGTTACCCATGATACCAACAAAAATTACGGTGTACGTGATTAACGCTGGCGGCGATTTCAAAATCGTTTTCTTGATTGCATAATCGAGCATTCCAACTTTTTCTGCAAGTCCGATACCAAGCATCATTGACAGTACCAGTCCTAGCGGTGCAAATCCGGTAAAGTTGTCGAGCATTGACGTCAAGATGAACTGAAGACCCTCACCAGATGCTAGACTTTTAACCTGCAGCTCTTCCCCAGTACCAGGGTGTATGACTGTCGCACCAAACATATTGAAGATGGCCGAAACAATAATGACGAGGATAGCCAACGCAGCAAACAAAATAAACGGATCTGGAAGTTTGTTACCGGCTATTTCAATCCCGTTAAGGAATTTCTGCGCAATCCCCTTTTTGTTCTTTGTATTTTCCACTCTTCTCCCCTCACTTTTCAATTATTAAATATCAGCTTTGCGTTAATTTGGAAGGCTTGACATCCTCTGGAATCGGACATGAGTATGGATTCTTTTCTCTGAATGCATTGAATTCCTGTTTAACAGATTCCAGGTCTTCCTTGTTGGTCAGCACGCTAACTGCAGTAAGCGCCATTGCTTCTGCGGCCCGCAACATACCTTTATGTGCATTGCTGCTGATGCCTTGTGTCGTCATCTGCCAAGTGTGCAATGGTGTTCCCAATGCTGAAGTCGATGCTGTCAATTGGGCAGTCGGAACTACCCAGCTTACATCGGATACATCAGTTGATCCCGGAAGAATCTCATTCGTCGGTTCATATGGTGAGATGGTATCAGCCAGGAATTTTCCTTCAAATTCACTACCGTCCCCTTTGTAACCAAACCCTTTCAAAATATCCAAATAACTGTCCTTTTCGCCTTCTGATAGGGTATACCAAAGTTTTTCAGCAAAAGTGATTTCATCCTCGCTCGATTTTTCGATACCAGTCTCTAGCAGGTTTTCATACAAAATCTTTTCTAAACTGCGGTTTGGAATATAGTTGGAACATGCTTTGTCGAACTCAATTGCCAGTTCTGTTTCTGTCATCAGTGCGGCACCTTCAGCTATTTTACAAACCCGTTTATAAATTTCATCAACCTGCTTGATCTTTGGTGATCGGATTAAATAAAGTACCTCTGCCTCTGACTGAATAACGTTCGGGGAAATACCTCCAGTATTGGTAATGGCATAGTGCACCCGTGCTTCTGGTATGATATGCTCACGAAGATAGTTGACTCCTACATTCATAAGCTCGACCGCATCCAGTGCACTTCGCCCGAGGTGTGGCGAGTTTGCTGCATGGGAGGATAATCCCTTAAATCTGAAATAAACTTGATAGTTTGCTAGACTGGAAAGGCTCATGATGCTGTTTACCGGGGATGGATGCCAGGACAGTGCCACGTCCACTCCATCAAAAACACCTTCCCGGACCATGAATGTCTTTCCGGATCCTCCCTCTTCACCAGGACATCCAAAAAACTTGACGGTACCTGGGAGATCGTTTTCTTCTAAGAATTTTTTGGTGGCGTATGCTGCCGCAAAGGCGCCAGTCCCCAGTAGGTTGTGCCCGCATCCGTGACCGACATTTTTCTCTGTCGGCTCATAGGATGTATTGTTAGGCTCCTGCCCTAAGCCGGACAGTGCATCGAATTCTCCAAGGAATCCGATTACAGGAGATCCACTACCATAAGATGCGATGAAAGCAGTCTCAATGTTTCCCGCATTTCGTTCAACCTGAAATCCTGCTTTTTCACACTCTGAGGCTAAGAACTCAGCGGAGGAATATTCTTCAAATCTAGTTTCCGGATGATAGTATACGTATTTACTGATTCTCTCGAAAAGTTCTTTGTTTTCTGCTAAATATGTTTTTGTAAAGTTGCTAGCCATTGTACTCCTCCTTAAGCAGAACAATACAGAATATTCAATAAATTTTTACTTTAATTTACCTATAAAGCCTTTAACTATTTAATCGACTTTTTGGCCACCTTTTTGACATGTCGTAAATAAGTGTAATATAGTAGTTGTTGGAATTGCAACAGTTTTCGGAATATTTTATACTCCCTTTTTTGTTAATATAATTAGTGTGGCATGAAAGGAGATATCGGCTATGTATAGAATCGGTGTCATAGCTACAAAACAATCGTTGAAATGGATAAAAAAAATCGAACCCTTCGTAAACGATCAATGCGAGCTTTTTTATATGAGTTACGCTCATCCCTCTGAAATCAAACCTCTTTATTTGAAAAACCATCTTTTTTTTGACGGGATGATTTTTAGTGGTCAATTGCCTTATGTTTTAATTGAAAAAGAATGTGGAACCTTTCCTGTCCCTACGGTTTATTTCGATGTGGGCCAAAAGGATTTTTATAAAACGATCTGTAAAGTGATGGTTCAAGAACGTCAGTTTGATTTTTCTAGAACGTTGATTGATTTCATTTTTAAAGATAATCACTACCTAGGATTGAACGATTTCCTAAATAAACAACAATTTCCTTATCATTTTGGTGAATCACTCGAGGATTACAAATCGGATACGATTTATGAAGAAATGTTCGAAAGGCATCAAACATTGTGGGATTCGGGAAAAATAGACCTGTCTTTCACCAGGACCTCCGGCCTGACGGAAAAGCTGGCTGACTACGGTATCAACCACATCGTTATGTTCCCGTCAGCGGAGTCCATGCTTGAAAAGTTCCATCAACTCATTAAAGAGATCGATCTGATTCGACTGTCAGACAGTCAGATAGTAATGGGGAATATTTCGATTAGAAAAACGGAAGAGTCACCCAACAATAATCACTTGGAATTACAACGGATCAAAATGAACAAAGCACTGCTGGAATACATTGAAAACGGTGAGTATTCCTTCATCATTCAAAAAAACCTGAATCACTTCGATATCATTACATCATATGGGGATTTAAAGGGAGTCACTAATAATTTCACCAGCTGTTCACTTTACGAATATCTAAAACAAGAACTACCGTTTTCATTCAACATAGGCTGGGGCATCGGAAATACGATTGATGTTGCCAGGACGAACGCATTGCTTGCCAGCCAGTTGTCAGAAGACCGTGAAGAACAAGCTTCATTCATCATTACGGAGGATGAACAAATTATCGGTCCTTTGGGAGAGAGTAATTGTTTAACTGTTTCACACAACTTGGATCCTGAAATCGAGAAGTTGAGTCAGCAAACAGGTGTAGCTTCGCTAAAAATCAAAAAAATACTGGCAACAATGCAAAAAAGCAACACGAATGAATTTTCCGCGGATGATTTAGCTGCTTATTTAGGTGTTTCGACACGCAGCACGAATCGGATTTTGAATAAATTGGAGGAAGCTGGTAAAGCCGAGGTTGTATATAAAAAGCAGCAAAAACTACGAGGAAGACCAAAGAAGATATATAGAATAATGTTGTATATCGGAATGACGGATTAGATTTAGGTCGATATAGCGATATTAGATCGGTTCGACAAATAGGAAATAAGCAAAACTTTAATATGGAGTAACAAAAAAACCTTGGATAGCCTATGATTTTCTTTTCCATAATAAAAAACTGCCACAGCAACATTCTGCTGTGGCAGTTCAAAACCTATCAATCTATTTAATGGTGTTTTCCTTGTATAGCTTCCCAATCTGTTCGGCGGTCAATGCCTCTTTATACACCTTCACTTCATCGACTGATCCTTTCATCTGAAGTCCCTCAGGATTCCATGGGGCACCACCGATGATCAATGGATTGTCATTCGGTTTGATCGAGGTTGGTCCTGCTGGTACGTTGGCGATCTCTTTTCCATTCATATAGCCGATGATCCGTCCATCCTTTTTCCAGGTCATCGCTAAATGTGCCCACTCACCAGCTGGAATTTCGCCCTGATTGAATGAATAGCGTCCATTCTCAGCCCAGAGTTCCGGGTAGAGGCCTTTGTTGACACCAAGCACATACCCATCTCCGATGTTCGTCTTGCCGATGATCTTTTGATCCGATTCCGGGTCTTCAAGATTGACCCACAGGCCGATCGTCAGTTCATCCCCACCATCCAGGAGCTCATTGGACGATACTTCAATCCAGCCGCCATCCAGTTGCACAGCCTGGCCGAATTTCCCGTCTGCCAGGGCGGCATTTCCAACCAGTTCGCCATCATGCCCATATGGTGAATGATCTTTTACCGTACCATCGTTCTCTTCATCGAACGTCAAGGACAATACCGGCTCATCACGATACAATGCTTTCAACGTTCCAGTCAAATCGTTCAGCTCCACCTCATGGATGCCAAGCGCCACATCTTGCACTGTAAAGGACACCGTTTCACTGTCCCCTGCTTCAAGCTGGACCGTCTTCGATTCGACCAGTTCACCATCAAAATAAAAATCGAGTTGTTTTTCGCCTTCCATTGAACCGATATTGGACACGTCGGCTGAGATGGTGGCATCTTCACCAGGATCAACCTGACCCGTCACAAGGTTCGATAGTTCGAAGACCGGTACTTGTGGCACTTCCCCTTCATAAGCCCAGCCTCCCTGCTGTACTCTTTTACCGTAACGGGTGATACATTCGATCAATGCATTACCATCTGCGTTTAGCTCTTCTTTCGCATCCTCGGTGATACGGCCCGGCTTTTTCTTGTTTATCAACTTCAGGAAATCTTCGGAATGCTTGACTGCCTGATCGAAGTTTCCTTTTTCAAGGTGTTCCCTGATCTGTTGCAATTTCTCATCAAGCTGCTTCTTCAATGGGCCTTCGATTTTGCCCTCTTTAACGAACGATTGATAGATGCCCTCGAATTCGTTGAATGTTTTATGGATATCATCAAACCCGAGAAGTTCGATCTCCGCCAATGAAGTAGAAGATGCCCCCTGGTTATCCTCGATGATCAATCGGTAATACGCATATTCACCAGGGTTTTTGATTTCAAATGGTTTGGTGAATTTCCGCCATTTGAAGTCCTCGTCTGTCCGTTCATCAAGGACGGTCCAGTCGTTTCCATCCTTCGATCCGATCAGCACCCAGCTTTTCGGATCCTGCTTTTTATCATCACCGGATGTAATCGTGTACATAAGTGCCTTTCCAGACTGATCCTTGAAGTGATATTGGATCCATGGGCGCTTGCTCTCAAAAGTCAAACCAGTTCGGGAGGAATTGTCAAATAAAGCCTTCGCAACACCTTCATCACTATGGATCGACATCCCTTCTGCCTTATCGGTCAGATCTTCCATCGGATCCGGAAGCAGAGTCGAGCCATCTGTGGAAGTGTCTGTGATCGATTCTGGCAGTGCATCATCCGATGTTCCCCATTCAGACGGTTCCGGTCCCATCCTGAAGTCCAACGTGGCGCCTTCTGCCAGGACGTCATGCGGAATGGAGAGCTTATCATATGCCTTGCCATTGACTTTCAAGCTTTGCACATATTTGTTCTTATCGCTCACTTCAGGTGCCCGGATAACGATGTCTTTCCCGTTTTCTAGATGGATAGTCATTTTCTCAAAATAAGGTGCGCCGATTGCGTACTCCGGAAGCCCCATTTGAAGCGGATAGAATCCAGCGGCACTTAAAAGGTACCACGCAGACATTTCGCCGTTATCCTCATCGCCTGGATAACCTTGTCCGATTTCACTGCCGATGTAAAGGCGTGACAGGACTTCCCGCACCTTTTCCTGTGTCTTCCACGGTTGGCCGACGTAATTATACATGTACGGAATGTGATGGGAAGGCTGGTTGCTGTGCCCATACATACCCATTCTTACATCCCTCGCCTCGCGCATTTCATGGATGACTCCCCCGTAATGGCCAGGATGCAGCGCTGTTTCAGGGGTTGAGAAGAACTGATCAAGCTTGTCTGTCAATCCATCCCTGCCTCCATAGAGATTGGCGAGCCCTTGTCCGTCCTGAGGGACATGGAAAGCCATGTTCCAGGCGTTCGTTTCCGTATAATCGCCGCCCCACTCCTCAGGATCATAATCTTCAGGTGTCGAACGCCATTCCCCAGAAGGATCTTTCCCCATAAAGAATTCGACATCCGGGTTGAACATGTTCACGTAATTTTTCGCCCGATTGATATAGTATTCGTAATCCGTCTTCACCTGTTCATTGGACGGATCTTTTTCAGAAAGTGCTTTTGCCATATTGGCGATAGCGAAATCATTGATATAACCGTCCATCGCCCACGACATGCCTTCACCTGTCGTATTGCTCGTGTACCCATCGAATATGGATGTGGCCAACCCTTTCCTGCCGACACTCGCATCTTCACTAAAGACAGCCGCGTTTTTCACTGCTGAATCATAGAATGCCTCGACATCAAAATTACGGACACCCTTCAAATACGCATCTGCAAAAGCGACATCTGAGCTCGTCCCGACCATCAAGTTGGCATAACCAGGAGAAGACCATCTGGAGATCCAGCCGCCATCTTTATATTGCTGGACAAACCCATCGATCATTTCACCTGCCTGTGTCGGGGTGAACAAAGTATAAGCAGGCCAGGAAGTCCGATACGTATCCCAGAAACCGTTATTGATGTATGGTTTTCCCTCTACAATTTTCGCCCCAGTTTCTGTAGCTGTGTTTTCCTCAACTGGATCTGAAAAAGGACTTGCATATTTGTATTCAGGAGCACCCTCTGTCCCTGTGTTTTCATACCCGATGTTCGGATACAGAAAAAGCCGATACATGTTGGAGTATAGGGTCACAAGCTCCTCTTTGCTAGCCCCTTCGACTTCGATGATGCCGAGTTTGTCATTCCAAAGCTCTCCGGCACGCTTTTTAAGATCGTCAAATTGATCGTCTTCTTTCATATCCTGGGCCAGGTTCTTTTTGGCCTGATCAACACTCAGCAATGACGTCGCGATTTTCATCGTCACGGTTTTATCGTCATCGGATGTATCGAAACGGAAAAAGCCGGACACATCATCTCTGCCCTCGCCCGTCAATTTGCCGCTTTCAATGACAGGTTCATCAAACTCTGCATAGACGAACATCCTTGTCGCCCCTGCCGAAAGGCCGCTCCGGACATCTGTAAAACCAGAAAGGCTCTGGTTGTCAGGGTCTAGCGTAAGCCCGCCATTATTGTTCACATTGTCGAAAATGAGGTTCGATGTATCACCTGGAAACGTGAAGCGGAACATCGCCGCTCGATTTGTCGGTGTCATCTCGGTCTTGATCCCATTTTCAAACGTCACACCATAATAATGGGGTTTCGCGATTTCATTCTCATGCTTGAATGTTAGAGCCCGCTTTTTACGGTCCGCTGATGGCTCATTTGCCGTCGAAGCAGAAGGCATCACCTGGAAGGTTTGACGATCCCCCATCCACGGGCTTGTTTCATGGCTTAGTGAAAATGCCTGGATTTCCGGCAGGTTGTCGCTGTTGTTCGATTGCTGGTAGCTGTACAGCCAGCTTGTCGAGCCTGCGTTCGTTACCGGCGTCCAGAAGTTGAACCCATGCGGCACCGCAACGGCAGGAAAATTGTTTCCCCTTGAAAAAGTCGAATTGGAATTCGTCCCGCGCAGGATATTGACATAATCCACCGGGCTTTCATACATTTCTTTGTCTGGATTGTCATCGATTCTAATATCGTCGATCGATCCCTTGAAAACACCAGGTCCTTCATTTTTATCATAGGCGACTAGGATCCGATCGATCGTCTTCCCTTCTGCCACTTCACCGATCGAAGCACGTTTGACGTTCCATTGGTTTGGATAGAGGGTTTTCGATTCACCCTGTGCCTGCGGGTTCAATTTTACGCCGTGCTGGTCCCGTCCATCCAGATCGCTCAGATAAGTACCATCTGTAAAAGCAAGGTCGACAGATACATATGTACTGGAATAATCCAAATGATCCTTGTCAGCGAATTGGGGATGGATCATATAGGAAAGGGCTGTTTCCTGTTCCACCTTAAGGTTGACATCGACGATTTTATTGTAGGAATAAGCTCGTCCATCCGCCTCATGCATTCCTTCATATGTCAATGTCTTCTTCCCTGTCCAGCCGACATTCGTCTTTCCAGTGTAACTGTTCGTCGGGCCATCTCCCAGTTCCGTTGTCATATGATCGGATGATTCTGGTGGTGGGGCATCAATCCCGTTTGATAAGGCGATTTCCGCTAGCTGCGTAAGTCCGTCGCCAGCATTTTCAGTAATATCGAACTTATAATGGGTATAGCTGTCTTTATTCTCGAATTCATAGATTTTACGTTCAAAACGTTTTTCAAAACCTTCGTCTGTCCGGCTGTCAATTTCTGTCCAATCTTCACCATCATTCGAGCCATAAAGCTTCCAATTCTTCGGATCCCTTCCCGGTGCGTCATTCGCTGAGGTGAAGGCGTATTTTACGATATTGACCGGTTCAGGGAACTTGAACTGAAGCCAGGCCGTCGGTTCAAAGGCAAGCCATTTCGTTTGGGCGCTCCGGTCAACCAGGTTGGCTTCGATTTCATTCGGCGGATTGTTTGCGCTTGCCGTCACTTCCTCCACCTGGTCCGTGATATCCCCTTGGATCATATCGTAAGGGACATACCCGGATACTCCTGATGCCTTTTCTTCCCCTGAAGGATCGATTTCAACGGTATTTTCCCATGTCAATGGGGGATCGCCTTCTTCAAAAGAGGTGAAAAAATCGGCTCCGGTGTCCTCTTCGGCTGAAGCGGTCTGCCTGCCAGGAATTGAAAACATCGGGATCAGCAAGCTGAAACATAAAAAAACTGAAAAGAAATTGCTTTTACTCATCTTATCCTCCCAGAAAGATTCGTCTTAAAAACCTATTTTCCTATATATGAAGGGCTGCAAAAGGCAGCCCCTCAAATTTCAGATTCAGTGGATGATGTTGAGCTGGGCGGTTTTCGTTTTCACTGTCTTGCCATTTACCGTCACTTCTGCCCACACATCAATCGATTCAACATTGTCTACATCGGTTTCCAAATATAAGAGTTTGTTTTCATACTGGGTATCGAAACTGACCAGTTCAGGATGGCTGCTGAAGTACTCTACAGTAGTATCGGCAAGATTCAGAGGCTTTCCGTCACTCATTTTTCCGGTGACGATCATCTCCGTCAATTCCCCTGGTTTGATCTCGACAGGAGATAATTCCAGGTTGGCGCTTTCCAGGGTTGCTTCGTTCTCTTGTCCTTCCACTGTCAACTTCGCATCTGCCCACGCACCGTGACCGTGTCCGATGCCGTCCCCAGCTTCCTTCATGACCAGCTTCAGCTCTTCTTTTCCTCGGATATCCAGGCTGATGAACTTTGCCGGTGTACTCCGTTTCATCCTTTCCGTCTCGAATACTTTCTCGCCATCCAGCCACACCTCGAATTGGAAGAAACGGCCATCCCTGTTCGCGTGCTGCTCGACTCCGACATAGGTTTCAAACAAATCAAAATCCCATTCCGAAAGATCATAGACGATTTCAGAATTCGCATGGATCCCTAATCCTTTTTCATAGATGACTGGTCCATTTTCACCCATCAGCGTAATCGGAGGACCTGCTATGGATTGGTCTTTATTGACGGTGCCCCATCCAGTTGTCGCAGACTCCCAGCTGATATCACTTAGATGAAGATAGGAGACTGGTTCAAATTCGATCGTGTAGGTTTCACTCAAAAATCCATCGGCAGTCGATACATGGATTTTCGTTTTCCCTGGCAGTTGTTCAGCTTCTTCGATTTCAATTGTGAGATCGTCCCGTGCTGGCACGACTTCCACTTCAGGGACAGACTGCTCTATTGCTGCAGAGAACGTCTTCTTATATTTCGTAATGTCCGAGTGGAACTTTTCAAGGGATTCGCCATTCACTTTGATATCCTTCAACAATTCCAGGTCGATTTGCCGTTTGCTCAAATCCATGGCGGATTGGCCAGCTTCAATCGGCTTCAACGTATAGTTATACGAATACGTCTGGTCGGCATAAAGCATATATTGCGGCAATGCCGTTCCGCCCCAGCTGTTCCAGACCCCCATTTGTTTATGGTTGACCGTCAATATGATGTCATCGAGTTTTTCCAGGTCATGAGGATGTGCAGCCTGTTCGATGTCGTCCTCTGCATAATGAAGTGCAGAAAATTCGAACTGAGGCAGCCCTCCTACCATCAATCCGGATCCATCATCATTGGTCAATGTCACCCATCGGACATCGGTTTTGTTACCGGATTCCTGCGGGCGGGGGTAATGGAAGAACTGCTCGTCCACCGTACTGTTATAGACGTCTACAGGTGCGTCGTCTTTACGGTCCCAGTAGGTGTCATGCATACCGCGGCCATACCAGGTTAAGTTTTCAAATTGTCCAGGAAGCATCAGCTCCATGCCGACTGCAGGGATCTCTGATAGTGAATTGTCCGGTTTTACAGTGCTCCGGACGACCACCTCCCCGCTACCATAAATGAAGTAGCCGAGCCTATATTGGGAGTCGCCTGTTTCAGGGAGGGCAGCATCCACCTGGATATGGACGACCTTGTCATTGATCTCCCTTACTGAAATATCGTTTACGGCCATGTCCCGTCCCGCATATTGCCATGGACCATTCCTGCTCAACATGCCGTTCATCAAGTCATTGTCGTTCCGCGGGCGCCAGAAGTTCGGCCTCGGGCCTTGTTTGAATAACTCTTTGCCTTTATGTTTGAAAGAGGTGAGCGTTCCGTGTTCCTTATCAAATGTAATTTCAAAAGACTCACCCGTCACCTTTACGGACGATTCCTGATCATCTACATCGATCGCCGGCATGTTTTCCGTATCGAACCCAGGTGCTTCGGGAGCATCATATGGCATTTTGAATTGATGATGAGCGACCTCATGTCCCTTCTCAGCCCATGCAGCATCTTCCGGCAATGTAAAGCTGAGGTCGACCCAGTATTCCGTTCCAGGTTCCAGCTCCGGCTTTTCGATTGGGAGCTTGATTTCCTTTGTCTCACCACCTGGAAGTTCGATGTCCAGCTTTCCTTCCTGAAGGACTTTACCATCGGCTTTCAACGTCCATTTGCCATCGAATTCCTTCAGGTTCGTGAAAAGGTTCTCATTCCATAGTTCAATCTTGTTGTTTTCCAGATCTGTATTTTTCACTTTGATATTTTGATAGACCGCTTTGACATCGTAGAGCTCTGGCTGTGGTGTCCGATCCGGATTCAACAGTCCGTTCATCAGAAAAATACCGTCATTGGCATAATCCCCCCAGTCGCCTCCATAAGAAAAGAAGGTGTCTCCTGTATAATCCTGAGAGATAGGCAGTCCATCAATACCACCATCAACCGGCAGCCTCAACGACTGGTCGACAAAGTCCCAAATGAACCCGCCTTGCAAGTTCGGATACTTGTCGATCAGTTCCCAGTATTCCTTGATGTTCCCGACGCTGTTCCCCATTGCGTGGACATATTCACACATGATCAACGGGCTCATGCTGCCAGACTTCCCATGATTTTCGAGCGTCGAAAGGCTTGGATACATGTAACTTGTAAAATCAGCGAGACTATTATCCTGCTGGAAATGGAGCAGGCGCGTCGAGTCATACTCCTTGATCCATTCTGAAGCATCCTTAAATACTTGACCTGAACCCACTTCATTCCCCATCGACCAGAAAATGACGGACGGATGGTTCTTGTCCCGCTCCACCATCGTTTTGATCCGATCAAAGACTACCTTACTCCAGTCCGGATTGTTACCCGGAAACGGTCTCATGTCATGGGATTCATTATTCGCTTCATCAAGAATGTATAATCCATATTCATCCGCCAGCTCATAAAACCTCGGATGGAAAGGATAATGCCCTGTCCGGACTGCATTGATATTGAATTTTTTCATGAGCTTGATATCTTCAAGCAATTGTTCTTCCGTCATCGCATATCCAGTGTCAGGATGAACCTCATGACGGTTCACCCCTTTGATGACGATCGCCTTGCCATTGACCTTCACCTGGCCGTCTTCGAGTTCAATCTCCCGGAACCCGACTTTATTGCTGACGGTTTCAATCGTTTCTCCTGAAGGATCCTTCAAGTTGAAGACCAATGTATACAAGTTCGGCTTCTCTGCTGACCATTTCAACGGATTTTCAACAGGAATCTCCTTGGTGACAGCGTTTTCATTTTTGATGTCGATCTTAACCGGCTTATCGAATACAGCCCGATCATCTGTATCATAAAGCATGGCCTCGACCTTATAATCTTCCAATCTATTTTTCTCTGAATAATCGACGACATCCCCGTTGATCTTCAATGTCGTATCTTCATACGACTCATCCAAATTCGTTTCGATTTTTAAATCATTGAGATGGACGTCCGGCGTGGAATAGAGGTATACATCTCGGAAGATCCCGCTCAGATCGATCATGTCCTGATTTTCCAACCATGCCCCATCAGACCATCGGTACACTTCAACGGCAAGGGTGTTCTCCCCAGGCTTCAAATGATCAGTGATGTTGAATTCAGCAGGAGTGAAGCTGTCCTCACTGTAACCGACCCTCTCACCATTTACCCATACGTAAAAGGCCGACTTGACTCCCTGGAACGAAATAAATGTCTCCCGCTGTTTCCAGTTGCCTGGGACAGTGAAATCATACCGATAGGACCCAACTTCATTATGCTCCACAGGTACTTTAGGCGGTGCGATCCGTCCATGTCCCTGCCACGGATGGCGTTGATTCAAATAAATGATCTCCCCGTATCCGTGAACCTGCCAGTTGCTCGGTACAGGAATCGTAGCCCAATCCCCATCATTGAAGTTTTCCTTGTAAAAATCCTTTGGCCGCTCATTAGGGTTCTCAGACCAGTTGAACTTCCAATCGCCATTCAAGGATTTATAGTATCTGGAACTCTCTAAATCTCCCTTGACAGCCGTTCGTACATTATTGAAAGGAATTGTCTTGACACTTGCAGGTTCCCGATTCACTTCAATTGTTTCGGGAGTCCCATTCCACTCCAAAGGACCGTCATCCTGTGCAACAGCGGCAGAGGAATGGCTGCCGAGCATCCCAAGGACCATAAGAAAAACAAGAACAAATAAACCTTTCGTTGGCTTCAACACTGTTTACCTCCTTAATTTGTAATGAAGAAAAGCAAATAAGTTTGCCCACCCCCATGACTTAGTTAATAAATTTAATTTATAAAGTGCATTCATGTTGCCTAGGATTCGCTTATATATTATTATCCTACTTTGATGTCATTCAGTAAAATCGATAATTCTCCAATTTTTTCGGAACTTAAGTACTTATCTGCGACTAACTACCCGGTAAGTCAATCTATCGGTGTCGAATTTTGATAGATTTTTCGGATACTTACAAGTTAAACACAACATATTTCCTGTTTATTTAAAAATAGCAAATCATTTACATGTTGATGGCGAAAAAGCCGCAAATAAGATGTTAAACGCAATCGTTCAACACCTACTTGTGACAAGAATCGGTAGGAGAAAGACTATAGTCCGCTTTTCTTTTTCGACATTCATTAGGCTCCATTCGAAACACATGCTACGCAAGAATCCTGAAGTAGAGCCTTTATTAGAAAGAACCTAAAGGGAAGCATGAGAACCGTCCCCAATCGTTAAAAATGATGTACACCGTGGATTGTTGTATAATGGAAGTAGTCATGAAGTTCTATGTTCGTTAATAAATATCTAAATGAAAGGATTGTTTCCTGTGAGTCTTGTCCAGAATGGTAATACTCTAATAACTGGAAAGCGGGTAAGAGGTATGAAAAAGGAAGAACGCATAAATAAAGCTGTTCGTTCTGCCAAAGCTTCTTTAGCAATAGAAGGAATGCACCTAAGTGATAAGGAAGAATCCTTAATTAAACAAAGATTAAACGGAGATATCTCTGAAAATGAATTCAAGAAGAAGGTTATGGATTATTAAATGGATAAGTACAACCCTCAATCGAAATATTGTTATGAAGGAACCAATGTCCTAATCAATAAACTAGGTATTCAAGATGAAGACAAGCTCAATCAAGCTGAAAGGATTCTTAGTGGTAGACGATTGGCTGAACTTCATCTTGAACCTTTGCCTGGTAATTTCGATTTAGCACATTTGCGAAATATACATAAGTTTCTATTTCAGGATATATACGACTTTGCAGGAAATCCCCGAGATGAACAAATCACCAAAGATAGTACTCCCTTTGCACATCCACTTCACCTAATCGAAAATTCAAATGCCCTTTTTAAACAGCTTAAGGAAGAAGCATATCTTTTGGACTTAGATGTAGTCCAGTTTTCTGATCGTGCAGCTTATTATATGGCTGAAATTAATATCCTTCATCCCTTCAGAGAAGGAAATGGAAGAACCCAAAGGGAATTTATCCGTCAATTAGCATTAAAAAATGGATATCACCTGGACTGGGACAAAATTAATGGCAATAAACTGCTCGAAGCTTCCATTAAATCTTCTACGACCATAAGGACCTAAGTCAAATTATACTCACAGCAATTAAGAACTTATAAAAAAACGTTGAGAGGCTGTGAACTGACCCAGTAGAATGGAACACGAAAAAAACACCTATGCTGCCGCAACCCTGAATTCAACGGGACTGTGGCAGTTTAATTTAATAAACGGTCGTATATAGTTGTAATAATACATGTACGAATGTACTTTTTCTAGTACAATAGAATTTGTTAGGTTCACCCTTGATTGGGTGTTGAATTCTTCCGACTTTAGCGAGGAGTGGAAGGATTCGATTACGGCATTATCAAAGCAATTTCCTTTACGGGACATGCTTGTGGTAATGCCTTTTTCTTTAGCTAGCTCCTGAAAATCATAGGAGGTGTATTGGGCACCTTGATCACTGTGTAAGATGACTTCATGGGTCTCTCTTCCTCTACATGCTGCTTCAAGCGTATCAAAGACGAGGCTAACCTCTTGTGTATCACTTACCTTATAGGCAATGATCTCGTTATTAAACAAGTCCATAATCGTAGATAGATATAGCGTTTTCTCTCCATAAGTTAGATAGGTAATGTCCGTTACCCATTTTTGATTAGGTTTTTCGGCTAAGAAATTTTGATTAAGACGATTAGGAACTACGATCTTGCTTTCACCTGCAATATAAACTTTCTTTTTCACCTTAACTCTGCATTGGATCTGGTATTTCTGCATGACTTTTTGAACGGTTTTACGATTCACTTTAATCTTG
>NZ_JAKJHW010000019.1 GCF_021646685.1 Pseudalkalibacillus salsuginis | reverse complement strand
GCTCCAACGCCCAACCACTTGGATCACTTCAGTCCTCCTGTGGCGGCAAGAGCCTCCTCGTAGGACTTCCAGTGACCTTCGTGGCTGATCAGGGCGTTTATGCTTTTCTTATATCATTTTCCGAGTACCCGATTGACACGCTTGGTCAACATTTTCATTCCATCCCCGCCTGCTTGGAAATGTCGAAGTTTACCTTCGCTGTCGAATACATAATAAGCAGGAACATATTGATTTTCATATGCATCTGTCAGTTTGTGCTGGTTATCAACGAAAATCGGTTGTATAATTCCATGTTCTGCAGCTACATCCTTTATTTGGTCCAGATCCAGATCTTTTTCTGAACGAGGCATGTGGACTGCAATCACATTCAGTTCGTCTTTATAATCATCACGGAATTGGTTGATGTTCGGCATCGCATCCTTACACAACTGGCAGCTTACAGACCAGAAGTGGACAAGCGTGGGCTTATCTCCGATTAATTGATCCTTCGAAACCTCACCGTTCAACCATTCTGTAGCACCTTCAAATTCAGGCATTTCAGTACGCAATCTCATTGTTCGATCGACTCCTTTAACTATATTATTCACATTAAAATGATTATTATCTGATTGCAATTTTAAAAGCTAAACCATCATTCGTCAATTTATCTGTCTCGAATATAGTATACCTTGGCAGATAAACGGTTAAACCTTTTGCTGTACTTGGTTGACCGCTATCGGCTGGAAAAAGGTGATGGCTGCGAACAGGACAAGCATCATTCCACCAATTGTGTAATAGATGCTTCCTTCTTTAAAAAACTGGATGGCAAATCCACCGATCAAAGGACCGAATATGCTCCCTAGACTGAAACAAATACCAGCTAAAATATTTCCCGCCGGGAGCAAATCTCTTGGAAGAAGGTCTGCCATATAAGTGATTCCCATCGAAAATAAGGAGCCGAGAAATAAACCGGCAACGACGAACATCGTCGTCAAGTAAACGAATGAATCATCCAGGGTCATCGCTAAAAAACTTATGCCACCTATAAAGAGTGATATCAACAGGATCGGTTTTCGTCCGAAACGATCGCTTAGTAATCCGAGCGGCACTTGGAAAACGAGAGCGCCAACCGCGAAGGCTGGCAAGAGGATTGATACAGCTTCGATGCCAAGCCCTTGACGGATGGCATACACCGGGAAATTACTATGGACGGCTGTTTCAATAAATCCATATCCGAACGTTCCAAGCAACCCCGCCCAGGACATTCTGAAAACTTTTCCGTACCTTTTCCAGGTGCTTTGAACATCCGGTGTCGTAATGTTTTCAGGATATTCGTTGTCAATCCTTATAAGGAAGGATAAAGAAAGGACACATAAAGCTGCTGCAACGATGAAGGGCAATGCCAGATGGATTTCGACAAGCCTTGTCATAACCGGTCCAATACCGAAACCGAGTCCGAATGAAACACCATAGATCGCAATGTTTCGTCCCCGTCTTTTTGCAGTGCTCATGGACGTAAGCCATACCTGTGTAGCAAAATGGAAAATATGGTCCCCGATCCCGATGAGGACACGGAGTATAAACCAGAACCAGATCGCTTGCCACAGCGGCAAGATGAGCATGGATACACATGTCAACGCTATGCCGGTAATGATCAGCCTTTTATAGCCGAATCTATGCAATGGTTTTTCAATAAAAGGTGAGATAAGTAAGATGCCGATATAAAATGCTGACGCACTGAAACCGTTAACGCTTGATGAAACTCCTGCCCTTTCAAGCAGTATAGCGAGCAGAGGCAGCAATAATCCCTGTGCAAATCCGGAAACGAAAACGACGGCGATCAGAACGATGAAACGATAACGGGCGGAACGCATAACTTGTACTTCCTTTCATAAGTTGGTACATTTTTATATATTGGTCTATTCTTTAATCCACTTAAATTCTAAAAAATCCTTTAAATATTATATCAGAGTACAATCTTCTATGAGAGGTCAGGAGTGCTGGAAATGGAATTTAACATGACTGAGGGCGGTTTCACGACTGAATTTGAATATGGTAAGCTCGATATCTCCGGGAACGAGGAGTATGGCTTCCGTCCCTATCAACTACTTGTCTCATCGGTAGCCGTATGCAGCGGTGGAGTGTTGCGAAAAGTATTGGAGAAAATGCGCTACCCTTTTGAAGACATCACTGTAAAGGCTCACGTTGATCGGAACGAGGCAGAGGCGAACCGTATAGAGAGAATCGAACTTACTTTTCATATCAAGACATCGGATTGGAATGAAGAGAAAATCGAGAAGGCGATGCAGCTGACCCGTAAAAACTGTTCAATGGTCCAATCGGTCCATGACAGCATTGAGGTTGTGGAAAGCGCAAAATGGGTCCAACAGTAAGGACGTTCATCTATTTATCTATCGGAGCAATCATTCAGGGCCTTGGTATGGGGCTGTTTCTTTTTCCGCATCATATTCCGTCTGGCGGAGCTGCAGGAATCGCTATTTTAAATGAGTACTTTTGGAACGTTCCGCATGGATGGACATTATGGCTCGTCAATGTCCCTTTGTTGTTCGCTGCTGTCAAATATCTCGGTGCCGCTTCAGCAGGGAAAACGATATTTTCAGTGACGGTTACTTCGCTTACTGTTGATTTGATCGGATTACTGTTACCTCGGGCGATTTCAATTCCATGGATCGATCTTGTCTTTGGAGCATTTCTTTTCGGTATTGGCGTCGGTATTCTGTTTAAAAACGGGGCTTCCTCAGGTGGTATGGCGATTTTGGCCCAGATCTTTGCAAATGTGTTCAAGCGTGCACCTGGCCAAATGATGTTCTGGATCAATGGGGTGATTTTTTTCCTTACCGCATTTGTGATTGGCTGGTGGATTTTCTTGTTCGCGATATGTACCCAGTGGCTCGGGACACAGGTTTTAGATCGGGTCTATAATGGGAAAATTACATTTGTCAAACTTCGGAAGGCACTCCATATTTAAAGGGGTGCTTTTCAATATGAAGAGACAAGAGAAGGTGGTGGAACGATGGCTGTACAAATGGATTTTACAAAAGGGCCAATTCCGAAACAGATGATTGTTTTCTCTATGCCGATTTTCCTTACGAACATCCTGCAAACATCTTTCCAATTCATCGATAGTTTGTGGGTCGGCAATCTTTTGGGTTCAGATGCCTTAGGTGCAATTTCGATTTCTGCCACGTTGATTTTCACCATCCTCTCGTTCATAATCGGGGTGAACAGCGCTTCCTTGACCGTCATTTCGCAAAAGAAAGGTGCAGACGATGAAGAAGGCTTGAGGGAATCGTTGAATGCTTTCGTCTTTGTGCTCGGTATCATGGCCTTGACTTTAGGTGTTATCGGCTTCTTTCTATCAGGGTGGCTGTTGGAGCTGCTCGGAACACCAGAAGATATATTCCCGTTAGCCCACAGCTATCTGCAGGTCAATTTCCTCGGGATCCTATTTTTGTTCGGTTATAATTTTATCGGAACGGTACTTCGGGCACTTGGCGACAGTAAAACACCAGTCCGGTTCGTATTCATGGCGGTTGTCCTGAATACGATCCTCGATCCGCTTTTTATCTGGGTCTTTGATATGGGGATCGTAGGTGCGGCATACGCCACGATCGTTTCTCAAGGTTTTGCATTCATTTATGGGCTTATCTATTCGGTATGGAGAGCCAATGTCCCGTTCGTCATGCCTTATGTACCATCAAGGTTTTACTTTTTTACACTATTCAAGCTCGGTTTTCCGTCAGGACTTCAGATGATGGCGATTTCTGGAGGAGTTGCTGCGATCATGGGAATCGTAGCCCATTTTGGAGCCGATGTAGTCGCTGGTTTCGGAGCTGCCCAGCGAATCGACAGTATTATCATGCTCCCCGCGTTCACCTTGGGTTCAGCCGTGAACAGTATGGCAGGCCAGAATATCGGTATTCATTCATGGGATCGAGTCGAGGCGATTTCCAAAAACGGAATCTATCTTATCCTGGGGGTTTCCTTCTCGATCAGTTTGTTTGCATTTATTTTCGCTGAGGGATTGATCCGGTTATTCGTCAGTGACAAGGAAACGATTACTTTTGGGACAACCTATTTAAAAAGTATCGCCTTCTTTTACCCGTTCCTGGGAATCAATTTTGTCTTGAATGGGATTGTACGGGCCGCAGGAGCAATGGTTCAGATCCTGGTTCTTAACCTGATTTCATTCTGGGTACTTCGTGTTCCGTCGACCTATCTTTTTTCAAGGTGGTTAGGTGAAGAAGGCATCGCTTTTGGAATTGGAACGAGCTTTGTCATTAGCAGTGTCGTTGCTTACGGTTATTATAAATTCGGCAAGTGGCGTGAGATTGAGATTTTTGAAAACAAAAATTAACATTACACATTAAATACAGTGAAGATGCACACCCTTCTGTTAGGAAGTCCTGATAGAAGGGTGTTTTTTATGCAGCGATATTATTCGAGGATCTACTGGCATTTCACCGGTTCACCAAAAGGCGATGTACAAGTGCTGAGTCCAGATGAATTGCTGAAAAGGAGCAAACCGAAAACAGAAAAAGAATCTGTGGAGATCCTATTGAAGATTTTAAAGTCGCAACGATTGAAAGCAACCAGCCAGGAGCAGGTGGGTCTATATAAGACAAGCGCATTCTGCAGTACGACTGATATCCCGTTCAAAGATTTGGTGGAGCACGCTGTGTACTACGGGAGAGCTGCGATCGGATTTAAAGCGGAGGCAGTCCATGACGTCTTTTTGCCGGTTTGTTACGTGTCGTCAGTCCATGAGTCAAAGGACAACCTGTTGAGAGAAGAGCATCCGTTGATGGATTTCATAAAAATCACGGACTTCCATCCGAGGGAAGGGCATACGTTTTATCGGGAAAGGGAGTGGCGGAACATTGGCGACTTTGTTTTTGAAAAAAAGGAAATTGCAGCAATCGTGGTTCCGGACGATGCATTGAAAATGGTCCGGACTTTCCTGGAGGGCCAGGGGTATCCTGAAGATATTTCAGTGTTGTCCTGGCGATTGATCGAGGAAGCCTAGGCATTCGACAATTATTTTAAATCGTCAATCAAATGTTTGATTAAGCCATTTGATATAGCATCAGCATAGAAATTTACATTCAATCAAACGATTGTTTGAAAACTTTTAGAGTGGGAATTTCTCTACTTTTGCATACATGAAAAATTTGGCATGCAGATTTTATCCCGAGTGGAAAAAAATAAAGGTAAGAAAGGAGCATGTCCGATGAGAAAGTTGGGTATTTTGATCGTCTGCTTAGGGCTTTTACTATGGCCAGATCAGGCATTATCCGCAGAAAAAGCGAAGAGTTCCGAGAGGATTGCGATTCCGAATTCGACGATATCGATTTCTAAAGAAAACACCTATCCAAATGCCACACAGGACCTACCTGATTTACAACCTAGTCAGCTGACAGAGCAAATGTTCTCGACAACCGATATCAAAATCGAGAATCCGGAACTTATCCGTCTCTTTAATGAATCCAGCATTTCACCTTCAATAGCTGCGATAGGTTATCGTGCTAAAATCTATTTAGGTCAATGGCCGTTGAATTACGAATCAGCTGAAACGAATGTGAACTGGGAATATCAAAAAGTGAATGTCAACCAATTGAACAACCGGGGCGGTAAAGTGGTTTCTCAACTTCGATTCAATCAAGAAAATGAAAAGAAGGTATCTGGAGGTTTGACGGCTCAGATCGAGAACCCTGAGGATGTCCAGAAGATGATGATGATCAAGGCTTCACAAAAAACAGGCCTTCCTCTTTCATTTACAACGATCATTGGAAGAGGAACGAAGAAAGAGAACGTTTATAACATACCTCCAAAGAAGGTAGGTTATTTGTATGGATACGTTCCTGCTGTAAACGAAAAAGGAAGGGTCACATACGGTGAAGTCTTCATCAACTTGAAGGGCAGCAAGAAGAGTATTGAAGTGAAGAATGTAACCCATCAAGGAATCGGGGCATGGATCCCAGTTCAGGATTACATTTCACTAAGATTCAATATGACAAATTAAAATGGTAAATAAGTGCAAAATAAAGGGGCCGACACTTTGTAAAGTCGCCCCTTTTATCTATCTTGAGTCTATTCCATTTCCACCCAATCATCACTCCAACGCTGGATTTCATTAATGACTTCCTTAAGTGAAATTCCTTTATCGGTTAATGTGTATTCGATCCGGACTGGTGTTTCAGGATAGACCTCCCTTTTTACTATGCCGACAGCTTCAAGTTCTTTCATACGCTCAGTCAGCATTCTGTCACTCATATCAGGAATTTGTTTTTTTATATCTTTAAACCGTTTAGGTCCAGAAAGCAAAACACGAATGATCAGACCTGTCCACTTTTTGCCGATGATTTCGATTGCTGCTTCGTATTTCGGGCACATGCATTCATAATTCATCCAACATCACCTCGAATTGAGTTTAAAACTTTTCTATAACTTTTAGTGTAAGGTTTTGACTTACTTTTGTAAAGCGATAGTAAAGACAGGTAATCACCAAAGCCTTGTAGTAATCTGTTATCATATGATTGGATTAAGAAAGGAGACCTTTTATATGGGTAATGCCGTAAACGATAAATCATCACAGATGGATTATATCCAGAATAGAATCGATATGCTTCTTAAAGTATTGGATACGATTGATCCTGAAACGGCTGGAATCGAAGAAATCGATCAGATCATCGCCATGTTGGATGAGCTTGAACAGAAATGCAAGCAATTCCGCTACAATTGGGAGTAAGAGTCGATAGAAAAGGAATTTAACCGAACAATTTGTTATACTGGAAATATACTTAATGCAGTATGTTTCCGCTTTTAATAAGTTTTTTTCTGAGGTCTTTGTTAAATAGTAATGTCGATTTTTTCGAAAAATGTTCTTGAGCGAAATTCACAACAATCCTGTGGGAAGAGAAAGCGAGTGAATTTTGTGTTTAACAGAGCCTATATAAAATTCATCATACCACCAGGATGTTGGGGAAGAGGAGCCTTTCATCTTGGGTGAAAATAATGATAAAGGGGACACTGGGGAAATGGAAAAACTGAAAGACAGCATGTACGAGTTGATTGTTGAGACGTCAACCAATTTACCGAAGGATGTACGCAGAGCGATTGCAAAAGCAAAGGCCCAGGAAAATGCCGGGACTCGAGCAGCGATGTCACTCGATACGATCAGTGAAAACATTTTAAAGGCTGATGAAAATGTCTCGCCGATCTGCCAGGATACAGGTCTGCCGACATTCAAAGTGAAAGTGCCGGTTGGTGTGAATCAACTGAAAATAAAAGATGCAATCATAGAAGCGATCAAACAAGCGACAGAGAATACGAAGCTTCGCCCGAACTCGGTTGATTCGTTGACTGGTGCGAACAGCGGTGATAATCTCGGACCAGGGACGCCTGTCATCAAATTCGAGCAGTGGGAAAAGGATTACATCGATGCAAGGCTGATCCTGAAAGGTGGAGGCTGTGAAAATAAGAATATCCAATACAGCCTGCCTACTGAATTAGACGGCCTTGGACGAGCTGGACGTGACTTGGACGGGATCCGTAAATGCATCATGCACTCTGTCTATCAAGCGCAAGGGCAAGGGTGCAGCGCTGGCTTTATCGGAGTCGGAATCGGCGGCGATCGGACGTCAGGTTACGAGCTTGCTAAAGATCAACTTTTCCGTTCTGTAGAAGACGTCAATCCGAACGAAGATCTTCGCAAGCTTGAAGAATACGTCATGGATAATGCCAATGAGCTAGGGATCGGAACTATGGGCTTTGGCGGGGAGACGACACTACTAGGTTGTAAAGTCGGTGTTATGAACCGTATTCCTGCAAGCTTCTTCGTGTCTGTTGCATACAACTGCTGGGCGTATCGTCGTCTCGGATTCAAGCTTGATCCGAATACGGGTGAGATTCTGGAGTGGTTCTATCAGGAAGGTGAAAAGGTCGATTTCAAAAAAGAAATGGAAAAGGCTGCAGCTGCGCTTGAAGAGAAGAATGAAGTTCGTGAGGTTGTGCTTGAAGCACCGATCACGGAAGAAAAAATCCGTGAATTGCGAGTCGGTGATGTCATGCGTATCAACGGGGTTATGCATACTGGACGTGATGCAATCCATAAGTATCTGATGAGCAATGATGCGCCAATCAACTTGAATGGTCAAATCATCTATCATTGTGGTCCAGTCATCATGAAGGATTCGAATGGTGAGTATCATGTCAAGGCTGCAGGACCAACGACAAGTATCCGTGAAGAACCTTACCAGGGTGACATCATGAAGAAATTCGGCATCCGTGCAGTCATTGGAAAAGGAGGCATGGGGCCGAAGACCCTGAAGGCGTTGGAAGAGCATGGCGGCGTCTACTTGAATGCAATCGGCGGTGCAGCGCAATATTATGCAGAATGCATCAAAAAGGTAAGCGGAGTCGATCTACTCGAGTTCGGTATCCCGGAAGCGATGTGGCATCTGCAGGTAGAAGGCTTCACAGCAGTCGTAACCATGGATTCTCACGGGAACAGTTTGCACCACGATGTAGAAAAATCATCGTATGAAAAGCTCGCCCAATTCAAAGACCCGGTATTCAAATAATGTCTGATGATGAGGGGCCATACGTTGGGTCAATTGCTTGACCGGTGTTACACGATAAAAGCCCGGGAAACCTACAAAAGGGTTCCGTTTTGGGTGCAGTGCATAACTTATAAATGAAAGTAGAAATGTCCTGTGGATTGACACAGGGCATTTTGCTATAATTTGAGGGTTTACCTAACATTTATTAATGAATGTGTATAAGTTTATTAGAAATAGTGTTAAAATTTAATTGTCTAAAAATTATAAATACTAATTTGCAGGCAATAGATTGTTTAGGAGGTAGATATTATGCCTAATAAAAAATATCTTGGCATGAAAAATATTAAGGGGAATACGTCTAAATAAATTATATAGCGTTTCCCCACATTATTTGAAAGGGGAAAAATCATTTGAATCAAACATTGTTAATTATTGATGCCCAACAAGAATTAATCGAGGGGAACCAAGAAGAAAGTTCGGTTTTTAATAAAGAGGAACTTATTAGGAATATCAATTTAGTAATTGAAAAAGCAAGAAAATCTGATATTCCAATTGTCTTTGTAAGGGATCTGGATATAGCTGAAGGTCAAGGGATAGGTTTTCAAGTTCACGATGAAATTAATGTACCTGCTGATGCAAAGATTATTGATAAAACTGCAACGAATTCATTTCATGGGACAGAACTTTTAAATCATTTAAGATATCAAGAGATCGATCATGTTGTTATTATGGGCTGTGCAACACAACACTGTATAGATAGTGCAGTCAGAACAGCAACTATTAGTGGTTTTGATGTCACTTTAGTTGGTGATGGACATTCAACAACGGACAGTGAGGTATTAAGTGCAGAACAAATTATAAAGCATCATAATAAAACTCTTCATGGTCATTACAATGTTGAACACTTTTCAATGGTCAGAAATGCAGAGGAAGACTTGTTTCATCCAACTCATGATTCATATAGGTAACCTAAAAATGATGTACAGATATGTGTAACAGCAATTGGACAATATTTTTAAAAACAGAAACCCAATATCCTGGTTTCAATACCAGGATATTGGGTTTTTATACGTTAAGAAAGTATAGCTTTTCAGCGATGTAGCTAACCGACGTAGCAGAAAAGGCGAATTGAAAAATGGTCGGATTATGGTACGGTCATTAAAAATAAAAATAATATGATAAAGGAATAATAACGATGCAAACCCCTGCAAATCCAACAATACCTTATGGAATGGGGTGGGCAATAGATAAGACAGATGAAGGAAAAAAACAAGTAATGCATGGCGGGATATTATGGACCTACAAAGCCGAAGAAGTGTTATTACCAGATCAAGGATATGGAATAGTTATGATGTTCAATAGTGGTTTGAATGCATTTGTTGATTATTCATCATTCCCAAGTGGAATATCTAAAATATTGTTAAATCAACCTACGACTGAACCTTTTTATAATAGTCAAATAATAGAGATATTCATGGTTGTGCTTATAATAGCCACGATAATGATTGGAATTCGAAAGATAAAATATATAAAAAAATGGGAAGAAAAATTCAAAAAACGTCCAAAATGGTGGTTCATTCTATCGCTCACATTTACGCTGCTACCGTTCTTTGTATTTATCTTTCTCCCACAACTGATGACATTTATTGGAGGTGGACGAGTAATCAGCATGAAAGGCATCTTTCTGATGATGCCAAGTATTATCATCTGGTTGGGCATTGCTTCTGTATTCAGTCTTATACATGTCATATCACGTATTACCCGAATCATTCATTTGAAAAATCTAACGTGAAATAATTCTTATTCACGGCTTATTTCTCGACTAATAGATTACATTTAATACAATACGAGAAGAACAGTTTTTATGGATTAGACGCTAATCTATATTGCAATATACAAGAAATTCTAAAGTTATGTAAATAATGAATTTCATAATTCCGTGATTTAAAAAAACACAAACTCTCATGGTTCTCCCAAGTTGCTTCACACTACCCCGGCTACCGTTATCATATGACCATCTCAATAATGGTGGTCATTGATCAAAGGTTCCTTACCTATTTTGGGTAATCACCGATAAAATTCGGATGTGCACCGTTATATTTCAAAATCGCACCGATAAATGTTGAATCCGCACCGATATATTTCAGTATCACACGATGGTAATTGGGGGTTTCCCCCTGTGAGAGTAAGACGTCGCCGGGCCCACAAAAGTAGTCGAGAGACTGCTCTTTTTTGTACAGAAAATTCTGAGCGACCTCATAATACGAAAGTTGTGTTTATAGAGTCGTCATAACCAAATTCAGGCTTTTAATAACACTGCGGAGCCAATGAATATCTTCGTCTGCAAGTTGTATTTAAAACACTGGTCCCTTGCTATAAGAATATTTTTAAGCATCCTTCTTTAAAGATGTTTTTTCATCGGCTCCCCAGCATTCTACATTCTTAAGTCCAGGAATGTTTGAAACGTGAAAGACAGGGTTTTTGCCTGCCTTTTTTTGTTGTGCGCCCGGCATGTGCACACGCTCTAGGGTTCAAGTCCCGAACGGTGAAGGTCGTTGTAGCCGTTAGCTGAAGGCAAGGGTGTCC
>NZ_JAKJHW010000002.1 GCF_021646685.1 Pseudalkalibacillus salsuginis | reverse complement strand
AACAAATTCTATTGTACTAGAAAAAGTACATTCGTACATGTATTATTACAACTATATACGACCGTTTACTAAATTAAACTGCCACAGTCCCGTTGAATTCAGGGTTGCGGCAGCATAGGTGTTTTTTTCGTGTTCCATTCTACTGGGTCAGTTCAACAATACCATGAAGTCTTTTTTAAGTCTTATCTTTTTTTCTCAGTTTCCGGTTGATCCCAAAAGTAATGAGGGTACCTAAAAACATGATAGAGGCCCATGTCACAGCTCCAAATTGTTTGAAAAATTTAAACAAATGATGACCTCCTGAAATGATTTATGGCTTTAACAAATTATAGACTGTATGATGCAGAATGTAAATATCTTCAAAAACAAAGAAGGGTGAAAACATCACCCTTCAAAAGATTGTGCACTAGCCTAGTGGAGAGGGAAGAGAACAGCTTTTCATCGGTCGGTTGTTCCAAGCGTTCCAAGATTTAGGGGAGGTCCTCTCCAACTGAGCTTAGCCATGCAGCTTTATTTTACTTTAATCAAGTGGTTCGTCCCACTTACTAATACTATTCTCATCTACACCATCATTGATGGGGGCACATTTTTTGTCAGATTTGTGAAACTAGAGCTTTAAGTGTCAATGGGATTGAACAGAACGTTCCTTCGGGTTGATTGATTTTTCTTTATTATCAACGGTTTCAGCGTTACTGTCCCTTAATGGGATTTCCTTTAAAAATAAGGTCAGAAATACAGCAGACGCGATCACGAGGCTCCCTGTCAAGAAAACTTCGCTTAACGAATGGCTGAGTGCTGACCGCAGCATGGAGATGAGTTGATCGAACATGCCATGGAAATCCGCAGTCATAGTGGACCTCATTTGATCTAAAGCCTCCGGATCCATCAAAACTTGAGGATCTTGAAGATTCTCGAATTTTTCTGCAACATCGGGATTTGTAAAAGCTTGACTGGTCTTAACCTCTGCAGCGACTGTCATTTCCTTCTTCATATTAAGGGACATGATCGTACCCATGACCGAGACTCCAATCGTACCACCGATTTGCCTGAATAGTTGGGCAGATGAAGTCGCGACGCCAAGAAACTTATGGGATACTGCGTTCTGTATCGTCAAAGTAAATACAGGGAAACTGAGCCCTAGCCCTAGCCCGACAATGATCATGTTAACGACCGCGATCCCGTTCGAAGTGCTTTCATCCATTTGTGCTAAAAAAAGCATCCCCACACTCATGATTATTAATCCAATAATAGCAAGCTTTTTATATTTTCCTGTCTTTGTAATGATCTGTCCACCGATCGCAGATGCAGTAACCATTGAGAGGGTCATCGGCATCATGATGAAACCGGATTTGGTTGCTGATGTTCCCATCACGCCCTGGATAAAGAAAGGTGTATACATGATGGCACCGAACATACCCATTCCTAAAATAAATCCGATTACATTCGACAAGGAAAAGATACTGTTTTTGAACAAGTGTAATGGAAGGACTGGACTTGCCGCCTTTCTCTCAACCTGAATGAAAATGACCAGGGAAAGGAGAGTCGCTATGAACAATCCAATGATTTGAGGTGATCCCCAGGCATATGTTTCTCCCGCCCAAGAAAATGCCAATAACAATGGCAGAATCGTTAATGTCAAAAAGATTGATCCGAGATAATCCACCTTCTCCGATGGATTATGCTCAACACTAGGGAATAGTTTCCAAATAAGAACGAATGCAATTATGCCAATCGGGAGAAAGACCCAGAAAATCCAGTGCCAATCGAAGTTATCGACGATATATCCCCCTAGTGTCGGCCCGAAAACACTGGCGAGGCCGAATACGCTGCCCATGATCCCTTGCCAACGGCCACGTTCACGTGGAGAAAACAGATCCCCGACGGCTGTGAATGCTGTCGACATGATCATTCCTGCACCAAAACCTTGTAATGCTCGATAACCAATAAGCTGGATAATCGTATCAGATGTTCCACAAAGGAATGTACCGATCATGAAAACGCCTATTCCGATCAAGATGAATGGTTTTCTTCCATATATGTCTGAAAGCTTCCCTACTAAAATGGCAGTTACACTGGAGGCTAGCATAAACACTGTGAACACCCAGCTGAAGTATTCCATTCCACCAAGATCAGCAATGATTTTTGGAAGGGCAGTCCCCACAATGGTTTGGTTTAACGCGGCAAACAACATTGCTGACATGATCGCGATCATGATGGTGATTTTTGATTTCTTATCTAAATGTTCCATGTTTCCACTCCTGTTCGTTTCAAATATTGAAATAATCATGAAGTTAAATAATACCCGATAAAAAGGTCAGTTGCTCCTTTTCAATTTTAAGAAGAAAAAGATCATTTTTTTGATTTCTTTAATTTCCAAGTCTCTGAATCGTTGTTTGGAATAATCATTACGCTTTCGTTGGACCTTTACTATCCTTCTGAGGTTATTTGCAACTCTATAATTCTTCTGTCACTCTTCGGCTAATCAGATTCTTTGCAATTATTTATCTGTCACGCTCGTGATATGACTTAAGTTGACTTGAAACTCTTCAGCCAGATCGGATACCTTTGATGTACCGGAATCACACAAGTGTTGTAGGAACATGAATTCCCTCCCAGTAAGGTCTTTTCCTAAAATAGTCGCCATGTGACCTTAGTAATTTCCTGAAGGACTTTTCCATTCCGCCAATCAATTTTTCCCGCTCACTCATTTTACTTCACCACACAAATAGTTAACAATGTTAACTATTAACCAAGTTTATTATACGCTCATTTTTATAAAAGTCAATCTTCTGTTTTGCTCTGTTAAAGTTCATTGTCATGTGCAAATGCTTTAAAGAAAGGAAGCTAGGCGGAACCCGCAAGCGACCCACCCTTTAAAAAGATCTTCGACTAAAACCACCATCTTCTGTGGTGAACGTCGAAGCCAGGACATGTGCAAAGTGAGAAGGCTTGCCCAATTAGGCTAATTCAGGAAGAATGTCTAGCTTCAACGCCAAACCACTTGGATCACTCCAGGCTTCCTGCGGCGGTCAACACATTGATTTAGGTCGAAGTGTTACCCACGCAGAACCGAACTTTGTTTGGTTCGAGCCTCCTCGTCAGTCTACCAGTGACTTTCGTGGCTAAGCGGGTTGCTTCCGCTTTTCTTTCCCTCGCGGAAACCAAGTATATTTCCAATTGTAAGATCACAATCTATAACGAAAACAGCCAAAAGGAATAATGAACCTCATCTGATTTTTTATAGCTGGTCTTTCTGCTGGGAACAATGACAGGGCTCCTTTCGTGGGAGCCCTGTCGTTTTAATGAGTATGTGAGGTGACAGTCGATTTTGAAGAAACAAGGGGGAGAATGATACGTATGGTTGTGCCTTCATTATATTCAGATTCGATTGAAAGTCTCCCTCCGTGTTCACGGACGATCTTCCTGCTCATCATCAAGCCCAGTCCAATCCCTTTTTCTTTTGTGGAGTAGAAGGGTTCACCGATATACTTCAGCCGTTCTTTTTCAATCCCTTTACCTGAATCAATGAAGAGAAGTTCGACATATGGATCTCTAGCCAGGATTTTGATATTCAATTCCCCGCCTTTTTCCATCGCTTCCATTGCATTTTTCATTATGTTGATGAAAACTCGTTTCAGGGCATTTCTTTGGCAGTTAAGCATGATTCTCTGTTCATTGATGTATTCGACATCCATGTTGATACCTTGTAAAAAGGCAGTTCCTTCGAATAATCGAACACAGCTGTCTATAATTTCATGTAATTCAGTCTCTTCAAGGCTGATGACATGAGGTTTTGCCAGATCCATGAATTCATCGGCGATCCGTTCGATGCTATCCAGCTCTCCACTGATGATCTCCAGATAGCTTGTCAAAAGGGAATCATCGATTTCATCCTTAATCATGCGGACGAAACCTTTCACACTTGTTAACGGGTTCCGGAGTTCGTGGGCAATCCCAGCAGCAAGCTGACCGACCGTCGACATCTTTTCCAATTGCATAGAAATATGCTCATCCTCAAGGCGTTTCGTAATGTCCCTTGCGATCAACAAAATCATATTCTCTGAATAAGTCGTATACTCATTCGAAATCAAGGGAGTCAGAATGGCATCGAAAGTATATGTGTGACCATCTTTATCAATTGTGAAAGCGATCTGATCAGCTTTTTTCGTTTTGAAAACATGATGGATGATTTCATACAATAACCCACGTTCTTCATCCACTACATGATCATTCATGAACCCGTATATATTGGTGATTGTTGCTTTTTTCAGCCAGCTTTGCAATGAAGGAGAAACAAATTGGACCTTACCCTGCTGATTGAATGTGACAACGAAATCCGAAGTCTTTTCAAGGATCAAGCGGTATTTCATTTCGCTTTCACGTAGTGCCTCTTCTGAATGTTTTCGCTCGGTTATATCACGACCGACGATCACAAACTTTTCATAAGGTGCCTGGTTCTCATACAATGGAGAAGCGATCAATTCAATCCAAATATACCCTTTACTTGCGTGTTTATAACGAATTTGAGCCTTTGCAGAACGTCCTGCTTCAATCAATTGTTGGATCTGTTTGAATACATGCCTCCTGTCCCGAGGATGGATATGTCTGAAAACATTCATGTTCAGATAGGATTCAGAAGGGTACCCCGTAATGTCCAGATGAGAAGGTGATGTATAGACGAACTTGCCAGATAAATCGACAATAGCGACAAGATCTTTCATATTTTCTGTGATCAATTGATAAGAATTACGTTGTTCAAGATATTTCTCATGGAACAGGATCTGTTTAGAGATATCGATGTATAACCTTGCTACAGCAGTCCGTTCCCTTCTATGATTGTAAATGTTCATGTAACAGATCGACACATCTTTAATGATGCCATTTTTATGTACACGTTTTGTATTCGTAACTAGATATGTATCATTTTGTCGTAATTGGCGTACGATTTCTTCATATTCTTTCTCGTAACCGGATGGGAATAATGAGACCGAGTTACCGATCACCTCGTAATCCTTCCACCCGAACATTTCCGTGAAAGCTGGATTGACGTTGTACACTTCCCCATCCACATTTTGTATTAAAACTGCATTTGGAGAAGACAGGAAAATAGACTGCAACATCCGTTCATCTGTCATCATCTTCGTCGCTTTATATGGGGTATCTAAAATGACCCCACAATAGTCAGCACCGCTTTGGGGACATAAAGGCATTATTCTGACTGATTCGAACATGAGGTCATTCGGTAAAATGGAAAAATGTTCGAGAATCACTGGTTGACCATCTTCTATGGCTTGTCTGCATGAATCGGTAAAGGTCTTCGGATTGGGGAATATCCTTTCAATAGGTTGCCCGATACAACTTTTATCCGTCTGAAGGACTTCCCTTGCGGCTTCATTGATATAATTGACGTGTCCTTGCTGTTCATCTATAAAAACAAGAAGTATATAAGGCTCTGGATAACTATCTAATAGTGTTTGTTCAAATGGCTTCAACTTTTCACCCCCTTTGCCAGGTACTTCGACAAAAGTCATCAGTATTAAGCATTCTTCTAATGTTATTCATATTCCTTCCTTAAATGTGACGTTTATTTTAGGTCTTATCCTTAGACATCGTCATCAATACAGTTCACTTTCATCGTTCCAAGAAAATTAAGCCAAAAGTCCGAGCTATGAAAAAAGAGGTCGACCAATCGTGGTCCACCTCCTAAAAATCAATTTTAACATTCAGGAAGCCCGCTTTAACAAGGGACTTTATGATGATGACTAACGCTGGTCCGATGATCAACCCGACTATACCTAACAGGGCAAAACCGATATATAGACTTGCAAGTGCCGCCAAAGCGCTGATTCCAAGGCTCGAGCCCAGGATCTTCGGTTCTATGATCCTTCGGAAAATCGTTATCAATAGGAAGAGGACGAGCAAACCGATCGCTAACCGCTGATCGCCTACATATAGATTGTACAAGGCCCAGGGTACAAGGAACGAACCTGCTCCGAGAATCGGAAGGATATCTACAATGACAATCAATAGAGAAAAGACCAAGGCGTATTTGACGTTCAAAACCAATAGACCGATCCAAGCGATGATGAATGTAAGGAAACTCAAGATCACTTGAGCTCTAAGAAAACCGATGAATGCAAGTGAAAGCTGTTGAAGTACGAGTTGGACTTTCTCTTTCGCTTTTTCAGAAAATAGGTTGAGAAACCCAGAATGGATCTTTGGAAGGTCCAGGCTGATCAAGAATAAACTCACAAGATAAATGAGCAGCTTGATGAGCAGAACCGGTACTGCTGTAAGGAATCCGACCAAGCCATTCGCGATATTCGAAAGGAAGTCGACTGAAAATTGCCTTAGATCGTTAAGCGCATCCTGAATTGTGGAAACATATTCAGGGGGTATTTCCTGATAATACTGCTCCAATTGGAAAACAAGGCTTTCAACGTTTTCAAAGATATATTGGGCGTATTGTGGAAGTTGTTCAGTAAAATCAATGATCTGGACAACCAATGTGGTAACTGCCCAATACGTACCGAGCGCCATCAAAGCAAGAAACAGTGTAAATGTAAAGGTTACACTCCAGACCCGTTTCAGTGAAAACGACCGTATCAACAGTTTTACAAAAGGCTCAAGCAGTATAGCTGTCAAAAGAGCTAACACGAGCGGAATACTGTATGGAATTAGAAAAATAATGAAACCGATAAGTAACAGGAACGGAATGTATTTCTTCAACTCCAACTTTGTGTCTCCTTAAAGACAAAAACCTATTTGGTTTTTGTCAAATATAAATTATCATTATTATACCTTTTAAAAGTGAAAAGAACAGCTATTCTAAAAAAATCGACAAACACGATGTGATTTTAAATAGGTATTTTATAGTAATATAGTTATGTAAAACAGGCGGGTTTCGAATTCATATGAATAGAAAGGTCTGTTCCTATAACACTATTTATGAAATTTTATTCGTTTTTTGTCAATTTATATAATAATAACACCTTTATTTCTGTTATTCTACAAGTATAGCAAGAAGGGGGGAGAATGTTGAACATTGGGTTAGAACGTTTTGCTCAAGTGAACAAAACAGTAGTAGAAAGCGAAAATAAAACCTATATTCAATCATTCGAGGATTTATGTTCACAGATAAGGGAAGGAAAGACCGTATATTTCTCCACAGAGGAGCTATACGGTACGATTGAAAGGAATGGAGAGGCAAGGATCATGATTACAGTCGCAACAGAAAAAGAAGTCGACCGGATCGAGGGAACGACCCTTAAGCTCCAGAATGTGTATTTTTATCTGAAAGAGACCTTATTTTTTTAACTGAACAACCAAATAGAACCTGCTAGGTAACCTCTTTGAAGGAGTCTTCAGAGAGGCTTTTTTACAGACTAAGTGATTCTACCAGTCATGATTATTTTCATAACCCAGCTTGATTAAAAGGTCACCTGCAATAGCCTTGAATTGATTCTTTATTTCTTCATCAAATATCATCTGCCAATTTCCAGCTTGTCCTTTACGGAATGTAGGGGATTTGGCAGGATCTACATTGGCTTGCATCATATTGACGATCTCCTCGATTTTCATCGGCCTTTTTTCAACCTCCAAGAATCGGAGGATTTTCCTGAGTTCGTTTCTCTGAGATTCTTTAGAGTGGACAAGACTTTCATAAGGTACGAGTAGAATATTCGCCTCAGACATCCAGCCTAAGAAATTTTGATAGAACATATTGATGTTCGAACGGTGAGCGTATACAGTATTGAATCCGTTGATCAATGCCGTGCATCTTTCTTTGATGTTCATGTTATTTTCGGTGAAGTAGCGCTCATAAGGATGGCCTTTGAACTTCATGAAAAAGTAGGCATACGAAACGACAATGTCTCTCGGATCACGATATAAAAATAACTGTTTCATATTGAGATGCTTGAAAAGTGCCGAGTATTGGGGTGAATAATGCAGATGCCCATTCGCGAAATGGTTGGTGGCCATCGTAGCCAGGATCCTCCTATGTTCCTCTAATTGGTCAAGTCGTCCAGGGTAGATGAAAGTGTGATGATTCAAGGAAGGAATTCCCTCCAATAATGGCCGTAATAGATGTGTGCCGCTTTTGGCGATGGAATTGGCAAAGAAAGGTTGGATTTGTTTATTTCCATATTGTTTCATAAGATTGCGCCCTTCTTCCGTATCAATAGTCATATTTATCATATGGTGGAATAAGGAAAAGAGCTTGGACCATCATCTAAGAGATACGGCGAAATTTTACAAAAGTTATGAATTGTTTAATGGTACATAATTATTATATTGCAGGATTGTGGAGTGTTTTTCCACGATGACTTCAAGAAATTCCAGAATTCCGCTCAACTTTTCTAGGAATACACCACTCCTCCTATTTCTACTTATACGGACTTAGCATGTTTCATACTTGAAACAATCCCCTTGAGTGCCTGGACAAAGGCTTCAACATCTTTTTCCGAGGTTGAAATTCCGAACGAAATACGGACGAGTTCTCTAGCTTCGTCAGGTGATCTGCCGAGTGAAAGCATCGTTTTTGAAGGGGATTGTTTACCGACTGAGCATGCCGATCCAGTCGAAACTGCGAACCCTTTTCGGTTAAGCTCTAGCATAATATATTGCCCTTCGATACCTTTTATCCGGAAACCGATGATTGCAGGCAGATGTTCAGCAAGTTGTCCTTCAACGACGATCCGGTCCTCATGCTTTGCGAAGTCCATAAACTTGTTCCGTAACTTACGGAAGTGTGCTTCATATCGGGACATCCCCTCTATCATTTGCTCAGCGGCAGTGACGAAAGCAGCATTACCTGGGACATTCACAGTACCTCCACGGAATCCATTTTCATGGGATGAGCCTGGAATGGTGGGGTACCAGGAGACATCTGGGGCAATATAACACGCCCCGACTCCTTTAGGTCCATACACTTTATGGCTTGAGATGGATATGCTATCCAAACCGATGGCTTCCACATCAATCGGAATTTTCCCGAATGTTTGAACACAATCACTATGGAACAGGATGCCGTGTTCTTGTAAGAGCATGCCGATTTCTTTTAAAGGCTGCACAGTGCCGATTTCACTATTGGCGTGTCCGATGCTCACAAGGATCGTATCCTCCTCCAAAGCTTCTCTTAAAGCCTCAACCTTTATGATACCTGTTGAGTCGACAGGTATTTTCGTAACCTGGAAACCTTCCTTTTCCAAAAGTAAAAAGGTATTGGCGACCGATGCGTGTTCAGTCTCCGTCGTGATCAAATGCTTCCCCTTGGATGCATTGCCGTGTACTATCGAGACAATGGCCAGATGGTTGCTTTCCGATCCACCGCTTGTAAAATAGACCCCTTTTGGATTGCCGTTGAAGTGGGTGGCAAGTTGTCTGCGGGATTCTTCAAGTAATGTTTCAGCATCACTTCCAATATCGTGGAGACTGGATGAATTCCCGAAATATCTTCTGGAAACTTCAGAATATACACGTAATGCTGTTTCCGCTATAGGTGTCGTTGCAGCGTGATCCAAATAAATCATAGGTAACCTCCTAAAGAAAACCTCTTGCTATAAGTTTAGTTTTGTGTAAATATAGGTGTCAAGACACATGTAAATAATTCTGATTTGCTAAACTGTCTGGGAGGTCCTTTTATGAAAACACGAAAAACGGATGTCCTTATCATCGGAAGCGGACTCTCTGGATTAATGACTGCAGAGCTTCTTTCTTTACAAAAGAATGTGATGATTTTCACAAAGAAAAGGTTGGAGGACAGCAATTCTTATTTAGCGCAAGGTGGGATAGCAGCTGCGGTGCAGGAAAAGGATGCCTGGTATGATCACTTTCTGGATACGTTGCAAGCCGGTTGTTTCCATAACGAAACAGCTGCGGCGAGGCAACTTGTAACAGATGGGCTTGAAATGATCCAGAAGCTTGTTGGGCTCGGCGTCCAATTCGATCGCCAACCAGATGGGACTTATCAATATGGAAAAGAAGGGGCTCACAGCCATGCACGTATCCTTCATATCGGCGGTGATTCAACAGGAAAACATCTGATCGACACTGTGAAAAAGAGAATCATTGAGAAGAACCTCGTCGTCGAAGGGGAGACAGTGCTAAAACTGATCGTTAAAAACAATAGATGCATAGGTGTTTGGAGCATGGATGAGCTTGGTGAAATGACTGCAACCTATGCCAGCGCTGTCATTTTGGCAACCGGTGGTTTATCAGGTCTGTATCCATTGAACTCGAATGCTTCGACCATAACAGGAGATGGATTGGCCCTCGCCTATGATGCAGGTGCAGAACTGACGGATTTGGAATTCATCCAGTTCCATCCGACGCTGTTAGTGAATGATGATGGGAAGAGTGTCGGCCTTGTAACCGAAGCGATCAGAGGTGAAGGAGCGGCCTTAGTAGATGAAAGCGGCAACCGGCTTATGAAAAATGAGCATCCACTAGAGGATTTAGCCCCGCGTGACGTCGTTTCCCGTGTCCTTTACAGGGCTCAAATGGCTGGTAAGGAAACATTCCTTGATATCAGGAACATCAATGATTTTCAGAAGCGTTTTCCGACGGTCACACGTTTATGTGCAAAAAATCGTGTTTCTATCGAAAAAGGATTGATCCCTGTTGCACCTGGTGCCCATTTTACTATGGGGGGCGTTGGAACAGATGTGGGCGGCCGTACCTCAATCACTGGTTTGTATGCTGTTGGGGAGGTAGCGAATACGGGTGTGCACGGGGCAAATCGACTCGCAAGCAATTCCTTGTTGGAAGGGGTTGTCTTCGCAAATCGGTTAGCCCAAACGGTACGATCTGAAACTGATGTTGAGCTTACGCTAGAAGCAGAGTGGGAAGGAATCGAGGTACTAGCTGATTCACCGACGTTTGAAGAAATACGTGAAATAATGAACAATCATATCGGAATTGAACGGGATGAACGTGGTTTGAACCAGGCTGTCCGATGGTTTGAACGATATCTAAATACAACTGTGATACACGAATTTCCTAGTTTAGAAGATATTAAGAAACGAAATCAGATTTTAGTAGGCTGGTTGGTTGCGGGCTCAGCCTTGCAGCGAACGGAAAGCCGCGGCAGCCATTATCGTACAGATCATCCGTATCAAAGGGAAAAATGGCAGCAGCGAAGAGTGAAGAGGAGGAAAGAGTGCTATGAATCGGTTGAAAGTACGGCAGGAGCTTGAAAGATTTTTTATTGAGGATATCGCTTCTTCCGACCTTACAAGCCAGTTATTGTTTCCGCCTGATCAATTGGGAGCAGGTCGGTTTTTCATGAAAGAGGAAGGGGTCTTTGCAGGAGAGCCGATTGTCCGTGAAGGATTCAATCTCATTTCAGAACAAATAAAGGTTGAATTTCATGTGCAGGATGGGGCGCAATTGACGAAAGGGGAAACCATCGCGACAATTTCAGGGCCTGTCGTATCGATTCTAGAAGGGGAGCGGGTGATCCTCAATCTGATCCAGCGGATGTCAGGGATTGCAACGTTGACGGGGAAAGCAATAAGTCTCCTGGAAGGCTCTGACACGAAAATCTGCGATACCCGTAAAACGACACCAGGTCTACGGATGTTTGAAAAATATGCGGTCCGTTGTGGTGGTGGGGTGAATCACAGGATGACACTCGATGGCGGAGTTATGATCAAGGATAACCATATCGCAATGTTCGGAAGTATTAAGAATGCGGTTCAACATGTTCGAAAGGCACTCGGCCCGATGACGAAGATCGAAGTGGAGACAGAATCAGTGGAACAAGTAAAGGCTGCCGTCGAGGCGAAAGCGGATATCATCATGTTCGATAACAGATCCCCGCAGGAAATAAAAGAAATGGCGGGATTGGTACCAGATCATATCGCTACTGAAGCATCAGGAGGAATTACCCTCGAAACACTGGGAACTTATAAGGATTGCGGTGTGCAGTTCATTTCATTGGGTGCATTGACACATTCAGCAAGAGGGCTGGACATCAGTCTCGAATTGGAGGTCGATTAAGGATGGGCGTATTAGATATTTTACAGGCGAAGAAGACTGGATTGCCGGAACATTATCGTCAATTGAGTGAACTTGAAATGGTTTCTCGGATCCAAGCTATCAAAGAACAGTTGGGAGCGCAATTGTATCTTCCAGGACACCATTATCAAAAGGATGAAATCATCCAGTTTGCAGATGATACGGGTGATTCCTTGAAGCTTGCGCAACTTTCCGCTGAAAATGAAAAAGCCGAATATATCGTCTTCTGCGGTGTCCATTTCATGGCGGAAACAGCGGACATTTTATCAAGCGATAATCAAATTGTCGTGTTGCCTGACATGAGGGCCGGTTGTTCAATGGCGGATATGGCGGATATCCATCAGACCGAAAAAGCGTGGGAAATGCTGCAGGGTACGTTCGGGGATACGATCATCCCGCTCACCTATGTCAATTCGACGGCAAGCATCAAGAGCTTTGTCGGTAAAAATGGGGGAGCCACAGTGACCTCTTCGAATGCGAAGGCCATGGTCGAGTGGGCATTGACAAAAAAGGAGCGCATCCTGTTTTTACCGGACCAACATTTAGGAAGGAACACTGCTTACGACCTGGGTGTACCGCTGGAACAGATGGCGGTATGGGATCCGATTTCGAATATTTTAGAATGTGATGGGCCGATTGAGGAGGTACGAGTGATTTTATGGAAAGGGCATTGCTCCGTCCATGAAAAATTCACGATGGAAAACATCAAGCAAGTCCGAAAAGAGATGCCAGATGTGACTGTACTTGTTCATCCTGAATGCACGTTTGATGTCGTGCAAGCATCGGATATCAATGGCTCGACGAAAAAGATCATTGATACGATCGAAAATGCACCAGCAGGTTCATCATGGGCAATCGGTACAGAAATGAATCTCGTCAATCGGCTGATCCAAACCCATCCCGACAAAAACATCGTATCATTGAATCCGAATATGTGTCCTTGCCTCACCATGAACCGGATCGATCTTCCCCATTTGTTATGGGCATTAGACTCAATCGTAGAAGGTGAAGTGATCAATCAGATCAAGGTGGATAAGGAAACCGCTGATTTGGCAAAAATTGCACTAGAACGTATGTTGAATAAATCCATATAATGTAAGTAGGCTGACTCCTTTGAAAGATGAGGGTCCCCGGCCACTACAACATAAGCTCATTAATCATCCGTTTATATCTCATGTTGTGTGATCGGGCCCCATTTTTTGCGGGTCAGCTTATGTGACGTATTCTTTGTCTCTTTCTGATATCGGTGCAAATGTGGAATTTATCGGTGCAAGTTGAAAATATTTCGGAGCAAACTCAAAATTTATCGTAGCAAACCTAAAATTTATCGTAGCAAACTCAAATTATTACAGAAGTTTTCCCTTATGAATTCCATGCGGCTGCTTATACATAATTTGTAATGGCAAAAGTGATCACCCCATGTATTGTGTGATGGCTATTAGCTTATGAACCCTCGCTCCCACCTCCGCAGTTGCTGTACCTTCTCCAAGCTCCACAAGTTCAATCTCTAAATTTTAGGCGTGGGGCTCTGCTTTTATAATGTTGAAAATTGGTTGTAAAATCGCTTATACTTCATGTTCATTAATATGCTTTTGTTTGCAGTCTCCCATCTACTTGTTATTACTAATCATATCGAATTTATCTTTTCCGTATGAAAGATTCATAGGGCGTATTTTTGGTGCATAATGCTTGTTTTAGATAAATTCTTTTTAATAAAATAGAGCTGAAATACGATATCGCGGAGAAGGAGGGAGATCTTGTGAAAGGAACACTTGAGAACATCAGCTTTTTTGTCATCGGTCTATTCATCATGACTCTTGGTATCAGTGCGACGATCGTCTCCGGATTAGGTGCTTCTCCACTGGATGCATTGAACGTTGGATTGACGAAGCATTTTGGCTTGACTGTCGGCAGTTGGGAAGTGATCGGAGGAATCATCCTCGTCTTTCTCAACGCATGGATTCAGAAATCGAAACCATCTTATTTTGCGATTGTAACCGCAATGATCACGGGAATTTTCATTGATTTCTGGCTTTTTACTCTTTGGACAGTTTGGGAACCAACGGGCCTTTTGTTGAAGGCATCAGTGCTTGGATCAGGTCTACTGTTGCTTGGATTGGGGATCTCGATCTATCTGCATTCCAATTTGGCATTGATCCCAGTTGATGGTACGATGATCGCCCTTCACAAGCGATATGGATACAGGCTTGCAGTAGCCAAGACGATTGCCGGTGTTTTCATCTTGATGCTTGCACTGATAGCTGGGGGTCCGGTCGGAATCGGTACATTGATCGTAGTCATTTGTGTAGGACCGATCATCGGATTTTTCGACAAATATATTACTTCTCTGAAACAATTAATCGACAGCCGATTGTATAAGTGTCCTTCCAATTGAGGGTTTTGGATCTTAAGTATCACTGCAAAATTTTTCAGTTTCATCCTCCCTATGAAAGAAGGAGAACCAGCTTCTATCCCGAAAATTTAATACCGAACATATTTTCGTTTTAATGAGGAGGATATAATGAAACGCTTGGATGAAGGTTCATTCCACCGTGCAAAAAAGTACCTTATAAACAATGGGCGGGAATTAGAAAAAGCATTATTCCGCTACCACTTCGAGGACGGATCAAAGGAAGATGTATTGAAGGCCCTCAAAAACTACCAGAATGCAGATGGAGGTTTCGGGAACCGGATGGAGCCAGATTTTCAGCTGGGAACTTCTTCGCCAATGGCAACGTCAAAGGCCTTTCAAATATTCAAAGAGCTAGAGGTTTCGGCTGATTATCCAATGGTCCAGGAAGCTATGGATTTTTTGACTGTAAGCTATGATCAGGATCAAGGCCGATGGCATGCTGTGCCACCTGAAGTGAACGATGTCCCTCATGCACCTTGGTGGCATTACGACCACGAAAATGAACGTGTAATGGTGGAAGCAGCCTGGGGAAATCCGAACGCTGAATTGACCGGTTATTTATTGCGCTACAAAGAACTCTCGCAAGTGGAAATGCGTGAAAATCTGGAAGCGAGGTCCCTTGCACATTTTAAAGCGCTCGATACCCTGGACATGCATGAAACCTTTTGTTATTTAAGGCTAGCAGACGAGTTAAGCGAATCGAACCGAGACATGATTGTGGAAAAGGTGAAGGAACACATCCCTGAACTAGTAAATTTGAAGCGCGAACAATGGGCCCATTATGGGATGCATCCAGTCCAATTAGCAGAACATCCAAACTCACTGTTTTATAAAGAAATGAGCGAAGCTGTTGAATCGAACCTTGATTATATCATCGAACAACAACAGGCTGACGGCTCATGGCATCCTAATTGGGAATGGGGACAGTTTGAAGAGGACTGGACAAAAGCGAAGGATGAGTGGAAGGGAATCTTAACCTACGAAAATTTAAAACTTTTAAAAGCATACAACCGGTATGAAAAGCAACCTGTTCAATCCTGAAGTTATAAGCCAGTAGACACCCATATATAAGCATCACAATACACCTTAGATCTTTAAAAGAATAAAATGGAGAAGTAAGGAGATGGATATTTTAGTTTTTGGCGGTACGAAGTTTGTCGGGAACATATCCTAGATGCTGCAGTCAAATAGGGGCATAACGTAGGTGTATAATAACAAAGGACAGCCTAGGAGTAGGCTGCCTTTTGTTTATTCAATATCTTCATGATGAAATAGTTTACAAGGTTGAAGGTATAAAGAGTGAATATTTAATGAAGGAGAGATAAAGACTCCAAAGTATTAATCTATACCCCATCCCAAGTCAGAATTTTAGGATTACCAGCAAGGATTTGTTAAAATGTTCAAGTGAACAGACTTGAGGTGGCAGCTATGAACCGTGTCAGCAACTACATACAATCACGATTCTCCTTTTTCTATGGATGGATCATCGTCTTTTTAGGCGGCCTTGGTTTATTCTTTTCTGGACCTGGCCAAACCTACGTCAACGCAGTATTCATTGATTCATATATTGATGAATTCGGATGGAGCAGGTCACTAGTTTCTGGAATATATTCCGGCGCAACGCTTTTGTCTGGTTCTTTACTCTTTTTAATAGGCAGAGCTGTAGATAAATACGGACAGCGCAGGATGTCTCTGATTATCGGTGTGATGCTTGCTGTGGCTTGTTTTTGGAACAGCCTTGTATTCATGCCTGCGATGTTATTCGTCGGTTTTTTCATGCTACGTTTTTTCGGGCAAGGTTCAATGACGCTTGTTCCGAATACGCTCGTACCTCAATGGTTCATTGAGAAACGTGGACGTGCACTCAGTTTCATGGCCATCGGAGGATTCTTAAGTTCAGCTTTATTCCCTCCACTTACCGCATGGCTTATAGGTGCATTCAGCTGGGAGGTTGCATTCCGTATATTAGGAGCAACCATTCTGTTGATTTTCGTACCGCTTGTCTTCCTCTTCATGAAAAACCGTCCTGAGGACATGGGGCTTAAGCCGGATAATACCGTAAGGCAACTCAGGGAAGACGGAACTGTAATAGAAGACGAAAACCCGAACGATATTTCCTGGACACTGAAGGAAGCGATGAAGACAAGGCAATTTTGGATGATCCTGTTTTGTGTCAGTATTCCGGCACTAGTGAATACAGGGATTACATTCCACCTCGTTTCCATTTTCACAGAAGGCGGTTTAGGCAGGGGGACAGCCGCTTTCATTTTAAGCCTTATGGCTATCATCGGTTTCCCGATTACGATGGTTTCGGGTTTTATTCTTGAAAGAGTGAAAGTGAATGTGGTCCTGTCCGTAAGTTTTCTTGGCCAGTTGGCATTCGTTATCATCCTTATATATACAGAGTCATATTGGATGGCGATCTTATTCGGTGTTGTATGGGGTATGGTAAATGGTTTAGAGAGGATTACTTTGTCGATTATTTGGCCAGATTACTTTGGCCGTAAGCATTTAGGAAGTATAAAAGGATTGGCGATGACGACAATGGTAATTGGTTCAGCATTCGGGCCACTGCCGTATGGGTTTGCTTATGACCTTTTTGGGGGTTATACAGAAATCCTTTTGCTGACCATGGTTTTTCCTATACTCGGATTTATTTTTGCCCTCATATCTCCAAAACCTGAAAAAGCTTAGAGAAATAGAAAAGAGGATACTTTCAGGGTTTCCCCTATGAAAGTCATCCTCTTTTTGAAAGAGTGTAAAAATTTTGTTTCGATGAAGTGATGTCTAGCTTCAACGCCTAACAACTTGGATCACTTCAGTCCTCCTGCGGCGGTCGACACATTGATTTAGATCGAAGGATTTACCCACGCAGAACCGAACTTTGTTTGGTTCGAGCCTCCTCGACGGACTTCCAGTGCCCTTCGTGTGGACAGGGCGTTTACGCTTTTCTTGTTTGCCAAACTAAGCTCGTCTTTCAGCCATCAATATGCTCTTACCTTCTTTTTCCCACATTTTCGTATAGGGATTGAACAAACTTTCGAGTTTATCAACGAGCCCGAGGGTCAGGAGACCATTCCCAACAGCTTTCTTAGAATAATCAAGCGGGGTTGTCCGCCTTATGAGCTGTGCATACAACTCAGGCTCAGTCAAGAAACGCCCGAATTCCTTTGCCGTAAGGGTGTTCAATAATACCAAAGCACCGGATACATGTGGCGTTGACATGGAGGTTCCCGATAACTTGGCATACCTGTTATCTGGAAACGTTGATAAGACATTGACGCCAGGTGCAACTAAATCGATTTCATCGTTCGTATTCGTAAACCGGGCGATTCTTCGCTGGAAGTCAACTGCGCCGACTTGGATGACTTCATTATAAGCACCTGGATAGGAGAACTCATCAGTATCCTCTTGATTGTCACCTTCATTACCTGCAGCGCAAACGACACATACATGATTGTCGACAGCATATTTGATTACATCATGTAATTCATCAGTACCTTGAGGACCACCAAGCGACATGGAGATGACCTTCACTTTTTCTCCATCAGGCCCAGTCCAGTCAACAGCATGGCGAATTGCATCGACAATCCATTCCATCCTGCCGCTTCCTTGCTTGGTCAATACTTTCAATATCAACAGATTGGTTTCGGGGGCAACACCTGCAATCCGGTTATCTCTTCCGATCGCAGCGATGGTACCAGCAACGTGAGTGCCATGTCCGTTGTTATCTAAATAATTGTCTGGATCACTATTATAGTCAGTTGTAAAGTTACGGCCCGCAATCACCCGCCCTTCTAAGTCAGGATGGTTTGTTTGGCAACCCGTATCAATGATTGCAACGACGTTCCCTTTACCCTTGTCAGCCTTGTCCCATAATTCAGGAGCTTCAATCATCTGGACACCTTCAGGGATATTCGTCAATTCTTCGATGATCTCTTCCACTTGATAAGGAATCAGTCGGACATCAGTCATTTTTCATCCTCCTTTTTAATATAATCATCGAATGCAATAAAACTATTCTGAATAATCAAACTATAAATGAAATGATGTAAAAATACAATAGTGTGAAATACCTGATTATCTGTTGGATAGTGTAAAATTCTATCTACAATTCTTTTGTATAACTTTCCTCTCACCTAAATATGGTAAAATGTGCAGGTGTTGAGTTTCATAGGGGGGATTTTTTTGAACGAGAGGTATTTTTGGGTAGCGATCATAGCGGCCGTTATGATGTGGACAGGGAATTATACATATTTAAAATCTAAACAATTAGCCCAACCTATTTTTTTGAAACATTATTATGAGATTCCAATTGAGGAAAGGACACCTCTAGAGTTTTATTATGTTACAAATAAGGGGGACACAAGGACGGTAGATGGCATCTCTGTAAATGGGCTCCATTTTCATTCATCCTGGGATGGTTCCATGTTCCAGCACGAAGGCCCCATTTATAAAGACGAGTACATCCACCATCAATTACGGTCCTTAAGAGTAGAGATTCATGAAGGCAAACTTCCGATTGAAAGGGCAAGCGACAACGAATGGTCGTTTACTGAAATTACGCCTTCTTTCAACGCTGATTCTGGCTTGAAACAGGCTGTGGATATCGGATATGTGAATTTAAGTGGGAAATTACCCCAGAAGCCGCCGTTTAAGTTTAAATTGAGTGGAAGTAGCAGTAACCGTCGCAGCAAATTTGAAATGTCAGCAAAAGAAGCACTTTTGATTGAAAAGGTCGAGATCCCGTTATTAGATGAATTCCCAGGTTTGGTTGAAATGAAAGTCAATGCTCCACAAGTAAAGCATCCCCCTGTGAAAAAAGATCCTGAAGACCATCATGAAGATTTGAATAGGCCATGGGGCAAGGTCAATGGCACATCTATACAGGATATCGAGTTTCCAATTGAAATTGGAAAGGACGACTGGGTGAGCTTTTATACGGAAGTGGATGACGACAGTAAAATGTATTTAAGATTCAACGTCTGGATCAAAGGAACTTCAGCAGAAGGGGAAGCTTTCGAGATTCCGATTCACATTTGGGATGAGCCCCATTTAGATCAGAAAGATATAAACGAACTTATTTCAGAGCAGCAAGGTGGGGAGGATCGATGAAGCAGGTCTTCACAAAAATGTTTTTGGGTTTCTTATTTGTATTGGTTGAAATCAATATCATCGCTTTAGATATCCTGCCAGATCCTTTGGGATACTTTTTCATTTACCTTGCACTTGAGAAGATATGGTCAGAATATAAAATAAGGAATCGGTCACGTCTAATAGCGATCATCCTTTTCGCGTTTTCACTTCCGACGATATTCGTCCAGCAGTCAAATGCTGATATCACCGGGGCAATTATGAGTGATGGGTGGCAGTTATATATGAGTGCCTTAGGGATAGGGAAACTGATCCTCGTCTTCTATGTGTTCCAAATCATGATGAAGTTAGCTAAAAAGTTTGGGGATGAAGAGATGCTGAAAAAGACGGAGAAGACTTCCAAAGTCTATATTATCGCAATGTTGATCGTTTCTTGTATGCAACCATTCCTTATGAATCTCGACAGTGATATCAGGACCGGAGCAGGACTTGTTTTGATAGGTGTAGGTCTGATCATGGATATTGTTCTTCTCATACTGTTGTTCCGATTTAGAACATTGGAAACAGAACGATTAGATACACTGGAGCAAACGACAGATTCAAACACATGATATCTCTGAAAAAAGCTTATCCTGTAAAAAATAGTAGTATTGATTCAGGGGGACAAGAGAACTAAAATGACAATCAGAGGGATATAAGCATCAAATGCCCCAGAGCCATAAGCACCAGGGCGTTTTTATGTTTGTTGATTGATATTCGATTTTTGTCTATCCTACATATTTAACGTCTCTTTCGTGAACAAGGTATGTTCTGAAGTCACCCTTTATCTCAAGGTATCCGGAATCATATCTCCATATCACTATATACGTTCTACCGCGATAGACTACTTTTCTACCTCTGTTCACAGGTTGATTCCTCCTTCAAGGTGAACGAATCAACTCATTACCGGAATTTCGGTACTTATGAGCCTCATGTCTTGTTTCAGCAACATCTGGTTTGCCAGCAGTGAAAATTGGAAAGCATTTTTATATTCATTCAGGTTTGCATAGCAAATCGCTTTTTCGGACATGACCAGTGCCACCCATGACTCGTTTTTTTGTGATTGGAAAATCGATTCGGATTTCATGATTTCTGTCAGTGCCTGTTTATAGTTTCCTAGTTTCATCAATACTTTACCAAGTACATAATGGCATTGACCATGCAAATGGGATCTTGGTTTGGCGAGGGCTAAACCACATTTAGCAAAATATTCGGCTTGTTTCATGTTCTCCATGTAGAGATAAGACAGGGCAAGCTCATAGTAATTATTCACCGTTATCCGTGGTACATCTGCTTTTAAAGCTTCATCCAGACATTCATGGAGTTCCTTCAGTGACTCATCGATTTTGTTGTGTTTTCGTAAAAGAATCCCTAAATTGATTCTGGAGCCCAGATATCTTTCCGGCTGCTCATGGAGATTCAAGTATTTAATCGCTCCTCTTGTCGAAACGATTCCTTCTGCAAACTTGTTCATATATAATTCCGCCAGACCTTTCAACATATAAAAATGCCCGTTTGAATAAGTGACTTCATTCACTTCCATGATTCCGATCGCTTTATTGATTACATCAAGCCCTTTTTGGAACTCTTTTACACGGCAATAACAAAGGGCGAGGTTATATAGAAGTTTGATTTGAAGAAGACTGTCTACCTTTGTGTGATAGGATTCGATAAGTACAGCAGCATTGAGGGCAGCCGCAATTCCATCTTTATAATTTCCAAGCTTTCGATTGGATAAAGTCTTGTAATAATAGACCTCTACAATTTCATTCGTATCTGTAGAAGACAAATAAAAGAGGGATTCCTTGAAGTGGATCAGTGCTTTTTCATCTTCATCCAGTTTTTCATATATTTGGCCAAGCAGTTTATGCGCCAGCCATTTTTCAGGGAAGGGGACATGTTCAATCGTGATGAGTTCTTTCAACCGAGATTCCGCTTCCTTATATTTCTTGACTTTGTAAAGCGTTGTACAAATATTAAGTGATTTCTTTATGTCCTCTGAAGTGGTTGAAGAAACGGAAGTGTCTTTGATTTCCCCTAGCAGATCACCAACGGAAACACCTAGCTTATGAGATAAGTATTCAATCGTCCGGAGGGAGGGGGTAGTCAAATCTCGTTCAATAAGGCTTAACATGGCACGGCTTAATTGATCCCCAGCTAAATCTCCCTGGGTAAGTCCTAAATCTTTCCTCAACCTTTTAATCCTTAGTCCTACACTACTTTCCAAATAAATCGCCTCCCAATTTCATTTTACCATAATGTAAATTTATTGAAAGAATTTTTAAATAATTAAATATATTATTCAAAAAAGCATTGACAATTTAAAATATTAAAATTATCATAAAAATGTAAAAATATTCAATTATTTGGAGGTGCTTTATGACAAAATGGTTTCAAAAAATGGTTCTTCTGTCCGGTTGTGGAGTGATGGTCCTAGGAGTTCTATTAGGAGGACAAGCTTATGATGGCGGAGGCGAGGATAAAACCTCACCGTGGGAGAGTTCATCTACATTTGAATCCGACCCAGTATGGCCTGACGGACCTAAACCTGAGGAGGATCCGGTTTGGCCAGACAGCCCGACACTTGCAGAATCAGATCCCGTTTGGCCTGATGGACCAGAACCCGAGGACGATCCTGTTTGGCCAGACAGCCCGACACTTGCAGAATCAGATCCCGTTTGGCCTGATTCCCCAGCATTGCCCCTTTAAAAGCCATTCGAAATACCCCTAGTAATGCCTTCCCAGTGAAACAAGTCTACACTTTTTCAATCACATACCACGACCATATGTTTAGAGATCCTTTTGTAGAGCGAAGTTAAAGGTGACGATCCAAATACCGCCCCTAATTCAACAAGCAGATGTATAATAATTGACTTCAGCAACCTACCCCTTTAAAGCCGAACCCGGTTACCTTTACTCCACTAGTTATCACCTAACCTTATTGAATTGCTATAATCTATTCATCTAAGGAATGGTTAGAACAACCCTATTCCCGTTATACTCATCAATTTCCAATATTAAAGGAACGAAGGAGGACTTGAAATAGAAAATCAACGAGTTTAACTGCCCAGCGTAGTGAAGATTACGTGTTGTTTCAATACGAAAGTCCATCCTTCTTTCCATAATTCTTTGAGACTCAGCTGTTGTATGTTGTCATTTTAGGTACGGGAGGGGGAACTTTTCTAAGCAACGTAAGGTCGAGTGTAATATCATACCTTTAAATCGAAAAAGGATAATCGAGAAGTTGGCTCGAAATGAATGAATCATTATTATGGAATACATAGGGGTAGTATATGAAAAGGGTAGATGTCGCTTCTGTAATACTATTTGATGATACAAGTGGAAGAATTTTAATGGTTAAAAATAGACATGGGAATGAATACTTCAGATCTAATGGTAATTTATATTCTCCGGTCTTTTTTAAAGGTATAATATAGGCGATTAATTCAGTAAAAGGGGAGGAAGAGATGAACAAACTTGTGTTCAAGCAATTTGAAATGACAAGAGAGAGTACTTCATCAAGATCTTAGGGTCTATTTCCGAGGATCACTATGTGGTGCAGCCAGAGGGTTTCAACAATACAATTCATTGGCATACAGGTCACGTTTTGACAGTCACTGAACAAACTATGTTTGGTTTTCCTCATGAAAACAACCCATCTTCCTGTAAATTATATCGATTTGTTCGGGAGGGGTACTAAACCAGCTGATTGGACAGGGAATGTACCTACTATGGATGAGCTTTTGGTACAGCTAAATGATCAATTAGCTCGCCTTCGGCAAATTCCAGCTGATCAGCTAAACAACACCTTGGAAACGCCATTCCTAGGATGTAAAACCTTTGGAGAGCTGGCTGGTTTAATACTAATGCATGAAGCTGCCCATATGGGACATATTCAGGCAATGAAGCGAATAATCGAACATGCGGGTGTCAAAAACTGAAGTATAACAAATAAAGAGCAACCATATTGTGCTTGTAGAAATAAATATAAATTGAAACAATTACTTTATAAACGGAGGCATACCCGAAATAGGATAAGCCTCTTTCTTATGAGATTAGTAATTGAGTTAAATCAATAAAATCGAAATAATTGAAATATTAAACAAGAAGGCTTGAGGTTGATTATGACATTATCAATTTAATGTTTTAAAGGGGGGAGAAGCTAACAATGGAATTCTTGCTCGTTTTTAGTTTTCACTATTTAACAATGGGGTCTTTAGTAATGTTAATAAGCGGCATTTCTACTTATTTTATAAGACAAATTCATTTTTTAATTATTGTTTTGCTTTGTGTGTTAGTGGGATATTTTTATTCAATCGTATTTGATGTACCTGGATTAGCTTTGTTTTCAATTGTGTTTAATGCAATTTTATCCCTAATAGCCATTGGTTTAGTTAAAGCTGGTTTATATGCTAAACAAAAAGCAGAAGAATTATTAAATTAAAGTTTTATCCCCCAAGAAACTCTCTACAACAAATACCCTATAGGGCAGACTTTTTTGAAGTGACTACTCTATAGGGTACCTACTAAATGACTGGTTGGCCTTATAATACGAAGGGGCGATTCAGGCCGCGAACTGCGTTTTGTATTTCAAAATAGAACTCGTTAACCTTTGCCGCGCGGTCCTTATTTCTTTTTATAGAGTAGGTATCTTGTTGGATTCGATTCCTTTTCCTTGATGAAAATTTCATCTGTCTTAGGGTTTTGAAAGACCCATCCGCCATTCAAATTACCATATTCCTCACCATCAACTGTAAACCCTGTAGGTAAGAATTCAGGCTTCGGGCGTGACGCTTCCGTCTGTATGTAAAAGTCTGTACTTACATATGTATTTTGATGGAAGGTAATACGTTCCGGTATAACGTCATCCGAGTCCAGAAAGATCTGATCGACATAATGGTAAAGACCGATCAGGCAGAAAACAAAAGCAATCAAAAAAGTGATTTTTCAAAACATCCAATCCCCCATTCAACTAAATTACATATTTTTACCATACAAAATACTACATTTTTTTTCAATCCAAATTGTACTTTTTTCTAAATAAAAGTGCATTGATGGTTCCCCCGAGGATCAACGTCTGGGCTGTCAAATAAAGCCAGATCATCAAAATAATAAGGGTTTTGACATTGCCATAAATGATCGAATATTGGCTGTATCGAACATAGAACGAAAAGCCTAACGAAATTAGCTGCCATATAATGGTTGAGAACACAGCCCCAGGGAGTACTTCAATAAATTTAAGCCTTGCTTTCGGGACAAATTGATAGAGGACATAAAAGAAACAGAATAAGACAAAACTTCCGACAATCCATTTTACCGGGTTCCAGAACTTGATGATAAATGCAAATAGCCATGCATCTTCGTTGAGGGAACTAAGTACGAACCGTTCGGCTACGGGTACCAAGACTGAAATGACAACCACACTGATGAAAGCGATGGTCAACAATAATCCTTCAAGTAATTGAACAAGGAAAGAGCTTTTTGTACGTTGGGGGTAGCTTTCGTTCAAAATCCGTGAAAAGGATTGGATTGCAAAGGATGAAAGCCAGATAGAAGCGATGAATCCAAAAGTCAATAAATTCTTTTCCTGGTTAGCGAAAATGCCATTCAGTGTATGTCTTAAGAATTGAATCGTCTGTTCTGGTGCGTAAGGTTCGACCATATCCAAAACTGATATGGTGTCTATCGGTATGTGCCCGACCATTGTGAATACGACAATGAGGAATGGGAAAAGCGACAATAGGAAATAGTACGACATCTGAGCTGCAAGGTCGTAGATTTTACGATCAAAAAATTCACGATAAAGCGTTTTTAGTAGCCACACCATTGTCATCATAATGGATCCCTCATTTTCATCACTACAATTGGTATAACCAACATGCTGAATTTAATTCGATTTAAAGGATTTCTGTTGTACACGGCAAAGTATACGGTTATACCTAAAACTATTTTCTGGGAGGATGTGATGATGAAGCACACAAATTCTCGGACAGTTCAGGATGTGGCGTAGTTGGACAGTAAATTCAGTGGTCTTTGGCGCTTTTAGGGTCACTTAATGCTCCAATGGGGAAAAAATTCGCTTTTCCTATTCAAAAGGGAGGTCCAAATCGGACAGCCCTTCATATTTATGATTTATCTCAACAACTAAGAGGGGAAACGCTACAAGTTTGAAATTATCTCAACAACTCGAAAATTATCTCGAAAACTCGAAAAACGGCCTCAGCTGGATTTTACTCCAACCGGGCCGTTTATGATCAGGATGTTGAAATTTTAATAGGTTGTTCGATATCCAGTTCTTTAGCGATGTGTTCACCGATCGGAAAACAAGCTGTCGCAGCAGGGGACGGGGCGTTGCAGACATGGGTGCTTCTTTTGCTATGGACTAGAAAAAAGTCATCTACAAGCGATCCATCCGATTTCAAGGCTTGTGCGCGGATTCCAGCAGGTGCCGGCTTCAGGTCATCAGCTTCAATGGACGGAATCAATCGTTGTAAGCTGCGAACAAAAGCCCCTTTATTGAAAGATCGGATCATTTCATCCAGTCCTTCCCTCCAGTAGCTTGAAGCCAGCTTCCAAAAGCCAGGATAGGTCAACGTTTCGGATAAATCCTTCAAGGAGATGTCGCGCTTACGGTAACCCTCTCTTTTAAAGCCTAGAACAGCATTCGGACCAGCTTCCACGCCACCGCCGATCATCCGTGTAAAATGAACGCCGAGGAATGGGAAATCAGGATTGGGTACAGGATAAATCAAGTTTTTTACGAGATATTCTTTTTCAGGCTTCAGTTCAAAGTACTCTCCCCGAAACGGCACGATTTTCAGATCAGGGTCCTGCCCGCTCCGTTTCGCCACACGATCACTTTGCAAGCCGCAGCAATTGACCAGATGTTTCGTCCTGTAAGTGTAGGAAGCTGTTTCTACCGTAACTTCGTTTGGACTTTCCTTGATATCATTCGCTTCAGTACTCAAGAAGAGATCTGCGCCACGATTTTCCAAAACCGATACGATTGCCGAGCATACGCCTACATAATCGATGATCCCTGCTTGAGGTACTTTTATCGCTTTAATCCCGTTCACATACGGTTCTTCCTCTTTCAATCCCGCCTGATCCAACAACGTAATGTCCAAGCCGTTCTTCAAGCCTCGTTCATAAAGATTTTGCATGGCATCCAGTTCTTTTTCATCAGTCGCAACGATCACTTTCCCGCATTGTTCATACGAAATCCCATATTGACCACAGAAGGCTGCAAGCTTACGACCACCATCCTTAGCAAATCGAGCCTTCAGACTGCCTGGTTTATAATAGATACCGGAGTGGATGACGCCACTGTTATGCCCGGTCTGATGTTTTGCCCAGCTGTTCTCCTTTTCGAGCACAGCGATTTTCAATGACGGATGGTGCTCGGTCAGGGCATAGGCAGTAGAAAGGCCGACGATTCCACCACCGATGATCATGACATCATACATAAGTTTACCTCCGTTCTATATTGTTGATTTCGCTTTGATCAACTTTATACTTTTTTAAAATAGCCTCGTTGGCGCAACAGCTCACGATGCAAGTCCGGGTGTTTTTCAAATGCTGCTCTTCCATGCAGCCAGAACGTGTTGTTCAATACGACGAGACTACCTACAGGAAGCTCTAGTTCGACTACAGCTGAACTGCTCTCCATTGATTCAGACAATGACTTCAAATATTCCGCTTGTTCTATTGTATCAGGATATGCAAACTGATCGATGAATTGGATGCAGGTTTTCCCGTTATGCTCATAAAAAGTATTGTTGTAAACGGTCTTGCTGACATTTTTACTTGCTGGGGATTTGTATGGTATTTTTGTGGATGCGACAGGATGGTTTGCATAATAGTCAAGTTCTTCCCAATCATCCAGGTGTAAAAGTCGTGATTCTCCCCCTGATGCATTTTCCTCCGCGAACTTCATCATCAAGAGCCAGTCACATGGCTCATCGACGAATGTCCCGTCTGTATGGAGGGTGAACAGGCGATAGGCCTGCCGCAGGTAAGAGTCGCTATTGTCCGTATCTTTTACTGTGAATCGAGCGTAATATTTTCCTGACATTGCATCAAAGTTGACGCCGCCGATCAGATGGGTGATGGCTGTGGCGAATTTTACGTAATCTTCATCTGAGGATGCAACCTTTCCGATTCCAAGAGTGAAACCGCCGAATTCACGATCATGAAGCACCTCATTGATCATTTTTGAAAAATCCTCACCAAGTACCTTTCTTAAATCATTTGCTATGACATAACGCCTGTAAGGGATATACTCGAGTTGTTGTGGACTCGTATCACGATGTTTTTCCAAAAAGGCAGCCACTGCTTCATCCTTCAGTTCGATGTGATAAAGACGATTCGATTGCGGGTGTTGGACTACATTGAAATGCTCAAAAGACTTCACTAAATCAGATTTCACCATATTCATATCAATTCCTCCTTGAAATTTTGGGCGATTCCGCCAGTGATAGGCTGATGCATCAAAAAAAGCCAGCAATATCTCCAAGTGGAAGATATCACTGGCTCGATCTACGCTCGGCTTCCGGATGAGAAAGTCCGATAGATTTTTCAGTGGTCTGAACATGTTCATTTGTCGTCGAATTCACCGAACGGGAAAGGGGGTACCTTTCTCCAGGTGATTATATCCTTTATCTTAAGACCAGGATTGACGATTGTCAATGAATATTTTGCAATTTTTCACTTTTAGGTTCAACCTGCACCTAAGCTTAGCTAAGCCAATTTTTCTTTGAATCATGGAATTATTTTACGACATGAGGGGTTTGATATTGTTTATAAGCATCGCGGACAGCAGCAAGGAGTGCCGACTTTGCTTTTCCGTAATAATGGTTTTCAATTTCCTTTTCAATCAGTTGAATTCCATCACGGAGACTGAAGCCTTTCAATAAATTCCCCAAGTATGATTGGGCATGATCGGTTGCTAGGGTACAATCTGCCCATACAATCACGCCATAATTGTGATCGACCTCGATCGTAACGGTCAACGTTTCATGTAAATCACTGACCGCCATACCATTCGGTAATCGTGCATGTCCTGCAAGCATCTTCGTATTTGGCATCTTTCTTTTCCTCCTATTGGGTTCGTATTCGATCGATTTCATCCACCAATTCTTTCCCTATGACAGTTTCAAGATTGGAATAGATGGGAGTGAGCGTTTCCATCCATGCTTTTCGTTCATCTTTGGTCAACAGATGTATAGCAATCGCTTTATCACGCTTCAATTGCCTGATTTGCCTGTCATTGATTTCGATGGCGTGACGGCTGATCCAGTCCGTCGTCTCGCTCATCGCCTCATTTATGTCTGTTTGTATATTTTGAGGTAAGCCCTTCCATGTGTCTTTATTGATCAAAATGATATTGCTCATGATGGCGTGGTTGCTTACGGTAAGATAATCTTGCACCTGGTAAAGCTTTCTAGTGTATATATTAGACACCGTGTTTTCTTGTCCTTCAATAAAATTGACTTCAAGGTCACGGTAAAGCCTGTTGAAGTTCATTCCACTGGTACTCGCCCCGAAAATGTTGAATTGAGATTTGATGATGGGGCTTTCCATGATTCCGAAATGCATTCGTTTAAAATCGGAAGGGTATTTGACGAACTTCTTGTCCGTCGTCATCTGTTTATAGCCGCCGAACCAAAAATCCATCCCCTTCATACGATCATCATCAGTTTCCTTTAAAAGCCGAGTCCCGATCTTTCCTTGATAGGCTTCTTTTACCAAATCATGATTCGTATAGACAAAGGGGAGATCGAGCACCTGGAATAGCGGATATTCCGATGTGAGCTCAGAGGTTGAAGGCGCAATCATCTGCACGTTTCCTTCCCGCAAGGCACTAAGCTGTTCATCCTCATTGTAGAGAACGGCATTAGGATAGATTTCTACTTCGACTTGCCGATCAGTCTTTTCTTCTACCCGTTTGGCAAAATACCTTGCTGCTTGTCCTTGCGGGGAATTCTCAGAATAAACATGACTGAATTTTATCGTGATCCGATCCTTCAAACCACTCTGTTCATCATCAAATTCAGGCGTTCCGGCAGAACCGGAAAAATCGAAGCCGACGAAGACAGCCGTCACGATTCCGACTGCAACCAAAATTGCGACCCATATGACTGTCCTCATCACGCCTCACCTCCAAGAATCCTTTACCATAGTGTATCACAATGGTTTTCTCATGGTACAATAATGATAAATTACCAGAGAGGGGTGAGGGCGGTGTCATTACAACGTTTACCGATTCGTTGGAAGATTACAATTCTATCTTTTGGCATCGTCCTGTTTTCATTACTCATAGGCGGGATCATTCTGACAGGGAACATTTATGAGATGAAAGAAAGGGACCTCGGTCATCGTTCATTACTGACAGCAAGGACAGTCGCCAACCTGCCTGAAGTACAGTCGGGGGTGGTGGAATCCAGAGGATGGATCGAGATCAATCCGATTGTTGAGCGGATCCGCACAATCAATAACGCTGATTATATCGTCATCCTTGATATGAATCGTATCCGTTATTCCCATCCGAATGAGGATATGCTTGGGACATTATCCTCAGGTAAGGACGAGGGACCGGCTTTTGCAGAACATACCTACACGTCCAAGGCGCAGGGCGAGCTCGGTACAGCAGTAAGAGCGTTCGTGCCGATCATGAATGAGCAGAAGGAACAGGTCGGAACAGTTGTCGTCGGCATCATCCAACCGACTTTATGGGAAGTTCTGGGAGAGTTGAAGCATCAGATCTTGATCATTGCCCTACTGGCCTTACTATTCGGAATCATCGGGTCATGGTTACTAGCGCGGCATTTGAAACAGGAAACTTTCCAACTCGAGCCCTACGAGATTGTAAGGTTATTAAAAGAGCGGACTGCTACACTCCAGGCTATGAACGAAGGGATCATTGCGATCGACCGCGATGGCAGAATCACCGTATTCAACGATAAAGCGAAACGGATCCTGAACCTGCAAAAGGAGGTTGCAGGGAAACAAATCGAAAAAGTCATCCCTGAATCCAAGCTTGGTGATGTCCTGATAAATGGAGCTAGTGTGTACAAGGAAGGGATGAAGATCAATGAGAACATCATCATGAGCAGCAGGGTACCGATTTTAGTCGAAGGGGAAATCGTGGGAGCGGTAGAAGTTTTCCAGGATCGTACAGAAGTGACTTCAATGGCGGAAGAGCTTACAGGTGTCAAAGCGTTTGTCGAGGCGCTCCGTGTCCAGAACCATGAGCATATGAACCGTCTCCATACGATTGCAGGACTCATCCAGTTGAACGAAAATGACAAAGCGCTCGAATTCTTGTTTGAAAATCAGGAAGAACAACAAGCGCTGACGAAATTTTTATCGAAACAAATCCATGATGAAAGCATTGCTGGCCTATTATTAAGTAAAATAAGCCGGGCAAAAGAGCTCGACATCGATTTGACAATCACTCCGGAGAGCCGTCTGAAAAGGTTTCCAGGACTCCTTGACCGGCATGATTTTGTTCTCGTATTAGGGAATCTGATTGAAAACGCCTTTGACGCTTTTGTTGATGTAGAACAGGATATGAAGCTGATCGAGATCCATATTGAACAGTCGAATGATCTTCTCTATGTATCTGTTGAAGATAATGGCAAAGGGATGACAGAAGATGACCAGGCAGCTATGTTTACGAAAGGATACACAACAAAAGGGAGCAAAGGCTCGGGGATCGGTCTATACCTCGTCAGAAATGTGCTCGAAAAAGGGGAAGGCTCTGCACGTGTGAAAAGCATCCCTCAGGAAGGGACAAGTATCGAACTGTCATTTCCGATGAGACCAGGAGGAATCGCACATGAACAAATATCCGGCCATTAAAGTACTGTTGATCGAAGATGATCCTATGGTCAGAGAGGTTAATCGTCAATTTATTGAACGTGTCGAAGGCTTCCAGGTGATAGCATCTTCCAGCAATGGAAAAGAAGGACTTGAACTTGCGCGTTCGCTGAAACCAGAATTGATTATACTCGATATCTATATGCCCGAAAAAGATGGTCTGGAGCTGATGGCAGAGCTACGAGCATTGCAGCTGGGCATCGATGTTCTTGTGATCACAGCGGCGAATGATAAAGAAACGATTCGGACAATGCTGTTGAACGGAGCAATCGATTACATCATCAAGCCTTTCAAGTTCACCCGTATCCAGAAAGCCTTGGAAAAATACAAGGCATTACACACTGCGTTTTCTAAAGAGGGCAAAATAGGACAAGAAGATCTTGATCGATTGATTAAGACGACGGATGATATTCCTGTATACAGCAGCAAGGATGAAGGTTATCTGCCGAAAGGACTGAACCAGCAGACACTTAAGCAGATCCTGCGATATTTGAGCAATCAGGAAACTTCACTTTCTGCAGAAGAGACCGCGGATGGAGTCGGAATTGCAAGAGTGACAGCCCGTCGTTATCTAGACTATTTAGGCAAAACAGGAAAAGTTGAACTCGATGTTCAATATGGTGGTGTAGGCAGGCCGATCAACCGGTATCGGCTAGTTGGGAAAGTGGGGTATGAACAATGAAAGGTCTATATGATAAACTTTATGAAAATATCAAAGAGATTTGTCATCGTTTCCCCATGGTCGAAGAGAAAGTGAATGGATTTGGGCATACCTCTTTCCGGGTTAAAGACAAACCTTTCGTCATATTAGGAGGAGATGAATCGAATCCTTCGCTATCGATCAAAACATTGAAAACCACTCAGGAAATGTTGATCCAGCAAAAGGGTTATAAAAAATCCCCATATATCGGCCGGCATGGCTGGACTACTTTTCCACTTGAAAAGATGGACTGGAAAGCGGTCGAAGACTATCTTTTGGAGGCCTATTTTAGGACAGCACCGAAAAATGTCATCAAAAAGATGCAAATGAATCGAAACTGACATCGACAATTAGTATTCTTGTAGTAACTCTGAAAAGGCGGTGTACATATTAGATGATGAAATTCGGAACGGTAGGGACAAGCTGGATTACGGAATCCTTCATCGAAGCGGCGAAGGAAAGCGGGAAAATGGAATTGACGGCGGTTTACTCAAGATCGATTGAAAATGCGAGAAAAATTAGCGGTAAATACGATGCCTCCCAGGTTTATGATGATTTGGAAGGAATGGCAGCAAACGAGGAGATCGATGCAGTCTATCTTGCATCCCCCAACTCTCATCATTACGAGCATGCGAAGCTTTTTTTACGACACAAAAAGCATGTCATTTGTGAAAAACCGATTTTCTCGAATACAGCTGAGTTGGAAGATGCCTATCAAGTTGCTGAAGAAAATGGTGTTTTTCTATTTGAGGCGATGAGGAATATCCACTCACCAAACGCCAAACTCCTGAAGGAGCAAGTAGATAAGGCTGGAAAACTTCGAAGTGCGGTCTTCCAATACATCCAATACTCTTCACGGTATGACCGGTTCTTAGAAGGAGAGAGGCCAAATATCTTTTCAACTGATTTTTCGGGTGGAACGTTGGTCGATCTTGGCGTTTATCCGATCAGTTTAGCGGTATACGTATTCGGAGAGCCTGAAAAGGTTTCCTACCACCCTGTCATGCTGGAAAGCGGTGTTGACGGAAGTGGGACTCTGGTCATGGAATATGACGGATTCATTTGTACCATTTTATGTTCAAAGATTGCTCATTCGTTCACTCCATCAGAAATTCACGGTGAGCAAGTGTCGCTCGTATTGGACCATGTTGCCCCGATCAATAAGATTTCATTGGTTGATCGCAAAACCAAAAAGAGCGAAAAGCTTGGAGAACCGCTGAATGAAAACGACATGATTTATGAAATTGAAACCTTTGCAAAGATAATAGAAGAAAATGACCTGGAAGCCTATCATGAGCTGACCGATTATAGTCGGGCTGTTTTGAGAATCACGGAAACGGCCAGAAAACAAAATAACATCGTCTTCGGGACAGAAAAATAAGGACCTAAAATGTATCTCATACATTCTGATTTTTGTTTTGGGCATTCCCTTTTCAGATATGAGCCGAATTCTGTTTTATAAGCTGGATTCATGAATATATGTGTATTCATGAATTGTATACAACGTTTGTAAACGTATTGAATTAGTTCGAAGTGTTTGCCCACGCAGAACCGAACTTGTTTGGTTCGAGCTTCCCCGTCGGGCTTCCAGTGCCCTTCGTGGCTGACCAGGGCGTTTGCGCTTTTCTTGATGTCTAGCTCCAACGCCCAACCACTTGGATCACTTCAGCCCTCCTGCGGCGGCTACAGCCTCCTCGTCGGGCTTCCAGTGCCCTTCGTGGCTAATCAGGGCGTTTGCGCTTTTCTTATTCAAATGTCCCTTTTACAATCGCTTTTCGCTCTTCCACCATCATTTTCCCTTTTGCAAATACGTCCCTTATTTCAAGTGACTTTTTGTTTAAAAGGACGATATCACCATCAAAGCCAGCTCCGATCTTTCCTTTACCTTTCAACTTCAGGATTTGTGCTGGATTTGAAGTGATCACTTTAAGCACAGTCTCTAATGGAATATCCTCTTTTAGGACTGCCTCCTGGACAGCCGCGAACAAGCTTGATACTTTTCCGATTTTGAGCCCTTTCAGTTCGCCATCTGGACTGAAATCCGGCAGGCTCCCTTGGGCATCTGATGTGAAGGTGATCTGTTCGATCGGGACCCCTTCATCAAGCATCCGTTTCAGTCCTCTGCTGCATCTGATCTCTCCCTCATGAAGAAATTGAGGGATGGTGCTTGTCGTAAAGTCGACATACCCGCCTTTTTTTGCATATTTGATCCCGGCTTTGAACACATGCGGATTCCGGTTGATATGGGTGGGATAGAACTGTTTGATCGGCAGGTCTGTGCGCTCGACAACTTCCTCAAGAATCTTTAAGCAATCCTTGCTGTCACCTACATGAACGTTGACGATACCCGCTTTTCCCGATAAAATACCGCCGTTCCGTGCAGCAGCCCCGATTTTCGCCAATTCCTCCACAGTCGGTTGTGATGAACGGTGGTCGGCGATCGCGATTTCACCGGCCCCTATGATCCTATCCACAAGGATGATGTCGTCTTCGATTCTACCAGTCAGAGTTTTGACAGGGACTTGATAGGATCCGGTTTGGACGTAACAGGTGATCCCTTCCTCTTCAAGTGCTTTAGCCTTGGCTACAAGACTGGACATCGTCCGTGTCGTTCCATCAGTACCGATGACCCCAATCAATGTTGTGATCCCTGCTAAAGTGGCATCCGTCAGCTTTATTTCAGGTGTCCGTGTTTTAAAGCTTCCTTCACCCCCACCACCAATGATATGGACATGTGAGTCGATGAAGCCGGGTACGGCAATTTTACCATCTGCCTCGATTACCTGGATCTGCTGGGAAAAGAAGCCTTCTGGAACTTCAATGTGATCTTCGACAAATCCAATTTTATCATTCACGATCAAAATATCTTTTTGGCCAAGATATTCTGGAGCGTAAACTTCTCCGTTACGTATTAAAATCAACATAGAGCTTGCCCCTTTCTATGTATAGTGTTACCACTTTGTTGTGTTCATTATAGCTCATCGAACGTTTTTTCTACGATAAGATGGAGTTATCTACAAAAAAAACGGAAATCATCTACAAAAACAAAGAAACAACCCCAAAAAAGGCTTAAATTCCACATGACCAAAATGACCAAAATGTCCAATATGTTCTAAACATTCAAAAATATCAATGAAAACGCTATCATGAATATATTGATTATTTGGGGAGGGAATACAAATGAAAAGAAAACTCATATTTATGTTCATACTCGCACTTTCAATGTTGATAGCCGCATGCAGCAATGGTTCTTCAGGAGGAGAAGGTGGATCTGACGGCGGTTCGGGAGAAGCTCAATCCATCGTATTTGGAACAGGTGGTACATCTGGTGTCTATTACCCGATCGGGGGAGCGTTGAAGCCGATTTTTGAAGAAAGTGACCTTGTCTCGAACGTTACCGTCGAATCGACAGGTGCATCCGTCGCGAATATACAAAACATCCAGGACGGTCTTAATCAGATGTCCATCATCATGAGTGATGTCGGTTATGATGCGATGAACGGAGAAGGACAGTTTGAAGGGAACAAAGTCGAAATCACAGCTATGGCGGGCATGTACCAAAACGTTGTCCAGGTTGTGGCATTAAAAGGCAGTAACATCGAAACAATCAAAGATCTGAAAGGTAAAAAAGTCGGTGTTGGACAAGTAGGCTCCGGTGTTGAACAAAGTGCTAAGAAAGTACTCGAAGCAGCAGGAATAACATATGATGACCTATCAAAAGTAACACATACAGGTTATGCAGACAGTGTCCAGGAAATGAAGAACGGCAGCCTGGATGCAGCCTTCTTCACATCAGGAGTTCCGAACAGCAACATTACAGATCTCATGCAACAGACAGACGTGAATTTTGTTGAAATCAAAGAGGATTTAGCAACGAAATTGATGGACAAGTATCCTTTCTATAAGGAATACACAATCGAAGCTGGTAATGAAGCAGCGTATGGTTTGGATAAAGAAGTGAAGACAGTCGGAATCCAAAATATGATCATCGTTCCACCAGACTTGAGTGAAGACCTTGTGTATGATTTGACGAAACGTTATTACGAATATCTCGGTACCGATGGAGTTGCAGTAGGTGCATTGAAGCAGCTTGACCGGGATGAAATTGCAAAAGGGCTGATCGTCGACTTGCACCCTGGAGCGAAGAAATTCTATGAAGAACAAGGTATCACTGAATAAGTCGAGGAAAAGGGGCATCACAGAGGTGCCCTTTTTTTACCATGAGGATTCGATACCTTATGATGGCGGCGATTATCATCGGGATCACGCTTTCGTTTATACCAAAACCATTCCTGCTCCTCAAAACAGATACCGATATCAAGGTCATTCAACCAGCTGCAGCAGGAAGTTCGTTTACGATCCAATGGCGTCACTCGGTTGAGAAGGAATTATGGGAAGAATTTTTCCTAGTGAAAGAGAATGTGATTTATATTGATGGAACAAGATTCAAAACCTTCGGGGCCGGTGTTCCGAGCAATGCAGGTAATGATACGTATATAAAAGATGGCTGGGTGTATATGGTCGGAATCAATCGTGAAATCGGGAAAGAGCTGCGTGTTCGCACTGGAAAAACGACAGGGCACAAGTTCATAATCGATGGAAAAACGATCGAAATGAACCAGCCCGGTACATCATATACCATTGAAACCAAAACCATGCCGTCCATACAAGCATTGTCGCAAAAACTACTATTCATTGTGAGGTGAGATCATGGCAGAAGAAATGAAAGATGTCGTCGAAAAATACGACCGGGAAAGCAACATCAGGACCTCTATAGCTAAACCGGTATTATGGTTCATTACGATTGCAGCTGTTACTTTATCCATTTTCCATTTATACACGTCATATGCGGGTGCACTCGTTGACGTCAAGCAGCGGAGCATCCATCTTTATACATTGATGACAATCGGGTTCCTCCTATATCCGGTGTTGAAGAAGAAAGGGAAGGGAACCGTACCGATTATCGACTACATTACAGCTGGGCTTTCCATGTTTGTCGGGATTTATATGTTGATGACAGCAGAACGAATCATCCAGACTGGCGGGCGGATCAATGACACGGATTTTTATGTCGGTGTTTTGGCGATCATTCTTTTGCTGGAGCTGACACGCCGGGTGACTGGATGGGGACTCGTCATCTTAGGACTCGGATTCCTGGCATACGGATTCTATGTAAAGCTATCCATCTATCCTGAATTGACAAGCCCGGTTGTTCTGAGCGTCTCGAAACAGATCATCGCTCAACTCGTTTATATAACTGAAGGGATTTTAGGGACGGCGATTGGCGTTTCGGCTTCTTATATCATCCTTTTCATTTTATTCGGGGCATTTCTCGGGAAGTCTGGAATGGGTCAACTATTCAATGATATGGCATTAGCAGTTGCAGGCCATACGAAAGGCGGGCCAGCAAAAGTGGCTGTCCTTGCGAGTGGGTTCTTAGGCTCGATCAACGGATCTGCAATCGCCAACGTTGTTACGACAGGAACCTTCACCATTCCATTAATGAAGAAGATCGGGTATAAAAGAGAGTTTGCAGGGGCTGTTGAAGCAGCAGCCAGCGTCGGAGGGCAAATCTTGCCACCGATTATGGGAGCAGCAGCCTTTATAATGGCTGAAAATCTCAACATTCCTTATACGAAGGTCATCTTAGCAGGTATCATCCCTGCATTGCTCTATTACATCGGTATTCTGCTTCAGGTCCATTTCCGTGCATCAAAGCGAGGATTGAAAGGTATCCCTAAAGCGCAGCTGCCAAGGTTCAAGGAAGTCATGGTGGAACGCGGGCATCTGTTAATCCCGATGTTCATCCTTTTGTATTTGCTTTTCTCAGGGAAGACCCCGTTCTTCGCTGCATTCTGGTCGATCATTGCGACAGTCATAATTGCCGGCTCAACCAGGATGCTAGCAATCATGTCAGCCGTTTCGTTCGCATTGATCTTCGGACCTGCATTGACAGGCGGTTCATTGCGCAGTGACTGGTGGGAGCTTGTTCTTATCATTGCCATTCCTGCTGTAATCAATATTTGGCGTAAGGTGTTGAAGATTGAAGCAGAGGAAGTGGATATCAAGGATTGTGCAGAAGCTCTCGAAAATGGGGCAAGAACGACGATTCCTGTAGCACTTGCTTGTGGTGCAGTAGGTATTGTTGTCGGGATCGCCTCTCTTACAGGGGTTGCCCTAGAGATTGCAAACAGTATTGTCAGTATCGGTTCAGCTGTCAACAGCCCGCTTATCCAGTTGGTGATCACGCTTGTATTGACGATGATCACGTCAATCATCTTAGGAATGGGGCTGCCAAGCATCCCGACCTATATTATCACAAGTACGATGGCCGCACCGATCCTTTTACAATTACCGTTGTTCCAGGAACTTACCGGTAATACGGCGAATGCTGTATTCGTTGCCCACATGTTCGTTTTCTATTTCGGTATTTTTGCGAACATCACACCACCTGTTGCACTTGCCGCCTTTGCTGGAGCAGGGATCAGCGGCGGGAATCCGAACAAGACAGGTGTACAGGCAATGGTGCTTGCGATCGCAGGCTTCATCGTTCCTTTCATGTTTGTGTTTTCACCGGAAATGCTCATGTTAGATGCCACATTCACTACAGTCTTGCTTATTGGCGTCACCTCCTTATTAGGGGTATTCCTGTTATCGGTTACGGTAGAAGGGTACATCAATGAACGTGTGCCGGGCTGGTTACGCATCATTTCGTGCATAGGAGCATTGTTATTGATCTATCCGGGATTATTTACAGATTTGATCGGACTAGGGGTATTAGCGTTACTGTTCATTACGGCCTATGTAAAAAAATCAACATCATCTGAAACGTCACTTTCAGCAAAATAACAGGGGGTGTCAAAAATGCGTTTGGCAACAATCATGGTAGGGGAAAAAGAAAATGCTGCCGTTCTTGTGGACGGTAAAGCGATTGTCATATCAGAAATTAATCGTTACTTGAACCTTGATCATCCGGAAACATTGTATGATTTAATCCAACCGCAAGCTTTCAGTACCTTTCGAATCTGGTGGGATTCTGTTGATTTGGAACGGCTGAAAGATGATCTTGGTCACCCGGCAGACAGCGTTCAATTCGGTCCTCTCTACCGCCATCCGCGAAAGATTTGGGGCATCGGTCTCAACTATGTCGAGCACGCGTCAGACCTCCATGAAAAAGCACCTTCGACAGAACCGGCAAGTTTTATGAAACCTGATACGACGATCATCGGACCAGGAGATACGATCACCATCCCTCATCAATCCGAGAGGACGACAGCGGAAGCGGAGTTGGGTGTCATTATCGGTAAAATATGCAAGGATGTTTCCGAAGAGGATGCGGAGTCTTACATCGCCGGATACACTACGATCATCGATATGACGGCGGAAGATATTTTACAGGTCAATCCAAGGTACTTGACCCGTTCAAAAAGCTTCGATACATTTTTCAGCTTCGGACCGGAACTCGTTACATCAGATGAAATAGAGGAATTGATGAATCTGGAGGTCTCAACCATGATCAATGGCGAACTCCATCGTAAAAATAAAATACAGAACATGACCTTCAACCCGTACAACCTGGTGAGCTTCCATTCAAAAGTGATGACTCTGCTCCCGGGGGATATCATTTCGACAGGGACACCGGGTGCTGTCGTCATCCAGGACGGAGATGTGGTCGAATGCCACATTGAAGGATTCCATCCACTCGTCAATCCAGTCAAGGACTTGAAGCGTAGAAAGGAAGAATCAGAACATGGACTTACAATTGAAAAATAAAAGCGTCATCGTGACTGCTGGAAGTAAAGGACTAGGGAAAGCCACAGCGTTGGAATTTGCAAGAGAAGGGGCGAATGTCCTTATTGCAAGCCGTAACGAGGAACAGCTTCAACAGGCGAAAGAGGAAATCTACCAGGAGACAAGGAATGGAAATATCGATTATGTCGTCTGTGACATCACGGATTATGATCAGATCAAAAATCTGGTGAACACTGCTGTGGAAAAGAACGGGACAGTCGATGTGCTGATCAATAATGCCGGAGGACCTCCTGCTGGCCGTTTTGAGAACATGAAGGATGAAGATTGGCAAAAATCGTTTGAGCTCAATTTGCTGAGTTTCATCCGACTGATCCGCGAGGTTCTTCAGCATATGCAAAAACAACAAAGCGGGCGTATCATCAATTTTGCTTCATCTTCCATTAAACAACCGCTTGACAATTTGATTTTATCGAATACTTTCCGCGCAGGGATCGTCGGCCTTGCAAAAAGCCTTTCCCAGGAACTTGCCGAGCATCAGATTCTCGTCAATACGGTCGGTCCCGGGCGAATTGGTACGGACCGGGTCGCTGAATTGGATGAAATCCGTGCAGGGCAGCTTGGAGTGGACTATGAAGAGCATGTTAAGAATACAGAAAAGTCGATACCACTTCAACGCTACGGAACACCTGAGGAATTCGCCAGAATGGTCGTTTTCCTTGGATCCGGAGTCAATACCTATGTTACAGGACAATCATTCCTTGTCGACGGCGGTATGGTCAAAGCATTGTAAAGGATAAAAAGGAGGACAATTTCCGGAATTGTCCTCCTCTTATCGTATTATCCGATTTTGATCCAACATGCTCCTTAATCCCGATCTACGAAAACGAATGATACCTACAAATCGGTAGAGGTCGCCACTTCAGTTTTTAGATAATCTTTTACAATTTCCTCAAACCGGTCTGGATCTTCGTAATGGGGGGTATGGCCACACTGTTCGAAATGGATGGTTTCTCCATTTTCTGCATCCTTTTTAAAGGCCTCAATATGATATTTACAAGTAACAGCATCATGTTCTGCGGTCATTAACAGCATCGGAACTTTCACTTCTTTTAATTTCGGCAAAAGCGATTCAAAAATAATGCCCTCTTCAAATAATAATTTTCCGTGATATTCTGAGTTGTCAAAAAAGGCTTCCCATTCCTCTTCAGAGTAAGCCGCGTAATAGTCCGTCGGATTTTCAGGTATGTACCGATAGATTTCCATTCTTTTTTCACCGAGTCTATCACTTAATCTATGATACCCTTCTGTCAATTCACGAGTTGAAGAGTCACTCATAATCAATGCAAATGCCTCTTTTTTCAACTCATCCATGCCGTATTTCTCAAAAAGCTTTGCTGCCTTCTGAAGCAATTCCTTTGATGTCAGTCCGAAATCAAATGTAGGACACTCGAAAATCACTTTATGGATGGACAGGGGGTATTGGTGAACATAAGTGAGACCTAAAAATCCACCAAAGGAATGACCCACGATAGACCAGCACTCGATCCCAAGCTCTTTTCGCAATGCTTCACAATCCTCCACTAAATCTTGAAATCCGAATTCTTCCTTTTCACCAACGGCTTCCGATCGACCAACCCCGCGCTGATCGATGGCTACAATATAAAAGGAGTCTTCCAATCTTTCTTTTTGGTTGAAGGTGAAGTCATAGCACGTTTCCCCAGGTCCCCCATGCAAATAAAGAAGGGCGGGTTTTTCCCTGTATCCATAGGTTTCAACGTGTAGATACTTCCCTCTGATTTTCATCTTTCTTCCTAACATGTCAACACCTAACTTAAAAAATCTTCCAACCTACTTCTCGGTTGACATCTCATATCCTTTATCCTTTTTAACTAGAATGGATTTGTTGCTGTTTATCCTCATCACGACAAGGCCGCTTCCGAAATAAAGGGCAGAGCTCATATAAAAGATGAAATGGATAGTAAAATAATCTGCGAGATAACCACCAGCCATGATTGCAACAGCTGAAAAGATTGATGTCCAAAAGTGGTAATTTCCGATTTTCATCCCCCGCTCCGCTCCGTCTGTGAATTCGGCAATCATGATCTTCTCCCCATGCTTTTGAAATGCGCCGAACATGCCAAGCAATAGTTGAATGGCATATACCTGTGAGATACTCCCTACATGCGGAAAAAGTAAAAGCACGGAAGCCATCCCCCATGCGTTCACAACCAGAAACAACCGATGATCGATCAGCGGGGAAAACCGGCCGATGACTGGGTGGAGAAGGGCTGACGATAAACCGAATAACCCATAGGATAAACCGAATTGTGCGAAGCTTGAGCCGACGTTTTTAATGAACAGAATGTAATACGGGAATATGAGGCTGCTAGCAAAGAACACGCTGCTCTGTGATATGATCAATCCTTTCAATCTAGTATCATTCATTGTTTATACTCCTCATAAAAAAAGTTAGTGAACCGCTCATCAGGATCGTACTGTTTCTTCTTTTCAAAAAACTCTTCCGAGCGAGGATACGTACGTTTCATCTGTTCTTTTGTCGGATACGGCATGTATGGCAAGTAATACCTTCCACCATGAGTTAGTGTTACATCGATCATTTTTCGTACTATCTCTCCGGTTTTCTTCTGTTCTTTTTTAGATAAGCCCTGGTTGATGAGTAAGACAAGTGCGAACATTTCCTCATCGGAATAAGAAAGGACTGGCCCTTCCTCATGATTGACGTAGCGGACAGTGATGTTCAATAGATTGAGTTCTTCTGCTGTCAACACATCGCGCAAATCATCGATGTAATCTGTAAATTTATCAACAGGGACAAAATATTCCTGAAGTACATCGTTGTCGTTTTCCGCTTCGTATTCAAGAAACTTCGATTCGCTGCGCATCACATTGTTGCGTGATATCAAGTCCCCATTGGCTTTCAAAAAATATTGCTTTTGAATTTCCCAAAAAACATCCTTCGCCCAGTCAAAATTACGGGCCATCCCTAAGGCGAATTTGGATATTCCGGTCATACGTTCTTTCCGAAGCTCGTCATGCTCTTGAAGAGGTCCTTCTTCAGAAGCAAGTTCATAATTCGTTACATACATTTCAGTCAAAAACGAATCCGGGGCTGTCGAAATTCGGGCAAGGTGCATTTTAGCTTGTTGATTATCCAGGACTTTCTCCCGGAAGTAATCGCTGTATTCGGTATAATCGAGCTTCTCAGTAGTCATTTCATACAGTTCGTCGTCCATCAATTGGAGTTCGACATCCAAGATCACACCGAACAGCCCATATCCCCCCAACGCCAAATAAAAAAGCTCCTCGTTCTGCTTACGGCTGACGGTGGGAATTTCTCCATCAGCTGTAAGAAGGCGGAAAGAGTTGACCGTGCTTATGAGGGAACCTTTTCGGATATCCCGCCCGTGCGCATTGACACTGATCGAACCGCCTACAGTAAAAATGTTCTGTGATTGCATTACTTGAATGGCAAGACCATGCTTGTTTATGTACTGCTGTATATCATCCCAGGTGATCCCGCTTTGGACTGTGATTGTCTTCTTTTCTTTATCGAAATCAAGTACTTTGTTATAGCCAGTCATGTCGAGCACAACCGAATCATGATAATAGGTATGCCCGCCCATGCTATGGCGTTTTCCAGCTATCGAAACCTTGAGATCTTCCCGTTTGGCTTCCTCAATCACTTCCTTGATACTTGTAAGCTCAGTTTCTTTTACTACCTGCTTCACCTTGACCGGCATCAGTTTACCGACATCTGTCATATGGTCATCTGAAACCACTGAGGATGGCTTATGAAGTGAGAAGATAACAAACGAAGTGTATAGAGCGGTACAAATGGCAAGTACGATTAATTTTTTCATAGGGACCCCCATTCAAAACAAAAGAGTAAATACTTATATTTAGTGTAATTTTACACTTTTTAAACGAAATGACAAGTAAAAAATGGTGATCGTTCAAGAATCCGCGATTAAAAATGGTCAAAGCGTTGGAACTTTTTTCAATGACCCCCGTACGTAATAGTAAGAATATAAGGGGGGATTTGCATGGTTCAAGAGCTTAACGAACAACTCATATCGGTCAAAGGAAAGCTTAGAAAGAAGCAGAAATGGAAAAAGCAATTGATCGATTATAAAAAAGAGTTGACTGAAACTAAACATATGATCGCCGACTTGAAGGAAAAACTGTCATCGGAACAGGCTGATGTTGAAAAAATGGAAGGATTAAGTGTAACCAGATGGTTATTAACGTTAAAAGGGACAAAGGAAGAACGGTTGGACAAGGAAAAACAAGAAGTAGCCATAGTCCAATTGAAATTAGAGGAAGCAATACAATCAAAGGATGAAATAGACCAAACAATCGATGAATTAACTAAAAAAATAGAATTACTGGGAAATGTCGAAAACGAATATTCCGACATCCTTCAGCGGAAAGAAAGGTACATACTTGAGAATACCTCTCCTACATCCATTCAGTTGGATAAACTTATAGAGCTTGAAGGGGATATGATCGCTTTTCTAAATGAATTGAATGAAGCGGTGAGTGCCGGTAGTCTGGTCAATCAATCCCTTGAGAAAGCCGTGGAATTCCTTGAGAAAGCGAAAGGTTGGGGAACATTCGACCTGCTTGGTGGAGGTGCGATCTCAGGTGCGGTAAAACATAGCCATTTGGACCGGGCCACAGAACACATCCATCAAGCCCAAAGCAGGATGCGCCGATTTCAAAAAGAACTATCAGATATCGAGGGAGAGGCAGATATTCAGGTGAACATTCCAGGCCTGTTGAAATTCGCTGACTTTTTCTTTGATGGGTTGATCGCAGACTGGATGGTACAAGGTAGGATCGAAGAATCACTGGATCAAACAAAAACGCACCACCGTCAAATAAAGGCTGTCCTATCGAATCTAGAAGGCCAAGTTACACAGAAAAGGCGAGAGATTGAAGAAATCAAAACCGAGAAAAAGAATCTGATCGAAACAGGACAAGGAAAATATACTTATTTTGAATAAGTATATACGCCTCCTTACTCAACGTTCACCACCTGCCCCTTTAGGAAACCCATATTCCATTTTTCTCATTTTCAGTCTCCCTAAAGGGTTGTATGAGTACATCAAAATCGGGTTTCCACTTTTTCAGGGTCTCATAACGCCTTCATGAGTACCTCAAAATCGGTTTCCCGCTTTTTCAGTGGTCTCGATCGAAAAGGTTTGATTTTAGGGGAGGATTGATTGTAAGCAAGGCTGTTTTCTTTTTATAGATAAGGAGATGAAACCAATAACAGGGGAAATATGCAAGACTTCTGCGGGAAAGCAAGCTAAGCGAGACCTCTCAGTGACCTACACGTTAGGGATCTTCGACTGAAAATTACTACGTCCTTTGGTGAACGTCAAACCCAGCACTTCCTGAGCAAGTGAGAAGGCTTGCGGATTGCCGCGAAAAGCGAGTATATTTCTCAAATTGTAAGACAACAATCTATACGAAAACCGCCTTAAGAAAAGAGGGATTCTGACTATCAAACATCCAATCTTGCTGATGTTCCTTGTTATGCTTCTTGGCTGCCAATCATCAAGCCCTATCTATGAAACAGATTTGGAAAAGACGATTGAATCCAAACTCTCTGATGAAACCGTAACATAAATTGACTTAAATGAGGTCTCTGGTTTCAAGTGGGCGAAAGCATATGTCTTTTACCCGTATACGACTGAGCGTATGATTAACGACGAATTGGGATTTTCTTATGACGATCCAAGCAATATTGAACTCAGGGATGACATCTCATTGCTCATCCTTGTAGACAAGGAGAATAAAGTCCATTATGCCGAAGTTGAGCGTAAGAGTGGAGACCTTTTAAATGGGGAAAAGGAAGGGTATACACCTAACAACGCAATTATAAAAGTCACCCGGAATCAAGGAGGCTGAACCTTGGCTGATGTTGAACTGCTAGTAGATGCGAAAGCAACCCTAGGGGAAGGACCGTGTTGGGACCATGAAAATCAAACGCTGTACTGGGTCGATATTGAAGAAGGTCAGATCTTCATCTATGACCCGGAAGCGAAAATGAATCGAAAAATCCAATTGGACCAAATGCCAGGGGCGATTGTTCCAAGAAAATCCGGAGGTGTTATCGCCGCACTTGAAAATGGTTTCTATTCGATCAATCTGGTAACGGAAGAACGCGAACAAATACATGACCCTGAATCCCATCTTCCCGGTAATCGTTTCAATGATGGGAAATGCGACCCTGCTGGCAGGTTTTGGGCAGGAACGATTGACGAGGATCGTGACGGAAATGCTGCTCTTTATTGTTTAGACACAGACTTGAGCGTCACCAAAAAGATCGCTGATGTTAGTAACTCGAATGGTTTAGTCTGGTCATTAGACAGTGAATACTTCTATTATATCGATACGCCAACGCAAAAGGTCGTCCGCTATGAGTATGACCGACTGACAGGAGGGATTCAGAAACCTAAGGATGTCATCTTTGTTCAAGAAGAGGAAGGAAAACCAGATGGGATGACGATTGATGCTGACAATATGCTTTGGATTGCCCACTGGGGAGGTTCAAAAGTATCCCGGTGGAATCCAGTGACTGGTGAGAAGATGCAAGAAATTACAGTACCTGCGTGTAATGTGACCAGTTGTACCTTCGGAGGGAAGGACTTGAATGAGCTGTTCATTACGACTGCTAGAAAAGGGATGGATAAAGATCAGCTTGAAACCTATCCAAATGCTGGAGGCTTATTTAAAGTCACCCTTAACGGAGTGAATGGAATCCCTTCCCCGAAGTTCGGAGGCTAAGCTTTATCTAATACCAGGGTAATGAAAAAAGTAAAAGGGGCCTGGTCCTATAGCAACGATCAGAAGGGCGAAACCTGATGAAGCCCAGTTATTAAGTGATCTTGCATTGCTGTCAAAAGCGCAGTGGGATTATTCAGAAGAGTTCATTTTAGCCTGTCGTGATGCACTTTCGATCAATGAAAATTATATTCTTAAGAATCATGTTTTCGTTATGGAAGAAGATCGAAAAATGCTTGGTTTCTTTGCATTTTTAATTAAGAATGGACAGGCTGCCTTGGATTTCATGTATCTCAATCCAGAGTTCATTGGAAGAGGGTATGGAAAAATACTATGGTCTCATGTGGTAGACAAGGCTAAGGAACTGGACATCAGCAGATTTTACGATCGACAGCGACCCAAATGCAAAAGGGTTCTATGAAAGAATGGGGGCAGTGGTTATTGGCGAAACCCCATCGACAGTTTTCGCGGATAGAAACCTGCCTTTGTTGAAATATGTAGTTTCATAGCGGAAAGGTTACAAACATTACAAATTATTGGGTATATGTTAAAGAACTTGCTATTTTAAGCACAAACTGCTATCATTAAAAACAGTTATTTTTGTTCGATCTATAGGATAGTTAAAAGTGAAAACTTTACGTCTAGTTTTGAGCAAGAATAGGAAAAACAATGTGCAAAGAGCACTAGGAGGCAACAAAAATGGAACATGGTAAAGTAAAATGGTTTAATGCAGAAAAAGGTTTTGGATTCATCGAGCGTGAAGGTGCAGACGACGTATTCGTTCACTTTTCAGCTATCCAATCAGAAGGATTCAAATCTTTAGACGAAGGTCAAGAAGTTACTTTTGAAGTTGAAGAAGGACAACGCGGACCTCAAGCTTCAAACGTACAAAAAGTCTAACTGACAATGAACTCAAAACAGATCCTGCACAGGGTCTGTTTTTTAGTACATAAAAAGTGGACTGACACATATGTGCCAGCCCAATATATTTCAGGAAAAATTAAATGGTTCAACCGAATTATACCATAGATTTTCTCCTGTTCATGAAAAAATGTTAAAAGCTTGTTGTGAATTAAAAGGAATAAGGGAAAAAGCAAGAAAATGTAGCTGAAACCTTATGGTATAATGGACTTAGAAGGGGAGTGATCTTTTGAAACGTTCAAACAATCTATTCAAACCTGGGGATATTGTAAAAATCCAAAAAACGGGTGAATCCGTAACCATCAGAAAATGGCAATATGTGAAGAATATGAAGAGATACTCCTATATCGTCGATGAACACCCAAGTACATTTTATTTTGAAGAAGAATTTGAGAAAATCGATAAGTAACTTATAGTCAGCACATTTGCTGGCTTTTTATTTTGCAAGCACTTTTGCTGCAAATAGATTGATTCTTCGATTATCATAAAGAGATGAATAGAATGGGGTGACAAAGTATGAAATTAGTCGAGTTCAATTTGCCGACCAAAATCCAGGCAGGTAATGGTGTGTTAGCGCAAACAGGATCATATGTGAAGGAGGCCGTCAAGGGAAAAAGGATTTTTATCGTCACCGATCCTGGTATCGAACAGGCGGGTTTCGTTGGTAAGCTGGAACAAACTCTGAGAACAGAAGGTTATGAGACTGAAGTTTTCAATCAGGTGAAACCGAACCCTAGAGATGTGGATTGTATAGTAGGTGGGCAAGCAGCGTATGAATTCAGAGCAGACGCAATTGTAGCATTGGGCGGAGGCTCTGTTATCGATTCTGCAAAAGCGATTGCGATCCTCCGTGTCCATGGTGGCCGTCCTCAGGATTATGCAGGCCGGGGTAACGTGCCGGAAGGGGTGACGCCACTGATCGTCATTCCGACGACCGCAGGGACCGGGGCTGAAGTGACACGTTCTTCTGTCATAACTGATACTGCTGGAAAAATAAAGTTCACGATCAAGTCAGTCCAGATTGCACCTATTTTGGCGATTGTCGATCCTGAACTTACATATAATTTGCCTCCGCATCTGACGGCTTCGACTGGAATGGATGCGCTTGTCCATGCTATAGAGGCGTATACGTGCAAACGGTCGAACCCGATTGCTGACGGGTTAGCCTTACAAGCAATGAAGCATATCTATCCGAATTTGAGACGGGCCGTAAAATTTGGTGAGGATCAAGAGGCACGTTACAATATGATGATCGGCTCCACAATTGCAGGAATGGCTTTTTCACATGCGGATGTTGCCTCTGTCCATTGCATGGCAGAAGCAATCGGAGGGTTATACGATACGCCCCATGGAGTGGCGAATTCCATGTTCCTGCCATACATCGTCGAATACAATGCCCAAGCAGATATCCAGAAACATGCGACCATTGCAAGGACGCTCGGCATCGCAAAGGAGTCAGATCCTGATCAGCTAGCAGCAACCCTTTTAGTAGATGAAATGAAGCAGCTGGCTGAAGATATCTCAATTCCAACATTCTCTTCACTACCTGAGGTTAGTGAAGATGACTTCGATTACTTATCAGAAGCAGCCTATAATAACGGCTCTACACCGAGTAATGCCAGAGAAATCAACAAAGACGATTACCTCCGGCTTTTCCGAAAAGCCTATAGCAATTAAAAGAAAGCTGGCGTCATCACAAAATGATGGCGTTCTTTTTTTCGATATCTAAAGGAAAATCCTTTTAGAAATCGAATTAGCAAATACAGCGATGATTTTTTAAAGGCTTTGATAAATTTTACTATTGATTTTTGATAGAAGATTCCTTAAGCAAAATTCGTGAACACTCCTGCGGGAGCGAGACCCCGTAGCGAGGAGGCTTGCGTATCATCCGCGGAACGGGATTGAATTTCGCTGACTATAAAGAATATCAAATCCTATTTAAAAAATTACCATAGTTATGCCGAAATGCTTTTACTCTCTCCGAATTACTATAAGGAGGCGAAAAGCAGTGAATAGATCCTGCCTCTTATCATTTTTTGAATTCGTCGTTTATGATTTACTTTTTTAATATCAAAGGGGAGGTTTTTGACTATGGATGGACAAGCAACATCAATCATAAAAATCAAACGGGGAAGTGAGATCCCTTATAGTGACATGAAAGGTGGGCCTAAGCTGACGAAAGGTCATTTCGAAATGAGTTACGAAGGCGATCTTCAAGGCGAAGGTATACTGGAAGAATTGAAATGTTATTTTACAGAAACATCAGCCACCATATATGGCCTCGAGCGATTTACGGGCAGTATCAGGGACCGGATCGGCAGTTTCGTCTTAGAGCACACTGGAACGTTTGAAAATGGCGTTTTGGCTTCTACGCAAAAAGTAATTCCCCAATCGGGAACAGGTGATTTGAAAGGAATCGATGGGGTGATTAATGTGGAATCAAGTGACTCGGATGCTTTTTCGATCACCTTCAAATATTCGTTTGATGAGGAAATGGCAACCTTTTTAAAAGAAAAGGAAGAAGAAGAGGACAAATTCATTGAGGAAGAGATCAATGTTGCCGATAAATGGATTGATGCATGCAATACACAAGATGTTGATGCCTTATCGGAAATAACCTCTCCTACCATTGAAATTTCAGGCCCCAGAGGTTCTGGATATGGGAAAGTCCTGCTAGTGGACTGGCTGGAACGGACCGGGCTGACCCTCGAAACTCTATCCATCTACGGAAGAAAAGGCTTGCTTGTTTATGAACAACTGGCGAGATGGAATGGAAAAGAAGGAAGGACTGCAGGCGAAGCGAACGTCGCTTCTGTCATTAAAGTGAGGGATGGGAAAGTAGCTTTCATCTCCAGGTTCGACGATCTTGACAAAGCTCTGAAAGCAGCAGGATTACAAGAGACGGATAAAGTTTTATAGTGAGGCTTAAAATAAAATGCAAAAGGATGTGACAAAGTGGCTTTATCAAATACAAGAACGTTATCCATTTCGATCGATTGTAGTGTCAATAAAGCATATTCCTTCATATCCAACCCTGAAAACCTGCCCCAGTGGTCGTTTTTCGAATCCGTGAAAAAGGTGAATGACCAGTGGATCGCTGAGACTGTAGACGGGCAGATGAACATCCGTTTCGTCGATCAAAATGAATTCGGCATACTGGATCACTTTGTCACACCTTCTCCAGAAGAGTCTATCATGGTACCGATGCGGGTGATTCCGAACGGTACAGGTTGTGAAGTCATATTTACAATTTTCCAAGAGCCAATGATGTCAGATGAACAGTTCAACCAAGACGTGTTTCAGGTCCAAAAAGATCTTGATACATTGAAACAATTACTTGAAGACACCTCTTTTGTCTGATGTTAATGGATTTGGTGCAATAATCACTAAGGTTGTGCTGTTCATATTATTTTCGTGCAATTCAAGAACAGCTCAGTTATTTTAAAAAGCCGCGTAATTCAATTTTAAAACTGTGCCATCATTTCTGAAAATGAAGCAATTATTCTCGGATTTAGTGCGATTTATTTGCAGAATGGTGCAATGATCAAGTTCGGGCCCTCTCAGACAGAAAAAATAGCAGGCAAATTTCATAAGGAGGGGCTGTTTTGTCTAAAAAAGCTTTAAAATCCAACAACGGGCTGACGATCGGAACTGGGATTGGTGTAGTTTTGGGGTTGGTGATCGATAATATTGGAATCGGAATCGGGATAGGAGTAGCCCTGGGAATTGCTTATGACATGGCACAAAATAAGAAAAAGAAATGACCCCATATGAAAACGGCAGCTGGATGACTGCCGTTTTTTCGATCAATTCTTTGATTGGATGATATCGTCAATGATCCCATAGTCCTTGGCGTCTTGGGCGCTCAAGAAATAGTCGCGATCGGTATCCACTGCCACTTTTTCAATGGGTTGACCGGTTCGTTCTGCAATGATCTTATTAATATGTTCGCGAAGCTTCAAAATCCTTTTTGCCGAGATTTCAATTTCTGTCGCTTGGCCACGCGCCCCTCCTAAAGGTTGATGAATCATAACTTCACTGTTCGGGAGTGCATACCTTTTTCCTTTGGTCCCTGCTAACAACAGCATAGCACCGAATGATGCCGCCATTCCCGTACAAATGGTGGTGATATCAGGCTTGATGTATTGCATTGTATCAAAAATCGCAAATCCGGCAGAGGTCGATCCACCAGGACTGTTAATATATAGGGAAATATCCTTATCTGGATCATCAGCCGCTAAGAATAACAATTGTGCGACGATACTGTTTGCCATATGATCGTTGATTTCATCACTTACCATGATGATCCGATCCTTCAATAATCTAGAGTATATATCATACGAACGCTCACCATGGCTCGATTGTTCAATGACATAAGGAATGGTTGCCATACTCTTTTCCTCCTTCGTTATACAGCTTAAGCTGCCATCGAGAGGGAGCTTGAAGGAGAGGAAAAGTTCATGAGCTTGAGCTTCGGCTGGGTTTCAACCGGGAAGAATGTCGGTATAAGTGTGATGAGCACAGACGGATCCTCTGAACGGATTGCTTGGATCAGTGTACTTGTCAACTCGCGATAATCATCCTCTTCAGGTTCATGCCCCGTTACTTGAACTGAATCGTCATTTTCTTCCAATGAGATTTTCGAGAGCTTTTTTCTAGCTCGATTTAAAATTGCTTTGACAGCTGTTTCAGTCATCCCGAAAATTCCAGCAATCTCGGAAATTTGATATCGGAATGCTTCCTTCAAAGTATAAATGACGGACTGTTTCGGCGTCAGCTCCATGACGAGTTTTTCTATAAGATCGTCAATATCGTCCATGTCCCTTTTGTTTTCTTCAGGCATCAACCCGAGTACTTCACGATTGTGTTTCCTAAGATGGTCGATCCATAAATTGTAGGCCATCTTTTTCAACAATGGGCCATTCAACTCGATTCTGTCTCCATAACGCTCCACCGCTTTGAATATCGTTTCCTGGGCAAGATCTTCTCCATCCCATTTGTTTTGGGAAAGGAAGTGGCAATAACGTTTCAGCTTAAGATACAAATCATCAATCTCCAATGTTTCAACCTTATCATTTTTTACATGGATGCCAGGCCTGGCGTACATTTTTCTCACTCCTTTAGCTCCTCTCTACCCTTATAACGAATAAAAGAGGAAAAAAGATACGGGTGTTTAATTATTATTTTATAACTTTTTTAACTACGTCTGAGGGCTGAGACAAAAATACATTTGAAGTTCATTTTGGACCTGTTAAGAAAGCCCTATACTTAATACACTAATAATTTCAGCTTATATTTATGAGGGAGAGAAACCAGTTGATTGAACAAAAATATAAACTGCCTTCAGAAATCATCTTGCATCTGTCATTATGCGGTTTGATCGTTTACCTGCTTACCAGCACGATGCCAACGATGATGCCTGTATACAAATGGAGTCTAGTCGTTTTGGTGTTTGTACTTTTACTGCTTGATGTCTTATTTGTATTATATCGAAAATGGCAGTTGTTGAAGGTTACAAAAGTTGCCTTACTCTACTTATGTTCTTTTGTTTTGATTCTACTCCTCATTTATTACTTTACAAAATTTGTTGCTTTGACAGACACTTATGGAATTGAAAATGTACTAAGGGCATATGAACCGTCAGCAAAGTTTATTTTCTTCTTGATTTGTTTAGCACAACCGATTATCCTTCCGATCCCGGAAGCTGTAACCATCGGTGCAGGGAGTGCTGTTTTTGGCCCGTTTTCTGCTGCGATATTAGGTTTCATTGGTACGATGTCAGGAATTATCGCGATGTTTTTCATTGCCCGTTATGGTGGACAGAAGCTCATATCTAAGCTGGTAAAAGAAAAACATTTAGATAAATACAAAGCGTATGTCGAAAAAAATGAAACGACAATCTTAATCCTTTTGTTCATCATCCCGATCCTTCCGGATGAAATCATCTGTGTAGGTGCTGGAATCGGAGCTGTCGCCTTCAGAAAATTCTTCATCATTGCTTCTATCGCAAAGCTTTTGACCTCTACACTCTTAGCTTATTCTGTTCATCTTGCACAGTTGCTACCCCTTACTGGTCCGCAATTGGTATTTGGATGTACGGTCATCCTGGCCTTTCTCTACGTAATGTCTTTGCTCTTCAAAAGATATAAAAAAAATGGAAAGCATCAAAAAGCAAATTGATCGATTGTGAAGTTTTTCAGCAAGTAGGAAGGAAATTTTAGGGGATTATGGAACTTTTAAATGAATCGAATTCAAAGGGGTTCAACCATGGAGAATTTGAGAGAAGTAACATTTTAAATCAGGGTAACGGATTTTGAAAAGGAAGTGCAATGGTATGGGATCCTATTAAAACCAAATTTCATACCACATTGCTTCCGGATACTTGGGTCCAGGTTGCGAAAGGGAGTCCTTTGGTCGGTAACGGTCCTATTCGAATGGGTGTAACTGACATTAAAAAAGAAAGAAAACGACTTATGGATAAATAGAAAGTGTCCGTGCAGCTTGGTTGACGTTTGAGGACCCAGATGGAAACCTTATTGGATTGTTTGAAGGCTTGACCAAAAGTGAGAAAGGGGTTTGAAAATGAATGGAAAACTATTACGAGTAGGCACTACCTATATCCCTGTAGGTAATGTAGTGAGCTCAGCTGAATGGTATGAACAAAAATTAGGAGCCGAAACAACTTACATCGATCAGAATAAAGCGATTATCAATCTTGCGAATCAGAGCTTCTTCCTTGTGAAATCAGATAAAGACCAGACTGCCAATTTTATGGATGCGGGTGGGAATGAGCGGTTTTCTGTAACTTTTGAAGTGAACGGATTATCAGCTCTCGAAAGCCTTCATCAAGAATTCATTAATCAGGACATGAGAGTCGGGGAAATCGAAGACCGCGGCCATACAGGGAGCAATTTCGTTTTTTATGACTTAGATGGAAACAAATTCGATGTGTGGAGTGAACTGAGTCCCGAGTTCAAAGAGAAATATCAGATTACATAAGATGGCACAAAGCATTCAGGTTTCAGACTCCTGGATATAAGAGGGGATTTGGTTATGGAGATTGTTTCAACACAAGCATTAAACAAACAGAAAATAGAAGACTTCTTCATAAAACAATGGGGGAGTCCACGAATGGTCCTTTCAACTGGAACTTATGATTGTCACACACTAGACGGTTTTACAATCCTGGACGGTAATGGTGAAATCATCGGATTGTTTACCTACATCATAGAAAAGGATGAATGTGAAATTATCTCACTGGACAGCATCCAAGAAAATAAGGGGATTGGAAGTACGTTGATCCGAGAAACTAAGAGGTATCTCAAAACGAAGGATTGACTCACTCAGGTATTCCCGAATGCAGTAGAAAAATCCAGGAGAATCAAACCTGAAATCCCTCTAACTGCTGCAAATGGAATACCTATTCGTGATGAACTTTTATTAGTAAAGACTTTATAAGGCAGACTGAAAACAATTCTGGAGATGGTAAATTGAATAATATGCAAAGGAACTTTGCCAGAGTCTAAAAAGTAAGAGGATGCCCCGTCAGATCATCCATATCGATGACCATATTGTTGAACGGAAAAAGCGATATGATACTGGTAAGGAAGAATGGAAAGAATACTTTGATTTTGTAGCCTATTTGAATTGTCCAAGAAATAAACAATTTCACCGCGAAAGTGCAGCCTCATAAAGACAGTTAAGAAAGTCAAAAACAGATATTGGAAGGCCGTAGAGTTCTATATAAAAACAGTCTCTCCGGTTGAAAAGCAGATTTTGTAATTGAAAGTTAGAAAAGATGCGGGGGGGGTAAAAATTCACAGGAAGCCAATTTTGTCAGGTATGATCACAGTCCTTTTAACAAGTTTGATAGCTGCGATTACGAATATGAGTAATCGCTTTTTTAGTGGGGAACGGCAGAAAAACTATCTTGAATTTTTTTACAAAGAAATTGAAACAAACATTGAACATTTACGTCTTATTGGTAGTAAAGGGGGAGGGGTCGTGGAAGATACACGATTGACGATAGAAGAAATATACGATCTGTATTATAAAGACGTTTATCATTTTGCCATTTATTATACCAACCGAAGAGATTGAAAAATTCGATCGACCCTACAAAATGGTCACACTAGAAAACGGGTATGGACTCCTTTTCTTTTCCTGGCTGCTCCAGCAATAAGCCCAATAAATAAACAAATAAGCCCCGCTATGATATGTAAAATTAAAAATGTCTCAAACACCCCGATACCATCCCCTTGACTGATATTATAAGTAGTAGACTACACTTAAATATTAGCATATATTGTAAATTTTAGTGGCGAAACTTTCCCTTATGCCTAAACGATAAAAGACTAGCCCAATAAATGTGATCGACAAAATCTATCTATATGACTTATCACTCGTCCAAAATGTCCTGGTTATTTCACTCTTATATGACAAATGTTGTGTTTTTCGACAATAAAAAGGAGATCGAAATTTGAAGAAGAAAGTACAAATATAATATATTTCAGGAGGGATTCAGTGCAAATGAAGAACAAAATCGCCCTAGTATTCAGTTCACTCGTATTGTCTGCAGGATTGCTCAGCCCTGTCCATACGGATGCCCAAAGTAAAGGATCTGGGACTCCGGAAAATCAAAACTATGCTATTTCAGGATTTATCAGTCATGAAGAATTAAGTGAGAGGCTAGAACAGATTGAGAATACCAGTAATGGACAAGTGGATGTTGAAGTTGCCGGCTATTCAAATCAAGGACGAGAAATTTACACGGCGACAGTTGGTACAGGTGATAAGGTGTTATTGCTGCAAAGTGAAATACATGGGAACGAAAAGACTGGTACGGCGGCTTTGTTGAATATTCTTCAATATCTTGGATCCAACAACTCTCAAGAAGCAGAAAAGATCAGGGAGGAAGTCACAATCGTGGCCATGCCGATGGTCAACCCTGATGCAGCAGAACTTGACCGCAGAGGGAATGAAATGTCGTGGGATGAAGTTGTCCAAGCATTTCCTCAATTAAGCGATTCTGAACCTTCTTGGAACTATTATACCTACCAGAATCAATATTGGGATTATGCTTCCAATCCGGGATTCGATGTCAATCGTGATTTTAACCCAGACCTTGATTATATGCCTCAAGCAGAGGATTTTCCGGGCAACTCATCTTTACCTGGCTGGTATATTACACCTGAATCTCAAACCGTACGGGATGTATATGAAAATTTGAAAGGACAATTTGGAAAAGTCGATGTGTTCGTCGACCTCCATCATCAAGGGATCTATAATATTGAAGGAAGCGGAGAACCTGTAACCCTTTCCATTTCTGGACAATTCATTCCAGACCCGGATACTCCAGAGGGAGCAAAGTACAGTGAATATGCTGATCAATATGATGGAGAGTTTGCTAAACAATTGAATGTAGCGGCATATGACGCCCTTCAACAAATGGGTAATTCACCATTCGGCAATATTTCGCTCTATCCACAAGGTCTTGACCTTCCCGGAACAGCTCTTGGATCTTTCGCTATGAATGGAAGCGGGTCAGTCCTGTTTGAAGTGACCGGGCAAACCCAGAGTTTCGGGCAGAAAAAGAGAGGACAGTTAGTGAAGGCCGTTGAAACAGGCCTTTATGGCATTATTAACGGTGTGGCATCCGGTGACGTATATGAAATAGATGCTGATGAGTACAATGACATTCCTTTGACAGACCGCGATCAAAACTATGGATTTTAAATGAAACTCTATTACTCTTCAGTCCTGATTTCCGGGAAATTCCGTAGGGATTCCGCCTGATTTTTCCCTGAGAAACGTATAACTTTCATTATAGGTAATCAGTTGTTTGTACTGGGACCAGTACATGGCTGAGTAAAAAGAAGCAAGGACAACTGTTCTATAAAAGGTTATAGAGTTAAATATCTGTTCCGTAATAAAAAAATCTCTACCAAGTTTAATGAACTGTATCCCGAATAATGGACACTTATAAAAAAGTCCACTATTCGGGATTTTTTGTGTTAATTCACACAGGTACGAAAGTAGAAGATTTCATGGACTACTACAATTCCTCAAGGTACTAATGGGGATTACAAAAGATGAACCCGTAACAATTCTGAGGTCTCCTCTTAGCTCCATAGGACTTTTTATTAAACTGTCAATTTTCAAGGGTACAGTTCAAGATTGCGTATACCCTCAAAAAAAACGAAGAGGGTAACATCGTTTTGATCAATTCTTGTTGGGTCAAGTGAAAACTTCTTTCAGCAGTTAAAACGGTACTGGACATAATCGCATTTATACATAATCGAGACGTATCCAATTGGCGTTAGCCCCCTGAATACACTTACTGTTAAGAAAGAAAACATTGAGGATCCCATGACGCTATATCGGTAATCGGCAGGTGTCTTTTTCATTTTCTTAAACAACCGGGTCTAAACCGTATAAATGGGACGTCAGAGGAGGGCGCAAGATTTGCAGTGGGTCGGGTTGTAGCTCATGGTACGGGTACAAGGAAAGCTGTTGTGGTCATGTACAAAAAGTAAGACTTATTTTTTCTATTCTTTTTTCAGTTTAGTCTTGATTTGGCTACGGTTTTTACGCCTTTTAAAAAGTTGTCTAGTTTAGTGTTGGCATACCACTTTGAATCTACTTTATTTCTTTAACCTTATTAGTACATCAATAAACAGTCAAATTCTGATTCAATCTAAAGTTCTAGGAATTATCAGCATTTTTACGGAGTATTTTCCAAATAATAATTGCTATTATTTAAGCAACCAAACTATTTACTTTTAAATTATAGGAGGAGTTAAAATGAATTTTGTTGTTGTTGGGGCAAGTAAAGGATTAGGTGATGCTTTCGTAAAAGGGCTACCTGAAAAAGGAGATCATGTATGGATTGTTTCCAGAAACCGTCCTAGAAGTTTGAAACTTGATGATGGTATTCATAGGACCTGGATACAAGCTGACTTATCACAAATCACTTCAAGCGATCAAATTGCGGTTGAGTTAAAAGATGTACCAATTGATGTGTTCATCTATAATGCAGGAATATGGGAAAAAGAAGGATTTAAGGAACATTATGATTTTGAGAAGGACGATCCAAAAGATATCGAAAACATCCTTTATGTAAATACGACGTCAGCCATCTTATGTACTCAAAAAATACTCCCTAACCTAAAAAAATCGAAAAACGCAAAAGTGATTTTGATAGGCTCCAATGATGGAAATGAGAACAACGAAAGTAAACAAGTAACATATGTTGCTTCTAAGTTCGGTATACGTGGTATTGGGAATTCATTGAGAGAGAATCTAAGGGAACACGAAATTGCCGTGACTTGTATAAACCCAGGTGAAATCGCTGCTACAATACCATATGAGGAAGGGCTCGAAAAGGCCTTAGCCACTTATAATAATAGGAGAATCCCTGTGCAGGATATCGTGTCATTGGTAAAGACGATTACAACCCTTTCCAAAGCATCCTGTGTTAAAGAAATTACTATGCCGGCTATGTTAGATACGAATGCATAACATCTTTAAAGAAAGAGTACAAATTCTATTTACCAGAATCGGTATCATCGTATAACGTTATTTCTCTTTTCCCATTAAAAAATAGGGTTTTTAGCTTATCGAAATTGTACCAATCTGTTTTATTATCTGGCATCTTATTATCATTCAGAGTAATTCTTAACTTCAGAATTACACCCTATCTTATATATATATGTAAGAAGATAATGTCACCCTTTAAAACAGTAACAACTGGATGAGACAATCATTAGTTAAATAGATTATTAATTTTTTCAAGAAATCAAAATCTCCTAAGAGGTATACTTATGAAAATACATGATAATAAAACCCTTCTGTTTTGAATATTAATCTGGTTTGCTGCCATTTCCGGTTTTATCCAAGGGATGTTGCTTCTTGTGATTGCTATTATTTTTGAACAAGATGGTATGTCCTCGTCTCTTAATGGTTTAAATGTAACTAGCTTTTATACAGGGTAATTTTGACATCTCCATTCATGGAAAAACCTTTAAGAAAATACGGGTATAGATCATTGTTGGGGGGCTTTTGGTTATACTATGTCTTCTATTATTTCCTTTATGGAAGACTTTTTGATATTGGTTTATTTTTAGTATGATTATAGGTGTAGGAGACTCCTCACTCCATTTTGCCAATAAAAAAACTTGAAGAAGAAAATAAACGTCTAAAGGATGAATTATTGAAATTACGTGGTATGGTCTACGATAAATTTTGAGAATAAAAAACTTTACTACTGTATTTCGGTTTTACTTATTGTCCTAACGTAAGTAGTTCGATTAAATAAGGAAACTTAAAATTATGTTAATATTTCTAAATTAGGAATTAAACATATTGGGGGAACTAAAATGAGTGGAATTGCTAAAACTCCTCAACCACCATACTATGCGGTGATATTTGCTTCACAACGAACTGAGGATGACAAAGGTTATGGGAAAATGACTGAAAAAATGGTAGAGTTGGCGTCTCAACAGAAAGGTTTCTTAGGTGTAGAAAGTGCCCGTGACGAGGGACTGGGAATTACTGTTTCATACTGGGAATCTTTAGATGCGATAAGGAAATGGAAGGAACATTCAGCGCATCAAGTTGCACAAGATAGAGGTAAAAACGAATGGTACAAAAACTTCGCACTTAGAGTTTGTAAAGTAGAAAGAGATAACTTTTTCGAAATGTAATATTTTGAACTTATACATCTATCTGCGTTAATTTAACACCATAAATGATTAAACTTTATTTAAACCAATATTTACACTGAATACATGTAAATGATGTGAGAACCATTGATATTCCAATAGTTCTCACATCAAAGTTAAGATAATGTTAAAATGTTGGCTGTACCAATGACAAATGAATATGAACTTTATATTTTACATATAGATAAAATTCTTCAACCACCAACCCAATTAGTCGTGAGTACATTCGTACAAGACAATCTCTTAACATTAATGACACTCATCCTCATACGGGTAGTTTCTTGCATCTCAAATTCAATAATTCCTGCAAATAAAAGCAAGCAACTTAGAAAACCGAAAACCACCCCATCAATCCCTACATATAAATAAAAAATATTGCAGTTCAACTACTAATGGATTAACATTAAATTCCATCAACTTGTAACTTGGGTAGAAAAGAGGAGGTTGAACCATTGAAACGGATTGCCATTGTTGGTTGCGGTGGTGCTGGGAAATCGACGTTGTCTAAAACATTAGGGAACATCCTCGGAATAGAAGTCATCCATTTAGACCGTCTGAATTGGAATCCCGGCTGGGTTGAGACTCCGAGGGAAGAGCTACGGAACAAACAGGAAAAGCTGGTGAAGAAGGATAGTTGGATTTTTGACGGGAATTACGGTGCAACGATGGATGTCAGGCTCCAAGCTGCCGACACGATCGTGTTTCTTGACATACCAAGGCACATTTGTTTTTACCGTGTCATAAAAAGAAGAATCATCCATCATAACAAGATGAGAAGTGATATGGGTGAAGGTTGTCCTGAGAAACTCGATTCCGAATTCCTCAAGTACGTGTGGAATTTCAGCAAGGCCCGCCGCCCTCAACTTCTTAAAAGTCTAGAACAATTCGAAAAGGAAAAACGAGTGATCATCCTCAAGAGCAACAAGGATGTGGAATTATTCCTTGAACTCGCCCATCAGGAGAAGAAGATGGAGGGAAAGATCTCTACTACTCATTGAGTTTTTACCTACGATTCTATCTTTTTTTCAAAAGTGTATTCAATATGAGTCTCTCCAATGTCTTCCACGGTAAAATGGTCTTCAACAACATGTACATCTTCACCCCATTACCGATCGGGTAACGGAGCTTTGGTGACTTTCTTTGAGTAGCGAGCCGGGTCACAAGCTTGGCGACATCTAATGGGTTCCCATGTGTTTCTTTCTCATTGTTGATGTTGTCTAAAATTGCTTCCATATATGCAAAATAGGGAGATTTCGGGTCAAGGGTCATATTGTCGATCGTTGACCAGATATTCGTTTTATAGGAGCCCGGTTTGACAAGCACGACATCAATACCGAACGATTTCACTTCCAATCGGAGGCTTTCACTGAACCCTTCGAGTGCATGTTTTGAAGACGTGTATGGGGACAACCCAGGGAAACCGAAACTTCCACTTATACTACTGATATTGATGATGCGTCCACTGCAATTTTCCCGCATGATCGGAAGTACTGTCTGCGTTACATCAATCAACCCGAAAACGTTCGTTTCAAATTGCAGCCGATAATCATCCACAGACAATTCTTCACAAAATCCGGCAGTTGCAATACCTGCATTGTTCACAAGTACATCGATACTCTCAAACTCTGAAACCGAATCCCGAAAGTCCCGAATAGAGGGTGAAGAGGTGACATCCAGCTTATGCAAGTGGATCAATTCTGATACATTGTATTCCTTCGCTAATTTCAACAGTGGTCCAGCCTTATCCAGTTTTCTCATCGTACTTATGACTCTTAATCCTGCCTTTGCTAGTTCGACAGCACATAACATGCCGAAACCACTGGAAGTACCGGTGACAATGGCTGTTTTTCTTGTCATGAACTTTTCTCCAATCCTTGATTTGGTACAAGTATACAATATTACCTTTCAAGGCGGGGAATAAACGTATTTAGCGAAATTGTTATTCAGTTGTAATTGAAATAAAATCCCTGTGTCATTTTCCCCTGTTAGCATAGGACGAGTACGAATCCATGCACAAGGAGAGATTAATTTGAAAAAATTAACAGCGGGATTAGCATTAGCAAGTGCTGTAGCCTTCAATCCAATTGTCGGACATGCGGCACTTGGTGACCAGACATTGAAGCCTGAGATGCAGCATTCAGACGTACAAGAACTCCAGGAAACATTAGAGGGAAAAGGGTATTTTACTTACAGCAAAACGACGGATTTTTACGGTGACTATACGACTGAAGCTGTGAAAGAATTCCAACGTGACAAAGGACTTGCGGTAGACGGTATAACAGGACAAGAAACGTATAAAGCCTTAAGTATTTTCAGTAAAGAAGCGATTGTCGAAACAGCTAAAAAATATGAAGGCACTCCTTATGAATGGGGTGGGGAATCACCCGATGGTTTTGACTGCAGCGGTTATTTACAATATATCTTTGATGAAGGCGTAGGAGTTGAGCTTGATCGTACCGTCTCCCAAATACATGAGGATGGAAAAGAAGTCAGCTCTCCTGCAATTGGAGATATCGTGTTTTTTGAATTGGAAGGCGATGGACCTGATCATGCTGGTGTATATATTGGAGATGGTGAATTCATGCATGCTTCTTCATCAAAAGGTGTCACAACAAGCGATCTTAACAACTCTTATTGGAGCGATGGTTACATAGGGGCAAAAAGATATCGGTAATTTGGCAGAAAGGGTGGTCCTTTGGAAGGGCTATCCTTTTTTTACATTTGAAGAAAGTATAAAATACTTTCTTCAATATTAGCGCAGCTAAGGCTTAGCCTTCACCAAGGCTTGGCAAAGCCCGAGTTTTCTTTGAAGGCAAAAACTCCACCGCCCAATAAATATTCCAGACCGTGTTACGGCTTGTAAAATCATGGATGTGTTTTAGTTTTGATAATTCCTTGAACATCAACAATAAGAATAGGTTTTAGATTATAATGGATGAATATGCAGAAAACAGAAGGGGATATATCTATTGCTGGAATACAAACTTTTCAAAAAATCTGGAGGAGAGCATGTAGTGTTGATCCACGGCATCGGCGGGAACTCCAATATCTTTTATAAACAGCTTAAGGATTATCGAAAACGCTATAATGTAGTAACGATCCATTTACCCGGACATGGCGGCTCACCGGATGTTCATGACTATAAGGATGAATTGACTTTTGATCTCATTGCTCGTGAGATTTTTAAAGTAATGGACCATTTACATATCAAAAAGGCGCATTTTGTAGGGGTTTCGTTAGGAGCGATCATCATCCATCATTTGATGAAAGTGAATCCGAAACGGATCAGCAGCGCCGTTTTAGCAGGGGCAATCACGCGTTTTAATTTTACCTCAAAACTTTTAATCATCACAGGAAGACTGGTCAAAGGCTTTATTCCCCATATGTGGCTGTATGTGCTATTTGCGAGGATTCTCATGCCTCATAGGAACCACAAGCAGTCCCGCCTGGTTTTCATCAATGAGGCGAAAAAGATGACCCGTAAAAATCTATTGTCCTATTTCTATCTTTACGATAAAGTGCCACATTCGTATCAGTTCGTCCAACAGATTGCGAAAGAGGTACCGAAACTATATATTTCGGGTGAAGAAGATTACTTTTTCATCAGTTTCTTGCGTAAAGATATCAGTGGCGATCTGAATGCCAAGCTGACCGTAATCGATCGTTGCGGGCACGTGTGCAACATTGAAAAACCGAAAGAATTCAACGCATTGTCATTGGAATTTTTAGATGAGAATATGGATAAAGCAGCATCTTTGTAAGGGATAATTTTAGGGGTGATTTTTTTGAACATATTTTTAACAGGCTCGACAGGCTTTTTAGGTGGGAAGCTGATACGAAACTTGATTGAGGAAACAGATCATCACCTTTACCTACTGTTTCGGAATGAAAAGAAAGCGGAAAAAATCATATCGGCTTTTACGAGGACACAAAGAAAAAGGATCCATCTCGTCCAAGGTGATATCACTTCTCCTGATTGTGGTATACGGGAAAAGGATAAGAAAATAGTAGCCGGGAAGATGGATGTTGTCTATCACCTTGCTGCTCTAGTAAAATTTGAAGAGGATTTAAGGGATGAATTGTTTACGATAAACTATCAAGGTACAAAGAACATTCTCAATCTTGCAGTAGAGCTGGGGGCGAAGAAATTTTTCCACGTGAGTACGGCTTACACTGTCGGCAGAAGAAATGTCGGGGTTGAAGCATTATATGATCGAGCTGCTGACTACAATAACCCCTATGAGGAAAGTAAAGTCCAATCTGAGCATCTAGTAGACTCGTACCGTGATCAAATGGATATCTCGATATTCAGACCGGCCATCATCGTAGGGGATTCAAAGACTGGCGAAGCGGATTCGGCATTCACGTTGTACGGTTTTATGCGGTCGTTGGAAGTCTTTAAAAAGAGGACGATAAGAGCAGGAAGTACTGGCCGGGTCTACAGGATCATCGGTGCAATGAGAGGGACATCAAACTTCGTCCCAGTCGACTACGTTGCCAATATCCTGAGCCTCGCTTTGTACAGGGCTGAGAACGAGACAGTGTATAACATCACCAATCCGAACCCACCAACAAACATGGACATCCTCACGTGGATCCAGCAGGCATTGGAGATGAATAATCTATCGATCGTAGAGGATGAAGATGTACAAGATTTGAGCCCGGAAGAAAAGCGGCTTAACGGTATGATTGATGTATTTGCAGCCTATTTGAAAAGTTCGATCATTTTTGACGATGGAAATACAAAACGGTTGATTGCAGGTTCTGGCATTGAACATCTCAACCTTTCAGAAGAAGCGATCCGAATGATCATCAATGCATATTTCGGGACCAGAGCTGTACCAGCGTAAAATTCAGTTCTAGGTGACGCTCTAAAAGGAATGCACCTCACTGAGCAAAAAAACCTCTTGGTCAAAAGGGGATTAGGCAGGTCAATTCACCTTCCGAACTTACATATACCGAATGTACTAGGAGATTTATAACCTTGGATGAATTGGTAATGGTTCAGGGATTTGAGATAATGTGATAACGAATCCCTCATTGGTGGGATTGGACCCGGAATTGGTTAGTGGGAAACCATTTTACTAGTTCCGGGTATTTTCATGTTCATCTTAAGACAGATAGGTCTAAATGGTTTTTTATAGTAGATGTTCTTTATTGTTTAATAGTTTCAAGGTAAAATAAAAAGTAACAGAAAATTATAAATACAGGGGAGGGATGGGATGGTTGACAATTCACAGCTACAGAAAAAAGAAACACTTGCCAATTTGTTCTTAAGGTCCGTTTCAATTTTAGGTTTGATTACATTCGGCATTGCCATCTACATAGCTGAAGTTCCAGACAACTTGATCGTCTTGCTGTTATTCGTGCTTTTCCTTTTCATAACCGAATTCTTTCCTATGGCTGTCTGGAAGGGACATAGCTCACTAAGTTTTCCTTTAGTATTCACCCTGTATCTGATTTATGGTTTGCCTATAGTCGTGATTGTATATGGACTTATCGTCTTGACGGTCAATATTGCCCAAAGACGTCCTTTAAGAATATTGTTTTTCAATCCTTCACAATTGGTATTGAGTTTTATAGCAGCAATCCAACTTTCCCGATTCATACATGGAATAATAAACCCAGAAGAACTATTCCTACCGGTTACAATGCTGTCTATGTTGATGATCACCGTCTTTTATTTTGTCATCAATAATATCTTTGTAGACCTTGTTTTATTGATCAGACCGCAAGTATACCCTGTCCGTCTGTGGTTAAAGAAATTCAACTCTGAATTGATCAGTGCGTTCATCTCGATCAGTTATATAGCAATCATGCTTATACTGGGAAATCAGAATCGTGGTGTAGTCGATGTCTATTCCTATTTCTTCTTTTTCTCTCCACTTGTTGGTCTGGCATTGCTGAGCTCTTTTATTGTCAGGATACAGTCCGAACGAAACCGATTGAACGCACTGTTCAACATCTCGACTGAATTGAACCGATTGCTGCCGTCTAAGGATTGGGTGGAGTCGATCAGATCAAGCTTGAATGAGTTTGTGGAAGCTGATGCAACCGTTCTATGGGTAAAAGAAGATGGACAATGGAAAGTCCGTTTCCAACATGGACAGGTTATAAAAGGAAAAGGGGAATGCATCAAAGAAGTCCGCCATTTTGAAGAGGTAAAAGATACACTTGTATTCCAGGACAGGAAAAAGGATCCAGGACTCACTCCAACTTGCTTCAATAAAGCGATGAAAGCATTCGTCTATGCTCCGATTGTCCTTGAAGGGAACTCCCTTGGGATGCTGGCAGTAGCGAGGACACGCAGCAAGAGCTTCCGAAACGAAGATGTGCAATCGATCGCAACCCTGGCGAACCAGCTCGCGGTTGTCATAAAAACGAGGATGTTGATCGTGGAACAAGAGAAACGGACTTTATTGGAAGAGAGGAACCGGATTGCTCGAGACATACATGATGGTGTTGCCCAATCGCTTGCAGGAGCAGTCATGAAACTGGAAACCGCCGAACGGAAATTCTACCAAAAACCACCTGAGTCCCATCATCTTGTTAAGGACAGCCTTGCTAAGCTCCGGCTCAGTTTAACAGAAATCCGACAATCGATTTATGCATTGAGGCCATACGAAACAGAACGAGTCGGCTTGAAACAAGCGGTTCTTAAGCGGATCGATGTCATCAAACAGGAAACCGGGCTTGATATCAGCTATGAAGAAAGAGGGAACCCGATCTTTCTGAGTACGATGGTGGAGAAAATCATGTTCGATATTTTTCAGGAGAGCTTTCAGAACATCATCAAGCATGCAGAGGCATCAAAAGTAAACGTGCTTCTCAGTTACCAGAAGGAACACGTCCTCCTGAAGGTGACCGACAATGGCATCGGCTTTTCATTACTCGATGCGATGGTGAAGGCGAAGAACGATCCGCACTTCGGAATACTTAGCATGAATGAACAAGCGGATAAAGTCGGTGCTGTTTTGCAGATTGATAGTAAAGAAGGAAAAGGAACCGAGATCAATTTAACGATCCCGAAACTCGGGTTCGAAGGAGGAATGGAAGATGATCAACGTCATGCTCGTGGATGATCATGCTGTCTTAAGGGATGGGCTGAAAAATATTTTCGAAATGGAAGAAGACATTCAAGTAGTCGGTGAGGCAGTCAATGGGAACAACGCCTTAGAGATCCTTAAGGGGTTGAAGCCGGATGTCGTCTTACTGGATATCAATTTACCTGATAAAAACGGGGTCGAGCTGACAGCGATTATAAAGAGGGATTACCCAGATGTGAAGATATTGATTTTGACGATGCATAGTATGGACGAGTATTTCATGGCTGCAATCCGGGAAGGGGCGGATGGGTATTTACTGAAGGACGCACCTTCCGTCCAAGTCGTCGAGGCGATCAGGACCGTAGCGAAAGGTGAATCTGTGATCGATCCTTCATTGACGAAGAAGCTGCTTGGCTATTACAACCAGAAAAGTGAACCAGCTGGTAAATCGGAATTGACAGAACGAGAAAAGGAAGTGCTGATCTGTCTGGTTGACGGGCTAAGCAACAAAGAGATTGGAGAAAGGCTGTATATCAGTGACAAAACAGTCAAAATCCATGTCAGCAAGATTTTTAAGAAAATCAACGTGAAGAGCCGGTCCCAGGCCGTTATCTACGCCGTCCAGAATCAGCTTGTACCATTGCCTTGATCATCTGAAACGGAGGCTTCTCTTTTATTGAAGAGAAGCTTTTTTATGGAATTGTCGTCATTTTTGGGGGATTGTGGTGTTCAGTTATATCTTATTGATCCATCCCCGGAAGATTCTCGAATACGAAAGGAAAGGGGAAAGTTTGTTATGCAAAAGCTCTATATCGTCAGACACTGCAAAGCTGAAGGGCAGCCGCCTGAAGCCCGGCTTACTGAAGAAGGTTTTAATCAAGCAAAGGAATTAGCAGATTTCTTTACAGCGATCCAGATCGATCGGATCATATCAAGCCCTTTTACGAGAGCACAGCAATCAATTGAACCGACGGCAAGAAGGAAGGGCCTCCAAATCGAGACGGATGACCGCCTGGCAGAGCGGATTTTGAGTACAGAGCATCATGAGGACTGGCTCGAAAAATTACGGCATTCATTTGATTACATGAAGATGAGATTACAAGGTGGAGAATCAAACGAGGAAGCGATGGAACGAGCGGAAAGGTTGATTATTGATCTGAAGGAGCGTACAGAACAAAATATCATTCTGGTCACACATGGAAACCTGATGACTCTGCTGCTGAAATATTTCGATGATACATATGGATTTGAAGAATGGAAAAAGCTCAGCAACCCTGATGTATTCCTTGTTTCGTTTGAGGATGATGCTCATGAGGTGGAGCGGCTTTGGGAAAAATGAAAAATCAAGACTGATCGAGTCCATTTTCATGATATTGGGGTAGATAATTACACATTTAAGGTTCTCTGTAGACTAAATGTTCTAGATTCAGTTGAAAATGGGATTTTGCAAACAATTATCCTGACAACTATCGATCTTAACGCTACAACTTGAAATTTTTCTCGACAACTACAAAATTATCCCAACAACTACATAATTATCTTAACAACTCCAAAATGATCTTAAAAAACGAAAAAGCGGCTAGAAGACCAATCCTTCTGTAGCCGCTTTTCATCTTTATCAATACGGGCTTTTCGCCGTAAAAGTGAATGGAACATCCACACCAGAGTAGAGGCCGACATAAACGTACCTCGTACCTCCTGGAACCACCCCGGATTCATTGGCACCTGCTGTGGCGACACCGCCGATCAATTCGAAGTTTTTATTATAGAAATACACATCGTAGTCATAATCGGTTTCGCTTGATCCTTCCAACATAAAGTTATGGATGCCATCACTATATTCCTCGGGAAGTGTGATTACATAACCATCTGATCCCTGGGATGCAGGTTCAGGATTTTGTGTTGTCACAAACTCATTTTCCGTAACAGCCAGTGTCGCAGGAACACCTGCAAGGCTTCCGATACCTGTTCCGGCATTGCCAGCCTGGACTGATCCTTCAGCCACAAATGGCTCCGTCGGTTCCTCGACAATTGGCTCGATTCTTGCTTTACCTTCTGAAAATGCTTGAAGCTCTGCGACCTGGACATAGCCTTTGGAAATATCCTGAGCACTATGAGCCACAAACTTGAGGTATTTCGCCTGGACAGGTTCTTCCAGATCGAATCCTCGATAATGTAAATCTGCTATCGTCGGTCTCGGTTTTTGAGCGTCAAATTCATCCCGGACGAGAGTTGTCCAGTTTTCACCGTCAACAGAAGCTTGGACGCTGAAGTTTTTGAGAGTCGCAAAACGGTTTGCTGATACATCCTTCGCTGCGCTGACCTGGATATGGGACACGTCTACTGCTTTATCCCCCGCTAAATCGACCACGAATTCTGATCCTTTGAAACCATTTTCTTGTGTGTCAGATGCATAGACACTTGCTTCAGTATCGTCAATTGCGAGTTTGACAGGATTACTGTCAGATTCCCCAGAAACACTCTTGATTGCTGCACCGTTAAAGGAGGAAGCAACGTTCGGGGATAAATTGAACGCTAAACGGTTCTTCTCACCTGGCTTGATTTCAACATCACGGATCGTTCGGGAACCGAATCCTTTTGCCTGGATCGTGATGTCATAGGTTCCTTCCGTCATATAGGTTGCAAAACTTCCCTTTTCACCCGTAACTGAAACAGGGGTCGTACGTGCCTCGAATTCTCCGATCGTGATGCGAGCATCCGAGATTGGCTGATTCGTTGACTCATTGATTACTTTCCCGACAAGTTGACCGTTTCGCTCACCATCTGGATGATTGAAGGCTGGAACAGGGTCCGTGTCATCACCACTGTTCGATTTGGCGTCAGCTCCTAATCCGCGTTGCGCGAAAGAAGTCCATAAGGCATCATAATGCTCACCGCCATATCGCTCGAAGTCTGCAGCAATGATCGCTGTCCTCATATCCGTCATCGATGGATCTGGTACTGAAATCGGCATTGCATCAATGACAAGTTGTTCCGCAACGGATTCACCCTTTTCTTTTCCGTAACGTTCAATCAATTCTTCTCTCATATGCCATAGGATCGCCGCCCAGATGTCTCCATCAGAGTGGACCTCAGGACCTACAATGTCATAGCCGATATCCCCGTAGTTGTATGGTGCATCATCAAGTGAATAGCTGCGTATACCGCGTTCATCATTGCCGGTTACATATGCACCGACGACAGGTTTTTCCTGCAAGCCGTTTTTGGCGAGGTAGTGCATGGCGTACCAATCGCCCCAACCTTCACCCATAGAGCCGGATTGATGGCTGCCAAGCGCTTCGCCACCAGCCACAAGCCGGTTCGATAAGGCGTGGGAGTATTCGTGATAAATGATTCCTGCATCAAAGTCCCCGTCTGCATATTCGCCTTCAAATGCCCCCGGGATCGGTTCCCATAAGAACATTCCGCTCCATGCAGGGATGCCATCAGGCAACGTCAGCATGTAAGCATTATCACGTCCAGTGTAAGTCGGTGAACCGCCAGATACTGCGCCAGCCTGGACCAGACCAAGGATTGCATCTCCGTCAAGTCCGCCTTTCCCAAAGTTCGACAGCTGCAAGTTACCTGCTTCTTCTACCCAGCCTAAGTTGTAATAGTAATCATGGAACAGATTATGATGATAAAACAAGTTGGTCGATGCACTGTTGATGTCGTCAGCATAAGATGGCGGGACCGTCTGGCCTTCGGTTTCCTGCCAAGAATTTTTAAATAGATAACTGAATTCCCCAGTAGGTGCAACAGGTCTTACAGCTTGATCAGCTGGGACAAGGAAGTTGCTCCAGTTCGCAAAAGAATTTGCGTTATTCCCGAAAGTCGTCACACCTAAATCGGTGCCTGGTAAAAGCCATCCTTGTGGAGAAGCATCAGGGTCACCTTTGAACGACTTAGGTGTTTGAGTACCACCTTTAGGGGCACCAGGATAATTTTCAAAAATCAACCCTTCTGGCTCGAATAAATAATCGACAAGTGAGCGTTTATATAACTCTTTGCCAGTTTCGGCGTCAATGACAAGCTCATAGCCTTCGTTCAATTCTTCAATGAAAAGAACGCGATAGGCTGGTCGGACACCGTCTTTCGTTATGAAGGTGGCCTTTTTCACGCGTTGTTCGGCAGGAAGCACATCCCCGCCGCTGAAAACATCCCAACCATGTTCAGTCCCAACGGATTCCGGGGTATAGTCAAGATCCCCTGCTTGGATTTCTACCGCTTTATTCAACGCATCTGCAGAAGAGAGTTCGAAGTCACTGGCTAAAGATTTGGATCGGCTCGCATTACCGGTCACAGATAGGATTTTTCCATCTTTATTGACAGCAACGATGATCCGTCCGCCATAAACCGATTCGATCCCATCAAAGGTCTGTTGGAATGTCACGGGGTGAAGACCTGTTCCTTTCATCGAGTAGTCACGGCTCACTTTCAAAGAATCGATCTCTTGAACGGAAAGCCCGAAGAGCCCCGCATTTTCTTTCAGCCAGTTACGTGCTATGGTTTCGGCATCGTCACTGGAACCCTCCGTCAGATAGCCCTTTTCTTTCATGATGGCAGATGGAGTGCCGAAGAGGCTGTTCCAATCAATCTTCGTTCCTGCACCAGCATTTTCGATGAGGGTATCAGCAGCATCGAGCTGGACATCTGTCGGCAGAACCCGTTCTGTGACATCCCGGACATCGACCACTGCAGAATGTTCATGTACATGTTCTCCATCATCACTGTTCGAACCGATGGATTGTGCTGCATTTCCACCGCTCGTCACAAGGACTTGTCCTGCGAGCAATGTAAGAGTTAACGCAGTCAGTATACTTCGCTTTTTCAAAATGAAACCTCCCCTGGAAATTGTATTTGGTTGCATTTTTCTTCAGGAAATTGCAGTTTCCTCTACATATCACTGCAAATACTGACAACAGCCTATTCAGTTTATTTGTAAGGACTATTCTTGTATACAACTAAAGATATATGGTTCCTGAATAACCGCCTTGTTTTCATCTGGCCTACAACCAAATACGACATCAAAATAGACTACTGGTAGTACTCCGATTTTATACTTTAGTCTGTAGGAATGATGGTGTTTTCATGGAATGGAGGAAAGGACAGAAAACAGGGAGGATGAAAAAATGAAAAGGATCGCCATCGCGTTGGTCATGATGTTATGGATGTACGGGCAAAGTGCCGCTGCCGCGGATATGCAATTGTTGGGGGAAACGGATGTACCGGTGTTATCGAGTGACAATGTCCAATTGGTCGCTAATATTCCTGAAGCGACGATCATTTCGGCTTCTTTTTCGAAGGATGAACCTTATATGTATGCAAATACACTATCAGGGATTTCGGTTTATGATATCTCGGATCCTGCCAATCCGAAGCTGACTGGAAAAACGGCTCAGGCTCATTTTGAAAATGAAGATGGTGCTTTTGGGGAACGTCCTGATGGGAGCAAATTCATGCTGATCGGATACGATCCTGTCGGCGTCACCCCGACTTTTGAGGATAAAAGCATTTCGACTGGGAAAGAAATTGCAGTAGTTAATGTGTCAGACCCTGAAAATCCCTTTATCGCATCACGGATCAAGACAACGACCCGGACCCATACGGTGACTTGCTTATCGGAAGCATGTGAGTATGCCTATACGTCAGGAAGTGTGGATGATGAAGGGAACCCCGCCTTTTCCATCATCAATTTAAAAGACCTTACAAAACCATTTGAAGAGAAAGTACATGCGAGTTCAGTCGGTACGACCGGACACGATTGGGATATTGATTCAGCGGGAATAGCATGGCTTACAGGATTGCAAGGAACGGTGGCATATGACATATCAGACCCGTTGAACCCAGTCGTGCTTAATTCAACTGATGAACAAGGATTGCACGGGACAGAGTGGAATTCTTTCATCCACCATAATACACTCCGGCCGGATGGAGACCAATTCAAAAATCGCGGCAAAGGGGATATGGAAACGGATGAAAGTACAGAAAGGACCGGAGACCAAATCCGTCCTGGAGAAGTGTTGATGGTGACGGAAGAGGACTATCTCCATCCGGGAACGTGTGAAGATGAAGGATCATTCCAGACGTGGCATGTCCAGCATCTCAAAAAAACGCCAGGGCAGGATAAGTCTGCCATTGAACCGGGAACAGGAACGATCGAGCCTTTGGATTCCTGGAATTCGAAAATCCTGGATACAAATATCGATACACAGGCTGGATTCATCTGTTCGGCACATTACTCGTCCTATCATGAGGAAGGATTCGTTTCAATCGGTTTTTACCAGCAAGGTGTCAGGATCCTGGATGTAAGGAACCCGGCTGATATCAAACAGGTCGGCTACTGGTTCACCGGAATGCAAGAAGTTTGGGGAGCGGATTGGGTCCCTGCCCGCGATATGAATGGAGTCATGACCGGGGGGCAGTCGAACTTTGTTTATGCATACGATCCGACAAGAGGACTCGATATCCTTAAAGTCACTCTTCCAGATAAAGCTCCTGAACAAACGTCAGCGATTGAAGCTCCGATCAGTACAGAAATGATCCAGGTTCCAGCTTCACAATTATCAGATGCACTACAGGAAAAAATGTCCCATAAACACTAGGGACGTAAAATACACTAAGGCTGTCATACATGTCTTTTTTTGCGCCAATGATTATTCACACTTGAAGAATAAGTGTAACGAAGCTTGGTTTTATTTAAGCGAAATTCGCTACACTCCTGCGGGAAAAGCGAGCCAGGCGAGACCTTCGTTGCTGACCGGGTGCCTTCCGCTTTTTTATTGATAATGATGATATATAGGGATAGAATGATTCTATCACTTAAATGACTTCACGAAGTCGATGGTAAAGGAAGTGGTCCATTTGGGGATAGAACAGAAAATATTGCCCGCAATCCGGAATATGAAAGATTTCGAGAAATTACTCGACAGCAATTATGAATATCTTGTCCTGCTCGACAGCCATATCAGCCAACTCCGGAGCATTACACAAACCGCAAAACGTCATGGCAAGAAGCTCCTGGTTCATGTCGACCTGATCCAGGGATTGAAAAATGACGAGCATGCAGCAGCATTCCTAGCCCAGGATATAAAAGTCGACGGGGTCATTTCGACCAGGGCAAGCGTGATCATGACCGCTAAGAAAAAAGGGGTTCTTGCCATACAAAGGCTGTTTCTACTCGATTCAAGCGCCTTGAAGAAAAGCTATGCGTTACTTGAAAAAACGCAGCCTGATTATATTGAGGTCCTGCCAGGCATTATGCCGGAAATCATAACGGAAGTACATGAAAAAACAGGGATCCCTATTTTTGCCGGCGGACTGGTCCGTACGGTCGAAGATGTCGAAAATGCCCTATCAGCCGGTGCGACAGCTGCCACCACATCAAGGGCGAGTCTCTGGAAACATTTTGTAATAGGAATGTAATGAAAACAGATATTGACAGCGCTTTCCTCATCGTGTAACGTAGTGTACAAGTTAATAGCCATGTGACGGAGACGAGGAGATCCACACCTGTCCACTCATTTTTATAAATGAGTGGATATGTGTGGACTTTTCTATTTTCATCAGGCATGGCGAAACATATGAAGATCATTCTGCGCAGATGATCCCTACAACTACTTATTTTTTGTAAAGGTTTCCAATCTATCAATAGGAGGAAGCATCATGTCGACATTCATGGCAGAAATTATAGGAACAATGATTTTGATCATTTTGGGAGGTGGCGTCGTCGGTGGTGTCGTATTAAAAAAGACAAAGGCACAAGATTCCGGCTGGATCGTCATTACGATGGGATGGGGCTTGGCTGTTGCAGTAGCTGTCTATGCCGTCGGCGGGTTCAGTGGGGCACATATCAATCCTGCAGTAACACTGGGTCTTGCTTCGATCGGTGAATTTCCTTGGTCACAGGTCCCTATGTATATAACAGCCCAGATGATCGGAGCATTTTTTGGGGCTGTCATCGTGTACTTCCATTACCTGCCTCACTGGAGGGAAACGGAAGAACCGGAATTGAAGTTAGCGGTTTTTTCAACAGACCCTGCAATCAGGCATTCCTTTTCGAACCTGTTAAGTGAGGTTATCGGTACGTTCGTCCTTCTGCTTGGGTTGCTGGCGATCGGGGCGAATCAGTTTACGGAAGGGTTGAACCCGCTCATTGTCGGATTTTTGATTGTAGCGATCGGCTTGTCACTTGGAGGAACAACGGGTTACGCGATCAATCCTGCACGTGACTTAGGTCCCCGCATCGCACATTTTCTCCTGCCTATTGCAGGTAAAGGGACATCAGATTGGGGATATGCCTGGATCCCTATCGTCGGGCCGATTCTCGGAGGGGTGTATGGAGCCCTATTTTATAAAAAGATATTCTTAGGCATCGATTCGTTGGCCTTCTGGATCGTAGGAGCCATGATTTTACTCGTGTTGTCAGCAGCTTATATGACGAGTGAAAAAGAGTTGCCGATCAAAAATAAAGCAACGACAGCAAGCCTTAAAGAAACAATTCAATAATAGGGGAGGAATTGACATGGAAAAATACATTCTATCATTGGACCAGGGGACGACAAGCTCACGGGCGATCTTGTTCAATAAGGAAGGGGAAATTGTCCATACTGCACAAAGGGAATTTAAACAGCACTTTCCAAAGTCAGGCTGGGTGGAGCATAATGCCAATGAAATTTGGGGGTCGGTCCTGGCCGTCATTGCGCAGGTTTTATCCGAAACCAATACAAACCCTGAACAAATTGCTGCTATTGGTATCACGAACCAGCGGGAAACCACTGTGGTTTGGGACAAGACGACGGAAAAACCGATCTATCACGCAATCGTATGGCAATCCCGGCAGACGGCTGGTATTTGTGAAGAGCTGAAAGGAAAAGGTTACAATGATACATTCCGAGAAAAAACCGGCCTTTTGATCGATGCTTATTTCTCTGGAACCAAAGTGAAGTGGATCCTTGACAATGTAGAAGGTGCGAGAGAAAAAGCTGAAGCTGGAGACTTGTTGTTCGGAACCATCGATTCGTGGCTGATTTGGAAACTGACAGGCGGACAAGCCCATGTCACCGACTATTCCAATGCTTCGAGGACATTGTTGTTCAATATCCATGAATTGAAATGGGATGAAGAACTTCTCGATATTCTCGAAGTACCGAAGTCTATGCTTCCAGAAGTAAAACCATCGTCCGAAGTTTATGGCCATACGGTAGAGCATCATTTCTTCGGCCAGTCGATCCCAATTGCCGGGGTTGCAGGTGACCAGCAAGCAGCTCTGTTCGGACAAGCCTGTTATGAAGAAGGAATGGCGAAAAACACATACGGGACCGGCTGCTTCATGCTGATGAATACAGGTGAAAAAGCAGTGAGCTCCGATCATGGGCTCTTGACGACAATCGCTTGGGGAATCGATGGCAAAGTCGAATATGCGCTTGAAGGCAGTATTTTTGTTGCAGGTTCAGCGGTCCAGTGGCTCCGTGATGGGTTGAGGATGTTCAGCCATGCTTCTGACAGTGAAAAATATGCCGAGCGTGTAGAATCGACCGAAGGGGTCTATGTCGTTCCAGCTTTTGTAGGACTTGGTACCCCATATTGGGATAGTGATGTAAGAGGGGCGGTATTCGGGATCACCCGCGGAACCTCCAAGGAACATTTCGTAAGAGCTACGCTTGAATCATTGGCTTATCAGACGAAGGATGTATTGACAGCAATGGAGGCAGATTCAGGTATATCATTAAAGGCTTTACGTGTAGACGGCGGTGCAGTGAAGAACAATTTTCTCGCACAATTCCAGAGCGACATACTGGGAGTGGCAGTCGAACGTCCTGTCGTAAACGAAACGACTGCATTGGGCGCGGCATATTTGGCAGGCCTTGCTGTAGGATATTGGAAGGACCGTTCTGAAATTTCGAAACAGTGGAAAGTGGATCATACCTTTAAAGACAACATGGGTGAAGAGGAACGTAATTCGCTTTATGAAGGTTGGAAAAAAGCGGTACACGCAACTATGGCATTCAAATAAAAAGTATGCTACGATAAAAGTAAGTTAATATTGCTGGTCGGAGAAACGGAGAGACCACAACACCCGATAAGGTCATATGATTTTATAGGGAAGTTGTGGTCTCTTTTTGTTTTTTAAAACCAAAAATCGATAAACGTATTGTGGAAGAAACTTTGTAAGGGTTCTATAAAAAAGGAGTGCAAATGATGAAACCATCTTTTACAAGCAGAGACCGTATAGAGAAACTGCAAACCATGGAAAGTGAAGAATATGATGTATTCGTGATCGGAGGCGGAATTACCGGGGCTGGCATTGCGCTTGATGCAGCTGCCAGAGGGATGAATATCGCCCTTGTCGACATGCAGGATTTTGCAGCTGGAACATCGAGCCGTTCGACGAAACTGGTTCATGGGGGTCTTCGCTATTTGAAACAGTTTGAAATCAAGATGGTTGCAGAAGTCGGTAAAGAGCGTGCAATCGTGTATGAAAATGGACCTCATGTCACCACCCCGGAATGGATGCTTTTGCCAATCTATAAAGGGGGGACATTCGGTCGTTTCAGTACATCGTTCGGTTTGTGGGTTTATGACTTTTTAGCAGGTGTAAGACGAGGCGAAAGACGGAAGATGCTCAGCGCTGCCGAGACACTTGAGAAAGAACCGACTTTGAAAAAAGAAGGTTTGAAAGGCGGCGGCTACTATGTAGAATATCGTACCGATGACGCCAGACTGACAATTGAAGTCCTCAAGAAAGGTGTTGAACATGGCGTTCATGCACTCAATTATGTGAAAGTGGAAGAATTCATATACGAAGACGGTCGGGCAGTGGGCGTGGTCCTGAAGGATCAATTAAGTAATGGAACGTATAAGGTTCGGGCGAAAAAGATCATCAATGCTGCCGGTCCATGGGTCGACACTCTGAGAGACCGTGACAAATCGAAACAGGGGAAAACGTTGCATTTGACGAAAGGGATCCATCTCGTCTTCGGCCAGAAACGGTTCCCTTTACAGCAGGCGATTTACTTTGATACACCAGATGGGCGGATGGTCTTTGCGATTCCGAGGAACGGTAAGACCTATGTAGGTACCACGGATACGAATTATGAATCCGATATGAAGACACCAAGGATGACACATGCGGATCGTGAATATGTATTGGATGCGATTGATTTCATATTCCCGGACTTGAAGATAACCGCTGAGGACGTCGAGTCCAGCTGGGCCGGACTGCGACCCTTAATCCATGAGGAAGGTAAAGATCCGTCGGAGATTTCCCGTAAAGATGAAATTTTCATATCTGAATCGGGACTGATTACGATCGCTGGAGGAAAGTTGACGGGATATCGTAAAATGGCAGAAAGCATCGTCAATTTAGTGACAGAGCAATTGAACGAACAGGGATTCGGAACATTCCCTGGTTGCAGAACAAAGCACATGCCGATTTCTGGAGGAGACGTCGGTGGGTCTAAGAATTTTCTTGCATTCAAAGAAGAGAAGACTGAACAAGGTGTCCGGCTCGGGCTTGATGAAAACCTCGCTGAAAGATTAGTCCAACGTTACGGTTCGAACATCGATCATATATATGATATCTATACAAGTCTTGAAGAGGAAGTATCGATGCCCAAGTACCTCCATGCTATCCTCCAATACAGTATCGATGCAGAAATGGCAAGCAAGCCGATCGATTTTTTCATCCGTCGTACCGGAGCGCTTTTCTTCGATATCGAATGGGTCTACAAATGGAAAAGAGCTGTAATCGAATGGATGGCAGACCAGCTTGAATGGACAGAGGAAGAAAAGCATAGGTATGAGGCAGAGCTTCAAGAACACCTCACCCATTCCATCACCCCGCTTGATCTGAAAGAAGAGGAAACGGCGATATAACCGCTTTAAGAAGGTACCGACTTGCAAATTGACTAAGCAAAGTTAGGAATAAACAACCTAAAGTTAGGAATAAACACTAAAAAGTTGAGATTAGACATGAAACCGCATATCAAAACAGAATGAAAAAAGCTGGCCGTATAAAGGGCCAGCTTCATATTTGAAAGTATAAAAAGATTGTTGCGCTTTTCTCATATCCAGCCCAACGCCCAACCACTTGGATCACTTCAGTCCTCCTGCAGCGGTCGATACATTGATTTAAATCGAAGTGTTGACCCGCGCAGAACCGAACTTTGTTTGGTTCGAGCCTCCTCGTCGGACTCCCAGTGACCTTCGTGGCTGACCAGGGCGTTTGCGCTTTTCATATCATTGTCTGTATTGATTCTGCTGGATGTTTTGAGCGGGTGCATAGCTTTGCAGCATTTGCGTCATATCCTGTTGAGCAAGCTGTGCCACCTGATAATAATTATGCTTGTTTTGGTACAGGTAGATTTCATAGGCCATTTCGATAAAGTTCGGCACACTATCCGCAATGACCCTCCTTAATACAGGATTGGTCATCTCCAATGCTGCCATCGCAAATAACGATGCAGTGGATTTAGCCAAACCTAGCATATACCCTGACACACTTTCATCATTCACCTGGTTGGCAGAGGTGAATGGCTTTTTCGGTTGGCCAGGTGTCAGCCCATAAATCGTGTCATTGTTTTGCTGCATCTTATACACGCGTGTTGAGTGAGTCGGCTTTTGTCCTGTCGTGAAGGTTTCTACTATGGTGTTATACAGGTCGGTAATGAAGCTGTGTTGGCGATAAAGCATCGTGCGCAGCTCTTGATCCTTGATGAATTGATCATAAAGGAGATACTGATCGAGCATGCCTTTGATTGAAGATAATACTTCATGGCTATCGAATATTTCGTGGCCGCCATGTGCCATACTTGGGGGAACCAGGTTTGGTGTTGGATTCATGTTCTGCTGTGACTGGGGTTGCTGTTGTAAGTTTCCATTTTGGATTCCAAACGGCTTTGTATTCGGCTGTTGGGAAATGTTTGGATTCATTTGATTCTGCATTCCTTTTCCTCCTGCGTAAGTTTTTACGTCATTAGTGTTTCTACTAAGGTGGAAAACATGTATTAAAAAGAAGAAACTTATATTTTCAATACCTCTTTATTTACGGAATTATCTGACTTTGCTAAGATAAAGAAAGCGCCTATATATGGGATGTGCCTGTATTTTTTTAAAAAAATTTTCTCTTTTTGGGAGTGATTGCAGTGAGTTTAGTATTGCAAGAAGGGCAGCAGATCAAGGAATTTTTCCATCAACATCAAACGGAAATTGAAGAAAATTTGCTGGCAGAAGCAGTAAATGTAAAAGAGAAAATCGAAGAGATCCAAATGATCGGGAACATTAATCTCATTAAAAACGCCCATAGGCTTATCGGATATGTTGTGGAGCAGAATACAGAAGATCTTGAGAAATTTGCTGAGCAAGAAGGAATCGTATGGGCGAGGCATTCTATGACATTGACCTTCAAACTGGATTGGGTGCACGCAATCAGAAGAACCCTCTGGAGTTTCCTCTATAGATATGATCAAACACAGAATAAATCTGATTGTATAGAAGAATTTTATGCATTGGAAAAAACGATCAATGAACAGATCGACAAATTTCTAAATGTATTTTTTATCAGTTACTCAACGTATAAAGATAAGTTGCTTGAAGCAGAACGGAAATTGGTGGAAAATCTATCTGTACAAATCATACCGATCAGCTCAACGACGGCGATATTTCCATTAATCGGAACGATTGATAGCTCCCGGTCCGAAACAATAAAAGATAAAGTTTTGGCTGAAGTGGGCAAGGGAAGAATTCAAACCTTGATTATCGACCTATCAGGAGTAGCAGACATGGAGGGTGAAGGCACTCACCACTTGTTGAAAGTCATTGATGGCATTTCATTGATGGGCTGTGAAGCGATCATCACAGGAACGCGTGCCGATATAGCAAGCAAGATGGTGAAAGAAGGACTTTCCTTCAGGGATAAAGCTGAAGTGAAAGCGAACTTACAGCAAGCAATCACAGATGTCTTTACAGGGGAAGAACAATCTGACTAATAGGCAAGCGATACACTTCAAACCCAATTCACACCCCCACTACTATATCCAATTAGGTCCCACCTAGTAGTATCGACTCATATAAAGTAAACCTGTTTCGTCGTTTCCTCCGCAGGGTACATCCCTAATGTGTAATCATTATTACATAATAAACGTCCTAAGGAGGAAGGCGTGATGAGCGATAAACAAAATAAGAAACATGAACAGCTTGAACAAGACCGTGTGGATGATTCAGGTAAGAAATTGACGACCAACCAGGGTGTTAAAGTGTCTGAGGATGAATTTTCATTAAAAGCTGGTGAACGTGGTCCGACATTGATGGAGGACTTTCATTTTCGAGAAAAAATGACGCATTTCGATCATGAGCGTATTCCGGAACGGATCGTACACGCTCGCGGATTTGCTGCTCACGGTGAATTCCAGGTCTATGAATCGATGAAAAAATACACCAAGGCCGATTTCTTGCAAGACCCATCTAAGAAAACGCCTGTATTTGTCCGTTTTTCAACCGTGGCTGGATCAAAAGGTTCTGCTGAAACAGTACGGGACGCACGCGGTTTTGCGACGAAATTTTATACAGATGAAGGGAACTTCGATCTAGTAGGAAACAATATTCCGGTCTTCTTCATCCAGGATGCAATGAAATTTCCGGATCTTGTGCATGCGCTAAAACCTGAGCCACATAATGAAATACCGCAAGCTGCTTCAGCCCATGACACCTTCTGGGATTTCGTAGCAAATAACCAGGAGTCTGCTCATATGGTGATGTGGGCGATGTCTGGACGGGCAATACCAAGGAGCTTCCGGATGATGGAAGGTTTCGGTGTCCATACATTCCGGTTCGTAAACGAAAGAGGAGAAGCCCATTTTATTAAGTTCCATTGGAAGCCAGTACTCGGAACGCACGCTCTCGTATGGGATGAAGCACAGAAAATATCCGGAAAGAACCCGGACTTCCATCGTGTAGACCTTTATGAATCGATTGAAAATGGAAAATATCCAGAGTACGAATTAGGTGTGCAGATCATAAAAGAAGATGATGAGTTCAAGTTTGATTTCGACATCCTTGACCCGACAAAAATTTGGCCGGAAGAAGAGATTCCAGTAAAGTTGATCGGGAAATTGACCTTGAACCGTAATGTAGATAACGTATTTGCAGAAACGGAGCAAGTGGCGTTCCATCCGGGACACGTTGTCCCAGGCATTGATTTTTCAAACGATCCGTTACTGCAAGGCCGATTATTCTCATATACAGATACCCAGTTGATCCGCCTAGGCGGTCCGAATTTCCATGAGCTGCCGATCAACAGGCCAGTATGTCCATTCCATAACAATCAACGTGATGGTTACGGGCGCCATACAATCAACAAAGGACAAGTCAGCTATCATAAAAACTCACTTGCCCAAAACACCCCAGAAACAGCGAGTGAAGAAGAGGGTGGATTCAAACACTACCAAGAAAAAGTGGAAGGTCATAAAATCCGTGCCAGAAGTGATAGCTTCAAGGATCATTTCTCACAAGCAACCTTGTTTTGGAACAGCATGACCAAGCATGAAAAAGAGGATATCAAACAAGCCTTCAGTTTTGAACTTGGAAAAGTGGAGAGCAAATCTGTGCAGCAGCAAGTGGTCGACATGTTCGCAAATGTAAGCAAAGAATTAGCAACCGATGTGGCTGATGCTATCGGGGCTGAAAAACCTCAAGGCGAGGATTCCAATGTCACAAAAGCTTCGCCTGCGTTAAGCATGGATAATACAGTAAAGAAACCTGATACTCGGAAAGTTGCAGTTATCATTGCCGCTGACTTCAATAGTAAAGGGGTTACCTCAGTGTTGGATGAACTAAAGGAAAAAGGCGTTCAACCTGAAATCGTCAGTAATAAGCTGGGCGAGGTCTATACCTCAGATGGTAAGACGCTTGAGGTGGACCATACATTCCTGACTGCTGAATCTGTCTTGTTCGATGCGGTCTATGCTGTAGGTGGAAATGAGGGGGACAAGAAGTTTTATAATGATACAGCCTACTTCATCTCCGAAGCATTCAACCATTTCAAACCGATCGGAGCAACGCATGAAGGGACAGAATGGATCAAAAAATTAGGATTAGACAAAAGCCCTGGCGTTGTGATCGGTGACAATATCAACGAATTCACTAATCAATTCGTAGAGGCAATCGCCGTACACCGCCATTGGGATAGAGAACTAGTTTAAATGGATGAAAGCCGACTCGACACCTTCAGTGTTGGGATCGGCTTTATTAAATATAAAAGGCTATTCTCGATGAAGGAATGTCTAACTCCAACGTCCATCCACTTGGATCACTTCAGTCCTCCTGGGGCTGTCGACACATTGATTTAGGTCGAAGTGTTATCCCACGCAGAACCGAACTTTGTTTGGTTTGAGCCTTTTCGTCGGACTTCCAGTGACCTGTGGACTAAACAGGGCGCTTTTCTTATTTTTAGAAAGGGATTTAATGGTTTGTGACGAAAATATAACATATCCACATACTGGAAAATTCGCAAATATGGATGAATAAGCAGCAGATATGTACATAGAAACAACATTTGCTAAAGGAGAATATGATGCAGGATTTAAAATTACGTCTAAAAAAGATAAAGCATTTGACCGAAGAGAATCTCCAAATAGTTGATAAAGAAAACCTTGTACAGGATATGTTAGGACACATCGGGGATACAGATCCTGAACTGCGGGATACGTTAATCTATAGTACATTTGTGAGATTGATCACAAAAAAACATCTATCTGAGTCATTGATGATGGACCTTTTACAGACAAGCATAAATGAAGATCATTTGTTTCATCGTATTGAAGAAAGCGAGGGAGACGCTGTATTCGTACGTTCTTTTTCTGCTCTATTAGCAGCATTATTGTTAAAAGTAGATGCAGAAAGGCGTTTTCTTCCTGACCCCCTTATAGAAGAAGCTTGCAATCGATCAGTTGATTACATACTGCGTGAAAAAGACTATCGAGGTTTTGTAGAAGGGAAAGGATGGGCACATGCAGTGGCACACGGAGCTGATTTACTTGCTTCTGCAGTTGAGCACCCGGTTATCGACTCTGATAGGTTATTTCCAATTTATTTGGAAGGAATCAAGACATGCATAGGACGGGAAGATGGAGTTTATACCGACAATGAAGATGAACGCTTGACGGTCGTAATTGATCGGATGCTTCGGAAAGGTTTGACACCTAGCCAATTGAATATGTGGTTGGACTCGATCTGTTCTCAAATTCAAATAAAAGAGGAAGAAGGTTGGTCTCATTCCTTCTTTCTTTTTCGTACCAATACTACGAACTTTCTAAAGACGCTTTACTTTTTACTCAAGTCGAAAAAAGATACTCAACATTGCTGTAATACGATTGAAAGTCACCTTATAAAAGATTACCAAACACTTTATACTTGAAAGATAGATTATTTTCAGCTTTTAAATCAATGATGGTTTCCATTTTTTAAAAAATCTCAAAAGTACGAACAATTGTTCTTGTTATAATGTAAATTAAAGAGTATAATGATGAAGTGACCAAACTTAATTTAGGAGAGTGGAACAATGAAAAATCAAGCTGTACCTTATCTGACGTTTGATGGAAATGCGAAGGAAGCACTAGGTTTTTACAAGGATCTTTTTGACGGTGAGATCATTGAAAGCCAAACATTCGGTGAGGCGGATTTCCCCACTCCTCCAGAAGTGGATGAACGGATCATGCATGCCAAGTTCAAGAAGGGTCAGTTATTCTTCATGGTTTCTGATACTTTTCCAGGACACGGTATTGAAAAAGGCAGCAATATCTCATTGGTTCTTGAACTGGAAAATGAGGACGAAATCCAAAGCCTCTACGATCGTCTAAGTAAAGATGGTACAGTTCAGATGGAACTGCAGGATACATTTTGGGGAGCGAAATATGGCAAGGTGACGGATGCATACGGAATAACGTGGGACTTGAACTGCACCAAATAATGAATGACACTCTATAACTCAACGACGAAGCCGATTCTGATAAAAAGGATCGGCTTTCATATGAAGTTACGAACCTATACGAAAGCCCATTTTCACATTTGTTCTTTAAGTAAGCTGTGTTTGTCTAATTTAACCCAAATGACTGCCCCTTTCGGATGATCATATGGATGAGGTGTTTCAAACAAGTTCGGGTCAGTTAGTATCCATGCATAGGTATTCTTGTAGGGCAATGAGATACCATTTTCTTGAGAAACACAATGAAAGGATTCTCCCTTTTTGTACTCTTCAAAGCTTATTTTTCTACAACCAATCAGATCGGCTGTACCGAATATCATCCCCGTACCCCTTTTGATCAAAGCAATTCGGCTTCGGATTTTAGTATTTGAGCCTCTAATTTCCCACGTTTTCTTCCCGTCTAAAATAAAATCGATCCAAGATGATTTGATTAATAAACCATTCATAGTAAACTCCTTTTCTGACGGTGATTTTTCTGGCCATTTAGCAAAATACAAGCGATAATACTCTCATGCCCAGAAAAGCTGAATTCATTATGATCTCTATCATGACTAAAAGAAAACGTATTAAACGGTTCCCAATAGATTTAAACAAAGATCACCCATTAAATCACCTACAATTATAGACGAAACAAACCGGATTTGGTGGAAAATTACTTTTATTGGTGGAACCTTGCTAAGTCACCTTTCGCTATGATAAACGGGGAGCTGCAAGAAAACTAGGGCTATTACGAGAGAAGAAACTTAAAAGGAAATAAAATAAAAGCACAGTTGCCCTGCTCTGGAAATTGGCAGGGCTTATCGCTGAAATCTATAGTATGGATTGAAGAGGATACATGCATAACGTTTACTTTAAGAGGTGCATACAGGTGCTTTCAGTTCGTTAAAATTGCTAGCCGTTTACATTCGTGTTGGTAATGAATTTGATCCCTTTGACCCGCTCACAATCGACAATAAATGGATTATCATCGGTGGGATCGATCAATGTTACACAACAATCTTTATGATCAAGGCATGTAAATATATAGTCTTGATCTTCAAAAAATTCATCATCCCCAAAAGTAATTTGGACGACATCCCCTACGTTCAGTTTTTTAAACTGATTACATACACACCCTTTGCAATCTTTGTTATTGCATCCACAACTCATATCGATATCCCTCCCTTATTTTATTCATTCCTTCAGTTAATTCTCGATGATCTTCACTCCAGCTATCCGAGTACAATCAACGAATACGATAGAATCCTCTTGAGGTCTATTCAGGGTTATACAACATTTCTTTTCATCTAGACAAATGAATGTAAAATCTTCATTTTCAAAAAATTCATCTGTGTCATCAATTGCAAATTGGATCGTTGTTCCAGAATCCAATTTACGGAACAACTTACAAATACAACTATTGCACTCATCAAAATCTTTTCTCATGATTCCTCCTCCTTTAATTTGTAATTCTTAGGTGGCAGTTCCTGGTGCTGGGCCGTTTACGTTAACTATCTCGAATACGACAAGGTCGTTACAATCCAAGATAAAAACATTGTTATCTGTAGGATCGATCAATGTCACACAGCACGTTTTATCATCAAAACAAACGAAACGATATTCCTGATCTGCTTCAAAAAAGTCTTCTAGAAAAGCCAATCTGATCAAAGTACCTCTTTCCAGATCTCTTAGCAGATCACATAGACAACTTTTACATTTGTTTTCCTTTTTACCGTGTCGGGCTGTTTCCCCTTTATCCAAAAGCCCTTTTTTCCTCAATCTGAATCCCTCCCTTGATTTAGATAAAAAGATATACTACATCCTATGAGTACTGTGCATATATGTATAGACGGGCACCTAACAATTCCCTAAGGTAATTTCATTCACGCTTGTAACTTAAATCGATAGATACCTAAAAAATATTTGGTTTATGGTAATAAACCCGCCTATTTTAACTACCTTGCCGTGACCGGAATCTACTAAATTACGTAAACTATTACTAAAAATGGTAGAAAGAGGTAAGAGCTAAAATGAATTACTCCCCTGATAGACTCCTCATCCGTTTTCGTGATAATACTCCTCCTCAGAAATGTGCTCAAATCCATCGACTAGCCAACGCCAAAGTAATCCGGGATATAAAGGAATTGGCAGTCCAGGTCGTTGAGACAGATCCTTTCCAAATCAATACTTGCCTGCAATGTTACTCGCATTGTGATGAAGTTGAATACGTGGAAAGAGAAGCTATCGTCCAAAAGCGGCTTGTCCCGAATGACCCCTTGTTTCCCTATCAGTGGGGGGTTATGAAGGTTGTTGCCACTCGAGCCTGGAATATAACCAGAGGTTCGACAAAAGTCCCGATTGCAATTCTTGACACAGGCATTGATATGACCCACCCGGATCTTCAAGCTAAAATCATTTTGACTGCCAATTTTTCAAATTCCTCGCCTTTACAAGACTTAGATGGCCATGGAACTCATGTCGCTGGAATAGCAGCCGCTGTCACAAGAAATGGGATGGGAGTTGCTGGCCTAGCGATCAATCCCACCTTGATGAACATCAAAGTTCTCGATGATGATGGGACAGGCACTTTAAGCAGTGTCGTCCAGGGAATCGTCTACGCTGCAGATAACGGGGCGAAGGTCATCAACATGAGCCTCGGGACAACGGCCTTCAGTGCCACACTTCATAATGCGGTGAAATATGCCCAAAGCAAGGGTGTATTGATGGCGGCAGCGGCTGGTAATGATGGATTGAACCAGCAAAATTATCCAGCTGCTTTTGCTCAATGTATCAGTGTAGCAGCCGTTGATCTGAATGATACGAAAGCAATCTTTTCAAATTTCGGAGCTTCTTGGGTGGACGTCGCTGCCCCTGGGGTCGATATATTATCTACGATGCCGACCTATCCAAACCGCACCGGGCCGCAAAACTACGGTTACCTGTCAGGAACATCCATGGCGACACCATTAGTAAGTGGGCTGGCTGCTTTACTACTATCACTCAATCAAAATCCGAAGGTAGTCCGACAGACCATCGAGTCGACCACCGTATCTATTATTGGTACAGGGGTACTTTATCAATATGGTCGAATCAATGCTTACAATGCCCTGCTGAACCTTCCGCGCTAAAAAACACCTTCACAGCGAAGGTAGTTAGCTTGAGTAAGGAACAAATTGCCGCGATATTTTTTGATGATGTCACGATTTTTCATAACATTGTCGCAATAATCGCTGAATCTGTCGCGATTCCCCCCGATGATCGCTGGTCACCCTTCAAAGCGTCTTGACTGACTTCCGCTCAATCAAACGGAAAGGCATCTGCCTGTTACGGACAGGATCAGGTTTCAACACTGCGCCAAGAAGTTCCTTCCCCATTTGCTCCAATGGGAGATCGATCGTTGTCAGTTGTAAATATTCGGAAATCGGGTGGTTGTCAAAACTGATGATAGAAAGTTCATCTGCGATACGGATGTGTTCTTTTGAACACTGCATCAGAATCCCGGCAGCAACCTGATCGCTTGTCACCAACAAGGCAGTTGGTCTTTCTACTAGATGCATAAAACGATGGACCACTTTCTCACCATCGACAATCGTATAGGCCTGATCGAAAATCCAATCTTCATGAACAGGTTCATCGATCTTCTCCAACGTATCAAGATAGGCTGCTTCTCTTTGTTCACTGTTCTTGCCTGTCCGCCTGCCGATGCAATAACCTATTCGTTTATGGCCGCGATTGACCAGATGATCCAACCCGGTTTTAAAAGCTTGATAGTGATCGATGTAAACTGATTTAACTCCTAGATTTTCTCCGTCCTCACATACGACAATAGGTCCATATGTTTCATACTCCTCGATAATGCTCCATTTACATTCACGTGAGCAGATGATCAGGCTGTCAATTTGCTTCATCCTCAACATTTCCAGTGCTTCGATTTCCTTGTCCAAATCATAATCGGTTTGAAAAAGAATCAACTTGTAATCATTCTTACGAGCTTCGTTCGCAATCCCATCCAGAATGGAACTGAAATAGGGGTGATTGATGAAAGGGATGACAACGCCAATCAGTTTTGTCACACCCTTCGTTAAATGGACAGCGTTGATATTGATATGATATTTCATCTCTTCAATCGCTTTCAGGACAAGCTTTCTTTTTTCTTCACTCACATAAGGATGGTTGTTCAGCACTCTTGAAACCGTCGTTACTGAAACTCCAGCTGACTTCGCCACATCCCGGATATTCGTCACGTAACTCACCTCTTTTTTCGTAAAAACACTTGCTCTGAAACGCATTTCATACATTATAGTCAAATCAATTAAATCATATAAAGGACGTGGTAAGCATGTTAAGTGGTTTCATTGTATTGATCTCTCTATGTCTGCTGGAATTGGCAGGAGCTCATTTTGTTCTGAAAACAAACCCGGAGACCAGTGACAAGCCATATGACAGATACGAGGATTTTTTTTATGAATAAAGATAACCAGGACATTAGGCGCGCTTTTCTCAATGAGAAGTGTGCTTTTTAAAAGTTCATATACCATTTTTACCAATTTATTGATATTATTTTATAAAAGGTCTTCTCAAAATACAGAAAGAATATGAAAATAGGCATGTCCTTTTCTAATGTGAATTTTGGGTGGTAAAAAATCAAAAACGGGGGATTGGGTTATGAATTCATTACCTTTGGATACCATCGCCGTTCTAGACAAAATAGGAGACAATATTTTTATCCTGGATACTCATCTTGATTTTTTATTCATCAATGATCATGCGGTAAACTTGATTGATCAAATGAACTTCAAGCTGGATATAACGGGAAAAGAAGACCTCATTGGAAAAAACATCGAATTTTTGGACATGGATGGCTGTGAGACACTCTTGAATCTGCTCTACAATGGTCCTTTTCCAACCAAAGCGAACATCAATTTGCGCAACGGTTCTTCAGTCAAAATCCTCATTGATCGTTTCTACATAGGAGGAGAGTTGAAGGGGTATGTTCTGACATGGAAAGATGTTTCAGAATATGAAAGGGAATTGAAGGATATCAAGGCTGCACTCGACGAGTCCTTGATAGTCGCCTTCACAGACCGCCTGGGCAACATCACCCATGCCAATGAGAAGTTTTGTGAATTATCAAAGTATACAAGGGGTGAATTAATCGGACGTAACTATAAGATGTTAAGGTCGGGATACCATCCAGATCAATTTTTCAAAGATACCCAGCGCTATGTCAACAAAGGGAACTTATGGCAAGGGCAGATCATGGACAAAGCTAAGGATGGTTCGTGTTACTGGACGCAGACGACAATCTTCCCGTTAGGAAGCAATGATGGGAAACCTTATCAACAGGTTGTGATCCAAACCGATATTACAGAACAGAAACGTACAGAAGAGAAACTCCAGGCCACCTTGAAAGAATTGTCCGATTTCAGGTTTGCTTTGGACCAAGCTTCCATCCTCGGTATCCTCGACGACAACTATAGATTCATCTATGTGAATGATAACTTCTGCAAAATATCTAAATACGAAAGACAAGAACTTATAGGAAAAAGTCCTCGACTATTAAGTTCAGAGGCGTATCCGAATAACCAGTTCGATAGGATTTTAGATACGGTTAAAAAAGGCCAAATATGGCAAGGAGAGTTGAAGAAGTTTGCCAAGGACGGCTCGGAATATTGGGTTGAAATTACCGTCGTTCCACTATTGGAAAAAGACGGTAAACCTTATCAGTTCATAAGTTTTCAGCAGGATATCACAGTCCGGAAAAAGACAGAAGAAATGTTGCAGAGGACTGAAAAGTTGTCTGTAATTGGAGAGCTGGCGGCTGGACTTGCACATGAAATCCGCAATCCTCTTACCGCGATAAAAGGATTTGCACAGCTTATCGATATTAATACGGTATACAAGCAAGTCATTTTGGATGAAATCGATCGGATCAATTTCATAGTAAGTGAGTTTATGGTTTTAGCGAAGCCCCATGCCATCAAATTCGTATCCAAGCCTGTCATTCCTATGATCAAACAAATAGTCACAATTCTGGAATCAGAAGCAAACCTGAGGAATGTCCAGTTCGAAGTCGATCTGAACCAAAGTTCCCCACTAGTTTTATGTGAGCAGAATCAGTTGAAACAAGTGTTCTTGAATTTGATGAAGAATGCTATGGAAGCGATGCCGCATGGAGGCAAAGTGCACATTGATCTTGAAGTAATTGGCGGAATGGTAGAAATATCCATTAGAGATGAAGGAATAGGGATTGCCCCTGATAAGATCAAAAAGTTGGGAGAACCGTTCTTTACGACCAAAGAAAGGGGCAATGGCCTTGGGTTAATGGTCAGTTACAATATAATCCAAATCCACGGCGGGCATGTGCGGGTGGAAAGCGAACCGAACATCGGTACCTGTTTTACGATAACGATCCCTTTATGTAAAGAACCGATGATGTTTTAGAAAAAAAGCGCAAAACCAACTCGGAGTAGAGTTGGTTTTTTATACAGATAAGACAGTATAAAAATTTTGTTTCGAGAAGTGATGTCTAGCTCTACAGCCTAACCACTTGGATCACTTCAGACCTCCTGCGGTGGTCGACACATTGATTTAGTTCGCAGTGTTTGCCCACGCAGAACCGAACTTTCTTTGGTTCGAGCCTCCTCGTCGGACTTCCAGTGACCTTCGTGGCTGATCAGGGCGTTTTCGCTTTTCTTGACAAAAGAGGATTTTTGATAATGATAGAGAAAAAGAAGAAGAACTGAAAATGGAACGGAGGACATGATATGAAAAAGGATTTTGATAAGTTATAACGTTCCACGACTCCAACTTATGCCCGACCTCCACCTTAATGGCACCGAGTCAATCGTAAAAAAACAAAAATATGGAGGTTTGGTTATGAGAACGGAGAAAGAAATGATGGATTTGATCCTGTCAAAAGCTGAAAGGGATGAAAGGATAAGAGCAGTTGTATTGAATGGTTCCCGAGCGAACCCAAACGTCAAAAGAGACATCTTCCAGGACTATGACATTGTTTATCTTGTAAACGATATCGCCTCTTTCACGGATGATCATAGCTGGGTGGATTACTTTGGAGAGAGGATCATGATGCAGATGCCAGAGGAGAAAGTTTTACCTCTGGCCAACGATGACGGCAGATTCCCTTACCTCATGCAATTCATCGACGGTAATCGGATCGACTTGACGCTGATCTCTATTAATAAAATAGATGAGCTCAATTGGGAAAGCCTCAGCATTCCACTTCTGGATAAGGATGATCTTGTAAGTGACCTGCCCCCATCGGATGATCGGGATTTCCATATTAAGAGGCCGGGTAAAAAGGAATACGAGGATACATGTAATGAGTTCTGGTGGATTTGTCTGAATATCAGCAAAGGGCTTTGGCGGGAAGAATTGTCATATGTCATGTTCATGTATGAGCAGGTGAATCGGAATGTTCTGATCCGAATGGTCGAGTGGGATATCGGCATCCAGACGAACTTCAGTAAAAGTTCAGGCAAATTCGGGAAGTACTTCAGAGACTTCTTGAACGATGAGGACTGGGATCAATTTGTAGTCACATATCCTGGGCCAGGTTATGATAGGATTTGGGATGCCCTGTTTGCGATGTGCGACCTTTTCAGGAAAAAAGCGATAAGTGTAGCCGATTATTTCAGCTATGACTACCCTTATGAAGATGATCAGAAGGTTTCGGCATACCTGAGACGTGTTCAGCATCTTCCTAAGGGTTCAGAAACACAGGGACTGTAAGGTGGAAGTCTCATGATTCAAGTAGTTCCAGCAGAATTACAAGATACAGAGGACCTTTTACAAATTGATAAATCCGTGATCGGGAACACCAGTCGGAAATCCACGATTGAAAAAGCGATCCGGGAGGGAAGATGTCTTGTTGCACGCTTAGATTTTCCCGTTGGTTTTTTAATCTATAACACTGAATTTTTTGATTGCAGCTTCATTTCTCTTATCATCGTCCATCCATCGGAAAGAAGGAAGGGGAATGCTAGAAGCTTGATAGAATACTTTGAAACAATCTCCCCTACTAAGAAAATATTTTCCTCTACGAACGAATCCAATGGTCGAATGGCTAAGGTATTTTCATCATTGGGGTATGTGGTAAGCGGATATGTTGAAAACCTGGATGAAGGAGACCCGGAAATCTTCTACTTTAAAAGAACAGAATGAAAAAATGGGCGCTGTCTTATAGATGGCGTCTTTCTGCTTCTTAGAGCGAACCAATAAACTTGAGTCTGGTGCAATAAACCTTTGAACGGTGCAATACCGTTCTAGAAAAATGCAATTAATTTTCAAGCCGTTCATTGATCTACTGAAACCGTGCAATCATCCGCCGAAACCGTGCAATTATTTTTATAATCGTGCAATCTTCATTCAAAACGGTGCAATTATCTTCTGAATGCATTATCAAGGTCGTGATTTAAGATTGAAAAACAGTATGAAGTCCACCCATAGGGTTCCGTGGTACCGAAACTTACGTAGAATTTGCAAAAAAGCAGTTTAAACTGTAGTTTTGAGCCGACCAAATGGTCCTGCGCAGTAAAGTCCATCAAGTTTTGGTGTAGATACACTGCAGGCCAGGCATTACCAATCCACACGGCATCCATAAAAAATCCACCTCTGCTGTGAATCGATTGAATTGAGTGCAGGATTAAAAAGCTCGGAACAGAAATTGAATAAGATATATAAGTTGGACAGGAGATGACAACATGCATACTACCATAGCAATTGACAACATGGCTGAAAAGGACTGGGATCAGGTAAAGAAGATCTATCAGGAAGGTGTTGACACCGGGCATGCTACTTTTGAAACGGAAACACCAGCTTGGGAAAGTTGGGGCAGAAGCCATTTACCTGACTGCCGGTTCGTGGCAAGGTACGGTAAAGAAATTCTGGGATGGGCTGCGCTAAGTCCTGTTTCCAGTAGGTGTGTCTATGCCGGTGTTGCAGAAGTGAGTATTTACGTGAGTCAAAAGAGTCAGGGAAGAGGGATTGGAACTAAACTGCTCGATGTCCTGATCAAATGTAGTGAAAAACACTCCATATGGACGCTTCATGCTGGTATATTTTCTGAAAACATATCCAGCTTGGCAATGCATCAAAAGACAGGCTTCCGAGAAGTGGGACACAGAGAAAGAATCGGTAAAATGGCTGGAGTGTGGCGGGATATCATACTATTGGAACGGAGAAGCAGGAAGATAGGAATTGATTAAAAGCGATTGGAAGGGTGGAACATGATGAATTATAAAAAGCGTTAGATGATTACATATCCGCAACGAACATTCATGATTTTGACAATGTAGAGAGACTATTGGTTCTGGATAAAACGAGTGTAACGAAAGAGGAGATCAAAGATTACTTAGAAAACGCTTGGGATATAATCCGCGACGGAATATATCGGACCACCGATGTCCAGTAGGCCTCTGTTGATGGCCACTCAGCAGTCTGCATGTATAAATACAGATGGGAAGGATTCTATAAAAGGAGAATATACCTCTAGTTTAGGGCGTGCTACCAATGTCTTTGTAAAAGATCAAAAGGGCTAATGGAACCTGAAGCATGAGCCCTTGAGCAGATAACTTTCGCCTTCTTTAATCCCCGGATCAACTATGAAGAATTAGACAGCAAGAAAAGCGATGAATATCTTGAACTTCATTGATAGTGTGAAAGGGAAAGAAGGGGTGGAGAAGATGAAAAAGTCAATTGGTTTATTTGAAGGGATTGCATTGTATATTGCTGCGATTTTAGGTTCAGGCGTACTGTTTTTGACGGGTGTTACAGCATCAATTGCAGGACCAGCATCGTTGGTATCCTGGTTGATTGTCATCATGATTGGTTTTCCGCTTGCCTATTCATTTGCTTGTCTTTCCCGTGAATATGCTGATCCTGGGGGAGCTGCCACATTTGTCCGAAAAGCATTCGGCTATCATTTTGGAAACATCGTCGGTTGGTTTTATTTTGTTACGGCAGCGGTGGGGCAAACAATCGTGTCTATGACAGGCGCTTTTTATGTCAGCCAGGCCTTCGGGTTTACTAAAGTCGAACAGATGGCCGTTGCGTTACTTATACTTGTTATCGCTGGTATTTCGAATTTTTACGGCATAGAAGTGAGTGGTAAACTAGCCTTGCTCTTGAGTGCTTGTTTGCTTGGGTTATTGTTGTTAGCGGTATCAGTTTCCATTACAAGAATCGAATGGGGTCATTTCACTCCTTTCGTTTCAAATGGCTGGTATTCAATAGGTACAGCAGTCACCATCATATTCTATTCATTTTTTGGATGGGAAGCCATTTGTAATCTTGCAAACAACTTCAAAAACCCAGAGAAAGATATTGTAAGAAGTACTCTCATCAGTGCGATCATCATCGGTCTTCTATTCATGGCGTTAAGTTTTGTCACGATTGGTACTGGAACCTTCGGGAATACAGAAAGTGAGCTATCTCCCATTGGTGTTATTATGGGGGACATCATAGGATTGAATGCGAAAGGGATAACAGCAATCCTTGCGTTTGTCATTTGTGCAGGGACTTCGAATGCTTTTGTTGCAAGTCTCGCTCAGTTAGGCTTTTCGTTAAGCCGGGATGGTGCCTTTCCAAAAACACTGTCCATTTTGCACCCGATCAAACAAATTCCGAGGAGGATGGTCGCTTTTGTGATCGGTTTTGCTGCTTCAGGTGTGGTTTTAACAGAGTGGGTAGCGATGACATTCAATGATATACTATTCATCCCAACATCCTTAGGGATTTTAGTGTATATCTTGTCGATGGCATCTGGTATAAAATTATTGAAATTCAAAACTTTTCCATGGTGGTGTTCATTGGCTGCGCTGATCCTTTGTTTCCTTGTCCTTCCGTTTTTCGAATTGTATATATTTGTTCCGGTCATCGTCCTAGGATTATATACGATATATATGGTGTGCCAACGATATTTTGTTCATCAAAAAGGTAAGAAAACAAATGATTGCATCAAAAGATCTGACAATCGAAAAAATGTGGAAAGCAACAATCAGATGTGACGTGCGTTTTGACCACATATTCTATTATGTGGTCAAATCGAGCGGTATCTTCTGATGACATTCATGTAAATCCCAAGCTCCTAAATATGAAAACATCATCCTTTTCGGAACAGTGGAAAATGCCATTTAAGTGGGTTTCAATCTTGCAAAAGATGTCGGCCAGATCTGTATGAAATGGATTACGATCCCCAAATGCTCTCGTAGAAAAGGCTAAAAGGTAATTGGAAGAAACCTATCATGAAAAGCTAACTTTGAATCATTTAGCTGAGCCAGTTTTATCGATTCGGATCTTCAAAGAAAAAAACCAATTAAACACCTCGCAAGTATTTAGAAAAGTTAAGAATTCGAAAAGCGATCGACCTTTTAGAGTCGACCAGAATTTCAAGCACGGATATAAGCTTCCGTACCGGTTACGAGACATTGTCTAGTTTTTATAAAGCCTTTAAAAAGGAAACCGGCATCTCACCAAAAGATTTTTGTAAAATGATTGAATAAGAGGACGAGTTACAAGAACTTCCCTTTCCCTCTCTAGCTGCATTACCGATCATTGAAGGTGTTTTGGCGAAGGTGAGGTGTTGTTTTCAACTTCAGAAAACAAATCCTTTGTCTGGTTTTCTTGAGCTTGTGGTTGATTGATTGCTGTATTGGGATTCAACATCCTTTTTAGATCCCCGATATCTTGCTTTAATTGTTGGAATTCCTTCTTTGTCACAGGTTGTGCCACATTTTTCAGCATAAAACCGACTTGACCATTGGGTTCAAGAGTTGCCCATTTCACATCCTCGATAGCAGTCACATTTTGTTGGCGTAATTTCATTTCAAGTTGATCGACAGTTAATCGCATTTTTTTTAGATTTGATTCATTCAAGGTCCCATTTTCAATGACAATTTTTGATTTCCCAGTAATCAATTTCTCAGCAGGATTGAATTTAAGTTGTATGAATTCCATAACAACCAACGTCAATACAAGAATGGTGCCGACAAGAAATGTAGTCCATATATTTTTACCTGCAACGGGCTGTATCAAAAGGGATCCGATACCGACCATAATGACAGTTTGGGCCAAGGTCATCTGTGAGATGGATTTTCTCCCTGCAATACGTAATAAAAGAGTACCAAACAATATGATTAATACGGCTTTCCATATCCAATCTAAATCCATTCTTACACCTCCATTTCATATCCTTTCCTTCAAAAGGTCGCTTTTATACAACTCTTGATCAGCAATTTTTATTCCCTGTAAAATATTGTCCATATGGTTTTAGGATAGCTTAAAGGTTCTTCGGAGAAACTTTTATAACGAAAAATAAAAACGTGGAGGCTTTAATATGGATTCGAAAAAGAAGGACTTTAAAGATAGCGGAAAGGTTGCAGAAAAAAACTACGATCCCTCAGATTACGGAAAGAATTCAGTCGTAAATTCAGGCCTGGCAACAACCCATGAGCAAACAAGTGATACGTTGGCTGAAGGGACGATTGATGGCAAAATCGATGATATCAATGGGAAAGACGAAAAAATACCTAGAAAAGGGTACGATCGTTAAGTAAATAAGACGGGGTGTGAAACAGTATGCCAGGGAAAATCATGTTAATAGGGGGTCATGAAGATAAGCAAGGAAATAAAGAGATCCTGAAAATGTTTGCAGAACTCTGTGATTATGGAAGCATTGGAGTCGTTACGACCGCAAGCAGTGTCCCAGATGATGTATTCAAAGACTACAAGAAGGCATTTCACGCTTTGAAAGTGAAAGATATCATTCATTTTGATATTAAGGAGATCGACAAGGATAAGGAATTCATCGATAAACTGGACGAAATCGATGCATTGTTTTTTTCAGGCGGCGATCAACAGAAATTGTCTGATGTTTTTATCGAGAGTGAGTTCCTGACTAAAATGATGGAAAAGTGGGAGAATGGATTGCTTTTAGCAGGGACAAGTGCAGGAGCTTCCATATGGGGATGTAAAATGATTGTTCAGACTGAAGAAGAGAATCATGAAATCAAAGATATATCGATGATGGATGGGTTCGGACTGATCAATAACCTGATCATCGACCAGCACTTCTCACAAAGGGAAAGGTTCAGAAGGTTGATCTATGAGGTTGGAACGACAAAAGGGATCGGAATCGGAATTGATGAAAATACAGCTGCCATCTTTGAACAAAATCACCTGAAAGCGGTGGGAGAGAATATGGTGACGGTCATGGACGGGCGCAATATCTCCTTTTATGCTGCTGATAGGACCAATGAAGGCTCCGTGTCGGGAATCGAACTTCACCTAATGGAGAGCGGAGACAAATTTTCCATAGAGACAGGTGAATTAATAGTAGACATGGATGAGGGCTGAGAACTCCTTGATAGGAAGTTTTCAGCCCTCATTTCAGGTTAGAATCAATTAGTCCTGCTCGTGGTCCTTGTTAAGATCTGGCTTAGGTTCTTCGGAAAACTCAGTTGCATATTCATCATGCCGTGCATTACGATTACGTGCGTTTTCGTCATCAGGTAAGATTTGATTCACCATATAACTGTGGAAGAACCATTCTCCAACTGTTATTCCTATTGCTGCATATAATGAAGCAAGGCCTAATGGAATGTTCTCTTCTATGAATCCTCCACCAATCAACCAGGTCCCTAAAAACGCCAACCCGAAATCTGCCATCGTCGCGACTGCATTGCCGAATCGAGGCAAGATCACCAAATCACCTATGATATAGGCTGCAATCGTAAGAAAAAGGCTGATTGCAAAGATATCTCCGAAATTCACCCCATAAAATAGGCCAAGTACAATCCAAAGAACTGCAGTCACCATAACGAATTTGACTATTAATGCTCTAATATGCTTCATTTCATTCCCTCCTTGTTACTAATTTCTCCTAATATCCGACTGATATGCGGATTTGCCTGAAACGATGTAAAATAAAGGAATAGTCCGCCTTTGAGAAGAATAATAAGCATTAGAATGAAATGGAGGCGATTGCATTGGATCAAGTAGTGGACCTATATAAATATAATGCATAGGATAGGTCCTATAATAGAAAAGGCATAACTCTTGTCCCGAGATACGTTTTTTTATGATTACTCAGTGGCCAAATAGATTAATGGAGATTGTCATCTTAATTTCATAAAGTGTAAGGATGAACCAAGAAAACTTCACTAAGATTTGAAGTCAAGGTAACTCTGTAATCTAGACAAATATACAATCCGAATAGTTGTCTCGCCATAAACTGATAAAAGAATGAATAAAAGGGTGAGGAAATGAAAAGAGACAACTATTTGAAGTGGTCAGAGGTTGCTTATGGAGGAGAAAAGAACCCGCCGGATAACCCAGTTGACCTCCATGCCGGTTCATGGCCAACTTATTTTATCAAACGAAGGGGAAACCGTTTTGCAAATCCCCATGGATTTATAGATTTTAATCTTCGGAACCCCCAACATATTGATTGGGAAAATGAATTGAAGTCGGTACAGCAGACGTTGGCCAATATTACTCCTAAACAGATCAAGATTGCACAATACTGGGGAACAGGAGTTGCTACAAAACAATGGACACCGATCATCGATAGGCTGATCGACACATATGGTCTGACCCCGCCGTATGCGGCTAGAGTTTTGGCTGCTGTACACGCAGGGATAAACGATACGTTTGTTGTCGTATGGCATTACAAATACAGGTGGGATGTCGCCCGTCCAATCCAATACGATCCAAAATTAAAACCTATCCTATGTACACCTCGATTTCCGGCTTATGTTTCCGGGCATTCTGCAATCTCCAGTTGCGCAGCGGTTATCCTTAGCCATTTTTTCCCTGGGGAAGCTAAACGGCTCCAAAAACTTGCTGAACAAGCTTCCATTTCAAGGGTTTATTCAGGAATCCATTTCCCAGTCGATACTGAACAGGGGATGAAACTTGGAAAACGTGTCGGAGAAATTGTTGTTTCACGATTAAGCCAACAAAAAGATTCCAAAGGAAACCGTGTGGATAATCCGTCCTTCGAAAACCGGAATGCGGACTTGCTACCACCTCCTTACAACCAGGCTATACCATATCCATTCAATCAAAATTGTACTTCAAACACGAGATCCCCAAATCCTGAACGTTCTATAAACCGACCAAAGTTCTTTTACTCTGAAATATTCAATAAACTTTTATAAGAGGTTAATACTACGTTTACAATCAGCTGGTAGTATTTGAAATAACAACAAATCAGATTACATGCCCAGCATTTAAAGTATATATTACATTTCAGTAGAGGAGTTGTTTGAAGTGAAAAAGATCACAGTAGTGGGAACAGGGAATGTCGCCATGCGTACAGGACTTGAATTGGTCCGTCTTGGACATAAAGTGACTTGTCAGCAGGAACAACGAGATGCAAAGGCCCTATTGATTTCTCGAAATCACAATATGGAACTGACAGATGATAAGAAAGCTGCCTATAAAAACTCCTCGATCATTTTCTTAGACGTTGAAATTCCCATCCTAGGAGAAGACGAAGTGGACATGTCTGAAGCAGAAAAAATCATCGACGATATCTCTGAGTTTGTAAGACATGATTTCACCCTTGTCATAAACAGTGAAGTACCAGTGGGCACGAATAAGTGGGTACTGGACCAGCTTCGCGAAAAATTCGGTGACCTACCAATCAGGTTTGATGTTGTATCCAAAACCGATCTTTCCCATATCAATGGAAAAATCGTCATCGGCACACATAATGAAAGTTCAGCTGAAACCATCGATGCCATTTATAAAACATATAAGCACAAAATCATATTTACCACACCGGAGAATGCTGAATTCCACAACTTTGACCTAGCCTATGCCAACTAAAGATACAATACGAATCATATAAAAAGAGGCTGATCAATATTTGATCAGCCTCTTTTCTATAAACGATATCAAAATCAATACATTTAACTAGATCTTTCCAAGTGCTTTTTGGGTTGCTGGACCTACCACTCCGTCAACTTTCAGTTTCTTTGCTTTTTGGAATTTACGGACAGCGGCATCGGTATTGTGCCCGAATATGCCATCGATTCCATTCGTGCTATACCCTAACTCAGTCAGTCGTTTCTGTAGATTCTTCACCTCTGTCCCGCGGCTGCCCTTTTTCAAAACAGTGGTGGAAACAGGGACTGTTGAACGACTTGCTACTTTAAAACCATTTGCAGATGCAAGGGTGGTGAAGGATTTTCCTGAAGTCGTAATGATGACAGGGGTGTTCACAGGAACCCTGTTATATAGCCACTGCACCTCATTATTGTGCATCCGGATACACCCAGCACTTACATATTGACCAATCAGATTGGCGTTGTTGTTCCCATGGATGGCGTATGTGGTGCCCCATGTCCCTCTCGCGTTCAGGCCAAGCCAGCGGTTTCCTAGTGGGTTCCTCGGATCTCCACCTGGTATTTTCCCTGTATAATAGGGGCGGTTCACAATTTTATTGACAACTTTGAACCTGCCTTCTGGTGTATAGGAAGGCTTTTTCCCGGTAGCGACATGGAACACTTTGATCAATTGATTGTTTTCAAAGTATGCAAGTTGATTGTTCGATTTATTGATGATGATGTAAGAAGCTGATGAGGCTGACGCTGGTTGATGCACAAAGAAAAACATGAAACCGAACACTAACAAACCGACGATTATTTTCTTCAATCCTGTCTTCATTTCTCTCCGTCCATTCCCCTATAGATTTCAAAGCCTCTTATTCTATGTTGGAGAAGGGTAGAAGTATTACATTCCTGTAAAGAAATTTAAAGAAAAAATCATGAATCATTTTCAGGTTTTGTAAAATAAAAATTTCATAAGAAGGATGCTCTGATATGCTTGATTACTTCAAAAGGGATTGAAATCCTTTTGGGGCATTTTCTTTTCTGGATCAAAAAAATTGGGATTGTTTGTAACAACCGATTCTTCATATATCGTTCCTTTTCCTATGGTGAAAACCTCATGAAAGCAAGCGCTTACAAGGATTTTAAGCAATCTTTTTATTTGATTATCCGGAAGATTCTGATAACATATTACAAAACGGGCGAGCTGCCAATGACGTCTCAAATAATAAAATAGAGGAAGGTGAAAGTGTGACTTTACAAAAAATAGAACAAGAAAAAGCAAGTGATCCAATTACACCTTTACGACGTGATGTGAACCTTTTGGGTAATATGCTCGGTGAGATTCTGGTCCATCATGGCGGGGAAGAATTATTGGACAAAGTTGAAACGATCCGTAAATTGACAAAAGAACTTAGAAGAAATCGTGAAACCTCCACGTATGAAAAATTGAAAAATGAAATAAAGTCTTTAAAACCTCCGATCCGTTCCCAAGTGATCCGTGCATTCTCAATCTATTTCCACCTTGTGAACATTGCAGAACAGAACCATCGCATTCGCCGCCGCCGCGAATATCAGCTTTTTGAAGACCAGGGTGTACAGCCTTATTCGATTGAGAGTGCGGTCCTGTCGTTGAAAGACCATAACATCGATGAAAAGGCCCTTCAGAAGGTGCTCGATGAATTATCGCTTGAATTGATCATTACAGCACATCCGACTGAAGCAATGAAGCGTACTGTACTCGAAATTCAAAAAAGGATTGCAACGATCTTGAAACAACTCGATCATCCGCAATTGACGACTAACGAACGTGAACGGATACTGGAGAGCCTGTTCAATGAGGTGACTGTCCTATGGCAGACTGATGAATTGAGACAACGGAAACCGACCGTCATGGATGAAGTGCGTAATGGCCTTTATTATTTTGATCAGACATTATTTGACGTCCTCCCTGACATCCACCAGGAGCTGGAGGATCGGTTGGAAGAAAGTTACCCTGAGGAAAACTGGAACGTCCCGAACTTCCTCCGTTTCGGTTCATGGATAGGCGGAGATAGGGACGGAAATCCGAATGTTACACCAGAGATAACCTGGGAAACGCTAACCAGACAAAGAAATCTAGTGTTGAAAAAGTATGATGAAGTACTTGTCGAATTGATGAAGCGGTTCAGCCATTCCACTACTCGAGTCAACGTGAGTGAGGAACTTCAGGCTTCTGTAGAAAAGGAAGAATCCTTGATTCAAAAAGAAAACCGATGGCCGATAAAAGAAGAAATGTACCGCCGGAAGTTCGCCATCATCTTAGAGCGGTTGCGTCAGGTTGGAAAATCTGAAACAGGTTATCAATCCGCCGATCAATTGCTCATGGATCTTCAAATGATCCAGACAAGTGTAAAGCACCATCAGCCTTCAAAGCGCGAATTGAAGATGCTACGCAAACTGGTACGTCAGGTGAAACTGTTCGGTTTCCACTTGGCTACACTTGATATCCGTAACCACAGCGGAGAACATGAAGCAGCGATAGCTGAACTTTTACAAAAGGTGAACATCCAAAGCGATTATAGCAACCTCCCGGAAACTGAAAAGATTGAACTGTTGGAGGCGGTGTTGAAAGACCCGCGGCCTATAACACTGCTGAATGAAGACTATAGTGAAGAGACACAGGAAATGTTGAAAACCTTCCAATTGATCCGTGATGCCCATAAAGAATTCGGTGAAAACTCGATCGAAGTATATTTGGTCAGTATGACGGAATCAGCAAGTGATCTATTGGAAGTATTAGTCCTGGCGAAAGAAGCGGGCATTTACCGTCTTCATGCGAACGGAGAGGTCGAAAGTGATCTGAATGTAGCCCCACTGCTTGAGACCGTAGATGATTTGGTGGCAGGACCAGAGATTCTGAAAACGTTGTTCGAAATGGACGTCTATCGAAAACATCTGGACAAACGCAACAACCATCAAGAAGTCATGTTGGGCTACTCTGACGGAAGTAAGGACGGTGGAACGTTGACAGCTAACTGGAAGCTGTATAAAGCTCAGCAAGAAATTCATGAAATGGCAAAACAATACGATGTCCGCTTGAAATTTTTTCATGGGCGTGGAGGCTCACTTGGCCGAGGCGGAGGTCCGTTACACAGAAGTATTCTATCACAGCCTGCTGAAACGTTAGGTGATAGTGTGAAAATCACGGAACAAGGCGAGGTTTTATCGTCCCGTTACCTGTTGAGAGATATTGCATACAGAAGTCTTGAGCAAGGCGTTTCTACATTAGTTGAAGGTGCGGCCCAAATATCGAAGGAGACAGAGAAGGTACACAATCGCAATGAGTGGGATCAAGCGATGGAAGATATTGCGGATGTATCTCTTTCAAAATATCAATCTCTTGTATTTGCAGATAATGATTTCCTGACCTATTTCAATGAAGCCACTCCTCTTCAAGAATTAGGTGAATTGAATATCGGTTCCCGCCCGATGAAACGGAAGGACAGTACCAAGTTTGAAAACTTGAGGGCGATTCCATGGGTGTTCGCCTGGACACAAAACCGCCAGTTGATTCCAGCGTGGTACGCTGCAGGTACAGGATTGGCGGATTATGCTTCCAGAAGTGATGATCACCTGAAGCAATTACAGCAAATGTATGAGAACTGGCCATTCTTCAAGTCTACGATCGCTAACCTGCAGATGGCATTGACGAAAGCGGATATCCATACCGCTGAAGAGTATACAACTCTCGTCGGCGATCAGGTTATTGGTAAACGTATCTTTGAAAATATTGTGGACGAATACAACAAGACGAAACAGGTGCTCCTACAAATTACGGGTGATAACGAGCTTCTCGATCAGCAGCCGACGATCCAAGAATCCGTCAAGCTGCGGAACCCATATGTGGATCCATTGAACTTCCTACAAGTGGAACTGATCAAGGAACTGCGTGAAAACAAGACAGAAGATGCCGATACACTGACAGAAGTGTTACTCACAATCAGTGGCATTGCAGCAGGATTGCGTAATACAGGCTGATTGCCGGTCATTAAAAACTAGCAGGTGATTTTCAAAATTAAATCACTCTGCTAGTTTACTTTTTAAAAGATAAGAAAGTATAAATTCGATGAAGTGATGTTTAGCTTCAACGCCTAACCACTTGGATCACTTCAATTCTCCTGCGGCGGTCGACACATTGGCTGAGGTCGAAAGGGTTTACCCACGCAGAACCGAACTTTGTTTGGTTCGAGCCCCTCGTCGGACTTCCAGAAAAGCAAGGATTTAAAAGAGAGGGTTTGTGCTGGGACATTATGAATATACTTTTTGGCAAATTCGGTGATTTGTATATGTCCTCCATCTTAAGGGGAGGCACCAAATTTATTTTATGAGGGATGTTTATGTCAGTAATACAATACTCGATCGTAGATGTTTTTTCTCAAGGGAAATATACTGGAAACCAATTAGCTGTATTCAAGCTGACCGGATATGTTTCCGACCATGAAATGCAACAAATAGCCAAAGAAATAAACTTTTCGGAAACAACTTTTGTATTACCGGAAACGAATGAAAACTGTTACGATGTCCGTATTTTTACACCTAATCAGGAGATCCCTTTTGCTGGACACCCCGCTTTAGGCACTGCATTTATCATCCGAAACGAAATAGTACAGGAACCCCTGGATAAACTTAACTTAAAATTCAAAGCTGGGAACGTTACAGTTTCGTTTGATAATGAAAAAGAAATTCTATGGATGGAACAAAATACGCCGGCATTTGGAAAAATCCTGCACCCTGGTCAAGTAGCTGAAGTACTGAGTATTGATAAGCAACATATAGAGAATAGGTTTCCAATACAAGAGGTTTCTACTGGACTTCCTGTTATTGTCGTCCCTTTAAAATCATTAGACGCTGTTAAAAAAGTAAAGATAGATAAGGATAAATACTTCAAGTTAATTGAAGCTCTGGATGCTAAAGGAGTAATGGTTTTTTCTCCAGAAACCTATCATACGGAAAATGATTTGAATGTCAGGGATTTTGCAGAGTATTATGGTATTCCTGAAGATCCAGCTACCGGAAGTTCTAATGGCTGTTTGGCATATTATCTGGTTAAATATCGCTTCTTTGAAAGCGGTGAAATTAACCTTCGTGTAGAACAAGGATATGAAATCGATCGACCTTCCCTGTTGTTTTTAAACGCATGGGGAGTTAATGGGGAAATCAATGTTCATGTAGGAGGAAGAGTGGAAAAAATCGCTCAGGGTGAATGGTTCATATAGCATTAAGGGTTAAAAATTTTGTTTGTCAGAATAGTAGATTCTTACATTTTACAGAATTCAAAGGGGAAATGGGTACAGGGGCTTGTTTAAAATTAGGACAAGTCTTTTTTTTGATAAAATAACATTGAGGTTGAATTCCTTAATTTGAAATAATTGGTGTCATAATCAGGCCTAATTCTTATTCATTGTCTAAAGCTATGTCTTGAGAAACCAAACCGTGACGGTTGCCTATTATTCAAAAGGATTCCATGGGAGACTAACAATTGATCGGTCAGAATCTATAGATTTCAAATTCTTTTATCCTGACGAGACTCCTGAGAATACCGTTAAAAGTCACAAAGTGATATTAGATGAGTTTTTATCAATTCATAGGTAGTACAAACTTATTATTATTGGCTTGATAAAGCATTTTTTTATTAAAACGATATGGGTTGATAGTATGATTATTTTGTAGTTGAAAAATGGAGGTTGGAGGGGCTGTTTATGGATATTAAATTAGATGACTTGACTGGGACTGAAATAGGTGAATTGGTAAGGGGGCATCTTCAAGGCATGACACTCCATTCCCCGCCCGAAAGTATACATGCTCTTGATCTTGAGGCATTACGGAAACCAGAAATAACATTCTGGAGTGCATGGGAAGAGGGAGAATTAGCTGGATGCGGAGCCCTGAAGGAGCTTGACACCCACCATGGAGAAATCAAGTCAATGCGAACTTCTACATCACATCTCAGAAAGGGTGTTGCAAAGCGAATCCTTGAATACATAATTGAAGAAGCCAGGAAACGGAGTTATCGACGGTTAAGTTTGGAAACAGGATCAATGGATGCATTCATCCCAGCAAGAAGACTTTATGAGAATTTTGGATTTCAATATTGCAAGCCCTTTGCTGATTATATGGAGGACCCTAACAGCATGTTCATGACGATGGAACTTTAAGTGTTTTCATCCAATAGAAGGCTTGTCCATCAAGATTATCTTCTTTTTTATAAAGATTGAATTGATTTCACTGTTTTGAAATAATTGGTATCAAATACAGGAGTCTTGAAGGAGAGTGAGAGACTATGGGCATCGGCCAATTAGTGGATATAGGGGGAACAGATTTATATTACGAGTATGTTGGAGAGTCAAATGACGGTCCTACGATAGTGTTTGAGTCTGGATATGGATGGTCACTAGACAAATGGAACCCAATTAGAGAAGAGATCTCCAAGTTTGCAAGGATGTTTATGTATGACAGGGAAGGTGTAGGGAGAAGCGGTAATAGTGATCGACCAAAACATAGTCTGCAAATTATAGAAAATCTTAGAAACTTGCTTAAGAAAGCTGATATCAAACCACCTTACATATTGGTAGGACACTCATTCGGTGGCATCAATGTCAGATTATATGCTAGTAGATATCCTGCCGAGGTAAAAGGTATCATCCTTCTGGATTCCGCTCACGAAGATCAAAACAAGAAAATGGTTCCATTATTTACGAAGGATATTCAGCAAGTATATTTAGGACAATTCGTAGTAGAAGCATCTTTGGATGAATTTGAGGAGAGCCTGGAACAAGTACGTGGAACTACTCTCAAAAATATTCCACTCATTGTCATGACAGGGGGTACACAACAGCATCATACACAGGAGTCTATGGCTGCTTGGATGGATTTTCAAAAAGAACTTAAAAATTTATCCACAAAAAGCAAACACATTATCGTAAAAGAGGCTGGACATGCTATCCACCATGACAGCCCCAACATAGTAATAGATGCTATAAAAGAAATGGTATGCTCTATAGATAGCAGAAACTAAAGGAGCGTATTCCCGGAGGAAAAGATCCTTCTAGTTATAAGGATAGTTTTATGGATTAGACGAGCTCAACTTTTCGGTTAGGATAGTCCATTATCAAACGACTATCCTTGGCAATGTCACTACCGAAAATGCCATCTAGCTTAAAGAAAGTCGCATATTCTGTTAACAGCTTCCGCATGTTACTTAAGTTGTTTACTTTGTTCGATCCACTTTAGATAAATTTTCCGACCGTAAAAGGACAAAATTTGCTCTGACCGAAAAGGAATTCAAATGGTTGGATAGAAGTATAAGTACAGTCTTAATCCTTAATATAACTGTCGCTACTAGAAAGGAGCACCCTGTGAATATTGAATTTATTAAATTAACTGAAGCTACTTCATCCCATGTGGAGAAGTTAAACATGTGGGAAAACGATCCCACTTTGATTCCGTTGACTAGACCTAACCAAAACAAGGAGGAATTTGAACGCAAGAGAATAATCACCTTAGATGAACTGGCACAACGAATTGAACATAGTCATGTATATCTGATTTATCTCGATGACAAGTTGATTGGAGAAATGAACTATACGGTTGACCCGGATCACCTTTACAAAAAAGAACCTGGAACCGCCTGGATCGGGATTACAATAGGTGAAAAGGAAGGCAGGGGGAAGGGAGTCGGCGAAATGGCGATGTGCCATTTAGAGGAACAGATCAAGCTTCATGGGCTTAAGCGTATTGAACTTGGCGTTTTTGAATTTAATAAACAGGCGCACAAACTGTATCAGAAGTTGGGTTACCAGGAAATCAGACGGATCAAAGACTTCACCTATTGGAATGATAAAATGTGGTATGACATTCGTATGGAAAAGTATCTGGATTAGGGACAGAGGAGAGAGTTGAGTAGAGATTAAGGGTTCGATTTTGTATACATACATTACGCTTTAAAACGCATGTAATTTTCACAAAGGAAAATCGCATGTGTTTTTTCTTGTGAAATTTTATGTTCATTTGTTACGATTAAGATTGTTTAGGAGCGGACTAAGATTTTCCCTGTAGAATCCCAGTATCGAGGGAAATATCTTTAGCATCAAGCAAAGTTCATTAGGACATCAACCATTAGATAAGCACCCTTTTATGATTTATTTTAAGATGATTTGAAATTTGACAAATTGAATAAATTTCCTCAGGAGTGAACACGTTGACACATAAAGCCTATTTGGCACTTGCGCTTCCTCTGACCATCACCACCATCACCACCCCTTTATTGGGAGCAGTAGATACAGCTGTTGTGGGACATATGCCTGACCCGGCTTACATCGCTGCGGTAGCTGTCGGAACCATCATATTCAACACCATGTATTGGCTATTTGGCTTTTTACGGGTCAGCACAACCGGATTTACCACCCAATCTCATGGTGCTGATGATAAAGAGGGTATGATGCTTGCATTAATAAGACCTTTACTAATCGCTCTCCTTGTAGGGATTACTCTCATTATTCTCCAGTGGTCGATCACCCGTTTGTTTTTACCTTTGTTAACCCCTGATCAGAATGTACAGTCTCTTGCAACAGAGTATTTTAGTATAAGGATATGGGGAGCACCTTTTGGATTATTGAACTACGTGATTATCGGCTGGTTGATGGGAATGCTCATGATAAAAAAAACGCTGTTTCTTCAGCTTTATCTAAACCTTACGAATATTGTACTCGACCTCTTCTTTGTCATTATTTTAAACTGGGGAGTGCCAGGAGTAGCTAGTGCAACCTTGATTTCAGAAATCACCACGTTTGTGATAGGTCTGATTATAGTCTTGAAAGTGTCACCCTTTGAATTAAAGATACCTTCTATGTCAAAATTCATGAATACTTCGTCGTTTAAAAAAATGATGCAGATGAACCGTGATCTATTTATCCGTACATTTTGCCTATTGATCGTATTTAATTTGTTGACGGCAAAAGGGGCTTCATTTGGAACTGAAATACTTGCTGCTAATGCCATACTGATCCAGGTCCATTTCATCATGGCCTACCTTTTTGATGGTTTTGCAAACGCATCAAGTATAATGGCAGGAAGGGCGATCGGTTCAAGGGATCATTTATTGTATAAAATGACCATAAGGCTTTCTTGCCAGTGGGCTGTTTTCACCTCTCTAATCATAGCCGGTACCTACTACCTATTTGATTACCGCATTTTCCGCCTGTTCACAAAAATTCCAGAAGTTCTGGAGGAAGCACAGACCTATCAGAGCTGGATACTGCTTTTCCCGCTCCTCGCCAGTTTTGGTATAGTCCTTCATGGGTTGTATGTTGGTTCAACAGAAGCAGCCCCTATACGAAATAGTATGATATATGCCCTTATCTTATTTTTAATGGCTCTTTTCTTAACGGTTCCTAGTCTGGGAAACCATGGGTTGTGGTTCGCTTTCATCCTCTTTAGTGTAGCGCGTTCCTTTTTTTTACTCTTGTTTGTCCCAGGTTTACAAAAGAAGCTTTTTCCTTCAAATGAAATTTATGATGGAAAGAGGGGAAAAATCTATATAGGAATGCGTTCTTAGAAGAACAATAAATCTGCTAATGGCGAATCGTGTGATCGAACCGCACTGAAACGGTTAACTGCTATTGATGAGTTTCCTGTTTAATTGTAAATAAGTGGTAGAATATATACAAGAAAGCATATTCAGCTTATTTTCACGAGTGGGATCGTCAAAACCTTATTGACTGATAATTTACTGCGAAAGGAAGAAGGGGCTACCTCAAACATAGGTTTAGGTGCCCCTTTAATCGTTAAACTCGCACTAGCTCGAACCTGGATAGATCCACTATTAATATCCGTGTCTCTGTACCAAAGAGTGTCCCGACTTGATAGGCGAAGGTACCACATCTAGATTGATCATCAGTACAAAGTAAGGTGAAGATTGTCGGGCAGTCTGCTCCCGTTAAACATAATGGACCTTTACTCCCGACAAGGATAAATCGATCTCTCCCGCCAATAATTAATGATCGTTTTGTCAATTCTAGGACGATGAACGCGGTTTCCCCTTCATTTACGTTAACCATCTCGGTAGATGGATTGTAACCACTTGCTGCGGCATTTACTCGGTACGTTCCAGCCTCCAGTCCTGTAAATGCAAACAGTCCATCGGTGGTCGTAATCGAATCGATTATGGTTCCATCTAGCATACGGAGGACAACAAACGCTACATCAATGCGATTTCCTGTTGTTGCATCTATGACTTCCCCACGGATGGTGGAATGAACTTGCTGTGGACTAAGTGTAAAGGAGACAATCGTTTGCTCACCAGCGGTTAAAATGACGATCCGAGTAACTGGTGTAAGGCCGCTTGCACTGGCTAATACCTCAACTTCTCCAGGCGGCAGATTTCCAATTACATACTCCCCATTCAAATCTGTTGCTCCTCGACCAATTAACAGCCCGTTTTCATCGAACACACTGACAGATGCCGTTCGAACCGGATTCCCCTCTGAATCGGTGACAAATCCTCTAATTGAAGCCGGATTAGGTTCCAACTGGAAGGAAACTGTTGTCGTTTCATTAGGGGAAACCGTTTCCAATACTGCCTTGGATATGAAGTTGGATGCTGTTGCTCTTACCGTGTATTCACCAGGAGCAAGACCCTCAATCGTATAATTTCCATTTTGGTCAGTTATGGCATTGGTAATCGGTCTATTTTCGTTATTTAACACGACCAGGATAGCGCCAGGGATCGGATCACTGTTCATGTCGGCTACCGTTCCAACAATCCGTCCTGGCAACGGATTTAGGGCGAAATTAATTTCACGCGTTTCCTGGTTTTCAATGGTAAATTGTTGATAGCCATTTTGGAACTCAGGGTTCAATGCAACAAGATCATTAACACCTGGCTCGATTTTATTGAGCAAGTAGTTACCATTAATGTCAGTCTGGACTTCTTTCACAACCGTTCCTCCTGCATTCGTAAGCCGGATGCGAGTGTTAGGCAGCCCTTCCCCTGTAACTGCACTTGTAACGCGTCCAAAGACAGAGGCATGTAGTGGAGATAATAGGAAATCTTGTTCGGTTACTTGGTCACTGAAGACTTCATCGCTAGCATCGGCATTCCTGAAACCTTCTTTACTAGCTATAAACGTATAAACACCAGGAGTCAGTCCATTGATGACATATCTCCCCTGGAAATTAGTAGCCGTTGAAGCGATGATTGGACCAGCTGGTGAGAACAATCGTACGATAATGGTGGCACCCACAATCGGGGTCCCGTTTTCGTTTGCTTCTGTAAGCCCAAGAGATATAGCACCTGTCTCATCATTGTCCATGAATACCTCCCCCGCTACAGCACCAGGGTTCGGTAATAAGACAAAATCATTTGTCGTCGTTTCATTGGGAACGACTTCCGTACTCCACGATTCAGTACTGAAATTCAATTTGCTAATAATCAATTGGTAGTTGCCAGGCTCCAACCCAGTTACCTGGTAAAAGCCGTTGTTATCCGATAACACGGTGTGTAGGACTACCTGTGTCCGATCGAGAACTTGAACTGCCGCACCAGGAATTGGTTCTTCGGTCTGACGATTTGTAATGACCCCGTTAAGAGACCCCGGTTCAGGAGCCAATATCAGTTCTGTCTCCACTTGTTCACCAGGATCAACCACAATACCAACGGAAGTACTTCCGAATCTTTCCCTCCTTGCTGATACATTCAACGATCCAGGAGGTAAATCAGTAATAACGAACCTGCCGTCTTGATTCGCAAGCCCTGCAGCGATACTGATTCCATCTTCATTCGCGACTGTAATTTCCGAACCAGGTACTGGTTCTTCGGTCAACCGGCTTAGGACAATACCTACGATCGTGCTACTTAAAGGTTGCAAAACGAAAGGAACATTCGTTGTTTCATCTGGCCGTACAATAACCCCGACAGTAACGGTTTCATAACCATTAGCGGCTACATTAAGCAAATAGTTTCCTGGTGAGAGATTGATGAAACCAAATACCCCATCAGTTGAGGCCAGTACGGTCTGAAGGATGATATTTTCCGGAGTCATCAATCTTATAGACGTATTTCGCCCTATGATTGGCCGCCCTTGTTCATCCAGTACTGTTCCTCTAATTTCACCTGGATTCGATTGTAAAAATAAATTCACATTTGTTTCCTGTTCGCTTACAACATTTACTCCAACAGTTGCTTGTGCAAACCCATCTTTTATAGCGATCAGCGTATAGAAACCTTGGGGTAATTCCTGAAATAAATAGGATCCTGTTTGTGTCGTTACTGTCGTGGCAATTACAATGCCATTTCCATTTAGAACGGAAACAGTCACGTCTTCCTGAGGCTCACCAGTTTCAACTTCAAGGACAAAACCTCTGATAGACCCAGGATTTGCAGTCAAGGAAAAATCGAGGTCATTTAAGGCCTCTCCTTGTTCAAGGGTTATGCCTGTAGATTCTGCTGCAAACCCTGACGCCTTGACAAGTACAAGATATGTCCCCCTTTTCAAGTTCGTTATCGCATAGTTTCCGTTGCTATCTGTTGTAGCAAACCCGACGACAACATTATTCAGGTCGATTAATTTAACAGTCGCATTCGCTATAGGATCTCCAATTGAGTCAGTTACAGTTCCACTGACCGAAGCTGGCAATGGATCCAAAGAGAGATTGGCTATTGATGTTTCGCCCGACATTACCGTCGCCCCGACCGATTCTTGAGAATACTTGAGTGCGGAGGCAACAACATTGTATACACCTGGCAATAGTCCTGTAATTGAGTAATTCCCTAAACTATCCGAAACGGCTCTAGCGACGGGATCAATACTAGTCGACTTATAGACAAGTACAAGCGCTCCGACAATAGGTGCATGGGTTTGGCTATCCGTCACTTTACCACCAATGTTTCCTGTGTTCGGCTGAATATTGATATTCACCGTTTCTACTTGATCAGATACGATCGTGACTCCGACTACAGGACGGTTGAAATTTTCTTTGACGACGACCAGGCGATATTGATCAGGTGTAACCCCAGGGAAACGATAGAAACCATTCTGATCAGTATCAATCGATAAGATGCGGATACCCGTCTCCGTATATAGAATGACAGTTGCATTTGGAACTACCTCACCCGTCTCACTATTGCGGACAACCCCATTTACAAAACCGGGGTTTTGCGGCAGCAATAGATCAACCGTTTTGCTTTCATTTGCTATAACCATAGTGGTCGCCTCAGCTGTTCCAAATCCTTTTGCAAACCCGATGAGTGTGTATGAGTTCGGTTCTAATCCAAAGACCGTGTAATATCCGTCATCGTCACTCAGGGTAGAGGCAATGAGTGGACCTGATGGTGATAGCAACCTCACAAAAACCGTCGCTCCTGCAATTGCCTCTCCAGTTTCCTGATTTCGCACGATTCCATTTATACTCCCGACAATTGGAGTCAATGCAAAGCTAAGGATAGCAGTAGCTTCAGGTTCAATAGTGATGGTAGCTGTTTGAGTGGAGACATCCATTCCACCTGCAACGACCCGATAATTGCCTGGCTCCAATCCTTCAACTAAATATTGACCCGAGAGATCAGTTGTCGTACGGGTGATTTCTGATCCCGTGACGGTTGATATGACAACGACTGTACCCGGAATCGCATTCCCTGAGATAATATTTGTTATGAAACCCGTCAGAGAACCAGGATTCGGATGGAGTTGAACGGTTACGTTCGTTGTCTCATTTGGAATTAAGTTCACTGTCAAGGCATCGGAACCAAAACTTGATGCAGAAATACTTACTACAACCGTTTGAGGTGGCAGGTTGGTCAGTTCAAACGTACCGTCTTGATTACTTACGGTATAAGCCAGAAAGATTCCAGTCAGTGAATTCACTTCAACCCTTGCCCCAGCAATAGGGTCACCAGTTAGTTCATTCCTTACAATACCGGCCAACGTAGATGTAATTGGCGATAATGATACGGTTACGTTTGTTGTACTGCCTGCAGTAACATCGACTGAAACGGTTTTGGCAGCAAATCCTTCCTTACTCGCGTTGATCAAATAACGTCCCGGTGCCAGGTCATCGAAACGGAAGGTCCCATCCGACTGTGCGACAGCGGTTTGCAGAAGAAAACTGACTTCATTCAACAGTTTCAGTTGAATGTTACTTCCCGTAATCGGCTGACCGTTCTCATCAACTACTCGACCGCTAATATCACCGACTACATTCGTCAACGTTATATTCGCAGATGAAACCTGATTGCTCTGGATAATCACACCGATGGTTTCTGTGGAGAAGTTAGGTGCTGTCGCGACAATGTTATAACTTCCCGGTGACAAATCCTCAAATTTATATGCACCGAAGCTGTTTGAAAGGACCGAAGCAATAAACCCTCCATGCTCATCACGTAAAATTACCGTCACACCTGAAATTGGATCCCCATTTGGATTGAAGATTTCACCGATAGCCGAACCTGGATCAAATGTCAGCACAAAATCCAGTGATTGTGAAGACCCTGGAGTGAGTGTGACTCCAGTCATCTGGCTTCCTGTATTTGGAGCACTGACAACGACTTGAAACGATCCTGGCGGTAAATTTCCTATTGAATACCTTCCATTTGCTTCTGTAGCCCCGGTCCTGATCACATTTTCATTCAAGTCGATGACCCTGATGATCGCATTTCCAATCGGCTGTCCATCTGTACCTGAAACTTGCCCGGAAATCATCGATGGGTCCGGGATTAACGAAAGTGTTACTTCAGTCGTCTGATTCGATATGACAGCCGCACCGACTACATCTGCAGCAAAATTAGGTGCAGCTGCAGAGATGACGTAGGAACCAGGTGCCAAGTTTGGAAATATGAATTCACCCGACTGTGTTGCGACAGTTGAGGAGACCAACACACTGTCACTCGTAAACAAATTGATAATGGTATTGTCTACTATTGGGGTCACAGCACCTGAAATACTTCCCGGATTCGGCTCTAATGAGATGTTCCGCACCTTCGTATAGTTTTGTTCGACCACGACACCTGTGATCGCAGTCTGGAAGCTTTCGGCTGAAACGACAATCGTATAATCTCCCGGGGGGAGGCCATTAAACAAGTATTCTCCCTCTGAATCTGATAGGGTCGATTGTACCCTTACCCCGTTCTGATTGTTGATTAAAATCTCAGCCCCTGTTAAGGTTTCACCTGTTTGTGCATTTCGAATCGTTCCAGTAAGAGCACCTGGACTAGGTAATAAGCTTATATTGACTGTTTCAAGTTCGTTTGGACCAAGTACGATGGAGGCGGCATTCGTCTGGAAATCCTTTGCGGATGCGACGATGCTATAAAAGCCTGGGCTTAACCCCGTAACGAGGAATTGCCCGCCAGGATCAGTAAACGTATTCGAAATGACAGCTCCATTCAAATCAAGAATACGAACCTCAACAGACGCCCCAGCGATCGGGTCCCCCGTGGTACCATTCAGGACAGAACCTGTAATTGCAGAAGGTTGGGGAACCAATTGGAAGTTAGCAATACTCGTTTGATTCGAAAGCACATTCACTCCCGTAACGATACTTTGGAAGTCAGTCGCCAGGCTCGCCAATTGATACATACCTGGTTCTATGGAAGGAAGAGAATATACACCTTCATTATTCGTGACCGTTCTGGCAACGATAATATCCGACTGAGCCTGGCGTAAAACGAGTACAGCCCCTCCTATTGGATTTCCCTGGTTGTCAGTCACGTTTCCAGCTATATTCCCAGCCAGAGCCGTCATTGTAATTTCAACTATTGAGGTTTCGTCCGAACGAACAATGACACCTTGAGAGTGTGTTGCGAAGTTTTCTGCACTGACCGTAACCGAATAGGATCCAGGTGTAAGGTTGGAGAATCCGAATCTGCCCGTATTGTCCGTAACGATCGAACTTACTAACACATTTTCGGAAAACAATCGGACAAGCGCTCCCGAAATCGGATTCCCGGTTTGATCTGTAACTGATCCATCGATAGAACCGACAAGCCGTTGCATGGTTGCATTGACGGTGGTTGATTGGTTTTCCTCAACGACCCCGCCTAGGATTGTAGAGCCATATCCATCTGCAGAAAAGATGATACTGTAGCTTCCAGGGCGTAAGCTGCCAATTGTATAGGATCCATTACTGCTTGTAACCGTACTTGTGACGTCGATTCCAGATTGATCGATGACACGGACATTTGCAGATGGAAGGGGTATATTCGTTCTTTCATCCCTGACCGTTCCGGTGAATGTACCGAAAACGGTAACAAGCCGGAACGTTAATGTTTCGGTTTCACCTGCACTAAGGGTGGTACCCAGTGTCTGCTTGGCAAAATCATCCGCGCTCGCCTGGAGGAAATAGGTGCCAGGTGCTATTGAATTGAACGCAAATTGCCCATTTGTATCCGTAAAGGTAAAGGCTACAATAATGCCTGCTTCATTTTTAACTTGGACAAGAGCATCTGCAATCGGTTGTCCTGTCGTATTTTCCACAGTCCCATTAACAGTCGCAGGGTTTGGACTAAGGACAAAGTTCACCGTGGAAACACTATTTGGTGATACTTCCACACCTTCTGTTTTTGATTGGTAATTATCACGTGAAACACTGAGCGTATAATGACCTGGTTTTACTTGGGGGAAGTAATATGAACCTCCTGCATCTGTGACCGTTTGGCCAATCAACGCTCCGAATGTGTCCGTCAAGGTAACTCGTGCGTTCTGAAGCACACCACCACCCTGCGCAGTGACACTTCCATTAATTGAGCCTGGAAGCGGCGGGAGGGCTAAGTTCAACGTACTGATTCTATTGGACGAAACTGTTACTGGCTGAGTAACAGTTGTATATGCAGTCTTCGAAAAACGAACCGTATAACTCCCGGGTTCAATCGAAGTAAAGCTATAGTCTCCACTTCCATTCGTCGAAGTCGTCCCTATCTCGGTACCATTTTGAAGAAGTTCCACCGTAACGCCCGATAAGGATAAACCAGTGTTCCCATCTAAAACGGTCCCTGATAATCCACCAGTTTCAATAACTTGTAGATTTGTAACTTCTGTAGCTGGCGTAATCACACCACCGGTTGATAGATCATTCCCTGATGCTTTTGCATTTTCGAAGATCCGGGTTCCGGATGTAGTGAATGCCCCCTCCACATTGAAGATTAGTGATACGGAAGCCCCCGCTGAAAGGTTTCCGATCGTCCAATTCAGCGACTTGGCAGTGGTATTGAACGTTGCAGTTCCTAGTCCAACTGACTCTATAGTGAAACTGCTTATATTATCCAATCCAATAATGTCATTTACAGTAACATTTGTCGCTGCGCTTTCACCTGGATTAGACACTGTCAAACGGGCTCTATACGTATTGAATTGCCCAGCTATCACAGAAGACGGACCACTTAGAAGTGTTTTTTCGACATTCAGATCGGCCCTTATATCAGAATCTGAAACTGAAACAGGCTCAGAGAGAGTCTCTACAAATTGGAACCCTTCAATAAATCGTAACGAATCTTTGTTATAATTGTTTTCGTTTGTAGCGGTGAAGCCGATGAACTGTAACGCACTTACTTCTGTTACTCCTAAAATGGAAAACAGGGTAGAGGCAGGAATGAAAAAATCAAGGAAGAAATCCGGGTTTGAACTGAAGTTCGAATCAGCCGGGGTAACCCGGGCTACATCGAAATTGATGATTGGCCGGCTGTAACTCGGTTCCCCTCGACCATCCAATCCTTCAGCAGGATCATTCCACGAATTGAATTCCTTCACTGTATTTTTGATCAGGTTCAACTGTGCTCTCAAACCATTTACGGCTAAAAGGTAATCGTATGTTCCAGCTTCACCGCTTGAATTGATCAGAATCCCCCAAGAAAAACTCCGGAATGAAGTTTGAGCTATATTTCTTGGATCTCCGTTTAGACGTAAACGGAAATAGACGTTAGTGCCATCATAAGCAAAAAATAAAGAGGGATACGTTTGATTTCCTACAATGTCCGTCGAAATTGGACTTTCATCACCCGATGCATCAAACATAAAACGGTCATCATCAAGTCTTATCGGCAGATACTGAACGTTTTCTGGAAAAGACATCTCATTTTTTCATCTCCTCACATAACATTTCTAGGTATGTTATTCACTTACCAAACAATCTGCTAATGGAAAGTCGTAGAGTAGTACTTATGCCATACGATTGTAGGTACTGTGGTGTATGACTGGTTTGTGTTGTGGAGTTGATGAGGTGCATAAATGGTAAATTATGAAGTGGAAATTGGATGTAAAGTACTTGGCTAGGGTTTCTGAATACCTTACGAAATGAAAAACCGGGCGTAAGGTACTCATCGAGGGTTTCTGAGTACCTTATGAAGCGAAAAACCGGGCGTAAGGTACTCATCGAGGGTTTCTGAGTACCTTATGAAGCGAAAAACCGGGTGTAAGGTACTCATCGCGGGTTTCTGAGTACCTTATGAAGCGAAAAACCGGGTGTAAGGTACTCATCGTGGGTTTTAATGGGGAAAGTCAATGATATAAATATGCTCTATCTTTTATCCGCACAAAAGGATATCGTGAATAGAGTTAGGTGATTTTTGATTTTAGGCAGTATGAATATTTAAGTTCATAAGAATTACTCCATTTAGAAATCTTAAGGAAAAAGGAGGTATTTCTTATGATGGGTTTTATTGTAAAACTTTTTGTATGTCCACTAACCGTATTTTTTGCTGATCTTATTTTTCCAAATGTAAATTATGAGGCTTTTTATCAACCTATAATCGTAGGGTTAATCCTCGCTGTATCTGCCCATATGATGGAAGTGTTGTTATTGAAAAGAGGTACATTTTGGACTAGAACTATTTTGGATTTTATGGCCGCAACCGTGATTGTTTACTTTGTTTCATTATTTCAAGTGGCAACAGTCACTTTTTTTGGAGCTGTCTTGACTGCCATCCTCTTGACGATAACAGAGATCGTTCAACATCGCTGGTTGATTAACACTGGAAAAACTCAGAAATCGCGGGTTACTATTAGAACCCTTCCCTTAAGGAGAAACAATATTATCTAACTTTATATAAAAGTAGGGGAATCGATAACCATGAGCTTTTATACCATTATGAGAAACTAAATAAAAAACATATTTGCCTATTCAGCTTGTCCACACCAAAGGACTTGCTTCAGCATAAAAATAAATATCTCTTATAAAAAGGAGGTGGATTATATTGTCATATAAAGATGAAAACATCAACGTTGAAAACAGGCTTAAAGATGAAAACGTCAACGTATCAGAAAACGAACTTAAAGATAAAAACATTAACAAAGCTTACGTGAAAAAAAGCGGGAACTCTTACGTTGATATTGTAATTGATGTAGACAGTGAATCTAAAACTCGTGTTAAAGCACGTGCTAACCAGGACCAAGATCAGGACCAGGATCAAGATCAAGACCAAGACCAGGATCAAAAACAGCGACAAAAACAATTCGACTAATTTATTGACTAGGGACTGACCCCTAAAAAGGTGTAGACCTTCAATTACATTTAGTATTAACATTGAAGGAATTGTACACTTTTCGGGGGCCACTCCTTTTAATTTCCCAAAAGGAGGCTTGAATTTGGGCATGGACAACCAATCCGCCGTTAATCACAGTGGAAACTCTGACGTAGATGTGAATATCACGATCGATACGACCGCATTAGCTTATGCTTATGCTTGTTATATGCATGCTTCTGGCAAACTTAGTGATGAAGAGTTTGATAGGATGATTCGTAAATTAGATAAGCTTTTAGAAAAAAATAAACATATAAGCTCCCGTGATGCTGTATTAGAATCAAAGAAAAGCAAGAGAAAATCAAGTTCGTTTTCCCGACAATCCTCAAGAACAAAAGAGGAGGAAGATCATTTCATGTTCTTTTAGAATAATAAACGATTCAGAATCAGATTACCTTTTAGCCTATTACAATGGGGTGTTTTATTTAAAGCACTCCATTTACAAAACCTAAAACAATAATCAGTCAATTTCATACTTCCGAACTCTATCTATCACTATCAAAAATAAACCATGTATACGACTCCTGCCAAGACAATCCGGTAAATCGCGAAAGGAATCAGTTTGATTCGGTTGATCATTCTCAGAAAAAATTGTATGGAGAGTAAAGCAAAGATAAAAGCGCTAACAAACCCGACGATGAAAAACGGCAGAGCATCCATCGAAAAGTACTGCCAGTTTTTGACTAAGGAAAGGAAACTTGCTCCTGCCATGATCGGGACTGCCATGATAAAAGTGAAGTCTGCTGCTGCACGGTGGCTCATTCCCACAAGAACCCCACCGGAGATCGTTGAGCCAGACCGGGAGAATCCTGGCCAAAGGGAAAAACATTGAATAAGACCTACCGTAAGAGCTTGTTTGTACGTAATTTGGTCCACCGTTTTGACAGTAGCTTCTTTTTTACTGAAAAAATCCGCGAAAATCATGAAAAATGCCCCGATAACGAGACCAACCAAAACTGTTTCAGTCGAAAATAGATACTCATCGATATAGTCCTCAAACAATACCCCCAATACCCCAGCAGGCAATAATCCGACGATCACTTGGGACAATCTTAGTCGATTTTGTGGTTCATCACTATTAATGCCTTTCTTTCGTTTCAAACCGATCAGTCCGATCAATCTGTCCCAAAAAACGACGACAACAGCTAATATGGATCCAAGCTGGATGACGACCTTGAATGTATTGGCAACATATTTTGTCAGGAACTCTTTCGATTGAAGCCACATGTCATCAACGATAATCATATGCCCGGTTGACGAAATAGGGGCGAATTCAGTCAGTCCTTCGACCATTCCTAAGATAATCGCTTTTAAAAATAAAATCAGATCCATCAATCATTTATCCTCTCATTTAATGATCGTTCTTTCTCTTCTTAATAACAGATGTGATGAAGAATAGGAGGCCAGCAGCAATGATGATATAAATGATACTGGAGTAGATGTCCATAAATTCCAATATTTTATCCCATGAATGTCCTAACGCAGATCCAATCAGGACAAGAAATACGTTCCAAATCAGTGTACCGATTGTAGTAAAAAGGAGAAAAAGCTTGAACTTCATGTTTGACATGCCCGCTGGAATTGAAATTAAGCTTCGAATAAGCGGGACCATCCGACAGAAAAGCACCGTCCAATAGCCGTAATCGTCAAACCACTTGTCGGCTTTCCGGATATCCGATTTCTTGATCCGCAAAAGGGTTCCCCATCGATCGATGATCCTTTCAAGACGGGCTACATCCAAGAACAGACCCAACTGGTATAAAATCAAAGCCCCTGCTACAGAACCTGCCGTTGCGGATAAAATTACATAGGGGATACTCAGTGTGGAATAGGTTGTCAAAAAGCCACCAAAGGGCAAAATCACTTCAGATGGAATCGGTGGGAAAATGTTTTCCAGCGCCATCATTATAAAAATCCCGAAATAACCATAATGTTCCATGAAACTAGTAATCCAATTCTGCATCGGTTTCTCCATATCTAAGTTTGTCTTTGTTATATTAATCTATTTTTCAGCAGAAAGGAATATGAAAAAATACACATTTGTTTAGAACAAGGTTAGAACAGCTATCTGAGTTTTAACAGTGGGATCAGCGGGAATGGATAAGTGAAAAAAGCGAAACATTCAGGAGGGAGTTTACATGAAACACTACAGTGTTGTCCCAGACCGCGATGTGAACGGCTGGTTTGTGAAAATCGAGGAAACTGCACCTGCAGATCATTATGAAATGAAATCAGCTGCGATCGAATACGCAGAAGAAATTGCGAAAGAAAACAAACCGAGCAAGCTATCTATCCTTGATAAAAATTTGGAAGTCGAAGAAGAGAGGACATATTGATGAAAGGGCGACCAGAACATAAGTAAAGCCGATGTGCGGTCGCCTTTTTATCATTTAACATCATTTATTTCAACAACTAAAGGGTCAAACGCTACAATTATGAAAATATCTCGACAACTCAAGAATTATCTCGACATTTGAAAATATCCTGAAAACTAGATATTAAGGTCGGCTTGTTCAAGGTGGATGTCCTTTGCACCGTTAAAGGCGGCGAAAGCTTCGAGTGCATTTCGGATCGCATCACGCAGCTCGGTTGTTTTCTCCACCCAGGGTTCCAGCTGCAACAAGCGGACGATCAACACTTCATTTTTCCGATCGATTTGCGGATCCATCCTTCCGATCAGGCGATCGCCATATAGGATCGGCATCGCATAGGGGCCGTATTTCCGTTTAGAGCGAGGAGTATAGATTTCCCACTTATAATCGAATTCAAATAAATCCTTGATACGCTCCCGGCTCCATAAAAGATTATCGAGCGGGGATAAAAAGGTGGCAGTACCTTCCAACGACTTACCATCACCAACAAACTGTCCGAGCTCATCCATATCTTCAGCTAGCATGTAATATTGCCGTTCTGTTCCGTCAACTTCAAGTGGGATGACGGCTCCTGCATCGACTCTCCGCTCAACTTCTGCACGCCGTTCGACAGCTTTCAATTTTTGCCATCCGAATCTGGGGTCACGCGGTTCAAAGACACTATAGGCTCTGAGATATTTGTCAATCAGCATTTTCCGGGCTGTTTCTTCTTCCATTGCTCGGGTCTTTTCCAATAGATCTGAGCTGACTGTCCGTTCTGTAAGATCAAAATAACGCTCTGTCCGATCTCTTCTCACAACTCGTATAATGCCTGAATCCAACAACAGATTCAGCGCAAGCGAAGTTTCTTTCGTCTTTGGTAGCTTGTTGTCCCAGTATCCGTGGACGCGTTTTTCAGATTGGAAAGCCCGGGAAGGAAGCGGTCCTTCTGATCTCAATTGCTCGATCACTGCGTCTACCACAAGCCCTAGCTTTTCCAATGATTCAGCAACTTTCAGCTGGATTCGTTTACGCGTCGGTTCGAACAGCGGGAAATCCTCCATCGGGATGACACAGGCTGCATTCGCGAAATACTCGAACACTTTTCCTTCTGCTAAAAGACCATCCAGATGCCTCGTTTCATACCCTGGAATACGTGAAGCCAGTACTAAATGCTGGTTTCGTTCCACGACAGAGACAGGATCAAGCTGCACACATTCAAGTTTTTTTACCATTTGTAATGCGTCCGAACAACCTGCCTCCAATAAAGCTTGTTTAGATAAAAGGAATCTGCGCAGAGCAGATTTTTCCACAGGAAATTTTGCTGTCATGACTATCCCCCTGATTTATTAAAAGAATGCTTTTGAAAATCCTCAATCAGAACATATGGATCGCTGAAAACTTGGCGAAAGCCATAACCGACAAACAATGGGGTTGTTGGATATCGGGGGACGATCTTGATGTATATCTTATCCAGCCAATGGTAGAAAAAGAGATTATAGCTTGAGCAGCCTTTGTCATTATAATGATGAAGGATATAGTGTACAGTTTTCTGGATATAGTCCGCAGCCTGATCGATTCCGGTAAGATCATCATCCATGGCGATATTGAATTCGGTAAAACCGATCATCGGCATCGTCGATAGGTTTAGTTGGATCCCGTTGAAAGAATGGATTTCATCTCCCTTGAAATAATCCTCCTTCAGGTTTTCCCTGTAATCTGCGTCATGGAAGCCTATGATCTGCATGTGCGGGTGACGGACGGATCCTCCTGAAAGTGGACCATAGTTTTTAAAGAAAGAAACAGATTTATAGTTTCCTTGTTCCTCCATTTCAAACCATTTCTTGACTCCGAATCGGATCAGTTTATAAAGATGAGGTTTCGAATACTCGGAAAGTTCAGATTCACAATCGTCCGTTTCGATCAGCACAGTTTGAAATGCATCTTGGACTACAGGGTATTTATTCTTCACAAGGATGATCGAGTCCTGTGTCTCTAAAATTTCTGAAAGTCCTTCTGACACACAAAAAGGACAAGGTTTTTCCTGATGGATGTTATTCGGTTTTTTACGGGCGATCAATTTATCAAACTTCAGAATCGTATCCTTTTTCATAATATCACCATCGTGTTCATTCATATTAAAAAAACATCTTCTACCTAATTATACGGCTGATCAATTCGGTTCGTCCATGCTCAGGCATTTTCTTTTATATACCATCGGCAAAAAACCATGAACATATCCATTTCTATAATGAACGTATTTAGGATATTATGACCTTTGAACGTGGTCCATCATCTCTAAGGTAAGAAACACTTCAGTTATGATTCTTGAATCCGGTTCTATTCTTTGCTTCCTCCAAGAGTAGGCAGTTACAGGACGAACGTAGTGGTCGAATTCGGATTAGCCATGGACTAGTTGTGGAAAGTAGACTGATAGAGGAGTTGATAGGAAATGGATAGGAACATTGTTACTTATACTTTGGATAAGGTCAGAAAGGAAAAGCCGCTGGTGCACAATATCACGAATATCGTCGTGACGAACTTTACCGCAAATGGTCTGTTAGCTTTAGGGGTATCACCTGTCATGGCGTATGCGAAAGAGGAAGTTGCAGATATGGCCAAGATTGCAGGAGCGGTTGTTCTCAACATCGGCACATTAGATGAGACTGTGGTCGAGTCGATGATCATCGCCGGGAAGGCAGCGAACGAACATGGCGTCCCCGTCATTCTTGATCCAGTAGGCGCAGGGGCGACACCTTACCGGACAGAGACCGCACAGAAACTTTTAAACGAAATCAAAATTTCGATTTTACGGGGAAATGCTGCAGAAGTGGCCAATGTGATCGGAGAACAGTGGACGATAAAAGGTGTAGATGCTGGGGAAAGGAACCGTGATGTTATCGAACTAACAAGAAGTGCTTCAGAGAAGCTCGGGATTGTAGTAGTAGTTACTGGAGCGGATGACGTCATCTCAGATGGTGATAAGGCTTATGTGGTACGGAACGGTCATTTTATGCTCACGAGAGTCACTGGGACAGGCTGTCTGCTTAGTTCAGTCATCGGGGCTTTTTCGGCAGTGGAAAAAGATATGGTCAAGGCAGCAACCTCGGCTGTAGCAAGCTATGGGGTAGCAGCTGAAATTGCTGCTGAACGAAAGGGAAGTGAAGGGCCAGGGAGCTTCCAGGTCGAATTCCTGAATGCTCTTTCACAGGTTTCTGCTGAGGATATCCAGAAACTTGCTTCGATCGTGGAGCGATCGTTTCATCCGTTTTAATGTCGTACAAAAAATAGGATAGGGACTGGTGTAAGGGAACGGACTCTTTGCTGAAAATGTGTTGTCTGATAATCCGGTGTAATTCTTTTGTAAATAAATGATAAAGGGACTGTATATGGAAAAATTCAGGTGAAGTTGTCGAATGACTCACTAACCTGCAAGAAACATTCCCTATATAATCCCCACTTACTTCCATAATCGATTAAAAATCGAACTCTTTCAATGATGACTGAGACGTTTCAGGCAGTCCAATAGTAGGGATATTTATGAAGCTTGTCGATTTCTTTTTTAAATGAAGTTCATCGGAAATTCATACTGATTTTAATTAACCATCTTATAATCCCAAGTGTACCTATAAACTGAAGGGAGATTTTCTGATGAACCGAAAAGATTTGTTTCAGGATCCTGAAAAATTATTGCATCGGTCGATGAACCGGAAGGATTTTTTGGACAAGGTGAGTAAAATGGCAGTTGTCGGTTTGGGTATGGCACTGACACAGCCCTTGAACAATTTGAGAGTAGAAGCTGCTCCTCAGTTTACAAGTTATCCTTTCACGTTGGGGGTTGCTTCTGGTGATCCGTTATCTGACAGTGTGGTGTTATGGACAAGGCTTGCTCCGGAACCACTGAATGGCGGGGGGATGCCGAATTATAATGTACCGGTCCAATGGGAATTGGCTGAGGATGAAGCTTTCCGAAAAATCGTGCAGCAAGGAACGGAGCTTGCAACCCCTGAACTCGGTCATTCAGTACATGTAGAAGTTGGTGACATGGAAGCGAATAAACAATACTACTACCGCTTTAAAGCAGGTAACGAAATCAGCCCGGTCGGGAAAACCAAAACACTGCCTGCACCGGGACAACCTCTATCCAAACTGACTTTCGCTTTCGCCTCCTGCCAACAGTTCGAACACGGCTACTACACCGCTTACCGCCACATGGCGGAAGAAAAGCTCGATCTGGTTTTCCATCTCGGCGACTATATTTATGAATACGGCCCAAATGAATATATCTCCAAAACAGGTAATGTACGCACCCACAACGGCCCGGAAATCATCACGCTTGATGATTATCGGAACAGGTTGGCCCAATATAAAAGCGACAAAGACTTGATAGCTGCACATGCTGCCTGTCCTTGGATCGTAACATGGGATGACCATGAAGTTGAAAACAACTATGCCGATGAAATTCCTGAAAAAGGACAATCCGTTGAAGAATTCATCCAGCGTCGTATAAATGCTTACCAAGCCTACTATGAACATATGCCGTTGAGAAAATCATCCATCCCTCAAGGTCCGGATATGAACCTGTATCGTCGGTTTACATACGGTGATCTGGTTGAATTCAATGTGCTTGATACCAGGCAATACCGTGATGATCAAGCGAATGACGATGGAATAAAACCTCCAAGTGAAGAATCGATGGACCCGAATCGTACATTGACTGGTGAAGACCAGGAAAGATGGTTGCTTGAAGGGCTCGGCAGGTCGCAAGCCAGGTGGAATGTGTTGGCCCAGCAGGTTTTCTTCAATCAATTGAACTTTAATACTGCAGATGCACCTAAATACAATATGGATGCCTGGGATGGATATGCGGCTAACCGTGAACGTATCATTGATTTTATCAGTGAAAACCAGGTCGGAAATTTTGTCGTTTTGACCGGTGACGTACATGCTAATTGGGCTGGGGATATCAAAAAGGACTATAATGCCCCTGACTCAGCAACTCTTGGCTCTGAATTTGTCGGAACCTCCATCACCTCTGGCGGGGACGGAGCTGATAAACGGAAAGATACAGCCCAATTCCTGGCTGAGAATCCACATATCAAATTTTTCAATGATCACCGAGGTTACGTACGTTGCACGATAACGCCTCAAAAGTGGACAGCTGATTACCGTGTTGTACCATATGTCAGCCAACCTGGTGCACCGGTTGCTACCCGGGCTGTTTTCGAAATCAAGCACAATGAACCTGGCTTGAAACTGAAGGTTGATCAACCATTGTCCAATACGAAAAAACAATCTGCTGAAGTTGAAGGCGACCGGATTGAAGCCCAGGAAAAAGCCCATGAAAAACAAGTGAATAAAATCAAAATTGGAAATCGGTAGAATGAAGAGTGGACTAGCTTTTTCTAAAAGGCTAGTTCATTTTTTTATGCAAAGCAGAATGATCTAAAAATAAGCACTGAAACGGCAAAAATAAAAAATGATCTACAACACGGAAAATGGAATATAAGTAGGCACTTCTCAAAAACTCCGCCATAAAATGATAGGAGTTAGTTCATTTCTTCCGTGTTTGGAAGGGTGACTTTGGAGGTGGACCTATGGTGATGAAACCGCGGATGTTGAGAAGAGGGGACACGATTGGAGTGGTTACCCTTGGAAGTCCATTAGCAAGAGAAGTGATCGATGCCAGGATCAGTACGTTAAGAAACATGGGGTTCAATGTCATCGTCGGTAATCATGTTTACGATGTTGACGGCTTTCTTGCCGGCTCCCCGCAAGAGCGGGCATCCGATTTGATGAGCATGTTCCAGAACCCGCAAGTGAAAATGATTTTACCAACACGGGGTGGAGTCGGTGTAGCAGGCATCCTTCCGTATCTCGATTATAATCTTATCAAACAGAATCCTAAGATTGTTACAGGATATAGTGATATCACTGTCCTGCTGAATGTCCTATACCAGTTTGCAGATCTATTAACCTTTCATAGCTTGATGCTGATTGATTTCACGCCGGAAACTCCACCGTATAATATCAACCAGTTCTATACTATGACCTCGACTTTTTCACCAGTACGGCAAATAACGAACCCCCCTGGCATGCAATTGGTGGGAAGGGTTCCTGGCATTGTATCGGGAAGGATCGTCGGTGGGAACCTTACAGCTTTTGTCGGCTTGCTCGGAACACCGGCTGAAATCGATACGAGGGGTAAAATCCTTTTCTTGGAAGACACGCATGAACCGGTCAATACCGTATACCGTTATCTTGAACACTTACGATTGGCAGGGAAATTCGATGACTGTACTGGCATCATTATGGGTGAATGTACTGAATGTCCGGTAGCGTATGGGAAGACATACGAAGATCTGATCAATGACTTCCTGGTACCACTCGGGAAGCCGCTTATGACCAATCTCGCTTCTGGCCATGGGATGTTTAAAGCTGCAATTCCGATCGGGGCTAAGGTGCTTATGGACACGATCAACCGTACATTGACCGTCGTAGAACCGACAGTCATGCCTTGAGTGGAACGCAAAAACTTCCTGGAAATGAAAAAGTGCCTGTCCCAAAGAAATGGGAAACAGACACTCGTATTTATTCTTTTACTTGAATGCGATCTGTAACGGGAGCTTCAATAGGATTGCCCTGATTTTCCACATAGTCAATCATTGCATCTAAGGTAAGAGGTCCTGTTTCCTGGTTAGCTCCTTGTTTCAATATCGTAAAACCGTCCCCGCCAGTAGCAATATAATTATTGACGGTTACTGTATATTGTTTTTGCGGATCGACCGGATTTCCTTCTGAATCTGTGATTTCAAGAACTTTTGCACCCTCGGGAGCAGACTTGTCCCACGTATATTTCAAGCCGGAAATTTGGAGGATTCGTTTGGTTTCACCATTCCATTGCTGTTCTAATAATTTCTTGATTTGATCACCAGTCAATGTCATTTTCACAAGGTTGTTGCCAAATGGGAGCATTGTATACAACTCGCCCCATGTGGTTTCTCCTTGATCGAGGTCGGATCGTATACCGCCAGGGTTCATGAAAGCAAAGTCCGTTTCCATAGCGGCACGTTGGGAATCAGCTACTAGATTTCCGAGTGGTGATTCACCGCTTTCATCTGATTTCCTTGTAATGGGCTCTGATGTTTGACCGATTATCTCGTTGATCAGTGGTCCGACTTCTTCTTTATAGTGATCGACCATTCCTTTCACTTTTGCATCCGGAGTAATGCTGTCATGGTAAGTGGTCACGATTTCAGCCTGCTTTTTAACAATGTCTTTCGTTGTCGGATCGATCATCAAATCGACATCTGAAAAAGCCGTGCCATAAGAATAAGACTGGACAATCAATTTACCGTCAACTAGAGCATTGGAATAAGCATGGTTGTGGCCGCCGAAAATGACATCAACTTCATCATCGATCTCAGGGGCTAGTTCTGCCAATTCCCCAGAAGGATTTGTCCCGTCCGTGTTCGAGGATGCTGGCACATGTCCAAGTACAACGATGGATTTTACACCCTTTTCTTTTAATTCTTCAGCAGCCTCATTGATCGCTTCACCTTCATCTGTGAATTCCACATTTTCAATTCCACTTGGAAGGACGATGTTTTCCGTATCGGTAGTGACGACTCCGATGAAACCGATCTGTATTCCATTTACCCTTTCAATGACATAAGGAGGGAGAATCGGTTCCCCGGTAATCTTATCTTTGACATTAGCGACAGTATACGGGAAGTCAGCTCCTTCAAAATCTCCGGTAACCTCATGGGAACCGCCATTGATCAGTCTCTTCATTTCATCGACGCCTTCATCGAATTCATGATTACCGACTGTACCGACATCAAAACCGATTTCATTCAAAATTTCGATCGTAGGTTCGTCCTGAAGAAGGGAAGATACAGGAGAACTTGCACCAACAACATCACCAGCATGGACAAGCAAAGTATTTTTATTGTCTTTCTCATGCTTTTTTATGTAAGCTGCCAAGTATTCAGCTCCACCAGCTTTCCGTCCATTGATATTTTGATAAACATCGATCTGACCGTGAAAGTCATTGATACCTAAAAGCTGTACGGGAATATACTTGTTTTCTTCACTAGGGCCTAAAGGCTTTTTTTCTGGAGTGCCGGCGAATACAGATGTACAAGCCAACGAAAACGATAATAGGAAAGCGGGTATTATTTTTCTGAAATCTATCATTCTTTTAACCTCCTTATCACTTATTAAGATTAGCAAGCAAATTTTAATAGAAGGTTCAACTTCTATTACAGAAGTGTAAAAAATGATAGGCCAAAAAATTTGGCAGCAAGGCCGTTGATTATAGGTGTTGAGCAGAGCAGAATGGGAGGAAACAATCAGGGGAGGAATATAATGGGATCTAGTATGAGCATTGAAGAGTGGAGCCCCTCCGAAAGAAACAGGTCAAGAAGTCCAACCCAGAACTGATGAAATACGCATTGTATTATTTTCCGAATTGGGATGCTGCTCTCGACAGTGTAAGGTCTGATATGACATGCTAATTTATAAAACGTATACAAAAAAGGAGCTGCCTCGTACTCGTGGCCAGCCCCTTTTTACGTTTCTAGGATGTCTTGTTCAATTGCTTCTTCTCAAGCTTTATCTCGATCTTTTCCATCTCTTGTGGATTATTGATCAAGTTGTTTCTATTTTCTATGACTAGTTGTTTAAATGAGGTTTTACGCTTACGCATTGTCATCAACTCCTTCAATGCTATTGTACCACCTATTCCTTTTTAATAATCATGATAATTTTTAAAATTATGTGACAATTCATTCAATCATGAAAGGTCACTTTGTTTTTCTTTTATTTTCCGCACTTGATAATAGTTTCTATGTTCTAACACACCTGTCCCCAAAACAACTCCTGAAACGATGAATATGAATCCGAAGAGCTGGGCGGCCGCAATCGTTTCGTCTAGAAATAGATACGATCCAGTCAACGAGAAGAACGGTGTAAGATTGATGAAGATAGCCGTTTCACCTGCACCTAGCTGATGGATGGCACGATTATAAAACATATGGCCGATTCCAGTCGCTAAGATGGCAGATGAAGCGAACACAGCCCAGATCCAAGGCTTACCTGTCGTCAGGCTTTCAAGACCTTGAGGTTCAACTTTCAGGCTGATAAGGAACAAGAAGGCGGCCCCTATGATTTGCATCCAAAATGTGATGAGTCTCGCATCCATCGTTTCCGTCGCTTTTTTGATATAGATGAAACTGACAGCCTGAGCGAGCACACAAAGGAAAATATAAAAATCCCCTCGAGAGATGCTTGAAAGTTCTCCTGCACCATTCAATACGATAAAAGAAACCCCGATAAAGCCGAGGAATATACCGATGAACCTTAAGAGCGTCAACCGATCACCAAGGAACACGATCGCGAGGAGAGAAGTCATCAACGGAACCAGGGCGATGATAAGACCCGTATTCGAAGCTGTTGTCATCGTCAGGCCCATCGAGAGAAAGTAGTGATGACCAGTAATCCCTGTCAAAGAGCCGATCGTAACATAGACAAGCTGCTGACGTGTCATTTTGCGGAATTCCTTTTTGGAAGCTAAAAAAATCAGGACCACGATCCCAGCCGTCAATATACGGAAAGCGGTTATTGTGACCGGTTCAAAGTACTCGACGACCAGTTTGATGGCTATGACATTGAATCCCCAGATCATCATAAGCAAGAGTAATAGGATATAGGTTGCTGGTTTAGACAAAGCCCTCATCTCTTTCCTGTCTGTTCGAATGATAAGTGTATGTTACTCCTATCAAAACAGGTAGTCAAAAGAAATGTTTCGGGGTACGAATCAACACATTCTCCTTTTAATTTCAGAAAAAGAATATACTCCCTGTTTTGTAGTCAGAAAATGACGGTTTACTCGTGGGTGGGAATAGTCATTTCTACTCAAAGATTAAGATGTTGATTTCTTCATGTAGGAGGATATCATTATTTCAGAATAACTTTAAAGGAATAGGCAGATTTCTGTAGAATCCACTCGCTATACCTTACAACTTTATAGGTCAATACATATGGGAGTGATTCTATGTTAAAGCGTTTCGTGGCTTTTGCGGCATCCATATCCCTTGTCGCATCCATGGCAATACCAGTGTCTGCTGAAGGTTCTGGTGAAAAAGCACCTTCTTTTACCTCTAATACTGAGCAGTCAGCACCACAAGAGATTATCGTCCATACGAAAGACTCAAGTATCACTTCAGTCGCAAAGAAAGTCATCTCTGGAATTGATGGTGAAATCGTTGATGCTACCGATGAGTTTTTCGTTGTAAAAGTAAATGGCAATGTCTCAGAAGCAGTCGAGGCACTCGAAGCTCTTGATGCTGTAACGTTTGCTGAACCAAACGTCGAACTCCATGCAAGCTATATACCTGACGATCCTGCCTATCATTCGCTCCAATATGCCCCACAAAAAGTCGGTGCAGAAGAAGCCTGGGATGTTACCCTGAGCGATCCATCGGTTAAGATTGCCGTCATAGATACTGGAGTTGACTACAATCATCCAGATTTGGACGGAAAAGTACTGCAAGGCTATGATTTCGTGGATGATGATAACGATGCGATCGATGAGAATGAACATGGCACTCATGTTGCCGGGATTGCAGCAGCGAATACGGATAATGGTGAGGGGATTGCCGGAATGGCACCTAAAGCCTCTATTCTCCCAGTACGTGTGCTGGATGCGGATGGCAGCGGTACGATGGATGACGTCGCACAAGGTATCCGCTATGCTGCCGATCAGGGTGCTCAAGTGATCAACCTGAGCCTTGGCGGAAAAATCGGATCCAAGACGTTGGAAGCAGCCGTCAACTATGCATGGGAACAAGGCTCTGTCGTAGTGGCTGCTGCTGGGAACGAAAGTACACCGCTTCCCAGCTATCCGGCATATTACGAAAACGCCATAGCGGTAGCAGCGACTGATGAAAATGATGCGATTGCTTACTTCTCCAACTACGGATTATGGGTGGATATCGCAGCTCCTGGTGTCGACATCCATTCAACGATTCCAAACGGTGGGTATGCCACCTATTCAGGTACATCGATGGCTTCACCCCTCGTAGCAGGTGTAGCAGGTTTGCTTGCAGCCCAGGGTAAAAGCGCCGAACAAATCCGTACAGCCCTTGAGGAAACAGCAGTTGAGGTGACTGGTACATGCATACTTTTCCAAAATGGACGGGTAAACGCAGCAAACGCTGTAACACAATAAGCAAGTTAATGGTGGCTCAAAACCCCATGCTTTACAAAAAATAGAGGACACCAGATACCTTATTGGATGAAATTCAGAGTTTAACGACGAAATTGAGGAGTTTAACGACGGAAAAACTACTTTTAACGACGTTAACTGTACATTTATCGGGGAAACTAAAAATCAGCCTCCTTTTACCAAAATAGCGGTATAGATGTCCACTCTTTTTGTCACAAATGAGGGTAAATTGTCCTGTAAATCCTGAGGATAGGACCGCATGTTTCAGAAAAAACATAAGAACGATAAACCCTTGGAGATTTTCATTTTCTCCTTGGATTTTTCTTAAAGGATAAGAGAGTATAAAAAATTTTCTTGCGGTGAAGAAATATCTAGCTCCAACGCCCAACCACTCGGATCACTTCAGTCCTCCTGCGGCGGTCGACACATTGATTTAGGTCGAAATGTTTACCCACGCAGAACCGAACTTTGTTTGGTTCGAGCCTCCCCGTCGGACTTCCAGTGACCTTCGTGGCTGATCTGGGTGTTGGAGCTTTTATAAGGGCTTTAGGTCGGAAGTCCAAAATCTAATCGTAGAGCCATCAATTGTCCTTATCTTCCTGAAAATCTTTATTAAATAGAGACAGGTTGATCAGTAACAACGCCCACCCCTCCATCATACTGTGTTGAAGAGAGTAAAAGCTCAATCTCTTGTTTTTATTTTACACTCAACTCCAGTAATGAAGGATAGGGGGAAAGGCAATGAAAGAGTTCCGACAAGATCTTCAAGGGCTGGACATTGGCGATTATAATGCGAATGACTTTGTCCCGAGTGATTATTATGAAGAGTACGAAGATGAGTCACGCTTGTGTGTATTCGTAGGCCCTTGTTTCGGGCCATGCTTTGGTTCTTGCTTTGGTCCGTGTGGCAGGTGTTTCGGTCCATGCGGAAGATGCTTCGGCCCGTGCAGCAGATGTTTCGGCCATTGTGGTGGAAGATGTGGTGGCAGATGCGGTGGCAGATGCGGTGGTCCGTGCGGCGGCTGATAATTGGTCAACGTTTAAGAAGAATCCCAGTTTCAACGCTGGGGTTCTTTTCGTCTATCAAGCATATAAGACAAATTGACCTACATAAACTCATATGAAGCATTCAGAACAGCTCTCGGGTAAAGGAGGAGCGGAATGATGAGATTAAGCCCTTCGATGCGTATGAAAATGAACAGGGATACTTTCTTTCTGCCTGATCCAAAAGGCAGTGTGTATTTCAGGAACAACGCGGGTTCGTTTCAGATGGAAGGTAAGTCAATCGATCAGTGGGTAGAAAAATTGCTGCCGATGTACAACGGTGATTTTACATTGGAACAGATGACGGAAGGATTGCCCGGGCCATACAGGGATCGGGTTTTTGAGATTACAGAAACCTTGTACAAGAATGGATTCTTACGGGATTTGAGTCAAGACAGCCCTCATCAATTGGAAGAGGAAATCTTGAAAAAGTATGCTCATCAAATCGAGTTTCTGAACAGTTTCAGAGGCTCAGGGGCTTATCGTTTCCAGGAATACCGGAAAGCAAAAGTTCTTGCAATCGGTTCCGGACCAATCTTCCATTCATTGGTTTCGTCATTGCTTGAGTCCGGGTTGCCGAAATTCCACCTTTTGATCACTGATACGATGCAGACGAATCGAAAGCGATTGTCCGAACTGGTAACGCATGCACGGAAAACAGATCCCGACGTAGCGATCCAAATCATCTCTCAGGCAGAGAGCGGGAACTCCTGGAACGATGTCATCGAGCCCTTTGATTGTATATTGTACGTCTCCCAACAGGGCGAATTGGAGGAACTGCGTACAGTTGAATCCGCTTGTCAAAAAGGGAGAAAGATGTTCATCCCCGCTGTATTTATAGAGGGACTTGGTGTTGCTGGTCCAGTCATCCAACCTGGTTCAGAAGGATGTTGGTCGTCTGTATGGCAAAGCATCCACAAAACCGTATTTGAAAAAGAACGGGTATCAGAGTCCTATTCCACTACTGCTGGAGCGATGCTCACCAATCTATGTTCCTTTGAAATGTTCAAAAGCCTGACAGATGTTGCTGGTAGGGACCGCCTGCAATTCTACCTGCTGGATCCTTATACTCTGGAAGGAAAGTGGCATACTTTTATACCGAAACCGCGTAAGCTTGAACCTGTTAAATGGTTGGAGGAAGAACAGTTATTGGAAGGGTCGAAAGGAAAACCGGGTAATTTGTTCATGGCTCTCACCCAAATGACTTCTGATGTTTCAGGGGTCTTCCATCGCTGGGAGGAAGGTGATTTAAATCAAATCCCGTTGTCACAATGTGAAATCCAGGTAATTGATCCCCGCTCAGACGGCCCGGCTGAACTTTTACCAGCCGAAATTTGCGGCGGCCTCACTCATGAAGAGGCCCGGCGGGAGGCAGGATTGATCGGTTTAGAGACCTATGGCGAAAGGTTATTGGAGGAATTACAGCAGCCGAGTGATTCTGACACATTGATCGGAATTGGAGCAGGAGAAACGAATTCGGAGGGTGTGTACCGTGGCCTGCAAAAATGTCTTCTTAAGGAGCTGCGGACCCAAGCAGAGAATCATCAGTTCCCGGTTATCCCGGTCCATGTAAAGGCGATCAAGGATGACCATTGCAGCTTTCTTTTACAGTCCTTGAAAACGATGGGAAAAGAACCGGGAATCTTTGCTGGAAGAGAAGTGGCTGGTTTTCCAGTCATATGGATTGAGGTAAGAGACCGTTGGTACGGAAGTGTCGGTCTAGATCGTACGACTGCCCTCCGCAATGTACTTAAACATGCAGTCATGAAAGGGCAGAACAAACAAACCAATATCCATACGTTGGTGATTGAACATCCTTCCATCGCTGTGAATGAAAAGAATCTGGCAGAGTTTGAGGTTGTGCAGTCAGATGTGGATGAAAGTCTTCAGGATGCAAAGGAGGTATTAAGTAAAAGCAGGAGAACGCTCAATGTATTTGCGTTACCGATGGAACCATTGCTGAAAAAAGAACAGGCGGTCTTACTCGGTGTCATGCTAAGGAAGGAGGCCCCATTACTGTGAGGGACATAGTGCTGGTAGTTGGATACGGCATGCTCGTTGACAAAGTCTGTGAAAGGCTGGATATAGATTTTAAAGTCATACGTCGTGCCTCAATCGAAGAAGATATACCGGAAATGACCGAATTGGTCCTCGTTCTCCACGATACATGGGTCCCCTCTGTACATCAGCAGGCAGAAAATGTGTTCCGGCATCTGCGTATTCCATGGTTGAGAGGGTTCCTTTCATTCGGGGAAGGTGTGATCGGCCCACTCGTCCAACCCGATAAGGAAGGATGCTCTTATTGTGCTGACACCAGATTATTGGTTGCTGGTCGTGAGACACCGGAGATGTGGGGGTTGAGGGAACAAAGGATGGCACACGAAGACAGTCTCTCCCCAGATCCCTGGTCCTCTAATACAGGCCTCTTACAGCTTGCTTACCTGATTGCAGGGGAAGCGAAAAAGGCGCTCGAGGGAGACGACCCACAATCTGCCGATCACATTTATTTGATGAACATGAAAACATTGGAGGGATCATGGCGCTTTATCTTGCCAGAAGCCGTGTGTCCGGTTTGCAGCAATCTCCCGGAGGATGCTGAACAAAGTGCACGTATTACACTGAAGCCTAGTCCGAAAGTGAGTCCGGGCAGTTTCCGAACAAGGTCGATGGATGATCTGGAGAAGGTTTTGGAACACGATTACCTCAATACCCGGACAGGGATAACGAATCATAAGATGTATGATTCTGTGACGGTGTTCGCCGATGTCATCGTGAACCTCCCGCTTTTCAGCAGAAGTGAGGGGACAGGTGGGAGGACGTATTCCTATAAGCTGAGTGAAATGACAGGGATTTTAGAAGCATTGGAACGATCCTGTGGAATCGGTGCCCGCGGGAAGAGGACCGTGGTTTTTGACAGTTATCGGCATCTTGGACACCATGCGTTGGATCCGTTGGAGGTCGGGGTTCATGAGGATGAACATTATGACAAGCCAGATTTCCCTTACCAGAAGTTCAATCCTGATCGAAAAATGAACTGGGTATGGGGCCATTCGTTTTTACAAGACCGCCAGATCCTTGTTCCTGAACGGCTTGCCTATTACAGTTTGGGATGCGGGGATGGGTTCGTCTATGAAACATCGAATGGGTGCGCGCTCGGTGGTAGTCTTGAGGAAGCGGTCTTTCATGGGATCATGGAAGTTATCGAGCGTGATGCCTTCCTGATGACCTGGTATGCCCAGCTGAATCTTCCACGTCTGGACCCTTATTCTGCTGACGACAAGGAATTGCACTTGATGATCGGACGGATGAAGGAAATCGGCGGGTACGACTTTCACCTGTATAATGCCACGATGGAGCATGGGATCCCGAGTGTTTGGGCGCTGGTCAAAAACCGGAAGCAAAAAGGGATGAACCTCCTCTGTGCAGCGGGTGCCCACCTTGATCCGATAAGAGCGGTGAAGAGTGCGGTTTACGAACTGGCAGGAATGGTGATGTCGCTTGAAGATAAATTCGAGTCCCATAAAAGTAACTATGTGAAATTGTATCAGGATTCTTCGCAAGTTAATACGATGGATGATCACGGCATGCTTTATGGATTGAAAGAGGCTGAAGGAAGGCTCCAGTTTTTACTCGATGAAGATCGCCAGGTACAGTCATTTGCTGAAGCCTTCCACTGGGAAACCCATCACCGTGATCTGACAGAAGACCTGAAGAAAGTCCTAGACGCATTCAAGAATTTGGGGCTTGATGTGATCGTTGTGGATCAGACGACAGCTGAAATTAGGCGGAATGGATTGCATTGCGTAAAAGTATTGATCCCAGGCATGCTGCCGATGACTTTCGGTCATGACCTTACCCGGGTGAAAGGGCTGAAACGCGTTCTAACCGTACCAGCAGAGCTCGGCTATTATGATCGACCGCTGACGTACGACCAGCTTAATCCACATCCACATCCATTCCCATGACCAGCGAAAGGAGGGTGAAGGGTGAACCTTGATGAGTTTCTCCATAATCTCCATTATGACATCGATCAGGTGAAACCTCCGGATTTTGAGATCGATTGGGAGGATGCACCCTTGCCGTATAAACTTTATCGGGATCTGCCAACTATCCCTCTTTCTACCCAACTTCCATTGAAAGCGTCTGGCAGGAAACCAATGGCTTCACTCGAAACGATCGGCACTTTCCTCTGGCACGCTTATGGAATTACCCAATTCTCGGAGTCGATCTACATGGACTCGCCAGACCTTCTGCAACAGTTGCGACGCTTCGTTCCCTCGGGAGGAGGATTGTATCCGAACGAAGTGTACGTCTATTTAAAAGTAGAAGGGTTGGCGGATGGCGTCTATCATTATGATGCGGCCCATCACAGGCTTGGAATGCTCAGGGAAGGCAGTTTCGACAGCTATCTTACTCAAGCGCTCGGTTGGCGTTGTAACATTGAAAATTGTTTCGGAGCGGTTTTCGTGACGACGATGTTCTGGAAAAACTTTTTCAAGTACAATCATTTCGCCTATCGATTACAAGGGCTCGATGCTGGTGCGTTAATCGGCCAGATCCTTGAATTGGGGAAACGCTTCGGGTATTCATCCTATGTGTTTTTCCAGTTTCTCGACCGTGCCGTCAACCACCTGCTTGGATTGAAAGAGGAAGAGGAAAGTATCTATGCTGTCATCCCGCTATCCCATAAACCGGAATTCGGGTTGTTGTCGGGAGGAAAGGGTGACATTTCAGCTGATAGACTGATCAATCTCATGCCGGAATTGGAAACTGACTATTTCATCCGTTCGAAAAATATCCTGGATTATCCGATGATTACGAAAATGAATGAAGCAGCGATGTTCGACTCGATAGGATGCTTTTCTCCGAACAAAACCACGGAAACTGTAAAAGAAGAGGGGGAAACCATCTTTCTGCCCCAACACGACCGCCTAGAATACGATTTTACGACCGTTTGCCGGAAACGTTACTCGCCTGATATGGACTTTGCCATGAAAAAGGTGACTCAACGGGAATTATCAATCCTCCTGCAAGAGGTCGCAAAAAACTTTATCAACCAGAACGATTTGGGTGATTCTGGCGACAAGATCGAACTATATGGCTGTTTTTACAATGTTGAAGATATTCCGGATGGGGCATATCGCTACAATTCCTCAGCTCACTCTCTAGAGCTGATCCGGTCGGGCGATTTACGCCTTCGCTTGCAGTCAGGGATGACCGCCCATAACGTGAACCTCTATCAAGTACCGATTTGCCTGCATATCGTCGGTTCAGTAGATCATTTGAAAGAGGACTTGGGTTATCGAGGCTACCGTATCCAACAGATGAAAGCCGGAATGCTCATTCAGCGCTTACTCTTAGCAGCCTCTGCACTCGATATGGGAGGACATCCATTACTCGGATTCGATGTGGCAATGTCCGATACTTTATATGGATTCGAAGGGAAAAAATCGAGTCTTATCCAGATCCCGATTGGAACCCACCAACCACGCCCCTGGCTGAAAGGGATATTGATTTGAACGCATATTTGACCAGCTTGGACTAATAGAATGGAATGATGGAATTTAAAATGAAGGGGGTTACTTGATGCCATATATCAGTGTAGAAGAAGATCAGGTGGAATTGTACTATGAAGATGTGGGGGAAGGGGTACCAGTCCTATTCATCCATGGGGTGTGGATGAGCAGCCGCTTCTTCAAGAATCAAACCGAGCACTTCAGGAAGGATCACCGTATCATCCTTTTGGATATGCGGGGGCACGGTCAATCGGCGAAAGTACACCATGGCCATACTGTGGCGAATTATGCGAGGGATCTGCACAGTTTCATTGAAAAAATGGAGCTGAAGAATGTTGTCCTTGTCGGCTGGTCGATGGGAGCATTCGTCGTATGGGATTATTTGCAGCAGTTCGGTGATGACAATGTCAAAGGAACGGTCATTGTCGATGAATTGGCCTCCGACTTCAAGTGGGAAGATTTTCCGAGTGGTACTTTCGATTTCCCGACATTGATCCATCTGATGCGGGAAGTGCAGAATAATCGGGTAGGCTTCCTGACCGAGTTCATACCGCTCATGTTCAAGGAAGAGCTTGATCCAAAAGATTTCAATTGGATGCTGGAGGAAACTACGAAGCTTCCGGAGTCTGTCGCAAGTGCAATCCTGTTCGATCAGACGGTGGTCGATTATCGCGATCAGTTTAAAAACATCAAGGTGCCGACCCTGCTCTGTTTCGGGAGAGCGGAAAAACTGATTCCTGTCGAAGCAGGTGTGTTTTTGAATGAACACATCGAAAATTCCCATCTGGTCGTATTCGAAGACAGCTGTCACTGTCCATTCCTAGAGGAAGCTGAAGTGTTCAACGAGGTCGTAACAGAGTTCGTACAATCATTATAAAAGGATAAGGGGCTGTCCCATTAGTGTCTGACTCTCACCGTCCCTAGCAACATTTTGAGAAAAAGTGTGTTTTTGAAACAAAATGTTGTGTGGTGGTGTCTGACACTATTGTTTTGGGACAGCCCTACTTTTATGGTTTAAGTACAAAATGCTGGTTCATTAATGTACAGGGCCGTGCAATTCCTTGCCCGGTAATTCTATTATCTAAGGAGCTGTGCAATTTTTTGAAAATGATGCAATGCATTTTTGAAATAGTGCAATTAATTTTAAAACAGAGCAATTGTTTTTGAAAACGGTGCAATCGTCTCCGAAAACGGTGCAATTAAGAGGTCTGCACGTTCCAATAGATGAAAAAAATCGGTCTCTCACCGATTTTAACGATCATAAAAGTGAAAAACGATTGGATGGCAGTCTTTTTTAGCAAAAAACTTCAACTTGTACGCTGTTTCTGTCTCTACATCTCGACCACCGCTTTTGATGTAACTTATCACACAAAAATCTCGCGAATACCTTTTCCTATTTTTTCAACACCGATTTTTATTTTGGCATCGGGTACTTGCGATACGCTCAGCCGGATCCGGTTTTCCTTCCGATAGTCTGGCAGATACATATTCGTCGCGTCTTGGACGAGGACATTCTTTTTCTTCAAATGATCGACAAGGTGCCTTGCCTTTAATCGTCCTGGCACCTTAATCGTTGAATAAAAACCGGAGTCTCCTCCTGTAAATTCAGCTTCGGGTGGAAGGTACTGAAGATAGGACTGCTTAAGGATAGTACCCTTTTTCTTATATTGCTTTCTAAGTTTATCGATATGCGACATGAACATCCCGCTCTGCAAATAAATTTCTAGGGCCCCCTGGGTGAGGACTGGGGTATGGACATCTGCCGCAAATTTGGCTTTGGTAAAGCTTTCAAGCAGCGCCTCTGGCAACACCGCTAATCCTAACCTTAGACCTGGCAACAGCACTTTGGAGAAGCTTTTTGTATAGATGATCCTGCCGGATGGATCATAGGCAAACATCGGGTCTGCCTTTCTCCGTGTGTCCAGGTCTCCCATATAATCGTCTTCAATGATATATACGTCATATTTCTGGGCCAGCTCCACGATTTTTCGTTTTTCCTCGTTCGAATAGCTGTAACCTGTTGGATTCTGAAATCGTGATACGGTGTAAAAAAATTTGATGTTTCCTTCCTTGAAGGTTTCCTCTAGATGGTCCAAGTCGATCCCGCTGTTGGTCATTTCAATTCCAATTGCTTTCAAACCACGAGTGGATAAGGATTCGATAAAGCTGAAATGTGTCGGCTGTTCAACACAGATTTCAGCTTTTCCGTTTGGAAAGGGAAGAGAAACAAGGAGATCAAGTGCTTGTTGTGATCCTGAAACAATACAAATCCTCTCTGGAGGAGTAAAAACCTGGAGATCCTGCAGCTGTTTTGAAAGCTGGTGGCGCAGTGAGGTCAACCCTAAAGGCTCCGAGTAATGAAACATTTCCTCCTTGTAAAGGTCGATCGCTTGATTCATGCAATGTTGATAATCCCGATAAGGCATCTTGCTGGGGTCAGGACCTGCAGAGCAGAAATCGATCAATCCTTGTACGATGTCACCATCTGTCTTATTCCTGCCGACAAGGAAATAACCGCTTTTTGGGACAGAGTAAATCCTGTGTCCTTTTTCTAGTTCATTATAGGCTTTGATGACCGAATTGATACTGCATTGAAGCTCTTTCGAAAAAGCACGGACCGAGGGAAGTCGTGAACCGGGTTTCAGGCGGCCATCCCCCATCCTGACCTCGATTTCCTTTATGATTTGTTCATATTTCGTAGACAATCAGGATCCTCCCCTTTCGATCTGTATGGGTACAGATCGAAAAAATGAACCTTTTAGACATAAATCATGTTACGTATAGTTAATGATATCACAAGCTTGTTGATCATTGAGAAATACCTATCAAAAGAAGGAGGATGTAAAATGAAGATGTTGAGGACTGCCGCCTTACTTGTATTTTCTGCTTTGTTTGTATTTATGGGATTGGGTACAGTAACAGGTGCCGAGCACCAAAAGCCGAAGGACTTGGAAATCGGGGAGTTTTTTAATGATAAAGAAGGGACAATGGTATTGAAAAATCTCCAGAACGATCAGGTGTATGTATACAATAAAGAGAGAAGCATGGAAAGCTTCACACCTGAATCCACTTTTAAAGTTCCGAATGCATTGATCGGATTGGAAACCTTGGCGGTCAGGGATGAATATGAAGTAAAACGCTGGGATGGGGTCACCAGGCAATTTGCAGATTGGAATAGAGATCATACTTTAGCTTCAGGTATGAGACATTCGGTTATCTGGTATTATCAAGACATGGCACGTGATATTGGTGAAGAACAAATGCAGAGTCATGTTGATCTTATACAGTATGGAAACCAGGATATAAGCGGTGGAATTGATTCTTTTTGGCTGGACAGCAGCATGGAAATCTCAGCTTTGGAACAAGCGGATTTTATTGAAAAGCTGGTGGAGGAAGAGCTTCCTTTTGAAGAAAGACATCAAAAAACCGTTAAACGTATGATGATCCAGGATGAGCAGGATGAATATACCCTCTATGGGAAAACAGGGACAAGGCTGTCAGACTTTGGTCTTGGATGGTTTGTCGGGTTTGTCGAGACAGGAAATACGACATGGGTTTATGCAGTTAACATTGATGGCAGCGGAACCCAAGCGAAAAATATTACACTAGAGACTCTAAAAAAGAAGAACATAATTAACTAGAAAAAAGCAATCAGACGCGTTTCCATATAACGCGTCCCTTTTAATATCCTGCCAATTACTATACATTTCTTTTAACAGCCTGGACTGCATCTATAAGAGTTTTAAGGATTATCTAGGTTTGATCCTGGTTTTGACACCGTAATTATTTGCTCACTCTATTGTTTTTTGCGGAAATAATTGCTTCTTTGATTTGATTCGATGGGTTATGAAGCATTCTTCCGTGTCCTACCATTAGAACACTAGGGTCGTAGTCTAAAAGCTTTTCTGCTGATCGTATGGCTATATCTTTATCCCATGTAGCTAATGCAGGAAAAGGGAAGGACCAACGTATATCTCCTGAAACCGCTAATCCGCCTTTGGTTTGAAATGCATCACCTGCTATCAGGGTGTTGCTTCGTGTATCCAAAAAAGACATCATTCCAGGAGTGTGTCCTGGAGAGTGAATTGCTAGTAAAGAGCCGATCCGGTCTCCATCTTCTAGTAAAGTATCTGGTTTTGTCTTCACATTTTTCGGGATTCCACCTCTAATAGATTTAAAGCCTTCTCCTTCTTCAAGTGAAACATCCCCAGCCAAAATTTTTTCCTCTCGTTTTGGTAAAAGAACCTCTGCATTGGGGATCTGCTCTTTTAGTTCATCAAGTGCTCCAACATGATCACTATGGGCATGGGTTAATACTATCTTCTGAATTGGTTTACCGATCGACTCAGCTGTTTTAATAATTCCATTTTTACAGAACGGCATTCCTGTATCCACGATGGTGATGTAATACTCTTCCTCAACAAGATAGCAATTAATAGGGAATAAACGTGGCATGAAAGCTAACTGATATACTTCATTCTCTTTGATTACCTTCATTTTCTTTCCTCCAATAAACGAATGGCGTTAGCTTTATTTTAGCTCATACAATTCCTTTTTTATTAAAATTTGGAAAATTAATTTCTTGAAATAGGCTAATCAGTAAGTCCTTATAAAATAACTGGACATTTAGGAGTGTGTAAGATTGCCGGTTTATTCGGATTGAGTGGGTGAAATTGCAACTATTAACTGTTTGTCCTTTCGTTTATACTTTAAATATCCTTTGTAAACTACTGGAAGTGTTTAATAATGTTTAATCATTTAAAATCAGATTGCAAGAATTGCTTTGGGTTGTGCTGTGTTGCATTGCCTTATGCGGAATCAGCAGATTTTCCATTCAACAAAGATGGTGGAGAACCTTGCCGACATTTGTGTTCAAATAATTTGTGTTCTATACATGATCAATTGAGGGGAAGAGGCTTTCATGGTTGTGTATCTTATGAGTGCTTCGGTGCAGGTCAGCATGTTTCACAGTCTATTTATAAAGGTGAAGACTGGCGTGAGGATCTTGAACATGCTGAAGAGATGTTTACCGTATTTCCTCTTGTGCAACAACTTTTTGAAATGCTCTGGTATCTCAAACAAGCGCTTACCTTAAAAGAAACTCAATCGTTTCATGCAGGTCTTCAAAAAATGTACGAAGAAACCGTTGAACTAACCGAAAAAAAGCCAAAAGAGATTTTGGAAATAGATATTGTCGCACATAGAAACTGTGTCAACGATCTATTAAAAGCGACAAGTAAAGTGTACCGAGCTGATATCGTTAAAAAAGGTAAAAAGAAGAGAATAAAGAAAGGTTTAGACTACATTGGCGCAAATTTAAAAGGGCTAAATTTACAAGGTGAAGACTTTCGCGGAAAACTGATGATAGCAGCAAATTTAAGCCAGAGTGATTTGAGAAAGGCAGATTTTATTGGGGCTGATCTTAGAGGTGCAGATTTGAGAGGTGCTGACCTGACAAAGGCTCTTTTTCTTACACAATCGCAAATCAATTCAGCAACCGGGAACACTAATACTAGAATTCCAGGTCATCTGGATAAGCCAAGCCATTGGTTGAACAAAAAAATTTCTTAATCTGAAATTTGAGACCTCCCATTAGGGAAATGACAATAAAGTATCAATCATATCGAAACGATTTAGCGAGTTCTTCTATCTGGTGTCTTTCCAAAGCAGGGGTGGTTGAAGTCAATAGATACGAATGTTCATCATCGACTGGAAAGAGAAAATGAAAACGTTGGGTAACTTCCATGCTCTTGACATGCTCTAACACAAATCGGGTATTGTTATAGTACCAGTCTGATTTAATTTCATCGCCATGAAGTCCCCCTTCAAAATCAGGGATGATTTCAGTATCAAATTCTTCTGTCTTGATGTATTGAAGGGTGGCGACTTCTTTGTCATTTTTTTGAAGGGACCATCCGTTTTTTTCGTCCATGGTAATCTTTTCATAGATATCATCTTCCGTTTCAAATGTAAACATGCCACTTTCCTCGGACATCGTAGTCCCGCATCCGCTAAGGATAACAAGAAAAGCGATCATGCTTATTACAAAAAGACCTCTCATAGTATCCACCTTCCTGTTAAAATTCCCTTATAATAGCCTATTCTAACAAAAATAGGAAATACCTTTATATGAATTAAAAAGAGCTTCGTATTGGCGAACTTGTACGATTAAATGAAATGCCCACCAGTTTTTCATCCATCGCTTTCAATCCTTCATCCATCACTTCCGATTCTTTCTTTGTATTCCTATGCACAGTCTCCTTATGACCACATGATAGAGTTTGCACTCAACAAGCACGAAAAGAAGATGTTAGGTATCTTTACAAACAAAGAAAGATGTAAAGTTAAAAGTAAAAACCATGTTAGATATTCTTACATCATTATGTTCGTAACAGAAAAAATATGAAATACTTTTATCCAATACTTCGACAGCTTAACTAAAGCGAGAAGCTGAGGGGGAAAAATATATTTAGTTAGTAATCGATCTAACCAGATGATTAAAACCCAAGCATTATTGTCTGCGAAGCAATAGTTTACGGCCAATGGCCTGAAAAAAAACAGGTCGACAATTATGCTTTAACAATTTAAAGCGTTCATTGAACAAATGTCTTTCATTCTTTTGATGGATAGGAGGGAATACAATGATCCGAAAAACGAGGGATATTGGTGTACTAAGCTTTTTGATTTTAGCCATTCAAGTCTGGTTCCAGAGATTTTAATTCAACCGTAAGAGGAGGCATTCATTCATAGTGAAGGACCAAAAAGCTGCTTTATGGATTTCAACCATCGCAATGATACTATCGTTTACTGTTTGGTCGTTGATTGCCCAGGCTGCGCCCATGATACAGAGCATGTACCACTTAAGCGATACGAAACTCAGCCTGCTTATCGCGATACCTGTCCTTTTAGGTTCAGTGATGCGGATTCCACTAGGTATTGCCGCTGACCGTTTTGGCGGGAGGAAGGTCTATACGTTGACAATGCTTACTCTGATCCTTCCTTTAATAGGGGCAGGGTTCTCAACATCCTTTGAAATGCTGTTATTTTGGGCTTTTTTGATAGGACTAGGCGGGGCTACATTTGCGATTGCCGTTACTTACGTTTCTCAATGGTATTCATCGAAAAGCCAGGGGTATGTATTAGGGATTGTAGGATTAGGGAATATCGGAACTGCTGTTTCAGCCTTCACTGTCCCTACTGTGGTTTCGAAGTTCGGCTTATCATGGACTTTTTGGGGAGGTGCCCTATTAATGGGCTTGATGAGCATCATTTTTTGGCTGTGTACAAAAGAGGCACCTCTTACCCATAAAAAAACAACAGTGAAAGAACAGTTATCTGTTATGAAATATCAATCGCTATGGATATTATCTCTATTCTACTTTCTTACCTTTGGAGGGTTCGTAGCGTTCAGTCTTTATTTACCAACATTATTAAAAGGACTTTACGACGTTTCTTTAATCGACGTAGGGGTAAAAACCGCAGGATTTGTGGTGGTTGCTACATTCGTAAGACCTTTAGGAGGATACCTTGCTGATCGTTTTGGAGCTATAAAGCTATTAACGATTCTGTTTATCGGTATGGTAGGTACTTCGATTTTGATTCCTTTCGCAGTAGGAAATTTTATAGTATTCAGCATGGGATTCTTATTGATGGGTGCTTTTCTGGGAGCAGGAAATGGTGCAGTATTTAAACTTGTTCCCGATGTTGCACCTGGACAAACAGGAGCATCATCCGGAATCATTGGCGCAATCGGGGGGATCGGAGGGTTCGTCTTGCCATTGATTCTTGGATTCACAAAAGAGCTGACAGGGAGTTACACACTGGGATTCGGGCTTTTTTCGATCAATGCCATCATATGTCTGGTGGGATTAAAACATATGATCAGAGATGGAGAAACAAGTAAACAGAAGAAAAATGTCAAAGCTCTACCATCTATTCACTAAAACGGAGGGAACATAAATGGAGAAGAAAAAATTAGTATTAGTTGGAAATGGAATGGCAGGGGTTCGTTGTATTGAAGAAATTTTGAAAATCGATCCAGAAGCATTCGATATTACGATTTTCGGCCGTGAACCGCATCCAAACTATAACCGTATCCTTTTATCGACCGTACTTCAAGGGGACACCTCTATAGATGACATCACGCTCAACGAAAGAGATTGGTATGCAAAGAATAACATCCAACTCTACACAGGAGAATCTGTGATAAAGATTGATAAAGACAGCAAACAAGTGCATACAGACAAAGGGAAGCAAGTACAATACGATGAATTGATCCTTGCGACAGGTTCCTTACCATTCATGCTTCCGTTACCAGGTGCAGACAAGGAAGGTGTAACAGCTTTTCGGGACATAAAAGATTGTCAAACCATGATCGAAACGTCCCGGCAGTATGAAAAGGCCGTAGTCATTGGTGGAGGACTCTTAGGATTAGAAGCTGCCAGGGGATTGCTCAATCTTGGCATGGAAGTGGATGTCGTCCATATATGCGACTATCTGATGGAAAGACAGCTTGATCCAACTGCTTCTAAAATGCTTCAAAAAGAACTTGAGTCACAAGGAATGAACTTTCTCCTGAACAAACAGACTGAAAAGATCCTCGGAAAAGAGCGCGTGAAGGGTTTGCGTTTTAAAGATGGATCAAAAGTCTCTGCTGATTTGGTTGTCATGGCTGTCGGAATCAGACCAGACGTACAGTTAGCTAAGAACAGCGGTATCCAGGTCAATCGAGGAATTGTTGTGGATGATTATATGCAGACGGATAACCCTAATATTTATGCAGTTGGGGAGTGTGCAGAACACCGGGAAATTGTTTACGGCTTGGTAGCACCTCTTTATGATCAAGGTAAAATTTTAGCAGAGAAAATCTGCGGTGTGGAAGGGAAGAAGTACGAAGGTTCAGTGGTTTCGACACAATTGAAAGTATCAGGGGTGGATGTTTTCTCTGCAGGTCACTTTTTGGATAGCGATGATACGAATTCCATCAAAGTGTATGACGATTTTGATGGGACATATAAAAAGGTTGTAATCAGTGGGAACAAGGTTATTGGGGCTGTATTATTCGGTGAAATTAAAGAAGGGCCAAAACTATTGAGTATGATCAATAACGGCACTGATATTTCAGAACTTCCTAAGGTTTCGTTCCTTCAGGACTCGGGTGCTGAATCAACTGAGAGTGCAGTTGTTTCGATGGATAACAGTGAAGTTATTTGCGGATGCAATGGGGTCACAAAGGGTGAAATCTGTGAATCCATTGTGGAAAACGGGCTGACCACAGCTGATCAAGTAAAGGATCATACAAATGCCTCACGATCCTGCGGGGGATGTAAACCACTTGTTCAGGATCTTTTAGAATACACATTGGGTGACGAGTTTGACCAAAGTGAAATGAAGGAAGCAATTTGTGGATGCACCACATTAAGCCGTGAAGAAGTAATTGAAGAGATCAAGGATAAAAACTTAAAGTTTGTCAAAGAGATCATGAATGTCCTCGAATGGAAGAACGATGAGGGGTGCTCAAAATGCAGACCCGCACTCAATTACTACTTAGGAATGCTAAATCCTTCCGACTATGACGATGAAGAAGAATCCCGGTTCGTCAATGAACGTTTGCATGCCAATATCCAGGCAGATGGAACCTATTCTGTCGTTCCGAGGATGTATGGCGGTGTGACCAATGCCAATGATTTAAGAAAAATTGCAGATGTAGCCGATAAATATCAAGTTCCTATGATCAAATTGACTGGTGGACAACGTATTGATCTTTTGGGAATCAAGAAAGAGGATCTTCCCAAAGTATGGGCTGACCTGGACATGCCATCGGGATATGCGTATGGGAAGGCATTAAGAACCGTAAAAACATGTGTTGGCAGCCAATTCTGTCGTTTTGGAACCCAGGATTCCACTCAGCTTGGCATCGACTTAGAAAAGAAATTTGAACGTCTTAATACGCCACATAAAGTAAAAATGTCCGTGTCCGCTTGCCCAAGAAATTGTGCGGAATCAGGAATTAAAGATGTAGGAATCGTAGGGGTTGAAGGCGGTTTTGAAATTTATGTAGGTGGAAACGGCGGAACTCATTTGCGTGGTGGAGATTTATTATGCACAGTGAAGACGGAACAAGAGGTCTTCGATATCACTGCATCTTTCCTCCAATATTACCGTGAAACGGCAAATTACTTGGAAAGAACATCGAAGTGGGTGAACCGTATGGGGATCGAGCAAATCCGAGAGGTAATATTTGAAGAGGAACACAGAAAACGGTTGATCGAGCGGATGGATGAAGCATTGACGCATACAAGAGACCCTTGGAAAGAAATCACAGAAAACCAAGAGAAACAAGAAAAGTTATTCCAAAATTTATAAATATGTGTTCACTGCATTGAGTGTGTCTAAGGAGGAAAAGACGGATGGAGCGAATACAAGTAGCCAATGTTCGTGATCTGCCAGAAAAGATAGGTAAATCTATGAAAATTGGAAACTTCGACTTAGCTTTATTTAAGCTATCGAATGGAAATATACGGGCGGTTGAAAACAAGTGTCCTCACAATGGAGGTATGCTTTCTCAGGGGCTCGTCAGCGGTGACTATGTATTTTGTCCATTACACGATTGGAAAATTTGTATGAAAGAACGTATATGTGTATGTATAACAGAGCAATCAAAAGGTGGACCAGTTATGAATGATTTTCTAAGTTACTACCGTCAAAAAGAGAAAGAAACGGATACCGAAAAAGTTTCGGATACACAATGCCCTTACTGCAGTGTACAATGTACGATGCAACTCGTTGAACAACGTATTGTCGGCCGTGAAAATTACAAAGTTATCCCGAAGGATAATCCTACTTCAGAGGGCAGATTATGCATAAAGGGGTTACATGCCCACCAACACGCACTGCATAAAGAACGGATCCATTATCCTTTGTTAAAAAAGAACGGAGTGTTCGAACGGATTTCATGGCAAGAAGCATTGGCGTATATAAAGGATAAGTTTTCTGATATCCAACAGAAAACTGGCTTTGACGGTATAGGGGTTTATGGGGGAGGGTCACTTACAAATGAATCGGCTTATCTACTTGGGAAATTCGCTCGTGTGGCACTTAAAACAAAGTATATCGATTATAACGGTCGATTTTGCATGTCAGCCGCTGCTTCAGCAGCTAATGAAGCTTTCGGTATCGATCGAGGGTTTACAAACAAATTATCGGAAATCCCCTTTGCCCGGTGCATTATTCTTGCGGGAACGAACATTGCTGAATGCCAACCGACATTAATGCCGTATTTTACGAAGGCAAAGGAAAATGGTTCATTTATCATTGCGATCGATCCGAGGGAAACAGCCACTACAGAAATTGCGGATTTACATCTAAAAATTAAACCGGGCACGGATGCAGCATTAGTCAATGGTTTCCTTAAAGTGATCATGAATGAGGGACTGGCCGATGAGTCGTTCATAAATGAAAAAACAAACGGATTTCAAGAACTGAAAGAACATATTGGCACCATCTGTTTAGAGGATATTTCGACAATCACCGGAATTCCAGTTGAATTGATTCGATCTGCAGCCGTAAACTACGCTGCAAACTCAACAGGGATGATCTTCACGGCCAGGGGAGTCGAACAACAAACAGATGGTTATATGGCAGTCAGAAATTTTTTGAACCTTATATTAGTAACAGGGAAAATAGGGAAGATTGGTTGTGGTTATGGGGCTATAACAGGCCAAGGAAATGGTCAGGGAGGTAGGGAACACGGCCAAAAGGCAGACCAGCTTCCTGGGTACCGTCATTTAGAAAATGAAGAGCATCGCCACTATATTTCAAAGGTTTGGGGAATTGAGGAAACAGATTTACCTCGAAAGGGCGTTTCAGCTTATGAAATGATGGAAAAAATCGATGCTGGTGAAATCCAAGGCCTATTCGTAATGGGATCAAATCCTTTGGTTTCGAATCCCAATGCGAACTTTGTTGAGCAATCACTAAAAAAACTATCATGTCTTGTCGTTGTTGATTTATTCGCTTCTGAAACTGCAAAATTGGCAGACTTGATCCTGCCGTCAGCCTCTTACCTGGAAAATGAAGGGACAATGACGAATTTAGAAGGACGTGTGACGCTAAGGCGAGCAACCCGGAAATGTCCTGGTGAAGCAAAGCAGGACTGGAAAATCATTTGTGAGTTGGCAGCCGTCCTTGGAAAAAGTGAGTTTTTCCCATACGCTTCATCGGAAGATATTTTTAATGAGCTTAGGGAGGCAAGTCGTGGAGGGGTAGCGGATTACTATGGGATCACTTATGATCGTTTAAAGAATGAACGCGTCTATTGGCCATGCCCTGAACTAGACCATCCTGGAGAAAGTCGTCTTTTCACGAAAACGTTCACCCATCCAGATGGAAAGGGAAGATTAGTATCTGTTCAAAACAACTTTCCAAAAGAACGTCCCGACGGAGAATTTCCTCTTTACCTTACGACGGGAAGAGTCATATCCCACTATTTGACAGGTGTGCAAACAAGGAACAGTCCTACATTGAAGTCTCGGAATGTTGAATCGTTTCTGGAAATTCACCCGACTACTGCAAAGAAATATAAAATTGAAAACCAGGTATTGGTGAAAATTACATCCAAAAGAGGACAGATCACGGTGAGAAGCAAATATACGGATAAAATAAGGGAGGATACCATTTTTGTTCCCTTCCATTGGGGCGATGACCAAAATGTGAACCGGATTACACATGAAGCACTAGATCCAACCTGTAAAATGCCTGGCTTTAAAGTTTGTGCCGTGAACGTTAGCCCGGTTACAGACCTGAGTATAAATTAATCGTGGGAAGTTTGTTATAACCCTTGACACTATTGGTGTTCGGGTTTTTCTTTTGGGGATTTCTGATGAATTTCAAATGCCAAGGTAAGTAACAAATTAACATAAACCTACATTATCGGTTCATAACACTGATTGTTATCATGTACTATTTAGGACATTCTGTTCACTTTCCTGGACATTCTGTTCACTTTCGCAAATAATCTGTTCACTTCCCGGGACATTCTGTTCACTTCCCGGGACATTCTGTTCACTTTCGCGAATATTCTGTGCACTTCTCGTAATAATCTGTTCACTGCAAAACAAGGCTCTATGTACTTTTAACAATTTATTTGGTAAACCAGGTTCGTCCCAGAAACACAAAAAAGAGCTTGGAATCCAAGCTCTGTTCTTGTAATTCGTTAATGTATTTTTGCATTGCACAAGCTCTTAAATCTTTTCCGGTTACGCTTTCTGTTCCTGGAATTCAGGGTCCTTGTAAGGATGAGCTACCCAGCCGGATGGATCGATGAATAAGCGGACAGCGACCACCTGGCGATCATCCATCAAGGTGAAGAAATGCGGCGTCTCAACCGGTACGGAAATGACATCTCCAGCTTCCAATTCGACATCGAAATACCCGAGGTCATCTTGCCCCTTGATGATAAAAATACCGTGGCCAGCTGTGATTGCACGGACTTCATCTTCTGTATGCACATGGACTTGCTCGAACTTCTTCAATAAAGCTTCGAGATCTGGAGTATCTTCAGATAGCGCGACGACATCCCAGCTTACATAGCCATTCCGTTGAGCAAGTGAACGGATCTCTTCATCGAATATATCGAGTGTCTGCTGCTTCTGTTCATCATTGATCTTGCAGTTTCCTTTCAATTCGTCCGGGAGCTTGCTGGTATCCCATTTTTCGTAAAGGACACCTTGCTTCTCTAAAAATTCGCCGACTGCCTTGTCGCCATCGATCACTTCGTTCGTATTCCTGATTTTGATGACTGCCATTTTCAATCTCCTCCTTAAAATTATGAAAGACTTAAGCTTTTATATGATTTGATTTTCAGGTGATAGGAAAATAAAAATTCGAATGCCTCCAAGAATTTCTTTGCCTCAAATGCGCTTTTTCCCCAGACAGTGATCCCGTGGTTCCGGATCAGAATCCCATGAACCCCTTCACCCAGGTTTGCCGTCAACTCCTCTGTCAATGTCGGAATATCCGCATGGTTTTCCACGATCGGAACCATGATTTCTGCATCCTCATCCCATAGTCCGAAGGCTTTGATCAGCTCCTGTCCTGTAAACACGACACGCTTTTCATCGCCGTAAAGCTCTGAAATGACATTGTTGTCGACGGTGTGCACATGCAGACAGCAACTTGCATCCGTCCGCTGATAGATTTCCTTATGGATAAGCGTTTCTGCTGAAGGACGCAATAATGTTTCCTCAACCGGTACACAGTTTTCATCCACAAGGACGAAATCTTCTGCTGTCCTTTTCCGTTTATCTTTCCCGCTTGCTGTCACAAGGAACTGGAGTGGGTCGGACTGGACTTTGATTGATAGGTTTCCGCTTGTGCCAGGGAACCAGTCGCGGGCAGCAAGTTCATCTTTTACATCAGCAAGCTCATTCCAGCACTCATTCGATTTACTCATACTAGCTCCTCCTGTCTTTGTTTCAGTATTCCGATGACGTCATAGAAGGTTTCGAATGGTTTATAGACCAGGTCCAATTCACGGCATTTCTCGGTTAAAAAGCCCCTTGCGATCACCTGATCTGCCAGTTTCGCAGCTTGCAAGTCTGTAATTGAATCCCCGATCACGATCCTGTCAGATTTTTCAGGATCATAGTTTCTTAAAATCGAAGGCTTGCAGCAGCCACAGTCATTGTTGCAAAACCGATCACACGGATGCGGCCAGGTAATCCTAATCCTCTCGCCTGAGAAATCACTGCCGTTGCAGTAAATATCCTCGCGCGCAATGTCAAAAGGCTCAAGCAATCGATAGACGAAAAAATCGATGCCTCCGCTGACAATAAGCAGTTTGCTGTTCTGTTCTTTCGTAAACGCTACAAAGTCTTCAAAACCTGGCCGGAATTCCGCCTGCCGGATTGCGTATTCTTTGATATCATTTTTCAACTAGGCCGGAAGGAGGGAAAACATCTTTCCGACACCTTCACGGATTGAAATCCGCTGAGCTAAAATCGCATCCTTTAGTTCCTCCCATTCAGGTGGTGCAAACTTTTTCATGATGGCAATGATATTGTCGCTTTTCGTAATTGTACCGTCAAAATCACAAAAGATGATCGGTTGTCTGCTCATGATTTCACCTTCGCAGGACCCCATAGATCAAGCGCTTTTTTCAGTGGATCACTTCCTTCAGCCACCTGCTCCAATGATCGGCCGTCCAACACACCATCAATCGCATCACGGAATGCCCGGCCCCCAGCGTCAGCTCCGTCCGGATGACCGTGGATTCCCCCGCCTGCGTTGATGATGCTGTCGATACCGAAGTCATTGATGAGCAATTGTGTCAGTCCCGGGTGTATGCCGGCAGATGGGACAGGGAAGGCTTTTTTCAAAGGACTTTCATCTATTGTCAACGCTTCAGCAATTTCTTGGGTCTCTCCCTTATCCAGCGCTACACTTCCATAAGGTGAGGGGAACAGTACATAATCTGCACCAGCCAGGCGTAACAGTTTTCCGAGCAGGACTTTATTCGAAACACCGTAGAAGGGGGAAGGGGTAATCGCACCGCTGAATGCGGGATGCGCCATGATCGGCACATTGATTTCAGGGTCTTCCGCCAAAGCCTGCAGGGTATCCAACCCATAGGCGAATACATTGAACAACAGAGAGTTGGCGCCAAGTTCCACTGCACGCTTCGCTTTATCCTTCAAATCAAAGGTGCGTCCAGTCAAATTGACGGCATACAATGTGCGGTGGCCAGTTTCTTCATAAACTTCCTGCAAAACCTGCAGTCCGGACTTGATCCTTGATTCGAAAGGCGTCCTGTCGTTTTCGAAGAGGATTTCGTCATCCTTGACGAGATCGACACCGCCAAGTGACTGAAGACGCATTTGCTTGTCAAGGTCCTGTTGCTCCTTGCCGATCACGCCTTTGAAAATGCTCATCAGCAACGGACGGTTAAAAACACCCAGTTGTTTGCGGATACCGGAAATTCCATATTGCGGACCAGGATATTTTGAAACCAATGAATCCGACAGCTCGATATCGATCAGCTTGATTTCCCCATCCAATGAAAGCTTACCGAAGATCGTGGTCAAGATGGCAGGGATATCGTTGCTGAAATTAGCGGAAGGATAGGCGATCTTGATGATCCCTTTCGTCCGTTTTTCCCCAAAAAAGCGATCAGCCTTTTCATCTTCAGGAAGGTAGGTGACGCCAACCACCCTCCCTTTATGTATGCTCAACTGCTTTTGTTCCAAAACAGGCAGGTTCGTCCATGATCCGACGGTCAACCCGAGTGCGATCGATTCCGCTTTTTTCTCGAGACTTTCCTTTTTGTCATGCAGCAGATAGGTTGCAATGATTTCACTCATGACTTTCATCCTTTCAAGTAATCAACTATAGACTTTAAAGTTTATTAGAACCGGCACTGGCTAAAAGCATCACTTCTATGACTGAGCTGGTACTCGTACTCCTGTACGTTGAAGGTCATACAAAACCGGGTAACACAGAAATTCGCAGGTTATAAATTCGATAACCCATATGAAAAACCTCTTCCCACAAGAGGAAGAGGTCGAATGATCTCGGCTCCGTCCTCTCATCTGTCAGCTCTATGCTGCGAGAATTAGCACCTTGTTTTTAACAACAGTTAAAAGTCGGTTGCCGGGCTTCTTCGGGCTCGTCCCTCCACCTCTCTTGATAAGAGTCATGCAATTGAATTTCCAGTCAAATAGATTTATACCACGGATTATTACATGGAAAGTCATTCATGTCAATTCCTTGATTTGAATTTTTTCCACGATGCAATTGAAAAGCCTATGTTCAAATATTTTTCTTTTCTTTGGAAAAACCTGTTGACAGTTCAGAAGGTGTTCTGTAATATTCATTTCAAAGTTATCCAAAAATTTATATCTCTTATCAAGAGCAGGCTGAGGGAATTGGCCCTATGACGCCCAGCAACCGACCTTTTTGATCTATGTTCCAATAAAAGGCACGGTGCTACTTCCAACAGGATGATATTATTCATTCTGGCAGATGAGAGGGATGAAGACTACATACCTTCAACCTCTTTCATCAGAAAGAGGTTTTTTTGCACTATAAGGAAGTATAACACCTTTCCTAAGAAGTATAAGTACAGCTGCTCAGCCATCGCCAAGTTTTCTATATATTCAGAATCAGGAGGTTATCCCATATGTTAACGAAGCAATCAACCTATGAGCCTTTCACAACGGGGAAGGTCGTGGAGTACTTAAAAGAAGGAAATTACATTTCTAAGGGCAGTCCGGTGACATGTAAAGAGATCGGAGATGGAAATCTCAATTATGTTTTTCACGTAAAAGAAGAGGATACCGGAAAGTCGTTGATTGTCAAACAGGCCCTTCCATACGCAAAAGTGGTTGGCGAATCCTGGCCACTAACGCTGGACCGGGCACGGATCGAAAGTGAATCCTTGAAAGAGGCAGCAAAATATGTACCCGATCTTGTTCCACAGGTTTATGGGACAGATGAGGTATATGCTGCTACGATCATGGAGGATTTATCAGACTATACCATATTGAGAAATGGGCTGATTGAAGGAAGAAAGTATCCGAAACTGGCTAAAGATATCGGGACATTCATCGCCCATACCTTGTTCCATTCATCCGATTTCGGGTTGGAACCATCTGAGAAAAAGCTTCTTGCGACGAGATTCGTGAATCCTGAACTCTGTAAAATCACGGAGGATCTCGTATTTACAGATCCATTCTTCGATCATGACACCAATGATTTTCCTGAGGAATTACATCCCGAGGTCGAAGCCTTATGGGAGGATGATGAACTGAAGCTTGAAGCAGCCAAGCTTAAACATCTGTTTCTTACGAAAGGGGAAGCGCTGATCCATGGCGATCTGCATTCCGGAAGCATTTTTGCCACCGAAGACTCCACGAAAGTGATCGATCCTGAGTTCAGCTTTTTCGGTCCGATCGGATTCGATGTAGGTGCCTTTATCGCCAATCTGATCCTGAACAGCCTTGCCCAGGAAGCTCGGATTGAAGATGAAACTGTTCGTCGTGATTTCCAAGGCTATCTGCTCGATGTCATCAAAGAAACCTGGAACGTCTTTACGGCAGAGTTTACGAGGTTATGGGTTGAAAAAGGGATAGATCCGTTCCTTTCCGTACCTGGCTATCTCGATGCTGTATTGGATGACATCCTTCAGGATACGGTAGGATTTTCCGGTAACAAGATCATCAGGCGGACGATCGGCCTCTCACATGTAGAGGACGTCCATGGCATCGAAGACCCGGAAAAACGGTTGAATGTCCAACGAGAGGCACTCAAGACCGGTAGGCACTTGATCCTTAACCGACGTAATGTAAATACCATCGAAGACCTCATCAACCTTATAAAAGGAGTTTGACAGAATGATAGAAACAAAATTCATCCGATCAGTCAGCTGGGAAAACGATCGAGTCGTGCTGCTCGACCAACAAAAGCTGCCTCTCAAAACCGAATACATCCACCTTGATGATATAGAGGGCGTGTGGGAAAGCATCCATTCATTGAAAGTGAGGGGAGCTCCAGCGATCGGAATTGCTGCGGCATTCGGTCTTGCACTCTGGGCGAACAAGTTTCCGGGTCATTCGATTGAAGATTTCAAAACAGGTCTCCAGATACAGCGGGATTACCTTGCAGGTTCCCGGCCGACAGCGGTCAACCTATTCTGGGCGATCGATCGGGTGGTTGCAGCTGCATCCCTGGCGAATACCATCGATGAGGGAAAACAGATTGTCCTGGCAGAAGCCCTTAAAATCCAAACCGAGGATGAAGCAGTGTGCAGAAAGATTGGTGAATATGGCTTATCACTGCTTCAACAAGGGGATACCGTCCTGACGCACTGCAACGCTGGCGGGATTGCGACTGCCAAATACGGAACAGCTCTTGCACCTTTTTATCTCGCGAAAGAACAGGGTATCAACCTTTCCGTTTATGCGACAGAAACACGGCCCGTCTTGCAAGGGGCACGCCTGACAGCCTGGGAGCTACATGAAATCGGAGTGGATGTCACCCTGATCACGGACAACATGGCAGCACACGTATTGAAAAACAAGGTCATCTCAGCCGTAATCGTCGGTACAGACCGGATTGCAGCAAATGGGGATGTCGCCAATAAAATTGGGACACTTGGACTTGCCGTGCTTGCAAAAGCGTTCAATATCCCATTCTACGTTGCTTCACCTTTATCGACGATCGATTTGACCGTTTTATCCGGGGAAGAAATTCCGATCGAGGAACGAAACGGAGATGAAGTGACTCACTGGAACGGCACACGTGTAGCGGCCGAGGGAGTCAACATCTACAACCCTGCATTTGACGTGACGCCGCACGAATATGTGACAGGAATCATTACCGAAAAGGGCATCATAACAGGGAACTTGAAAGAGGGGTTGTTTAAAGTGAAAACGTCATAAAAGGAGGAGATGCAATCCGCAGCTTCCTGTCACTTTTAATAGGATAAGATATTTTGCGGTGAAGAAATGTCCAGCTCCACGGTCCAAACCACTTGGCTCACTAAAGTTTCTCCTGCGACGGCGACAGCCTCCTCGTCGGAGACCTTCGTGACTGAACAGGGCGATTCCGCTTTTCTTGATGTCCAGCTCCACCGAAACAGGGCTTTACACTTTTTTAACCAAGTATTCCGATGAAAAAACGGAGAATAATGAGGGGGAAAACCATTGAAACCATTTAAAACAGCATTCATCTTTCTTATACTATTTACCTTGATCCTGTCGGCTTGTACAAATGAGCAAGATACTGTAGCACCACAAGATACGGCGAAGGCGGAAAACAATGACAAATCAACAGAGGAAAAGGAGAGCACCTCTTCTGGTGATGTTTCAGCAGATATTCCTGAAGGCGTACAAGAACCTTTGAAAATCGCAGCGATCATGCAAATGTCGATCGGGACATTCTCCTCGCAATATGTACAAGGAGTAAAAGAACAGGTCGAAGCATTCGGTGGCGAAGTGCAGATCTATAATGCCGACAATGATCTTTCGAAAATGGCGACACACCTTGAAACGGCAATCAACCAGGGTGTCGACGGAATCTTGATCGATCATGGCCGTGCAGACGCACTTGAAAGCGGGGTAAAAGAAGCACTGGATAAAGGGATTCCAGTCGTAGCCTTTGATAGTGATCTGAACCTGCCAGGTGTGACGGTCATCGACCAGGACGACTACAGCCTAGCCTGGAGTTCATTGAAAACCCTCGCCCAGGATTTGAACGGGGAAGGGGAGATCGTCTACGTCTGGGTCGGCGGATTCGCCCCGATGGAGCGCCGTAATACGATCTATAAAGCCTTTAAAGAACGATATCCGAACATTAAAGAAGTCGCGAAGTTTGGAAATGCGACTGCAAACACAGCGCTTGATACGCAGAACCAGATGGAAGCGATCCTGAAAAAATACCCGGATGAAGGGGATATCGATGCGGTATTCGCTCCATGGGATGAATTCGCGAAAGGTGTAACCCGGGCACTGGAGCAGGCTGGACGTACAGAAATCAAAGTGTATGGAATTGACTTGAGTGACGAAGACCTTCAGATCATCCAGAAGGAAAACAGCCCTTGGGTAGCGACCGCAGCCACCGATCCAGCTGAAGTCGGCCGGGCTCAAGTCCGCTTTCTATACCAGAAGGCAGCTGGAGAAGAAACACCATCCATCTATTCATTGGACCCGCATCTCGTCAAACAATCTGAACTTCCTGATCAAACGATCTCCATGGGTGAAATCGGTGAGTATGTCAACGGATGGGGGAGTTCTGATGCAGGTGTATCCCCATGGATGAAATCATTAGAGGAAAAGGCCAAATAATATGAGCCAGTTGATCATGCGGAACATCAATAAACGATTCGACAAGATGGAGGTCCTCAAGAACGTTACATTTTCGGTCAAGGCTGGTGAAGTCCATGCGCTATTAGGTGTGAATGGTGCTGGCAAAAGTACATTGATGAAAATCCTTGCCGGTGATTATGAAAAGGATGGAGGGACGATCGAGATGGATGGAAAGGAAATCGCGATCGGCTCCCCGTCGGATGCTAAACGGCACGGAATCGGGATCGTTGTTCAGGAAGTGGATACCGCCCTTTTCCCGACTTTATCGATAGCTGAAAACCTCGTCATTGATGATTACACGAGCGGTTTCAAACTCTCGAGGTTATCGTGGAGGTCGATCCGAAAACAGGCTGAGGCGATTTTAACAGAGATGAACATCCTGCTGGATGTCAATAAACAGGTGGCAGATTGCAGCTTGTCTGAAAAACAAATGATCCTAATTGCCCGTGCAATAGCAGGCAATGTACGTTACTTGATCCTTGATGAACCGACTGCTCCTTTGAGCGAAAACGAAACGGAGACCCTCTTCAGGTTGATCAAAAAGCTTCGTGAAAAAGGCGTCGGTATCATCTACATCTCCCATCGTATGCCTGAAATTAAAAGGATCAGTGACCGATTCACGGTTTTAAGAGACGGTAAACTGATCACAACTGAAGAAATAAAGAATACGACGACAGGGCAGATCATCCGACAGATGCTCGGGAAATCGCTTCAGAACGTAAAACGACAACCGAAACCGATCTCGCCCAACACACTTCTTGAAGTGAAAAAGCTCCACGTTCCTGACACAGGTAAAGAAATCACCCTTAAAGTCCATGAAGGGGAAATCGTCGGGATTGCAGGTTTGGTCGGGGCAGGGAAAAGTGAAACAGCGAAAGCGCTGTTCGGAGCAGGAAGTGCGAAGGGATCCTGGATCATCAACGGGAAAGACAGGAAAATAGTTTCACCCTATGATGCCCTCAAACATGGGCTGAGCCTCGTACCTGAGGAACGCAGGAAGGAAGGGATCGTGACTGGACACAGCGTTGCTCACAATCTATCGCTTCCATCCTTAAAATCCTTCACGAAATTCGGCTGGCTCCAATTGAAAAAAGAAAAGGTTTTTTCCAAGGATAAAATAAAGCAACTTGGAATTGTCGCACCGTCCGAAGAAAGCCTTTTAAAGAATTTGAGCGGCGGGAACCAGCAGAAGGTTGCGATCGGTAAATGGATTTCACAGGACCGGAATGTCTTCCTTTTCGATGAACCGACTAAAGGGATCGATGTCAATGCGAAAAGGGAGATCTTCCAATTGATCGATTTACTTGCCGGCCAGGGGAAAGGAATCGTTTATTTTACAAGTGAAATAGAGGAACTGCTCCTGATTGCAGACCGGATCCTTGTCATGTATGACGGGGAGATAACATCGTCATTCACTGGTGCAGAAGCTACACGTGAAAATATCATGCAAGCAGCTACTGGAGGGAAGCTAAGTGAAACAAACAGTTGAAGTCAAAGGGCAATATTCTCCAGGAGCGAATTTCGTTATCAAGGAAAAACTCGTCCATTTTCTTTTCAGATATGGAACACTTCTAGTCATCGCCCTGTTGATTTTATTTTTCAGCGTCACGAACGAACGGTTTTTGACCTACAGCAATTTCACCGATATTTTACGATCGATTTCCATTGTTACGTTGGTGGCGCTTGGTGTCACCTTCACTTTGATCGTCGGTGGATTCGACTTGTCTGTTGGATCGACGGTGAGTTTGGCGACGATCGGAAGCGCTGCAGCACTTGTCTGGTATCGCCAGGAATTGCTGATCGCCCTTCTGATTCCGTTATTATTGGGGCTCGTGGTCGGCTTGATCAATTCCTTCATCGTGGTCAAAATAAAAATACCCGATCTACTTGCAACACTTGCAGTCATGTACATCGTCAACGGGATCCAGCTAACCTATACGAAGGGATTCTCGATATACAACAACATGCCGATGGCCGATGGAGGAACAGCTCCTGGCGTGTTCATACCTTCCTTCCTGTTCATCGGGCAAGGTAAACTGTTTTCGATTCCGTTCCCTGCCATTCTGATGATTTTCTTCGTTATCATCGTCCATTTGTTTTTATCGTACACAAAAGCGGGGAGACTGTTATATGTGACGGGTGCGAATCGGGAAGCAGCCCGCCTTTCTGGAGTTCCTGTCGAACGGTACCGGATGTATGCTTATGTGTTGAGCGGATTGTTCGCATCCATCGCTGGAATCGTACTCGCTTCAAGAATCGGCACTGGCCAGATCTCTGCCGGAGCACCACTCCTTATGGACGGGGTCGCAGCAGCATTGATCGGTTATTCCGTCCTCGGACAGGGGAAACCGAATCCGTTCGGCACATTCATCGGAGCTGTCTTGATCGGGATCCTGCTCAATGGGCTGACGATGATGAATGTACCTTACTACGCCCAGGATATCGTCAAAGGAACCATCCTTGTCGCAGCACTAGCCTTCACCTTTTATCAGAAAAAAGCAGCAGATTTTAAAATATAGAACGATCCATTAGCTTATTAAAAAAAGAAACCAACGGAGAAAACCGTGAAGGGTACCGATTATAGGGTGCATGACTATAAATCACACTTAGGAAGGGGCTGTCCCATTAGTGTCTGACTCTCACCGTCCCTAGCAACATTTTGAGAAAAAGTGTGTTTTTGAAACAAAATGTTGTGTGGTGGTGTCTGACACAATTGTTTTGGGACAGCCCCTTTTGCTTTAAAGGATAAGAAAGCATAAAAATTTTGGTTGCGGTGAAGAGATGTCTGGCTCCACCGCCCAACCACTTGGATCACTTCAGTCCTCCTGCGGCGGTCGACACATTGATTTAGTTCGAAGTGTTTGCCCACGCAGAACCGAACTTTGTTTGGTTCGAGCCTACTCGTCGGACTTCCAGTGACCTTCGTGGCTGATCAGGGCGTTTACGCTTTTTTTAATGTCTAGGTCCACCTCCTATCTGTATAAATGAATACGATTTTCAGCTTTCTTTCTTGTCCTTCAATCACATCACTTATAAGTTAAACGTACCTTCGAACTGCAGCTATCCCTAACAAAAGCAGTGGAATAAAAAGCCCGAATGTTAAAGCGTAAGATGGCCATACATAGAGAACAACGCTAGCTAAATAGACGATATTGGGACTGCTTACAAGGGAAAGAACAATAAGAATCATCCCTAAAGGGAATACAAGCATCCGGTACTCTTTTAGGTTTAAAATTTGGGCAAGACTTAAAGTAGATACAAAAAAGCAAATGGTCAGTTTATAAAAGATAGAAATAAACCACACGATTGCTACGATGGCTTCTATCCTTTGCAAAAAATCACCTATATTTATTTTTTGGGCCAGATAATAGCTGGGGTATAAATTTCTCGTCGTTTGATCTGCACCAATAACCAGGATAGTCAGAGCCGTCAGCACGATTAAAATCACTCCCCCCATCCAAGTTCCCATGAGAAGAGCCTTTCCAGCTTCTTTTGGTCTATTCACATAGGGGAAGATCATCAAGAAAAGAACCAGCTCAAGGAAAGGAAAACCGATAATTAGAAAGGAACTACGTAGTACGGGATTTATTCCCTCTTCAAGAATCGGCTGCATTTTTTCCAGCTCGATTTGAGGAGAAATAAAGATGACAAGCAATAGGAAAAGAACGATAAACCACGGAAAAAAAAGTTCTGCCGAGCGCGCCAAAGTTTCGAGCCCAAGGCGTGTACCCATAAGAACAATCAGGAGAAATAGGATATGGATGGATTTGATCGGCGTTTCCGGCATGAATTGCGTTGTAATGAAATCCCCCATATTGCGAAGAACGAGTGCTGCCAGGAGAAATGAGAAAGTAAAAAACAAAAAAGAGATGACTTTTCCGATCCATTTTCCAAGTATTTTTTCACTATATTCAACCAAAGTCATATCGGAATATAAATTTCCTAGAGAATGATATAACCATGCTAATAAAACCCCTACTACCACTCCAAGAATTGCAGCTAACCAAGCATCCTGTTTGGCTTCGGAAGCAAGCATGGAGGGGGCCAATATGAAAGAGCTTCCAGTCGTAAACATAAACACCAATACTGTAAATTGCTTACCGTCGATTTTACCGCTTTCGAGCATCTCTTTCCCTACTTTCCTTTCTACCTTAATATACCGAAAATAAAATCACTGATTGGCTTATAAATAACATTGATCCAATCCATAGGATTCGGGATAACGACCTGCAATCCCTGAGCTATATTTAACCCTGTCCCAAAAAGGAGCAGGATCCCAAATACCCATAATTCCTTTTTTAATCCTTTTTTCAACAGGGAAGGAGCTTCGATAAGCACAATCACAATAACTACTAAAAGAGTTCCTAAGATTACAATCATACAGATTTACCCCTTTCCTTCTTCTAGGAAGGATTGCCCATTGTACCTACTCGTCGTATTTGACATCTACCTCACCTGTACGGGAAATTTCACAAATTCCTGAATACGGTCGTTTGGTGTTATTTATGATAGGAAGAGGAGTGTGTTTCATCCTGAATCAACTCTTCAATATTATCGCTTTCAAACCAAAAATGAGGTTATTGGAATGTTTTTTCTTAATTGAGAAATTTTACATTAGTATAGTGTAACACTTATTTTTGAGATTTATTCTATTCTCATCTTCCAATTTTCCGTGTCCGTTTTTTAGTCTAGCTTCACTCTGACTATTAAACTGTTCACTTTTCGGAATTATCTGTTCACTTCTGGACTTAATCTGATCACTCTCCGAGGTAATCTGTTCATTTTTCGAAATAATCTGTTCACTTTTGCCATTATTCTGTTCAAATCAGTAACGTATCTTTTTTGCCTCCACTTCATGTTTTTCTCTCATCTATAAAGGGTAGATTTTTATATAGAGTTGAGTTGAAATCGATTAGTAAAGGAGTTTTGCGCTGAATCAAATAACACGGGATTGGACAGAATTAGTTCAAACCTATGAGAAATTAGATGAAAGTGAAAAGAAGAATGTTCAACAGAATTATCCGTTTGCTAGTGATTTGAGTGAGTTGGAGAACATGGCAGCACAATGGTATGATACGGTAAGTTAACTTTAAGAGAAAAAGAAACTAAGTGAAACCTCCTGGACTGGGGGTTTTGCTTTGGAAAAAACATAGAGATGGAGTGAAATGGAATGAAAGCAATCGTTATAGAACAATACGGCGGAAAAGATCAGCTCATCGAAAAGGAAGTTACGACTCCCACTCCGGGTGATGGCCAAATCCTGATTGAAATGCACGCAACGTCCATAAACCCGATTGATTGGAAGCTGCGAGAAGGGTATTTGAAAGAGATGCTTCCTTTCGAATTCCCGATCATTCTGGGTTGGGATGCTGCCGGAACTGTAAAAGAGATCGGCTCTAATGTTTCCCGCTTTAAAAAAGGGGATAAAGTATTCTCAAGGCCGGCGACCACAAATAAGGGGACTTATGCCGAATATGTCATAGCCGAGGAGTCATTAGTCACGAAAATGCCGGAAAATCTGGAATATGGCGAGGCTGCATCTGTGCCTCTCACCGGTTTGACGGCATGGCAGTGCCTATTTGATTTTGGCGGAGTAAAAGAAGGCGATAAGGTGCTGATCCATGCTGGTTCTGGAGGGGTCGGAACGATAGCGATCCAACTGGCCAAGAATGCTGGAGCGTATGTCGCGACTACCGCAAGTGAAAGAAACATCGAGTTCCTGGAATCACTAGGGGCTGATGAAGTCATCAATTACAAAGAAACAGACTTTAAAGATATACTGCATGACTATGATTTCGTTTTGGATTCCCTCGGGGGAGATATACAGGAAAAAAGCTTCGAGGTCTTGAAAAATGGGGGCAGACTTGCCTCGATCGTCGCTCCCCCGAACGAAGATCTTGCTAAACTGAAAGGCGTCAAAGCAGGCTTTGTATGGTTGGAACCTAATGGAGAACAACTCGATCAAATAAGGAAATTGATTGAGGAAGGTAAAGTCAAACCGCATGTCGGCCATACGTTTGAATTCTCTGAAGAAGGCCTGCGAAAAGCTCACGAACTCAGCGAATCACACCATGCAAGAGGAAAAATCGTGATACCGATAAAAGCATAATGAAACAAGTAAGCCACAGGCAATCGATCCGTCTGTGGCTTTTGCATTATACATCTACATTTCAATGTTAAACACTTCCTGAAGACCTGTCTTTCCTGTTGTGGTGACTTTGACAGCTCGAATGGTCGGCACCCGTTCGATCCATTTTAAATCAATAAGTCTTTCTAAAAGGGCATTTCCGACAGCCCCTGCGATGTGGTGACGCCTTTCACTCCAGTCCAAACACTTATGAATATAGGTACGACGCTTCTTTCTAACCTGTTCCAGATCGATTTCAAAATCATGGAAGAATGTTTCCCCTTCAGGAGTCAGGTTGAAGGTATTATCCTTATGTTCGAGGAAACCATGATCAAGCAATGAATCTGTCATTTTGACACCTAACTGCCCGGCAAGATGATCATAACAGGTTCGTGCATACCGAATGGCTTTATCATTTGTCGCCTGCTTGAATGATTTCACTTCAACTTTTGGAGCTAAAGACAAAAGTGATTCCAACACTTCTGCAACTTCATAGTTTTCAAGACCGTAGTATCTGTGTCTACCATGTTTTTCTACACGAACGACATTTGCCTCAATCATCTTCTTCAGATGGAAACTTGCCGTTTGGGGTTTGATTCCAGCGGTATAAGCAAGGCTGCTGGCGGGATGAAACCTGCCATCCAGCAATGCGGTCAGTATGACAGCACGGGATGGTTCGCTGATCAGCTTTGCGACTGCTGCTATATTTGGGCCAGCATTCATAATGATCCCTCCTATGTAATCCATATTTCGATGATAATGGAAACATCTATGTTTTACAATAGGGATATACAAAAAGGAGGCATTTATATGAACCAAATAGCTGAATTCTGTGAAACCAGGACCATCCATCCTAAAATCCTTTATTACGGAACACCGGTAATTTTATTGGTGACACTTAATGAGGATGAAACCGTCAATATCAGTCCTATGTCCTCTTCCTGGGCTTTGGGGGATATTCTTGTCCTGGGGATTGGTGTCGAAGGGAAGGCTTATGATAATTTGAATCGTCATGCAGAGTGTGTTATTAATATTCCGGGTCCTGCCCTTTGGGAACATGTCGAATGTCTGGCTCCGTTTACGGGGAAAGATCCTGTCCCAGTATCAAAGCAATCGATCGGGTTTGCATATAAAAAAGAAAAATATGAAATCAGCAATTTGACTCCAGTCCAATCGGAAAGTGTTAGACCGACACGTATACTTGAATGCCCGATCCAAATTGAAGCGAAAGTTCTGAATATAAGAGTCCCAGAATATCAACAAGGAATCGCGATTGTGGAAACGCAGTCTGTCCATGTTCATGCACATGAAAATATCATCAAAGAGGGGAATCATATAGATCCAGAAAAATGGAGCCCACTCATTTATAATTTCCGCCACTACTTCGGACTAGGTGATCAATTAGGTAAGACGTTTCGAGCGGAAACATAAGAAAAAGATCACAGAGTGTAGAGAAACCAAGTGTTTTTCTGCACTTTGTTTGTCCATTAAGAAAGTATAACTTTTCAGCGATGCAGTTAACCGACGTAGCAGAAAAGTGTATGAACGAAGTATAAGAGCTGCTAAGGCTCAGCCTTCGCCAAAGGCTTGGCAAAGCCCGAGTTTTCTTTATCCAAAATTTTAAAATTACGATCTGGAATTTTATGCTAAAATTGAAATGAAACACTCTCCCTGAACGGAACAGCAGAAAGGAAGGTTTAGATGGATCAAAAGATATTTAACTTGTGGATGGTCGTCATCGCTATTATATCTGTTTTTACTGGAGAAATCGTTACATTTATGATGCTTTACCTTGTCATATTCACCTTAAGAGAAATCAATAAAACAATACGATCGTTTTATGAAGATTGGAAAAATACTCGCCTCATAAAGTGAGGGTAGTGATTCGATAAGTACAGATGTACAAGGTCAATCCTGCAAACCCGCCACCGACGATCATCACCTGATAATCCAATCCTTTCACCACCCTTACCGATAAATTTCTTTTCCGCTTCTCATAAAGAATAAACGTTGCGATATCGTTCTTGCTGAGTCAAGATTAAACCAGAGGAGGGTTTAAAATGGAAATTCGTCAAATGAAGAAAACAGATTACGAAATCGTATCGCCATTGCTTGATGAGTGGTGGGGTGGAAGGCAGATGTCAGGTATGGTACCCAAACTATTCTTCAACCATTTCAACAATACTAGTTTCATAGCTGAACAGGATGGTAAAATTGTCGGCTTCCTAATAGGGTTTCTGTCCCAATCGTCTCCAGAAGAAGCCTATATCCATTTTGTCGGGGTCGATCCGGATTACAGGAAATATGCGATTGGCAGAACACTTTACCATCGTTTTTTTGAAGTTGTGAAAGAGCATGGAAGGAACACCATCCGTGCCATTACCTCACCGGTGAACAAAGGTTCGATCGCCTATCATACGAAAATGGGGTTTGAAATCGAAAAAGGGGACACAGAAGTGGATGGAGTCTCCGTATTTGCTGATTACGATGGTGCTGGTAATGATAGGGTCCTATTTGTAAAAAGATTATTTTAAAAACAAGGATGGATTATAAGGTGCTGAATAATAGGGAGTTGTGAGGGGAAGTCAATTTGAAAGGGTTTATATCACTTCAGTATTTATACGATTATCGTTATTAGCTGGTTGTTCATTGAATTCTCCTAAAGTCCATCAGGCAGATGTGGTGGAATGGAATGATAAAGGATTGGCAAAAGAGGAATACATATTTGTAGAACGAAAACTTTATCGCGTTAGGGACTAGATATCAATTCGCTCGAAACCAATCCGACCAAAATGATCGCTAGCAAAAATGCTGGATTCGATAACAACACTTTAACTCTAAATTTAAGACGTTTAAAAGGTTTATACAATCGATCAGCGAGACGATAGATCGGCACAAGAACAAGCGCGATTAACTGCGGTGATTAGATGGGCAGTAGAAAAAGGCGCATCTCTTCTTGAAGGAGAGGACGCCTTTTTAAAAAGATAAGTAGTTTTGTTTCAACGAAGAAATATCTAGCTCCAATGCCCTGCCAGTTAGCTCACTTCAGTCCTCCTGCGGCGGTCGACACATTGATTTTTGATCGAAGGATTTACCCACGCAGAACCGAACTTTATTTGGTTCGAGCTCCTCGTCGGACTTCCAGTGACTTTCGTGGTTGATCAGGGCGTTTGCGCTTTTCTTATCATCAAATCTTAAAGGGCGGAATCCAACGACCGTCAATATCTGTGAATTGATACTCTTTTGCAAGGTCGCCTATTCTCAGCACTTTTCCGTTTTTCTCCATGACATTCGGATCGCTTGCCAATGCCACTATTCCTCGACCGATATATAAAGGTGATTCAGTTTTTTCCAACCCGTCAGATTCATGCCAGTGCTCCTCATCAGTGTCATGATGCTTAAGCACAAGCTCTGTCCTCATCCATCCAGGTGATACAGCAAGAACAGCGATATTGTCTTGTTTCAGTTCAGTCGATAATCCAAAAGCCATCCTGGTCAATGCATTTTTCGCAAGATCGTAGTAAAAATGGCCAGTGTATTTATAATCGTCCCAAAAGGTTGTATGGATAATGAGTGCTTTCTCATTTTTCCGAAGCAGCGGTACAGCAAAGTGATTGGTCGCCAATTGTGCCCGTACCCCTGCTGTGAACATCGTATCCCAATGTTGTAACGGCAAATCCCAGAATGGGGCTGGTTCAATAGAGAGATCATGTGCTCCCCATACGTTATTGACGAGAATGTCAAGTTTGCCTTGTTCTTCATGGAGTTGGTCAATCACGGATTCCGTTTCCTTGTCTTTCGTATGGTCACATTGGACGGCAATACCCTTGCCACCTGAAGCTTCGATCTGTGCGACAGTATCATCGATCGTTCCCGGCCAATCATTCGTCGATTTTCCTTTCACACTTCGACCGGTGACGTATACCGTAGCGCCAGCTTTTCCTAGTTCCAAAGCGATGCCACGACCCGCGCCTCTGCTTCCCCCGGTAACCAATGCAATTTTCCCTTTTAATGGTTTCATAGTCTCAGTCCCCCTTGTAAAGAATATCTTCAGTTTAATTGATAATACCTGACAACCTGTGTCATATTTAAAGAAATAAATTCCGTTTCCCTTTAATTTCTTATCGCTATAAGTAAGAGGCGGACATGGAGTGTGGATTATATACGGGGCATCCAAAAGAAAAACACCCGTAGTCGGTGTCTTTCTTAAACGCGCATTAAGCTTCCTGGTATTTCACTTGTGTCAAGTTTTTCCGCATGATTCAGTAAAACTGCTTTATGTTTTCTATAATGGAAAACATTTCCTTAAACTGTCGCCAGTTGTTCCTCAAGACGATTAAGTGTCGATTTTGCCCCTTCAATTGCGCCGTATTCTTTAACCGCTTTATCTAGCTCCGCCACTGACTTGAAGAGCATTTGCATGGTAAGTTCGGTCTTATCTCCTTGCTCGTTAAAGGTCACCGTCACTCGAAAATGTTCTTCTTCTCCGTCTCCATGAGAGTATACGAGTCGTTCAGGACTTATGACCTCAATGTAGACGATCTTATTGTCATAGTCGACACCGTCGGGCCCGTGCATGACGTACTGCCATACACCGCCTGGCCTCACGTCTATTTCTTGAATCATGATGGTAAATCCACTAGGTCCCCACCATTTCTGTAAGTGCTCTGGATCCGTCCAGGAATTAAAGACGAGCTCACGTGAAGCATTAAAAATACGATTGATAATGAGTTCCCTATCTTTTACTGATGTTTGGCCATTTGCCATAATTTCATTCCCCCAAATATTATTTTACATTTACTGCTTTGTCTTGGTTCACTTCATTTATAATCTGATGTTTAATGGGGTTGCTTATTCTTCTTATTAAAGCGCCATATTCTTAGATTAAATCATTATCTTTATTCAAATAATCCTCTGTTAATGAGATTCGTCGTTATAGGCTCTCGTCCTATTTCACGTGACCATACAGATAATTGACCGATGTGGTGAATTTCGTGAGCGATGACATGCCGCATGATTTCCCCGTATCTAAAGGTGTACGCAATGCCATTAGAATCTGTTTCTGTGAGTTTTAATCCTTCCATTTCGTCCGTCCAGGATTTCACAAATGACTCTACTTCTCTATGATATTGGGTTAAAAGGTCCCGTACTTTGGATAAACTTGCATAGGCTTTAAATGGTGGTTCCTGAGGTTCTGGTTTGCCTTGTAGGCCGCAAATCCAACTATATTCGACATCCACAATGTGAAACAGGGTATATAGAATGCTGCCGACTCCACCTATTCTTTTTATCAATAATTCTTCTTCTGGAACCGTTTCACACCATGTAAACCAGTCATCCCGGACTTGCCAATTGTATTCAAATAATTTCAGCATATTACCTCCATCTAAATTACTTGAGCATCTTTTTCCTTATGATATGTTCTTCTAAGGAGGCCTTAAATCCTTTTTTATCACTGGACGTTTTTGAGGTATATAAAAACGAAGAAGAAATTTGTTTTTTATCTTATGTTGAGAAAATGTACATCACAAAAATTCATCCATGAAATTCGAAGGAGATATGTTTTTTCCAGAGGTTTTTTGTGAAATTAATGATTGAGTTAGATTGGATAATTTGAAATAATTGGTATTAAGCGAGTAACAGTTTAAAAGAATAAGTAATTTAAGGTAACAAAAAATTGGAGAAGATAATTACTTAATGATTTAGTCTAAAGGCGATATCCATACTTATACATTGAGCAGAGGAACGTTGTTTTCAAAGCCTTATAATGTGATTTGGATTATGCAAGATGACAACGTCTTAAATTATATGGATAAGGAAATTACGACCGAGTTATTTATTGGGGTTAGCTTGAAAAACAGATTGAGATATGTGTATGTGATGAAAATCGATAATAAAGTAATTGGTAGTTATGCGTTACTATTTTAATTAGTAATTTAAAGAAGAAGGAGGTAGATTATGACAGTGAATATCATTTTTCAATTTATTGTTTTTGGATTGCTTGTTTTATTCATTATCTCGTTTTCCCTATTTGTAAAAAGGTTCCTTGGTAATTCAACAAATAATAATAGCCAATTTATAGAAATCGGAAAGAAGTTGGATAAAATAATAGAAATAATGGAAAAGGAGAAAAAATAAATTTTTTGATACCCAGTGTAATACTGTAAATCTTTCGGTAATCGGAAGGGTTCCCTGTGAAGGAGATGTCTCAACTTGTTCCTTCCCAATACATATTAATAAACTTCCTTAAGGAGGATCTCATGCATAATTGGAAAAGAGAAATGATACATACATCACGTGGGGAATTTGAAGTATTTGTTAAAGGGGAAGGAGAACCATTATGTGTTACCCACCATTACTCAGAGTTTAACGAAACAGGTGATTATTTTGCAAATACCTTCACTTCCAGCCATCAAGTGTTTTTAGTGAATTTAAGGGAAACTGGAGCCTCCGAAAAAGCAGTAGAACCTTATCAGTTAAGTATGCTTGAAACAATTTTCGATTTGGAGGCAATACGTGAAAAGCTAGGATTTAATAAGTGGGGTTTTGCAGGACATTCAACAGGTGGAATGTTAGGGGTCATTTATGGCATCTATTTTTCTGATCACCTGAAATTTAATGTTACTGTCGGGGCAGCAGCAAGAGAGTACATGACTTTTTCAAAAGAATGCACTTACAATTCAGATCATCCTAAATTTCAAATAATGCAGGACCTTAATGAAACGTTGAAAAACCCTCATTTAAACGATAGAGAAAGAAAACGATTGGCTGCTGAAAGAGTTAAATTATCCTTACTTGAACCAGATATGTATGAGCAATTATTTTCACAAAACATAAACAAAAGAATGTCTGGAATACGCTTAAATTATTTCAGCCGGGAAGTACAAGTATTCGATGTAACCAGGAAATTGTGTCTTATTTCTACACCAACACTAATTATTTGCGGAAAGTACGATGTTCAATGTCCCGTTTCTTATTCAATAGAAATGCAGGAATTAATCCCCCATTCCACACTACTGGTTTTTAATAGAAGTAATCACTATCCTTTCTTGGAGGAAGCAGATCTCTTCATAAAGGAATTCAATAACTTTGTCAAAACAAGTATCTCATTGCAATAGCAACAAACTTTTAGAAAACCTTTGAAGGAGGATCTGATGAGAGGAGATCGCCTTGTATCGATTCTGTTGTTATTACAGGCCAATGGAAAAATGACAGCAAAACAACTAGCAGAGAAAATGGAAGTCTCTGAACGAACGATTTATCGGGATATGGATGCTCTTAGTGGGACAGGTATCCCTGTAATTGCAGATCAAGGGAAAAACGGTGGGTGGCGTTTACTGGAGAATTATCGGACCAACCTGACCGGATTGAAGGAATCAGAGATTCGTGCCCTGTTTGTCCCCCAATCTCCACAGTTGCTCAAAGATTTGGGTTTGACCCGTACATCAGAGGAAGCGAGGAATAAGCTGATGGCTTCACTTCCTGAATCTTATCGTCATAATGGAGAGGAGATCTGGAACCGGATCCATGTCGATACGGGTACATGGAGAAAACAGAAGGAGACGATCGGTGCTTTTGATGTCCTTAAAGAAGCGATATGGAAAAATCACAAAATTAAAATGGAATATCGAAGTGGGGACGGAACTGTAAGCATCCGTATTGTCGAGCCTCTTGGACTGGTTGCGAAAGGGAGCCGCTGGTATTTCATCGCTTCAAAGGAAAATGGTGAAATCAGGAACTACAGGGCTTCACGAATTCTATCCGCATTTCCCTTAGAAGAGACGTTTAAAAGACCGGAAGACTTCAACCTTAGCCAGTACTGGAACGAGTCAACAAACACTTTCATAGAGAGGCTGCCGAATTATGATGTACAGATAGAGGCAGCCCCTTCCATCCTGCCTAGACTGACATTCACCGACCGGTTTGTCCGACTTGTTGATGTCGAAGGGGAGAACAATAGGGGCTGGATCCCAGTGAAGCTATCTTTCAATACGGAAGAGGAGGCAAAAGGATATATACTAGGATTTGGAAATCAGATAAAAGTGATTGAACCAAAAGAATTGCAAGAGAAAGTTTTTGAAGCAGCCCAATCGATTGTGGATTTTTACAGCATACGGGAGGATGATTGATTATCTTACAAATGGATCGATACGGGATAATAAAAAACGGGCTATTGTGCACAAACGCGTTGTTTTTTAACTTAACATATTTAGACGGCCATTAATTAACTGGCTTTATTTAAGTACCCGAATAAAAACGACTATGGCCAAGGTAAAGCTGGCTGCCTTAAAATCCCCTCCGATTATAACGATCATCGCAATAACTTTCTTAGCTTTGTACATATCTCCCTATATTTTATTTTTCGACCATCCGTTACACCATCACAGTCGTCATAGGATGTTACCCTTGTTCAGACTCCCTAGTTAAAAATAGCGTTAACAGGTTATAAGGAATCGGTTATAAATTCAGGTCAGCTAATTATCGAAATGATTGTATAAAAAGGAGTTAATGTTTGGCACGGCAGGTATTTTAAGGGCGAAACATATGGGCAGATGCTTTTTAACTGAAAGTTCTGTAAAATGGTAGACAAAAGAAGTGCATAAAATGGGGATGAGTGAAAATGCTGGACCAGTTAAAATATATAGACGGCATTACGATTATTGATACATCAGGAACGATTTTATTCACCGTTAAATTCAATCCGAGGTTTCACATGGAGATTGATGAAAACGAGAAGATCATCGGTCAAAACCTTTTTTCTGCTTTTCCTTTGCTAGATGAACGATCCAGCACCCTCCTAAATGTGATGAAAACCGGGAAGCCGATTTTCCGTGCTAAACAAAGTATTGTTGATTTCAGAGGAATTGAAAAAGAAACCACAAATGTTTCATTACCGATAAAAGCCCATGGGAAAATTATCGGGTCGATCGAACTTTCAATGGACATAAGCCAATCAGAACATTTTCCCCGTTCCGTTATAGAAATTGATTCAAGCTCATTTAATGGCAAACAGTTAAAAAAGAGGATTAACCCTGAAAGAGCGGTTTATTCTTTTGAAGATATCGTGACCAATGATGAAGTGATGACTCAATTGAAAGAATCTGCGAGGAAGTTTGCTAGTGGGGATTCTTCCGTTTTTATATACGGGGAAACAGGGACAGGCAAAGAATTGTTTGCACATGCAATACACAATGCGAGTGGACGATCTGTAAAACCATATATTACACAGAATTGCGCTGCACTCCCTGAGAGTTTAATTGAAAGTCTCCTGTTTGGCACAAAACGGGGAAGTTTTACAGGTGCTGAGGACAATCCGGGCTTGTTTGAACTGGCTGACGGAGGAACCCTGTTCCTTGACGAAATAAATTCAATGCCCATTCACCTTCAGGCAAAACTGCTAAGGGTATTGGAGGATGGTTACGTCCGTAGGCTAGGTGACACAAAGCTGAGGGAGGTTGATGTCCGGATCATTACGGCATCTAATATACACCCAGCGCAATGCGTAAGGGACGGAAGTTTACGTCAAGATCTTTATTTCCGGCTCGGAGTTATGACGCTGGCGATTCCTCCATTACGTGAAAGGAAAAAAGACATACCTCTGCTGGTAGATTACTTCGTCAGTAAACTGAATAAAAGCCATGACAAGAATATTGCTCATATTTCAAGAAGTTCTCTTGAAGTTCTGCTGGGATATGAATGGCCAGGAAATGTCAGGGAGCTTGAAAATGTGATCGAGTACGCTTTAAACCAGGCTGATCCTTGTGAAGATACGTTACAATACAATCATTTAGAACAGCAAATCAAGCATTTGATGAATGTCCAACAATCGTATTCGTCTACTAAAATCAAACCGTTGAAAGATGAGATTGCGAATTTGGAAAAGGCTAGAATTGAACAAGCTATCCTTCTAACCGGAGGGAATGTATCAAAAGCCGCCAGGATGCTTGAGATTCCTAGACAAACGTTACAAAATAAAATGAACCACTATCGAATCAACTAATGGGCGATAGGTGCCGAAATCTTAACGATTGATTGCCTGTTTTATAACAATTCTCATTCTTCTAAACCGATTTACTTGTAGGCAGGATCCTTTTGTAAGGGGTTTTGCCTGCTTTTTTGTTCAATTTCCCCACATAATTTTGTATTGGCATGAGTTTTGCATGTTAAGTATATAAGTCAGAAAAAGGACGGGGAGGAATAAACCAGTGAAAATCGGAGTTTTAAAGGAAGTTAAAAGCGGAGAATCACGAGTCGTTTTAACACCAAACGAAGTGAAGCAATTGTCTCGTAAAGGTCATTCTGTATTGGTGGAAAAAGATGCGGGACTCCTGGCGGGATTTCCCGATCCATCTTACCTGAAGGCAGGAGCAGAAATTGTACAGCGGGCAAAAGAGATTTTCGATCAAGCCGATCTTGTTGTAAAAGTGAAAGAAGTCAGCCCCGAAGAGTATTCTCTTCTTCAACCAGGGCAAATCGTTTTCTCATGTCTGCATCCTGCGGCAAACAAGGAAGAGGTTGATGCGTTGCTTGAAAAGGAAGTTGTGGCGATCACAGCAGAGGATACTCACCGTTTCGGATCGCCAAATTGTGAGGTGGCAGGGAAGCTGGGTGCATTGATGGGAATTCAATACCTTCTTACGCCAAACGGTGGATCAGGAAAATTAGTGGGGGGGATAGGAGGTGTTCCCGGAATCCATGCGTTGGTCCTAGGAGGAGGAATCGTCGGAAAAAGTGCGGTTGACGTCCTCGCTTCATTGAGGGCACAAGTAAGGTTACTGGACATTAACATCGGCGTCTTGCGGGAAGCTCAATTTCTTTTTCCTAAGAATGTGACGACTGGATTTTCGAATCAAGAAACCATCAGGGAAATTTTGCCGAACATGGACCTTGTCATCAACTGTGTAAAATGGCCGAAACAACGAACAGACCATCTGATTACAAGGGAAATGATCAATACGATGCAAAAGGGATCTGTGATTGTAGATATCAGTGCAGACGTCGGAGGAGCAATTGAAACCTATCGACCAACAACGTTTGAAGAACCGATTTACACGGTAGAAGGTGTTATCCATTTTGGGGTGGACAATATACCAGGCGCTGTTCCAAACACAGCTTCGATCGCGTATGCTGCCTCTGTTTTCCCGTATATTCAATCGATTGCCGATAAAGGGGTTGAACAAGCCTTGCGTGATGATGAATATCTTCGGGGAGGACTTACTATATACAAGGGCAAGCTGACCCATGAAGAAACAGGTCTTATTCAAAAGCGACAATGGGTGAAACCAGAAGAGTTGTTAAACTGAGTTTTAATAAGAAGGAGGAAGCGTATGGAATTAGGGATATTATCACTTGTACCGGCAACGGTTGCGATCATCTTGGCCTTTGTAACAAGAAATACAGTTTTCTCGCTTGCTGTTGCCTGTTTTGTCGGCGTGCTTTTAGCGGGTCAAGGGCTATTGGGATTCCCGGACTTACTTAAAGAAGCATTAGGGACAACGAGTTTTTCATGGATTTTATTACTTGAACTTTTTATCGGGGTATTAATTGCTTTCTTTCAAAGAACTGGGGCCATTCAGCAATTTACGTTAGTCATGGAGCGCAAGAATTTAAGCAGGGTCAAGACACAGCTGGTTTCCTGGTTTTTGGGTATGTTCGTGTTCTTCAGCGATTACTTTAGTCCGTTATTTGTCGGATCTACAATGCGAAATTTGTCAGATAAAGCGAAAATATCGAGAGAAAAATTGTCTTATATCGCAGATTCGACTTCTGCACCTGTAAGTGTCATCGTTCCGATCACAGGTTGGGCGGTATATATTTCAGGCTTATTAGTCGGTATGGGTTCCATAGCAAGTCCTGATTCGGCGATGAAAGTGTTCGTCCAGGCTATACCCTTTAACTTCTATGCTTTATTATCGGTTCTCTTTGTCGGTCTACTTGCAATGCGGGTCATCCCCGATTATGGCCCGATGAGAAAAGCAGAAGAACGGGCACTGAATGAAGGAAAGGTGTTGCGTGACGGAGCCGAACCGTTAATGGGGGAAGAATTGACTGAAACACCGCCATTTGAGGGGATAAAACCTAATATCTTCTTAAACTTTTTCCTGCCTGTCTTGATTGTGATATCCATCGCGGTAGGGACGTTTATCGTATTGGACTCAGCAAAAACAATGGAAGCATTTTTGACAGCGTCTGTTATTTTAGGTATTATCATGCGATTACAGGGTATTCCATTCAATGAGATTATGAAAACAGCCACTGCCGGGATGAAAGGTGTATTACCTGCAATCATCATTTTAGCGTTTGCCTATGCATTGAACAAATTGACAGAAGACATCGGGACAGCCGATTACATTGTTTCCGCCAGCGGGAATTGGTTGAGCCCAAGCCTGCTGCCGTTTGCTACCTTTATGATTGCTTCAATCATCGCTTTTGCGACAGGTTCCTCCTGGGGTACTTTTGCAATCGTCATGCCTTTAGCCGTCCCGCTTGCTTTTAACTATACAGGTGATGAGGTGACGACACTTGTTTTGGCTACGATAGCAGCTGTTGGAGGCGGGGGTGTATTCGGGGACCATTGTTCACCCCTGTCAGATACCACCGTTCTAGCCTCGACTGGAGCAGCCTCCGATCACATGGATCATGTCAAAACACAGATTCCATATGCCTTGACAGTAGCTGCAGTTGCATGTGTTTTTTATCTGATCGTAGGAGTCATTTTTGTTTAGAACAGGCTGTTAAAATTGTATGTAAAGAATAAAGATGAGGATGAGGCATTGAAAATAAATAAGTCATAATGAAGGGCTGTCCCAAAAGAAAGTATCAGACCTCCATCACAACATTTAGTCTCAGTTTTGAGACTAAATGTTGCAAGAAACGGAGAGAGTCAGACACTTATGGGACAGCACTTTTTTATTGTTGAGTATAGATATACGACACGGAAACTTATATCAATTACTTATCAATGTCACCTTTTAATTTGTTGTCATTTTGAATAAATTAATCTTACATATCACAGCTGTGTAACAAAAGACAACCACCTTAACAGTTCCCCTGCTCAACTCACGAGAGTCCTCATTATGGAGCTTAACACAGACACCTGTGTTTCATCATAGTCCAACAAAAAGAGTTTCACTTGATTCTCGTAAATCTCCAGACGCTCCATACATAAGGAATAAAATGCATGACGACGCGACAATATAGTATATATATCTTCGGAAATTTCTGGTATATTACGATACGTCAAAACGCTTAAACGATCTGCAAATTTTGTTGACGAAAATGGTTTAAACGTTTTTTCACCCTAAGTTTACAATGGACCATTTTGGAAATAATAAATGAAAAAGTGGCAGGAGGTAAGAAGATGAGACGTATAAAAAAATCGTTGAAAAATCGACGGAGCCAATCCTTGCCTACACAAAACGATGAAATTAAAAATAAAGAACATTTAACCGGGAATCTTAAAGAAAATATACAAAAAGTAAAAGAAGAAACTGGTAACAGTGATGATATCATCGTCCGAGAAATACGCACTGGAAAAGAAAGAAAGCTGAATGCCGCACTCATTTATACCGATGGATTGATTGATAATCGATCCATTCAAGATTTCATTCTGGAATCATTAATGTTTGATATTCAGGATATCGAAACGGACAAAAAGCCTTCCTCTAAGGAAAACCAGCTACAACAGTTGAAAGATTCTGTTTTAGCAGTCGGAGATTTAAAAGATATCACCGATTACAACACGCTCTTCACCTCTCTGTTATCAGGTCATGTGATTCTTTTGCTGGACGGTTATACACAAGGCTTTGCGATTGGAATGAAGGGTGGAAAAGTCCGCGGTGTGTCAGAGGCAACAACTGAAAGTACGGTCCGTGGTCCAAAGGAAGCTTATTCAGAAAGTTTACGTACCAATACATCCCTGTTAAGACGCAAAGTCAACGATCGCAACCTTTGGTTAGAAACGAAGAAAATTGGAACGGTTACGAAAACAGATGTTTCAATTGCTTATATTAAAAACATTGCCAATGACAAGGTGGTAGAAGAAGTTCGGCAGCGACTTGATCGAATTGAAATCGATGGGATTCTGGAAACCGGCTATATTGAAGAGTTGATCCAGGATGAGACATATACACCTTTCCCTACTATTTTCACTACAGAGCGTCCAGATGTCACAGCTGCCAATCTCTTAGAAGGACGAATCGCTATTTTTGTTGATGGAGCCCCTCATTGTCTAATCGTTCCGGCACTGTTCGTTCAATTTTTCCAAACAGCAGATGATTATTATCAACGTGCAGATATTGTTACACTGCTCCGTATTCTTCGGTTCATTGGATTTTTCATAGCGCTCCTTGGTCCATCCTTATACATCGCGATTACGACGTTTCATCAGGAAATGCTGCCGACACCGTTGCTTATTAACCTGGCTGCTCAACGTGAAGGGGTTCCATTTCCTGCCTTCATTGAAGCACTATTGATGGAAGTCACATTTGAAATATTGCGGGAAGCCGGAGTTCGAATGCCGAGGACGATCGGTCAGGCGGTTTCAATTGTCGGGACACTCGTTATTGGAACAGCAGCTGTCGATGCCGGCATTGTTTCCGCAGCAATGGTTATTGTTGTAGCGATTACGGCGATTTCAAGCTTTATTGTCAGTTCGTTCAATCTTTCTATTTCCGTAAGAATGTTGCGTTTTGTTTTTATGGGATTGGCTGCCTCTTTTGGTTTATTTGGGATCAGTATCGGTCTGCTCGCTCTTACTCTTCATTTATGCAGTTTGCGTTCATTCGGAGTACCTTATATGTCACCACTTGCTCCTTTCAATATGGAAGGGCAAAAAGATGTGCTTATCCGGTTTCCACGCTGGGCTTTATTTTCACGTCCACGTCTCATTAACCAGAAAAATCTAAAGCGGGAAGATGTTTCTTCACCAAAGCCGGAATCTCAGAAGCGAAAATAGCATCCGGGAAAGTGGGCTGACCCATATCCATTTTTGATGGAAAACATACAAGGTAAAAATGAAACGGACCTGTTTGATCGAATTCAGGACTACGAATCGAAAATGAATGAACCCGATCTCACAGTCAATTGAAGCATAAGAATCCAATGTTCGTACAATTAAAGGAGTCATACGATATGTGGGTTATTACGGGAATACTTCTCGTAGCAATTTTGATCATTATTATAGAAGTACCTGCACTTTGGAAGGAAAGACAAAAGAAGGAGTTATGGGTTTTTTCACTGTTGCTTCTCATTGGGGTAGGATTAAGTATTGCGGTTGGTCTGGATGCGAATATTCCCAATCCTTTCGATTGGATTGCATTACTATTCAAACCGTTAAGCGATTTTATGATGTGGTTATTGAAATAGAGATCCTTGAGAAAGAGAAAGGTGGATTACGTATGAAAAGAGCAATCCATTTATTCATCATTATGTTCCTTTTACTTAATCTTTTGACTGGTTGTTGGAACCGGCGGGAGCTGAATGAACTTGCCATCACGGTCGGATTAGCTATCGATAAATCAGATGATGAGTTTCTTGTCACTGCGCAGGTCGTCAATCCCGGCCAGGTAGCAGCTAAACAGGGAGGAGGCCAGAAAACACCGGTTACAACCTATCAAGAGAAAGGAAGCACGGTCTTTGAAGCGATAAGAAGAATGACTACCCGTTCACCTAGAAAACTTTTCTTTCCTCATCTACGAATTTTTGTAATAAGTGAAGAGATAGCTGAAGAAGGTCTTGGAAGAACATTGGATTTTATATCGAGGGAACACGAATTGCGAACAGACTTTTACATTATAGTTGCGAAAGATACAAGGGCGGAGAACGTATTGGAAGTGATGACAGGATTAGAAGATATTCCCGCAAACAAGCTGTTTTCATCTCTTGAAGCCTCTGAGAGAGCATGGGCCCCTACAATGGCAGTGACAGTAGATGAACTGACCACGGACATCGTGACTAAGGGAAAACATCCTCATTTAACAGGAATCCAAGTTATAGGAGAAAATAGAAGAATAGGAGGAAGGTTGGAAAATGTCCAGGAAATTGAACCTGATGTTAAATTGAAATATAGCGGGATGGCCGTGTTTAAAGAAGATAAACTAATCGGGTGGTTGGACGAAGAGGGCAGTAAAGCGGTTAATTATGTTCAAGAAAATGTAATCAGTACACTTGGAGAAGTGCCTTGTCCAGAAGAAAAAGGGAAAGTTGCAATAGAGGTCATTCGCACAAAAGCTGATTTGAAAGGGAGGGTTGAAGATGGTTTGCCAAAGGGGACGGTAAAAATTCAGGTGGAAGGGAATGTTGGCGACGTTCAATGCAAAAAGCTTGACTTGACAAAAACGAAAACAATCGATGATTTGGAAAAAAGAGCGGAAAAAAAAATCGAAAAGCTCATTGAATCGACTATAACGTTAGCACAGGAGGAATTTAAACTCGATTTTTTTGGCTTTGGGGATGCGATTCATCGTTCGAATCCTGACTATTGGAAAAAGGCAGAGAAGGATTGGGACGAAAAATTCACAGACATGCCAATAGAGGTGGAAGCAGTTGTAGAGATTCGACGGCTTGGTACAATTGGAAATTCACCGCTTGAGAAAATAAAGGATTAGATACCCTGGTCAAGTTTAAAGAGTAAACAAGGAAAAATAAAAGTTATTAAAGCTAGGAAGAGGAAGGGAGGGCTGATTCGATGTTGGATAACCAAAAAATATCGGTTCGTCAATTCAGGATACTAGTCATTTTATTTACCATTGGCACGTCCATTTTGATTGTTCCAGCAACCCTGGCATTTGAGGCGAAACAAGATGCTTGGATTGCAGCGATCCTCGGTGTGGGTATGGGGTTGTTAGTCATACTTTTATACAATAAACTAGGCCTCATGTTTCCAGACATGACCTTTGTCCAAATGAATCAAAAGATTTTAGGTAAATGGTTAGGTAAAATGGCTTCCCTCTTATTTTTTTCACTGTCATTTACGTATGCTTCTGCCCTTTTATTTTATACGGGTAACTTTTTTATTACAGAAATCATGCCAGAAACGCCACTTGGGTCCCTTGTAATCCTTATGGGTATCATAATGGTGATGGCAGTCCGATATGGTCTAGAAACCTTTGCACGATCCGCAGAGATTTTCTTCCTATTGTTCTTTTTCCTTTTTATCACCCTAGTTTTTTCTCTCACCCCCGAAATTGAAGTTGAAAACATACAGCCTGTGTTTGAGGTAGAGTTCAAACCTTTACTTCGGGGAAGCATTTTTTTGGTCGTGACATCAACGGTAAATGCGGTTGTTTTATTGATGATTTTTCCAGCCAATGTCAATCAGCAGATGGAAGCTCAAAAATCTTTTTTGATCGGAAGTTTGATTGGCGGACTAGTAATGATCATCATTACTTTATTGGGGATCTTTGTTCTTGGTCCTTATTATTCAGCAACAGAAGTATATCCAGGCTATGATCTGACCAAGGAGATTAATCTCGGTGATTTTGTGACACGAATTGATGCGATCATGGCCGGAATGTGGATGATCACCATCTATTTTAAGTTGATCCTTTATTTTTACGCCTCTGTATTAGGGTTTACGCAAATTCTGGAGATAAAAGATTATCGGCCTTTCACTTTACCGTTAGGGATGATTGCCATCGTCCTTTCTGTTATCGTCTATCCCAATGTTGTTTATCAACAGGAGTGGGATACCAAAACGGCAAACGCTTATTCTTTGACTGTAGGGTTATTTTTACCCTTATTGCTGTTAGGAGTTGCTGTTTTCCGAAAAAAAATGGACCAGAAAAAACACACTTGAGCAATCAGTAGAGGTAGCATCATTGGATAAAAAGTTGCATTCCATTAATGCATCTCTAAAACTGCCTTTATGCGTGAAACCCCTTCTTCTATCAAATCTTCGGTTAAACTACCGTATCCCATAACAATCTTATTTTTATGTTCCCCTTTTGAAATGGCGTATGGTTCGATTGGGTAGACGATTACTCCTTGTTCCTTCAAACGATTGACCAGGCTTTTAGTGAAATCAACTCCATCCAATTCCAATACGAGATGCATTCCAGCTGCTTTTCCATGGATTTTGAAATGGCTGAAGTGTTTGCTGATCGAACGGACCATTGCCTTCCTTCTCTGTTTATAAATACTTTTCATCCTTCTTACATATCGATCGAGATAGCCTTCTTTGATGAAATGAGCTAAAACCATCTGATCGATCGTACCAGTATGTCTATCCAAATACCATTTCTTTTGACGGATTTGTTTCACAAGATTCCAGGGTAATACCATATACCCGATCCTGAGGGAAGGAGATAAGATCTTGCTGAATGTACCGACATATATGACATTTTCAGGATCCAACCCTTGCATAGAAGCTACAGGAATTCCCTCATAAGTGAACTCGCTGTCATAATCATCCTCTACAATGTAAGCGTTATGTTCCCTTGCGTATTCAATCAATTGGATTCTTCTCTGGATAGGCAAGGTGCCACCCAATGGAAATTGATGGGATGGAACGACGAATATAAAGCTGGGATCATGCTGTTTTGGCAAACACTCGGTTACGATTCCTTTTTCATCTACTGGTGCTGGCAATACATCCGCTCCAGCGTTTTTAAAGATAGGAAGCATCTCATCAGCGATTGGATCCTCGATGATCACTTTTTTATTTTGAGTCGTCAGAAACTTTGTGATCAAATAAAGACCTTGTGTGGCCCCTGATGTAATGATGATTTGTTCAGGATGGCAATTCACGCCTCTAACTCTTGAAAGATAACGTCTTAAAGTATTTCTTAACTCGGTGATCCCTTGGGAAGGGTTATACCCGAATAATCGATCCTCTGACTGTAAACAAACTTCCCTGGTAAGATTCCCCCAGATGCTTCTCGGAAAATAGTCCATGGCAGGGTTGCTTGCTTTAAAGTCTATTGAATCAACCGATGGTAAGGGATCCGAAACAATATGTTGATCTTCTGATAGTGATGGTTGCTCTGATTTTTTAACCAATAAGGAAGAACCTTGTGATACATAAGTTCCAGAACCAGGCCGGACTTCTATATATCCTTCAATCATCAATTGGTCATATGCTTCTAAGACAACATTCCGTGACACGCCGATATTCGTTGCAAGCTCCCTGGAAGAAGGAAGTCGTTCTCCAGCTTGGAACTCATTGTTTAATATCCTGCTGCTTATTTGATCATAGACCTGTTGGGGGAGTGTCCGATCAGAAGGTCGATTGACAGAAAAGTTCAGCAAAGAAAGTCCTCCTAGTTAAAATTGGTACTATGAAAATGATGATTAATTGGTTCTATTATATACCAGTATATCATGTTATCCTTCTCATAAATTCAATTGGAGGTCAGAAGATGAAAACAATAGGGTTGATAGGCGGTTTGAGCTGGGAGTCTACTTCGGAATATTATCGGATCATCAATGAACAAGTAAGATCGGAATTGGGAGGGGTACACTCAGCGAAGTGTCTGCTCTATTCATTTGATTTTGAGGAGATTGTCCGACTGCAAAAATCCGGAGCATGGGATATGGCTACGGCAAAAATGGTCAATGCAGCAGTTACGTTAGAAAGAGCAGGCGTTGACCTGATTTTGATATGCACCAATACAATGCATAAGATGGCAGAAGAAGTACAGAGCAATCTATCTGTTCCTTTATTGCATATCGTAGATGCGACTGCTTCCAAAATCAAAGAAGCTGGTCTAGACTGTGTAGGGCTATTAGGGACAAAATATACAATGGATAAGGACTTTTATAAGGATCGTTTCCAAATGAAGCACGATATTAAAGTTATCACACCCGACGAAGAGGATAAGGAAATGGTTCACAACGTCATTTTTAATGAACTATGCCAGGGGAAAACGCTTCAGCACTCGAAGGAACGATATCTTGAGGTGATCGAACGGTTAAGAGAGAGGGGTGCCCAGGCTGTGATACTTGGTTGTACTGAAATCTCAATCCTGATCCAACAGAGTGATACAAGCATGAAACTGTTTGATACTACAAGCATACATGCAAAAACTGCGGTAGAGCTGGTAATGGGAGAGGACAATAATAAGAAAAAAATGATATTCCAGTGATGAAGGTAATGTAACAAGACAATGGCATGGGATAAAAGAGGGACATAAAAAAGCCGGATCCAAAAGGATGCACCCGGCAATGTAGAAGTATCATCTCAATGATGACGCTATATCTAACTTCTACACGCTCGTATGAACCAGATCAGGTCCAAAGGGTCAAGAAACATTAATAGCAGGAAAAGCGAGCCAGGCGAGGCCTCGCAGTACCTACAATTTAAGGATCTTCGACTAAAAACCTACCATGTCCTTTGGTGAACATCATCTATACGGACATTCGAGGACGAAAAACCGGGTGCAAGTACTCTATAAACACTCTATACGGACATTCGATTGTGAAAAACCGGGTGCAAGTGCTCTATAAACACTCTATACGGACATTCGAGTGCGAATATCCGAGTGCAAGTGCTCTATAAACGCTAGAAGCCAGCATATCCTGTGTAAGTAGGGAGGGTGCGGAATTAGGTTAATTCAGAGAATTGATGTCTAGCTCAGCGACCAGTCACTTGGATCACTTCAAACTTCCTGCGGCGGCGACAGCCTCCTCGTCAGTTTTCCAGTGACCTACGTGACTAAGCGGGTCGCTTCCACTTTTGTTTCAAGGAAGAAGCGGGCATCTATTTTAAGAATATTCTATTATTTTAGAGGATAGGAGGGATGATAGCGTTTTATCACAGGATGTTACCGTTTACATTAGATTTTGATTTTATTTATATAACAAATATAATTAATAGTCAGAAAAGTCTTGCAAAATCTAATGGATGGAGTGATTAGTGATCAGTATAACCGCATTTACTAACGAAAAAGAAGTTTATTCTGTTACTGGAGAAGAACAAATTGGAACCATTCGCTTAATGGATCAAGAAGAAGTAGAAAACGTCATAAATGAAGCAAAAGAAGCTCAGCCTTATTGGTACAGCATTGATTTGTATAAAAGGGCTGAATTTCTCCATGAATGGGCAGATCAATTGTTGGAAAATCAGGAGAAAATCGCTGCGACTATTTCCAAAGAAGTAGGGAAAGGGATCACTTCTGCTAATAAAGAGGTTGTTAGGACAGTAGACTTGATCCGATATATTGCGGAAGAGGGTTGCCGAATGCATGGGGAACTGATGAAAGGGGATTCCTTCAAGGGAGGCAGCACTTCAAAAATTGCAATGATTGATCAGGAGCCATTGGGTGTCATACTTGCAATCTCACCGTTCAATTACCCGGTAAACCTCGCTGCTTCCAAGATTGCACCAGCCCTTATTAGTGGAAATGCTGTAGTGTTCAAACCTGCCTCTCAAGGCACTTTAAGCGGTTTACTTATGATCGAAGCCCTGCTCGAAACCGGTATCCCGCCAGAAATCGTTCAAACTGTTACCGGGAAAGGATCTGAAATTGGAGATTTTTTGGTTACCCATCCAAAGATCGACATGATTACCTTCACTGGAAGTTCTGCAACAGGACAAGCCATTTCATTAAAATCCAAAATGATTCCGCTCGTTTTAGAATTAGGCGGTAAAGATCCAGCTATTGTTTTAAAAGATGCAGATTTAGACTTAGCTGCAAAACAAATAGTAAGCGGCGCTTTTTCTTATTCTGGGCAACGCTGTACAGCTATTAAACGTGTATTCGTTCACGATGAGGTAGCAGATGATCTGGTCAAGGTCATAAAAGAGAACATCGATCAGTTGTCAATTGGACTGCCAGAAGAAGATGCAACGATTACTCCGTTAATCGATACTAAAGCAGCAAATTTTGTTGAGGAATTAATTGATGATGCGATTAGAAAAGGTGCTACTCCGATTGTTGGAAACAAACGGGAAGGGAACCTGTTGCATCCTACTCTACTGGATAATGTTACTTCTGATATGAGAATTGCCTGGGAGGAGCCGTTTGGGCCAGTATTACCGATCCTCCGTCTAAACAGTGAGGAAGAGATGATCGAGTATACAAACGATTCAGAGTACGGCTTACAAGCAAGCATCTTTACGAAAGATGTTCAAAAAGCGATCTTATTGGGATCAAAGTTAAACGTAGGATCAGTACAATTGAATGCTAAAACAGAACGAGGCCCAGACCACTTTCCATTTATCGGCACCAAAAAATCCGGTCTCGGTGCACAAGGTGTACGACGAAGCATCGAATCAATGACGAGGGATAAAGTTTTTGTACTCAATCTTTGATCAGCAATAGTGAATACATTCAAAAAGGCTGACACCTTCTCTAGGGTCAGCCCTGAATGTTAGAATGATCAAATTCCTTTCAAGGCATCTATATACCGTTGATAATAGGCATCAACATTGTTCAATAGCAGTAATTCAGTATAGAGGTAGACTTTCATATTGAAGTCATTGAAATCGATCGAAGTGAGTTCTTGTATCTTCTTTATTCGATAATTCAACGTGTTCGGATGGATGAACAATTCGTTAGCAGTCTGCTTACCCTTTCCGTCATTTGCCAGAAACACTTCAAGTGTCCGGAGTAGATCTGTCTGTTTTGCAGCATCATTCTTGATCAATGACAACAGGTCATCGCTATAATAATCCTTTGATGTATTTTTTTCATAGAGGGTAGGCAAGTAACGATATATTCCCAATTGAGCAAATTCCCGTGGCATCGATTCGGGACGCGGACTGATGAAGTTTGCCGTCTCAATGACCTCCAACGCTTCTAAAAAGCTCTTTCTCATTTGATGCAAGGAGGTATATTCCTTTCCCACCCCGATCAAAAAGTTATAAAATTGTTCTTCTCCTGTTTGTTCTTTTACCTTTTCAGTCAGGTTCCTGGCTAATTCAAGGGTAGAAAACGGTTTGTCTACTTTCCCATATAGAACGAGGATCATTTGATATTCCGTTTTCAATGTATAGATGTTCGCATGGAGACGGGAATCGTGCACCAGCCTCTCAAGATGATCGAGTATAGGCTTATAGTGAGGGGATGTTATCGAATAAACTGCGACTGTGAACCGTTCCGGCAATGTCAGTTTAGCCAGGGATGCATCATGGCGTAATTGACTTTCACTTCCATATTCATGTTGAAGCAGCCGCCATAATACTTCTTCTTTTTTGCCTTTTTTGACATTGACCCTTGCGTAAGCATCATTGATCAAATTGCCAAGGTGAGGGGAGATTTCCTCAAGGAAAGCAAGCTCTTCATTTTGAAGAAGATGTCTGGATTCCTGGATCCAAATATATCCCATGGTATTCCCAAGGTACTTTGCTGCAATGACGACACGCTGGTGGAACCCTAACTCTTCCATAGGTTGGACCCGGATCGGATCAGAATGTTTTTCCAGGCGGTGTACAATGCCCTCTTTTTTGAGTCGATCGATGATAAAGATCGGACATTTTTTTGATAGGATCGTCTTTTGCTGTGTTTGATCGAATTTATCGAAAGTGGAACTATAGGAAATCAATTCAAAATTTTTGTTTTCAATAATCACGGGGTTGCCTAATTTTGAACTGATCAATTCTGTTGCTTTATGGATATCTTCTGCCTGTAGGATCAATTCTTTTGCTTCCATAGGAATCCTTACCTTTCCGAGAGAGCTTTATTATCCCTTATTATAGCGTTTTATTACGAAAAGAAAAGGGAAAAGCTCCCCCTTGTCGGGAGAGCTTTGTCAGAAATAGCTTGAATTCACTATCCAAATTAATATTTTTCGGAAATGGTCTCCTGAGAAGCTGAAAGCAGATACGACGAAATGGCTTCTGCAACTGCTTCTATAGCTTGATCGGCAATTCCTTGGTACGCTTTTGAGAGATAGCCGACAACTTGCTTTGTGTTTGCCTGATTGCGAGAGCGATCTCTTCTTCGGTACGAATCCTTTCATTGTTGACAAGAAGATCGTGTTTTTGTCCTAATTCTGCCTTTACTTGTTGTAATGCCTTTATTTTCTGCGATTGAAATGGTTCGTGCTTATAAGGTATTGTAAGTTTCCCTATTCACCTGTCAGAAAGAGATGGACAAATCTATAAAAAAAAGAGGTTGAAACAAAACATTTCAACCTCTTTTTTACATTTTAAATTATTCCTCATCCATAAATGGATATGCAATTTCTGTCGTTGGAGCAAAGTTTTCTTTGATAATACGAGGACTTGTCCAACGAATCATGTTAAATACAGAACCTGCTTTATCGTTTGTGCCAGAACCACGAGAACCGCCAAATGGTTGTTGATTAATTACCGCACCAGTTGGTTTATCATTGATATAGAAGTTTCCAGCTGCACCAGATAAGCGGCGTTCTAAGTGCATAATTGCTTCACGATCTTGTGCAAAGATCGCGCCTGTTAATGCATACATAGACGCTGTATCTACTGCAGTCAATGTTTCTTCTAATTTGTCATTTTCATATACATAAATCGTTAATACTGGTCCAAAAATTTCTTCTACCATTGTTTTGAAGTTTGGATTTGTTGTCACAATGATTGTCGGTTGAACGAAATATCCAACAGAATCATCATAAGTACCACCAGCAATGATTTCTGCTTCTTCAGAAGCGGCAGCATAGTCGATGTAGCTTGTGATTGAATCAAAAGCTGCTTTATCAATTACAGCACCCATGAAGTTTGTAAAGTCTTGGATATCCCCTACTTTAAGCTTAGCAGTTTCTTCTACTACCCCAGCCTTCACTTCTTCCCACATGCTTGCAGGGATGTAAGCACGAGAGGCTGCTGAACATTTTTGACCTTGGTATTCAAACGCACCACGAACAAGGGCAGCTGCTACTTTATCTGCTTGTGCAGTTTCGTGAGCAAATACAAAGTCTTTTCCACCAGTTTCCCCAACCAAACGAGGATATGATTTATAGTTTGTAATGTTTTCTCCTACTGTTTTCCAAATTGTTTGGAACGTACTAGTTGATCCAGTAAAATGGAATCCAGACATACGAGGGTCTGTTAACACTACTTCCGATACTTGTGAACCACGAGAAGGCACGAAGTTGATTACGCCTTTTGGCAATCCTGCTTCTTCTAAAATACGCATGAAGTAGTAGTTTGATAGTATAGCAGTAGTTGCTGGTTTCCAAACGACTACGTTCCCCATTATTGCAGGAGCTGATGGTAAGTTCCCACCAATTGCTGTGAAGTTAAATGGAGAAATTGCTAATACAAAACCATCTAATGGACGGTATTCTAAGCGATTCCAAATATTCTTCACATTCTCCGGTTGAATTTGATAAATTTGATTAGCATAATCAACGCCAAAGCGTAAGAAATCTGCTAATTCTTGTGCAGCATCAATTTCAGTTTGAAAAGCTGTTTTGGATTGTCCTAACATCGTAGCAGCATTCATTACGTCACGGTATGGACCAGAGATTAAATCAGCAGCTTTTAAGAAAATGGATGCACGGTGTTCCCATGGCATATTTGCCCATGATTCTTTTGCAGCCAATGCCGCTTCTACAGCATCACGCAACTCTTTTTCTCCAGCTTGCGAAAAGTTTGCCAAAACATGTTGATGATCATGCGGCATAGCCACTTGCTTCACTGTATCTGTCTTAATATTTTCTCCATTAATAATCACAGGGATATCGACTACGTTATCAGATTGGCGCTTTAATTCTGCCTTTAATGTTTCCCTTTCTTTTGTACCTGGAGCATAGGTATTGCCAGGCTCATTTTTAGGTGTTGGGATTTTGAACATTCCGTTACTCATTCTTTCACATTCCTTTCTATATAAATATAATTAGCTTATATCGACAAATTGTAACATAATCTTTCTATTCTTGCGCTTTTTTCCTCTTACGAATACGGATTTCTACTTGTCATTACTATTTATCGATGATAAGACTTATGAATTTTTTCAATAAAATTTACTTGCTAAAGATTCCTTTCAAAGCAAACGCAACATTTGCAGGCCTTTCCGCAAGACGTCTCATGAAGTACCCATACCAATCCTCCCCGTAAGGCAGATAAATACGGACAGTATACCCTTTTTCCATAAGATCAGACTGCAATTGGTTCCTCATTCCATAAAGCATTTGAAACTCGAAACGGTCATTCGGGATTTTGTGTTCTTCAACTAATTTGATAGTGTAATCGATCATCGCATCATCATGGCTTGCTACAGCTGTATAATGACCGTTCAAGAGATTCTTTTTGATGAGATGTTTCAAATTCTCATCCACCATTTGTTTGTCCAGGAATGCGACTTTACCAGATTCCTTATATGCTCCCTTTACAAGCCTTAAATAGGGAGAAAATTGTTGAAGATCATCCATATCCTTCTCAGATCGAAACAGGTAGGATTGGATCACCGTCCCCAAATTTTCGTACTTCCGCCGAAGTGTTTTAAAAATCTCAAGGATGGCATGGCATCTAGAGGAATCTTCCATATCGATGGTTACTGTGATTCCACTCTCCTTCGCCGCGGATAGAATCAATTCCATATGCTCCATCACAAGGTCATTACTGATATCCAATCCTAAGGATGTCAGTTTTACAGAGATTTCAGTGTTCAATTGATGATAACCGATCGCTCGTATACGTTGGATGCATTCCTGAGCATGTTCTCGTGCAACCTCAACGGAATTGACGAACTCACCAAGATGATCGACTGTAACCCGGAATCCATCCTGGTTCAATTGAGTAATCAATGGAATTGCCTGAGAGAAGTTTTCCCCCCCTATAATCTTGTCAGCCCCAAATCTTGATCCCCAACGTTTGGCTAGTCGATCCAGGACTTTATTGTTAGAGAGATACAAGAAAAAGCGCCTGCTTATGGCTTCCAAGATCACCACACCTCCTTATATTGATTTTTCCCTGCAGCTCAGGGTAAGTAAACGAAGAATTTGTTTGACTATTTCATCTGTTAAGAAAATTATATCGAGGGTGAACCACTCAAAACAACGTGCTCAGACCACAATAATTTCAGTGCCGATTTATGATTCATACACAAAAGGAAGCTATGTAGTCAAATAAAAAAACAACGAGCTTGAAGTTCAAGCTCGTTGTTTCCTTTTCCCGAATACTTTCTTCCGTAAACGCAAAGCTATGATCAGCGTATGACCAAGCCTTGGCTTTACTGGAGTTGTTTAAGATATTCGTCGAATCGTTCGTATTGGGAAGTGACTCCCTCGACTACACCCATGTCCTTGACTTGCTTAAGGGCTTCTTCGGTAGCAAACTCAGTACTGCTGATCAGTTTCGTCTTTCCATCATGATCGAGGAAAGTCATCGTTATGAGAGTCTCGGGCATCCCATCCGCTTTATTGCCCTCTGCATCCGAGAACGCATCGGTGTAGACGATTTTTTCAGACTCAACGATTTCTTTATAGACGGCTAACCCCCAGGATTCCATGCCGTAAAAGTCTCCCTGGTTTTTATCTTCACAAAGCATGCAATAATGCCACACACCACCAGGCTTGAATTCGAATTGGTGAACCGTAGTCTTCCAGCCCTTTGGCCCCCACCAATTCTCCAAATGTTCCTTTTCCGAAAAGGCTTTGAAAACGAGTTCACACGGTGCATCAAAGATTCTTTCAATAATCAGGTTCCGTCCTTCTACGTTTGTTTTAACACTGTTGGTTACTTTACTTTCAGACATTTTAAAACCTCCTAATTTAAAATATCAATCAAATACGAAAACCAACGATCCTCCTCTCGTAAAAGCATGACCTCATGCCCTTATTCGCCATGTTCCTTCTGTTTACCTTTCAGTTCCTCCAAATACTCATCCAACCTGTCAAAACGCTCATCCCAGACATTCTGAAATGATTCCAGCCAATCATCAAGTTGTAAAAATGGCTGTTGACGTAGCTTGTAAATACGTTTGTTTGCGATTGGCTGCACCTCTACAAGTCCTGCCTCACTGAGAACTCGGAGATGTTTGGATACTTGAGGCTGGCGAAGCCGAAGTTGGTCTGCGATTTCCCCGACAGTATAAGGTTCATCACGTAGAAGTTCGACGATCTGAAAGCGGTTAGGTTCGGCAAGCGCACTCAATATTTTCTCCATGTCATAAATATACTCTATACGGAATATTCTTGTCAAGGAATATTAATGAAAATCACGGAACTTTTTTCAATTCTTCCCGTAAATAACATATCAACAGTTTTTACAAGGGGTGGTCAGATGAAATGGTTATTGGTTATCGCGACGATCATGTTTAACACAGGTTTATCGTATGCGTTTTCAAAGATAGTAGGATGGAGCTTCATCGAATCAATCTTTTTATGCGGATTGCTTCTTTTTATCATCATTTGGATGACAATGCTTAATGGGAGTATATCCAACAATACTGTGAATGCTAGTTTGAAAGGGACCACAGGTGTAACAACTGGTGAAATCAAACCATTCACACTCACATTCAATCCTTTTATCCTCGGAACCATCATTTACCTTTTGATAAGCGGCATTGCGACAGTCGTTTATTACTTTCCTTATTTTACATAATGAAGAATTCATAGGTGATGACATGATGAATAAAAGAATGATCGGGTTTACAATCATATATGTAATGAAGATTCTACAGTCTACTTAGAAAAATGGGATTTTATAATTGGAAAGAAATTTAGAAAAAGAAATATTAGATGAACTGAAAAGCATCAATCAATCGTTACAAAAACTTACTGAAAAAAATAATGAAGTGAAGCAGCCATCGATCCTTATCGATATAGTCAAATCCCTGTTGGTAGGGATCTGCATCGTAGGTCCTGCCATTGCCGTTTTATATGGACTATTTCAAATTTTGGGCAGTTGAGTGAATTGAGAGGATTGCCAGTCAATTTGGTGATTTAACCTCAGTTTTGAACTTCTTATAGATGAATTAATGCTTGAGTTCGTGACGGACCTATCATCATAAATTGCCGAAGCAGGATTGATGGTTATGTGTCTTGTTTAAAACCCGGATAATTTTTTTAAAAAACACGGGTACTTTTTGTTGACATTATGAATAAGATGTCATACAGTTATGTCAGTAATAACTGACATTTCTAGGTGAGGGTAATGCTATGAATGGTAATAAGAAATTGGATACTTCTGAAAAGATTATGATGGCAGCTATCGATCTAATGGCTGAACACGGCTACAATGGAGTGTCAACGCAAGAAATCGCGACTAGGGCAGGATTTAGTGAAAAAACATTGTTTCGTCACTTCCAAAGCAAACAGAACTTATTAGAATCCGCCTTTAATCGTTATCATTATGCTGAAGAAATGAAAGACCTGTTTCTCAAAAAAATCGAATGGGATCTTGAAAAGGACTTGCTGATGGTTTGCCGCAGCTACCACAGGATCATGTATCAGAATCGGAAATTGATTAAAATAAGCACTAAGGTAGGCGATAGCCTCCCAGGATTTCGTGAACGAACACACCAACATCCTCAACAGTTAAAAGAATTCTTAACTGGATACTTTGAAGAAATGTATAAAAAGGAAAAGATCATTGAAACAGATTTTGAAAGCAACGCCAAAGCTTTTTTGTACATGAATTTTGGTGCGGCGATGGGCAGGATGAACAATGATCCAATATTCGCTGGTACTCCTATCGAATCCTTCATTGAAGCGAGTGTTTCGATCTTTACTAGGGCATTAAGACCCTAGTACATTTTTTGGACGATTATGTCAGTAAGTAATGACAGACATTGTTTGGTGTAATCAAGGGGGTGATGGTGCAAATTGGATTTATAAAAGAAAGGAGAATGAATATGGAGTTAGATGTCCAGCAACAAACTGGAGAGAAATTGATGAGGATCGTGATGTTCACTCTTGTCCTCTCGGCGATGAGCGTGTTGATGTTCAATTTCGTGCTCCCGCAAATAAGTGAAGAGTTTGGTCTCACGAATGCCCAAGTAAGCTGGGTTACATCATCGTATGCCTTGATTTACGGTATTGGGACGATCATTTATGGGAAACTCGCAGACCATTACAAGCTTAAGGATCTTCTGACATTCGGATTGTTACTTTTTGCGGTAGGTTCACTGATCGGGCTCACTTCCCAGACCTTTTGGATGGTCCTTGTCGGGAGGTGTATGCAGGCAATGGGAGCAGCAGCAATCCCTGCAACAGCTATGCTTATTCCCATCCGCTATTTCCCACCTGAACGACGTGGATCTGCCATGGGGCTGGCATTCGTCGGGCTGGCCCTCGGTAGTGCACTTGGTCCGGTCATGTCTGCTTTGATATTAAGTGTTGTTCATTGGCGATGGTTATTCTGCATACCGTTGTTCATCTTGATTACGTTGCCTTTCTACCAAAAATATTTGGGAGATGAGCGTGGGAATCATACAAAACTTGACTGGATGGGAGGAGGACTGCTGGCTGCTTCAGTGACTCTACTGTTACTGGGCGTTACGGTTGGAGCATGGTTGTTCGTTATTGGAGGATTGTTGTCTCTCGTACTTTTCATTGTACGGATACGTTCTGTCCAAGAGCCCTTCATACAACCTGGTCTTTTCAGTATTAAGAACTATACCATTGGGCTGATCATCACTTTTCTGATAAGCGGAATCGGTTTTTCCCTTTATTACCTTAGCCCATTACTTTTGGCAGATATCCATCAGCTCCCACCCAGCTGGATTGGTTTTGCCCTTGTTCCAGGGGCAGCAGCCTCAGCCATCCTGGGGCGAAGCGGGGGAAGACTGGCAGACTTGAAAGGCAATTCGTATTTGTTTTTCATAGCCTCCATGTTACTTGTATCATGTTTTGTTTTACTATCCACCTTTACAGGGGTGTCACCCGTGCTCATAGCGATCTTTCTGATACTTGGTAATGTTGGGCAAACGTTCATGATGATCGCGATGTCCAATTCAGTATCAATGACCTTATCGAAAAAACAGGCTGGAGTGGGGATGGGGCTTTTAACGATGTTGAATTTTATTGGAGGTGGAATGGCTACAGGGGTATACGGGAAGATGGTGGATCTGGGGTCTGCAGGCCATTGGAATCCGGTACATCACTACTCGGACGGTGCAATATACAGCAATATCTTTCTCATTCTCGCTGTTCTGCATGTAGCCATCCTGTCTCTTTACGTCATCCAGTTCAACAGAGGAATAATCATTCGTTCTAAAATTGTCGGGGAAGATCAGACAGTCAATGAAAAGTGAATCATGATTGTAATGTAAAAGAACAATCACAAAATGATCTTTAAAAAAATTCAAATGATTTCAGGGAGGAATACATTATGCAAAAAATAGCAATCATTATCGGGAGCACAAGACCAGGACGAAACGGTGAAGCAGTCGCCCGCTGGGTGTACAGTATTGCGGAGCAGCGTACGGATGCTGAGTTTGAGATTGTCGATATTGCGGACTATGATCTTCCGTTGCTGGATGAACCAATGTCTCCGGCTTTAGGTCAATACACAAAGCCGCATACAAAGAAATGGTCCAGGAAAATCGCTTCCTTCGATGGTTATATCTTCGTGACACCTGAGTATAACCATGCTACTTCCGCTGCACTTAAGAACGCAATCGATTTTCTATATAATGAATGGACCAATAAGGCTGCTGGTTTTGTAGGGTATGGGGCTGCAGGAGCAATCAGTGCCGTTGAGAATCTCAGGACGATCATGGGTGAACTTCAGGTTGCTGACGTAAAGGCTCAAGTTCGACTTTCGCTCTTTACCGATTTTGAAAACTTTAGTGATTTCAAACCTGCCTCTCATCAGGTGACTTCAGTGGATGCGATGATCGACCAGGTAATTGCCTGGAGCGATGCATTAAGTGTGCTGCGAAATAACTAAATAAACCTGAATTGAATGGGAAGCCCCATTTCCTATGTTTCGGATAACTCGATGAACAAGAGGCTGCTCACCTTGTGCAAGTAGGTAAGCAGCCGAATTTTATACCTGATATTCAAATTGCTTAGAGTAGAGCTGTGCATATGTTCCACTACGTTCGATCAATTCATCGTGGGTGCCTTGTTCAGCGATCCCGTCTTTAGTCAGAACGATGATCCGCTGTGCATTACGAATCGTGGAAAGTCGGTGGGCGATAACAAGTGTCGTACGGCCTTTTGCCAATACTTCCAGTGATTCCTTCACAATGCTCTCACTCTCATTATCGAGTGCGCTTGTTGCTTCATCTAAAATAAGAACTGGCGGATTTTTCAAGAAGACGCGGGCAATACTGAGTCGTTGTTTCTGACCTCCAGAAAGTCTGACGCCTCTTTGGCCAATCTCTGAGTGGTAACCGTTCGGCAAACTAATAATGAAATCATGGGCATTGGCGTGTTTTGCAGCCATTATGATTTCTTCGTCTTTCGCGTTTGGTTTCCCGTAACGGATGTTTTCCATTACTGTGCCTGTGAATAGATACACATCCTGCTGGACGATGCCGATGTTTTTCCTTAAAGAAGACAACTCAATATCCTTCACATTCACTCCATCAAGCAGCACTTCTCCATCTGTCACATCATAAAATCGCGGGATCAACGAGCATAACGTCGTTTTCCCGACACCCGACGGACCGACTAATGCCACATACTCTCCAGGTTGGACATGCAGTGAGAGGTTTCCCAGGACATTGTCCAAATGATCATCATAGCGGTAAGTGACCTGTTGGAACTTAATATCACCATTTGCCTCCTCAAGAATGATAGGACTTTCACTGTTCTCGATCGCCGGCTTCAGATTCATGATTTCCATAAAGCGTTGGAAACCGGTGATCCCTTCTTGAAACTGTGTGCTCATATGTGTCAGACGTTGGATCGGCTCGACCATGAAACCAATATACAGCAGAAAGGTGATCAGATCAGCCAAATCCAGTTTTTGATTGATGATACTTGTACTGCCGATGATTACTACCGTGACAGTGATCAACTGGATGAGTGTCTCTGCAATATTGTAGAAAACAGCTTCTGTCCGATAGGTTTTTTTACGACTTTCAAGGAAACGATCATTTTCTTGATTGAACTTACCGATCTCGATTCCTTCATTGGCGAACGATTTTACGACACGGATCCCGCCAAGACTATCCTCAACCTGTGCGTTTACATCTGCAATCCGTTCTTTATTCCTTCTTAAGGCTGTGTTCAACAGCTTATTGTAGTACACGGACGCTACAACAAGGACAAATAAGAAGCAAAAAACGGTAATCGTCAATGGCGCATTGATGAAAAACAGGATGACGAATCCACCGATGAAACGGACCAAGTACTTGGTGTAGTCTTCCGGACCGTGATGATACAGTTCTGAAAGGAGCAGTAAGTCATTGGTGATCCGGGACATCAACTGACCGGTCTTTTCCTTGTCATAAAAGCTGAAGGAAAGTTTCTGCATATGCGTAAACAGCTCGCTTCTCAAGTCCCTTTCCATCCGCGCTCCAATTTCGTGTCCTTTGTAATCGACAATATAGTTTCCGATGTTCTGGATTGCAACCAGGATGAGCATAAGTGCGCCGATCGAGTACACCTCTTCCAAAACGGTGGAGAGGTCGCTTGCCAGCAACTCCTTCGTTACGTATCGCACGAGCAAAGGAAACACGAGGACGAGAGTGGATGTAAAGAATGCACAGCCTAAAACGGTTAAGAACATTGCCTGGTATGGCTTATAATAAGATAAAAATTTTTTGATTGGAAATTGCATGTTTTACCCCTTTTAGTGTTCATTCGCAAAACACATATAAGGGGGTACACAAATTACGTGAGTGTTCCTCCCTTATATAATTGGACTTTCCGACTTTTCATGTTTCTCATGTAAAAGACCTCCTCGTTTATTGGTACTTCTATTTTAATCGATTTAATCGGAAAATGAACCTTTTTATTTTGAAAAAGCAAACATCACAAAAAGAAGGGTTAGTACGGAAAGTGGAGAACTTTTTAAAGCAGTCACATTAATGTTGGGGTGAATTCATGGCCGTAAAACAGAATGATAACGCTACCCTCCGTACCGTCCGTGTAGAAGATGCGATGGAAGTTTTGACGATTCAACGTGACGTGATTGGAGAAGGGGAATATTTTATCAACATTCCGGAAGAGTTCGATAGGACGGCTGAGCAACAGCGGGAGTGGATTGAAAAGGTTTTAAAGAACGATAGGGATACCATGATCGTAGCAGAAGTAGATGGAAAAGTGGTTGGATGGATCGTGTTTATCTCACAAGAACGAAAAAGGTTGTCCCATACTGGCTCTTTCGGAATCATGATTGAAGAACAGTACAGAAACAGAGGGATTGGGAGGTTGTTGTTACAAGAGATGATTACCTGGGCAGAGAACAATCCATTGATCGAAAAAGTCAGTTTAGGCGTATTTTCGACGAATCACCGGGCAATCGCAATATACAAAAGTATGGGATTTGTCGAAGAAGGGCGGAAAGTAAAGGAATTCAAGTTCAGTGAAAATGAATATGTAGATGATGTTTTGATGTACAAGTATATTTAGAAGGGGCAGAAACAACTGTAATTGTTGTTCCGCCCCGCCTTTTAATTCATAAAGGTATTTTGATCATGTACCAAATACCATGAGTCAGTCATTTTGCGAAATACTAATGTCAGATAATACTGTTTGTTGTAGGGTTCGCCGTTCTGGTCCCGGTCATCATAATTGACTTTCACTACGCTATACCCCATATCTCTGGATATTTCTTCTCTCACCATGGTGTATTGAAAGGTCCAGTCAGGATCTTGAAACCAATCTTTATGGAAATCGATCACTTTTTCATATCCCTCAACAAAATGTCCGTTTGGCATGACGACGCTGACATCTACGATTTTGGATAATGTCCTTGAAAAGGACGCTAGATCCTTCTGTTGTATAGCTTTTAAATGTTTTTTTATAACGGATTGATAATTCATTTTCATCCTCCTGGTATTGTGAGGATCAATGACATGATCAGGAAGAATGACCCTCACTCGTTATTTTATAATCAGCATTGGTACAGATTTTTTTATAGAACATTAGTCATCACTCCTTCCATCGTTTTTTGGTATTAAAGTCTATTCTCCAATATAGACGCGATTCCTTTTTTACCAGAAAAAATATGGCTTGAGCCTTACGTGACGTAATGGTTTATAGTTGAATCACCGGTAAATCCAGCGCGCGAAATGAGGGGATGATCATTGGAGATAACGTAGTTTGGAAAGTAGGGGAACTGGCAGAGTTGACGGGTATAACGGTTCGAACACTAAGATATTATGATCAGATCGGTTTGCTCTCGCCATCCTGTTATTCAGATTCAGGATATAGGCTGTATGACGAAACCGATTTATCACATCTGCAGCAGATTTTATCCTTGAAAGATTTAGGGCTGTCACTTGAGGAGATCAAAACGATTCTCTCTGATAAAAGTTATGATCCAGCAAAAGCCGTTTCCCTTCAAATCGACCGGCTTAAAGAAAATATCAGGATCCAGCAGAAGTTGTTGAAGGAATTACAAAATGTGTCAGACCTCATGAAAATGAAGGAACCGTTGACAGTCGAAAATTTTACGCAACTGTTCGGAATGATGAAAAAGAGTCATGAAAAATATTTCACTGGACGAAAAACAAATATGGAAAACCACTTGGATCGCTTGGAGGATTTCCTTGTAAAAGATCCAGGTCCAAAGGAGGAACAATCATGAGTGAACGATTTGCAACCCATGACACCTTTGTCATTGAAAAAAATTATAATGCTCCACCTGCACAAGTTTTTGCCGCATGGTCAGATCCTGCTTTCAAAGCAAAATGGTTTGCAGGGGCAGATGAATTCGATTTTCAGGTTGGTGGAGTGGAGACGAACCATGGCGGGCCATCAGGGGGACCGGTCTACACTTTTAAAGCCCAATATCAAGAGATCGTACAGGATGAGCGTATTGTCTACTCCTATACGATGGATCAAGAAGAAACGAGGATCTCCGTATCAGTATCAACTGTTGAGTTCAAGCCTGCCGGATCAGGGACAAAACTGATCTACACCGAGCAGGGGGCGTTTCTGGATGGCCATGATTCTGCAGCTTCTCGTGAGCATGGAACAAGGATCATGCTGGACAATCTGGGTGAAGAGCTGCAACGTGCGGAGATTTCAGACCGGGAAATCGTGAATACACGAATTTTCGATGTATCACGCGAAAGGATGTTCCGAGCGTTCACTGACCCGGAACATCTTGCGCAATGGTGGGGGCCGAAGGATTTTACGAATACGTTCCACGAATTCGATATAGGCCCAGATGGTGTTTGGCGTTATACGATGCACGGTCCAAACGGGGTAGATTATGAAAATAAGAGTGTCTTTATCGAGGTTGTGGAACCTGAACGGATCGTTCTTCGCCATTTGGAGCCGGTTCATGTATTCCTGCTATCGGTTACCCTTGAGGAAAGGGAAGATAAAACCGAGTTGACCTGGCGAATGCTCTTCGAATCAGCCGATGAATGTAAAAAGATCAAAGAATTTTGCTACAAGGCAAATGAAGAGAACTTGGATCGTCTCGAGGCACAGCTGGAAAAAATGGTTAGACAAACAAAATAGTGCTTCGCATCTATAGAAAAAGGTTTGCTGAAGACAAGTTCAGCAAACCTTTTATCAAATCAATATGAAACTATGTCAGATTCACCCCATGTCGAAGGAACGCGGCTGCTTCAAGTTCCGATATACCACTTCGTCTTGCAATCTCAGACATTTCAGGGGACAATTTCGGTGCGAAATTCCTTGGAGGAGCGGCGTATCCCATTTGCCGTTGGCGTCCAGCGTTTCTGTAATCGAATGGACCCCAAATGGCAAAGGTGAGGCCAGGAGACTGGATATTAAGGAAAAGGGTTTTTCCATCTGGTGAAAAGGTCGGTCCACAAAACTCGGAATTGTTTATCCGATTGTTGGCAAAAGCATATACTTCTCCTTCAGGTGTAATACCCATCACCCGGTTACCGCCAGGGCCATCCTCTGCAAACATGAGGTCGCCCCAAGGGGTGATGACGATATTATCAGGGCTTTCCATTTTATTTGCTTCAGTCCCTTCGTAAAACAACTCCAACGTTTCAGTAGAAGGGAAATAGCGGTAGATTTGACCGAGACGTTTTTCTCCTCCAGCCGTATCATCAAACCAGAAAACCCCGCCTGCAAAATAAGCACCTTCTAAACGATTGAACCGAACACATCCGCTATTAAGCGCATCATCATGCGGCTCTTCTTTATTGACATCTTTCCAGATTACCCCGAATTTTTGCCCCGGGTTCATGAAGTCAGCATCTGGATTCGTTTTTTCTTCAATCGCGAGAGCTTGTAGTTTCCCGCCTTTTTGCAGGGCGCCTGGTTTTGGACTCCGATCATTCGGAATGTACCTGTATAGAAAGCTGGATCGCTCATCATTAGCTGGATCGTCTGGATCGATCTTTCCACGGAAATCATCTTCTGTAAGATAAACGATTCCTGTTGCTGGATCGACGGCTGTCGCTTCATGTGAAAAGAAACCCATCTCACGGATCGGTGTTTTTGATAGTTTGTTTTCCGGATCGTCGGGCATGACTTCAAATACATACCCATGGCCATCGGTACGTGTTTCTTCACATGTGAGCCATGTTCCCCAAGGAGTTGCTCCTCCAGCGCAGTTTTGCATCGTACCAGATGAGGTGACATACTCTTTATGTACTTTGCGATCCGGTCCGATGATCAAGGCAGTCGTCCCACCTGGTGCTAGACGATTGTATGGATTTTTACCTGGTACTGCAGACTCTGTTCCGCTCAATTCATGATTTCGTACAAGAATGGTAGAACTTTGAGGACCTTGAAAGGCAGCCATTCCGTCAAAATCACCTGGTATTGGTGCACCATTCGTCATTGATTTCCCTTCCTCAGAGAGGATCCGGTATTGAAATCCTTTCGGCAGGTCGATCACGCCACCCGGATCTTTGACTAGGGGACCGAAACCATTGAATGAGTATGGGGATTGTGATGTACCTTTCGTATTTGCAAGGACGTTAGTCGCGTTACCAGTCATCCCTGCAGAACCAAGTGCCAGGGCAGCCATACCCATCCCACTCATCTTAAGAAAGTCTTTCCTACCCATAAGCATTTGTTCTCTTTGTTTGCCCATTGTAACTCCTCCTTCGTTATTTTCCCATTCATCTAATATGTAACAAACGTAGCAAATGAGTTTGAAGGTAATGTTAGAAAATTGTAAAAATTTGAAGAAGAGTGTAGAAGGGCTAGAGAGAAATGGTTGCCAGGATTCAGCTGATGATGCCAAACATCTTTCGGACGTGCTCCAGGAAGGCTTTTTCCGATATTTTATCTTTGTGGACTTTTCCATTGATCCAGCGGGTAAGGGTCTTATCTGTCAAAGACACCGTTCCTTCGTCGGTGAACTTCATAAGAAGCGGTCCCTTGTTGAATGGTGAACGTTCGTTTTCCATAAGCACTTCTTGGATTTCATTGAATTCACTCAGACTTGTCACTGATCTTTTGGAGTCGATCACGTAACCGATGCGCCAGTCATTGTCCTTATGAGCGAGCTTTAACATAAGAACATAGTCACCGTAATCACTCGTAGATGCTTCGACTTTGAATTGACCGTTGGATGAAGTCACGACTACGCCATTCATCGGAACAGGTTTTAATGGCAGATTGCCTCCAAATCCGGTATCGACAAGATAATCTTGGCCTCCGTGACGGAGGATGATCGCAACATGAGTCCTGCCGAGATTCGTCCATTCACCAGTTTCGCTATTGAATACGTCACCGCGTACCAGTGTGACATCGAAATCATTTTCAAGCAGGAAAAGATAGAGCAGCCCATTCAACTCGTAGCACAACCCGCCCTCATTTCTGGCAAGCATTTTATCGATCAACGATTCATTCGTAATATCAAACTTTTCCTGATTGGTGATCCGTAGATTTTCAAAAGGGATGGTCCGTGCAGTTTTTTCAAGTATCTCATCCAGCTTCTCAAATGTGATCGGTTCCTCGTCAGACAACCCGATCCTTTTTCGGAACAATGCGTCCATTACGATTCCTCCTAACAAATTAGTTAATTCCACTTTATAGAAAAATAAATACAAAGAAAAGAGATTGCACTTTTAGGATGCAAACAATTATTTGGTGACGTACAATGCATGAATGCCTATTCTAAAAATCGCAAGTACCGAGGTTTCAAGACAGGGTTTCCACTTTTCAATTCATTTATTGTATAATAATGGTTAGTTAGGGAGGTGGTAAATAATGGCGAACAGCAGCATTCATTTGCCAGAATTTGCAGCAGCTCATGCAAAGCCTGTTATGGGAAAGGCGATACTTTGTATGGGATGGAATTTGAACTAATCGCCTGTCGATCCTGATAACATGGTTTTGCGCCTTATTTTATTGATTGTCCGATTAAAAATAAGGAGCTGAACTGAAATGAACAAAACAAATAATGAACCATTCATCAGACCTGATCAATTCAATTTTATCAGGGCTCAAGTCCGGAATCTGGTAAGCGCACATGCATCTGTCAAAGACAAGGATGTCCTCAAAGCTTTGAAATATGGCTCGTTGGAAAAATCACTGAATCTTTTTTCTGCTATCGATAAAAAAGTGGAGCCACTTCTTGACGAGATGGTTGAGATCGAAAAAGCAACGGAAGCGGAGAGGTTTCTTGACGAACTGAATGCGTATGTCATTCCATTTCGGAATATATCAGAAAAAACCGTTCAGAAATTGTTTCCTAAGGCAAAAAAACTAAAGATGCCTTCACACGAGGAATTCAATTTTAAAGAGCTTTCCTATATAGGGTGGTATGATATCCGTTCCAACAGAAAGTATCTTATCGTTGAAGTGGATGGGAAACTGAAGGGATTTCAAGGAACCTTCCAGGATAGCAATCGGAAAAGCATTTGCACATTATGCGGCGGATATGAAGAAGTCGGCCTGTTCATGTGTAAAGTAAAGAGCGGGAAAGAAACCTATCTGAGCCGAGGGAACTATATCTGTAAGGACAGTCAAATATGTAACCACAATATGACGACAAGAACCAAACTAAACGATTTTGTGTCGTTGCTGAACCAAAACTGAGGGGGAATCCTCTCAGTTTTTTTAGTCTTTTTATAGCTGAGGAACAACTATGATCTAAATGATCAGGAACGGGCAGACGGGTTTTCAATGTCGGAGTTAAGGTATACAAATAGCTTTATGGAAACCTTAAGGGAAGCAAAACCGGGTGTAAGGTCCCCAACCAGGCTATATGGAACCTTTAAGGGAAGCAAAACCGGGTATAAGGTCCCCAACCAGGCTATATGGAACCCTTAAGGGAAGCTAAGCCGTGTATAAGGTCCCCAACCAGGCTATATGGAACCCTTAAGGGAAGCAAAACCGGGTATAAGGTCTCCAACCAGGCTATATGGAACCCTTAAGGGAAGCAAAACCGGGTATAAAATCCCCAACCAGGCTTTATGGAACCCTTAAGGGCAACAATATCGGAGTTAAGGTACTCATTATAGCCTCATAGGATCCATGATTAAGGAAAAAGTTTAATATAATGTACTCATGAAAATTCACTTTACATAATAAGAAGATTTTCCGTGCCCTACCTGTTTATAGTTCTTATAAAGAATTTTACGGGTGCTCTTTTTTTCCTTAGTGATTTTACACCATTCATGTATTTGGTTTGTCGTGATCTTATCGTCCGGAAAAAGCAGCTTGAACTCTTGGACAGATCTTAGAACTGCAGTTTCATAGTCTTCTTTCTCTCCACATTTAGCGCAAAAGAAGTAGAGTCTGGTGTTCTGTTGATAAAACCCGAAACAACTAGGACAATAAATCCCTTTTTTCAGTTGTTCATAACGATAGTCGGGTAATCGGAAATTTGGGGTTTCGGTTAAATGAAGGGACAACAATTGCTCTGCAATTTTTTTATGGTTACCCTGCAATCGCGAGGTTTTTTTCTTGGTATTTTCAAGGAATCGATTAAGCTGTGTTGGAAAAATAATATTCTGGTTGAGGGGGGCTTGGTAAAGATGGAATTCGGGGTTGACAAAAATAAGATAGGCTTCAACAGGGATATTACATCCTAGATCCTGAAGCAGCCGTCGCAATAGCGATTCATTTCGTTGAACTTGCAGCAACGGATTCTTTATTTCATTTCCGGCTATAGAGTACCATCTCTCTCCATCGACATAAAAATCACCACAATAATTTTTCACTTCGAAAAGGTAAATGCTCTTTGTGGATATCATCAACGAATCGATTTGGAACAAGGTGTTATGGTGCTCCAATAATAAATCATTGATGACCAGCCGTCCGTCTAAAAGTGGTACGATCCGATCATCGAACTCTGACTCGCCCTCAAATCCTTGCTTGAGGTTCAAATAGTAGAGTTCATCTGGGCCAGGCAAACCCATTCGGATAAGTAAAGACCTCATAATCTTTAATTCTAATGATTCCTCACGCGGTTTCATTATCAATATACATCCCTCCTTTATATCCATCATAAAGTTTCTTTAATGTATTAACAACATTTCCCATACCACGTGCCTATTTTCAAGTTCGATCTTTACTGCCGTTTCACATCTAATCTGGTTTCATATACTGCTGTAAGACAAGTTAAAGGAGAGAGAGGATGGAGAATGAATTGACTGGGCGGATCGTATTGCCGGATGATCCGGACTACAGAAAAGCCCGAAAGAACCTTAACCTGTTCAAGTCGAAATTCCCTGGGGTAATCGTATTTTGTCAGGAGGAAAAAGATGTCTTAAATGCATTGAAGTTTGCACGGGAAAATGATATCCCTTTCCGAGTAAGGAGCGGCAGGCATAGTTATCAAAATTTCTCGATTCTGAACAAGGGGATTGTCATTGATATCAGTGAAATGAACTCTGTTTCGGTGAATGGATTTCAAAGAACGGCTCTCATTGAGGCTGGGGCTGATTTAGGAAATGTATATAACAGCTTATGGGAGCATGGTTTCGCATTACCAGCTGGTACAGAGTACAGTGTAGGAGTAGCCGGCTTGACCTTAGGGGGAGGGATCGGATACTTATCAAGGTTGCACGGTCTCACCTGCGATAACCTCCTCGGTGTCCGTATGATCGTCCCGAAAGGAGAGTCTGAAGCTGAAATTATCGAAGCAACGAAATATAAAAACAGAGAACTTTTCTGGGCGTGCTGTGGAGGTGGCGGGGGCAACTTCGGAATCGTCACCCTGTTCAAGTTCCGCGTCCATCGGATCAAGGATGTATCGCTCTTCCGAGTGGAATGGGACTTCGACCAATTGGAACCCGTCTATGATGTATGGCAGAATTGGGCACCGTTTACAGATAACAAATTGACTTCATCAATTGAGCTGAAAGCAAAGAGTCAGAACCTGATCCTTGCAGAAGGACAATACGTTGGCCCGAAGGAAGAACTGATCGAATTGATCCGGCCATTGATTAAAGTGACCGAACCCCGGAAAGTACAAGTCGCCGAGCTGCCATTCAACAAAGCATTCGACTATTTCAATTACCCAGCCGGAAACATTCCTTCTTATTTCAAGCGTTCTGGTTCATTCGTGTATGAACCAATCCCCGAAAAAGGGATCAAAATCATGAAAAAATTCCTTGAACTAGCACCGAACGAAGATGCTCAGATCTGGCAACAGGCACTTTCAGGGGCAGTCCAAAAAGTCCGTCCGACTGACACGGCCTATTGTCATCGGAACGCACTGATCGCACAAGAATATAACACGACATGGAAAGACGGTGATGAGGCACGTATAAATATCGAGTGGGTCCTCGCGTTACGAAAACATATGGAACCATATACGAAAGGTGATTACGTCAACTGGCCTGATTTATCGATAAAAAATTGGCCCGAGTCGTATTACGGGGAAAATTTCGATCGTTTGAGAAAAGTAAAAACGAAGCTGGATCCAAGGAATGCTTTCCGCTTCCGACAAAGCATCCCCCCATATACAGATTAAAAGGAAAAAGGTCCACTCAAAGAATGAGAGGGCCTTTCGTACTTTTTAGCGGGTTATAAATTTCAATAATAGAACTTGGATCAGGAATCCGGTAAGCAAACCTGGAATGACAAACAGCATAGGCAGCCAAACGGGACCTAAGACCACACCAAATAAAGAGACCTTCGCTGAAAACATCAAGCCAACGGTGACCCAGTAGGCCATAAAGACAAAAGGCAGATATGAATAGGGGTTTCTATCTCCACCAGCATTTTTATAAGCATCCCACATCGCAAAGAAATAGAGACACGGGTAAAACATCAGCCAGCCAAAATTTGTATGTTGAATCGCGGTTTCAATTTCACCATTGAAACTTAATAGGATGACTTCATTAAAATTCGATTGCACATTGATGATGAATTCTAGAGCGATGAACACGATCCCTTTTAGATATTGGCCATTCAATAACTGGCCAAAGCCAGGAAGGGCAATGCTCCAAAGGAGTTTTTCCATCTTAATTCCCTTTTCTCTTCATTAATTCGTCACGGTCTGCCGCTTTTGGCGGTTCCTCCATCCAGCCGTTCTCAATCATGATATTGGCCCCATCTTCAGCAAATTTTGCGAGTTCACCTACAAGTCGTGCATAATGTACCTCTAGATCACGTCTGGGACTTACAGAAACACTTACACCGTATTGTCCGATCCCTGACGCAACCAACCCCGCAATATGGAACATCATCAATTTATCAGAAAAAGGTGCCGTTGTGGATTCACTGACTTCCGATGTTATTTTCTGTGAGGATGAAAGGTCTTCCTCATTCAAGATCGAACTGAAAACTTCATAATGTTTTGATGAAATTTCTCTGCCTCTCTCCATGAATTTTCTTACTTTCTTAGATTGGGCAACCTGGCTGAATCCTGTGATCAAAGCCTCACCAAGTGCATTCCTTTCCGCATTGAAAACAAGATTCAATATTTCAGTGCCGACAAGAGGGCGTCGATCACCGAACCAACCGAATAAGAACTGTTGTTTTTTAACAAAATCGGCCTTTTCAGGTATTGGGATGTGTGGTGTACGAGTATAGATGCCTTTCTCTTGTGCAAGTTTTCTACTCATGGTTGTAAGTTCTTCTGATTCATTCAATGCTTGTGAATAGAATCCAGCCACATCATCCCTTGCTGATAAGGAAAACATCATGCTTTCCCCTGACAGGCTTAGCCTACCCATATTCAATATATACAAAAGAACCATGGCATCCGAGAATAGCCTGGGTGCATCAGGATTCACATCACTTTTTGTAAAACCAACTGGGAGCGGATAATTATCTCCGTGCATAATCTCGGAAATCGATTGGATACGATTAGTTGAGAAATCCAAAATATAGTGTAAGATTTTAAGAATCTCTTCATCTTCCACAGTTCTTAAGAAATACTCAACTCCGCAAATGATCATTGTGCTGTATTGATAAGTCGTCCATAGATTGGCTATTTCGGATGAAGTCAATTTCGCATTATGTTTGATCGTCACTCCAGACACCTCTATCTTATATAGTTTATCTAAATCAATATGATCAAGTATCCGCTCATTCGTCCCAATCAATCGTATAGGTGGTTCTTCCATCCATCCATATGAAATCAGAATATTCGCTCCATCTTCTGACAGCCGATCAGATTGAACTGTTACATATTGAAAGAAATACTCGTTCCATAAATGCCGACCTCTAATGCAATCAAGTTTATCGGAAAATGGCGAGACCTTTGAGTTCGTCGCAAACGTAACTGCGTCATCGGACTTGGAAGATCGTCCGCCCTTAGGATCACACTGAAGGTTTTACTACTTTTTTGAGCGATTTTTTACCACAGACTAAAAATTAAGCCCGAAACACATATGTATGTACGTATTTTTCACCTTAATCTGGAATATATTCACTAATTGATCGAAATGGGGAAAAATCATAGGGAAGGAAAAATGAAGGATTCAGAGAATGTATGATTGATCAATTATTAGGAGGGATGTATCATGTTTCAGTCCTTGAACCATTTTTTGCGATCCTGGGAGTTCGAAAATGAAGGTACACAGAAGCTGCTGAATCATTTGACGGACGAAGCTCTTGACCAGAAAATCACTTCTGAGAACTGGAATTTAGGACGGATTGCCTGGCATATCATTGAATCGATCTCAATCATCACTTCGAATACGGAGTTGAAATTTGAATCACCGGCTGAAGGTCATCCAGTCCCAAAATCAGCACAGTTCATATCAGCGTGTTATCAACAGACGACAGAGACATTCATCAAGGCTTTAAAAGACCAATGGAGTGATCAGACTTTAGAAGAACGGATTGATTTCTTTGGGCGTGAAATACCGAATGGTTCCCTGTTGATGTTCCTGCTTCAGCACCAATGCCACCATCGTGGTCAAATGACTGTTCTTATGCGGCAAGCAGGGTTGGCTGTCCCGGGGATCTATGGCCCTTCGAAGGAAGAATGGGCAAAAATGGGGATGGAAGCTCCTTCCAAGTAATTCAGTTCAAACAAATGCACAAGCTGGACCCAGCTCAAGAAGCATTCAGGATAAAGCAAGATCAACGACTGACATTTTCAATAGAGTGGAGGAGAAAATGAGTGAAGCGATTATTCACGGATTCGTTTTAGCTATCGGCCTTATCATCGCTCTCGGGGCACAGAATATTTTCGTATTTAACCAGGGAGCATTGCAGCCTACTATTATACGGGCACTTCCAGTTATTCTGACAGCCTCGATCTGTGACACGATCCTGATCGCCATTGCTGTTTTGGGTGTTTCTCTCATCGTATTGACTTTCCAATGGTTACAATTGACCATTTTGGGGATAGGCTTTATTTTTCTAATATACATGGGGTGGTCGATATGGAACAGCCGATTGTCCAGGGAGAATTTATTAGACAAGATGTCTGTCAAAAAACAAATCACCTTCGCGATTTCCGTTTCGTTGTTGAATCCACATGCAATCCTCGATACCGTCGGGGTAATAGGCACAAATGCGATTCGTTATTCAGGGCAGGAGAAACTTGCCTTCGCTCTAACGTGCATCATTGTATCCTGGCTTTGGTTTTTCGGATTGGCGGTTGCGGGCAGGATGGTTGGCCGGGTTGATAGGAAAGGGACTTGGATGAACCGTCTCAACAAAATATCTGCCATCATCATTTGGATTGTTGCTTTATATATTGGAAAGGAATTCATAAACGTTTACCTATGAACATGGAATAATGCGATTGCCAATGGCTTATCCTAAATGTGTGCAAAAATACACAGAGGAGCGATTCATTGATGGATAACGTAAAATTGGCAATCATCTATTACAGTTCCACAGGGACGAATTATCAACTGGCAAGATGGGCTGAAGAAGGTGGAAAAGCAGCAGGTGCGGAAGTGAAAGTGTTGAAAGTACCTGAACTCGCTCCAAGAGAAGCAGTTGAATCCAATCCGGCCTGGCAAGCCCATCTGGAGGAAACGAAGGATGTACCAGAAGTACGACTGGATGATCTTGATTGGGCGGATGCAATGATTTTCAGTATGCCGACTCGGTTTGGCAACTTGCCGGCACAGTTGAAACAATTTCTTGATACGACGGGCGGGCTGTGGTTTAATGGAAAACTCGTCAACAAAGTAGTGAGCGGTATGTCGTCCGCGAACAACCCCCATGGTGGACAGGAAGCGACAGTCAAAGCTCTATATACGACCATGATGCATTGGGGCGCAATCATCGCTGCTCCTGGTTATACTGATCCTGTAACATTCACCTCAGGCGGCAATCCTTATGGAACGAGTGTCACTGTCGACCAGGATGGCAATATGCAAGAAGATGTTCAGGAAGCTGTCAAGCATCAGGCGAAACGTACGGTCACCATCGCTTCTTGGGTGAAACAAGGGCAAAGCTGAACGGCTGTGTATAAATAGGAGCAAATAAAAGCGAGGAGCTGGCCGGAAAAAACCTTTTCTTTTGGCCAGTTCTTTTTATACGTTAAGAAAAATAACTTTTCAGCGATGTAGCTAACCGATGTAGCAAAAAGTTTACGAACGAAGTATAAGTGTAGCTAAGGCTCAGCCTTCGCCAAGTCGTCGGACTTCCAGTGGCCTTCGTGGTTAACCAGGGCGTTTCCGCTTTTCTTGATGTCCAGCTCCAACGCCCAACCACTTGGATCACTTCAGCCCTCCTGCGGCGGCGACAGCCTCCTCGTCGAACTTCCAGTGACCTTCGTGGCTGATCGGGCGTTTCGCTTTTCTTGATCGTACAAAAAAGAACCCACCGACCCATCTATTGCATTCTATATTTCGATGAAAGTCGAAGTGTCCCTCGGTTATAATGACAAAAAGAGGAGGAGTAATGAATGGTTACGTATCATACAAAATTGGAGGACTTTCGTAAATTCCACCAGCTGTCATCTACATTCGTATTGCCGAATGCCTGGGATGTGATGAGCGCCAAAATATTCGAAAAAAATGGATTCAAGGCGATCGGGACAACCAGTGCAGGCATTGCAGCATCGTTAGGGTATCAGGATGGTGAACAAATTCCTTTTGACCAGATGCTTACTGTTCTAGAACGTATCGTCAAGGCTGTGAACGTCCCTGTAAGCGCAGATATCGAAGCAGGATATGGAATAACCGTGGAAGAGATTGAAACAAATGTCCAGAGAATCATCCAAACAGGAGCTGTCGGCATCAATATTGAAGATGGGACAGGGGATGCTAATGAACCTATCGGGGATATATCATCACAAACCGAGAAAATCGCTGCCATCAAAGAACGTTCAATTACTTCTGAATCAGGGTTGTTCATCAATGCAAGGACCGATATCTATTGGTTGGATATCGGAGATCCTTCAAGCCGTTTCCAAAAAACGCTAGAGCGTGTAAGAGCTTATGAAGAAGCAGGGGCTGATTGCATCTTCATACCTGGCCTTCATAATAAAGAAACTATCAAAAATCTGAGAGCTGAAATTTCTTGCCCAATCAACCTGTTGGTCAATTCTGATTTGCCATCGCTTGAAGAGCTTTCCAAAATAGGCATTGAGAGGGTCAGTACCGGATCCGCACCATTCAGAGCAACTGTGACACTGTTGGAGAAACTAAGCAAAGAGATCAACAACGACCAGACTTTTCACCTTATGACTGAAAATGTTCTTCCTTATGGGAAGATATTCATTCCAGAAGATAATCTAGTAAACTAGTAGTTCAACCGCACAAACATTCCCTGCTGGTAGAGCATAATCTATCAGCAAGGAGTTGATACTTTGAAAAAGAATAGTATACATGCTAACCGACCGGTAAATTCTCCTTTTAATCCAGCATGTCCGTGCGAACTTCAGCTGAAGATCATGAATGCCCCTGTTGAAATCGAAGCATCTGGAAAAAGCCTGGGTTCCGGTTATCTAACCCTTACTGGAACGCTTTGTCCCGCATGCAAAAGTGCAGGAAGCAAATTCAATGCACGGGTTCACGGAGATTTTGCTTACAATTATGTTGGAGAGCAGCTTAAAGGGATAACAAGCCAGTCCAATTATATAGATGCCTATGGACAAGGGCATGTTGCTGACAGGGCTGCCGACTATAATTTGCTTTTGGTTGAGAATTCAAATGGTGACATCATGATTTCGCTTACGATCAGGACAGAGATCATCGATTTCAATTTTAGTGGCGTTACGCGTAAGCAAAACGTAATAAGACGAAATTGCACATCATAAAATATTTTAAAAAAATTATTGACAACAAGAACATTTGTTCGTATACTTATATCAGGCGCTTAACCTCCGCCTAAATATTTGGAACTTTGTTCTATATCTTGAGGCTATTCGCAAATTGATTGGTGCAGCGATCAGATGCGGGTAGCCATCTTTTTTTTGTTCTAGAAATTACTTCTATCTTCCGCTTCTCCTTCCTATTAGAATGGAAGACAGGGAAATTGATAGGGGGATCAAGTCAGTAATGGGGCACCAAGCGAGGAATCATCTTGATCATAAGCCATTTTTCATTTCGGTGATTTTTTTATTATTCATAGGGATTTATACATACACTGGCAATAGCTTGCCGGCATCCGACGAAGCAGAAGAACCACGGGTAACAGAGGGTTTAAGTGACAAACAGACAAGTCTTGTCCCAAAATCTGTTCAATACGAGAAGCGTGCAGAAGTCACAGAGAATGAATACAGACGGATTGGCTATTACGCAGGTTGGTCTGCTTATTCAGGGTTTAATGTGGAAGACATTGATGCCAGTAAGCTGACACATATCAACTATGCTTTTGCCAACATTTCGGAGGACGGAAGAATAGCAGTAGGAGATCCTTGGGTGGATATAGAGTATCCATATCCAGGTGATACGGAAAATCAAGCAATCAAAGGGAACTTCAATCAGTTGAAAAAGCTGAAGGAACAAAACCCCCATCTGAAGACCCTGATCTCTGTCGGCGGCTGGACTTGGTCTGAGAATTTTTCAGATGTTGCGCTTACAGCGGAATCACGTACCAATTTTGCGAAAAGCGTTCTTGAATTTGTACAGAAATATGGTTTCGATGGGGTCGATCTGGATTGGGAATATCCAGTAAGAGGGGGATAGCCTGACAATATCAACCGTCCTGAAGATGCACGTAATTACACACTGTTATTAAAGAAGATCAGAGAGACATTCAATGCCCAAACCAAAAAAGATGGAGAAAAGTATATTCTGGCGATTACAGCAGGCCCTAGTAAACATCATGCTCGAAATTTGGAATTGGACAAGCTCCATGAATATGTCGATTATATCCAACTGATGACATATGATATCCATGGTGAATGGGATGAGCTCACGGGATTAAATGCACCTTTGTATCAGGATCCGGAGAGCGGATTTTTTAAAGACTGGAGTGTACATGATTCTGTCCGAACGTTCATCGGGCAAGGAGTTCCAGCTGAAAAGCTTGTTATGGGTCTCCCTTTCTACGGAAGAATGTTCAAGCAGGTCAATGATTCTGGGAATGGTCTATACCAACCTTTCTCCGGTGGCGGAAAATCAGTCAGTTTTGCCGTACTTGAGGCTCAATATATTGATAAAAATGGGTATACTCGAATTTGGGATGACGAATCCCAAGTGCCATTGCTTTGGAACGGGGACACAATCATCAGCTATGATGACACTGAATCAATCGGTCATAAAACCGATTATATAAAAGCGAAGGGACTTGGCGGCGCAATGATATGGGAGCTGAGCCAGGACCCTGATGAGGTATTGCTGACAAAAGTGGATGAAGAATTGAAGTGAAAAGCCTTGAATCTTTAGCTAATCCATCATTATGGGCATTTTCTTTTATAAAGAAAGTGTCTATTTTACTTTCCTCATGCCTTCTACTAACTTCTACTAACTTCTACTAAAAAATGCTAAAGGAACTAAAAGTACTTATCTAGAATTATGGAAGAATAAACACTTTCATGAATAGGGGGTGGGTATAAGATGTCATTGTTAATAGATGATAATGATACGAATTGGTATAAAAGTATTATCCAAGCAGTTAATGACGGAATACTTGTAATCGACTTTTATGGAGTGGTCCAAATAATTAATAAAGAATATACAAACATCACCGGCGTGACAGAAAGTGAAATTGTTGGTGAGCTTCTAAGAGATGTGAGGCCTGGTGCTGAACTACCTGAAGTTTTACTTGATGGAAAGATTAGGTCTGGAGTATTCCGTAAAGAGGGAAAGAACAATTATATTGTTGACATGGCTCCAATCTATAATGGAAATAAAATAATAGGTGCAGTTTCTGTTTGTAAAAGCTTAAAGGAAGTTCACCATCTTACACAAGAGCTAAATAGGAGTAAAAAACGTTTAAAACAGCTTGAGGAAATGGTGGAGAGCTTTCATCGAACCACATATTCCTTTGAAGATATTGTCGGCCAAAATAAAGGATTGCTCAATGCCATCCATACTGCCAAAAAGGCAGCAGGAACCGATTTTAACATCCTTATTTTAGGTGAAAGCGGTACTGGGAAAGAATTGTTTGCCCAGGCCATCCACCACATTAGTAGCCGTAATAGCCACCCATTTGTTCCGGTTAATTGCGCCGCTATACCTTCTACATTATTAGAGAGCGAATTATTTGGCTACGAAGAAGGTGCTTTTACCAGCTCAAAAAAAGGTGGAAAATCAGGTTTGTTTGACCTAGCAGACAATGGAACGCTATTTTTGGATGAAATAGGGGACATGCCACTTGAAATGCAAGCAAAGGTATTAAGGGTAATGCAGGATGGGGTAATACGAAAGGTTGGCAGCCTTCATGAAAGAAAAGTGAATGTACGAGTGATTGCTGCTACGAATAAAGACCTGGAAAAAATGATTTCAAAGGAGCGGTTTCGGGCGGATCTTTATTACAGGTTGAACACTTTCCAAATCAAGATACCTTCCTTAAAATCTCGGAAGGATGATATCCCTCTTTTGGTAGATTATTTTTTACAGAATGCTAACCTCCATTCCCTTTCTCCAGATGAATCATTTATTGATTTATTGATGAGTTATGATTGGCCAGGTAATATTAGAGAACTGAAAAACACAATCCATTATGCAATGAATATGACAGAGTCCTCACGGCTGAAAGCTGGAGACCTTCCTGATACGATAAACAGAAATGGACAAAGGTCGGGTGAAAAAACCTTAGAACGGATCATTGAAGAGACTGAAAGAGATGCAATTTTGGATGTACTCAACAAAACAGGAACTGACTTGAAAGGAAAAAAGCTTGCAGCAAAAAAGCTGAACATCTCTTTAGCAACCTTGTATAACAAAATTTCCAGACTCGATATTCCTTTTTGATTCTAATATGTTAGAAACCCTTCTAAACTATGAGAAATCCTTATACCTAGCATTGAGGAAGAGTTTATCATGGCCGATATTTGTTTTGAAAGTTCTAATTTTTTAGAAAAATTAATTAGGAATTCAGTTCAAACCCTCATCATTGAGGGTTTTTAAATTGGCATATTTCTTGCATTATAGTATAGGGAATCAACCTACAAGAGAGGGGGATAGGATACAAACGGTGAAAATGTAAACGTTTTCAATAAAACATATGGGTTGGGAGGAAGATGTATGATTGCGTTACTTGGGTTTTTAACGATTTTCTTATTTTTAGCACTGATTTTAACGAAAAGAGTCTCAGTCATTGTAGCATTGATCCTTGTTCCTTTGATATTCGCGTTAATCGGAGGATTCGGGAAAGAGTTGGGGGCCTTAATGTTAGAAGGAATAACCGGCGTTGCCCCAACTGGTATCATGCTGGGATTTGCCATTCTCTATTTTGGTGTGATGAACAATGCTGGATTATTTGACCCGGTGATCCGTAATGTCCTTAAGCTTGTTAAAGGTGATCCATTGAAAATAGTTATAGGGACAGCAGTCATTACCATGCTCACGCATTTAGACGGATCGGGGGCTTCCACCTTTTTAATCACGATTCCAGCTTTATTGCCTTTATATGAAAAAATGGGTATGAGCAGGCTGGTTTTAGCAGGTACCGTTGCGTTAGGAGCAGGTACAATGAATATGGTTCCGTGGGGTGGTCCGACTGCACGAGCTGCAAGTGCTTTAGAACTGACTCCAGAAGAAATTTTCAACCCTCTTTTACCGGCAATGATCGTTGGCTTGCTTTGGGTCCTTTTCGCTGCTTATATGATGGGAAAAAAAGAGAGAAAACGTGTAGGCATTAAGGATATCCAATATGATTTTCATCAGGAACTGACTGATGAGGAAAAAGATATGAGAAGGCCTAAGTTATTCTGGTTTAATTTAGGACTGACCATTATTACAATCATTGCCCTGATTAAAGTATGGCTTCCTTTGCCAGTTGTTTTTATGGTATCATTCGCAGTTGCTCTCTTAGTGAATTATCCAAAACCTGATGATCAGCAAAATCAAATAAAAACGCAAGCATTTGGAATGATTACCGTTGTCTCGATTATATTTGCAGCCGGAATATTTACTGGAATTCTGAATGGCACAGGGATGATTGAAGAAATGGCGAACGCACTTGTAGCGCTTGTCCCTCAAAGTATGGGCAATATCATTGCTGTGATTGTCGCTATAACAAGTATGCCATTCAGTTTGCTCTTTACTCCAGATGCATTTTATTTCGGTGTTTTGCCAGTTCTGAGTGAAACTGCAGCTGCGTATGGCGTTGAATCAGTAGAAATTGCAAGAGCTGGAATACTTGGACAAATGACAACAGGTTTTCCGCTGAGTCCCTTAACAGCATCTACATTTTTATTGGTTGGGTTAGCTAACGTTGAATTAGGTGACCATCAGAAATTTATCTTCAAATGGGCGTTCGGAACTACTATTATCATGACAATTGTTGCTTTGATCATAAGAGTCATCTGACTTAAAGGGCGTGGATAGGATGAAAAAGATAAGAATTGGTGGAGGAGCTGGTTATAGTGGAGACCGAATTGAACCAGCTTTAGAAATTATGAAAAAGGGAGACCTCGATTACATCATTTTCGAATGTCTGGCTGAAAGGACGATTGCACTAGCCCAACAACAAAAGTTAGCAGACCCTGATAAAGGGTTCAACGAATTACTTGAGTATCGCATGGAAAAAGTCTTACCTATCTGTACTGAAAAAAAGATAAAAGTAATCACAAATATGGGTGCAGCAAATCCAGTATCAGGAGCAAGATTGGTCAAAGATATTGCAGTACTTCTAGGTATAAAGAATTTAAAAATTGCAGCTGTTTTAGGGGATGATATTTTTTCAGTTATTGATGATTATAAAGATTTCACCACATTGGAGTATGGAAATAAACTATCGGAAATAAATGGACAAATCATCTCAGCCAATGTTTATTTAGGGGCAGAGGGGATCCAGCAGGCTCTTCAGAATGGGGCAGATATCGTCATTACAGGAAGAGTGACAGATCCTTCTTTAGTCATCGGACCTTTATTATATGAGTTCGGATGGGAAATAGACGATTATGACCTGCTCGGAAAAGCCACATTGGCAGGTCATTTACTCGAATGTGGGGCTCAAGTAACAGGAGGATATTTCGCAGAACCAGGGTATAAAGATGTTCCGGACTTATGGAACGTTGGATTCCCGATTGGGGAAGTATATGAAAATGGCGACATAATCATTACAAAGCTTACAGGGGCTGGTGGAAAAGTTACCACAGGGACTGTTAAAGAACAAATTCTATACGAAATACACGATCCTTCAAATTATATGACACCTGACGTTAATGCGGATTTTTCACAGGTCACTGTAAAAGAAATCGAGCCTGACAAGGTTTTGATTACTGGAGCTACAGGTAGGGAAAAAAGCGGTTATTACAAAACAAGCATAGGGTATAAGGATTGTTATATCGTTGAAGCAGAAATAAGTTATGGAGGGTCTGGAGCATTTGAAAAAGCTAAATTAGCATGTGATATCGTCGAAAAGAGAATCCGACATACCGACTTATCTTTTCAAGAATTAAAAATAGATTATATTGGGGTGAATTCGCTATTCTTTTCCAGTGCCCCAGACTTATCTGGAAAAGGTTCCAGTTGTAATGAAGTCCGGCTGCGAGTAGCTGGAAGAACAAAGTTAAAAGAAGAGGGTATTATGATTGGAAATGAAGTAGAAGCTTTATATACGAATGGTCCTGCTGGTGGAGGTGGCGTCAGAATAAACGTAAATGAAATCGTATCGATTGCTTCCATCCTTATACCGATAAAGGATATAGAAACCCACGTGATTTTTGAGGAGGTATAAGCGATGAAATTACGTGAAATTGCTCATTCAAGAACAGGCGATAAAGGGAATATATCAAATATCTCCTTGATTGTTTATAATATGGACGACTATGAGTTAGTGAAAGAACAAATCACCGCTATAAAAGTAGAAGAATGGTTTCAGAATGTCGTGAAAGGTGAGGTGATCCGTTATGAAATACCGAGCTTGGGAGCATTGAACTTTGTAATGACCAACGCCTTAGGTGGTGGTGTGACACGTTCCCTATCTCTTGATCGGCATGGAAAAAGCTTAAGCTCCTTTCTTCTTGAAATAGAGCTAACAACTTGACTGAAATATTTTTGGAACTGACTCTTTTTAGTCAGTTCCTTTCTTTTTCTTCATCATGAACTTTCTCAAGTAGTCGACATAATGCTCGTCACGGGCGAGCCATGCGAAATGGTGGCGTTTGACATATCGTTCTGCAGCTTCAAAATCCGAAAAACGATGCTTAATCCTTTCCAGATTAAGTTCAACCACCCAGCTTTCCGGTTCCTCTTCATAGATCCAGAGACGATCTTCATTCCGGTTTTCATAAAGGGTACCTTGAGGCGTCTCTTTCAAATTATAATGATTTCGGAATGCGTCCTGCCGCATCGGTTCGATGAGGAAAGCTGCTTTAGCGTACAGTTCATAGGATTCTTTATTCATTGAGCAGCCTGCCGCTTTCGCATGTCCTCCTCCTCCATAATAGCCCGCAACCGCGGAGACATCCACATCGTCATGGATTGTACGAAAACTGATTTTCTTTCCGCCCATGTTCAGGATTGTGATGTAATCCAAATGGCGATTCGCCGTACCTAGTTCGTTGCCGAGTTCTGAATGATAAGATTCAGCATGGACGATGCCTGTACAATAATCTCCGACGAACGTCTGGACAAGTTCCCGTTTCTTCCTTCTAATATAGCGTTCAATCTTATCCTCTTCCATTTCAAGGAGCTTTTGCTCGAATTCATCGTATTCAAAATGGTCCTTATCTTCAAACCTCGGTATCATCTTCTCGATAAACTCCTCGATCGATACCATGTAGAACAGGTCGTTCAGCTGTTTTGCCTTGATGTTATCATTCTGTTCCCATTCCCACGTATCATATTGACGGACAAGCTCGACGAATTCTTCGAGAACAGCCGATGGTTCCAAAAGTTGATGATGGACAAGATACTCATATAAAAGGGAAGTAGCACAAGCCAGTCGACCATCGTCATTTTCCACTTTCACATGTCCCCAATCATAATCATTAAAGTGGACCGCGGTCTTATGATGATCGATCAACTGTACGAGTCCGCCCTCTTTTGCATAAGCATCAAGCGCTTTTTCATTCTCTTCGTTGACGGATAAATCCGTGATGAATAACGTCGTGTCTTTATTCTGTTTCTCATCTTTCCGTTCAAGGAACCGCTCTACCTGAAAATCCAGCCCAGTCACTGAATTATATCGGACATCCACACGATCACCAAATGCGATTTTGGCAACGATCCCACAGGCAACTCCATCCAAATCATTATGAGTCAACAGTTTATACATAAAAATCTCCCCTGAATGAACAATAGTTTTCCAAGCTGTTTTAGTGTTGTTGAAATAGGATGGGACTATTCATCGAAATCGTATTCAGCAAATCCTTTCTGTTCCGATCACCAGTTTATTGATCCTAGTAAGATCGACGTTCCCGCCTGAGATCACCGTCACGACCTTTTTTCCTTCGATTGGGAGTTTTTTGTTCATTAAAGCGGCAATCGTCACCATGCTTGACGGTTCGATGACCTGTTTCATCCGTTCCATCACAAAGCTGAATGCAAGGCGGATTTCCTCATCCGTCACTAGAACAAGATCATCCAAATATTTCTGAATGACAGGGAACGTCATGTCTCCCGGTTGGGTTGCACGGAGTCCGTCTGCAATCGTGGAAGTCGGAGGAATCGATGTGATCTGCCCGTTTTGCAACGATAAAAACGTATCATTTGCGGTTTCAGGTTCAACACCATATACCTTGATGTCCGGATGGGTTTCCTTAATGGCGGTCAAAATGCCCGAGATCAGCCCACCGCCGCCGATCGGGACGACCACTGCATCCACGTCCTGTACTTGTTCAAGGATTTCAAGTCCGGTCGTCCCCTGGCCAGCCATGATATATGGATCGTCATAGGGAGGGATGAAGACACCATTTTGTTCCTCAGCAATCTCAATCGCCTTCGGAATCCGTTCAGCAGAGGTTGTACCGCATTTTACGATTTTTCCACCGTACGCCTCGATTGCATTCATTTTACATGGGTTTACATCTGTTGGAACCACGATTGTCACTGGGACACCGAGCTTTTTGGCGATGAAGGAAACCGCCTGTCCATGGTTCCCTGACGAGGCAGCCGTAACTAGCTCCGCACCTTCTTTCATGACCTGTTTTACTTTATTCGTCGCACCACGGATTTTGAATGAGCCTGTCTTTTGAAGATGTTCGCATTTGAAAAAAATCTGGTTTCCGCAAAGCTGCGAAAGCTGTCCGGATTGAAGGATGGGAGTAGCGTTGATCGTGTCTTGAATGTTCTCACGTGCTTTTCGTATATCCTGGATTGTAATCATATTATCTGCTCCTTTTTTAAAAAGTACCTGCTTTTCTTTTTCTATAAAAACATCAATTATTCCTTTGTGGGCGATATGAAATGAGTACTGAGGTTTTGGAAAACAGTAAAACCGGCGACACAGTAACAGACATGTTCGAGTATGAAGAAGATGGGTATGTCTTTTTTTGTTTTAAAAAGCTTTCTAATGATTTTCTAATCTTCCTTTCATGGTTCCTTAAAGTGGGCGGGTTAATCTTTTTATAGAACATTGAGGGAGGAAAATGAAATGAATATATTAGTGGCACCATCCGGTTTTAAAGAAAGCTTGGGAGCGGATCAAATTGCAACATGTATGAAAAAAGGAATCTTGAATGTCATCCCTGGGGCCAAGGTTACCACCCTACCTCTAGTAGATGGAGGAGAAGGCTTTACGGAGACGATGGTCAATTGGACGAACGGAGAATTGCATACAGTCGTGGTCACGGGTCCTCTCCGCAAAAAAGTGGAAGCATTGATCGGCTTTCTCGGTGATACACAAAACAGGACTGCAGTCATCGAAATGGCTTCTGCAGCTGGATTGAAACTGGTACCTAGATATCGAAGGAATCCGTTGCTTACGACTTCATATGGTGTCGGAGAACTTATCCAAGCTGCTCTGGATCTTGGGGCGGAGCGGATTTTGATAGGATGTGGAGACTCTGGGATAAACGATGGGGGGATCGGCATGGCAGAGGCTCTTGGAATTCGTTTCTTCGATCAAAACATGAATCAGATTGATGTAAAAAAGGGGGCTGTCAGCCTTCAGGAAATCGATTCGATCGATTTGTCCCTTCGTGATCCCCGCTTGAACAGAACTGAACTTGATGTTGCATGCAACTGGCACAATATCCTTTGTGGAGTGAACGGAGTGGCGAGAGTCTTTGGACCCCAAAAAGGAGCAAAAGATCAGCAGATCGCTTTACTTGAAGAAGGGCTCGAACACTATGCAGCTAAAATCAAAGAAACGGCAGGGTATTGTGTCCGCGAAATACCGGGAGGGGGAGCATCCGGTGGCCTCGGAACAGGTCTGCAAGCTTTGCTCGGTGCGGTCCTCCATCCCCGATTCGATCTGATCATGGATTATATGGATATCAATGATCACCTTCAGAAGGCAGACTTGGTTTTGACGGCAGAAGGCAGCATTGATTTTCAAACACCGCGTGGGAAAATACCAGCATTAGTGGCGGATAAAGCAAAAGCATTCGGTAAACCTGTAATCGCGATAGCAGGCACAATCGGTAAGGACGCACAAGTGAACTATCATCATGGTATCGATGTGTTCACAAGCATTCTCCAATCGCCATCGAGTCTTGAACAAGCGATGGAGAAAACTGAGGAATGGGTGATCGACTGTACAGAAACCACGATGAGGATGCTTTCGGTAGGCTTTGAACTTGCAGCCAGCGTGCCATCATTCGTATTGAATAGGAAGGGAATATCATGAATACCGCTATTACCCGATCAGATAGAAGAGCAAAAAGGAAAGAAGTGAAAATTGGATGGCTGAATAATATCAGTAATATCCCCCTTTCCTGGATAATATTAGTCGTCTTAAGTATATTCTTTTTAATCCTTCCTACTGAATTGGAGTTCGATGGAAAACTGGCGATCATCACGTTCATAGTGGCGACGTATTGTTGGGTTGTAACATCCGTCCCGCCGGCCATTGTAGCTATTGGAGCGGTCTTGTTTTTGACCGTAACAAGGGCTGTAGATCAGGAATTGTTCTATTCTTCCTTGTCATCAGACGTGATCTGGCTGATGATAGGCGCTTTCATTGTTGGAGCGGCGATGCAAAGCACAGGGCTCGCGACCCGGCTTGTCACCTTGTTGCTTTCAAAAGCGAATACTGTTTCAGGACTGTTCTTTTTGTTGACCATTTTGATTCAGTTGCTTACGTTTTTCATACCATCAACATCGGGCCGTGCATCGGTCATGCTGCCGATCTATCGGCATCTTGCGAACGTGGTGGGGAACAGGAAAGTTGAAAAAGGCTTGTCCATTCTGATACCTGTCATTATTTTGATTGCTACTAGTGCTACATTGATCGGGGCTAGTTCCCATCTTATTGCTAATGATTATCTAGAGAAGTTCGGTCATGATAAGATATCGTTTCTTACATGGATGGTGTGGGGTGTTCCATTCGTACTGATAGCAAGCTTCCTAGCTTGCAGCGTCATCCTGTACATATTTCTGGATCCTGACACACGAGGTAAGGTGACTCCCAAGATGGCGGATCGAGATGGTAGAAAGGCAAAACTGTCCGATAAGGAGAAAGTGGTTTTATCTGTATTCAGCTTGATGGTGGCCCTTTGGATGACAGAAAAACTGCATGGCATAGAGATTGCAACAGTCATCATGGCAGGTGCATTGATTCTGGTTCTACCTAGGTTAGGAGTGCTTGATTGGAGGAAGGGAATGGAATCGGTATCGTGGAGCCTGATCCTTTTTGTGGGTGCGGCTGTCTCGCTTGGTGAAGCATTGGTCAAAACGGGAGCCGCGGAATGGGTTATGGATTCTTTGCTGATAATGACAGAAGGGATCTTGTTTCGAGGAGAATTCATCACACTGCTCCTACTGTCGGTCATCAGCCTTACCTCCCATTTATACATTACCTCTCATACAATGAGAGTAGTCATCCTGATGCCTCCGCTTTTATCATTGGCATTGACAGAAAATATCAACGCCGTTCCATTCGTTTTTCTGTTGGCAGTCGGAATGAATTATTGCATCACTTTTCCTGTAAGTTCTAAAGCACTCCTCATCTTTTCAGAAGAAAAGGGCGGATTTGAAGCAGCTGAATTACAAAAATTGAGCAAAGTGCTTTCCGTCATCTACATTGCGTTAATGCTTGTATTCTATTTCACGTATTGGCGTTGGACTGGACTGACCCTTTAAGAGGCGTTGGAGTAAGAATATTGCTCTGCTGTATTAAAGGATGTTATCATCTAACTTAATATCGGAAGGAAGGATGTATAGATATGTCGTTGGAAAGTGTAAAAAAACATTTTAAACAGTGGAACCGCGAAAATGATGTAATGGAGTTCGAAACATCAAGTGCCACGGTGGAAGAAGCAGCTGAAACGATTGGTGTCATGCCGGCGCAAATTGCAAAGACGCTTTCTTTCAGGGGGCAGGACGATAAAGATATCTTGATCGTTGCGGCGGGGGATGCAAAAATCGATAACAAAAAATTCCGCGAGTTGGTAGGGATCAAGGCACGCATGCTCAAGCCTGATGAAGTATTGGAGCAAACCGGCCATGTCGTCGGTGGCGTCTGCCCGTTCGGATTGACAAACGAAATGGATGTGTACCTCGATATTTCCATGAAACGCTTCGAGACTCTTTTCCCTGCATGTGGAAGCACCAACTCTGCCATCAAACTGACCCCAGAAGAGCTATTCGAGTATTCGCTTGCCAAAGAGTGGGTTGATGTGTGTAAAGGATGGACTGAAGAACTTGTTGCGGAAACTGTTACAGCCCACAGGGATTGACCTTATTCAAAGTATAATAGGACGCTATCCGACCATGATATGCTTCCCTCATAGTAGGCAGAAAAACCTGTCTATAATGAAGGGGATTTTTCTATAAGGAAACCAGGAAAACATATGATATCGAATTTAAGAAAAGGGCTGTTGACTGTCCGTTAGCTGATTTGAATAAATGGATTGGGAGAGTGGAAATAGTTCATGGAAAAGGGTCGGTGCCACCTGTAAGAGGTAACCGACTTTTTTTGGTTGATCCATTATAAAGCAATTATTGAAAAAAAGAAGTGCAATTACATATTAAACCGTGCAATTAAGAATGTTCCGATGCAATGATTTTTTGTAACCGCGCAATTAATTTTAATTCCGGTGCAATCATCCTCAGAAATCGTGCAATTCCGATCTATCAACCGAATTAAATAAAGAAAAAATCGCTCAGTGAGCGATTTTCTCCGAATGATGGATGAATTTACTGGAATATGATCATCTGTTGCTCATTTTGTCCCTGCTTTTCTTCGGAACATAGTCGAAGATCTCGTGGGTTTCGAATAATTCAATGACTCCGCTGACCCAAGAGAGATAGTCCAATCCATCATATAACTTTTCAAGGTCTTTCTCGATCAATGCTTTCGTTTCTTCATCCAGATTGTCTTCTTCAGCCAATTCCTTCAGCTCTCTGATAGATTTTCTCATCGAACTGGTTTTGGGGGTTATTTGTTTTCGCCAATGATAGCAAAAGAATTTGATGAAACTTTCATAATTATCTTCTTCGACCTGATAGATGTCCTTCCGTTCGCCTTTTTTCCAAACCTTTTTAACGAGGCCGATTTCAATCAGTTCCCTGACCGCATTGCTCATGCTTGCTTTGCTCATTCCCAACAGGCTTGCCATATCATCTAATGTCATCGGTTTTTCATAGTAATACATGATGGACATCAGACGCTTCAGGGTATGATGCATGCTGTATAATGTCTGGGATTCTGAATTCTGCTCAATGATCCGTTCTCTTATTTCTTTAAATTTCTCATTCAAGCGAAACACACCTTTAATTCCAAACTAGAATTACTTCGTCCTTCATCTTTTACTCTATTCTAGACCAAATATTTTGTAAAGTATATCCTGAACGTCTAAAATCCCTTAAACGATCATGAAGATCGGTTGATCACCGCTGATAGGAAGACCTTTCCGGCGATCAACATCGATTTTTCATCGACATCGAATTTCGGGTGATGGTGCGGATAGAATGCATTGATTTCAGGATTTCCTCCACCGATCCAAAAAAATGTACCAGGTAAAGCGTCGACATAATAAGCGAAGTCTTCGCCGCCCATATCCGGTGGTTTGACTGTGACGTTCTCTTCACCGACGATTTCCGTCGAAAGCTTTTTGATGTATTCGGTTTGTTCCGGGTGATTGTATAACGAGATATAGCCTCTATTATAGTTGACATCGATCGTTACACCATGTTTTTCCCCTGTTTTTTCACAAATCAGCTTTAATTCGTTTTCAACCTGGTCCCGGACATCCTGGTCATATGTTCTGACGGTTCCTTTCAAATAAGCTTTATCCGGGATGACGTTATGAGTGTCCCCACTTTGGAATGCGCCTACCGTCACGAGTGCAGGGTGGAGGGGGTCCACACGTCTGCTGACGATGTTTTGTAGATCAACGACAAGATGGCTTCCTATGATGACAGGATCTTTTGAACGATGTGGCTCAGCTGCGTGCCCACCTTTTCCTTTGATCGTAATATCGAATGCGTCAGACGAAGCCTGCACATATCCATCATTAAGCGCAACGGATCCGATCGGAAAATTCACTTCCACGTGGGCTCCGTATACTTCATCAACACCTTCAAGGCAACCATCTTCTACCATCGCTTTTGCTCCACCAGGGGCCATTTCCTCTGCATGCTGGTGAAGGAAAACGACTTCCCCTTCAAGTTCATCTTTTATATGGCTCAACACTTTCGCGACTCCGAGCAAGGCTCCTGTGTGGATATCATGTCCGCATGCATGACTGACACCAGGGACCTTTGATTTGTAGGGGGCATCTTTTTCATCATTGACGAGTAATGCATCGAAATCCGCACGCAAAGCGAGTGTTTTCCCAGGTTTTCCACCCTTTAAACGACCGACGACCCCATTGCCGCCGACTTTCGTTTTCACTTCCAATCCCAAGTCTTCCAGGTATTTCGCGATCATTTCCGGTGTCCGTTTCTCCTGGAAAGAGATTTCTGGATGCATGTGAAGGTCTCTTCTGATGTCGACCATTTCAGGATAGATTTTTTCTAATAGATCAAATGCTTTTTGTAACAACAAGTTAACGCCTCCAAACTCAAGTTATACATGATGACTGATTGTATATCTATTACTCGAATGAAATTTCCGTCGTGATGATCCTTCCTGTAGGATGTGGATCGAAACCTTTTAGATCAGCTCTTCCAGCCAGAGCAGGTGTCGCATGGACTAAAGGCACGATCGGCGGGTCCTCGTGCATGATTTCCTGAGCTCGTTTATATAACTTATCCCGTTTATCTTGATCCGTAATGGTCCGGGCTTCACTTAACAAGCGGTTCAGTTCATCGTTCGCATAGCGTGTGGAATTCAAGCTGCCAATGTTATCTTCATGCCATAAGTTGTAAATGAAATCATCGGCATCACCATTTGTTCCTGTCCAACCGAGAATAAATGAATCTGCTTCGCCTTCTTTGACTTTATCCAAGTAGGTCGCCCATTCATAAGAAACGATTTCTGCCTTTACACCGATTTTTTCAAGATCGGATTGAATCGATTCCGCTACTTTATTTGCATCAGGCATATAAGGACGTGCTACAGGCATTGCCCATAATTCCATTTTAAAACCGTCAGGATAACCTGCTTCTTTAAGTAGTTCTTTTGCTTTTTTAGGGTCATGCGGATACGCTTCAATTTCATCATTATAGCCTTGGATGACAGGCGGGATCGGATTTTTGGCAGGCTCTGCCTGGCCAGCGAAAAAGGCTTTGATGATGGCCTCCTTATCCACGGCATGATTCAATGCTTGGCGAACCAGCTTGTCATCGAACGGTTCTCTCTCAACGTTGAACCCTAAGTATCCTAGGTTAAGCGATGGCCTTGAAAAGACTTTAAAGTTTTCGCTTTGTTCGATCTCGTCAATGTTCTCTGGGTTCAGCCCATCCATCAAGTGAATCTCCCCGCTTTTCAACGCATTCAGGCGGTTGCTGTTATCCGGGATGATCCGGAATATGACCTGGTCCAATTTCGGATGACCATCTACCCAATAATCTTCATTTTTGTTCAAGGTCACCCTGTTTTTCCTTTTCCATTCTTCAAATGTGAACGGTCCAGTTCCGACCGTGTTACTGCCATATTCCTCTCCATGTTCTTCGATTGCTTCAGGGCTTGAGATCGAGAATGGCGTCAATGCAAGATCCTTCAAGAACGTAGGCTTTGGATATTTCAGTGTAAACTTGACCGTATGTTCATCAACAGCTTCCACCGATTCGATGACATGATTTTCATCGCCTTCGTAACCACCGAAAACAGATCCATACATGAAGAATTTATCTTCATCTGCATTCATCCATCGTTCAAAGTTATAAACGACGGCCTCAGCATTGAATGGAGTCCCGTCATGGAATTGCACACCCTCTTGAAGTGTAAATGTGTAACTCAATCCGTCATCTGACTCTGTCCACTCTTTTGCAAGAAGAGGTTCCACTTTTGTCTTCCCTTCAGTGAACGTGACCAACGTTTCCAAGATGCTTTGCGATACATTTTCTGAGACTGAATCCGTGACTTCAGCCGGGTCGAGGGAAACCGCATCACCTCCAAGCCCGATAACCAAAGTATCAGGCTTCTGGTCAGTTGCTTTCCCATCGCCATTGTTCGAGCATCCCACTAATGCAAGCATCAAACACATCAGTAGGATCAGAAAGCCTCTTCTAAACATTCCTTAACCAACTCCTAAATGATAAATTTATTATCATTGCCACTTCAAAATCGAAGGGGCATAATGACCTGGATTAAACTTCTTCAGGGATTGTCAGGCGTTTTGAATTCGTTTTTATGACTCATACAATATGTACAGTTTGTACAGTATATATTAAATGAAGTGTAAACCCATTATATCGGACATACCAGTCAATGTAAAATGAATATTCAGTATATTTGGGATTTTTTTATGTCAAAGTTTTGAACATGAAGTGGTTGAAGGAGGTTGCTTTCGAAAAAGTGAAACCGAATCAGGTTCGAAGCGTCTATTACATTATAAAAATAGCGATAAGGAGAATTTACTATGGAGCCGGTTTTCATGATTGAATATTTATTATTATTTGGAGCTTTCGGCCTTTATCAGGTCTGGGCTTTTCTGAAACGTAAATCATTAAAGGCGAAGCTGCTGCCGATGTTCCTCATCTGTGGAACAGGAATCGTCCTATCTTTTTTCTTGCGATGGTACCTTTTCATGTTTGTCGCTGTCCTAATCGAGACGATTCTATTTGTCACCATGGCTGTCCTCTTGATTGAGATTTTCATAGAATTCAATAAATCTGGGAAGACATCACGTTTGTGGAAGCTAGCTTTTTTCGAAATTCTTTTCATCCTCCTGTATCTCTGGTTAACGAGGATCATCTAATCGGCAACATTACAAAAACAAGAAGGAAAAATCTGGGCGTCGTAGAATCCTTATTTAGTTTAGTGAAATTCCGGACATCTATGACCTTAACCTCACAATAGGTATGGTCTTTTTCATTTGTCCATAAAAACGTTTGGAAGGAAGGATGACATGCAACAAAAAACGAAAGCCTTATTTGAATGTGAGGTAATGGAGAAGGAGTTCAACCTAGTTGGCCAAAGTGTGACAGCCAATTTTCCGGATGCTTTTCCGCAAGCAGCGATGGATATCCATTACAAATTTGAGCAACGAAGAGATGAAATCAAGAACGCTGTAAATCGTGACGTCATTTATGCTCCCTATATGTGCAACGAGATCGTTGCCACCTACTTCGGTTGCCTTGAAGTGAGGGACCTCGAATCGATCCCAGCGGCCATGGTCGGTTTTCATGTTCCAGCAACGAAGTACGCCAAAATCACCTGCACGAACAGGACGATTGAAGAAGGGTATACGAAACTATTCGAATGGATGAGAAATAACAGATACAAACAGAAATGGTTCGATCAATCATTCCCAATTGAAATTTTCTATATCGAAGAAGGGGTGGAAGAGGAGACAGTCGAGCTGCTCGTCCCGTTCATTGAGGATAAATAGGGGGACAAATTCGAGAAATCGGACAGCAATATGTTCAACGTGCAAGGTCATAAAAAAGACTAAAAGCATGAAACATTCCACACACTGTTTTCGTAGAATACCACTGAAAGCAGGTGTTGAAAGATGTTCAGACGATTTACCTCAATATTCATCATCCTATTGACGTTTGTGACCTTTCCTCTCCAGACATTTGCGGTGGAGTATTCGATCAACCGCACACAAATCGATGCGTATCTACAGGAAAACGGTAGCGTAAATGTAGAGGAAACACACACCTATGAATTTGAAGGGAAGTTCAATGGGATCACGAGAGAATTGATTCCGAAAAAGGGCACAGAGATAACTGATTTTAAGGCAAACGAAAACGGAAAGCCACTACAAGTTGAAAAAGAAGGATATATATATATAATCCACCGGAAAGGAAAAGACGAAACGATCACGATCGATCTCACCTATACGATCGAAAATGGTGTGGACGTTTATTCCGATGTCGGGGAATTCTACTGGCCATTCTTTGATGAAGGCAATGAATCCACCTATGAAGACCTGACTGTGACGGTCCAGCCGCCGAGCAAGACAGATGATGTGATCGCCTTCGGTTATGACGAAGCTTTTGATAAAGCATCCATTCAGCCTGACGGTACTGTCACTTTTAAGTTCGGTAAAGTTCCGGATGGCCGTAACGGCGATATCCGGGTCGCTTATGACCAGACACTTTTTCCGAGTGCAAACATGACACCAGATCAACCGATGAAAGACGAGATCCTCGGCGCTCAACGCAAGATAAATGAGGAAGCCGCTGCAAAAGCGGCAAGACGGAACACAATTGAGACGATCGGACAATTCGTCATTCCGATCTTTGCCTTCATCATCCTGGCATTGATTTTCACGACAGGTGTGAAAAGCCTGATTCGAAAACGTGCTGTAGAAAGAGAAGCGAACCTTTCAGATCGGATCCCGAACCAGTGGATAAGCTTACCAGCGACGATCTATTTTTCAAATTATAAACTCCTCCCCCCTGAAGCCTTATCCGCAGCCTTGTTGGATCTCGTCAGGCAGGATTATGTGAAACAAGATTCGGAAAACCGATTCCGTATTGTCACACGGGAAGGTACCATGAAACAAGAAAAAGTCCTCATGGAATGGTTGTTTGATGAAATCGGTGAAAACGAAAAATTCGGCTTCGAAGACCTGACCCGTTATGCGAAAAAGAAAAGCAACCACGAAACCTACCAAATATACCAGACGAGATGGAAGCAAGCGCTGGAGGAAGAAGTGAGAGAACAGAAACTGTATGAGGGTAAAGTGAGGTATCGTTTAGGAGTTGGCCTGTCAAGTCTATTGGTGCTACCGTTCATCATCCTTTTTCCGATATACGGGTTGTTTTTCTGGATGTTGATGTCGATCATCGTCCTAATCGTGACCATCACCTATGCCTTCGCTTACCATCCGCTTACATGGAAGGGGGCACTGATCGCTTTTGAATGGAAAGCGTTCAAGGAAAAGTTCCGAAAGCTTTCTGACGACGACTGGCAATCATGGCTAGAGGATGACCGGATGAGAGCCTTCATCTACGGGTTAGGTACGAGGGATAAAAAAATCCTTAAGAAAAACGAAGAGCTTGCCAAGGTTTTTTATGGTTCAAAAACAAGCAGCCCGGAAGTCGTTTATTCTATGGATGTAAGCACCATGATCATCCTCGCTTCAGTGGCTTCCGCAAGCTTCAGTACAGCAAATGAATCAACCAATCCATCCTCCTCAAGCAGTTCCACGGGAACAGGCGGAGGTGTCGGTGGGGGCGGAGGAGGATCAGGGGCATTTTAAAGAATGGGATAAAGTGCTGAGAAAATGCGTATCAGGATGAAGGATTGTGTCCTATTCTTTTGTCCCAAAATGAAACAAAGTAATTAATCGCCCCTCTTCAAGTCGGGGCGATTTTCTTTCGGTGGATGTTTCTACTATATGTTGGTTGTAGTTGCAAAAAGTATCGCTATATAGGGGAGTGTCTTATTCACTGTGATCCCCTTCTATTATTTGTACATATCCTTCTTCAGCATTTACCCGGATCCTCTGTCCGTTTTTGATTTTTTGAGTTGCCCCATCTATTCCGACGACCGCAGGAATCCCATACTCACGCGCTACAACCGAACCATGCGTCATCGTACCTCCAATCTCCATGACCAGGGCTTTAGCTGACTGGAACAATGGTGTCCAGCCCGGATCAGTGAAAGGAGCGATCAGAATTTCACCTTCCTGTAAATTGGATTCCTCTGGTTTCAAAACGACTCTTGCAATACCTTCAACATTACCTGCGGAGGCAGGTGTTCCAATCAAAGCTCCCTCAGGCGCATGGATATCAGAAAGTACAGCTGTGACTGATTCACCATCACTCGTCAATATGCGAGGAGGCGTAAGTTTTGCATAATGGGAATAAGCTTCTTTCCGCTCCTGGATGATTGAGTCGATATCACCTTCAAAGTTCCCGTGCATGATCGAAAGGAGATCATGCAATGAAAAATAGTACATATCTTCTGTCTGTTGAAGCCTGTTTTCTTCGACCAGTCGTCTTCCTCCCTCTAATAAAGCTTGCCGGTACTGATCCATATAATGGACAAGTACATATTTATGGTGTTCTCTCATACCCATCAAATGGCGGGAGACGGAGACTAGCCGTTTGATAATCCTGGCTTTCCACCAACCGTCAGACAATTCTTTGGCTCGTTGGATCAAACGTTCAGCAGCTTTGTCGGCTTCCAGCTGGCCTTGCTTGAATTTTTTCCGGTGTTGGCCAGGTGCTACACTCCGGACATGGGTCAGGATAGAGGGGACGAGTTGGGTAGGGGCTTCGTGCCATCTAGGTTTGGTAATATCAATTTCCCCAGAACAGCGCATGCCATAGTTGTCCATGAAGTCCTCGAATTCTTCCCGGAAGGCATGTCCCCCGTTTAATCGGTCCATCCCCTGGTAAAAAGTCTCATCTTCAGCAGTTTCAAGATATTTGAATAGCTCAGGGTGTTCTCTCACGATATCCGCAAGGTCTCCGACTTTAAGGCCCATTTCGCTTGTCACATTGCCTGGCAGTGATTTTTGTAACAATTTCACATCTTGGTCATCCCCTAACCACCAGTTCGACAACATCCTTAATAATTTATTTGCGACCATTCCCGATACAAAATAAGGGAATAACTTGGGTAGGATTGAGAGGAACAATGTCCCGACGCTATCTTGAATTTTTCTGATCCGATCAGTACTTGAGAATCCTGATAATTGTTCTTTGGCTTCTTTTACGAAGCGATCGAGGGTTTGATCTGCTTCCCTAGCCGCTTTTTCAGGATTCGCAAATAGAACGTTTTTCATCACTTTCGTACCGACCGGGCTGAGAAGTTTGATGGCACCCCTTTTTATTGCGGGATTCGACTGTGCATCCTTCATGAATTCATCACGCTGGACCAAGTTTGATAGAGCATTCGCCATTTTTTCGTCCATCGCCTTCATCAAGAAAGTATACAGAATACGCGACTCCTTCAGATAGAGGACATTGGTAAGATCGATATAAATTCTGCCGCCAATCTCCTGAACATAAGGACATTCAGAAGCGACCGTCTCTTTCCCGAAAGGAAATAATGTTTTCCATAAGGATGAAGCTAAAGGTTTCATTACATCCGTCATCATTTGGGCATGGCTGACAGATACATAAGCATGTAACCTATCATCCTTCTTTTCAGGTAAAGGATATAGGGATGTGATCGGACGGCTCTGTACAATGTGAAATTCACCATCGACCAAGCACCATTCAATATCTTGTTCCGAGCCATAATGTGCTTCAATCGCCTTTCCTATTTCCGCCAAACGAATGATTTCGTCATCCTTCAGTGCTTGTTCACCCTGTTTATCAGGAGGGAGTTCCTCTGTGACGGTTCCGCCTTCCGGTTTGGAAAAAATCGCAATCTTCTTTTCAGAAATCTGTTTTTTAATAATTTCGCTTTCCCGGACATGATACAAATCGGCAGAGACGACTCCAGACACAAGGGCCTCACCTAAGCCGAAGCTGGCATCAATCGATAGCGTCTCCCGATGGCCCGTGATGGGATCAGCGGTGAACATGATACCGGATACGTCGGGATTGACCATTTCCTGCACGACGACGGATAGGAAGACAGACCGATGATCAAACCCGTTTTTCGTTCGATAGGAGATGGCTCGATCGGTGAATAAGGAAGCCCAACAATTCTGGATAGCTTGAAGAAGCTCCTCCTGCCCCCGAATATTCAAATAAGTATCCTGTTGCCCCGCGAATGAAGCATTTGGCAAATCTTCAGCTGTAGCGGAAGAACGTACGGCATACGATTTTTCCTGTCCTATAGTGATCCATGCCTCTATAATGCTTGATTTGATCGAATCTGAAATAGTTAGGGATTTCAAATGGTTCCGGATCCTTTGGCCTAATCTACGGATTTCATCCAAGTCGTCAGCCCTTACTTTTACAAGTTGATTGAATAGTTCCTCCATCTCTGTGCTTGATTCGATGAATGTACGGTAAGCCGATGTTGAAACACAGAAGCCATCAGGAATGGGTAATCCAACTTTTGTCATTTCACCAAGGTTTGCACCTTTTCCTCCTACATTGGGTAAATGTGTTTTGTCGATTTCAGCAAAGTGAAGAACATATTTTTCCAATTCGCTTCCTCCTTCGGATCGATTCGTTTTTTACGGATGATTGTGGATTGAATTATAAACATTGTGTTGATAATACAACGATGTGTTCGCTGTCATTCTATCCAATATCAAGCGATCCGACCATAAACAATATACGTCGATCTGTTGCATAACGAACACATATAGGAGATGAATCTATATTTAAGACATAAATAAAGAAATTGTTGATTGATCGAATGGAGGGAAAAGGAGAACCGGACACTTGTTTCTCCCATCGTGACAACTCATTAAATGGTATGATTATGGTGATTAATTGGAGTTATAACCAACACCTTATTGTTTAAACCGTGTCATTGTGGCTTCATAAGGTGGATGCATTGTATCGTTTAGGGGAGGGGAACAGGATGGTGACGTTTGAAATTAGACGGCCGAGAGATGGTGACATACAAAAGGTGAATCGATTTTTCAGGTTAGTGATTACAGACACGTTCAGGAAAGAAGGTATAGAGCAGAAAATTGAAGATATGGAAGAAGAAATCGAAAGTAAGAGAAAATATTTAGATTACGACCTAGCAAGTAATGGTCAGAAACGGTATTTTCTGATTGCTGTGGCTGATGACGAGGTCATTGGGTCGATTGAATATGGACCCGTAAGTGATCTCATACGAACGTGTACGAATGAAGCTTTAAAAGACCTGGTGGAGGTAGGGACAGTCTTCGTCCATCCAGACTATCAGGGGAAGGGGTTCGGCAATTCCTTGTTGAATGCGATGTTTCTTTCTTTAAAGAAGAAAGGAATGGAAGAATTCTGTTTAGACAGCGGATATGACAATGCTCAAAAAATCTGGAAAAAGAAATTCGGTGAACCTGATTATTCGCTTAAGGATTATTGGGGGGAAGGATTGGATCATTTGATTTGGAAAGTCAAGATCAACGACGTATTAAAATAACGAAGAAAAGCGAAAACGCCCTGGTTAACCACGAAGGTCACAGGAAGTCAGACGAGGAGGCTCGAACCAAACAAAGTTCGGTTCTGTGTGGGTAACTTCTTAAGTAGGACTTCAATGTGTCGACCCCCCCAGGAGGACTGAAGTGATCCAAGTGGTTGGTCGTTGGAGCTGGACAGTTCTTCACCATAACCAAAATTTTTATTCAAGAAAGGGCTGTCTGATCACTTTTTGTGTGGACAGCCCCATTTTGTATCAAATGGTGATCACGAATCTCAATCAGTAAGATAGTCCATGACCGTATTCGTAAAGGTCTGGGATGGTGACAGGGAGTTTGCCTGTAGGATTCACTTCGCCGGCGATGACTTTCGCAAGCGCTTTAACCGAGACATCCCGAAATCCGTAGGTCACCACATTGGCGTGAACGTCAGGAAATGCGATGATATCGTAGGGATTCCGCATTGAGGCGACGACCACTTCCTTACCTGTTTCCATCAATTCTTTTACGAACCGCTGTTGTGCATTGTTGAGATTTGCGCTATAAGCGGTCACAATTACCGTATCTTTATCAGCAGCCTGCTGGACAGCGTTCGCAATTTGGGTCGAGGTCGGGCTTGTTCCAGTCGCATATGCTGCTGCGGAGTATCCCTTTTTCGACAATAAGTCAGCTAGCATTCCTGGATTTCCGATCGAAGGACCTGTGATCAAGACATCTTTTTCCGTATCAAGCGGCAATACATCATCATTTTTTACAAGTGTGATGCTGTCTTCCGTCATTTGGTCTGCAAGCGCCAGATTCCCCTCTTGACCGATATTTTCAATCGCGTCTTCAGGTGTCTTTGGGTCATGGAATAGCCCCCGTTTAAACTTCAACTCCAGGATACGGAAGACCGACTCATTCAATCGTTTCCCTGAAATTTCACCGCTTTTCACCGCGTCCAAAACCGCATTGTAGGCAAGTGGGACATCAGGCGGATTCAGTAAAATGTCTGCTCCAGCTATGAAAGCCTCGACCGGTACACGATCGGGAGGAACGACATTCGCTCCGGACATTCCTAGGCTGTCTGTGATGATGACACCGTCAAACCCCATTTCCTTACGAAGCAAGTCCGTCAGGATCGGTTTGGACAATGTGGCAGGAAGTCCAGAATCATCGAGGGCGGGGACGACGATATGGGCAGGCATGATCGCATCGATTCCGGCATCGATCGCAGCTTTGAATGGTTTTAAATCAACTTCGTGTAACGTCTCAAGATCATGGTTGATGATCGGGAGACCATAGTGGGAATCCACATCCGTGTCGCCATGGCCAGGGAAGTGTTTTGCTGTCGCCATCACGTTTTCATTTTGATATCCGGTTACTTGAGCGGCACCCATTTCTGCTACTAGATCAGGATTCTCCGAAAAAGATCGAACCCCGATGACCGGATTATCCGGATTCATATTCACATCCAATACAGGAGCGAGATCCATATTGATGCCAAGGCTCTTCAATTCAAGTCCCATGATTTCAGCAGATTGCCGTGCATACTCGGCAGATCTGGTTGCGCCAAGTGCCATGTTCCCCGGGAAAACCGTAGCAGGTTCTGTCACACGGGCCACCACACCACCTTCTTGATCCGTCGCAATCATCAACGGGATCGGCATCCGTTGCTCCATCGCGATATCCTGCAACCCGTTCGAGAGGGCATTGACCTGTCCGAAGTCAATCGGTGTTCCGATATTGTCCGTCCAGTTGAAGTAGATGATACCCCCGATGTGGTACTTCTCAATCGCTTCTTTGAAGTTTTTCACGCCACGGTTCCGCCTTAAGTTGGTCTCTTCATAACTCGGATCGGTAGGTGTTTGTCCATAGACATGGATCATAAACAATTGACCGACCTTTTCCTCTAGGCTCATGTGTTGAATTTTATTCTGGATCCAACCTCTGCGCGCTTCTTCATCATCCCAACCCGGCTTGGTCGGGTCATCCCAGGATGCATTTGCAAAACTTGGTACGAAGAGAAGCATGGCTATCATCAAAAGTGTCGCTCTAGCAAAGAACTTTTTCAAGGTAATTCATCCCCTTTCAAAATCGGTCCATTATTTCCTCGGGCCAAAGTGATGTCCGCAATGACAGGCAAATGGTCGGAAGCTAGTGTAGATAATACTTCGCTATGTTGTATAGTCATTTTATCGGATGTAAAAATGTAATCGATTCGCTTGCTTGGTGAAAGGGCGGAGTATGTAAATCCAGGCGAATCATCTGGGTTGATGCTCCATGCATCAGTGAAATTATCGAATAACGGCGACAACTCTGGTGCATTAGGTATGGCGTTCATATCACCGACAAGAATCTTGTCACCAGCCTGATCCTCAAAGATATTCAGCATATCATCGACCTGGATCATTCGGACGGTCGGATCACCGCGGTAATCCAAATGAGTGACGTAAAAAGGGACGATTTTTCCATTCACATTAATGATGGCTTCAGCAAATCCTGGTGAAGGTGTCGGTTTAGGTTCGGCATTTTGTGTAGAAAGTCTCGTAATCTCGTGGTTAGTTGCTTGAAGAATCGGATACTTGCTAAGTACAGCTACTCCAAATTGTCTTCTAGGGGTATCTTCTGAAGGAGGATCGAAATCATAAATTGGGGCGAAGAAATAATGCATGTCCAGCTGCTCGGCGATGTCTTTGACGATGTTGTCATAGTTGCTGCGTGCTCCCCAATGTACATCGACTTCCTGTAAGCCGATGATCTCTGCACCGGACTCCTCAATGACCTTGGCGATCCGTTCAGTGTCATACACACCATCTGACCCGGCTCCAGCATGGATATTGTACGTCATGACACGGATATTTACCTCTGTACCGGTGGAATCCTCTTTGGCGAATACGGTTCCGGATCCACCGACCATACCGGAGATGAGCATTCCCAATACAGCAACACGTAGCATCAACTTGAAAACATTCAAATCGTGTCCACTCCCTTTCAATGGATTACGCTTACATGGAAAAGTGTAGCAACAACTGGTATAGATGTCTATACGACCATGTTCCTTAATATACCAATTCGAGGACAAAACATAGGACCCTTGTATCAGTTAAGAGGAAGTGTTACGAAAAATAAGTAGATAAGTAACATACGAGGCTAGCGGGATATGATGAAATAACATAGGCGAGAAATTGCCCGCAGAGAGCGATTATATTTCCGAATTCAATCTATACGATAGACTGCCTTTCTTAAAGACATAAAGATTGTATTGAATAAAAAAAATTGTAATAATTAGTAGTATCTAGTTCTGTGAGTAAAGTCCTATTTTTCAGCGAGGTTTGTTAAAAGCAATCGATGGGTGGCAAGCCAGGGTAAAACCTTTTTAATTTGGTTGACATTTTCGTCTTAGCAGCATAGTCCATGCTTGAATTTATATTCAAACCAGCCGAAATAATGGGTGAGAGCCATAAAACACATTATACATAATCTTCCGAATTTATATAGGTTGGTGACTTGATGTGCCCCAACAGCCTATTATCAGTTCCGTCATCAGATTGGGTGTAAAAATGGGAGGATGAAGTCACTTTATAAGAAAAGAGCTGGATGCCGATAGAATTATAAATGGTCTTTCTTCAATAAACGTAGATAAGAGAAAATGAGGTGTATGAAGGGTGGACAAAATCCGGGAAAGTAATCAATCAGGAGGCATGTTGCTTGATGAGAGACAGGCAGTGCGATTCTTCGATGTATTGAAGGCAAATGTCGAACGTTCCAAAACCTCCATGACAGCCATTTTCCTGACGGTTCATAGTCAGACGATTTTCCGGAAGGAAGACGAGGATTTCATCGATCAAGGGATTACATCCTATTTAGTAAGTAAGATCAGACAGACAGACGTAGTCGTCAAATTGTCAAAACCTTATCAATGGGCTGTCATTTTATCACAAAGTAAAGAAGAAGAAGCAAAAGCGTTCTTAGAACGTATATTTAACGATGTAAAAGATAGTGATGATCGCTTATTCCTGATCTATGATCTGATATTTTCTTCGGGTGTCGCTGAGATCGGGAATGGCGATGTACAATTTGAAGATTTGTTGGACAAAGGACAACAAGCGTTAGCCAATTCTTCAAGAACAGGAGATTGGGTTATTGAGTATGTCATTGATTATAAAGAAAAGAACATGGAGGAAGTTAAGGTAAGTATCATCGAGGAAGATGAAATCCTTACGAATATCCTGACTGCTACTCTACATAACATATCTTCGGATCAGTTTCAGCTGCTTATAAGGATGTTCCAAGAGGGGGAGGACTTTCTTCAATCAGATTGGTCTTCCACAAGTCATACACACCTGATCATCATGAATGATATTTTACCAAGAAAGAATGGTTTGGAAGTTTTGCATATGATCAGGAAGCTCCCGAATAACAAACGATTCATCATTTATATGATGACGAAAAGAAACTCAGAAGAAGATATCATTTATGCATACGAGAGCGGAGTCGATCATTACATCATAAAACCATTCAACATTCGCCTGCTTGAAGCACAATTGAAAAGAACACTGGAAAGGTTATGGGTATGATCGGCTTATCGATTGAGATATTAAGCAGAATAATTATCGTCAACCTGTTGATCCTTATGTGTTTAGCCATATATGTCATCATTCTGCATAAGAGAAAAAACATACAGATCAGACGTGACGAGAAGTATTTAAAGGAGATCCAACATGGCTGGTATCACTATCTCATCAATAAAGGAGAAAGAGCAGATAAAAGATTGGTTCCTGAAAATGAAGATGAGATTCGAGTAATAGAGAAAATATTATCAAGCTATTTGGCGAATATATCGAATCCAGATATCCACAAAAAAATAAGAAGTTTTTCAAATCAATACCTGAGTCACTATTATGGTGATCAGCTTAAGCGAAGAAAGTGGAGTGCAAGGATGAACGCATTATACCGGATTTCTGATTTTCAAATTGACATTCTTCTCGACGACTGCAAAAAACAAGAACTTAAAAAATGTTCAAAGGAAGAGTGGTTACAATTACTTAAAATCTATTCGAAATTCGACATTAACTCATGCATAGAGAAAATCATCATTGAACCAGTCCTATTTTCAGAACATGAATATCGAAAACTAGTACTCAATTTCGAGCAGGACCATCTCGAAAGATTGCTGCAGGTGTTCGATGAAGTACCGAGACCCTGTCAATTTTCAATCATTGATACGTTAGGGCTGAAGCGAGAGACGGATTATGTCCCTTTCTTAGAAGGACTGTTACATCATGAAGAAGCTGAAATACGTATCCGATTGTTGAAAGCGATTTATGAGAGTGGGTGGATCATAAACCCCGAGACTTATCTGCATTTTGTCCATTCATCTTTATGGGAAGAAAGGTTGATGGTGACCAAGCTATTAGGCCGATTACCCTTGGATGAGACTTTTTCCTGCTTCAAGATCCTATTGGAGGATGAGTCTTGGTGGGTCCGTAATCAGGCAGCGAAAACAGTCGGAAGCATCAAAAATGGAAAAGAAAAGCTGCAAGCCTTTATTCAAACGTCGAGGGATAAATTTGCCATTGAAATGGTAAATGAAATCCTTAAGAAAGGATCTTGAATGAATAAATGAGTATCGATCGTCCAATGGAGCTTCTTAGCCTCTTCTTCGGAAATGTGATCATCATTTATATGGTTGTCGTCATTCTATCCTATACAGTGATGTTGACGATTGCTTTCCTCCATATACGAAAGGACTATCAGCTGGATAAAGACGGGATAGATGAGGGGAACCTCAACGCGGCTTTAATGAAACCAGTGACGATTATCGTCCCGGCTTATAACGAAGAAGCAGGAGTACTTGATACGATTCACTCTTTGTTAAGTCTTCGCTTCCCACAAACAGAGATCATCATTGTGAATGATGGGTCGACAGATGATACACAACAGAAACTGATAAGTGAATTCCATATGAATAGGGTTGAGAAAGTCGTACGAAAAGAGATTCCGACAGAACCGATCCGTCATATATACCAATCTAATGTTAATCAAAATTTATGGTTGATTGAAAAGGAAAACGGTGGAAAAGCAGACGCGCTGAACGCTGGAATCAACTTGGCCAGGTACCCTTATTTTTGTTCGATTGATGGAGATTCGATTCTTAATGAGAAATCCCTTTTGCGTGTCATGAATCCAATCGTATCCTCCAATGATGAAGTGATCGCGGTTGGCGGAAATGTCCGTATTGCAAACGGGCATCACGTTAAACTTGGTTCTGTTTTTGAAGCTAATTTATCAAAAAATCATCTTGTCGTCATGCAAGTCATCGAGTATTTACGGGCCTTCATGATGGGAAGGATTTCATTGAGCAAATTCAATCTCGTCCTTATCATTTCAGGAGCTTTCAGTGTGTTTTCAAAGAAATGGGTCGTAGAGGTTGGCGGATATTCAAAACATACAATGGGAGAAGACATGGAGTTGGTCGTCAAACTGCATCGTCTTCTGAAAGAAAAGAAGCTGAAGAAGCAAATCCAATTCGTACCAGACCCTGTTTGCTGGACTGAAGCTCCCCAAAGCTACGCTGTGTTAAGGAGGCAAAGGAGACGATGGCATCAAGGATTGGTCGAAAGTCTTTGGAAACATAAAAAAATGACATTCAATCCGAAATATGGAGCGATCGGGATGATTTCATTCCCATACTTTTGGCTGGTAGAATGTCTAGGGCCACTGATTGAACTAGGAGGGTATGTCTATATTATCATCGCCTTTTTCTTTGGTGGGATGTATTATGAATTTGCGATACTGCTCACCCTCCTCTTCATTTTATATGGAGCTGTATTTTCCACTGCTTCGGTATTATTGGATGCATGGAGTAAAGATATCTACCCGCGGACAAGCGATGTCGTACACCTGATTTTCATGTCCCTGACGGAGGTTTTCTGGTTTAGACCTCTAACGTTGCTATGGAGATTAGAAGGGTTCTTCCATTTCTTATTAAGACGGAAAGAATGGGGAAATATGCAACGAGCTGGGTTTACCAAGAAAGGATCATCATTATGAAGCGTTTTTATATTCTAGGATTGTTTCTCGTATCCATTATCCTAACACCGATCGTGGTATGGCATTTAGATTCTGCGAAAAATTTAAAGGTTGCTATTTTTGATAAGACAGTTCCGACTGAAACATACCGGGAACACCAAGGAGTTACATGGGTTCTGAATCATTTAAATTATGTAACGAAGGAGAATGAGTCATACAATGCCAATGAGGATTACTATGGCTTTTTTCCAAATGAAAAAAAAGAAGATTATACGACTCGTCCGCTTCCGGCGGATCTATCTGAATATGATGTCATCTATTTGGCAGATACCTATGGTGTATATGAAGAGGACCTGCCATGGTTTAAGAAAAAGCGTGAAGGCTCCCGCTCAGAACAGATTCATGGCGGACTGGAAGAAAAAGAATGGCACTCGATTGTAGCGCGATTGAATGAAAATGAAAAAAGTCTATTCATTGCGGAGTTCAATACATTCGCTTCTCCGACAAGTGAAGCTGTAAGAAATTCAGTGACAGACTATCTTGAAGTTGATTGGTCAGGGTGGATCGGGCGATATTTCAATGAGCTTGATCCTGTTAAGAATAGGGAAATTCCACAGTGGATTTTGGATGAATTCCAGGAGACATGGGATTATAGCGGAGAAGGATTCATTTTAGTGAATGACATCGACTATGAAGTCGTGGTCCTTGAAAAGAATACTCATGTAAAAGGAAGCGGGATCAATCTAACCTTTACAGAAGAAGGACAAGGACAATTTAATCTGAAGAAAAGCCCTGATTATCAATATTGGTTTGACATCGTCACCCCGAAAAATGGAAGCAAGGTGCTGGCAAACTATGACTGGGAGCTTACAAACAGAGGAAAACAAGTGTTGAATGATCATCAGATTCCTCTTGAGTTTGCCGCTGTGCTGACAAAAGAAAATGGTGCATCATCCAATTATTATTTTGCAGGAGATTTCAATGATATTGAGAAAGTGCCAAGCTTTTATCAGATGAAAGGGCTGGATCATGTATATAAGATCGCTCAGAAATATTCGGATGATGCGTTCTATTGGTCAACCTATGTGCCAATGGTGGAGGCGATCCTGGAACGGTTTGAAAGCAGATCGACACCATCCGTTTCGAAGGCTGAGGAACTTCAATACACTTCCCGGATCGAGAACGATTCATTTGAAATCTTAAAAGACGATAAATGGGTTCCATTCCCTATCAAAGGCGTCAATATGGGAATGGGAAAACCGGGTCATTTCCCAGGTGAAGCAGCGATAACCGAGGAGGAATATTACGACTGGCTTGTACAGATCGGGGAAATGAATGCGAACAGCATACGTGTCTATACGCTTCATCCTCCAGGATTTTATAAGGCTTTGAAACGATACAATGAAAAGCACGAAGAGAAAATCTACATCTTTCATGGCGTCTGGATTGATGAAAAAAACCTGGAAGAAACACTAGATGCCTATAAGCCTGAAAATCTTGAGGAATTCCAGGATGAGATCAGGAAGATTGTCGATGTCGTCCACGGAAATAAAATCGTGGAGGTAGAACGAGGACATGCCTCAGGTGTTTATCAAGCAGATATATCCCAGTATGTAATAGGTTGGATCCTGGGAATCGAATGGTATCCGGACATGGTTAAGAATACGAACGAAGTACACGCCACGATGGAGGATTATCATGGTCAGTACTTTCAAACGAAGGATGCACAGCCGTTTGAAATTTGGCTCGCGCAACAAATGGATACGCTCGTCAAATATGAAGTTGATCATTATAACTGGATCAGACCGATAAGCTTTACGAATTGGGTAACGACGGATATTCTGGAGCATCCATCCGAACCTGATGAAAACGAGGATCTGGTCAGCGTCGATCCTAATGTCATCTACACGAAGGGCAATATGGATCTGACAGATCAATTCGCTTCCTACCACGTCTATCCGTATTATCCAGACTTTTTCAATTACGAGGAATCTTATCAGAATTATGTCGATCATCGTGGTGAAAAGAACAGCTATGCTGCCTACCTTTCAGATTTGCATAACGCCCATAGACTTCCCATTCTGGTGGCGGAATTCGGAGTCCCGAGTTCAAGGGGGCTGACACATGTAAATCCATTTGGTTGGAACCAAGGATTCTTGTCAGAAAAAGAACAAGGGGTCATTATTCGTCATCTTTATGAAGATATCATGGCAGAACAGCTTCTTGGTGGACTCATTTTTACCTGGCAGGATGAGTGGTTCAAACGGACATGGAATACGAAGGATTATGACAATCCAGAGCGCAGACCATATTGGTCCAATGCCCAAACGAATGAACAACAATTCGGTTTATTAAGTTTCGATCGGCATAAAATCAAGGTTGACGGGGCGACGGACGATTGGAATGAAAAAGCGCTTTATGCCAAGATGGATGAACACCTGAAGGCACTATATGTTGACCATGATGAAAGGTATCTGTACCTTCGAATCGATTATGACAAGGAAAGGGAGGGCTACCCGAAGATTCTTTTGGACGTCATCCCGGATCAGGGAAATCATTTCATTGTTGGACTTGAACAGACGAAATTTTCGAATGGTGTTGATTTCCTTATCAACCTAATTGAGAAGGAATCAAGCATCTTGGTTGATGCGTATTATGATGCATTTACATATCATTATGGTCATCAATTGGAGTTGATTCAACCGCAACCGCCATTACCTGAGAAAAACAGCGGGATATTCTCAAAACTGCGATATGCTTTGAATAAGGAACTGTCCATCACTATACAGAACCGTGTCATTCCTTTCCAATCTTATGAAACAGGGAAATTGAAGATTGGAAATGGAAACCCTGATTCAGCCGATTATGATTCACTGGCAGATTATCATGTCAATGAGGATGGATTGATTGAACTTCGGATTCCTTGGCTATTGCTCCATGCAAAGGACCCAAGTCAAAAAGAGTTTACTGGGAATTTGTATTCAGACGGTTTGGAGGCAAGCACGAAAATCGAACAAATCAATATTGGCGTATTATTCTTTGATGAAGATCAACAAGTGATCGATTCATTCCCTTCAATAAAGAATGATGTTTTAGTTGAAATGAATGGGTACAAGTGGCAGAATTGGAATTCCCCGCAATATGAAGAACGCTTGAAGCAATCCTATTTTATTGTGAAAGATCTTTTTGGAAACGATTGAAATGCAAAAGGTGTTTTTATCGCCATAAAAAGCATCGACGCGAAGGGTATTTAGGAAACGATACCCAATTTGTTGGCTTCTTCTCCATACCAGTCCCAACATTGTTTATAAGGTCAATAAAGGTTTTCTCAACAATTTCAACGTGTAGAGGAGCGTTGACGGAAGGGGAAACATGGGCCTATATAAAATCTGCCCTGGAAACGCCGTATGCGATCATTGTACATCCGGCAGACCCGGAACGTGTTTTTCTTTCCTATACTCTATGCTATTTTTAATCTCAAAATTAAAACCCAACACGGTTATAAGGTACTCAGAGAAGGTTTCTAAGTACCTTATAAGCCGGAAAAACATGTAAGGTACTCAGAAAAGTCCTCTAAATACCTTATATGGGGAACAGATCCTTAATACGGAAAACTATAGGCATATGCAAAGTTCTATTTATCGGCTGTTTAGCTTTACAATTGACTCTATAATTTGGTCCCAGTCTTCACTATGAATTTCATGACCTGATCCCTCAAGAGGTATTAATTCGGCATGAGGGATGGATTTTGCAAGGGCAAGTCCGTGCTCGTATGGCAGGGCAGGATCTTCCGTACCGTGGATAACGAGAACAGGTACGCTGATCTCTCCCATTCTATCGTAATAGGCTTCTCCACCTTGCAGCATCGCATGATTAAATCTGCTCGGCAGCTGTTTGGCACGATCAACCTCCCTTTCTGCCAGTTTATACATTCTTTCCTTCTCATAGGTTTTGGAACCAGATAACGTTTTCCAACCATCGGCAAGATAGGCGATGACAGCCTCCCGATTAGACCAGTCTATAGAAGCACTTTGCGCATGGTGGTCCAGAATTTTCTGATCCATAGGAGGCAGTTTTTCCATCTCAGTTCCGAACACACTCGATGCAATCAACGTAAGTGTTAATACCCTCTCCGGATACCTCAAGGCAAGAATCTGGCCGATCATACCGCCCATAGACATTCCAACGATATGAGCCTGCTTTAAAGAATAAGCATCGAGGACCCCTGCTGCATCTTCAGCGAGATCAGTTATTGTATAATTTGTAGTACCCGCATCATAAGTAGTTGATCGTCCCAGATCCCTATGATCGTACCGTATAACGAATCTTCCCTGATCAGCGAGGCGGAGACAGAATTCCTCATCCCACCAATCTAATGAAGACATCGCACCCATGATCAAAAGGACAGCAGGGTCTTTTGGATTTCCAAAACTCTCAGTACAAATGTCCACTTCATTTATTTTCAGGGTCTGTTCATTCATGCTTTTTCTCCTCCGTATATTTATTATCTAATCCCACGTTTTTTAGGCTTGCATAAATGATTTTAGTCGTATCCACTTGATTATCATACTGAATCCTCCTTTTAAAGGAATAAATATATATTTCTATAAAAGCCGGAAACTTCCTGTTATCTCCAATGAGGGTTTCAATAATACGTTGTGGTTTATATCGTATAAATCGCTCCATTATTAGAATAAAAGGCGTACTCCTAAAAATGGGTACGTCTTTTATTTTAAAATGGATCCATTATCGGAGTTGTTCTAATTTTGTTCAAATGTGTGAGGATATCGACAACATGATATATATGGACTTAATCATAGAGAAATCCTTAGATTGAATATAAAGATAAGAATGACTTCAAAGTTCATTGTAATGCCTATAACCTGAGCGGTTCCTTTTTATAGTCTCCAAATCTGTATATAATAACGATAATTTACAAATAGTAATAAAACGTTAGAGGAGGGTTGATTGATTATGGGTTTTACAGTCTTTTTCTTTATTGCATATCTTGTTTCCTCATTGTTCATTATCATGGAAAAGAAATTATCCATCGTTCACAGTACATTTATCTACTTATTGATGTCCATTATCACAATCAATGTATCATGGATCGTTACTGAAGAATTGAAATTAATTGAGGTGACGGATGAAACAATGAATTATTTAGCGTTCATCATCAACCGAACAATCATTACGCCTATGATTTTAGTCATGCAATTGCACCTTATATATAAATACAAGTCAACGGCAACTACTTTTTTAATAACACTTTGTTCTTTAGGGACTTTGCTCATTGTCAGAGGATTAGCGATCTATTTCAATATTCATACGTATAAAAATTGGAATATAGGATTTGATTTGGTTTTTTTCCTGGTTTTGCATCTTATTGCATTCTATACATACCGATTATTGCGTAATCGATCCTATCGTGAGGTGAATGAATCATAATGCTATGGGAAAATTTTGACAAAAATGAAATCAGCATTTTACTATTGATGGTCATAACATTTACCATCGTCCGGCTTCTTCCTAAGAGGCTGCCTCCAAATATTGCATATTTAAGTTTATTATGGGGGCTAGCGAGTGGTATGTTTTTGGATTTTACAATAGGGGGAGGGCAAATGGACTTTTATATGGTTAATGATGCCCATAAATATGAACTGTTCGACTTCCTTTATTATGTTTTGTTCAGTCCATTTAGTTATTTCTTTGTCTATTTTTATGAAACACTCGGTATTAATAAAAAGACATTCATATGGTATGTAATAGGGTGGAGTTTCATTGCGGTGGGGATGAATTGGCTCCTCATTTGGTTAGATATCATCCAGTTTCAGAAGGGTTTTGAACTTCCCTATTCATTTGCGGTATTTTTAATTATCCAGACAACTACAGGCCTATACTATGAGTTCATTAAATCAAAAAAGGAAGTAATGTTAGGTTAATGCACTTCAATGTTTGGTAGCTCATTTTCAGCCAATCAGAGTACATCCATAAAAGCACTTAAAGAAAGTAAAAGGATATTCACCTCTTACCCAGATCGGGTCTATCAAAAAAGGGATCGGCTGTCTAAATCAGTTCATCCCTTTTTCGTATGTTATTGATGATAAGTCGGACTCCTGGTCATAATGAGCCTGTCAGAATTCATTTTGGATGGTTTACACATAGCAGGAGGGAGACCATCCGTTATGGATCCGGATCTTCATCGCTTTCACCAGATTACATGAAGATCAATTCACCTATTGCCATTCAAAACATCAATAATATCCCTGGTTATATAAAAGTTGCAGAGCTATATTCAGGGGAAGAAAGTTCATACACTGGTTTTGGAGGAAGATCTTTTGTCCACCCGTATTTAGTATTTGCAAAAATTTTACTTACCTTACCGAGTCTTTAAAATACGAAAATAGTAGCTTCATAGTTTTATTCTATCCTTTTATTGCACGTACATAACGAAAGGATGGAATAGACGATGAAGAAACGATGGAAGAATGGATTGATGGCTGCTGCACTTTTTGGCATGGTTACAGGTTTTGCTTCACAGGCAACGGCAGCAATTCAAAGCGAGACTGCACCAAGTCTGAATCCGAACAAGATCTTGAATGTCGCTCATCGGGGAGCGTCAGGCCATGCACCGGAGCATACGCTTCCTTCTTATGAACTCGGTGAGCAGATGAAGGGCGATTATGTCGAAGTCGACCTACAGATGACAAAAGACGGTGAATTGATCGCGATGCACGATGAAACCCTCGACCGCACGACTAACGGCACCGGATTGGTAAAAGATCATACGTTAGAGCAAATCAAACAATTGGATGCTGGCAGCTGGTTTAATGAAATGAACCCTGAAATGGCAAAGGAAGAATATAAAGGCTTGCAGGTGCCGACGCTGGATGAAGTGATCGAAAAGTTCGGAAAAAGCGCCAACTATTACATCGAGACGAAATCACCTGAAGTGTATCCAGGCATGGAAGAGAAGCTCCTGGAAACCCTTGAAAGACATCAATTGATCGGGCCGAACGCTCCTTCAAGCAAAGTGATCATCCAGTCATTCAGCCCTGAAAGCTTAAAGAAGGTTCATGATCTGAACACAAGGATCCCGCTTGTCCAATTGTTATGGTATACAAGCCCTGCCACCATCACAGACGCTGAGCTTGACCAATACAAAGAGTACGCTATCGGTGTCGGGATGAACCACAATCAGATCGATGAAGCTTATGTACAAAAGGTCCGAGAGCATAACCTATTGATCCACCCGTACACCGTCAATGAAAAGGAAGACATGCAAAAGCTCCTCGACTGGGGTGTCACCGGCATGTTCACCAACTATCCTGATCGATTGCACGAAGTATTGGAAAGTAGATAACATAAAAAAGGGATAGATTGCGGAATACAGTCTATCCCTTAATATCACCTCATGTTTCCAACGGAGTACTGACTATAAGTTTTCTATTAAGCTGATCAGCTTCTTCTAATGCCTCTTCATCATTTAAAATTTCTTGAGGTTTTACACCTTCACCTATAATATAGTCTTTGAACTCCATCCCGATGAATTCGCAGATATATTTGAACTGATCGACTAAAGGGAGCCCTTTTATTCTAGGTTCATCTCCGCCAACTACGAGCAGGTAAGCTTTTTTCTTTCCCATCAATTCCTTGAATCTCGGAAACTCCTCATCTCTGATCGTTTGTGACCAACGATCAATAAACGTCTTCATAACACTGGACATCCCATACCAATAAAGTGGAGTAGCGAATATTAAAATATCCGAACCCATTACCGACTCAATAATCCGATCATAATCATCCTCAACTTTCGTGAATCCTTGTGGCTCATGTCGTTGATCGACGATATCTTTAATGTGGAAGTCCTTCAAAAAGATCTTTTTCGCGGGAAGGTCTCGGATGACATGCTCTGCTAATAATTCAGTATTCCCGTTCTTTCTGGTACTTCCGTATATGATAGTCACTTCCATTCAGATCACCTCATACTTTAGTTTTCGTTTTTCTTTATGACTCGTGAAAAAAAACTGTACCGCTACACCTACAACTATCAATCCTCCCATGCAGAGAAAGCCGACACTTGGAGAAAAGACATCGATCAGGAGACCAAGCCTAATGGCAAAGACGCCCTGTAAAAGCAAAGCAATTCCCATCCATACAGAAAGCGCCCGTCCCATTAAATTTTTCGGTACGATCTCCATGAGCATCGTATTCATAATAATCCGTAACGAAGAATTGGAAAGTCCAATCAGGAAACTTCCTACATAAATCAGTACGATCAATTGGTTTCCATCCAATTCTTTAGTCAATAAAATTGATAGTATCGATAATATGAATTTAGGAGAAGTATAGAATAATTCGAAAAGAGTTACAACAATCGGGATTTCCTTACAGGTTTAAAAAGCATACATATAGGCGATACTCGATTCTTCTTTAAATGATGTCCTGGAAAATCCTTCAAAGCAAGCCGTTCATTACATCCCATTTTTTAAGCTGTGAACAGTTACAAGCCTTTAATGGAGTAACGAAAAGAGTCAAATACACATTTTGCTGATGCTACCTCTAAAATTGACCAGTTGAAGGCACTATAAACACTCTATACGGACATTCAAGCACGAATAACCGGGTGAAAGTGCTCTATAAGCACTCTTTACGGACAGTTGAGCGTGAAATTTCAAACGTAGAGAACCATCAAAGCAACAATATTCCTTTTATTGTAATCTATCTGACGGACTAGAGAATTAGACATTTTCCACAAAATGTTGGTGGTGGCACCTTTTTAGGTGAATATACCTAAATGACAGGTACCAAGAGCTGATAAAATTGGTGAATTCAGTTCTATTAGAGCATTTCTTCCATAACAATTCTATCTATAATTAGAATGATATAACTATTTTTAATATAAAGGGGTTGTGTGTCTTGAAGAGGGCTTTACGGAAGATAGGGAGAAAGGTATTGGCTGTAGCTGCAGCTTTAACATTGATTTCGACACCTGTAACGTGGAATTCAGTTGATGCTGCACCAAAGAATAAGGATGAAAAACATGATGTGGAATTAAGAATCCTAGGAACCACGGATATCCACATGAACTTATATAACTATGATTATTACAAGGATACAGAGACAGATGAATTCGGACTGGTAAAAACAGCGACATTAATTAAACAGGCACGATTCGAAGCGAAAAACACACTATTATTTGATAATGGCGACTTAATTCAAGGAAATCCGCTTGGAGACTTCAAAGCAAAAGTTGATGTTTTGAAGACAGGCGAGGTACATCCGGTTTTTCAGGCGATGCAATTACTGGACTATGATGCTGGTACACTCGGCAATCACGAATTTAATTACGGCTTAGATTATTTGAATGAAGTGCTTGATGACGCTCCGTTTCCATATGTGAGCGCAAATGTGTTCATGGATGACGGCGACGATGATCCAACAAATGATGATTACTACAGTAAGCCATATGAGATTATCAAGAAAAAAGTAGTCGATGAAAAAGGAACAAATCAGGTTCTACGCGTAGGAGTAACCGGTATTGTAACACCGCAAATCATGCAGTGGGACAAAGCTCATCTTGAAGGAAAAATCATTACGAAAGACATTGTAAAATCAGTGGAGGCCGTTATTCCGAAGATGAAAAAGGATGGAGCAGATATCATTATTGTGCTTGCCCACTCTGGAATCGGTGATGCGGAATATGCAGAATTTGAAGAAAACGCAACATACGACTTAACAAAGGTTAATGGAATAGATGCGATTATTACCGGACATAATCATTTAAACTTCCCTGGTGATTTTAAGAATCTTCCTGGAGTGGACGAGGAGAAAGGAACGATTAATGGTGTTCCCGTTGTGATGCCAGGCAGCTGGGGTAACAAGCTTGGTGTGATGGACTTGATACTTTCAAAGGTCGAGGGTGATTGGATTGTAAAGGACTCCAAGACAAGCTTAAGAGCCATTTATTCAAAAGAATCAGGAAGTCTTGTCGATGCAGATCCAGAAGTGTTGGAAGCTGTGAAGGAAGCACATGAAGGTACGGTGAATTATGTGCGTCAGCCAGTAGGGACAACGACAGCTGATATCCACAGTTACTTCGCACTTGTCCAGGATGACCCTTCCATCCAAATTGTAACGAATGCACAGAAATGGTACATTGAAAAGCAATTAAAAGGTACAGCTGACGAAAACACGCCAATTCTATCGGCGGGTGCGCCATTTAAAGCAGGCGGCAGAAACGGGGCAAGCTATTATACGTTTATTCCTCAAGGGGAGATCGCTGTAAAAAACGTAGCAGATCTATATCTGTATCCTAACACGGTTGCAACTGTTAAGGTAACAGGTGCAGATGTAAAGGAATGGCTGGAAATGTCTTCAGGACAGTTTAAGCAGATCGATCCTAACAGCAACAGCGAGCGAGCTTTAGTAAATAATGATTTCCCAACTTACAACTATGATGTCATTGACGGCGTAACTTACGAAATCGATGTGACAGAGCCGGCTAAATATAATAAAGACGGCAAGGTGATCAACGCTGAAGCGAACCGAATCAAAAATTTACAATACAACGGAGAGCCTATCAGCTTGGAGCAGGAATTCATTGTTGTCACAAATAATTACCGTGCCAGCGGGAACTTTCCCGGGGTAAGAAACAACAAAGCAGTTGAATTGTATCCAGATGAAAATCGCCAGGTCATCATCGACTATATTCGCGAGCTTGGCACGATTGACCCGTCTGCAGATGGAAACTGGACATTTGCCCCGGTCAGCAATAACGTGAAGGTAACATTTGAATCAGCTAAAGAAGCGATCCATGCCCTTCCAGAAAACGAAACCATCAAATATGCTGGTGAAGCAGCTAACGGCTTTGGTAAATATATCATAGAACTTCCATAACAATAAAAGGTGCCTGACCCCTACCACTTAATATGGTGAGGGTCAGGCATCTTTATTATATGCTTCCAACTTCCAAGTCCTAAAACATTTCCATTCACTAGAGAGTTTGCAATAAGATAAATCACGAAAGGGGAAGCGTTAGGATTTTACAACGCTAAGGAGACTCGGAACACAAAAATATCCGAATTCCACCACCTAAGGGGATAGGTTCATTTAAGTTTGACGTACAAATTGTAAAAAAACGTCATGGAGCTAACGGAGAACGTTAGTTGAGCTTCGCTTTCTTAAATGAAAAGTAACATATCATTGTTCCCCTAAGCTCCTTAAAACAACCTTTAGTTAATTTCATACGGTACATTTTGCTTGTTCCTGTTTAAAAGGAGTGGACACGTGACTGTTGCTAATTTTGATTTTTCCATCTACTGCAAATATTGAAATGTATTCACATGGTTTATCTGGGTAGATTAAACTTGTTAAGGCATATTCCCCTTCATTTACAAATAGTTCAATGGAAGAAGAATCAATAACCACATGTAGTTGTATGTTGTTAACATTGCCTATTTTTACTGCTTGTCTATATGAAAAGCTTTCCGAAAAATCAATTACTCCAGAGCTTTTACGATCTAAGACCACTGTATTCTCAGTTGAATCAAAGGTGATTTTTGTAAAATGTTCTTCTGTATGGTGAAGGATGATGCCGAATCGTGTTGCATTAAGTCTTTCTATATTTAATACCAACTCCAAATAGGATTTATTTATCTTATATTCTTTCCATCCATCTCCAATCCCTATTACATTTTGAATGTTTTCTTTATAAGAAAAATAGGAATCTAGTTCCTTTACTGGTTTTTGAATGACTTTATATATTTCTCCATTTTTCCGGAGGGATAGTTCCCTTGGTAATGTCATTTGACTTCTCCAGCCCTCAGTTGGAACTTGATTCGCATATTGCCAGTTACTCATCCATCCTAAATAAATGCGTCTGCCATCCTCTTTAGGAATATCAGAAAAGCTGACCCCTGCATAATTATCTTTTCCAAAGTCCAACCAGTTATATGATTCATCATCGGCCGTAAATTTAGAACCATCAAAGCTTCCAATAAAGTATTGCGTCCGAGAACCTGCTTCAAATTGAGGGTTATCTCCAACGCTTACAAATAAAACCCATTTTGTTTCTTCACTGTTTTCTACCTTTAATTGAAATAAATCTGGGCATTCCCACACGCCGTCATGAACACCAATATTATCTCCAAATTCACTCTCAAACTTCCAATCTATTAAATTTTGTGAAGAATAAATAGATATTGTTTGACCTGTTGCTAATACCATAACCCATTTATCTGTTTCCTTGTGCCAAAAAACCTTAGGGTCTCTAAAGTCACTTTTGTTCTCATGTTCGAGTACGGGATTTCCTTGATACTTAGTCCAAGTTCTGCCATTGTCATGACTAAAAGCTAAACTCTGTGATTGTTTCGGTGGTATTTCCTCACTGCCATCTAAGTGATGCGTAAAAATTAACACTAAACCTGGCTTATTGGGGAAGAAACCGGTAGTATTATTCCAATCGACTACTGCACTTCCGGAAAAAATGTTCCCAAGTTCATCTGGGTATAACGCGATATCCAGTTCCGTCCATTTAATCATGTCTTTACTGACGGCATGTCCCCAATGCATAGGTCCCCATATACTGTCTTCAGGATTATATTGAAAGAAAAGGTGATATTCACCTTCAAAATACACTAAGCCATTTGGATCATTCATCCAATTTTTTTTTGGTGCAAAGTGTAAATGCGGTCTATATTTTTGTGAATAATTTATTGTCATTTTGGTAATCCTCCATTTTTATATCAAACATATCTAAATGATTCGTTACTATTAATCTCCTTATCCCAGATGTTCTAGGGGATACTTAATATACTTTAAAAACTGTAACTGAGAATCTCCAGCAAAATGCGAATTTACCGCCCAAGTCTTAGTAAATGAAATGACCTATACTTTAGGATCAATAAAATTATGTGAATCTAATTTCAATACATTTCTCAACATTGTTTTTATTCATTTTGCTGACTGTCCCTATAACACTTTTGATACTTCTAATCTCAAAGAAACTTTTATTTAATCCCCGTTCCAGATCCCCCAAGTCCCTGAAGTAAATACTTCTGCGCCACGATATAGACTATAATTAATGGTATCGTTGATATGGTAAGAATCGCCATTACCTGATTCATATAAACAGGGGGGGTTGAATTTATGTTGGTAATAGCTACTTGAAGAGGAAACTTTTCTGTATCTGTTAAAACCATTAAAGGCCACAAGTAGTCATTCCAACTTAAAATAAATGATAATGTTCCAACCGTCGCAATAGCAGGTTTGGACATTGGTAATAAGATTTTCCAAAAAATAGTCCAGTAGTTAGCCCCATCTAATTTGACAGATTCTATGATTTCATCTGGTATGGCATTAAAGAAGTTTCTAAAAAGATAAATGAAAAATATATTTGCAATCATCGGTAATATCACCGCTAATCTTGTATTCAATATTCCTAAATCATGCGCCACCGTAAACTGAGTAATAATTAATGTTTCTCCAGGTACAATTAACAGTGCAATTAATAGTCCAAACAGCACTTTTTTGCCTATAAAATTAAATTTAGAAAAGGCATATCCTGCCATGGCATTAACAACAATAGACCCTAATGTGACCACTATTGCATAGGTGAGACTATTAAATATATATTGAAAGACATTGAACCTGGAAAATAGTTCTTGATAGGTTTGAAACCATTCAGAAGGATCCAAGGATGGAAGCAGGGATTGGATACTGCCCATATCGACATAGATACTTGATTCAGATTTCATTGAGGAAGCTATCATCCATATCATAGGAAAGATAAAAATACATGCTAATAAAATCAAAAATGTATATTCTATTACCTTTTTCGATTTTCTCTTCACTTAGAATCATCCTCCCTTGATACTTTACTTTGTATAATTGTTACAATCCCAATCAGTATTCCAAAAACAACTGTCATCGTACTTGCGTAACCAATCAGTCGATCTGTAAATCCAGTTTGATAAATATAGTAAACCGGAGTTATTGTAGAATTCATCGGTCCACCTTGGGTCATAACCATTGGTTGAATAATCAATTTAAACGCAGCAATCAGTGTTGTAATCATAATTAAAATGGACGTAGGTTTTAACAATGGTAATGTAATATGAATAAAATTCTGCCATTTGTTTGCGCCATCAATTTTACTAGCTTCATACACACTGGAAGGTATGTTTTGAAGTCCAGCCAGGAAAATTAACATCTGATAACCTGCACCTTGCCAAGCGGACACAAAAACAATGGTATACATCGCTTGATCGGGACTAGTCAAGAACGGCTGCGGGTTTATTCCAACTCGCTCTAAGATGACGTTGATTAATCCTTCTGATGGGTTTAATAGGTATAACCAAAGAACAGAAATAACGACTAAAGACAACACTACTGGAGCGAAAAATGCTACTTTAAAAAACATATTTCCTCTTCTTTGTTTATTAATTAATAAAGCTAACCCAAGAGCCGAACCTATTTGTACAGGTATTACACATACAACAAATAGGCCAACATTCTTTAAGCTTTGTATAAAGATGGGATCTTTAAAAATGGCAATGAAATTGTCCAGGCCGACAAATTGTGTATTATCTGGCGTTAATAAGTAATAGTCTGTGAATGCATAATAAATGGCTATTAAGGCAGGTAAAAGCAAAAAAAGTCCTAATAGTATTAAAGCTGGTAATAAAAACGAGTACGCTGCTATATTCTCCCTTGCATTTATATTCTTCATCTGTATTAACTCCTTTTAAAAGAATCCGACTTGGAAATGCTCCAAGCCGGATTGCCCATCTTTTATTTTAAAGCTTTATCAATTTGTGCAGCTTTTTGATCCAGTAATTTTTGTATATTATTATTCTTATCGTAAGTTAAATCGCTAATGGTTTGTTGAAATACCCTGCTAACTTGCGGGTATTTAGGTAATGCTGGTCTGGCATGTGCTGTTTTAGAGTTTTGCTCGATTAGAACATTCATTTGAGGAGAAACCTTATCTTTCACTTCTTCTACTACTGAATGAGCTGCTGGAAGTACAGAGTTTGCTAAACTGATTTCTGTAAGCGATTCTGTGGATGTCATAAAATCGATTAATGCACCGGCTGCTTCTTTCTTTTCCGTTGTAGCTGACATCGCATATTGCCATGATCCGGACGGTGAAACTAACTTATTGGTATCAGGGGAGGTAGGGTACGGCATAATTCCATATTCTACATCTGGGTAGCTACTATCCATTTCCGCAATAGTCCAAGAACCAGTAAATTTCATTGGATATTTCCCAGTTTGAAAGGCCTTTTCAACGGGCGTCTTCGTGGTGTACCCATTTTCGACCATATCTTGAATGAAACTCATTGTTTTTACGCTGTCTTCATCATTGAAAATGCCCGCTGCTTTTGTTCCGTCTTCATTGACTATGTTTCCTCCCTGTGACCATAAAAATGGTGAGAAGGCATACATTAACCATTCGCTTTTATCATTCAAGCCCATGTCTATAGCAGGAGCATCATAAGTATTAACTAAAGTTTCACATAACTCCATGAATTGGTTCCAATCCCATGGATCATCAACTGTTGGTAAAGTAGATAAGTCAATACCTGCATCTTTCAACATTTGTTTGTTATAAAAGATACCGACACCAGACTCTGAATATCCAACCGCATACAAATTCCCATCATATGTTCCTTGTTGGATTATACTTGGCAATAAATCATCTTTATTGCTTATATAATCATCAATTGGTGCTATCATTCCTGATTCTGCGTACGCCGCAGTATTAGGCCCATCCAAAGTAAATACATCTGGTAACGTATCAGTTGTCAATGCCGCATTAATCTTATCCTCATATCCACCGCCACTACCACTTCTTGGGATAAACTCGATGGTTGCTGAGTACTTTCCTTGATATTCTTGATTAAATCGATCAATAATTTTTTGCATAGCTTTACCTTCTGCAGTTTCTTTAGAAGTATGAACCCATATTGACACTTCATTTTTGTTATCACTGGATGCTTTGTCCCCGCTACAGGCTGCAATTATCATGACTAAGAATGAACAAACAATTAAAATCATAAACTTTTTCATTTTACCATTCTCCTCCCTTTATAAAAAGATACCAATACCAACCAGCAATGCATATTACTTCTCAATGCAGGATACTTCTTATTGGTTATGTAACCGCCTACAAAAATAGTATATCAACCGGTTTCATATGTCAACCGGTTGACATATTGTTTCAAAAAATTTTGATTTTTTTTGGTGAAGAAATTAAAACTACCCTCCTGTAGTTTCACCTTCAATTAATTTACCAGGTATAATGGTTTCTAGTTGAATGGCATCATCTTTATCATCCATTTGTTTCACTAAGAGTTCAATCGCTTTTTCTGCAATTTCTTTTATGGGTTGTTGTACTGTACTTAACTCAGGTAGTAATAACCTAGTGGTCTCTGTACCATCATATCCTATTACTTTTAGATCTGTCGGAATGTCGATGTTCCTTTCTTTAGCTTGTCTTATTACCTGTGAAGCAATTAAATCATCACTGGCAAAAATACCGTCGACTCGTGGGTTTTCTTCGAATAGTTGTTTTATTATTTTAAAATGATCATCTATTTCATAGGTAAGGGGAGTTAATTGATTTGCCCTCATAATATCCTCATAAGCTTTTCTTCTTAAATTTGCTGGAGTCTCTAAAGAGATGGGACCATTAATGTGAATGATATTTTTACAACCTTTATTAATTAGCAATTGTGTAGCTAGCTTTCCTCCATGGTAATTATCGCTGGAAACCACAGGAATTTTACTCGATAAATAACGATCAACCCCTACAACTGGTAAATTAGGGATCTCATATTCTTCAATCCCTTTATTATGGGCGCCCGCTATTATTCCATCTACTTGATTTCTTTGGAGCATATTCAAATAATTTTTCTCTTTATCCTCTCGCCCTTGACTATTACATAACAACACCTTGTATCCTAAAGTTGCAGCAATATTTTCTAAATGAAAAATTAGTTGTCCATAGAAAGGGTTGCTTGTTGTTGGAAAAATAAGACCAATTAAAAACGTCTTTTTTATGAACAGCGATCGGGCAACTTCATTGGGATAGTAATTTAATTGCTCCATAGCTTTATGCACTTTTATTCTTGTGTTTTCACCTATATAACCACGATTGTTTAGAACCCTCGAAACAGTTGTCGGTGAAACACCAGCAACTTTGGCAACGTCTTCAATTTTCGGTTTCATAATACATTTCCTCCCACAGTAACTATAATCATATATAAACCGATAATAATCTTACCATATTTGATAATTGATATGGGAAGCATTAGCATTCTTTAATTTTTACAGAGAAGTGAAGCTGTTGGCAAGGAACAAATATGTAGGCAATTGGACAGAATCAACCTTTATTGAAAAATGTATTTGAATTGTTGAAAGGTGTAGTAAATAAAAGTAATAAATTTTCACATCAACAAAGTTTTCTTTATGCAAAGACCCAGATGTTGATAAAAAAAGATTCAAACCTATATTAAATAAAGAAAATAATTTTCGGTTCAAAAATGAAAACCAATCCCAAAGAAAGTGGTGAGTAATTGAAATGAGCGATAGAATTAAGATTATGGAGTATGATCCGAACTGGATAAAAGCTTTTGAATTAGAAAAAAGCTGTATATCTTCTCTTCTTGGTGAAGAAGCGATAACAATCGAACATATAGGAAGTACATCGATTCCAAATCAGGATGCAAAGCCAATCGTAGATATTTTCATTGGTGTTTCACCATTTAAAGAATTAGCTTTTTACAAATCGGTTTTTGATTCAGTGAGCTATAATTATATTAAGACAGGTATGAGAGGGAGATATTTGTTTTCTAAATGTACCGATGGAACCTGGACTCATAATATACATGTCCTCCCATTTAATGATGAATTTTATACGAGAAAAGAATTTTTATTTAGAAATTATCTGAGAGAACATCCTGATTTAGTTCAAGAATATGGAGAAATCAAAAAGAAACTTGCAAAAAGTTACGGGAAAACGATGGAAGAATACACTCGTTCTAAAACTGATTTTATACAAAAAGTAGTCGATGCTGCAAGAACAGAAAAGGGATTACCTTTACAAAATGTTTGGGAAGATTAAACAATTCAGCATCGGCCTATCCATCGATGAACGAACATAAAATGAAAGGGATTTTAAAAAAAACTGTGAGATTTATAGGAGGGTACATATGCGATTTCTTATTGTAGGTGCTGGAGGGACTGGCGGTTACTTCGGTGTCCGGCTTGTCGAAAAAGAAGAAGATGTAACTTTTCTAGTTCGCCCGAAAAGACAGAAACGACTGAATAACACAGGACTTAAAATTAATAGTATACACGGAGACTTCCATGCACAGGTAGAGACAATAACGAGCGGTGATGCAGCCGATCCATTTGATGTCGTTCTTCTTTCGGTGAAAGCCTACCAATTACAGAAAGCGATTAAAGACATTGCTCCTTATATTGGAGAACGAACCGTCATTCTCCCATTATTAAATGGATACAATCATTTTTCGGAGCTGAGAAAAGCGTTTGGTGATGAAAAAGTACTTGGTGGCTTCTGCTTTATTGAAACGACGCTTGACAAGGAAGGAACCATTATTCAGTCGAGTGCTCGACATGATCTTATTTTCGGTGAATGGAATGGAACAAGATCAGAACGGGTAGAAAAGATTCTTCATCACTTAGATCATGCTGGATTTACAGTTGTTCTTAGTGACAACATTCAGAAGGGCATCTGGCATAAGTACATTTATATTGCAAGCATGAGCGGAATCACAACGCTGATGGAGGCACCAATAGGTCCGATCTTCTCAGAACCAAGAGGAAAGGATGTGTATCGTAAACTGTTATCCGAGATCGTTGACATTGTAAAAAAGTCAGGGGCACCAATATCTGAAAACATTGCTGAAAGTACAATGGAGGTAATGGAATCACTCCATCTATCAATGAAGTCTTCAATGCAACGTGACATGGAGAAACAACTTCCGGTTGAAACCGATCATATTCACGGCGCTTTATTGGCACTTGCTTCACCTAATGATGCCGATTATCCGATCTTGCAAACTGTTTATGGGAGGCTAAAAGTGTATGAACACGCATTAAAAGATAGTACGAATGAGTCAAAATAGCCTTGTCGGAACCTGTGATATCGATTCGTAGGCTTAATTTTTTTACCTATTATTGATTCACTATAGAGAACCTTTAATTCTGTTCCTTCTATAATCAATACTGTATTCATTTCGAATTGACATAATGCTTCCAACGTGTTTTCGAAAATCCAGTTATACCAAGGTTTTTTTGGATACCCCACTTTTTCTTTTTTCACAATCGGGACAGGATCTGTGATTGTGTTAGTTATATATGAAAAACACTCGATAAAAACGAGTGTTTTTCAATAGTTATTTAAAGTTTATAGCTTTTCTAGGCACCACTGGAATTAATGTACCAATTAAAGCAATTCCTGCACATACAACAAACATCATGGGAAAACCAGTAAGTGCCAAACTACTCACAGTTAGAAAAATACTTTGCGGAACCGATTTGCCCCATTGCCTTATCCATCTTATTTTCTTCGTTAGATAAGATTAATGACTCATAAATTAATGCTTCATCTGCACCACTAAAAAATGTGGCAGCGATTCCTGTTAATAAGCTGCTCAAAAAGAAGACCCAAGAATCATAAGCCCAAAGTAATATTCAATTGACGGGGTCAGTTTAGCTGAAAATCAATTTTTTTGATAAGTTTCGAAATTACTCCGTATCTTTTCTAAGTTATTGTTCGTTTTATAATATAAATGAGTTTGTAGGAAGGGGAAATTGTGATGCAAAAGATGCTCATTCTGGGTGCAAGTGGTCTTGTAGGAAGAGCCTTAATACATGAGTTTAGTGATGATTTCGACCAATATGGAACGTATTTTTCTTCGTTAACTAGTCTCCCTAAAGATAAGCAGTTCCAATTAGAAGTTCAGCAACTCGAAAAGCTGAAGGAAATTATAAGTACAATTAAACCTGACATAGTGATTTCTTGCCTCAGAGGAGAGTTTGATCAACAGTTCAAGTTTCATAAAGAATTGGCTATAGAATTACAAAATAAAAGTAGCCGTGTTTATTACTTTTCTACCACAAATGTATTTGATGGGGACTCTTCTAGGTCCCACACAGAAACAGATATACCTATTGCTGAATCAGATTATGGGAAATTCAAAATTGGGTGTGAAAATATGCTGAAAGAAATTTTGGATGAACGAGTAATGATCATCCGAATCCCAGCAATATGGGGTAAGGATTCACCAAGATGGAAATTAATCAAAGAAAGCATAAAAAATAATAAAGTGATAGATGTGTACAGCAATCTCGTATGTAACAATCTTTTGGATGTTCTGTTAGCAAAACAATTACGATTTATTATTGAAAATCATTTAAAAGGTATATTTCACTTAGGTTCAGTGGATATGATGACTCACGGACAATTTTATGAACAGATTATAAGTAAACTCGCAAGTGAAAAGAACATATTACGATATCGTTTATATCAGGATAAAGTCGACACTTATTATTTTAGATTAACTTCAAATCGTGATGATATTCCAAGTTCACTACAAAGTACGAATCAAGGTATCATGTCTTACTTGTTGGATTAAATGGCAAGGAATTAAGCTCTAACGGGGGTGTTAGTAAATTCTTAGAAGGCATTTACTTGAAGAAAGAAATGACGAAAAAAAGGAAAAAACCGTTCAATTTCTGAACGGAATTAGGTGTGTTAGAAATTTTATTTAAATTCCTGTTTTGATACCAAAACCAACTAAAATTAAGCCAGTTGATTTTTGGAAAGCCTTCTGAAATTTGGAGTTTTTCAACCATTTTTTTGCGTAATCAATTAGATAAACAAGAATTAGAAACCAAAATCCAGCGAGTAAGGTAAGGATTAATGCTAACACAATCAATTGCTGATTTACATTTCCGTTCAAATTGATAAATTGAGGCATTATCGTTATATATACCAAAACAGTCTTTGGATTAAGAATGTTACTAAGTAACGCTTGCATAAAGGAATCTTTATAATGCCGATTTGAAGACTTTGTAGGTGTATTTGCTTGTTCTTGAATTTCTTCTATAGAAAAAATGCTTTTAGTAAAAATACTTTTTATCCCTAAATAAACTAAGTATGCGGCTCCCAAATATTTAATTGTACTGAAAAGAATCACAGACTTTGCAATGATGACGGATAATCCAAGAATAGCAATAAGTGTCCAAAAAGAAAGTCCCGTTACCGTTCCGAGAACTGTAAAACGCCCAGCTTTTGGACCATAGCTAAGTGTGTTTTTCACCAGAAGCATAGTATCTGCTCCTGGTATTATAACCATCATTGCAGCTATTGAGATGTATGTTAGTAGGCTATCCATACTATTTCACTCTCCAAACACGATTTTTATTTTTCAGTATTAGATTAATAGGTATTTATCTAAGAACCGTCAAATATGTTATCCTTTTTCACCTCTCCCCATTATTTGATTTGCCATCACTTTTTCAGTTCTCATCATTTTATTTTAATTCATCTTTTAAATAGTGACTACTTAAGTAACTACTTATGTAAGTGTATCAGATTCATTTGGAAAAAATCAACGGATTTTGCTAAAATATTAGTTACAAAGGTAGCGACTAACGTTGTGTTGGGAGGATTTATGAAAGAAAACATTTTAGAAACATTAAAAAATCTGAACTTTACCGAATATGAAGCGAAAGCATATCTTACCTTATTGGAAGAATCGCCTTTAACAGGCTATGCAGTTGCAAAAAATTCCGGTGTACCACGTTCAAAAATATATGAAGTTCTGGACAATCTCGCCATGCGCGGAGATATTTTGGTTAGTCCTGGAAACACACCACAATATACCCCTGTTCCTGCAAAGGAGCTAATTAAAAATCGTCGAAAAAAAGTAGAAGAAAATTTTGAACTGGCAGAAAAATCATTAGCGCAGTTTGAACAATCTGCAAGTGACCGTGTAAATATCTGGAATATTACGGGGCGCAGTGAAATCCTAGATAAAGTAAAAGCTTGCATCCATTCTGCTAAAAAAAGAATACTCTTAGAAATTTGGAAAGAGGATTTCATAGAATTGGAATCTGAATTAAGGGAGGCGTTTAATAGAGGGGTCATTATAACCATTATTGCTTATGGAGAAATCATATTAGATTTCGCAAATGTTTACCTCCATGATTATAGTAGTGAAATTACAGAAGAGTATGGTGGACGATGGCTTGTATTTAGTGGAGATGATTCAGAGGTAGTTGCAGGTATTGTCTCGCTGGGGAAAGATAGTCGCGCAGCATGGACAAAGCATGTAGGATTAGTCATGCCTATTACAGAGGTTATAATTCATGACCTATATCTCATGGAAATTATGGAGAAACATAGAGAACTCTTAGAGGAAAGTTTTGGGGAAAATCTCATCCATTTACGTCGGAAATTTTCTATCTATCCTGATTTTAAAAAACATTACGTGAAATAGATTTGCACTATATTCTTGTCTCTGTTTTATACAACATAATAAGAAAATAGGAAGTGAGCATTACTTGAAAGCAAGTAATGCTCATATTGTTTATGCCGCAATATCCTGTTTCAGTTGAAGCATATTCGCTTGTACTAAACGCCTTCTCACGGTAATTCCAATCCAACTTGCTAAAAAGGCCTTTATAAGTCCCACCACAATGAAAGGGTAGGCTCCAACAGCTAATGCTTCAGACCATGAAAAATCCAGTACGAGTTTTAATTGAATGGTTCCCATCAATAACGTGACGATCATTCCAACTGTATTAGCAATCATACCCATCTTAAGCGTAAATGAAGTTTTCTCCAGTATGAACCCAGTTATAAGTGCAGTTAAAATAAATCCAAATATGTATCCACCTGTAGGGCCAAAAAGTACGGAAAACCCAGCCTTCATTTCGGCAAAAACAGGTAACCCAACTGCTCCAAGGGCTACATAGCAGACCATGGATATAGCTCCGTATCTACTGCCCAGAATCGTTGCCGCAAGCCCTACCGCAAGTGTTTGTCCACTGATTGGTACAATAGGTAATGGAACCTCGACTTGAGCGAATATAGCGGTAATGGCAGCGAACATAGAACATAAAATTAACATTCTTAATCTTTCATTTCTTACGACCATTTTCGTGTCTCCTCCTAATACGTTAACTAAAAACATACTTAGGTTAACATACTTATGTGACTTTGATAAATAGTATGATTCATGGAAGGAAAATTGTCCTAAATCTTGAAATAGTCTACTGACCGTACTTATAGTGAAGATGGATCATTACTGGGCAGCTAAAAACAGAATAGAAGCGAAAAAGGAAGCGTGAAAGCGATGCAAGAAAGTGCCATTATTGATCTATATGACATTTACAGGGAACAGACGCTAGACCTACTTCGTTTTATTATGGAAGAACAAGCAGATGTCAGGGGTCATTGATAATATTAAAAGATCTTTGAGATAAAGAAAGGTACAGTTCATCAGAAGCTATTGTTGAATACAACAGAAAGAAAATGGAGTGCCCCTGTCAAGTAGACAGTAATAAAAAGGATTTTTAAGCAGCCTGATCTCTGAATAGGAGCTCAGGTTGTATAATTTCTTTTGAAACGTCTGGTGATTATAAAAACGTATGTACAGGTGAAGGGTTCTTTAACAATATTTGATTGTACCACTTTTCCTTATAATTGGGTTGGCTTTAGTAATAAATGGATTTAAAAAGGAATAGTTTATTCAATTATAGAGTGCGAGAGCTGAGGATCGATTTGAAAATCTTCAGCTTTTTACTTTTTCAAGAACTGGGCAGTTAAGTTGAAAAAGCCTTTAATCTGAAACCTATTACCTTATTCAATCGTAAAATTTAGTAAAGCAATAAACTGAAAGGAGATTGTATGAGGAAAACAAATCTTATACTGGTAACAACAATATTGATCTTAGTGGGGTGCCAAGGTAATAACCAGGGAAAGGAACAGGAAAGTAGTACGGAAAACAGTAATTCAATTGTCTTTTCTGTTAAACAGCCTGGATTAAAAAGTTATATAAAAGAAGCTTATGGTTCGTTTCCTGACATTCAATGGAACAATAGTCCCGCGAAAAGACAATGGACAGAAAAGGAAAAATCAGAAGTCATCCAACATTCTAACGAGGTACTTTCAAGTATAGATGTCGTGAAAGAAATAGATGATTACGAAATTCATTTGAACGGTAAATTTATCGCTGCCAAATACCGTGCAGGTTTTAATTATTTTATATTACCTGATATAGAAGAACCGTATAACAACATTTATATGGGAACAGAGGATAAAGCATATAAATTAAAAGCTGATAAAGAGGCGGTTCAAAAGATTATTCAATGGATGAAGGATAACAAGGAATAACAAATATTGGATGTTTTTTAGCTGACGGGGCGTTATTTTAAAAAATGATCGCCTCTTTTTATTGAAGAAGGATATAGGAGGGCAAATTATTGAAAAGAAAATTTATTGCTATTGGTCTTTTGTTTTTATTGATATTGTTTGGTTGTAATAAAGAGAAGGAGTATAAAGAGATATTAAATGATGAACGGATAGATACATTGATACATCAGGAAAAAGTGGGTGAAGGTGTTGTTCTATTCTACATACCTAACGTAACAAGTGATGGAGAATTAATTGAGGCCAGGTTTATTGAAAAAACATTATTTGGTTGGGAAGCTTCATCCTCAGATAGAGGTGGAGGAAGTTCATTGCAATCTATCCCAACTATCTTTCTTCCAAGAATGAGTGGTCAATCTTTACTATTTGGATTCAATCCAAACAAAAATATTAATAAAATTACTGTTGAATATAAATATGGGGAAGATGCAAAAGAAATTCAAGCTAAGACAATAGAAGATAATGAAATACATATTTGGTTTGCATTTGTAGAAATGCCAAAAGTAAAAACACTATATACAATTAAAGGGTATTCAGATGGTAAATTGATTGAAACTACGAGAGAAGAATCGGTTGAACCCCATACTAAATAATAGAAGTTATTCCATACGAGGGGGTTTTTCTGCAATAAAGCATACAAACCACTCTAAAAACGATCTTTTACAAACGGAATAAGGAAGGTGTCTTTCTTTTTGAAAAGATTGTGATAAATCATATTTTTTGAAATAATTGGTATTAAACAAGTGGGCAGTATGAACAATGTCAAATTAGAAGGGATTGAGGTAATGCTTACGTTACAGCCAAAAGAAGAGGATGTATTACATAGAATAATGCGATTTTATATATATGAATTCAGTAAATACATTCCAGTCATAAGGTTGGAGCAGAATGGTGCTTCCAAGCCATTTAATTTAGAAAGATATTCGTAAGTGCACAAATGTATTATTCACTTTCTCGGCCGCGATATCGAGCACGAATTTGTGCCTATAAGCTTTTCGACAAGACGATGTGTGGGTTCATTCCTAGAATCGTTACGGTACCCAAACATAACCAAAGATTTTTTTTGTAATGGCCAGACAATCAGGGGTAGTACCAGCGAAGCTGTCACCACCCGCAATAAGGAAATGTCAAGATTACAATAAGTTGTTTAAGTTTAATACTTCCAACACGTATACCCCCGTCCTGTTTTGGATGGGGGTAAAATAAAGTTGTTGAATTGTTGATAACAATACACTTCACCGAACTTAAAACTTGCCAATAAAATCGTTTAGTATTGGGTTACTTCGTCATGAAATTACTTCTGCACTATCTGAATAAGGTTGCCACATGTATCGTCGAAGACAGCTATTGTGACTTCGCCCATTTCTGTCGGCTCCATAGTAAACTTCACGCCTTTTTCCATTAATCGTTTGTACTCTTTACGAATATCTGCAACACCAAACATTGTTGCTGGGATGCCATCGGCAAATATCTTCTTTTGATACTCTTTGGCGGCAGGATGGTCATTCGGTTCGAGTAAAAGCTCGGTACCATCATGATCATCGGGAGAAACAAGCGTTATCCACCTAAATTCTCCGGCGGGAACGTCCTCCTTTTTTACAAACCCCAGCTTTTCTGAATAAAACTCTAGTGCCTTGTCTTGATCTTGTACGAATATACTGGTAACAACGATTTTCATACTGTTGTTGCCTCCCTTGTTATTTGTGACGCATGGTGCTGTGCTAACAATCTGGTTGCACGCAAAACAACCCACACATTCGTCAGAAAGTCCTGTTCTGATATTATAAAATTACTCTATCCATCCTTTCAGTAAGTTTTTAAGTGGTTCGTTGTTAAACATAAGTACTCGATATTTTCCCTTTCGTTTTGATTTTACGAGCCCTGCATCTTCCAATGTAGTAAGATGTTTAGCGATCGCCTGTCGCGAAATGGTAAGGTCGTGCTTCATAATGAGACGTGCCGTAAGTTCATACAACGTCAGCTCGTTGCGTTCGGATAGTTCGTCTAATATAAGCCGCCGAGTCGAGTCACCAAGTGCTTTGAATATAGCGTCTTTGTCCCAATTCATATATCAAGTATAAGCAACTCTACGGTTGCAGTCAATAATAAGTAACTGTAGAGTTGCGTAATAAAGGAACCGTATCATGCAATCTTAACAAGTTAAAGTCACATAATTGTAATTTTTAACCTTATAGAAATAAAAGTAGAATTTTTTATGCAATCGTCATAGACAAAAACGATCGTTATTGAGACGTTTGTCTTGGAGAAATGTTTGGTGTAAAAGATGCAGCTAGGCCGCAAGGGAGGGGGGATATCACTTATATCGATCAAAAAGATCCCGGAGAGCCAGTTCTGAATGGGAAAATATCCAGCGTATTGTATTGTCACTCGCCCTGAAGTCCACCGATCTATACTTCGCGAAGAGTCAAAGAAATTAAAATAACGTGGAAATCATGTTCAACTGGTAACCAGCAGATGAAGTCAGAGTACGTATCCCAAGTGATCGGAAAGACATGCGGGCGGTGAGCAGCACTTATACAACATGACCGATTTTTTTTACAATACCTTCAAACGTTCCAAAATGACCGAGGTCTATTGAAACGATAGGAGTTACACTGTCACTTTGGCCTATAATTTGCGCTTAATTTAAGTGTTATTTTACACACCCAACTTTAATGTTGCTTTGAAATAAAGTTTGATTAAATTGAAACTAATAACCTTTATAAAAGAACAAAAAGAAAGAGCTTCGTTGCGAACGAAGCACTCTTCCACTTTGGTTAGTTTCACTGCCCCTAAATACGGCAGTCGAGTTTCTTATCTCTTTAAACAAGTATCTTAGTACTCATCCTAGCCCTCATAATTTTTCAATGGCATCCCTACATATTCGCGGAATGATCGAATCTTAGCTTCCTCGAACTCAAAGACAATGGCGAGTTCATTGTTGTAAGGATTATGGTTTAATATTCCTTCTGCCCGGAACACTACCATTCCATAATTCGTATCCTCAAGCTCTACTAAAGGAGTTAGACGGACTTGCAGAACTTCACGTTCAAAGCGAATCAGTTCCTCGAATCGCTGTTTACCGTACTGTACCAATTTCCAATCTTCGAGAGGAAGTGGAACGTAAAAATGGAAGTCATTCGTGACTAGTGCAAGAAAATCTGCCGTTTGGCCATCTTCAATAGCACGGCGAAAGGATTGAAACGCCTGATGGCTCCGATTCTGGGTGGATCCTTCCGATACCTTCGTTACATCGGCTTGCTGTTTTTTCATAAATTCATAACCTCCTTCAACTTTTTACACTCTACTGTATCATTTAAACTTAAAATCTTTTATTCAACCTTTATACTAGCAATGGGCATGCTAAAGACTCCGACTTGTTTAGTTCAGGTTCTCTTCGCTACTGGTTTAATGCTTACCTTGACTGACCTTAAGTAAGAACCACAGGTTACAAGGTGCATCCCTTCATGGATCAATCCAAAGTTGAGCAACTCGCCCGCCTGATTAATGGTGAGCGGTCCCAATTGCAGCGGTCATGTCCTGAACGTTTTAGCGAATCCTGTTGTTATAGGAACCAGGTGGAATGTCGAACAGTTCCTCAGGGATGGCCTGCACCTGCTGCAGCAACACTTGACGTACGGTTTTTGTCGTGTTGATAATCATTTCATTTCAGACATGTTGATGTCTCCTTTGCAATGAGAGACGCTTGATATGTTCCTAGTATAGGTCTTATGGAACTTTCCATCAATGAATGTCAGTAGATCCTTTTTGAGGAGGTCAGCATGGGTCATGTACAAACCATGCGGACCGTTTTCATTCACGATAAACTGATTATTCGGTACGAGCTGTGCTGAGTTTACCGTTGCCCCAATCTTTATAGAAGAGTCGTGTATCACCATGGGCTTCAAAGTATGGCATATTGTTTACCTCCCTACACTTTTTGATATTGCAGTACTTTTAAAAGACATGAAATGGTTGTGAAATGCATCGTTTCATGAACGGTCGCAAAGTTGAATACCTCTCCAAAGGTTTCGAATTTCAGTGGTCCCAATTCAATAGGCGGATCCATTTGTTGATCAAATGTGTTAGAAGGTATATCGGTAACATTAGAAAGCTGCCTTGATAGGTTTTGAATAAGTTCTTCTTTGGTCGGAGGTATGGGACTCCAATCAGACGGCTTCGTTCCTGTGTTAAATAATTGTGCGTAGTTATCTGGAAGACCGGAATTAATCGGTAAACCTAATGAAAGAAAGTACTCATGGGTGAAGGTAATATGTCCGACATTCCATCTAATTGTATTGTTGAATTGATTGGGTTGAACGTCAAACAGATCCTCAGGAATCGATTCAACTAGTTGAATAACCATTTGGCGAACAGATATAGCCGTACTTAACAACGCATTTGACATAATAAAAAACCTCCATTCATTTTTGAAAAATTCAAATAACTGGTTACAACGCAAGTATATCTAGCCTTCAAAAGGTTATCAATGCAGTGTTTCTTATTATTATGATAAGTTATACTTATGAAAACGTTTGGAAGGGGAGTTAACATGGAATTACGGCAGTTGGAATACTTCATGGTTATCTGCGAGGAACTTCATTTTTCAAGAGCAGCAGAAAAAATTATGGTTTCTCAACCTAATCTAAGCCAGCAAATCAAGTTACTAGAAAGTGAATTGGGTGTCCCTCTCTTTAATCGCATCGGCAAACGGATCACCATAACAGAAGCTGGTAATCTGCTATACGAACAAAGTAAGCATATTTTTTCACATTTGAAGCAAGCCCAGGAAAGCATTTCGGAACTGAAACAAATAAAAGGCGGTTCTCTCACCATTGGGGTCTTACCTGGAGATGCTGATCTTATGTTTAATTCACTGCTTCTAGATTTTCACGGTACCTATCCGAATGTTTCCTTATCATTAGTCGAAATCATTACAGTCGCCGAACAAGTCATTGAAGGAATTATTGATATTGGTGTGACCACATCCCCTAATCCAGATGAAAGAATTGTACAAATACCTCTTTTTCATGAAGAGTTCTCTTTAGCCGTTGCCAAAGAAACGCCACTTGCAAAGAAAAGGTCCATTCAACTTAAGAATCTTCAAGAGATGAAGACAGTGATGTTTCCCCCTGATCATCAGTGCCGCAAATTAATTGATCATCATTGTCAAGAATTGGGATTTCGAATTAAACCTACAATGGAAACAACGACCTTATCATCATTGATTACCATGGTTGAAAAGGGGATTGGAGTAACCGTTCTGCCTAGACTGCTACTTGAAAATCTCCATGATAAAAACATTCAAACGATCAAAATAACGAACCCCACACCTAGTCAGGATATTTGTCTTATATATCGGACTGATAAATACTTAGGATTTGCTGCACGGACGTTTATACAAGCAGTTAAGGATTACATTCAAACTGCACAAAAAAATGCACTGACTTATTAACTACCGTCTCTGTTATGTAGGACCTGCTGTTCATCTCATTTATTGACATATCAATCCATATGGTGGACTTAACTTGTAATACAAATTAAAAGGATCGGTTCCGTACGAAAAATGAATTGGTTATTTTCTTTTTTGGTGGTTCTTTTGAACGGTAAATTATAAGGTTGTCTAAGCTATAATAAAATGGCAATAGAATACGGCCCTTTCCTGAAGGGTGGTCGGCACACTCCCACGTCAGTTTCAAAAGGGGGTGATGCCTCCATGACGGTTTATCAAGGCGCTTTCAATTATACTCACATTGGGGCTTCCGATCGTTGCTATACTGTCTTACCATAAAAAATAGACCGCCCTTCAGCCTGAACAACTAGGGGCAGTCTGTCCTTGATATATAAGCCGATCACCTATTTGTGTAGTTTTTTATTATGATGGTTTGTCAATCTAACTCCGACACTTCTTCCCAAAATGCTTCGTATGAAGCCTTCTGATAGAACTTATCTACAAATTTTCCTGATTGTGACACTCCCCATATGACATTTGTCATACATCATGATGACGTTTATGACTACTCCAGTACGTAAGTTTTCTCTACAATAGGACTAGAAGGTTTATCCACAGAAGTGATTTGCCTTAAGGAGGAAACATGAGGAAAAAACTAGCAGAACTAAAAACAAAAGTAGCGCCTTATGAAAAATCTGATACCAAATCAAGCATTTATCAGCTCATCAATACCATTCCGCCATTCTTCTTGATTTGGTTCCTTGCATATCAAAGTTTGTCTGTTTCTATTTGGATATCGCTTACATTAGCAGTCGTGGCAGCATGTTTTGTCGTCAGAACGTTTATCATTTTTCATGACTGTACACACCAATCTTTTTTCAAAAACAAAAAAGCGAATCGAGTTCTCGGTACGATTACTGGAATAATTACCCATTTTCCGTTTGTAAAATGGAAACGTAGTCATACGATCCATCACGCTACAAGCGGCAATCTAGATAAACGTGGAACGGGAGACGTTTGGGTAATGACGGTTGATGAATATGTTGCTGCGACTGTTTGGGCCAGATTGTTGTACCGCTTATACCGGAATCCAATCGTTATGTTTGGGTTAGGGCCATTCTATCTTTACTTTATATCGAACCGTTTTAACCGAAAAGGGGCAGGACGAAAGGAAAGATTGAACACATATTTGATCAATTTTGCGATAGCTGCTATCTATGCGCTATTAGTATGGGCCATCGGCTGGAAGGCTTTGCTGATCATACAACTCCCTATCCTTTTCGTTTCAGGCTCGCTCGGCATTTGGTTATTTTATGTCCAGCATCAATTTGAGGATTCCTACTTTGAAACGGAAGATGAGTGGGATTATGTAAAAGCGGCTGTAGATGGGAGTTCCTATTACAAGCTTCCGAAGGTGATGCAATGGTTAACAGGAAGTATTGGATTCCATCATGTACATCACTTAAGTCCACGAGTACCTAATTATAATTTGGAAAAAGCACATGAATCGACACCGCCGTTACAAAAAGTAACAACGATTACGTTTGCTTCAAGTTTGAAATCGATTCGTTTCCGTTTATATGATGAGAAAATCAAATCATTTGTTAGCTTTAAAGAGGTTAAAAAACTTCTAGATACTCCAAAATCCAGAGTACACCTGAAGAATATAAGGCTAAGCCTGCAAGAAAAATAAATACGAATGCAAAAGCCCTCCTATTTTGACTGGAGGGTTTTGTTGATAAATTAAGAAAAGGTCGCCTTACTGTAAAGATGGTGTGTATGCTTTTTGTTATACTTAATCAAAGAGCTGGATGATAGACTGACGGAAATAAAATAATAAAACAAAGGAGGCCGCTATGCAGAATTGGTTTCACATCATTCCGAAAAATAAGGGGCTTAGCTCCTATATATGGATCATCTTTTGTATTTTGCCTTTCTATTTTATTTTTCGATCATCCTCAACATTGGAAATTATTTTTGGTATTTTGATGTTTTTGCTGTTTTTTGCATCGTACCGGCTATCCTTCCTTTCCAAAGGTTGGCCAGTCTATGTATGGGTAAGTATAGAAATGGCTATAAGCATCGTCATGACTTTGCTTTTTGGCTATGTTTATTTTGCACTTTTTTTGGCGTTTTTTATTGGGAACATTCAAAATAAAATTGGATTTATAACATTATATGTGGTTCATCTTGTTAGCACGATCGCAACGATCAGTATCGTCTTCTTTAAACAAAGTGAAATGATGCTATCCCAATTTCCCTTTATCATCATAAGTTTGATCGGTGTGATCCTGTTGCCGCTCACTATGTACAATCGAATCAAACATGAAAAATTAGAAGGACAATTAGAAGATGCAAATGAAAGGATTTCTCGGTTGATGATTATAGAAGAACGTCAGCGGATTGCGCGCGACTTACATGATACCTTGGGACAAAAGCTCTCACTCATCGGATTGAAAAGTGATTTGGCTGGAAAATTAATGTACATTAATCGTGATGCGGCGAAAATCGAAATCAATGATATCCACCAAACGGCCAGGACTGCACTAAAAGAAGTTCGTGAAATGGTTTCAGACATGAGGGGAGTAAAACTCAAAGATGAAATCGCCCATATCAAGCAAATGTTAGAAGCTGCCAATATAGAGTTCATTATGGAGGGAGACCCAGAAAGTATCATGACTCCTTTATTCGTCGAAAATGTGTTGAGTATGTGTTTTAAAGAATCTGTAACCAATGTTGTTAAGCATAGCCAGGCATCTTCCTGCAGCGTCGCAATTGAGCAATCACCGAATGAAGTAGTTATTAAGATTCACGATAATGGAATCGGTATCCCTGCTCAAGAAGATTCTTTCACAGGGCATGGCCTGCAGGGGATGAGAGAACGTCTAGAATTTGTGAATGGAAGCCTAGAGATTGAGTCATCAAACGGAACGGTACTTACTATTCGGGTTCCTAATGTTATTCAACAAACGAAACAGGAGGGGTTGGTGTGATTCGAATTGTCATTGCTGAAGATCAACGAATGTTGCTTGGAGCTCTTGGGTCTCTGCTTGATTTGGAAGAAGATATGGAAGTCGTCGGTAAAGCAAGGAACGGAGAGGAGGCATTGACTCTCGTTAAGGAACACCAGCCCGATATCTGTATCATGGACATTGAAATGCCGTTGAAAAGCGGACTTGATGCGGCGGAAGAATTGAAGGATGATCCTTGTAAAGTGATTATTTTAACAACCTTCGCCAGGGCGGGTTATTTCGAACGTGCACGGAGAGCCGAGGTAAAAGGCTATTTATTAAAAGACAGCCCGAGTGAGGAATTAGCGAACTCCATCCGTGTCATTATGGACGGTCGACATGTCTACGCTCCGGAATTAGTTGATATTGCGTATGGTGATGGTAATGAAAATCCACTGACTGAGCGTGAAAAACAGGTGATCAATCTGATTGCCGAGGGGAAAAATACCAAGGAAATTGCAAGCGAGCTCTATCTTACCAATGGGACTGTCCGTAATTATGTTTCCATCATCCTTGATAAACTCAATGTAAGTAACCGGATTGAAGCCATTTCCCGATTTAAGGAGAAGGGTTGGTTTAAATAAGCTCAAGGAGTTCCATTTTTGATTGTAGGTTGTTAAGAATGATACAACAATAAAAGAAGGGATGCTTTTATTTTAGTACACGAAAGGCTACCCAACTTTCCGAGCAAAAGACAATGGCGGTTCCTTAAGATCTTACGTAATCGTGCCATTTAATTGAAGAAGGGTTTGTACAAAATGATGATATTTGAAATAATTGGTACTAAGTTAAAGAGCGGTTTAGTCACATATAATTGTAAAATGCATTTAAGTAATTAGGATGTGAATTTAAATGAGTTTTCATTAATTTTGGAAGAGACTAAGGATAAGAATCCATTATGGTTTGGATTAGAAAACGAACCAATAGGTACTGATCGTGAAATAATTAAAATTGAAAGACTATTTTCAGTTACACTCCCTGAAGAATATAAATTATTTATCAAAAGGTATGGTGGGGGTTATTTTGCTTTTACCAATATCTTTTCAGTTAAAGATAGTGAATGGAACATAGTACAAATAAATAACGAGATCAAACTCATTAAATCCCATAATTTTATAGCTATTTCTGAAAATGAAGTTGGAGATTTTTACGGATTTAAAGTTAATAATGGTGTGTGCAATCCAAAGGTGAAATTCTATAATCACGAATTAGATCAAATAGAAGAAACAGAATATCAGAACTTATACGAATATTTGTTAAAAGTGGGGCTCAAGCAATTGGGTAGCATTAGTTGAAGAAGAGGTTAACTAAAAAGAGGGATATAGATGGTAAAAAGTCGAAGATTAAAAATCGGTGATGTTTACGCAATCCCCCTACCTAATGAAAAGTATGCCTTTGGAAAAGTATTCAAAGCTGGTTTTGGGATATATGAACATATAGGTGATAGTATCGAGGATTTACCTGAAAAAGAAGTATTTCAATTTAATGTAAGCGTATATAAGGATGTTTTGACCTCTGGGAAATGGGAAATTGTTGATAGTTGACCATTTTCAAATGAAAAAGATGCTTTTCCACCACCGAAATATATAAAAGATGCTATATCAGGTAAATACTCTATTTATTATATGGGTGAGATAAGGAAGTCTAACCATTCAGATTATGAAGGTTTGGAAGTTGCAGCTGTTTGGAATGAGAATCATATTATCGATAGAATTATTGGAAACGACAAATGGCATAAAGACCTCTAAAGTTATTTAACAATCGGGCGCTTTCCTGTAGTAATGATTGCGCTCTTTTTACTTTTAAGGGCTAGATTTTAGAATAAAGGGTTTGGGAGGATATGTGCAGAAATACTGAAGTCGAGTAATATGGTATCATTATTATTGAATCATAATTGATAAACAATAAATCATTGAAGAGGTATGTATTTGAATAAATTTGATTTCGTTTCAGAAACAGAAAGACTAATCATAAGGCCATTAAAAGAAGATGATTATAAAAATTGGCTAAATGAATTTAAAAACAGACATCCATCTCAGCACAAATACGATAAAGGAAAAATTGACATGAGTGAATGTACTGAAGAATGGTTTGCAGATTTGGTGAAAAAACATCAGGAGTTAGCATATAACGATACAGCTCACGTATTTGGAGTTTTTCGGAAAGATGATGGTACACACTTGGGAATGATAGACTTCTCTACATTAGCAAGACATGATTTTCAATGGGGTAGAATAGGCTACACTATTCATAATCAGTATTGGCGAAAAGGTTACGCCAAAGAGGCAGTAAGAGAGGCATTTAATATCGCCTTTAGAGATTTGAATTTCCATCGTATTGAAGCTCATATCAACATTGGTAATACGCCTTCTATTAATTTAGCAAAAAGCGTAGGAATGGAGTTTGAATGTACAAGGAAAGGATTTATATTTGAATTTGGTGAATGGACTGATCATCTGGTATATTACATAAATTCAAAATAAGAATTATTCAGCTAAAGGGCGCGATTGTGGAGTAAACGACTTTTATGTACAGTCGAAGTACCTTACATAAAAAATTAAACAACTATATTTTAACCCCGTCTTAAACTTAGGACGGGGTTATGGGTGTTGGGGTTTTCGGATAATATCGTATTTAGATTAGAAAGAAAGTTTTTGATATTGGCTTGACAAGATTATGTATCTTACTTAACATTGAAAATGATTCTCATTGTTAACTAGGAGGAAACCATTTTGCTTAATAGATTAAACAGTCGGAATACTTTCATAACAGCTATATATATTTTAATTTTATCAACGTTATTACTTGGTTGTACAAATTCTAGCAATGTTGATTCAGCGTCTAAGAACGATAATGACAACATGTTGACGATTGCTTGGCAGAGAGATGTAGGAGAAATGAATCCTCATGTTTATAATCCTTCACAATTATTTGCCCAGTCGATGGTTTATGAACCGTTAGTAAGCTACCAGGATGGAGGCGAGCTAAAACCGCATCTAGCTGAGTCATGGGATATTTCTGAAGACGGGAAAGTATATACGTTTCATCTGCGTCAAGATGTGAAATTTTCCGACGGAACAAAATTTAATGCAGATATTGTGAAAAAGAACTTTGATACTATTTTGAATAATGCTGGATTACATAGTTGGTTAGGTTTCATTAATAAAATAGATCGGACGGAAGTAATCGACGAAAATACTTTTAGACTGACATTAACCGAACCATATTATCCAACGATTCAGGAGTTAGCTGTTGTTCGACCAGTTCGTTTCTTAGGTGAGGCTGGATTCCCTGAAAATGGGGATACCTCAAAAGGTGTCGTTGAACCAGTCGGTACAGGTCCATGGATTTTAGAGAAACATAAAGCTGATGAATATGCAATTTTCAAACGCAATGAAAACTATTGGGGTAAGAAGCCAAAAGTAGAAAAAATAAAAGTGAAAATCATTCCTGATGTGGAAACGAGGGTTCTTGCTTTTGAAAAAGGTGAGCTAGACCTTCTTTATGGAGAAGGTGTCATCAGTTTAGATGATTTTAAACAATTGGAATCCACCGGTGATTATGAAACTAGCATTTCTGAACCAGTCGCAACGAGGCAACTAGTTTTAAATACAAGGAAAAAACAGCTTTCCGATGAACGCGTACGTCAAGCGCTACATTATAGTTTTAATAAAGAAGCAATGGTTGAGGGAATCACTAATGGGTACGAAGAGAAAGCAGATCATATTTTGCCGGAAAATTTCCCTTATACTAAAGACATTGATGTTAAGCCAATAGGATATGATGTAAAAAAAGCAAAATCGTTATTAGATGAAGCAGGATGGAGGCTTCATAAAGGGAAAAAGGTTCGTGAAAAAGATGGACAGCCTCTTGAAATCGAGTTGATGTATAATTCAGCAGAACCGATTCAAAAAGTAATGGCAGAAACACTTCAATCTGAGTGGGCAGCAATTGGTGTCAAATTAAACATTGTTGGAGTTGACCTAACAGATCAAATTCAAAGATTTAAAGAAAATAAATTTGATATTAATTTCTTTAGTAACTATGGTGCTCCTTATGATCCGCATACTTTTTTAAACATTATTGCATCAAAAGGATTTGGATTTAATGAGGCAATTTCAGCATATCCGAACAAAGATGAATTACTGAAACAGATTGCGGAGGTTCCACAAACAACAGATGAGAAAAAACGCCAACTGCTTTACTCGTCTATTTTAAAATCAGTACAAGACCAGGGAGCTATTGTTCCTGTTTCTCATATTAAGAAAACAGCGATTTATCAAAAAGATGTCACTAATTTCAATTTCCCTGCTAATCGTGACGAACATCCATTCACAGGAATTAGCATCGAGAAGTAAATGATCAGGAGGCTTTTATGGGCACCTATGTATTGAAACGAATTATGTCCATTATTCCGGTTTTTCTTTTGGCCACACTTCTTACGACTGGAATGATTCACCTTTCATCGGTGGATCCGGCCGAGGCTTATTTAACAGCCGCCCATATCCAACCGACTGATGAGATTTTGGCTCAGAAAAGGCATGAGTTTGGTTTAGATCAACCATTCCTCCTTCAATATGTAAACTCTATTATAAAGATATGCCAACTTGATTTTGGCATATCTTATGTTTCGAATAAGCCAGTTTGGGACGAGGTTACATACCGAATACCAGCAACTATCCAGCTAGCTTTAGGGAGCATAGTAATTGCAGTGCTCGTCAGTGTCCCCCTAGGCTTCCTTGCTGGAGTGAAGAAAAACAGCCTTATTGACCATTTTAGCCGTGCTCTCTCCTTTTTCGGGGCATCCATTCCCTCTTTTTGGCTAGGGTACATACTCATTTTTTTCTTTTCTGTTAAACTTGACCTTTTCCCAGTTGAGGGAATTGGGACATGGCAGCATCTTGTTCTGCCTTCCGTTACGCTGGCTCTCCCCTTAATTGCGATGTATACAAGGCTGTTGCGAGCTAGCGTTCTGGAAAATATGCGAGAACCCTATGTGCTATTTGCCCGGACAAGGGGTATTAAAGAAAAAACAATTATGGGAAAACATGTCTTGAGGATTGCCATATCCCCGATGATTACTGGACTTGGGATGAACCTTGGAAAACTACTGACTGGAACGATCATCGTTGAAGCGGTTTTTTCTTGGCCGGGGTTTGGTCGTTATTTTATTGAAGCTATTTTTAATCGTGATATACCTGTAATTCAATGCTATGTACTCATAGCAGCTAGCTTATTTATCGTCAGCAACTTAATTGTTGATCTTATTCAAATGTTTATTGACCCGCGCATTTCCAGGAAAGAAGGTCAGCAATGATGGCAAGGATACGGAAGATATTCAGAAGCCAAAAAGTGATTACAATATGTTCTATGGTACTAGGTATTCTTATTATCATCGCCATATTTGCTCCATGGATAGCACCAAATGATCCTATTGCTGTCAATTTAGTCTATAAACTGCAGCCTCCATCCTGGGAATTTCCATTAGGAACCGATCATTTGGGAAGATGTAATCTGTCACGCATATTATATGGGACACGCATTTCGTTAGGCTTTGCGATGCTTATTTTCATTTCATCATTATCGATTGGTTTAATCCTTGGAACCTTTTCGGGATATAGAGGCGGTTGGATTGATCATGCTTTGATGAGGTTTTGCGATGGTATTTTGGCCTTTCCAAACCTTATCCTTATTCTAGGGCTGGTTGGAATATTCGGACCTGGACTTAAGCAAGTCATCATAGCGATCATGCTTGTGCAATGGGTTTATTATGCGAGAATGTTCAGAGGAATGGTACTTAGTCTGAAAGAACATAACTTTATTGCTGCTGCGAAAATAAGCGGTTCTTCTCAATGGAAGATTATTAAAAATCATATTGTCCCAAATGTACTCCCTCCACTTGTCGTAATGGGTACATTAGAGATGGGCTGGGCTATCATGGATATTTCCGCCATGTCTTTTCTTGGATTAGGAGTACAAGCCCCTACACCTGAATGGGGAGCAATGATCCACGAAGGAAAATCGTATATTCGTACCAATCCAGAAATAATGCTTTATCCAGGTTTGGTCATTATGCTAGTTATTGTTACATTCAATTTATTAGGCGAAGCGTTATCAGATCGATACAGTATTAAACGTCGTTTTTAAAAAGGAGTGAGAATGTTGGGAACAGAACATCCAAATGTGTTACAAGTTAGCGATTTACATGTACATGTAAAATCAAATAATGGTGTTAACACACTTGTACAGGATATAAATTTTACACTAAAACGAGGGAAGATACTTGGTCTCGTTGGAGAAAGTGGATGCGGTAAAACCGTTACAAGTATGTCCATTCTTCAGCTTCTTGATCGGAAAACAAAAACGATTGAAGGCAGTATCGTTGTAAAAGGACGCGAATTGAACGGTTTAGACGATATAGAAATGCGTAAGATCCGTGGCAAGGATATAGCCTTTATTATGCAAAATCCGATGAATGCCTTTACGCCTGTTTTTACTATTGGCCATCAATTTATTGAAACAATTCAATCACATACGCAATGGAATAAAAAACAAGCAACAGAGATTGCCATTGAGGCGATGCATCATGTAAACTTACCAGATCCTGTTAAACTTTTAAAATACTATCCCTTTCAATTAAGTGGGGGTATGCTTCAACGGGTGATGATTGCTATTGCAGCATGCTTACATCCAGCCGTTATTATCGCTGATGAACCAACAACCGCACTTGACGTAAATAATCAGAAGATAGTGCTGCGCCACTTAGATAAAATTCGCTCTGAATATGGTTCAGCCATTTTATTAATTTCCCATGATCTCGGAGTTATTTCTGAAATGGCAGATGAAGTAGCCGTTATGCAGAATGGTAGAATAGTAGAAAAAGCGGATGTGTTTCAATTATTTGATGAGCCACAGCATGAATATACGAAAAAACTATTAAATGCACGCTCAATATTACATTCCGATGAACCCATCATTCATTTTGCTTGACATATGATAGTCATTTATAAGGGGTGAACAAATGAGTTTATTACAAGTAAAGGAAGTAACTCATAGCTACGGATCCCGATCGATTTTCAACTGGAAAGACCGTTCTAAAAAAGTACTTTCTGATATTTCCCTCTCTATTGAAGAAGGAACATGCTTAGGATTGCTTGGTAGGAGTGGAGCAGGTAAAAGTACTTTAGGAAAAGTCATTCTCGGTTTGGAACGACCACAAAATGGACAAATTCTGTTTCAAGGTCATGATATTTATACTGCAGATAATCATACTCGTAAAAAAATCCGTCGGGATCTTCAAGTTGTCTTTCAGGATTCATACTCATCAGTCAATCCCCGCATGACAGCCGAACGTATTATTGCAGAGCCTTTAGAAAACTATGAAAAGCTTACAGTAGCTGAACAAAAACGAACCATTATTGAATTGCTAGAAAGGGTCGGACTGAGTGAAGAGGATTTGAAAAAATACCCGCACGAATATAGCGGCGGGCAATTGCAGAGGATCAATATTGCAAGAGCAATCTCACTTAAGCCTAAGCTGATTGTCTTAGACGAATGTGTAAGTAGTCTGGATATGGTTACTCAAACCCTTATATTAGAATTACTAAGGGAGCTTAAAGAGGACTTCGGGTTATCCTATTTCTTTATTACCCATGATATTAAATCCGCCTATACGATTAGTGATACATTAGGTGTACTGGAAAAAGGAGAACTAGTCGAGCTTTACGGTTCGAAAAATCAGTTTTTCACTTCAGAACATCCTGTCGTAAAGGAGATGAGAGGTTCCATACTTTCGGAGCATCCACGTTATCGTTCAGTTAGAACAAGAGAAAAACATCCTAAAAGTGTTTAGATTTATCCGTACCTCGATTTTGTTAACATATGGGTATTCAGAATTATTAAGCTTTAAGGATGCTTTACTTGAATCACTTCAGAAATCGGGCGCGATTACGGAGCAGATGAGGGCTGTTATAGCAGTCCTCTTTTTATATACGTGGCGCGAATAGTGCAATTACACTTAGATTTAAAGTGCCTGCTTTCAGACAGCAGCAGATGCTTTTTCAATAAAAAGTGGAGGACATATAATCAAAGAAGCCCTTATCTAAAAGTATTAGATTGGGCTTCCTTGCACCTTATAACTTCGATTATATAAAATTTTCTTTTTAGCTCAAAATTATTATACATACGACACTTAAGCGTTCTTCAATTCCTCTGTTAATCTTAGGAATTCTTTTTTGTTTCTATCTCGTAAGGACTGGTCGATTTTTTGTTGGATTTTCTCTTTTCGGAAATCAAGCAGAGCCTTGTCTAACACCATTTCAGCACATAGAGAGTCTATAACATTTCCTTGAGATTGAGGTGAATAAAGTAAATTCTTTTCCATAAAAAATCAACTCCTTGACCTTTTTTCTATTATACTAATAATTTTCATACTATTCAAATATTTAATTTGCAATTATACTGACAAAAATAATTTCAATTTATTATTTATTCTTGATACATAGAAATGTTCAGCAAAATACTCTTCTGCTTTATATAAAATAGCTTATTGGTATCATAACTTAAAAGAATTCACACACTTTTTTAACGTACGGAATTATCAAGGTATTAAAAGGTGTCATAACTTAGCATCCTAAATAAAACTATAATAGAGACATGTTGAAAATATGGCTACTCTAGGGTAAGTACAAAATAGCAATAAAAGAAGTTTTATATTCTTCATAAACGGGCCAGGTTATTAAAGATCGACAAGAAAAAAAGCAATCTGGAAGAAACAGAAAAAAGCAGCAGATGGTATAGTAAAGATAAAAATAAAGGAGGTAGTCTGTTTGGAAATGACAAGGGGAGAATTCAACGGTGGAAATAACATTGCTCTAAAGATTCCTAAATTCAAGTACAGCGAGACTGTACATTTTTATAAGGAAGTGATCAAGCTGCCATATTTGGGCTTTATGTCTGAATCACATGCCTTTCAGTTTGGTGATGCCACACTGTGGTTGGATTGTATGGAAAATTATTCTCAGCAAGATGTATGGCTGGAGATTCAGACAGACAATGTGAAGGTAGCAGCAGAGTATTTACATGAGAATCACATTAATAGAAGAGACGAAGTGGAGGTACACGAGAACTCAGAGGGTTACTGGATTTCGGATCCCTGTGGAACGATCCTTAGAGTCAATCCACGAAAATAGGAATTAAATAAACCCGGCATTGCAAGTTATTCCTGAAAGGGTGCGTTTGATAATGCGAGATTTTTCCTTATTCAACAATCGATAATTGAATAACAGCAGGGTTTTTCACGTAAAAACTATGCTACGTATAAACAACGGACAGTTTTTACCCTATTGGAACCTTCATTTCACTAATAAACTCTTATTCTCGAATACTAAAAAGCCTTGAGATATAAAATCTCTAGGCTTCTTTACATCGGTTATTCAATAAAATACATCTTCCCATTCATTTCAAGAGATACTGATGATTGTTTCAACTCTTCCTTTAGAGACTTGGTATAGGCAACTACTTGATTAATTTTTTGCTTATCCAAATCTTCTGCATAGCTATATACAATCGTTACTTTCTCCTTGACCAATTGATTATCATCAGATAACCACGATCCTGTCCCATCGATCGCTGTTGCTCCTCCAAACATTTTTGAGAATTCCTCTAACGTTTTGTTAACATATGGAGTATTATCGATTGGTTGATCAACATTATATGTAGACGGTATATAAATTTTTACTACTTCTTCAAGGTAGAATTGCCCCTTTAATGCTGAAGATTGTTTCACTTTAGAGGTTTCTTGATGTTCTGTAGCGTACACAGCATTGCATAAAAAGACAATTAATAGAATCGGGATGATCCAATAGAAGATTTTTTTCCTTTCCAACATTGCCACTCCTTTTTATTCAATTTTGCTGACAAAACAATGGTGAATTTTCTATCTATCATTATACATGCCGCAATCAATTTAACGTGGAAAATTTTAATTTTATTTTTTATTATCATTGGAAACGTCCCAATAGAATGTATCTAAACTGGATCACCCTAAAACGTTAATATATAAGTGTTTCCTTAACGTTGTAGGGGTACGGAAACGATTTGAAGAATGAGGGGCCACTATGGAAAATAAAGCCGAAAATGAATAATTAGACGTTAAGTGACAATACAATTGTTCCATTAAAGGGCCATTTATAGGAGTAAGGGAAGGGGCAATTTATAAGGGTTGAATCCGAGTATCAACAGCAAAAGTAAAATGGAGTGCAGGCTTAAAGGCAAGCACTCCATTTTATATTTAGTTTTCACTTTCAGTAAAAATTTGAAAGGTCACGCCGAATTTATCCGTTACATCACCAAAAGCTGGGCTAAAAGGGGTTTCTCCAAATGGCATATTGATTTGACCGTCTTGCTGCAAGGCTTCAAAAATTCGTTTTGATTTTTCCACGTCGTTTGTTGAAATGCAAATTGTCACCTGTTTACCCTTTTCAATAGTCGAACCACCTGGAGCATCAGAAAACATGAGCTCCGTTTCACCCACTCGTAACTTTGCGTGTGCCACAAGATTCTTCAGATCATCGGTGAAAGTATTAGGCATTTCCGGCATATCTCCGTAAGTAATAATTGTAAGGACTTCAGCACCGATTGCTTGTTCATAAAACTGAATAGCTTCCCTTGCGTTCCCTTCCATATTTAAATAAGGGGTAATTCTTACTGTCATCATCAGTCAACTCCTTTTATTATTCTTATCAATTGTAGCAAATGAATAATTCTTTGATTTCTTTTCGATTGCTATCTTGAACAACCAACAGCAAACGATACTTTGTTATGAACTTAAGTTATACCTTAAACGGAGCACTTCAGTTGAGTAACAAATTAAACTGATTATCCTTGTAAAACACGACAAATTTAAAAAGTCGATTAACGTTAGTGGATCGGCTTTTTTCGGTTAACTGATTAGCGTACAAAATTCCGAAATGTAGTAGGTACCAAAAGAAGTTCGGATGTTCTGATTCTGAGGTTGTCTTTCTTCATTATCAACCTATGAGTATTTGCTTAGCCTAATAAAAGGGCAACAGGAGGAGGTATCAGGTTGATAAAGGAAGAATTATTTATAGAAGAAGTCAATCAAATTAAAATGTTTGGAGGCAAGGGGAGGAATAATGACTGACAGTTATCCAGAAATAGGTGAAGTGATTGGATATATTCATCAGCATATATACGAACCGTTATCACTTTCCGAGTTGGCTCGTTATGCTGCCTATAGCCCGTACCATTTCACTCGCATTTTTAAAGAAAAAATGGGTATCTCTCCGATATATTATATTTCGGCTTTGCGTCTTCAAAAGGCAAAGGATTTGTTACTGCACACGAATTTGAGAGTACGGGATATTGGACTGGAAATCGGTCAAAAAAGTTTAGGAACATTTACGACCCGATTTACTGATCGGGTAGGCATGACACCTTCCGATTTTCGGGACTCAGTGCAGAGATCGGAGAATCATTTTCGTTCTTTACAAAAGCTTAGCGACTGGTCTGATTCTCATATTTTCACAGATCAACATGCAACCATAAAAGGAACCGTTAAAGCGACCGTTCCTTTTGAGGGATTGGTTCTAATCGGTTTATTTGCTAAACCAATACCTGAAGGGCTCCCGATCCATGGAACGCTCGTTTCTTCGTTAGGAGACTTTCACATAATAGATGTCAAACCAGGCGTTTATTACTTAATGGCTACCTCTGTCTCTTGGGGAATGCAGGCCATGGACTTTCTGCTTCCTCAAAAAACCTTACGGACGCGATCGAAAAAGCCAATCATCGTAGAATCGGGTTCCTCCGTCCCACATCAAGATGTAATTCTCTATCCTCCACGACTCGACGATCCACCAATCCTTATCTCTTTGCCATTGTTAATGAATAATTTTCTCCAAAAAATTCAAAAACATAGCGAAAGATAGGTGTACAATAACAAACAGTGAAGACACTCTTTATCACGTTGACTGGTTTGTACATCTGGTTGTTATGATCGATGCTTTAGCCATCGCAAATACAGATACAACTGGTACCATGCGCGCTGCTCTTCATATGGCTCGAACAGCTAAAGGAAATGGTTACAAAATGTATGTTTAATCAATGGCATTACGGTAGCCATTGATACAAAAATTTTACCGCAAACGGAAAATCTGACCCTTGATTTTCAAAACACTCCCCAAGGGAAGGGGCTTGTCATGCTAGGGGAGAATAATTGTTGCTAATTGTATAGAATTAATCATCGATTCTATTAACGAACCATTAATTTTTTTTGCTAACAGGAGGGAACGTATATGTACCGTTCAATTATTCTTGGGACAGGCCCAGCGGGATTAACCGCAGCGATCTATTTAGCACGTGCCAATATGAAACCACTTGTCATAGAAGGACCGGAACCAGGCGGACAGCTAACTTTAACAACGGAAGTTGAGAATTTCCCTGGTTTTCAAGATGGGATTATGGGTCCTGAACTAATGGATACCATGCGAAAACAAGCAGAGCGTTTCGGCGCGGAATTCAAACGTGGTTGGGTAACGAAAGTAAAACTCGACAAATCACCATTCACCTTATTATTGGAGGGCTCTGAGGAACTAAAAACAGAATCCCTTATTATCTCAACGGGTGCTTCTGCAAAAATGTTAGGAATCCCTGGTGAACAAAAAAATATAGGAAAAGGCGTGAGTACATGTGCCACCTGCGATGGTTTCTTCTTTAGAGGGAAAAAAGTGGTCATCATTGGTGGTGGGGATTCAGCGATGGAAGAAGCAACGTTCCTAACAAAATTTGCAAGTGAAGTCCACATTATCCATCGTCGGGATGATCTCCGTGCTTCTAAAATCATGCAAGATCGTGCTAAAAGCAATGATAAAATTACATGGGGATTAGATCGTACACCTCTTGAGATCATCTCCGGAGATAAAGGTGTCAGTGGGTTAAAGTTAAAAAACAACAAAACCGGTGAGGAAGAAATCGTTGAAACAGATGGAATTTTTGTTGCCATTGGTCATCGACCAAATACGAAATTTCTTGAAGGACAGCTCAAAACAGATGAAACGGGCTATATTTTAGCCGAACCAGGTACCACAAATACAAATATTCCTGGTGTGTTCGCATGTGGAGATGTGCAAGATCATAAATATCGTCAAGCAATTACAGCAGCAGGGACGGGTTGTATGGCAGCTATGGATAGTGAGAAGTTCTTGGAAGGGAACCGTTTTATTGATTGGAGTTCAAGTGTATAGAGGCAGCTGAGACCAGTGTTTTAGGACGCTGGTCTTATTTTTCAAAATAAATCAATTTTTTTTGATGATAAGAGTTGCAATCTGAAATCTTCAGTGTATAATAACATTAAATCAATAAAATTTGATCAAATGATTATGAGGGGGCGAAACAAGTGAAGACAATACCATTTATCGATACATCATTAGAAAAGACATTTCAAGTATATGAAGCAAAGTTTAAAGCACTTGCTGATCAGAAGCGCCTCCATATCATGTACTTGCTTTGCCAGCATGGTTCTACATGTGTATGTGACCTTGCAGAAATGGTAGGGATGCCGCAATCAAAACTTTCCTATCATTTAAAGATTTTATTGGATGTAAATTTGATTACTAAAGCAACAAAAGGAACGTGGAGTTATTACGAACTCAACCAAGATGAAGTGAATCATGTGTTATCGAGTGAATTGTGTTGTTTGTTTCGCCCATCATGTTAATTTTTACATTATATATCAATTAAATTTGATATTAAGTTCATGAATGTCATAAAAAGGATTGTTTTAGCTAAATAATCAAAAATTATTGATTAATAGGGCTTCTTATTTACAACTACTCGTTTCTTTTTGTCATAGTTATCTGTACCAATTAATTCTATACCAGGAGGTTTACTCAATGAATGATTACGTCTACCGTACGATTGCTGAAGAACAAAAACAAAAACTTGAATTTGCTAATCGAGATGCTTGGAAATACGAAAACATTTATAAATATCATCCATTGTTTTCACTTAAATCCATTTTCAAAAGAAAAGAATTAGAAAAACCTGTATGTGTTACTTGCTGCAGTTGCTAATTCATTTTTCATGTTAATTGTTCCCTTTGTTAGACACTTTAACCGGTTTTGATACTTACTCCTTATGAAGGAGGTGATTCATGCTTTTGATTTAAGCGCGTCAAGCATTTCTTATGAAAACATATATCTGAAGGAGGATTTTAGATGTTAAACGTACATGTTGGATTAAACGTAACAAATTTAGAGAATAGTATAGAGTTTTATAATAAAGTATTTGGTGTCGATCCTGTAAAAGTGAAAAAAGACTATGCAAAGTTTTTACTCGAACAACCAGGATTAAACTTTACCTTAAACCAGAGTAACCAAGTAGAAGGAAATCAAGTTGGACATTTTGGGTTTCAAGTAGAGACGGAAGAAGAAGTATTATTGCATAAAGAAAGACTTGAAAAAGAAGGGTTCTTTGCAAGAGATGAAATGGATACAACCTGTTGCTATGCGGTTCAAGATAAATTTTGGGTAACAGATCCGGATGGGAATGAGTGGGAGTTTTTCTATACGAAGGTAGATGCAGAAGTTCATTCCGATTCAGCATCTACACCGATTACCACAGCAAGCACTTGCTGCAATGACTAGTAAGTAGCAAGCCTAGTTATTCCATCAAATGGGCGCAATTCAAGTGTATTGGATTGCGCCCATTGTTCCGTTAAAGGGCCAGATTGTGGAGGAACTATTATAATGTGCAGTAGACTTATACTGCACAGCAACGAATTATAAGTTTGGTTAATGTTATTTTCTATAATGCATTTCACGATGAACTCTTAATGTTCAAAATTCATAAATTCACCTCTTTTATATTCTGAGTTGATAGAGAATGTAATAATCCTTTCTAAAAATAAAAAAGGATAAAGCAAATCGCTTTATCCTGAAAAATTCTCATTAAATCGTCTCTCATAATCTTCCATCTCATTTTGAATAAATTCTAACCTTCTGCGACTATAATTAAGGGATAACCCAAAATCATATTGAGTAGTTTGATAATTTTGTGGAAGTATCAAACGGATTAAATATTCAAAATAATGGAAGAACAATTGGTCAAATTCAATTAATTTTTCTTTCCATTCATCCAAGTCAAAGTCTTTTCTTGTAATCATTTGAGGTGTATATTCTATATTACCACTAACATATCCCATCATCATGCTATTATATTGCTCACCTAAATTTTTGGTATATAAGCTACCTCTATGTTTTACATAGTTATATAATTGTCTCACCTCAAACGTTAGAGGGTTGTTATTAAAGGCAAGTAAATGTTGCCTGAAATCTTCCCTGCCTCTTAACCCAACCACTTCAAGTAGGGTTGGAAAAGTACAGAACCCAGAGTATTTTTGATAGTATCTAGGCTTCTCCATGAATAGAAATGAATTATCTCCTAAATAAAACCATATAACTTGCCAAGATAAATCGATGGCGTAGTTGTAAAAAGATAAAGCACTCTGAAGAAATTTAGATCTTATGTATCTTAGGTGTGTATCATCATTTTGAGATATTAATTGACCAAAATTTTCACAATCGAAATCTGAAAGATAAGACCTTCCATTACTAAAGGCATAATAGACATCACCAATTTTATGTGCTGCGTAAATGATATTAGGTTCAAAATTCATATAATGAGCATCCCAAGGCTCTAAATCGAACCAATGATCCACACTGAAATCACTGTATAATTCTTGTATGGTAGTCAACTGCTTCACCCGCTTAATTTGATAGAATTACAGTATAATATTACCATATTAAATAAAATAAAATAACGTCTTTAATTTACGTCATTTCTTATTCAAGTAACGGAGCTTATGTTGAACAAGAAAGCTGAAAAACTTGCTGCGCAGTACAACGATACTATTCAATAGAAAAGATATTTAACAAATGGGCGCAAGTGCGGCTGAGCTTAGGTCGTATCATACAACGGGTGGGATTCCCGTCGAGTAAGAACTAGCCATTCGCTCGTAGCGAGTCTTGGAGGACTAAAGGTAACTTTAGTCTTTAAGCGTAGACAGTGAGGTGGAGCAGCCGTCAAGGCTGAAAATCTGATGGAGTGAAAGTCTCCTGTCATTAATTGGTCGATTCAGATGACTAGCATATCCAATGCGTGGGGAGGTAACAAACCATGTTCTGCTTGGAAGTAGAAGTCACGGCGGCCTGTTCTACACAGAGGGAACAGGGTCGGAACAGCCTACGTGGCGAGCAAACACAGAGGCCAGAAGGCTTTAACGAATACTGCAGTCCCGAAATCTACGCCCCTCATTAGAAGCTATTGGAGGGATTGTTGCTTAGCGTCGACCTTTGTCTTACGGGGGAAGACCGATGTCCTACAGGAAGAAACGATCAAAAGCACTGTAGGAGCAGCCGGGATATGGGTTCTAGCATCTGTGGAAAGATTTTCAGAGATAACGACGGGAAGGTCCTACTTCAAATTGATAAGGTACTTATCAATAAAGACTTTCCATATAAGAGGCAAAATAGAAAATGGGAAGATGATTTAGGACTGGCGTATGAGGTCGTAGTAGCTATGAGGGAAGAGTAATGTCTTCTTAAGTATAAGTAAATTATACTCCTAATCAAGGTAACACCTCTGATAGGGCAAAGGACCTCTGGGCACTTGGAGAGTTCGAACATTATAGACACTGAGCTATACAGTATGTTCAGAACTAGCTTACTAGTAAACCTACAAACGATGGGAGAATGTGTACCAACATTTAAGCCTGCGGTTGTATGGGAAGGCTTGTATGTGATTACCAAGGTCAGAACCGGACTCGGGAAATCCGACCGTCCGGGATCGTAGGGGGGCTATAGGAAACGTGATTCAACTGAATGCGCGCGTCTATTTTCTACCCGACAGCGGGCCGAAAGCCAACTGGTTGAAGGGATTGAGCTCCATAATGATTGTAAGTCGAGAGGGCTGATGCTTTTTGCGCTGCAGAAAGCTACATTTTACCTTTCGTTAAAGGCAAGAAGGGTAAAACCTCTCTGGAGTCATAGACCTTGGCACGTTATACATTGATATGATACGGCAACTCAGGAGACCCTACCGGTCTTTTCTTTCTTTTAGAAGAGTATGGTGTACAAGCGATAAAAAGCAAGGAAACCAAATGCCGATGTAGGGAGTCGGATAGCAGCGTAGTACAATGAAGTTGGGTAATGCCGATGGAGGAAAGGCTGCTACCTAGTTATCACCCTTACTAGGGACACATTTACTACACACAGAGGTAGGTATTTTAAATGGAAACAAAACTACTAAGGATAGCAGAATTAGCAAAGTCTGATCCTAAAATGGAATTTACATCGCTAGCACATCTATTAAATAAGCAAGCACTAGCTCAATGTCATCATGGATTACCCAATAGGAAAGCATCAGGGATCAACGGTACAACTAAAGAGCAATACGGTGAAAATTTAGAAGAAAACATAGAGGAGTTAGTAAGTAGGCTTAAAAGCAACAGCTATCGTCCTGTTCCAGTAAGGAGAATGTATATTCCGAAGCTCAATTCAAACAAGAAAAGACCATTAGGAATACCGGAACATGAGGACAAGGTTGTACAAAAAGGCATTACGAAGATACTAAATACCCTCTATGAAAATGATTTTCTAGATTGTTCCTTTGGGTTTCGTCCAAACCGTAGTTGTCATGATGCTTTGAAAATACTGAACTTCTATATTGAAAAGAGATCAGTAAATTATGTAGTAGATGTCGATATTAAAGGATTCTTTGACAACGTTGACCACAAGTGGATGATGGAGTTCTTAAAACTGCGAATTGCTGACCCCAACTTACTAAGAATAATTGGTAGGTTTCTTAAAGGTGGATACATGGAGGAAGGGAAGAAATACAAAACAGACAATGGCACACCGCAAGGTGGAGTAATATCTCCGGTATTAGCCAATGTATATCTTCATTATGTTCTTGACTTATGGTTTAAGAAAAAGGTCAAGAAACAATGCAAGGGACAGGCATATATAGTAAGGTATGCAGATGATTTTGTGTGCTGCTTCCAATATCAGAGCGAAGCCCAGGAATTCTTCCAATCATTAAAATGTAGATTAAAGAAATTTAACTTGGAAATTGCCGAGGATAAAACTAAAATTATCCCCTTCGGGCGGTTTGCGGAAAAAGATGCAAAACGCAAGGGAAATAGTAAACCAGCAACCTTTGATTTCCTAGGTTTTACTCATTATTGCGGTAAAAGTAAAAAAGGGAAATTTCGGGTGAAACGGAAATCGAGTCGGAAGAAAGTCCAAGGTAAACTAAAAGAGTCTAAAGAATGGTTGAAGAAGAATAGAAATAAATCTATCCATATGATCATGGATAGAATTAGACGCTCGCTTATAGGTTATTACAACTATTATTGCATCACTGATAATATCCTAAGTGTCAGCAACTTCAAAGACAAAATCGAGAACTTACTGTTTAAATGGCTCAATAGAAGAAGTCAAAGGAAATCCTTTACATGGGATAAATTCAGACTGTTTCTTGATAAATATCCACTACCTTCACCAAGAATTAAAGTGAATATATATGAATTAAGAAAAAAGATTAGCTATATTCTGTGAATGATTACTAGGAGGAGCCGTGTGCATTAATAGTGCAAGCACGGTTCTGGGAGGGGGTGGAGTCAATTTACCGTAAGGTAGAAAGGCTCCATTCTACTCGACTTGTTTAACAACGATTTGAAGGATAACCAAAAACATTTGTCCTTTGTATATTTCGAATCATCAAGTGGAGCGAAAAACCGGTTACTATAGTATGAAGGATTTATAAATAAAAAGAGTCCTAAATGGACTCCCCCTTGAATTCTTGATATACATAATTGGGTGTTGTCATTTTATTATTAATGTAAACCTGTGGATCTCCCGTAGTGACATATCCATCACTAATATGCTGTTCAATTACATCATTGTACATTCCGGCAACCCGACATAAGTTATCAATTACATGATAAAGATTATGTTCATCACATCTTTGGCAAGTAGCCCACAATTGAATATCGTTTAGCTGCTTATTCATTTGTTTAAGAAAATCTAAATCAAATGTTTCTTCAAGTTTTACATAAGACATTTAAACATCTATCCCTTCAAAATTAAATAAATACAGTATAGTATATTAATTTATCTGTAATTAAATTCTGAATTAGTTTATTTTAGCGATAGGGTGCTTAAACGGAATAAGAAATAAGGAATAGTACAAATAATGAACAATAGGGCCAGATTGCATAGGAACTCAGTAGACAAATACCGTGCAGCAAATATATTCATTTTAAAGAAATTTGTGAAATAGTATACCTAAGCTAACTCACTTATTGTTGAATAGCAGAAGTAGAAAATCTTACGATTTGTAATTGTACATAAAAAAACAGCCAAAATTTGATTATTGGCTATTTTAAACGTACTAAAAATTCATTTTTATAAAATTGTTCTACTGTTAAATCTACTTGTCTAAGACTTATTTCATACAACTCTTTGTTATTGAGTGATAAAGTATCCTCAACGTATTTGTACAAACTTAAACCATTTATCTTTTCCAAATATTCATTGTAAGGAATCTCTGAAACTAAATTATATTCAAATATCCTCTCAAAAAAGTAGCTGATACTAATTCGGACAATTTGAGCATCTAAGTTTAATTTTAAATTCTCTTTGAGGCTGGAATATAGGGTTGTTAGATATCTAAACGGCACAATTCCACGTATATATGGGACAAAATTAAGTTCCATCATAGTAAATAAAATATTCATTGATTGTGATATATATCCTATCTGTGAAAAGAAAAATATTTCACCAGCTGCACAATTTTTATTTCCTATATATTCTGTTTTTACAAAATCAACAAATCTCTCTTTTAAATTGCCACTGCGATAACCATTATCATCCCAACCAAATAATATCCATGTCTTTACTGCATCTTTTAAATTCTGTTCAATATCATCGAAAGTTTTAATCTTTTTAAAGTAATCTTCGGTATTCGAGATATCATTAAAAAGTGATACAAAAAATTGCTCTGAAGCTTTCCTAACTATATCAATTGGTATAATTGTGCGAATAGGTAAAATAAAAAAGTCATTAGAGCAACTTTCAATTAGTCTTAAAGATTCCTTTATATTAGCTTGGGCAACAGAGGCAAGTTTTTCTCTTATATTTTTAGGTGTTTCTCGGTTTAAAAGATTTAAATAACTAATTAAAGGGTCATCTATCAAACAAATACTTCCAGTTATTTTCATTGAATAATGCTGCATATATTCTAGGTCAACTTTTGTAACTGCTGTTAGAAAAACTGTATCTATTTGAGGAAATTCATATTTATAGATATTTAACAATACAGGCTCATTTTGTTTCCAAAAGAGATTTACTTCTTCAATAAATTCAATAAAATATTCGTCTTCCCATTCAATTAGTCCCATATCTAATAAAGCTTTATATTCATTTTGAATATGTATAAGTTCTTCTTGAAATTTAGTTTTTGTCATTTTCCTTTCACCTCTAAATGAGATGGGTAACCGTATAGTTCCTTTAATATATTTAGTGTTTTTTGCATTAACAGATGACAATCATGCCATACACTTTTAAGTTTCTGCTGATTTTCTATGTCTGGAACGCAATGAAACTGATGACTAGCTGTATTGCATTTTAATAAACTGCTCTCCCTAATAGCCCCCCACAAACCATGTTCATAAATAGAATCGTAATCATATAAATGTTTATAAAGATTTGATTCCCCAACCATTTCAGCTTTAGTTTTAATATTATGGCGATCAAAATAATTTAAATCCATATCAATAAAATCTTTTCCTTTGTATTCTTCCACAATTAGACTTAGATATTTATATTCAACATGACTATTTGGATATACATCACCAGTATCTTCATATCTTTCAGTAATAAGCTTGAATTGACCTAAACCATAATATTGATATTCTTCCCATATATTTGGTTTCTCTGACTCCCTTAAAATCAGATATTTCATCATTATATAATTCTCAATTAATGATCTAACAACATTTCGGCCAGTGATTGTATTATAAAGATTATGCTCAATTAATTCTAAAAAGCGTTTATAGGAAAACGTTGATAAACCTAATAAAACCAACATTTTGTGATCTAAAGGGGAAACTGTATGAAAAAGATCGGTAAAATATTTCAACTCTTTATAACAATTTTCTAATGCTGTTTTTTTATCTAAAGCATCTTCTATTTCAAATTGAACACTAAATAATTCACAATCCGTCAATTCACTCATCCTCTCCCAAAACATTTCTAAATATGTTATGTTAGGATTTTCCTCAAAATTTGTTGACATCATTTCTAAGTTCCTTACCATTGGTCTAATCAATGGCATTAAATGATTATTGTGTGTTAAATCCGGATATTGATTAATTAATTCACTTTGATCCTCGGGCATAATTATTTTATTTCTTAATTGAATATAATAAAAAACTAGATATCTAATATCAGTTGTTTGTTCTGAATGTTGACTTGAAAACGTTTGTATTGTTGATTCTAATTTACTTATTTTATCTTCTATACCTTCATCCTTATTTGAAAAGTATTTTGAAAAAGGGCGGCTAATTGAATAAGTAATAATTATGGTTAGCGGACTTAAAACGCTTTTCTCTATTTTACTTGATAAGTACTGATAGAAATCTTGTTGCTTTTCTTCATTTAATTGAAGAATATATGAAATTTTAGGTTGCATAATTGTGTCAGGTAAAAATTTATTTAATTCCTGTAAGATATCTTGGATTAAAATCATTGCTTTTTCTCGAGGATGAGAATCAAAAATTAAAGCTAGCCACATATACTCAGGTAACCTTCCTAAATACCATTGTTCCTCTTTACCTAATTGCGTTAATAACTCATTAAACGGAGTTACAAATTTGCCACTTTTAAATTTATGTCCTTTATATTCTTTAACCATTGACACCCCTCCTTAAAGGTTTCTTAAATATAGTATAGCAAATATATTTATCGTATTTTATAATTAATGTAAATAATTCAAGGTTTTGGAATGCTGTACTGAATATCTTGATTATCAGGATTGCATATTGCCTTGACGGATTTTTATTTCGAAGAAGAACAATTAATAGATACAAAATCATTTACTACACAGTACATAGATTTTATAAAGTTTTTAAAATGATAATTTATCTTCTTAACTAAAGGGAGTCGTTTAAATAAGGTTTGTGAAACAATCTTCCACAAAAGGGCGCGATTGTGGAAGATTATGACTAACGACTTTGAATCATTAGTCTTTATGGAAAGGTTAAATGCTTTTAACGGTATTGTGGGATCATCTTTACCGGTTATGCGATGATCGAAAATATATGGGTCATTTATCTTTATCATAGATACTATAGGTTGGTTTTGATGAAATCGGTATTTCCACATACGGGGGACGATCAGTTCCCAGAAGTGAATTGAATGCTACGTTAGCCATGGGAGTACACTATCTTATACTATAGCAGTCTGTATTCCCGTTTTAGGAGGAATCATCTGGTCTGCCTTTGGATCAATCACCCTCTTTCTTATTTATCGTTAAAATAAGTGCTTCGTTTTTCTCACGTCGATTACAAAAATAAGCTCTTAGTAAAGGCCCCTATCTTAAGTATCAGGGTGCAAATTTTACATGTTCTGGATAAATCCGTCAAAAACCATACAGACCATATAAAGTCCCAATGATTTTAATGAATTAAGAAAGATACACTCATAATCTAAGTGTGTCTTTTTTGAATTTCCTGCGTATCATAGTGCTTGCTTTTTGATGAAGGAGGAAGGCTTGATCGAGAACTGCAAGTAAATTGATTGGTAGAATTGACTTAATTTTAAGCGATTAAAAGGTTATTTATAGGTATATATAGTATTTGTGTGAAAACGAAAGGGGAGATGACTGTGAATGATAAATTAAGTGTCTCTTTAAGGAAACAATCATTTTATATGGATTATTTCAATAGCCGGGAATCTGACAAAGTAATGAAAAGCTACCATTTGCATCAAGACTATGAAATTTTTCACTTGCTTCAAGGGGAATGTGTTTATTTAATCAATGGAAAAACGTTTAACGTGGAGAAAGGCCAGCTCGTATTCATCTCTAAAAACATTATGCATAGAACGATGAAAGTGAAAGGAAAAAACTATGCAAGAATGGTTATCAATTTTCGAGAAAACTTCCTCAATGAAAGTGAACAAGAATTGATCCGGATCCTATTCCATAACAGCCCTCCTGTGGTGATGATTCCAGAATCTAAGCAAGCTCTATTCGATCAGATCATCCACAAGCTATACAGCGAATATCAACACGATGAAGACTATCTGGACATCTATAGTCGTTCACTCCTGAACCAGCTACTAATCGAATCCCTGAGATTAGTAGAAGAGAAGAGTCCATACAATAATAGAAATGTTGACATCCAACAGGAGAAAGGAGCAAACGATATATCTGACATCATGATCCATATTAATGATTCCTTTTCCTCTGACGTTTCACTCCCCTCCTTATCCCGGCAGTTCCATATGAATGAACAATATATCAGCAGGTTGTTCAAACAAGTGACAGGATGCAGTATCGTCGATTATGTCAATGCTGTTCGTGTAAATGAAGCAAAAAGACTTTTGCTGGAAACGGACATGAAAATCAACCAAATTGCCCTTCGGATCGGTTATTCCAATCCTGTTCACTTATGGCGTGTCTTCACTCGAATAACAGGTACATCTCCAAAACAATATCGAGAGACGAACTCAGGATAAAGTAGTCAAGCATCAAGAAATGTAAGCGTTATCATTTCATTTGAACAATATTTGTAATAACAACGTTGTTATAATTGGTGTATGAAATATATGAACGTTTCAAGTGCAGGAATAAGGCCAGGGTTCGAAATGATTCAACTATTAAAAGGGAAGAGGTGGAAAGAGTGATGGAAAAACGAGCAAAAAAGATTTGGAGACTTGAAACGATATTATGGATCGTATTGATTAGTATGGCTATGAATTTACTGATCGGAAATGCACTTGCCTCAGAAGATGACGATCAATCATTTGGGCGAACTTATGAAGCTGAGGATACTGAAGCAGAAGGAACCATTATTGATAATAAACACCCTGGATTTACCGGGGAAGGTTTTAGAGATTATAGCCCCAACGTACCAGGAGGCTATATTGAATGGACAATCGATGTCCCTGAGGATGGGGATTATTACCTGATTTTTCGCTATGCCCATGCAGGTGGCAGCGAACGGCCTGCAGAGGTTCTTGTGAATGACGAAATGATTGAAGAACTTCCGTTTCCCCCAACAGGAGATTGGGCTACATGGCTTACCCAAACTTTACATACTTCATTACATGAAGGGGAAAATATCATCCGTTTGACAGCTACCGGTACGGAGGGTGGTGGGAATATTGATCACTTACGAATCCAAGACCAACCAGAAGATGATGAACCTGTTGAAGTAGAAACGGAACAAGTTCCACTATCAGAAGTCATAGATGGAGTAACTATGAAAAAATTGTACCAATTAGGGATATTGGGAAATGTAGAAAATAACAAGGATCAAGCAGTGACATTCAACGAATTTCTAGCATTGATCAATAACGCATTTGGATTTGATGTTCGTGAAAAATACAAAAACGTAGATCCAAGACAGGACATTGGCCAGATCACTGCTGGTCATTGGGGGATCTATGCCGCTCAAGTGGCTAAGGATCATCAATACGTACCCGATTTTTTATGGGACGAAATACAGGCTGATCACCCCTTAAGCAAGGAACACATTGCATTAATCGTGGGAGACTTGTTAGATATGGTCCCGGAGGAGGAAGAAGGCCCGGATATGCTCGGCAAACTGGCACGTCAAGGGATCATGAATCCGAACAGCGATAACAATCATGGAATCAAAGAGGATATGATCTGGCAAGAGGCTAAAGAACTCGTTCAGAGATTGACCGAGGTATCCAAAAAGGATACAGGTGAAGTCCATATTGCGCGTGTCGATGCAATAAATAAAAACTTGATTGCTGTTACATTAAATGGTACGTTTGATGCTTTTGATTTTGATGATTTGGAAATCACCGCTGCCAGAGGAAGCTGGGACAGCCTATCCCCTTTACTCGACCGAAACTTGCGGATCCCTAAAGCAGCAGTGGGAACCGACAAGTTTGGAAATACCGTCTTGTTTTTCAAAAGCCTGGATGAATTGAATGGGGAAAAATTCATATTGAATAAAGAACCTGATGAATTTACCGGCGATATTGATACAGTGATCGAACGGGCAGACAATATATTAACCTGGCAAATGGAACATGGCGGCTGGTCGAAAGGAATTGATCATAGTCGATCCTGGGATGGAGAAGAGCGAAGGTCTGAGTGGGTCAATTCTGATGGGGTGGAACTCGGCACGATCGATAATGATGCAACAGTAAAAGAAATCTATTATCTGGCAGAAGCTTTTTCGGTGACAAAAGATGAGCGCTACAAGAAGAGTATTGAAGATGGAATTGACTTTCTGATGGATCTACAATATGACACTGGAGGTTTTGCTCAAGTATATCCTAGACGCGGAAACTATTCGGATATGGTTACATTCAATGATGAAGCCATGATTCGAGTGCTGGAAATGTTTGATGACATTTTGAATCAAAAGTATCCTTTCAATACCGAAGTGATTGATGATCGCTTGTATCAAACGTTAGAAGAATCCATGGAAAAGGCAGTTGACTATATATTAGAAGCGCAGATAGAGGCAGAAGGCAGACTGACGGCCTGGGGAGCCCAGCACGACCCTTATCGTTATGAACCCGTACAAGCTCGAGCTTATGAGCATCCTTCTATTTCTGGGAAAGAGTCCGTGGGGATCGTTCGATTCCTGATGTCCAGGCCGAATCAGACGAAGGAATTGAGGAATGCAGTAAAAGGAGCACTCGATTGGTTTGATGAAAACAAGCTGGAAGGTATCCGGTATGTTAGTGGCGGAGATGAAAACGGTGACTATTTTGTAGAAGAACCGAATACAACGACATGGTACAGATTTTATGAGATCGGCACGAACCTACCAATTTTTTCTGGCCGTGATGGTGTGATCAAACATGACATCCATGAAATTGAACAGGAAAGAAGAGATGGGTATCAATGGGGTGGAAGCTATGCGACCTTGCTTTTGAAAACTGCAAAAACGACCGGTTACTTTGAAAATCGCGTATACGCCAGAGTAGTCAATGATTTGTCTGAGGATCGATCTGGCAGAAGATTGAAAGAGGATGAGATGAAGCGTGTAGAAGATTACTCAGACATTTTGAACCAAATAGAGAGTAAGCTTGTGGTAGACATAGATGGTACTGGAGACTATGAGACGGTTCAAGAAGCAATTGATGCTGTTCCTGAAAATAATGACCAGGAAGTAAAAGTTTTCATAAACAATGGGGTCTATAACGAGGTCATCGATATCCCTGCGAATAAACCTCATATCGCCCTGATAGGGGAAAGCACAAAAGGGACACTCATCACCTACGACAACTATGCAGGAAAAGACAACGGTATCGGCGGGAAGATAGGTACTTTTGCGAGTGCGACTGGATTTTTAAGGGCAGATGATAGTAAGGTTGAAAATCTAACGATCGAAAATTCATTTGATGAGTCAATCGGCGTCAGGGATCAACAAGCTGTGGCTGTAAATGCTTCTGGGGACAGGTTGATCTTCAACAATGTACGATTCCTTGGTAACCAGGATACACTTCTCGCCAACGCTGGCAGACAATATTACTACAATAGTTATATTGAAGGTGACGTAGATTTTATTTTCGGTGCAGCCCAAGCTGTATTTGAAAATTGTACAATCCATTCGCTTGATCGAGGCTCGGAATCTAATAACGGATATATAACTGCCGCAAGTACACCCATTGATAAACCATTCGGCTTCCTGTTCGTGAACAGCGAGTTAACAAGTGACGCACCTGCAGACACGGTTTATCTAGGACGTCCTTGGCAGCCAAGTAGTAATCCAACCGCCATTGCCAGTGTCGTATTCAGGGATAGTTATCTTGGCGAACATATTAAAGAAGAAGGTTGGACAGAGATGGGAGGGTTCCAACCAGAGGATGCTCGACTTTACGAATATAACAATGAAGGACCAGGAGCTGTAGTGAATCAGGATCGTCGCCAGCTAAGTGATGAAGAAGCCGACGATTACACGATCGAGAATGTACTGGATGGATGGGTTCCTGAATTAAATTAAGAAAAGTGTTGAATGGAATGGTACTGATACAGGCCATTCCTAATAAGTAGAGGAGACTGATAATTTTTCGGAAAATTCAAACATGAACTTCTTTCATGAAAAACAGTTGAAATATAAGAACGCATGTTTGGTTAAGAGGGAGATTTGCATTTAGAGAAGTCCAGGCTCCAAAATCAAATCAATGAAGGAGGAAGACAATGAAACTTCGAGGGAAAGGCAAGTTATTGTGCGCTGGATTGATTTCTATCAGTCTATTATTTGGTAGTCAAGCTGTCATGGCCCATTCATCCGACGAGGAAGATGGCACCGATCAAAAAAATGTATCGATTTATATAGCGGGTGATTCAACTGCTTCTCATTATGGAGAAGACCGTGCTCCTCGTAAAGGCTGGGCACAAGTTTTTGATTCTATGTTTGATGACAAGATTGAAATCCGTAATGAAGCTGCATCTGGACGAAGCTCCAAGAGTTTTATTGATGAAGGCAGATTAGACAACATACTCGCTCAAATTGAAGAGAAAAATTATCTATTTATCCAATTTGGACATAACGATTCAAAATCAAACGACCCGACGCGTTATACAGAACCCTTTACAACATACAAGAGCTATTTAAAACAGTATATCGACGGTGCTCGTGAAAAAGGTGCATATCCCGTTTTATTAACACCTGTAGAAAGAAGAGGATTCACAGAAGATGGCCAAGCAAAGCCATCACACGGAGAATATCCAGAAGCAATGAAGGAGCTTGGGCTAGAAGAACAGGTGCCTGTGATCGATATGTCTGAGAAAACTATGGAATTGTACAATCAGCTCGGTCCTGAAGAAAGCAAGAATCTCTTCATGTGGCTTGAAGAAGGAGAACATCCTAATTACCCGGAAGGGGTAAGTGACAACACCCATTTCCGAGAGTATGGTGCTGAACAAATCGCCAAACTGGTTGCTGAAAGCGTTTATAAATTGAAACTTCAGCTACTTCATAGCCATTTATCAAAAGAGTTAAAAAAAGAATTCTCCTACTAAAAAACAGGTTACTAGCAGTACTAGCTAATAGAAGGTCAATAGGTAGCCCTAAATAAGATAAAAAAGCATGTTACAATAAAATTGGGCATAGGCTAAATAAATAAAAAAACTAAGCTGCCTTACTTCGATATTCCATCGGAGTAAGGTTGTTTAAATTCTCCTGAAACCTTTCATGGTTGTAAAAATACATATGATCTTCAATGTCTTCTTTAAGTTCTGTAAATGTTTCATAGCGATTAAGGTGATATTTTTCCGATTTTAATGCTCCAAAGAAACCTTCAATACAGGCATTATCCAAACAGCGTCCCACTCTAGACATGCTTTGAATCATACCAGCTTCACGAATCATTTTCCCGAATATTTTAGAGGTATAATTGAAACCCACGATCACTATGAATCATCATCCCAATAGGGTTCTCTTTTAAAGTGGCATCCTGAATCTTAAAGACTAGCTGGTTATTGTTGCTTTTTCCTACTTCGTAATGAATGATCATGTTTTCGTGTAAATCTAAAATGGTACTTAAATAGGTTTTTTCACCATTACCGTACGATTTCTAATTTATCTTCTAAACTATATTTAGACCTTTTGGACATACAAAATGCTCCCCTCAAGCAACGATGGTTGTTTTAATTTTACCATTGTCTACTTGAAGGGGAGCATATCAGGAACAAGGAAAGCGCTCATTATTCCATTTTAGGTCCAGATTCTGGAATAACGCATTGTGCAAATGATGGAAATTTGAAATAATTGTTATTGAACAATTGGGCAGCATTGTGGAATAAGAAACGGCAAAAGAATTAGTTGAAAAACGGGGGAATAGAATTGGCTTTTAATGATACTTTTAGGTTTGGTGCTCATGCTATAATATTTAATTCCGAAAGTCATGTGCTTTTATTAAAGCGAACATACGGGAATAAGGGATGGAGTTTACCAGGTGGGAGTGTTGAACCTGGGGAAACCATTCATCAAGCGTTATTTCGTGAATGCAGAGAAGAACTTGGAATAGAAGTTCAGGATGTTGTATTAACTGGGGTTTATTATCATAGTGTACTGAATACCCAAGCTGCAATATTCCGCTGTTCTATTCCAAAGGATGCGGAAATCAACCTTAGTTCTGAACACTCTGATTATAAATGGATGCATTTATCCAAAATAAGTGAGGTCCAACGAATACGGGCTTTAGATGCTTTGGAATTTCAAGGACAAGTAGTAAGTAGAGCCTTTTAGAAGAAATCATTGAAGGGTGGGGGAATTATGGGTTCAAGAATAATGCACTCGATTATTGGTAATAAAATTGCAGAGGCTTTATCGATAGAAGATAAAACATCTTTTTTGCTTGGAAGCGTTGCTCCAGACGCTGTTTTTTCACACCAAGAAAAAAACGTATCACATTTCTTTGTAGGTGAAGTACATGATTATTCAAGAAGTGTTGATTATAAAGGATTTTTACATAAATATAGTTCGCAAGTAGAAAGTAAAAATGATTATAATGATTATATATTAGGGTATTGTGCACATTTAATTGCTGATGATATATGGCTGAAAGGTTTTAATCTTTCTTGGTTAAGGAACAGAATGGATGCTGATGAAGGATTATATATGTTATACCATAATGATTTCCGATTACTAAATGGAAAATTATTAGAGCACTATGGTTTTACAAATGAATTGAGAAAAACGTCATTTTCCTGCAATTTCAGACTTGGAAGAGGTTAAGTCCAAAGACGTTGAAAAATTCGTTCCTTATGTATTAGGCGATATGGAGTACGATAAGGAAGTTTTAAATGAAAAACTTAATGTTTTTACGTTTAATCAGATAGTTGGTTATATAGAGACATCAGTTGATGTGGGGTTATTGAAAATAAAGCCTATACTTACTTAATAGATTTTTACATGGTAACCTGCCCACAATTTTTTGTTATCGTAATTTGCCTTGACTCTAGTAAAAGTTATAATTAGTTATATATACTAAGAATAATTATAGTGAAAATTTTTAATCAGAAGTAGGTGGAATATGAAAACTCAAGAAGAAATGAATGTACTAGAACATATAATTATGGTCAAAGATTCGTTACCAAACAAACAGAGACAACTTTGCCGTTTTATATTAGAACATCATCAAGATATTGGATTGTTTACTGTCAAAGAGCTTGCGAATAATGCGGGTGTGGGAACGACAACAGTCTTACGGCTAGTAAAATTATTAGGTTTCAACAGTTTTTTTGATTTAAAAAAAGAATTTCATGATATTCAAAAAGATTATTCTGATAAATGGGAGAACGTACAAAGATCATTCGGGAGTACCGAAGAGGATAATAATCACAAGACGCTTTCAACTGTTTTTCAAGAAGGGATCGATTTAATTGACAAAACTCTTAACCCTCAATTAATCGAAAATTTCGAAAAAGCGATGGATTTAATATCTAATGCGAAAAGAATCAACTTATTGGGATTACGCCCTTATAAGGCAGTTGCAATATACACTGAGCTGCTCATCGAGGAATTTCACTCGAATACAAGACAGCTTAGTTATGACAGTGATTCAATGTTTGATCGTATACTACAGTTTGAGAAAAATGAAGTTTTTATTATATTTAGCTACGCACCTAATACGCAGCGAGCGGTAGATGCTGCAAAAGTAGCATATGAACAAGGGATACCAATTATTTTAGTAACAGATCACTTATCAAGTCCGATTGCCAGCTATGCAAATGTCATTTTAAAAACCGAGTCTAGTGAAAATCACTTTACAATCATACCGATTATTGCAATTGTAGAATCAATAGTTATTGAATTAGGTATAAGACAATCGAAAACATCAATAAAAAGAATAGAGACATTAGTAAACACATTAAAAGATAAAAAAATTATTATTGATCAGTAAAGTATTTTTTTACAGGACATTAATTAAGCTGAATGCTAAGTTAATGTCCTTTTCTAATATAAAAAAAGGAATGATTATTCCTTTTTTTATAAAAAAGGTTTACAATAAACTATATTTAATGTTAGAATACTTTCAAAAGGTTGCAAATATTTAGAAGATTTGAGGGATTTGAATGGGTACAGTTAAAGAGCTCAATCAATTAGAGCAAAGTAAAAAGGTGGGTTTTATTTATCTTTCCCAGGAGGACTGCATTAAAGCTGGTGGGCTAGATATGAAAGGCACCCTGGGTGCTATTCAAAAATCTTTTGAGTTACACGGGAGTAACGAAGTAATCCAACCATCAAAACCTGTCATTCGCTGGGGCGGTCCAGAAACAGAAGAAACAAGAGGTCGAATTATGACAATGCCTTCTTATCTGGGAGGGGATCTAAATGTAGCAGGAATGAAATGGATTCCAAGTATGCCAGAGAATCCTAAGAGAATTGGCCAACCACGAGCATCTGCAATTATTATCTTAACAGACCCTAATAACGGTTTTCCTTTAGCTATCATGGACGGCACTATTGTAAGCGCTATGAGAACAGGAGCCGCAACTGGAATTGCAGCTAAATATTTAGCTAATCCAAACTCCAGAACGGTAGGTATTATTGGTGCAGGTGTTCAAAGTAGAACGCAGTTAATGGCTACCGTAGGAGTTTTTGGTAATCAGATTGAAGAAATCAAAGTATTCGATTTAAATCGTGAAAAGACTGATCAGTTTGCAAAAGAGATGACATGCGAATTAAATGTAAGCGTTATCAGGGCAGAGAGCGCAGAAGAAGCAATAAGAGAATCGGATATCGTCATTACGGCGACAATGTCCTCCTATCCTTATGTAAAAGGGGACTGGCTAAAGGAAGGGGCATTTCATTCGGAAATTTCATTTTGGGATACTGATCCAGAAGAGTTGGTTCACTATGACAAAGTAATTGTAGATGATTTTGAGCACGTAAAACACCATGGTGTAGATGTTAGTTATAGAGCCGTTCGTGACGGTGTTATTAGAGAAGAAAGTGTATCCAATTTAGGAGAGATTATTACAGGAAAGAAAATTGGAAGAGAAAATGCTATGCAAAAAATCTTATTCAATCCAATTGGTATGTCCATTCATGATATTTCTGAAGCATATAGAGTGTATTTAAATGCTAAGAAATTAGGTATAGGGAATGACCTCTCACTCTGGGAGAACCCACACTGGCTTTAAAAACGTTTGAAATGAGGAATGAAAATGGAGAAATTATTAAGCAATACATTTCAGACACTTGCAAAAAATAAAGTTGCCAATAAAATGGCTCAAAAATACGGATTAAAGTTAGGAGCTAAACGCTTTGTTGCAGGAGATGGTATTCAACATGCAGTAGATTGCGTTAGAAAAATAAATGACGATGGCATGGTAGCTATGCTTAATTATTTAGGAGAATATGTTTTTACAAAAGAAGCAGCTGAAGAAGCAACAAAGAATTGTATTAAAACATTGGATGCCATCCATCAGTCAGGTATTGACAGTAATCTATCTATCAAAATAACTTCATTAGGGTTAGATATAAGCAAAGAGTTATGCATTCAAAATTTAAAGAAAATTTTATATCGAGCAGAAGTATATGGAAATTTTGTGAGGATTGAAATGGAAGATTATTCTCATTGTCAATTAACTTTAGATATTTATAAAGAAATGAGACAAGAATACGACAATATTGGAACAGTAATTCAAGCATATCTCTACAGAACAGAAGAAGATATCCATGATTTAAATGAATATAACGCAAATTTACGCTTAGTAAAAGGGGCTTATAAAGAGTCAGCTGCTGTTGCTTTTCCCAAAAAAAGTGATGTAGATAAGAATTACGAGAAAATTATTAAAACTCATTTGCTGAATGGTAATTATGCAGGAATTGCAACACATGACGACGTGATGATTGAAAAAGTCCTTAATTTTGTGGATCAAACTAACATCAGCAAAGAACAATTTGAATTCCAAATGTTATATGGCATTCGCTCTGACCTACAAAAACAGTTAAGTGAAAAAGGATATAAAGTGAGGGTTTATGTCCCATATGGTGTCGATTGGTTTGGATACTTTATGAGACGTTTAGCAGAGCGACCTGAAAACGTAGCATTTGTACTAAAAAATACTTTTAAATAATTGGAGGATTGTGAAATGTTAAAAACAGTTGAAAAATTTAAAAATGCACAAGATACGGATTTTGCAAATCATAATAATGTTGTTGCTTTGAAAGCTGCCATTGCTAAAGTGAGAAGTGAACTAGGTCAAGAATATCCGGTAATTATTAATGGAAAGAAATTTTATACTGATGATAAAATAACTTCTATCAATCCAGGTAAAAAAGATGAAATTGTTGGATACATGAGTAAAGCTAATCAAGATATGGCAAGTTCAGCAATTCAAGCTGCGACAAATACTTTCTCTTCGTGGGGGAAAACGCCTGCTGAAAAAAGAGCTGAATATTTATTTAAAGGTGCTGAATTAATAAGAGAAAAACGACATGAGTTATCAGCGTTATTAATAATTGAAGCGGGAAAGAATTTTGAAGAAGCAGATGCAGAGGTATCAGAAGCAATTGATTTCCTTGAATTCTATGGAACATCCATGCTTCAACTAGAAGAAGATACACATAAATTAATTAAAATTCCAAATGAAAAAAATAAATTAACATATATTCCTCTTGGAGTAGGATTTATTGTACCACCATGGAATTTTCCATTAGCCATTTGTGCAGGATTAACAGCATCCGCAGTTGTAACTGGAAATACAACTCTTGTTAAACCATCTTCTGTAACACCAATTATTGCTTACAAATTTGTTGAGATTATGGAAGAAGCAGGATTACCAGATGGAGTAATTAATTTTATTCCAGGTGATTCATCTGTAATCGGTGATTTTATTACAGGTCATCCATTAACAAGATTTATTAGTTTCACAGGCTCTAAGGATGTCGGACTGCATATCAATGAAATTGCTGGAAGAACAGCTAAAGGGCAAAAATGGATCAAACGCGTAAATGCTGAAATGGGTGGAAAAGATGGCATTGTGATAGATGAAACAGCCGATTTAGATTCAGCAGCACAATCGATTGTATCGTCAGCTTTCAGTTTTCAAGGTCAAAAATGTTCTGCGGGCTCGAGAGCTATTATCGTTGAAAGCGTGTATGATGAGTTATTGGAGAAAGTGGTCCAGTTAACGAAAGAGCTCAGTATCGGCAACGGGGAAGAGAACCACTTTATGGGACCTGTGATTGATCAAAAAGCCTATAACACCATTTTAAAATACATTGAAATTGGAAAACAGGAGGCGAAACTCGTTTTAGGCGGGGATACGGGCAGCGATGAAGGGTATTACATTCATCCGACCATCTTCATCGACGCAGACCCGAACTGTACGATTATGCAGGAAGAAATCTTTGGTCCGGTGCTGGCGATTGCCAAAGCCAAAGATTGGGAGGAAGCGATCGACATCTACAACAATACCAAATACGGCCTGACAGGCGGATTCTTCTCGTCCGATGACGCGCGTATCGAGCAAGCCATTGAGCGAATGTACTGCGGAAACCTCTATATTAATAGAAATGTGACGGGCGCACTAGTGGGTGTTCACCCGTTTGGCGGATTCAACTTATCCGGTACAGACTCCAAGTGCGGAAGTTATGATTACTTGAAATTATTTAGTCAAGGTAAATTGCATGCTCAAAAAATCTAAGTGAAAATTGAAGAGCTTGCCAAATGATTATTATAGATCAACTGTCAAAAAGTTAATTGAATGTTTGGCGAGCTCTTCATCCTATAATTTATTAAATATTAAAGTGAATTTAAAATAATGAAAGATGGAAATACATTATGCATACCACTAAGATTCTAAGGTCTGAGGATTTTATATACAAAGTTAACGAGAAAGAATCAAAATTTGAAAGTGTATTCCCTCATTTTAATAAATATGATCGTCTAGGTATTATAGTTAGTAAACCAGGAGGAACTATAGGTGTTAGTGTACTTCTTATGGCAGCGATAACTAAATTTTACGATTTCTACCGATTTCAACTAGGAAATGAACATGGTAAATTAAGGATTTATCCAGATTATTTCATATTCCATATAGGAAAATTTCATATGAACCACTTTTGGATGGATATATGGCCATCACATAAAGAAATCTTGGTTAGTAATAATCCTCAATCTATTCTGGAAGCGGTTAATGACCGCGGAATAACAAGATTAATTGTTGAGGACATTCCTTCTACACCTACAAACTTTCTAAGGGAAACCATTAGCAGTGCTGAAAATAGAATTGTTAGTGCTTTAGCATATTCTCCAACAGGAAGAGTCATCAATCATGATATCAGTATAACGAGTTGCTCTATTGTAGAAAAACTCATTAAAGATTCATTAAAGAGTTCGGGAGACCTCTCTGAAAAAATGTATGGAGAACTGAGAAATAAAGTATTAGACCTTGAAGGACATGCAACTGAGACATATCGTCGGATTCAATTATCGGATGCTCTTTACAAACTTACCCTATCTGGTTAATAACTATATTCAATCTTGCTTAGAATAATAACCTTCAATAATAACCTTCTGAGTAAGATTGAATATAGGCTCTAAATTATTTCTAACCTTTATATTGAAAGCGATTTCAAATTAGTATAAAAACTTAAAAAGGGGTTATTAAAATGGAACCAACCTTTACTATGGCTACTTTATTTTGGTTATTCATTCCTATGCTACTATTAATTGTACTTTCTCTTATTTCTCTGTTCAATCAAATCCAACGGGAAAAAAAACAAAAAAATTCTCAATCGTATTTAGATCAAAATACAATTGATAAAAATATAACTGCTGAAAAGAGGGGATCATAATGGATTATATTTCACTTACCGTTTTTATTTTATATTTTGGATTACTCTTTATGATTGGTTATATGGCTTATAGAAGAACAAATGACTTTTCTGATTACATTTTAGGCGGAAGAGGACTTGGTCCGTTTGTTGGTGGTATAAGTACAGGTGCTTCAGATATGAGCGGATGGCTATTACTGGGGTTACCGGGTGCTATTTATGCTGGAGGAATATCAGGCGTATGGCTCGCTATTGGTTTAGCTGTGGGAGCTTATCTAAACTGGCAATTTGTAGGGAAAAGAATCCGAGTGTTTACTCAGGTATCAAATAACTCGCTTACACTTCCTGATTTCTTAGAAAACCGTTTTAGAGATAAATCGAAATCTCTTAGAATTATTTCATCTTTGTTTATTTTAATTTTCTTTGCATTCTATATTTCTTCGGGTCTTGTTGGAGGAGCAATACTTTTTGAGACGACGTTTGGAATATCATATACTACAGCATTATGGACGGGTTCCGTTGTAATCATTCTTTATACATGTGTCGGTGGTTTCTTTGCTGTTGCTTGGACAGACTTTTTTCAAGGAATGTTAATGTTTTTAGCTCTATTAATCGTACCAATCGCTGCTTTTCTTTACTTAGGAGGATGGAGCGAAACCGTGGCTCAAGCTGGAAATATTTCTATAGATAACTTAAATATCTTTGCAGGAACTACTACACTAGGAATTATTTCTTTGCTTGCTTGGGGGCTTGGATACTTTGGCCAACCTCATGTAATTGTTCGCTTCATGTCAATGGCTTCATCTAGAGATATTACCATTGGACGTTCTGTATACACTATATGGAACGTATTAGCGCTATTTGGAGCTATATTTACAGGGTTTGTAGGTATTGTTTATTTTGCGGATGCGCCTTTAACTAATCCTGAAACAGTATTTCTTGAATTTGCAAAAGTATTATTTAACCCATGGGTTACAGGCATTTTATTAGTAGCTATTTTGTCAGCAATTATGAGTACAATTAGTACACAATTATTAATATCTGCAACTGCTTTATCTGAAGATTTGTATAAAGGGTTATTTAGAAAGAATGCGAAAGAGAAAGAATTATTATGGGTAACACGAATAGGTATTCTTTTAATTGCATTGTTTGCTATTGTATTAGCTTTTAACCCAGAAAGTTCAGTATTAAGCTTAGTAGGATATGCTTGGGCCGGGTTTGGATCGGTCTTTGGGCCAGCGATCATACTTTCTATCTTCTGGAAAGGCGCGACAAGAAATGGTATTCTTGCTGGAATGATTGTTGGAGGTATCACTGTGATTTTATGGAGCCTTTTATCCACTCCTCCAGTAGGATCGGATGGCTTACCTATGGAACAATCAGCAGCTGTTATTCCATTTTACTTGTATGAACTTGTTCCTGGATTCTTTTTTTCCTTAATTGCTATTTTTACTTTTTCTAAGATTGGTGCTGCTCCAAGCAGAGAAATGATAGAAGAATTTAATACTGTTAAGACAAGCAATATCTAAAAAGATAACAAAAATGTACAGAGAAGACGGATCTGAAAAATGAACAAAACTATATAGGGTTGATCAAGATCTAGATCTTAATTTCTTAAATTAAAGTACAATTAATAATCTAAGATAATAATGATCTAAAACTGGAGGATTTATTTATGTGGATTATCACCATCTATTCAAAGGGCAATATTAGAATGTTTGAATTTGAAAGCGAAAAAGAAGCAAGAAAACATTTTAATACTATTCAAGAAAGTAAGATCATTTCTAATATTATTTACTATAATGATCATTTGTTAGAAAAAGCAAAAATTGAGTGACCTTAAACCATCCAATTTAGACTAAAAGCTGAAAGATTGCTTAATATATTTTAAAATAAGGCTGTTTTCTAAAAGATTGTTGCTATTGCATAAAATAAAAATATAATTGGCGTACCCATAGACCATAGGGGTACGCCAATTTTTATTTTTTTCCGATGGTTTATTCCATTAAAGACCCCGTTTGCTTAATAAGAGCATTATTCAAAAGACATAGCTGTTTCAATCAAGTCTTTCTTAGTTATTTCTTTCTCCGACTGTTGTCCATAATAAGCTAATCTGTAATGAATATCGTTTTCCGTCCAATTTAACATCATTACACCAGAATCGTTTACAGCATATTTTCCTTTTTTATCCCCTATTTTTACTACTTCAAACTCCATATCTGAATGTACTGTACCACCATTAACAGTCATTAAACTTAAATTATTTCCTTGTCCATAAAAGTTAAATGAAAGATTTCTTATTCCAGAAGGAGGCGGTGTAAAGTCAGCTTCTACAACCTCAAAAGGTACTTGGATCGGCAGCTTCGGTTGGAATGTGGCTTTGGTAGAGCGTTTGTTGAAATGGATCCTGCCTGGGGCTGCCTCTTTCAACTGTTCAGCCTCACATCATCAGTTTACAGATGTACATTCATCTTCTGTCGGAATACCAAAAGCATCTATCTGTATTAAAGGAAGAGATAGATGCCCAGGCTCAAGAATTGTATGAATATGATTTAATACGATCAATCCCAGGAATCGGGGACAAGATTGCAGCAACAATCCTGTCTGAAGTTGGGAAAATCGATCGCTTTCATCACCCAAAGAAGTTAGTTGCTTTTTCAGGGACTGACCACAGAGTTCATGAATCAGGAAAATTTAGAGCAACCCAAAACCTATTAAATATGGCTACCAGTTAAGATAGCCGTTTTGATAAATTTTTTGTTTAAAAAATCAATCACGAGAGGTAGCTGCACTAATAAATAAAAAATTAGTAGGTTTGTCTGTTTTGTTAAACCAGTTGTGAGGTCTAGTTGATTCTATATGAATACTATCCCCAGGGTAAAGGTCGTATTCAATGTCATCAAGAATGATAGTCATGGTACCTTCGATAACATAAATAAATTCCTGCCCTTCATGAGAAAAAGGTGTGCCTTTTTTATCTCCAGGTAATAAGGTAACTAGAATTGGCACAAACATGGGATTTGATACATTACCAGATAGATCTGAATAAGTAAAGGATGACTTATGTTCTACTTGTTTATCAGTTGCTCGTCTGATCATGCCTTTGTCAATTTGTATAGTGTCCGGAAAAAAATAACTGGGACTAACACCAAGAGCTTCAGATATTTTTCGTAAGGAGAGTAATGTAATGGAACAAAGAGAACGTTCTACTTGGGATAAGAAGCTTATAGATAAATCTGTTTTTTCGGAGACTTCCTTCAATGTCATTTTTTTTTCCTTACGGAGTCTTTTTATTAAATGCCCTAACTCTGGATCCATTTTATACCTCCAAATATAGATTAATGTAAAAAGTTATAGGAAATACGCTGGTTTTCTTATAAACATTAGAGAGGATCTAGGTTAAAATGAATTACGTATATCAAACTAGGCTTCTAAAACCTAATACTGAAATTAAATTGTGTCATATTTTCTTACAAAGCAATTGATGACTGGTTAGTTTCGTTATAAAATTTAAGTAATGCTTAAATTTTATAAAATTAATTTTACCATATTAACCTAGTGAGGTGAAGTTATCTGATTTTTAAATATCATATTTGAAATTAGACCATTTCTTTATCACTATAATTTAAGTGAAGTATAAATTCTGTGGTATACGCTAACTTTATTTTAGGATAAAACTGGAACGAGATTTAGGAAATCTGAAAAAAGCATCTAGAGGAAAAAACATAAACGGAAGGTTCTTGATTGAATAATAGAGTTTTAAGAAAATAATAAAACGATTGAATTTTAAGACGAAAATAAGTATAATAGCAACTAATAGCTTTTTAAAATTTAAGTGACATTTAAATATTTTAATTTCTACTTTAATTTTTAGGACTAATTTTAATATTAACTTAGTAACGGTAATGTTATTTAAAAATACCTTATTAAGTTTATATCATTTTTTTAGTCAATTATTTAAATGTCACTTAAATTTTGTGTATTAATTACAATAATGATTAAATTGAGAGGTAGTTAATTCTTTGGCAGATAAGGTGTCACAAGGAGAGATTGGGCAATCCGCACATTTTTAAGTTAGGAAGCAGTCTTGCTGACGCTATGTTTATTTTTTGCTTTCACTTAACTACTTGAAAGCGGTTACAAATTTACGTTGAGTATGAATATGCAGAAGGTTTTAAATTATTAGGAGGACTTTAAAATGAAAAGTACTTTATCGACAGGACAACTTATTGCCGTCGGTCTTATGCTATTAGCGATGTTTCTTGGGGCTGGTAACACAATATTTGCACCCATGGTAGGTCAACTTGCAGGAACGAACACGTGGATTGCGATGTCAGGGTTTTTGATTACAGGTGTCGGCCTTGTCTTATTAGCAATTATAGCATTAGCTATATCGGGAGGTACGGTAGAGAAACTTGCTGCAAGAGTACATCCAAAGTTCGGTATGTTATTTTCCATTGCCCTATTTTTAACTTTAGGACCAATATACGTAATTCCAAGAACTACATCAGTCGTATATGAAATTTCGGTATTTCCTATAATCACTGAGATGGTTCAGTCAAATAATTTATTCTTACTTTTGTTTTCTTTTCTCTTTATTCTATTGACTGTCTTGCTTTCTCTTAACCCAAGTAAGTTTGTAGATCGATTAGGTAAAGTGATAACGCCCGTATTTGCTACTCTTTTAATTTTATTAATAGCTAAATCATTCATTACTCCAATGGGGAGTTTTGGTGAACCGAAAGAGCCGTATATACAAGATACGTTTTTCAAAGGATTTGTTGAAGGCTATTATACAATGGATGTTCTTGCCGCGTTTATATTTGGGGGAATTTTCATTAAGTCGATTAAGAATTTAGGAGTTGAAGGAAAAAAAGCAACATCCATTGTTTTTATGAAAGCAGGAGTTATAACTGTAATTGGTTTGGCGATCTTGCAGTTATCTTTAGCTTGGATAGGAGCATCGAGTATAGATGCCATTGGATATGCAAGCAATGGTGGAGAAGTGTTAGCAAACAGTGCAATCCATTTATTTGGATATGTCGGAATATTCTTGATAGGTACTGTTATATTTTTAACTGGAATAACAACAAATATAGCGTGCTTATCATCAGTAGCAGAATATTTTAATAGAATCTATCCAAATATTTCTTATAAAAAATGGGTAATACTATTAGCTGTTCTTAGTTTAATCATTACCAATTTTGGTTTGAATACAATACTTGAGTTAGCGTCACCAATCTTACTTCTCTTATATCCAATAGCGATTACATTAATTATTCTTTCCTTTACCAATAATCTATTTAAAGGGTATCAATCCGTATATGTAGGTTCAATTATTGGTAGTGGATTTGTTGCACTGTTAGATGCTTTAAAAGAAGCGAATGTTTTTGCAGATTTTATTAGTCAAACCTTTTCTTTCATACCACTGTTTAGTTTCGGGGCAGGATGGATCATTACGGGACTGATTGGAGCTGTTATCGGTATTATTGTAGCTATTTTGAAAAAACCAGAAGAAAGAAAGCTTGATGTAGGGGGAGAAGAGGTTTCCTGACATGGTAATTAAAATTGTAGCGTCTATCTACTAAGTTTCATTCTCGCATTAAGTATAAATTGAGGTGTTTCAAGTGAAAGAAGATGAAATGATCATATGCAGGTGTGAAGAAGTAAGTTACGAGGAATTGAAGACTACAGCTGCCAAGTATAAATGTTCCGCTAGGGAATTAAAGCTTCGTACTAGGGCAGGCATGGGTTATTGTGGTGGAAGATCATGTCGGACTATGGTAGATAAAATAGCTGCTACATCAGCAAATGATCGAAATCGAACATGCGTATCATTGAAATATCAGCCACCTATACGCCCGATCAGCTTCAAAAATTTAGGAGGGTAATATAACATGACGCGAAGGATCTTAGACCACCCTATACTCGGAAAAATGGAGGATAATAATTATGTATCCTTCACATTTAATCAAAAGGGTTATAAAGGCCTGGAGAATGAATCATTGGCTGCCGCACTTTTAGCCAATGGAATTCGCACATTACGACACCATGAAGAAAGCGGGTCACCAAGAGGTATCTATTGTAATATTGGCCATTGCTATGAATGTAGAGTTTCAGTAGATGGTCAGCAAGGAATCCGGGCATGTCTTACACCTGTTAAAGAGGGAATGACTGTAGAAAGTGATGGTCAACTACCATCCAGTAAAAGAAGGTGAGGGACTTGAAAATGGATAACGCCATCATTATAGGAGCTGGACCTGCAGGTTTAACAGCGGCTGTGACTTGTGCAGAAAAGGGGTTGGATGTTGTTGTCATTGATGAGTATATGAGAGCTGGCGGCAGGTTACTAGGACAGCTTTATGAAGAACCGAATGGGAACTGGTGGAATGGGATTAAAGAATCAAATAAATTGTATGAAAAAGCAGTTGATCTTGGTGTGAATTTTCATTTAAACACAGCTGTAAACAACATCGAAAATTCCAATGGAATATGGACTATTTATACAGAAAGGGAAACATTTCATACGCCGAGTCTGTTATTAGCAACGGGGGCAGCAGAAGCTCCTGTACCTGTACCTGGTTGGACGTTACCTGGGGTGATGTCGGTCGGAGCTGCACAGGTGATGACAAATGTTCACCGCGTTAAACCCGGAGAGCGTGGGGTTATTATCGGTGTGAATGTTCTCTCGGCTGCTATTGCGATGGAGTTACAACTAGCTGGCGTAGAGGTAGCTTCTCTTACTTTACCAAAAACGAACCAAGTGACACAGGATGCAGGTAAACCAAAAGAAGTTCTAGATTCTCTTCTTCATGTATCCCATATGGCCCCATCTCCATTCGTTCGATACGGGAGTAAGTTAATGAAGAATGACTTTATGAAAAAATTGGGGGTTAACTTCTTTCCTAAAAAAGGAGTGAAAATGTGGGATATTCCAATTCAACTTCGAAAAGCTGTCACCAAAATTTATGGTGAAGATGAAGTAGAAGGAGTAACATTAGCAACGATTAATGCTGATGGTGAAGTGGTTTCTGGTAGTGAAGAACATATCCCAGTAGATTTCGTTTGTATTGCCGGAGGTTTATACCCATTAGCTGAACTGGCCGCAGTTGCAGGTTGTCCATTTTATTTAGTGGAGGAATTAGGAGGTTATGTTCCTTTACATAATGAACGGATGGAAAGCCCTCTGGAAGGACTTTATGTTGCTGGGAATATTACTGGGATTGAAGGGGCGAAAGTTGCTGCTGCGCAGGGGAGAACGGCAGGTTTATCAATGGCGCACCATGCTGGAATGGATGATTTAGATGGCGAAATTAAAAATTCTATTAAACGGACTGAACAGACCAGGGATAACGCACATATACAATTTCATCCGGAGATCGAAACGGGAAGAAAGAAAATTTTGCAGCAATGGGACGCTTATCAATCTAATAAAGAAAGATCAGTTGTTTCTAATAGCCGAGGGGGAATAACATGACGAACACCATTCATCGTGATGTCGTTGTAATCGGAGGCGGGATTATCGGTTCATCGATCGCTTACTATTGCTCAAAATCCGGTTTAGACATAACGGTTCTTGAAAAGAAAGAATTGGCTAGTGGCACATCCTCTAAGTGTGATGGAAACATTTTGGCAGTGGATAAAGATCCGGGATTTGACAGTCAAATGTCCCTGAAAAGTCAACAAATGGTCCATGAATTAAAGGATGAACTTGAAATCCCATTTGAATATCGAAATCCTGGTAGTGTTTTAGTTTGTGAAAATGATACGGAAATGGAAGCTGCACAAAAATGGGTACAACAACAGCAAGAGGCGGGTTTGGATTTTCGAATGTTGGATCGGGTAGACCTACGTAATGAATCTGCTTACTTCGCGGAAGATCTCCCTGGTGGGCTTGAGTGTCGGACTGATTCTATAGTCAATCCCTATATGTTGACCTATTCGATGATTCATCGTGCAAAACAATTCGGTGCGAAAATTCATACCCATACGGAAGTGAAAAATCTTTATAAAAACAAAGAAAACCAATTTGTAATTGAGACAAATAACGAAACCTTCACTGCCAATAAGGTGGTCAATGCATGTGGTGTATGGGCTCCGTTTATTGGCGAAATGTTAGATATAGATATTCCGATAAAACCACGCAAGGGTCATGTAATTGTTGCTTCTAGACAACAGCCTGTTGCGGTAAGAAATATAATGGAGTTTGGCTATCTCATTTCAAAATTCGGTGGGGAGAGGCATGTAGATCCAGTAACTGATAAATATGGCGTTGCGTTAGTCTTTGAGCCTACTGAAAGCCAAAACTTTTTAATTGGAAGTAGTCGACAATTTAATGGTTATGACACAAAAGTGGACCATGAAGTCATGAAATGTGTAGCAAAAAGAGCGGTGCGTTTCTTCCCTGAAATGGGTGATATGACGGTTATTAGAACATACACAGGATTGCGACCATGGACATCTGACCACCTTCCAATCATTTCACGTGTTGAAAAGGTGCCGGGGTTTTATATAGCAGCAGGACATGAAGGGGATGGCATAAGCTTAGCTGCGATTACAGGTAAAGTAATCGAAGAAATGATCAACGAAAATGATACATCGATTCCAATTGAACCCCTTCGTTATGACCGATTCAAAGTCAAGAGCACACATTAATCCGAATTAATTCAGTTTGGGGAAATTTCCAATAAACAAAATAACTGTTGTGGCGATGATTGATTGGAGTAGGTAATACGTAATTTTTTATTTCATCTAATGATAAGTCTCTTACAAAAGCAGCCAAAAAAATATAGCTTTACATCTACAGTGAATCCTTGCTAAATCTAGATTGAGATTTGATATTTCATTATGCGGGAAATTCCAGGGTGTTTAAAATGCAAGTTTAGTAGAACAACCTAGCAAATGCTGATTTATTTTAGCAGGTTCTCCGGGACAACGGTTGTTGCTCAAACCGTTAGCTGACAAATAGGCTTCCTATTTTTTTAGTAAAAAAGATACGAGTATGATGTAAGACGAAAGGATGAAAAAGTATGTTAATCTTAAATGCTGATGAACAAAAAAGTTTAGTAGATATCAATGAGATCATTGAATGTGCAGCAGTCGCATTAAAGGAATTTTCAGAAGAAAGAACAGTTACACCTATTCGTGCCGCCTTACCCTTTGATGGTGGTCAAAATACTGCATTAGTAATGCCTTCCGTGGCTGAAGAACTCGGGAGCCTTGGATTAAAAGTAGCAACCGTAGCTCCAAATAACAAGAAATTAGGGAAGAAAACCATAAATGGTATTGTGATGCTATCAGACTTCAAAACAGGAGAACCAACCGCTCTTTTGGAAGGCTCTTATTTAACGATGATTAGAACAGGCGCCTTATCAGGTGTAGCAACGAAATATTTATCCCGCCAAGATTCAAAAAAGTTATGTATTATCGGTACAGGAGAACAAGCAAAAGGTCTGGTTGAAGCTGTACTCGCTGTTCGAGACATTGAAGAGATTTTCCTTTATAACCGAACAGAACAAAAAGCACAAGAATTTGCTGAATATATTAGAAAGAAATTTAATAAACGTGTCGTAGTATATTCAGACTCAAACGAAGCAGTACGCGAAGCTGACATTATTATCACTACAACAAACTCTTCAACACCAGTTTTTTCAGAGTCATTAAAACCGGGTGTTCATGTCAATGCAGTAGGTTCATTTAGACCAACAATGCAAGAGTTGCCATCTCATGTAATTTCTCTAGCCGACAAAGTAGTAGTAGAATCTAGAGAAGCAGCATTAGAAGAGACTGGTGATTTACTAGTTCCGATAAATGAAGGCGTTTTTAAGCCAGGCGATATCTATGGAGAGCTTGGGGAAATTGTAAACGGAGAATATAAGGGCAGAGTCAGCGATCAAGAAATCACCGTGTTTAAATCAGTTGGACTAGCTGTTGTGGATATTGTTGTAGCCCAATATTTTTACAAAAAAGCTATTGAAAATAAGGTAGGGACTAGTATTCGATTTTAAGTTACAGATATTTTCTATCATGAAAAATGCTTTTATTTCAAAATTTGTAACTTAACTCGATTTTTTATCCCATTAAAAAGGACGCTTTCCAGCTCTGGAATCGCGCCCGATCGTATTATAAGGTTAACCAGGTCATCGGTTAACCTATTTAGGTTATTCTTTAGGTAGCCGGGGTAAGACGGAGCGCCCGTGGGACTTGATCCCGTCCGTAATACTGGCCACCCCCTACTTTTAATATGTTGCCTTAAAATAAAGTTTGATCAAAAATACTATATAAACATTGATATACTCTTAATAAAAGATCCCGATTCAGAAAAAAGTTTGATCAAAATCAGGATTTTTCTTAATTGGACACTTATTGAATTTCACTGCATTGTTAATCTTGTTGTTGAATTGATCTAACATAAAATGGTCAACAACTCGTTCCATTCCTTTTGAATCGTGTTTGTGTGGGTTTTCAGCTTGAACGGGGTAGTAGCCTATTAATAAACAAAGGATGAAGGGCTCAAGAGTGTAATAACAAGAACTATTGCTTACGTCAGATTGTGAGACAATAACCTTAGTAAGGTTTAATATTAGCGATAATGATTAAAAGGGCGGTTCTTAATGAAAAATCATATCAAAGTGAATGGAAAGATTCTTCAAACGAACAAACGATTTTCACAGTTGAAAAACAGCCAAAAGGATTGGATCGCAACAGAGCTTTATAAGATCTACCACAATAAAATGAAGGAAAGACGCACAATTAGGAAGTTACCTCCTGATCAGAGAGCTGTTGTTATTTCGTCTTTGTATGGGCAGATTCAGAATCGAGAGATATGGATTCCGTATGATGAGGTGAAAAAATATGTATTCAGTAAAACAACAAAGGTGGTAAAATCTTTTAAGAAGCAATTCTCAGAGTTAAGTGAGGAAATAGAAGCTGAGCACGATATGAAACAAAAAGGATGACCTTAGTTGGATACAGCTGCCAATCTTGCCGCTAGAAAAAATGGAAGGTGATCTATATCATGAACATTCAAGTAAATCTTAAAGATATAATCGAAGAAAAGGATAGAATTGTAGAGCTTGATATTGAGGAGCAATGGTATTCTTATCGTGACGAAAGGTTTAAACAAATTGCAATTAGATGGAGTAGAGACAATTACATAAACTTTGTTGAATAATGTTAGTACGAGTTAAACCTTGAATTTAAAATTAGCAACTCTTTTTTGCAATAATCGGTCGCAATAGTCGAAGTTCTAGCCAGACAATCTCCGGCTTTTCCTTTATTCAATAAACGGGCAGGATTCTGGAATAAGAGGTTCCAATATTTAATCCACAGAAGGGCCAGATTGTAGAATAACATCTTCACTGACTGGGTTTTTCAGGTATTATTAAACCAATCAAAAAAATAAAAATAAAGGAGTGATAGAAGTACGTTATCTTGTTTTGAGAAACCGACCGGCCCCTGTGATAATGTTTTAGCTATTCCCAATATTTTAATCTTAATAACTTAAGGTGAGGGGAGAAAGCAAATGAACCTAGAACTGATGGATATTTTTCGCATGGAATTTGACTTTAGTTGGGATACTGAGACCTGGTTTTTACCTTTAGAATCTGCTCTTGAGGGTTTAAATTCCACAGATGCAAGCTGGCAACCTCCTGGAGGAGGGAATACAATTTGGCAAACTGTGAACCATCTAAATTATTACAACGCCCTACTTGTTAGACAAATCAATGACACAACGCCTAGAAAAAAGGCATCTAATAACAAGGCTACATTTGGAGATATCGGGGAACCAGCAGATTCTAAATGGAAGGCAGTCTTGGCAGAGAATACATTTGGAGATATCGGGGACCCAGCAGATTCTGAAAAATGGAAGGCAGTCTTGGCAGAAACACGCCTAATTTGTGAAAATTTGCGCAAATCACTAGCACAAGTTAATGACAGTCAGCTGGAAGAGGAACATGTTGGGGTTCTGGCTCGTCAAATTTTGCACAACGTATACCATATAGGGCAAATTGTATTAATTCGCAAACAACAAGGCTCTTGGCCAAAGGAGCGAGAATAATTTGTATATTCCACTATAGGGCGCAATTCAAGAATATTGGATTACGTCCTTTGTTCTGTTAAAGGGGGCGTTGATCTAAGAAGGACAACGCCTCTTTTGCTTAATGTGTAACTATAGGCCAGTTTAATTGAATAAGAACAAGACCTGGTCATATTTAGCAACCGTAAAGTTACATATACTTGGCAGCTAACTGCAGGGTTGCTTATATACAAGGAGGTAAAACATGGATTATATTTCACCGAAAGAAGCGGTGTTAAAGGTGAAACGGTTGCCTAAAGATACCATAGCGGCGGGTCGTCGTCATACCGTTGGGCTTAAATCTGACGGAACGGTGACGGCCGTGGGTGATAATAAATATGGCCAATGTGATGTAAGTGGCTGGCGCAATATTGTGGCGATCGCGGCTGGTAATGTTCATATGGCGACGAACACGGGTAATGCTCATACAATCGGTCTTAAATCTGACAGTACTATGGCGGCTGTGGGTTGGAATAAGCATCACCAATGCGATGTAAACGACTGGCGCGATATTGTAGCGGTTGCGGCGGGTTGGCGTCGTACCATTGGGCTTAAATCGGATGGCACGGTGGTAGCAGTGGGCCGAAATAATGAGGGTGAATGCAATGTAAGCGGCTGGCATGATATTGTGGCGGTCGCGGCGGGTGACTGGCATACCATCGGTCTTAAATTGGACGGCACGGTGACGGCTTTGGGTAATAATCGGTATAGCCAATGCAATGTAAGCGGCTGGTGCGATATTGTGGCGGTCGCTGCGGGTTATCTTCATACCATCGGTCTTAAATCGGACGGCACGGTGACGGCTGTGGGTTGGAATAAACATGACCAATGCGATGTAAGCGGCTGGCGCGGTATTGTGGCGATAGCGGTGGGTAGTAATCATACCATCGGCCTTAAATCAGACGGTACTGTGGCGGCTGTGGGTTGGAATGAGTATGGCCAATGTAATGTAAGTGATTGGCGCGATATTGTGGCGATAGCGGCGGGTTGTGCCCATACCGTCGGGCTTAAAACGGATGGCACAGTGGTTGCTGTGGGTGATAATGAATATGGCCAATGTGATGTAAGCGGCTGGCGCGGCATCCAACTGCCCGGCAATTAGTTTTTAATAACAAGCCAGAGAATCACTGAACGAGTTAATGAGCATTGCTTCAGGAATATGGTTATTTCATTAAAGGGCGCAATTCAAGAATATTGGATTACGTCCTTTGCCCCGTTAAAGGGGGCAATTCTGAAGCACAAATTGTGCTCTTTCTTTTTGTTAAGGGTAAGATTGTGAAGTACTCATTCTCAATACAGATGGATATATATGTTAAAATTAGTAATGACTAAGCTAATAAGATTTGACAGAGGTTTATCAACTTGTGAGATGTCTTGGATTTACTCCTCCTCCCTGTTCAGCTTCCTATAGCAAGTTGTCCTTTAATAGCAATCTTTCGCAATCGGACTCAGATGAACTTTTACATGTCTATTAATATTGAGGGGGGTTATATTGAATAATCCTGACTTAAAAGCAAGATCACCTTGGTCCAGATTAAATGTTGTTAAAGTTGTAAGAATTTCACCTATACAAAACAATCAAATTAATAATGACATTAGAATTACAGGGAGTAAGAGTTTTACAAATAGAGCATTAATTATGGCTGCTTTGGCTCGCGGAACTTCAACCCTAACCGGTATTCTAAAAAGTGATGATTCTTATTGGTGTATAGATGGACTCCATAAACTTGGTATTACCATCGAAACAGCTGATGAAACAGTTACTGTTCACGGTTGTAACTCCAAATGGCCAGTAAAAAAAGGCGATTTATTTAATATGAAACAAGGAATTACTCCACAAAAAATTCAGGAGGGATAACTTGAAACAAACATTACTTTTGGTGACATTAGTTAGTTTGAGCTTTCTTGTTGTTGGATGTACAACAAATCATGCTAAACAAAGGGTAGAAAAATATTATACTGCTTTTAAAAACGAAAATTACGAAAAGGCTTTTAATCATTTATTAATTTTTGATAAACACTATGATGCGGGAACTACCTTAAGTGAATCAGAAGCTAAAGATAAATACATAAAGAAAATTAACTATTTAGAACAAAAAGGCTATCAATTAAAGGATTTTGAGATTCAAGAAGTCCGAAGTGATGATGGAGGTCCTCCAATTGTGCAAAGTCTGGTAACAATAAAAATTGATGACAAAACGAAAAAAGTCAAGGAATTCATTCAGGTTACGGAAAACGGACTTTTCATTGATTTGTCTGAGGGAGATAAGTACGCTCACTATCGTGATGGAAAAATGAATGTAAATATTAAAAAGCCTAAATAAATTATCTCTAATGAGAAGGGGTAAGCGTTGAAAATTAACTTATGAGCCATTTTTGCGGCTTTTCTTACTTTTCTAATCTTCCGTAAAAGGGTGCATTTCTGAAATAAGATTTACGCTCTTTCTATATAAAGCCAAATTGTTGAGGAACGTTTTTCAGGCAATTAGAATTATTCGAGTTAGAATATTGTGAAGGAGGATTTTCAATCTTCTTTTCTGCAAAACGATTATAGTAATAGATAGATTTCAACTATTACAAAGATTTTTTTGGAAATTTTAATTGGTTAGGCATGGTAAAATGTTATTAAATGGAACTGAAAAATTTAATTGATAAAGGAGAATATTTTGGAACAGATAAATTGGACCGAGCAATTAGTAGAAGCATGGAACACCAACAATCGAATCAACCTTTTTCTTCTGGAAAAAATTACCGATGAAGGAATGAACTGCACGTTATCCAAGAGAGGTGGTGGAACTCCGGCTAAACAGTTTGCCCATATGCATAACCTCAGGTGCGATAAACTTGTCAATTGGCATTACCCTCTTTCCGACATTGTCGAGAAGCTAAGCATGTACGATGAGCTGAACAAAGAACGGTTAAAGGAATGTTTGAATACATCTGGCGAACAAATGGCATTGTTCATTCGACAATATACCGAAGAAGGCAATAACTTTAAAACGTTCAAAAAAGGACTGGTTTCCAGCATCAGTTATTTTATTAGTCATGAAAGCCATCATCGCGGCAATCTAATTCAAACTTTAAAACTAAGCGGTCATAGATTGAATAAGGATACTCTTTATGCTATTTGGTATTGGGACAAAATGTAATGTAAACCAAGGAACGGGGAACGCAGCTTTTTAAGCATTACTTGGTGGGAAAATCTTTTAAGTTTTTATCTTTCGGATATGGATACTCCACTGCTGTTTTTTTCTAGAAGTCTTTACACGGGTGAAGTGTGTCTAAATTGATCTTCTAGGGAAAACTGCAGAAAAATCTCTAAAATGGCGAGGTAAATAAATGGAAAACGGAAAAATCACAAGAAAAAACCCATCTAGCATACCGACACCGGTTGGCAATTACACACATATTACAAAAATTCCAAGGAATTAAGAGATATTCGTGACATCAGGTCAAATCGGTGTAGATGAAAATGGAAAATTCCCAAAAATAATGAATGAGCAAGTCAGTAATACGGTTACCAATATAAAAAACTTTGATTATTATAGAAAAAAATTATTTGTTTCTAATCCTAAAATACCAAAAGAATTTAGTGGCTTTATTAAAGAATAATATTATCCGTTACTGGATTATTTTTATTTCGCTAACGGGTGCATTTCTTCAAGAAGATGCTTTTTTATTGAACTTATTGTAGTAACGAGCAGTTTAGCGAAAGAAGAGGTAATTGGCATTTCGATGTAGAATTTTTACAGATATTGTGGTCGAAAAATCTATTGAATGGGTGGGAGCTTAGAAATGAAAACGCTACTTCAGTATAACTGGCAGGTTAGAGATGATTGGTTTACATGGTGCGAAGATGTACCAGAAGAGGAATTACTTAAGAAGCGGGTTGGCGGGGTCGGTAGTATCCTGTACACCCTGTTTCATATCGTGGAGGTCGAACGAAGTTGGATTCACTTTTTGAAAACACAACAAGATCCAGGAGAACCACCGTTTGAAGATTATGCCAGCTTGGAAAAAGTAAAAGCTCTATCTAACCAATATCACACAGAGATTGAACCGTTTATAATGTCTTGGACGAATGAAATGGAATCACGAACCATTAAAGTTACCAATTCCGAGGGTCAAAGTGCAACTTTCAGGCACGGGGAAATAATGCGGCATGTCATAGCTCACGAAATACATCACGTTGGTCAGTTGTCTGTATGGGCGAGAGAACTTGGACGGGAACCAGTGACCGCGAATTTAATCTTCAGAGGGCTATTCGAATAAAAGCAATGTGTCGCTAAAGGAGGCAAGAGTTGAAGATCAATATGGAGTCACAACTCTTTTTACTATTGGGGCAGTTTAGCGACAGAAAGACATATCTAATATAGTGTGCTTATCTAGTTGAATGGAGGGTCTAATCATGGGCATTAGGAATTATCTGATTGGAGGCGTTTCCGGCTCCGGCAAAACTACGGTCTGCAACGAATTACAGCGGCGCGGCTACCATGCCATTCATGGTGACCGTGAATTGGTTTATCAAGGCGATCCGGAAACTGGTACCCCGACGGATGGCTTTAAACCCGAACACCATATTTGGCATGTAGATAAAGTAAAAGCTTTGGTCGCCAATCAGGATGAGGCGGTAACATTTTTCTGCGGTGGTTCGCGGAATTTTCACAAATACATCGATCTCTTCGACGGCGTGTTTGTCCTTGATGTCGACCTGGAAACCTCTCTCCGGCGGATTGATGAGCGAGTGGCACTGGACCCAACTGACTGGGGTGGCAGACCAGAGGAACGGGAAATCAGTAAGCGCATGTATCAAACGAAAGAAGGCGTTCCCAAAAACGGGATTATAATCGACGCCACGGCACCGATTGATCACGTCGTTGACGAGATCATCCGTCAAAGCGAAGAAAATAAACATCAACGACAGTAAACTTACGGTTGCGACAGCCCAATACACCGGTGCACCTGGATACGAATTTTATTTCAGACATGTTAAATTACGTAGGAAGAAATACACTAGATATTTTAATATATTGGTACTGATTTTAGGGGTAGGGTATCTGATTTGGGAAGAAATTTATGCCTATCAAGATACCAAAAATCAACAAAATGAAAAAACTGTTCTTCAACTAAAGGGTGCGATTGCTATATAAGCAGTCGCCCTTCAACATACTTCAGATTACGGTGGGATTGTGGAAAACTAAATATCATTGTAAAATGTACGGAACTAACATAAAGGGGAAATTCAAATGAATACCAAGCATTGGAGAGTAGGAATTTTTCTGTTTGAAGATGTAGAAGTGTTAGACTTTGCAGGTCCGTTCGAAGTGTTTTCAGTAACTACTTTAGAAAATGGTGATAAGCCGTTTGTTGTTAACACAATATCAGAACAAGGTAACTTAATATGTGCTCGAAATGGCTTAAAAGTACGACCAGACTTTAATTTTGATAATATGCCTCAATTTGATATTTTAATTATTCCTGGCGGGTTAGGTGCAAGGGAACGAGAAATACATAATGATCATGTTATAAAGTGGATTGAAAATGAAAAAGAAAACGTACAACTAATGATCTCAGTTTGTACGGGGGCCTTATTATTAGCAAAAGCAGGTTTACTAAAAGGTAAAAAAGCAACAACACATTGGGCAAGTCTTGAAAGACTTAAAAAAGAATTTCCAGAAGTCGATGTACAACATGGAGTTAAATTCGTAGATGAAGGAAAAATAGTGACATCTGGAGGCATTTCAGCAGGTATCGATATGTCATTTCATATTGTTAAGCGATTATTAGGGACTGAAGTAGCTAAAGAAACGGCGAAAAGAATGGAATATGATATTGTTCTTTAGATCTTCAACAATCGGGCCAGATAATTGAATAACACTTGGTTGTTAATTTGGATATTTAAGAATAGAGATTGTGAAGGAATGTACTTAAAGTAACGGGCAGTTTACTTGAAGAAGAAAATGATAAAATAAAAAGGAAATTAGTTGAGAGGTCAGAAGAAATGAACACCAGAATGGAATCCTTCCCTTTCGCGTTATACCTCGTTCCTGTAAAATATGTATTGAACAATTCTACCGGTAGAAAGGAGAGCCGCGACTACACCTCCAATTTTGGGAACATAATGTCGCGTCAGACGCCATGATCGTTTGCACATATTCTCCAAAATATCCAATCTCAGAGTTTGTAGATTTTATTTGGTATATGCAGGGGTACAATCCTGCTCATTCAAGAGAACTGGCTTTTCCGGACGGATCCGCAGAGGTGGTTATAGATCTTCTGGAAGATACGACACAACTTTATGACCATAAAAGCCGCGAATTGGTTTTGAATGGTTCGGTCGTTTGCGGGCCGCACTCAAACTATTTTGTCATTGACACATCTAGCGAGTCGAAGGTACTCGGCATCCACTTTAAGCCAGGGGGGCTTCGCCCGTTTATACCCATGCCGCTACATGAGTTATTGAATACACATGTTTCGTTGCAAATGCTATGGGGAGCCAGAGCGACCGAGCTTCGCGAGGAATTGTTGGAATTGTCGACCCCGGAAGAGATGTTCCCTGTCCTGGAACGAAGGTTATTGATGCTATTGTCCGGGAACTTCGAGAGCCATCCGGTTGTGCGGTATGCCTTGAACCATATTGATCGGGTTCGTGTAGGAAATCTTATGCAGCATATTGGTATGAGTCATCGGAGATTTATCGAATTATTTAAAGCAGAAGTCGGTATGACGCCCAAACGTTTAAGCCGTATTATCCGCTTCCAAGAAGTACTCCAACTCACTGGAAATAAAGAAGAAATAAATTGGACCGATATCGCATTGCAGTGCGGATATTATGATCAGGCCCATTTTATTAAGGATTTTCAATCCTTTTCGGGAGTTAGCCCCAGCCATTATCGCATGATTCCCGGCAGACATTACAATCATGCGGTCTCACCTGAATAGCGTAAAAAAATTACAATACGCAACGTGGAATGTAGGCTAGTATGAAATCGAAAGTTTAGATTTTGGAACGAATGGAGGAATAATCAGTATGGAGAATATGGGGTATGCACCGCAAGGCTATCAAACGGTAACACCGCACTTTACTGTAGAAAATGCAGACAAGATGATTCAGTTTATGAGTGAGGTTTTTGGAGCGGACATTTTGAATCGATCCGTGAATGAGAACGATCTTGTAATACATGCTGAAGTGCGGATTGGCAATACGGTTGTAGAAGTGTCCGATGGGAACGAAGCATATCCACCGAGGCAAAATACGCTTCATGTCTTTGTAGGTGATCCGGACCGTTGTTATCAACGAGCTTTGAATGAAGGGGCAATATCCCTTTTTGAACCAGCAGACATGCCTTATGGAGAACGAAGTGGGGGAGTGAGGGATCCTTTCGGAAACCACTGGTACATCGCAAGGTTCACAGGTGAAGCGGGTCACGGGTATTACGGGTAATTGCCCGGCTTGGCAGTTGGGCAGTTACGACCCAGTGACATCCTCTCTCCATTGAAATGGAGAGCTTCCCATTCTAGACAGCGGAATATTGCTTTTTGCCGATTTGTCTTGTCTGAACATCCACGCACTGAACAGGTTTGGCTGAAAAATACCTTGATTATTTTAAAGATTATCGAGTCTTTGAAGATAATGATGACCGTCTTAATAACTACTGGATTACAGGCAAAAACCTTCTTAGCAAAGATAATGTTTTATCTAATAATTTTAGAAACACTTTTGAGGGTTGGAAGGATTTAAATACCTACAATCAGACGTGAAACTTCTTCAACTAAAGGGTGCGTTACTTTAAGATCCAGCTGCCATCCTAGGCGGCTTTTTCTTTTTGAACAAACGTGGCAGGTTAGTAAAATAAGGATATAAAACTTTAATAAGGAGTTTTTATTAGTTTTGATGTGGAGGTCACTCGATGGATAAAGAAGAGAAAACGGCTGCTTTAAATGATCTAAATTTTTTATGTAATGGTGCAAAGATTGAAGGGATTAATTTTTATGGATAAAGTTACTCCTTTCTGAAAGCGAAAATAATTCAAATCGAATTAAAGGACAAATCTACATAAATATTGAGAGTGAATTTTGTATATTTAATTCAATGCCAAAAAGTATCCCCTCATTTGATGAACTACCTAAACTTGATTGGGTCGAATCATCTAAATCATTATGTGAGTTAAGATTGAAATAAATGATCACCTCGGAGTATCTTACTGGCTTGTGCTAGAAATGGCAAAGCGTAAAGAGATACCACACGTAAAAGCTGGGAAGCGTATCTTATTCAGAAAAGAATCTCTTGATCACTGGATTAAAAATAAGGAAGTCCTTTCGATACAGCAAGGTAACAATGATCAGCAGTATGGGGTACTTCGAAAATTACAACCGTAATTACGATTTGGGGGTGATTTTATGTGAAGCAAAAAATTAGAGCTGGAGAAATTCTCCTGCTTGTTTTTCAAAAATAAGGGGGAGTGTTATATGAAGAAAAGTATGATTTTTACATTTTTAATTTTGTTATCGATAATCCTAACAGCATGCTTGAAAGAGGCAGAAAATCAATCATTAAACAAAGAAATGATCGAAGAGTTAAAAAATGGGAAGATCGTTAATACACCTTTAAGATTAGACAGGAAAATTACGATGACAGATGTTGAAAAAGAGTGGGGAAAACCGGACGAACATCATGATCATGAAGATATTCAGACTTATGTTTACGTTAAAAATAACAAACGATTTGTGATTGCAGAAGATGAACTAAAACATGTTTATCGTATCGGAGTTGAACTAAATGTAACAAAATCTGAAATAGAGAAGAAAATGGGGAAATCAACCAACAAATCAGGGAAAATATTATCCTATCATCTAACCGGCTACATCATTACCTTCGAAAAAATGAATGAGCATACATGGACCATAAATTTACTAAGAAACGACTGAAAAAGGTATTGAAACTGTTCAACAACAGATCAGATCCTAGGATGAACGAGGAATTAGAGTCGTTGTACGTATTGCATGCGCCTGGGTCGAAAGAAGAACCTAAAACCGCTGACAAAGGATCTGGATCGCTGGTATCATCCTAGATATATTAGATATCAGTATTACAAGAAAAGTTAGTTTAAATTTTCCCTTATATTCTTTAGGAATTATTTTATTAGGATTTCTAATTACGATTATATTTGATAAAGGTAGGAAAAAGAGAACAAAAACCATCGATTTACAGGACCATAATTTCAATTTTATGTGTTGATGTTGAATTATCTTAATGAGAATATAGAGTTTTTTCTTGTTCGGTTAAAGGGTGCTTATGTTTTAAAAAGGGGATCTGCTGCGACGATCTCTTTTTCTTCTTAAGCTAAAGAAGCAGGATAAACGAAATAAGGTGATTGATTAGGGTTGGCGCCAGCAATTAAAAAACATCCTACGCTAGCCTCTCGTGTAAAGCAAACAACGCTAAGTTCCTCTTTAAGACAAAGCCCCTGCGCCGTTTGTCATTTTGTTAAGAAGACTGAGAAGTGTCATTTATTTTGGACTGACGCACTCTAATTACGGCTAACAATATGGCGGTTCCCAATAAAATGAGTCCGAAGGTTAGAAAACCTTGTGCGTAATTCATGATTTCCTTGGCAGGTACCCGATCATTAATCTCAATCAGCAAAAATGAGATTCCAATACCATATCCTGTCCCCGACCCTTCAACAGCCGCTTGCTGTTTCAGATCAAAGAACTTTAATAGTGCCGCGGAGCTGATAACACCGAGAAAAATGACAAGCCACCAACGTTTCATGTTCTCACTCCTTTTCTTGTTCTAGTCTTTAAGTATTTAACATCTGTGTCTAATGCTTATTATATAAGTTCTTTTATATAAAGGAAAATCCTTCTAAAACCTTAGAATATCGCAGAAATCCATAATCCAAGGTGGAATCCATCGGAGAGCGTCCGTCAAAATTTCTGGAATAAGAATTGCGCTCTTTCTTAATGAATAGGGCCATTTAATGGAGTAAGGCTTATTCTAATGGGGTTCAGTTGAAGAAGGGATAGCAAAATTATGCGAAGAAATAATTAAATATAAAAAGTAGGTCTGTGAAAGTAGGTGACATAAATGAAAGAATTTCCACAAAGCTTAGCAAGATTGATAAATGGATACTCATGGGAACAAATTACAATTGGTCATTCAGGAGCTATGACTTTCTTGTTGAATGGCCCTGGTTATTTAGAAAGAGGCCCAAAGGCTAGTGATGAGGAAATAGAAAAAGCACAAAAGCATTTATCAGTACAACGGTTTCCCAAAGATAAGTACAAAATCGCTCAAAGCCCTCATCCCAGTTACCATTTCCGTTGTTTTGTGCTTCATACCTAAGTTTTTCGATTGCTCTGAGCAGCTCACCTTCAACCGTATCTGCTTGACCATTCTTAGGTACATACTTTTTCCAAATTGTTTTGTTCTTCATAATTATATAATCTGTCAATATCTGCTTTTATTTCTTGTACACTGCTTTATTAAAAGTGCTATTGTCATTTAAAACCATATCTGGAAGATGATCTATATGACAGAATAACCGACCGTATGATTGAATGGAGTTTTTCTCATAACGGACCAATAGTGAGAGAGAAAGATCCCAACCAATTTAGATAGTCATCTTCAGTTAAAGGGGGCTTTTCTGCAATAAAGCTATTGTAGATCAGTCTAAAAACGATCTTCAACAATCGGGCCATTTTGTGTAGTAAGAGAACCTCAAGTAAAGTAGACGTTTAGTTGTAAGCGAAGAATTAGTGTAAACATTAAAATTGATTGGTGGATATTATACATGGATATATTAATTGAAAAATTAAATGGTACAGATGCGAAAGCTTTGTATAAGTTTGAACTTGAAAACAGAGCTTTTTTTGAAAAAATGGTACCTACTCGTGGTGATGATTATTATAAGCCCGGGATTTTTAGGATTAGGCATGAAAGCTTACTTAAAGAGCAAGCTGAAGGAATTTCATATTTCTATTTAATTAAAGATGAAAATGGATCTATTCTTGGAAGGATTAATTTAATTGATATTGATGAAACTCAAAAATTCGGTTATCTAGGCTATAGAGTAGGACAACACCATACTGGAAAGGGGGTTGCTAAAAAAGCATTGAAATTGTTATTAGAAACAGCAATAGAGCAAGGTATAAAACATATCAAGGCAAAAACAACAACCAATAACATAGCATCCCAAAAAGTATTAGAGGGAAACGGATTTAAGCAAACGGCATCAAATGATGAGGAATTTGAAATGAATGGTCAGAATTTAAAATTTACAAATTATATATGGTCCAATAAAGCATTGTCATAGTTAAACAATCGGGGGCTTTTCTGGAATATATTTTCAATATGTAAGTTCAAGAGCGTTCTTCCGTTAAAGGGCGCGATTGTTGAACAAAAAGTAAAGGAGTGAAACATATTATGCATGACTAATATGTTTCACTCCTTATTTTTTATGACTTTTTACGATTTAGGTCTTGATAACTTCAAAACGGTACATCTTTTTTATAAAGTACAACTTTCTTTCAAAGCCACACCTGTCTCCTTCATCTCAAGGAAGACAGGTCGATTACCCGTACGATTTTTTACTCCTGATATTTAGTTTCCTTTGTTTTGTAGCACTTTCAGGCCTTGGCCCATGTCTGATGCTAAAATATAGTTTCTATCCACATACACTCCCCAGACGAGAGCCCCTTCAGAAACATAAGATCCTACTTCCACGGGATTTCCTATATCCGTAATATCTACCATGCGTACACCATCAGAGTAATGTGACAAATAAAGAGTATTGCCCCTAACTTTCGGATCATGTACGGTAAATGTTCCCGGTTCTCGTTCACCCCGCTTGATCTGTGCCTGAGAATTGGTCGTTCTGAATTTGCTGACCAACTGGGGCTCAGTTGGATTTTTGATGTCATATATGCGTACATATCCCCAACCTCTTTCAAACTCGGGGTCTATAGGGTCAGGATTAAACACTTCTCTTGTTTCAATTAGATAATTTCCTCCCTTGGCCAGTGCGGCAGAATGAGCTGCACCTTGAACGTGACGCTCAAATTTTGTTCGTCCGACGAACTCCGGATTTTCGGGATCGCGGATGTCCAGGATCACCGTCCCAAAATCCCAATACGACAAGTAAGCGTAATTTCCGGCCTGGTCAACTATAACACTATGCAGGAAGACCGTGCGTTGAGCACCTTCTTCATCCTCATAATGAAAGTCTCCGTTAAATCCGTCCCCGACTTCAGTCGGATCCCAGTTGGCAATTTCTTGTGGGCTGGTGGGATCGGTAATATCTACTATAGAGAAATCATGAACGTCGACGCCGCGATCCTGATAGCGGTGAGCCTGATAGTTCGTAGCCAAAATGTATACATTGTTACCTTGCTGTACGAGAGCGAATTCATGTGTACCTGTCGGTAACTCAGGCGGTGTTTTCCAGAAGCCAAGACGTTCGGGGGAATACGGATCGGTGACATCATAGAGTACCACACCGCCGGATTCTACTGTATCTCCCGTATACCCATACCGTTCTTCATCCATTTTTTGAACACTGATTGCAGCGATATCTCCTTTAAAATAAGGAGTACTGACACTTTTGACTTTAACTTTTTCCTGCCATGTTCCCGGAATGTCATTGGCCATGACGGCTATTTCTTGTGGATTTTCCGGATCTTTCATATCAAATATGCGTACACCTTCATTTGTCATTTGTCCGCGATGTGTACCCAGATAAGCATATCCCTTATGAGCGAACACATCGGCTGTTCTGACATGTTCACCTTTCAATTCTTTCAAAGGCACGGCCGCTGACTCTCGTAAGTGCTGAAAGTTTTTACTGCCTTCAATCTTGGCAACACCGCCGAAATCCTCCTCATTGGCTTCCATGATGTGTTGTTGACCGTAACCGTCAAAACAGGCCAGAGCTGCCGGACCGCTCACGAACATAAATGCTGCCAAACTCGTTGCAGTGACTTTCTTGAAAATGGACATAACTCTTCCTCCTTTAAAAAAATTTCACTTTTTTGGTATTACCTTAATTGTGAGCCATTTTGTGTTGATCGATGGTTACTATTAATCCAGATAGCTGCTCCATCACGTCTTGAATCTGCTACGCCATAGAACAGACTTTTTCATGATCAATGAGGATACTTTGGACATTTCCGATCGATCGGCTGGGATTAGCTCTCCAATTATGACCCATATTGAGCGTTTCTGGTGTATTCAGTTTTTAGCGTACAATTATCTGGAGTGCCAACGAAAGGACTGGGAAAGAGAAAAGTCCCTCACAATTGGTGAAGTGGTCCGAAGAATACGAAAAGAACATCTTGGACAGATCATCTTTTATGTCTATAGAATCTAGCCAAAATCTGCAAGAGTCAAGTTACTTACATACCTTCGCCTTTTTTTCACGAAAACCTCTTATTAAAACATAAGTTCTTCAACTAAATGGCCCTTAAAAAGTAAAAGAGACACTTTCCTTTAATTTAAGATAAAAGATCTTCCACAAAGGGGCACTTTTAGGAAGTAAACAAAGCCTAGTTTCTTGCTTACAATACCGAGAGATTAGTCTTTTTTATATTTTCCTTAACGTTGTAAATCCGCATTTAGCTGACACTCCACCTTTCGGGGAAATGGAAAAAATAAATGGAAAGCCCATTGACTTAAAAATTAAAATGTTATATATTTATAACGTAATGTTATATATTTCTAACGTTAGGAGGGCTTTCTTTGAAAGTTAAATATATCGTTTTAACGGTTATTTCATTAGGTATTGTGTTAGGTATGCTTCTTCAAACTTTCAATTTACTGGGGGCTAATGATTATTTTTCCGCAGCTTTATTGTTAATCGGCTTAATTAGCTTTGTTGGTTATATTTCAATGATATTGAAAAAATTATTCCCTGAATTCAAACATGGATTACCCTCTAATGATGAACGATCCAAAAAGGTGAAATATTATTCAGCTGGTAGGGCATACTTCTTCTCCTTATATATATGGATTGCTTTACTCGCTTTCCAAAAATACTTGGATAAAGACGACACCTTAATTTTGGGGATATTAGGGATGGTTTTGTCTTTATTCGTGTCTTGGCTTTTTACAAAGAATAAGAGAGGCTTCGAATGAATGAAAACGAAAATCAAGGAATACAGAGCCAAAAACAATATGACTCAACTAGAACTTGCAAAAGAAGTCGGAGTAAGAAGAGAAACAATCAGCTTTCTGGAAAAAGGAGAATATAACCCATCCTTAAAGCTCGCCACTAAAATAGCTCGTCAATTTCATGTAAGTATTGAAGAATTATTTATCTTTGAGGACAGTGATTTGGACTAAAAGAAAGGAGGTGAAGGAGATGTTTGTTTATTTGTATCATAAAATGAATAAAACTCAACAAAAATACACGATTGCAACAACGATTACTTTTTTGGTAGCTGGTGTTGCTTTGCTTTTCTTGTAATCCCGGCATACAGGCAAAGCCCCCCAATATGTATCAAATAGATGTGAAATTAGGAGGTAATACCCCGTTTTTGGAAGATACAAAGGCGAATGGTACAGACGATTAGTAAGAGTGTGTACATCAACAAAGACTATTATCTATTTCTTTTTTGTAATGTAAAAAAAGAAAGCCGCCATAACAAAAAAACCAACAAATATAGCGATTGGATCAGCAGAAGAAAGAAGATCTTCATAGATCATATCTATAGGTTGATAGTTGAATAACTTAGAAATGGCTTTCCCCTGCTCTACAGGATTTTCTCTATTTACTACGTCAAAAATCAGAATCGTGGAGGAAAGAAGTCGGTAATATGATCGATAAGAATGAAAGCAAAAAAACGACTATAACTTGATCCTTGCAAAAAATAAAACAAATCGTTTAATGGAATAGTATTCCATTAAACGATGAACGGATTAGACAGAGCATGTTGAACTTACTGAGAAAATTGATTGAGAATTCTTATATTCAAAGTGGGAACAATTATTTAGCCATGATTATCCAGCAATGACGATTGTATATATTGCTGAGTTAGGTTTGCCTGAGATAAAAATTGAAATAGAAATTTGGGCAGCTAAAGTATAAAGTTCAAACACACTTCATCAAAACCATTGAACGTCTAATTTAGATGATTCCATGGGTTTTAAATGCGAGCATATCTTCAGCAGTCGGGCGCATTTATTTAATAAGAAGTTTCCAAATATATATAAAATTTTTAGGAGATTTATATGGAACTAACACTTTTAAGCTATTTTTTTATCTTTTTTATTACCGCTAGGATTGTAAAACAATAATTATACACGATTTAATTTTAGCATTTATCTTTTCTTTATTTCTTTCTTTTACAATGGGTTAATTATTTCATCTTTACACCATAATCGAGGGCTATTGCTGAATTTAAACTTTGATTTAAACCAACGACATGCTATTAGGGGTTTGCTGAATAATCAAAAGCCCAAAAGGGTTTATCCGATATTTCGTCGAATTCAAATGGAAGGATATCATGAGTAGAGCCTATATACTTGCACCTGGAGGTATGTAATATGTATCAACCAGTGTCCCATAGGAATCAGCAACTACCCTTAGCCGGAGGTTTTGGCGGGTTATGAGAACAATAAACTTTACAGTCTTGCCGCCACCAAAGGTATTGAGAAGCGACATTGAGTGCCTTCGGATTGCCTCGCATACCGGTAGTGAAGCACTGGATGTTAAGGTTTGTCCGAATGGCCTTCCTGGTATTGTGTTCCAGCTTTCTACCGATGCTTCAGCTGCTATAGAGAGTATTTCGACCCGATCGGCACAAATCTCGAATATTCCAATATTGTTTCTGCATGGACAAGGTTCGGAACCGAGTGTCATGCACTTCAGAAACAAGCCGTACACGACAATACAAGTAGTCTTCAAGTCTCACGCGCTTTATACGCTGTTTGGTATGGATGCATCCTCGCTCAACCAAGGTTTTCTAATGCCCGACCAATTTGGCGCAAAAGAGCTTGAGAAGCAGCTTTTAGCCACTAAAACAAATGCCGAGCGAATTACTATGCTCGGCGAATTCCTTATCACAAAGCTGGAGAAAACGAATAAAAGAGATGAACTCATCGAACAGGCGCTGGGTTTTATTCGTTTGCACATTTCAACTATTACAGTGAAAGATTTATTGTCGGCATTTCATATTTCAGAGCGTCAATTCCAGAAGCGTTTTGCCCGAGTCGTTGGCATGCCACCCCAGTTGTACATCCGAGTAAAGCGGGTGAATGAGGCACTGAGGATGATGAATACGGGGCAGTACGAACGATTTTCGGATATTGCTTACGCGCTTAACTTTTACGATCAATCGCATTTTATCCGCGACATCAAAGCGTTTTCCTGGGTTACGCCGAAAAGCATTACGAATAAGGTAAGTGAATTCCATAGCGATGAGGCCGGGTCATCGTATTTATAGAAAAAACGACGGCTTTGTACAATTTCATATCACTCTTTCCAATTATAATGAGAATGTAAAACAAAAAGGAAGGAGCATTACGATGCGTAAAGTCAAAATGATTAATCGAGTTTCTATTGATGGTTATTTTGCCAGTTTCAACGAAATGACTGGAGGTATGGACTGGTTCGTCCCAGACAATGACGTCGATAAAACGACTCACGAGATGGTGAAAGCGGATACGCTCATAGTAGGCAAGGCTACTTTTGAGTTGTTCGAGGCTTCATGGCCGCCCGTTCTGCGCGACCCGAACGCCCCTAAAGAAATGCAGGCGTTGGCGCAAGAGCTGACCGACATGAGAAAAATTGTCTTCTCGGAAACGATGAGGAAGTCCGACTGGGAGAACACTGAATTTTATAGTGGCGATATCACTGAAGTTGTGAAGAAGCTAAAGGAAGAAGATGGATCTGACATTCTCATCATGGGCAGCGGCACCGTCGTGCAGCAACTTACTAATGCCGGCCAAATAGACGAGTATGTGTTCATTATGACACCAGTCATCGCTAGCGGAGGAAAGCCACTTTTTAAAGAGGTTAATCAAAACGAGCTTACGTTCCTCAAAGCCAAGAGCTTTGCTTCTGGCAACGTACTGCTGCACTACGCTGCTGCTAAATAGTTCAAGGTATGCTGGTAGAACCTTGCTGTTGTAGCCGAGTCATCGGGGAAGTGCGATAACAAAGAAATATTGTGAAAAATATAATAATCCTTTTGTTCCGGTTTCTACAATGGGATCGAATCAGCGATCATCAAAGCGATTCGTAATGAAGCAAAAGTATTAAACTAACTAAAAGGCAGCGGTAGATTTTAAATAAAGTCACAATATTTATAAAAAAGATACAACGATTTCCCCTTTGGATATGGTTATCTAAAGGGGCGTTTTTTAATGAGGGAAAGAATATCTGAATATAAGGGCGGACTTAAGAACTGTTGATGGAAAATAGAGTTGTTCCGTTAAAGGGCCATTTAATTGAAAAAGAGGTTAATTCTTTCTCAGTTATGGTAATGTGGAATAAATTGGTACATAAGGAGTGGATCTATTGATGTTTCAAAAGAAGATGGCACAACAAGTAAATACGAAATCAACTACTTGGGGTTATGTGGCATGTATTTCGGCACTCTTATACGCCGCACCACATCTTTGGTGGGGGATGGGAATATCTGTAGCTTTCCCAGGCGACTTTAAATCATTCGACGAAAACATTTGGTCTATAGCTATTGGATTTTGGACAATGGGTTTCTTAGCGGTTCTTGCATCACTCTTTGCACTTTCTTTTATACAACCATGGGGGCGAAGAATTCCCCGTATAATGCTACTCATACTCGGGTGGATTTCATCAATCGTGTTGACATTTTGGGGTCTCGGTTTTTTTTATCTAAGGTTTTTTATAGAAATTGGTCGTGTGATATCTTCCCCACAATTTACTTATCAAGATTCAAATATACACCCTATAATTTGGGGTTACATTTGGTATTCATTGTTCTTAGTTTGGGGGATCTCGTTAGGTCTTACCGTCCTGCAGTATCAAAGAAGATCTCGTGTACAGAGTGAGGAAGTTAATAAATCCATATCTATAGACAACTAAGTGTGCGCATTACGTGTAGAAATCACATGTATTTAATTTATAGGGGGAGGCTTTGGCTGGCTGAACGCACGAGAGTGGTACGATCTCGTCAGCATACATTTTCGTCATCCCTTACGTCAAAAACATGAACTAGAACAAAGGCTAGGGTTTAAGGAATAAAACAAAACACGTGTTATTCCAGAAATGGGCGCATTTCTTGATTAAGAAGGAGTCTTTTTCAGATCGTTGAAGAGCATTAAAGAAATTAGTCATCCGACACTATATATTTTTGACCATATATTTGAAATATACTTCTAATTCACTATCCGGCTAAAATTACGGCAGTAACAAATATAAATTGCAGGATTGTTCTTGGTAATAGGGACGTTGCTGGTCTTTCACCAATCTTGACACTTAACTTTGCAGCACGAATATTAGCTGGAAACATAACAATTAGTAAAATGGCCAAACATATCGAAGCGATTCTAGAAGTGACCGGTATCAGTAGACCTATAGCACCGATAATCTCAAATATTCCCGTAATAGTTACGATGAAATTGGGATATGGCAACGACGGAGGTACCATTTTAATAAGAGCTGGACGTCTCTTTCCCCAATGAGCCATTGCTGTAAATATTAACATAAGAGCAATAGCGAGGCGCAATGATGTCTGCCATTCATTCAATGGCAATTCAAAATAACCAATTACACTAAACATCAGAAATGTAAAAATTAGAACAATAAACGGAGCCATTTGATTCATCCCCTCCTGTTAATTAAAATGCTTTTGTAACCATAAGATACAAAATGACCACAGGTAATAAAGTAGCTGCAATTCCAAAAATTGCCCAATAACGAGATGCTTTCCGATACTCATTCGAAATGATGCCGTCGCCTATTGATCGAGCACTGTGACGGATCATACCTCGCTGTATGGGTATAAGTATCGCTAACCAGAAGATACCGGATAATACAAACAGGAATAATGACAAAGTAAGCCAATTGAAAGTATCCATCGAATAGCCTGATTGAACAGCCATTAGAATGCCGGAACCAATGATTAGTATTAATCCCGGCAGTGTAAAGATGAAATCAGCCATCATAACGTTTTTCACAGTGTCATGAATAAACTTAGGATCCCTTTTTAGGTCAGCTCTAACTTTCCAAAATGCTGCCGTGACAATATTCCCAAGAAAAATAACTGCTCCAAAAATGTGCAAAAACAACAAAACGCTCAATGGGTTCGCACCCTTTCTTTTATTTTTGTTTTGGTTGCAGTAAGTCCGCCATAAGTATTGAAAAATCGTCTGTACTGAATGCGTGATCATCATTGGAGAGGGAACTGCGCACACGGAACCCGTAGGAGATCAATATGAATAACTCAGCTGTCTTATCTGCATTAACCGATAAGGGGATGACCCCAGCATGCTGACCGGCTGTAATCCACTTTTTGGACAATTGGACGGCCTGATCGTAAAATTTATTGATTATTTCACTGACAGCAGGCTGATCGTTCTTCGCTAACAAATAAAGTAAGATTCGATTTGTCGGATCATGGGGGTCTTGCAGTGATGGCAATTTTTTAACGATTTCTTTCAAAGGTCCTTCAAACTCTTTTTTTCCTTGGTTTACTTCGGCAAAAAAACGATCATTGATTTCTTCCATCCTCTCCTGTAAAACAAAAGCCAATAATTCATCCTTGCTTTTTACGTAATGGTATATCCCCCCTTTGGAAAGTCCAGTACGTTTGATAATGTCGTTCAGGGTCATATTGTTACACCCTCTTTCTTGTACTAAAGCTTTTGTTGCGTCCAATAGTAACTTTTTTGTGTTTTTTCGTTTCGATTCCCGGTCCAATACTTTTCATCCTTTATCGTTAGATTTATTGTTAAGGTCATTATTACATACCGACCGACGGTTTGTAAAGTGATAAAATACATTGAAATTTTGTATAAGAGGGACTAAATATTAAATTTGGTTTCCTAAAAGTGGATTATTTATTACAATTAGAAAGAAAATTTTTTTAAAATAGCTCGTGTCATAGGGAGGGGCCTTTTGAACAAAGCACAGCTGTTAAGGCTGCTGGATGATGTGAATCTAAAATAAGGTATAATAAATATGTAACCTTTCAACGATTATTTTATTGGTTAGATTATATAGGGAAATTGGGAGGTAAACTTAATGACTGAAACAAACAAATTTCCACTCATTTCAGGTCATCTTTCTCTTGATTTAGTGAACACGGAAATAGTAAGACGTGGTCAACGTCAGGATTTATTGCTTTCGGAAGAAGATTTTATGGACTGGCTCCATATAATAAAAAAGGAAAACTCTTATTGGGATGATCAGCTATTCTTAAAGGTCAATGAAAGGATTGGACAAGTATTATTATGTATTCTAGAAATGCGGACTGTTTTAAGAGATTATTTTGAATTAATAACAGATGAACAGTCATTTCCAGATCAGTTTATTGCCTATTTAGAAAAAACTGTCGAAAAAGGACCATTCACTTATAAATTAATGAATAAAAAATTGATTCCCATTCCTGTTGGTGAGGCAGAAGATGCCCTTTTATCGTTGATTGCCTTTGATGTATTAACTTTAATTGAAACAAAAAAGCTGTCTTACCTCAAACGATGCTCCAATCCGGATTGTGTACTTTTATTTATTGATGAAAGCGGAAGACGCAAGTGGTGTTCAATGAAGATATGCGGAAACAGAAAAAAAGTAGCACGGTTTCAACAACGTAAATCTGATGAATGATGAGAACCAACTTATTTCAAGAGTTGGTTTTTTTTTACACAATACAACTAACCCTTAAAATAATTTTTTACAGGTTAGTTGCATTAGTGTAAAGTAAAATTTAGTTTAAGGAGGGGAAATAATGGATCGTGCTATAACAATAAAGCGAGAAGAAGAACATTTATTTCACGTACGTTATTTATCTAAGATGAAAGGGAAAGGGAAAAATCCATTAAAGGTGGATGTAAAGGACATAATAACCGGGTTAATCGGTGGATTTTCAACCATTTTTGTGTTAGTACTTTTAACAAACATGACAGCATCCGTATGGTTAATGGCTCCCTTTGGAGCTAGCTGTGTGTTGGCATTTGGTGCATGGAATGCGCCTTTATCACAGCCAAGAAATATTATTGGGGGACACTTTGTTTCAACATTCGTTGGATTAGCCATATATCAGCTATTGGGTAATGAACCTTGGACGATTGGTTTAGCTGTCGGCTTAGCGATTGCGTTTATGATGATTACAAAAACGACTCACCCACCAGCAGGGGCAGACCCACTTGTTGTTATGCTTGGCGCGTACAGTTGGAGTTACTTATTTACACCGGTATTAATCGGCTCGGTGATAATTGTTTTCTTTGCGTTGATTATTAATAATTTACGCAGTAACCGGGAATATCCTACATTTTGGATATGATTAAGAATGTTCAGGAGGGAATCAAGTGGAAAACTATATCTTTAAACAATTAAGCTTTGTTCGGGATAATACGATTGGTCATGTGGCAGAAATAAATGATGAGACATCACTTTCCATTCCAGAAGGATTTAATAACAATATAAAATGGAATCTAGGGCATATATATGTCGTCCAAGAAAAGTTCGCCTTTCATTTTACTCGAGAAAAAATGAACTTACCTGATCAATTTACAGAATTATTCAGCCCAGGTACTAAACCAAGCGATTGGGGAGAAGAGGTGCCACCAATTCATGAATTAATCTTATTGCTCGAAAATCAAGTTTGTAGGATTGAGAAAGTATTGAAATTTAGGCTCAAAGAAGCTGTAGAACAACCTTATACAACATCCACAGGTCTTACATTATCGACAGTAGAAGAATTTCTAAGCTTTTGCTTATACCATGAAGGCATGCACTTTGATGCGATTAAATCAATCAAACGAGTTATTCAAAGTCGGAGTATTTGTTCTTAATCAAATTATTGTCAAACAAAATTAAATTTTCAATGATTCAAATCAATCTAGTTGGGTAATCATGAACAATTAAATGGTTTATATTATTGTTTCAATTATGTAAAAAGTTAAGATATTAGATTATTTGTGGAATAACGGAGCAGGTATGAACAAGCTGAAAAAGGGACTATAGGATCATTAATGCTGTCAGGGCAAAATGAATGGGAATGAGGTATTTTATAAATATTGGGTGGTAAAATAACAATAATAATTTTATTGGAGTGAATATCCATGGATAATCGTAGTAAACTGACGAGGGAAACAAAGATAAACACAAATGGTAATGACAGGGATAATGCAAAAATGTATCCTAAATTGACAAATAAACAAAACGATGTCACTAATTCGGAAAAACTACGTTACGAAAACGCGGATGAAATTTACGACTAAAAGAGGATTGTGCTTAAAATATTCTAACCTATCGCTAAACATAATACGGAACTAGTGCATTGCTTCGAAACGAAGTAATGCTTTTTTGTGAAAGGAAGATTAAACCAGGTTTCACAATTCAGTGTTGCTATACCTAACTGTGCATTTCGTATTCTTAAAAGTCAGTTAATAGAAGTTTTGTTGTTTTCTTTATAAGGTGGCCATATCCGCCATCTCCAAAGGCAAAAAAGCATACTCTCCGTCCTTAATAATCTCACATTTACGAACTGGAATAGGATGTTTGAAAATCGGCCCATCTATTACTGTGGTATGGAACTCTCCACCTTCTCCGCAGGGGTCGATATCACGAGCTTCAAGCTCTTTCACGTATTCATGGGTTAACGTTCGCCCTAAATCATCTTCTCGCATACCTAATGATAAATTAACAGTTACAATGATCGTTACAAATCCTAGATTTATGAACTCTTCGACAGCTTCACGATGATTCATTTCCCACAAAGGCATCCCAAGCTTTAATCCAGCATTCTTCGAAACCTTTTCATGCCAACAGCCATGAGCAGGCATATCCAAATCTCCGGTTACTAACACCTCTGCTCCTTGATTTTTTGCTTTTTCTAAAAGGTGCATAAATTCTTTTTCATAGTCTGCCCAACTTGCAGCTGCAGCATAAATGGGCAAACCTATAGATTTAGCTTGGGCACGTAAAAGCTCCGGAGGCATTCCGTGGGACCTGGAACGTTTCCCTTTTTCCTCTAGCATGACGATCAGTCCAACCGCTTCTCCAACTTTCATAGCTTTATATAGAGCTAAGACACTATCCTTTCCTCCGCTAAAAGAAGTGATGAATTTATGTCCGCGAGCACCATTTTTCCAACCCATTAATTCTGCCATCATATCTCCCCCCTTTATTTTAATTACTTTTTTCACGATGTCTATTATTAGCCAATTTCATGTTTTAGGTTTCATAGTTATTTTTGTTTAATTCTATCACGATTGGGACCCTACAGATAAGATATTACTACCATCCTGATACAAAAAAAGAACTTGAAATACAAATGATGAATTAAAGAGAAGTCATTCCGTAAAAGAAGACTTTACTTTAAGTCACTACACAATAGTCATTTGAAGCCCTTCCATTATAGATGAATTTTTCGAGCCAGGAAATACGTCTATCTTACATATAAGGGCCAGATTGTAAACTGACATGGTTTTATCGTTCCATGATATGTGTAAACTTTGGAATTTCAGAATGTAGTTGACAGCAAAGATTTAAAATTGTTTAATTCATGGTAACAATATGTGGAAGGGTGAAATAAGCACATGATTCAATAATCCTAACTTTAGAATGCTCGATATAAAATACTTTTTATGTGTCCGGTGGATTTATTCTTCCTGTGGTATATCGATAATTTTTTCTGAGGTAGGATTATGATAATGTACTTTAACTTGTGTAAGGAGAAGTCTGATCAATTGAGTACTTTTTCCATACCAGGTATTCTTCATTATATCCTGTCTCAGAAATGAGTGCAGGTTTTTTTGATTATAAGAAGATTTTGGGAGGAATTGGTATGATAAAAGGAATTGCAATTGACCGTCCTAATTCTGCTCCATATGGTATTGTAACGGATGATATGGAAAATGTGTGGTTTACTCAACATAAAGCTAATAAAATAGGTTGCTTAAATAAATCTGGTCACATAAAAGAATTTGACATTCCTACACCAGACGCTCAAGTTTTATGTTTAACTGTAGCAACTAATGGCGGGATATGGTTCACAGAGAATAAAGGTAATAAATTGGGGAGAATTTCAAAAAAGGGAGATATAGAAGAATTTCCACTACCCCAACCAAATTCAGCCCCATATGGTATTGCAGAGGGATTGAACGAAGATATATGGTTTACACAAATGAGTGGGAACCGAATAGGTAAAATAACTTCGAACGGATATATCTACGAATATGATTTACCAACAGAAGGTGCTTTTCCTTCGTTTATTGTTTTAGGTGATGATGGTGCAATGTGGTTCACTGAAAATCAAAACAATGCAATTGGACGAATTTCCTCAACCGGAGAAGTGACTGAATTTGTTTTACCAACTAAACAATCAGGACCCGTGGGAATAACTAAAGGTCCTGATAAAGCACTCTGGTTTGTAGAGATTATAAATAATAAGATAGGTCGTATTACTTTATCAGGTGATATAACTGAATATGAAATTCCAACTGCAAATGCTCGTCCTCATGCAATAACGGCTGGGATAGACGGATCATTATGGTTTACTGAGTGGGGAGCAAATCAGATCGGACGATTTTCCCTTGTTAATGAGCAGATTACAGAATATAAAATCCCTACCCAACAAGCTGAGCCACATGGTATCACTTGTGATAATAATGGGGACGTTTGGTTTGCATTGGAGTGTAATAAATTAGGTAATATAACAAATTATTGATATATAGGATGGCACCCATTTTGTTCAATAAGGAAGTATTATTCAATCAAAGTTTAAGAGAGGAAATTCTGTTCAGTATCGGTATTAAAAAAGCGAAACCAATCTAAAAGGTTTCGCTTTTTTGTGACACTTAAAGAAAGTATAAAATACTTTCTTCAGTATAAGTGCAACTATGACTCAGCCTACGCCTAAGGCTTGGCTTTGCCGAGTTTTCTTTATGAATGGTATTTTCGCCACATATGAACAAGACAGCATATCACCAGCATGCCCTGCATCAACCAAATCCCATGAGGTAATGAAGTCATTTTTTCCAGTAGTGGTATAACTCCAAATCCCGCTAAAAACCCACATCTCGTTGCGAGCGTGTTGAGACCGAACAAACGGCCGCGAACATGTTCCTCACTGCGCTGAAGGAGTGTATAGTGACATACTTGCACCAGTGCTTCAGCAGCTCCTACAAGTAATAGAACAAGAAACGTGGCGAGTGTTATATCAAAAATAAACGTGAGTGATACGAATGTTCCAAACAAAAGTAAACTGACGATATAACGCCGCTCGTTAACATCTTGTTTTTTTATAATCAATGAACATAGAAATGAACCAACAGCTACAGTCGACCACATCATCCCGTTATACAAATCCCCGTATTCTTCTCCAGATGCGATGAGAGGCAGGGCGTATTGATAAGCAGAAGCTGCAAATGGATACACAAATCCAACTGCCAGCAAAAACATGTACATACCTGACTGTAAAACGTTTCGTAAAGTTTGTTTCTGTTCAACGGGCTGAAGCGATTTGGCTTGTTCTGACCAGTGGATATTTAACAATACAATGGCTGATCCAATATACATCAAGCCGTCAAACACAAGCAAATACTTATAAGAAAAAAAGGTCGAAATCAAACCGCCAGCGGGAAAGCCAACGATACTCATCGTCGCTCCAAGACGTACAAGCAGCGAGTTGATTTCCGTAAGGCTCTCTTCACTAAACATCGTAGGAATTGATGCTCGAAAACTCACATCAAAAAATGTATACGTAATACCAAGTAAAAAGGCAACAATAACAATAAACAGTGGATGTTCTATGAAAATTAAACTTAACACAGCGATTCCGCTTGCAAGTTCTGAAATAATCATCGTTAGGTGTTTCGAAAAACGGTCGGCAACGATGCCAGCAAGATAGCTTGTTATCATGCCACCAATTTGTCTCCCTAAAAAAAACAGCATCATATACAGTTCAGGATACGAACTCATTAACAGTGCGCTCGTCAAGCCGATAAACTGCATACGTGAACTAAAATCAGACAATGCTTTCGTATATAAATAATAGATTGGTTTCATCATAGCCTCCAAGAGTCTGGCGGCTAAAGAAGTGTACGTCCCCCTTATTAAGGGCGTACACTGATGATTGTATGCATAGTAATACCTCCTAAAAAATCATAAACTAAAAAAATAAGAGCGGAAGGGACGTGCTTCCATTGCTCGCCTTTACTTCCCTTTTATTATATGTTCCGATTACTAAAAAGAATAGCGGAATTTGACAAACTGTTTGCGGAAGCACTTCGGTACCTCTGTAAAGATTGCGGCAAGAGTTTCAATGATATGACTCATACACCTTTTTCGGCTAATCGTTATCCCCAAAAATAGGTCAAATATGTGGAACTAATGGTTGAAGGTTATACCCTTCCTAAAATTTCAAATAAACTTGATATACATAGATCCGCAACCTTTTACTGGCGACACAAGATTTAAACGCATTAAGTTCGTTAGGTTTTCTCGAACTATCTGGAATCACAGAAAGTGATGAAACCTTTTTAAAGGGTCTATGAAAGATAGAGAACTCACACACCGTAAAAGGAAAAAAGCGGGGCGAAAAGGATAGTAAGCGAGAAATTTCCAATTAAATAATGCTGTTGTTGTAACTTAGAATCGTAATGGGGTTGCTACAGTAAATTCATTTGGATTTTGGCAAGCTGAAATAAGCATTTATTCTATCCGATTTTCAAATGCCATTTTCTTTCGATAAAAAAATACTGATGCCATCTTTTTACAAGGAACCTTACAATTTATGTTAAATGATTTTAGAGTACAGAAATTTCTTATTCAGTAAACGGGCAGGATTGTTGAATAAAAGGATAGAAATGAACTATCAAAGGGGAGAACAATTATGTTAAAAGTAAGACCTTTAGAAGATGGAGACTATGAATTGATTAAGCAAGCAGAAGAAGTAATAGAAAAGAATTATAGGTATGGCCGACATCATATTGGTTCAGCAGTTAGAACAACAACTGGTAATGTTTTTTCAGCAGTTCACGTAGAAGCGAACGTGGGAAGAATCACAGTGTGTGGGGAAGCAATGGCTATTGGTAAGTCTATTTCTGAAGGGGACCACGAATTTGAAACGATTGTAGCAGTGGCTCACCCTCATCCACACGAAGATATAGAAAAATGTTGGGTAGTTGCTCCCTGTGGTATGTGTCGAGAGTTAATTAGTGATTATGGAAAAAATACAGATGTAATCATTTCTTATAATGATAAATTAGTGAAGTGTAATGTAATGGAGTTACTACCAGAAAAATATACAAGTGATATTGAATAATATCTTCAACGGGGGCGTTTCTTAAGTAAGAGAAGTGTCCTATTTATTAAGAATGGCACTGGTTATTTAGAGACTAAACTATGTACTGTAGAAAGTTTAATTTACAAAATACTTTTAGGTGAGGAAACTAGTGTATAAACATATGCCTTCTGATTATACTTGTCCCTTTTGTTTGGCTGTTAAAGGTGAAGAGGACGAAACCAACAAGCATGTTCAAACTAAGCAGCAAGATATTATTTACCAGGACGATTACGTTACAGCATTGATTGCAACGTTATGGTGGCCGAATAATAATGGCCATGTATGATCATTCCGAATGATCATTATGAAAATATTTTTGATTTACCTTTAGGGATCGCTACTAAAATACATAAGTTGTCCCAACAAGTTTCTTTAGCACTCAAGGAATGTTACGGCTGCCATTAAAGAGTTTAGTTTCATTTTTGTTTATTTGCATTTTACAAATACTTATTGTATAAATAAATTAGAGGTGAACGAAAATGAAAAACGAAGATCTTCGTGAACTATTTCAAATAATGACTCGGCGCTTTGGCTTTCTTAATAAAAGCTGCTGTTCTGCTGGTGGGTTTGATATTTCTTTAATACAAAGTCATATCCTATATGAAATTGACCACCGGCATAAGCCTTCTGTGCAACAAGTTGCAGATGCATTGGGGACAGATATCACAACTTTTAGCCGACAAATCCAATCGTTAATCAAGATGAATCTAGTCAAAAAGACGCCTGATCCAGATGACCGAAGAGTCTACATTCTTTCTTTAACGACGGAAGGAACCTATGTAGCAACATCAATTAATCAGCAAATTAATGCATACTTAGATGAAGTTTTTTCCCACATGAATGAATTTGAACAAGAGACTGTTATTCGCTCCATTAAGCTATTGAACAATGCAATGGCAAAATCCAGCGTTTGCTGCACCCCTCCATTGGGGTGATTTCTTTCATTTTATATTTGCAAAATACAAATAATTATAAAAGGAGGATCTAAGATGGCAACAGTATGGGATTCTATTGTGATTGGAGGAGGGCAAGCCGGGCTTGCATCGGGATATCATTTGCAAAAAAAGGGGCTACATTTTTTGATCTTAGAAGCAGGTAAACAGGCAACAGGATCGTGGCCACTTTATTACGATAGTTTGAAATTGTTTTCTCCGACACGTTTTTCGTCACTACCTGGCATGAAATTCCCAGGAATCCCTGATCATTATCCATCACGAGATGAAGTGATTCATTATTTAGAATCTTATCGGCAGAAATTTGAGTTACCAGTGATAACAAATCAGAAAGTTGAATTTGTTGAGAAGAATAACGGATTCTTTAGAATCCAAACAGATTCTGGAGATATTTATCAGACTAAAACCATCATTAATGCAACCGGTTCTTTTCATAGTCCATTTACCCCTGACATAAAGGGACAAGAAACCTTCCGAGGTCAAATTCTACATTCTTCTGAGTACCGAAATCCAGAAGGATTTGCCAATCAAAGAATAGTGATAGTGGGACGTAGAAATTCGGCTGTCCAAATTGCCATTGAACTCTCCGAGCACAGTCAAACGTCCTTAGCCGTACGTCAGTCGGTTCAACTCGTGAAACAAAGGGTATGGGGGCAAGATTTACATTTTTGGATTCGAGTAGTCGGTTTCGATACCTTTCCGTATTGGCGGTTTGGGAAAAACCCACCTATTCCAGCTGGTGTCTCGGATCTGGGTGATTACAAGGAGAGACTAGCTGAAGGGAAGCCCGATCAGCTTCCTATGTTTACATCCTTTTATACGGACGGTGTTATATGGCCGGATGGAAAAAGGGAGCCAGTGGATACGGTTATCTTTGCGACGGGTTATCAGGTTAACCTTCCTTACCTGAAACCTATTGGGGCACTAGATTCGGAAGGGATCCCTTTACAGGTAGCAGGAATCAGTACATCGGTCCCTGGTATTCATTATGTTGGCTTGGAAGGTCAGCGTTCATTTTCTTCTGCCACACTAAGGGGGGTGGGGCCAGACGCTCAATTTGTTGTGAAAAGGATTTTACGTTATTTGAGAAATTGAATTTACAGCAAATGGTCACGATTCTGTAATGAAGGAAGTGAAGTTTGTCTCATGAAAATACTTGCTTTGATTGCTCACCCTAACTTGAAAAAGTCACGCGTTAATGCAAGATGGACGCAGGAGCTTGAACGTATACAGGAAATTACCGTCCATAATCTTTATAAGCTGTATCCAGACGAGCAAATCGACGTAAAACGGCAACAAGAGTTATTGCTTTCACATGAACGAATCGTATTTCAGTTCCCATTTTACTGGTACAGTACACCACCCCTATTAAAAAAGTGGATGGACCAAGTATTATTGTACGGCTGGGCATACGGACCTGGAGGTAGAGCGTTGCAAGGAAAAGAATTGGTGTTGGCCATATCGATTGGAGGCGCAGAAAATTCTTATCGTGCTGGAGGGAAAAATCAGTTCACAATCAGTGAGTTGACTAGGCCAATACAAGCAACCGCGAATTTGACTGGAATGTATTTTCTGCCTCATTTTGTACAACACGATACGGTCGTTATCAAAGACGAAGATATCAATAGAAGTGCTGAAGCATATGTGAAGCATATTACCAATGAAAGGCTCAATCCATTAGTCCGAATCACTAACAAAGCATAAAGTTCTTGTTGTATCAAATTTCCTTATTACCTAATTATGTTAAGGAGGAGTTATTAATGTTAAACGTACATCTACACCAATTTCCACATCAAGCTCATGCTGCAGTAACTAATGAGAAAATTATAAATGTTACATTGTAGTGTCCTGATTGTACCCTTTAAAAACTCCTGTACTGGTATCCTTATAGTAATTGATTCTTAGACCAAAACGTATCTTTGTTACTATTATAAGTGTATGGGTCCTGAGCCGTATTCTTATCATCGTGGTCTAATTGATCGCTTCTCTTGATAGTGCTCTAGCATACGTTTATATCCAAAGTAGGGATGGAGTTTATGGATCGCTATGATATGATCCTTGAGTAAAAGATCTTCTTCTAAACGGATTGCACGCTTAGAACTGTTCTTACTTATAATACCCAGCTTTTGAGACTTCCCCTATTTTCTAGAGCCAGGCTAAAGGATGTTTCTTTCGCATCCCATCAATGATTTCAAATCGTTGAGCTTTTAGGACCATTCCTTCCTATGTAGATTTGGATTGCGCTTTTTTAGGTATTCTACCTGCGCTTTCAAGTAAGCATTTTCTTCTTCCGGACTATCAAAGTGTTTTTTATTCCACTTCCCCCGTTGATCATCAAATGATTCCCTTGTTTCAATTTGTGCGTCACTCTTAATTCCAAATCGTTCACGGAGCTGTCGATAGGACCAGCCTTCCTCCAACTTCAAACGTACAACCTCCCGCTTTAATTCTTCCGTATAGGTTTTAAAACGCTGCCCCTTTTTAGCCATAGAAAAATCCCCTCCAAGTAGACCTTAAGAACATCATATCAAATGCTCTCTTTTTTTGATGTCTACCTGAAGGGGGAACTATTTAACAGTAATTTTATGCTGAGCAAAAAAGTTTGATTTAGCTATCGAAGATGAACCGAGTGCACTGGAATAAGTATCCAAACTAGCAAATTCAATGGTAGTTTTATTGGAATAAGGTGATAGTCTTTCTTCCAACGTGCGGTGAATTGGATTGGTAATCCATGTTTTAAATTGAGCTAATCGATTCCCGATAATAATCATTTCAGGATTAAACGTATTAATAATATTAGTTAGTCCGATCCCAACATATTCACCAATGGAGTTCAGTAGCTGAATGACCTCACTATTCCCATTTTTCGCCTCTCGGGTAATAGAATCTAAATTTGATGTTACATCCTGCTTAAATACATCAAGCTTCATCGCTTCTTCTAGCAAAGCACTTTCAGACGCATATAATTCCCAGCATCCACGGTTCCCACATCGACATTTCTTTCCGTTTGTTTCGATTGTATGATGCCCCATTTCCCCAGAAATGCCAGTTGCACCTGTATAAAGATTTCCATTAATAATGATGCCAGTACCGATACCAATACCAATACTAACGTATAGTAAATTGGATATATTTTTGCCTGCCCCATAAAGCTGTTCGCCAAGACAACCTGTATTCGCCTCATTTTCAATTGAAACTGGAATATGGACAGCTTCTTCGATGGCTTGCTTTAAATCGATTTGTTTCCATTGTAGATTCGGGGCAAAAAGAATTTTACCATCAGTATCTACAATGCCAGGAACTCCAATCCCTATCCCAATTACACCATAAGGGCTTTCTGGTGTGTGGCTAAGTACATCGTGGATCAAAGCGATAACCTTTTCAATTACGATGGAAGGCTCTTTATCCTCTAATTTCTCCAATTTTTCAAAAACGATATCGCCTCTTAGATCCGTTAGAATAGCTAGTATGTAGTTAACACCTAAATCGATGCCAATCGAAAAAACAGCCTTATGATTAAAGTAAAGTAGTACTGGCTTTCGTCCACCATTTGACTTACCAGCACCAATTTCGTTTACCAGTGATTCTTCCAATAATTCACTTACCATCGTCGATACGGTGGCTTTATTTAGACCCGTGTCTTTGGAAATCTGTGCACGGGATATAGGACCTTTTTGTTCAATTGATTTCATAACGATAGATTTATTGATTTTTTTGATTAAGTTCTGGTCCCCAGTTTTTATTGTCTTCATTTTCAATTTTTCCTCACCTGTTTAGTTTATCCATTAAACATTGTTTGTATAAATATTAGTATAACATAAGATAAGAGAGGAATAAATATACCAAAATCAATAAATTATCTGAATATTGTGCATTGACAACGATTACATCATTACATATACTTAGTTTAATGGTTAAACTAATTTACAAAAAATACTCAGAATTTCAATGTATAATTAATCACAAAGAGGGGGTAAGGTTTTATGTCGAAGAAGTTTTTTGGAATAGTTGTACTAATGGCACTTCTAGTGCTAGCAGCATGTAGTGGTGAATCCGTAACGGATAGCGATTCCGATAATAATGCTAGCAATAATGATGAGGAAGAAGTGCAAAAAGATGTAACTGTTTGGTACTACTATACTGGTAAACAGGAAGAGCTATTTTTAACGGCTATTGATGAGTACAATGGCGCCCAAGATGTCTATGAAGTAAAAGCCGAATACGTACCATTCCCAGATGTAAAGAAGCAATTATCAGTTGGTCTAGCTGGTGGAACGTTACCAGATATGGTACAGATGGACGTTGTTGATAATGCTTCATTTGCTGCACAAGGTGTTTTAGAAGATATTACATCATTAGTAGAAGAATGGGGAGAAGCAGATCAATTCTACGAAGGACCGTTAAAATCTGTTACATATAATGATGGGTACTATGGTCTACCTGTGGGAAGTAATGCATTAGGATTATTTTACAATGTTGATATGTTGGAAGAAGCTGGGGTAGAGCCTCCAACTACTTGGGATGAGTTATTAGAAACTGCGGAAACGCTAACGTCTGGCGACACGAAAGGATTCGCCATTTCCGCTGTGAAATCAGAAGAAGGCGCGTTCCAATACTATCCTTTCTTACGTTCTTCTGGAGCGGAATATACCGATCTTGATTCAGAAGGTGCAATAGGTTCATTATCCCTTTTAACGCAGCTAGTTGAAGAAGGCTCCATGGGTGCTGATGTGGTCAATGCAACACAGGATGACCTAGCAAGACAGTTTGCTCAAGGGAAGTTAGCGATGATGGTAAATGGCCCTTGGAATATTGAACGATTAAAATCAGAAAATCCAGATTTGAACTTTGCGATTACCCAGATTCCTAAGGATGAGGAGTATGCATCTGTATTAGGTGGGGAAAATCTAGCAATCATTAAAGATAGTAATGTAAGCGGTGCCTTTGACTTTTTAACTTGGTTTTTGGAAACCGAGCGTACAGAGAAGTTTTCAGCTGAAACTGGTGTCTTTCCTGCAAGAAAAGATGCACTTGAAAACTCCGATTTTTGGACTAATGATGAACATCTAAGAGGATTTGTTCCAATTATGGATGTTGCAGATCCTCGTGGTCCATCACCAGAATGGCCTGAAATCTCTGACGCGATTCAAATCGCATTACAAGAAGCATTAACTGGAACAAAATCTCCAAAGGAAGCACTTCAAGGTGCAGCCGAAAAAGTGGACGAAATCCTTAACTAATCTGTGTAAAGCCCCTTTTCGAAGGGGCTTTACCATTAAACTATCATTGTACGGACAAGGAGAATTAGAAATATGAAAAAGCTCACCAGTAAATGGGAAGGCTACCTCTTCGTCATACCAGCGATTCTTTTTATGCTGCTGTTAATCGGTTATCCGCTTATCTATAATATTGTGCTTAGCTTCCAGGATGTTAATCTTAGTAATCTAGCAAACGATTCAAATCAATTTGTTGGATTTGAAAACTATAAAGAACTGGCGAATGAAGAGGCGTTCGGAATATCTGTTAAGAATACGATAATTTACACCGTTGGTAGTGTTGTTTTTCAAATCGTTATTGGATTTATACTGGCACTGTTCTTTAGCATGAAATTTCGGTTGGCTGACTTTTTGAGAGGATTTATTATGATCAGCTGGTTAATTCCGTTAACCATCACAGCGTTACTTTTTAAATTCATGATGAGCTCTGGTGTAGGTATCTTCAATCAGATGTTACTGTCGATTGGGTTCATTGATGATCCAATTCCCTGGCTGTCAGATCCAAAGATAGCTTTATGGGGTATTATCATTGCGAACATATGGGTAGGAATCCCCTTTAACATGCTATTATTATCAACTGGCTTAAGCAGTTTGCCGGAGGATGTCTATGAGAGTGCTAGCTTAGATGGAGCAAATTGGTTTCAAAAGCTTATTTACATTACATTACCTTTATTGCGTCCGGTAATCTTGGTCGTGATGATGCTTGGGTTCATTTATACATTTAAAGTATTCGACCTAGTTTTTGTAATGACAGGTGGAGGACCAATTAATTCTACGGAAGTACTATCGACCCTTGCATACCGTTTCTCCTTTAATGAGTTTGAATTTAGCTTAGGTGCGGCTGCTGCTAACGTTCTATTCTTAATATTATTCGTTGTTAGTTTAATCTACTTATTTATCATACGAAAAGATGAGGAGGCCTAATAAATGAGTAGGAGAAAAGAAAGATTACTAAATGTAATCGGAATCGTCATTGTCCTGATTTTCATATTTCCTGTGTTTTGGATGATCATTACAGCGTTTAAGAGTCAAAAGGAAATATTTCAAACGCCTCCTACACTTTGGCCACAGGATTTTCAATGGTCTAGCTTCGTGGAAATCTTTCAAAATGGTATCGGACAATACTTCTTAAATAGCATCACTATCTCTGGATTAACAACCATCTTGGTGTTATTTCTAGCTGTGCCTTCTGCCTACGGGCTAGCAAGATTCAACATAAAAGGGAAAGGCTCGATGATTTTGCTATTCCTTGTCACGCAAATGCTACCTGCAACAGTCATTTTAACACCGTTATTTATTATGTTTAATAACTTTTCCTTGTTGAATAGTTATTGGGGTCCTGTGCTATCCTGTGCCACATTAGGTGTTCCATTTTCCGTATTAATTCTTCGAACGTTCTTTATTGGAATTCCAAAGGAACTGGAAGAGGCGGCAAGAATTGATGGCTGTGGTCGTTTAGAAGCGTTTATACGCGTTATTATACCAATCTCGTATCCTAGCATTATAGTTTGTGGAGCCATCTCCTTTTTCTTCTCGTGGGGAGATTTAATATATAGCATCACATTTAACCGAAATCAAGAGCTATGGCCACTGACCGCAGGGATATATAATGCGGTAGGACGTTACGGTATTGAGTGGAATGATTTAATGGCATTTGCAACGGTTTCTATTTTACCGGTTATTGTCATTTTTGTATTACTACAGAAGCAATTAGTAAAAGGTTTGGTAAGTGGTTCGATTAAGTAATGAGGATGAGGTCGTCATTCATCATGTGAAAAGGGTGTGATCAGAGTGAAATTTACCGATGGATTTTGGCTTGTGAAAGAAGGATTTGATATCAATTTTGCCCGCGAAATTCGTGATATCCAGGAAACAAATGAAGGGTTAACCCTATATGCACCATGCAAAGCAGTTCGAAACAGAGAAGATACCTTAAATATCCCTCAGTTAACCATTCATTTATCGGCACCTAGTGAAAATGTCATTCGTGTGCAAGCATATCACCATAAAGGAACCGTTCCGAAAAAGCCGAATTTTGATGTGTTACATAGTGGTGAAGCGTTAAAAATTGAAAAAAATGAGCAGGTATACCAGCTTACTAGTGGGGATTTACATGTGAATATACAACAGGAAGGATTCGGTTTAGAATTCTTTAATCAAGAAGGGAAGCTGACACATGTTGATCCAAAAGGGTTTGCTTGGATAACCGATAAGAACAATGAATCGTATATGCGAGCTCAGCTTAATTTAGGTGTTGGAGAACATATTTATGGGTTGGGAGAACGTTTTACCCCTTTCGTAAAAAATGGTCAAGTGGTAGATACGTGGAATAAAGATGGTGGAACAAGCTCGGAGCAATCCTATAAAAATATTCCGTTTTACTTAAGTAATCATGGGTATGGTGTCTTTGTTAATCACCCAGAAGAAGTCAATTTTGAAATCGGATCAGAGGCTGTTTCCAAAACGCAATTTAGTGTCCGTGGCGAAATGCTAGATTATTACATTATTAATGGTCCAACACTAAAGGATGTATTACGTCATTATACCAATTTAACTGGAAAGCCAGCATTGCCTCCTGCATGGTCGTTTGGATTGTGGTTAACGACATCATTTACAACCGATTATACAGAAGAAACGGTGAATCATTTTATTGATGGTATGGCCGAACGTGATATACCATTACGAGTGTTTCATTTTGATTGTTTTTGGATGAAGGAATTTGAATGGTGTAATTTTGTTTGGGATACCGATGTATTTCCAGAACCCGAAGCTATGATCAAACGACTGAAGGATAAAGGGTTAAAAATATGCCTTTGGATCAATCCATATATTGCACAGAAGTCACCAGTGTTTGATGAAGCGGCTCAGAAAGGCTACTTATTGAAAAAGGAAAATGGAGATTTATGGCAATGGGATTTATGGCAAGCAGGTATGGGGATCGTTGATTTTACCAATCCGGATGCGAGTAAATGGTATGAACAAAAATTAAAGAATTTACTTGATATGGGTGTGGACTGCTTTAAAACAGATTTTGGGGAAAGAATTCCGACAAATGTTACATACCATAATGGATCAGACCCGCAACGAATGCATAATTACTATGCGTATCAATATAACCAGGTTGTATTTGATTTGTTGAAACGAGAAAAAGGTGAGCAAGAAGCGGTTGTTTTTGCAAGATCTTCAGCCGCAGGTGGACAGAAGTTTCCAGTTCACTGGGGTGGAGATTGTGATGCAACCTATGAATCCATGGCTGAAAGTTTACGCGGTGGTTTATCACTTACATTGTCTGGCTTTGGTTACTGGAGTCATGATATTGGTGGTTTTGAAAATACTGCTACACCAGATGTATTTAAGCGATGGACGGCATTTGGACTTCTAACAAGTCATAGTAGACTTCATGGAAGCTCTTCCTACCGAGTACCATGGTTATTTGATGAAGAAGCTGTAGAAGTAACGAGACATTTTACAAAGCTTAAAAACCGACTCATGCCTTATTTATACAGTACAGCAGTAGAAAACCATCAAACCGGAATTCCGGTAATGCGAGCAATGCTACTAGAATTTCCTGATGACCCAACTTGTGATGTACTTGATCGACAGTATATGCTCGGAGATTCCATAATGGTTGCCCCAGTTTTTCGAGAAGATGGGCTAGTATCGTATTATTTGCCAAAAGGAACATGGACACATCTACTCACTGGGGAGGTAGTCGAAGGGGGTTTATGGAAAAAAGCAGCCTATGACTATATGAGTCTCCCTCTTTATGTGAGAGAAAACTCTATTCTAACAATAGGATCAACCCATGATAAACCAGACTATGATTATGAAGAGGATATTACGTTTCAGGTCTACCAATTGCAAGAAGGAAAAACGTCAAGTACGACATTAGTAGACACTAATGGTGAAACAATCGCCAACATTGAAGCAGTGAAGGACGGTAATGTGATTCACTTCAAAACCGATATGTCAAAACCGTATTCGATTTTATTAGTTGGTTTTGAACAGATCACCTCCGTTTCCAGTGGAAGCTGGAAAAAGGAAGAAAATGGTGTGCGAATTGAACAAGATGGTAAGGAAGGTCATTTATCGATCACCCTTTAAATTGTTAGATTAGGAGGAAGAACCATGACAGCATTTAACAACATAAACCAAATTAAATACGAAGGTCCAACATCGACCAATCCATATGCATTTAAATTTTACAATCCCGAGGAAGTAATAAACGGGAAAACGATGAAGGAATACTTGCGTTTTGCAGTAGCATATTGGCATACCTTTACAGAGGATTTATCAGATCCATTCGGTGTTGGTACGGCTATTCGCCCGTGGGATCAATATAGTGGAATGGACTTAGCGAAAGCACGAGTGGAAGCGGCGTTTATATTCTTTGAAAAGCTTGGGGTTCCCTATTTCTGTTTCCATGATGTTGACATTGTCCCAGAAGGAAGTAGTTTACGAGAATCCAATCAAAATTTGGATACAATCGTTGCGATGATAAAAGAGTATATGAAAGATAGTAAAACAAAGCTATTATGGAACACGGTGAATAATTTTACCCATCCTCGGTTTGTTCACGGTGCAGGCTCATCCAGTAATGCAGATGTGTTTGCCTATGCTGCTGCGAAAGTGAAGAAGGGCTTGGAAGTCGGAAAAGAACTAGGAGCGGAAAATTATGTGTTCTGGGGTGGACGTGAGGGATATGAAACCTTGCTGAACACCGACATGAAGCTTGAGCTAGATAATTTAGGACGATTTTTCCATATGGCAGTCGATTATGCGAGGGAAATAGGCTTTGATGGGCAATTTTTAATTGAACCGAAGCCAAAGGAACCGACTACCCATCAATATGACTTTGATGTTGCAAGTGGCTATGCCTTTTTACAGCATTACGATCTGCAGGATCACTTCAAATTTAATATTGAAGCAAACCATGCTACCCTTGCTGGTCATACATTTGAACATGAACTACGATATGCACGTGTGATTGGCATGTTAGGTTCTGTTGATGCAAACCAAGGTCACCCATTATTAGGATGGGATACCGATGAATTTCCATCGGACTTGTATGGCACTACGTTAGCTATGTTTGAAATTATCCAAAATGGTGGCTTAGGTAAAGGTGGTTTAAACTTTGATGCTAAGGTACGTCGAGGTTCCTTTACACCAGAGGATTTATTTCATGCTCATATTGTTGGAATGGATAGTTTTGCAGTTGGACTGAAGGTTGCCAACCGCCTAATCGAAGATCGTGTTATACAAAATGTGGTCGAAGAACGGTATAACAGCTATCAATCAGGTATTGGATTGGACATTGTAAGTGGTAAAACAGATTTCCATAAGCTCGAGGAATATGCACTTGGATTAACGGAGATTACGCATCAATCTGGCCGTTTAGAGCAGATTAAAGCAACGATTAATCAATATTTCCTAACTACGTTTGTAGGAAAGTAAGTGATAGAGGAGGGGCCGAATGAAATATGTGATTGGGGTAGATCTTGGCACAAGTGCTGTCAAGATCATTCTTGTGAATCAACATGGTGCTGTTGTGCAACAGGTTTCGAAAGACTATCCATTAATCCAAGAGAAATCTGGATATAGTGAACAAAACCCGCAGGCTTGGCTAGATCAAACGGTTGCTGGATTGTCTGAACTACTAATGGATTTTGATGGTAATCGTGAGGATATCGAAGGGATAAGTTTTTCTGGACAAATGCATGGTCTGGTCTTACTTGATAAAAATCATGATGTATTACGAAACGCGATACTTTGGAATGACACGAGAACAACAGCCGAATGTCAAGAAATCACAGAGACGATAGGGAAAGAAAGGCTGTTAGAAATTACGAAAAATCCTGCCTTAGAAGGATTTACTTTACCAAAGATCCTATGGGTCAAAAAACATGAACCAGAAATTTTTCAACAGGTAGCGACATTTGTACTTCCAAAGGATTATGTGCGGTATCGATTAACCGGGAAATTACAAATGGAATATTCGGATGCAGCGGGAACTTTATTACTACATGTTTCCGAAAAAACTTGGAGTACATACATTTGTAAGGAGTTAGATATTCCATTAGATATTTGTCCACCATTAGTAGAATCCTGTAATGAGGTTGGGGTTATTTCTGCCGATATGGCAAAAATAACTGGCTTATCTCCGAAAACAAGAGTATTTGCTGGTGGAGCGGATAATGCGTGTGGTGCCATTGGCGCTGGCATATTAGAAGAAGGAAAAACACTGTGTAGTATTGGGACTTCCGGAGTGATCTTATCCTATGAGTCAAGGGATGATTTAGACTTCGAAGGCAAAGTTCATTATTTTAACCACGGAGCGCCAAATTCCTATTATTCTATGGGAGTTACCCTTGCGGCGGGGCATAGCTTGTCCTGGTTCAAGGATACGTTTGCCAAAGATGTGACATTTGAAGATTTGTTGGAGGATGCGGGCTCTGTACCAATAGGCTCCAATGGTCTACTATTTACTCCGTTTATCACTGGAGAAAGGACACCATATGCAGATGCAGAGATTCGTGCAAGCTTTATAGGAATTGACAGCTCACATACGCGTAAGCACTTTGTACGTGCGGTAATGGAGGGCATCACTTTTTCCTTAAACGAATCGGTTCATATTTTCCGACAAAAAGGGCGAGAAATTCATTCGATTGTTTCCATCGGCGGAGGAGCGAAAGATGATGTATGGCTGCAAATACAAGCCGAAGTATTCAATGCTGAGGTGATCAAATTATCAAGTGAACAAGGACCAGGAATGGGAGCTGCTATGATTGCAGCGTATGGCTGTGGTTGGTTCGAATCACTTAAGAATTGTGCAGACCATTTCCTGCAAGTAAAAAAAGTCTTTACACCTATTCCGGAGAACGTGAAGAAATACCAGTCCCTATTCTCCATCTATCAGGATATATATATCGCAACGAAAAATATAAATAAAAAATTAGTAGATTTTCGATTATAGGTTCATAGGAGAAATCCCATTTTCAAGTAAAAGGAAGGCTATTTAGAGGAATGGCAGGAGGTGATTTTATATATATATTTTTCGATTGATTTTAGAAGATTTTTCTCGAATTACTCATTACAAAGGATAAGGAGTGTATTACGAAAATGATTTCTAAATTCATTAAAAAGGCAGTAATCTTAGTGATGATACTTACGCTTTCCGGACAAGGGATGATGTTTCCAGCTGAAACAAGTGCAGAAGAATTCGAGTATCCATTTCGAAATCCAAACCTCTCGATAGATGAGAGAGTGGATGATCTACTATCTCGTTTAACACTAGATGAAAAAGTATCTTTATTGCATCAGTATCAACCAGCTATTCCTAGATTAGGCATCGATTCTTTTCGCACTGGGACAGAAGGATTACACGGTGTTGCCTGGTTGGGAGAAGCAACTGTTTTTCCGGAAGCTACAGGTTTAGCGAACACATGGGATAAAGGTTTGATAGAAGATGTAGGTTCTGCTGTAGGAGATGAAGTTCGAGCATTTCATAAAAAATATCCAGAAGATGTTGGACTATCAGTATGGGCACCGGTAGTAGATTTACAAAGGGATCCAAGACATGGGAGAAATGAAGAATCCTATGGAGAAGACCCAGTACTTGCTGGGGAAATATCTACTGCTTATGCAGATGGTTTAAATGGTGATGATGGGTATTATTTAAAAACGATTCCGACGCTAAAGCACTTCCTTGGCTACAATAATGAGGAAAACAGAGGAGCAAGCTCATCTAGTTTAGACCCAAGAAATCTATATGAGTATCAATTAAAATCATTTGAACCAGCTATTTCATCACAAGCAGCTTATGGAATGATGCCAGCTTATAATGCCATTAATGGTAAACCTGCGAACCTAAGTCCCTTAATTAATGAGCTTGTTAAGGGAGAATGGGCATCCGAAGATTTTCACGTTGTAAGTGATGCATGGGATGTTTCTGGGTTAGTAAACTCCCATAAATATGTGGATACAATGGCAGAAGCAGTGGCACTATCGATTAAAGCAGGTGTAGATAGTATTACCGACCAAGATGCAAACTCTGATATTGTGACAGGTTGGATCCATGATGCTTTAGACCAAGGGTTATTAACGGAAGCTGATATTGATAAGGCTACTAAAAATAATCTTCGTGTTCGTTTTCGATTAGGGGAATTTGATCCAGAAGGTATGGATCCATATGCTGATATTGATGAGTCCGTAATCAATAGTGAGGAGCATCAAGACCTAGCACTAGAGGCTGCACGCAAGCAATTAGTGTTATTGAAAAATGAAGATGCATTACCATTAGACAAAGATGATGAAGCGAATATTGCAGTCATTGGTCCGTTAGCTGACCAAGTATTAACAGACTTTTATAGTGGTACATTGCCTTACTCTGTTTCTACGTTAGATGGAATTAAAGATAAAATTTCAGAGGACCAAATCAATTTTACGAGAGGTCTAGATGAAATCGCACTAAAATCTGTGAAAAACAACCAATTTGTAAGCGCTTTAGCAAGTGGGGACGAGGTATTAAAGGCTAATGCAGATGAAATAGGCACAAACGAAACCTATTATCTGTATGATTATGGCTGGGATCAATTTTTACTTCGCGCAAAAGCAAATGACAAATACTTATCGAATAAGTATCGCCAGGAAGTAATTAATGATGGAAAAGCACCTGGACTACAAGAGAACGAACCTGGTACACAGGATTGGTTTACGTATGAAAACTATAATTACGAAGCACAAGAAGATGGTACCTATGCGCTTTATAATTACCAAGTCGATAATTGGGGAACTTCCTTAGACAATGGAAAATATGTCACAGTTAATGATGATGCACAATTAATTGCTTCTGAAAGAACAGTCGGGGAAGCAGAAAAATTCGAGCAAGTTATCGTATCAGATGGTGTAGAAAAAGCAAAAGAAGCAGCGAAAAATTCTGAAGCGGCAATTGTGGTTGTTGGTGATCAACCGCAAATCAATGCAAGAGAAACAATCGACCGCCAAGACATTTCCTTACCACCTTCTCAAGTAGAGTTAATTGAAGAAGTGGCATCCGTAAATGAAAATACGATTGTTGTTCTAGTTTCTGGTAATCCAATGGCGATTCCAGAAATACAAGATAATCCAAATGTAAAAGCGATCCTATATTCCTCACATGGTGGCCAAGAGGAAGGAAATGCGATTGCTGATGCGTTATTTGGTGCTTATGCACCTGCCGGAAGATTAAATCAAACTTGGTATGCTAGTGTTGATCAATTAGGTGAGATGATGGAGTACGATATTATTAAGGATGAGAAAACATACCTATATTTTGAAGGAGACCCACTGTATTCCTTTGGACATGGATTAACTTACACAGACTTTGAGTATAGCAATCTTCGAGTAAGCTCTCATTCTATTAAGGATGATGAAATGGTTAAGGTTAGTGTGGATGTGACCAATACCGGAGATGTCGCTTCTGATGAGGTTGTCCAGTTGTATACCAGTATCAAGAAATCTAGAGTGAAGCGACCAATTAAAGAATTAAAAAACTTTGACCGCGTTTATATCGAACCAGGGGAAACGAAACGAGTATCCTTTGAATTAGATGCTAGTGATCTAGCATTTTGGGATGTTACAAGAGAAAAGTACACCGTTGAATCTGGCAACTATTCGATTATGATTGGTAGATCTTCATCCGATATTCAACTGAAGAAAAATGTTCACGTCCATGGTGAAAGAGTACCATTTAGAGATTTAACAAAGGTTACAAAAGCGGAAAATTACGATGACTATCATAATGTGAAAATAGTCGAAGAGGCAATGGATGCAGACTATGCAGTTGGTGAAATTACTACTGGTAGCTGGATTGCATTTAAAGACGTAAGATTTAATAAAGGAGTGCGTTCATTTACTGTCCGTGTCGCAAGTGAACAAGAAGGTGGAACCATTGAAATTAGAACTTCTAGCCCAACCGGAAAGATAGTAGGAGAAGTCGATGTTCCAGTAACAGGTGATCTGCAGGAATGGACTAAGATTAATGAAGAAATTTCCAGAATATCTGGTAAAAGCGATGTCTATCTCGTGTTTCATGGAAGCTTTGCAATTGATTCCTTCAATTTTGATGAATTGCAAAACTAGTTAGAATGTAGGAAGAGGCTGTCCCAAAAGTAAATCTTTTGGGGCTTTTTTTTGTGGAAAAGAAAACCCTAGGCTAGGCCAAGGGTTCAAAAGAGCTTTCAGCGTTGTATTAGCAATCAATATTAGGTGGATTTTACTAATAGTTATTGGATTGCTTGGTTTTTGGTAGGATTGTGATTATATAGCCAAAAAAACGAGAAATATGATACGAATCATTCAGACGTGTCAGCAGAGGAACAACTTCAACCGATAGGAAGTTGCGAATCTACACTGGGAATATGAAGATACCTGAACAGAATTAGTTAAGTATTATCTATATACTGAATCATCAAAAAAAAACCAGCTATAAAAAGTCAAGGAACCAAATCGATTTATTTTATTTAGATTTTTAGGCATGACAAAAAACCCTTTCGTATAGCGTCAATTTCAGCGTGGGCTGTTGCATCTTGTTGAGGGTGTACTCTCTATTACGCCCTTTGGCAATCAAGTTTTGATTTTCATCTACAATAACAGCCCCAACTGGATATGTATTCTCTTTCAATGCTTGTTCTGCTTCTTTCAAGATATAGCCTAATTAAGTTTTTCATCTAAATATGACAAAACCTTCCAATCATTAGTTATGGAAGGTATTTGGCATGTTATTTTAAATATTTAACAAGTAGATGCTGAACAATCAATATTAAATGCTAAAATCAGTCGTGAAAAGTTTACAATATACACTTCTTTGGAACCTTGTCCAATGTGCACTGGTGGGATACTGTTCGCCAATATTAAAAAAGTAGCCTGGTTACTAAACGATGACTTGGGTTTTGGTGGTTATCAAAAAATAAAAGATACCAAAGTATTTGATAAAAGATTTTATGAGGTTGAAGCTATCGAGGAACCGTATGACGATTTAAAAAAGAAACAAATGGAATTAATGAGTAAATGGGCAACAAATCCTAATAACGTAATTAACTTACGAAAAGCTGTTATTCCAGAATAGGGCGCAATAGTGTAAGAACCTTTGTTTTTAAACGACTTTATTGTTAATTGTTTTGAGAAAAAAGAATATAGGTTGAAGAAAATTATACAACTATTTTTTTACACCGTTCATTTTCCGAAGGGTGTTATGTGTGTATGTAGTATTAAATTTAAACAACTTTATTGTAAATGAACAGTTGTAAGCAAATAAATGTAGAAAATAAAGGCGGAATAAAGGAATATATACTGGTTGATTGTAAAGGCAATTTTAAAGGAGATTCCGAATTATTATCTGTTCCAACTAATTAGCAGTATTTCAATTATAGGGGGCTTTAATGGAATAAACAAAAGGGAACTTCTAAAAATGGAAGTTCCCTTAATTTTGGTAAAAAAAACAATATTATTTAACATAGCCAAAACTTTTTTAGAGAACAGTACAGTTGCTTTTTTCACCAATGAAAACCTATATAATGATTGCCTTAGCATAGAAATCCTCTCTTTGCAGTACGGGTGATAGAGGCTTTGAATTTTCCAGATTTATATATACTTCGCATAATTACCAATTTAGGAGCAAATTTATATGGATCTGAAATATCTAACCGGTAAAGGGTACGGAGACGAAACTGGATTTTAGGGGCAAAATTGTTCCAGAAAAGGGCGCATTCGCTGTACAAGCTGATCAGAATTACCCAGGAATCTGGAATAAAACTAATTTAGTTTCAAAAACTATAAACTATGAAAAAAGTAGCTGTGACACTTGTGTTGACAATAATTTTATCAAGTCATAATACAACAGATTATTCACAAACGATAAATGAAGCTGACGCTGAATTATGTGACACACTCAAATATGCACTTATAAATGCCTTAGAGAGTTAATTGATAAAGCGATAGATGAAGTTTATAAGGATGGTGAGGATGCACCAGAAGGCCATACTCTTTACGAGGAAGTATAATAGAGATAGCTTATTGAATAGCGGTGATGTTATGGAATATTTAACAGCAAAAGAAGCCGGACAAAAATGGGCTATTACTGCCCGGATGGTAAATTATCATTGCACCGCCGGACGCATTGTCGGTGCGATAAAAAAAGCTGATTTTTGGTTGATACCTGCTGATGCTGAAAAGCCAAAAGAGTGACGAAGAAAGAAACCTTATGAAAATCTTAATCATTTATCAAGAAGAAACAAATAAATCGTCTTGTTATTTTTTATATACTGTAAGATGGAAAATTGCAGGAAGGAGATGGCGTTAGTGGATGAAAAGATCCTAATTGTTGACGACGAGCAGGAAATCGCAGATTTAGTAGAATTGTATTTGAAAAACGAAAATTATACGGTTTATAAGTTTTACACCGCACAGGAAGCATTAAACTGTATCGAAGCAACCGAGCTTGACCTTGCCATACTGGACATTATGCTTCCCGATATAAACGGCCTTTCGATCTGCCAAAAAATACGGGACACGCACACTTATCCCATTATTATGCTGACCGCGAAAGACGCGGAAACAGATAAAATTACAGGGTTGACGCTCGGCGCGGACGATTATATAACCAAACCGTTCCGTCCGCTTGAATTAGTGGCGAGGGTCAAGGCGCAACTGCGCCGATATAAAAAATACACCGGTGGCGCGGCGAAAGAGGATAACGGCGTTATCGTCCACTCCGGCCTTATTATTAACGTGAACACACACGAAGTATTGTTGAATGAAAAACCGTTATCCCTCACACCTACCGAGTTTTCAATCCTGCGAATACTGTGTGAGAACAAGGGAAATGTAGTAAGCTCTGAAAAATTGTTTCACGAAATATGGGGTGATGAATATTTCACGAAAAACAACAACACCATAACCGTCCATATCCGGCATTTACGCGAGAAATTAGGCGATACAATGGATAACCCAAAGTATATCAAAACGGTATGGGGGGTTGGCTATAAAATTGAAAAATAAGAATAAGAAAACCGATTATTCCAAACTAAAGCGAAAACTCTACCTGTACATCCTTGTGATTGTTATGGCAGCAGTTGTATTTGTGTTGTTTTTGCGTTTATTTATCCGTTCGCAAGCACTTGGGGAGAGGATCGTACGTTTTTTGGAAAACAGTTTTCACTTAGAGCGTCTGGACGCGATGATAATATATCAGTACACCATACGGAACAATATGGAAATCCTTATTTATGTGGCGATTGCCATCAGTATTCTTATTCTATGCCGCGTCATGCTTTCAAAATTTGCAAAATACTTTGACGAGATTAATACCGGCATTGATATACTTATTCAGAACGAAGATAAACAAATTGAGCTTTCTGCGGAAATGGAGTTCATGGAACAGAAGCTCAACACATTAAAACGGACTCTGGACAAGCGAGAGCAGGATGCAAAGCTGGCCGAACAAAGAAAAAATAACGTTGTGATGTACTTGGCGCACGATATTAAAACGCCCCTTACATCCGTTATCGGTTATCTGAGCCTGCTTGACGAGGCGCCAGACATGCCGGTAGAGCAAAAGGCAAAATATGTGCATATCACGTTGGACAAAGCGTATCGCCTCGAACAGCTAATCGACGAGTTTTTTGAGATAACGCGGTATAACCTCCAAACGATTACGCTCACGAAAAAGCACATAGACCTATACTATATGCTGGTGCAGATGACCGATGAATTTTATCCTCAGCTTACAGCGAATGGAAAACAGGCGGTTATCCATGCATCCGAGGATTTGACCGTATACGGCGACCCCGATAAGCTGGCGAGGGTCTTTAACAACATTTTGAAAAACGCCGCTGCATACAGCGAGGACAACAGCGTCATTGACATTACGGCGGGCCTATCCGGGGATGTGGTGTCCATCGTTTTCAAAAACGCTGGAAGCATTCCCAAAGATAAGCTCGTTGCCATATTTGAAAAGTTTTACAGACTGGACCATGCCCGTTCTTCCGATACGGGCGGCGCGGGGCTTGGATTGGCGATTGCAAAAGAAATCATTGTTCAGCATGGCGGGCAGATTTACGCGGAAAGCAATGATCACTACACGACATTCAAGGTAGAGCTTCCGGCCTTGCCAGACTTGGTTGGTAAAAAGAGTTCCTAAGAAATGAAACATTGTTCTTAGGAAAATCTCAAGGTCATCTCTACTTTTTCTTAGGAAATTAACAATTTAATATTAAAAAATGGCTCGTTCTTATGCGGTAATCTTAAACCGTAAGAACGCGCTTTTTTCGTTTCATCAGAGAAGGATGTGACAAGTTATGCGTGGATTAAAAAAACAAGGAGGTGCTCACATGGGTAGAAAAAGAGTGACACAAATATTCCCTTTCCTGTTGCCGTTCAGGGTAATGCAGCGGAAGTTGTGTTTTTATGCCGGGATGTGGTTTGATGGCCGCCGCTACGCGGATACCATTGACGGGAAGCAGCTTCCTTATAAGCTCTTTGAAACGGGCTGCGCGTTATACAACGGCAATACCGGCTTTGATATGGAATATCAAAAAAACAAGGTGTTTAACCTGAAGCTGGCGGCAAAGACACTGAACGGGCTCTTGATAAGACCGGGTGAAACCTTTTCCTTTTGGCGGCTTGTAAGCCATGCAGACAAGCATACTCCCTATAAAGATGGTCTTACAGTGACAAATGGCAAACTCACTACTGCGCCGGGCGGCGGCTTGTGTCAAATGAGCAATCTGCTGTTTTGGATGTTCCTGCACACGCCGCTGACGGTCACCGAACGGAGAGGCCACGAGGTGAAGGAGTTTCCCGAACCAAACAGTGAAGAGATCAAAGGGGTGGACGCAACAATCTCCGAGGGATGGATTGACTTAAAGGTGCGAAACGATACCGATTGCACATATCAAATTTCAGTGGCGTTCGATGATAAAAACATCATAGGAACGGTGTTCGTGGACGAGCGGCCCCAAGTACTGTACAGAGTTACAAACGGAGGCATTGAGTATTCCCGCGAAAGCAGCGGGATTTATGAATCCGTCAAGGTTGAGAGAGCGGAAATTGACTCGGACACCGGCGAAATAACAGGGCAAAAGCTGCTTTACACGAACAAATGTAAAATCTGCTATTCCCTGCCGGAGAACGTGGAAATCAAGGAGGCAAAATAAGTTTGAAACGATTTACCGCGATCGGTATTCCCATTTTATTTCTTATTGGTGCCTTTCGCAGAAAGGAATGGTCTTAATTATGAAGAACATCGGCATTACCGTTTATGGATGCGAGCAGGATGAGGCAGATGCATTCCATGCCCTTTCGCCGCGCTTTGGCATTATGCCCACGATCATTAACGCCGCCGTGTCGGAAACCAACGCCAAATCAGCCCCCTGCAATCAATGTATCAGCGTGGGACACAAATCCGAAGTTTCCGCGTCTATTCTTCTTGCGCTGAAGAGAGCCGGCGTGAAATATATCTCTACCCGAAGCATCGGCTGCAATCATATAGATACAACTGCTGCTAAGAGAATGGGCATCACTGTCGGCAATGTGGCGTATTCGCCGGATAGCGTTGCCGATTATACCATGATGCTGATGCTTATGGCAGTACGCAATGCGAAATCGATTGTACGCTCTGTGGAAAAACATGATTTCAGGCTGGACAGGGTCCGTGGCAAGGTGCTGCGCGACATGACAGTCGGCGTGGTGGGAACCGGCTATATAGGCAAAGCGGTTATTGAGCGGTTGCGGGGATTTGGATGTCATGTGCTGGCTTATAGTCGCAGCCAAAGTATAGAGGCAAACTATGTTCCGTTTGATGTGTTGTTGCAAAATAGCGATATCGTTACGCTTCATGTGCCGCTAAATGCGGATACGCGCCATATCATCGGTCACGAACAAATGAAGAGAATGAAGCAAGGCGCGTTTATGATCAATACAGGGCGCGGTGCGCTTGTAGATACCGAGGAGCTTGTTAAAGCATTGGAAAACGGAAAACTGGGCGGCGCCGCATTGGATGTATTGGAGGGGGAGGAAGGGCTTTTCTACTTTGATTGCACACAAAAACCAATTGATAATCAATTTTTACTGAAACTTCAAAGGATGCCGAACGTGATCATCACGCCGCATACGGCTTACTATACCGAACAGGCGTTGCGTGATACCGTTGAAAAAACAATCAAGAACTGTTTGGATTTTGAAAGGAGCCTGGCGCATGGATAGAGTAAAAGTTGCAATCCTGTTTGGCGGTTGCTCGGAGGAGCATGACGTGTCGGTAAAATCCGCAAGAGAGATCGCCGCTAACATTGACAACGAAAAATACGAGTCGTTATACATTGGAATTACGAAATCCGGTGTTTGGAAAATGTGCGAAAAACCGTGCGCGGAATGGGAAAACGGCAATTGCTGTTCAGCCGTGCTCTCGCCGGATAAAAAAATGCACGGATTGCTTGTTCTAAAGAACCATGAATATGAAATCCACCACGTTGATGTAGCATTTTCGGTTTTGCACGGAAAGTCGGGTGAAGATGGATCAATTCAAGGTCTGTTTGAATTGTCCGGTATCCCCTTTGTGGGCTGCGATATTCAAAGCTCCGCCATTTGTATGGACAAATCGCTAGCATACATCATTGCCAAAAACGCTGGCATAGCTACTCCCGAATTTTGGGTTATTCATAAAGACGATAGACCGGCGATAGATACGTTTACCTATCCTGTTTTTGTTAAGCCGGCGCGTTCAGGCTCATCCTATGGCGTGAAAAAAGTCAATGGCGCAGACGAATTGGACGCCGCAATTGAATCGGCAAGTCTATATGACAGCAAAATCTTAATTGAGCAGGCTGTTTTGGGCTGTGAGGTCGGTTGTGCCGTATTGGGAAACAGTTCCGAGTTGACTGTTGGTGAGGTGGACCAAATTACGCTGCGGCACGGTATCTTTCGGATTCATCAGGAAGCCGATCCGGAAAAAGGATCTGAAAACGCAGTTATAACCCTTCCCGCAGACCTGTCGGCAGAGGAGCGAGGGCGGATACAGGAAACGGCAAAAAAAATATATAAGGCGCTCGGCTGCAAAGGGCTTGCCCGTGTTGATATGTTTTTACAAGATAACGGCCGCATTGTGCTTAACGAAGTCAATACTTTGCCCGGTTTCACGTCATACAGCCGTTATCCCCGTATGATGGCGGCTGCCGGTATAACGCTTCCCGAACTGATTGACCGTCTGATCGTATTAGCTTTAAAGGAGTGATAAGCATGGAAAAGGGATTTGTTTTTTTAGATGAAATAGTGCAGGGTGTTCGCTGGGACGCCAAATATGCCACATGGGACAATTTTACAGGGAAACCAGTAGACGGATATGAGGTCAATCGCATAGTGGGAACACATGCCTTAGCCCTTGCGCTGCTGGAGGCGCAGAAGCAAGCGGCGGATCTTGGGTACGGTTTGCTGTTATGGGACGGGTATCGGCCCAAACGTGCGGTAGATTGCTTCCTGCGTTGGTCCGAACAACCGGAAGACAACCTCACAAAAGAAAGATACTATCCGAATATCGAGCGAACCGAGATGGTTTCAAAAGGATACGTGGCTTCAAAATCAAGTCATAGCCGCGGAAGTACGATTGATCTTACGCTTTACCGATTAGACACCGGTGAGCCTGTATCAATGGGGAGTGGGTTTGATTTTATGGATGAGCGATCACACCATGGGGCAAAAGGGATTACAAGCATGGAAGCGCAAAATCGCAGACGCTTGCGTTCCATCATGGAAAACAGTGGGTTTGAAGCATATAGCTTCGAATGGTGGCACTACGTTTTAAGAAACGAACCATACCACAATAGCTATTTTGATTTCCCCGTCAAATAAGCTTTTAACAGTTGCACGGACAACCTATATAATGCTATCTGGTTGGCGTAATCACACGCACTATTGGTGATGATCTCGGCAACGTCAGAACTTTGTTATTGCCGTTCATTGACTTCAACTTCACTGCTCTCGCTATGGTAGAGGGAGTGTTTGGCAGCTGAAAACTCTACAATATTTTTGGAACACCAATAACATTTTGGGCGATGGCATTTGTTGTAAGCCTCGTACCTGGTTTAGCGGCCGTACTGCTGACATATTAAGCCCAGAGGAAACGTTCGGCGGCATAAATGGCGTAAAAATAGGCTGTAGTCAAAGTCCAAATATACCTATCAAACTCTGCTCGACCGGAAGATTTGGAAATTTTTGCTTTGTTTGCGTCATTAAAAGCTCTATTCCGAATTTGACAACTTGCTTCCTGCGAGGTTTTCGGGTCACGCTGGGTTTGTCGAAAGGAGAGAATGTCGATGTGCGGCTTTATCGGATATATGTACAATGAACAGCAAACAAAGATAGAAGAAGAGATGACCAAACTTTGCAGCCAGACTTTTGTAATCAAACATCGAGGTCCTGATGATACTGGATTTTATACCGATTCACATGTGAGATTTGGTTTTACTCGTCTGAGTATTATTGACCTTAAAGGAGGCAGCCAACCTCTTTCCTATGAAAACGAACGGTATTGGATTATTTTTAACGGTGAAATTTACAATCATATCGAGTTGCGCAATGAAATGGAGAAACAAGGTCTGACTTTCGATACGTCATCGGACACTGAGGTCATTCTTGCTTTATACCATCAGAACGGACAAGAAGCGGTGAAAAGCTTACGAGGCATGTTTGCCTTCGTTATATGGGATAAAAAACATAAAGAAATATTTGCTGCACGAGATCCGTTTGGGATCAAACCGTTCTTTTACTTCGAAGACCGCAAAGGGATCTTTTTTGCTTCTGAGAAAAAGAGTCTTCTCCTTGGGGAGAAAGAGAACTTCTTCGATCGGAAAGCCCTTCAGCATTATTTGACATACCAGTTTGTTCCGGAGCCGTTCACTTTATCGGAAAAAATCAAACGTTTGGAACCCGGAAATTATATACAAAAAAAAGCTGGCGAACCGATGAGAGTCAATTCGTATTGGAAGCCGCAGTTTCTTCCTGTTCATCGGCCGTTTGAAGATAAACTCAAAGATATAAGAGAAGTTTTGCGTGATTCCGTGAGCGTTCATATGCGTAGCGATGTCCCGGTAGGCGCTTTCTTATCCAGTGGTATTGACTCAACAAGTATCGTTGCGATGGCAAAAGAAATTCATCCAACCTTAAAGACATTTTCTGTCGGTTTTGAAATGGATGGATATAATGAAGCCGATTTTGCAGCGGAAACGGCAGAAAAGCTCGGTGTGGAGAACCACCGAAAGATGATCAGCTCGGAGGAATTTGTTGAAGAACTTCCCAAAATCATTTGGCATATGGATGAACCTGTCGCAGATCCTGCAGCTGTGCCGCTTTATTTTGTAGCAAAAGAGGCAAGCAAGCACGTAAAAGTCGTTCTTTCCGGGGAGGGAGCGGATGAATTGTTCGGTGGTTACAATATATACAGGGAACCCTTATCATTAAAATGGTTTTCATATTTAAATCCTCTAAGTAAGAAATGGCTAAAAGAAATGGCCGTGAGACTGCCAAACGACCTGAAAGGTAAAAATTATCTGATCCGGGGCTGTACGCCAATTGAAGAGCGATACATCGGCAACGCGAAAATGTTCAGTGAGCAAGAAAAATCACAGTTGCTTGAGCGTTACAATAATCGATTTTCGTATATGAACGTTACACATCCGCTTTACAATCAAATTCGAAATTACCACGATGTGACGAAAATGCAATATATCGATCTGCATACATGGTTGCCCGGGGATATTCTTGTCAAGGCAGACAAGATGACGATGGCTCATTCATTGGAACTTAGAGTCCCGTTTTTGGACAAAGAAGTATTTCAAGCAGCTTCACAATTGTCCGTTGACGACAAAACCGGCGCCGGCATGACAAAATACGCTTTCCGAAAGGCGATGGAAGGAATCGTACCTGATTCTGTGCTTTATCGGAAAAAGCTCGGTTTTCCTGTACCTATCCGCCATTGGTTAAAAGATGAATTATACGATTGGGCATATCAATTGATTAAGGAGAGTAAAACAAGCGCCCATATTCGAAAAGATTATGTATTCAAATTGCTTGAAGACCATCGTAAAGGGAACAGTGACCACAGCCGCAAAATTTGGACAGTGCTGATGTTCATGCTGTGGCATCAGATTTATATTGAAGAGAAATTCGACATCCCTAAAATTACAGAATTTAAAAGTGAAGAAAGGATCGAACGTTTAGGCTGAAGAGGTTATCACGAGTGAATGGGCCTCTCCGGGGATGTGGTGACCATCGTTTTCAAGAACGCCGGAAGCATCCTCAAAGATAAGCTCGCTGCCATACTTGAAAAGTTTTACAGGTTGGACCATGCCCGTTCTTCCGATACGGGCGGCGCGGGACTTGGATTGGCGATTGCAAAAGAAATCATTGTCCAGTATAGCGGGCAGATTTACGCGGAAAGCAATGATCACTACACTACGTTCACGTTAGAGCTTCCGTCCTTGCCAGACTTGGTTGATAAAAGGAGTTCCTAAGAAATGAACATCGCTCTTAGGAAAATCTCAAGGTCATCTCTACTTTTTCTTAGGAAATTAACAATTTAATATTAAAAAATGGCTCGTTCTTATAGGGTAGACTTAAACCGTAAGAACGAGCTTTTTTCGTTTCACTAGAGAAGGATATGACAAGTTATACGTGGATTAAAAACAAGGAGGTGCTCACATGGGTAGAAAAAGAGTGATACAAGAGAATGGGCACCGCTGTAAGCAATGTAGCGTATTCGCCGGATAGCGATGCCGAAATCTCCTGTGCGCTGACCCAGCGCGGCATTATCACTAAGCCACTCACTTAAGGAGGAGACTGAAAATGAAGAAGTAGGGTTTTTTATTGTTATTTTTATTGTGCTTAGGTTTTGCTTTCATTAATAAGGCACCGTTTTTTCAGGATAACGCAGAAATTCAAAAATATGATCAAAATCACAAAGATCATTTAGATAAAAGAGGGACTTCTGAAAGTACCCAAACGAAAACGATTACAAAAGAACAGATTTATCAAGGAAATCTGCTCCTAATCAACAGTGAATATCCTGTTCAACAAAAGAGTATAAAATCGGATGTCATAAATTTATTTTCGCACAAAGAATTGACAGAGGGATATGGGTTGCTTAATAACGAAATTAAATTATCAGAAGAAATAGCTAGAAAATTTTCTGAAATGATAGCTGCTGCTGAAGAGGATGGGGTTAGTAATTTCTTAATTAGCAGTGGCTATCGAGACTTTGATGAGCAAAACAGACTGTACGAGGAGATGGGGTCCGACTATGCTTTGCCAGCTGGTCATAGCGAACACAATATAGGATTAGCAATTGATGTAGGGTCTACTCAAATGAAGATGGAAGAAGCACCTGAAGGAGAGTGGATAGAAGAAAATTCTTGGAAATACGGTTTTATTTTACGCTATCCAAAGGATAAAACTGTTGTTACTGGAATTCAATATGAACCATGGCATATCCGTTATGTCGGCTTGCCTCACAGTGCGATTATGAAAGAAAAGAATTTCGCTCTAGAAGAATATATGGATTTTTTGAAGGAACAGAAGTCCACTACGACTACAATAGACCACCATGTCTATAAAATTTTTTACTATCCTATCACCCAAAATACAACGATCCCTGTGCCTGCGAATGGAAAGTATGAAATTTCAGGCAACAATATGGATGGCGTGATTGTGACAGTTTATTCTGGTAAGCGAGACTAAATTCCGACGGACGAATTTATGCAATCTTGACATTCCGAAGAAAACGGAGAGAGTATCAACAACAACAACGAGCCGACCATAGCAAATGTGAGCTTTTAGAGATGCTCATAAGTGAACCAGCATTGTTTCAGGGCGGCGTGACAATAAATTGGAGGAGAAATATTGGGAAATAACAAATTGACATTCGTATTATTCATAATCTATGTATTTGCACTTATTTGGTTAGTTCTTTTTAAGTTACAGTTTTCTTTTGATCAAATAGACAGAGTGCAAGTCATTAATATGATTCCACTTAATGAGTCTGTCTTTTCTGAGGTGTATAACAATATAAGGATTTTCGTACCTTTGGGTATCTATATTTGCATGTTGAAAAGTAAGTGGTCTTTTATGAAAAAACTTCTTACAATTATTGGTTTTACTCTGGCATTTGAGATTATACAATTTGTTTTAGCAATCGGAAGAAGTGATATTACGGATATACAGGCCAATACACTTGGAGGTACAATCGGTATTGGTATTTATGAGCTATTATTCAAGATTCTAAAAAACAGGACGAAAAGATTTATAAATGTATTTGCCTTGGTGTTAACTTCTTGTGCAGTATTTTTCATTATCTTTATATTTAAAAGGCACATGTAGGTACGTAATTGAATGAATTTTTTTATCCCAAAACTTGAAAGGCGCACTTACATACCATTTTTTAACTCCCTAAAAAATGGTATCGTACTACCCCAAAAAGGTCTAGTCATAGGATTGCTGGCATAGACCCCAAAGCAGCAGATAAGTGGGGATATTTTGGACCTCTTGGGAAAATCCTTGAATTTAAGTAACTTAAATTGTTGAGGGGGAGCCAGAAATGAAAAGAATCTCAAAAATTGATGCTCATCAAGGGATGGAAGAAAGCCCAATTCTCAATTTTAGTGCTGAGGAATTGGGCTCCTTAATCATTCACACCGTCAAATTTCTATTGGAGATGAGATGACTTATATTCAACACCCCAAGTCCCTCAACTATTTCGTACTCATTATCTAAATAATATGGAATGTCTAAAAAAACCTTATATAACGCACAGCCAATGTCATGGTAGAAAACATTGCGATACCTATAAATAACATAAGTACCGTCCTTGTTAAATGGGAATTTTCAATAAGTGCAGTGAAAATCAAAAAGATAGGGAATACGTACTCGTAATGTCGAACCGGCTGATTAGATTCGTGACGACCGCAAACATGCTCGTCTCAAAGAAAATTGATAGCCCCATCGGTACGCCAATCTTAATGATTTCTATACAGCGATCCCATGAAAATCGTTTGGATGGGAAAGTGCCAAGTACGAAGAAAATGCTTCTTCGGTTTTGACAATAAACACCGTCCTAGAATGAACCAATAGGTGATTTCAGTCGCATAACCTCCACCTGCTCCTCCGAGCTCAGGGAACCACCATTTTTCCGAAAACCAACATGTAGTTTAATAGAAACTTGATCGTCAAGTTGATCATCGAATGACCATGACTACCCTTGTCTTTTCTAATGCACAAATGAACGAACGTAATACGTTAAAAATGAACAACGGGATGATCCCGTAACTAAGTCCGACCAAATAATCATGTGCTGTGCTTTAAATACTCGTTGGCAGATCCATATTGTCCAAAATAGGATCAAGTAGAAAATACCCCGCGATGATCAAATCAGCCCCCTATTATAAACGCCTGATAGATGCCATGCATTACGACTGATGATATCTCCCGATTCATCTTTTCCCCCAAAAGCTGGGCTGCAATAGGAGAAACCGCGAGAAGAATTCCGCTCAAGCCTGTGAAGACCGGACTCCAAATATAAGACCGAATGGAAACACAAGCAAGTGCAGAGGTATCGTAACTCCCGGACATAATCGTGATAAAGACACCATTGAGTACATTCCGAGCTGGGTAATTAGGATCGGAATGATCAGGACGAAGATTTGTTTTATTTTTTCCCTAAATGTATAGGTCATTATGTTGTTCCCTTGATGAAATCATCAACCATATTTATTCATTACTATCTAACATAAAACTCTTCCTCTTTTAACAGTGTATACGTTTGAAAAATTCTTTGTTGGCCTGTTCCAGCCTCAGTACCGCCTCTGCGTCATTCTCGTTGATTTCGTTTGGTCGTACATACTTCGTGTTTATAGATGATTTTCCGTATGCTTTCAATGGAAAGGTGGTATTTTTCCTCTAATTCTTTAAACGTCCAGCCCTTCATGTAAAATTGAAAGATCTCCTCGTTCCGTTGGGTTAGTAATTGGCGTGATCCGTTTAGCTTCCCCCATCCAGCCCGCTGGTCCGATTTCTTCGGGATGTAGATGAGTTCGCCCTGGATGTAGTTCTGCAACTCTTTCAGCAAACTAGGAGGGAACACCTCTTTTCCGTTCTTGTATTGCAAAATTTACGTCCTCCTTATTCAAATCAAGGTGTACGTTTACCGACTTTCAGGCATTGTTTGAAGCTCCTTTCATTGTGTATTTGAAAAACAAAGGTTTACTCGACTGTAGAAACAATAAACCATATTTTCAGTATAAGTCACTTTTGGTAAAAAGAAAATTCAGAAAATTAAAAATAGGGCTGCGAAATCACAGTCCTATTCGATGTGGTGGGATTTCCGTCTAAACGGAAATCACCTCTTCACACTTGATCAATATAATCAACCTCCTTTCAGAAGATTCTGTCGGGTCGAAAATTTCATTATCTAATAGCCTTCGTCCAACTTACAAGAGAAAGAATCGCTATAATTTTTCTTTACCAATTTTCATCCACGTTAGGTTGATTCAGAAGGAACTTTTTATTCGAATGATCGAATGGAAAAGAGTTAGTTTAACAATTCAACTTTCGTCCCTAAAAACGACTTCACCCGTTGTTGTGTAAAGAATTAGTGGTACTTCACTATCAATAAAACTGTTATTCAAGAATAGGGCCATTTTCTTGAATAAGAAATACGCTAAAATCTGCATAGGACATTAAAATTACTTACTTCATGAAAATTTTCATCAATCTATTGTAAAATGGATTAATCATGTAACCAGTGGGTTTAACCGAATACCTTCTACACGTGTTGAGTTGGCTGATTTTCCACATTTCTTCATGGGTTAACACAAAATCAAAAATCTCGCTGTTCTCTTTAATTCTTTTGGGATTCAATGATTTTGGAATAATAATAATGTCTCGTTGTAGATGCCGACGTAAAATGACTTGAGCCACAGTTTTCTGATGTTCATGGGCAATGATTTTTAATTCCGGATGTTCCAGTAACGCTTTATTCCCTTGCCCCAACGGACCCCAAGCCTCATGTGAAATGTGATGATTTTTGAGGTAGTCATGAAGTTCATTTTGCGGAAACTCCGGGTGAGTCTCAATCTGGTTAATCATCGGTTGGATTTTGGAATGTTTCATGATTTTTTCAAGATGTTGGATTTCAAAATTCGCAACGCCAATAACCTTGATCCTTCCTTCCATGTACAACTCCTCCATTGCCTTCCATGTCTCCAGATAATGAGGTGAAGCAAAATGGATGAGGTACATATCAAGGTACTTTACATTCAGCTTTTTACAGGTTTGTTCAAAAGCCTTCTTAGTAGCTTTGTAACCATGATCCGTATTCCACACCTTTGAAGTAATAAAAAATTGTTCTCGAGGGATCTGACTTTTTTCAATGGCTGTTCCTAATGCCTTTTCGTTTCCATAAATTTTTTCCGTATCAAAATGGCGAAAACCTATCCGAATAGCCTCATGAATTGCCGTTTCAAACTCTTCTTTTTTCTTTAAATATCTCTTCAAAGTCGGTCCTGTTGAGCTAAACGAAGGTATCGGACTGCTCTCGGAAATTCTCAGCTTCTTTGAAGAAGGCGCAGCTGCTGGGAAAGGTGTCCTTGAAGTCACAGGAACAGACGTTGCTGCTTTCTGCGATACGCTGATTGAAGATTCAAAAACTTACGCTGATCTCTATCAAGAATCGGTCAATCAAAAGTCGATAAAGCTATGAAAAAATAGAAGGAACGTAGTACTTGAAGGGAAAATTCTATTGAACTTTTATCTAAATCCTGTGCTAACTCGAAAGTATCGTTCGAGTTTGCTCCGTACTGGTAATATTCTGTTTTTAATTTACCTTATTATTTGGTTTTTAAAACGCTTTTCGATGGAATCATAAATGTAGGGTGACGCTACTACTTGTGTTCTATCTGATCAAAACCAGAAAAATATCAATATAAAAGTTATATGAGAAGATCGGACACTGTGTTGGCGGGAATTACGCATTTAATTACTTACTGTTCGTCACTGTTCCTACTTCCTTTGGCTCAGATCGTCTTAAAAAAATCGAGAGTATCATTCCAATAGCAGCCAAAATAGTCGCCACCATAAACGACATGTTCACGCCGTCGATTGAACCGTCCATCCTTTTTCCATTGCCAGAGGAGCTATTCGTCATTATAGTGATTAAAATAGCCGTACCTAATGCACCAGCTATTTGTCTCATCGTGTTATTCATCGCTGTTCCATGAGGGATCAGTTTTTTAGGAAGTTGGTTGATAGCTAACGTCGTAATGGGAGTCATCACCATTCCAATACCCAGCATCCGAAAGAAATAGACAATAGACAAATAGAGGAAGGTCGTCTCTGTTGTTAGATAAGAGAGCATCCATGTAGTAATAGTTACCATTCCTAAGCCCAGAATAGATAGCCATTTTGCACCAAATGTTCCGAGTTTATCGTAAAGTCGTCCCGAAAATAATGACATAATCCCCATCATGATGGCGCCTGGCAGGAGCATTAGGCCAGATTCTGTCGCTGTATAATGATGCATATTTTGCATGTAAATGGGGAGAATCGCGGTAGCGCCAATCATGCTTAAATAAATGATCATGGTAATCCCCGTGGATAGAGCAAATACCCCATAACGAAAAACGCGAAACTCAAGTATAGTGGGGTGTTTCATTTGCCGCCAAATAAATATGAAAAGTGAAAACACTCCAATAATTAACGTTAGAAGAACTTCGATATTCACCCATCCTGTGTCTCCTGCGGCACTAAAGCCATACAACAAGCCACCAAAACCGAGCGATGAAAACAAAATCGACACTAAATCGACCTTTGGAGATGTTTGTTCGGTTACATTTTTTATAAAAAAATAGGCACATACAAGATCTATGATCGAGATCACCAAAATAATCCAGAAGATGTAACTCCATGGATAATGATCAACAAGCAAACCGGAAAGAGTTGGTCCCATCGCAGGTGCCAAGGTGATAACTAACCCAAATAACCCCATGATAGATCCTCTTTTTTCTGCAGGAAAAACAACAAATAAAATTGTCTGCATAAGCGGCATCATAATACCTGCTCCCGCACCTTGAATAACTCTCCCTACTAACAAAGTAGAAAAGTTTGGAGAAATCGCACAAATAGCTGTGCCAATTGTAAAGCTTCCCATCGCAATAAAAAACAACTGCCTTGTTGTAAATTTTCCAATTAAAAAAGCAGTGATGGGGACCATGATGCCTATAATGAGTAATACAGAGGATTGCAACCATTGTGCCGTACTGGCAGATATTTGAAGATCTTTCATAATGGGTGGCAATGCCGTGCCTAATAGTGTCTGACTCAGAATGGCAATAAATACTCCCATAATCAAAACGAAAACAAGTGGAATAACTTTTACATCCGTATTATTTTTCGTTTGTGTCATTCATCATTCTCCTTTTATTATTTTTGATAATTGACTAACTCGATTTGTAAAAGCATAAGAAATCAGGTAAAATGAGACTAGTCAATTACTAAGGGATTTAATATTTAGGTTCCTTAGTAAATAGATTAAAAAACAATTTGTGTATTGTCAAGGAGAGAATAATGATCCATTCAAATTCAAGCAAACCAGACCAGAACCACTTAGCTGTGGATGTGGTACATGTTCTGATTAAAACCAATCATTATTTCAACCGAGAATTTGAAAAACGTTTGTCTTCATTAGAAATGCCAATTACCTTATCCGGTTCCAGACTTAGAGTCCTGACCATGGTTGGGAAGATGGGGGAGATTCGTATGAGCCAACTGGCAGAAAAGCTAGGGGTACAAGCGGGAACTGTCACAGATCTTGTTGATGCCTTGCAACGTGATAAGTTGATTAGTCGAGTCCCTGATCCGAAAGACCGCCGAGCCATGCTCCTAAAGCTGACCGAAAAAGCAGAAAAACATTTGGAACCAATTCATGTTATTCAATCCGAATTAGCGGAAAAAATGTTAAAACGATTTTCTCCAGAACAACGCTACCAATTGATTCACCTTCTCGAAGGAATGATGGACAATTTAAATCTCGATTGAGTCGATCAAATTCATATCAAAACCTACACAAATAAACCGACTCCTTAACGTACAGGTAGTCGGTTTATTTGTGTCTAAAATTTGTCTAAACGTACAATTTTCCCGGATTGATACCGTGACCCCTAATAGGCTCCTTTCTCAGCTATTTGATGGAGATCTTCCAGGTCCAAATATATCCTGATCCCGAATACTTCAAAAACGGAACGGTCAAAAAGCAAACCGAGTATATTCAATTAGACATGGAGGAGATCATGCATCATGTCTTCCTTTAGTAGCATGAAGCATTTCTTACAACAACGGATCAAAACTAAAGAAATCATCTGTGTTAGCTTGATGGGCATGTGGTGAGACCCCTATACAGGAGAAAATGGAAGACATTTGGAGAACATCCTACGGGACATGGCAAAACTGCAATGTATCCAATGTTCTATCTTTTTAATCTCAGTGTCAAGAGCATAATATTGACCCACAATTTTGTATGAGCTGGGTTAAACAGCATAGAAATAAGATACCTAATTGGTAGGAAGTATCGAATTCTACTTTGAATTGGATAAATGAACATACTTCAACCGGTTCATCTATTACTGAGTAGTTTAATAAAGGGTGGGGAGTAACTGTCCATCAGTTGGAAGTGCTAATGATGGACAGCTCCAATTTAAATTCAAGCTTTTACCGATTCTTTTAACGGTGCAGGATCAATACTTTGATCATTTGCAGTCAAATCGATTCCATAGTCTTTGGCAAAGACCATGTGTGTTTCAGTAAGAACTCCCTCTTTACTTTCATCTAGGTTGAATACTCTTGCGCCGCGGAGCCTGTTTTTTTCAGCTCCTGAAAGGCCATATGTGCCAAAGCCAGCGCTGCCTCCATAACCAAGTAGAACTCCGTAATAATTGCCCGAGTAAGTATTAATATGGTCATGGCCGCAAAAGACCCCCTTGACATCGTTTCTCTCTAATATGGCTGAAAACATGCCGCTGTTAAACGGTCCTGGGCATTCGTCTTCATTTCGTTCTCCTACAATATTGTGTTTTTTTACAGCTGTTTCATGGTTAGCAGCTGTTCGCCCGTCAACACTTCCGTACCACATAAAACGATGCTCCCATAGAGGAATGTGAATGAACATGAGTGAAGGTATTTTGCGATCAAATCTTTTCTCTAAACTCTTAGATGTTTCATAATACCATTTAACCTGGTTCATTCGAAGCCAATCCCAAGTAGGATAGCCTTCAAAATCCTGACCTGCAATAGTTTTTGGGGCATATCTTCCGCTGTCAAGCAGCCAGAGGTTAAACGCTGCTTTTTCACCCTTGGAATCATTAATGAGCAGGTTCATGTTTCCTGTTCCTGTAATATCTTTTTCTCCAGGTTGGTTCATATTGTATTTGTAAGACATATAGATTTTTAGCATATCTTTCTCGTTAAGACCGCTGTTAGGAGTTGAATCTTCATCATGATTTCCATAGGTAATTGCCCATTTAATTCCTCTTTTCTCCATCGGCTGGGCAACGTTGTTTATTGCTTGTTTCATCTCAAGAGCTGTGTCACAGCCACCGGCAATATTGTCGCCATTGAGCACAACAAAATCCGGTTTTTCTGTATCAAGCACTTTCTCCATTAGCTGAATGGTTCGGCGGTCAATACGCTCATCATCTTGTGTGTCATTAAACTGTACGATCTTGAACTTTCCATTTGGATTAAATTTCAGTTTAGTTTCGTCCTGCGTTTTTGCCTCGGCTGTACTGGTTAAAAAATCAACTGGTAATCCTCTTGTTCCAAGTGTCAAAGCAAGTGTACTCAGCCCGCTTATTTTTATAAAGTTCTTTCTGTCCATCTTTCTGCCTGAATTTTGATTACTCATATAAAAGCCTCCCTATCCGTACACAATTTTTTAAAAATAAAGCATTTGATAAGTAACGAAAATACAATTCTGATAACAACATAAAGAGCTAATTGTAAAACAGAATTATGTCGCCCGTATCCCTATCATTCTTCTTACTTAATCGTAGGATAGAAATGTTGATAGATTATAAACATTGAGTGAAAAGTAAGTAAAAAAACAGTAAATATTTTACATAGATTTTATGGCGACGATTTATCTGAAGTGGCTAATTGGTACTTATCAGAAGTTCTAAAAAACCATAGTTTTCATAATACATTGACAGTACCTTCTGGAGAGCCGTATAACGTTTATGCTCAGAATCTAAATTCAACATCCTTAAACACTTTGTTTATTTAACAAGATGGGCATTAGAAAGGTTAGGGATAGATTTAAAATATCTTTGGGTGGCAGAAGAGGGTAGAGTTGTTGCTTATAAAAACTGGTGAGCCAGAAGAAGCTGTATATATTGATGGAGATTCATTTAAATTCCTTTTCTCCTTTTTACCGAGCCACTCAAGACCTGTAGAAATTAGTCATTATAGTGACTTTATCAAGATACTTCCTCTTTTCCTTCATCCACGAAAGAAACATTACCAACCTGTATTGCAATCAACTTATCTTTCGTATAAAACTCCTCCTGATCTCTAACAATCATCTAAGTTTAAATTTCGCTAAAAATGATGCTTAGTTCAGACCATACTATCCTTCAGCCCCTCCCACCAAGCATCACGTAATTGTTGATCAATAAGAACCCGTGTTTCTACTTCTGTTAATTGAAGATTTATCTCTACTTTTTGGGATTGTTTTTTTTCATACTTGCTTTCCTTTTTCCGTAATATTTTGTTCCATTTCGAATACGATTAAGCTCTTCCTCCATTTGAGCAAGATTTTTAGCAATCCAAATAATAGGCTTTAATAGAGGAAGTATAATATAACGGAAAGTTTGAAATGGGGTAGCTCCATCAATTTATGCTGCTTCTATCGGTTGGTATTGTCTTTTCGATGACCAGCTTCAAATCGGTACGAATCTAGATTCAATTCGTGTTTCACAGCTGTCACGACGACTCAATGCGATCAATCCAGACATCTTCCAACAGCTATTTCTAGCAACGATCGAGAACATTAATATTTTATAAAAAGCTTTGGCATTTACTCCTCCCGTATGACTTGATCAAGTGATAAAAGCAGGAGCTTCTTTAAATACGTGCTGGTTTATCCAACAGGCCATTACGAAATATATGAAGGCTGATATAATTGTGTTAGACAGTCATTGCTGGATACCATCTGTGATAAAGACAGCATGGTTACATTTATTGAAGACCTCGTATTACAAATTTCTTCATGGATGGTCCAGGAGGAACGATCGCATTTGAAAACGGCAAAGAGAAGGTATTAATACAGCATTAAAATCAAAGGACGACCTTGAAAGATCGGGATTCCATATGATAGAGGCTTATAAGCATGGAAAGAAAAAAGTTACAGCTACGCGGCCTATACAACAAGCAGAGGTGAAGAAAACGATATCTACAGCAGTGGGAATATGGTAAGGCCGTTGTCAAGACACAAAGATGTTTTATTGTTTTATCGTCTCGACGAACTCCAAATGATATTATTGACATAATGATATAAAGGAATTATTGTGGAGGTAGGAGGTTATAGTAAATGCAGCATAATTCAAGAAAACCACTCTATTTACAAATACATGAATATTATAAAAGTCAAATCTCTTTGGAAAAGCTTTTGGAACACGAACTGATTCCACCTGAGCGAGAGATTATGAAGAAATTTAATGTTAGTCGGATTACAGTTGCTAAGGCACTGTCTAAATTAGCAAAAGAAGGTTGGATTTATCGAATTCCAGGAAAAGGAAGCTTTGTGCAAGGAGGGATTCATGAATTATCTAAAAAAGGCGTGACTGATTCTCAAGTGGAAGAGTCTTTGCTGGATGAATCAACTGAAATATTTACTAAGAATTTATCCCATCGAAAAAAAATGATTGGTCTAATCATGCCTTCTATGGAGGACTTTTTTGCGATAAGATTAATAAAAGGTGTGAGAGAGGTTCTTGCAGATTCGGACTATTACCTCGTGATTATGCTAACTGACAATTCTAAAGAAAAAGAACGAGAGGCGATTAGAGAACTGATTCGATTACAGGCGGTAGGTTTACTTATTTTCCCGGTTGATGCAGAGGTTTACAATGATGATATTTTGGAACTGAAGGTTCGTGGCTTTGACTTTGTGCTTATCGATCGTTATTTGCCCGGGGTGGAAACGAATTTTGTAGGTTCTGATAATGTCGATGGGGCAAAACTGGCTGTTTCTCACTTATGGGATTTAGGGCATCGAAACATTGCGATCTGTTCCGATTCTGCGCTTCCAACAAAATCAGTAGAAGACCGTATTAAGGGTTATATGGATGCACTCAAAGAAAGAGAAGCGATGATTGATCCCTCTTTAATATTAACTGATTTTCAAGTGGATTATGGAAACTTGGATGATAAATCCCCGTTGTATCAGTTTATGAAGCAACAATCTGCCTCCGCTTATATAACATTAAATGCAAGACTGGGGATTCATATATCCCGACTGGCAAAATTTATTGGCTTACATGTCCCCGAAGATATATCCATTCTAACCTTTGATGATCCATCGTCTGGGTACGATGATTTTGGTGTTTATACTCACATTTCCCAATCTGAGCAGGAAATGGGTCAAGAAGCCGCAAAAATATTGGTCCAATTGCTTAATAATCGAAACAAAAAAACTTCTGATTATAAAAGGAAAATGCTTCAATCTAAAATAATTGTTAATGAATCGACCGCCCTTTGTAAGACTTTTAAAAAATGAATCCCCGTTGGTATCACACTAGTGTTGGTACCTACCGAATCCGGTATAAGTAGAAGCCGAGATGAGCGAATTAAAACATAGGCAGGGATGTGACGTTAAGTCATTTCAGTCTGTTAACATGGAAACGCAAGGGGCGATGTCAATATTAATTTAAAAACGAATACTTAAATCAATAGGTAAAAAGAACGAGTAAACAATCCATCATAAAAGGCGAATCAAAATTTATTTATAAATATTTTGATTCGTCTTTTTGTACAATTTTTGAATTCTAGAAAAGGTTTTTCGGTTCCCTCATCTCATAGTAATGTGACGCTTGTTGGTTAAAAGCATCTAGTTCCCACTGAAAAATTCAGATAATTTTAACTATTACTAATATTTGTATTGACATAATTGAATCATTAAGTATAATCATATATATCAAATATACAAATAATTGTAGAAAAATTTTATTCTTGTTCTTTTGCAAGTGATGAAAACTTAAATTTCCTCTCAGAATAATTTCCTTAAAAACAAAACAAAAGTATGCATTTTTTAAAAACTTAACCTCTAGAGTTTGATATCAAACGTATTATAGCCAGTTAATTTGATCTGAGGAGGTGACTCACTCGTGCAAAATACATATTTGTAGCTCGGCTAAGTAATTAATAGTTTAGAAGATGAGGTGAACGTAAGTGATGGCTTTCTTCAGAAGAAATAGTTAATTTATTTATTGCGACCAATCAGAATTAAGGAGGAAAAAATGTTTCGAAAACTTTTATTGCTGAGTATGACATTACTCTTAGTATTAACATCTACCACTACTTATGCTGATTCCGCGATTTTAGAATTTGTGAAAAATAAAAGTATTAAATGGCCTGATAGCCAGGCTCTACCTACTTTTGAAAAGGTGAAGCATCTCGATGTCGTTAACCTGTTATCGAGCACGGGCGATGAGAAGCTGTTATTTGCTACATTACAAGGAATCGTGAATCGCGAAAAACCAAGAATTTATCTTATCGAAAATGAAGAGGAAGGGAAGTATACGTGGCTAAACGATTTAAAAGTCCCTTATACAATGAAAAGTCCACGGAATCTTTTATTGAAATATAAGGATGAGGTATCCGGTATCATCATCTATGATCCAGAAGTTGAGGATACAGTTAATGTAGCCACAACGATGGCAGGATTGAAAAATGCTGTTGTAGCCAGTCCTGAACTCGCTGAAGAGCTTAAAGAAGCCCCTTACAATTTAACAGTTGTTGAAGACTTACGCGGGCGTTTCAAAGACAGTATGGATGCATATGAATGGCAGTTTGAGAACCTTTGGTCAGAGACGACACACCGAATGCTAGTCGGTCTTAATCCGACCAGAAGTGTTGATTTACCTGATGACAATTGGGACGATTTTCAAACCATTATTCAGGAAGAAGAGCGAATAACAGATAACTCAAACCGTGATGTATATGATCTGGATTTATCCGAGTTCCTTGGGAAAGAAGCAGTCTATCTTCGTTTTCAAGATTCCTTTTCGGATGATGGATGGGGTCCTGCAGTTCATCAGGTAACAGTAAAAGCAGATGGACAAATCATTGCTCAGTTTACACCGGGAACATCAGAAGAAGAGGCTTTTTTATATGACCGCAACCAATCAAATGCGGATGAGCGCTTCGGCGGACATCGTTGGGCGGATGCTGGCGCTTACTTCGTCTATAAATTTAATCCACCTGAAGGTACTCAGGAACTGCTTGTCTCGGTAGATATGTGGAATGAGTTTAAGGTCTCTGCATCAGATGTTCAGCCTGCATCATCGGAGATAACTGAACCGTATGGTTATTTAAGAGATTATGCGGTTGCTAATCGCGCAATGGTATTCTGGCTCGATTCAAATGTGCCAGAAGAAAAGGAATTGTTTGAGCGCATCCTGTCAGATGTCGAACCAAACACACCTTATTTAGGATGGTTCTCAAACGATGTTGCAGGAGAGTTTAGCTCAACAGAACTTCTTTCCAGGCATAGTGTCCCTGTAATTCCTGCTGATTGGTTTAACAATATGACTGTCTTTTCGGGAACGAAGGGAAAAGTTAAAAAACAAAAGCCTGTTCCTGCCCCGGAACTTGATAATAAAATTTACGTCACATTTACTTTGGGAGAAGGAGACAACCTGCAGTACACACAACATAAGTTAAGACTACTTTGGGATGATGAGGAAAGAGGAAGTGTGCCAATTAACTGGTCAATCAATCCGCTTCTATATGATGCAGCTCCTTCAATTCTAAGCTATTACCAACAAACAGCAACGAAAAATGATCTTTTAATCGCAGGCCCTTCAGGTGCTGGTTATATTTATCCTACACCGTGGCCAGATGACACTTTCAGCATATATGCTAAGCAAACAAACAAGTATATGGACCTTACTGGTATGGACATTATATATGCGCTTAACCGTGTTGATGGTCAGAATTTACCATTATCGGAATCGGAAGCGCAAGACTATATCGATTATATTGATCCAAATGGAATTTTCCTCGGTTGGGGGAATTCCAGTGAAACTTCGATCCTGAATGGCAAGCTGCCACAGTCGACTTTGCTCTCTGCCAGCACTGTGGGGCAAGCAAAGAAAGTCATTGCTGAAGCATCTGCCGAATGGGATGGAATGTCACCGATGTTCATCTCAATGGGAATGTTGTCTTGGTCGATCACCCCTTCGGAAATTGAGGAGGTTGCCAAGTCGTTAGGATCGGATTATAAAGTTGTACGAGGTGACCAGTACTTTGAACTCATTCGGGAAGACAACGGGATTGATCAAGGGGACAACCAGTAGCTGATATGAAGGGCTAGTTACGCACATAAAAGGTTTTAAACTGTTGCTGACCCATTAGAAAGAACATGAATTGATTTCTGAGGATGCCTATGACGTTTTGAAAACTGATGCAAATTATTTGATTCAGAAGTGGCAATAGATTCTTGAACTTGGCGTACAAGACAATCCCCTGTGGCATGGTAATGACTTGTGCCGTAACCTACTTGATCCACGTTTTGTAATTCGAACGAGAGTAGCTTTAAATTTACCTGATTCAAACACTTCTGGATCAACTCCTGCGAATGCAACAAGCTTTTTGGGGTGATTAAACCGATCAATTTCCCCAATTTCAGAAATGATCGTTGCAGCGATTTTTTCTCCGATACCAGGGATAGATTGGATAATCTTATATTCTTCAATTTCCTTTGCGAGAGTATCTATCTCAGCCTCCAACTCTGATAGATGCTCTTTGTATTGAAGAAGCATATGAATATACATACTAAAGACTCAGTAAATGACTTTGATAGAGTGTCTTTTGGAATGGATTCCGTGCTGCTGCTTCCTTAAGTTTTTGAGCTTTCTCTTCTGCCCATTTCTTTGAACGCCTTTTACAGAATTCCTTGATTTTATTTGCCAACGTATCTTCACTAACGGCTAAAATATCTTCTGATGCAGGGAATTCTTTTAAAACAAGCAAAGACACTACCGAATATAAGTCACCAAAAACTCCTTTGTATTCAGGAAAGATTTGATCCAGTACTGCTTGAAATTGCAGCTTGTTTTGGACATATATTCCCGTCATATCCTCATGTTGTCTTGTAAGGTTACGCAGGTTTAAGAGTTGAATACCACGTCTTTTATAGGGTTCTAAATCTTCTTTGTAATAAAGCTCGCAAAGACGATAAGCATCGTTGGCATCGGTTTTAACTTTCCGTAAACTAGCACTTTTAGCTCTATGAGAGATCAACGGGTTAACGGACGGGATCTAAGTCCCACGGGCAGTTACGTTCTACCCGGCTACTGTTATAATAAGACCATATAAAAAATGGTCAACCAGAAATATCTAGCATTCTGGTTAACCTTATAATACGACGGGCAGTTTAGTGGAACAACAAATGACATAAGCAGAGGAGAATATTATACTTAGGCAATCTAACATTTGCTTCGATAAGAAAGGAATATACGAGATTATTTATGTAGATTTTCCGCGCCCACCGGGATCTATACGAAAGGGTTTTAGGGGGGAATCGTGCCTTAAGATTTTGATTTTTGACTATAATGACCACTATGCAGCTTTAATTTTTAATAAATAGGAGAGTGGAATATGGAAAATAACGTTTTTGAACAGATGGCAAAAAGATATGATACAGAAGAAAGAATTGAATTAGCTAAAGTTATAGTTAAGGAAGTAAGACCAGAATTACGAAATAGTAAATCAAAATCTTTAATAGACTATGGGAGTGGTACTGGTCTAATTAGTTTAGAATTATCAGATTTAGTGGATTCTATTTTGTTGGTAGATTCATCAAAACAAATGTTGGAGGTTGCGAAAGCTAAAATTTCTCACAAAGGAATTACCAACTCAAAAGTACTTTATTCAGATTTTACTCAAGAAACTCCTGAACTTAAGGCAGACATAGTTTTACTGTCACTAGTCCTTCTTCATATTCCGGATACCAAAAAAATTTTACAAGAATTGTTCAACATTTTAAATAGTGGTGGCAAGCTCATTATTATTGATTTTGACAAAAACGATAAAATAAATCATCCGAAAGTTCATAACGGTTTTTCGCATGAAGAACTGAAAAAAAGATTATCCGAAGTTGGATTTAAATCAATTGAAATTAAGACATTCTATCATGGAAATCGTATTTTTATGAATCAAGATGCCTCAATGTTTATATCCAGTAGTTTAAAGTGATTTCTTGTTTTTTGTTTTCTTAGTTCACACAATCCCTAAACAAGGTATCACTCTGGCTATCCCAAGGTTGGGAAGGATTATTGAATAATTGCATATAATTAAAGGTAAAAGGGATATTCTTTAAGCAAGTCGAAGTTATATTCGGACGTGAGATCACTTACTCCTTAACACGAACTGCCGTGGACTTTTCCTGGAAGAGCGGTGCCCGTGCCATTGAAGGGTATCCAATGATCACTTTGCCAAGACAAGAAATGCCATGGGGTGAGCTTCATGTTGGTGCTCACAACGCCTTCATTGCAGCTGGTTTCTGTGAGGTATCAAGACCTACCAAACGCCGGGTCGTGATGCGTATCGAACTTCAGTAGGATGTCTCATTCCTTGGGAGGGGAATAGTCAAAATATTTGCCGAAATGGTTTATTTGGTTTTTGGAATTCTAAACATTCAAGGAGGAGATGACTTTGAAACGAATTAACTTACTTTTAAACGTACTAGATTCAACATTCGATAAGGAGAGTTGGTATGCACCGTTTAAAGATGCTATAGAAGGACTTACAGCCGAACAGGCTATCTGGAAACCATCTGGAGAGACAACGAAAACCATTTGGGAGAACGTTAATCATCTTATTTATTACAAAGAGAGACTTGCTGCAAACTTGGAAGGCCGTGAATGGACAAATAATCTCGACGGTGATGAAACCTTTTATCTTACCGATCAATCTAATGATGATCAGGAATGGATGAAAATCGTTGAACGTTCCGAAAACGCTCAACGCAATTTAAGACAGGTATTGAGTACAATTTCCGATAGAGAGCTAGATCAAAATTCACTTGAGGGGAAATTACTGGACATCATGCTTCATGATGCTTATCATACAGGCCAAATAATTCAATTAAGAAAAATGCAAGGGTCGTGGCCATCAAATCGTTAACCGAAAGATATTTTGTTTTGGAAAAATGAAATTTTTATGCCCAAATCGTTGAGGAATCATATTCAGTTTACTTTTATAACCCTAATTATTTTTAGTCATATATCATTTATTAACCCCATAAAATGATATATCTAGTTTATATGGGGTGTATAAGGATGGGTGAATATCAAGTAACAGAAGCAATGCTTGAAAAATTTTATAGGCTTAATCAAAAGAAAAAGGAAATTGAATCTGCAATGAAGGAAATGAAAAAGCAATTCCATAATTACTTTGATGAGACGGTAGGCGAAAATGTTAAAGGGCAATTAACAGCTGGGGATTACATATTACAAAGGCAAGTTAGAACTATTGAGAAATTTAATGAAGAGAAGACGGTAGAGAAATTAGAGGAACTAAAATTAGAAGATTTAATGGTGAAAAAACCGGATATAGACAAAATGAAAGCAGCGGTTAACCTTGGTATTTTAAAGGAAAATGACCTGGAAGATTGTCGGGTTATCAATATTTCTCCAGCTATCTCAGTAAAAACTAAATGAACAATTGAATGATATTTTTTTGAGAAGCTGGGATTGTTGCCGCGATAACAATATGATTATGGAAACAATGAATCTTTTAGAAAGCCTTAGTCAAAAAAGGATTTCGAGTCGTTTTGAAGCAGTGTTTTATATTTAAAATCGCATTTTTGTAATAGAGGGTACAGCCCAAAGGACAATTTTAAAAATGGTTAAAGAAAAACGAGCCTCCAGAATCGTTTCTAAGGCTCGTTTGGCATTTTAAAGTCGTGTTTTCGCGGTTTAGCCACTATGATTGAACAGGTAGTTTAAATAGAGTGACCCCACCTTAAAACCAGTGAAAAAGAGCTTCGATTGCGTATTTGTCTGTTAAAATGTGCATAGGATTGGGGTTCCTATGTGAATTCGATTTTAAATCCGAACCCGCTATTAGATCGATAGTTTTTTTCCTTTCATCCAAATATGGATCTAGTAATGATGAATAATATTGAGGGAGCCATGAGACATCCTAATCCTGTATAAAAGGTTGCTGTCATCGCTCCATAAGGAACCAGTTTCGGATCGGTTGCCGCCAATCCTCCTGCAACACCGCTTGTCGTTCCCATAAGCCCTCCGTATACGATAGCTGAACGAGGGTTATCCAGACCAATATACTTAGCAATGAAAGGTGTGCCGATCATGGTCAGGATAGACTTTACGAGTCCCGCTGCAATACTTAAGGTAATGACTTCTGAACTCGCTCCTAATGCAGTACCAGTTACGGGTCCGACTATGTATGTTGCAGTTCCCGCTCCAATAGTAGTTAAGCTGACTGCATCGGTATACCCGAATGCTAAAGCAATGGCTACACCTACAACAAAGGATACCACTACACCAAGAAAAAGGGAGAGAACGCCGGTGAATCCGGCTTTTTTAATTTCTTCGATGTTAGCCCCAAAAGCCGTCGCAACGATTGCAAAGTCCCGAAGCATTCCCCCTCCCATCAATCCGATGCCAGTAAAGATTCCGATATCAGATAATCCTTTCTCTCCACCTGTTGTGACTCCTCCGATGTAAGCGAGAATCAACCCGACAATGATTGCAATTGCCGACCCATGAAGCCTTCCTTTTGTCAGCTTATCTGAGAACAAGTAGGAGAAGTACATGACGACACCGACTAACGCAAATGAAAGAATAAGCCCATTTTCTTTAAAAACATCACTTAGCATCTCGAACATGATCGCTGCCTCCAATCAATTCATCGCCAATCGTGTTCTGTTTTTCCTTTCCGATTTTGCTTAAAAGCGGGACCAATGCCCAACTGACAAAAACAGCAGCAACTCCTGCAAGGATGGCAAGAGGTCCTCCATCAATGGCACCGAAAACGTTTTGTTGAGCTGCCATAGCAATGACGATCGGTATGTACATTGCGCTCCAGAATGCCACACCTTCTTGTGATTTGACCGTCAATTTCTTTTTCTTCTTCAAATGATCGACTGCCAATACAAGGATCAACATGGCGATCCCGACGCCACCTACATTTGCTTCGATTCCAAGAATGCTTCCTAACAAATCTCCGATGAATGCACCTGTCAACATACACAATGCTAATAACGAAACTCCATAAATAACCAACGATTTCACACCTTTCTTCCTTTTTTTATACGTTAAGAAAGTATAACTTTTCAGCGATGCAGCTAACCGACATAGCAGAAAAGTTTACGAACGAAGTATCAGTGCAGCTAAGTCTCAGCCTTCGTCAAGGCTTTGCCAAACCAGGTGAAATTTTTTCCAAGTGTGTTGTCATCTATGAAGTAATCAATGGGGTATTTTTTTAAAAAGGTAAGCGCTTCCAAAAAATATACAGACGGCAATCAACTGTCGACAATTTATATCACTCATCATAAAGGGGATGGGTTAAAAAATCAAATCCTTTTTTAAATTTTCTAAAAATATTGAATAATGGATAATCAGGATGTTATAATTTAAATCGACAGTCGACCAAACGATCGATATACGGGAGGGCCACATGATGGGAAGAATCGATTTAAGCAATAATGCGTTATCCAATCATATTGCAGAACATATTACAGAACAAATCATTACTGGTGAGTTGAATCCTGGAGAGAAGCTGATTGAAAGTACATATGCAGAACAATATGGAACCAGTCGGGCTCCTGTAAGAGAGGCGATATTCCTGCTGACGATTGAAGGACTGGTAGAACGGATCCCTCGGAAAGGGGCAGTCGTAAAAGCGTATAGTGAAACCGAGATATATGATCTGTTGGAAATCAGAACAATGTTGGAATCTATGGCGATGAACCGGATAGCTGAATATGGTGTAGATGCGAAAATCCTTGAAGAGATGAAATCGATCCTTGCAAAAATGCAAGATGGGGTTGAGGTTGACGAATATACGCAGCTCAATCATTCATTTCATATGGGCCTTATAAAAAGCAGCAAGAGTGACGTCATAAAAAAAATGTATTCAAAACTGAAGCTGCCTCTGTTGAGAATTCAGAACCTTTCTTTCGGGACTGAAGGAAAGATACAGAAGTCCCTTAAAGAGCATGCGATTATCATAGATATGCTGAAAAAAAATAAAATCCAAGAAGCGACGGATGTATTGAATCAGCATAATCGAGATGTAATCTTGAACGTCCGGAATTGTTTATTTCAACAGGGCAGACTGGATGAGAAGAAATCATAGCATGTTTCCCAGTGTTCCAGGTGATATCGAATAGAAACACCTGGATTGTGTTTTTGTGAACATTGTCGACAGACGACAATCAAAAACTGATGATGAGAAGAGTGATAAAAGTGAAGGTAGCTTTCTTGTTTCCAGGACAAGGCTCCCAGGAACCTGACATGATCAGCAATTTACCGGATCATCCAGTTATCAGGCGTACAATCGATGAAGCAAGTGATGTGCTTGATGAAGATGTAAACCAGCTAGATAACAAAGATAGGTTGAATTCGAATCGGAATGTGCAGGTATGTTTGTTGGTTACTGGTATAGCAACTGCCAGAGCCTTGAAAGCAGAAGGGGTAAAGCCGGATATGGTGGCAGGTCACTCTGTGGGAGCGTTCGGATCTGCTGTAGTGGCAGGTGTAATGGAGTTCCGGGATGCTATATCCATCGTGAAACGAAGAGGAGAGTGGATGGAGGAAGCCTATCCAACCGGATATGGAATGGGCGTGATTTCAGGTCTCACAAAGAGAAAAGTGGAAGAGATCATTGAGAAGGAAAAGACAGAGGACGGACCAGTGTATCTGGCTAACGTGAACTCGGATGATCAGTTTACGGTTTCCGGCTCGCTTTCAGGTGTGGATCGGGCATTGGAAGTGATGAGGAACAAGGGGGCAAGGAAGGCTGAGCGTCTGAATGTCAATGTCCCATCACACTGTCCGTTGATGGGAACTGTAGCCGAGAAGCTGGATCAGTCTTTAAAACCCATCCCATTCAGGAATCCTTCCATACCTTATGCAGGGAACAGAAATGCCAGGCCTTTACGTGATGCCGAAGCGATAAAGGAGGACTTAGCTTCCAGTGTAGCGCACCCTGTCCGTTGGCATGAGGTCATTTCCTTATATTATGAACTGGGTGCTCGATTATTTATCGAGTTGATGCCTGGACGTGTATTGACAGATCTGGTCTGCCAGTCTTTTCCCACAGCCCGTTCGCTTGCTGTTTCAGCCAGCGGTTTGCATTCAGCGAAAATGTTGACTGAACAGATCCGGCAGATGTGACAATGAACAGATTTTAAAAAGTTGAAAGGAAGGATGTAAAATGACTGGATTGAATCAAATGACGAAAGGTCGTTCATGGACAACGAAACGAGATGCTAAAGCGGAACGTGTTGCTGGTATTGCGGGAATCGCGTCAGGAAAGGTCATACCGACAGATCGAATCGTCGAGGCTATGGAAAAATTGATCAAACCGGGAGATCGCGTCGTTCTGGAGGGGAATAATCAGAAACAGGCCTCATTTCTTTCTTCTGCCCTCAATGAGGTGGATCCAAAAAAAATCCATGATTTACATATGATCATGTCCAGTATTTCACGTCCTGAGCATTTGGACCTGTTTGAAAAAGGAATTGCAAACAAAGTGGATTTTGCCTATGCGGGACCTCAAAGCTTGCGAATAGCACAAATGCTGGAAGATGGAAAGCTGACAATGGGGGAAATCCATACATACTTAGAGTTATACAGTCGATTGTTCGTGGACCTGATTCCATCGGTGGTACTCGTTGCTGCAGAAAAAGCGGATCAGGAAGGAAACCTTTATACAGGGGCTAATACAGAGGAAACACCAACGCTCGTGGAGGCGGCTGCATTTAAAGATGGAATCGTCATCGCACAGGTCAACGAATTGGTGGATGAGTTACCACGAGTAGACATCCCCGGTACATGGATCGATTTTGTTGTTGTGGCGGATCGACCTCTCGTACTGGAACCTTTATTCACAAGGGATCCACGTCATATTACGGAACTCCAGATCCTGATGGCGATGATGACGATTCGAGGGGTTTATGAGCGGCATGACGTCCAGTCGCTTAATCATGGAATCGGTTACAACACCGGGGCGATCGAATTATTGTTACCGACATATGGCGAACAGCTAGGCCTTAAAGGAAAGATCTGCAGGCATTGGGCGTTAAATCCGCATCCGACGCTCATACCTGCAATTGAAAGTGGTTGGGTCGAAAGCATCCATTGTTTCGGTGGGGAAGTAGGAATGGAGAACTATATCGCGGCTAGGCCGGACGTGTTCTTCACTGGAAAAGATGGAAGTCTACGCTCGAACCGGACCCTTTCACAGTTAGCCGGTCAGTATGCTGTCGACCTTTTTGTCGGATCTACGCTTCAAATCGATCGTGATGGAAATTCTTCAACCGTCACGTCAGGGCGTCTGGCAGGGTTCGGCGGGGCACCGAATATGGGACATGATCCAAGGGGAAGAAGACATTCGACCCCAGCCTGGCTGAATATGATGACCTCTGATGATCCACTTGCCAGAGGGAAAAAGCTCGTCGTCCAAGTCGTTGAGACTTTCCAATCCGGAAATTCGCCTGTTTTCGTGGAATCCCTGGATGCAATAGATGTGGGGAGAGAAGCTGATCTGGCTACAACTCCTGTAATGATCTATGGGGATGATGTAACGCATGTAGTCACAGAAGAAGGGATCGCTTATCTGTACAAAGCAACAAGTTTGGAAGAACGCCGGGAAGCAATTGCCGCTGTGGCTGGCGTAACGCCAATTGGATTAGAACATGACACAAAGCGTACGAGAAAACTACGAGAAAATGGGCTTGTTGCTTTACCTGAAGATCTTGGGATCCGAAGGACAGAAGCGAAGCGTTCACTTTTAGCCGCTAAAAGTGTGGAAGAACTTGTTGAATGGTCTGATGGATTGTATGAACCACCTGCAAAATTCCGGAGTTGGTGAGGAGTGAGGAAATGACATGGTATGCAGATGAATGCAGTAAAGAATTGGCCGACCTGGCCGTCAAAGCTTTAGTGGATGAAGCTGAACTGACACCAAAGCCAGGGCTTGTCGATCAACAGGATAATGGAACACACACAGATATGGATTTCAACCTTATGATCAAGTCTGCACATGCTTTATACCCTACCTTCGAGGAAATTGGATACGTGGCCTTCCGTCAAGAGCCAACACAACAACTCCGCGAAAAAATCGCCGTGATCGGACGAAATGGTGAAGAAACGATGATGCAGACGACAGGAGGTGTCAACACACATAAAGGAGCGATCTGGGCGATCGGGTTGCTTGTTGCAAGTGCAGCAATCCATTCGTCTAGAACGGATGTCAAACAGATTGCAATCACCGCAGGGAAGATCGCTGGAATGGAAGATCGATACGCGCCTGATATTCCCACCAATGGGTCAGTTGCCAAACGACGCTATGGTGTGCCTGGGGCAAAGGGTGAAGCTCAGCTCGGTTTCCCGCATGTAATCAAAATTGCTCTACCGGCATTGTATCATGCACGGCATAAAGGATTGTCAGAAAGACGTTCCAGGCTGGAAACGTTGATCACTTTATATGCCCATGTCGATGATACATGCATCCTCCATAGGGGTGGAAAGAAAGCATTGGATGTAACGAAATCGGCAGCCCTGAAAGTCATAGACAACGGGGGAGTTTCAACATCAGAAGGGTGGCAGGCGCTGAAGGAACTTGACCAGGCCTTGATGGAATATAAGGTCTCCCCTGGCGGAAGTGCTGATTTATTAGCAGCAGCCCTGTTTCTTGACAGTATTGATCAAAAACGAACAGAAACATGGAAACGTGTAAATTTAGTGGAGGTGTAGAAATGAATACGATTCATCTTGAATTTCCTGCGACTAGACGGTTGACGAAACGTGCGCATGTCGGAGTAGTTGGTTCAGGTGATTTGGAGATTTTACTGGAGCCTTCAGAAGAACCCTTTGTGAAATTGACAGTGAGGACAGGCACAACAGGTTTTGACCGAACCTGGCAGAATGTCCTTGAAAGGTTTTTCGAGGAAAATGATGTGGCAGCCAACATCAAGATCAATGATTTCGGCGCTACACCTGGAGTGGTCAAGTTACGATTAGCTCAAGCATTGGAGGTGAGCCAGAATGACGTTGAACAACTTGAAAACTAGTTTAGTAGAGTTGGATGCCCGCAGCAGAGCAAAGGCCATTTTAGATGAAGGGACGTTCCGGGAACTGCTCGGACCTTTTGAACAACTGGAATCTCCTCATTTGGCGGCACAAGGGATTGTTCCTCAAAGTGATGATGGCGTGGTTGTAGCAAAAGGTTACATAAAAGGTGAACCTGCCGTCATCATTTCAATCGAGGGCGACTTTCAAGGCGGCGGGATCGGAGAGGTTTCAGGGGCGAAGATTGCCGGGGCATTGGAGTTAGCATTGCGGGACAATAAAAATGGGATCCCTGTACGTCCGATCCTCATTTTCGATACAGGTGGCGTTCGTCTGCAGGAAGCCAATTATGGACTGCTAGCAATCGCAGAAATTGGCTCTGCCATCATTGAACTGCGAAATTACACACCAGTTGTCGGGCTGATTCCTGGAAAAATCGGTTCATTTGGTGGAATGTCGATTACAGCAGGATTATTCAGTAAATTGATCATGACCCGTGAAGCTCGTTTGGCGTTGAATGGTCCCGAAGTCATCGAGCAGGAAGCAGGACTTGAAGAATTCGACTCACAAAACAGACAACAGGTCTGGCAAACGATTGGCGGAGAACAGAGGGTGGTAACTGGTCTTGCAGACATGTTGGTCGAAGATGATATTCCTTCAATGAAAGAGGCCATTCATGCTGTATTTGATAAACCCGAAACGGAAAAACCGCGAAGCACCCAGGTTGCACGTTATCAAACCCTTTTAAAAGCAACGGATCCTTCTTATAAAATGCAGCCTATCGAGATGAGGGAGCTCTGGAAACAGATTGCGGAAGGAAAACCTGTTCAGCAAACATCCGCATTTCATGAACCCAAAAATGGAGAAACTTCCTATAGCAGAGGGCAACGATGGTTCGAAGCGTTGGCTGGTACCTCATCGAAACATGCGGAAGTGCAGTCGATATTATGGACTGACAAGGGTATTGGTGGAGACAGAGCCCGCTTCATTGCCGTCATCCCGAATCCGAACAGTCGATTTCCCCGTGCCCGAAATGGAGAAGTAGGCTTAGAGGAAGGGTGGGCAATTGCTGAATGTGTCCGTGAAGCGGTTGAAGAAGACCGTCATGGAGAGAAGCGCGCAATCGTTGCGATTGTTGATGTACCAAGCCAGGCATATGGCTATCGTGAAGAATTGCTGGGGATCCATCTATCATGTGCAGCTGCAGTAGATGCTTATGCAACGGCAAGGCAGGCGGGCCACCCTGTCATCAGCCTCATTGTCGGAAAGGCGATTTCAGGCGCCTTTTTGGCTCACGGAATGCAGGCAAACAGAATATTGGCACTGAATGATGAAGCAGTCAATGTCCATGTCATGTCCAAGCAATCTGCTGCAAGAATCACACGCCGTTCCATTGAAGAATTGGAAAAAGCGACTGAAAAGGTCCCTGCAATGGCCTATGACATCCATTCGTTTGCAACGCTGGGTGCTTTGTTTGGCATTATTGATGGCGTCGATGCAAACACCCCCACCAAAGAAGATTCCGATAACGTCATGGAAAGGATTCATGAAGCGATCAGAGATGTGAAAAGTGGATCAACGGGTCTGGAACATCGCTTCACGCAAAACGATGGACGAAGAGCATCCATCTTGGTTCGAAAAAGGTTGGAGGAACAATGGTGATCCAGCCTCATGATTTGCTGAAAATCAAAGAGGGAAATCATTTGATCGAAAAAGAAAATGTACCTGAATGGCTTTCCAGGTCTATATCAGAGGTTCGATTCGTTGTGGTAAGACGGGCTCCGATCATCGATGGAGATGTCCCGATTGGTATTAGAGGAAAAACGAGGACGGAAAGATTCGGGGCATTCATCCCTTTAAGTGATGTAACCGAACGCATCACACCTGAACAATTGGCTGCAGCGCAAAAATGGAGAAGCCATCCTTGTTATGAAGATTTCGGTGTTTTTCAAGCATTGAACCTGGTTGAGTCGGTCCTCCAACAGTATCAGCTATCCTGGGGACCGACAGGGAGTGTCGGATTTGAATTGGCAAGCGGTCAACCGACTATAACGGAAACAAGTGATTTGGATATCATCATACGGGCAAACGATATGTCGATCAATATCGCCAAAGAGATCGTTTCTGCTTTTGAGGAAGCGAATGTAAGAATCGATCCCTTAGTCGAAAGACAAGATGGGGCCATCTCCCTGATTGAATATTCTAAAGGGCAGCCCTCTATTCTTTTACGTACAACTAATGGTCCTAAGTTGATCAACACAGTACCAGGCTATTAACCGCAAATGAATTATTTCTATCTGCCTTTGGAAGAATGGACCAATACTTTTGTGGATGAATGGCTGCTACCCGTCATGTTAATAACAAGCAAATATATAGTTGACTTATCAATTAAAAAAGACTATACTTTCAATTAAGTTGACAAGTCAACTAAAAACAAGATACACCGAATAGAAGGGTGAGTTATATGATTAGTGGAGCATTTCCTTACAAAAAAAAGCATCAACAGGTTTTCGATTTAGAAATGGCATATGTAGAGGTTGGAAGTGGTGATCCAATCGTTTTCTTGCATGGTAATCCCGCGTCCTCTTATCTATGGCGTAACATTATTCCTTATGCACAAGAATATGGGCGCTGCATTGCCCCTGATTTAATTGGGATGGGAGATTCCGATAAATTACCGGTTAGCGGTCCGGACTCCTACACCTTTGTTGAGCATCGGAAATATCTCGATGAGCTTCTCAACAAACTTGGAATCTATAAAAATATCACCTTCGTAGTACACGATTGGGGTTCAGCTTTGGGCTTTGATTGGGCAAGGCGTCACCCTGGTGCTGTGGACGGCATCGTTTATACGGAAGCGATTATCAAATCCCGTAGCTGGAGCGAGATGCCAGAACAAGGGCGTAAGATCTTTCAAGCATTGCGATCTCCAGAAGGAGAAAAGATGGTACTGGAACAAAACTCCTTTCTCAATATCAATCTTCCCGTTAATATTTTACGTGAGTTGACGGAGGAAGAGGTGGCGCAGTATCACCGCCCCTTTATAGAACCAGGTGAAGGGCGTCGTCCGATGTTATCTTGGGCGCGACAACTTCCTTTTGATGACGATTCAGCGGATGTGACCGAAATTGTCACAGCTTATGGAAATTGGTTAGCACAAAGTCCCATTCCAAAACTATTCATCCATACAGAACATGGAAGAACTCCACAATCCCACCTAGATTTTTGTCGCAGTTGGCCAGAGCAGACAGAAATTACAGTGCCAGGACGACATTATCCAATGGAAGATGCACCTGATGAGGTTGGGAAGGCTCTTGCTTCTTGGTTGAAAAGGTTGAAATAGAATTTAAGCATTATGGATTATTTGGTAATCTTTCTTTTGAGAACTTGCATATTGGAACGAGACATGCGTGTTTATTAACAGACTCAACGGCAGAGAAGGGTGACTGATAAGATGACAGTAACTCGAAGGGACGACATAGTGGATGAATTACTTTCTTGGACTGGAGTAACAGTTCAAGATCACCGATACGGAGGAATTGAATTCATTTTTGAAGGCAAAGAAATTGGTCACATACATGGAGATTATCTCATCGATCTATTTTTACCAAAATCTAAACGAGATGAAGTGGTTGCCAATGGATTCGCCCAACCCCACCACATGTACCCTGATTCAGGTTGGGTATCTGTTTATTTGATGTCTGATAAGGATATTATCAAAGCAGTCGAACTTTTGCACTTCAAGTATGATCTTATGAAAAACAGAAATCGTTCCTAACTGTTTAGGTGGCTATGGTTCTTAATAAATTTCATGTATTAACATGTATGAAAATATGTTGTGGTTTTTGAATGAGAGAGGGCTCTATTTGGCTCTCTTTTGTCTTTTTAACAAGAGCAAATAATCCCATGATATCATTGTGTTTTACATTTTTTCTATCTATCGCTCCGCTTTTGGACTTGTCGCGGACATCCCCCGATTAGGATGCGAAAATGATTTCTGCTTTTAACGATATAATACCAGTTTTAGTTGACTGCTCAACTTAATTGATGGTATATTCTTTCATATGGTTGACTAGTATACTATACGAAAAGGAGCATACTTGTGAAAAAAGAAAGCATTGCCAGATGGATTTCCGTGCTACATCGTCAATTTCAAATTTACCTGAACAGAGAGTTAAAAGATTACGATATTAACTCATCTGAATACATCTTTTTAGTTAATCTGTATGAAAAAGATGGTATTTCCCAAGAGCGGCTGTCCACCAATCTATTTATTAACAAAGCTGCTACAGCGCGTGCAATTGGACGACTTGAAAAACTCGGTTATGTAAAAAGAACCCGTGATCCAAATGACAGTAGAGCGTATTTGGTCACATTAACTGCTAAAGGATTAGAGATGCGCAATTTTATTAAAACCAAACTGAATTATTGGACTCAAACGATTTCATCCGGCTTAACGACAGCAGAAGCGGATGACTTAGTCCAAAAGATAAAAAAGATGACTATGAATGCACTGGATGAAATAAAAGGAGACGAATGAGAAGTTTAAGTTGAATTTACTCCTGTCAAATAGACAGATCATAAAAGAGGAGGTGGATCAAGCTATTTGCTTGGATCAAAAAATGACAAAAACAATTCATATGCTTAACTTACCATTTGAAGAAAAATGGATCTATCATCCGACTGTACTCTACAATGAAAACTCCAATTCGTATGTCCTTGTTGACACTGGCATGCCTGGTTAGTACGAAGAAATCCTGAAACAATTTGAAGAACTAGGGCTGCCGCGTCATTACCAATAAAGATCTTAAAGAAAACCCACCAGAAGCGTATGAATTCTTAAGCAACTGGAACATCTCGATTGATGAAGTTGAGAAAATGATTGTAGAAATTGAAGAAAACGGGAAAGACCCAGAGAAGGTCGCCTGTGAGTGGGTCGAGAATAACCAGGATAAAGTAAAGAAAATGAAGGGTGAATAATCGATCGTAATAAGAAAGCAGTGTCTAGCATTGGCCAGACGCTGCTTTCTTAAGTGTGTTTAATCATATGGGGAAGACAATCGATTTTACAAAAAGAAAAAAAGGTAAGGGAACCAAACTAAATGGTCAACATATTCATAACAACTTTAATCAATTCCTGAAAAACATTATTCCTTTATTATAGGCATAATGTTTTTGAATTTAATAGGTGAGGATAAAACGATTAGAGTTGTAGAGTCGCCGTGTTTTCCACTTGCATTGATGAAGGATTCCAGTGTTTCCATGGATTCAGCGACTACCTTAAGCAAATAATTATATTGACCGCTTATCCGATGCAATTCAATCACATCATCTGATGCCTCACAAAATTGAATGAACTTTTCACAATCCTTGGTATGGAATAATAGGAAAGCAGTTGTGTGTCTATTCACTTTATGAGGGTTTACAATTGCTCGATAATGGTCAATCACCTCACTTTCTTCAAGTCTTTTTACTCTCTCTGTCACCGCTGGCTGTGACATGGCCACCGTCTTACCTAATTCGGTCATGGATAGGCGAGCTTGTTCTTGAAGAGTAAGTAAAATATCCTTATCGGTCTTATCCACTTTCCTTCCTCCTTTTCATTTCGAACGAAATAATTCCTCACATCTTAAGAACCTATAAATCATTCGCTGATATTTATTATTCCCTTTATTTTATAACAGAACTATTCGAATCTCATTGAATATTCCCTGTGAAAATCCCCTGAAATTCTCTATTATTGGTGTAATCGATTATGAAGAGGGGAAATCCAATGCTGAACATGTATCCATATTTACTAAGCCCAATCCAAATTGGTGGCTGGAAACTTAGAAATAGAATTACCATGGCTCCTATGACACGCAGTTTTGCGGATGACAAAACAGGAGTAGTTGGAAATGATGTTGTCGAGTATTACAAGAAAAGAGCTGGGGATGGTGTGGGCCTTATCATTACTGAAGGGATCATAACGAGTCCTCGTGCGAAGGGGACTTTTAATCTCCCAGGTTTATATACGGATGAACAGGTAATGGGATGGAGGAGAGTGACGGATGCTGTACACGAGGAAAAAGGCACAATCATCGCCCAATTATGGCATGTTGGGAGGCTTACACATCATAAAGTGTCAGCTGGCCTACCACCCCAAGCTCCATCAGCAATAAGAGCGGAAGGGCATGTCCATCGCTATGGAGAGCCATTTGATATGCCAGAGGAAATGACCAAAGAGGATATAAAAGAAACGATACAACAATATGCAAAAGCGGCCAGAAATGCGATCCAAGCTGGGTTTGACGGCGTAGAAGTTCATGGGGCTCATGGGTACCTGATCGATCAGTTCAATTCAGAAGTTTCAAATAGACGAACAGACGAGTACGGAGGGCATCTTGGTCAACGATTGACCTTTATGAAAGAGGTCCTTCATGCCGTCATGGAAGAATCGGGGGTTGACAGAACGATTGTCCGGTTTTCGGAATTGAAAGATGATGCTCCAGATTATAAGTGGGAAGATCCAGAAGCTGCAATTCAAACATTTATTGATGCATTCTGAAAAATGGCCAGACATTACATGAACTTGTGAGGAAGTATTGGGACGATCCGATCATTGGAGTAGGAAATCTCAATCCATCTCTTGCAGATCACGCAATTGAAAAGAATATCATTAACCTTGTAGCATTTGGCCGGCCACTACTGGCTAACCCTGACTTTGTATCTAAACTGAAAAAGGGGACGCCTTTGGAATCCTATAATAGTCAAAAACATCTTGCAAAGCTTCTTTAAAAAAAGAATGATAATTTGAAAGGTAGATAGCTGTCTCCTATAAGGGCAGCTTTTTTTATATTTAGTGAAGTTGAAAAGTTAAGCAGTAAGGTTCTGTAATGTATTTTTCTAAATCAAACGTTGACAAAAGCAACGTTTTTAAGTATAAATAAATTAAATAATCAGAAAATGGTGAATAATTTGTATAATGAAGAAATCAGGAAGTTCAATCGATTTTATACTCGGGTATTAGGGCTGGTAAATCAATACTCTGAAACCAGTTTGTTTTCATTACTAGAATCACAGATTTTATATGAAATCTATTCTAGAGACGTTTGTATCCAAAATGAACTGTGTGAGTTCTTTTCAATAGACAAAGGATACATGAGCAGAATCCTTAATAAATTCAGCAATCAAGGGTTAATTATAAAAAAACAGTATGATCAGGATAAGAGAAAAGTCCAATTGGTTATTACCCATAAGGGACGAGAACAAACAAAAAATCTAATTGACTCTTCTAATTTTTATGTAAATAGAATGATCAAGGATATTCCTACCTCAGAACTCAACAAGCTGATTGCCTCCATGAAAACGATAGAAGATATATTGAATAAACAAGCAGATATTAGTAGTTCTAATAGTAGAGGAGGAGAAAAGTTTGAGTAACGTCTACATTGTTGTTGTGGTCCTTTATTTACTGTTGATGATTGGCATGGGGATTTATTATGCGAAACGAGAAGTGAGGACAAGTGAAGATTTCATGGTGGCTGGGAGACGGTTACCTAGAATTGTTTTAATCGGTACACTTTTGGCTACATGGGTTGGTTCTGGAACTGTTGTTGGAGGAGCCAGCTTTATCTATCAATATGGACCCTTTGCCTCGATTATCTACTTTGCAGGTGCTCCGATCGGTATATTTATTCTATATTTCATAGCTGATAAGGCACGTTCCTTGAGTAAATATACCATTCCGGAAATGTTGGAAATCAAATTCGGAAAGAATACGAGGACGATATCTGCGTTATTTATCTTATTAGCTTATGTAGGGATCACTTCTTATCAATTCATCGGTGGAGGTTATGTTCTCCATCTCACCACTGGAATGTCTGTTGAATTAGGTACGTTGATTACTGCAGCTGTCGTCATCTTTCTCGCTACGACAGGTGGAATGTTCTCTGTAGCCTATACAGACTTTCTAAGCTCCTTCCTCATCGTTATTGGTTTTATTATTGGTATTCCGTTTGCTTTATCAGCTGTTGGCGGGTTCGAAGGATTGACGGCTGGATTAGCGGACCATCAATTAGCATGGGATGGAGGATTGACCATTCCTCAATTATTGGGCTTTTTCTTACCAACCTTTCTTCTGATCCTGGGCGACCAGAATATGTATCAACGTTTTTCATCCGCAAAATCTCCCGAAGTCGCCAAGAAATCAACCATGGGATTCCTGGCCGGGGATTTATTGATCATGGGGCTGGCGATTTTGCTTGCGACTTGTTCGATCGTACTTTTCCCGAATATTCCTCCAGATACTGCTATCTTAGAACTTGCAGCTAGTGGACTTCCAATCGGAATAGGCTCACTTATTCTTGCTGCATCGGTCGCATTCATCATCACTACTGGAAACTCCTACTTATTATCATCAGCAGGTAACTTAGTCTATGACTTGATTCAGGGGCTAAAAAAGAAAAAAATTGATGAGAGTAAGATTCTTGGTTTGAATCGTTATATCGTGATCCTCCTTGGGATTTTTGCATATAGTCTTGGACAGTTCTTCCCATCCGTGTTAGCCATTCAGATGTACTCCTACACGATGTATGGCGCTGCAATCACTCCGACGATTCTGGCTAGTTTCCTTTGGAAAAGAGCCACTACTGCTGGTGTTTTGTCATCGATCATTATCGGTGGATTTGCTACGATATTCTGGGAAATCGGTCTTCAGAAACCAATGGATTGGAACAGTGTATTGTTTTCATTGCCTCTGTCCTTACTCGCGTTGATTGTTGTTAGTTTAATGACAAAGCCGAAAAAGCTTGACGTCCAACCATCAACAACGATCAATAAATAAATAAATTGGAGGGTATTACAGATGAATATCAAAAAGCGTATAGGGAGTTTTCGAAGTTACCTGAAAGAAAATGATCTGTCTGCTGCAGTTGTCATGTTGCCTGATCACCAATATTACTTGACTAGATTTAAAGCTCTAATTTACTCACGACCTATTTATTTAGTTGTTGATGCTGAAAAAAGTACGTTGATCGTTCCTGGTCTGGAAGAGCTCCATGCAATCCAGAAGGCAGAAGTGGATCATGTCGAAGTTTATTATGAGCATCCAGAAGAGGTGAACACCAATCAAATGAAGGTGGTAAGGGAAGTTTTGACCAAATACTCCCATGGCACCCGGATGGGACTGGACCTGGGAAGTGCACCTGCCAGTCTCTATCATTTCATTTCAGATCTCGGCTTTTCCATATCGGATGTAGGAGAACAACTGGTACGTATGCGCTATATTAAAGATGAAGATGAAATTGAAATGATGAAAAAAGCGGGGGAATTAGTCAACCTGGGTGTGAAATCTTCCATCGAAGCTTGTATGGAAGGGACAAGTGAATTGGAAATCGATTCAAAGGGTAATTTGGAGATCTATAAAAAAGCATCAAATGAATATCAAGAGGCGACATTGGACCTCATCGTCATGTCACCATCAGGTAAAGTGAGAACGACGTTACCACATGTTTTCTCCAATACAAGACGGTTCGAAAAGGGAGATGTCATCATCCACAGTCGTCAGGTAGCCCTGAATGGATATCGGGCTGAATTAGAAAGGACCATCTTTGTCGGAGAACCCGATCATGAACAAAAGAAGATTTTTGAAGTGGCGACAGAAGCACAATTGAAAGCATTGGAATTCATTCGTCCAGGGGTAAAGGCGGCTGAAGTGGATAAAGTAGCAAGGGATCTCATCGAAAAAGCAAACTTAGAGAAATATGCTGTCCATCGAACCGGACATGGTTTGGGAATTTCTGCACATGAAGAACCCTATGTCCGATTTGATAATGATTTAATACTGGAAGAAGGCATGGTATTTTGTATTGAACCAGGAATATACGTCCCAGGAATAGGTGGATTCAGACACTCTGATACAGTTGTCATCAGAAAACATGGAGTCGAGTTGATCACTGAATATCCCAAAACACTCAATCAATTGATCCTTCAATAATGTCAATATTATTTGAGACACCCTCCACTTGGATGGTGTCTTTTTTACGTTTCTAGTGCTAGGGGAATATTCAGCGATGGAGAATACACAGAGAGCCGGATGGACTTTAGGACCCATATATCAAGTATGGGGAAAACAACAGGTTATACAAACCTTCCTAAGATTTATAAAGAAAAACCATCGACGAGCGGGTTTTGCCAAAAGTTTTTTAATACAATCATGTTAAAAGGATTGTATCTAAGCAGTATTAATAGTAATATACTATTAAATTAATTAGTATGACATAAATAGAGATTTATAGATTATTAGTATAACCTAAAATTCAACACTACAAGTCAAAATAAGAGGGAGATCATATGTGAAAAACAAGGAAATCGTTTATGTCGTTTCTGATTCGGTTGGCGAAACAGCTGAACTGATGGTAAAAGCAGTTGCAGCACAATTTAACGGTGGAGAGGTTGAAATTAAACATATTTCTTATGTAGAGGATGTAAAAGATCTTAATAATGTCATTACTGCTGCGAAGTATAGTAATTCCATCATTGCCTATACACTGGTGGTGCCTTCTTTAAAGCAATATCTTGATGATGGGGCAAGGGAAGAGGGAATCATTGCGATTGATTTGATGAATCCGCTGATGGAAGCATTCAGTCAAAAATTCAGGAAAGAACCAGTACGTCAGCCAAAACTTATAAGGCAAATGGATGAAAACTATTTTCGTAGAGTTGAAGCAGTTGAGTTCGCAGTCAAAAATGATGATGGGCAAGATGTAAGAGGGCTCAGCCGTGCAGATATTGTATTGATTGGTGTTTCCAGAACATCAAAGACACCACTTTCCATGTATCTGGCCCATAAAAGATTCAAGGTGGCAAATGTACCGTTAGTACCCGAAATAACGCCTCCTGATGAACTTTTTGATATTCCTAAAAATAAATGTGTAGGTTTAGTCATAACACCTGATAAATTGAATGAAATACGGAAGGAACGATTGAAGAATTTAGGATTAACAGCCCAAGCGAATTATGCGAATTTAAATCGGATCCTTGAAGAATTAGATTATGCTGAAAAGATTATGAAACGAATAGGTTGTCCTATTATCAATGTCTCAAATAAAGCAATAGAGGAAACAGCAGACTTAATATTAGCGATGTTAAAAAAGAGAGGGGTAATATTCGATGACTAAATTCGTCTATATGTTCGATGAGGGGAGTAGTGAACAAAAAGAACTTTTAGGAGGAAAGGGTGCTAACCTGGCAGAAATGACTCGGATCGGTTTGCCTGTTCCTTACGGATTCACCATTTCGACAGAGGCTTGTAATTTGTATTACGAGTCAGGAAAATCCATTCCTGCAGAGATCGAGTTTCAGATTTCAAAAGCTCTTCAAAACCTTGAAGAAAAAACAGGTAAACGTCTTGGAGACCCTTCCAATCCGTTGCTTGTGTCTGTCCGTTCGGGTGCAGTACATTCGATGCCAGGAATGATGGATACAGTTTTGAACCTTGGGATGAATGATCAAACAGTAGAGGGCTTGGCAAACCTTACGAAAAACGCTCGTTTCGCTTATGACTCTTACCGTAGGTTCATTCAGATGTTCAGTGATGTGGTGTTGAAAGTTGATGTTTTTTATTTTGAGCAATTTTTAGAAGAGTATCGGATTGAAAAAGGCTACCAATCAGACCCTGAAATGTCTGCAGATGATTGGAAAGAAGTGATCAAGGGATACAAAGATCTTGTTGAAAAGCATGCTGGAAGGACTTTTCCTGAGAATCCGAAGGAACAATTATCCTTATCGATCCGTGCCGTATTTGATTCATGGAATAACCAACGTGCAATCGTATACCGTCGTCTTCAGAAAATCCCTGGTCATTTTGGAACAGCTGTAAATATCCAAAGCATGGTATTTGGAAATATGGGCAATGATTCGGGTACGGGAGTTGCTTTTACCCGGAATCCATCTACTGGAGAAGCAAAACTTTACGGTGAATATTTGATAAATGCCCAGGGTGAGGATGTTGTTGCTGGGATCCGTACCCCGCAGCCCATCGCTACTCTCCAGGAGAAAATGCCAGAAGTCTATGAGCAGTTTGTTGAAACAAGTCACCTTCTTGAAAAGCATTATCAAGACATGCAGGACATCGAGTTTACAGTAGAACGAGGAAAACTGTTCATTCTCCAGACAAGGACAGGGAAACGAACGGCTCAAGCTGCTCTGCGAATCGCGGTTGAACTCGTAAATGAACAAATCATCAGTAAGCAGGATGCCATTTTACGTGTAGATCCAGATCAGCTTGATCAGCTCCTCCATCGCCGTATTGATGAATCATACGTACGGAAACCATTAGCCAAAGGTCTACCCGCATCACCTGGGGCCGCAACAGGGCAGGTCGAATTTGATGCGGATGAAGCAGAACGATTGGCGAAAGATGGCAAACAGGTCATTCTTGTTCGTCCAGAAACAACACCGGATGATATTCATGGAATCGTTTCTTCCCAGGCGACAGTCACGAGCCGTGGAGGAATAACAAGTCATGCAGCTGTGGTTGCAAGAGGTATGGGTAAAGCTTGTATTTGTGGCTGTGATGCATTGCGTATTGATTTGAAGTTGAAGCAGTTCCAAGTGGGAGATACGATTGTCAACCGAGGGGATCGTATTACGATTGACGGTTCAACGGGTGAAATTTTCTTAGGTGAAATTCCAATGATCGACCCACAGCTTTCGGATGAGTTTCAATTGTTGCTTGATTGGGCAGATAAGGAAAGGACACTAGGTGTAAGATCAAATGCGGATAATCCTGCCGATGCCAAGAAGGCCCTTGAATTTGGCGCAGGTGGAATCGGATTGTGCCGTACAGAACATATGTTTATGGATATGAAGCGTATCCCAATTGTTCAGGATATGATCCTTGCTGAAACATATGAGGAGCGTGAAGTAGCCCTTACCAAGCTGTTACCCATGCAACAGGAGGATTTTGAAGGAATCTTTGAAGTAATGCAGGGTTATCCTGTAACGATCCGTTTATTAGACCCTCCTCTTCATGAGTTCTTGCCGGATAAGGAAGAACTGCTAGTTGAAGTAACCAAGCTTCAGATGACAGATCCAAACGGTAAGGAATTACATGATAAAGAGCATCTGTTAAGAAAAGTACGGCAGTTGGATGAATTCAACCCAATGTTAGGCCACCGTGGCTGCCGTTTGAGTATGATTTACCCGGAAATTTACCTCATGCAGACCAAAGCCATTTTTTATGCCGTTGCGAAGGTTATGGAAAAAGGCATAGACGTAAAACCTGAAATTATGATTCCTTTGGTCGGACATGTAAATGAGTTGAAAGAAATGCGGAAATTGGTGATCGATTCCGGGTTACAGGTTGAAGAAGAAACCGGGCAGAAATTTGATTATCTCATAGGTACGATGATCGAAGTACCACGTGCAGCTTTAACAGCTGACCAAATTGCTCAAGAGGCGGACTTTTTCTCGTTTGGAACGAATGATTTAACCCAAACAACATTCGGATACAGTCGTGATGATGCAGAGGGTAAATTCCTTCAAGCCTATATCGAAAATGATGTTTTATCAGAAAATCCATTTACATCTCTTGATCAAGAAGGTGTCGGAAAGCTTGTTGAAACTGGCATAAAGCTTGGCAGGAGTACAAAACAAGGGTTGAAAACAGGAATTTGCGGCGAGCATGGTGGAGAAAAATCATCGATACAGTTCTCCCATGAGGTAGGGTTGGATTACGTAAGCTGTTCACCATACCGTGTACCTCTTGCACGACTGGCAGCAGCTCAAGCTAAAATCAAACATGAACAAAAACAATACGAACCTCAAACACAACTATAAAAAATTCTTTTGAAAGAAAATAGTCATAAATAGGGATAGATTGCATTATGCAGTCTATCCCTTTCCTTATACGAGTGATATATCATACTCTTCAATTAAATCTTTCAACGTCGGCCGTTCATTCCCATCCCGACCGACGACTTTTTCAGCAGTAATCATTGAGTTCAGAATCGCTTCTTCAACCGCTTCCCCTACTGCACGGAAAGCGAGGTCCATATCTGCTTCATGGATCGTCGGAATGGAGAGGAGGTAATCCGGTTTCTTATGGGGAATCCTTGTGGCAGTAGAAAAACCGAGGGCGATGTCACCGCTTCCGTTTCCAACCGTCGATCCAGTCCGCGCCAGTCCTGTAACCGTCCGTTTTAAGATCCGGTTCAACTGTCGCTCGGAAACAGGGAGATCCGTTGCGACAATCATCATGATTGATCCTTTATCCTTTTCCTCCTTTACATTCAAAATGGAATCTCTCAACTCAGGACCTACCGCTTTCCCGTCAACCCTAAAATCACTGAGCATTCCGAAGTTCGATTGGACAAGAACGCCTAGCGTATACGTCCCATGTTCCGTCTCCATTTTTCGCGAAGAGGTGCCGATTCCGCCTTTTATGGAACAGGCGAGCGTCCCGCGTCCAGTACCGACTGCCCCTTCTTCAAATTCAACGGAAGCATTCTCAATCGCCTCGAAGACATGCTCCTTCGTGATGGACCGAGCTCGGATATCATTCAAATACATATCATTGCATTCACCCACAACCGGATTGACCGTACCTGTCTCACGTCCGATTTCAGGATTATCCTCCAGCATATAGTCGATCAGCGCATCGGCAACAATTCCGATACTCGAGGTATTCGTCAATAGGATCGGTGTCTCCAACGTCCCCAGTTCCTCGATCTGGATCGTCCCCACCGTTTTTCCATAACCATTGATCACATGGCTAGACGCAATCAATTTTTCTCTGAAAATATTCCCCTGAAGTGGAAGAACCGCCGTCACACCCGTCTGTACCTCACCATCCGCAAGCGTCACATGCCCGACCGTCACTCCTTCCACATCGGTAATCGCATTCCACTCTCCTGTTTCCAGCTTTCCGATTTTCACACCATAATCCCGTATCCGTTTCTGACCCTTCATCACTATCAACCTTTCATTATGTATGTCTAACTATCATTCTACCATTTTAGTAAACATATATTTTGGATACCTTTTTCTGTTATTATAGGGAAAAGGGGGAGGGTTTAACATGACCTATCATTCATACAGTAAGGATACAGAAGAACTGGCATTGACAATCTACAACGACGGGTTTGGTGTCGTAAAGGAAAAGCGCAAAGTTGAACTGACAGGTGAGGAAACGGAGATCCAATACCTTGATGTTGCGCAGCTGATCGAAACCGATTCGATCCTCGTCGAAGGACTTAACATACTTGAACTGAACTACGATTATGATCTTGTGAGCAAAACGAAACTGCTCGAGAAATACATAGACCAGAACGTGTTTTTATTAGATAAGGAGAAAAATGAACGGAAGGAATACCGACTGTTGAGTGTCGCTAGCGGCATCGTTCTAGAGCATACAGAAACGAAAGAAATCGTCCTCGATCCGAAAGAGGAACTGATCCTGCCGAAGCTGCCAGGCGAACTGATCGTCAAACCGGCGTTGATTTGGAAAATTAAACCTTCAAAAACGGATCAAATCAATGTATCCTACCTTACAAAAGGGATGGAATGGGAGTCCAACTATGTCGTAGAACTGAAGGACAAGACATTCAATCTATCCGGCTGGGTGAACATCCAGAACAATGCAGGCACAACCTTCGACAATGTAAAAGTGAAGCTCATTGCTGGGGATGTGAATCGAGTCGAGGATTACGAGTTAACGCTACCAGATGAACCAGTTTTATATTCGATGGAAAAAAGTTCACAACCATCATTCGAAGAACAAAGTTTCGCCGACTACCACATGTACACCCTGCAGCATATGACCACATTGAAAAACAACCAATCCAAGCAAATCAACTTCATTCAGGCAGAAGAAATTCCATATAAACACTACTATTCATTCAACCCTTACAACGATAAAGCCGAAATAAAGCTTGAATTCGAAAACAAACAAGTCCAAAAACTAGGATTGCCATTACCTAAAGGAAAAGTGAAGGTCTATCAAGAGGATAGGAATGATGGAAGCCTTGAATTCATAGGAGAAGACCGTATCGATCATACACCGAAAAATGAAACGGTAGAACTCTATCTCGGGGATGCTTTCGATATCGTCTGTGAAGGGAACAGTATTGATAGTTATAAAGATGAAAAAGGAATCCGCACAGAAAAATGGGAATATACCATCAAGAACCATAAAGAAGAACCAGCCCTCATGAAAATCACACACGACCTCTACGACCGCAACTGGAAAATGAAAGACACAAGCCACACTTATAATAAAGAAACCTCTAGCAAAATTGTATTTTGGCTGGAAGTACCTACTGATACAATAGAGACTGTTACTTTTGAGTATGAGGTGGATGAAAGAATATATATTACAAAAAGTTAAAGGGTTTGGAAAGGTGTTCTATGCTAGATAAAAATGAAGTTAAAAAATGATTTATGCTTATGGTAGATTTTATGAAATTGAAAACTTTATTAGATTATTTATTTCTGAAAATATGGATTTGTTATATGGAGCAAACTGGTATGAAATTTCTTATAAATAGATAAACAATAGAAGACCTATTAAAGCTTTTGATAATTTATTTCATCCAATAAGTACATTGAAAATGTATTCAGATATGAAATTATTAGTAATTCCTCAAAGATTAATTATGCAACTTAATTATATTACTCCCATAAGGAATAAAATAGCACACACAATACCACTAGAAGAAAATGAATATAAATATCTTGTAGATACATACAAAGAGCTAGATGAATTTAGGATCAATCAATGAGAACCGTATCAAATACTAAACCAATTATACTGAGGTGGATTTTTATTAAGTTGTAAATATAAAATAATTATTACATAATTACTATAAAACTACTTAAGGGGATATGTTAATGACAATAAATTGGTTCGTGATCTCATTCCAGAGATTATTAAAAACACAGGAAAGAACTTTAATACTCGTATTATGGAAGAAGATGAGTATAAGGTCGAGTTAAAAGAGAAGTTAAAAGAAGAATTGAATGAATATTTAGAGGCTAGTGATGACGCTTCATCTATTGAAGAACTTGCAGATATTTTAGAGCTAATTCATTCTTTAATTTCTGTACATAATTCTTCAGTTGAAGAACTTGAAGCTGTTCGGAAGGAAAAAGCAGCAAAGCGCGGGGGATTTTAAGATCGTATTTTCTTGATTGATGTTGAAGATGAGTAAAGTAAAGTTAATAACCGATAGATTGATAGACAATTTACAACAAGAGGTTCAGAGTTCAGATATTATCTATATTCTGACCTCTTTTGTTATGAAATCAGGGGTAGAACTTATTAAACCTCATTTGGAAAATGCAATTAAACGTGGATCGGAAATAAAGCTATGTGCTGGTGATTATCTTTACATTACCCAACCAGATGCATTAGAAAGTCTCACCTCTATTCATGGACTTGAGGTAAGACTGTGGAGAAGCAGGGGGAAGTCATTTCATCCAAAGGCTTATTTATTTGGTCAAAGTAATGATCAGAATGAAGGTTCTTTTATAATTGGGTCATCTAACCTTTCAGCTTCTGCGTTAACAAAAGGGGTAGAGTGGAATCTATACATGAATAAATCGGTAGAACCTTTAAGTTACCAGGAAGCTATGGATATGTACTTAAAGACGTTTTATCATGAAGATACGATTCCAGTTAATGCTGAAACAATAAAAAAGTACCGTGAAGAATATGGAAAATTCCATGCTTCTCATAATATTGCGAAGAAATGGACCGAGCAAGAAGAAACTGAATTAATGTATTCAAGTGATCCAAAGAGCGATGAAGTAAATGATGAGCCAACCACTTATGAAGTTGAGATAAGTAATGAGAAAGAGATAACGCCACGACCTGCACAGAAGGATGCCCTAACTGCACTGGAAACCACGTTTGAAGAAAACTATAACAAGTCGATGGTGGTTATGGCGACTGGCCTGGGGAAAACCTATTTGGCAGGATTTTTTGCTAGAAATTTTAATCGGGTATTATTTGTGGCACACCGTGAAGAAATACTTTACCAGGCAAAGAAATCGTTTCTACATATTATGCCAGAAAAATCGGCAGGGATTTATAATGCAAAAAACAAAGAAACAGATTGTGAATGTGTCTTTGCTTTTGTTTTTACTATTGGAACGGATCATAACCTAAAGAAATTCTCTCCAGATCATTTTGATTTAATCGTTGTTGATGAATTTCATCATGCAGCCGCCAACTCTTATCAAAAGGTCATTCAGCATTTCGAACCAAAGTTTTTACTGGGAATAACGGCTACACCTGATCGTATGGACAATAAAGATGTTTATGGACTATGTGATGGTAATGTGGCTTACCAACTTCACTTTATAGAAGCGATTGAGAAGGAATGGTTAACTCCATTTAAGTATTTTGGTGTTTATGATGATACGGACTATTCAGCAATTACATGGCTTGGAAATAAATATGATCAAGAAGAGTTATTACTTGCTCAGTTAAGGGATGATTTAGCTGACAGAATCTTGAATGCCTGGTTAGACCACTGCCAAACAAGAACATTAGCTTTTTGTTCTTCGATTAAGCAAGCTGATTTTTTATCAAATTATTTTAATCACAATGGTTATCGAACCGTTAGTTTGAATTCAAAGAACAAAAACATATCCCGTAAAGAAGTGATTCAGAAATTAACGAATCAAGAAATTGATATTATTTTTACGGTTGACCTATTTAATGAGGGTGTGGATATACCATCAGTAGATACGTTGTTATTTGCAAGGCCAACGGAATCACTGACAATATTTACGCAACAAGTGGGAAGAGGCTTGCGGCTTCATGATGAAAAAGAGTATTGTCATATCATTGATTTGATCGGTAACTATCGAAATGCAGATATTAAGATGAGTTTATTTGATCGGGATCCTCAACCGGAAAAAGGAAAAGCCCGAGCAATTCCTCAAGTACCAAGAAATTGTGAACTCAATTTTAGATTTAAATGTAATCGACTTATTGAAAGAACTACAACGAAAACGACAACCTCGTAAAGAAAAATTACACGGTGCTTATTTAAATTTAAAAGAAGAGCTAGGCCATCGCCCAACTTACCTTGAACTACATCTGTATGGTAGTGCGAATAGTAAAGAATACAAGCAAGAATTTAACTCTTACCTTAGCTTTTTATCGTGGGCAAATGAATTAAATGAAAAAGAAGAACAAGTCCTCACTAGATATGAAAAATGGATAAAAGAAGTCGAAAGTACAGGAATGGCGAAAAGCTACAAAATGATTGTTCTCTTGTATATGCTCAATCGTGGAATCGAAAATTGGACATTACCTGTAACATCTAAAGAAGTAGCGCCTTTCTTTCATCAGTATCTTACCGAAAAAGAATATCGTAGAAACATCGACTTTTCCGATAAAAACTCTCAACGACTATGGAAGTATGACGAAAAGAAAGTAAGCAAATTAATAGCAGACATGCCAATGAGTAAATGGTCCGGCAGCTCGAATAATATAGTTTCTTTTGATGGAGAGATGTTTAAATTGGAGTTCGATGTGTTAAAGGAAAATAATAAGATCTTATACGCTTGGACCAAACAGATATGCGAATACAGATTACATGAGCATTTTGAGAGAAAAGCTCAAAAGCATTCAGTAAGTTGAATGTTGATAAAGGAGTAACATTATGAATGCTATGAAACTAGGATGGATTGATTATTCCAGTGAACATAAAAACAAAGTCATGGCAGTGCTTGATCTTCTTTCTGATAAAGGGGCAATTGATGAATTGGGGATCGGTTTGATCCGTGATGGGTTTGCGGATGTTTTGTTTCCAGGTACTTCAACTCTTCAAACGAGGGCCAAATATTTTTTCATTATCCCTTATTTAATGATGGATTTAGAAAAAGAAAGACATTCCTCTCCCGGAGAATTTCTTGAGAAGCTTGGTTCCATGGAAGTAGATGTTATAGAAACTTTGCTCCGAAAAGATGCAGAAGGCGTGATTGGCGCAAGGGCTGGGAAAAAGCTTAAGCGGAAACCTTCCAGCGTATACTGGAGCGGCCTCAAGACGTTTGAAATATTTAAACATGATCTTACACTGAACAACTACGCCAAAGCTGTTTTCAGAATGCAGCGTAACAAAGAGTCTCTCCGATCGTTAGGAAATGAAGAGAGTGATGATCTAACGATTGCTGGTTCTGAATATACAAGTACGTATTGGCAGTGTCTTATTCCAGAGTCAAATTGGAAAGAAAACCTTTCTATGGATCTTACATTCAATGAGGCTGGTTTCTTAAAAGATAGAATGATTAAATCAAGGAAGTCGAAGGACAGTCTATTGGCTTTTTTACTTCAGCAAAATCCTTCGGAATTAGAAAAAATAGATGATTTTGATGCAATTGGAGAAGTATTCTCACTCCCTGATGGATTGAGTGATGATTATGCGATAGCCAAAAATTTCAGTATGTTTATTGCTGGTGCAAATATACGGTATAATGTGATCCTTTCCAATCATGAAAATAAAGAGGCTATTCAAGAATGGAAAGAGTGGAAGGAAAGTTCGTTTATTAAAAACGAATTCCCGTATTTCAGGTATCAGGATGTTCTTTACCGGCTAAAAATCAATAACCCTTTGTTGAAAAGGTTTCTTAGTGAATGGCAAAAGACGGCTCTTTCCAATGATGAGACGATGATCGATGAACTACTGATCAAACGTGAAATTGAACTGAAATCAAAAGAAAGAGCTAAATTGTATAATACAAAATTTTATGCGTATGAAGAAGGTAAATGGTTAGGGTCTAAAAAACTACAATATCGTTTTCGGAATTCAAAGGATTTAATGGTTGATATCTTATCAGGTTTGGAGGGAGGACATGCTTAAACCAGACAAGGACCGGCTAAATTATAGTGACTTGCTCAAACCGCCTGTAGGATATGAAGTGGTATTCGCTGTAGGTACTACATATTCTCTTGACTTAGAAGCATTGGTAGGTGTGCCATTGGCTCTTAGTCTTTCAGAAGAAATGGATCAAACATTAAAAGATGACCCGATCTACATGTTGGAAGGGATACGCCGAAGCGCAGATAATCTTGCAATTTTCTGTGAGGCCGGTCAGATCAAGGTACCGCAAAACGGAAACTCATTTTTTGCCTTAATGGAAGATAGCGTGTTTGAAGTAGCTCTGGAAAATGAGCGCTCTTTCCATCCGAAAACCTGGTTGATCAAATATGAGGACAGTCAAGGAGATACCCTATTTCGGTTTCTTGTTTTGACACGCAACCTTACCTTCGATCGGAGCTGGGACATCGCGTTGGCATTAGAAGGGAGACAAAAACAGGAGATGGCTCATAAAAACCGACCATTGATTGATTTTATACAATTCCTTCTCCCACAGACTACTAGCCAACAGAAACAGGAGAGTATTCAGGAGATGATGGCTGAGCTTGAGTATATTCATTTTGAATCAGGCGACAAACATATACCAGAATTTGATTTCTGCCCTTTAGGAATTGAGGGATATGAAGCAAAAGATATAGGGTTATTTGAAAGTTATCATCAATTGATCATTATGACACCATTTTTGAGTAAAAGTATAATTGCAGAGTTGAATGATTACTCTTTGACATCTCCTACCAAGGTATTGATCACCAGAAGGACGGAACTCCATAAACTTACAGAAAAGCTCATCAACGATATTGATGTATATGTGTTGAAGGACATCATTGTTGAAGGTGAAGGAGCTTTTAGTGAAGAGGAAGATGAAAACGAATTAGATCAGCTTCAGGACATCCATGCGAAACTTTACGCCCGTTCTAAGTATAATGAGCATCATTTCTTTATTGGCTCTGCGAACAGTTCCCATTACGCATTCAATGGTAATGTGGAATTCTTATTGAAGATGCAATATAAAAAGTATGGCTTCAGAATTACTGACTTATTGTTGGATTTATTTGGAGAAGAGGAAGAGGACAACCCTTTTGAAAAAGTCGAGTCCATTCCTGAAGAAGAGGATACAGAAGCCGAAGTCACTGACAAACTCCAAAAAGCGATCAAGCAACTTTGTCGTGTCAAATCACACGCTTTAGTCCAGAAAGAAAGTGATTATTTATATACCGTTCATCTCTCATTTGAGACCATACCTGATGGCATTGAATTTTCAATTGGACCATTGTTAAGCAAAAAAACACAGAAATTTCAACAGGACATGAGGATTAATGACTTAAGTATGCTCGAACTTGGAGAATTTTATGTTGTAAGGGCTCAATTAGATGGAGAAACAGTGGAACGTGTTATTAAGATCCAGACAGAAGGGCTGCCAGAAGAGCGTAATCAAGAGGTTTTTCGTTCAATAATTAATAATCCATATGTTTTCTTACAATATGTAGCATTCCTGCTTGCAGATGATTTTTTGTTGTCTGCTCTTGAGCAGATGGAAATCAAAAAACTCGGGTCAGGAGCCTGGGATATGCAGGCTGCCCGTTATCCTGTATTGTATGAAAATATGCTGAAAGCAGCTGCGCGGTCCCCAGAAAAATTGAATGATGTTCATAAATTTATTGAAATGATTGATGACGAGACAATCATACCTCAGGAATTTTACCGATTGTATGACACTTTCAATCAGGCAACGAAGTTGGTGGAAAAATGATAGATTTGAAGACAAAAGACGAAGAGATTTACGAAGGTCTTAAAGATTTTCAAAAGGCAACGGTTGACAGAGTGTATAATCTGTTGACTGATGATTTTACCCGCGTTCTGGTAGCGGATGAAGTTGGCCTTGGTAAAACGATGATAGCTAGGGGCGTTATGGCAAAGATAGCAAGGTATCACCAGGAAGTTTTAAAAGACCCCCTTTTTAAAGTTGTTTATGTCTGTTCAAATCAGAGTATTGCCAGACAAAATCTGCAAAAACTGCAAATCGATAAGCGTGTAAAGCTGGAGGACTCTTCGGATACCCGGTTATCAATGCAACACTTGAAGATATTTGAGAATGATTTTGATGAAGAGTTGAAGGAAAGGTTTATCCAATTGATTCCGTTAACGCCCTCCACTTCTTTTAATATGACATCAGGTTGTGGAAGTGCATCCGAAAGAGCATTGATGTACTTGATTCTAAAAGAATTCAGCCCCATAAAAAATTATTTGGATCAGTTGGATATCTTGTTGATGGATTCTGCCACAAAGAGTTGGGAATGGACAAAACTTGGTTACGAAAAGCGAGTAGAAGTCTGTAATGCTAAAAGTGATGGTCAGTATCTCAACACCATGTTGTACAGGATAGAGCAGTTTTTTGACAAGGACAGCTCTCTTATTGATACCATCCATGAAGTTTGTGAAAGGATCAAGCAGGAAAATGTAATAGGAATACGAGTTGAAGGTGCCAATCAATTAATTTTCAAACTGCGAAGGATGATGGCGGAAATAAGTGTCGATCTAATGGATCCCGACCTGGTTATTATGGACGAATTTCAGCGTTTCCCGGAACTAGTGAATGCTGATGGGGAAAGTGAAACTGCCCTTCTTGCTAAGAAGTTTTTTAATAGCCCTAGGTTGAATGATAATGAAAAAGTAAAGATTCTATTGCTATCTGCTACACCATATAAACTTTACTCTACGCTAGAAGAAATTTCTGAAAAGGGTGAGGATGAACATTATAAGGAGTTCATGCAGGTAACCGGATTTCTGTTTGAACATCATCCTGAACAGCAACGCCACTTCAAAAGGGTTTGGGAGGATTTTTCTTCTTCACTAAATTTATTTTCGATTAGGGATATCGCCGTCCTTCAAGCAAAAAAGCAAGAAGCAGAAGACAGCTTGTATAGAGGAATTGCCCGTACAGAACGAATGGCAGTAGAAGGATCAAGTGAATTGATTAATGCATCTCTAGAACCAGTTAAAATCACCAAAGAGGATGTCTTGTCCTATGTCCATATGGATCGTATGCTCCAGGAAATTGGGATAATGGACAACGTTCCTGTCGACTATGTGAAATCGACCCCTTTCCTTATGTCATTTATGGAACATTATAAGTTGAAACAAAAAATAACCCGTCATGTTAAAAAATATCCTGAAAACCTCTCGGTAGTTGATAAACCTCATCTCTGGATAAAAAGAGGTGCAATTAACCGTTATAAAAAACTGCCTGATACCAATGCCAGGCTTACAAAAATAAAAGAAATTGCATTGCCAAAGCATGCTGAACGGTTGTTATGGATTCCGCCTTCATTACCATATTACGAATTTGGAGGCTGCTATAGTAGACAAGAACGGTTCTCGAAATTACTTATATTTTCAGGATGGGAGATGGTTCCAAGGGCCGTTTCAACGCTATTATCCTATGAGTCTGAACGCTTGACGGTAGGGGAGTTGATTAAAAAAACATCGAAAAAAAAGAAGTGGAAAAACCGTACGTATTTTGCGGAAAGGCGGTTCCCCCAACCCCGTTTATCGTTCGCAATGAGAAATAATGCACCAGCTAATATGAATCATTTGACACTTTTATACCCTTCTATCACGTTAGCAAAGCTTTTCAATCCGATAGATGTATTAAATAAAAATCTTACACTGGAAGAGCTGAAAAGTGAAATAGCGGATAACATCCAATATCTGCTTGACCAACTGCCATATCAGACTTACGAACAAGAAGTTCGGGAAGATGAGAGATGGTATTATCTTGCTCCTTTGTTATTGGATCAAGATGAAGAAGCTGTTAAAGAATGGTTTAACAATGAAAAACTATTGCCTGTAATGGATGATAACAAAGATGAGGATACAACGGATGACAAGGCAGCCTTAACAAAGCATCTAGAAGAACTTCGTACCATTTTTCAAGAAAAAGAATTTGTGAAACTTGGTAAACAGCCAAAAAATTTGAAAGACGTACTTGTGAATATGGTTTTAGGATCGCCAGCAATTTGTGCTTTGCGTATGTTCAATGATTGGGAAGGCAGGTCCTTACCTTATGCGGTTCATCTGGCAAAAATCCTCATAGATAGATTTAACACGCAAGAGTCAATTTCGATCGTTGAATTAGAGTACGGGAACCAAAAGAACAAGGAGCGCAATGCCCACTGGCAGAATGTTCTTAAATATTGTGTGGATGGCAACATCCAGGCAATGCTCGATGAGTATGCACATATGCTGATCGAAGAGGCAGGTCTTCGGAATGTTGACAATGATTGGCGTAACGAGCAGTTAACCCATTTAATGACGAGCGCATTAAGTACCCATTCTGCAACTTATAACGTAGACACCTATGAAAGTTTCAAAAAACGTGTGAAAGATAAAAGCGGCAAGGATCAAGTAATAAAATTGCGAACCAATTACGCCGTAGGTTTTGCGGATAAACGAAATGAAGACACAACTCATAATAGAAAGAAAAACGTAAGATTGGCATTCAACTCTCCGTTTCGACCGTTTGTATTAGTAACTACATCAGTCGGGCAAGAAGGTCTTGATTTCCATTACTATTGCAGGAAGATTGTCCATTGGAATCTACCATCAAATCCAGTTGATCTCGAGCAGCGGGAGGGACGGATCAATCGTTATAAATGCTTTGCAATTCGCCAGAACATTGCCAACAAATATGGCAATATACCATTTGAGAATGATGTATGGCAGGAAATGTTTACGGCAGCAAACAAGAATGAAAGAAATGGACACACGCCTGAACTGGTACCTTTCTGGTCGCTTCCTGAAAATCAGGATATTAAAATTGAAAGAATTGTCCCAATCTATCCCCTTAGTAAAGACGGTGTGAAATATGAGCGTCTTATGAAAATCATGCAACTTTACCGGTTAAGTTTAGGACAAGCTCGCCAAGAGGAATTACTTGAATATTTATTTAAACATCAGGTGGAACAAGACCAGCTGCAAAATCTATTTATGAATTTAAGCCCTTATTATAAAGAGAAAGAAAAGATAGGTAAATATTAAGTAGAAATTCTTTTTTAAAAATTCACTTCAAATAACTGGTCTCTATAAACTAAAGATAATTACTCCCTAGGAGGATTTGTATGGCTATTCCAGATTATCAATCGTTTATGTATCCTTTACTAGAGTTATTACAAGACGAGAAAGAACATACGCTACAAGAGTCCTATGTTTATCTAGCAAATTATTTTCAACTCACTGATGAAGAAAAGGAGGATATATTACCTAGCGGAAAACAACTTGTCTATCACAATAGAATTGGTTGGGCAAGAACCTATTTAAAAAAAGCAGGACTGCTTCGAACAGTTAGGAGAGGCACCTTTGTTATAACCGATAGAGGTAGAATGGTTCTTCAAGACCCGTCAGTTACTGAAATAAACAGGAACTATTTATTGAGATATAAGGAATTTCAGGACTTTCAAAAAAAGAAGACCATAAATGAATTTTCAGATGCTAACAGTGATGAAGAAAAAGCTTTAACTCCTCAAGAACAATTAGAGGAGAGTTATAAAGAATTGCAAAGGCAAATAAGTGAAGAGATTCTAGAAAGAGTTAAAGGGTGTACCCCTGAGTTTTTTGAACGATTAGTTGTTGAATTGCTAGTTGAAATGGGATATGGAGGTTCCATTCAAGATGCAGGTCGAGCCATAGGACGAAGTGGCGATGAAGGTATAGATGGCATTATTAAAGAAGATGTACTCGGTTTGGATATGATATATGTTCAGGCCAAACGCTGGGAAGGTGTCGTAGGTCGACCAGAAATTCAAAAATTCGCAGGAAGTTTAGAGGGTCAACGGGCTAAAAAAGGTGTCTTTATCACTACTTCCGATTTTACAGAAGGTGCAAAAGATTATGTAAATCGAATCGAAAAAAAGATCATTCTCATCAATGGTACTGATTTAGCCGAGTACATGTTTAAATATGATATTGGTGTCTCCAAAGTAAGTCAATATACCATAAAGAAAGTAGATTTAGACTACTTTGAAGAGTAGAACAAGTGTCCTCTTGATGTAATTTTTGAATGAAGAAAGCTGCCTATGGAAACTACTATTAATTTAATCAAATTAGCACCGATCTATTTAGACAAGATTGTTGATATTTACTGCCGAGTTCATGGCGGAGATTTTGATTCTACTAAAGACCGTTTTGAATGTCATGTTACGTATGAAGGATATCAGGGACTGGTAGCGGTGGATGAAAACGATAAGGTCCATGGTTTTGTTTATGGTTACACCTCTTTACCCGATCAATCAAAAGTCCAATACGAGAAGTGGTTAGGATCCTTGAAATAGAGGACTTCTAGAGTTGGTCAACTCTAAATGGTCGTCTATAACCAAACATTGAAAGATATTAAGGATTTATATATTACTGTCGCAAGGCCTCGAGTCAATTGCGGTTCGTCAAACGACCAGGTTAAACTTTGGAAATATTAATAATTATATATATGAGGGTCATTAATGGGGGGAAAAGATTGAATCGTGAGAAATATATAAAAGTTTTTAGGATTTTTGTAGCTGTGGTATTAGGTGTTAGCTTAGTTATGAATTTCAAATTATTTTCCAAAATGGATCAGTTAGAGAACCAATTGAATAATGTTTCTTACGTTCAGCAAGACATTATCAGTAATGTAAATGGTCAAACAGGTCATATCGAAAATGTATTAAATGGTATAAAAGAGGAGCAGAGTTGGATTAGTAGGATCAATATGGATGTAAATACATATGAAATAGAAGATGGTCAAGCGGAAGCAACCTTCGAATGGCAAGTGAAGGAACTTCAAAGTGATTCTGAAGTTGTTTTTCATTATGCTTATGGCGATCGTGAGGATTTTACAACTATTCCCGCGGAGGAGGGACAGCAAGGGCTGTTCCAAGTGAAAGTCCCGGTTGAGGTTGATGTAGGGCCACAATGGGAGGTTGTGCGTAACCCCAGTTCGCATAATGAAATGTCCAAAAAAGAGATGGAAGAAAAAATGGAAGAGGAACACCGTCAAAATACAATCGAGTATTATGTAACCGTATCCTATGGTGACATGGTCAAGAGTGGGGAAATCCACACTGAAAATTTAGAGCATCTTGGAACGAACAATTATGGCATCTTACAAACTGACGTCCATATGTATGATAGAAAATTTGATGTTACACTAATGAATCATAATGTAAATGCTTCTTCTTTCGTGGTAGAAGAAGCGTATCTTTTCAAGTATGAGGATGAAAGGTTACTAGGAAAAGAAAAAATAAAAATAGATGAGCAATACGATCCATCTGACGAAATGATGCGCTTTTTTCATTTGAATCAAGTTGATCAATATGAAGATATGCGCCTCGTGATAAAAGTGGTATATAGTAACGGAGGGACATTCGAAAAGGAAGTTTATTAATGCTTGAAGAATCCCCTGATGTTATATGAAGCAGGGGATGAATTACAGTTTAACAAAATCTCTTAAAGGAAAAGACCCGTCATATCGACGAGTCTTTTGTTTATACGTTAGGAAACGATAACTTTTCAACATGATGTAAGTTCCGACGTAGCGGAAAAGTTTATGGACCAAGTATAAGGACAACTAAGGCTCAGCCTTCGCCAAAGGCTTGGCTTTGCCAGGTTTTCTTTACCAGTCTAGTCCTTTTTTGCCGCCGACGATCGGTAGGTGGATGCGACTGTGTTTCGGGTTAAGCGTAATTTCGGTACCAGCTTCCGGACGAAGGGTGTAGTTGTAGTCACTTGCAATGAAGACGATGCCGATCCGGTTGCCCTCTTGAAAGACATAGTCATCTGGCTGCATATTCCATTGGAACGTGTATTCCTTGCCAGGGACAAGAGCGCTTGACCATTGAGAAGATCGTAGGTTTTGTGGATCTATCCAGCCACGCGTCACGATTTCTGGCTGTTCTCCACCGTAATCGACCAGCAAAGCTGTCAAATTGGTGACTTCCCGATCAATGTTCGCACGGATGCTGACCTCCGGTGTCCCACTGATTCGAGTCTCTTCTGTCAATTCAGGTGTTAGATAGACAAGTCGATTCGGGTTATCCGATTCAGGAGATTCCACGAGATTAGTCGCCTTAATTATCGGGTCATCAATAAAGGAATGGCTTTCACTTGGACCACGCCAGGATGGATGATCACTCAGGGTGCCGTCCGCTCCATCTTCATCAGGGTTCATGTAAAGGGTCGTCGATTGGGCGTCTTCATTCGGCCAGTTGGCTTCCTGATCCCAAGTGCGGTCCTCCCGTTCAATGTCAATCATCGGCTCATCCATGATGCCATTTTTAATTCCGTACAACCAATGGTCGAACCATCTGTTCTCTGTTTCCTTCCAATTGTTCGCAGAAGTCCCGCCGTGCCCGCCTTAATGGAGCCACATTTTGCGCGGAACATCATATTTCTCAAGTGCTTCCCACCATTGGGAAAACTGCTCGGTTTTTACGTTCCAATCATTCAGTCCATGTAAGACAAGGACACTCGCTTCAATATCCTTTGCATCTTTTAAATAGTTCCGATCATGCCAGAACGGGCTGTAATCACCTGTTTCACGATCCTGCTCACGGGTCAGCTCGTCAATGATCGCCTGACACACTTCTGCGTTCTCTCTTGTCGTGACCGCTTTGGCCAATACATCTGCATCTTCTCCCTGGTAGCCACCCGGTGCGACGACCGCACCATTTGCACGGTAATAATCATACCAGCTGCTGATCGCAGCGATCGGCACGATCGTTTTCAGACCTTCGACGCCTGTCGTTGCAACGGCATTCGGGAGAGTCCCGTTGTAAGAGACACCGATCATCCCGACATCACCAGTCGTCCAATCAGCTGTCACTTTCTGACCGTCTTCGGTATAAGCATCTGCTCTTCCATTCAACCAATCAATGACCGCCTTGGTACCGAGGGTTTCCTGTTCATCTCCGGTCGTTGCACATCCTTTGGATTTTCCTGAACCTATGCTCTCACCTAAAATGACAGCATACCCACGCGGCACATAGTAGTTGCCAAGGGACCCGAGGTTTTGCGCTTCACCTTCCGTCATCGCAAAAGGTTTGCCCTTCCCCTGATGTTCGACCGGGGTTAGTGGGACGTCAACATCATAGAACTCGAGTGGATAATTCAACCCGGCACGGTATGGGCTCATTTCATAAATGACTGGGACTTTCACACCAAGTTCAGTGTTTGGCCGCATCACCTTGATCGATACACGGTCACTTTCACCATCACGATCGCTGTCCGTTTCCGTTTCGACGTACAGATTTTCAACAATCGCTTCTTCCTGAGAATAAATCGGTTGTGTCATACCGTCCTCAATCTTGATGTGATGGATATCTGCCTCCGTATCCACTTCCGCTACTGCAACGCCTGGCATACTTCCGAGCATCGAACCGATCATGCTCGCACATAGGAACAGACTCAATCCCTTTTTCTTCATCAATTTTCCTCCAAATCCGTTATTGGTTTGACATGATTCGCACTAGTAATCTTCTTTATCGCGAATCCAAAACCTTCAATATACTGGTTAAATAGGGAAATGGTAGGAGGGACAATTTATTTCATGCTGAGGGGAATTTTCGCATCAGCATTCTTTGTTAAACAGAAGGGATCTCAAAAGAATTCCAATGTAAAACAGGCCTTAGGCGAGGTATGCGGGCATTAAACGTTACTACTTGAATTTATTTGTCTGACAAATAAATTATTTTATATTTTTAATTGACAGAATATTTTATTTGTCTTACAATTAGACACAACATAAAAATACATAAACAAGGTATCAATCAGAATCAATAAAGAAAGTAGGAAAAGTTGTGAGCCAAGTGAATGACCATTTAAAAATAAAATCTGTTAAGAGAGAGACGTTATCGAACCAGGTGATCGACCAGATCATCGAATTGTTGTTGAGCGGTCAATTGAAGCCGGGGGACAAGCTTCCTTCTGAAATGGAATTGATCGATATGTTCATGGTTAGCCGGCCTGTGTTACGGGAAGCGATCAGTTCATTGGAGACGATTGGGATCGTGCGCCGAAAGACGAGGGAAGGTACGTATTTTACTAATAAAATTGGAAGCAAGCCGTTCAAAATCATGCTGTCGTTATCGGTAGGTGATATTAAAGCATTCATTGAGACCCGGATTGCACAGGAATTGGGTCTCGTCACACTCGCAGCTGAGAAGATCTCCGATGAAGATTTGGGAAGGCTTAAAGACAACATCGAGAAGATGGAAGCGCGGGAAGGAGACGCGATTGAACTTGATAAAGAATTCCATCGCATCATCGCCTACAGTGCGAGTAATCCGATCATCGAAGGGATCATTGATCCACTTTTAAACATGATCGATCAGACACAGGAAACCATCCCTCCAGAGGACCGGGACAAAGCATACACGATCGAACAGCATAAAGAAATCTACGCTGCCCTGGAAATAAGGGATCCGATTGAATCTTATTTATGTATGTACCGACATTTGGATCATGCGAGGAAAAGGATCTTGGCTCGTCATGAAGCGAAGAACTCTTTTGATCTCGATCAAAAATAGAAAGGATGAAAAGGATGGCAAACGAAAGAAAAGCACCGACAGGTATTCTAGGATTCCCGATTACGCCGTTTAATGAAAGCGGTCACATTGACGAAAAGGCGTTGAGCCGCAATATCGAATTTTTATTGGAAAATGATCTCGAAGCGATTTTCATTGCTTGCGGGTCAGGGGAATTCAATGCCGTCAGCTTAAAAGAGTATGAAAGAATGGTAGAATTGGCAACCTCTATTGCCGATCGGAAGATCCCGGTCTACACAGGTGTCGGCGGCAACCTATCCGAAACGCTGGAGCAAGCCCGGATTTCTGAAAAGCATGGAGCTGACGGCTATCTGGTACTGCCGCCTTATCTGATCGATGGGGAACAAGAAGGCCTCTATGAGTATTACAAATCGATTCTTTTGAGCACGGATTTGAATGCGATCGTCTACCAACGGGCAAATGCCGTTCTTCAGCTTGAAACATTAAAGAGATTGATCGAGTTCCCGCAGGTTGTCGGCGTGAAAGATGGCGTCGGGAATATGGATCTCAATATCGAGCTTACCCAAACGATTGGCGACCGTCTCGGCTGGTTGAACGGGATGCCGATGGCCGAAGTGACGATGCCTGCTTATGTACCTTTAGGGTTCAATTCCTATTCTTCCGCGATTTCGAACTATATCCCTCATATCTCAAGACGCTTCTATGATGCCCTGCTGAATGATCGTATGGAGGAAGTACGGGAGTTATATGAAACTGTGATCCTGCCGATCAACCGGATCCGGAAACAGAGAAAAGGCTATGCTGTCTCTTTGATCAAAGCGGGGATGGAAATCATCGGATTGCCTGTCGCTAACACGGTAAGACCGCCAATCGTTCCGGTGGAAAAAGAACACTATCAGCAGCTGGAAAAGGTATTGAACATGGCATTTGAAAAGTACCCAGTCGACAATAAGGTATCCCATTCATAACAGCGATATTTTTTTGACAATCGATATCTGAAAATTACCAATAAAATAAATTTTCATCTTTAACAGGAGGCGAATCATGACCATTCAAACGCAAAGCAAACAATACTTGAACTACATAAACGGCGAGTGGATTGCATCAAGCACAAACGAATGGATTGAAAATACGAATCCAGCGAACACCGATGAGGTTGTCGGATATGCACCGAAGTCAAGTAAAGAGGACCTGGACCAAGCAGTGGCATCTGCCAAATCTGTACAAAAGGCATGGAAGAAATTATCCGCGGATGCGAGAGGAAAATATCTGTATAAAGCAGCTGACATTCTTGAAAGCAAAGTGGATGAGATAGCCGAATGCATGACGAGGGAAATGGGCAAAACCCTTCCGGAAGCGAAAGGTGAAACAGCACGTGGTGTCGCGATCCTCCGCTATTATGCAGGTGAAGGGCTGCGAAAGGTCGGGGATGTCATTCCTTCGACGGACAGTGACGCATTGATGTTTACAACTCGCGTACCTTTAGGGGTTGTCGGTATCATTACCCCCTGGAACTTCCCTGTCGCGATTCCGATTTGGAAAGCGGCTCCAGCCTTGATCTATGGCAATACGATCGTGTTGAAGCCGGCGACAGAGGCTGCGGTGACCTGTGCGAAAGTCTTTGAATGCTTTGAGGAGGCTGGCTTTCCAGCAGGCGTCGTGAACATGGTGGCAGGTCCTGGTTCGGTCATCGGCCAGGGGATTGCCGACCATCCAGACGTGAACGGTATCAGCTTTACAGGCTCGAACGTGGTAGGCAAACAAATCGGCCAGGCTGCACTGGCGAGAGGTGCAAAATATCAGCTTGAAATGGGCGGGAAAAACCCGGTCATCGTTGATTCTGATGCCGATCTTAATCTGGCCGTCGATGCGACGATCAGCGGTGCATTCCGATCAACCGGGCAGAAATGTACTGCGACAAGCCGTGTCATCGTATTGAAGGATGTCTATGACCAGTTCAAAGAAAAGCTGGTCGCGAAAACGAATGGGATAACGGTCGGTGATGGCCTGCAAGAAGGTATATGGATGGGGGCGAGCGTCAACGAAAATCAGCTGAACACGGTTCTCTCCTATATCCAAAAGGGGAGAGAAGAGGGTGCCTCACTCATTCTAGGCGGAGAAAGATTGACAGCAGGAGAGTATGAAAAAGGTTATTTCGTCCAGCCGACGATCTTTGAAAATGTGACCTCATCGATGACGATTGCCCAGGAAGAAATTTTCGGGCCGGTCATCGCCCTCATCAAAGTCGACACGATTGAGGAAGCGCTCGTGATCGCAAACGATGTCGAGTTCGGGCTAAGTGCCTCGATCTTCACGTCCAATATCAAAAAGATGCTGACCTTCATCGACGATATGGATGCTGGGCTCGTCCGTATCAACGCGGAGAGCGCAGGTGTAGAATTACAGGCACCATTCGGCGGTATGAAAAACTCAAGCTCGCATTCCCGTGAACAAGGTCAGGCAGCAATCGAATTTTTCACATCGATCAAAACGGTTTTTGTGAAGTGATTGGATAAAGAAGACTGTCGCTGGTAACAACCGGCGGCAGTCCATCAAAAAAGAAAAGATTGAATGAAATGGATCGTTACTAGAGGAAGTCCTCCATAATATTTATATTAAAATTTTTATAGTTATAATAGTTTGTCATTCAGTAACCATGGTTTTTAAAGGGAAATTGTATGCGGTTCCAAAAATCGAAAGGGAGAGTGTAAGATGAAGAAACTTTTAACGATTTTGTTGGTGGCGATACTTGCGCTTGGTTCAGCTGCGTGCAGTAATGAGACTTCTGGATCAGGTGAAGGGTCAGAGGTGGATGTTTCAAGGGTCAGGTTGGTGATCGGCTCAACCTCAACAGGTGGGGATACATACCAGAATGCCGATACGATCAGCCGCTATTTGGAAGATCCTCTAGGTACGAATATTAAAGTGGATGCAGTTGGAGCAGTCCGGGCTTTCCAGGAGCTGGGGAAGGCTAAGAATGACGGCAGTACGATGATGTTTTTCCATGACATGGCATATTTAGGCGTCGAATATGGAAGCATCCAGGAAAACAACAAGCTGGAAAATTGGACGGTAGGACCTGTCGTATCGATCAATCCAGGGAACGCCTTTTTAGCGAAAGGGGACGCACCATATGACACGATGGCAGAATCTGCAGAATGGCTTAAAGACAATCCGGATGAAACGATCACCGTGGCGATCGAATCAGGCGGGGTATCCGAGATCACGTTCGATGGTTACTATCTATGGGTGAAAGAAGAATACGGAACTGCGGTATCTGACCGCATCAAAGCATACGTGACAGGATCCCAGGAAGATAAGAACCAGGCGTTATGGGATGGAAATGCGGATATCATCAACGGTTCGATCGGCGGCAACAACGAATATACGAAAGAAGGCGTTGAAGACAACATCAAGATGAAGTTCCTCGGCATTACAGCTGGCGAACGGGTGGAAGGCTATGACATCCCTACTTTCGCCGAACAAGGGATCAAAGTAGACGGAAAAGAGTTCGTATTCGATAAGGAATTCTTCTTCCTGATGCCTAAGGATGTTGAGGAAGACTTTGCATCGAAGTTGGATAAAGCTGTAGCAGAAGTGGAAGAAAACCCGGACTATGCGAAAGACCTCGCCAAGAATGCATATATCACCAATTACGTCCCGGCAGATAAAGCAAAAGCCTATTTACTCGAAAAGAGAAAGACCTTCCAGAATATCATCAAAAACGCACCAAGCTTGGACAAAATCACCAATTAAATCAAAAAGAGGCTGTCTGTATCAAAACCAGGCAGCCTCACTCCTTCATTACGGTTTATAGAAGAGGTGAACCCATTGAAAGACCTGCTCACGATTGAATTGAAGTTCAGTGAATACCATACCATCTTTCCTAAAATCATGTTGACGATCTTGATGTTTCTGGCGGTTCTGATGCTGCTTCTCAATATAGCCAAAAGAATAAAGGAAGGAACGTTGACAGCGTTTCGTTATCAATTCTTCATCGACAACTATGACAGGCTTAAGTTTTACGGAACGATCGTCTTATTGATCGCCTATGCGCTCGTGCTTGAACGGATCGGCTTTTTACCGGCAAGCATCCTTTTCATGTTCCTGATCACATTGTTATTCATCGGAAATGTAAGAAAGCAATCAATCGTTGTATCATTAGCCAACTCGCTGGCGACATCATTTGTCATCTGGTATTTATTCGGCCAGTTGTTCGATATTACTTTACCGTAAGGAGGGTGGATTCCAATGGATCTATTCGAAATACTCAGCCCGCTTTCAGTTTTGCTCTGTTTCATCGGTGTATTTATCGGGATCATTTTCGGGGCGATTCCGGGAATGACGGCTACGATGGCCATCGCCCTTTTTCTCCCGATCACCTACTCTCTGGATATGGTCGACGCGATCGCTTTATTGATCGGCTTATATGTCGGCGGGATCAGCGGCGGCCTCGTTCCGGCGGTCCTATTGAACATCCCGGGTACACCTTCCTCACTCTGTACAACCTTTGACGGTTATCCGATGACCCAGAAGGGCGACGGGGAAAAAGCGTTGAAAATAGGGATCACGGCCTCGATCATCGGCGGCTTTTTCAGTTTGACCGTATTGTATTTCTTCGCACCTGTGCTCGCTTCTGTCGCGATCAAATTTTCTTCCGTCGAAAAATTCCTGATCATCGTTTTTGCATTGACCGTCATTGCTTCGATATCAAAGGGCAGCTTGCTCGGAGGGATTTTCAGCGGTTTCATCGGCGTGTATTTAAGCTTGATCGGCATGTTTGCGGATAACAACCAGCTGAGGCTCATTCCGCCGGGCTTTGAGGAGGAGTTGGCTTACGGGTTTTCACTTTTACCGGTATTGATCGGTTTATTCGCGATCGCCCAAATCCTGCAGGAGTCTGAAGAGGGGATGAAAGCTTCACCCCATCAGACGTTCGACTTCAAAAAAGAGAAAAAGAATCCATTCACGTTCAAAATCTTCAACGGTCAGATCATCAATACGGTCCGTTCCTCGATGATCGGTACGTTCATCGGAATGCTGCCGGGGGTCGGCGGAAGTGCCGCGTCGATTTCCTCCTACTCGCAAGCGAAGAACTTTTCGAAGCATCCTGAAAAATTAGGGACAGGAGAACCGGAAGGACTGATCGCGAGTGAATCGGCGAACAACGGCCTGATCGGCGGTGCGCTCATCCCATTGCTATCGCTGGGGATACCGGGGGACAGTACGACCGCTGTATTAGTCGGGGCATTGTTATTGCAGGGTATCCAGGTGGGACCTTTGTTCATCCCGACCAATCCTGACTTATGGGATGGCATCATCTATGCGCTCATCATCGCGAACATTGTGATGTTTTTCTTGATGTTCTTTTCGATCAAATATATGGCAAAGATCATTTATATCCCGAAGTACATCATTTATCCAGTTATCATCGTCATGTGTGTCGTCGGCTCTTATGCCATTAACAATGGGGTCATGTTTGATGTTTGGACACTGCTTTTATTCGGATTGGCAGGCTATGTGTTTACCAAAATCGGGATCCAGGTTGCGCCATTTTTGATCGGCTTCATTTTAGGAAAGGATTTGGAAAAATATTTTATTGATAGTTTAAAAGGTAGTGGTGGAGATTTGACGATTTTCTTCACAAAGGGGCCGATTGCGCTCTTGTTATGGGTGTTGATCGCCATTTCGATCATCTATGCGATCATGGATAACCGGAGATCAAAAAAAGCAGGAGACCAGACCATCACCCCATCAACGTAAAAAGAACAAGTTTATTTAATAAGTAAATAGATAAGGAGAGGATAGGATGGAAACGGTTATGACGAAAAAACATACGACCCCGACGATCGTGGAAATGTCCGTTATCCCAGTTGCCGGTCATGACAGCATGCTATTAAATTTAAGCGGTGCCCACGGTCCTTATTTTACAAGAAACGTTGTCATCCTCAAGGATAGCAGCGGGAATGTGGGAGTTGGAGAAGTTCCTGGCGGGGAAGGGATCCGAAAAACTTTGGAAGATTCGAAACCGCTGCTGATCGGAAGTTCAATCGGCCATTATAACAATCTATTAAATAAGGTGAAGCGGTCGTTTGCCGATCGGGATGCCAACGGCCGGGGCAAGCAAACCTTTGATTTGCGGATCACGATCCATGCTGTAACCGCCTTAGAGGCTGCTTTACTCGATCTATTAGGCAAACATCTTAATGTCCCAGTCGCCGCATTGCTTGGGGAAGGACAACAGCGGGATAAAGTGAAAATGCTCGGTTATTTATTTTACATAGGAGACCGGATGAAGACCGACCTGCCTTACGTCAGTGGAGTCGGTGAAGAAGATGAGTGGCTGCGGATCCGTCATGAAGAAGCGTTGACACCTGAAGCGATCGTCGATTTAGCCAAAGCGGCTGAAAAACGCTATGGCTTCAAGGACTTCAAGCTTAAAGGCGGTGTTCTTGAGGGGAAAGAGGAGATCGAAGCGATCCGTGCACTGGCAAAAAGCTTTCCTGACGCTCGGATTACCCTTGATCCCAATGGAGCATGGTCCCTGGAGGAAGCAATTGGGCTATGCCGGGATATGCATGGAACATTGGCTTATGCAGAGGATCCGTGCGGTGCGGAAAACGGGTATTCCGCACGTGAGGTCATGGCGGAATTCAAACGCGCGATCGGGTTGCCGACTGCGACGAATATGATCGCCACCGATTGGCGGGAGATGGGACATGCGGTCCAGCTGAATGCGGTCGATATCCCGCTCGCTGATCCCCATTTTTGGACGTTGCAAGGCTCTGTTCGGGTTGCCCAGATGTGCAAGGATTGGGGGCTGACCTGGGGATCCCATTCTAATAACCACTTTGACATTTCGTTAGCCATGTTCACTCATGTCGCGGCAGCCGCTCCAGGGAAAATCACAGCGATCGACACGCACTGGATCTGGCAGGACGGCCAGCGTTTGACGAAGAAACCTTTCACGATTTCAGAAGGGTATGTGGCGGTTCCCGATAAACCTGGTTTGGGAGTAGAGATAGACATGGAACAACTTGAGAAAGCCCATCAATTATATGAAGATATGGAGCTGGATGCCCGTGATGATTCCGTTGCGATGCAACAACTCATTCCGGGCTGGGCGTTCGATCCTAAGCGTCCGTGCATGGTCCGATGATTTTTTGTAACTAGCATAAAAGAAATACAGGGAGGCTTCATTTTGAATTTTAACGCGGAACAATTAATTCACTATGTGGATGATCTTTTTAAAACAGTCGGCCTATCCTCTGAAGATAGCCATACGGTAGCGGAAAGTCTGGTTGCAGCCAATCTGCGCGGTGTCGATTCCCATGGGGTCACACGTGTTCCGATCTATGTGAAACGTTTGAAGGAAGGAGCAGTGAATCCTCGGCCAGAAATCAAAGTGATTCAGGAAAGTGATGCAACCTTGTTGATTGATGGGGACGATGGCATGGGGCAGATGGTCGGTCGAAAAGCGATGGAGCTCGGCATTGAAAAAGGGAAGAAAAGCGGCGGGGTGCATATCGGTGTCACCCGCTCAAGTCATTTTGGAGCAGGTGCATATTTTGTAAAGCGCGCTGTTGAAGAGGATATGGTCGCTTTCGCCATGTCGAATGCACCGTCAACAATGGCACCATGGGGCGGAATCCAGCCTTACTTCGGAACAAATCCATACGCCTTCGGAATACCGGCAGGCAAACACGAGCCGATCCTATTGGATATGGCAACAAGTGTCGTCGCAAGAGGGAAAATCATCATGGCAGCCCAGGATGGAAATGACATCCCGACTGGCTGGGCGATCGATGACAAAGGCCGGCCGACTACCGATTCTAACGCCGCCTTAGCAGGATCCGTCCTGCCGTTCGGTGGGCCGAAAGGATACGGGATCGCCATGATGATCGATATCATGAGCGGGGTCTTGACGGGTGCCGGCTTTGGTCCCCATATCAATAATATTTACGGAGACTATGACAAACCGCAAAATGTCGGGCATTTCTTCCAGTTGATCGATGTCAATCGCTTCATGCCGGCTGAATTGTTCAAACAGCGGGTTGACCAAATGATTGATGAAATCAAGTCCTCGCCAGCAGCTGAAGGGGTTGAAGAGATATTCGTCCCTGGAGAGATCGAATACCAGGCAGAGCAAAAAAGGCTGGAAAACGGCATCGACTTATCTGAAGAAGTCTATGAAGATATTAAAAACGCTGGGGCAGAATGCGGTGTGGACATACGAGAATATCAGAATGCCAACATCATCCGTTGATCGAACGGACTCGTGACGGAGAGGCAGTGGGACAGCTGCGTCCTGATGCCGGCTTTGATCTAATCAACATGTGGAATGTTTCGGAAATCAGAAAGGGTGAATATCCATGTCATTGGATAAGACACAAAAAGAAACACCTCTTTACATTAAAGTGAATGAAAACGATAATGTGGCGACGATCGTCAATTCAGGAGGATTGAAGGAAGGAACGACATTTTCTTGTGGACTAGAACTGAAAGAGAATGTACCAGAAGGGCATAAAGTGGCTTTAACCGATTTCAATCAAGACGAAACAATCGTCCGGTATGGGGAAGTGATCGGTTATTCGGCCGCACCGATCAAAAAAGGCAGCTGGGTGAAAGAAGCGTTGGTAAACCTGCCGACACCCACTCAGTTAGATGATCTGCCAATCGCAACAAACATACCTGACGAGCAGCCGCCGTTAGAAGGGTATACATTTGAAGGTTATCGTAATTCGAATGGCAGTGCTGGAATCAAGAATATCCTCGGTATTGCGACGAGTGTACAGTGTGTGGTCGGGGTCCTTGATTTTGCCGTTGAAAAAATCAAAAAGGAACTGCTGCCGAAATACCCTAATGTCCACGATGTAGTAGCACTCAACCACAATTACGGCTGCGGGGTCGCGATCAATGCGCCGGAATCCGAAATCCCGATTCGTACGCTTCAAAGTATGTCGACCCACCCGAACTTTGGCGGGGAAGTCATGGTCGTCGGATTAGGCTGTGAAAAACTTTTACCTGAACGGCTGATAGCAGGTGATGATAAACAGCTCAACATCCTCTCCTTGCAGGACCAACAAGGATTCACCAAAATGATTGAGGCCATCATGGCGATGGCAGATGAGCGCTTGCAAAAGTTGAACCTGCGGGAGCGGGTGACTTGTCCGGTTTCAGATTTGGTGGTCGGGTTACAGTGCGGCGGGAGTGATGCTTTCTCTGGTGTGACGGCCAATCCTGCTGTTGGATACACGGCGGATCTGTTGGTCCGTGCCGGGGCGACGGTTTTATTTTCAGAAGTGACAGAAGTCCGGGATGCGGTCCATTTGCTGACACCTCGTGCTGTCAATGAAGAAGTCGGTCGTGCTTTGATCGATGAGATGAAGTGGTATGACGAATATTTACAGAGAGGAAAGGCAGACCGCAGCGCCAATCCTTCCCCTGGCAATAAGAAGGGGGGGCTGGTCAATGTCGTTGAAAAATCGCTCGGATCGATTGCGAAATCTGGGACCAGTCCAATCTCGGGTGTGTTAGCACCAGGGGAGAAAGCATCTAAAAAAGGGCTGATTTTCGCAGCAACACCTGCCAGCGATTTTGTATGCGGCACATTGCAGCTGGCATCCGGCATGCACCTGCAAGTTTTTACCACTGGCCGTGGCACACCGTACGGATTAGCAATGGCACCTGTCATCAAGGTATCGACACGCAATGCATTGAAGAGTCAATGGGATGATTTGATTGATGTCAACGCTGGCCGAATCGCAACCGGAGAGGCTACGATCGAGGAGGTTGGCTGGGAGCTTTTTCATTTCATATTGGATGTCGCCAGCGGCCGAAAGCAGACATGGGCGGAACATTGGGGAATACAAAACGACTTGAGCTTGTTCAATCCAGCCCCAATCACGTAAAATACAAGTAACAATTCAGAAAGTAGCACAGGGGGAAAACGCCTGTGTTTTTTCTTGCTATATAAGAGTTTTATTGAACAACATAAGATGAGGGTGAAAATATTGACCATTTTTAGGCGAATACCCAAGGCCAATAGAAAAATATGTTAAAGTATAGGTAGGATTCAGGTCTCCCTTTTTAAATGATTTAACAGAGGTGAGAAGTTTGGTGAAATCAGATAAATCAGCCTCCTAAAAGAACGAAAAACATAATTTTAGGAGGCTAATCAAATGAGGTTTAATTTAATTGATAGGGAAAATTGGGATAGAACGGAGTATTTCGAGCATTATTTAAGTCAAAAGTGCACCTATAGCTTAACGGCAAACATAGACATTACAACATTATTAGAACAACTTCGCAACAAGGGAATCAAGCTTTATCCTGCCTTTATCTACATGGTCACTAGAATAGTGAATGCCCATGAAGAATTTAGAACATGTTTTAATGATGAGGGAGATTTAGGTTATTGGGACCATATGATACCGAGCTATACAATCTTCCATGATGATAACAAATCATTTTCTAGCTTATGGACTGCGTTCTCAAATGAATTTCTTGTATTTTATAAAAACTATAATGATGATATAACGCGATATTCTAATGCTAAAGGGCTTTTTACAAAAGACAATGAACCTGAAAATTGTTTTCCTATATCCAGTATTCCGTGGGTAAGTTTTACTAGCTTCAACCTAAATATAAACGATGATCATGACTTTTTATTGCCTATCATTACAAGTGGAAAATATTTTAATCAAGAAAATAAAACATTGTTACCTGTTTCATTACAAGTACATCATGCTGTTTGCGATGGATATCATGCTGGCACTTTTATTGAGGAGTTGCAACAATTAGCAAATAACTTTCATGATTGGCTGCCGTAAATACAACCGATATTACAGCTTGTTAATGAGACACTTTTTTTCAATGTGTTTATTTACTTAGTGACTTTGGATAAAGTCGAAAATGGAAATTTAGTTAAGGATGCTGAATAATATGAACATTAGAGTTAGTGAAAATATGGAAATCGATAAATTGGTAGATATATGGTACAAAGGTTCGCTTATAGCACATGATTTCATTGATAAAGATTACTGGCATTCTCAACGAAATGAGATGAAAGAAAAATATCTTCCAATGTCCGAAAACGTTGTTATATGCAATGAAGAAAAAGTTGTGGGCTTTATGTCTATGGTAGATGATTACTTAGCTGCAATGTTTATTGATGTTCAGCATCAAGGTAAAGGATATAGAAAAGAATTACTAAACTTTATAAAAGAACGAAGGAAAAATATACATTTAAAAGTTTACAAGAAAAATGATGAAGCAGTTACTTTTTACTTGAGAAACGGTTTTGTAAAAAAGGAAGAACGATTAGATGAACTGACTGGCGAGGACGAGTTTGTCATGGAATGGAAGAAAGTTTAAAACCATGAACTTTAGCCGAAATTCTCATTGGGAATAGTATTAATTTAACCCTATAAAGTTCATATCTGCAATTCTAGATTATAAGCAAACGGGCGTAATTCATAACTTTTGAATGCACCCGTTTTTTGCAAAGGGAGGCTAGCGGTTAAAAAATATAAACGAAGTAGATCTGGGAGTACCAAAGGACTTATTATAAAATCAGAGGGAGTGGTGTGGTAAATATGTCTCACGCTAAAGATGTTTTGGCCGATCAATTGTTAGCAAATGCGAACGACCCTAGCTGGTACATACCGTTTTCAGAATCAGTTGCAAACTTGTCAGAGGAAGAAGCGTTTTGGAAACCCAATGAGGAAAGTAATAGTATCGCTGAAATTGTACAGCATCTCCTCTATTGGAATAAAACGTGGCAAAAGAGGTATCAAAAATCTCACGTTGATGCCGTTCCGCCACTTAGTGATAATAAAGAAAGCTTTATGATTCCAAAAAACGAAAAATTTACTGACTTAAAAGAGCAGCTATTAAAAGTACTCTTGCAGTGGCAAGATCTACTCACTGAAGAAAAAATCGAAAGTGATATTGACGGTTTTCCTGAGACTGTAAAGTGGTGGGCAGTTCTTGGGAATCTCTCCACACACAACGCTTATCACATTGGACAAATCATTTATATCCGAAAACTGCAAAAGAGTTGGAATTAATACCAGGTAGGAAGTACATTTTAATATATCAATGATATTAGAGCAGCATGGATTACAAAGATTAGAGTAAAACATGTTGCTTATTTTATTCCTCTTATATGTCTCATTTTAATAATAATATATTTAGTTAAATCCATAACTAGTGTTTATTACTGAAAAACATCAAAGGAGGGGACATGATGAAAGCTGGATGGGAACGTTCAAAGGAATTGGTAGCACCAAATCTTGATACAGTAAGAAATCTTTTGAGGCCTTTTTTAGAAGAGGAGCTTGTCTACAGTTCCGAACTACTAAGTGGGGGTTTGAATAATTCAAACATAAAAATAACAACCAGTTCAAATCAACAATTTGTTCTCCGTATCTATAATAGCAATGATGATAGCATGGAGATTGAAAGACATATATTGAATCTCCTCAAAGGCAAAGTGCCAGTTCCCCAGGTGTTGTATGTTGATTCTTCTAAATCGATCTTGGATTATCCATTTTTACTTTTAAGTTGGGTTGAAGGAGAGCAGTTATCTGAATTAATCTATAGGGACAATAAGTTGGAAATAGAAAGTGCGGCACGCGAAGTTGGCCGTTCATTAGCCCGAATTCATAAAATTGAATTCCCTGATTCAGGTTTCTTTGATAATAGGTTACACATCAAAGAATCTATCAAACTCAATAGAGACATGTTCTTGATGTTTATTGAAGATAGTCTTATAAAAGGACATGCTGGAAAACATCTAGGAGATAACCTTTGTAAAAGTGTTTTGAACTTTTCGCAGGAACATACAAATCTAATAGAGCATCTAGGTGATCAAAACTCTTTAATTCATGGAGATTTCAACCCATTGAATCTCATGGTAGAAGGAAAAGTTGGTAAAGTTGACATTACTGGAATATTGGATTGGGAATACGCTTTCAGCGGCTCACCTTTGATGGATGTTGGGAACATGCTGAGATATGAAAATGTGAGCAATACCAAGATATTCGATCCATTCATCTCAAGTTACCAGAAACATGGAGGTCATTTACCTGCCCAGTGGTTACAAAAAGCGAAGTTATTGGACCTGATTGCCCTGTGTGATCTATTAAATAAGAAAGAATGCGGGGAAGCAAGGGTAATCGATATTAAGAAACTTATACAAAAAACAATGGATGAATGGGATCGATTTAGAACCGTCCAAGATAAGTTTAGGTGAAAGTAATGTATAATAACATCTATAACGATAAAACAAACGCCAATCCTGATATATAAAGGTTTGACGTTTTTGTTATTATTAGGATTATATTAGTGAAAGTCAACGTGTTTTTGTACTATGGATAGAAAAGCGTCCTTCATCCAAAGATTTTGGTGTGTTTCAACCAAGATCGTTTAAATTATGTGGAGGTAGGAAGAAACAAGGGTATAACGTGAAGCATAAAATATAATCCATCTATTAAATTAATGGCTCTCTTTTAAAAAGGAGTGTGTTTGAAAATTAAAGGCTCGTAATGTATTAAGACATACCTGTTATACAAGGGATATACCTTCTTATTAAGGGGGTATTCCAATTGAAGAAGGGTTTACTTTTAAGTACATCTATCGTAATCGTCTGCATATTCGGATATATGCTTTATAATCAAGATAGCAATGCTGAGGAAATTTCTAATGTTGGTGGTAAGCTTGTTTCAGAAGAAATGATGGAGGATATGTCAGAAAGAAATCTTAAACTAGTTTCTTTCATTAATGAAACTTCGAATGATACGATTACAAAACCGATAAGTATTGAACTTAATATTAAGAATTTTCCTAAACAGCTACTCTATATTAAGGTATTGCCAGGTAAACCTGTAAACACCAAAGATATAGAGGATCATTATAGTGGGATCATTAAATCGGCTAGAAATAAGTCGATACTTAAGAAAAACGAGGAAGTTGAAATTATTATATTAAACGAAAAGGGAACAAAGATAAATTAGGAAGTTTTCTTTAACCCACAAACGGAGGCTTATCTGAGATAGGTAAGCTTCTTTTTTATGAAATAAATTTATTGAGTTAGATAAAGTATTTAGAAATAATTGGTACTAAGAAGAGGATAAAATCCTAACAGAATGAAGGTGTATATATGAAAAGTAATGAAAATCATAAGAGATCTAGCAGCGGCAAAGTTCAAGAATTTTATACAAAGAGGGCATTATCCTATGAATCTTTGTATGTTAAACGTCTTGGTTGGGGAAGAGAACTAGATACTTTCTTTGGCGATTCTGATTATTTACAGTCATCTTTAAAAGTTTTAGATGCGGGTTGTGGTACTGGTGTTATAACAAGGACACTCAATAAAGTTGCTCTTAAAAAAGGTTATGAAGGTATAGAATTCCATGCTTTTGACCTAACCCAGGGTATGTTAGATATTTTTCAAATGCATATTACTGAAGAGAAAGAAATAAAAAATGTAAAATTACAGCAGGCTGATGTTTTAAAAATTGATTCACTTCCAGAAAATTGGAACGATTATGATCTTATTATTTCATCAGCCTTATTAGAGTATATTCCTAAAGAACAGATTAGTAATGCTTTAATAAACTTAAAAAAATTACTTAAGAATGGAGGGAAAATGTTAATCTTTATAACAAGAAGAAACTTTATTACCAACATAACTGGAAAACTATGGTGGAAAACCAACCTTTTCGAAGATGATCAATTTCATAGGGAACTTCAAGATGTTGGATTTAATAAAATCCAACAAAGAAATCTACATTCTAAATGGTCAAAATATATAATGGTTTTTGAAGTTACAATGTAAACCTATTCATAGAAGAGGCTTTGTCTTATAGGGGCTTCTCCAAAATAGGGTAAGCTTCTTATTATGAAATTAATGATTGTTTTAGAATTAATAATTTGAAATAATTGGTACTAAGCAAGAGGGGAAATTAAATTTAGGAAAGGTTGCAACTGGTTGATTTAACTAAATAGGGGGGATTCTCTTGGAAACTTGCTTTATATGTGAAAAGCATCAGGGCACTATAAAAACTTCTGGTAGTACGATTTACAAAGACGATTATGTTTATGTTGGTCACATAGATCGAAAAGGAAAACCAAATTATTTAGGCCATATCATGATTGATTTAAAAAGGCATATTCCAACATTAGCTGAAATGAGTATAGAAGAAGCAAAAGCTTTTGGAATGATTATGTCCAGGGTCAGTAAAGCACTAAAAGAGTCAGAAGGTGCGGAACACGTGTATGCTCTCGTATCGGGTAACTCAGTTCCCCATCTTCATTTGCACCTAGTTGCTCGTTATCCGAATACACCTGAGGAATATTGGGGACCGATGGACGTTTATGACTGGGACAAAGCACCAATGGGAGAAGAGGAAGAGGTGGTCCAACTATGTAATCGCTTAAGATATCATTTGGAAAATCAAATAATATGAATGAAGAGTATACATGGATAGGGAGTCAAAAAACATATATCGATGAAATCCATATTAAGTTATTACTTAACAGTATTGTTGTAGGGCAATTTGGCGGAAATTCTTCTGCTGGCCAATACAAAAATGAAGATGGCTGCTTAGTATGGATGGATCCCCAATTGGATTGGGAGTTTGTTGTCCTTCTAGATGCTCATAATACTGCCCAGAGTGCGGAACTTGTTGTTTCGACCTTAAAAAATAACAAGGATTTTATTATCCAAATCCTAAGCCAGAAGGATAGTGATATATTCGATAATCTCCATCACTTCCTTCTAAACCTCTTCAAAAGTGAAGAGTTCAGAAAAGACTGTAGTAAAGTACAAGGGGAAACTGCATGTCTTATTATCTTTAGAAAAAACAACTTTCTTTGGTGGTTTTCAATCGGCGACTGTATCTTACACCTATTCCACTCAGAATTAGCCTCCCTTGGTGAATATCAACAGAATCACCGGAGCTTTTTTGAATGGATTGGTCGACAAAGCACTTTCAACAAAACAATCCCTTGTTATAGTGCAGGTACAAAAGAGTTGAGGAAAGGGGCCAACCAAATTTTCTTAACAACTGATGGTTTGGTAGAATGCCCAAATGCGAACTACTATAACCCTGAAGAAATATACAAGCTATTCGATGAATACAGTAACGAAATGGGTATAGAGTATTTGCTGAAAGATATTAAAGATAAAGGTGTAAGGGACAGTACAACGATTATTTCTTGGACTATTTTTAATGATAATGATGCCACTAGGCCTAGTGATATGAAATAATGTTTATTCCAAAAAGGAGCGATTGTTCCATAAGAGCGATCGTTCTTTTAACGGGCAGAAAAGATAAATAAGCTAAGGAGATGTTAAGGGGGTGGAATTAAATGAATTTAATATTCTTTATTTTATATGGATTTCTCACCTTTGGCATTTATATCACGGTAAAATTATTTAAAAATCAAAAACCGAATGGTAATAACAGGATAATGTTCCTCATTGCTTTGTTGATTAATGTTTTTAATTTTTATATTATTTATGATTTGTTGACCGTTTCCCCTCATAGAAGTTCTGGTAATGGCAACCCACATATTCCATATATTTTTATATCATCCATTCTGTTTCTTTCTTTTTGTTTCGTTCTTTCAAAGAGAATATTTTTCATCTTGTTAAAGAAGAATGGATTGGTGATATTGCTATTTGTATCAACTGCTTTATTCTTAGGCTATTTATCAAGTGTTCTACAATTAGATTTTATTTCAATGATTAGTGTTAAACTTTTCTATCCTATAAGTAATTGGTTAAATTGGTGGAAAGACATACATTTGAATTATCTGTATTTTAATCTTTATACCTTTTTCATTTGGATTAGTCTATCAGTTTTTATCGCTGGATTACTGGCTTTTATTAAGCAACGTAAGCGTAGCGGAAAATCTAAGCATAGAGGAATAAGCCACGAACAAGACTGAACCAAAACAACAGTCTCCAAGGTTGCTTGTATGGAACTTATCAGTTAAATCCTAAAAATGGGTAGAAGAGTTAAGTCATAAAAATTATTTAACAGAATACGGTATCACAACCATTGTTAAGTATTAATAAGTGTTTTTTTAACCAATCGGGAAACCTCAGTTCCCTAAAATGTAACAACATTGAAGTTTAACAGAGCCAAACAAAAAAAGAATATAAAGTACATACTATCTTCAACTCTTACCGGCAATAAGTATAAGCCCTTTTTCTCAAAAAATTAATGATTGAGTTAGAACTTGATAATTAGAAAATAATGGTATTAAACAAGAGGGCAGCATTCTTGTTATGAAGTAATATCCGATTTGAGAAAATAATAAGCCTCTTGGTATATCTTTGAGCTCAGCAAAAAGAACATAAATAACGGAGGCTCCCACTCGGTTCTGTACCTGTCCCCAGATTACAATTCTCATGCATATTTCTATTGAAATTATGGTTTTAAAGGTATAATATATAATTACATAATAGAACGTTTGTTCTGAAGGATGAGATTATAGGATAATACCTTTTAGAATAAGGAGGAACTAATATGAATCATGGGTAATGGTAGGGGAAACATGGCGGAAGCTGAATCTCCTAACTATAATTGCTATGGAACGATTTTTCACTTCTTAATAAAAATAAGAGTAAATTTCAATTCTTGGGAGGATAAAAATGGAAAGATCAAATCCGGAATTTTCGCCGAAAACACAATCTACTTTAGATACTTACAGCCCCGTAGTAGAACTAAGGCAATATACGCTATACCCTGGACAAAGGGACGTTTTGATTGAATTATTCGATAGAGAATTTTTGGAAAGCCAAGAAGATACAGGTATGAAGATTATTGGCCAGTTTAGAGATCTTGAAGATCCAAACCGTTTTGTTTGGCTTAGGGGATTTCCTGATATGCCAACACGAGCAGAAGCGCTGTCAGCTTTTTATTTCGGTCCTGTGTGGAAGGAACATCGTGAATTGGCAAACTCAACCATGGTCGACTCTTCGAATGCGCTGCTCCTACGACCAACACATTCCAATTCGGGTTTCTCACTCATAAATGAACGTCCCCCACATGGCACAATAAATGTTCCCAAGAGATTGGTTGTGGCCACAATTTATTATTTCGATGCTCCAGTAGGAGACGATTTTCTCAAATTTTTCGAAGACTCACTCAAACCTGAGTTGACGGATTCAGGTTCTACAATCTTGGCTTATTTTATGAATGAAACGAGTAAAAATAATTTCCCGCAGCTTCCCGTTCGAGAGGGTGAAAACCTGTTTATCTATTTCTCTAGTTTCACTGATGAAGAAGCATATGAAAAACATGTAACCACTCTGGCAAAATCCGAGCGATGGCAGGGAGAGATCAAAGAAGTATTGGAGAATTCCTTAAAAGGAACACCTGAGATAAAGATGCTTTCTCCTACATCGCGCTCGCAACTACGTGGTTAAAGATTGCTTGTATCTGCAATAAAAATACGGTTCTATTTTTTCTGAAACGATCTTCAATAAAAGGGGGACGCTAGGAAATCGTCCTTTTTAATGGAATGAAAGATTGATTTAAATTACAAATTTAGAAAAAAACGTTATAAAGCAATGGGGTAGTTTTATTGAATGAAATCGGCTTTTTCGATGTAATGATTGGGTTATTCAAGAGAGCAATCTAAAAGAAACCAAAGTATATTTTTTTGCTATGATTTTAAAAAAGAAGCTGATCAATGATGACTGTAAAACTTACCCCTTATTTAAATATGGGAAGGAACACAAGGGAAGGTACTTAGTGTTATAGGTTTCAACAAGTCAACGTCAAATTCATTTTGGAGGGATGGACATGAACCAAAACAACGCAACAAACAAAATCGGAACGCAAGTAGGTGAACGCGAGATTGTAATCACCCGCGTATTTGATGCTCCACGCGATCTTGTGTTTGATGCTTGGACGAAAGAGGAGCACCTGTCGAAGTGGTGGGGACCTCGAGGTTTTACGACGACTTTTCAGAAGTTTGATATGAAACCGGGCGGTACATGGCAGTTTATCATGCACAGTCCTGATGGCGTTGATCATCCCAACACCAATGTCTTTGTCGAGGTTGTTAAACCCGAGCGAATCGTCATCAAACATGCTGTGTTCCCCCATTTTCTGGCGACAGCAATCTTTGAGAATCTGGATGGGAAGACCAAACTCACTTATAGCACAGTTTTTGAAGAAAATGCCGCTGTATTTGATAAGGTGAAAACATATGCCGTTCCAGGTGCTGAACAGACCATGGATCGTCTTGAAGAACATCTGGCAAATATGTCTTAAAAGTAATAGGCCAGCCTCGTATTTATGCCCCGGAAACAGCTCGCCATCTAAAAAGGATTTATTTGATGAAGCTTATTTTTCATTACACAGGATATTGAAGTTTTGATTATTAATATTAGTTCACCTCTAATAAATGGTAAATATAATGTATGGTAACGTATAAAGCATTTAGAATGAGGTGGAAAGGTGTATTTTTTAAAACCTATTTCTGATGAGATTCGTTTATCTCAATTAATATTTAATAGACATAATAAAACGATGAAGCTTATTTTAGGCTCTATTTTTGCTTGTATTGCTGCTATTCTACAGGCTGCTGGTGGCTATTCACCAGGTATGGGATATTTTTTAAGTCCGCTTGCCACTGGTCGTTCTCGAACTGTGGATAATATAGAACTCGATTTTGACTTTTCAGAAGTTGATATTTCTAAGACATTTACACTTATCCACATACTGTTTCTTGAATCCGATCATTCAGAGGAAAATTCCTCTTCAAATCCTGATTCAAAAGACAAAATGCCACCTTATCTTCAAATTTTTTTGCCTCTATTTATGGTACGGTTCACCGCGCTGTCTGTAACGGCAAGTTTTAGGGCCCCCTTGCGGGATGGCCCTTTCTTTTGAGATCACATTTTTTATGTTTGTTATGCTTTTATACCAGTGGATGCGGTACATAAAGTTCTTCTAAGCTCGTGATTTCTTCAGGCGTCAATATAACCGACAACGCCGAAACCGCATCTTCGAGATGGCTGATCTTTGTCGATCCGATAATCGGTGCTGTGACCTCTTCTTTTTGCAACAACCACGCAAGTGCAATTTGTGCGCGTGGAAGGCCACGATTAGCGGCAACTTCCGCAACTCTTTCCGCAACTTTGCGATCAGCTTCCTCCGTTCTTGAAAACAACGCCTTTGCTACCTGGTCATTCTCGGATCGCAAGGTCTGTTCATTCCAATCTCGGGTTAACCGTCCTGCAGCCAAAGGCAAATACGGAGTGACGCCAACTCCCTGATCTTTGCAGAGGGGGAGCATTTCCCTTTCTTCTTCCCGATAGAGTAAGTTAAGTCGATTTTCCATGGAAACGAACCGCGTCCAGCCATTGCGCTCCGCGACGTGCTGAGCTTTCGAGAACTGCCATGCCAACATGGAGGATGCTCCGATATATCTTACCTTGCCCGCCTTGACTAAATCGTGAAGGGCCTCCATCGTCTCTTCAATCGGCGTACGATTATCCCAACGATGGATCTGGTACAAATCGACGTAGTCGGTTTCAAGTCGTCTTAGACTGTTATCAATTTCGGTCATGATGGCTTTACGGGAAAGTCCCATAGCATTCGGACCTTTGCGCATCGGAACGAATACCTTTGTGGCAATAACGACTTCGTCACGACGAGCGAAGTCCTTTAATGCACGTCCGACAATTTCTTCACTTGTTCCGTCGGAATACATATTGGCGGTGCTGAAAAAATTGATACCCAATTCAAGCGCCTTTTTAATAATCGGTCTGCTTTGCTCTTCATTCAGCGACCATGGAGCATTACCGCGCTCAGGTTCTCCGAAACTCATACCTCCAAGGCTTAGCTTCGAGACATCCAAACCAGTGCTTCCAAGTTTTACATAATCCATTTCATTACACACTCCTTAAGTATATTGGGAAGGCGACCTGCCCTGGTTGACGTATCAACCTAGGTATACTGTAGCATCTTGTGGTTGACACGTCAACCGTGTTATTATGTTCTTATGGATAAGATTGAATTAACCGAAGAGGAAATGCGAATATGGATAAGATCGAATTAACCGAAGAGGAAATCCGAATATGGAATATGTGGAAAGGTTCCTTTAAGAGAATCTTCGGTCGTGTTGTAAAAGACATGTCCGAACACACAGGACTATCAGAGGGTGATTTTGGAGTATTAGATCGGTTAGTCCAATTTGGGGACGGTAAGCTTCGCCAACAGGAATTAGCCGACTCGATGGGCTGGGATAAGAGCCGATTGTCACATCATCTAACGCGGATGGAAAAACGGGGACTTGTTCGGAGGAAACAATCAGATACAGATCGTGGTGTTCAAGTCATCATTACTTCCGCTGGAAAGTCAGGCCTGGATGAGGCCACTCCCATAGTCTCAAAAGCAATTCGCAAACATTTTCTAGATCAATTAGCCGATCAAGACATTGAGTCGATTACTAAGCTGGCGGAAAGAACAAAAACAAGTTCTTCACTGTCTAGTAAAGACTCGCCACCTTGATCGTACTCCAGGAGCCCCACCCGATCGTAGTCCATCCCGCAATCCGCATCCGGATTCGTCCCCTTGTAGATAGCCAGCTTCACCGGCTCGCCCGCGATCTGTCCGAAAGCGATCGAATTCGTAAGCTGCCACGTGTCGCTGACTTTTGTCTTGGCGAGCTCGGTCAGCTCGACCGGTTGAAATGGCAGCTGTACCGATTGAGGAAACGAATAGGCCTCCACCGTTGGAGACGGCTCCGCTGATTCCGTTGCGGCGGCAGCGGTTGCAACGGAGGTCGCCGGCTTGGGCGAATTCATGTGCGCGGGCAGCGCTTGAGGCTTTGCACGAGAAGCGCACGATGACAAAAGAATGGCCATTACCAGAATGGCGATGATACGAAATGGTTTCACAGGTTTCTCTCCCTAAGTCGACTATACCGATTAGACGGCAAGCGCCGGGAAAAGTTGAATGAAGGAACAGCCCATCTAATAATTGAATGATAGCATTCCTCTCCTTTGCCCGCCTCGATCAAGCATTTCCTTAGTGGCGATCTTGGCTATTGCACAGGCTCCTGCACGGTTCTCCCCAAATAACTTGCCGTTATTTATGATACGGTTCACCTTAGATATTTAAGAGGCAAAAATAAGCGCTGGAAGTTATATTCCAGTGCTTATTTACATAATACTCCACTATTTGTATTTATAATTTAAGGATTCAAGAATGCCTTGAAATGGGTTCAAGTCCTCATCAATAACTCTAAGTTTTAAATCTTCATGACTTCCAAACTCATTGTTAAAGCTGATAGTCGCACTTTCAATTTGACAGAGAATCGGAAAAGGATTGGTATCATAAGGGTCAATAACATGTACTAAGTCTCTTGGTTTTAGACTATATTCATACTGTGACTTTAATGAATATCCTTTTCCCCCAAGATGAGAAGAACTCTTAATACTAATTAAGTTATCTTCATTAAATACTGGCAATTTATCTTGTAGAAATGCTTGATAGATAAGTTGATTTAGAGTGTGTATTGATTCTCTAATACACATTAAAGAGAATATATATTTTACAGGTATTACAGCATTTCCTCTCTTTGCACCTCTAATAGCTTCTAACATATCATTAGGGTGAGTCATAACCCCTGCTTTATATAATCTATCTGTAAATACGTGATTAGCATTTTCAATTTTCTCATCACTAATTTTATTTAGTTCAGAGTATAAATCAACTGGAATTTTACCTATTTCTTGAAACCCTTTATGTCTTCTAAAAGAAGATTTTAACCTATCCAATTGTTCTTCAGTAAATAATGATGACTTAAAACTTCCATCTTTAGTTACAATATTTCCATACATACTATATGGATTTAATGTACTCCTGTGAATTAAATTACTAGGCAATAAATTGATTATTTTTTCGTCTATAAATATAAATTCTCTTTGTAATTTGGTTAATAAATCAAAATGTTCCTGTGATAGTTCTGGTACTAGCCGATTAAATTCTTTTTCAATCTCTTTTCTTTTACTATCAGCAATTAAATATCCATAGAACTGTATATTTGCTTTTTCTGCACTTTGGTTTCTTATTGTTTTACCCATTTCGTATTTATCTAGTTTTTCACCAATTTGAACTTCTTGGAATTTTTTTATTTCATTCATCATCACAGACACTTCTTCTCTTAGAGGGGATTTTATAACGGTTTTACATAATTCATAAGCGACCTTTAAGATACTCATTGATATTTCATCCCCTTTCCGTAAAGCAAATATTCCAATTGTTCTTTAACGATCTTGTCAATATCCTCACTCAAAGTAGTAAATCTCAAATCAGTAATTCCATCTGTTTCATTGATAAAGTGTATATTATTATTCTCAATAAAATTTAAAACTAAATTAGGTATATGTCGAATTGAAACGGATAAAAACTTCTCAACCAATAGTTTCTCTCCAGTTATATCTTTTTGAATAAAGGGATTCCATATACTCGGGTTGTATCGTGATAAAAAACCCAAACCAAATAATCCGGTGTACATTGCTATTAATAGAGATAAATTAACTTTCTTACCTTGTTTTTCAAAAGATAATTTTAGGAATTTCCTCCCATATAGAGAGTATACTCCTATATCCCTATGTTTGATTTTTCTATTAAGAAATACTCTGTCTTTTTGAAATTCTGGTCTTAGATAATTCTCTCTAAATTCATTAATTTTTTCTAATAGATTAGGATTTTGTTCAAGATGTGGACACTCATCGTAGTTTATTCTTTCAACTGTTCTATTTCTTAGTTTAACAATTTCAATAGGGATTACATTTGAGTTTGTTGAATAGCAATTTTCAAAGTCATTTCTTAAATCTGGAATAATACTGAATAGTTCTTTTAATTCCCACTTCATTCCGTTAGGAAAAAAAATTACTTGAATAAATTTTATTAAATTTTGAAAAACCACCATATTCAGTATCCTTTATTGTAATAAATGATTTACCTATTCCTTCCTTTAAGTCTGTAGGAGGAATCATAGTCATACCATGGCCTTTTATATCAATTTTTGCACCTAATTTTAGACTTGCAGATCCAGCTAATAGATTAGTGACACCATAATAAATCAATAAAGGCGTTATATATAATGATGAATGCTTTGCTGATTCAAAGTAAGCATGAGACTGCATAATCGAACCTGCAATAAATTCAATCAATTCTTCATTGTGAATGTGTTGCATTTTATCAAAATATTTTTTTATATTAGAAGGATATCCATACCTCAACAGTAATTTCCATTGCTCTTCCTCTGGATTTTCAGTAACAATATACGTTTTTTCCACTTTTAGCTCATCTCCGAATTTCAATTAATTATGAATCATTTTCATTTTAATCTTTCGACTTCCCCAAAAGGTATAATTATAAATAGTATAATTATACCTTTTATAATTATTTATTGTATTAATCAAAAAGAGCTAATAAATACTACTTGTACTTATAGCTCAATATTCTTGAATTTATTATTTTAGTAAGAATTAATGGTTAGAATAACCTACAGTGATTCAATTGCCTACTTTATTTCAAAGACTTTAACCTCTTTATTTCAATAGTAATTTCTTTTCTTTGGTTTACCATCACTTGTGGTACGGTTCACCTTGCTAAATGTAAAACCAATAATTATTTATTCCACAAAATGGCCCTATTGTTGAAGATCTGCCCGAATCCATTTTGAGAAGGCACCGTTTTATGCATGTAAAATCTACCCTGGTGATTTAGGAACTAAAGGTGGTATTGTAGCGAACGCGTACGGTCAGGCACTCCGGGATAATCAACCAATCGAAGGACTATATGCAACTGGCAATTGTTCTGTATCTGTTATGGGACGTGTTTACCCTGGACCCGGCACTACATTAGGACCAACAACTGTATTTGGTTATATTGCAGCAAATCATATAAAAGAAAATTTATAACAAAATGTAGGAGGCAGTAATAATGAAAGTTTTAAACAAAGTAATAGTCGTTACAGGTGGCGGTAATGGAATTGGACGTGAACTAGTTCTTACCCTTCTTTCAAAAGGAGCAAGTGTAGCTGCAGTTGATGTTAATAAAGAAGCTTTGGGGGAAACCGCCAATTTATCAGGAGATAAAAGAGAGAAACTTTCCACACATATCGTGAATTTAACGGAACAATCAGCTGTAGAGGCACTTCCCGAGCAAGTGATTTCTCAGCATGGTGCAGTAGATGGCATTATTAATAATGCCGGTATTATTCAACCTTTTGTAAATATTCAGGACCTTGATTATGAAAAAATAAGATTAGTTATGGATGTTAATTTTTATGGAACTCTTTATATGGCCAAAGCCTTTCTTCCATATCTATTAAAAAGACCAGAAGCTCATATCACGAACATTTCCAGTATGGGAGGTTTTCTTCCGGTACCGGGACAATCGATATATGGTGCATCAAAGGCTGCTGTAAAACTTATGACAGAGGGCTTACATTCAGAGCTAAAAGACACAAATGTAAAGGTGACAGTTGTTTTCCCTGGTGGAGTCAATACCAATATTACGAAAAATTCTGGTGCAGAAATGGCTAGGAAGAAAGAAGCCAGCCAGGACCAGGTTAACAAATTATTAACACCAAAAGAAGCATCAGAAATAATTGTTAAGGGTATGGAAAATGACCAATTTAGGGTTTTAGCAGGAAAAGATTCAAAAATAATGGATTTATTCTATCGATTTAATCCTAAGCGGGCTGCTGATTTGATTGCTAAGAAGTTAAAAGTTATGTAAAAAAAGTAACAGGCTTTTTCAGAAAATGAACGATTCTGAGAAAGCCTTCCTATGTATTTTTACTTTAACTCTTTACAATCAATCTTATCCTTTTCTATTGAATAGTATGAGTCAAATATGAAAAGACGACCACTTTGAACGTAATCGCCTCTTAAGTGTTTATTATATTACCAGTATTATTTACCAGTATATTTGTACTACTCAGCAAAAGATCTTGTTATAAATGACAGTCCTTGTTCAAAAATAGATCCCCGTAAGAAGAAAAAGCTACCTTTGGCAGCTTTATATCAAGGGTTTTTGTATATATAATAAACAAAAATATTGTATTATAATTTTACATCCAATTGCCTTAACATATCAAAAGTATTTACGTAAGGCACCCCGAATTCCTTGCAAGCAACGGGAATTAATATACGATTCCTCTTTTCCCGTTTATACGCTTCATGAGTAACTAATGTACCTCCACGTGCTTTTGCATAAGCAATTTGCCATGCATCAGCATTTGAAGCAAATTCACTTTTTGCTTCAGGCAAAAAATACCAAATAGGACTCTCTTTTTTATCGGATTCCGTTAAGCCTTCGGAACATTTCGGGCGTGACACCTTCCGTCTTCTTGAACAATTTCCCGAAGTAACCAGGCGTCTCGAAACCGACTTGATGGGCAATTTCAGCGATTCGGGCATCCCACTTCGTAAGGAGCAATTCCTTGCTTTTATTGATCCGGAATAGATTAAGATATTCAATCGGGCGAATATTCATGATTTGGCGGAACAACAGGCACAGGTGCTTAACAGAAACGCCTAAGGTGTCGGCCAATTGTTCCAGCATAATTCTCCTGGTGTAATGTTGTTCGATATAGTCGAAAACCGGTTGAAGTCGTTTGAAGTTTTTTTCGATGGAAGGTCGCCGTACGGCGATGCATTTCATGATGTCGATCATGAGCATATACACGAGTTTGGAACATTCCAAGCCAGCCAGCGATTTCTGTGAAAGAGCCAGAGTAAGGGCGGCTTGCATGTGGCGGGTTATCAACTCGCCGCTAGTTATCCTGTACGTGCCTGTGGAGGTAAACCCGGCCAGACGGACCAGCGTCTCGGCCTGTTCTCCGGCAAAGTTTAACCAATACAGCTCCCATGGCTCCTTCACTGCCCGATATTCATGAGGATCATCCGGATAGAGGAACATCCCAGTGCCAGGCTTCACCTGATAACGGTGATTACCAGCTATAAATTCGCCTTCCCCGTCGATGCAATATAGAAACTGGTACAACGGATATCCATCCGGCCGAGAGACGGGTTCCTGATTGTCCCAGTGACCCACCCCGACCATATACACGGGCAATTTCATCACTATATCGGTCTGCATCAGAAACGAAAATCGTTGCACCATCCATCCCCCTTTTTATCAAAATGCGAAAATCGTTATATAAATACGAAAATCGGTTTCTGTTAACTGCGAGTCATCCGCTATATAATTTACTATATTACCAATTACCTCATTTTTCAAGAAGGAGCAGTCAAATGAGAAATTTGTTATGGATAGGATCCTTATCCTATTTGCTGATCGGGTTGGCGCATGTGGTTATGGGAGCGGTATTGGAAGAGTTGCTGCAGTATTTTCAAAGAGATTACAGTGACGGAGGACTGTTGATCTTCGCCCAATTCTCCGGTTTCTTGATCGGCGTTCTGACGACGCCTTGGTGGTCGAAACAGCTGGGTCGAAGGGGCATGATCTTGTTGGCATTCGGCGCCTTAACCCTTGGGCAATCCGTCTACAGCTTCCTGCCTTCATGGGAATGGATGATTGTGACCGCTCCGCTCGCGGGGTTCGGATTCGGTATGGTCGAGGCGGCGATTGGAGCTTTGGTCATTGGGTTCGTTCATAAAAACAAGGCCGTCGCCATGAGCCGGTTGGAGGTATTCTTTGGCATCGGGGCGTGCGTGATGCCGGTGTTAGGCAGCGTGCTGATTATGATGGGCTTGTGGAAAATATCGTTTCCTATCTTGGCCGCAATGTCCCTGGGAATGCTTATTCTCTGGTCGTTTATTTCTTTTGGATCGATGGATGCCGTGCTTACCAAACAGGATTCAAGCGAAGAGAAAGGAGCTGCTTCCGGAACTGACATTCAAGGAGAAGAGGCGCCTTCCCTCAACGGGCGCAGAGGATTGCCGTTGTTATTCATCATGGTGGTGTTTTTTTTCCTCTATGTCGGGATTGAGATGAGTCTGGTCCATTTCCTTCCATCGATCCTTATCGAGCATTCGGGTACAAGTAGCGCGCTTGGGACGCTGGGTGTTTCATTTTTCTGGATTGCGATGGTAATCGGGCGTTTGTTCGCCGGACATTTATCGGAAAAATGGGGATATGGACGTTATCTGCTGATGAACGGCTTCGGATCGCTGCTTGTTATGGCTATCATTCCGCTCATCACCGGGCTTGCCGCAAGCTATTCGCTCATCTTATTGCTCGGCCTTCTGATGGCGGGGCTGTTCGCGATCGGACTGATCTTTACGAATCAGATTCTTCCCGGAACCGCAGAACGCACCACGAGTTTGCTGATCGCAGCTGGTGGGCTCGGCGGAGCATTACTGCCGCTGTTAACAGGTAAAGTGATGGATCAATATAAATCCGTCATTTCCATGTGGACGCTCATTGGTCTGATGGCGCTCATGATGGCCATGCTGGTCATCGTCATAAGGCTTAGTGACAGTGTTCTTGTTGTAGACCGCAAAGTAAATGTGGAGAAATAAAAAAATACTCCTTATTTTTTTATTTCTCCGAGATTTCATCGGTTGATCGCCCTATATAAGAACATTGAGATATTCCTGCTAAGGATACTCATTACACAGGATATTGAAGTTTTGATTTTTAATATTAGTTCACCTCTAATAAATGGTAAATATAATGTATGGTAACGTATAAATCATTTAGAATGAGGTGGAAAGGTGTATTTTTTAAAACCTATTTCTGATGAGGTTCGTTTATCTCAATTAATATTCAATAGGCATAATAAAACGATGAAGCTTATTTTAGGGTCTATTTTTGCTTGTATTGCTGCTATTCTACAGGCTGCTGGTGGCTATTTACCAGGTATAGGATATTTTTTAAGTCCGCTTGCCACTGCACCTATTCTGTTATGTTCTATGTTTTCCATTCCATTTGGAGTAATGTCCTATTTTCTGACAATTATGTTGTTGTTCATCCTACAGCCAACTGAACTAATTGTATTTCCTTTTACAACAGGATTGTTAGGACTTGGCATAGGGGCATCTTTTCACTTTTTTAGGAAGAGATTAAGTATTATTGCTACTGGTACAATTCTTTTAATGTTAGGAATTATAAGTCTACTATTTATTTTTCACTTTCCAGTTTTAGGTCCAGCCGTCTCTGATTCCTTTTCATTTCTTACAACTGGAAGTATCTTTTTATTTGCTTTCCTATATAGCTGGTTATGGGTTGAAATGGCATTAATCATTTTTAAAAGAGTAAAAATGATTATACATTAGTGATACTCCAAATTATCCCAGTAATAGTAACTACACCCATTTTGATGGTTTAAAGTTTCATAGAATTTTATAGTTATGATTCATGGAACTATTTCAAAAACAGTGCCTTGGTTAAAATCAGTCACTTTCATAGAGCCATAAACCCCTAAGTATAATCTGGTTTGATTCAGATTCGTTCCCAAACTAACATAATAGGCTGATTGAGATCCAAAATCATAATCGATATGAATCATATCAAAATCATTTTGTTTACCATCTGGTCTTACGCAGGTATAAGCTAAAGCCCCTCTAACGTGAGGTTGAGATTCTTTCCGGGCAAGATCGGTAAACACAACCCTCCCTGTTAAACGAGGGATTCCTTTCCCCATATATGGCTGGACTCCAGTAAGTGCAGTTCCTCCAAACTTGCCGGGTCTGGGATCTTTATGAAAATAACTAGTTAAAGGCAGAAGACGACTCCCTGAAAGTGTTACTGCTTCATTGTAATAAGCAATTGTTTTCTCATCCAAAGTCGGATTTTTAGTACAGCGTCTTATAGTTGAAGTTGGAAAAGAACCTTCCCACCCTCGCCATCCAAAGTTAATAAATCCTTCTTGGTCAGGTTCAGAATTCATAAAAGAAGCTTGAATAAGCTGAGTAACCGGAATTGGTTTATAATGAACGAATGAAAAAATCGACTCGACCAAATCCTGTCCGACATTTCCCGAATATTTAATATACTGATTATAAAACCTTTGAAATGAAATGCCTGGTATATTGCGAACCCCTTTTGCCATTACCGTGAGCATTTCCTGAATACTTATGGGAAGTTCATTAAAACGTGTGACAATGGGTGGAGTATTGATGTATGTATTCTTACTTACATCAATTTCAATTATTTTACCAGCGATTTCTAGATCGTCCTGGCTTAAGTTAAATGGATCATAGCCTGACCCACCATCACCGGTGGTTAAAACAAGTTTTCCTGTTTCAGGTGAAAAGTTTAAACTGTTGACACCATTATGATTTGAAAATGGTCTTCTTAAGTTAAGTAGTGTCCGTAGTTTTTGAGGATGACCACTTGATTGTAAGATCCATTCTTCTACTGTATCAATATGGTCATATTGTGTTTCTCTATTTACCCATCTTAGGTTTAAGGTTCCAGGATCACATGGGTCAGGTTTAAAACCTTTAGGATATGCACCTGGACCTTGTGTTCCAGCTACTGAATAATGAAGATAAAACAGACCGTTATAATAAAAGTCGGGATGAAACGCCAGCCCTAGCAATCCCCGTTCATCATATCCACCACTAGAAACACCTAGTTTTATGATTCGCGGGCGTATATCTAAAAAAGTCCTGATAACTCCGTTTTCTATGTAAAAGATCTCTCCTATTTGGGTTGCAATAAATAATCTTTCAATTGAATTACCTGGAAGTATAGTTGTTTTCAAAACAGTGGGTAAATTTATCTTACTTACAATTGGCCGTAAACCAACTTTAACTTTTTCCACTAACTTGACCTCCTCCCTATTGTTTTCTTTTATAAGAATATGATTAGAGCTGTTCTATAAGTACCAAATTCGGACTGGGAATCTGACCAGGCAATATAGAATGATAAATGCTTAACAACAATCTTGGGCTTTAATATATAAAGTTGTTGCTCTAGAACTCTATTTGACATTTATAAACTATCAGGGGATATTAGCTAAACAAATAGGGCAAGAGGTTTTAGTATTTGAAGACCTTAAGGAGAGGATTTTTGCTGCTGAAGTTAAGAGAATATCTGATAAGAATTATCCCCTTTACTAAAAAAATCATTTTCTGATCCAAACTTCTCGTTAATGGGAGGAGAATCTAATGCTGATTGACAGAGAAGACCTATCAAAGTCTTAAAAGAGTAATTAACTACCTATCTAGGAAAGAAGGTAGTATTAGGTACTCCCGGAGCTGTTATGACTTTGATAATGGGATATTATGACACTAAGTGTGATTTGGATTTTTTACTACAAACCTAAACCAGATATATACAGAATGGAATTCAATGGGCAGCAATTGGTAGAGGTTAAAAGATTGTGGCAAGTTAAGATAAAACAATAAACAAAAAAGCTAAACAAACAGGATTTCATCCATTCATTTTATAAAAAACATGACAAAATTAAAAACTTTTAAGAAAGAGGGCTTTACAGTAATAAAGTGAGAAAGGTAGTAGTTGTTCTTATGATGAGGAATAGCCTTCATCAGGAGAAAATCAAACTACAAAGCATATATGGATCACAGATAGTTTATATTCATCATATAGGTAGTACCTTGGAGGATTAGAAGAAATGTACTTAAACTAAAGATCAGGTTAATTCATGAAGGAATAATACCTTTTATTTGGATGGTTGGATTTCAACAACTTTTCAAGTAGTTGTTTTTCCTCCATTGAATGAACTCCTTCAACCACAATCATCAAAACTTTGCAATTAAGACTAATCACGAAAGAAACAAGATTCGGAAGATATTCTACCTTGCAACATTTATCTTTTGCATAGATATAAACAGTACTTGAGTGCTTTTGGCAAAACTTATAAAGGTCTAATATATGTACTAGTCGTAAATGTTGAGACGACACATTAAAAGAAAAAAAGTTTTTCATCGGAAATCCCCCTTGTGACTGATTTGTACTACCCTTAGTTTCTCATAGGATAACCGTTTTTTGTACCATGGGATTTTGTCGTATATAGACTTTTTTTGTTTTTTAGTAAACACTCTCTATTGGTTTCAAGTCGGACCAAAGTAATGTTTCTTTTTTCAAATCTTCTGTTGTTTAGAAAATTTTGAAATGAGTTTAGGGGAGTTAGAGGAATTTAGAAGAGTATCATCTTTAATTAACCGAAATATTCAATAAAAGTTTATCAAAAATACATAGTGAAAAAATTTAATATTGAAAAGTGGCGGAGATGCACAATCACGCTTCATGATATATGCGATGCGGGAAGTGCAGCTCTCCAATTCGTAAATGGTTATATAGGGTAACATTTCAATTATAAAAAGCATCAAAGAATTTAAGGACTGATCAATATATCTCTATGTCAGGATTTTTATCCTTAAACCATCTTAGGGAAAAATCATTTTCGAAAATGATAACTGGATTTCCTACCTGGTCATGAACAAGGTAGTTCTGGTTATCTATCTTTATGTTTTTATCTTCCGACACCCAACGAGCACAGGAGTGGGGAAGAGGTTGTATATCCAGATCCACACCGTACTCTGTTTTCAGGCGATGTTCAAACACTTCAAACTGGAGGACACCTACAACCCCCAGAATGGTTTCTTCCATTTTATCTGTTTTGTAAACCTGTACAGCACCTTCTTCTGCCAACTGAGAAACACCTTTATAAAAATGTTTTTGTTTCATCGCATTCTTTGCACGAACCTTGGCAAAATGCTCTGGAGGGAAATGAGGCAGCTTCCCGAAAGAAAACGTATTTTTTGTACCGCAAAGTGTATCTCCGATTTGATATAGTCCAGGATCATATAAACCGACGATATCTCCGGGGAAGGCTTCATCAATATTCCCTCTGGATGCCGCGAAAAATTGTTGTCCCTGTGCTAACTTGACAGATTTGGCCGTACGATCATTCCATGCTTCCATACCCTTGATAAACTTTCCTGAGCATACCCTCATGAATGCGATCCGATCACGGTGTGCAGGGTTCATGTTCGCTTGAATTTTAAAAACGAACCCGGAAAAGTCTCGATTACTGGGGTGAATAAATCCATTATTGCTATCACGTCCCTGGGGTTCGGGTGCAAGTTCTAAAAAATGTTCCATAAAGGAAGGAATTCCGAAAGAGGAGATGGCACTCCCAAAGAAAACAGGTGTTTGTTTTCCTTGCTTGATTGCTTGTAAATCCATAGAATCTCCTGCTTCATTTAACAGTGTTATGGTCTCCTGTAGTTCAAGGAGTTGCTCAGGTTCAATCAAGTCTTTTAAAATATCTTCGTTCCAATTTCCCTTATCTAATTGATAGGATTGGTGTTCCTTCTGTTCATTATATAAATGGACTTTTTCTACAACACGGTCATAAACACCCTGAAAAGAATGTCCCATCCCAATCGGCCAGTTCATTGGAAAGGATTGAATCCCAAGAACCTCCTCGATTTCTTCAAGCAATTCGAAAGGCTCCCGGCCCTGTCGATCCATTTTATTGATGAACGTAAAAATGGGTATTCCACGATCACTGCAAACTTTAAATAATTTCTTCGTTTGAGCTTCCACACCTTTTGCAGCATCAATGATCATAACGACACTATCAACTGCCATCAATGTACGGTACGTGTCTTCACTGAAATCCTGATGACCAGGAGTATCCAAAATGTTGATTTTGTTATCCTGGTAGGTAAACTGCATGACACTTGATGTAATTGAGATTCCACGCTGTTTCTCCATTTCCATCCAATCGGAGGTCGCATACTTGTCGGACTTTTTAGATTTAACCGTCCCTGCAGAACGGATTGCCCCACTTAAGAATAGGATCTTTTCAGTCAATGTCGTCTTCCCTGCATCAGGATGGGAAATGATCGCGAATGTTTTTCTTTTGTTGATCTCTTCTTCTAGTTGTGATGATTTCCTCATAATAAATACCTTTCTATCAATAATTTAAACTTCCATGATAATGGGGAGTATGATTGGGCTCCGCTTGGTTTCTTCAAAGAAATAAGAGGTGAGTAGATCTGAAATTTTCTTTTTAAGATCAGACCATTTTGTTATACCATCTGAGAGCATCATTCTGACTTCCTTTTCAATAAGCCGTTCAGCTTCACTTAACAACTCACCTGATTCTTTCATGTAAACAAATCCTCGCGAAACAAGAGCAGGTCCGGAAAGCAACTCCCCATTTTTGGAATCAATCGTAATGGTGACTATGACTGTACCATATAACGAGAGGAGCCTTCGATCCCTAAGAACAATATTTCCAATATCCCCAATCCCTGTTCCATCTACATAGACTGGATTTGCAGGAAAGGACCCTGTAACTTGACCGCCATCCTTATCTAATTCAAGAATCTCTCCATTATCTAAAACAAAGGTTTTTTCAGGTTCCACACCACAATCAACAGCCAGCTTCACATGATTGACGAGCATCCGATATTCGCCATGAATCGGTACGAAATACTCCGGTTTTAACAAACGGATCATCAATTTCTGTTCATCCTGGGTACCATGTCCCGATGTATGGATGTCACTCATTTTACTATGTATGACATTCGCACCGATCCGTTCCAATTGATCAATCAACTTATATATTTTAGTTGCATTCCCTGGAATAGGTGATGAGGAGAAAATAACTGTATCGCCGGGTATCACTTGGATCTGCCGATGCAGCCCTTTGGCAATCCTTCCTAGAGCAGCCATTGGCTCTCCTTGGCTTCCAGTACACAATATGGTAATCTTCCGAGCAGGATATTTATTTAATTCATGCCCAGCAATAAAGGTATCATCGGGTGCTTGAATGTATCCTAACTCACGGCCGATTCTAATTGACCTCTCCATACTTCTTCCAAACACCGCTACTCTACGACCGAAAGCAATTGAAGCTTCAATTGCCTGTTGTAATCGGTATATATTCGAGGCGAAGGTTGCAAAAATAATCCTGCCTTCAATTTGATTAACAATGTCAAACAAAGTCTCTCTTACGGCTGATTCTGATAAAGAGAAACCAGGTATTTCGCTATTCGTGCTATCTGACATTAAACAGAAGACACCTTCATTACCGATTTCAGCAATTTTTCCAATGTCATAATCTCCGCCCCTAGGTGTCAGATCGAATTTGAAATCGCCTGTTTGTACGATATTTCCATAGGGTGTGGATACACATACAGCAAAAGAATCAGGAATGCTATGGCTTGTTTTTAAAAATCGCACGGAAAAATTTTTGAATTCAATCCTTGAATCCTCATCAACAGGTTTTAATATAGCATTTCGGAGCAGATGATGTTCTTCAAGTTTCGATTTTATAAATCCAATCGATAAGTTCCCCCCGTATATAGGTACATTCAATCGCTTCAAAAGGAAGGGGATGGAGCCGATATGATCCTCATGCCCATGGGTGATGAATAACCCTTTGATAAGGTCTTTATTTTTTTCCAGGAATGTGAAATCAGGAATGACATAGTCGATTCCCCGTAGTTCTTCGTCTGGAAACTTAATTCCGCAGTCAACCAAAATGATTTCATTTTCGTATTGTATTCCATACATATTTTTACCGACTTCACCAAGACCGCCTAAAGCGAATATTTTGATAGGTGGGGTAGTTTTCATGGGATACCTCCATCTTTTTATTTTCGTTTACGGTGTGACTTCTTCTTTTTCTTCAATAGCTTATATTGATATGTTCTTTCAATCAAACGACCTGTCCCCTTACATAGGGAACACCTGTCTATTCGCCCGAAAAACCACTTTCGTTTTATTTTACCGACACCATTACATTTTTTACATATAACCCATATTGCCACTTCACATAAACTCCTTGTCTTTTTCTTCGTTGTCGATATTTATATCAGAAATTTTTATATTTTGATCAGATAAAAACTTTAAGATTTCCCAATTTGAAAAGAATTCGTTTAACAGATTCTTATAATGGATGGGATTTTCAATCAAATCCTTATCAAATGTCTTCAAAACCCAGTTTGAATCCTTAACCATTAACAATGTATACAGACGGCCGTGAGTAACAAAGGCAAACCGGATTTCATTTTTATGAAATTTCTTTATTATTATATTCTCCACACCAATACACCTTCTTTCAGACATTCTTTTTGAAGGCAGCCGTATCAGGGCAGCCATGTGTGTTGATCTATTATTCAAAGTGGCATGATTATTTTTTACATACTGCAACACCAAGAGCATACTTCACACCTTGCCTCGGTGGTTCAATCGTCACACCACGTTGGTGATAGGTCTCCAAGTTGGAAAAGGGATAGGGGGTAAAAAGATTTTCAAACTCTTCGGGGGTCAACTGGAAATAATGAAAAGGGGAGCCGCAAGGTTCATTTCGACCTTGACCAAATGGAGTAGACAAAACCAGCATTCCCCCTGGATTCAATAAATGAAATAAGTTGTTGACAAATTCTTGTTCGTTAGGTATGTGTTCGATCGTTTCAAAACTAAGTATTGTATCAAACGTTCCAATTTCTTGTTTCAGATTTGGGTTTAAGGCATCCGCCACATGGTATTGGACGAATGGATGATTGTAACGCTTTGATGCATATTCAATTGCATCCACCGCATTATCCACTGCTATAAGCTCTGATATCGTTTTTTTCTTGGATTTTGCGACAAAATGACTTCCATACCCAGAGCCACAAGCCATATCTAAAACCCTTCCGCTGACATAAGGAAGGGAGAAGTAATATCGTGCAATGTGTTCCAGATAAAGTCCGTTTGTCGGCTTCATTTCATCAGGTATAATTCGCTCGCCGGTATTTTCTAACACTTGTGTCACCGCTTCGATTAGATTTTTTCATTGTTCTTCATTTTTTCGATGAAAATTGAGAGATCTTCTTTTTTTACTCGCCAATGGCGACCGATTTTAAAGCCAGGAATTTTATGTTCCTGGACGAGTTTATATGTTGTTATTTCGCTAATTTGTAAATATTCGGAGACTTGGGAAACCGTCATGATTTCCGGGTACTTATCTTCCATTTTGTCCGCTCCTCTACCTAAGGCTAAATTAATTATATCAAATTTCAGATATACATAAAAGGAATAATAGATATTTAATTATAAATGGTTATAAATGAATTACTCAAATTACACCGATAGGTACAAAACTAAGACTATCTTTGTTAAAATATAATACAGATGGAAAGGTAGGAGAGAATTTATAATGGATAACATTGAAAACTATTTAACTGGTGAGGAATACATCCGGTTCATCCACTTAGAGGAAATGTTAAATGATGAGATAGACCTGGATATTTTAAAAAGAGCACAGGCTGAGTGGATGGTTCTTATCGAAGAAGCAAATGTAAGAAAACAAAAAGATGAAATACATTGAAACGTTCAGTTTGATTTTCAGCTTTGATAGGAGGTATATGTGTTGGGAACAGAACTACATCCTGATTATCAAAAAGAGAAGGATCGGATCAAATTTTAGGTGTCACCGAACAGAATAAAGATCAATATAAAGGGAACATAAAAGATGCCTTTGTAGAGCTTGATTGGGTGGATAGCAGTTTAAGCTACATCAATATACTGACGAATACAAAATTCCTGGAGGTGAATGAACGGGATTACCGTCATCTAAAACGAATCGAAAAGAAACCATACTTTGCACGGAGTGATTTTCAACTGGCTGATGAACCGAAAAGCGATACATTTTACATTGGAAAGACATCACTTTTCCAAAAGAATACCAACGAGTCGATTAAAAAAGCTCTCTTTACTTACTTCAGAATATGGGATTGTTTATTGAGCTATTTTACTACCAATCAAAAAATAGAGTTTCATAGGAGTTGAATATATGGAAAGGATATTAGTTACTGGTGGTTCAGAATTTGTGAGTAGGGCGATTGCAATTCATTTAATATCTAAAGGTTATGTAGTTGATATTTTAACCAGAGGACGGCGGGATATTGATTATAAAGGGATAAACATACATCACATTTGTAATCGAAAAGATAAACACGGACTTTTTAATACTCTAAATGAAATTGATTATGATTATGATTATGTATTTGATATAACCGCATATACCGAAGAGGATGTTCGTATTTTAACGTCTGTAATAAATCGAAAATCACTCAAAGGATATATTTTTTGTAGCTCAGGTGCAGTTTATTTGCCTACGAATTTGAGTGTTTCTGAAATTTCGGAAACGGGGTATAACCCGAGTTGGGGAAACTATGGGGAAGATAAGAAAAAAGCAGAAGAATACCTGATCCGTTTATACAGAAAAGAATCTTTTCCAATTATAATCTTTCGACCTCCTTACATTTATGGGGAAGGAAATAATCTTTACAGAGAAGCATTTTTATTTGAGCGAATACAATGCGGCAAACCAATCCCATATCCAGAGGATGTTAACACCTCCGTTCAATTTGTTTATATAAATGATTTAGTGGAAGTCTTTTCTAGTACAATTGAAACCAATGAAGCAATCGGACAAATATTCAATGTAGCCTACCCTGAAAAAGTATCTTGGCAAGATTACTTGAAAGTGGCAATGTCAGTAATGGATAAAGAAGTTCCTATGGTGCCTATATCTGTAAATGAAATGGAACAAATGAAAGTTTCTCCGAGAGACTTTTTCCCTTTTCGTAACGATACATTTTTAATGTCAACTGAAAAAATTGAAAATTCTGGGCTTCATACTCCTAGTATAAACCTTTCATCAGGAATATTAAGATCTTATCAATGGTATAAAAGACAAAAAAACCTTCCTCTGTACCTTAAGTTGACAAAAGTTGATTATGTTTCAAAAATGTAATGTAAGAAAATTAGTCCTTTATTCAATTAAAGGGACTATAGTCGATAAAATCCTATTATGATCGAGAGATATCGAATACTTGCAAGAAGATTGGGGGAAACATCATATTGGAGAAAGTAATAGTTATCGGAGGAAGCATCGCTGGGAAACTAGCTGCTAAAGCTCTGTCACATATATGTCGACAAGTAATTATCCTGGAAGCCGGTCAAAGATGGGAAGAAAAAGCCCCTAGGAAGAAAGTGCCACAAAGCTACCATCCTCATGTCTTATTAAAAGGAGGAGAAAAAGCAATTGAGAAATTGTTTCCACACTTCCTTGATCAATTAATAGAAGACGGGAGTATTGTAAATAACTTTACAAGAGATTTGAAGTGGCATCATTTTGGGTTCTGGAAACCACAGTTTCCTGGAGAATTAGTCATGGTTCAACAAAGCCGCCCTATGTTAGAGTGGCATTTACAACACCGTATTGATCAAGTTTCTAATATTGAAACCAAGTACGAAGCAAAGGTCGAGCAACCACTATTCGATCATCAGCGTAATAAAATATCCGGAGTACGAGTACGTTCCCTGAAGACAGGAAGAGAAGAAGAACTTCTTGCAGATATGGTTGTTGATGCTAGCGGGTTTGGTTCAAAGAGTGTTGAATGGCTAAAACAATATGGTGTAGAGGTTAAGGAAGAAAAGGTGTGGATTCAACTTTTTTATGCCACCAGATTCTTCCGTCTGAAAAATCAGGACCGTCCAGACTGGTGTAATCTTCTGATTTCCCCCAGTTTCCCTGAAAACCCTTACGGTGCATTTATTCAAACGATTGAAGAGAATCGTTTCTCTGTTACCTTTAGTGGTTACGCCAATGAACGGGCACCAAAAACAAACGAGGAATTTTTCGCTTATGCACAAAAGTTACCCGTCCCTGATGTGCTTCATTTTCTAGAACAAGTGGAGCCCATTTCAGAGATAAAAATACATAAGATTCCTTATCAGGTACGTCGACGTTTTGACCTTGCGGATGTCCCGGAAGGTTTCCTTGTGGTTGGAGACGCTCACTGCCGCTTTGATCCGGTATTTGGGCAAGGGATATCTGTCGCTGCTATGGAAGCCGAAGAGTTACAGAGTTATTTTAAATATTGTACGTATCCTGATAAAGGGTTCACCAAAACATTCCACAAGAGAATTTCTAATTTGATTGCAACGCCATGGGAGATGGCAATTACAGAGGCATTTCGCCGCCCCGATATTAATGGTGACAGACCCCTCATACAGCCGTTTAAACAGTGGTATAGTAAAAAAGTATATCAGCTTTCAGCTTTTGATCCGGAAGTTTATCTAAGATTAGTTAGAGTAATGAATTTAACCCGGCCTCCCTTGCACCTTTTCCACCCTAAAGTAGGGTTTGCAATATTGAGCAATCAGAAGAAAAGGTTAAGAGTTGATTTAAAATAAAGTCTGATAGTTCGATAATTTATAATAAAGTTTGATTAAAATTCCTGTATTGATATGCAGGAATTTTTTGTTATGGAATCGGGCCATATTCTGGAAACGAAGCTCTAAGTTATTCGATTTAAGGTTAGTGGATGTCTTTTATAAGTACAGTAAAAAAGAATACTAACTAAGAATGGTGATTTTCCATATGAAAGACTATTAGATTGATTTTCGGACTATTGACTATCGGGATTATCTTAGGTATTACCTATATTTTTAACATTGATTGACTCTATGAAGGAGATCCCGGTCGTAACCTTTTATCCTACCAATAGTATTAATAGGAGGATGGGGTGGTAGGTATTTTTACAAAGTAATTAAAAAAGAAAAAGATGAAGAATATCCTTAAACCGTTTCCTTCTTAAATAAACGAAGACTAATCCGAAGTAGGATTAGCCTTCGAACTTTACTGCCGAAAAAGGAAAGTTAAATGTTCAAATAGAAGTGAACATATTTATCAGATATCTTACTGGAAGGAGGGTGAAAATTGTTTCGAACATTAGGAACTAAAATTCTTGATGGAGCCCCAAACTACTTTGTTATAGAAAATATCGGGCAGGTATCCTCTATAAACCACTTTGAAAATCTTTTACAGGAGATGAGCGAATATGTCACAAAGAAAGGTATCCCATCTGTAACGGTCGTTTTAAACGAAAAAGAAGCATTGAACAAGAATTATATTGATTTACTGGGGGATTACGATTTTTGGCAGCACGAGACGCAATATTTTTATAAAAGAGATCTAAATTCTTTAAAGGAATCCATACAAGTAAGATCCATCGAAATCAAATCTATTGAGAATACAACCACTGACTTATTTAAAAAGATCTGGCAAGAAGTCATGACCGAATCACTAAATGTCCCTTCGACCCTATCCATTGAAAAGGAATTTGAGGGTATGAAATCCGAACTAGGCAATGATTATACAAAAAGTTGTCTGGTCGCTTATTATGACAATAACCCGATTGGGATCACTATGCCACACATCGAACAAGGGACATTTAATGAAGGCAGACTATTTTATTTTGGATTAGTTCCCAAGTATCGAGGTAAAAAATGGGGAACAACACTTCATGAACTTTCCCTGCAATTTCTCAAAAGCATGGGAGCTACCTACTACATCGGTGCAACTGGACATAGAAATATTCCAATGCAACGCATCTTTGAGGCTAACGGTTGTAGAATGTTCGAAAAGAAAATCATCTACAGGTTAAAAAGACAATCTACTTGAATTTATATAGGATCTAATAAGGCTGATTCACTGGTTTAAAAGTTAGAGGTTCCTATCCTGAAGCTAATATTCGGGGACAAGGGTTAGTCTTTATAAAAGGTAGGTGTAAAAGTGAGAAAGGTAGTAGTTTGTCCTTATGATGACATGCTATACCAGATGGATATTTTCCAGATGAAGAATATCAGAATACAGTTAAAATAGGTGGGCCAGGTCCAAAAGAGCATCCAGCTGCTAGTCATAAATTTGTACATAGTTATAAATCCTTATCAGAAATGGACTGTTTTACCCCTTTGGATAATTGTCTAGAGGGGTGTTTTCATTTACCATTTTCTTTATATCGGTCTGAGTAAAAATCACCAGCGAGTGCCGAGTAAATCATTAATCGCTTTGAAAAGTGCTTTGTGTTCAAGACCTCTAGCAAGTTTCTGTCCTCCAAAATCAGTATAAGCATAATCTCTCTTGTATCTCTTCTAAGACTTCGTCTGGCATTTCCCTGACCTTGATATCCCCACCTAGGAAAAGTAGCCAATTTGTTATGTCGGTCAATTCTTCGGGCTTATTGACATTGATAAAAGTCTTTAGAATAGCTGTGGTTTGGTAAGGATTCGTATAGGAAATTGAAACTTTTAAAGGATGGTATTTTTTGAACTGGGCAATCGCTTTTGGACCAAGTTCAAGGACAAGGTTGATTCCTTCTTCCTGCTTACTTAACTTTTCTAAGATCTTTTTCTTACTTAATCTTTTTTTCGTCGAATAAGGTTCGACATCGATGAGATGGTCGACAGGAAAAATCTGCTTCTTTTCTTCATTTAAGTCAAAGCCTTCAATCAGCCAAAGGCTTTTTTCACGATAAAGGTGCAAGAGATAAATTGGATAAGACTTTATTACCTTCTCTTCTTTGATAGTAATCAATAAATAGCTATCCGTAAGAAGGATTTGGATGAGCTTTTCTAACATGGGATGGGGGAGGTCTGTTAGATCAAGCAGGTCGGGATTATTTGGGTTGGTTCCTTCAAAAAGCAAGATTTGATTTAAAAGAACAAGGTCATCTTGCTGGTTTTCGGAGATAAGGCCTAATAATTTTTCAGCTAAAGACTGACGACTCTTAAGATAAGGGAGTTGTTGATTTCTCGTGGCCATAAAAGCAATAAAAAGAGCTTTGACTTCATTATCGGTAAATTGAACATCGGGCAGGACAGAGTTTTGCATGACAAAATAACCCCCATCCCTACCAACTTCTGCGACAAGTGGCATCCCCATGGACTCAATTTCTCTTATATCTCTAATAGCTGTCGAACGAGAGATGTTAAATTCTCGCATGATTTCAGAAATTGTAAAGTGGGCACGGTTGTTGATATAGCGCATGATGATATTAATCCGTTCAACTTTTTTCATCGAGACCCCCTAAACAGTATCATTTTTTGACATGATTTAAGGCTATGATATACCTATCAAGTGAAAAAGACAAATCATTTGAAAAAATCTAAAAAGAGGAAGGTTTTGAATATGGATGTTGGTGGGCCAAATGCAACGGTCGAGATGGGGCAGCGAAACGGCTTCATTTTTGGTGAGATGTGGATTCCTGTTGTTAGGAAATAAAAGGGTGGTGTCCGTTTAGGAGTTAATCATTTGGAAAGTTTGCAACCTTGAATAAGTTTTCACTTGAAACAATGATGAGGAGGAATCAAATGAGCAAGGTTATTGGTGCGGAAACAACCGCGAAGGTAGAAACCCAGCTCCAAGGAAAATTGATTGCATATTGGTCAGTTACATTACTACTCGCAGGAGCGATTACGTTAAGTGGTATCGGGCAACTGATGCTAATTGGGGGAAACATTGAGTTAGTGACGAATATTGGTTACCCATTATACATCACGACTATTCTCGGGACTTGGAAAATACTTGGAGTCATCGCTATCGTCGTGCCACGTTTTCCTCGACTTAAAGAATGGGCTCATGCTGGTCTCTTCTTTTTAATGACTGGTGCGGCTTTGTCTCATGCGTTTGCTGACGATTATGGTGATTACGGGTTTCATTTTATTCTTCCTCTTTCATATGCTGCACTCAATATCGCTTCATGGGCGCTGCGTCCGAAGAGCCGCAAACTATAAAGAGGGATGGACTTTTTGGTAAAATATGGATTCCTGTTGTTAGGAAAAATAAAAGGGAGGGATGGAAATGTCCTATATCGTTGATTTTAAAAATGTGTCTACAGCTGGTGTAGAGTCTTCACCTGTAGTAGAAGCGCTTGCTGGTTTACGTGCTAATGAAGCCCGCTACTTTATGAACAAATACAAGCATGAATTTACAGTTGTACCGGCTAGCGAAAGCCAGGAGACCCTTGATTATGTGAACCGAATTTTGAAAGAAGAACGTAATATTGAGTTTGCAGCCAAACCTTTAGAAACGTCGCGTTTTCAAGTGGAAAATATCAAATTTGCCTACGTTTTTTATGAGGATGGTCTAGGAGTCAACGTCATGTATACGGTTAATGACCCTAAAAAGCGAGCTGTTGGTTTTAAGCTTTCTGAGGGGATGGAGGTACCGAAGGAGTTAGAAGGGAAGTTTAAGTTTGCCAGGCAGAAGTCTAAACTAGCTGGAACAATTCGGGGCTCGTTTTTTGTAATTAAAGGAGAATATTAAAGTAACCAAAAGCGCAAGTGGAGGAATCCAGCCATTTAAGTTACATTTTCTCCTCCATAATAACTGCTAAAATATTTAGTGGTTTATTCAATTAATGAGCGCAATTCAAGAATATTGGATTACGCTCTTTGTTCCGTTAAGGACCAACTGAGGAACCGTGGGGGTTCGGCGTTTTTACGTTAGGGATCCGTTCGGGAAACTCGTCAATTTAACTCATCTATAAATGAATACGTTTATAGGCACATTTTAAGATCTTACGCAATCGGGAGAAGTATTAGAATTTGTTCATATTCCAGAAAAGGGGCATATCCAAAATAGGATAAGCCTCTTTTTGCGTAATTTTTATTGAGTAAGGTCCGTTACTTAGAAATAATTGGTATTATGGAAGAGGTAGTTAAACTGATTTAGTATATATTTTACAAAAGATTATTGGGGGTTAGAATGTTTATAAAGAATAAGAAATTCGTTGTCATTTTAGTTGCTGCTTTCTCGTTAGGAGTTATATTGCTTTATAGTTATTTGAATAGTTCATTTTATCTTAATGGTAATGATAAAGAATCTATAATTAAAACCATACATTCCATAGAAACGTATGAGGATTCTTCTATTGAAATAATAGAGATCAAAGACATAGGTAATCAAAGGATAGTTCCCTTTTTAGATAATGGAAGACCTGCTTTTATTCACTTTGTTAAAAATAAATATGGAAATTATAAGTGGAAGGGTGCTGAAAGAAGTGGAGGGTCTCTTTCTAATTTCTTAATTTACAATAGGAATAAAGAAGACGGTCATTTTAGTTTGTTATTCCTTGTAGTAACCACTAAAGAAAATGAAATAGCTAAAATGGAATTACGTGTTAATGAACATGTTTTTGTAGAAGAGTTTGATATTAATAAGAATTCTGCAACATGGATTGAGTTACCCTCGGATAAGGAAATGAGATACACATATAAATACTACGATAAGGACGGCAGCTTAATTGAATAAATTATGCAATTATTCCATATAAGTGGTCGATTGCAATATTGTAATCGCTAAGGATCGGAAATAGGAGGGGGATTAAGATGCAAGAGGTAATTGATAAATTAAAAGAAATTGAATGTGATGAGGTAGGGATGATCATTTATTCGACAAAAAAGGAGAATAAAATTTCAGTATACAATAGTGATATAACTGTACCCCTAGCTTCAGCAGCAAAGATAGCAGTTGGTTTCTGTATTGCTAAATGGGTTGAAGAGAAATTGTTTGGTTGGGATGACATCGTTGGTGACATTAGTTTTAATCCAGACGAAGATAGCAAGCTAATATATCCTCACTTTCAACATAGGAAAACACTTCCACTACGAGATGCAGTGGAAGTAATGATCGCCTGCCACGATAGTTTTGTAGCTAATCGTATAGTCCAGATGTGTGGTGGATGGAAAAGAGTAAATAAAACAATACAGTCTTATTTCACCGATATAAATATTTTACAAGATCCATTTGATACGGATAACAAAGGTAACTTGACTCAAATTTCCGAATTAATGATATTAATCTTCGAAGGTTACAAGAATAATCCTGAATTATGGACGCCTATTATGAATGGATTAGTTAGGCAGCAAGGTGATATAGAAGGTATACCCAATCATTATTTAAATCATATGACGGGTGGATTAGAAAACGTGATTGTGAATATTGGAATCCTTGGTGATTTTAATCAAAATCCTCTCGTATATGTGTTCGGAGCAAATCATTTACCTAATCGATATAACAACCAATTTGCTGACGAGATAATTAATGATGCTATAAAAATGCTCTATAAAAAGCACTTACATCACAAATAAGTTTATCTTGGATAAATATTCCCTTAACTTCTACAATTTGGGGTGATGTCCCTTTTTGTGTCTAACCCCTTGATATACGGGGGCTAAAATGATGCAAACCGCTTAATGAGCCAAAGTATCACTTAAGCTCATTAAAATAGGAATACTTTTGTGACTGAACACAATTAAATAGCTTGATATAAATCAGTAACAGTAGAGATAAAGATAGAAGTAGCTGGCGATATTTGTTCGTTCATACCTAACCCTATAATTCGATACGCTTCTTGCTCAAAATCAAGAAGGGTTATAGTAGAAGGAGCATTTTTCAAAACTAATTCCGGTCTAATGTTAATACCAATATTTGCTTGTACGAGGGAAAGGATAGATTGATCATCTGAAACTTCATATTTTACAGTGGGAACGATTTGATTTTTATTAAAAAAATCCTCGACTTCATTATCCCAACCCTTTTTAGGTTTGATCAAAGGATACTTTTCTATATCTCTTACTTTCATTATCTTTTGTTTCGAAAGAGGGTTTTCGTTTGATACAATACAATGAAGTTTATCTTTGATAAGTGGGATGAACTCGATGCTTTTGTTATCAGAATCTGTTGTGAAACAAATATCCAATTCCCCAGTGCTAACAGCTTTTTCAAGACTTTTATAATCATCTTCATATATTTCAACCGTAATCCCAGGATACTTTTCAGAGAATATATTTAATATTTTGGGAATCCATTGAGAAGTAACACTTGCAAATGATCCAACCTTGATCGTCCCTGTCTTCAATCCTTTCAATGTTTGAACTTCTTGTAATAAATTGTGATGTGTTTGCATGATTCTAAGTGTATATTCATATACCCTCTCTCCCTCATTCGTTAATTGGAGTCCGGTACGGTTCCTGATTAATAGAGGAATACCTAACTCTTCCTCAAAGCTTTTAAGGGCATGACTAACCCCTGACTGAGTCAAACCTAATTCAAGACCAGCTTTAGTAATATTTTTCAACTGAACAACCTTATTAAAAACCTCATACCTTTGAATACTCATATTCTACCCCTTACATGAGAATTATTAATATAAATCATTCCAAACTTTCATTTTACTAATATCAATTGTCTGATTATACTGAAAATAAGTCAAGTAAAAAATTTGTGAATATTTAAAATCATTCGAATCATCAAAGGTTAAGAGTAACAAAGAAGTAGGTAAACAAAGGGGGTTACATGAATCAAAAGGTGAATTAGGTATTTTGTAAACGCTTTCTGCTATCAGGTGAATACTATTATTTGCTAATGTTTTGAAAAATAGTTAAAACACTTTCAATTTTCGATAGGAGGATTTTGATGGAATCGATTATAAATTGGTTGAATGGAATCGTGTGGAGTTCCGCCCTGGTTTACCTTATTTTGGGGGTTGGGTTGTTTTATTCGATTGCTACTCGTTTTTTTCAATTTAGGCATTTTAAGGATATGATAAGGTTAACGTTTAAAGGGGATAGTTCAGCGGCTGGAGTATCTTCTTTCCAGGCCTTGAGCATGTCAGTTGGAAGCAGAGCAGGGATCGGAAACATCGCAGGTGTAGCTACAGCTATAACCTTTGGTGGTCCAGGTGCAATTTTTTGGATGTGGGTAATGGCCTTTTTGTCAGCTAGCACTTCATTTATTGAAACAACACTTGCACAAGTTTATAAAAGTAAACAGGACGGGGAATATAGAGGTGGTGCCCCTTATTACATTGGAAAAGGACTAAATGTAGAATGGTATGGTATTTTATTTGCTTTCATTACGATGATTTCGATGACCATTCTTGTACCTGGTATCCAAGTTAATACAATTGCCCTCTCTATGGAAAGTGCGTTTGGTTTTAATCCTATGGTTACTGGAGCCGTACTTGTTGTTTTACTTGGTGCTATTATTTTTGGAGGGGTTAAGAGAATCGCGACAACTGCACAAATAATAGTACCTTTTATGGCTATCGGATATTTTATTGTTTGTGCACTTGTTTTACTCACCAATATTTCACAATTACCTAACATATTAGCACTTATTTTTTCAAGTGCATTCAGCATGGACGCTACTTTTGGCGGATTAATTGGTTCGGCACTTGCCTGGGGGGTTCAGCGAGGAGCCTTTTCCAATGCAGCAGGCTTTGGTAGTGAAACGTTCGAATCTGGGGCTGCAGAGGTCTCACATCCTGCTAAACAGGGATTGGTACAAGCGTTATCCGTTTATATTGATACACTGATCATTTGTTCGGCGACAGGGTTTATGATTCTACTTACAGGGATGTATAATGTGGTATCTCCAAATGGTGGGACTATTATAAATAATATAGGTGACGCTGAACCGGGATCAATTAACGCGCAACTAGCAATTGAATCGGTCTGGCCAGGATTTGGTGCTCCATTTGTTGCCATTGCTATTTTGTTCTTTGCGTTTACTAGTATCATCACTTATTCATATAAAGCAGAAACAAGTCTTGCCTATATCAATCGTAATAGAAAAGTAAAACTGACTTGGCCGTTGAATCTACTTAAAATTGGCCTGCTGGTTTTTGTTTTCTATAGCAGCACGAATTCAGCGACAATTGCTTGGGAAATGGGAGATTTAGGGTTCGGTATCATGACCTGGTTAAATATAGCAGCGATCCTATTGTTAACGAAACCGGCATTGAAAGTATTAAAGGATTATGAAATGCAGAAAAAAGAAGGTAAAGATCCTGTATTTAATCCTACGAAGTTAGGCATAAAAGGTGCAGACTTTTGGGAAAAAGAATATGAAGAAAGTCCAGATGAAATAGTTGCGAAAAGAAAAACCATGTAGCTTGTTGAGTTAATATAAAAAGGTAAATGATGCTAAATAAAGTTTAAATAGGCAGACGTCCCATTGGGCGCTCTGTTTTTTTTTTTATGAAACTCTATGCCATGAGAAATATTAATATAAACCATTCCAAACTTTCATTTTACTAATGGTTACTGTCTGCTTATACTGACAATAAGTTAGATAAATATATGAATATTCTAAACATTGAGGGAGGCGTACTTTTATGACAGCTAACACAATTGATAATTTTATTTTAGGTAAATGGACAACACCTTCAGAACCCAAATATGACGAGGTGGTAAATCCTGCTACTGGTGAAGTGATTGCTAAGGTGGCTATTTCCAGTGAGTCAGATGTTCAACAAGCTGTGAAAGTTGCTAATGAATCGTACAAAACATGGAAAAAAGTTCCTGTCCCGAAAAGAGCTCGAATATTGTTTCAATATCAACAATTGTTAAACGAGCATAAAGAAGAACTTGCAGAACTTATCACAAAAGAAAATGGAAAAAATTACACAGAAGCGCTGGGAGAGGTGCAACGAGGGATTGAGTGTGTGGAATTTGCCGCTGGTGCACCTACACTTATGAAAGGGGAACAATTGCCTGATATTGCAGTCGGGATAGAATCAGGAATGTATCGCTATCCAATTGGAGTAGTTGGTGGGATTACACCTTTCAATTTCCCAATGATGGTCCCATGCTGGATGTTCCCTTTAGCTATAGCATGTGGAAATACCTTTGTGCTCAAGCCCTCGGAGAAAACCCCATTGCTTGCTACACGGCTTGCTGAATTATTTCAAGAAGCAGGGCTTCCAGATGGTGTATTAAATATTGTAAACGGGGCCCATGACGTTGTGAACGAATTACTGGAACATGAAGATATTCAAGCCATTTCGTTTGTAGGTTCACAACCAGTCGCAGAATATATTTATAAAACAGCCGCTGCGAATGGAAAGCGGGTTCAGGCACTAGCTGGGGCAAAAAACCATTCCATCGTGCTTCCAGATGCTGAGTTGGATGTAGCCGTTCCTAATATTATCAGTGCTGCTTTTGGATCGGCGGGACAACGTTGTATGGCGGCTTCAGTCGTTGTAGCTGTGGGAAATATTGCTGATGAACTCATTGCTAGATTAAAAACAGAAGCTGACAACATTGTCATCGGTGATGGTTCAAAAGAAAACGTTTTTCTCGGACCAGTCATTCGCAAGGAGCAACAAGAACGAACACTTTCCTATATTAAGGCCGGTGAAGAGGAGGGGGCCACGTTATTACGAGATGGTCGAGAAGATGAAGTTGATGAAGAAGGTTCATTTGCCGGCGCTACTATTTTTGATCACGTCGATACCTCAATGAAAATCTGGAAAGATGAAATATTTGCGCCGGTTCTTTCTATTGTTCGTGTTGATTCTTTAGACGAAGCGATCGAGTTCACCAATCAATCTGATTTTGCCAATGGCGCTTGCTTATTTACAGACAGTGCACACGCTGTGAGAAAATTCAGAGAAGAAATTGATGCGGGTATGTTAGGGATAAATCTCGGTGTACCAGCCCCTATGGCTTTCTTCCCTTTCTCCGGATATAAGAAATCTTTTTATGGGGATCTTCATGCCAATGGAACTGATGGAGTGGAATTTTACACAAGGAAAAAGATGTTAACGGCACGTTATTAATGAAGAGGCCAGGGGGGTATTTATGTATTCTACAAAGAAAACTGCCGATGAACTTCTAAGTAAAGATGCCAAATATGTTTGGCATGCAATGAAAGGATACGCGAATGAATCGACTTCGTTGATCGTAGATAGCGCAGAAGGCGCATGGATAAAAGATGTACACGGTAAAGAATATTTGGATGGGATGTCAGGACTGTGGTGTGTAAATATAGGATATGGCCGTGAAGAACTCGCACGTGCTGCTTATGATCAACTCACCAAGCTTTCTTACTTTCCGTTATCGCATGGTCATAACCCTTCTATTTTGCTAGCCGAAAAACTGAACGAATACTTGGATGATGATTATGTTTTCTTTTTTTCCAACAGTGGGTCCGAAGCCAATGAAACAGCATTTAAAATAGCAAGACAATATCACCACCAAAGAGGCGACGTAAACCGTTATAAGTTTATCTCCCGTTATAGAGCCTATCACGGAAATACGATGGGAGCACTTGCTGCTACTGGACAAGCGCAAAGAAAGTATAAATATGAACCTTTAGGATCTGGCTTTATACATGTAGCCCCTCCTGATTTATATCGTAATCCTGAAGATAGGGAGACGTTAGCCAGTGCAGAGGCAATAGATCAAGTCATGAAATGGGAATTAAGTGAAACGATCGCTGGAGTCATCATGGAACCCATTATTACTGGTGGTGGAGTGCTTATACCTCCAGAAAATTATATGAAACGAGTAAGAGAAATCTGTGAAAATCACGGTGCTCTCTTAATAGTTGATGAAGTCATATGCGGGTTTGGAAGAACGGGAGAAGCTTTTGGATTTATGAATTATGGGGTTAAACCTGATGTTATTACAATGGCAAAAGGTATTACTAGTGCTTATATGCCTTTAGCTGCTACAGCTGTAAAGCGTGAAATATTTGAAGAATTTGTAGGAAATAGCGACTATGACCGTTTTAGACATGTGAATACGTATGGTGGGAGTCCTGCTTCTTGTGCAGTAGCGTTGAAAAACCTGGAGATAATGGAAGAAGAGAATTTATTTGAACGTTCGAAGGAAATGGGAAAGCGCCTTTTAAACGATTTAGAAGATTTAAAAGCCCACCCTAACGTGGGGGATGTGCGCGGTAATGGTTTATTATTGGGAATTGAACTTGTAGAAGACAAACGTACAAAAGATCCTATCGAGTATTCAAAAATAGAAACCGTTATGAAAGCCTGCAAAAATAACGGCCTTCTTATAGGTAACAATAAGGACACTGTTGCCGGGCACAACAATATTATTCAGTTATGCCCCCCGTTAAGCATAACGGAACAGGATTATCAATTTATCGTAGAAACCTTATTAGAAAGCTTTCAATCTATTTAATTTATTATTTCCTATAAAAATTTGCTGCGCCTCTTCATAAGTGGTGCCAAATTTTATACTACTTGAGAAGGAGTGTGAGGTATGCAAACAACTATCCGAGGTTATGAAAGCGTTTTAAGAGACAAAAAAGATGTTCAGAAAATGTATATAAATGGTGAATGGATCGAGAGTTCTTCAAAAAAAACGAGGGAGATCTTCAACCCGGCAAATAATGAAGTTATTGCCACAGTCACACAAGCTGACTCCAGCGAAGTAGATTTTGCCGTTCAATCCGCTAAGGATGCTTTTTATAAGAATGGTTGGAATACCACATACGCACGAACAAGAGCGGATCTTCTATTAAAAGTAGCAGATAAATTAGAGGAAAGAAAAGAAGAGTTTGCCATGCTGGAAACATTAAACAATGGGAAGATATACGAGGATTCTATGGTAGATATAGAGGATGCTATTAACCAATTTCAGTATTATGCGGGTCTTGCGACCAAACCTCATGGTCAAACCTATGAGGTTCCAGATGAAATACAGGCAATGGTAGTACGTGAGCCTATGGGGGTTGCAGCTTTAATCGCTCCATGGAATTATCCGCTCGTAATGGCTACGCAAAAAATGTCGGCAGCTTTAGCAGCAGGATGTACTGTAGTTGTAAAACCAGATAAGCAGACCCCCCTTACTCTCATCAGGCTATTTGAAGTTATTGATGAAGTCGGTTTTCCAAAAGGGGTTGCCAATCTAGTTTTAGGAACTGGATCAGTAGTCGGTGACACTTTGGTGAATCATCCAGATGTAGATAAAGTTTCTTTTACTGGAAGTACGGATACTGGAAAGCACATTATGAAAAACGCAGCAGATACGGTGAAAAATATTAGTTTAGAACTTGGTGGCAAATCACCAAATATTGTTTTTGCCGATGCGGATTTTGATACTGCTGTTGATTATGCATTGCTGGGTATCTTTGCTGGTACGGGACAAATTTGTTCAGCTGGTTCTCGGTTGATTCTGGAAAGCAGTTTATATGAGCAATTTGTAGAGGAGCTTATCGCTAGGGCAAAGAAAATTAAAATTGGACCTGGTTGGGATGAAAATACAGAAATGGGTCCACTGATATCAAAAGATCACATGAACAGGGTGCTCGATTATATTCGAATCGGTAAAACTGAAGGTGCAGAACTTCTATGCGGGGGAAAGCAAGTATTAGACGGCGACCTGGCTCAAGGCAATTATGTTGAGCCGACTATCTTTTCAAACACTACGCCTGAAATGCGAATTGTTCAGGAAGAAATTTTCGGTCCTGTGCTCGTTATTCAAGCATTTGATACTGAAGAAGAAGCAATAGAATTAGCAAATGGTACTGACTACGGGCTTGCTGCGGCTGTTTTCACAAATGATGGCGCTAAAGCTCAGAGAGTGATTCGAAAGCTGCAAGCAGGAATAACCTGGATTAACACCTATCACCCTACGTTCAATGAAGCTCCTTGGAGTGGTTACAAACAAAGTGGTTTCGGGGGTGGAGACCTTGGAACCTACGGTTTTGAAGAATATTTGTATAAGAAGCAAGTTAACACAGCATTGGAAGTCAAACCCTCCGGTTTTTTTAAAGGGTGATAGAAAGGTTATAGGAGGCACACCCTCATGAATAGTTTTGATGTTGTGGTGATTGGTGCTGGCATTATCGGATGCAGTGTTGCATACCACCTATCTAAAGCAGGATACACTGTAGCGCTAGTTGACAAAGGGGATGTCGCTTCAGGTACTTCTAGTCGTTGTGATGCAGTTGCTCTAATTTGTGACAAAAAACCTGGCATAGATACTGAAATGGGTTTTACAAGTATTCAACTATATAAAAAATTGGCTAAAGAGTTATCCTTTGACTTTGAATTTTCTTCCAGAGGCAGCTTATATGTGTGCGAAACAGATCAAGAACTGGAAATCGCAAATTACTATGTCAATGAGCAGGCAGCAGCCGGGTATGACATGAAAATGGTAGATGGAAAAGAACTACTGGACATTGAACCATATTTGGCCAGGGACTTAGCGGGAGGAATATGGACAGAGGTAGATTCTACCATGAACCCGTATCTCGTTTGTTTTGCTTTTGTAGAAGAAGCAAAAAAATATGGTTTAAAACTTTACTCTAATCATGAAGTGAAAGCGATCAAAAAGAGACCGGATGGTAGTGTTGAAGCTGTTGTTACTGATAAAGCGATGATACACACAAAAAAGGTTGTAAATTGTGCCGGTGTATGGGCAGGTAAGATTGGCCAAATGGTAGGAATCGATATTCCCATAAAGCCACGAAAAGGGATGGTCCTAGTATCAGAAAAAACAAAGCCTGTCGTTAGTCAAAAGGTTCATGAATTTGGTTATATGTTATCGAAATTTGAAGATATAAACTATTCACGCAATGTAAGCAAAGTGGTTGAAGAAAACAATATTGCTTTTACTATTGAGCCAACAGAAGCAGGAAATTTCCTTTTAGGAGGACACCGCTCATTTAAAGGGTATGACATTACATCTGAAAATAGAGTTATGCGCGGCATTGCAGAAAGAGCTTTACGTTTCTTACCCGTTTTGAAGGACATAGCATGTATTCGTTCTTATGCAGGAATTCGACCATGGGTTGTTGATCATTTGCCAATTGTTTCAGATGTAGAAGAAGTGCCAGGCTTTTATATAGCTAGTGGACATGAAGGTGATGGAATTAGTATGGCGCCAATTACTGGTAGAATGATGACCCAATTAATCTCAAACCACGAAACAGATTTTAATATTGATCGATTGAAATTCTCTCGCTACAAACAATCAAGTCAAATTATTTAATGAAAAAGATATTAATAGGAGGAATTTAATATGTACAAACCTACAGGTATGATTCCGGCTATGCCTACACCTTTTAATGATGAAGAAAATATAGACTTTGATTCTTATAATAAATTAATAGATCATTTAATAGATGGCGGGGTTCACTGCCTGCTTGCCGGTGGCAGCACAGGTGAATATTCCTTAATGTCTATGGATGAAAGGAAATCAGTCTTAAAGGCGGCTGTTGAAGCGGCTAAAGGCCGCGTACCAATCATGGCCGGTACAAGCGCACATAAAACAGAGGATACTCTTGAACTTACAAGATATGCAGCAGAAATCGGTGCTGACTGTGCTCTTGTTATCAATCCCTATTATTTAAAAACGAGTGAACAAGGCATTATTGATTATTACACTAAACTTGCAAAAAACGCTGATATAGGCATCGTTATTTATCACTATCCTGCAGCAACAAGTGTTGAACTTTCGCCAGAATTAATAGCAGAATTGAGTAAAATTGATGGTATTGTTGGTGTCAAAAATACGACAGATCAAGAACATACCTGTAAAGTGATTGCTCTTACAAAAGATCAAGATGATTTCTCTGTTTTAACTGGATTTGAACACTTGATTTTACCAACGTTAGCAGTCGGTGGAGATGGGGCAACAGGAATTGTACACAATTTGGTGCCAAAAGAAATTGTTCAAATGTATAAATTATTTACTGAAGATAGAGACATTGAAGGAGCTATTGAAATAAACCAAAAACTTCTTCCTCTTTATGATTATGTAGAAGCTGAACCTGTTCCAGGACCGGTAAAAGCAGGTTTAGACATTCTGGGGATTAAAGGAGGTCATGTACGCGAACCACTCGTACCAGCCTCTGAAGAATTGAAACAAAAAATGAGACAAGCACTTTCTGAGCTAGGTTACGAAGTTCAAACTGTTTAATTGCAGCAATGGAGAATATGTAACGGTGAGATAGGATGTGAGAAAGTGTCAATAAATCAATCTCAAGAATATGGCCTCATTAGTGAAGGATCCAATACAAGAATACAGATGAAGAAAGGACAGTATGTCTCGGGGTATTCAGTTGGAATATTATTTTTAGATGGTTGCTGGTATCCGACCTTGCCTGGAAATGTAGCTAATCTATCCACATATGACTTTCCAGTAGTGATGAAAGTAGTACCCGGGTGCACGCAAGAAAGAATACATGCGGGTGATCCAACATTAGTGGACGATATTATTGCTGCAGCCCTAGATTTTGAAAAAGAAGGGGCCAAGGTAATTTGTGGGGCCTGCGGTTTTTTTGGGAATTACCAAAAGCAAGTCGCTAATGCGGTTGATATACCAGTATTCTTATCAAGTGTTATTCAACTCCCATGGATCAAGCAGGGATTAAAATTAGAACAAAGCGTGGGGGTTTTAACAGCAGATATCAATGGATTGACAGATGATCTTTTTCAAAGCTGTGGAGTCAATAATACTGAATATATAAAAGTGAAAGACTTAGGAAGGCTCCCAGAATTTTCAGCAATAACTGAAAGCAGAGGAAGTTTTGACAACGATATCGTTCGTAGAGAAGTTGTGAAAGCTTCTCTGGAACTTGTCCATAACCATCCAGACATGGGAGCTATACTGCTTGAATGTAGTGATCTTCCACCATATGCTGCAGATATTCAAAGGGCAGTTGGTTTGCCGGTATATGATTTTATTACAATGATTCGGTGGGCGCATATGGCGACATCACAAAAACCCTACGGTGGCTTTCTATAACAAGGAGGTGGAATGGCGGTGATAAGTGATGACGATAAGATTATATGCAGATGTGAGGAAGTATCTTTAGGTACGATTAAAGACATAGTCCATCATTTTCATTGTTCTTCCCGTGAAGTGAAATTAAGAACGCGCGCTGGAATGGGATATTGTGGAGGAAGAATATGTCGAACAATTATAGAAAAAGTTGTACAAGACATCAACAATGAGAAGGTTAGCAATGAAAGTCAACTCAGCTATCGTCCGCCTATACGGCCAGTAACCTTCGGGCAGTTAGGAGGTAGCGGGAATGACGATGAGAGTTGAATACCACCCTGTTCTAGGAAATTTGGAAAATCAACGGAGAATAACAATCTATTTCGATGATCAAGCCTATCAAGCTTATGAAGGTGATACCATAGCTTCAGCCATGATGGCAGAAGGAGTAAAGACATTAAGATATCATGAAGTAAGCGGGAAAGGAAGAGGGGTTTATTGTAATATTGGTCATTGCTTTGAATGCAGAGTTCGCGTAAATGAAGAAAATATTGTAAGGGCATGCTTAACGCCTGTCTCAGAAGGAATGAGAATACATTCGTTATCTTAAGTTTACTTAAAGTAGGTGAAGTAAAGTGTCAGACCTTCTTATCATTGGAGCTGGACCTGCTGGATTAAGTGCTGCAATTGCTGCAGCAGAAAAAGGGCTATCTGTTACTGTGATTGACGAATTCCCGAAGGCAGGTGGGCGTCTTCTCGGACAGCTTCATCAAGAACCAAACGGTGAATGGTGGAATGGTATACAGAAAGGAGAACAGCTTAGTCAACGGGCTCGTCAATTAGGGGTAACGATTCAGTGTGAGGTTTCCGTTTATGATATTAGTCAATCGAAAAATGGATGGGACGTATACACCACTAAAGGGGAATACAAAGCTGAAAAACTGCTTCTAGCTACAGGAGCTACAGAAAGTCCTATTCCAGTGAAAGGGTGGACCCTTCCAGGAGTAATGACCATAGGAGCAGCTCAGATAATGGGAAATGTTCATCGAGTAAAGCCAGGAAATTCATGTATCATTATTGGAGCTAACGTGTTGTCTATGGCTATTGCGAATGAACTAAAGTTATGTGGTGTAAATGTTAAAGAAATCATTATTCCTAAAGCAGATATTACGTCAAACGAAGCTGGCAATCCTGAACAGGTTTTATCTTCTTTAATGCGATTGACACATCTTGCACCTACTCCTATACTTCGCCAACTAGGTAAAATAGGGAAATTGGTACATCCCAAAATTGCAATAAAGCTTTTTCCGAGAAAAGGGATCAGAATGTTTGATATCCCACTTCGCCTTAAGAATGCTGCTCTAGAAATCGTAGGAGATCGTTTTGCTACCGGTGTACGGACAGCGAATATTAAGGCAAACGGTGAAATTGATCATACAAGTGAAAAAGTAGTGGACGCTGACTTTGTATGTATTGCGGGAGGATTAACCCCTTTATCAGAACTTGCTTCAATCATCGGTTGCTCATTCAAATATATACCAGAGCTAGGTGGTCATGTTCCGGTGCACAATGAACAAATGCAGACGAATATTCCTGGTCTTTATGTAGCTGGAAATATAACAGGTATTGAAAGTGCGAAAGTAGCAATGGCTCAAGGAAGAGTTGCTGGGTTGGCTATAGCTGCAGATATTATGAACGATTGGGAGCAAATGGAGACCTCAATAAATAAAGCAATTGAGAATGTTAACATTACCAGAGATAAAGCTTTAATCCAGTTTCATCCTGGTATTTCTGATGCACGTAAGAAGTTCTATCAAAAGTCTGAAGTTGATCTGACACAAATATCGAAAATTAAAAAAAGGGAAGCTTAACTTCTAGTAACATATCATTATTAACGATTGGTAATCAGACTATGAAAGGTGGAAGCGTGAAAATTATGAGACTTTTACTAGTAGGCGCAACTGGTACTCTAGGAACAGCGGTTGCAAATGAAATGAAATCTGATGCGGATATTATAAGTGCGGCTAGAACGAATGCTGATGTGAAGGTAGACATTACATCAACTGAGAGTATTAGAGAGATGTTTAATAAAGTAGGTGAAATAGATGCGTTAGTCTGCACGGCCGGGGCGGCCCACTTTGGTCACGTAAAAGAAATGACCCCCGAGCAAAATTTAGTGGCTGTTAATAGTAAACTTCTCGGACAAATTAATTTAGTCCTTCTTGGTCTTGATTACATTCGGGAAAATGGAAGTATTACATTAACGACAGGTATTTTAATGGACGATCCGTTAGTAACAGCTTCTTCAGCTGCCATGGCAAACGGGGGAGTGCAAGCTTTTGTGAGGTCTGCGGCAATCGAACTACCTAAAAATATTCGTATTAATAATGTAAGCCCAACGATGGTTACTGAAGCAAAAGAAAAGTATGGTTCGTTGTTTAAAGGGTTTAAACCTAGAGAAGCTAAGGATGTAGCCCTTGCATACAAGAAAAGTATCCTAGGAGCCCAGTCCGGTCAAACGTATAAAGTTTATTAACTTCTTATTTGACTGCAATTAAATTTACCATCATCTTCTGTTCAGAAGAAAAACAATGTCAATAAACTAACTTATTCTTAAAGGGGTATGAATATGATAATTGGTGTGCCTCGAGAAGTAAAAAACAATGAAAACCGGGTAGCGCTGACACCTAACAATGTTGCTGTCTATATAAATGCTGGACATAAAGTGCTGATCGAAAAAAATGCAGGTCGTGAAAGTGGGTTTACCGATAATGATTATATAAATGCAGGAGCAACAATTGTGCAGGATCCTCAAAACGCTTGGGATGTAGATATGGTCATTAAAGTGAAAGAACCGATCGAATCAGAATATAAGTTTTTTAAAGAGGGTTTAATTCTATACACATATTTGCATTTAGCTCCCGTGCCAAATCTTACACAATCTCTTTTAGAAAACGGAGTTATTGCTATAGCGTATGAAACGATCCAATTAGAAAATGGTTCTCTTCCCTTATTAACACCTATGAGTGAAGTTGCAGGGCGTATGTCTGTACAAATAGGTGCCCAGTTTTTAGAAAACAGTAAAGGTGGAAAGGGAATATTGCTTGGAGGAGTTCCTGGTGTTGCTCCGGCAGAAGTCGTCATTATAGGGGGAGGCGTAGTAGGAACGAATGCTGCCAAAATGGCCTTAGGCTTAGGGGCTAGTGTAACAATACTAGACATAAGTGCAGATCGTTTACGGCAATTGGATGACCAGTTTAATGGACAGTTAAAAACCATAATATCTAACCCCCAAACAGTAAGACTTGCAGTAAAATCTGCTGATTTGTTAATTGGAGCAGTTTTAGTACCAGGAGCCCGAGCCCCACAAATCGTTACAGAGGATATGGTTAAAGACATGCGGGCGGGGTCTGTAATCGTCGATGTTGCAGTTGACCAGGGAGGTTCGATTGAAACAATCGATCATATAACAACTCATGCTGACCCTACTTATGTTAGACATAATGTCGTCCATTATGCTGTAGCAAATATGCCTGGTGCTGTCTCACGAACTTCTACCATTGCTTTAACGAATGTCACAACGCAATTTGGGTTGGAAATTGCAAACAAGGGGTATGAAAAAGCAGCTTTGGATAATCCTGCCTTAGCAAAAGGGATTAATGTAATGAATGGTAAAGTCACTCTAGAAGGAGTAGCTGATGCACATGGCTACACGTATACAAATATCTATGAGGCACTAGAAAATAAAGAATATGCAACAACCTCTTAAATTTGATGATCGCTATGTGCTAGTCAAGTCTGAGGTTTGAAAACTAGAATAGAGTATGGCGGGGTTAAGGCCATTTAAAATGACCACACAACATCAACGTTAATGTTGTGTGGTTTTTATATATAGAGAGACTAAACGAGAGATAACATGGAAATCATTTTTGAATCTGTTTAAAAAATAAAAAGGGAAAAACGGTTTCATGGAGAATTGCCGTAATGTTAAGTTTTGTTCAAAAATACTTCATAAAAGGCTTCATGTCAGGAGCTGTAAAAGAATAGAAGGGAGAGGTTTCAATGCATCATGTGTTAATTCTGGGAGCAGGTACGATGGGAAAAGTGCATGCAGCGGCTTATGCTGAGATGGATGACGTACAAGTAGTCGGGATCGTGGACAGTGATTATGAAAAAGCAGCCAAGGTTGCTTCCCCACTTGGTGCGCCGGTCTTTGCTTCAGTCGATGAAGCACTATCCACACTCGATTATTTAAATATAGTCGATATATGCTTGCCTACCTTTATGCATAAAGAAATGGTCTTTCGGTTCGCGGAGATTGGGATCGATATCATCTGCGAGAAGCCGATCGCCCGCACCCTTGAGGATGCGAGGGGGATTATCGATTTCTGTAGAGAAAAGAATGTAAAGTTGTTCGTCGCGCACGTAGTCCGTTTCTTTCCTGAATATGAGTTAGCGAAAAAACGGATTGAAGAAGGGGCCATAGGCAAACCCGCAGTGGCTCGTACGTTTCGCGGGGGAATCTTTCCGACAGGCTGGAACGATTGGTATGCCGATTTTAGTTACAGCGGCGGTCTGATCCTCGATATGATCATCCATGATTTTGACTATTTGCGATGGATGTTCGGAGAAGTGGAACGAGTCTATGCCAAAAGCTTGTTAGGTAGGAATTTACTGCGCCTTGATTATGCCCTGGTCACCCTCCGCTTTAAAAGCGGGGTAATCGCCCATGTGGAAGGCTCGTGGGCACATGAGGGATTTACGACGAGATACGAGATTGCAGGACAGAAAGGAATCATTGACTATGACAGTGCAAAAGAAATGCCACTTGTCATGAAGAGCAAGAAGGCTGGAAAGGGGGCTGGCGGGGTCGCGGTTCCGGAAAGTCCATTGAAAAAGACCCCTTATTATCTGGAGCTTGAACACTTTTTATTATGCATCGAACGAGATGAGGAACCGAAAGTGACAGCAGAAGACGCTTATAAAGCGGTAGAAATTGCTATTGCCGCTCTGGAGTCGATCCAGTCGGGAAAGCCGGTTACTCTGAATTCAGAAAAGGTACACCCGCGAGTTTAAGGAGGAGTTTTCATGAAAATCGGAATCATAAGTTTCGCTCATATGCATGCTTATAGTTATGCCAGATCCATTCAAAGGATTGACGGAGTCGAACTGGCTGGAATTGCAGATGACAACGTAACCCGTGGTACAAAAATGGCTGATACTTTTCAGACCGACTACTACCGGGATGTCGATTCATTGCTGAGTGCTGAAATAGAAGCGGTGATTGTCACTTCTGAAAACGTGCATCACGTGGATCATGTGACCGCAGCTGCTGAAGCAGGGAAACACATCCTGTGTGAGAAACCATTGGCGACCAATACCGTAGATGCAAAAAAAATGGTCGCCGTATGCAAGGAAAATGGAGTCATCCTCCAGACGGCATTTCCTGTCCGCTTCAATACATCGATCATTCGGGCGAAGGAGCTGGTGGAAGCGGGGAAACTAGGACGAATCCTTGCCATGAAGGGGACGAACCGGGGAACGAATCCAGGTGGCTGGTTCATTGATCCGAAAAAATCAGGCGGCGGAGCGGTGATGGATCACACTGTACATGTTGTGGATGTCATGCGCTGGTTGATGAAAGCAGAGGTGAATGAAGTCTATGCTGAAGTGGACCAGCTGATCACTGAGGAAAAGATTGATGATTGCGGCATTCTTACACTGGAATTCACAAATGGAGTATTCGCCACATTAGATTGCAGCTGGAACCGTAACAAGACCTACCCGACATGGGGGGATGTCACTCTTGAAATCATCGGCACTGATGGTATGGTCTCGATCGACGCGTTTGCCCAGAAAGTGAATGTTTACAGCGATGACAAAGGGTTAGCGTGGGATTTCTGGGGTGATGACATGGATTTTGGATTGATCCAGGATTTTGTCACAACCGTACTGAACAAGCGAGAGCCTTCCATCACTGGTGAGGATGGGATGAGAGCGGTAGAAGTGGCGATTGCCGCTTATGAATCAGCATCTAGGAAAAAGCCAATATACATTGGCTGATGCATGTGTAAATGATGAAGTTTGAGTATTATAAGACCCTTTGAGTGCGAAAAACCGGATGTAAGGTCCTCATAGAGGCTTTATAAGACCCTTTAAGTGCGGAAAACCGGATGTAAGGTCCTCATAGAGGCTTTATAAGACCCTTTGAGTGCGGAAAACCGGATGTAAGGTCCTCATAGAGGCTTTATAAGACCCTTTGAGTCTGAAAAACCGGATGTAAAGTCCTCAAAAAGGCTATATAGGTTAGCATATTAAGAGCTTACCAAGCTGGGGGTATGATCAATATTATAAGACCTGAACGTCATGATAAACAACGATTCAATCGTGGATTGGAGAGGGTGTGAATGAACAAAGGTATAAATGCTTGGTGTTTCCCTGAATCCTATTCAATAGAGGACATTTTCAAGTCAGCCAGGGACCATGGATATGAAGGGGTAGAGTTGAACCTTTCTGATGATCCATTTGCACCATTGCCACTGAATTTGAAAGACAAAGACTTGATGGACATTAAACTGAAAGCTTTAGACGCAGGGCTATCCCTTCCTAGTTTATCGACAGATTTATTATGGAAATGCCCGTTGACAGATGAGGATGCAAATATACGCCAGAAAGGGCTGGCGATCGTTGAAGAGATGATCCGGATGGCGGTAGTTTTCGAAGCCGATACCGTACTGGTAGTGCCGGGGGTCGTTAATGAGCATGTGTCGTATGAAAAAGCGTATGGAAGTTCACAGGAATCATTGCGAAAGTTGCTACCTCTTGCTGAAAAAGCTGGTATTACAATCGGAATTGAGAATGTCTGGAATAAATTCCTATTAAGTCCTCTTGAGATGCGACAGTTTGTAGATGAATTTAAAAGTCCGAACATAGGGGTTTATTTTGATGCTGGCAATGTGTATCCATTCGGATTTCCAGAGGACTGGATCAGAATTCTTTCTGACCGTATAAAATCGGTTCATGTCAAAGACTTTAAAGCAAGTGTTGGAAATGCAAATGGATTTGTTCCTCTTTTGGCAGGAGATATCAAATGGAACCGAGTAACAGATGCGCTGGAGGAAATCGGGTATGAAGGATTCGTCATTCCTGAAATACCTCCACATCAACATTTTCACCAGTCTTTCATAGGAAATCTTGCTGACACGATGGACGAAATCTTTCCTTTCAAGAGGTAACAGGAAGATACACATGAATAACAGCAAACCGCATGCGATAGGCCAGGATATCGGCGGAACCAATATTACTGGGGCAGTCATCAACAAAACAGGAGATATATTCGGAAAAAATATCCATTGATACCGATCCGGAAACCTGTCCAGTTGAGGTGTTAGACAGAGTCTATAGGATGATTGATGAGCTGTTGTAATAGCAATGTCTCAATAGATGAAATGGCTGGAATCGGTGTAGCCGCAGCTGGAGTCATCGATTCGAAAGAGAAACGAGCTTGCATTGAGAGCATTTAAGGAGGCAGGCTTCTATCTTGGAATAGGGATGACCAATCTGATCCTGAGGCGACCATTCTTGGTGGAGGCGTCATCAAACACCTTTTAAAGAAATTTTGGTAAAGCCAAGCCTGGGGCGACGGCGGACCTTAGTTGCACTGATACACAAGGAATAGGCTTTCTTATAGTGTGAAAATACTACTATTCCAAATATAAGAGGGGGTTATTGCTTAAGCTTGGCAGGGACTTGGCGCTTTTGGCATCATATTAGTAAAGGTGTACCTGGGGATTGTAGGAAGAGGAAAAGGCCTTCCGACAATCTCCTGTTTGGTCGTTACCGATGCTGCTATTTGGCTTCCTCGGTTTTCAGCTCTTCAAAGTGTTTGCCCATAACAAGGAAGGATCCGATTAGATACACTAAAAAGTATATAGGGAGTGAATAAATGGGGTTCCAATTAATTGGTTTATAATATCCCAGCCATTGAAAAATCGGTTCACCAATGAAAGCTCCCATAATTGAAAAGAGCACCGCTTTTAAAACAGGGGACATCTTCGGTTTGATCTGTAAAAAGAACATAAAGATCACTGGAAGAAGGCATAAATCCCACGGGATGAAAGAAGGTAAAAATGGAACGACTTCATACCGATAATCCCACAAGCCTAAATCCGCTCCAAAGGAATCAAGAAGCATTGAGACCGAAATAATATAAAATGCTCCACTTAATAATCGATTTGAACTCTCTTTTTTCCTGAATTTCCACCATAATAACCATGGGAGGATTGAAAGCAAGACACTTAAACACCATTGCCATGATAGAAGCTCATATTCAAACCATATTTGACGATCTTTGTCGTTAGCATGAGCTAGTTTTTTATAAACGGCATCTATTTTTGCAGCGACTTCTTCTGGAATAATCATATTCCCCCACCCTTTTCATAACTGAAAATAATACAATAAAAAACTCTATTTTTATTTCCTATTTCTATTCTTTGTCTTAACCCTATAAAGGTATACTTCTGAATACAGCGCTTGGACATATCTATTTCAATCATGCTTGTTATTTCCGGAAAGCTGGTATTCAAAAAATGAGGGTTTTGGAGGAAAAGATCAAACAGATTGATGAAATCGTTACGGTACATACGGCGTTTGTCATAAAAGTTGTTCGCGATTCCCTTGAAATTCAATAGATTAGTAGACTTGTTTCTCTTCATCTTGTGTAAGATATTAAGACAAAAGAAAAAGCGGTTAAAACGATCTACAGATACATTGAGCTTTTTTACCATAGGAAACGAATTCATCTAAGGAAGGGTCATAATATTTTTGATAGTGGCCACTTTCTTGACAGTGCCTGATCATACTAAAGTATCTGTTTTATTTTACCTTTTCCTGTCATATTATTAAAAAAGAGGTATTTATAAGGAGGTTAAATATGTTGAGGAAAAGTACAAATTCAGGTAGAAGGTCTGCAATAATTACTGGAGTGTTATTAATAGCCGGAATGGTTGCAGGTATATTTAGTGTTGTTCCTGTTATAGATGGAGCAGATTACATGGTGAAGGCTTTTACATATGAAAACCAGGTACTTATAGGAGCGTTTTTCCAGTTGTTAATGGTTGTTGCATATGTCGGTATTCCTATTTTGATGCATCCGATTTTAAGTAAGCATAATAAAGGTTTAGCTCTTGGATCTGTTGCTTTCGGCATTATTGCGGGTGTTTTCATTATTATTGGTGTAATCATTCTTCTGTTGCTATTGACATTAAGCCACGAATTTGCAAAAGTTGGAACTCTGGATGTATCGTATTTCCAGACATTAGGTGGATTGTTACAGACAGGACGTGATTTGGTGAATCATGTGGCAACGACACTGGCATTTGTTTTGGCTATGCTTTTGTTTAACTGGATATTTTTCCAAACAAAACTAGTTCCACGTTGGTTGTCAGTTTGGGGTCTTATTGGATCTACATTGTCTATATTGGCAAGCTTATTATTTATGATTCGCTTCATCGGTCTGGATTCAACCTACATGATGTTGAACATTCCAATAGCCTTTCAACAATTGGTTTTGGCTATATGGTTAATCGTTAAAGGGTTCAACCCAACGGTACAGGATTCTGTATCAAATTAATAGGAAAGCTCTAGCTATTGTTCTCACCTCATCCTCTATTTACCAACTATACTTCTAATGAGGGGTACGACAACTATTCTGACACAGGGGGCATATCTTTTAACTTGTTATGAATGAATGAAGATATATATACTCCTATAAAATCCATATAGTGAAGGGCGATTTGCGGCTTAACGCAATCGCTCTTTTCGTTTAAAGAAAACAAATTTGTATTTTTCTTAGCAGTACTTAACAATTTTATATTCCTTTTGAGAAATAAATGTATGGAATTGTGGGTTTACGACGGTTCGAAAAGAATTTAAAATAAAAGTATCAGAAATTTTTAAAAAATCTAATAATATATACTTTGGATCGTCTGTTTTTCTGGAGGTATGTTAAGAAGGAAATCCCAAATTAATTTACTTATCAAGGGAGAGATTGTTATGAGGGGTCTGTACAAGGTATTAGTGGTTGATGATGAAATGCTGATCAGGCAAGGAATCATTAACTATATAGATTGGGAACAAGAAGGTTTTCAGATTGTCGGGGAGGCTTCCAATGGGGATGAGGCCCTGCAATTGATTGAAAAAGAACGCCCAAATATCATCATTACTGATGTCGTTATGCCCGGTATGGATGGAATCGAATTAGTCAGAGTGGTTAAAGAGAAGTATCCAGCCATTGAAATTATTGTATTAAGCAGTTTTGAGAATTTTGATTATGTCCGCTCTACGTTTCAAAATGGTGTAGCCGATTACATATTAAAACCGAAATTAAAGGGTGAAGTATTACTTGAAACCTTACGGAAAATTGTACCAGAGCCTTCAAGTTTCTGTGAAATAAAGCAAAGCCCGCCTTCTATGGAAGAACTATTGAAAAAGAGTATACTCGGATATTCCTTGACGAAAAGTGAAGAAGCATTAATAAAAGAGTTTCCTTACAGCCAATTCAACCTTATAGCGGTTTGCAGTCTGGAAAATAAAGAAAACCTATTAACCTTTAAGGAAATCAGCAATCAGTTGATGGAACAGACCAGTCAGATGGAAACTTTCTTCATTCCATCGGATATAGACGACTCCATTCTCGTGATGCTTAATCATGACCCCGAACAGCTGGCATCCATTAAACAAACCCTAACGAATACAGCTGAGCAGCATAGAAGATCAGTAGCGGATACCTCCTGGTTAATGAGTGTCCCATTTTCATCCATTCATGAGCTGAAAACAGTCTACGAGAATAACTTGTTAAAGATGAAAGACTACCTGTTTTATCTGTCTGATCATCCGTTGTTAATCTATGATTCTTTGCCCGAAGTAGAAAAATACAGTACGCCGTTTGATTTAAGTCGGTTCATTGATCTCCTTAAGCAGAAAAGATTCGAGGTCACGGTCCGTTCCTTAAAGGATCATGTTAACTTTATATCACGTGATTATACGATTGATATATTTGAGTTCAAGTCCTGGCTGGAAAATATCATTTTCAATATGATCATCCTTTTGGGAAATATGAAGTACGATGTCGAAGAGTTGGAGAATGCAAAGTACAAATATTTTACTGTTATTAATGAAGCGAAGTATGCCAAAAAGGCTATTGCCCACTTTGATGACTTCCTGGAGGAGATCCAAACGATTCTTGCAGTAAATGACAGTAAGGATCGCCCGCTTAACATGAAATCGTTGTTGCAATATATTGAAGATCACTATGCAGAGCCACTCTCTTTAACCATACTAGCTGAACATTTTCACTTCAATCCTTCCTATTTATCAAGTTATTTCAGTACTCACCTTAAGGTAGGATTCTGTGATTATCTAAATCAAGTGAGAATAGAAAATGCAAAGCAGATCCTGGAGTCCAGCTCTGCTTCCGTATGCCAGGTAAGTGAAATGGTGGGGTACTCAGAACCCAGTTACTTTTGCAAGGTATTTAAACGTCTAGAAGGCTCATCTCCTGGCAGGTACCGTAAGAATGCTCCGGTAATGAATTGAGGACAATAATGAAGAGGTTCATAAGAACGGTTCAAAATAACAATCTATTCATTAAGATGTTTCTCGTCATGGTAATCAGTATCATTTCTGTTTCGGTACTTATTACCTTCAGTACATTTCGTATGTCCAATAACCTATTCATGGAGACGTTCAGCATCACGAATACGAAAGTGCTTAGCCAGATCAAAAAGCAATTCGAATCTTACAGTTATTCTGTGGTTTCCAGAGTAATCAACGTGCAGAACAATGGGACGATCAAGCGGTTGTTGACACTGGATGATATCAGCTCGCTCGAGGCTTCCAATTCCTTTTATACGATAGAGGATCAGTTAGAACGGATCTATTCAGAAGTTCCGCATAAGGCAAACCTTATCGTATTAGGCAAAAACAGACGGTTGTTCAACATGAAATATATGAATTGGCCTGTATCTGCTGACGACTTGATCGACCATCGGATCACTCAAAATACGAAGGCGAAACCGAATGAGATCCTCTATCAATTTATTCCAGACAGTGATATTACCAATGGAAGTCAGATAATCGTAGCGACAAAGGCGCTTACGGAGAGGTCCACCAATAATATTTATGGTTATGTATACATTCCTATTCGAGAACGGGACCTGAGAGAATCTTATGAAGGCTATACAAGTGAAGGAAACAGTATATTAGTAGTGGATGGCAACGGAATGATCATCTCAAGTAACGAACAAGACTTAATCGGACGAGATACACAGGACTTGCTTGAGCATGCTGAAGAGACAGAAGAAAATGGGTTGGAGTATCAAGATGTCCACGTATTCGGCAAAGATTATATGTTATTAGCGGAGGCTTTGCCAGCACTCGATATGTATCTTGTCAATCTAATCGACAAAGAAATGGTCATTGATAATTTGATTGATACAAAAGAAATCGTCCTCATAAGCATAGGCATTGTCCTGCTCGCAGTCGGGGTTGTTTTCATCATATCCAGAAGAATGACTACCTCGATAAGCAAGCTTGTAAGACAGATTTCCGATATGGCGAAGTATGACTTCAGCAAGCCTGTCGAGGAAAGCGGTGGTTATGAAGCGAGGAAAATTGCCCATGCGTTCAATTATATGCTCAATGAATTGCAGGAGCATGTAGAAGTTTTGCTGAAGACACAGCGTAAGCAGCGGAAATCTGAACTGGAGGCTCTTCAATATCAGATCAATCCGCATTTTCTCTATAACACGTTGACGTCGGTTAAATTCCTGGTGAAGGAAGGAAAAAAGGGAGCGGCGTTCGATACAATTGATGCTTTGATACCCTTGCTGCAAAACGCGCTTGGGAATGTGGATGAGACGATTACAGTTGAACAAGAGGTTACGAATATAAAAAACTATGTCTTGATCAATCAAACGAGATATGGGGATAGAGTCAAAGTGAATACACTCATTGCTCCAGATTGTTTCCACTATCATTTACCAAAACTGGTGATCCAGCCATTCATAGAGAATGCTTTCTTCCATGGATTCACAAAAAAGAAACAAGGGTTCATTCAAATCTTGATTGCTAAGCGGGACAATAAGCTTATTTGCGAGGTGATCGACACGGGGGATGGCATGCAAATAGACAAAATACAAAGCAATAAAGGAAAGAGACAACTGTTCAGCGGAATCGGCATCCGAAACGTTCATGAACGGATCCAATTCTTGTTCGGTCATGCTTATGGTGTGCAAGTATCCAGTGAATTGAAAAAAGGAACAAAAGTAAAAATTGTCTTACCGTTATTAGAAGAAATGACTAAAAATAATACAAAATCTAAAAATAATGCCAAAAACGATTTTCTTCACGGAGAAAATTTCTAAAAATAGTTTAATGAATTTCTAAAGATCGTTCTAACGGTCTTTTTTTTGTTGATGGTATCATTGAAGCAAGTAAAATGTCAGCGCTTACAAAAAAAGAGGGGGTTTAAATGATGAGGTTTTCCCAATTAAGGATTTGGTTGTTAGTGGTGGCTGTTGTCACGGTTCTTGCTTTGGCAGCATGTTCTTCTGATGAAACGAGCGGAGGAGAAGCTGAACCAGATAAAATTACGGCCTGGGCGTGGGATCCGCATTTTAACATTGCTGCTCTAGAGATTGCTAAAGAATCCTATGGTAAAGATCTAGAACTTGACGTTATCGAAAATGCACAAGATGATATTGTGCAAAAGTTAAACACAGGACTTAGTTCGGGAAGTATGAAAGGGATGCCTAATATTGTTTTAATCGAGGATCAACGTGCCCAAGGTTTTTTACAGTCGTATCCCGATGCGTTTTTCCCGATTGATGAATACTTCAACCTGGATGATTTCGCACCGTACAAGCTGGAACCTACCAGCTTTGATGGAAAGCAGTATGGATTACCGTTTGACACAGGTGTTACGGGATTGTACTTCCGTACCGACTACTTTAAAGAAGCTGGATATACGAAGGAAGACTTGATGAACATAACGTGGGAAAGATACATCGAGATTGGTAAAGATGTAAAAGCGAAAACAGGTAAAGACATGATGACTCTTGATCCCAATGACTTAGGCATCATTCGTGTAATGATTCAGAGTGCAGGCTCCTGGTACATGAAGGAAGATGGAAAAACTGTCAATCTAGTAGATAACGAACCTTTAAGAAAAGCTTTCGAAAACTATAAAGCCATGATGGAGGCAGACTTTATCAAAGCAAACTCGGATTGGAGCCAATTCTTAGCTGCATTCAACAACGGGGATGTTGCAACGGTTCCAAGTGGCAACTGGATCACCCCTAGTATTGAAGCCGAGGACTCACAGGCTGGTAAATGGGCAGTTGCTCCGATTCCGAAATTGGACATAGAAGGTTCTGTAAATGCATCAAACCTGGGCGGAAGTTCGTTCTACGTGTTAAACATACCTGGGAAAGAGAAAGCAGCTGAGTTTCTTGGTAAGACGTTCGGATCAAATAAAGAATTCTATCAGGATCTTGTCCTTGAAGTCGGTGCCCTTGGTACCTACACACCAGCTTCAGATGGAGAAGCCTACCAGACTGAAAATGAATTCTTCGGTGGTCAATCTGTCACTTCTGACTTTTCAAAATGGATGGAAGAGATCCCAAGCGTAAACTACGGCTTGCATACTTATGCTATTGAAGATATTTTAGTAGCTGAAATGCAAAACTATCTAAAAGGAAAAAACCTGGATGACGTATTGGCAGATGCACAGGCACAAGCTGAAGCACAACTGAAATGATGCGGACAAGTATAGAAGCCTACAAGGCAAATCTCATATAAGAGAAGCGCGGTTATCTGAAAAGGAAGTTCCAACGAATAAAGGGATTCTGCGAAAGCTGCTTATACTTTCAAGGAATCCCTTTATATTACTTTAAGAATGTATACTATGGCTTGACCTTCACAAGGTTTGGCCCGCCAAGTTTTCTGTAAAATCGTACCTTGTCTTATGTAAGGGGGAACGGAAATATGAGCAAAGTGGTGAAGAGAACGAATCTACCCTATACAATTAACCTGAAGTCAAGTGGCAGCTGGTTGAAAAAGAATTATATCGGATGGCTATTCATACTGATAGCTGCTGCTGGAATCTGTCTCTTTTACTTTTATCCGATGGTTCAAGCCTTGCTTCTCTCTTTCCAGTCTGGAATGGGGGCTAATCTGGAATATGTAGGATTGGATAACTATGTAAGATTATTTAAAGATCCTACCTTTATTGCTGCACTACGGAACACGTTCCTTTACTTGCTGATCCAGGTCCCGCTGATGATCATCCTTGCATTATTCCTTTCTGTACTTTTGAATAATGCAACATTGAAATTCAAGGGATTCTTTCGTACAGCCATCTTTTTACCATGTGTAACCTCGCTTGTAGCCTATGCTGTTCTTTTTAAATACCTATTTGGCGAGAATGGCTTGATCAACCAGTTTCTGCTTAACTTGTCAATCATCTCTCAACCGCTGAACTGGCTGTCGGATCCTTTACTTGCCAAAATAGCCATCATCATTGCCATAACATGGAGATGGACAGGGTATAATATGATCTTCTATTTATCTGCCCTGCAAAATATTGATAAATCGATGTATGAAGCAGCGGAAATTGACGGTGCCTCGAGCCTTCAAAAATTTTTCTATATTACAGTCCCGATGTTAAAACCTATCATTTTATTTACTTCCATCATTTCGACAATCGGCACCTTGCAAATATTTGATGAAATCATGAATATCACAAATGGTGGACCGGGGAATGCGACGCTTTCCATTTCCATGTACATCTATAACCTATCGTTTGAATATAGTCCTGATTTCGGATATGCAGCTACTGTTTCATATGTGATTGTCATCCTGGTTGTTCTATTGTCTCTCATCCAATTTAAAGTGGCAGGTGATAAAAAGTGAAAAAGTTGAAAAATGTAGGAGTATACACTTTTTTAAGCATAGCTGCCATAGTGTCGATCTTTCCGTTCCTGTGGATGGTCGTAAGTATGACCAATAAGTCAGTGGATGTTACCAAAGGCCGATTGCTGCCAGGGAGTCACTTAATCGAAAATTTAAATGTATTATTCGAATCGGTCAACATGGTCACGGCATTAGTGAATTCAACCATTATCGCGTTGATCACCACCTTTTTGACGTTGCTGATCGGGTCACTTGCCGGTTATGGCTTTGAAATCTACCGGACACCTGGTAAAGATAAAGTGTTTAACATTCTCTTGTTATCGATGATGATTCCGTTTGCAGCTATCATGATCCCTCTGTACCGGTTATTTGGCCGTCTTTCTTCAACTGTTCCTTTCCTGGGGATTGATACATTGGCTGCCGTAATACTGCCGACTGTCATTACTGCGTTTTTCATCTTTTTGTTCCGTCAGAACACCAAGATGTTTGCGAAGGAATTGGTGGAAGCAGGGAGGATAGACGGATTAAGTGAATTAGGCATCTTTTTCCGTATTTATGTACCAACGATGAAAACGACCTATGCGGCAGCAGCGATCATCGCATTCATGAATAGCTGGAATAACTATTTATGGCCATTGGTCGTGCTGCAATCTCCCGAAAAGCAAACCATCCCATTGCTTATTTCTAATCTTGGCGCAGGTTATACGCCGGATTTTGGTGTCATCATGACAGCCATTGTTATCGGAACCCTTCCGACAGCCGTTGTTTTCTTCGTTATGCAGAAGTATTTCGTAGAAGGGATGATGGGATCGGTCAAAGGGTAATATCTTTAGTCAAATCTTCGTTCTAGTAGGAGGTAGGACATGATTGGGAAAACATAGAAGTATTACAACAAAATCGTGAAACAGAGCGAACATGGGGTATATCAATCAAGTTGTATTGGAAAATGAGTGGACAAGGAAAGTCTTCAAATCAAGCAAATACGATTGCAGGTATATCTCAGTGAATTGGTTTTTCACTAAATAAGAAAAAGGTGATCAATATGACAGTCAGATACAATCCAGTCAGCGGAAAGATTCCCAAAATGCTGCATGGAGCTGATTATAATCCTGAACAATGGGCATACGAACCAGGAATATTAGAAGAAGATATCCGGTTGATGAAATTAGCTAAATGTAACGTAATGTCTGTAGGGATTTTTTCTTGGGCTGAACTTGAACCGGAGGAAGGGACATTCCATTTTGATTGGCTGGACAATGTACTCGATAAGTTAGCCGGAAATGAAATCTATACGTTCTTAGCTACACCGAGTGGAGCACGCCCAGCATGGATGTCAAATAAGTATGAGGAGGTGCTCCGGGTAGGTCCAGATCGGGTCAGAAACCTGCATGGACTAAGGCATAATCATTGTTATACTTCCCCTGTCTACCGTGAAAAAGTTTCGATTATGAATCGTAAACTTGCAGAAAGGTATTCCAACCATACTGCTGTAATCGGCTGGCATATATCCAATGAATATGGCGGGGAATGTCACTGTTACTATTGTCAGGATGCATTCAGGGAATGGCTTAAAGTAAAATATGAAACGCTGGATAACCTCAACCATAGCTGGTGGACGACGTTTTGGAGCCATACATATACGGATTGGCATCAAATTGAGTCACCAGCACCACATGGAGAAACGATGGTGCACGGGTTGAATCTGGACTGGAAGCGCTTTGTCACGGACCAAACACTTGATTTTTTCAAACACGAAGTCAAACCGCTGAAAGCAATCAATTCGGACTTGCCTGTCACAACAAACTTCATGGAAGCGTTCGAAGGACTGGACTATGTGAAATTTGCGGATGCTTTGGACTTTGTTTCTTGGGATTCCTATCCAACATGGCATGATAAGGATGGGGATATTCATAAAGCTGCATGGACCGCGATGAACCATGACTTTTTCCGTTCCATAAAGGACGGGCAGCCATTTTTATTGATGGAAAGCACACCAAGCCTGACAAATTGGCAGCCGATCAGTAAGCTGAAACGGCCTGGCATGCATTTACTGTCTTCCATGCAGGCAGTTGCACATGGCTCTGACTCTGTCCAATATTTCCAATGGCGTAAAAGCAGGGGTTCCAGCGAGAAGTTCCATGGAGCTGTTGTTGACCATGTTGGACATGAACATACACGTGTGTTTAAAGACGTCACAGGAGTAGGAGAAGTGCTTGACCAATTAGATTTGATCGTGGGAACGGCCGTAAATGCAGAAGTCGCCATCATTTTCGATACGGAGAATAGATGGGCAGTCAAAGACGCCCAAGGTCCTCGTAACCAGGGCGTGAACTATGAAAAAACGGTCACGGATCATTATCAGGCATTCTGGAAAAATGGCGTATCCGTAGATGTAATTGATATGGAGCGGGATATATCAAAATACAAATTAGTCGTTGCCCCTATGTTGTATATGGTAAGGCCAGGGGTTGGAGAAAAAATAGAGAAGTTTGTGAAAGAAGGTGGTACGTTCGTCACTACCTATTGGTCTGGAATCGTAGATGAAAACGATTTGGCTTTCTTGGGAGGCTTCCCAGGTCCACTCCGTCATACACTTGGTATCTGGTCTGAAGAAATTGATGGATTATATGATGGACAGGCAAATCGAGTCATGGTTGATAAAAATGACTTAGGGCTTAGCGGAGAATATATAGCTTATGAGTTATGTGATCTGATCCACTTGGAGGGTGCAAAAGCATTAGCTTACTATCAAGACGACTTTTATGTCGGCCGACCCGCTCTTACGGTCAATCAATTAGGGCAAGGTAAGGCCTACTATGTGGCTTCCCGCAATAAACAGCCGTTTAATAATGAATTCTTTTCTCAACTGATTAAAGACGTCGGAATTAAAAAAACGATCGAGAGCAAGCTTCCAGAAGGAATATCTGCTCAAAGCAGGACGGATGGGAAGAATGATTATATCTTCCTGATGAACTTCGGAGAAGAGAAGCAAGTAGTCGAGATTCCGAAGGGAGAGCTCATCGACTTGATCGCTGGGACGTCTGTAACAGAAAATGTCGAGTTATCCCCATTTGGCGTTTCCATTCTGAAAAGGAAAAAGCAATGAGCATTGGAATGGGAGGACAATCGTATGTGGGGGGGAGAATTCCAAACACCAGGAGGGAATTGTTTGTGAACCGAGGATGATTTGTAAGAGTACCTTATTGTTCGCTTGCAGAATCGTGGACAGTGATTGGAATAAAGCTGCCAAGATCGCAAGAGGCCCCGATCTTTGCATCACTCGATGAAGCATTATCCACACTCGATTTTGAATGTGGTTGATATATGCTTGCCAACGATCATGCATAAAGAGATGGTCTTCGGTTTGCTGAGACTTCCATCACATGGCCGCATATGAATCAGCTTCCAGGAAAAACCCTATAAACATTGGCTGATGCATGTGTGAATGATGAAGTATAGAGTATTATAAGACCCTTTGAGTACGAAAAACCGAATGTAAGGTCCTCATAGAGGCTTTATAAGACCTTTAGAGTGCAATAAACCGGATGTAAAGTCCTCATAGAGGCTTTATAAGACCCTTTGAGTGCAACAAACCGGATGTAAAGTCCTCAAAAAGGCTATATAGGTTAGAGGAAACCAATCTAGACATTAGAATCAAAAAATTAATCGGCGTTACTCGGATCCTGATTCTCAAGTGTTCAACTATCCGAAACTAATACAGGAAACGCTAAAAAAAAGATTTGGGTTGAAGGTTTCTCAGAATACTGATACTATAACTATAAAATCGAAAGGCTATGTGTGACTGGCGAACACGGATAACCGTGAGGGAGCACGTAGTATCGAATAGCCGTTCGCCTGGGCAGAGGTAAGGGATAATGGATCCCTTACCTCTTTATGCTTATTAGTGAGGGGGCGATCCATTTAACTAGCGAACACAGGATTTTATAACTATAAGTTCCCTATAGAGGCAGACGATTCGGATTGTTATCATGAATGTTGAGGAAATGGCAATTTATTCTTTGTTAATGGACTACAAGAAAAGAGGAGAAGATACAAATGAGCATAATGACTTTAGACAAGGTTCAAACGATCAAGACGTTAAATGGTATTGCAGAAAGCGGATTGAATGTATTCGATAAGGATGGTTACAGGATCGACAATGATAGTGATAACCCTGATGCCATTGTTGTCCGAAGTTATAACATGCATTCAATGGAATTTGACCATAACCTGAAGGCAATTGCTCGTGCCGGTGCAGGTGTCAACAATATTCCTGTTGATAAGTGTACAGAGCGTGGCATCGTTGTTTTCAATACCCCTGGAGCGAATGCCAATGCAGTAAAAGAGCTTGTGTTGACATCATTGATGGCTTCATCCCGTAATCTCTTTGCCGGTATAAGCTGGGTGGAATCATTGGAAGGTGAAGGGGAAAAAATACCTGAACTTGTAGAAGCCGGAAAAAAACAATTCGTTGGAAATGAAATAAAGGGAAAAACACTAGGTGTCATCGGCTTAGGGGCAGTCGGTGCGCTTGTAGCCAATGATGCATTGGATTTGGACATGGATGTGCTCGGATTTGACCCGTTCATCTCAGTGGATACGGCTTGGAACCTATCTCGGAAAATACAACGTGCTATGACAATTGAACAGTTGTTTGCCGAGTCGGATTATATCACTGTACACGTTCCGTTAACCAGTGATACAAAAGGAATGTTCAATAAAGCAACCTTTAACATCATGAAAGAGGGAGCGCAAATTCTGAATTTCTCACGCGGTGAACTTGTGGATGAAGAGGATATGGCTGAAGCACTTGAAAATGGAAAAATAGGCAAGTATATTACAGATTTTCCAAGTGAAAAACTGATCAACATGAAAAATGTCATTTCAATCCCTCATCTTGGGGCTTCAACTAAGGAATCCGAGGAAAACTGTGCGTTCATGGCATCTCGCCAAACGAAGGAATTTCTAGAGACAGGGAATATCAAAAATTCTGTCAACTTTCCAAACGCTTCTCTTCCTTATACAGGAAAACGACGATTCACCGGGTTTCACAAGAACGTTCCGAACATGGTCGGACAGATAACATCCGTTCTATCGAACTATAACTTGAACATTGCTGACATGGTGAACAGAAGCCGAGGGGATTATGCTTATACGATGATTGACATCGACAATCAAGTGAATGGAGAAGACATGAACGGCTTGGAGGAAGCTATCAAACAGATTGATGGTTTTATTACAGCCCGTATTATTTAATCTTCTTATAGTTATAGTCATGAAAATGTAGAAGTTAAATTGATGGCATGATTTGGTAAAGGAAAGGGAAAATAGAGGGTGGCGGTTCATTGGTAACGGTAAACCAAAGCCCTGACCCTTACAAGAAGCAGGTTTAAGGCTTTGGTTTTTATGTGTTCCTAGATCCTGTGGAAGGACCTCGCACTTTTTACCAACTTTTAAATCATTTATAATTATCATATAATAGTAGATAGATAAATCTATAAATAAATGTAATAGACTATGATAGGCTTATAAGTGAGACAAAAAGGTGTGTGACTAGGTTGCGCCTCAGATTGGTGTGATGCCTGCATCTTTTCTACAAATTTCAGGGGAAAAGGTTGATAAAAATGAGCAACAGAGAAACTGGAACAGATGTCATTTTAATTGGTGCTGGAATAATGAGTGCGACTTTAGGATCACTCCTGAAAGAATTAGTGCCGGACTGGAAAATTACAGTTTTCGAGAAGCTTGGAAACACAGGAGAGGAAAGCTCTAACGAATGGAATAATGCAGGTACGGGACATGCTGCACTGTGCGAGCTTAATTACACAAACGAAAAGCCGGATGGTTCGATAGATATTAGCAAAGCGATAAAAGTTAATGAACAGTTTCAGCTTTCAAGACAGTTTTGGTCTTATCTTGTAAACAGCAAGCTGATAAGTAGTCCACAGGATTTTATCATGCCATTGCCTCATATGAGTTTAGTACAAGGGGAAGATAATGTCACTTTTTTAAAGAAACGTTTTGAAGCGATGTCAAACAATCCTTTGTTTCAAGGGATGGAATTTTGTGATGATCCTGAAAAATTGATTGAATGGCTTCCGCTTATCATGGACGGCCGCACATTGGAAGAGCCTATAGCGGCAACAAAAATCGACTCTGGAACGGATGTCAACTTTGGCGCTTTGACACGCAAGTTGTTTGACCACTTAAAGGGTAAAAACGTCGATGTAAACTATAAACATAGTGTTGAGGATATTGAACGTACCAGCGGTGGCTTATGGGAATTGAAAGTGCGAAATATAGCCAGTGGTAAAGTTGCACGCCATACTGCAAAATTCGTCTTTATCGGAGGTGGAGGCGGAAGCCTGCATTTATTACAAAAATCCGGTATCCCAGAAGGAAAAGGTATTGGAGGATTTCCGGTAAGCGGACAATTTATGGTATGTAACAATCCTGAAGTTGCAGCGCAGCATCATGCAAAAGTATACGGAAAAGCTCCGGTTGGTGCTCCTCCAATGTCTGTTCCGCATCTTGACACAAGGTATATCAATAACAAAAAATCATTGCTGTTTGGGCCGTTTGCCGGATTCTCACCAAAGTTTTTAAAAAACGGTTCAAATCTTGATTTGTTGACTTCCGTAAAACCGAGTAATGTCCTGACGATGTTGGCAGCAGGTGTGAAAGAAATGTCGTTGACAAAATACCTGATCGAGCAAGTTATGTTATCAAAAGAAAAGCGGATGGAAGTTATACGAGAGTTTATTCCGAACGCCAAAAACGAGGATTGGGATTTAGTAGTAGCGGGCCAACGTGTTCAAGTCATTAAAGATACTGAAGCCTCTGGTAAAGGAACGCTTCAATTTGGTACGGAAGTGATTACGGCAGCTGATGGCTCGATCGCAGCCTTACTTGGCGCGTCTCCAGGTGCTTCTACTGCGGTTCACGTCATGCTGGAGATAATCAATAAATGTTTCCCGCAACATTTGAAAGAGTGGGAACCGAAGATCAAAGATATGATTCCTTCTTATGGCGTGTCACTAATGGATAACCCAGAGCTTCTGAACGAAATCCGTACTTCAACAGCGCAGACGCTTGGTCTAAATGAAAAAGAGCCGATCTATAGTTGATTCTTTAGATTATAGAAACCAAACATTTCATGATCAAGAGATTGAAAAGGCAATAAAGGCGCCTCGGGTAATGAATTCCGTTTTAGGCTGCATTCGAAAATAATGATCTAAATGACAACGCTTTCGGCAATAGAAAAGACATAGAATGTAAAGACAAAACGACTCGTCATTGACGAGTCGTTTGTCTTTCCCGAGATCATAATACTAATAAAGCTCTGATTGCGGAAGAATTATTAGATTAATTATGACTCTTGGAATGTTTAAAAATCTTTTTATTCGACTCCACTTTCTAAAATAAAGAAAGTTTCATTATTACAATCAATTTCTGCCATTGCGCCATAAGGTAAAATAAACTTCGGTTCGGTATGACCAAAATTCAAATTATAAAGAATCGGCAAATCTTCTAAATAATATTCCTTCATAACCTTCAGAATTTCATCTTTATATTCTTTATAGAATTTCTCGTCTTTTGGTTTACCAAAAATAATCCCATTCGTTCTTTGTAGAATACCTTGTGCGGCATAATTTCGTAACCAATACTTAATGTAATTTGGTTCCGGCTGTTCTTCAGATGTCTCAAAGAAAAGGATGCTATTCTCCCAATATTTTTGCTCAGGCCAAATTTCCGTTCCTTTTACGAACTCGAGTACTTCAATACAACCTCCAATCAAACGTCCTTGTACGGTATCTGATCCTTGAAGTAGTTCATATCCAGTGTTCTTTTGCATAGTACGCCGTTGACTCTTATTCGATTCTATCCATTCTAAACGCTCACTCGTCCATTCTTTAGCCGGTTGAATTTCTCCAATCATCTCATTTGAAAAGAACGTTCGATTCACCATTTCAACTGTATATGGATCCATTTCAATGTTTTCAGCAAAATCGGTTAAGATTGCTGGACCGTAAAAAGAAGAAATCCCTGCTTTATGACAAAATAAATGTGAAACGGTTACATCAGAGTACCCCATAAAAATTTTCGGGTTTTCACGTATAACACCAAAATCAATATAAGGAAGTAAGCGAATACTATCTTCTCCACCAATATTTGCAAAGATTCCTTTAATCCTTTCATCCTTAAATGCTGTCATCAAATCTTCAGCACGTGCTTTTGGATTTTTATAAAGATGGTCTCCACCTTTCAAACTATTCGGCATTGGGACAACTTTAAGACCGAAAACTTCTTCTAATCTTTTTACACCTTGCTCATAGCGCCATCTTAGTTCTGGATCACCTGCCCCTCCCCAAGAAGGACTTATTGTTGCAACCATATCTCCTGGCTGCAGTTTCTTTGGCTTTATCAACATATTAACGCCCACCCTTATATACCTCTATAACTACGACTATCATACCCCGAATTGTTGAAAAAACATAGTACATGACTTTAGTTTATAATCAACAAATTTCAACAATTATTGTCTTTGGACCAGCTTTAAATGTAAAGACAAATGCCTTGATTTATACTTAAAGTTGAAGTAGAAAGGTTCAAGGCAATCGATGGTTCCGTAGATTTGCTTTGTGGGGTCTCGACAAGGTTCTGTCGAGTTCTGGATCGGTGCATTAGATCACAAACTAATGGAAGTAGCTAGTCTATGACACACTATGAAAAGAAAAAAACCAGACCAAATAGAACGGAAGAGTTCTTCATGTCCTGGTTTCATTTTTGGGGGTTATGAGACAGCCCCTTTTTCTTGTGAATGCATCTATGATATCCGTCTGTGGATATTCCGTGATTTGCCTTGCGACTTAGTAGGGAATTCGGTTTATGGTAACAGCTATTCCATTTCCTTCAACTGGATAATCCAACCTTTTTCTTTTCATAGTGCTCGATAATTTTGAAACAAGGTGGTAATAAGAGGAGGACGACGATGATCCTCAGGACTTGGACGGCGACGACGAATGTCGAATCACCATCTAAAAGAACCGCTGTGGTTGCCATTTCTGCAATTCCACCTGGGGCAAAAGCCAAGGTGGCTGTCACGAATGTAATTTCCGTCAGTTTCGATACGATGAACGAGCAGCCGAACATAGCAAGGATGAACCCAACCGTACATAGTAATGCAAGGTTTACGATTTTCCCAAGTCCGATCAACATATCCTTGTGAAACATGGCGCCGATACTGGAGGCGATCAAGATTTGTGCAAGGACCATGAACGTGTGCGGCCACCAGACAACGATATCAGCGCTGATCATCGAAGAACCGGCTGTCTGGAATAACGCTACACCCAGCATGCTTCCAATTGTCCATGGAGCTGGGAGTTTGAGCTTTTTCCCTAAAAAGGCTCCTCCCCATGCTGCAAAAACTAGCGCAAAGGTCCCAAACAGCTGCGTGAGTTGGAATTCCGGTACAGCCATCATGTAGGCACCGTTCCCTGCGGTCGAATGATGAGGTGTCACCAACAAATACGAAACAATCATCGGTACCATCAAAATGACGAGGAAAACACGTATCGTCTGAATGATGCTTACGATTGTCGTATTTGCCCCGACCTCTTCTGCGATACTGGGCATTGCTGTCAATCCCCCAGGGGCAGTTCCATAAAAGCTTGTAAGCATATCTGTCTTACTGAATTTCCAAAGAACATACCCTGAAAGAATGGAGAAGATGATAGACATGATCAGCATGAAAAGGATCGCAAGGGAATTTTCCATGAAAACGTTCATAACGGATAGGTTGATTTTCTGTCCCAACTCGATTCCTAATAGGCATTGTCCGGTATAGATCCAAAACTTTGAGATTCCTTTCCCGCTCGTTTGTAGAAAAGGTGGTTTTCGATAAGAAAGTATAGCTGCAACGACTAATGATCCGATCATCCAGCCAATCGACATACCTGTCAAAGAGAGTAGGAAACCACCGGTACTGCTCAAGACAATGAACATCATGTTGCGATAGATAACGGTTTTTTTGTTCATAATTCAGCTCTCTCCCTTATATGAAAAATATAGTATACTTCTAGATATAAATAAAATATTGGAATTGAATGGATATCTATAAGTTTTCGTTATAGCTGGGAGGGATATTGATGGAAACACGTGATTGGTTGATCCTGCAGATCTTATTTCAGGAGAAGAACATTACGAAAGCAGCTAAAAGACTATATATATCACAGCCTGCTTTGACCAACCGTCTGAAACAGATCGAAAAGGAATTTGGTGTGAAGATCGTTAACAGGGGGAGACGGGGAATCCAGTTTACATCCCAAGGAGAGTATCTGGCACAATGCGCCGATGAAATGCTGCTAAGGATCCGAAGTATCAAGGAACATGTACATGACATGAAAGATATCGTCTCAGGAACATTAAGGCTCGGTGTATCGAATTACTTCGCCCATTATCAATTACCCGGTGTTCTGAAGCTGTTCAAAGACAGGTTCCCCAATATCGAATATAAAGTCACGTCAGGGTGGAGCAGCGAGATTGCCCCATTATTGCCTAAAAAGGATATTCATATTGCATTCGTAAAGGGAGACTTCAATTGGGTGGATGAAAAACATTTATTGTTTGAAGAAACGATATGTATCGTCTCCAAGGAACCGATCAATTTGGATGAACTCCCCGAATTACCGAGGATCGATTATCGGTCCGAATACTCCCTGAAGAGCGTAATCGATAACTGGTGGGCTGAACATTATCCGCATCCTCCACTGATCAACATCGAAGTTGATAAGGTCGATACGTGTAAAGAGATGGTGCTTAACGGCTTAGGGTATGCGATCATGCCAAGTATGATTCTAAGAGATACGGAAGGATTGCATACAATCGATCTGAAAACAAAGGAAGGGGAACCCTCATTAAGGAAAACGTGGATGTTATATCATAAAGAATCATTGAATTTGAACATGGTCAGGGAGTTTGTCAATTTTATAAAAAGCATCGATATGAATGAGGATTTTTAAATGTTAGCTCCCAGCGAGTTTCTTTTAACGACATTCTCGATTTTTCCTGCGGGAAAGAGACCCAGGCGTGCCCACGTGGCAAGAGGACCCGTGAGTAGGGATGAATCTAGCAGAAATTCGATCAACTGAAAAAACCAGTTTCTTTCTCTATCATCAGCACAAACCAATGTCCTGCTAGTTTAATAGAATAGAGTATCATGCTTTTGGAGGTGATGCTCTATTGAGAAACATTTTGTTCGTCATCAATCTTATTTTCCTCCTTATGAAATTCTCCAGCTGTGTCCAATCTGTTCGCCGCATGAAGCGATTCTGAATCGGTGTATAGGTGATGATCGGCCGATAAAGGAACGGAAGGTCAAGAAATCGGACAGTCGAATTTAGGTTCCAATAAAGAATGATCCGTGGATGGTCTTGGGTCATTTTTTAGTGGCCAAATATGGGTGGTGGCTAATGTTAACAATACTCTGTTGAAAGACAACCAAGTCGATGTGGTCCTGAATATCTAAACTAAGCGAATTCAACAAACTATTAAAGGATGAAGGGATCGTCATCAAAGTCATCCTGCAAAAAACGCCTTGACGGAATTAAGAGAAGTATATTTTGTTGGGGAAGGTAATTTCTAATCCAATGAAAGAGACAGTGGCAAGGTTACGAGTTCTAGAAAGTTCCAGATTATCGTATACCGTAACCCTTGATTAAAGGGCTGCCCAGTCTCTAGTCCAAATGACTCCTTTATCATGGTCAATCTCTGACGAAAAAATCCTAGCATTACTAGCCGATAACAGGACAAATCACAGTCGGCTTAGAGTTAGGAACAGGAACAAAACATACCTGAATCATTTTAGAAAGCAGCTTCCATTTTTGCAAAGGGTTCCGTTTAGAGGTGCAAAATCAAAAATAACGGGCTTGATGACATACGTTTTGACATTATAGTTGCATAGAGTATGTAAAACAGACTCAATATTTGATGAGTCTTTTTGTCTTTATAAAAAGGATTTTAATTTTCTTCTTACTCCATTAAAGCCCCCTTCAACGGAATATCTGGTGTAATCCAATATTCTTGAATTGCACCCGATTGTTGAATAGCTAAATATGGCTCATTAATGTAGACAGTATTATAGATTGATTACTAACTGAAAAATGGCATCATTAAGTAAGAACGATCAATGAAAAAATGACATCAAAAACGTCATTATAAGCGGCACTCCTTTTGGCAAGCTCCTTGGATCGTACAATAACTATTGTCCAATGAAAATATCGTGCCATTTGACGTGTCATTTACTAATTGAATGGAAAAACCTTGATATTAAAGCAAAATGCCCTGTGTTAAATTTACAGGACTTTTCAAATGTCATTTAAGGTTATCAACCCCAAAACGGAACCCTTTACCATTTTTGGGGCTGCTTTTTAAAATGTGTCCATATAAGGGGTTCATAGAACAAGTCGAGCATGAAAAACTGGGTTGGATGTTCGTATGAAGGGTTCATAGGAAAAACCTCGTACAAATTGATTGGATGTAATTGACAAATTGAGCGTGATGGAATATTATAAAAACAAAAATACAATTTGTTTTTATGTTTTTTGGAGGGGTTTCTATCATGCCTTATTTTCAATCAGCAGAAAAGGAAAAGCTGCGTAAGGATTTGCTCACTATCGGAAAACAGCTGTTCATTCACCAGGGGTTGAAAAAAACGTCCATCGAACAAATGACTAAAAAAGTCGGTATTGCTAAAAGTACCTTTTACGCGTTTTTTGAATCGAAGGAAGCAATGTACCTGGAACTCTTAGAAATTGAAGCCGAGGGTATGGAGGAGCGTATTTGGAAAAGGGTTGAAAACACAACGAATGCTTTTCATGGTATTAAGGCATACCTTCACCAGATGGTAGTTGAATTAAATACAAATATACTGACCAATAGGTTGATCACCAATCCGGATGAAATGGAGATGGTTAAGAGAAAAGTTACGCCAAAATTTGTTGAAAGAAAATTTCAGCGCAACATAACTCCCCTATTGAACTATATTTCTGAGCATCAGGATAAGGGAGAGATGGTTGATACAGATCCGAATGTCGTTATCGGTTTCATCCGGTCTGCTCTTCTCATAGCCGTTCATAAGCAAGACATTGGTGAAGAAATTTTCCCTCAAGTTGAAGAATTGATGTTCCAATCTGTAGCAAGTACGTTGACTCAGCAAAACAATAAGGAGTGATTGAAGTGGATTTCCAGGAGATGCTTAATTGGGCTTTTGAGCGGCATTTAAATCCGTTGAGTTGGTATATCCGTCCGGTTTTCCTAATCATACTTGTATACTTTGCATATATACGGAGAATGAAAGGGGTCATTTTGACATTCGTTTTGATGATGAGTAGTATGTTCTGGTTCCCTGCACCAGAAAAGATTAATCCTCAAATGGAGAAAGTCTTGGAATATGAGCAGATGTTGTTGAGTAATCCGGTAACATTTGCATTGACGATTGCATTCATGATGGTATTTGTCGTCTCAATCCTGATAGCTTTTTGGAAGAAGTCGATAAAATTGGGTTTGGTCATTTTAAACGTAACATTGATCGGGAAGGTTCTTTTAGCGCTTCTATTCACAGGAGAGGATGGTTGGGCACCTCTAGGAAATACTGTTTTTGGGTTAATATTAATCAATGGGATAGGGTTTTTCATACTGAGAATGAAAGGAAAGAAGATCGTTAAGGAAATATGATTTTTCTTTCATTTCCTTTGTTCTGTTGAAAGATCAATTTCCAAACACGTATGATATTGACCATATTAGAATGAATATCTACTATGGTCTTTTTATTATTTCGACGTTCCCAAAATCTGAATGTCCATGTTAGCCATTTGAAGGGGTGGGTTCCATAATCCATAAGGGATTTAAGAAGGAGAGACTACTTCGGAACATTAGAATAGCCTCCTGAAAAAAGGGATTAATTTCAGAAGGCTGAACGAATGTTTTTCAAAAGAGTGATTAGCTATCTTGTTCTATAAGTAAAGCTGGCCGGTTCCCATGATTATTGATTTTCCGCCTATTTTAACTGTTTTGATTTTATTGTCTTCCTTCACTATGGATATATCGATAAAACTCGGTCTTCCCATCTCTATTCCTTGTTCACTTCTTATCGTATGAATACCATCAGCAGCAGAAGGCACGACGCCATGCTTAACTAAATAAGCGCCTAGAGGTCCGCTTGCTGCACCTGTTGCAGGATCCTCAGATATACCCATCGCAGGCGCGAACATCCTGCTATGAACTGTAGATTGTGGCTCTTCTGTTTCCGTTGTAAATGTGAAAATATGTTTCGTATTAGGGTTCTCACTAAAATATTTTTCCCATACATCGGTACGAAAGTTGATCTTTTTCATTGCGGATAGTGAATGGACAGGGATGTACAGGAAAGGCACCCCTGATGAAACGGTTTGAAGTGGAAGGGTTGGATCCAATTCGTCCAAGGAAAGAGATAACAGTTTTGCCGCTAGTTCCCTATCAGTATATTCATCACCAAAGGAAGGTAATGGTTGTTCCATTTCTACTTTCAATATACCGTTATCCAACATTTCAACTGTTACAGGTACATCCCCGACGCCTTCTTCAAATACCCACTCATTTATACCAGTATTAGTTTCAATCATGCCTTTTTCAGCCATTACGTATGCTGCACCTATAGTCGGATGGCCAGCCATAGGCAATTCAACTTGAGGTGTAAATATACTTAACCTTCTTTCTTTTTTTGGATCATTAGGATTACGGATAAACACCGTTTCCGATAAATTTAATTCCCTGGCTATCATCTGCATGGATTCATGGGTCAAGTTTGATTCTTCTTCAAACACCGCCAATTGATTTCCTCCAAATGGTTTTGTGGTGAACACATCGACTAACGTATAATTTAAAGTTTTCATTTATATCCTCCTCGATACTTTTTAAAGATAAGAAAGTATAAAAATTTTGGTTGCTGTAAGAAATGTCTAGCTCCATCGCCCAACCATTTGGATCACTTCAGTCTTCATGCGGCGGTCGACACATTGATTTAGGTCGAAGTGTTACCCTCGTAGAACCGAACTTTGTTTGGTTCGAGCCTCCTCGTCGGACTTCCAGTGACCTTCGTGGTTAACCAGGGCGCTTGTGCTTTTCTTTATGTGGATTTAAGGGGACATAGGGATTACATGGATCTTATGATCATCGTTTTTTGTCAACTCCATATTACTTTCAGCTGTCATTTTAAAATAACCTGCAAGAATCAAAACAATCAATAAAATAGTTAATCCATTTTTTTTTATGTGTATTACCTCCCTTTTCTTATATTAATCATATGTTAGGATTTTACATTAATCAAATGAATGTTTATAATGATTAAGATGAATTAATTTAATGGAAAATGGATGTGTTAATGTGACCTTACTTCAATACGAAATCTTTAAAAAAGTTATCGATTTAGGAAGTTTTACTAAAGCCGGAGATGAACTTGGTCTTACTCAATCTGCTGTCAGTCATGCTGTAAAGGGCCTGGAAGCTGAACTCGACCTTACACTTTTGAAGAGGGGGCGTACTGGCGTTTCGTTAACGGATGAAGGGGAAAGGATCCTGACTTATATCAGAGAAATCCTAAATCTGTCAGAAAAAATGAAACAAGAGGCAGGCAGGTTGAATGGTCTGGAAATTGGAATGATTCGGATTGGTACGTTTCCAAGTGTATCAGCATACTTGCTGCCTTCAATCATAGAAAAGTTTCATACCATGTATCCTGCAATACAGGTTGAATTCCATGAGGGTGGGTACCATGACCTTAAAAAAATGGTATCGTCCAATGTCATCGATATTAGTTTTCTGACTGCTAATCATGCTGAAAACCTGGATTTCATACCATTATTTGATGATCACCTTCATGTTATTTTGCCTGGTTCACACCCCTTGATAAGTGAAAAACAGATCAGTGTCCACGATATTTCTTCAGACCCATTTATAATGCCAAAGGCTGGCTGTGATGATTTGATAAGGGAGCTTTTCAAGACAAATAAACTTAAGCCGAATGTATATTGTGAAATTGCAGATAATCAAACCATTATCGCCATGGTGGAAAAAAACCTGGGGATAAGCATCGTACCAGAGATTGTCATACATGCCAACAAAGATTTGGTTCAGATCGAGTTAAAAGAAGAAACCTTTCGGACAATTGGGTTGGCACTCCCTAACCTCCATACTGTATCCCCGGCGGTTGCAGCATTTATTGAGTTGACAAAATCAATGATCAATGAAGGAAAAAGCATTAAGGTTTAAGAAAAAAAGTTGTGAACCTATTAAAAACCTGAGTGGTGAATTTCAACACCGCTCAGGTTTTTTGTACGTTAAGAAAGTATGACTTTTCAGCGATGTAGCTAACCGGCGTAGCAGAAAAGTTTACGAACTAAGGCTCAACTTTCCGCCAAGGATTGGCTGAGCAAAGTTTTCTTTAAAAGATAAGAAGGTATAAAAATTTGGTTTCGATGAAGTGATGTCTAGCTCCACCGCCCAACCACTTGGATCACTCAGTCTTCCTGCGGCGGCCGACACATTGATTTAGGTCGAAGTGTTACCCACGCAAAACCGAACTTTGTTTGGTTCGAGCCTCTTCGTCGGTCTTTCAGTGACCTTCGTGGCTGATCAAGGAGCTTACGCTTTTATTGTGTTTTAAAAATCCCTGGAACATCAAAAAAGAAACCATCCATAAAAACGTATGTCCTTGTCTGTGCATAGTTGGGCGCTCATAGAGCACTTCCATCCGGTTTTTCACGTTCGACTGTCTGCATATATATGGGTATAGTTTTGCAAACTTTTACTTTACAATATTTACACATTGAAAACACTTACAATAGCTTAATATGAGCGCTATTATAGAAGTGGATGATGATCATCACATTCATTGAAGTACAATTATGCAAATTTAGATTTATAGATAAGGGGTGTCCCCATGGTATTGGATAAAAGACGTGCACACTTATTATCCATCATTCAACAATCCCATACTCCCATCCCGACAAAGGAATTAGTCAAAAAGATGAGGGTTTCTCAGCGTACCATCTATTATGATTTGCATCAAATCAACAATTGGTTGGAAAATCAAAACTTGGAGCCAGTCCAAAATATCCGCGGCAAAGGCCTTTACTTGCCTGGAAGTACGAGCGCTAAAGTAGAGGGTCATCACCATGATGGGTTCGATGGTTGGCAATATCAATTATCCAAACAAGAGCGTGAACTGCTGATCAAAGCTATCATTCTATTGGAAGAGCAGAATGCTTCCATGGATCGGTTCATGGAGACGACTGGCATGAGCCGGGGTACGGTTGCTGAAGCTCTCAAATCAATCAAGCAAGAATTCAAAAGTAACGATTTAAATCTGCAATACAAACCTGGTTCAGGCTATATGCTGGATGGACCTGAAGAAACCAAAAGAAGAATGGTGTCAGATGTTCTGACAACGGTCCTTTCACATAAAGAATGGCCGTTTTTGCGAAATGAAGTGCTGCGGATGATCCAGGCGGAGGATGGAGGCTTGGAGCAGGATAAAAGAGGTTCAGTCAAAACACTGCTATATGAAGCGGAAAAAGAATTAGGATTGACACTCACCGATGAAATGGTCGAGGTCTTATCGCTTCAAATCTTCATTATGTTAAAACGGATCCATCAGCAAAGATTGGTTACTGTCGATCTGGAAGAGAAAAACGTGCTTCAACAGACGGAAGCCTATCATGCAGCCTTACGTATTGCGAAGAAACTGGGAGCGATGTGGGAAGTCCAACTTCCTGAAGATGAGGTTTGCTTCATTACGATGAATCTGCTCGGCTCGAAAGTCCATCATGATGATTTTAGCCGTTATGCACAAAGTGAACTAATCGGACTTAAAAAAGTGGTCCACCGTATGGTTTCTGACTTCCAAACCTATGCATGTGTCATTTTTGATGATCGAAAGGGACTTGAAGAGAATCTCATTTCACATATCAAACCGACTTATTATCGCTTGAAATATGGCGTTAAGATCGGTAATGAATTGTCCCAAAGCATCCAGGAGAACTACCAGGACATCTATCATTTGACGAAGCGGGTCATGCTTCACCTGGAGTATTACGTCGGCGAACCGATCCCTGATGAGGAAATCGCCTACATCACCCTACATTTTGGAGGCTGGCTTACAAAAGAAAAAAAGCAGGTCGAGACGAAATACAGAGCCATCATCGTTTGTGAAAATGGAATCGGTACGTCCAACATGCTGAAAGCACAGTTGGAAAACTTGATTACCGGACTTGAAGTCATCGAAACGCTTTCTATGAGAGAGTTCCAGGCGAAGGATTTCGATGTAGATGTGATTTTTTCAACCAATTTCATCAAACCGAGAATCATTCCAGTCATCCATGTACCGGCGATTTTATCGACTATCGAAAAAGAATACGTATTCCAGCGGATGAACGAGCTTTTTGGTCAGGATGCAAGGGTGAAGGATTTACCGGATCGGGTGCTGGAAGTCGTTGAAAAGTATGCAACAGTAAATGGAAAAGAGGAATTGAAAAGGGAAATATCGGCATTATTAGAGACAAAATCACCAAAAACAAAGGAGCTACGGAAACCTATGCTCAATGAATTATTGACAGAAGAAACGATCCAGCTCGAAGACCATGTAGCTGATTGGGAGGAATCAATAAGGCTCGCTGCACAGCCTTTAGTCGATTTGGATTCGATCCGTACGGGTTATGTAGACGCGATGATCGAAAACGTGAAGGAGCTTGGCCCATACATTGTCATCGCTCCCCGGATCGCAATTCCTCACGCCCGCCCGGAAGCAGGTGTCGAGCGATTGGGGATGAGCCTGTTACGGCTGAAAGAGCCGGTCCATTTTTCATCCCAAACGAAACATCAGGCGCAGCTCATCATCGTATTGGCGGCAATAGACAATCAGACGCATCTTACAGCACTGGCTCAACTGACCGAACTGCTATCAAACGAGCAAAACGTCGATCGCCTGATTTTGTCAGAGGATCGCAAGAGTGTAGTGGAATTGATCAATCAAGCGATTACAGCTTAACAATAAGGAGGACATAGAAAATGAAAAAGATTTTAGTAGTATGCGGAAATGGGTTAGGAAGCAGCATGATCGTAGAAATGAATGTCAACGCGGCATTGAAGGATATGGGGAAAGAAGCGGAAGTTTCACATACGGACCTTACTACAGCGAAGACAGAACAAGCTGATCTCTATCTAGGGTCTGAAGATATTGTGGAAAGTTTGGAAGATGGAAAGAAAAAGGTAGTCAAGCTGAAGAATTTAATGGATAAAAACGAGCTCCGTGAAGCGTTAGAAAACAATTTGTAACCCAAATACAAAATAGAAGGGGCGGTAACCCATGGTTGATTTGATAATGAATGATATTTTAGGTACGCCTGCAATCCTGGTCGGATTATTCGCGTTGATCGGTTTGCTTGTCCAACGGAAAAACTCCGGGGACGTCGTTTCAGGAACATTGAAGACAATATTGGGATTTGTCATTCTTGGTGCAGGTGCGGGTGTGCTCGTCCAATCGTTGGACAAGTTCAGCAGTATGTTCAATGAAGCATTCTCGGTCGGCGGCGTGATACCGAATAATGAAGCGATTGTTGCGCTCGCACAGGAAAGCTTCGGTACCGAGACAGCCATGATCATGCTGTTCGGTATGGTCGTCAATATCCTGTTGGCTCGATTCACTCCGTTTAAGTATATCTTTCTGACAGGTCATCATACGATGTTCATGGCGTGTATGATTGCGGTCATTTTAAAAACCGGAGGATTATCTGGAGTATCAATGGTCATCATCGGTTCGATCATCTTAGGATCATTGATGGTCCTTTTTCCAGCAATGCTTCAACCCTATACTCGCAAGGTAACCGGTTCAGATGATTTCGCGATTGGTCACTTCGGATCCATCGGTTATTTCGTATCAGCCGCAGTTGGAAAAATGGTCGGAAAAGGATCCAAGTCGACAGAAGAGATCAAGGTGCCGAAATCACTTGGTTTCCTTCGTGATACATCCGTTTCCGTATCATTGACGATGGTGATCCTGTTCTTCATCGTAGCAGGGTTTGCGGGATCCTCGTATATCGAATCAGAATTGAGTGAAGGACAAAACTTCCTTGTATTCGCCTTTATGCAGGGTCTTACCTTCGCTGCTGGGGTGTATATCATCCTTGCTGGTGTCCGCATGCTCCTTGGTGAAATTGTGCCAGCTTTCAAAGGGATTGCTGACAAAGTCGTACCGAATGCAAAACCGGCATTGGATTGCCCGGCGGTCTTCCCATTTGCGAGTAATGCCGTCATCATCGGTTTCTTATCGAGTTTTGTCGCTGGGTTGATATGCATGGCATTCTTGCCTTTATTAGGATTGAAGGTAATCGTCCCTGGATTGGTACCACACTTTTTCACAGGAGCAGCAGCCGGGGTCTTCGGAAATGCAACCGGGGGAAGAAAAGGTGCGATCATCGGTTCGATGGCAAACGGGGTCATGATCAGCTTCTTGCCTGCGTTGTTGTTACCGGTCCTAGGCTCACTAGGATTTGAAGGCACGACATTTGGAGACACAGACTTTGGTGTTGTCGGAATCATACTTGGAAATCTCATCCGGTTGATCCAGTCAAATATCCTTGTCGTCCTCGTAATCCTCGGAATCCTTGCGCTTCTATTCTGGATCGGCTGGAAATCAAAAGCTAATGACAATAAAAATAATACGGAAGCGGCGTAATGGTAAAGAGATAATCAAATGTTAATACAAATCGCAGGTGGTTTCATAATCATCTGCGATTTTTGTGAAGTTTTGTCCTGTTTTCTTGCTAAATAATCAAAAGAGTGCAAAAACTCATTTAATTTGTAAAAAAACACTATATTGAGTTTACTTTTTTGCACAATGAATATCTATATAAAGGACCATTTCCTTCGTCTTGTAATCCTTCACTTTCAAGCCCGATTTTTTGAGCAACTCGAATTGAGTCCTCATTTTCAAAATGGATATCAGCTACTACCCGATCAATCCCAACAGTATGGAAGGCGTGGTCTAAAATAGGCTTTGCTGCTTCAGTTGCATAACCTTGGCCCCAGTAATCACGCTTTAATCGCCAACCAATTTCAATTTCTGGACCAATATTATCAATAGGGATGAGCATGATCCATCCGAGAAAATTTTTATTCTTATGTTCTATTGTCCAATAACCTAATCCTTTGGGATATTCATTTCTGATACGTGCCGCAACAAACTCCCTATGTTTAGTTTCGTTCTTCCAGGGTCCATTAATGAATCGAACAACTTCTGGATCACGGTCCATATTGATACATGACTCTATGTCTCTGATTGTACGTTCTTGTAAAATTAACCGTTCAGTGTTAAAAGGCGGTAACAAACCTTAATCCCCTCCATATAGAGAAAATTTTCATTACATAGCACTCTATACGGCTCTCGTTTGTTAGGCTAGCTTTTCTCTTTTCTTAAAGTGTCCATAATTTCAGTGTAGAGTTCTTCGAGAGTTCGAGAGCTGTCGAGTCTTAAAACAGAACTCTTTGATATTGCCATTTGATAGGAGTGTTCCGCATATGTACCTGGCATACTCTTATCTTCTTCTGACCAATATGTTTTGCACCATTCTATAAAATCATTTGTATACTCACCATTTTCATCCAACCACATTTGACTATCGTTTTTTCGTTTGATTTCCCTGTCCCTTAAACGTTTCATGCGGACTTCTTCATTAATTGAAAGAAAAACTAAAAGGTCACGGTTATTAAAACCTTCAGGACACCACATAAAAATGGAACCAGACACTATATAACTATCGTAAGAACGAATATCACTTTGGTACATCTTAATCCGTTGCTCAATAGGATTTTTTTCCGAGAAAGAATCATCTTTCCAAAGATAGTGATCTGTATCAATCCACTTTATACTTTCCTTTTCACTGATATATTTGGCTAGTGTGCTTTTGCCAGTTCCCGAGCCACCGATTATTTGGACTTTCACTGAGACCATCCTCTCTTATAGGTGATTCTAGTTTACCTCTTAATAAATGAAATATGAAACAGCCCTGATAGAAAGTAGTTCCTTAGTTTTGATTGAAAACCAGCGATTTATGTTTATCACATTGGTAGAGTGGGAAGAAATCATATGAACCCAATTCCAACAGAAAGGATGAGCATTATGGGTAAGAAGACACAGTATCAGCCTATCAGAGGGGATGGGGTACAATTATCAGACGCTCAAGAAGTCCTTTATGCCAAAGAATTCAAACAAGCAGATATCGCCGGTGGATATCGTAAACCTAGAGTGAAAGAAGCTAAAAGGGAAAATCCTGATCTAAAACAATAATAGCGCCAACTTAAAGCAGCCCTCATAAGGCTGCTTTTAAAATGTCCTAAGGGGAGCGTTAACAGCGAGAGGGTACATCGGTAACTACTCTGCCTACATTAGAAACCAATTACAGTTATTATGGAGCGACGGGTGTTGCTTGTTAGCAATTGATGTTCCAGCAAGTTGAGGTCCAATCCTGTGTAAAAATATTGAAGTTTTTGTAACTTTTATATTTTGATGATAATTTAGATTTCTACGAAAGTGTATAGGAAATCAATCGAAAAAGAACAAATAATAGATAAAAACCCTCCGATAGTCTTTACTTACGCATTGGTTTATCTTCTCCATATGTGACCAAACTACTAAATTCGTCTCTATTCGATGATATTTAAAATGAAATGACAAATCCTTTACAATCCTTCTCTACAATAATAGATAAATGTAGAAGGAGGGATAAAAGTGACAGATTATAAGGATTTTACCAAGAAGCTTAGCAGGAAAAATTTTATCAAAACATCAGGCAAGGTGGTCGGTGTGGCACTGGGGGCGTCCATCCTCAACGCATTCCCGGTAAACGAGGCAAGCGCAACATCCAATTCTTTGCAATATCCATTCACGTTAGGGATTGCATCAGGTGATCCGTTACCAGATGGGGTTGTTTTATGGACAAGATTAGCACCAGATCCATTGAATGGCGGGGGAATGTCATCCAACCCCTTTCCGGTTCAGTGGGAAGTTTCGGTGGATCCAGACTTCAAAAAAACCGTCCAAAGAGGCACAGAGGTTTCAAAACCTTCCCTAGGACATTCTGTTCATGTGGAAGTGAATGGGCTGCAGCCTGCCACTTGGTATTACTACCGCTTTAAGGCTGGTCCTGAAATCAGTCCGGTCGGAAGGACGAAGACAGCGCCTGCAATCGGTCAAACTGTAGATAAGTTTACGTTCGCGTACGCTTCGTGCCAGTATTGGAAAACAGGTTATTTTACGGCATACCAGCACATGGCAAAAGACGACCTCGACCTTGTCATCCATCTAGGGGATTATATTTACGAAGGACGACATGATTCAAGTGGTGTCAGACCTTTTGATAAAGACTTTCCAGAAATTTATACAATAGAAGATTATCGAAACCGCTATGCGTTATATAAGTTGGACAGCGACTTGCAAGCGGCACATGCAAACATGCCATGGCTGGTGACGCTTGATGATCATGAAATCGATAACAACTGGGCAGATGAAGTTCCTCAAGACCCTCATAAGCAATCAAAAGAAGACTTTTTGAAACGAAGAGCGATCGCTTTACAGGCCTATTATGAGCACATGCCGCTCCGCAGATCCTCTTTTCCAGATGGTATCGATATGCAGCTGTACCGACGCCTCTCTTTTGGAAACCTAGTGGAATTCAATGTATTGGATACTCGACAATACCGTGATGATCAAGCCAACGGGGATGGATGGGACAGCCCTAATGAGGAATCGATGGATCCGAACCGGACACTGCTTGGTGACGAACAAGAACGTTGGCTTTTAAATGGACTTGCAGCTTCAAGTGCAAAATGGAAAGTCCTTGCCCAACAAGTCTTTTTCGCACGTCGTGATTATGGGTTTGGACCGGATGCTGAACATTACAGCATGGATGCATGGGATGGCTATCCAGCAGCACGTCAACGGATCCTTGATTTTATAAAGAGGAAGAACATTTCCAATCCGGTGGTGCTGACAGGTGATGTCCATTCAAGCTGGGCGAATGAGATTAGAGCGAATTTTAATGACCCTGAGTCTGAAAATGTCGGTGTCGAATTTGTAGGGACTTCCATTTCTTCCGGCGGAGACGGATCAGATGTCCGGAGCAATACTGCTGAAATATTGGCAGAAAATCCACATATCAAATTTTTCAATAATCAGCGTGGTTATGTCCGTTGCACATTGACACAAGATAAATGGCAAACCGATTATCAGGTCGTCCCTTATGTATCAAAACCAGGTGCTCCAATAGTTACCCGTGCTTCGTTTGTAGTAGAAGACGGTAAACCGGCCTTGATAAAGATATTCGATAATGCTGATGTTCCAGTTTAATATTTTTCTAATGGTGTTGATTAAGAACTTATCATTTATGTATAAAAACTGATAGGGATTGTGGGAAGATTAACGCATCTTCCCACAATCCCTTTAACTTTTGATTTTAGGTACAGAAGCTTTGAAAATTCAATTGTGTTGACTAATCGAAGTTAACATGTCGTTAAATAACAAAATAGGAGCTTCTTGATTTCTATTTATAGCATTGTTTGGATTATTTGATGTTGTATAATTATCAACAAATAGTATACAAGATGAAGCAGAGTTCTTGTTAGGGTTAAAATAGTTGGTGAAAGGAAGGTTTGTAAATGAGAATGGAGAATCAATTGTTGAGATTTTTAAGAGGATTAAATGATAAACTTTAAGTTTGATTGGCTTTGAGAATGCCAGTAGGTTAGTCGATACACCATGCAGCTATATGAAAACCTACCGATACGTAATAGAATTTCAACAAAAAATGGAGGTTATTAACATGGGTAACATCGTTATTTTCTATGATTCTCGTTTTCCAATAGATGGCCATAGACCGCACAGTTCATTTTTTGGAAACTTTAGCAATGAAATAATCGTTTCAGATGCTGCTTCTTTAGAGGAAGTTTTAGTAAATAATGAAGTAGACTGTCTTATAAATATGCATGGTTCTTATTTTCCAAAAAGTGCTTGGCGAGCAATATATAGTCATCTTAAAAGCGGTAGAGGATTCGTACATATTGGTGGTATTCCGTTTCGAAATCCATGTTATATGACGAATGGCAATTGGGAAAAGGAGCGTGTACAAACGGCCTACCATCAGCAATTAAATATTCATGAGGCTCTGCATGTTAGCTCTGATCCGATCGCTTCTTTGCATCATAATGAGGATATTCCTGTGTTTTCAGGTAAAGAAAATCTATTTACAATTGCGGATACGTGCAATTTTGTACTACATGTGACAAAGTCCAGTGCAATTGAGGCCGAAATGGGTTCAGTAGGTCCGATGGATGCACGTATATATCCTTTGCTTAAAGGTATTTCGAAAAGCGGGCGTGAAGTAGCTGCTCCTAGTGTATTAATTGAAAATATGAAAGGGACATTCACAGGAGGTCGCTGGCTCTTCATTAATCAGGAGGTCAATGAACGATTTTGGACAGAAAAGGGTGCACAAGCTATACAGGAATTGGCTTTGTTTGTTGTAAATGGTGTAACTGAAATGTGGTTGAAAACAAACTATGCCACGTATGATGAAGGGGAACGTCCAAAAGCAACCTATCAATTACAGTCGTTTAAAAGCGAGACAACAGAATGGACATTGACTTTCACTGTCACAAAAAATAAAGATGTAGTCTTTTCTAGAACAGAAGTCGTAAAAGCTTCTCAGCAATTGAATACCCTTTCTTTTATTATCCCAATAGATATTATGCCAGGATTGTATAATTTAACATGCGATGCTGTATCAAGCAATGGTGAAACACGAATTCTTCACCAAGGTTTCTGGGGAATGGATAGTAAGCTTTTAACATTAGGTGATCCATTAACATGTGATCGGGACTATTTCCAAAAGGATGGGCGCCCGATGCCAATCGTTGGAATGACGTATATGACATCAGATGTTGCCCGTTATTTTCTTTTCTTACCTAACCCTTATGTTTGGGATCAGGATATGGCACAAATGAAGCGTGCTGGTATAAATTATATTCGTACAGGAATCTGGACTGCATGGCGTAACATGATGTTTGTTGATGGTCACGTTGATGAAAATGTGCTGCGTTCTATTGATGCTTTTATCCTATGTGCGAAAAAACACGATCTTGAAGTAACGTTTAATTTCTTTTCCTTTACACCGGAAACATGGGAAGGAGAAAACCCATATCTTGATCCGCGAAGTGTTGAGGCGCAAAAACGTTTTATTACAGCAATCGTTTCAAGACATACTGAAACGACAAATATTAATTGGGATCTAATCAATGAGCCTTCATTATTTGATCCGAGTCGTACGTTCTCTGGCCCTAGAACACTTCATGATAGGTATGATCGTAAATCATATAGAGAATGGCTTAAGAAACGTCATAGCTCTATTCGGGAACTTCAGGAAAAATGGAACATGACAGAACAGGAAATGCCATTTTTTGATGCGATTGAACCACCTGAGCCGAGTGAGATCAACTTTGGAATTAAAGATATGCTTTTTGGGAAAAAAGGCTTAAAATGGCTAGATTATACGTTGTATACGATGGACATGCATAACATGTGGGCAAAAGAGCTTACAGAAACCATTAAGCGGTTAGCACCAAATCAACTTGTTACGGTTGGACAGGATGAAGCGCTTGGCTCACAACGGACTTCACCGTTCTTTTACTGTGATGCGGTTGATTATACAACCAACCATACATGGTGGCTGCTCGATCAATTAATCTGGGATGGGATTTTTACGAAAACGCCTGCTAAGCCAAACCTGATCCAGGAAACTGGAATTATGTATGTAGAAAATCCAAATAATCAAGCTAAAAGGAGTGAAGAGGAATTACGTAACATTCTCGAAAGAAAATATGCTTATTCCTTTTCGACAGGTGGAGCTGGTGCTGTACAATGGCTCTGGAACACAAATTACTTTATGAATAATATTAATGAATCAAATATCGGAGCAATACGCGCTGATGGTACTGAAAAGCCTGAAACAAATGTTTCTTATGATTTTGGTACGTTTATTAAAGATACACGTGATTTATTCAAAGGCCGGGAACTGGAAGAAATAGTCGTTATATTCCCATATTCAAATGATTTCTCAAACCGCAGGCTAGCCTTAGATGCAACAATGAAGCTTACGAGAACATTGGCTTATGAGATGAATATACCGTTTCGTGCATTAAGTGAATATCATCTTGACGAATTAAAAAACGAACTTCCAAAATTGGTTGTGGTTCCAAGTCCGCACAATTTTAGTAGCCGTGCACTTACTAGAATTTTGGAAGTCATAAAAGAACTAGGAATAACACTATTATTTACAGGCTCTATAAACTTAGATGAATATTGGCACGATACAAAACGAATGGCTGACATCATCGGCTCAACCAGCATTGAAAATATCCTTCGTGAGGAAATGCTTGAAATGAATGGTGAGCATTATCCAGTTTCATTTGGCGGAGAACGTATTGCTGAAACGATGAAAGAGGTTTTGAGATCAGAGCAAAATTCAACGGCGGTAAAGGAAATTTCATATGGAAAAGGTGAAATTATCTGGTGTCCTTTACCTATAGAACTAAACGATAGAAGTGAGCCGATAATAGCTTTATACAAATATGTAATCCAAAAAGCAGGAGTTCGAGTTCAACTTGATTGGCAAAAAGGTGATATACCTGGCAATTACGGGAGAAAACTCTCTTTTGAGAATGGTTCTTTATTTATTTTTGTGTCCGAATTTTCTGGAGATATGCCGGTTAAAATTAAGGATCCTGAATCAAATCGAACCTATTCATTTCTGCTAGAGGCTGAAAGAACGGTTATGTTTGCCACAGATAAAAAAGGGAATATCACTTCCGTTTACCGTCCTAATGAGGTTGAGATTATTTCCTGAGAAGATTTATTTGTCACAATAATCAGACAAAAAGCACAACAAAAACCAAATTTATGCTACAATAAATCATAGAATCCCGGATTAAAGGGGTAGTCAAATTCATTTTGTGATGAACCTTCAAAATATTCTGACGAAATAACAAAATCACAGTTATTTGAGGGCTTGTCTCGGTTCTCCAGTCCACTCCGCTGGGTACGAACTCAAATTGTACTTAGAAATGCCATCTCTAAACTTAGACCCAGATGCTTTTAGAATGATGCGATACGGTTAATGAATCAAAAGGGATGGCTTGAAAATAAATCCTTCGAGGTGAAGTTCATCTTTTAGGTGACCATACCAAGCATCGATATGTTGGTTGTGTATATAGCTTAAAAATAATATTTGAAGAAATCTGCAAACAAGTCGGTTTCTTTTACCCTACTATTGTCTTTCGTTATAGAAAAAAATGGAATTATTTTCGGTTCGGGGGCTGAAATGATAATTATAAATGGTCTATTTAAATGGGTGTATGATGCGGGGAATTGGTTGTCTAAGGTAATGTATCTTCACTTTCTTTGGGTGCTGTTTACATTGCTGGGCCTGGGAGTATTCGGAATATCGCCAGCAACAGCTGCACTATTCTCAGTCATACATAAGTGGTTTGAAGAAGACTTTGATATTCCAATATTTAAGTATTTCTATTCTGTATATAAAACTCAATTTATTAAATCAAATAGATTGGGTTTTATTTTGATTGGTATAGGGATATTTTTATATATTGATATAAACATTTCACAAAAATACATCCAATCATTTTATGTTCATCTCTTTTTAATAATAATTATATTCCTATATTTTCTAACAGCCTTGTATTTATTTCCGGTATTTGTACGCTATGAACTCAAATTTTTCTTGTATTTTAAACAATCGTTTTTAGTTGCGCTAGCTCGTCCGCTGGAAACAATTGCAATGATCATTTGTATCTTTCTTCTATTTTATCTATTGAAATTTCTACCTATTCTTCTGTTTTTTGCAGGATCCTCCATTATTGCTTATCCGCTTGCATGGTTTGCGTTTCGAGCATGTGTTCAAATAGAGGAAAAGAGATTAACCTAAATATTGAGGATTAGGGGTGGGAGTGTGTTGCGTAATAGGATTAAATCTCGACTATTATATAAATATATCGTCTCCTATCTACTTGTTTTTCTTGTTCCTTTTCTTATAATGAGCACTATTATTTATTATCATTCTGTATCCAGCCTTCGGAAGGAAATTGAACATTCAAACATAAATAAATTAGAACAGGTAGAAAATCTGACAAATGAACGTATGAAAGAATTAGCAACACTAGCAGCAAGAATCTCCTATGATCCAAGACTGACGCCTTATATGATCAGTCATGGCTATTACAGTGGAGAAGCAATTGAGGAATTAAAGAAATATAAAGCAAACAGTTCGATCATTGAGGAACTATTTGTCTATTATCATGATGATGAGACAATATATTCTACCAGTGGTTCGTATACTATAGACGCCTTAATGCAAAAAAAATACCGGTTTGGTGAATGGCAAAAAGAGGATCTCATTAGTGATTTGTATACGAAAACACCATTTATTAAGCCTGTTAAGAATGTAGTTATTAAAAATGAAAACAATGATAAATATAAGAATATGATTGCTTATTTATTTCCGATATCTCCAAATAATCTCAATCCTTATGGTACAGTAATGTATTTTATAGAGGAATCCACGATCACAGATCTGATTCAAAACATACTAGGTGAATCTGAAGGCAATGTATATATAGTCGATGAAAATAATCAGGTTATTGCATCTGCCATTAATGATGAATCAATTGGTACAGAACAATTAACTTCTCTTTCTATTGATCATTACGGGGTCGATAATGTTGAATTAAATGGAAAAGATTATTCACTTGTGTCTGTTGAATCGAAGTTAAGTGGCATGAAATTTATAACGTTGATGGATGCCGATCAATTTTTTAAACGGTTAGATAATACAACAATATTAATTATTGCGGTATTAATTGTTCTTTTAATTGTTGGCTTTGTATTGGCGGTATTCCTTGGGAAAAATCAATACAAGCCGATTCAAAATCTGTTTGAAATAACAAACAGTAAGGGAAAGGAAACTGTTGATCTGGAAGGCGGAAATGAACTAGAGACCATTCGGAAAACGATTACTCATGTGTTTGAAGACCATCAAATTTTGAATGAAACAATGTATATGCAAAAGCCTTTTGTAAGAGATCAATTTTTAGTGAAACTATTAAAAGGTGATTTAAGCGATGGAAAAGAAATAAATTCATTACTGCATACGTTAAATATTCAAATGAAGGATGGGCACTACTTTGTGGCGATTATTTATTTTGAAAAAGGTACATTTATGGAGGATAATTTAGAAGAACGGGAAAAGGTTTTTAACATCCTATCGAATATTACGCTGAAAAACGCTTCAGCACATGGTGTGGATTTGATATATAATGATGCAATAGCCTTAATTGTAAGTATGGATCGAATAGGTAAAAATGCTAACAAAGAGCGTCAAAAGCTTGTCCCGTTAATTCAGCAGTATATTAAAAAAAATTGTCATTTGGATTCTACCATTGGGGTAGGTGGGCTTTATCATGAAAAAGACCGGATAAACCGATCATATATTGAAGCTCTTACAACATTGGAATATAAATTTACGAAACCACAAGGAAGTATGATCTATTTTGAGGAAATCGTGATACAGCCTGAACAGTCACTTGGATATCCGAAAGAAGAACAAATAAAGCTTGTCCAAAGTTTAAAACAAGGGGATCATGTTGTTGCTGCTGAAACATTACGCAACATGTTTACAAATCTGGCTGAGAAAGATTTGTCTATCCAGACAATAAAATGTATTTGCTTTGATATTATCAATACGATAGTGAAAACAACCTCTGAAATTGGAATGAGTAATTATATTCAGGATTTTAATAGCATAGTAGATTTTCATTCAATTGAACGATTGCACACACAACTCGAAACGTTAGTATTAATAATATGTAAAGAGGTTGAGGATAAGAAAGAAAGCCATAATGATAAACTGAAAAATGAAATTTTGGAGTATATCAGACAAAACTACAATAAGTATGAACTATCTTTGGAAAGTTTAGCGATTAAATTTCAACTATCGGTATCTTATGTTAGCCGCTTTATAAAAGGACAAACAGGTGTCACATTTTCGCAATATTTACAGGATCTCCGTATGGAAGATGTAAAGAGGCAGTTAAAGGAAACTGATAAGGCAATCAAAGATATCGTCGTTCAAGTAGGATATTTGGATGTTGCGAATTTCACCCGTAAGTTTAAGAAACTAGTAGGTGTAACACCTGGACAATATCGTAATTTAAACAAGTAACATAATCATTTTACTTAAGCTGTGATTTTTATAAATCATAGCTTTTTTAAGTTTAGGTTATTTTTGCATCTGTTTAAACTATTCAGACAAAGGAGTATCGCCGATTAACCATAAGCAAATACTACAGGTGGAAGCTTTGCTATATTATTCTTTTTAACTCTTTAAGCACCGCTATAAAGCCATTCTAATAAATTGTAAAGGGTTACATAGTAAAACAATTATTACATATATCCAGCGTTGAGAAGTCTATGAATGTAAGCGGATACAGTAGTGTAGTTATAGAGTTGACAATGTTTAATAAAAACGACATATTGATTACATTTTCAAAAAAACACTAACATAAAGGTAGTTTCAAAGAAAAATAGAAGGAGGGGTCATTCAATGAGTTCAAGTACGGCAACTTCCCCATTACAAAAGGAAGAAGAAATTAATAGAGGTTCTACATATCATAAATTAAAGCAAGAAAAGCCAAGAAAATTGAAGAAGAGAAGAAAGATTCTACAAAACTGGCAGCTTTACATATTTGTCCTACCAGCATTTTTATACTTTTTTATTTTTCATTATATTCCTATGTACGGGGTGCAAATTGCATTTAAGAATTTCAACCCAACTTTAGGGATATGGGGAAGCGAATGGGTAGGATTTGATCATTTCACCCGATTTTTCCAATCATATTATTTTTGGGATTTATTAAAGAATACATTAGGAATTAGCGTCTACGAATTAATTGTAGGTTTTCCATTGCCGATCATTTTAGCATTGGCATTAAATGAAGTAAAAGACAGTTTTTTTAAGCGTACTGTACAGACAGTGACATATGCCCCTCATTTTATTTCAGTTGTTGTTATGTCTGGGATGATCATAGCATTTTTGTCTCCAGCGACAGGAATAATAAATCATGCTATTCAATTTTTGGGTTTTGGACCGATTGCTTTTTTGAGTGATCCTGATTGGTTTAAAACGGTATATGTATTATCTGGTGTATGGCAAAGTACAGGATGGGGGACTATTATTTATCTCGCAGCTCTTTCAGGCGTTGATCCACAGCATCATGAGGCTGCAATTGTAGATGGTGCGACACGGTTTCAGCGTATTTGGCATATAAACATTCCGGCAATTGTTCCAGCAATGATTATATTATTAATTTTGAACGTAGGCAGCATTATGGCGCTGAGCTTTGAGAAAATTTTACTTTTGCAAAATCCCCTTAATCTTGAGTCTTCGAATGTAATTGCGACATTCGTTTATAAAGCAGGTTTATTAGACGCACAGTATAGTTTTGCGTCAGCCGTTGGTTTGTTTAACGCTGTTATTAATGCGATTCTCCTAATCGTTGTAAACAAAATCGCGAAAAAAACGAGTGAAACAAGTCTATGGTAAGAGGAGGTATAAAACGATGAATACTTCGATACATGAAACGAAAACGGACCAAATTTTTAAGGTATTTGTTTATATTTTTCTTACAGGAGCACTAGTGATCGTAATCTATCCATTGATTTATATTATTAGTGCATCCATAAGTAATCCGTCAGCTGTAAACTCGGGGAAAATGTGGCTTTATCCTATTGATATTACTTTTGATGGTTACAAGCTAATCTTTGAAAATGGCGCTATTTGGAGGGGGTATCTCAATACAATTTTTTATACAGCATTAGGGACATTCATAAACTTAGCAGTTACGATCCCGGCAGCTTACGCACTGTCTCGTAAGGATTTTGCTGGTAGAAATCTTCTCATGGGTATGTTTGTTCTGACAATGTTCTTTAGTGGCGGTTTAATTCCAACTTACCTAGTAGTAAAAAATTTAGGACTTATTGACACAATTTGGGCGATGGTTTTACCGAATGCAGCTGCAGTATGGAATATCGTTATTGCTCGTGTATTTTTCCAAACTGCCATACCAAAAGAATTAGAAGAGGCAGCAATCATTGATGGTGCCTCAAATTTTAAAATGTTTATTAAAATTATTTTACCTTTATCAGCACCAATTATAGCTGTTATGGCGTTATTCTATGGTGTTGGCCATTGGAATGGGTATTTTAATGCATTAATCTACTTATCTGACAAAGAAATGTTTCCGCTTCAATTAGTTTTAAGAGAAATACTTGTATTGCAAGAAATGTCAGCACAAAGCACGAATCTTACAGGCAGTATGGCTGAGGCGATACATAGTAAGCAACAGCTTGCCGCGATTATTAAGTATGGTGTAATGATTGTATCTACACTTCCAATTATTATTGTCTATCCGTTTTTACAACGATACTTTGTTAAAGGTGTGATGATAGGCTCACTGAAAGGGTAAGTAGTGTGCCTTCACTAAATTGATAATTAAAGGGGGTGATCATTCAAAAAAGATAAAATCGTCAATTTAAGGGGAAAAAAAATGAAAAGGAGATGCAGGATGAAAAAAATACTAACACTGCTCTTAACCGTTATTTTAGTACTTACAGGATGCATTTCAAAAGAAGAGGCAAGTAAAGAATCTTCTAAAGAGGTTGAAGTGAATAAAGAGGGCTTTCCGATTGTAGATGAAGAAATAAACTTAACAATGATGGCACCTGGTACTGGTATGGCAGAATGGAAAGACATGCCTACTTTAAAAGAGTATTCAGAGAAGACAAATATTAATTTTGAATATATCACTCCACCAATGAGTGATTTTCAGACAAAATTAAATTTAGCCTTTGCCAGTGGAGATATAGCAGATATTATTTATGCAGCAGGATCATCTAATTTGACTGCTGGTATGGAAGTGGATTATGGAAAACAAGGAGTATTGGTACCTTTAGAAGGCCTTATTGAAGAACATGCTCCAAATATTCGCAAAATATTTGAAGAAAACCCTGAAATTAAAAAATCCATTACAACAGTTGATGGACACATCTATTCATTACCCGCAATTAATATGCACCCTACATCTGGTTGGTATAGAGGGCCAATGTGGTTCAACGGTCAATGGCTAGATGCATTGGGTGTGAAAGAACTACCTAAGACAACTGATGAACTTTATGATTTATTAGTGCGTTTTAAAACAGAAGATCCTAATGGGAATGGAGAAGCAGATGAAATTCCATTAATTGATGTGAAAATGGATAGCACACGCCCATGGTTACTCGGTGCTTTTGGGTTGAAAGAATGGGGTATTGATGAGGTTGATGGAACTGTCAGGTATACTCCGATTACAGAAAACTATAAAGAATACTTAACTTACATGAATAAACTTTATGAAGAAGGGTTATTAGATTCAGAGACATTTTCGCAATCTGATGAACAGAAAAAAGCAAAAGGACAAGCAAACCGTCTTGGATTATTCCCAGATTATTTCTCGTTTTTTACTACTGGTGAATCAGAAGAAGAAGCAATAAACAATCCTATGTTTCATCCGTTAACCAGTTCAGTTTCAGATGAGCCATTGTTTCCTCGTAGTCCTGGAATTAATAGAGGTGCGTTCGCCATCACAAGTAACAATGAACATCCAGAAGCTTCGATTCGATGGGTTGATTATTTTTATTCAAAAGAAGGTCGTGAATACTTAAATGATGGACCTGAAGGATATCTTTGGGAAAAAGGTGAAAATGGTGCAAGAAAATATTTAGAGGTACCTGAAGGTTTTGATAGTAGTGAAGATTATCGAGGAACATTAACTCCTGCATATGGAATTACTGCACCAACTGTAACGGCTAGAATTGAAGGTATGGAACTAACAGAATTTGATAAATTTATTGAGGATGAAACGAAAGCAAAAATTGATCCTTATGCAGAAGTTCCAATTCCACTTATGTATTTAACAAATGAAGAACAATCTACAGTAAATACCATTGAAGTGGATTTACAATCCTACGTAGAACAAATGGAAGCAAAATTCATCACTGGGGTTGAACCATTATCTAACTGGGATAAATACGTAAAAACGATTGAAAATATGAATATTGAACAATATGTTCAAGTTTATCAAGATGCTTACGATCGTTGGAAAGACAGCTAATTATTAGACTGAAGATTCTTAACATTCCGGTATAATGGTAGGTTCATATGATAATAGAAGATGAATCGTATAACTAAATAAAGTAGGTATACGATTCATCGTTATATTATAAAATAGTGTGCTGTGAAAGTTACTACTTGGATGTTTAATCCTGGCAGCTATTCTTTTTGGAGGAATACATATGGAAAAATACAAAAATCATAATGATCCCATACAAGAAAGAATGAAAAGTTTAATAAACCAAATGACTTTAAAAGAAAAAATAGGTCAATTAAATCAGAAAATGTATGGATGGGATGCCTATAGAAAAACAGAAAACGGCTATGAATTAACAAAAGCTTTCAAAGAACAAGTGGCCAAATTTGATAGTATGGGTGCTTTATATGGTTTGTTTCGAGCAGATCCGTGGTCAAATGTTAATTTTTCAAATGGTATTAATGTAGAAGATAGTGCAGTTGTGACTAATATGATCCAAAGGTATGTGGAAGAAAATACAAGATTAGGTATACCTGTGCTATTTTCTGAAGAATGTCCACATGGGCATCAAGCATTGGAAAGCACCATATTTCCGACACATATTGGGTCTGGAGCCTCTTGGAATCCAGAGCTACAGCAAAAGGTTTCACAACAAGTAGCGGATGAGTTGCAAGCCAGGGGCGGGCACTTAGGTTTAGTCTCCACTCTGGACATTGTTCGTGATCCTAGGTGGGGAAGAACTGAAGAATGTTTTAGTGAAGATCCCTATTTATCTTCGAAAATGACGGAGGCTGTAGTCCGTGGAATGCAAGCAGAGAAAGAAGGTACACCAAAAGTTCTCCCAGTGCTAAAACATTTTGCTGCACAAGGGGCAGGAGTTGGAGGGCACAATGCAGGGCCGGCATTAATTGGTGAAAGAGAATTGCGTGAGATTTTTTTACCTCCAATGAAAGCGGGGGTACAGTCTGGAGTTCTAGCTTGTATGGCTGCTTATAATGAGATTGATGGTGTTCCTTGTCACGCAAACCATCTTCTATTAACTAAGATTCTTCGACAAGAGTGGAATTACAAAGGAATTGTAATGGCAGATGGTACTGCACTTGACAGGTTGCTATTGCTAACTGGAGACAAGCAATTAGCAGCTGCATATGGCTTAAAAGCGGGAGTAGATTTAAGTCTATGGGATGATGTTTATATGGCGATCGAAGCTGGTGTGGAAAGTGGGAAAATCGAAGAACAACTTGTTGATCAAGCAGTTTCAAGAGTATTGTATTTGAAATTCAAGTTAAAACTTTTTGATGACATACCAACTCTAAATAAAGAAAAGCCTTCAACTGTTATAAGGAATAATAAAGCTATCGAAACGAATTTAGAAATGGCTCGACAGTCTATTGTATTAGTTGAAAACAAGAATAATCTATTACCAATGAGTAAGGAGATAAAGAAAATAGCTGTTATAGGCCCTAATGCTGACAATATATACAATTTACTCGGAGACTATACACCACCACAGCGAAGAGAATATGTTGTAACAATCCTTGATGGTATAAAATCGATCGTCGGCAAGAATACAGATGTATTGTATGCAAAAGGGTGTGGAATCAGGGGGAATGATAAATCCGAGTTTGCCACTGCAAAGAAGATGGCTAAGGAAGCTGATATTGTAGTACTGACTTTAGGTGGAACGAGTGCTAGAGAGTTTGGAATGGAATTTGAAAATAACGGTGCTGTCAAGGAATCCAATGAAACAGAAATGGATTGTGGAGAAAATGTTGATGTCGCCAGTTTAGAACTTGGTGGAGTACAACAGGAGCTAATGAAAGAAATTAGTTCAACTGGAACGCCAATCATTTCTGTTCTTATTCAAGGACGTCCTTATTCAATTCCAATGCTGACCCAATATTGCGATGCTATTTTAATAGGATGGTATCCAGGTCAACAGGGTGGGAGAGCTATAGCTGAAGTTCTATTTGGTGATGTTAATCCAAATGGTAAGCTCCCTGTTTCTATTCCTCGTTCGTCAATGCAATTACCGGTTTATTATAACTACAAGGATAGTGGTGGTAAAGAAGATTACATTGATATGAGTGGAAAGGCATTATATCCTTTTGGTCATGGTTTGAGTTATACATCTTTTACATATCGTTTTCTTTCTGAAGAAAATGAAACGATCACCTTAAAGGAGCTTCAGAATTCCAAGCTAGTTAAGCTAGTTGTAGAAGTCGCAAATACTGGGGATAAAGATGGTTATGAAGTAGTCCAACTTTATATAAAAGATGTAGAAGCTACAGTGACACAACGGAATAAAGAACTAAAAGGATTTCAAAAAGTATGGCTAAAAGCAAATGAAACCAAGACTGTTACTTTTTCTCTCAGTTTTGAGGAGCTAGCTATATGGGATATTAAAATGAATTTTAAAGTTGAACCTGGATTAGTAAAGCTTATGGTAGGTGGGTCTTCTAATAACGTGATCGAAAAAGACTTAATCATAGAGGATCGCTCACATCATTAGAATAAAAAGACAAAAGCAGATAGGGAGGAAAAAATAAAATGCTGCGTATTCAACGTTTAATACGGATCTTACAGGCTCATCAATATAAGGATTTACTTGAAATTCAAGGTTGGACATCAAAAAAAGCTCAATATGTTAACCCTGGAGAGTATTCCTACCATAACGAAAACTTAGAAGGTTTACTGATAAATATTGGTGATTTAGTTGCGGATTCTGGTACTACAGCTTTTCTTGACAAAGAAGTAGAGATCCCTAGAAATTGGCAAAATGATACTATAGGGATTTTATTTAAAGTAAATGGTAATGGAATGCAATCTTATTGTGAAAGCCTTATCTCAATACAAGGAATACCAACACAAGGTCTGGATCGAAATCGTGATCTAGTAATAATTCCTCCTGAAAAGACAGGAAACAAAGTGTTGCATATACAAGTTGAAGTGTTTAACCCAGTTGGGATTCCTAAAGATCATCTCCGTGGATTTAACCTGGTTGCATGTCCAGAAACAGATCCACCACCAGGGTATTTAGAACAGAGTAGTTTGGTTCTGATCAATAAAGAAGTTCAAAGTCTTTTATACACATTGGAAGTTTGTTATAAGACCGCTACATTATTAGATAGAAGTGATACCCGCTACCATTTACTCCACAAAGCTATGGGGCAGGTAGTTGATCAGCTTGGTATGCCAAGTAAAGAAACACTCCTTGACCAGAGTTTACTTAGAAAGATGGAGGCAGGATTAAGTCAAACAGTTAATGATTTATCAGGTTTTAGAGAAGGGACAATTCGAGCCATTGGTCAATCGCATATTGATATTGCATGGTTGTGGCCTATTAAAGAAACAATTCGAAAAGGTTCTCGTACATTTTCTAGTGTTTGTACATTATTAGAAGAGTATAACGATTTTGAATTTGCTCAAAGTCAACCTCAGTTATTTTCTTTCTTAAAAGAATATCAACCAAAAGTTTATGAACGAGTGAAGCAAAAAGTTGCAGATGGCCGGTTTGAAATTATTGGTGGTATGTGGGTAGAACCTGACTTGAATATTCCTTCTGGAGAATCCCTTGTCCGACAACTGCTTTATGGAAAAAAGTTTTTCAAAGATGAATTTGGTGTAGAGCCCCGGGTAGAGTGGTTACCAGATACATTTGGCTATTGTGCATCTTTACCACAAATATTAAAAAAAGCTGGAACAGACTATTTTATGACAACAAAACTAAATTGGAATGATACCAATCGTTTCCCATATGATCTATTTAATTGGGAAGGAATTGATGGTACTAAGATACTATCTTACTTGCATAATATTCTTGGCCAGCAAACAGACCCAGCAGATATTCATCGTACATGGGAGGATTATAACCAAAAGAACGAATTTCCTGAGAGAATGTTGGTATATGGCTATGGTGATGGAGGCGGTGGTGTCACAAGGGAAATGATTGAGTATTTGGAACGGTCCAGCAATCTTCCAGGCCTTCCAGATGTAAAATTTGATAAGGTGCATGACTTTTTTGACAGAATAGATTCGAAAAAGCCGCAATTACCAAACTGGTATGGGGATTTATATTTAGAACTCCACCGTGGTACTTATACTACTCATGCAAAAACGAAAAAGAATAATAGAAAAGCAGAGTCTCTTTATCGAGAACTAGAGATTTGGAATAGCTTAGCCCACATCACTTTAGGTACAGCATATCCGATGGAGGAAATAAACAAAGGTTGGCAGCTAATCATGCTCAATCAGTTCCATGATATTGTACCAGGTACATCGATTTCACCTGTATATGATTTATCAGAAAAACAATATAATGAGTTATTTGAAATAGGAACAAGATTAAAAGAGGAAGCAATTAAGTATATTACTCAATCGATTAACACTGAGGGACCTGGTCAACCAATTATTCTACTAAACAGCCTTAGCTGGACTCGTGATGAAATGATAACGATTACCGGAGGAAAAGAACTATTAACTAAAAAAATTATTGATAAACAAGGGAATAGCTATAAAACAGATTTTATCGTAAGTGATGATGAAAGTGTAACACTTAATACATACATCGATCGTATTCCTGAAATGGGCTATAAAACAGTGTGGTTAGAGGATGCTGATCAACAAGAAGTCGCACTTTCTAAAGAATTCAGTAGTCATTGGGAGACCCTTGTTTATAAAGTAGAATTTACGGATAATGGATGGATTAGTCGATTATATGATAAGGAAGCTGATAAAGAGATTATTAAAGATGGAGAATATGCGAATGAGTTGCAAATATTCGATGACTTACCAACTGATTGGGATGCTTGGGACATAGATCCGAACTTTGAAAAGCAGCGTGAAATAAATCCCCATTTAATGGACTCTAAAGTAATTTATAAAGGGTCTGTTTCTGATAAATTAGAATTCATTTGGAAAGTGAATCATTCATTGGTGACTCAAGAAATTACCTTTTACCATGACAGTAAAAAAATAGACTTTAAAACAACAGTAGATTGGCTAGAAAAACATAAACTTTTAAAGGTTGCATTCCCAGTAAATATTTATAGCTCTAAAGCGACTTATGAGATTCCGTTTGGTTCGATTGAACGTGCTACTCATAATAATACAAGTTGGGAACAAGCTCAGTATGAAGTATGTGGACAACGATGGGCAGACCTTTCAGAGGGGAATTATGGTGTAAGTTTATTAAATGATTGTAAATATGGTTATGACATAAAAGGAAATAAAATAAGACTTTCACTTTTGCGTGCTCCAAAATGGCCCGATACCCAGGCAGATCTAATGAAGCATGAATTTACTTATTCTTTATTCCCTCATGAAGGGGACTGGAGAAACGGAGATACAGTTAAAAAAGGCCAAGAGTTAAATTCTCCAATTACTGTTGCTATGACATCTGCACATTCGGGTGAATTACCAGATTTGATGGCATTTATAAACACAAAAAGTGAGAGTGTAATCGTTGATTCAATCAAACAAGCTGAAAATAAAGATGGGATTATTTTGAGAATGTATGAATCTAAAGGAAGTGAAACTTCTGCTATTTTGCAATTTGGACAAACGATAAATGCTATAAATGAAACGAATTTACTTGAGCAACCTGTGACTAAATTGTCTATGAAAGACGGACAAATCAGTCGGAAATTTCATCCATACGAGATTAGTACATATCACGTAATGAAGTAGTTTTGGAGGTTTAAATTGGAAGATAAAAAGGTTATCCACATTATTTCACATACCCACTGGGATAGGGAATGGTACTTGCCATATGAGAAGCACCATGTCCTTTTAACGAAGCTGATGGATAGGCTGTTGGAAACATTGGAAAGCAATCCTGACTTTAAAAGCTTTCATCTTGATGGACAAACAATCATTTTAGATGATTATTTACAAATTCGCCCTGATATGAGAGAAAAGCTTCAAACGTTCGTCAGAGATGGAAGACTTCAAATCGGCCCTTGGTATATTTTGCAGGATGAATTTTTGACAAGTATTGAAGCTAACATCCGTAATCTTCAATACGGAATGAAAGATGCAGTACGATGGGGAGGTGTTGCAAAGGTAGGCTATTTTCCGGATTCATTTGGAAATATTGGCCAAGCTCCACAAATCTTAAGCCAGGCTGGAATTAACAATGCTGTTTTTGGAAGAGGTGTAAAACCAACTGGATTTAATAATGCCGTCAGTGAAGCAGAAAATTTTGAATCACCATATTCAGAAATGCTCTGGCGCTCCCCAGACGGATCATCTGTTCTCGGTATTTTATTTGCCAATTGGTACTGTAATGGAAATGAAGTTCCAACACATGAAATAGAAGCACAGAAATATTGGGATCACCATATTGCTTCCTTAGAAAAATATGCTGCAACTCCACATATGCTCATGTTGAATGGCTGTGATCATCAGCCAATACAAACCGATTTGCCAGAAGCGATTCGAACGGCTGAAAAGCTTTATCCGAATATCGAATTTGTTCATTCGAATTTTAATGATTATGTAGGCAAACTTGCATCAACACTACCGGAAAATTTAAAAGTAATTGATGGAGAGCTACGAAGTCAACAAACGGACGGATGGGGAACTCTCGTTAATACAGCATCAGCACGCGTATATCTTAAACAAATGAATCAATTCAATCAGGCACTCCTTGAGAAAGTAGCAGAACCTTTGTCTGTATTCGCATACTTGCAAGGAGAAGATTACCAGCATCACTTAATTGAATATGCATGGAAGACATTAATGCAAAATCACCCGCATGACAGTATTTGCGGCTGTAGTGTGGATGAGGTTCACCGTGGCATGGTTACAAGATTCGAGAGGAGTAAACATGTAGCTGAGATGATAATTGATGAAAGTCTCGAGTCCATTTCCGGAAAAATAAATACAACTCGTTTTGAAAAATGGGGTGCTGATGCCCTTCCATTTACTGTCTATAATACGACTGGATGGGATCGTACCGGAGTTGTTTCGATTACACTTGATGTAAGAAGGAATTACTTCGCAGCAGGAGTAAACAAACAAGCGCTTAAAGAATTTTCATTAGGGGAAAGAACACTGGTTGATGATACAGGCACTGAATATCAATATAAAGCGGAAGATTTAGGAATATTTTTTGATTATGATCTGCCAGAAGAGAAATTCCGTCAACCATATATGGCTAGAAGGGTTTGCCTTACATTTGAAGCAGAAAAGGTTCCTGCGCTTGGGTATAAGACATACGCATGGGTTTCAGCTGCAAAACATAAGGATGCTAGTTCCTTGATCGCTAACGAAAATGAAATGGAAAATAAATTTGTAAACGTAAAAATTAATGAAAATGGTTCCTTAACTGTGACTGATAAAGCAAATAGACGTACTTTTGAAGAATTATGTGTGTATGAAGATACAGGAGATATTGGAAACGAATATATGTATAAGCAGCCAAATAATGAACAAGCACTTACAACAAAAGATTTAATTGCAAAGGTAAACATTATTGAAGATACACCATTTAAGGCTGCATATGAGATTGTCCATGAATGGGAAATCCCTAAAAGCGCATCAGATTTACTGGAAAAAGAGCAAAAGGAGCTTGTCTGGTTTACTGGCAGAACGTCTGCACGCGTGGAGGAAATGGTTCCGTTCATAATAAAAACAGTCGTAACGTTAGAAAGGAACAGTAAAGGTATAAGTGTGAAAACATCTTACAATAACCAAGCGAAAGATCACCGCCTCAGGGCATTATTTCCGACGGATATTCAAACAGACGTACATTATGCTGATTCAATCTTTGAAATAGCAAAACGTCTCAACGAGCCTTCACAGGAATGGACCAACCCAGATCATTCACAGCATCAACAAGCATTCGTAGATGTAAGTAATGATATCGCAGGCTTAACAATTGCAAATCTTGGATTAAATGAGTATGAAATCATCCGTGATGGGCGGAATACGATTGCGGTAACTTTGCTGCGTTCTGTAGGTGAGCTTGGTGATTGGGGGTATTTCGCGACACCTGAGGCACAGTGTTTAGGAGAGCATTCTGTTTCATTTCGTATTTATCCACATGAGGGAAAAGCTGGTGCAACGAAGGCATATCAGAATGCATATCAATATCAGGTACCGTGGTCATTGAAACAGACAGGTCTTCATGATGGGAAGTTGCCACCTGTGCATTCATTTCTCCAGTGGGAATTTTCAAATCTGGCTTTCTCTTCTATGAAAGTATCTGAACAGTCTGGTGATGTCATGGTGCGCTGGTTTAATATGACTGATGAAAGCGATACTCTTATAGTCAAGTCTTCAGAAACTTTTCATCATGCTTATATAAGTAATGTGATTGAAGGAAAAGGGAAATCATTACATGCGGTTGGCAAAGGTGTTCAAGTCCCTGTTCGTAAGCATGAAATCATTACAGTTGGCTTTGAAAGATGAATCCGTAAATAGCGTTCAAAAAATGTGTATTATGAAAAAATGGGCAGCTTTTTGCATACTCCATTATTATAAGAATACGAAAAAAGAAAGTAGGTACGTTATGCAAGGACAGTTACCACGATCAATGAAAGCATTAATAGATGAAGTGAAAACAGCATTTACTCATGATCAAAAAGTACAAGCGATATTTGAAAACTGTTTTTCCAATACGTATGAAACTACAATTCGACCTCAAGGTGATGGAACGACGTTTGTGATTACCGGTGACATACCTGCAATGTGGCTACGAGATTCAGCTGCACAGGTTCGTCCGTATTTAATACTTTCTGAATATGATGAGAAAATGGCCGACATGATTGAGGGTGTTATAAAAAAACAATTCTCCTTCATAATCCATGATCCATATGCAAATGCATTTAACGAAGAAGCAAATGGAAACCGCTTTCATGATGACAAGACGGAGATGACCCCTCTTCTATGGGAACGAAAATATGAAATTGATTCACTTTGCTATCCAATTCAGCTGTCGTATTTATTTTGGAAATCAACGGGAAGAACATCTCATTTTAATGAATTGTTCCAGGAAGCTGTTGCAAAAATAATTGAAACCTGGAAGACGGAGCAAAACCATGAAGAGAAGTCCAACTACTTGTTTGAAAGGGATAACTGCCCTGCGCAGGATACATTATCACATGGAGGAAAAGGGGCTCCTGTAGGGTACACAGGAATGACCTGGAGTGGTTTCCGTCCTAGTGATGACGCTTGTCAGTATGGCTACTTAATCCCTGCCAATATGTTTGCTGTCGTTGTTTTGAAACAATTAAAGGAAATTGCTGAAAAAGTCATTGATGATAAAAGTCTTGCGAAAACAGCATTTGAATTGGCAAATGAAATTGATCAGGGGATTCAAAATTTTGGTAAGGTAGAACATCCAGTCTATGGAACAATTTACGCCTACGAGACAGATGGCCTTGGAAATTACAACCTAATGGATGATGCAAATGTGCCTAGTCTTCTCGCACTTCCTTATTTAGGGTATTGCGATGTGGAGGATAAAGTTTATCAAAACACAAGAAAATTCATTTTAAGCTCTGAAAACCCTTATTATTACCAGGGGAACGTGGCGAAAGGGATTGGCAGTCCACATACACCTGAGCAGTATATTTGGCATATTGCTCTTGCGATTCAGGGGATGACAGCATTAACAAGTGAGGAGAAAGAAGAAATTCATGATCTGTTTAAAAACACCGATGCAAATACAAACTTTATGCACGAAGGATTTCATGTTGATGAACCTGGAAAATTTACGAGACCATGGTTTTCATGGGCCAATTCGATGTATAGTGAATTTTTATTAAGTCAATGTAATCTGTTTGTGAAAGGCAGTCCATTAGGAAATAGGCAAAGGTAGTTTCCGTAAAAATTGTTGTTTTTCAATTAGTCTTTTATTGAAAGTTATGATTGGAACTGAAGAACAATGGCCATTAATCTTCACAAGTATTTTCGAACAAATTAATAGGAAAAATCTATTGAATAGAAAGTAAACCTACTAAATAAGAGGTGAAGTGAGATGAAATTAGGATTAAGTACGTATAGTTTGTTAGATGCAATTAATGCTGAAGAAATGGATGTTTTAGATGTTATTGAATGGATTGCTGATAATGGTGGGGAGCATATGGAAATTGTTCCTTATGGATTCACTTTAGTAGATAACTTGGAACTTGCAGATAAAGTACGAGAAAAGGCAAAAGAAGTTGGCATTGAACTATCAAACTATTCAATGCCTGCAGATTTTGTCCAGGATACTGAGGAGGAATTTGAAGCAGAGGTTGCACGCCTGAAAGAACATGTAGATCTGTTAGACCGTATGGGTATCAAACATATGCGTCATGATGTGACTGCATTTACATTACCACCTGAAAAAACAACAATTGAATACTTTGAAAACAGCCTGCCTCAAATCATTGAAGGAAGCCGCCGCATTGCTGATTATGCAGCAAAATTCGGGATAACAACGACAATTGAAAACCATGGTGTTGCTGTACAGCATAGTGATCGTGTCCAACGCGTTCTCCAAGCAGTAGACAGACCTAACTTTAAAACAACATTGGATATAGGAAATTTCATGTGTGTTGATGAAAACTCCATTATAGGTGTAAAGAAGAATCTACTATATGCATCTCTTGTTCATTTTAAAGACTTTTATTTCCGTCCTTACTACGAAAATCCTGGTGCAGGAAAATGGTTTAAAACGTCTAACGGTAACTTTTTAAGAGGTGCAATTGTCGGACAAGGTGATATTGAAATAAGGGAAATTGTTAAACTGATTAAAGATTCGGGTTATGACGGTTATATAACATTGGAATTTGAAGGAATGGAAGAATGCAGAGAAGCTTGTAAAATTGGAATGGATAATCTAAGACGATTCTGGGAGGAAGCTTAATTCTAAAAAGTAATTTATTGAGATCAAGATATTCATAGATCCAATGGATGAAAGGAATGAAATAGGATGACAGAATTGAAAGACCAGGAAGTCAATCATGGTGCCCATAATTATAGTGCAGAAGAGAAATGGTTTAAACCAAAAGATCCTTTGATATTGGAACGTTTGGAATGGTTTAAGAATCAAAAACTAGCCTTGATGATGCACTGGGGGCCTTATTCTCAGCTTGGTGTTGTGGAATCGTGGGCTTTAAGTGATGAAGATGCCGATTGGTCTCGCACAGATATCGACTGGGAAGATGATGGCGAGGAATTCAAGCGACAATATTTTAATCTAAATAAAACCTTTAACCCCATTCGATTCCAACCGGAAGTTTGGGCTGACTTAGCTGCAGAAGGCGGTTTTAAATATTTAATTTTTACGACGAAACATCATGATGGCTTTAGTATGTGGGACACGAAAGAGACGGATTATCGTATTACTTCTTCAGATTGTCCTTTTCACAGTCATAAGTATGCTGATATATGTAAGCACGTTTTTGATGCTTTTCGTGAAAAGGGCTTGAGTATTGCAGCATATTTTTCTAAAGCAGATTGGCATACACCTTACTATTGGGCTCCTGGCATGGCTCGGGGCAAGGAAATGTGGCGCGGACCCTCTTATGATCCAGATGAATATCCATGGTTGTGGGAAAAGTTTGTAGCCTTTACACATAATCAGATTTTGGAACTAATGTCCAAATACGGTCGAATTGACGTACTGTGGTTAGATGCAGGCTGGGTTGGTAAAGGAAAACAGGATATCCGCCTCGGAGAAGTAGTGGAAAGAACACGTGAAATACAGCCTTGGTTAATTACAGCTGACCGTACTATAGGAGGGGAGTTTGAAAACTACATTACCCCCGAACAGACAATTCCTGACGGTCCGATGAATGTGCCATGGGAAAGCTGTATCACAATAGGGACCTCTTTTTCTTTTAAATATGAGGATAAGTATAAGTCTACACGGGAAATTGTACACACGTTGATTGAAATCATATCTAAAGGTGGAAATCTTGCTCTAAATGTGCCGCCACAACCTGATGGACGCCTACCTGAGGGAGCAATGAAAAGGATGAAAGAGCTTGGAGCTTGGTTGAAAGTTAACGGTGAAGCTGTGTATGGGACACGTATTTGTGCACCTTATTTTAAAGACGATTTTGCTTTTACAAGAAAGGGTGAAACAGCTTACTGCTTCCGATTATATCAAAGCAAAGATGATCGTTATATGGATGAATATGTTTACATTCCTTATCCTGAAAAGGTATGCCGAATAGATATGCTTGGCGGTGAAGAACATCTTGAATTTAATCAGATGGATGGAGGGGTTTCTGTAAGAATGCCAAAAATGGCGGAAAAGGAAGGTAATACTCCGATCGCTCATGTATTTAGTCTAACATAATTAATCATCGTTTTAACAAGGCATAAGAATATGTGAAAGCGTTGTCTAGTTAGTGTGTAATTCAGGTAAAATGGAGGGCTATTAGTGAAGCTTGGTATAAGTTCCTACAGTTTAGCAGGAGCAATAAACTCTGGGGAAATGACGATTTTGGATGCTATTCAATGGACGGCTGATCAGGGCGGCGAGCATATTGAGCTTGTGCCAATGGGTTTTAGCTTGACGGATAACCCAGGGTTAATAGAAGAGATTCTTCAAAAAGCAGAAGAAGCAAGTATTGAAATTTCAAACTATGCGATTGGTGCTGACTTCCTGAAAGGTAATAAGGAAGTAGTTGAACAAGAAATGGTTAGAGTAAAAAAAGAAGTTGATATTGCAAATCAATTAGGTGTAAAGCTGATGAGACATGATGTAGCTTTTAAGCCTGCTCAAGAGGCAACCATTAAACAATTTGAACTGGATTTACCGAGATTAACAGAAGCTTGCCAAAAAATAGCTGATTATGCAGCGCAATATGGCATTGTAACAAGTGTGGAAAATCACGGTTTCTATGTTCAGGCAAGTGACAGGATTCAGCGGTTAATCGAGAATGTAGACAGACATAATTTTAAAACGACACTTGATATTGGGAATTTCCTGTGTGTGGACGAAGATCCAGTTGCAGCCGTGAAGAAAAATATTGCCTATGCATCAATGGTTCATACGAAAGACTTTTACTTTCGACCTGCTTCTTCTTATCATCCAGGTGAAGGATGGTTCCAAACTGCTTCAGGTAATTATTTAAGAGGAGCAATTACTGGTCATGGTGATATTCATTTATATGATGTTCTAAACGTTATTAAACAATCAGGCTATGATGGGTACATTTCCATCGAATTTGAAGGCCTGGAGGAGTGTAAACGTGGCTCAAAGATAGGATTGGATAATGTCAAGAGAATTTGGGAGAAACTTTAAAAGGATAGGAGCTAAGAAAATGGGGAAAATAAAAGTAGGTGTAATTGGCGCAGGCTCTATTTCTGAAATGCATTTTGAATCCTATAAAAATAATGATGATGTAGAAATCTATGCTGTTTGTGATATGAATGAACAAAGAGCAAATGAAAAAGCAGAAAAATATGGTGCCAAAAAGCATTATAAAAACTATCAAGACTTACTAGCAGATTCAGAGATTGATGCAGTCAGTATTTGTACATGGAATAATACACATGCTGAAATTACTATAGCCTCTTTAGAAGCAGGTAAACATGTACTAGTAGAAAAACCATTAACAACAACAGTGGAGAAGGCAAAACAAATTGAAGAGACCGTAAACAAAAGCGGTAAAATACTCCAAGTAGGTTTTGTTAGAAGATTCGCTAGTAATACGCAAATACTGAAAAAGTTTATTGATAATGGTGAATTAGGAGAAATCTATTATGCAAAAGCATCTTGTATTCGCAGATTGGGAAATCCAGGCGGCTGGTTTGCTGATATTGAGCGTTCTGGGGGCGGTCCGTTAATCGATATCGGGGTTCATATAATTGATCTATGTTGGTATCTAATGGGCAGACCAAAAGTAAAATCTGTCACTGGTAATACTTATCATAAATTAGGGAATCGATCGAATGTGGAAAACCTTTCTTTTTATAAGGCTGCTGACTATAACTCTAGCAAAAACAATGTAGAAGATTCCGCCAATGCACTTATTCGATTTGAAAATGGTGCTTCTCTGTTTGTGGATGCAAGCTTTTCTCTCCATGCTAGAAAAGATGAAACCAGTATAAAGCTCTATGGTGAAAAAGGTGGGGCAGAAATTGAACCATCACTAGAAATCGTTTCGGAAAAATTTAATACCATTCTAAATGTAACTCCTCAGGTTGATTCACTAACATTTAATTTTAACCAAGCATTCGAGTCTGAAGTTAGTCATTTTGTCGAGTGCGTTTTAGAAAACAAAGTGCCTATTAGTCCAGTGGAAGATGGCGTGGAAATCATGAAAATATTGTGCGGTATTTATGAATCTAGTGAAAAAGGCATTGAGGTAACCTTTTAATCAGAGTAAAGGTAAACAAATCTCTATTTGATAGGAGCAACCAATGGCAGAAATATGGAATCAAGAAGAAAAAATAACAGAGAAGTTTTTAATGAATAGAGAAATTACTCAAATAAATGATACATTGGTAAAAAGTGATGTCATTGAAGAAGAATAAATGGCTTATTCGTTAAAGTACGCTTCAATAGAATAACAATCCCCTAAATAAATTTCTGCATTAGGAAAATCAAATAGAGGGGATATCTAAAAATCAGTAGGGTTAATGGGAGAGACACAATTCATATTTGGAAAAAATACAGAAAAACCATCTATCAATTTTACCAATAGACGGTTTTGTGAGTGCTGACCTTTTATCATCAGGTTAAGTCGTTCTAATCAGTCGACACTTGTTCTGCCACTGTATGAATGTTCATGTGGCGGCATTCCATCAACCGTGGTTTCACCTTCAAACTCGTGGATGTGTCCACCTCCCTGAACTGGAATAGCCGGTCCGGTAACCCCTATTATTTCATGCCGATGTCCATCATCAAAGGTTGTAATCGTATGAAATCGATGGGAATGTTGGACTCCACTCGGGGCAGGTTCTGTCGTCCCCTCATATCCGTGGCGGTGTCCAACGTCAAAAGAGGTCACACCTTCAAACTCGTGAACATGGACAGGCCTTCCATCCCAGTGAGTCAGGTAAATAGCATGCGAATGTTCCGATTCAGAATTACTTTCACCACATTCATAAACAAACCCCGCTACAGGTATCTTCTTCAACAGAATCCCCCCATTGATCAATTGCAATAATTGTATGAATCAAATCGAATAAACTTTCCATAAAAATGTCTATCCCTTGATTATTTAACATGTCCATCACATCTTTATCAAACGTAATTGAACAACCAGGTAGACGATTTAAATCAGGAGAGCTTCTTTTAACATAGGGACCATGAAAAAGAGGATTTTTCCAGAATTAAATTGAATTCTTAAGTTATTCCGAGAATATCTGGTTATGGAATTAAAAAAGAGACCATTTGGGGGGAGTATAATTGATACTTGACTTAAAAGGTGATTCAAACATGGATCCAATTGTAGGAATGTTCTACTCTGCTGGAAAAGAAAATTTTCAAAGGTTGAACGCTATTGCTTCCGGAATGTCACAACAGGAAGTTGATTATCATGGCCCGGAAGGAAAGTTTAATAGCACCGGCCAATTAATAAAACATTTAAGTTATGTGGACCTCCTTTGGGTCTATCGCATAAAAGGTGAACCTTTACCACATGCGTTGGAGGAGAAATACGGACCTATGTTGGATAGGAACAATCAGCTTCCAAAAATAAAAGATGTCCCGCTGCAAGAGCTTTTAAATGATTATAAGAAAGTATTTAATATGTTTAAATCGGAATGTGCCCAATTAACTGAACGTGATTTAGATAGAATTGTCGTTTATGAGGATGGAAAGAAAGCAACCATTCGCTGGGGTATATGGCATATGGCTGACCATAGCCGGTACCATCAAGCTCACATCAATCAATTGCGAAAATGGTATAGGGAATGTGTTGATAAAAGCACACTTGGTATAAATGAAAGGTGAAGAACCAGAAGGGAGTATATAGTATGAAGAAGAATGTGTTATTCATACATAGTGCAGGAACTCAAGGTCTTCACCAGGGAAGCAGCGACCTGGCTGCATATCTACAAGACGCTTTAGGTGATGAGTATAACGTATCACACCCCGAGATGCCTAACCCAGAAAATCCTGAGTATATGCTTTGGAAAGGCCAGATTAAAAAAGAACTCTCTACATTGGACGGTGAGGTGATTTTAATCGGTCATTCTTTAGGCGGTTCAGTTTTGCTGAAATATCTTTCGGAAGAAACTTGTAAACTACCCATCTTAGGATTATTTTTGATTGCAGCTCCATTCTGGGGCAAAGACGAAGATTGGCAAGCTCAAGAATATACATTACAAGATGATTTTGTTTCAAGGCTCCCTCAGATATCGCACATTTTCATTTACCAGAGCCGGGACGATGAAATCGTACCTTTTTCTCACCTTGACCATTACGCAGAAATTCTTCCACAGGTAATTACCCGGGAACTCGACGACCATGGGCATTATTTTAACAATGGGGCATTTGAAGTTATAGGAGACATCAAAGGAATTTAAAACTGTTCCTTTTCTAAGACATTTAAGCCTCCCATTTTAATAATTTTCATTTATGTCACAGATTTAGAAAGATCCGTACAATGGTACATAAACTTTTAGGTATAGATGTTGGTGGTGTGGAATACAAGAACCGATTAAAGGGACACGGACGACCAGGATGACGTTAGATGATCATTATTTAGATCAGGAGTATGAATTCCATACTGGCAATATTACTTCAGGTATTTTTCTTTATTACTTACCACAAGAAAACGCTCAGAAGCCGCCAAATAGATAAGATTATACGATATATGGTAAAAATTAAGCTGGTTAAAACCAATGAAATCTTCTCTGTTAAACATGTATCTCAGACAAGAATGGTTCACTCTTTACAATACAAACACCAGCAGCACATTATCAAGTTGAAATACGCTCAACAAATATAAAAAACAGGAAATAGAGCGAGAAATTGATAGTCAATAGAACCGAGGCGATTGTTATGTCGATTACACAGTATCTTGTTTTTAGACATTAAATTACGAACGAAATCACCTGCGTTTTCCCTTATCAGGAGGAAACCTATTTCGTCAGATTTTTATTGAACGATTTTACGAGAGGGGAAGCATCAGATGGTTTGTATTCATGATGAATAGTATAAGGACTAATACAAGAAATACCATAGCAGGCGCCGTTTTGCTGAATGGGTCTTTCACTCTCAAGTGTGCTAGACACGCCGCCAGCATCGTAATGCCCAGCCAGATGCCAGCCCATACGACAGCCCATCCATACCAGTAGCCAATGACAAGTGCAGCTGCTCCGATTAACTGAACGATGCCTGTGACGAGGCGAAACCATTGAGGTAGTTTTAAATCATTGAAAATATCACTCCAGTATTTAGCACCTATGACCTTTGCGATCCCTGAGAATATAAAATAAGCCGCCAACAAACTTTGAAGAATGATGGAAATGACAGACATAGAATTTTCCTCCTTAATTTTTTTGATCCCTTAACAGCTTTTCAAGTTGGGTGGCCATATTCACCCAGCCGTATTTGGCCCCGTTGTACGATAGGCTCTCGCTCTGGAATCCGGTATGCTCGAGATGCAGATGGGTAACATTGTCCATTCTTTTCAGTGACCAGGTAACAATTGTGTTTTCTCCGGCAGTAACCCAGGTATAGGACAATCTGTAAGGCTCCTCCACAACGAGTACTTCTGAATCGACAATACCATTCCAATGCTTAGTCGGCTCCGTATGGAACTGAAATTTGTGGCCAACGATTGGTTTGAAGTTGTTATCCATGACCCATTTTGCCAACATAGTTGAATCGGTTAAAGCATGCCATACCTTTTCAACCGAACTTCTAAATTCAAAGTCTAATGAAATTTCAGGTTTCATTTTGCTCCTCCTCTAATAATCTACGTAAAAGCTCTGCTCTTTCATTCCAGAATTTCGTGTAATACGATACCCAATCTTCAATTTCTTTGAGCGGCTCCGCATTAAGTCGAAAGCGGGTTTCACGTCCGGCTTTCCGCTCTTTTACTAAATCAGCATCCTTTAAGATCGCTAAATGTTTAGAAACCGCTGTACGCCCCATTTGAAATTGCGCTGTCAACTTATGGAGGGGCAACTCATCAGCTTCAGCCAATAACTGAAGCAATTTGCGACGTGTAGGATCGGCAACGGCAGTATAAACATCTCTCGTTTCACTTTTCTTATTCAATTCCACCCTTCTCCTCATCTTCATTAGTAATTGGACACTAATTGGTGTCATAATGTATATATTTATAATATGACACTATATGGTGTCCTGTCAACTGTTGGAAAACCTTAGCTTCATTAATAAATAATGACATCAAAGTAGGCTTTTTTCATACAATATTGTTGGGGTGAAAAAATGCCAAGAGTGAAATATACAAATTCGGATGTTGATTTAATGGCGAGGATGATGAGAGCGGAAGCCGTGGGTGAAGGAAAACTAGGAATGTTATTTGTCGGTAATGTAATTGTTAATCGTGCTAAAGCGGATTGTTTAGACTTTAGAGATGTAAGGTCAATTCCTCAAGTCATTTATCAAGTACAAGGAGGGAATTATTCTTTTGAAGCTGTTCAAAAGGGTAATGTATTTTATAACAGAGCGAGAACTGCTGAGAAAAGATTAGCAAAGAAGAATTTGGATTATTGGAGGGACCACCCAGCGAAATTTGCTCTTTGGTATTTCAATCCATATGCTCCATGTCCTCAAACATGGTACGGTCAACCTTTTTCTGGTCAATTTAAAAATCATTGTTATTATGAACCAGAAGCAGGGACATGTGACAGTGTTTATATGGGGTAAGCTTGCCCCTTCTTATTTGTTTTGGTGTATTTTCGTAAAAACAAAACTTCCGGGTTTGGATATGTTCCTTATTTAATAGCAATATTGGGTTATCACAATTATCAAGTAAACAGTTTGACTTTAAAAAGAATAATTAGGAAGCCAATATGACAAATATGGCTTCCTGGTTATTCTTTTTTATTCCAGGACCATTATGGTAAAGTGAGATTTCCCCTTTGTTTATTGTCCATCTTCCCGATTGAATCGACAAGGAATGGTAAGCTTTTTCCCGGCAAGATTATAAAAAGTTTGAAGCTCACGCCAATCAGGTATAAAAATAAACAGGCTTTTTTATGTTGCTCTGTTAATGAATCTATTGATTCCAAGTCTAGTTTAAGGAGGATGAATGGAAATGAACGGTTTAATCAAAGGGAAAATTGGTCTAGGTACGGCTCCTTTAGGAAATATGTTCAGGGAGGTTCCGGAAGAAGAAGCGCTGGAAACCATCAGTACAGCATGGGACCAGGGTGTCCGATATTTTGACACTGCCCCGTTTTATGGCGCTGGACTAGCAGAGAGCCGGCTTGGTGAAGTTTTATCAAGACATGATCGGGACGACTATTTCTTAAGCACCAAGGTAGGGCGGTTGATCTCAGATGAAATGGAGGATAAGGAAGGGCTATTCGAATATGGCCGGAAAAATAAAATCATCGAAAATTATAGTGAAGACGGGACCCTACGCTCGATCGAGCAAAGCCTTGAACGTTTGAAAACAGATCGATTGGACTTCGTATATGTTCATGATATTTCTCCGGACTTTCACGGAGATGATTGGATTACAAAGTTTGATACGGCTAGAAAAGGAGCATTCCGAGCACTGACGCGCCTCCGTGAAGAAGGTGTAATCAAATCATGGGGATTAGGCGTCAATCGAACCGAGCCGATCGAAATTGCAATCGAACTGGAAGAGACGATTCCAGACCTTTGCTTACAGGCTACGCGCTACACGCTCATGAACCATGAACATGCCTTGCAAAAATTAATGTCGTCAGCACTGGAGAAAAATATCGGCATCATCGTTGGCGCGCCGTACAGTTCCGGTGTTCTCGTGGGGGGAAATCATTATGAATATCAAGAGGCACCAGATGAAATTGTTACCAAAGCAAAGAAAATCCAGGAATTGGCTTCCAAGTATCAAGTGAGTGTCAAAAGCGTTGCGTTACAATTTTCAATGGCACACCCTGCAGTAGCTGCGGTCATTCCTGGTACTACTCGCCCTGCACATGTTAAAGAGGATATAGCGGCAACACAGGAAGTGATCCCATCCGTATTTTGGCAGGATCTCCGTGAACAAAACCTGGTCTCACCTATTGCACCTCTACCGATAGATGAATAGAATTCTGAAGAAAGGCTGTCCAAGAAGAAAAGTGTCAGACACCTCCAATACAACATTTTGTTTCAAAAACACGCTTTTTCTTAAAATGTTATTAAGTTCGGAGGCTAAGACACTTAATGGACAGCCCTTATCTTTTTATCTGAGCAGGCTTGAAGAACCATTCTATGAGGCTTCAGTGAATAGTAGGAAGTTCTCTATTGTATTTCGGTTAAAAGAGGAAATAGACAAAAAACAAAGAAACAAATAACGAATGAGGTGAAATTGTTTTATTAAAGAACGGAGATGATTGCTGGATAGGGTGAGAGCCCTTCTCTTACTAAAGAAGTGTTTTATTGAGCAATTAAAGATTCTTTAAAGTCATATGTGATAAAATTAAGTGAACCTGACTCGGGGACCATAATGCCGAATAAGGATCGATTGTATTATGACGAGGTCTTCAAGAAGTGGAGGATTGACTCTGCTTTAAGAATTATTTTGTCATCATTGCCAACCATCTATCAGGTATTCTTAAACCCAGAAGCAAGGTAGTCTCGTATAAAGGAATACAGTCTCGTATAAAGGAATACTTATTTCGAAAAGATATCCTTTTTGACTAGAAAGAAGGATTAGACGACAGAGAAAGGTAGGGCATAAGATGCTTTATATTTGGGATATCGAAAAGATCATCGAAACGACATTACGTGAGCTAAATTTGGATATAAATTGCGAGTTTGACAATACTTTAAACGTACCGATGAGTTATAACCTATCGACAAATACGATAAAATTCAACTACCTTCAAGTTAACGGTTATAAAAGTAAAATCAAAATAAAAGAGACTGAAGAAAACTTCGTTAAACTCATTGTTTATCGGATGATTGGTTATCATTTAGGAAGAAATCGAATTGATTTAAGAACCTTGTTGTATGGCGGGGAGGATCAAAAAGAAGAGCTTCGTGCTAAAATAGATGAGGATTCTTGGGAATATGGTAGAAAGGTGGTACCCGAACAACTAGTAGAGTCATATGATCGGGTCTGGGAACTGGATAAACGTTTACTCAAGAACGAAATTAAAGGATAAAGGGGCTTTTTGTTAGTTATAATTTGTAAAAACCGTTACATAAAAAGAGGAAGGATACATTTGTAGCAAAGATACTAAAAACTGTGATAGAGTCGCATTTAAAATGGACAATATAGTCAGCTAAAAATATACAAAATCGTCGCCTTAAATTTCGACAAACTTCATAATTAGATTGAATCCTAAGAAAAGAGTGCTTATATTTCTTTGCTTTTTAATATTAATAATTGGTTGTGAACTTCGTATTCAAGACCAATTACCAGGGGATCCAAATGGAGATATCCTTCAGGATGTTATTATTGAGTGGTAAGAAATTCGGTTAAATTAAGAAGATTTATAGTAAACATTCCGTATAAATTAAGCTGGACACAAAAAAATATACTAAAGCTCCTTTATAAAAGACTGGATATTTCCAAGATAAGGAGGATTTAAATGTCGTACAAACACACATTTATCAAAATTTCAGAGGATTCAGGTGCCAGTAGCGGTTTAGTGCCAACACCAAGAAACGGAAAACCGACGATCGCATCCATTGAATATGACTTGATCAAAAATAATCCTTATCAATATACTCAAGAAGATGTACAGTTTAAAACTTATCTGATCAAGAAACAGATTGAATCAGGTCAAAATTTAGATGAACTCCGAGAACAATTCTTTTCAAAACCTAAAGCTTGTTTCAGGGCTTCTCCTTTAGTAAAGAAATTTGGGTGGGGGATCCATTATGATCATGAAGGGAAAGTGGCATTAGTAGATGTAAGCAGTAATGAATATGCTCAATTTCTCAACGTGGATAACCTGAAAATAGTGAAAGGTATGCGCTCGAAAAGAACTTAATAGAAGAGAAGGGGGCTGTCCTATATTTGTGGACAGCCTCTAAACTATTGTGGGATTGCATAGACTTCGACAGTGAAGTTTTCTCCATTGGTGTTTTCCGGTCTGGCGATGTAGAAATCTTCGCTCGTTTCGATTTCTGTCTCGGATCCGTCTGTTAGGTCATAGAAGATCGTTTCGTCGACGCCGAAGCTGATGTCTTTCATGACATCGAATTTTGCATCTTTCGGACCGTCGACGATTTTCCATTGTAACTTTGTCGCGTAAGGAGGGATGTTCCCGATCGTGAAGTTGTCACTTGACCGGTTATCTTGGCCGTCCTGAGGCTGGCCTTCCGATTGGATCGTCGCGATTTTCTCAGGAGCTTCGACCTCCACATGAAAAGCATCTCCATCCAGGATCCGGTCATAGGCGTACCAGGCACCGAGCCATGTCCCTGCAGCACCGTTCGAATCAGCGGAAATCATTCTCACTGAAAAATTATTCGCTCCGTTCGTCGAAGATCCTTCCCATGTGGAAGCAAACGGGTATTCATCACACTGCTTACCTGTCCGATCCTCATTGCCGAACTCCCGGTCACAAACCCTTCTTGTCTTGTTCCTGTTCCGGTTATATTCTTCCCGATGACGCCTCGGATACATCCGTGTCAGTGTGCTATCCCCAACAGCTCCTGGTATGTTCTTTCCAACCATTTGAGGCTTCGTCTGTGCTGGATGATCCATCGCGTCCTTCCAATGCTGTCCGGCTTCATCCAGCATTGCGAATTCAGGTTCCGTGATCGGGACATTGAAGATCGGTGTAGCATTACTGAATACAGCACCTTGTCGGAAATATTCATCAGGGAAAGCGAACATGTATCTTGCAGAGTCATAACGGACAGTCTGTTTGATGCCATCTATGCTCTTTTTGTATTTCCTTGCTGAATGGGTAAGGGTGAGTTTCGGCCAAAATTCCATGTATCCCAACTGGTCAGGATTTGTATCAGTTGCCGGGGGCGCTTCTGAGGTGAAGATTTCTGTACTGAAGTTCGAGTTTTTCCATTGGGCGATCGTTCGTTCTGTCGGTGGATAGTCTGGGTCCTCTTTACAATCGCCTGGGTTCAGTTTTGATTCACATACCATATCGATTTCCAACTTGGCACCATTTAAAGCTGGATCGGTCACGATGATATCGTCAAGTGTATAATAGACTCTCATGTTCCGGCTTTGGTTGGAACCATAACCTATTTCCGTGAATTGAAATTGAACCCCTGCGTTTACACAAATCCCTCCGATGCATTTTACAGGGACTTGATATGACGCCACATGGGACCAGCAGAAGGAATAACGGTTCTTGATATATCCTGTTTCTGAACTGCTGTCTGGACTACTCCGACATTCATCTACAGTAAGGATATGATCATAGTCGAATTCGGGAGGCGTCCATCCGAGTGCCGTCTTGATGGGAGGAGCCAAGTTCGCTCTGTATGTCGCTTCACTTTCCTGGTGTTCTTCCATCAATTCATCTAATGTCTGAATGCCTTCTTTTTTCTGAATCTGATCCTGCTTGATCCCAAGCTCTCCGAGGGACTTGCCCTGCTTCATCAGTTCGGTTGACTTCTCGATCTTGTCGTCTGGGATCCAATACCCTCCGCCTTCGTCCATACTTGCTTGTGTCTGTGCAGGTGAAAGGACACCGATGGCCATAAATGTGACAAGGACGGCTGAAAAGAATTGCTTGTGTAACCGGGACATCAAATTTTCCTCCTTGATTGAATGATGACAGCTGTTTTCCCACCAATGAACTAGTCGACTAATAGATGGATGTGATTTAAATCGAGGATAGGTTACTACAGGGAAAAGTTTTTTACAATACATTCCAGATTAATTCATTCTATAAACCTACATTTTCTTACAAAAAATTCTTTAAATAGGAAGAAGGGATACGTGGCAATAGACCCTGTGGCATCGAGAACGTTAAATCTTGTCCTGGATGCTATCGAAATACGAGCATTAATCGATTTTCTTGAATAAAGTTCACGTTTTCTATTGATTGTCGTATATGGGTTTGCTATATTGGCATATAACATAATGCTCGTGCATGCACAGTAATAGGGTCAGAGTATGTTTTACCGGGGTCTAACTTTGACTTGGTGGAATCTTGTGCCCGGCCTGCTTAAGTGATTTAGAACATAATAGGGGAAAGACAACCTGTTGAAATTCATTCTTACCGGACAAATATTCCGCTATTTGTGTTTGGTAGGTTCTTAATAAAGCTATTAAAGTGATTAAGGTCTGCTGTGTCCACTAATGTAAAGAGGGGTTGAAGGGATGTATACTCCTATGCATTTTAAAATTGAAGATCTAGATGCCATCTACGATATCATAAAAGAAAATAGCTTTGCGACGCTATTTTCCCAACACGATGGGAGACCATATGCAACACACTTGCCGCTGATTTTGGATGAAAATAAACAATATCTATACGGCCATTTCGCGAGACCGAATATGCAATGGAAGGATATTGAGAGTCAAACGGTCTTAGCCGTTTTCCACGGTCCACATTGTTACATTTCTCCGTCGTGGTACGAGACGAAAACAGCGGTCCCAACATGGAATTATGTCACGGTACATGTATACGGTAAAGTGGAATTATTAAGAGAAGACCAGGAAGTCATGAAATCCTTACAAGATATGGTCTTGAAATATGAAGCCCCAGAAAGCCCATACAAGTTGGAAGATGTCGATGATGGTTACATCGCTGGGATGAGCAAAGGGATCCAGGGGTTCAAAATCAAAATTGACGATTTGCAAGCAAAAGCGAAATTAAGTCAAAACCATCCAGTCGAACGGCAGCAGCGAATTATTAAAGAACTTGAGAAAAGCGCGAAGTCGGATGAACAGAACATTGCAAGACTGATGAAGTCAAACCTTGCTTAAAATTAACACCCGAGTAAATTTTTCTTGACTGAGACCCGTGTCATTTCCCAAAATGCATATTGACAACAAATGTATTTAAGGGTATCCTATGGTTAATAAAATAAAAATTCGTCTCCTAAAGGGGAGTAGCTTTTACAGCAAAGTCGTCATTCCAGAGTTTCCGAACTCTCGGCTTTGTTGGCAACGAAACTGTTGTTAGCAAGACCTTTACCTGTTATGGTGAAGGTCTTTTTTGGTGGCCTTTACCAGCTCATGGTAGAGGCCATTTTTGTTTTACATATCAAATTAGAGGGAGTGTTTTGAATGGAGTTGTTCGGGGCTGAATTTTTCTCGGCACTATTGGCCATTGTAATCATTGATCTTGTGCTTGCAGGTGATAACGCGATCCTGATCGGGCTTGCTGCAAGGAATTTACCTGCACAACAACAGAAGAAAGTCATCATTTGGGGAACGCTTGGCGCGATTTTGATCAGAATTGTTGCTACACTAACTGTTGTTTGGTTGCTTAAGATTCCGGGATTGTTGTTAGTCGGAGGATTATTGCTGGTCATCATCGCTTATAAACTCTTAGTTGATAATAAGGACCACGATGTAAAAGCGGCTGGAGGATTCTGGGCTGCGATACGAACCATCATTGTTGCAGATGTATTAATGGGGTTAGACAATGTATTAGCGATCGCAGGTGCTTCTCACGGCAACTTACTTTTGGTTGTATTAGGTTTGCTGATTTCTGTACCAATCATCATGTTTGGTAGCCGACTCATTTTGATATGGGTTGACCGATTCCCGATCATCATTACGATCGGATCTGCCGTATTAGCATGGACCGCATCGAAAATGATGGTTAGTGAACCGTTCTTAAAAGGCTTTTTCGAGAATGGGTTCATCAAATATGGATTCGAAATTGTAGTAGTGGCAGCGGTAATTTCAGCAGGATATCTCAAAAAGCGGAAAGTGGAAAAAGAAGTGGACCAAGAAGCAGAACTGGCCGTGTTACGGAAAGTGGAATAATAAGTTGAAAATGCTTGATTTATAATGGAAAAACGACTCGTGTATAGTCACGAGTCGTTTTTAATTGGGGGTACCCATTTAAAAAGAGATCTATCAAGAGCGTTTGACTAAAAACTTATAGATCAATATTGCTGCAGCCACAACCAGCAGGATATGGATGATCCCGCCTACGATGTTGAATATGAATCCAAGTAACCAGATGATGAGTACAATCCATAATATGGTCCAAATCATAAGTTGAGATCCTTTCAATTCTGTATTTTTGTATTGTAGTCTCTCCTAAAAAACCAATAGTATTCTTATCCATTTCATTTCCATAAGTTTTTCTATCCTTCATGCCCTTGATTGCGGATAATTGTCACCAATACTTTAATAATTGGAATGTTGGGGTCTTTTAAGATACACCTGCTGGGAGATCTGGATTTAGGGACCAAATAACGCCTAACAAGAGAACAGCTTTAAAAGGAGAAGCTGTAGGGTAGGGGACAACCTTAAGAAAAGCGGAAACGCCCTGACTGGAGGGCACTGGAAGTCCGACGAGGAGGTTGTCGCCGCCGCAAGAAGAATGAAGTGATCCAAGTGGTTGGGCGTTGGAGCTAGACATTATGGTAATATGAACAAGAATCGTTCAATCCCATAGGTGTAGGATATACAGCCACATCAGATCGTTACGTATAAAATCAATTCCTTCGATCCTACATTCAAGTTTGGATAAATCCAGCATTTTCCCACTGCAATTTGAGTGAGAAAGCATATGAACAAATCATTATTTAATGAAGTTTTACCTTTTTTAAGGAGGTTGGATCAATTGAATCCTTTATATGATGAAATCGGAAAAAGCTATGACGCTACCCGTAAAGCTGATCCTGAAATAACGAGGCATTTAAGAAACCATCTGCAAGTACCTAAGGGAACCAAAGTCCTGGATATCGCCTGCGGTACTGGAAACTATTCCATTGCATTAGAACAATCAGGTTTGTATGTAACTGGGTGCGACATATCCACTGAGATGATCGAGATTGCAAAACAAAAGTCAAGTAAAATTAACTGGGAGTTGGCGGATATCAATTGCCTTCCTTATGAAAACAAGACATTCACCGGGGTATCGTGTATCCTTTCGATTCACCATTTTGGGGAGCTTTTTGTTCCGTTCCAGGAAGTTTTTCGCGTTATGGATAGAGGTAGGTTTGTCATATTCACCTCCTCTCCTGAACAAATGAATACATACTGGCTTAAAGAGTATTTCCCACAGGCTATTGAGGCTTCGTCTAAGCAGATGCCGGATCTAACCACTGTCAACAACACCTTACAAGCAGTCGGCTTTGACATTATTGGTCATGAGACCTTTTTGATCCAACCTGATCTCGAGGACTTTTTCCTATATAGCGGCAAATATGAACCGCACATTTATTTGGATGAAACTGTGCGTGCAGGCATTTCTACTTTTGCAAACTTGGCAACAAAGGAGGAAATCGTTCTCGGTTGTTCAAAATTAAAAAGGGATATTGAAACTAAAAAAATCAATGAGGTTTTACCCCGTTACAGTAGTGTTAAAGGTGATTATGTTTTTGTAGTAGCTGAAAAGAAAAAATAGCAGAAAAGATCTGCTATTTTTCGAGGGAATGAATGGCTGTACGAAAGTGTGAAACTCAAGCTAAGATCAAGTTCTAGCTATCCAGGATCTTAGATGCTGGTGAGTCGCTGACAAACCAGTCCATCCTTAAAAACATGTCATAAAGTTTGCCATACTTATCATTATGAAGGTCCCGCTAAAATGGCTTAGGCTTATTTGATGGTAAATAAAGGTAATTATTTCCGGTGTAATGGATACTTCAATATTTTTTAAGGAGAATAAAATGGAGAAGATAAAGGTTTGGGCAAAAAGGATTAAACGACAAATATTCATACTTTACTTTGCATATAAAGATGAAAGAGTGCCCTGGTACGCGAAAGTATTTACAGCATGTGTTGTAGCATATGCTTTCAGTCCTATTGACTTGATACCAGACTTCATACCCGTGCTTGGTTATATAGATGATTTGATCATTGTCCCCCTGGGAATTGTAGTTGCGCTGAAAATGATCCCTGAAAAAGTCATATCAGACTGTGAAATAAAAGCCGAAGCCATGATGAAAAAAGGTAAACCGAAGAATTGGTTTGTTGGTTCCATCATCGTTTTGGTTTGGGTCGTGATCACCCTATGGATCAGTTTGAAGGTATATCATATATTACAGTAACGACACAAACGATGACCTCTTTACTTTGCGTAGTATCGGATCAACCAGGAGTCGAATTAGTAGGAGGTATTATTATGGATACATCTCATGAAGTACACTTACAGCGGTATAAACCAGAGCATTTAAGTTTCTTAAAAGCTTTTACTTTACCAGAAGAACAGGCAAAATTTACAGCTCTCCCCTCAGAAGTCATAGAAGTTAAGAAAGGACAACATCCGATTGTCCTTTCAGATCTTAGTAAACCAGTTGGATTCTTTCTATTGCATGCTAATGAAAGAGTCAAAGAGTACTCAGATAATCCTGATGCTATGCTTTTGACAGCCCTGTCAATCAATCATATGGAACAAGGGAAAGGTTATGCAAAGAAAGGGATGTATGAACTACGGGACTTTGTAAAAAATGAGTTCCCGACATGTACCGAAATCGTATTGGCGGTGAATCATAAAAACCTGCCTGCCCAACAGCTTTATTTAAAAGCCGGCTTCATCAATACGGGGAGAACGAAGATGGGGAGCATCGGCAAACAATTCATCTACAGCCTTCTGGTCAATGAATAAAGCCAGTTGTATTTGGAGAAGACTTTAGTAAAAATGAGCGTAGCCGGGGTATTGTGGAATGTTTTAATGATCTGCAACACCCATAAACGATATCAATTCCATAAACCTTTATAATCCAGTGATACCATGAACCTTCATCATGGTATTTTTTTGTTTTTTATGAACTTCGAAATCCAATCCAGTGAACAGCAGAATTGTTCAGTTATCCCCCTTAAGTATGTTGATGATTTTATAAAAGGGGCTGTCCTATAAGTGTCTGACACTTTGTTTTGAACAGCCCCTTTTTTATCTTTTAAAGGATGGGTTTCCCAGTCATCTTATAAATGGTTATAAATCTTACCAATATCCTAACCAATCATCATCAGAGGAACATGAATCATAGGAACCACGAGATTTGCGAGATTCCACATAAACGTCTTTTGTTGATTTTTTATATACGTGTTTTGGAACCTCCACAATGTGGTGTCTGTTTATGATATTGATAGGATGGACGTAAGTAACCTCCCGAGTTACATAGGTGTCACGAACGATCGTTTCAGGCTCACAATAAACAATTTCCTCTGAACATCCAGAGCTGTAGCGTTTGCTCATATCGTTCACCTCCTTTCTCTATTAGATGTAAAACTATTAAAAATGAAACGGCTAAACACCTAGAATGATAGATTTTCTGATGAACTCTATTTGTGAGGATCTAAGAGGGTTCTCCCGAATCCATACGGACAGTCGAGCACGAAGTACTGGATGAAATTGTACTATGATAGAGTCTGAAACTTATTGGACATCTTGGAGGTGGTATTGACGAAAAGGTAAAATCGTTCAAAGGACTCGATTGATTTAGTTGTTTTTACCCTTTAGGAAAGATGGATTTGGTTATAGCATGGATTGTGTAAAATTAGAAAAGGAGGTAAAAAATGTATTGGATGAGGTCATAAAGAGGTTCATTGAGAAAACAATTGAATTGAAGGAGGAGTTAATATGATTTCAAAGAGAAGACTTCGGGTAGCATGGACCATAAGTGGCCTGGTTATTTTGTTTATGCTGTTTGACAGTATATCCAAGTTTTTCAAGCCAGCTTCTGTTGTTAAAGGGACACTGAGCCTCGGGTTTTCCGAACATCATATTTTTGTAATCGGTATCCTTGGTTTATTATCTGCTATCCTTTACATGATTCCTCGATTTTCTGTTTTAGGTGCAATCCTGTTGACGGGTTATTTCGGTGGCGCTATAGCCACACATGTTCGACTTGACAACCCACTTTTTACCCACACCTTATTTCCTGTTTATATAGCTGTTTTGGCATGGGCAGGAATTTGGTTAAGGAATGAAGATTTACGTAAACTTTTTCCGTTGAAGAAAAAAGAACAAACAATTGGTCAAAAAAAGCTTGACCAGGCAAATATTAGTTGAATGTTAAGGTAAAGAGGGAGCTTGGTTCGAAAGCCAAGCTCCTCACTTTTTTCTAATTACTCCCCACTATAAATCCATTCTTGCTTGAGACGGTCGAATTCACCTTGCAGTTCCATTTCTTCCATCCAGAGGTCCACCCAGTTTTGGAACGCTGGATCGTTCCGGTGCATGAGGTATCCTTTTTGGCTTTTCGTGAATGTGCTATCTGTCAAGGCTGCATATAGTCTTTCGTCTTTGCTGGCATAATAGATCGCCTCAACTTTATCGGTGATCATGACATCGACTTCACCTTCTGCAACCATCGGTGGGATGTCGAGGTTATTTTCAATGACGACGACATTCGCTTGTTTGATGTTCGCGTCCACAAACTTCTGGTTCGTTCCGCCAGGGTTCACACCAATCGTGACATCTGGCTGATCGATATCCTCCAAGCTCTGGAAGCGATCTTTGTCTTCTTCACGGATCAATGGTGACTTTCCATCATCCAGATAAGGGATGCTCAAGTGACCGGTTATTTGACGATCGGTATTCCGGCTGATGCCGCCGACTGCGATATCGAACTTGTCATCCAAAAGATCCTCCATCAATGTAGGCCACGAAGTCTTGACAAATTCGACCTCGACTCCTAGATCCACAGCCATCAGCTTCGCTGCATCGATATCCAGTCCTTCAAATTCGTTTGTTTCCTCGTTGAAGTAGGTGAATGGCTTATAGTCGCCGGTCGTTCCTACTCGGATTACCCCTTTCTTCTGGATCCGATCCAGCCTTGACTGCATCACGTATTTGTTTTTGCTTTTATGTATGTCGGTTCCTGATGCCTGCGCCGCCTGTTCAACCTGAATATAGGACTTTCCGTTCGCGTCCAAAGTAGCGATCTTCTGGCCATTCCATTCAAGCAGATTGCCTTTCTTCGCTTCCGCCAGTGATAGATTCAATCCACTTATGACAAGGAAGACCAGCAGAGATATAATCGCGAAATTTTTTAACTGAAATTTCTTCAAAGCAAATCACTCCCTATGAAAGTTTAGAAACAAGTATAGCGGTTCACGGTTTGAGAGTAAAATCATATGTCTGAAAATTAAAAAAATAATACTTTGGTAGGCTATTGGGGAAGTCTATCGGTTTACTAAGATCATAAAAACATGTGTAAAACAATCCTCTTAAGGCATGCTAACAATAGCATCTCTGTGAGGTGATTTGATGAGGAAAGCTTTTCTCCTTTTGTCCTTAGGATTTTTGGTCCTGGCTGAATTGAATCCTGGCCCGGCAACTACATTTGCGATGAATGAAGAAGGCTCGTCAGATTTGAATTTACGGGTGATGACCTACAATGTTCGATTCATGAACAATTCGGTTCCATCTCCGTATAATTGGGATGGAAGGAGGCCGTTGATCCGTAAGGTGATCCGTAGCCACATGCCGGATATCATCGGAACCCAGGAGCCTCTTTTTCAACAGGTAAAAGAAATGGGTTCTGATCTTCCAGAGTATGACTGGATCGGACTCGGAAAGGAAGGCGGAAGTAAAGGATTATTCATGCCGATCTTTTATAAGAAAACACGGTTCACACCATTGGAATATGACCATTATTGGCTTTCCGATGCACCAGAGACAATCGGTTCCCGATCTTGGGGAAACATCAATCCTAGGATGGTAACCTGGGTTAAGTTCCTCGACCTTCAGACCAATCAGTCGTTCTACTTTATAAATACGCACTTGGATCATATTTCAGAGGAATCAAGGCGGAAAAGTACCACACTGATTATAAAAAAAATGAAAGAACTCGATCCAGCTTTACCGGTTCTGATAACTGGGGATTTCAACGTGGGTCCGGAAAGTGTCGTCCATCAAAAACTGACAAAAGAGGGACCTTTCACAGATTTGTGGGAAATAGCCGAAAGCAGGATCAACGAAGATCTGGGTACATTCAATGCTTTCCGTGATCCAACTGGCGGGGGGCCAAAGGATCGGATAGACTGGATCCTCTCAAAAGGAAAAATGACTGTACATGAAATCGCAATTTTAGATGATCGGGAAGAGGGTCGGTTTCCGAGTGATCATTATCCGGTTATGGCTGGTTTGACACTTCATTATGCTCCTTAAGGGGTGTCGGACCCATACGTTCTGCTATCAAACGAAAATAACCTCCGAAGCCTGTGCTCGGAGGTTAATGATTTTGGGGAAGTATTTAAAAATGTTCGTTTACTTCCCATGACTCGACTATTTGGTGAGCCATTCTCGGATGAAAGCCCTTTCCAATCAAATAGCTGATCGCTGCAACTTCCATCATCGCATGTCTGTACGAAGTATGTTTCGCTTCCTCCAGACCATATCCAACAAACGGCTGGACTGTCATCAATGTTTGACTCTTCAATTGTGGGTATAGGGGACCGTGTGATTGTTGGTGATAGTATTGTTCTTGTTGTCCCCAATTTGGTTGCTGACCTCCGTGGTATGGATTCCCGTTCATATGAGCACTCCTTAATTGTAATCAAACTGTATTGTCATTTTATGTGGGTAAAACATGTCCATTGAGCCTATTTCTTACCATCTGGCCATTTCCATGTAATTTTTAAAAACATATGTATAATTTTCCATTGAACTTTCCAAACTAAGGTCGAAATTTGAAAATCACAAGTAAGGAGGAATTTACATGTTCTTGAAAACAAAATTTTTGCTGGTTGCATGTCTTTTCGCTACTGCACTAGTTGCTTGTAACATGGGGAACAACGGGGATGATAACGGCGCTGATAACGGCGCTGAAACTGAGAACATCGGCGATCGTGATAATGGGGTTATTGATAATAATAACAATGATGCCAATATCATGAACAACAATGGAAACAATCGTGTTGAAGTAGCTAATGAAGCTGCAGATAAGATCACGAATTTGCCTGAAGTACAAGATGCGAATGTGTTCGTTACAAATGAGAATGCTTATGTGGCAGCACAACTTACTGCTGGGACACAAACTGAAGGTGAAGTAACGAGAGAGCTTGAGAAGAAGATTTCCGACCAAGTAAAAGCGACTGACCGGGACATCAATAACGTTTTCGTTTCAACGAACCCGGAATTCTTTGATCGCTCTGCCAATTATGCAGAAAAGTTCGGTCGTGGGGAGCCCGTACAAGGTCTATTTGAAGAATTCAATGAAACGATCCGCCGTGTATTCCCTAACGCTCGCTAAAAAGTAGTGAGAAAAAGATCAATCCTGACCATTGAATATAGTGGCGGGTTGATCTTTTTTCAATTATCCCGACAACTTTGGCATCGTCCGCTACAAATTTGAAATTATCCCGACAACTCCGAAATTATCCCGATAACCCCCAATTACTCTTCTTCCGACCATAATCTGTATTATTATTTAAATGAAAGGTAAAATGAAAGCGCTTTATTTAAGAATTTTCATAAATACTGTTGAATAAAAATACTTATGTATGTATAATAATCCGAAATAGCAAACAGAACAGCAGATAGGAGAGGGAGTCATTTGAAAGCAGCAATTATCGGAGGAACCGGTTATGGGGCAGTTGAACTGGTAAGGTTGTTACATAATCATCCGCTAGTTAAAATTTCCACTATTGTTTCTCACTCGAACAGCGGCAATGAGCTTCAATCAATCTACCCGCATCTTTCAGGCATCATCGAAACTTCTTTTTCTGAAATGGATGTAGAGAAAGTCAGTGAAGAGGCCGATCTCGTTTTCTTCGGGACGCCATCAGGAGTCAGTACCGAACTTGTCCCGCAATTTCTGGAACAGGGTGTTAAATGCATCGACCTTGCGGGGGACTTCCGGCTGGATTCCCCAGAAATCTATGAAAAGTGGTATAAAATATCCTCACCGCCACAGGAATACACAGAACAGGCGACATACGGCCTAAGTGAAATTTATAAAGAAGAAGTGAAAAATGCAACATTGGTCGCAAATCCAGGCTGTTATCCGACAGCCACATTGTTAGCACTCATTCCAATTTTAAAAGAACAACTGATCGAACCGCAATCCATCATCATCGATGCTAAGTCTGGTCTATCCGGGGCAGGGAGAAGCGTCTCCTTGAAAACCCATTTCTCTGAATCGAATGAGAATTTCAGAGCTTATAAGCTGGCGGAGCATCAGCATATCCCGGAAATTGAGCAGATCCTCGTTAAAGAGAGCGGAGTCGATCTGCAAGTATCATTCACTCCTCATCTCGTTCCGATGACTAGAGGCATCATGTGCACGATCTATTCGAATATGACGGTCGGAAAAACGACTGAGGAAATCATCGAGTTATACCAAGGCTTTTACAAGGAACATCCTTTCGTACGTGTCCGTCCTGAAGGGATCATCCCTGGAACGAAAGAGGTGTATGGAAGCAATTATTGCGACATCGGTTTCAAGGTGGACGATCGGACGGGAAGGCTGATGACCGTTGCTGTGATCGATAATCTTGTCAAAGGTGCAGCAGGGCAAGCAATCCAAAACATGAATTTGATACAAGGCTGGGACGAACAGACCGGGCTTACGAATGTTCCAATCTATCCATAATCGGGAGGAGGAAAGATAATGCAAGCAATGAAAACGAACGAAATCATCAGTCTGATAGATGGAGGTGTAACAACCCCGCAGGGATTCACCGCTGGAGGCCTCCATTGCGGACTCCGGAAAACGCGTCTTGATCTCGGTTATGTTTTATCAGAAGTTCCAGCTGTAACCGCCGGTGTGTACACGACCAACCTTTTTCAAGCAGCACCCCTTCATGTCACGCAGGAAAGCATCGCGGTCGAGAACAAGATCCAGGCGGTACTCGTGAATTCAGCTAATGCAAATGCATGTACAGGGGACCAGGGGCTGAAGGACGCCTATGAGATGCAGCAGGTCTTCGCAAAAGAACTCGGCGTTGAGAAGCATCATGTCGCTGTCACGTCCACTGGAGTCATTGGCGTGCAATTACCAATGGATAAGATCAAGTCCGGTGTAAAAAAGATCCTCTCGAAAAACTACGAGGGTGCGGCGAACTTCGAGGAAGCGATCCTTACGACGGATACAAAGGTCAAGCATCATGCTGTGAAATTCGAGGTCGACGGAAAGCCGGTCAGTATCGGAGGTGCAGCCAAAGGTTCGGGCATGATCCACCCAAACATGGCGACCATGCTCGGGTTCATCACGACGGATGCAAACATCGGTCATGAGAGCTTGCAGGCTGCATTACGGCAGGTGACTGATGAGACATTTAACATGATCACGGTTGATGGGGATACGAGTACGAATGACATGGTGCTCACGATGGCGAACGGAAAAGCGGGGAACGAACTGCTTAATGAAAACCATCCGGATTGGGCTGTATTTTTACAAGGGTTGAAATCAGTCTGTACATCCCTGGCGAAAAAGATCGCAAGGGACGGTGAAGGGGCGACGAAACTGGTCGAGGTCCATGTGAAAGGGGCAAGGAGCGGGGGTGCCGCCCGTGCTGTCGGGAAGGCGATCATCTCCTCCAATCTTGTGAAAACTGCGATTTATGGAACAGATCCAAACTGGGGAAGGATCGTATGTGCGATCGGTTATAGCGGGGAGCAGGTCAATCCAGAGAAGGTAAGTGTCTCCCTCGGCGATATCCAAGTCGTCGGGAACGGTCTGCCATCATCCTTCAGTGAAGAGGAAGCGAAAGACTATCTGCAACAGGAAAATGTGCATATCTACGTGGATTTGAGTCAAGGAGAACATGAAGCCACGGCTTGGGGCTGTGATCTGTCTTATGATTACGTGAAAATCAATGCGTCTTATCGAACTTAAGGAGGAAGCTGATGACTTATCTTGTCATTAAATGTGGCGGAAGTGTTTTGGAAGCTTTACCTGAATCGTTTTATGAAAATATCGTCCATCTTCAAAAAGAGCTTGGTGTAAAACCGGTCATCGTCCATGGCGGTGGACCGCTCATATCATCCCTTTTGAAGAAGATGGGCACGGAAACGACATTTGTCAACGGACTCCGCGTAACGACGGAGGAAGTACTTGATGTCGTCGAAATGGTCCTGAGTGGATCGGTCAATAAGCAAATCGTGAGACATCTGGTGGAAGAAGGCGGCAATGCATACGGCTTGAGCGGTATCGACGGTGGGCTGTTGAAAGCAAAGAAGTTGCAGAGCTCTGTTGATCTCGGTTTTGTCGGAGAGATCTTCCACGTTGAAACGAAGTTGATTTCACAGCTCGGTGATCATGGTTATATCCCGGTCATCTCACCGCTTGGAATAGATGAACGTGGTCAACGGTACAACATCAACGGGGATATCGCAGCCGCAGAAGTGGCGAAAGCCCTCGGGGCAAGGCTTTGTCTGATCAGTGATATTCCTGGGCTTTATGTAGAAGAAGGAACGGAAAAGAAAGTCCTCCATACGGTAACGAAGGATGACATCCTTGAACTGATGGATAACGAAGTGATAACTGGAGGGATGATCCCGAAAGTGAAATCGGCAGTCGATGCACTTGAGCATGGTGTGCCTGAAGTATCGATCATCAATGGAATGACTGCAGATGCCCTGATCGATTTTTGCACCGGGAAAGAGATTGGAACGAAAATCATATTGGCTGAGGAGGTCGCAAATGTCCACTGAACTACTCATAGAACAGTCTCCCCTGATGAAAACATACAACCGGTTTCCAATTACACTTGAAAAAGGAAAAGGGAGCTATGTCTGGGATCAGGAGGGGACCAAATACCTGGATTTCACATCGGGTATCGCCACGTGCAATCTGGGACACCTTCCGGATGTGGTGAAAGAACACGTGGATGTGCAATTGGAGAAGCTATGGCATTGCTCGAATCTTTATCATATACCTGAACAGGAGGCGTTGGCCGAGCTGTTGGTCAAGAATAGCTGCGGTGATCAGGTCTTCTTCTGCAATAGTGGTGCAGAGGCGAACGAGGCAGCGATCAAACTGGCGAGACGTTACGCGAGTGTGGCGAAGGGTGGTGAGGAAGTTTTCGAAATCGTAGCATTCAACCAATCGTTCCATGGGCGTACGATTGCGACATTATCTGCAACAGGCCAATCCAAGCTTCAGGACGGTTTTGCACCATTGCTTCAAGGATTCCGCCATCTCCCTTACAATGATGTGGAGGCGCTGAATAAGCTTTCTTCCGATAAAACGTGTGCCGTTTTAGTCGAACTCGTCCAAGGAGAAGGAGGCGTGAATCCAGCCGATGTGGAGTGGATCCAGCAGCTTGAGGACATATGCAAAGCGAACGACATCCTGTTGATGGTGGATGAGATCCAGACAGGCATGGGCCGGACTGGGACGTTGTTTGCCTACGAACAGTATGGAATCGACCCGGATGTCATATCGGTTGCTAAAGGACTCGGCTCCGGTTTTCCGATTGGTGCGGTGATTGCAAAAGCGAAAGTAGCTGAAGCGTTCGGACCTGGAACCCACGGAAGTACTTTCGGAGGAAACCCGCTGGCGTCCTCAGCCGGGTTTGCGACAGTGAACCACCTCGTTTCGAGTGATGTCATCAACGATGCGTTCATCCTCGGACAGTATCTGAAGGATCAGCTGGAAAAGTTGAAGGCGGAGTGTAAGGAAGTGAAGGAAGTACGTGGAAAAGGCTTGCTTATAGGAATGGAGATTAGTGGTAAGGCGATCTCGATTGTAGAGAAAGCGCGAGAGAAAAACGTACTCATACTGGTAGCTGGCCCGAATGTGGTCCGGATTTTACCGCCATTGACCACCTCAAAAGAAGAGATCGATTATTTCATAGGGGTAATGAAGGAGATTTTTGTTGAATCATAAGGGCCTAAGTGCCGTTATATACAGGAGAAAGCAAGTGATTTCTTTACGAAGTCACTTGCTTTTTTTTACGTTAAAAAAGTATAACTATTCAGCGATGTAGCTAACCGACATAGCAGAGTTGATCAGGGCGTTTGCGCTTTTCTTAATCAGCTTTTCTCATTCTGCAAAAAGAGAGAGGATATATTCTTTCAGATCAACCATTCGACGAAACCTTGGCTCTTTGTCTGTTCCAGTTATGATCATAGCTGCTAATGTATCATCTTTATGAATTCCGCCATGTTCCCCACCATCAGGATGAATGGGAGCGGTCTCAGAGAAAAAAGAATAGCCTGGTTTGGCAGTTAATATCAAAACAGGTTCATCATGACTATGAAGCGCGCTTTCCAACTGATTAAGCACATCTGGATAATCACCGTATCCAATCGTACCTTGCGGCTTTACTTGTAACGATAAAATATCCGGGTTTCCCTCCAAAGACCATGATTGAGCGTATTCATCCTTCCATTCACCGCCAGCCTTATATCGAAACACTCCTTGTTCATCGGGACTGATGACATTGACCCATCCATTTTCCACCCATGCTCCAAAAGCTATTCGCTTATCTTTTATCCCTGTTTCCGCTAACTCGGATAATGGATCATGATTCTTGACTGAGTAGACATACGTCATTCTGTGGTTATTCCCGAATGCGATATCACCTTTGCTTACCTTGCCTCCAAAAGGAGCAATTGTATATTTTTTATATAACCGTTCCAAATCAATGGTCAGTTCATCTTTGTCTTTAACTGTTTCGGTTTGTCCGTGATCACCAATGACAATGAAAATATAATCCTTCATCGCTTTCTCCCAACTTCCAGAAGCACTTAAAATCTCACCAAGATAATTGTCAGCTTTTTGGAGACCTTCTTTATATAGTGGACCGTTTTTATGCGCTTCTTTATCAAAATCAGGAAAATAAACCATTGAAAAATCTGGGAGCCTTTGTTGCTTTATCAATGCTTTTACAACTTCTGCTGAATAATGATCCGTGATTCCGAACTTTTGAAAAATGGAGTCAGGTAAATTCTTATCCAGCTCTGGAGCTGACAATTTACCAAAAGCCAATACATCCGGACCTTTTGTCTTATAGGATCTGGGAGAGTTTGTGAACTTGCTGATAGGGTAGGGTACTTTCAGTTCGTGATCTGCACTGCCTCGATACACTAACGTATTGACTGAACCTGTTGATACACCCTGTTGTTGTAAGTTCTCAAAGACCGTTGTCACATCTTTGCTTAAATGTTCATTATTCAGGTTATGAAGCGTATCAGCCAATACGTTTTGTACCCCTCTTTTCCTCATCACTTCAAATGAGGTGCCATAATCGACCAATCGATCCTTCTCGGCCGAATACCACGTTAAACCTGGAATTTTATGTGCATCTGGCATCTCACCTGTCAAAATCGTACTTTCTATAGTGACTGACATGGAAGGGAAAGCAGCTACCAGGTCTTCATAAAGTCTACCATTCGAGGCAAGAAACTTTAGAGCCGGAAAGTCATTATCAGCAAAACCTTTATGTAAAAGTTCAGAGGTCATTGAATCGATGATGATCAGTACAACCTTTTTCCGACCTGATTGTTCACTTGTTTGCAGCAAGCCATCCTTTTCATTGGAGTCAAGGATAATCGCTACAAAAATCATTGAGCTTAAGACCAGAAACAATAGTAAGAATGTGTATTTTTTCATCATTGCCCCCGCTATGTTTGAACTCTTTCAATGATTGAAGCGTTTACTCGAATTGTTGTTTTATTATCCTTTCGTTATTTTTACTTTTTATTCGATTTCACAAACATTGCATTGTTATGGTTTCTTTAAGGATATTTATGATAAACGAAATATTGGTGGAGTAGGTATAAGGATGGAATACTGCTATTGGAAGTGTTTCTTTGGTTTCATATGGTGATTATTGGAATTCATTCATCTTTACATATTTTATAAATCAAAACTTCACACTATAAGAGAAAAAACAATATGGTGGGGTAAAGAATGAAATTTGGAACAAAAACCTTTACAATCGCGGCCTTAGGATTATCGTTGTTTACTTTCTATCGTTATAGAGAACGATTTACAATCGATGCGATGGTCAGGAGCTTTTCAATTCCTATTCAAGATATTGAAAAGAAATAAAAGCGTTTTATGATTTTCTAAAGGGGGCGGTGTGCTTGCAACTTTTTTTCGATGGTCTGCTGGATAAATTTAAAAAAACAGTCATGGCCTTATATGAATTTGAGTATGACGAGTTGTTTTACAAACTCAAAAAGTAAGTTGTAAATGCAACGTTTTCAAACAATGTAGAGACTTTTTTGTCTGTTCCGGATGGTCAAAGGGGTCTTTCCCAGGATTTCACCATCTGCGTGTACGATAGAAGGAACCTCAGATTCGACTTGGACTTCTTTACAACGAAATGTTTCAACACAATGGTAATCGATATGGTCACCCTTATAAACTTGTGGAAACAACTTTAGAAGTTCCCATCTCTTCAGATTGGAAACGATGCATACATCCAGCCATCCATCATCTGGTTTGGCCGCAGGTGATATTCTCATACCCCCACCATAAAAACTCGAATTTGCAACCGCCACAAGCCAAACATTCGGGAACGTTTTACTCTCGCCATCTATCGTTAATGTAAGGTTCGAAGGAGTGTAACCCCTTAACACATTTAATACACTCAGTACATAACTGACTTTCCCCATCCGTAAAGTATTCATAATGCCCTTATATTTTGACTCATTCGTTGCTAAGGCTACCTGTCCATCAAATCCGATCCCGGCTACAGTAGAGTAAAACCGAGACTCATCATTATGTTTCAATATCTCTCCAACGTCAATTGCTTTTATTTTCCCTTTTAACACATGATTAAGTGCCATTCTCCAATTCAACGGGATGTTCATCTCCCTGCAAAGATCATTTCCAGACCCTGTTGGCAAAATACCCAAAGGGACATTGGTACCGACCAATGCATTGAGCACTTCATTGACAGTGCCATCACCGCCAACTGCCACAATCACTTTCGGATTATTTTCATTCAACAGGTCATAAGCCAGCTGGGTACCATGCCCTTTTTGTCGAGTAACCCTATAGCAATAAGGGATTTGTCGTTCTTTCAGAATCAGCTCCACCTTTTCCCATATTTTAGCTCCCCTACCATTTCCAGAATACTTATTGACGATAAAGCCATACATATGATCACCCGTTCTTCCAAAATTGTCTGGTTATTTTGAAGTATAGACATTTAGGTGCGATGGCAATACCTCAAAGCTGAAGTTATTGAGGTAGACTTGTTCACCATCCAGGTTGAAAGGCATGATTTCTGAAAATGAGAATTCCACGGAACGTACCGATTGATACTCAAAGGATGTGACCTTATGAGGTAAATGAATCATTTTGGATAACAATGTAAAAAACAGTCTGATTTTTTCTTGATTTCGCAAGGCTAATAAATGAAAATGACCATCCTCACGATTTGCAGTATCAATTAAACGTTCAAATGGTCCTAAAGCATTTCCATTCATGATCAGGAATAGTGAGAGATCCTGTAAAACGTCGGTTTGCGAAAGAGTAATCGATATATTGGATGTTTGTTTTGTGAATAGATAGGTTCTTAGAAAGGAAAGACAATAAGCCAATTCACCAAGCCATGATTTGAGGGTTGGGGACGTGTTATATGTGATGTCAGTCAACCAGCCTGCAGCAGCGATATTCCCAAAGTAGTGGTTTCCGATTTTTCCGATATCGATCGGTTTGATCGTTTGTTGATCAACGAGAGGGATGATATCAAGAAGTTTGGTGGGCATTCCTAAGTACTTCGCGAATTCATTGCTGGTGCCAACCGGGATGATGCCGATATTCGGCCTGTATCCTTCAACCGAAATGGACTGGATACATCTGTTGACTGTTCCATCGCCTCCTAAGATGAAGATAGAGTGCACTTTTCGTTTACATGCATCAGTGATGGAACCTTCCACTTGATCAAAATGTTCAATTGTATGGATGTCCAGGTCAAATCCAAGATCTGAAAGGTGCTCGATCAATTTTGGTACATGTTTATGATTTTTTCTTTTTCCGCATCCAGGGTTATAGATGATTGTTGCTTTTTTAACTTTTGACATTGTAAAGCCCTCTTTTGGATTTATCAATCAATATTAATTTCTCCAGATCCCGCCAAATTAGTCCTCAGATTGTTTATGAATATGAGATGAATAACCATTTCAATGTTGGATATATTATCCAAATAGAAGGGAGATTGAGGTATGAAAGCGATTCAGTTCAATTTCAGTAAATCAAGATACATATTCTCAAAAGTGGCCGGACGTTTTTTAACAAAAGCTTATTGGGATCCGCGATTCTCATGCTTACAGTACACAGACCACCACCGGAAAGAATTACCGAATGATGATTGGTTGAGAGTTGAAGTCAAATATAGCGGAATTTGTGGAAGCGACTTGAATCTAATCTTTCTGAAAGACAGTCCGGCTACTTCTCCCTATGTTTCCTTTCCGTTTACGATCGGTCATGAAATCGTCGGAACAGTCACTGAAATAGGTTCGAATGTCAAGGGGATTCAGAAGGGACAAAGGGTCGCAGTGGATCCTATATTGTCTTGTGAAGTCAGAGGGATTGAAAAACCGTGCCGACCCTGTCAGGAACAGAACTACAGCTTATGTGAACGAAAGACCGAAGGCGCAATTTCCCCGGGATTATTGACAGGTGCCTGTCGGGATACAAGTGGAGGATGGAGCCCTTGTATCGTGGCGCATAAAAGTCAGATTTTCAGCCTTCCCGATGAAGTTGATGATTTGAACGGCGTTCTGGTGGAACCTTTCAGTTGTGCCATCCACAGTGTGATGAGGAGTCAACCGAAGCAAGGGGATACTGTATTGGTGATCGGTGGAGGGGTTCTTGGATTAAGTACAATTGCTGCAATCCGCGCCCTGGGCTTCCCCTGTAAAATTGCCAGCCTGGTCAAATATGGTTTCCAGGGAGAATTGGCCACCTATTACGGTGCTGATGAAGTTATCCATCTTTCAGGATCAGGTTATGATGAGGCTTTTGCAAAGGCAATCGACGCTACGGTTCTATCTCCTTTATTCGGTCCTAAGGTCATTGAGGGAGGAGCGGACATCGTATTTGAATGTGTTGGCAGGCAGCAGAGCATAAATGATGCTTTACGATTTACCAGGAATGGCGGAAGAGTCGTTCTGTTAGGACTTGCGGGCATCATGGACGGGATAGATTGGACGACCGTCTGGTTGAATGAGTTGGAGATAAAAGGGACTTTTGCCTATAGTACCGAGACATACCAAGGAAAGCGGTTAAGGACCTTCGAGCTGGCCATCCAATTGATAAAAGAAGGCAAGGTTGATCTGTCACCAATGATTACCCACAGATTTCAGTTGGAAAACTATCAAAAAGCCTTAAGAGCTGTTTCAAGCAAAGGAAAAAAAGATGCAGTCAAAGTGGTTTTTGAACCATGATTTCGATCTATGAAAAGGAGTTGACAGAAGATGAAAAATTTTACAATCACAGGAGTGGAACCAAGCGCCTTTCTTGAGGAATTTTCTGATGGGTTAAAACAAACCTTTACGGATAAGGGATACCATTTTGAAGAGAACACCGACAATGAAATACGTGTAGTCTTCAATAGGATTGATTCTGAGAAACCAAGACCTTTTCGCCGTAAAGCGCAAGCTACCTTCGTCATATCGATTCTTGAAGTCGATTCAGGATCCGACAATACATTTGAGTCAGCCTACCCATATTTAATCAGATCTCTTGCTAATCATCTGATCTATATCTTTCACAGAGGGGACACTACAGAATTGTATTTCATATCACCTGAACAAGGATTTTATAAAATGGAATACTCGAATGGGCAGGACTTCTATAACCAAGTATTCAACCGGTTAGAGCCCATTTCGACAGCACAATTGGTCATTGACAATGAATTCATAGAAGATTTAGGGGACGCTTTTTGGGAAGGGAATGAAATAACGTACAAATTGCGTGATTCGGGGAAAAAACTTGATGAGATGGATCTGCTGCCAGCACCTTTTCCACTGGAAAAATATCTGTCCCAAAGAGATATGCGCCAATTGAAAAAGCTGTATGGAATTGGTGGTTTAAGTTATGGGAACCTCAGCAGTCGCCAGGATCACAAGAATTTTTGGATGAGTGCTAGCGGAATAGACAAATCCAATATGCAAAAAATCGGACAAGATATCCTTTATATTAAAGGATATAATCCAACGAAAAATACAATGGAAATCAGCATACCGCCAAAGGTGACGCCGAAAAGGGCTTCAGTTGACGCAATCGAACACTGGATGATCTATAGGGAGCATCCAGATGTAGGGGCAATTGTCCATGTCCACGCATGGATGGAGGATATCGAGGCTACTGAGGTGAATTATCCGTGTGGGACGTTACAACTTGCGGAAGCCGTTGCAGATCTGGTCAAAAAGGCGCCGGATCCATCACGTGCTGTCATCGGATTGAAAAATCATGGTCTGACGATAACCGGTCGAGATCTGGATGATATTTTTGATCGGATTGACGGAAAGATTATCAGGCAAGTTCCAATGACTTGACCTAAGAAAATAGCTATGAAGCTTTGCATTAAAACAGGGGGACTCCCCCCTGAAGGATTTTATAGCCGTTTTTTTAATGAATCCGTTAAAATGGTTTCGATATTATCCTGATCCTTCAAGTGATTTGAGAGACTCTGTTGGATCTTATGCCTCTCCGTACTATTTTCCAGGAAGTCGAGGAGGCTGTTTTCCAATTCATCCAGATTTGCCTTTATGGCCAGGTTTTCTTCCATTAAAAATTGTTCATTTCGTTCTTCCGGACCTGGAAGGGTGTCCAGGAGACAGAGCGGAATACCTTTACGGATACATTCGCTGATCGTTACCCCACCTGGTTTCGATAACATAATGTCCATCTGTTCATAAAGGCGGTTCATCTCCTCTCTTGAAGATATGTACGAAATCGGTTGTAGGAAAGGATGATCCATTTGCTCAATACGTTTGTATAACTGCTCATTCTTTCCGCATAACACAAAGTAGTTGATCTTTCCTGAAAATGAAGTGAAGTTGATCCTTTCTATAGCTCCGACTCCTAAGTTGCCACCCGAAACCAATACGTGATATGGAGGGGACTGTCGGGCAGTTCCGCCTACCTTCGGGGTAATGAGGGGGTGGACGGGTATGCCTGTTACGGCAATTTTTTCAGGAGTAACGCCTTGAGACATCAAAAAATGTTTCGATGAACGGCTTGGCGCGAGGTGCACATCAATTTGATCAAGTCCCCATATCGAATTGATGAAATAATCTGTGTAAACATTCATCACCGGCACAGATAATTGTCCTTCCTTCTTTAAAAGGTTTACTAAAGAGGAAGGAAGGCAATGCGTGCAAATGATCATATCCGGATTTTCTTGTTTGATCAGTTTTTTAATGCTTTTCAAAAAAATGAGTTCATAAAAGGATAAACGTTGATCCTCTTTACTACATGCATTATTCTGATAAATCCGGCTGTAGAAAGAGGGAGCCCTTTTGATTGCTGTCAAATAGAAGTAAGATGTCAGTTGTTCCGCCAACGGAGAGGTGTAGGAAAAAATGTCCACCTTTTTGATAGTGACTGAAGCGTCGATCTCTTTCAGATATGCGCTTATGGCATCCGCTGTCTGGTGATGCCCAGATGGAAATTGTAAAAAGGGAAGCAGAAGGATTTTCATCATATGATCTAGACCTTTTTTCCCTTACTATGTGTTCTTTTCCTGTTCGTTATACGAACGATTTAGGATGGATAAAACAAATTACGCTCTGGAAGTAGAACGCCAGTGTTATACAATAAATTTTAAACTCTAATGGTAATGGGGTTGTCAATTGGTTTATAGAACCTGGCGATGGTCTGACCTTGTGGCAACCGATTCCAGGCAGCTGCCCCTGAAGGAAATAGGACATAATTTCTGTAAGCCTGATTAAGGCAACGCTTTATATGTAATAAAGGTTAATGCGGGGCGGACGCATTAACCTTTGGTAAAGGATAGGAGGCTATGCTTTGATTGAAAAGGGGGAGGGCGTCCCCTTTTCATAATCTATCTTATGCAGTTTGATAGAAGGTGCCTGTGCGTTTGCTAGATTTATAGGAAAATTACTAGATTATTTTCATGTTTGTTCTTCATCGGTTTTAGATTTTACGTCCAGGTGAATATACTAAAAGGAAATCCTTTATTCAGGATCGAATTGATTCTATAAAAGCTTGGGAGGGATTGTTGTAATGAAAATGCTTGAAGCCATACCTGCTTTACCGGTAACAGACCTCGAGAGCAGCATAGCGTTTTATCGCGACTCGCTTGGATTCTCGGTCGAGTATGAAGAGGATGGTTTTGCGGTATTAAGCTGGGATGAAGTCCGGATCCATCTGTGGCTGGCCAATGATGAAAGATGGCGCAGGGTGGACAGGTCTGCTCCAGTCATTACTGGTACCGAGTCGTTTATCGCAGGGACAGGAAGCTGTCACATTGGAATGGACGGTGTCGATGAATTGCACGGACGTCTAGAGGACCTTGGGATATTGCACCCGGATGCGCCTTTAGGCGATCGCCCATGGGGAGTTCGAGAGTTTGCGGTGATTGATCCAGACAACAACTTGCTCACCTTTTATGAACGGATTGGAAGCTGATGGGTACATATGCAACGTTCCGGGTTGGAATACTATGATATAGCTGTAAATGAAATGATAACCGAATATGATGTTATAGAGAGCAGACCAACAGTGGTTTGCTTTTTCTATTCAAAAAGTTTGTGAATTAAGGTCCTATTATAGCTCTATGGGTCCCTTGAAGGAGGCAAAAATAGAGACTCATAAGAGCTTCATGAGACCATGAAATAGCGAAAGGTTGAATTTGAGGTACCCATAAGAGCTTCATGAGACCGTAAAAAACATGAAAAACTGAATTTGGGGTACTGAAAAATTGCCCATTGGTTCTATTTTACTAGATTGTACGGGTCCATACGACTTTTCGGGTAGTAGGAATATATCTTTCGTTCTTATCTGTTACGCCCTATGGAGAATAGCGGATTTTGACAGACCTGTGGAATAATTGAATTATTCAAATTATTTCATTCGGAGGGCGAGAGATGAAACGGTTAACTTTTCTGATTTGTGTAATGCTCGTATTCACAACATGGTTTACCGCATTGACACCGGTAACGAAGGTGAATGCGGAAACGAGTGGAACAACAATCATCAACACGAAATTGCAAGATGCGATGGAGGACACATCAGACCCACTTGAGGTGATTGTGACCTTCCATACGAACGATGGCCCGACTAAAGAACATGCCCAACTCTTAAAAAAGGTAGGGATTACGAAGGGAGTAACGTTCAACGAGCTTCCGATGGCTGGGGTTTTAGCGACGCCGAAACAGATCGAATCTCTTACCCAGCTTGAAGAAATCCGTTCCTTATACTTAAACGAAGAACTCGAATATGAAAATGAAGACTCGACAGACTTGACTGGGGTAGACAAGCTCCGTGAAGATGCAGCTCTTACCGCAAAGAACGACGGACTACCGGTTTCAGGTAAGGGTGTCGGCGTTGTCATCAATGACAGTGGTGTCGATGGGACCCATAAAGACATCAAATTTGGTGACCATCTGGTACAAAATGTCCAGGGTGCGACGAATTTGAATGCATTCAGTGATTTGCTTCCAATAACATATGTTGAAGATGTTCCAAATACGGACAGTGACTCCGGGCATGGGACGCATGTCGCTGGAATCGTCGGTGGAAATGGGGCAATGTCGAGTGGGAAATATGAAGGGGTCGCGCCTGGCGCAGATTTAATCGGATATGGTTCCGGTGCTGGAATCTCAATCCTTGATACGCTCGGCGGATTTGATTATGCATTGACCCATCAAGCTGAGTATGACATCCGTGTCATCACGAATTCATGGGGATCGACGAGTGATTCAGGAACCGATTTTGATCCTGAAGATCCGATCAATATCGCTACGAAGAAGCTATATGACCGGAACATAGTCACCGTATTCTCTGCTGGCAACTCGGGTCCTGGAGAAGCGACAATCTCTGGCAACTATAAAAAAGCACCTTGGGTCATCACGGTTGCAGCGGGTGATAAGCAAGGGAACCTAACCGATTTTTCATCCCGTGGTGTAAAAGGGAAAGGCGGTACAGTGACGGTTAATGGTGAAGAGTTCACTTGGGAAGACCGACCGACAATCACAACACCTGGGGAGGATATCATATCGACAAAGACTATAGCGCCATTGACAGCATTAAGTGCTGACAAGGATGCGGAGACTCTGGATCCTGCTCATCTACCGTATTACACTCACATGAGCGGAACTTCGATGGCCGCGCCGCATGGGGCTGGGATCGTAGCCTTGATGCTTGATGCTGATCCAAGCCTCACACCGAAAGAAGTGAAAGAGATCATCCAGCAGACAGCGACCAACATGCCAGGGCATGAACCCTGGGAAGTCGGAGCGGGTTATGCGAATGCTTATGCGGCTGTTGATATGATTTTAAACGATAAAAATTACGGCCAGACGCTTAATCTAACGAATGAATACAATGCGAATGTAGAAATGGATGTCGAACGGACACCTGTAGAGGTTGAATACAATCCTGTAACAGCTGACTCAAACAAGGTGACGTTTGAAGTTGAGGAAGGCTTGACAGAGCTTGTCGCGCGCATCAATGCAAAAGGGCTTCTCGATGAAACAGGGAATCCGCTCAATCTTGTGCTTACCTCACCAGACGGAACAGAATACTCTTCAGGAATCTATGTTCTGTTCACGTTATATACCGACCGTACCGTCCAGGTGACAAATCCAGTACCTGGTACGTGGACTTTAGAAATACGAGGGCTCCAGGGCAGTGTTGGGCTGCCTGAAACGGTTGAAGGCGAACTTGCTTTTAAAAAAGCGAGCGGTTTCACTGGGTTGAATGACATCAGCGGCCATCCGGCAGAAGGTGCAATCAAGAGCGGGGTGAGCGAGCGGTTTTTGGATAGCGATAAGAACGGGAACTACAAGCCAGATGACGCTTTGACACGTGTCGATCTTGCGAAGTACCTGACAATGGGTGCTGGAATCCGTCAGTATCTTCCAAATGGCGGGGCGAGTTTTACCGATGTAGCTTCGAGTGATACGGCTTATGTGGAAGCAGTCGCTGCAAAAGGTGCAGCCTTGAAAGATACAGCACAAGGAGATGGCGGTGTTCTATTGCCGACAGCTGACGGTAAATTTTCACCAAAGAAAGCTGTTGACCGTGCTGGGCTTGCCTATGCTCTTGTGCAAAGTTTGGGACTCGAAAGTGAAGCGAAGGCGCTCAATGATGATCCATTGACAGTGCAATATAAGGATGAAAGGGTTGCAGTTGAGGATGCAGAGCAAGTTCCAGATCATTTGAAGGGATACGTCCAACTCGCTCTCGACCTGAACATTCTTAATGCTTATTTTAATGTCACTCAAGGTCCGTATGATCTTGAGCCAACTGTCACAGCTGTTTTTGAGCCAGCACAGACAGTCACACGAGGAGATTACGCCGTTGCCATCTCCCGTTACTATGCGAACTACTTGATGCCTTGAAGGCAATAGAATTCAGTTGACCTCCTGACATAGCGTCAGGAGGTTTTTTTGTTGCGATGAAGGAATGTCTAGCTCCAACGACCAACCACTTGGGTCACTTCAGACCTTCTGTGGCGGCGACACATTGATTTAAGTCGAAGTGTTTATCCACGCAGAACCGAACTTTGTTTGGTTCGAGCCTCCTCGTCGGACTTCCAGCGACCCTCATGGCTGAACAGAGCGTTTGCGCTTTTCTTATGGCGAGAATATACATTATTATTCAAATATTATGTACTAAAATAAGGTAATTTAAGTATTTTTATAATAACTATTGAATAAATATTATTGAGTATGTATAATAATTCGAAAGAGAGATGAGTTAGGAGAGATGCAAAATGGCAAAGGCCGTTGAACTATTACCGACAAAAGGATTGACCGCTTCCAATTTTACAGGTCAGGATTTTCTTACAATCGCAGATTTCCATTCAACAGAAATCATGTACTTACTTAAACAAGCTTTAAAGCTTAAACAGGAACAGAAGCTCGGCGTAGCACACAAGCATTTGAACGGTAAGGTATTAGGGATGATCTTCGATAAGGCGTCGACGCGTACGCGGGTTTCTTTTGAAGTTGGGATTATCCAACTTGGAGGGAATCCGATTTATTTGAACACGAAGGATACCCAGCTTGGACGCGGGGAAACCGTTGCTGACACGGCTAAGGTGTTATCCCGTTACGTAGATGCTGTCATGATCCGGACATTCGCGCATAAGACAATTGAAGAATTTGCAGCGCATGCCGATATTCCTGTGATCAATGGTCTCACCGATTTACACCATCCTACGCAGGTGATGGCGGATCTGTTGACGATCTTAGAATATAAAGGCAAATTGAAGGGGTTGAAATTGTGTTATCTCGGTGATGGTAACAACAATATGACACATTCCCTTTTAGAAGGTGCCGCAAAAGTCGGGATGGACATCGCCGTCGCAAGTCCTTTCGGGTATGAACCCAATCAGATGATACGCGATCAGGCGAAACTTGTAGCAAAACAGAATGGGAGCTCCGTGGTGATCACCAACTCTCCGGATGAAGCGATCCAAGACGCGGATGTAGTGGTTACGGATGTATGGGCAAGTATGGGGCAGGAAGAAGAGTTCGAAACGCGTATAGAAGCTTTCAAGCCTTACCAGGTGAACAGTAAGCTCTGTGAAAAAGCGAAGGACGATTTTATGTTCATGCACTGCTTGCCTGCACACCGAGGCGAGGAAGTAACAGCTGAAATCCTCGATGGTCCGCACTCCGTCGTTTTTGACGAAGCTGAAAATCGCCTCCATGCACAAAAAGCGATCATGCTTGCGCTTATGGGAAATAATTAATTGTAACCAGGTAAAAGGGGAAGATCCATAACAAAAGGATCACCCCTTTCTTTAAATGAAAAAACGCAACGACAGACTATTCGGTGCAAAACGGTACAGGAAGTGCAATCGTAAACCCACAATTCTAAACAGCGTAACGTGCACATCTTCAGGTTTTAGGCTAATGTACATTTCCATGCGAATCGATTATCCCAGGTTACTCCAGGGTTTCGTCCATACGATGAACCCTTCGTGAATACCTCCGAGGTTAAATAGGGATATTAAAAAAAGAGATCTATTATCCAGGAGGTACATAGATGGCAAACATATTCGAGGCGTTAGTCGATTATATGAAGAAGACCTACGATGATGAACCGAAAACTCCCTTGCATGTTGGGGAGGTAATGGGATGCTGGCTGTATTATACTGCGCTTGCAGAAGAAATTCCCGCTTTGGAAATTTGTTTGAACACTACGATTGATGATGAATTAAGCGTAATCGTAAAAGAAGGAAAAGACTTAGGTGAGTCCCAATTGAATAGGCTTGAAGCGTTCATGCTGGAGGAAGGCATTCCATTGCCGAGAGCAGATGCACATAAACCGAAAACAGACCCGAATGCTATACCGTCTGGCGTTAAATCATCTGATAATGAAATAGCCAATTTACTAAGTGTTAAAGTGGCGAGTAATATCGTGATGTGTGCAACAAATACAACCCAGTGTATACGGGGTGATATGGAAAAAATCTGGGTGGAATTACAAAGTGAGAAAATGCTTTACGGATCCAAACTGAAAATGCTGATGCGAAAAAGAGGCTGGATCAAGGTGCCACCATACTATACACCTTCTGGCCATGAGGGATGATGGAGGAAGCAGGCTGCGACGGGCAGCCTGTTTTTTCATTATTCCGATGAAAACTGAAATCCCTACAAAAAAGTGACTAAGCTTGAATGTTGTAAACTTTTAGAAAGAAGGCCCTGATTAACCTATTTTTCAATTGTTCCGGATTGTAAAGATTAGAAATAATAATTACGCCAAAGAGTAATTTATGGTTGCTTTTTAGCGTAATTAAGAATACTATATAAAGTAACAGGAGGTGTAAAAATTGGAAATGATAGAAAATATTCGTTTGAACGTGGCATTATTGCGGAAAAAAGTACCGAATTTGACTACTGCAGCCAAATCTGTCGGGTTACGGCCAGCGACAGTCTCGAACCTATGCACAGGAAAAATTCCAGTGGGACGTTCAGAGGTCCGCACATTAGTTGCACTCGCAACGCTTGCTGAATGTAGTCTTGATGAATTGATTATCAGAGGGGAGAAGATTGATATGATCGAAACGGGGATCAAAACTTTGGATTTGTTCGCACCACTCGCAAAAGGGGGGACAATCGGCCTGGTCGCGCGCCACGGAATGGGGCAACTGGTCATTTTAGCTGAATTAACCCATCGCCTTAAACAGAACGGCTATGCATCGGTTCTTTTAAAACCAGAAGGAGACAATGAAGACCTCAATGACATTTTGGAATACTATGATGTCGTTGTAACGTCTGTGGATGAAGCGTATGAAAAAATGGCTGGCTTCGGCAATCAGAAGGAAATCATGTTTACGGCCGATCGTTCACATGTCCTGACAGGGGAAATCCATGATCTTCAACAACGCCTTCAAGATGTTGGTGTGCAGAACGTGACCACCTTCCTTCTGGATCTGAAGGGAGAAGCGATGGATGAAGATCTGCCATACGGACCGCTTGAAACGTTGTGGCAATTCGATATCGACCTGGCTACCCGCCATAAATTCCCGGCAATCAATCCAATTTACTCAACATCGTCTGTCCTGGAAGGGGCATACCTTGACCAGAATCACTTGCATATCCAGCAGCGCGCGCAAAAACTGCTCCGTCGGTACCGAGAACTCCGGGCTGTCGTCAATGTGAGGGGAATCGATAGTGTACCTGAAGCAGAAAAACTTACGTACAAAAGAGGCGAGCGGCTTGAAGCCTATCTGACACAGCCGTTTTACGTCGCAGAGCAATTCACTGGTAAGAAAGGCGAAACGGTCAGCCTGAAAAATACACTCGCTGACGTTCAGAAGATTTTAGACGGCTCCGCCGATTCGAAAGAAATCGATCAACTAGACTACATCGGAACGTTGTAACCTATAATTAAGAGTGCTGATCCACATGATCCAGCATTCTTTTTAAGTGTCAAAAAACACGGAGACTTAAAACTTTCTGCACAGACGGTTGAGACAGGATAGTGAGTGAGATCCTTACCAAAGGAGTTAATGGAATCTTTGGGACTCAAAACTCCCATCTTTTTTGAAAGACGAATGAAAATACGTGGGTAACCATCATTAAACCCTAAAACCCGAACGATATATAGAATTTTCATGGTTATTGTTCCATTTTAGACGCTTATACGTTATAATCCAATTTATAATTCAATATCAACTCGTATAATCGCAGGAATCGGCCTGCAAGTCTCTACCCGGTCACCGTAAATGACTGGACTACGAGTGATGACCGCAATGTAAAGTTGGCCCATCATATATGTTGGGTTTACCTTATATTGGTGTATCTATTCACGATCACTCGAAGAGACAGTTGATGTCTACTCGGGTTTTTTTATTTTCACCCGGAAAGGTCCATTGTCTTCGGAAGTTTGTTTATTTTCTTGCCGAGAAATCGATAATAACTTCTTAAAAATGATCAGGAGGAATTTCATTATGCAATTGCTGAAGGAGAAAGTGTTGGAGGAAGGGATTGTGCTATCTAATCAGGTGTTGAAGGTTGATGCGTTCTTGAATCACCAAGTTGATCCAGCACTCATGTCATCAATCGGGAAGGAGTTCTTGTCCCATTTTTCAGGAGAAAAAATCACCAAAGTTTTAACGATCGAAGCATCAGGGATCGCCCCTGCACTCATGACGGCTGCTCATCTGGAGGTGCCTCTCATTTACGCAAGAAAGCAAAAGTCACTTACTTTGAAGGATGATATTTATGTAAAGAAAGTATACTCCTTTACAAAGCAGGTTTCGAGTGACTTGACGGTAGCAAAGAAATTCATATCACCGGATGATCGTATCCTGATCGTTGACGATTTTTTGGCTCATGGAGAGGCTGCGCTCGGGCTGGCAGACATCATTTTACAAGCGGGTGCTGAGGTCGCAGGAATCGGAATCGTCATTGAAAAGGCATTCCAAAACGGTGGGGAAAGGCTGAAAGATGCCGGATATCGAGTGGAATCCTTGGTACGGATCGTGTCACTGGAAAATCAAAGGGTCGAATTTGCAGAGGACCATGAAGAAAAGGAGAAGATCAACCATGCAACGTCCATCTAAAATTTTCTCATTAGGGTTTCAACATGTACTGGCCATGTATGCTGGTGCAGTCATTGTACCACTCATTGTTGGGGGAGCATTGAAACTTTCAGCTGAACAGTTGGCTTATCTCGTTTCGATCGATTTATTCACTTGTGGTTTGGCAACGTTGTTGATGGTTTGGAAAAACCGTTTTTTCGGTATCGGGCTTCCGGTTGTCTTAGGCTGTACGTTTACTGCAGTCGGGCCGATGATTGCGATCGGAAGTGAACATGGCATTTCAGCGATTTATGGAGCTATCATTCTATCAGGTATATTCGTCGTATTGTTTGCTGGATTTTTTGGGAAACTGGTTCGATTCTTTCCACCTGTCGTTACAGGATCAGTTGTTACTGTCATCGGCATTACACTTATCCCGGTCGCGATAACGGACATGGGCGGTGGTCAAGGAAGCCCAGATTTCGGAAGTCTGGATAATCTTGCATTATCGTTTGGAGTACTGGCTCTGATCATATTGATGAACCGTTTTTTAAAAGGATTTCTTCGCACGGTTTCGATTTTGATGAGTCTGATTGTCGGTACGATCGTTGCTTCTTTCATGGGGAAAGTTGATTTTGCATCGATTGCAGAAGCTTCTTGGTTCCATATGGTCAAGCCATTCTATTTCGGATTACCGACATTCGAATTTTCTGCAGTTCTCACGATGTTGTTAGTAGCGACCGTCACTATTATCGAATCCACCGGCGTCTTTCTAGCATTAGGAAAAATTTGTGGGAAAGAGATTTCATCGGATGATTTGTCCAAGGGATACCGTGCGGAAGGATTAGCCGTTCTATTAGGTGGTATTTTCAACGCATTCCCCTATACGACATACTCTCAAAACGTCGGACTTGTTCAAATGACGAATGTGAAGACGAGAAATGTGATCTTTACTGCTGGCGGCATATTAGTCGTGCTTGGCCTTATTCCGAAAGTGGCAGCATTTACGACCTTGATTCCAACGCCTGTACTAGGTGGAGCTACCATTGCCATGTTTGGCATGGTCGTCTCGACAGGGATTAAAATGCTAGGAAGCAATGTTGACCTGGATCATCATGAGAATCTTTTGATCATTGCTTGTTCCGTAGGTGTCGGTCTTGGGGTCACTGTATCCCCGACCTTGTTCGACCAGTTGCCGCAGGGATTCCAAATCTTTACGGATAACGGAATTGTAGCAGGAAGCCTAGTAGCGATCGTCTTGAACATGGTCTTTAATTTCGGTCCAAAAACGAAAGTAGATATAGCTGAGTCTGAAAATCTAAACCATAAAGCAGGCTGATTGAATTAAATCCATACAGATGAAAATCCCTCTTAAGGTGACCGTTAGGAGGGATTTCGTTTTTTGCCAAATCATCTTTCTCATACATCATCTGCAAATTACCGTTTCCTCGTTTTAGAAGATCGCTTGAAGGATTAATCTTCAAGCGTATGTTCATGTATGAAGGAGTTTTATCACGTGAATTCGGGTCCCTAAGGTGATATCATTTGTACAATAGCTTTTATGCTCCTGCATACACTGATCATTCGTAAATAATAGAGGAGAATCGATCAAGTCTAACAAGACGATATCGAATGAGAAAAGGTTCTCACTAACCGGGCTTCTTATCCTGCCAATCATTGGCCTGTTCATTGCTCGACAGTTCTACACGAACGAATGGCTTGAGCTTTTATCTGGAAATTATATTTGTTATTCATCATAGTCCTTTTGCTGCCAGCCGCTATGATTTAGATGTCGGATTTATAGATTAATTTCGGTGACTAGCTCTCATCATAGGAAAAAAGAGTTAATCGCACACTTTCAGGATTATTTTCACGAGTTCGAAAACCTACGGAAAAGGATGAGAATGATGAACTTACGAACTGAAATCTGTTCACTTTTTGCCATTGAATATCCGATTATTCAGGCGGGGATGGCTGGCGGAATTACGACACCCGAACTTGTTGCTGCAGTCTCCAATGCTGGGGGACTCGGCACTTTGGGTGCTGGTTACTTGACGCCTGACGCAACAAGGGATGCGATCCGGAAAATCCGGGAGCGGACCGACCGGCCTTTTTCTGTAAATCTATTTCGGGTAAAGATGGAAAAGGAAGACTCCCGTACAACTGCTGTCCAAGAAAATCTTATGCCGATCTATGAAGAACTGGGTATTTCTCCGTCTGCAGAACAACCTGAAGTTACAGATCACTATGAAAAACAGTTTGATATCTTGATAGAAGAGAAGGTGCCGGTGATCTCTACCACATTCGGAGTACCGACCCAAAACCAAGTGAACCGTGCCCATGGGCAGGGACTCAATCTGGTAACGATGGTGACAACCGTAAAAGAAGCGATTAAAGCAGAAAAAGTCGGGGTTGATGCGGTCGTTGCCCAGGGCGGGGAAGCTGGAGGGCATCGCGGAACGTTCGAGATGGAAAATAGAAGGGGAGCTAACATCGGAACATTGGCGCTCATCCCTCAGGTTGTGGATCATGTATCGATTCCTGTCATTGCGGCTGGCGGGATCATGGATGGGAGGGGTCTTGTCGCAGCACGTGCGTTAGGAGCAGATGGTATACAGCTAGGAACCCGTTTTTTGAATGCAGTCGAGAGCAGTGCCGATCCCGCTTATAAAAAAGCATTGCTCGATTCAGATGAAGAAAGTACGGAAATTACAACGGCTTTTTCTGGAAGACCTGCTCGCGCGATCCGAAATCGATTTATGGAATTTTTAAAACTGAACGAAATCGAACCGCTCACCTATCCGATTCAGAACTTTATCACGAAAGAAATCCGTGCTGCTGCCAAACGGCAAGGGAAAGCAGGGTACATGTCACTCTGGTCAGGCCAGGGTAACAGGCTCATCAAAAATGGCCAGACAGCTGATGAAATCGTCAAGGAAATCATTTCAGAAGCAAAAAAGACCAAAAGCAAGTTGTAAAGGTCTCACCTCTTGAGGTCCGGGCTCGACTGTGAAATTGACACTTAGACACGAAAATCTTCATCCTGGTGACATAGTAGAGGTAGAGGTTACTTTCGTAGGGTTGAACAATGGATGGCCAGCGATTTTAAGCAACTTGAAAAGTCTACTCGAAACAGGGAAGACCTTGCCGCCTTTATCAATTTGACATGGAATTTCATATGAATAGCGATTTGCGTTTTAATAGTGGATGTAAGGATTCGGAACACTTTATCATGCAATATAACCAGAATAGAGCCATACAAGACCCGTATCCAATTTACGATGCGGGTTTCATTTGTACTAAAATATGGGAGAAGCATAGTTCTGTTTAGAGGTGGTAAGTGAGAAAGGTAATGTTATTCATGGTGTTTATGGTATTCTACTGGTTGTAATAAAGAGCTTTCTTTTTTTGAAGTGAAGATGCCGAGTATACATAAAGATGTTCAGAAGTTCATTGATCAAGTCGATGAACAAAATGGCGTACATCTTTTCTTTGATAAAAAGGAGGCAGTTTACGTATTTTTGAATGCTGCGAATATGGACCAGGGGGAAGAGGCGGCTTACATTAAAAATTTCACTGTCAAATGCGAAGGTGACACCTTAGAAATCTATTATGCCGAAAAGGGAACCAGGGATTATTCAAACAACCAGCTTGACCATCAATTGTTATACAAAATAAACCTTGATAAGTACTACGAAAAGATAGTAGCGTTCAGTAATGAAAAGGAAGTCCCATTTGCGGTCGCTTCAGGAAATTGAATAAAGAGAAATGACTATGGAACTGGGGTGGCGGGTTTGAGTCCTCCAGTCCCATAGCATGTTGGTATGAATCGGTTAGTTGACACGATTCACATACAGTCGGAATCGTTCTTTGAGAAGGGCCCATTCTTGGTTTTCAAGCATTTCTTCGGTGATCAGGTTTCGATCTATTCTGATCACCTCTGCTCCAGCATTCATATAATCCTCAACATTTTCTTCACTTGAACACATGAGGGGGATATCATCGAACGGTTCCAATACGGCTGCGATAAACGAAGGTCCTAGAGCAGAAGCCGGAAATATATTGACCATAGATGCTCCCTGGATCGTCGCATGAACCATTTCTGTAGGTGTGAAGACGCCTGGGATGTACAAAGTATGGCGGTTGTTCGCAAAATAAAGGACTTCTTTCACCATGATCGGTGAAACCAGAAAGTCGGCTTTCGCTTTGATGGCATCCTCTGCATCGTCAATAGAGAACACGGTTCCCGCTCCAATCAGCAAGTCTGGAAACTCTTTCTTGATCTTTTTGATTTTGTTTATACCGTTGGGTTCATCCAAAGTAATTTCAATCGCTTTAGCACCGCTGTCAACCAATGCTTGCACAATCTCTGAAAGATGGTCATCGGGCATGTTCCGCAACACTGGGATGATCTTTGCCTCTTTCAGCTCCTCCAACATAGAAGTTCACCTCCTGAAATGCAGGCTGTATCTTTACCTTGCACCTATCTATGAAAACGGAATAATAGATTATTTTTAGGATGCCTGTTGTATGGTTTCCCAATCTACATGGATTTTAAAACCAAATCCTCGTTTTTCAATAGGATTACATCAAAAGTCTTACTTCAGTTTCAAACCTTTGCTCGTTTTTCCTTCCTGGTTGATTGATTAGGATAGAAGAAAGAGGAAAGAAAAAGGGAGAGATATGTAATGAGTAAATTCATTTGTACGACATGTGGCGTCCAGTATCCTGAAAGTACACACGAACCGGAAAGTTGCCCGATATGCCGTGAAGAGCGGCAATATGTGAATCCGAAAGGACAGGACTGGACCACGCTTTACACAATGATCGAGAGCAGAGGTTACAAAAATGAAATTGAACAAGAAGAAGAGAATTTGTACAGTATTAAGACTACCCCGGGCTTTGGAATCGGACAGACGGCTTACCTTGTAAGAGAGGATGGTTTCAATGTTCTTTGGGATTGTATAACCTACCTTGATCAAAAGACCATCAAAGCCATCGGAAAACTAGGGGGAATCGATGCCATTGCTTTATCACATCCACATTACTATTCCACTCAGGTTGAATGGGCTCATGCATTTGACGCGCCGATTTACATCCATGGAGATGATCGGCAATGGGTCATGGAACCGAGTGAGCGGATACACTTCTGGTCAGGAGAGGAACTGCAGTTAAAATCCGGGATTACACTTCATCGCCTGGGAGGTCATTTCAGTGGTGGCGCCGTTCTCCATTGGAAGGAGGGTAACGCAGGAAAAGGTGTCCTGTTGACGGGAGACATTATCCAGGTCGTCGCTGATCAGAACTGGGTAAGCTTCATGTACAGCTATCCGAATCTGATCCCTCTGCCTGCCAGGAAAGTAGAGGATATTGCGAACCGGGTAAGGCCGTTAGGGTTCGACCGTATCTATAGTGCCTTCCATAAAATCGTGAAGACAAAGGCAAACGAAGCGGTTCAACGGTCCGCAAAGCGGTATATGGATGCAATCGAAGGAAAGCCGTTTGATACGTGATGAAGTTAAGAAAAAATTAATCTTTAATCTAGGTGGAGTTAAGAAATGCTCGATATCCTGTGATAGTAAAAATATATTACACACAGGAGTGATTAAAATGCATCATGCTGGTTTCTTTCCATGGTTCATTTTTCCGATCCTTTTTATTTTCATTGGGATTTTCGTTACGAGCCTCATTTTGTTAAGGAGAAATGGAGGATGCTACCGTAGAGGATCTTATAACGCAATGGAAATGCTTGAGAAAAGGTATGTCAATGGTGAAATTGACGAAAGCGAGTTTAAAAAAATCAAAGAAAACTTGAAGTGATTTGTTTGGAACACCGCTGATGAAGCGGTGTTTCTGTATGATGCAACCTTCAGTTGGTTAGGATATGATTGGTTCAGAATGGAAGGAAGGATGGTGAATACATGTCGATACGAAGAAAACTGATATTGTCGAATATAGCAATGGTCGTCATCCCTGTCATTTTATTTATTTTAGCTGTTTTTTTAGTTATTTCGCTTTTATTTGGGGGCTTTAACGATTTTTGGTCTGTGATGAATGATGAAGAGAGCACTGACACGGCTACAATCGATCTTGAATTTAATGAGCTGAAGAAACTGGCTTCCCTATCTCCCGATCAGTTGGAGGATCAACAACAACTCATTAAATTTAAGGAGGACCTGGCAAAACACCATTCTTCCTTGATCGTAAGAAAGGAGAATAAAATCCTATTTCGTTCTTCTGAGCTAGGAAACCTCTCTGTCAATGACCTGCCTGCTTTCGGTAATGACAGCTTCCAACGCCCAGTTCAATGGATTGACGGCGAACATTATCGTCTTAGGTCATATGACTTTTACTTCGATAACGGTACAGAGGGAACGATTTTCCTTCTCCAGGATCCTGGAGGAAACTTCGGCAGAGGGTTTTTCCCGTTGTTGTTCGGAATTCTTCTTCTGATTTTGATCGGAACAAACGGGTTACTCACTTATTTGGTGTCAAGAAGCATAATCAAACCGGTCAATGAATTGATTAAAGCCTCTAATCGGATAAGTGAAGGGGCCCTTGATTTTGAAATTGTCAACAAGAAAAAAGATGAATTGGGAGAGCTTTCTAGAACATTCGATCATATGCGGAAAAAGTTGAAAGAGTCGATTCGTGTACAATTGAAATATGAAGAAAATCGAAAAGAACTGGTAGCCAATATCTCTCATGATCTCAAAACACCGATTACATCGATAAAAGGGTATATAGAAGGAATTCAGGAAGGTGTAGCCAATACACCTGAAAAAATGAATCGTTATCTAAAAACGATTTATACAAAAGCAAATGATATGGACTATTTGATTGACGAACTATCGTATTATTCCAAACTGGATTTGAACCGGTTGCCTTATGATTTCGAAGAATTGGATATCCGCTTGTTTTTGTTGGACTTGAAGGAAGAGCTCGCCTTTGATCTGGAACAGGATGGTGTAGAACTCTCTTTCCAAGCAGACAATGACCGAACCTATCATGTTCTGGCAGATCGGGAAAAAATAAAGCGGGTGGTTGCGAACATCATCAATAATAGTTTGAAGTATATGGATAAACCCGACAAGTGCATCACGATCCGCCTGAATGAGGAACAAAATCAGGTTATGGTACAGATTGTTGATAACGGTTCTGGTATCCCGGACAATGCGCTACCTTACATTTTCGATCGTTTTTATCGAGCAGAGCCATCCAGGAATACGAGTTCTGGCGGAAGTGGTCTAGGGCTCGCGATTGTTAAGCGGATCATCGAAGATCATAAAGGGGAAGTATGGGCTGAAAGTAAAATTGGAGAAGGCACAGGTATCCATTTTACCTTACCAAAAGTGAAGGGAAAGGAGGCAAAAAATGAATAGACTGTTGATTATCGAGGATGATGTGAGTATTGCAGAACTTGAACGTGACTATTTGGAAATTAACGGTTTTATGGCAGATATTGAAACAACCGGTGATCAGGGGCTGACAAAAGCCATCAACGAGGAGTACTCCCTTATTATTCTTGACATCATGCTGCCCGGTAAAGATGGATTCGAACTCTGTAAAAAGATAAGGGCATCCAAGGATATTCCTATACTGCTTGTAACCGCAAAGAAGGAGGATATTGATAAAATTCGTGGTCTCGGTTTAGGAGCAGACGATTTTATTGTGAAACCATTCAGTCCCGGTGAACTGGTTGCAAGGGTTAAAGCGCACCTTGCAAGGTATGAACGGTTTTTAGGAAGAGATCGGAATAAGGAGGAACTCCGGCTCCGTGGCCTTACGATTGAGAAAAATACTCGTCGTGTATGGATGAACGAAAAAGAAATTTCCCTTACTACAAAAGAGTTTGATTTGCTATTATTTTTAGCCAGTCATCCGGATCATGTATTTAGTAAAGACCATCTATTTGATCGGATTTGGGGATTGGACTCAATAGGGGACATCACGACAGTAACCGTCCACATACGGAAATTACGTGAAAAAATTGAAGCCGATCCTTCCACCCCTCAATACATCGAAACGGTTTGGGGAGCAGGATACCGCTTCAAAGCATAAAGAAAACTTCGGTTATGCCACAAGCACTCTTGCTGCTTGTGGTTTTTTATATACTAAGCCGCTGTTAAATCGTGATGTTGATTTTTCAATAGCGATTTTTTAAAACCGAAATTCACGACATTCCTGCGGGAAAAGCGAGCCAGGCGCCCGGTACAAGTAGCAAAGAGGCGGATTGCCCGCGGTAAGGGAGTGATTCAAAGAAATCAACAATGTAGAGTGGATAAAGCCCATTCTTAAGGTTTATTTAATAAATGGTTTAGAAGATTTTTAGGAATGTACCTTATCCTTTTAAAAGAAATCATTTTTGAAAGGATGGGTTGTAATGGGTTCTTTAAAGATTCCACCAATGGTTCGCCGGACTGTCAGATTCATTTATGCTTTATCAGCTATTGTTTTGGTGATTTGTATCGTGCTTCAAGTCTTTATTGCTGGCTCTGCATTATTTTCAAACACGGGCAATTGGAAAATCCACGCCGATTTTGTCAGTTATTTTGAATTCATCCCACTTGGAATGTTCCTGCTGTCATTTATCGCAAAAATTAACGGGAAACTGAGATGGATATCCCTGGGAATGTATCTATTGATTTTGCTTCAATATATGACCATCCATGTATTCTCGGGTATGGGAAACATAATCGCTCTGCATCCGGTTTTTGCTCTCATATTATTCTGGGGAGGAATACATTTGGTCAAGAACTCTTATCCTTGGTTAACTGCTAAATAGACTTGGCGAAGTGGATTTTATGGGTCTATTATGGTTGATTCTGTTGACTCTGTTCAGTTGTAAAGTGGTCATAGTTTTGAATACAGAGAGGCAATTTAAGAAAGTGATCATCATTACCTATTCTCTCGTTTGTTTCTTTGTATTAGTTTTTGTATTCTCCACGATAGCTTAGGGAGGTTAGATCATCGTGAAGAAAATAGATTTGAAGACAAAAAGGATCTTACTCACGTTCCATCTGCTATTTTCAGGTATCATGTTAGGTTCGACTGTGGTTTTTTTGATTCTAAGCATTGCAGCCGCAGCTTCAAATAATCAGCAGGTATTGATGGCTTCCTATAAGACGATGAATTTATTAAGTAAGACATCGATCAGGGCGTCCACGATTGGTACAGTTGTTACTGGAATTTTTTTATCGGCCTTAACCCAATGGGGATTCCTTCGCTATTATTGGATCATTGCAAAAGAAGTGTTGACCATCTTTTGTATCGGGATTGGTATGGTTGGAATTTATATATGGTCATTGAACGGATTGACAATGGTCGAATCTGATGCGACTTTTAATCAAGAATTTATAATCAACCAAACTTCTCTTTTTGTAGGGATCATCATGCAGATCATTTTCCTACTTACAATGTTTTTCCTATCTGTCTTTAAACCCTGGGGGAAGAGGAAAGCTCGGAAAAAGGTTGAAGTTTAATTGCAAAAAGCAATAAAGGTATGACAAATTACGTCCTCCTTTATTGCTTTTTCCATACGGTGTTTCTATTCGATTTGAGCAAGCAAAGCGACCAGGGGTTCTTCCTCCATCCAGATTTCAAAATGATTGATCACGTAATCGATTGCTTCGTTTTCGTCTCCAATCCCAATAAAGTCAGGCGGCGTGGAGGGTAAACTTTTCTGATTCAGCATATAGTTTTTTACATGGGGATTGGCTGAATGTGCATCTTTCAATAATTCCAATGTCTTCTCAAAATTCCTGGTTTCCTTGTATTCCAATAGCGCTTTGTTGAAGGTGATGTTGGCGGTATTATCATCATATTCCTTGATCAACCGCCGTGCCTCATCGAATAATCCGTCTTTAATCAGATTAGGTAGAAGCACGTACCGGACACCTTGATTATCCATTGGATTTTCCTCGAGAAGTTCCCTTAGCAAATCGAGTGCGAAATCCCTTTCCCCCAACTCCAGTTCGCATTCTGCATAATTGAATTTAGCCGTCATATACGGTCTAGCTTCAAGATTCATCCACAAATGCCCTCTGTTTTCATTGATGAAATCGGTGCCTAGCTTCTCTTGTTCCTTCATCATGAGATCGAAAAAGAAATCTCCCTGTTCCTCCAAATCCAACACTTCATTTAGGTCTTCCGGGACTGAAGGATTTCTTTCAAGTTCAGGCTTAATCTCCTCCATGAACTCTAAAAATGAACGACTTCGGGTTGAAACCGTAGGTGGAGCAACACCATATTTATCAGCGATTTCCTTTTGTGTGACACGTCGTTCTTCAAAGTACGTATGGGCGACGTATTCCAGTCCTGCTGCATAGGATTCGACCTTTGTAATTTGCGGAAACATATGGTAGCAATAATCAACCCAAAGCTCGTAAAAGACGCTCATTCCTGCCTCGGTAAATATCCCTTTCGTGTTTTCCTCAAAGCAACTCCAAACCTCTTTTTCTGTTAAAGACAGCTCAGTATCATCTATAAGGAATTGTTCCGATTCTTCTAATGCATACATTAACCTGAACGCTTCCTGAATGATTTCAGGGTAGTATTTTTTCAGGTTTATTTGCGGCGGTGACTGTTGATCAATGCTACCTATCTTTTCTGTAACATCTTTTACTACATAGGATGGAACGAAGATCGGCGGACCGTTCACATAGAATCTCTCTTTAAATGGAAGTAATGACCCAATAAGGTAGAATCCATCCATCGGAGGACCATTCGGGATGTTTTCTAATTCAACACTTAACCTTTCTTCCGGTTTCATCGGATCTACTAAGGTACATATATTATCAGCATGATTCTCTACTAGGTAGACAGATGGTTTACATTGGAGCCAGTCTTCGACAGACTCCTGTTCTTCCTTTGAAAGTCTAGTGTTTTCAAGGAAAAGCTCTGCAGGCGATTTTTTTTTTGTAACGGGTAGGTGGAATGTACTCCAGCAATAGGAGGCTTCGAGTACATATTGAAAATGTTCTTCCGTGAACTCCTGGAAATCAAGCCGATCCAAAATAGTACTTTGGATGGCATCATTATAATAGTTGATCGCATACTCTATCAATTTGTTATGTAGTGCATAAAATTCACGCTGCTTCTTTTCAAAAAGGAAGTCAATGACATTATCATTCTTGTCGAGACAACACTTCTTGTATTTTTTACCGCTGCCGCATGGGCAAAGATCGTTCCGTCCAACTGTTTTCATATGGGAAACCTCCATAAATATTCTATTAACAATGCTACCATGAAAGGTTTAGAGGAAAAACACATATGGACATGAATCTTTCCCAACCAACTATGATGAAGGATTCTGTGTTTTAAGAAATGTTCACACAAGTATCCAGGTGTTGGGTTTAGAATGGAAGTAGAGTCGTTAACAATGTATATGAACGTAAACGCGAAGCAAGGGAAGGGATAGAACTCATGTATAAAGTGAAATGGTGGATTTTTACTGTGGTTTTTATTACTACGGTGACAGCGTGTGGGAATCTGGGGGATCATCAGGAACATGATGTAAAAGAGGTTTCAGTTAAACCTTTGGAAGTCGACTTGCAAGGGTCAGATCATCTCCGGAAAAATGAAACAGGTCATTTTGAGGCAATCGTTACGCAAGGTAATGAACAAGTAAATGATGCAGATGAAGTCGAGTTTGAAATATGGAAAGACGGTTCTAAAAAAGAAAGTATCATGTTAGAAGCGAAGAATGAGGGAAAGGGCGTATATTCGGTTGAATACGCCTTTGAAGAGGAGGGTGAGTATGTCGTCCAGTCGCACGTAACCGCACGGGACATGCATACGATGCCGACTAAAAAAGTGATTGTAAATAATTAGGAGGGTGACTTTCATGAAAAGAATAGGTTCTGTGATTGCAATTATTTCCATCATTATTTTAACGGCTTGCGGAGAAGAAAAGCTGAAAAAGCCGGATGATTTCAATTTCGAGGTCCAATCATTCAACTATACGGATCAGGACGGTAAAACTGTCAGTTTGGAAGATTTGAAAGGTAAAATGTGGATTGCTGATTTCATCTTCACGAGCTGCAAAACAGTTTGCCCACCGATGACGAATAGTATGGCCAGTCTTCAAAAGAATATTAAAGAAGCAGGACTTGAAGACGTAGAGATCGTTTCCTTCAGTGTGGACCCTGAGGTCGATAGTCCAGAAAAGTTGAAGCAATTCGGTAAAAAACATTATGCCGATTTTTCCAATTGGCATTTCCTTACAGGTTATGAACAAGGAGATATCGAAGCGTTCGCCGAAGAAAGCTTTAAAGCGGCAGTTCAAAAAACAGCAGCTTCAGATCAAGTATCACATGGTACCTCCTTTTACCTTGTTGACCAAAGCGGCACAGTTGTAACCCGATATAGCGGTACAAACCGTTCAGATGAGGACGACCAGAAAGTGATCCAGGATATCAAAGCACTTCAACAATAAGACCATAAGGGGGAGTTCGGGTTGTACAAAATCAGGGGAGAAGTAGTTGAAGACATCCAAAAGATTAAAGAAGTGAATGACCAGGCTTTCGGACAGGAAAATGAAGCGATGCTGGTCGAAGCGATCCGGAAATCCGATTCGTTCATTCCAGATCTGTCCCTGGTAGCGGAAACCAATGATGGAGATGTGATCGGGCATATCTTGTTCAGCCTGATCTCTATTGAAACAACCGATGGAAACGAATCGGTTTTAGCACTTGCTCCTATGGCAGTTAAACCAGAATGGCAAAACAAAGGTGTGGGATCATCACTCGTACGGGAAGGGCTTGAGCGTTGTAAAGCTGCAGATTATCGTTCCGTAGTTGTTCTCGGACATCCGGAATTTTATCCCAGGTTCGGTTTTGTCAGGGCAAGCACGAAAGGGATCCGACTGCCATTCGAGGTATCGGATGAAGTTTTCATGATCCATGAGCTGGTACCAGGTATACTTGAGGGAATCGAGGGGACAGTCCGATATCCAGAAGCCTTTTCAGAGGTCGAGTAATGATCAGACCGATTTTTTGTTTTCACGTTGCATTCCAGTGAATTTGCGCTATCTTATCGATAATTACGCTAGTGGGGGTTATGATAACGTCGAACAGTTCATAAGTACTGCTATGCAAAAATAAATTATTTTATATGGAAGGTATTGAAAGGTCGTCCGTAGAAATATAGGCAGAGGGGGAAGTTTATGCCGACATGTCAGGTGTGCCAACGTGAATGGACATGGAAACAAACTTTTATAAGACAATTCCGTTTTAATCATAGGATGACTTGTCCGTCTTGTGGAGAGAGTCAATACATATCAGCAAAAACCCGTAAGAAAATGATCGGGTATGTAATTCTTATCCCCTTCATTTTAATGTCCTTGATGGCGATAATCGATGTTACAGTTATCAACATTTCTCCAGGGTTACTCTATCTATCTGAGGTTTGTGTTTTTGCCATTTTAATCTTTCTACTCCCATTTTTTATCGAAATAACCAACACTGAAGAACCACTTTGGTGATGACCAACTATAAAGGTGTGATAATAGATGCTTGAAAACTATTCTCTAAAAATAGCTCCTTTTAATCAAGAAAGGGTAATCAGGGTTTACTTGCCTAAATCGTATGAACAATCTAATCAACAATATCCAGTTGTTTATATGCATGACGGGAAAAATGTGTTTCGGGACGAAGATGCTGTCGGCGGTAAATCATTGGAACTTGAACACTACCTCGACGAAAACAGTATTGATCTCATCGTGGTAGGGATCGATGCCCCGGACACGTTTGAAGATCGGGCCGACCAATATTGCCCTTGGAAAAACGGAGAATATTGCAGAACTTATTTTGGTGACGAAAGAGACATAGGCGGGAAAGGAAAAGAATATGTTAGCTTCATTGTCGAAGAGCTTAAACCATCCATTGATAAAAAATACCGAACGCAGGTTGATCAAACTACAATGGCTGGTATATCCTTAGGCGGACTCATTTCAACGTATGCAGCCTGCCGTTATCCCTCCATCTTTTCAAAGGCAGCGGGTCTTTCAACAGGATTTTGGCGCAACCAGGATGAAATAGAAGCATTGTTGAAAACCACGGATTTTTCTGCAAATAAGGGGATATATCTTGATTGCGGCACATATGAAACGAATGATGAAAAAATCAACGCTGAGTTTTTGAAGTCGAATCTGAGGATTAAAAGCATCCTTCAAGATACGGTCCCGAATTTCATCTTCAAAATCATTGATGGGGGAGAGCATGACTACCATTACTTCCAGAAACGAGTGCCGGATCTTGTTGAATTTATACTTCATGGCTCGTTAAAAACGACGGCTCAATCGTAAGGCACCGGATACAAGAGGCATGTTCCAATTTTAAACTGCATATATATCATTCAGACAAGTCTACGAGGTTGATGGTCAAATCAATCTCATTTTTTATACCAGATATCACATTATAATGATTTTAAAAAGATATTGATTTTTATTTGATAAGTGGTATTATTGGTTTGTACACTATTAATAGATGAGGTGATGAAAGAATGGGTAAGAACAAGAATCATATGACGACAAGCTGGGGTGCTCCGGTAGGGGACAACCAGAACTCGATCACCGCTGGTTCCCGTGGGCCGACGCTGATCCAGGATGTACACCTCCTTGAAAAATTAGCTCACTTTAATCGTGAACGTGTCCCGGAACGTGTCGTACACGCAAAAGGTGCAGGTGCACATGGATACTTAGAGGTAACGAATGACGTGAGTAAATACACCAAAGCGGATTTCTTATCAGAGGTAGGCAAGAAGACTCCTCTATTCGTACGTTTTTCTACCGTTGCCGGTGAGAATGGTTCTGCAGATTCAGTACGTGATCCTCGTGGTTTCGCAGTCAAATTTTATACAGAACAAGGAAACTATGATCTCGTGGGAAACAATACACCGGTCTTTTTCATACGTGATGCGATCAAGTTCCCAGACTTCATCCATACACAAAAGCGTCATCCGAAGACGCACTTGAAGAATCCGAATGCGGTTTGGGATTTCTGGTCATTGTCTCCGGAATCCTTGCATCAGGTCACGATCCTGATGTCCGACCGTGGCATTCCGGCAACCTACCGTCATATGCACGGATTCGGAAGCCACACATTCAAATGGGTCAATGCAGATGGTGACGCTGTCTGGGTGAAATACCACTTCAAGACACAGCAAGGCATCAAGAACCTGACAGAAGAAGTCGGTACGAAGATTGCCGGGGAAAATCCTGATTACCATACAGAGGATCTTTTCAATGCGATTGAAAATGGAGATTATCCAGAATGGAAGCTCTATGTACAGATCATGCCGCTTGAAGATGCAGACACTTATCGTTGGGATCCTTTCGATGTTACGAAGGTCTGGTCACAAAAAGATTATCCATTGATCGAAGTCGGAAAGATGGTCCTGAACAAAAATCCTGAGAACTATTTTGCAGAGGTGGAGCAAGCGACCTTCTCACCAGGCACACTTGTACCAGGTATCGATGTTTCCCCTGATAAAATGCTCCAAGGTCGACTGTTCGCATACTCTGATGCCCACCGTTACAGAGTTGGCGCCAATCATAATGCGCTTCCGATCAACAGACCACGAAACGAAGTGAAAAACTATCAACGTGATGGACAAATGCGATTCGATGATAATGGCGGGGGTTCTGTGTATTACGAGCCGAATAGCCATGGCAGTCCGAGTGAATCTCCTGAAAACAAGCAAGCAGCATACCCAGTATCCGGCGTGGCTGAAAGTGTCCCATATGACCATGACGACCACTACACACAGGCAGGAGATCTCTACCGCTTGATGGATAAGGGCGAGCGCGAACGACTCGTTAAAAATATCGTCGGTGCGATGTCAGGTGTTGAATCAGATGACATCAAACTCAGACAAATCCAGCACTTCTATAAAGCAGATCCGGAATATGGTGAAAGGGTCGCCAAAGGACTTGGATTGTCTGTACCGCAAGAAGTGAAATGAAGATTGAATAAAGAATGATGATAAGATAGTTAACGGGTTTTATTTTAGAGTACAGACAATAAATACACGAAGTAAAACGCAGGTGATTTCATAAAGTGAAATCTACCTGTGTTTTTTCTTGTGCAAAGATTTCCGCAATCGTCGAATTCACAAACCATTCACGGACTAAGAAATATATACAGGAATACTATGGGATTTGCCATATACTCTAGTATGCGAATAACAAGGGCTGCTAGAAAAACATGTTAAAATATAGATGATACTTTCCGTGGTGTTGTTCCAGTATAGAGGCTGGATTGTGGAAGACTTGATTTCAAGATAATCTTAAAAAAGTGGGGTATTATTTAAGATATTTCTCTTTAAGAATGGAATAGGTTCGCTAAACAAGAAAGAAGAAATGAATGTAAGATAATAAAGAGTTTCCAAATAGAACAATGGGGGAATGGGTTGTGAAGTCAATAATGGTGTCCCATTATGATGTATTTAGTAAAGAATCTAATAAAGGGAATCCCGCTGGAGTAGTTTTAAACGGGGATGAATTGACAGATATAGAAATGCAAGAGATTGCTTTCAAAGTAGGTTTTAATGAGACTGCTTTTCCAGTTAAATCGGAAGTATCAGATTTTAAAATACGTTTTTTTACCCCAGGTCACGAAATGAACTTATGTGGTCATGCAACATTGGCAACCGTTTATGCGTTAAAAACTAACGGGTTATTGGATGATAAAACAACTTTTACAATAGAAACAAAAGCAGGGATTTTACCTATAAGGACTTCTTCAACGACTGAAAGTGATCTATTAATAACGATGCAACAGGCTTCACCAAAATTTGAAGAATTCAAAGGGTCAAAAGGAAGTTTAGCTAAATCGATAGGAATTAAAGAATCTGATATTGATGGGAACATACCAGTATTATATGGAAGTACTGGTACTTGGACCTTATTAGTACCAATAAAAAAATTAGATTCTTTTAAAAAAATGAAACCTAATAATAAAGAGTTTCTTGGGATTTTAAAGGAAATGCCAAAAGCATCTGTTCATCCATTCTGTTTAGAAACCTATGATTCTATTGCTGACATGCATGCTCGTCACTTCTCTTCACCGTTTTCAGGTACTATTGAGGACGCAGTAACAGGAACTGCTTCGGGGGTAATGGGTGCCTATTATGCGAAATATATAAATAGCAATTTTAAAGAATTTCTAAACCTTATAGTTGAACAAGGTCATGAAATTGGAAAAGATGGTAGGGTTATGGTTCAGATCTCCAAGAATGGAGTATCCCTTGATGTTAAAATAGCTGGAAATGCAGTTTATGTTAAGGGTTTCGAAGTTTTGTCAGAAAATTAAAAAGCTGTAATTGAAAATTCACCTCATAAGGGAGCGTTTGCTGTGAGCAACTCCTGGCAGAAAACGTTTAAGCAGGGGAAGTTAGGTGAATTTTCTAATGGGCTTTTTAAGTGGACTAACTTTAATACTCCAAATAATAGTTACAGGCTGCTCAAATGAAGGGAAATATCAGAAGGAACAATTGGGGCTGAAGAGGATATTAGACCCAAATGCTGATATTTTTCAATATGATGGAGTATCTACAAGACAAATCATAAAATCTCTTGTATTTAATTGCTATTCGTCAAAGCCCAACATTTCCCATAATTGATAAAGATAATAGAGACCACGTAATTGTTCTTTATTTCGTATATTAAACTGTACATATATTTTATTTAAAATCATTTTTGTAGCTTCTATATCACCATCTTTTATTTCCTTTATGGACTGTTTAAGAGCGACTACGTCTTCCGAATAAATCAATGATTGACTTAATTTCATTAGAAATATTTTGATGAATTGAAAAGAATCATATAATCGATAATTGCTATTTTCTTGTCTGAAAGATTGGATATATCCTTCATCTTCCCAGTAACGAATGGTGGAGGGAGACAGACCGATTATCTTAGCTACATTACCAACCGTTTCTGGCTTTTTAATATACACTTTATATTCATAAATTTTAGAGATGTTTGAGCTAATATGGTCAGCCAATTCTTTTTCCACACCGTTTTTTGTTTGTTCCTGATTAATCACCCAAAGAGCATGGTGAGGGTTGTTTCGTCGAAACATTTTTAATACAGAAGATGTTATGTCCATACCAAAACTAGGAGCCATATTAACGATACATTCAAAATATGCCACATGTATTTGAGAGTAAGCTCTATACCGCTGGTCCAACCTCTTAACAGGTGGAACCAATCCTCTATCTTCATAGCTACGTAATGTGCTGGTACTTATATTTAGCTTCCTGGCGATATCTATTGGCCTCAATGGTTTCATTTATGGTTCTCCTTAACATTACAACTCATAAAAGGTTTTTATTATAATTGCTATCATTATAACTATTTATTAATTATAACCTTTCAATTGGCTTTAATGTTGTACGATGATAACGTAAATAATTATTGGGAGGAATTAATCTTGAAAGAACACATGATTAAGCCAAACATAACCATTGATGAAATAGGCAAAGCATTTTCTAGGTATATTGATGAGAATTGGGAAGAAGTTTTAAATAACCACAAAGAGAAGTTCGAAGCATTATTCCCAGAGTATGAAGACGCAACATATGGGATGTATTTAGATCACCTTTTACCACCTTTTTGGAAAGAGGTTGAAATGGCAGGATTCAGATCGGCAGAAAAAACAAAAGAGGATGACTTTATTATTGCAGGGTGTTTGAATTTTAGAAATTCCATCGAAAAAACTAAATGGAAGCCATATGAACACCGAGTGTTTTGGATCGTCATTGAAAATGATGGTCATCAGGAAATCGGTACCCTTATCTTTGAACTGTCTCACTCTCACTCAAAATTCAAGGTTCCAGAAGCACCTGTCGTAAGTATATTTAAAGTAACAGACAGAAAAGAAATAACCGAAAAAATAATAGAAAGAAAAGAAAACCAATAATTATCAATAATTAAGAATGAATGTAACCATTAATTTTGGAGGAACGAATTTTAATCAATTCGATCAATTTGTTATCAGATCCTGATTTCTTGTAGGCTACTTTATAACGAGGGATGGAAATGATGGATCTCTGTTTCCTCATACCATCCCGTCAATATTCCTGCATAATAAAACCCCTCCATAATAGACAGAGTAATGTGCTCTCTTTTTTCTGTCTAACTATGAAGGGAGCATATCACAAAACTGTCCTCCTTCTTTTTGGGGATATATCGTAGCAGATTTGAATTTTATCGGTGCAATTCTGATTTTTATCGGTGCAAATTCAAAATTTAACGGTGCAAACTCAAATTATATCGTTAATTTCCGTTTTCCTTATACTCGACAGGCTGGTTATTGAGCCATTGATTAAAGTAGGTTTCCGTTTCTGGGCCGACAACTTTTCGGAAGGAATCAAGCAAATCATCTTTTGTTGCAAATGCGAATTGATTGTTCTCATAATAATGGGCGAGGGCTTCATTCATTTTTTTGACACCGATTTCCTCTTCCAATTTGTTGAATATTTGCGGACCGACTCCGTAAATGAGCGCTGCATAAAGTTCATCATTTGGAAATCCAGATGTCGGTGTAGAAATCGATTGGCCACTTTTGGAAAGTTCGGGCAGTTGCTCTGTTATTTCCTGATACCGTCCAGCATGGTAAGAAGCCAATTCAGGATAATGTTCTTTTAAAAACTGCAGGGTCGAGTAGTTCGTCAAGCTTTCATCAAGCCAAGGCTCCTCGATTGGATGGTTCCCAACGACCGCATACCACCATTGATGAGCGATTTCATGTACGATGGTCGAGATGAAATAACTTTCCCCAGAATTGTAATGATTGCTGTTAACGACAGTCATACCGGGATATTCCATACCAGTGAACGTCTTCGGACCTGGTACGATATCAAATTCATCATAAGGATTTTCCCCGAATGCCTGATTGAAGTGTTCAAAAGCTTTTTTAGCAGCTGAATGATAGATTTCAAAGCTTTCCTCAGATTCAGGCGTGTACCAACTTCGGATCATGATCCCATCAACATTTTCGCTTTTGATCTTATACTTAGGATCCATTACACACATTGCAAACTCCCTGACCTTTTCAGCTTCGAATTTATATGTCTTTTTCGTTTCGTATTCGATCGGAGCTGATTTTTCAATACCTGTCGTGGCAATGTGATATTCTTTTGGAACAGTGACACTGACAAAATAATCAGCAGGCTCATTGTAGCCTGGGTCCCCGATCGGTTGGAATTCATTCATATACCAACCGTCCTTTTCGTAGACGGTTCTTGTCGGCAGCCAATTCGCAAAAAAGATGTTGTCTTCCGTATAAGAAAAGGTTCCCTCATTAAAGGGTACGTTAATATCAAATTCCATCGTCAATTCGATCGTTTCATTTTCTTCCCAATTGTCTATCGGAATTTCCAGCATTGTATCGTTAACCTTGAAATCAGTAACAGCTCCATCTACAGTGATCTTTGTAAAGCCTAACCCGCCTGGTTCGGGATGTGGTCCCAAGAAATCCCGCCAGGCTTCACTTGTAAGTTTGTCGAGATCACTGAATTTATTCGCAAGCACCTGGAAATAAATCTTATCTTGCTTCCTTCCTGTATCGTTCTTCGTAAATATTTTCATGTACGCTTTTGCTGTTTTCTTGTCTGGATATACTTCTACATCCACCTTATAAACCGTATTAACATCTTCTAATTTAGGGTTTGAACTAAAAGTCTGAAGGAAATCTGTCTCATCATGAAAGAAATACAGCACAACCCCTAAAAGAAGCAGGAAGGTAACGCCGAACCATAGGATCGTTTTCATACAGTCCCCCATTTTTTCTATTTTTCTATAGTATAGTTTTCAACAACTAACAGATATTACCTCTTTAAGATCAACTTCAAATCTTTTAATTTTTGCTAAAGGTTTTGTTAAATAATAATGTTGATTTTTATAGGAAATTTTCTAAAGCGAAATTCGCGACAACGGGAAAGCGAGCCAATCGAGACCCCGCAGCGATTTAAGGATCTTCGACTAACAACCACCACGTCTTGTGGTGAACGTCGAAGCCAGCACATCCTGTGCAAGTGAGCGAGGGGGCTTGTGGATCGCCCGCGGAAAGGGAGTGAATTTTGCATATTTCAACAATAAACTTTAACAGAGCCTTGCTAAAAAAAGTTGAGGAGGAGAATCCCCTGGACAATAGGGGCTCTACGGTAGGTGTTCGATACGAGCAAAGTTTTGAAATAAGAAAGGTACCCGACCGCTCTTTTCCAGTAATATCGAGTGGTGCAATTATCATGATTTTGGTGCAATTACGTAAATATTGCCACTACAAAAATGATTCCCTGAAAATCAACTTTCGCAAGGATTAGGGACGTTTTTATAGAATTATAGAGGGTGGTTCAAAAGTAGAGAGTGGGGTGACCAACTAATGTTAAGAGAAACGATCCATACGGCTGAAGATGTTATGAGAATGCTTGATTCGATGCTCAGAGATGAAGCACAATTCTGGGATTCCTTCTACGAAGACAGGGAGAAGGGGGTTCCATTCTTTGTGAATGTTCCTGACGAAATTTGGTTGAGTATTTTGATAAGGACCTCCTCAAAGCTGGGCGAGTTCTTGAACTGGGGTGCGGGCCGGGACGGAATGCAATCTATTTTGCAGATAAGGGATGTCAGGTCGAAGCGATCGATCTTTCCGAAACAGCTCTCCAGTGGGCAAAGGAGCGGGCAAAGGAAAAACAGGCAGACATTCATTTTATAAAAGGGAGTCTCTATGATCTTACGGCTGAAGCGGGTACATATGATATCGTTTATGATTCCGGATGCTTCCATCATATCCCGCCGCACCGCCGAATCAGTTTTCTTCAGCTTATCCAAAAAGCACTGAAGCCTGGCGGTAAATTCGCGATCACTTGTTTTTCTGCAGGAGATATGGGTGCAGAGATTTCAGATTGGGAAGTGTACCGTCAACAAAGCATGAAAGGCGGTCTCGGATATACAGAGGAAAAGTTAAAAGAGGTGTTCCGTGACTTCGACGTGATTGAATTCCGTAAAATGAAGGAGATCGAACAGCCGGCTGATTCATTCGGGGCACCGTTTCTTTGGACTGCCCTTTTCCAAAAGAACTAGAAGAGGAGAATGGCGATGAAGATAAGATTAATAGAAGAGCCAGATGCGGAAGCCTTTTTGAATCTGCAGCAACAACTGGATAACGAAACGGAGTTCATGATGTACGAACCTGGTGAGCGGGACATGGATTTAGAATACCGGAAAAAGAGTGTCAAACAATATATCGAGGATCCGCGAACTGCTGTCTGGGTCCTCGAAAACGAAAGTCGGCTTGTCGGTTTCCTCGGTGCTTTCGGAAACAAACCGAGACGGATCCAGCATAGAGTGTATCTTGTTATCGGTATCCTCCAAGAGGCAGCTGGCCAAGGTTTTGGAGCGAAGCTTTTCGAGAAGCTCGACAACTGGGCGAAATACACTGGCATCCACCGACTGGAGCTGACCGTCATGGCCCATAACGAAGCAGGGATCGCATTGTATAAAAAAATGGGGTTTGAGGTCGAAGGAACGAAGCGCGATTCGATGCTCATCAATGGAAAATATGTTGATGAATTTTATATGGCAAAATTGATGTAAGAGATGGAAAAAGCGTTTGATCCTTATTTAAATACGGACGAGAGATAAGTTAGGGGACACTATGAAATTGAAATTAGTTGTACTTGTTGTTCTATTTTTTGGGATAGGAATCTATACGTTTTTCCAGATGACGGAGCCGACGGTTGAGGCGGCGGTTTCTAAAACCATAATCGAAAGTGAATATGAACGTTCTAATGATTCCTTTGAACTTGTCGAGGTTCCAGATTCAAACTATTATCTAGCTATTTACAATGAACCGAATCAAATCCTGGTGCTAGAGTCAAAAGACTTGTGGGGTAGGTACAATACGTCGGTCGACTCAGGCATGAACCTTTATGCACATACCAGAAAAGGCAGTGATCATTTTATGAATGATAAGCTTAAGTACGGAACAGTCGAGATCCCAGAAGGAAAAACAGCCTTTATAGAGGGCAAACCGGTTTCCATACTTGGCCTTGGTCGATATTTTTCGGAAACGAAATTTTACGCTGATTATAAGGACCTTTATTTCTATCATTTAGAGACACCAAAAAAAATTAAAGCAGGGGCTTTTGATACCATTGTGGAGGTTCAATGAGGAAAAGTGAAGGGTAAAGAAGGAATCAACCTCCAATTATCGAAATGAGTAGTTGAAAAAAGGAAGGAGTTGAAGGAATGAGAGATGAAAGACTCGTTCGATTAGCCAATACTGTGGTCAACCATTCACTTGAATTGAAAAAGGATCAAGTGGTATTAATCACCGGAAGTATTGTCGCTAAACCATTGATGAAGGAAATTATCCGTGAGGTATACAAGGTTGGAGGCAAGCCATTTATCGAGTTACAGGATGATGAATTGAATGTGGAAATTGCAAAATCATCAACTGAATCCTCTATCCAAATTTCAAAAGGCTGGCTGGAGAAGAAAATTGAAGATATCGACGCATTTATACATATACGTGCAGTGGATAATGATGCAGAACTGTCGGAAGTCCCGACGGATAACATGCAGCTTAACGGGAAGGTGATGAAGCCTGTCTACGATGTTTTGACGAATCAGCGTAATTGGGTACTGCTCGATTATCCTACTTCTGCTGCTGCACAAAAAGCAAAGATGGGCACAGAACGCTTTGAAGATTATGTGTTTGAAGTGTGTGGAATCGATTATGAACTGTTGGCTGACAGGCAAAAAGCGCTTCAAGATCTGATGGGGCGTACAGGAAAAGTGCGGATCGTGGCTCCTAATACAGATATTACTTTTTCAATCAAGGATATCCCAATTGTTGCAAGCCATGGGAAGCGGAACATCCCAGATGGGGAAATTTTTACGGCACCCGTGAAGACCAGTGTCAATGGAACGATCACTTACAACACACCATGCCCGTACAAGGGAGTCACTTTCAATAACGTATCGTTAACTTTGAAAGATGGGAAAATTGTCGATGCATCCTCAGATAATACGGAAAAACTGAATGAAATTCTGGATTCTGATGAAGGTGCACGTTATATCGGGGAGTTCGCGATCGGATTGAATCCGTTGATCAACGCCCCTGTCGGCAATATCCTTTTTGATGAAAAAATTAATGGCAGCATCCACTTTACACCTGGCTCAGCCTATGAATCTGCCGATAATGGAAACCGTTCGATGGTCCATTGGGACATGGTGTTGATATTGAGAAAGGAATTCGGGGGAGGGGAGTTGTATTTCGATGACCAGTTGGTTCAAAAGGACGGTCTGTTTGTATTGGATGAACTGAAACCGCTGAATCCGGAACAATTATTACAAAAAGAGGAAAACGTGCACGTCTAAAAATAATAAATACTCTATACGGACATTCGAGCACGAAAAACCGGGTGAAAGTGTTCTATAGTTGAATAAACCAGGCAGGCCTATTGAAATGATCTTCGATAGGCCTGTTTTTTGTGTGTGGTAAAGCACGCCATATGTACGGGATACATGTATTCTTAACCGCGTATGCCCAGACCCGATCTGCTTTACTTGAAGGGCTTTAGATCGTTTTTAGGTAGATATTGTGCCAACATATCCGCCTAACAAAATCCGTCTAATTGATAGACTACTATCTTACTTTCCTCTCCTGAAAAGGGCAGAATCCCCAAATTACCTCCCTTATAAGGCGAACTCTTCTCTAGCAAACAACCATTTTTTCATAATTAGACGGACAACCATACCGTATATTATCCCATTACATATAATGCAAGGACAAGCGAGGTCAAAACCAAAATTTTAGGAGGAAATATACGTATGACAATTTCGCGTAAAAAAGTTGAATCATTAGTTGGATTATCCATCAAGGTCAACATTGGAGGACCAGAATCACGTGATGGACATCTATTAGGTACTACAGATGAGTATTTGGCTCTTCTGCATAAGGATGTTGTCGTTTATTACCAATTGTGCCATTTGAAAAGTGTTTCGATCAATTCTGCAAAGCTTTCTAAACGATCACATAAAAAACATTTCATCGATGATTGCACATTAGAGGAGCTTCTTAAAAAGTTGAAGCATCACAAGGTGAAAATTAACCGAGGTGGACCAGAAAGCGTCGAAGGTGTGTTGAGTGAAATTCACAAAGATCACATCGAACTTACAGTAGGCGATAAAATCTTGTTCATCACAATCCATCACATCAAGAGTGTCAGCAAGGTTGATAAGAAGTCATCTGGAAAAAAATCTTCAGGGAAGAAATCAGACGGCAAGAAATCAGACGGTAAAAAGTCTTCAGGCAAGAAATCTGATGGTAAAAAGTCTTCAGGCAAGAAATCTGATGGTAAAAAATCCGATGGTAAGAAAAAGTCTTCTGGGAAGAAAGATCACAAGTCATCTTGGAACTCTTCCGGCAAACACTCTTCCGGCAAACACTCTTCCGGTAAATGCGACGTTTCAGATGCCATGAAGAAAGCTCGCAGACATGGAAACGACAAATATATGTGGAACGATCCATACGGATCATCTGGAAAAAGTTCTTCATCAGGAAAGAGATCACATGACAAGAAATTCAAAAAATCCAGAAAATCATCTTTAACTAGCTTGGAGCGTAAAGGCTGGGTCAAGCTTTAATCTTGAACCGGCTTCTTCACCTGAAGAACGAGTACAAGTCAAATCCAGTACCAGGGTAAACATAGCTCAGCCAAGAATAAGCTTGGCTTTGCAAAGTTTCCCTGGTCAATAAATGAAAATAAATGCATTCAACCTGAAAATGGAAGGAGGAGATAAGGATGCTCGTTACATTGTTCATACTTTTCACTGGTTGGATCCTCTATCTATTGATGAAACCGATTGAAGAAACAGACCTCCCAGCATATATGTCAGAAAATGATCCACCACAAGTCGAAATTGCCTCCTTACATCATGAAAGAAAGGTCATTGAGATTGAAAATATCTCGTCAGAAACTGATAAAAACGAGGCGAGGGAACGTGAATGACCAAATGATCTTACTACCGCTTATCATCTTTGCACTGACTATTTTTGTGATGATCTGGAAGCCCTTTCGGATCAATGAAACGATACCCACGACAATCGGGGCCTCCCTTTTTCTTCTGTTTGGCATCGTACCGCTGTCAGACCTTCTTTCCATATTCAATATTGTCAGCGGTGCAGCCATCACGATCCTTTCCTCAATTGTCATGTCAATCATCTTAGAAAGCCTAGGCTTCTTCAATTGGGTTGCGTATAATCTTGTCAACCGGGCAAAACAATCAGGGCTCAAGCTTTTCATATATACGACGGCACTCTGTTTTGCGATGACCCTTTTTTTCAATAATGATGGCAGCATTCTTATTACGACCCCTATCATCATCAAAACCGTCAACATGCTCAATTTGAAAAACAATCAAAAAATAGCCTATCTCTTGCCCGGAGCGCTGATCGCCACTGCAGCAAGCGCACCGATTGCTGTCAGCAACATTGCAAACCTGATTGCTTTGAAAATCGTTGGTCTTGACATCAACAGCTACGTTTCACTGATGTTCGTCCCGTCCATGATCGGAATTGGAGTGATCACACTTCTTTTATACTTGTATTTCAAAAAAGACATCCCCAAAAAGCTTCCAAATTTGAAATTGCATATGAAAAACTACGAAGTAAATAAGCGATCTCTTCCGCATCCTTTATCGATTCATACCACCTCACCCCAGGTCGATTGGGGACTATTCAAAATTTGTATGATCATCATCGTGGCGACACGCGCTGGGTTTTTCTTGTTGACGCCATTCGGAATCTCCCTAGAATGGATTGCAATAATTGGTGCAGCAGCTTTGATTGCAGTACGATGGTTCAAATCAAAGGTAGGGGTGAAAGACGTTGTCAAAAAGACTCCTTGGCATATTCTCTTATTTGCATTCAGCATGTACATTCTCGTATATGGCCTGCATAACATCGGGCTGACCGATGTATTGATCCAGCAGCTTTCTGATGTCGTTAAACAAGATCGTCTTTCTGCCATTTTCACGATGGGTGGTTTATTGACTGTCCTTTCGAATACCTTCAACAATTTACCAGCAGTCATGATCGGTACATTGACTTTGACCGAGATGGACTTGGACGCACATACACTCCAGGTGGCGTATCTTGCGAATATCATCGGCAGTGATATCGGAGCACTTCTGACACCTGTAGGAACATTAGCGACATTACTTTGGATGTTCATCTTACGTGAGCATAAAATCCATATTAGCTGGAAGCAGTATACGAAGATTGCATTCATAGTGATTCCTTTAGGGTTGATCATTAGTCTATTAAGCTTGTATCTGTGGACAAACTGGATTTTCGGGTAGATTCTGGGACACTTGACTAAAAGGTCGGTATCTCTGCCTGAAAGAATGGCAGAGGTATCAAATTCATTTAAAGGAGGAGGATCATCTTGAATAAATATAAACGCTACATTGGTGAAAGAGTCGAATTAACCTTAAGCGGCAAAAATCGTATAAAAGGAATCCTGATCGATACGGGATCGAACATCGTAGTCATATATGATGGAAAGGACTATCTCTACGTCCCATTGGTCCATGTCCAAAACCTGCATTTCAATTGCAAGGATGAAGAACCGATCCCAGAGCCGACAGAATTTCCGATGTGGAGTGAGGAAGAAGATACGATATCACTTCGTAAAATCTTGAACAATGCGAAAGGGATTTTCACAGAAATTTTCGTGACGAGCAACCAATCGATCCATGGCTATGTTGTTAATGTCATGAATGATTACTTTACGTTTTTCTCACCGGTCCACAAGACACTCTATATTCCTCTGCAGCACTTAAAATGGTTGATCCCATATAATCATCAGCACAGGCCTTATTCATTAGGCAGCACCGAACTTCCTCTGACCCCTTCCAATGTCCCGTCATCACGTACTTTTGAAGAACAATGCAAAAAGCACGTCGGGAAAGTCGCCGTTTTTGATCTGGGTATGCATCCATATAAAATCGGAAAACTGGTCAATATCGAGGATGGTCAGCTGGAGATTATCGTTGCAAGGAATCAAACGATCTACCTCAATATTCAACACATTAAGACGGTACAATTTCCGTAGTCCATAAAAACTTTTCTACAGGTGGATGTAAGCCATGATGTAGAAAAGTTACATATAAAAGGCAATAATAGAGAGTATAGTTTCAAACTACTCTTTTCAGAATGGGTGTGATGACAGATGTCCATGGTCATGACCGAAAATGAATTGACACTTGCGATCATCCAAACATTGAAGGATGGAAAGAAGAATGCTTTTCAGGAGATTATGGAGGAGTTGCAACCATATGATATGGCACAGCAATTCATCCATCTACCTGCAAAGCATCGTAATAAATTCCTGTTGTTCCTCTCGATCCAACAGTTGACGGAACTGATCCAGGATCTTGATAAAGAATACCAGCTTGAGGTTCTGCACAAACTGGGGATTGAAAAATCTACGCAGGTACTTGATTTGATGGAAAATGATGATCTTGCAATGTTGCTGATCGATCTTGATCCTGACAAGATTGAAGAGCTGTTATCGGAAATGAAGGATGAGGAATCCGAGATTGTTCAGAATCTCATGAACTATCCACCCGAGACGGCAGGAAGGATTATGAACAACCGATATGTTTGGATCCCCAAACATTATTCAGTCCGTGAATCAGTCAATAAATTGAAGCATTTTGCAGAACTGGCTGAATACCTTAACTATCTATATGTCATCGATAAGGGCAAGAAGCTTGTCGGTGTCGTCTCCTATAAAGATCTGTTATTGGCGGATCTCTATGACAAGATTGAAGATATCATGTACAGCCGTGTTGTGAAAGTGGATGTACATACGGATCAGGAAGAGGTTGCGAAAATCATCAGCCGTTATGACTTTGTCACCATTCCTGTGGTTGAAGAGGATGATAAATTGGTTGGCGTCGTGACCGTCGATGATATTATCGATGTCGTCATCCGAGAAGCGAATGAAGATATTGAAAAGTTGTCTGCCTCTGGTAAAGCGATCGACTTTAACACCAGGCCTGTAGTTGCAGCGTATCGGCGCTTGCCATGGTTGATTTTGCTATTATTCATCGGATTGATTTCCGGAAGTATCATCAGCGGTTTCGAAGCCACATTGGAACAAGTTGTTGCCCTGACTTTTTTCATGCCGATGATTGCCGGAATGACAGGAAACACAGGAACGCAATCACTTGCCGTAGTAGTAAGGGGGCTTGTTTCAGAGGATCTGAATATTCGTGAGGTCTTTAAACTGATTTTCCGGGAATTATGGGTGGGCATGCTCATTGGTATCACGTGTGGAATACTGATTTCGATCATCGCTTACATTTGGCGTGGAAATCTTACTTTAGGCCTGGTGGTCGGAAGCTCATTGCTATTGACATTGATCATCGGGACACTGGCAGGTACGATCATACCTTTGATTTTATATAAATTGAAGGTCGATCCAGCTGTCGCTTCCGGACCGTTGATCACCACGATCAATGATATCTTGTCGCTTTTGATCTATTTCGGGATTGCGACTGCATTCATAACAAGGCTATCTTGATTTTTAAAAGGGTGATCGAAAAGCCTTTTTAAGGAGAAAACCCAGGAAGAAATAGTGATTCTTCCTGGGTTTTTCTTGTTCTGAAGATCGGTTTGTTCTGTTGGTTCAGTCCATGGGCTGTTTTATAATCGTGCAAAAATTATAGAGGACACCTATTCTGCTATTCGTGACAAACAGGGGTTTTTAATAGAAGACATTTGTCCGCTATACGGAGAAAAGACCGCTGATTTTTTCAGCAATTAAGGTCACCTAAGTCCCTTAAAGTTTTGTAGTAGATCACAAACAGCCTCCTCGTTCGGACCTCCAGTGACCTTCGTGGCTGAACAGGGCAATTGCGCTTTTCTTTTAAACCAAATCGGAAAGGTGGTTCCGTAAATAGCGGTTGCGTTCTTTAATATAGCCTAAAATGAATTCTAGTTCGCTGTAAAATTGATTCACAGTTCCCTTCAAGTGAGGATCTTTCTTTAAATAGGGTTCGATCTGTCGGTACATTTTGCGTATGTTTTTTCCAAGATATTCAGGTGTGAACTGGTTCTTAAGAATTTTTTTAAGAATCATGAAGTATTGACCCCTGAATGACGAAACATCGAGGAGCCGCGCCGTTAAGGTGTTATAGCCCTGGATCGGAATGTAATCGCAATCCATCTCCTCCCCGTGGATATCCCGACCGAACGTAGCATCATAATCCCATGGGATGATTTCGAATAAACCGGTATCACTACGGCGGTACAGCGCATAATTGTGGATGAACCCGTCAAAGTTCTGCGTACAGACGACACCCGCGAGCCATCTTAAGTATTTATCCACATCCAAGTACCGGTGGATTTCCGTTTCAAAATCTTTCTGGGATATCGTATTGATCTGATAAATGAATTTCGCCAACTCGGCTGTGTCCCGATTATCTCCCTCTTTACGGCTGTACCCTGACTCGAAGCGTTGTTTGATATCCTCAAGAACCGGACTCATCAAGGAGAAATTCGCATTATCATTTTCCGCATAAAAAATAGGACCCTTCGGTAAATTCCTGCTCTTTAAAAAGCATCGGTCAACGGATTCAAGCTGGAGGTAGATCCCCTGAAATTCACCATTGATCGTCAAAAGCACATAGTTAGACCTGGGGGATAGGACCCCGATTGAAGAAAAGAAATCAAGAGAGAGCTTATTCCGCATCAGTGATTTATCGATGTATTCTGCATTCAGGTGCAGTTCCTTAATACCTGAAGTCACTTTTGGGAAAATGATCTGGTAGGACTTCTTGGTCATCTTGCGGATATGAGCTCCACGGTAAAGAAAATCGATATCATAGACGGTATCGCCGACCACCAATTCTGCCTCTACGGGATCCTCTGACCGGAAATCTTTTTTAAAGTGCTGATAAACATCATCATCAATGTAAATTTCGTAGCTTGGCATGTCCTTATCGCTTCTCATCCAATCTTCCTTTACACTTTTCTACTCCTATCACTATATGAAAAAGGTGTGAATACGTACCTGTTTATCATTAGACACCAGATGGGGTATCGCCAACCAAGAACCGAATAATCTTGAACAGGAGGAAATTGGAAAATGATGTTTTGTCATAAACTTGCAATACTTTTCGAATCCCTTTAAAAAATAACCTTTCTGAAATCCCTGGTCTCTGGTAGAATAAGGAAGGTTGTGATTTCAATGAAACAAATAATTTGTTTTGGACGTTTAATAATGAAAACAAAGGTGAAAGAAACATGCAAACGGCCTTGTTAACCGTCGCCATAGGATTGATTCTTTTTCTACTGTATGGTATCCTTCCGACGGTCTTTTTACGAATGTTTACAATAGGAATGGTGAAAAAAGGTGAAAATAAGCAAACACTGGCTTTGACGTTCGACGATGGTCCCCATCCGATCTATACACCACGAGTATTGGATTTATTGAAGAAATACGATGTGAAAGCGACATTCTTTGTTGTTGCGGAAAAAGCTGTGAAGCATCATGAGCTTATCAAGCGGATGCATCAGGAAGGGCATACGGTAGGGATCCATCACTATAACCATACCAACAGCTGGTTTTTGACACCATTGGCAACAAAACGTGAGATCCATGAAAGCGCGAAAATCATCAGCAATCTCATCGGTGTAAGACCGTCTTTTTATCGCCCCCCTTATGGACGGTTCAATGTGTTCACGATGTGGTTTGCAAGAGAGTATTCGATCGTGCTTTGGTCTGCCATTTTTCAGGATTGGAAAAAGGGGCAGGATTCGATAAACTTGAATAAGCGTCTGGTAGGACGACTTTCAGATGGTCAAATCTATCTTCTCCATGATGATGGAGAGAACAGCGGGGCGGATTCAGATGCACCTGAACAAATGATCGAAGCTTTGAGAGGGTTCCTTCCGTACCTTCGATCTAACGGGTTTCGCGGCGTTTCATTAGAGGAACACTTAAATATTCACGCGACAAAAGAACAAAAGAGGTCTGTATGAATCTTGAGAATATGACAGTTGCTATTGAGAACTATGGTTATTGGATTATTTTAATAACACTTTTTTGCGGTGTTGTCGGTATTCCAGCACCAGAAGAGACATTTCTGGTATTGATTGGTATGCTTACCGCCCAGCATCACTTGCTTCTAATTTGGACAGTGATCTGTGCTTTCATGGGAAGCCTGTCTGGAATGCTTACAGCCTACATGGCCGGTCGTTATCTCGGCATTCCATTCCTTAATAAATACGGCCGATATTTAAAAATAACGTCTGAACATTGGGAGAAGGCAAGTACCCAATTCCGACGATATGGAACCTTGACCATTTTATTCGGACTGTTCATCCCGGGTGTAAGACAGCTTGCTCCATATATTGCAGGGACAAGCCGTTACCCATTTCCAGTGTATGTCGCCTATTCGATCATCGGCAGTGCGCTTTGGGCGATCAGCTATATTTTTGTCGGTTTCTATATTGGTGATCAAATCCCTATCCAATACTTTCCATGGCTTGGGGTGGCAGCACTGGTGCTCTTCATAGGAGCGATTTTCATCAAGAAAAAGAGCTTGAAAGGAGGGAGCCGAGCATGAGGAAAATATTGTTTTTACCTTTGTTCCAGATGCCGTCTGGACACCACCGGGCAGCAGATGCGCTAATTGACTCCATTCAAGGTTCAGATCAAACGATCACTTGCAAGAAGGTTGATTTTCTCAGCTATTGGAATGAGCCTTTGGAAAAAACGATCGGGAATGTGTATTTGAAATGGATCAGCTCACTCCCGAAAACATACCATTGGGTATACAAGCGCTTCATGTATGAGCCGAAGAATCCGCAGAATAACATGTCGATCGATTATGTGCAGATGCTTGGTTTCGAAACGAAAATGCTTGAGTTGTTGAAAGAAGAGAAGCCTGATCTGATTGTCTGCACACATTGTTTTCCGTCTGCCATTGTAAGCAGATTAAAACGGAAGAATCAAATCGCTGTTCCCGCAGTGAATGTGTATACGGACTTTTTTGTCAATGGCATCTGGGGAAAGGACCACATCGATCTTCATCTCGTCAATGATGAAACGATGAAAAGATTCTTGGTCGAGAAGTATGATGTAGATGAGGAACAAATTTCGATCACCGGAATCCCGACAAGTGATGAAATGGTCTCCTTAACAACTCGCTTTCCGTCGGATAAAAAGCATATTCTTGTAGCGGGAGGCAGCATCGGAATCGGGAACATCCTTCCTTATTTGAGAAGCATCAGGGAAAATGCACGTTATCGATATACTGTCTTATGCGGAAAAAACGATAAGCTGTTTAAAGAATTGGAATCCTGGAATCTCTCACATATTCAGCCGGAAGGATATATCGAGTGCAGGGAAGAGATGAACAGGCTCTATGAACAGGCTGATGCCATCATAACCAAGCCAGGTGGTATCACGATCAGTGAAGCTTTGAAAAAGCGATTGCTCATTTTCGTGCACTCCGCGTTACCAGGGCAGGAGCAATTCAACTTAAATGGTTTGAAGGAGAAGAAGCTGATCATGGAGCTTCAGAATCAACCATCTGAAAACGAAATTGCACTTATACTTGAAAACGAGTGGCGGAGGAAGCAGATCTTCAGCAGGATGGATGACTTTTTAACGTCTACAGAAAGTTCAGCTATGAATGAAATCGTCAAGTTGATGGATACTCCGGCTGTGCTCAATATGCAACCAGGTTAAATGAATTTTACGGAGCTGTCCAAATGATCATGTCAGACACCACAAGATGACATTAAGTGTCATAATCATATGGGACAGCTCTTCTTCTTAAAAGATAAAAAGGTATAAACATTTTGTTTTCGAAGAGGGAATGTCTAGCTTCACCGCCCAACCACTTTGGATCACTTCATCCTGCTGCGGCAGTCGACACATTGATTTAGTACGAAGTATTTCCCCACGCAGAACCGAACTTTGTTTGGTTCGAGCCTCCTCGTCGGACTTCCAGTGACCTTCGTGGCTGATCAGGGCGTTTACGCTTTTGTTGTAAATAGTGGTAAAACATCGGTAAGGGGAGAGGTTGTTGAAGAATCGTCTAAGTGTTTCCGGGAGTACAATCATGTCTGATCCCGCTCAATTTGAAAGGTTGTTTTGGGATGGGATAGTAAATATTGAGATTGGAGAGTTTGATGATCAATCATCGTTGGGTCGTTTCTTGAAATTATGTAAAGAAAGGAATGCGAATTTCGGTATCCATTCTCCGCTTTTCAGGAATGGGAGCAAATATGACCTGATTGAAAAAGTCCAAATGAAGCCGGAAGATGCCTGGGTGCAATTTGAAAAAGAGGCGGAAAAACTATCCAGACTCGGCGCAGAATATATCCTTGTCCATTTTCCTTACTTTAAAAGTAAAAAGGCTGAATATAAGCCAAATTCACTGATTGAAAAAGGATTGAAGAGGCTGAACACCATCCAAGAAAAGTACGGATTGCCTATCGTGTGTGAACCGAAGCTTGGTTTACATCGTTCCCCAGATGGCATCCGTTATCTGCACCAATTTCCTGAAGAGACGTGGAAACAGTATGGATTGAAACTTTGCATCGATATCGGTGATTATTTGATCGCAACCGGAAAACATGCAATGGATTATATCACAAAATGGGAGAAACATATTCATGTTGCCCATATACATAACGTTGCGTTCATGGGAGATAAATATATTTGGACACCTGTCCATCCATCCTATGAGAACAATCTTAAGCATTACGAGCTGGAACCGATTCTTCGTTACCTTGCAGGGATCGGGGGTATCAGGTTCGTTTTCGAGCATACTCCACACATGACCCCAAGTGATGCGTTCGTTGCAGAGGGTTATGAGTGGGTGAAAGGGATCATTGATGATGAGGCTTGCCGAGCGAGGTAGGTCTTTTTTGCTATTTGGCGTGATTAGCTGGAAATCGGCGTGATTCCTACAACCGGTCTATCTTAAAAGCAAAAGGACGACGAGTCGCCGTCCTTCCGTAATCAAATAGCCTTTTCAGCGGTGATTTTTCCATTTACTGAACGCATTTGGATCGCCATTTTTGTAAAAACGATGCCTAACAAAGCAAAAACGAAATAGAGGACACCCATTCCGACTCCACCGATCGCCTCCCCTATGATGATTCCAAGTGCCCCGACCATCTTTCCGATTTGGAAGACAAATCCATTGAAAGCCATATAAGCTCCACGTCGTGAATCGTCAACGATATCTGCAAGGATCGATTGACGTGTCGGAACGTACATCAATTCCCCGATCGAGAGGATGACGACAGCGAGCACAAGGGTGGTAAAGTCATTTGAGAATGCCAGGACTCCATATCCGAGCCCGAATAAGATGAATCCTGCATACATGATCGGCTGTTCACGCTTATTACGGATCCATTTTGCCACAAGCCCTGTAAATAGTACGATGATAATCGTATTTTCGACTGTCAACAGGCTGAGCAGCTTAACTCCGTCAATCGAAAAGTCCAGACCGCTTAAAAAGGAGTACGTTTTCGGAATGATCTCATCTTCCAGTCGTACAGCGATGAAATTGTCACGCTGGAACTCGATTGACAACACCGCGATCCCTCCGATTATGAACATCACAAAAGGGAGATCTGTAATGACAGTCTTATAGCTTTGTAAAATCGGCTTGATCCCGTAAGGTTTCGTTGTCGTGCTTTCTGGTGTATAGGTTTCCTGGATGAGGGTGGCTGTCATCCAAAGCGTCACCAGGGACATCAGGAATAAGGCAAGCAACAATTCGAAAAAGTGTGTTTTATACAGGAAGCCGCCGACAATTAAACCTAGCATCAAAGACATGTTCACGGCCCAGTAATTGATGGCATACATGAAGGCGCGGGTTTCTTTTGTGCTGACATCGATCAACATCGCTTCAGCAGCCGGATTTACAAGTCCTGATGCAATTCCGATGATCGCCATCATGCCAAAAGTCATCCATGGAGAGGAGTACCAGGGCGAGTTGGCGAGGATCATGCCGACAAAACCGATCACTTTCATCCATTCACCGGTCACCATCAACCTTTTACGACCTAAAATATCGGCTAAATACCCACCATACAATCCAGCGATGAACTGGATGATGACGTTTATCAATAACAATGTCCCTGCCCAGAAGGCATTGATGGCATTAGTAAAATAAATCGCCATGAAAGGAAAGATCATGGAACCGATCAGTCTGCTTAAAAAAGAAGTGTAGATACGTATTCGAATATTCGGATGTAATTCTATCAACATAGTTTTTTCACCCTTCCTTCTCTCATTTTGCAATTCCTAAAAGGGGATAAAAAGGGTATAATGCTATTAATTATGTCCCCTTTTTAGGAGGTGAGTGAGATGAAAGACCTTTCCTACTATGAACTGCGAGCGTTCCTTTATCCCAGGGAAAAAGAACGGTGTTCAACATTCAAGCTGAGCGAGCTTGAACAGATATGGTTCTGTACACAGAAAAATGTGAAAAGGAAAATGAAAAAATTCGAAGCTGAAAAGCTGTTGGCTTATGAACCTGGCAGGGGAAGAGGTAATGCTTCTGCGGTTCGGTTTTTCCTACCCTTTCAGGAGGAAATCGAAGCAGCTGTCAAAAAATGTGTTGATCAAGAACGGATGGACGATTTGATTCACCTTTTACAGCTTCCGATCCCGAAGTCGTGGGTAGCCAATATTTCTGAAGAAATATTGGCGCTTTTCGGACTGCAGTCTAAAAGTCAATCGAAGGATGTCTTACGCTCTATTTTCAGAAACGAGCTTACGAGCCTCGATCCAGCCAAAGCATCCATCACTTTTGAAAGTTATCTGATCCAGCAGTTAGGTGATAGTCTTGTAACCTATGATTTTGAAAGTGACACGATCAAACCCCACCTTGCTCATCATTGGGTTGTGGCTGACAATCATAGAAAATGGAGTTTTTATCTAAGAAAAGGAGTCCGGTTCCACCATCAGAAGATCCTGAAGAGTGAAGATGTCTTGTATACATTCAATAGGATCGAGCGGGGGTCCCCTTATTATTGGATGATCGAAGAAATCGAAAACATCGAGTGTCCGTCTCCATTCATCGTTACGTTCCGATTGTCGAGACCGAATCCGTTTTTTGCACGGTACCTATCGACCCACAATCTAGCAATCTTACCGAGTGATGTGGAATTTGATGACTCGGAATGGATCGGGACAGGTCCATTCAGGCTGAAGGAGCGATCAGAAAAGAAATTTGCCCTGGAAGCGTTCGATCACTATTTTTTGGAGCGGCCGCTTTTGGATGAAGTGGAATTCTGGAATGTACCGTATGCAGCTGCCCGACAGATTAGCTTCCATATCGAAGGAGTCCAGGAAAGTCAAGAATATCTTGAAAAAGAGGAGGTTGAAGTCGGATTCCGATTCCTGGCTTTCAACTTCAAACGAACATCTATTGTTCATCATCCTTCGTTTCGGGAGGCGATGTATCATCTCTTGGATGTGAAACAGATGTACATCGATGTTGGAAGACCCGAGCCGATCGAGGCATCCAGCTATTTTCATTGGAAATCCGAATCCCGGCAACGAGAGACTTCTGAAATTCCTCGGTTGCTTGAGGAATCTGGATATGAAGGGGAAGAATTGGCTCTCTATTCTCTAGATTATTTGCGGGCTGCAGAAGAGGCGCAATGGTTAATTGAAAAGGCTGCCCGATATGGTGTGAACATCCATCATGTTCCTTTTCGAATCAGTGATTTTTACTCACCTGAGCTAGATCAGAATGGCGATCTTCTGCTAATGGGGGAGGTTGCATCCCATGATCACCACCTTTCCTTTTTTGGGGCTTTTAAAAACGACGCTCTGTTGTTCCGCCGGTTATTAGGGAAAAAGCATTTGGAGAAGATCGATGGCTGGCTCGATTGTTTTAAAAAGGAAGAGACAGCTGAGGGACGTCAAGCATGGATTGATCAAATCGAAGATCATATCAAAGAAAACAATCTGTTCCTTTATATGAACCATCCGGTGAAAAAACGGGCCTTCCATCCGATGATCCAGGATATCCAGTTTGTTTCATTCGGAAATGTGGATCTACGGAAATTATGGATCCAGTGATTTTTCAACTTTTAAAATGTACCGAATCGCGACACTCCTGCGGGAACCAGGCGACCTACATTTAAGGTAAATGAGGAGGCTTGCGCACGGTAATCTAAAGGGATGAATTTAAAGCTTAAGGGTGCACAATTACCTTAAAAAAACAAAAATTATTTTTAATCCGATAAAATTATCTAGAAAACGGGACAGTGGCGAGTGTTAAAGGTCGGAAAAAGTCGATGGAAAAATTGAAAATAGCTGTTGACACGTTTTTTTCGTCATGCTAAGATTCGAATCAAATAATTTAAAAATTAAATTGATTTCAACTCTTATCAAGAGAGGCTGAGGGACTGGCCCGATGAAGCCCGGCAACCATCAAACTTAGGTTTGAAAGGTGCTAATTCCTGCGAAGCGTATCTGCGTTTCGGAAGATGAGAGAGACAAATGTGTGATAATTTGGCCTCTCTGTCTTTGCAGAGAGGCTTTTTGATTTTCATGAAAAACGAACGGAATTGAAATCTAACAAAGGAGGCCAGACAGTGAGGAGTCCCAATTTTTATAAGAAAGGAACGGTTCAAATTCCGAACTTCATACTGGAATCAGGGAAAAAACTTGATGAAGTCGAACTCGCATATGAAAGATGCGGACCTCGGAATGCACCCGCAATTCTTGTCTGTCATGCGTTGACAGGGAATCAAGATACAGTCGGCACCCCGGATGAACCCGGATGGTGGCGGGGATTAATCAAGGAAGGCGGATATATCGATACGAAACGTTATCAAGTCATCACCTTCAATGTACTTGGAGGCTGTAACGGTTCAACAGGTCCGGCATCAATCAATCCAGAAACAGGTGAACCTTATCGAACGGATTTCCCGTGCCTGACAGTCCGTGACCTGGTAGAAGTTCAGTTCGTAGCACTGAATATCCTCAACATCAATCATTTAAGAGCGGTAATCGGGGGATCACTCGGTGGGATGCAGGTCCTCGAATGGGGAATCATGTATCCGGATTTCGTTGACAGTATTTTCCCGGTAGCTGTCACGCCTCAGTTCAGCGATTATGCGATTGCATTCAACCATATATCAAGCCTTGCGATCCAACAAGATCCTGCCTGGCGTGAAGGAAAGCTTCCGAAACAGGGACTGAGCCTTGCGCGGATGATCGGGATGATCACTTACCGTTCAGATGTCCTGTTTGAAGAACGCTTTGAGCGGAACCATATCATATCGGAGGGACTTCCGAATTACGATATTGAATCATACTTATCCTACCAAGGCCAAAAGCTGACTGAGCGCTTTGATGCCAACAGTTATCTTAGGCTGCTTGAGGTGATGAACAGTCATGATCTTGGACGTGACCGAGGAGGGCTTGACCATGCGATCGAGCATCTGCAAGTTCCTGTATTTGCGATCAGTTTTACAAAGGATCTGCTTTACCCTCCTGAAAAATCACGTGAATTCGTGAACAGTATCCAACAGCTCGGTGGCACTGCCCAATTTTATGAAGTTGATTCCAAATTCGGACATGATGGATTCCTGGTTGAGTTCGAGAAATGGGGGCATTTTGTTCAAGATCGATTAGCAGAACTTGAAGCAGAAGAGACGAGATTGGAAGCTTAAAGGATTTAATGAATCAAAAATTATTAAAAATGAGGAGTGATTGACATGAGTGAAAAAAAACAGTATCGATTTGAAACAGTAGGTATCCATGGTGGGCTTGAACCAGATCCTGTAACGGGAGCGAGAGCACTTCCGATCTATCAATCGAATGCATACAAGTTTAATAACACGGATCATGCTGCAGACCTCTTTGGCCTGAAGGAAGAAGGCTACATCTATACGCGTATCGGCAACCCGACGGTCAATGTCGTAGAGGAACGGGTGACTGAGCTTGAAGGAGGGCTTGCCGGTTTAGCATTCTCAAGTGGAATGGCAGCAATATCCGCTGCGATCTTCAATGTAGCCGAGTCAGGTGATGAAATTGTCTCCGCTTCGACTTTATACGGCGGCACTTACAATTTATTTTCAACCACACTTCCGAAGCATGGAATCAAGACTCATTTCGTCGAATCAAAGGACCCTGAAAATTTCCGCCGTGCGATCACGCCGAAAACGAAAGCGATTTTTGCTGAGACAATCGGAAATCCAGGATTGAATGTCCTTGATATTGAAGCGGTGGCATCAATCGCCCATGAAGCAGGAATACCGCTGATCGTCGACAACACGCTAGCGACACCTTATCTGTTAAGACCGATTGAACATGGGGCTGATATCGTTGTCCATTCGGCTACTAAATGGCTCGGTGGAAACGGTACGACGATGGGAGGAATCATCGTCGATGCAGGTAAGTTCGATTGGAATTCACCGAAATTCCCTGGATTTACAGAACCGGACCACAGCTACAACGGAATCGTGTACGCTGAGGCACTGCCGGAAGCGGCATTTATCGTGAAAGCCCGCGTCCAGGTATTACGTGATACAGGCGCTGCGTTAAGTCCCTATAATGCTTTCCAGCTTGCGTTAGGATTGGAAACGCTGCACGTCCGGGTGAAGGAGCATGTGGCCAACGCCAGGAAAATTGTTGAATATCTTGAGGAACATCCTGGTGTGGATTGGGTGCTCTATCCTGAGCAAGAAAACCATCCATCAAAACAACTTGCGAATAAATACTTACCAAAAGGCGCAGGATCGGTTGTCGTTTTCGGAATCAAGGGCGGAAGGGATGCAGGTGCTGCAGTGATCAATAATGTTGGATTATGGTCACACCTCGCGAACGTCGGGGATGCGAAGAGCTTGATCATCCACCCGGCAAGTACGACCCATCAGCAGTTGAGGCCGGAAGAGCTGCCTTCCACAGGCGTCACAGAAGACTTGATCCGGTTGTCAGTCGGAATCGAGAACGTCGAGGATCTTATCGAAGACTTGGAACAAGCGATTGAAACGGCTACAGGTTTGATATCGAAGGTTGAACAAGTAAACTAACTCGTAAAAATATGAATAGATGATTTCTTATCCAGAGTGGTGGAGGGGCTGGCCTGATGAAACCCGGCAACCATCAAGTATGTAAGGAACTTGGAAAGGTGCCAATTCCAGCAGGAGAACATTCCTGATAGATAAGAAGGGCTGTTGCTGGCCCTCTTCTTATTGAAGGGGGCTATTTTCGTCGGACTTTATATAAAAAAGCAAGAGGCTGGGAGAAGCGGATATGGGAAAAAGGGAATATATGCAGTCGTTAACGGTGTCCAAAAAAATGATCGGATTTTCGTCTTAACGAAGATCAGCAGTAAGATTTTTGCGACGTAAATTGACGCAATACGAGCAATTGAAATCAGGTGTTAAACAGGAGGGAAAAGCGTGGCAACTGTAAAAGTCGGTTTACTCGGTTTCGGAACGGTCGGCAGCGGTGTCTATGAAATCATCCAAAATTATCAAGAGCGGTTAAAGTCACTTCTTGGAAAAAATGTCGAGATTGCAGGGATTCTGGTCAATGACATCACTAAGGAAAGGGGTATTTCTCCGGATATACTCGTCACGTCCCATTTTGATGAGATCCTTTCGATACCTGACCTTGATGTCGTCATCGAAGCGATCGTCGGAATCGAACCAGGGTACACATACTTAACAAAAGCCATCGATAAAGGCTGCCATATCATAACTGCGAATAAAGAACTGTTTGCGCATAAAGGAAGGGAATTGAAGCAGAAAGCGCAAGAAAAGAACGTCGAGATTTCCTATGAAGCATCTGTTGCTGGCGGGGTACCGGTCATCGGGACGCTGCACCAATTGCTTCAGGTGAATTCCGTCGTGAAGATCGAAGCGATTTTGAATGGAACCTCCAACTACATTTTAAGTGAAATACGGAATAAGCGGACTGCTTTCATTGATGCTTTGCAATCCGCACAGGCTAAAGGATATGCTGAAGCGGACCCATCTAATGATGTAGATGGCTATGATGCCTTTTATAAAATCGTCATACTTACAGAATTGTTGTTCGGACAACGGCCAGAATGGAAATGGATCGAACGGAAAGGGGTCCGGGATATCTCATTGAATCATATCAGGCTTGCTGAATCGTTCGGTTTCAGGTTGAAGCATGTTGCCTCACTTCTTTATAAAGATGGTGCTTTGAAAATTGATGTAGAACCCAAAGTAGTCTCAGAAGAACATCCATTGTATTCTGTGGAAGGTGTTGATAACGCCGTTGTCATTACAGGAGATCTTGTCGGACAGTTGAAGCTTCAGGGACCTGGGGCAGGCAAGCTCCCAACAGCCAGCGCAATCATCGAGGATCTCGTAAATGTTTTCAACTCCGTCCATCATGCCCATGTTAAAAAAGACGTGAAGCTCCTGAATGATATAGATGACCAGCTACAGACGTGGTTCGTGATCGGAAATTCCAATGATCAGCTTGATGGAGTGATCCTTTTTGAGGAATCAATTAAGGATCAAAATGAACTCATTACCGGAAGGCTTGTCAAGACGACAGGCCGAGAAATCAAAAAACTGAAGGCGAAGGACAATGCACTCACCGTGTACCCTTTCACAGGTACACCTGCACAACCAGCCAAAAAAGCCTTCGTATCAGCTTAAACAAGGAACAGTCCACATCTTCGGATGGTCGGGCTGTTTTTTATTCGCAGCAAACTCAAAATTTAACGGTGTAATGTGGATTTATTTCGGTGCAATTCCGGAATAAATCGTAGCAAACTTAAGATATATCGGTGCAAATCTGGATTTTATCGGTGATTTATAAAACAGAAAAGCTTGAAATTGTTATAGAAATAGTGGATTATGGAAAAGTGTTAAATTCTGCTAATGAGGTTGGGGGATATCGTGGAACCGAAAATTAATACGAAAATCATTCTTATCACCTTCATGATTGGTGCTTTTTTTGCTGTTTTGAACGAGACGCTTCTCAATATTGCATTGACCGAGCTAATGCATGTATTTGAGATCGAAGCGCCGACCGTCCAATGGATGGCGACGGGATTCATGCTCGTGATGGGTGTCTTGATGCCGATTTCTGCGTTGCTGATCCAATGGTTTACGACGCGGCAGATGTTCATTGGTGTGATGTCGATCTTTTTAGCGGGGACGATCATAGCTGCATGCGCCTTGAATTTTCCGATGCTGTTGACGGGGCGGATGGTCCAGGCAGTCGGAACGGGGTTATTGATCCCAGTCATCATGAATGCGTTGCTGTTGCTCTATCCGCCTGAGGTACGGGGCAAGATCATGGGCACATTCGGCCTCGTCATCATGTTTGCGCCGGCAATCGGACCGACGCTTTCAGGTGTAATCGTCGACTTTTTAGGCTGGCGCTGGTTGTTCATTTCTGTCATCCCGTTCGCACTGTTTTCGATTCTTTTCGCATTCAAATACCTGGAAAATGTCGGGGAAATTACGCGTCCTAAAGCAGATGTCCTGTCCATCATCCTTTCGACGATCGGGATTGGTGGGATCGTCTATGGCTTCAGCAGCGCAGGAGAAAGCGGGGAAGGTTTTGCTTCGGTTAAGATCCTTTTGATCATTGCGATCAGCCTTATCAGTCTGCTTTTCTTCGTTTTACGGCAATTGAAAATCGACGAGCCATTGCTGGATGTCCGGGTCTTCGCTTATAAAAATTATGCGCTGGGTGTCACGATATTCGTTGTCGTGATCATGGCGATGTTCGCCTCTGAAATTGTCATGCCGATGTATTTGCAAGGACCACTCGGATATTCAGCTAAGATTGCAGGCTTATTACTCCTGCCAGGAGCTTTACTCAATGGGTTGATGTCTCCGGTCATGGGGACCTTATTCGATAAGTTCGGTCCAAGGAAGCTGATCATTCCGGGAACGATCGTATTAGTAGGCGTGATGATCTTCTTCAGCAACATCAGTCCTGGTATTCCGATCTGGTCATTCATCCTTGCCTATATCGTGTTGATGCTCTCCATTTCAGCGATTCTGATGCCATCACAGACGAATGCGCTGAATGAATTGCCAAAGCATCTTTATCCGCATGGGACCGCAATTGCGAATACACTGCAACCGATCGGCGGGGCATTGGGGGTAGCTGTTTTTGTCAGTATCATGAGTCAAGGTCAAACAAGTTATCTGGAACGACAGACCGGCCAAATAACGCCTGAACTATTGGATAAGGCGATGACAGCCGGGGTCCACCATGCTTATTGGTTCGCGCTTACTCTTTGCATCGGGACGTTCGTAGTTGCATTGTTCGTCCGGAAAGGGATCTCTCCCGACTTTAAAACAGAAGAAAATAAAGAGGAAAAAAGACCATCTTCATTCGTGTGAAGGTGGTCTTTCATATGAAACAGAAGAAGTGAACAGATTAATCGTAGAAGTGAACAGATTAATCATGGAAGTGAACAGATTAATCGTAGAAGTGAACAGATTAATCGTAGAAGTGAACAGATTAATCATGGAAGTGAACAGATTAATAGTAGAAGTGAACAGATTAGTCATGGAAGTGAACAGATTAATCGGAGAAATGAACACATCAACCTGAGAGGGTAGTTGCATCGTCGTCACTTTCATCCTTCGTAATACTAGTAAAGTTTTCTTTAGTATTTTTTTACGTTCTAAACATTACCTGATGGATTTTTGTCCGAAAATCCTCTGAATTATAGTTTTTGATTCTTGTATTTAATGCAAAAAACAGCATATCCAGCATGGAACCAGCAAAAAAGCACCACAATTCTTCAATTTTCAACTTTTTAAAATTACTCAACACTAGCTTAACAATCTAACTCTATCATTTGATTTGTAGGATAAAGACAAAGTCAAGGAGTGGATAAGGTTGTCAAAGAAAATGGATCGAAAAAAATTCCTTACATACCTAGGTACTGGAACGGTGGCATTAGCAGCAGCTAGTACAGGATTAGATGGGATTGCAGATAGAGTGAAGGCACAGCAAGGCACTTTCCACAAACCAAATAAAAAAATACCGAAAATGGGCCCTTTAAAATTCAACCCGATCGAACCTACGAGCATGGACGATCTCGTACTGCCAAAAGGATATTCGTATAAGGTCGTAGCAGCATATGGGGACAAAATCAATGCAAAAGGTGACACTTTCGGATTCAACAATGACTATACGTTATTTTTTCCGATAGAAGGGGAAGATGAACGCGGGTTGCTATGGGTAAACCATGAATACGTTGACGATAAATTCGTGTTTGGTAAAGAGATCGAAGGTAACTATTCAAAAGCTCAGATCGAAAAAATGCTTTATAACCAGGGCGGTTCGATCATCGAAGTCGTAAATGGACCGGATGGATGGGCGATGGATACTTCCTCCCAATATGCCCGTCGTGTCACTGGATTGACACCGATCGCGCTTACTGGGCCAGCAAAAGGAGCGAATACAATCGGAGGTGCATCGAAAGTACAGGGTACATTCGCGAACTGCTCTGGTGGGGCAACGTTATGGGGTACGTTGCTGACATGTGAAGAAAACTATGAATCTACTTCAAAAGCAGCCAAACTCGATGAAACGCATTACGGCTGGGTTGTCGAAGTAGACCCGTTCGATGAAAAATTCCAGGTCCGTAAGCATACTGCTCTTGGCCGTTTCAATCATGAAAATACATGCATGGGACTCGCGAGAGACGGCCGTGTTGTCGTCTACATGGGAGATGACAAGAAGGATGCGTGCGTGTACAAGTTCATCAGCAAAGGGAAATATGATCCGAAAGCTGGTAAAAAGAACGCGAAACTTCTAGAAACAGGGACCCTTTATGTGGCTGATTTCAGTAAAGGTGCCTGGGTGCCGCTCACAATCGAAGAGGTTCAAAAAGCAGCCGGTGATGATCAGGAATCGTTGGCCAAGTTCCAATCGCAAGCAGACGTTGTCGTCAACTGTCATGACGCAGCACTCCTTGTTGGCGGTACGCCGACAGATCGACCTGAAGACGTTGAAATCAGCCCGTTTGATGGAACAGTATTCATCGCACATACGAACAATGACAATCACGGAAACATGCATGGGCATATTACCAGGTTTTTCGAAAAGAATGATGACCATGGTTCGCTTGAATTCCAGTTCTCAATCTTTGCGGCAGGCGGAATCCAGAGTGGTTTCAGTGCACCTGACAACCTGACGTTTGATGAAGATGGAAACCTTTGGACGGTAACTGATATTTCCAGCAGCAAGTTGAACAGCACGATCTGGGAGCCTTTCGGGAACAACGGCATGTTCGTCATCCCAACCCATGGTAAAAATGAAGGAGTGGCGTTCCAATTTGCTTCTGCGCCTGTCGAAGCTGAGCTAACTGGTCCATCTTTCACTCCTGACGAGAAAACATTGTTCCTATCTGTCCAGCATCCGGGTGAAGAAACCGAAGACCTTTCAAAACCTACAAGTAAATGGCCTCATCGTGCCGGCGATTCTATGCCACGACCTGGTGTCGTTGCAATCACAGGATTTTAATAGGAAGGAGAATGCATTATGCCATTCAATATCGGAATTCCAGGATTGATTTTGATTTTGATTATTGCCCTCGTTATTTTCGGTCCAGCGAAACTGCCTGAAATCGGGCGGGCATTCGGAAATACGTTGAAAGAATTCAAAAACGCAACCAAGGACCTTGTCTCTTCAGATGATACAAGCGCAAAAGAAAAGAAAAATTAATCAGCCGGGAGAAAAGAGGATTTCCTCTTTTCTTCTTCTTTATAAAGAATATAAGCCGAATTCCAAAATATTTGCGCTTGAATTAAATAAAGGTAAAAGGAGCTGAGGGGATGTCCCAAGAATTGGAGTTGGTCGATCACCTTTCCGAGTTAAGAAAACGGATTCTCATCGTCGGGGCTGGTTTTCTCGCATTTTTCATCATAGGGTTCATTTTCGTAGAACAAATCTATCAATTCCTTGTAAAGGATTTGGATACCGAACTGGCGCTTTTAGGCCCGACGGATATTCTATGGATCTATTTTAAAATCGCCGGGGTTGTCGCGATCAGTTTGACAATCCCGTTGGCCGCCTACCATACATGGCGGTTCGTCCTTCCAGCGTTAGAGGCAAAACAGCGGAAGGCTACATTGATGCTGATCCCTGCCTTGTTTTTATTGTTCATCATCGGTCTTGGATTCGGCTATTCAATTGTTTTTCCAACAGTCCTCAGCTTTCTTCAGGGACTATCCAACGAAGGTTTCCAGATGTTTTACACGACGGAAAAGTACTTTAATTTCCTTTTCCAAATGACGGTGCCTTTCGGAATCCTGTTTGAAATGCCTGTCGTGGTCCTCTTCTTAACAGCGTTAGGAATCCTTAATCCTACACGTCTGAAAAAATCAAGGAAGATCTGTTATTTCGCTTTTACCGTATTGGCTGTCGTTTTGACACCACCGGACTTCCTATCTGATATCCTAGTACTCGTCTGTTTAGTGGTCTTATTTGAAATAAGCATTACGATTTCAACTTTCGTGTACAAGAAACGCGAAAAGAAACTGAATTTGGATTATTAACAAAAACGTCAGGGACTGCTCCGCATCGAGACAGTCCCTGTTCGTTATATTTCCAATTTCGAGAATGGAAGAAAGAGTTTCACGCCTCTCTTATTGACAGGCAGGAATTTCATATCCCCAATCAAATGGCTCGCATAACCCGCAAGACTTGCTATGAAAATTCCCTCGATTCCTATTGAAGTTTCGAATTGATGAGCGATGATACCGAAGAATACAATGCCCAAAATCGAATGTGTGTAGCTTCTATGAGGGACGAAGGAAGCGACGATTATGTAGATGCCCAGCAGGAACAACCAATTTTCCTGAAGCATGAACCCGCCGATCAGCACGCCTGCCCCGGACACTGTAAGCATATGCCTTCTCGTTATGAACGAGGAAACAGCAATGATTCCGGCGCCTGTCCCCATGCCATACCACTTTTCCATACCAGCCCCTTCCACAAAGCTGTAAATGATCAATAAAATACCGATGATCTGTGCAAGTGTCTGGATGAATTTGTGCGTATTCGTTATTTTGTTGCTTAACGTCCCATCCACATCGATATCTGGAATAAGACCGGTAATCCCTCCACACGCGATTAGAATACCTGTTGTTGTGGGATCGGTTTGCAGAGCATTGGAAGTAATCAATCCTGCAACCCCGCCAACAAGCAGATGTGATGTTCCTTTCATGATGGTTCACCTATCTCTCTATTTTGATGTGTTATGGCAGTATTCATCATTTTAAAGAAAAAAGGGGAAGGAAGAAATGCTGGAGGCTGGATTTGTGTCCTTTTGCTTATTAGTCTTTAGGCAATTTGTCATATATATCTATTAAGTGGAAGGGGGTATGGAGATGGGAATGGTAGATTCAAAACTAGTACTGGTTTATACTGACAATGAAGAAGATTCCTTTGGAGAGGTGTTTTCATGTATACTATTTTGACGATTATTGTAATCCTGATAGGTGTCATTTCGCTGGCTGGTACAATAATGGTCGGGAGAAAAGTGGATAAAACTAGTAGAGAATATGAAATGGAGGCCGATCGTACTGCCGCTCAATTGAAAAGGTCCCATGAATATGAATCCCGGTCGCTGAAAGTCAATTTAAAGGTGTTGACAATGATCTATCTTGTGACCTTCATCCTCGGCATTGCAGCATTAGCTGTTTATATCCTATATTTCCGATAATATTAAAGAAGGCTGACTGAATTTAAAGTAAGCCTTTTTTGTCATTGTACTCTATAAATACTAGGGCTTCCAGTTATTTCTTTACGAGTTCTGCCCCACCATAGAGGGAAACTTTTCGAAAAGAAATATATAATGAAAGTACAGTTTTAAGGACAAGTTGGATTTAATTAAAATAAATAACAGTCAATATATTGTATCTAATGTATTCACAATTTTTAAATCAATGTTTATAATTAGGTTTATAGTATTCTGTAAAGATAGATGTAAAGACATATTGGAATCTCGTAGAATTTTTACAGAAGGGAGTAACATCTATAATCTGGATAGGTCTAAGTTCAAAAAGAGTGACATCACACTTTTAATCATAGAATTTATATTACAAGATAAGCTAATCTGCTAGCAAAAGTGAATGAGGAGGTATTCAATTGGAAACTCCTTTAAAAGCCGAAGATCATAGTGTGCTAATAAAAGAAATCAGAAAATTAATCCATGAGTTTCAGAATGATCCGAACCAATCAACGTTTGATAAAGTGATCGAACTGACTGATTATTTATGTAAATTAGAAAACAATAAGCATTATAATAGGGATTGATAGATGTTAAGAAGATGGTCTAGTTCGCGGCTGCATTGGAGGGTCTCCTTACTATTTAAACCCTTTGTTTGGGCCACCCTGATCAATTCTTCTTTCTTTCTGGATATGTCTTCCAATTCCACCTTTTCCTTGTCTTTAACATCTAACATATAATCCGCCCTCCATAAGTTACGACTATAATCATCTCTTTTTTATTATGCAAAAACTGATAATGAATTGAAACTGTTTCGAGCAAAGGTGTCAAAGTGAGACAAATGTTTATCCAAATCGTCAGTGGAATAATGGTTATTCGCCATTGTGTATTTATAATAATCTGACGTTTAGTGTATGCATCTAATGAAACATACACTCAACTTAATGGTTGTCTAGAATGGAAAAACCACTCAGTCTTTTAACTGAGTGGTTTTACGCTTGCATATCTGATTCACCCATTGGAATCGATTTTATCGTAGACGCGATATTCATCTTTTTAATATCTTCCAATAAAATCTTTCAATCAGATTGGGCTGGTCTTTGTAAACCTATCAAATATTCCAGAAGTCCAATAGTTTGTCCCAATGCGTTTATCTATTACTGAACCGTATATCCCCCAGGTTTTTGAGATACCGCAAACCCCCCTGAAATTAATATCCACCTTTCTATAGAATTTACATATTATAGTAAATGATTTGGAAGTGAACAATACTATTTTTTTGAAATAATATGTAATTTGATTCCGCAAAATTAGTATTTTCGCCGTTACAAATCTATCTCCACTTTAATATTATGTAATATCTGATAGAGAAAGGAGGAATGGTTTGTGAACGAAAAGGACAACCTTATCGGAGTAAAGTATTATTATGATGAATGCGATTGTAAAAAGAAGGATGACAAGAAGAAGGACCATAAGAAAAAACATCATAAGCATAAAAAGAAGCATCATAAAAGCAGCTGTAAGCACGACCATAAAAAGAGCAGCGGTAAATGCAGCTGTGGCAAGTTCGACTGCAGAAAGAGCAGCGGTAGATATGACGACTGCAAAAAGAAGCGAAGCTCTGGGTATGACTGCAAAAAGAAGCGAAGCTCTGGCTATGATGACTGGAAAAAGAAGCGAAGCTATGGCTATAGCAGCAAGACTGGTAAATCAAAATATAATCCAAGTTTTGATTTCAAACATGATGATTGCAAAAAGAAGCACAGCCACTTCAAATGTGATTGCTTCAAGGTGCATGGTTCTGGCAAATGGGATGACCATGACTGTAAGTTTGACAAATTTGATAAATTTGATGACTTCAAAAAGAAACGAAGCAGCTGTGACTGTAAGCGTGTCTGGGAACTATTCTAAAATCTCCTGATCTCTTAAAAAACGAGTGTGGTTGTTCACACTCGTTTTTAATTCTTATCAAAAACTTCAATATTTTCTATTGTGAAATTGTGGAAGTTGAGTTAATGTATATAGAAATCTCTTTGGAAGGTGTGATGTATTTTGGGACAACAACTTATCGTGTATGGAAAAAGGAGTGGAAGAATCCGTCTTTACTTTTAGCGGGAATCGGAATCTCTAACCTAGGGGATTGGATCTACCTTATCGCATTGAACCTGATGATTTTGAATGTTTATGGATCAGCTGCAGCTGTCGCTGGCCTCTATCTTCTGAAACCATTCGCTTCGTTATTGACCAGCTTCTGGTCAGGCAGTATCATCGACCGATTCGATAAACGGCGAATCATGATCATGCTCGATGTGATCCGTGCTGGATTAGTCGCCTTCATCCCGTTCTTTTCCTCAATCCTGTTAATCTATCTTTGTGTACTTCTGGTCAATATGGGAAGTTCATTTTTCCATCCGACGGCCACAACTTATATTACTGAATTGGTACCCGGCAAGAGGAGGAAACGCTTCAACTCGTTACATAATCTAATGTCCTCTGGTGCTTTTGTCATTGGGCCTGCAATAGCGGGAGCCCTAGTTTTCATCGGCTCACCAGAGCTTGCAATCTATATGAATGCACTGTCGTTTCTGATATCCGGATTGATTATCGTATTTTTACCAGGCATGGATACAAAAGGCTTGCCTGCAGGTGAACGGCTTGACTTACAGGTCATAAAAGAAGATTGGAGAACAGTCTTGTCGTTCAGTAAAAAAGCAGCATATGTTATGGGCGTTTATGCTCTTTTCGAAATCACGATGGTGTTCACGGCTGCGCTGGATTCTACTGAGGTCGTATTTACAAGAAGGGTGTTGGGGCTCACAGAGGGAGCTTATGGGGCATTGGTCAGCATTGCTGGAATCGGATTCATTGCAGGTTCTGTGTTTGTCACGATTTTTGCCGATAAAATCCCGTTGCGCCATCTTATCGGGATAGGGACGTTGATGAGTGCTGTCGGGTATCTCATTTATGCGTTCTCAACATCTTTAGTGGGAGGTTCAGTCGGTTTTTTCATTCTGTCATTCGCATTGGCAGCTGGAAACACAGGATTCATCACTTTCTATCAAAACAACCTGCCAGTCGGAATCATGGGACGGGTGATAAGTATTATCAATGTGTTCCAATCGCTTTTCCAAATAGTCCTCATCATCGTCATCGGATTGGCCGTTGAGGTATTCACCATTCAAACGGCTGTAATCGCAGGGTCATTCCTTATGCTGTTGATTGCAATCACGTTGGTGTGGTTGACGACACTACCGACCAAAACAAAGTACTTTATGGATTCTAAGCTTACAAGTGAATTAAGGAGGAAAGAGAATGCCAGAAAAAACGGAACAACTTGAGAAATTGGTTACCTATCTTAACAGTCAGAAATTGATCAGTGGCGCGTTATTAACTGCGGAAAAAGAAAAACCTGTCTTTATCAAAACATTGGGAAAAGCCAATGTGGATACAAATGAGAACATTCACAAGGAAACGATGTTCGAAATAGCATCCCTGACAAAATCATTTACAGGTATGGCGATCATGATTTTACAAGAACAAGGTAAATTGGACGCTCAAGATCTGATACATATGTATATTCCAGAGTTCCCATATCAGGTAAAAGGAATTAAAATCCACAACCTTTTGACGCATACATCTGGTTTACCGGATTATATAGAAATATTTGAAGAACATTGGGACCGGAATCGAATTGCGTGCAACAAGGACATCATCGAATATTTCATTGAAAATGAGCCTGAACTTATCGGAGATACGGATGAAAAATTCGAGTACAGTAATACGGGGTACATCTTGCTTGCAGAAATCATTGAAAGATTGAGCGGTCAAGCATATGGTGATTTCAAAGATCATATTTTCGACCCGCTTGGAATGACACGGACTAGAGCGTTTGCACAACGAATGGAAGAACCGATTGAAGGATATGCAAAAGGTTATATTTATTTTAAAGATGAAAATAGATTCGAGTTACCTGATGGAATCGATCAGCACGCCTACGTTTATTTCTTAGATGGAGCAAAAGGTGATGGCCAAGTCAGTTCGACAGTCAATGATCTGTACAAATGGACGGAATCGTTTAAAACAAATCGACTTGTAAAAACCGAGACAATAAAGCAAATTTTTCAACCAACTCAATTACAAGATGGTCGTCGCTCTCATTATACCTATGGTTTCCATTCCGAAATGAATGCCGGATATGGCTATGGATGGAAAATAGAAAAGGATGAAAAACTCGGTAAAATAATTACTCATGATGGTTATGGTGCAGGATACAGCAGCGGTATAGTCATATATCCAGATCACGAAATCACCATCATCTATATGAGCAATCTGGATTATAGTGATGGTCCACTCAATAAGACCCATCATGAAATCATGCTCGAAATAGAAAACATCATGTTCAATCGTCCATTTAAGTATCCTGTACTTCAAAATGTAAAATCCTAATTTTAAAGGAGAGAGGAATATGGGAAAGCAATATTCAGAGATTCATAGGGAGCACATGGATTTCATCAGGAAACAGCATCTTTTTTTCGTCAGTACGGCACCTTTATCAGCGGATGGCCACGTGAACGTTTCACCAAAAGGATATGATACCTTGCGTATCCTATCTCCAACTGAAGTCGCGTATCTGGATCTGACAGGAAGTGGAAATGAAACGACCGGCCATATTGAGGAGAACGAACGGATCACCTTCATGTTCTGTGCATTCGAAGGTCCTCCACAGATCTTGAGGCTGTATGGTAACGGGAAAGTGATCCTGCCTGATTCAGAAGAATGGGGAACATACATCAAGCATTTCGACCCTCTTCCAGGCATACGACAGATCATCACAGCAAACATCCACCGAGTTTCAACGTCCTGTGGATACAGTGTTCCGTTCATGGAGTATGTGGGTGAGCGGGAGACATTGAATATCTCCAATACGAAAAAAGCGTCGAAGCTTGAAAATTACCGACGTGAAAAAAATGCCAAAACGATTGATGGACTTGATACGACTATTGGGAAAAACCTGAGGAGTTGATGATATGTGTGGGATTTGAAGCCAGAAATTCAGGACTGTCTGAAAAGAGAAACCAGATCATAGGGAGGATTGAAGAGGATCTGGCCAAAGATAAAAACGTGTTAGGCCTGTTTTATGGAGGTTCAATCGGAACTGATCAAACCGATCCATATTCGGATATAGATTTACGGGTAGTCATTAAAGATAAAAGTATCAGTCTTTCCTCCATCTAATAGGGATGACGCTTGATGGAACCCTGCATGATCATCTCTGGATAGGAGACTGGTGGCGGGATACGTCAATCTACAGTCTTTCGACGCATGACTGGAGAGAGAAAGAAAAGTCGTACAACCAAAGTAGTAGAAAAGTTGATACCATCACACGATTCGTAAACAACGAGCAAATCATATAATTGAGGTAACAAATAGAGAGAGAAGGTATATCATGAGATTCAGGGATTTTCATAAGAACATCAAAATCCGTATCATTGAAACGTTTATGAGTCGTTTTGTCGGAAGTATGATCTTCCCGTTCATGTCGATTTATCTGGCGGTCCATTTCGGTGCTAAGATTGCAGGGCTTTTATTGTTGATCAATGTTTTCATCGGGATTGGAATCAATTTTATAGGGGGATACTTCGCTGATCAATTCGGTCGTAAAAAGATCATGCTGTTTGCAGAAATATTGAGATTTTCCGCCTTTTTCATCATGATGGTCTGCAACTCACCATGGTTCTTTTCCCCAGTGATCACATTCATGATGATGACTGTCAACAGCATTTGCTGGGGGCTTGCCGGCCCTGCGAACTCTGCGATGCTCATCGACGTCAGTACACCTGATCAGCGAAAACTCATGTACTCGATCACATACTGGGCGAACAACCTTTCTATTGCCATAGGTGGGATATTGGGTGCATTCCTATTCAAGGATTACTTGTTCCAGTTGTTCCTGGCATTGACGGTAGTCACGGGAGTGGTTGTCTACCTTGTTGCGTTCTTGATCGATGAAAGCTATGCACCAGTCAGCTCTGTGTTACGGCCGCAGGAGCATGTCTTGCAGTTATTCTCGAATTATAAAAAAGTCTTGCATGATCGTCTGTTTGTTCTATACGTCTTCGCTGGTGTCTTGATTTTATCGATGGAGTTCCAGTTGACGAACTACATAGGAATCAGGTTGAGTTCGGAAATGCCAGTCCAACAGTTTTTGTTCTGGAAAGTTGACGGCGTACAGATGATGGGTTTTTTGAGGAGTGAAAATACCATCCTTGTAGTATTGATGGCATTGCTCGCCGCGAAGCTGATTACGCCGTTCCGAGACAAATCCGTCCTGGTCGGAAGCTGCTTCATTTTTACGATCGGATATGGGGTGATCGCCTACTCGAATAACATACTGCTTTTATTGATTATGATGGCAATCTTGACGGTCGGGGAGGTTTGCCGGGTACCGGTTGAACAGTCGTACATGGCAGCGATACCCCCTGATGATGCACGAAGCTCATATATGGCATTCAACGGTCTGAAATATAACCTGGCGATGTTGATCGTCTCTATCACGGTAACGATCGGGGCTATCCTGCCGTCCGGAATCATGGCAATCTTCATTACGGTCATCGGTTTGACTGGAACGTTGATCTATTACTTGATCAGTCCAGGTCTGGATGCACGGAAACAAGAAGTGGAAATAAAGCAAGCGGGTTAAAAAGAGGAAGGGTATTATGGAAAAGCGGGTTGCAGGTCTGATAGCTGTCGTGATTGTAATGTTCAGCGGATATTTTGTTTATGGAAAAATGGCAGATGACACGTATGAAGGGATGGCAATCATACCTGAAGAGAATGAAGATATACCATTATATAAAGGGTTGGTACCTAATCGAAATACTTATACAATAAAAGGGGACCACCGGGAAGATATCTACAAATACTATTTGAAAGAACTTCCTGTAAATGGTTGGATATTGGATGATGCCGCACTTGATGATAATGATTGGAGGGGTTTTCGTTCAACATGGATTAAGAATAAATTCGATGGTGAGCTTCATTTATCTGTGTCTTATAATGAACATGGTAATGAAACTGAAGTGATCTTTGATAAGACACCAAGACATACTTCTACGGAATGGGTTAAAGAAGTACCTGGAATGGTTTGTATTTATGAAAATCCGGATGATCGAAATTGCCGTAAAATAAATAATCCGGAAAGTATTAAGAGGATTGTCCATCTTCTCAATTCCAGCTTGGATTGGAACGAGGCAATAGGGCTACGTGAAAAGATGAGTTTACTAATGATAGGCGATTTGAAGGTAGAAGTCCATTATGAATCGGATAAAGAGGTGTATTTCCGCTCTCACAAAGGGATCAAAATTATGAAACCCGAACTGGAATTTTGAATACACAAATTTATCATTAGATTGAAACTTTGTAAAATCGTTTTTACAGTAGTAAGAAGCTCCCGATTTGGGGGCTTTTTAACCTGGACCTTCAAAAGTTGTGGGAGTGCAGCATGACCTCATACCTCTACTAATATGTATATAGAAGAGGACAGAATGATGTGGGGGATGCATATGGCGATTCATACGGTCGTATCCGGGGATACATTATGGAGGATTTCGAGTATCTATGGGGTACCCATTCCTACCATACAGCTGGTGAATGGATTGACCTCGGATGCACTCGTACCTGGATTGAATCTCTATATTCCGGACGAAAGCCTGCCCGAGAGGTTTTACCAGATCAGAGCAGGGGATACGTATTGGAAGCTGTCACTGCTATTCCGGACGACAGTCCAGGCAATCATCGCAGCCAATCCTGGTGTTGACCCTGACGCACTGCAAGTAGGTCAACGCATCCGTATCCCGACTCAATTGAAATACCCGCTGCAGACGCTTGTGTTCATCGATGCTTGGGACCAGTCCCCTTATCAGAATATTTTACGGGAGATTTCCGGAAATATATCTTATCTTGGCATTTTCACTTACTCATTCAACCGTCAAGGGGCTCTTATCCAACCGAATGATGAAGCTATCATACAATATAGTAAACAATTGAATATCAAACCGTTGTTGGTCATCAGCAATTATGAACAAGGCAATTTCAGTCCGGATTTGGCTGATGTTGTTTTACAGAGTACAACTGTCAGGGGTACACTGATCCGGAATCTTGTCACTACGGTTACTAACAAAGGTTTTGCTGGGGTAAGCATCGATTTTGAATTCGTGCCTCCGACAAGAAGAAATGAGTTCACTGCCTTCTTGCGGGAATTGAAAGGGGCCCTTGGAACGAGGATTATGCAGGTCAATGCCCATGCAAAAAGCAGTGATATGCCGTCGAACCGTTTAGTCGGATTTCTCGATTACAGGGCGATTGGAGAAACTGCAGATATAGTATCGATCATGACGATAGACTATGGCTATGCGGTCGGGCCTCCTGATCCCATCGCCCCTGTCTGGTGGGTCGAACAGGTGTTGATGTATGCAACTGGTCAGATCAACCGTCGTAAAGTCATGTTGGCAATGGCCCTGTATGGGTATGATTGGACGCTACCTCATAAGCAGGGAAATGTAGCTCGGTCGATCACTGCGAATAATGCCCAAAATCTGGCGATAGCGAATTGGGTTCCTATTACATTTGATCTCTCAGCACAAGCTCCGGGATATATTTATAGAAGAGATGGTATAGAGCATGCGGTATGGTACGAGGATATAAAAAGTTTTGTCGCAAAGTACGCCCTTCTCGAAGTATATAACCTGCTCGGAGCCACATACTGGCGTCTACGTTATCGATTTCCTCAAAATTGGGTTTATTTGGATGAAAACGTCGAAGTTGTGAAATGATTCGGTTGAGTGGAAGGGTGTCGGTTAATGTGGAAAACCCACGGTGAAATTTCCCGTGGGTTTTTCTTAAAAGGTAAGAAAGTATAAAAATTTTGTTTACGAAGATGGAATCTCTAGCTCCCACGCCCAACCACTTGTAATCGTTAGTTTCAACTGACAGGTACTTTGACGTAATCAATTTCAAAGCCGAGATCTTCAAGCATTTCGTGATCCTTTGTACTGTCCTGGCCCGCTGTCGTCAAATAATCACCGACAAAGATGGAGTTGGCTGCATACAAACCAAGTGGCTGGAGGCTTCTTAAATTCACTTCACGTCCGCCTGATATGCGGATTTCTTTTGTTGGATTGATGAATCGGAATAGAGCCAGTACCTTCAGGCAATACCTTGGATCGAGCTCATAGGTCCCTTCTAATGGAGTGCCATCAATTGCATGTAGGAAGTTTACCGGAATTGAATCTGCATCAAGGACTTTCAAACTGTGTGCAACATCGACGACTTCCTGTTTCGTTTCTTTCATTCCGACGATCACACCTGAACATGGCGAGATGCCAGCATTTTTCGCAATATTGACAGTAGAGACGCGATCATCATATGTATGGGAGGTCGTGATGTTGTCATGATTCGTCTCGGCTGTATTCAAGTTATGATTATATCGATCGACACCGGCAGCTTTCAGCCTGGCCGCTTGGTCAGGTTTCAATATACCGAGGCAGGCACAGATTTTCAATTCGTAATTCTCTTTGATTTCTTCTACCGCGGATACGACAGTATCGACATCACGGTTCGTCGGGCCCCTTCCGCTGGCAACTATACAATATGTCCCGACATTCATTTTATGAGCTTGTTCTGCTCCATTCAGAAGGGTCTTTTTTTCAACCATCGGATAGGAGTCGATCGGTGCATCGGAAACGATCGATTGAGCACAATAACCACAGTTTTCGGGGCATAGTCCTGATTTCGCATTCATGATCATATTAAGCTTCACTTTATTCCCATAATACGTTTTCCGGATTTGGTAGGCTGCATAGAGTAAAAGCAAAAGTTCTTCATCAGGTGCATCCAAAATGGATAAGGCTTCTGCATCGGTAATTTCCCCGCCAGAGATTACATGGTCTGCGAGGTCATTCCATTTTGTTGTCATTTCACCACTCCTTTAAGCTGCAGATTTTTTGATTGTACGGGAGGTTTTTGAAAGAGTACGGTTGAGTCTTGGTGCAATAAGGCCTGCACACACTGATAAGAGGATGTCTTTCGGGAGCGGTGCAAGCATCCATCCCCAGGCCATTTTGTACGTGAATCCTTCAGGAGCATCCGCCCATACCTTCATTGCTGCAAACATCCAGTTTGTCCCCGCTGCATAGTTGATCACCATACCGACCAATGCTGCAATCAGGTAACTTTTTTTACTGGAATTCGATTCAACGATTTTTCCAGTTATATAAGCTACTAGAATGAAAGAAAGGATGAATCCGAACGTCGGCTTCAGAATCATGCCGAATCCACCGCTGAATTGGGCGAACACAGGGGCTCCGGCTAGCCCGATCACAGCGTAAACCGTCATCGATATCGCACCTAGACGACTTCCTAGAATCATGCCGGCCAGAACACTGAAGAACGTTTGTAAGGTTATTGGGACACTCCCGATTACAAGGAGGGAGGTCAGGTTTGCGCCGACTGCCATAAGAGCGGCAAACACAGCAGCAAGTGTAATATCAATCGGTTTCAGTTTCATAAAAGTCTCCTCCAAAACATAGTTATCTCTCTAGTAGAATATAAGGAAACTCAAAAAATATGTCAACTAAAATATTATAATGGTTTACAATTAAGCTGTACCAAGTGCTTTCAAAATTACAGGGTTTGTTCAAAAACACGAACCAATAGCATGATAAGGGAATTTTTGGGGATTGGATAATGAAAGGGCTTTGACTTAGGTGGTGATTCCACCACCTAAATCTCCTCAGGAAGGGACGACTTCTTCAATCATTTTACCTTTTGATCGATAATGCTGGATCATTTCATACACGAGGTCGGATTTGGTGACAAAATGGAGTGTTCGCTTAAGAACAGCAGGCTTCAAGCGACGGTAAACGACACCTTGATGCTGGACGTGTTCCGCCTGGATTTCAGGTATGAATGATAAGCCGACTCCTTCTGCTGTATAACCGAGGATCGTTTCATAAGGCGTTTCGAGTGCCAGTTGATATGAAAGACCATTTTCCTTATACATGTTTTCAACTTTAAGGCGTGTTTCACAAGGGATCAGCGGAAGGATGATTTTTTCCTGATTAAGGTCATCAAGGGTGATCAGAGGTTTTGGAGCAAATAAATGATCACTCGGTATTGCCACTAAATATTCTTCCTCAAATAACATAAGATCCCGAATGCCATCCCCTTCTTCAAAATCTTGAATGAATGCACCATCGATTTCACCTTTATGAAGGGACTCCAATAATTGTGTGCTCCTGCTTTCAAGCACTGTAAACAGTTGATGTGATTTCATCTGTTTTGCGATTTTCGGAAAATAATAAGATGCCATTGTCGGCAATGATCCGAATCGAAACGTAGTCGGATTGATGGTTTCGTAAATGACGGAATTGAGTTGTTCGACTAACGGTCTGATTTTCTTAAGAAAGAGCCTTCCTTGCTCAGTCAGCCGGATACCGATATTCGTCCGGACCATCAAAGTCTGATTCAATGATTTTTCAAGCTGTTTCAATTGTTTGCTCAGTGCAGGCTGTGAGATGAAGAGACTGTTTGAGGCCTTTGACATGCTGCCTTTTTCCGCAACTTCAATAAAAAAACGCAACTGTTGTAAAGTCATGTGAGCCACCTTCCTGGTTATAACGGATTGTTATAGCAATTATACCATAATGATTATTCTGGGAGTCGGAATTTTGAATTAATATGGAGGGTAGATGGGGGTGATTTGATGAAAGGACCAGTAGCAATCGGTGAGCAAGGACAGCAAACAGCCTATAACAAAAAAATACATTATGCATGGATCATCCTTGCCCTGGCGTTCCTGACTCTTTTGACTATACAGGGGATCCGTTTATCATTCGGTGCTTTTATCGAACCTTGGGAATCTTTCTTTCAGACGAACCGCGGATTGATCTCCATGGTAGGGATGGTCAGCTATATCATATTCGGTATTTCCCAGCCGGTGATCGGTAAGGTCGTCGATCATGTCGGTCCCAGAGCAATCTTTATCGGTAGTGTGATATTCGTTGGTACGGCGATGTTCATGACGACATTTGCAAACCATCCGTGGCAATTATTCCTTTTATACGGTATCATTGCATCAATCGGTTTTGGTGGAGCCTCGCAAGTAACCGGAACTGTCGTCATTTCAAACTGGTTCCAGAAAAAGCGCGGACTTGCACTCGGTATTTTGTCGGCTGGAACAGCTGCAGGTCAGCTATTGATTGTCCCATCGACGCTCAATTTCATCAACTGGACCACCTGGCAGACGGCTGTATTATCGTATGGGTTGTTCTTAATGTTGATTTTTCTTCCACTGCTCGTGTTTTTCATTAAAAACCGGCCAAGTGAAATGGGTTTGCAACCATATGGGTACACAGTGAAAAGACCAGCTAAAACTATTCAAATGCCGGTTCGTGCACCAGGTATGTTCGTTTTCTTCAAGGTACTGAAAAAGAAGGAGTTTTGGTTTTTGATGCTTCCATTCTTCGTTTGCGGTGTGACGACAAGCGGATTGATCGATACCCACTTGATTCCGTTTTCAAAGCATCATGGTGTTTCGAATGCCGTCATCAGTTGGACGATCGGGCTTTTAGCTGCATTCAATTTTGCAGGGACGATCACTTCTGGTTATTTATCGGATAAGTGGGATTGCCGGAAGATGCTCGGGTTCTTATATGGCCTCCGCGGTTTAACCTTGGTGTTGCTGCTCATCATCGGTGGTTTTTCAGACTTAGCGGTGTTCTTTCATCATAATCCGGCTATGTTGATCTTATTTGGCATTTCGTTTGGAATCGTCGATTTTTCCACGGTTGCCCCGACGATCAAGCTTGCTACAGAGTATTTCAAAAACTACAGCATCGGGCTTGTGGTAGGTGGGTTGTTTCTCAGTCACCAGATTGGTGCAGCACTCGGCTCTTACTTGCCAGGAATGTTATACGACATGATGGGGAATTACCAGCAATCGATCATATATGCGATTCTTATTCTTGTCGCTGCTGCAGTCATGAGTTTCCTGCTGCCGCAACCTGAAAACAGCTGATGAATGGAAAGGGGGCGTCCTGATGGATAAAGACGCTCACATTCGAAAATTCGATAAGCAAGCTAAAAAATATGAAAAGCTGCAAAAGAAAGATCCTACAGCCAGATTTCGGAAAAGGATCATTCCTGATGCAGATGGGAAGACCCTGGAGGTTGCGATCGGCACTGGTTTGAACCTTCCTTATTATAGAAATGTAACCGAATTGACAGGGATCGATTTCAGTTCTGAAATGCTGAATGCAGCCAGTAAAATCACTCATTCCTATCCGTTCGAGATCAATCTGGAACAGGCAGATGTCGAAACGATCCATTTTGAAAAGAACAGCTTCGATACAATCGTTTCTTCCTTATCCTTCTGTTCTTACGAAAACCCTGTGCAAATATTGAACCGCTTCCAAAGGTGGAGTAAGCCGGATGGGAAAGTATTGATGCTTGAACATGGGAAAAGTACGAATCGAATGTTAAGAGGGATCCAAAGAGGCATTGATCCGCTTGCCTATAAAATGATCGGCTGCCATCAACAAAGGGATATTATTGGTTTTGTGGACGAATCACAACTGGAAGTGTTGAAGGTAGAAAGGGCACTGGCAGGTTTGATTTATTTCATATGGGCAAGACCACAAAAATAGGGAGCTGACCATCAATGAGGTCAGCCCTTTTCCGTTACATGCTATGTTTTATGCCTTTTTGTACTAAAAGCCAGTTTGCCGGGAAGCTGGATGCGGTGCCAAGTATCATGGCGATCTGCATCATGAACCAGTAGGTCATCGTATCTGGTTTAGGTGGTTCTGTAAATAAGTAAAAATGAACGATTGCCATCCACCCGAACATACCGACTTCAAACGCGATCAGAGCAAATGTATCCGCTTTGATCGCTTTGATCAGACCCTTTTTCCAACTGATTTCATGCCCCATTTTCCGGCTCATTGGGACGATGGAGAAAACCTGGAAGAAGATCCCGAAAAGATAGGCGAGAATAAATTCCACTGTGTAATGGGAAAATAGGACCGAACCAGCAATCGTTAATCCGGTCATTGCCACAATAGGTACACCGACAGCGTCTCCGAAAGCACATCCACTGGAACAATGACTCGTTGAAACGAATACCCCTTGCCAGCGAGGTTTATCCCCATGCATCTCCCCACCATCGCTATTCTCAGCGACATTGTCATGATGATCGGTTTGCTTGGCCCTGCCAATTTTCCAATAGGCATAGATGCCAAGAGGACCAAGGTAAAGTCCGTTGATCGGCCATACGATATTCATGATCCCCATCGATTGTGGATTTTTTATTACATCAATAAGAATATAAAGAGCAGACAAAATTCCTAGAATGACTGCGAGATAAGAAATGAAGGTCAACAAAACGACAGTTCCCTCCTAGAAAACATGTTACATAGAAAATACCCCATATGCGTATCAGATAAACGGATGATTCTCAAGATTCGCGCAAAAAAAACCTGCCCTCATCATTGAAGGCAGGTTCAACCTTTTTTACTGCTTGGTTACGCCTCTTCTTACTTTCGATACTCCTAATAATATAATCGGAATTACCAAACCCATCGTTCCAAAATAAAAAACCATCCATTTAATAAACTCAGCGGTATACACAATATCTGGGTAAACAACTATTGAGAGAACAACCAATATCATCCCTAAAGGGAATGTCAAAACCTTATAATCCTTTAACTTTAAAGTATGAGCTAGGGACAAAACAGACGCATAAAAACAAATGGCTAATTTAATAAATATAGAAATAAACCAAACACCTGCTATTACAGCTTCAAACCGTTGCAGAATATTCCCAATATTTATTTTTTGGGAAAGAGTAAAAGTCGGATAAAATTGCCTAGCTGTTATATCTACCCCAAGAACTAATATGGAAACTACTGTAAATATAATTAATAGAATTCCTCCATTTAATGCCCCCGAAAAGAATTTTTTTTCCGCTCCTTTCTTCTTTTGTATATAAGGAATAATCATTAGAAAAACAGAAAATTGGAAAAAAGGAACGGCGATGAAAGGGAGACTCGCTCGAACTATGGTTTTTACTCCGCTCTCAAAAAGAGGTTGTATATTTGAAAATTTAACTTCAGGGGTAAGAGCGATCAACAGTGTTAACATCATAATAATTAACCATGGATAAAATATTTCTGCTGTCCGAGCCAACGTCTCAAGTCCTAAACGAATCCCCATGATCACAACAACAATAAAAATAATTAAGAGAGCTTCAAGAGGGGTTTCCGGCATAAGGAGCGTTATTACGAAGTCACCTACATCCCGAAGAACAAAGGCAGAAATCATATAAAAATTAAAGAAGAAGGCTAAATTAACTAATTTTCCTATCCATTTTCCTAAAATGACTTCCGTATATTGAGCAAAATTTAAATGAGGATAAAGATTCGCAACGGAAGTAATGAGTTTAACAACCAACAACCCAATCACTACTCCAAATCCAGCAGCAATCCAAGCATCTTGTTTTGCTTCAGCCGCAAGAGATGAAGGAATGTAAAGGACAGAACTGCCTATAGTAAATACGAAAACAAATATCTGAAATTGCCTTACTGATATCACACCATTTTCAAGCATACTTATACCTCTTCCGGTAAAGTTGTATCTTTCCAATTTATTCTTAATAGTATTAGCTCTCCTATAAACTATTAAACATTTCTAGCTTCTGCGAAAAAGAACGTAACAAGGACTTGCGTTATTTAGCTAAGCTTTTGTTAAACATTACTGCCCACCTGCCCATCAATGACAAACTTAACAAAAGCGAGGTTCGGGAAAAAATATCCAAAACGGGTTTTCCGGTTAGTGTATTTTTAAACGGTTTAAGTTTATTCAAAGCGATTATACATACAGTGCATTTTAATTTTAAATCTACAAAAATACGAATGAGCTTACCTATTGGCTTCATCAACGATTTCATTCTACTCATACCTCTTTCATGATATTAGGACAATTAAAACAAAAAATGCTGAGGACTTATTTTATCTAAGTTTATATTGTTTAATTCAGGAAATAATGGATGAAAACGTGATAGAGGGTAGAAAAATGAGATTTTTTAAAAAGTTGTTTAAAAGTCGAATCCTTGTCTACACAAACAGAAGGGCAAATTAAATAAGTGTCTGAAAGAAAATATACATACTATAAAAATGCACGGGAAGATACATTAGATTTTTTGTCAAGGGACCGTGAACTTAGAACATTCTTTTACAATGTGGTCGCGAAGGATTCGAAAGTAGAAAATGCGTTAAAAGTAATGACGGGATTGGAAAATATTCCAGCAAGTAAATTATTTTCATCTCTCGAAATATCGGAAAAAGTATGGGAGCATTCAATAACTGTTACATTGGATGAACTAATTGCAGATTTTTGGTGAAGAGATTCAACTTTCGAATCCAGATGGGATAAGAATAAAAAAAGAGTGGGACAAGAAATGTACTGCATGCGGTAGGAATAAAAAGATGTCAAGATAAGACGGGCGGGTACTATAGGAATCCCCCCTTGAAAAAATCAAGAAGTGGTGTTGGTCGGGACTGAAGGAAAAAGGACCATATGAAAGCTATCATTTATATATAATACCGAACGACAGGATTCAGAAATTTGTGGAATTTTCCGTAAGTATGAAGGTAGATTTCAAAATATGACGAGTAGGTAGTGGGGTGTCCTTCTAAAAGAAGGAAGGGAGTATATCTGTATGATTGCAATCTTAGGAATCCTTTTAGTAATTATTGTGATTGTGTATATCGAAGTTCCTTCCCTTTTGAAAAAAGGATTAAAAAAAGAACTATGGGTATTTGGGATTCTGCTTCTTTTTGGGACAGGGTTAAGTATAGCTCAGGGATTACAGGTAGATATCCCGAATCCTATGGATTGGATCAAATTTGTTTATAAGCCATTTAGTGATATTCTATACGGTTTATTGAAGTAAAAAGGAAAGGCGGGAAAGAGATGCAGGAAAAAAGTAAAATTAATGGAAGGCAATTTACATTATTGGTGGTTATGTTTACGATTGAAAGCCCTCTCTTATAGGCCACCATGCTTACTTCCGAAGATTTAATAAGGGCCAGTTTAAATGCAAAAAAAGAAGCAAATAATGGTGTGATAATAATAACAAAGTCAACAGGATTGTTTGCACCTACATAACAAACTAAATTCCACAATACCAGCTAATAGAAGATCATTTGGGGGCTTTAAAGGAGTAACCGGAATACCTCCAATAAAGTTCTATAAAGCAAAAAGACTCGTCAATTCGACGAGCCATTTTTAATTATATAAAGCCATTTCAATGACAAAATATATACCATTTTAATTAGTAATTTTGAAATCACCCCTCCAAACGGAATGGTTTAGACAACCCCAGACCCAAAGATTATTGTGTTTGATCCTTACTGTAATCGTAATCGGATGGGTCTACAGGGTTGAATCCTTTTGGTTTGTAAAAACGCAAGAGGTCACTGTAGACGATGTTATCGGATAATTCCAGTTCTCTTCTTCCGAATTCATCAGCATCCTTACAAAACTTATTCTTAACAGCCTGACCTGTCGGATTTTCATAACATTTATCATTGATGGATGAATATTCCGGCGTCATCACGTCGCCGTTGCGGAATGGGACGATTTCCCGATGCTCTGATGAGAGCAGGTCAGATCCGAATGATAAAAATGGTTCATCTTCAATTCCCAGTAGATGCAATACTGTCGGGCGAACATCGACTTGCCCGCCGTATTCATGGACCTGTTTTCCTTTAACACCAGGAATGTGAATATAAAGCGGTACTCTTTGAAGTTGTGCATTCTTATAAGGTGTAATCGGTTCTCCTAACACTTGTTCCATCGCTTTATTATGGTTTGTGGATATTCCATAATGGTCGCCATACATGACGACAATCGTGTTCTCATACAATCCAGATTCCTTCAGATCATTGAAGAACTGCTCAACAGCCTGGTCTGTATAATGAGCAGTCTGAAAGTATCCATTTACCACTTCATCTTCGGTTTCAGGTGTTGGGAAGTCGACATCTCCTTCATCCATTTTGAAAGGGAAATGGTTCGACAAGGTGATCATTTTTGCATGGAAAGGTTGTTCCAGGTTTTCAAGATAAGGGATAGACTCTTTGAAAAAAGGTTTGTCCTTCAATCCATAGTTGATGACATCTTCTTCATTCATGTCATAATACGCAGAATCGAAGAATTTCTCGATTCCGTAAGCTTTGTAGATATGATCACGGTTCCAGAAGGTTTTGGTGTTTCCATGGAAGGAAGACGTCGTGTATCCATGCTGCTTCAAAATAGCCGGTTGAGCCTGGTACGTATTTTGTGCCTTCTCCATGGATACGGCTCCACTCGGTAATGGGAAAAGGGAATTGGCTATCATGAATTCCGCATCAGATGTTTTCCCCTGACCTACCTGATGGAAGAAGTTATCGAAATAGAACGTGTTCGGATCGTTCGTCAGCTGATTGAGAAAGGGTGTCACTTCCTGACCGTTGACTTCTTCACCGATGACGAATGTCTGTAAAGACTCCAAAGAAATATAAATGACGTTCATATCTTTTGCTGCACCGAAATATTCTTCATTCGGCCGCGTCTGGTTCGCTTCAATGAATTCTTTGGCTTCAGACAGATCATCACTGCTTGCCATCGCACGTTGCGTCGATGATTTAGCTGTTACAATTGCATCGTATATTTGATAATTGTATTGTCCGATATATTTTACAAGATAGTTCCGGTCGAATGAGCGTGTAAGCAATTGCGGCCGATCCGTTTCTGCAAGGCCAAGGTTTGTAGAAAAGATCAGTATCGCCGAAACGAAAACCAGACCGGCTTTTTTCCTTGAAATCGGTGGTTGGTGGCCAATGATCTTGAACAGTACCAAACCTATTAAGAGGAATGTATCTGTAAAATAAAGCACATCCGTAAACTTCATAAGTGCTAATGCACTATCACCTAATTCACCAGCACTATTTGTGTGAAGCACTGTCGGAAGTGTAATGAAATCATTGAAAAATCGGTAATAAGCTACATTGGCATATAATAGGAACGATAATAGGAAATTGATTAGCAAGATCGCACTGACTCTCTTTTTCCCAGCCGTCAATAAGGCGATACCGAAAAAGAATAGGGCCGAGCTGATCGGGTTTATGAGCAATAGGAATGATTGCAGCGCATTTTTGATTTCCAATTCAAATTCAATTTGATAAACCACATATGTCTTCAGCCAAAATAAAATGACTGCGACGAAGAAGAATGCATAGGGCTTATTGAAAAAATCCTTCCAGTTCTTATTCATTTGTATCATACAACTCACCTACTAAGATGTTTTTTCGAATGTAATTAAATAATACCCAAGAAAATGGGCTGAAAACAGGCTATCACTTTGTAATTCAACATTGATCGGCATCTTATAGTTTATTCGTATGTCATGCCGGAAAAGAGAGCGTATGGAAAAAAATGAAAAAAGAAGGATTAATAACCTTAAACAAATGGAGGTCGTCAGTCCCATTTATCAATTGAAGTGACTTCCTGCTCATTCAAACGAGTTAAAAGTATTCCAGCCTCTTCTTCGATCACAGTTTGCTCCAGGTGCTGCTTCTTTACGAAGCCCTCCTTATACATATGCTCAAGCATCTGATAAAGCGGGTCATAAAAATGATCGATATTGAAAAGCCCGAGCGGCTTCAGATGATAACCCAGCTGGTTCCACGTCATGACCTCGAACATTTCTTCCATCGTTCCGATTCCACCAGGCAGGGCTATGAATGCATCTGCGAGCTCATACATGAGAGCTTTCCGTTCATGCATCGTATCGACGATTTTCAGTTCTGACAATTCCAGATGGCCAACCTGCTCATATATTTTTCGCGGTATGATACCGGTCGCCTTTCCGCCGTGGCTCATTACAGCATGGGCGAGTTCACCCATCAATCCCGAGTTGCCGCCTCCGTACACGAGCTTAATATCACTCTCCGCCAATAAGGCACCTAACTTTTCAACGTTTTCCCGATAAGTCGGGCTCGTCCCGAAACTGGACCCGCAAAATACACAGATAGACGAAAATTTGTACATATCGTTCGTACCCCCTTAATTACAAATGATTATTCTTAGCCTATAAAAAATTTAGCTTAATAAGAACAAAATTCGGAGCAGACCTTTGAAATTCCTCTAAACAACTTATATATTAGTTATAAGCGGGTTTTGACTAATCTTATTGAAGAGAGGGACTTAATTATGCCACTATTAGATGAAATTTTGAACTATAATGAATCGTTTGTTGAAGAAAAAGCTTATGAACCCTATCAAACATCAAAACTTCCAGACAAACGCATGGTTGTTGTTTCTTGTATGGACACGAGATTAGTGGAACTGTTGCCGCGATCGATGAATTTGCGGAATGGTGATTTCAAATTGATCAAAAACGCCGGGGCAATCATTTCTCATCCTTTTGGAAGCGTAATGAGGAGTATACTTGTAGCCGTATATGAGCTGAGCGCCGATGAAGTATTCGTGATCGGTCACCATCAATGCGGCATGAACAGTATCGAGCCGCAAAAAATGATAGGCCACTTTAAAGAACGTGGAATTTCAAATGATACGATCAATACCTTGAAGCATTCTGGCGTTGACCTTGAAAAATGGTTGAGCGGCTTCAACAGTGTCGAAGAAAGTGTAAGAAATAGTGTGGATATGGTGCGCAATCATCCCCTATTACCTGATGATGTTCCAGTTCATGGGCTTGTAATCGCCCCTGACACCGGGAAATTGGATCTCGTCGTTGATGGTTATGACAGATAATCAAGATTAAGGGCTGAACACTGAGGTGTTCAGCCTTTTATGCATTATCCCGACAAATGAGGGTATAAACGCTACAATCCCAAAATTATCTCAACAACTCGGAAATTATCTCGACAACTCGGAAAATATCTTGAAAAAACCGAAATTATCCCGACAACTCTCAAAATTATCCCAAAAACCATTCTAGGTGACTGAGATTATTGTTCTGATAAAGGAAAGAGACGATGCAGTTAGTAAATGAAAGTTATTCAACATAAATGCGTAAATATAAGTTAATATGATTGAATTTGGCTTCAAACGGCTCTTTACATCATATGTAAGACAGGAGTAATATTAGGGACATCTTAAAAATGCTAATGTTTATTTTTACGAAATTCACTCCCGATTTGTCAAACTGAGGGGGCTGACTGACTCGCTTTTCCCGCAAGAGTGCAGTGAATTTCACTTAAAATTATTTATCTAAATAACGTGTTTCTTATTCTTATCGCTTAATTCATTGATGGAGCGGGGGACCCGATTTTCACGTGGCGGACGTCACTAGGGGTGAATCCTTTGTTAGAAAGGTAGGGCGACTCTTTACGCCCGAATCCGACAGCTAACCTCGTAAGCGTTTGAAGAGAGGATGATGAACGTGCTCAAAAGCCAATGACCACGGGTATTCTACCTCTGTGGTTTTTTGTATGCTTAATTATCATCATAACAAATTGATAAATGTAGCATCATAAAGAATAACAGCTGAGAAGGGGAAATTATAATGGCCGCAACCCAAAAACAAATCGGATTAATCGGACTAGGAAACTTTGGAGGAAGCTTATGTAAGGAATTTGAGGATCTGAACGCTGAAATTCTTGCGATTGACAGGAATGCCGATAAAGTGGACGCCTATTCATCTATGGCGACACATACTGTCGTTGCTGATTCTACTGACGAAGGAGTCCTGAAATCTCTAGGCATCCGCAATTTCGATCTCGTCATCGTCTCTCTTGGTGATGACATCCAATCAAGTATTTTGACTACCCTAGTTCTAAAAGAAATCGGTGTAAAAACTGTATGGGCAAAAGCGCAATCCAAATATCACCGGATGGTATTGGAGAAAATCGGAGCAGACCGGATCATCCATCCTGAACGGGATATCGCTAAACGGCTTGCTCACCATGTTGTTTCAGAAAAGATCATCGATTATATCGAGCTATCACCTGACCATAGTATTGTAGAGCTGATCGCTACAAGAAAAGTGAACGGAAAGTCTTTGGAAGAGTTAGGGATCCGTTCTAAGTATGGATGCAATATCGTCGGAATTAAAAAAGGGGTCGAAATTATCGTTTCTCCTGCTGCGGATATCCGATTGGAAGAAGGAGATACTTTGATCGTCATCGGAGCGAATTCGAACTTGAACCGATTTGAGGAGAAAGGATTGTAAGGGATGAGTAACGTCAAACTCTCACCACCTCAATTTTTAGTCGTTGTATTTATGGTATTCATCTTTTTAGGAACATTACTTTTGAAAATACCCTTTGCTAGTAATGAGCCGATAAGTTGGTTGGATGCCTTGTTTACTTCGACATCTGCAATGACAGTCACAGGGCTGATTACTGTCGATACTGGTTCGGCATATACTGTATTCGGTGAATGTGTAATTATGTTATTGATCCAAGTTGGTGGGCTTGGAATCATGTCTTTTGCGATCTTGATCTTCATGATGATCGGGAAAAAAATCGGCATGAAACAACGAATGTATGTACAGCAAGCACTGAATCAGACGACAATCGGCGGTGTCATCCTTCTCGTTAAAAGGCTTTTTATTTACTCAATCATCAGCGAATCAATTGCCGTCATATTCCTGACGATAAGATGGGCTCCTGAGATGGGTTTTGGACAAGGTTTGTATGCGAGCGTGTTTCATGCCATTTCTGCATTCAACAACGCTGGTTTTTCGATCTGGTCGGATAGTCTGATGGGGTACGTAGGAGATCCTGTGATCAATATCATTATCACCTTCTTGTTTATTACGGGGGGCATTGGATTCACGGTTTTGTCCGACTTGTGGGCGGAGAAGGAATTCAGGAATTTAAGTCTTCATACGAAATTGATGCTTATCGGTTCATTGGTCATCAATGTCATTGCTTTCTTGTTCATTTTCATTTTCGAGTATAATAATCCCGCAACCCTTGGACCGTTATCATCAGGTGAAAAGATTCTCGCTTCTTATTTCCAAGCTGTCACACCACGAACGGCAGGATTCAATACATTAGACATCGGAAGTATGGAAGACTCTTCAATCATCCTAATCCTTCTTCTCATGTTTGTTGGAGGAGGTAGTGCTTCTACTGCTGGGGGCATAAAGCTGACGACCTTCTTGATCATCTGTTTCGCTGTCTTCACTTTCTTAAAAGGAAAATATGAAATCGTCATCTTGCGGAGAACGATCGATCCACACCTTTTATTGAAGGCGTTAGCGATTGCTACGATAGGTCTTGCGTTTGTTTTTACAGCACTCCTGGTGTTAAGCGTCACGGAAAGACATACTTCAATGCTTCCACTTATTTTTGAAGTGTTTTCCGCTTTCGGAACGGTAGGATTATCAATGGGAGTGACAGGCGAGCTTACAGCCATCGGAAAAGTCATCATCATTCTGATCATGTTCATAGGCAAATTAGGGCCATTGACATTAGCCTTCTCATTAGCAAAACAAAGTTCTGAAAAAATCAGATACCCTAGAGGAGATGTTCTGGCAGGTTAATATGTCGAATGGGTCTTTAGTCTTGGTTGTTTTTTATACACAAATTAAATATTGATAAGTGAAAAACACTGTCCTGACGGGCAGTGTTTTTTTATATTATCTATTCTTTGATCTGTTAATTAAAACTTATGAATCAATAAACCAAGCTCCTGATGAACGAATTTAGTGAGAATAGTTCTCAAGTATCATTGACGATGATAATCATTTTCAATTAGTGTAGTGTTATCGCGAATGAAAATCATTATCAACAAAACCAGAAAGGAAGATTCAGATGATCGTAATGGAGAAAACATCAAATAAATCTTTATTAGCACAACAAGAACGACGCGAATCGAACGCAAGATCCTACCCTCGGAGGATACCGATCGCCATTGAAGAAGCAGAGGGAATATTCGTTACTGATGTTGAGGGGAAGCGCTACTATGATTGCCTTGCAGGGGCAGGAACACTCGCCCTCGGGCACAACCATCCCGTCGTAATCAAAGCGATGGAACAGATTATTCAGGATAAACGACCCTTACATACTTTAGACCTCACTACTCCCGTAAAAGAAGAGTTCGTGAGTGAAATGTTCTCCTCACTTCCAGACCAATTGAGAGACCGGGCGAAGATCCAATTTTGCGGTCCAACAGGCGGAGATGCGATTGAAGCTGCATTGAAGCTTGTGAAAACTGCGACTGGAAAAAGCTCTATCCTTACCTTCCAGGGTGGATATCATGGTTCGACGCACGGTACGATGGCGATCAGCGGTAACCTTGGACCGAAAGAACGAGTTCAAGGTTTAATACCAAATGTACACTTTCTGCCTTATCCATACGAGTATCGTTGTCCATTTGGAATAAAAGGGGAAGAAGGCCATAAGATCAGCAGCCGATATATCGAGAACCTCCTGGATGATCCTGAGAGCGGTATCCTGCCCCCTGCAGCGATGATCCTGGAAGTCGTCCAAGGGGAAGGCGGATCGGTTCCTGCCCCTTTAGGATGGCTTCAGGAAATGAGACGTATAACGAAAGAACGGGGTATTCCGTTGATCATTGATGAGATCCAAACCGGTATCGGACGGACAGGTAAGTTCTTTGCTTTCGAACATGCCGGGATTTTACCTGATGTCATCGTCCTCTCAAAAGCGATCGGGGGCAGCTTGCCATTATCGGTCGTGATTTATGATAAAGATCTTGATCAATGGGAACCGGGCGCACATATCGGAACATTCAGAGGGAACCAGATGGCAATGGCCACCGGTACGGCTACCCTCCGGCACATCAAAGATAAGAATCTTACTGAACATGCGGATCGAATGGGGGACAAGTTCCAGGTCTTGCTTAAGGAATTACAGGAAAAGTACCCGGAAATCGGTGATGTGAGGGGACGCGGTTTGATGATAGGAGTAGAAATGGTTGATATTTCTAAAGCCCAGGCATCGAATGGAAGCCACCCTGCCAATCCGGGGCTGGCAAGCCAGGTCCAACGTGAATGCTTCAACCGTGGTCTCATTCTCGAGGTCGGTGGTCGGCATGGTTGTGTCGTGCGGGTACTACCTCCTCTGATCATTACAGAACAGCAAGTTGACGAAGTAGCCTCGATTTTCAAAAATGCAGTGACCGCTGTTCTTGGGGAACGGTGATCCGATGATTACAAAAGTATTGAAACCATCGTCGATTCAAAATGAGGAAAAGAAAACTTTCGATCCCTTCTTTTTGCATGGTGGAGCAGAGGGGGCTGCAGCATACAGCCATGCAGTCCAGCTGGTGAGCGAGAAGTTGATCGAGGCGTTTTCCGATCAATCAAAACCTTACGTCGGAAAAGCGCCCGAAGACATCAGGCATGAAATACAAAGGCTGGAACTTGTAAAGGAAAATGGAGAATCTTTGTATGAACTGTTGGAGGATATACAGGAACCTCTTTTAAAAAGCAATATCAACATCAGCAATCCTAAAAGTATTGCTCACTTGCACTGTCCGCCTTTGCTGCCAGGCTTGGCAGCTGAAATGATCATCAGTGCGTTCAATCAATCCATGGATTCCTGGGATCAAAGTACAGCCGCCACATATTTGGAACATGAGCTGATTCGCTGGCTGCTTCCGAAGTTCGGGTTTGGGGAAGTAGGTGATGGCACTTTTACGAGCGGGGGTACACAATCGAATTATATGGGATTATTGCTCGCCAGGGACGATTATTGCTGGAAGCGATGGGGTCATCATGTCCAAAAGGAAGGACTCCCGGAACAGGCTAATCGATTGAGAATCCTTTGCTCGGAGCACGCTCATTTTACTGTGAAAAAGTCAGCCTCACAGCTTGGTCTAGGGGAAAATGCAGTTGTAGTCATCAAAACGGATGATTACCATCAAATGTGTATGGACGACCTTGAAGAAAAATTGGGATCTCTTGAAGATAACGGACTATTGCCTTTTGCACTCGTTGCTACGTGCGGGACGACTGACTTCGGCAGTATCGATCCGATGAAAGAAATTGGACAGGTTGCTGAGCAATATGGTCTCTGGTTCCACGTGGATGCTGCCTATGGCGGTGCACTCATCCTTAGCCACAGCCATTATCAAAAGCTGGCTGGGATTGAGCAAGCTGATTCGATCACCGTCGATTTTCACAAGCTTTTCTATCAACCGATCAGCTGCGGGGCTTTCCTTGTCAAAGATAAACGATCATTCAGGTATATACAGCACTATGCCGATTATTTGAATCCTAATGATGACGAGGAGGATGGCATGCTTCATCTTGTAACGAAATCAACACAGACGACGAGACGATTCGATGCGTTGAAGCTGATGATGTCCTTACGGATGATTGGAACCAAAACATTCGGTGACATGATCGATTATACGTTCAATCTTGCCAGGGAAACAGCAGATGAGATCCATCGACGCCCTGGTTTCAGGATCATCAACCGGAATCCAGCCTTGAACGCCGTCGTATTCCGATATGATCCAATCGCTGGTGAAGGACTTGACTTGAATTTGCTCAATAAAAAAATTCAACAGATGCTGCTCGAGAGCGGTGGGGCAATCATGGCGAAAACCTCTGTTGAGGGAGAGACCTATTTGAAATTCACCTTGTTGAATCCTCGGACTACATTGGACGATATCAAGGAAATTCTTACGATGATTGAACAATATGGACAAACGTACTCAACCGAATGGGGGATGAACCATTGAAAAAGTATAAAACCATTGCTGAACAAGCCACAATGCAGAGTTTTCTGAATTGCTATCTGAGAGAGACCGGAAATTATGAAAGGGTTGCTGATCAGACGATTCTCCAAACAATTGATAAAAAAGCAGAGCGTATCATCAAATGTTACCTCCAGCATCAAGGAGTGGAATTGATCATGCCGGTTAATTACTGGTCGCCTACAGGCCGCCACCTATTCGCGTTTCCGATCTATTACCGCCATGTAGGCAGTCAGAGACTAAGAAGCATCGATTACATCACACTCGTTTCATTGTTGACAAAAGAGTTGTTGATCGAGCAGAACCGGGAAGATGCCGAAGATGAATTCATGCTGAGGGTCATTCTAAGCTGCCGCAATGTCACAAAATATATTCAAGAACGTGCAGAGGACTCAGAGCAGTTGTCTGATGTGAACTTCAGCTATATTGATTCAGAGCAGTCGTTGTTATTCGGACATTTGCTGCATCCTACATCGAAAAGCAAGCAGGGGATCTCAGAGGAAGAAGAGCATCTGTATTCCCCTGAGCTTAAGGGTGAATTCCAATTGCATTACTTCAAGGCGGATCCGTCGATTGTCATACAGGATTCAAGTTTGGAGGAAAGTGCCGCATCCATCGTAAGCCGTGAATTGAAGGAATCGGCTGAGCTAGAGGAAGGAAATATCTTCATCCCGACTCATCCGTTACAGGCCAAGCAGCTGATTGAGCGAAAAGATGTGCAATCCTTGATGAAAAGAGGAATGCTCGAATATATCGGTCCATTAGGGAAGAAGTTTACGGCTACATCCTCTTTCCGGACTGTTTACAGCAAAAGATCGAAATACATGTTCAAATTTTCTGTCCCAATCAAAATCACGAACTCACTGCGTGTCAGCCAAAAGAAAGAGCTTGACCGAGGTGTGGAAGTTTCGAGACTGCTCGGTAAAAATGTAGGGCAGGATTTACAGGAACGATTCGAGCGTTTCCGTATCATTGAAGACCCAGCATACTTGAATTTGGATCTTGAAGGGGATTCCACTGGATTTGAAGTCATCATCAGGGAAAATCCATTCTATGAAAATGGCCGCAATACGAGTTTGATCGCGGGATTATGCCAGGACCATGCCTATGGTGGCAAGATGAGGATCCTAGCGATCGTCGAGGAGATCGCGAGCCGGGAAGGTCGGAGTACCGAAGAAGTGAGTGTGGATTGGTTCAATCGTTATCTATCCATTTCCTTGGATCCGATTCTCTGGCTCTATGAAACCTATGGAATCGCACTGGAAGCCCATCAGCAGAACTCGGTACTCCAATTGGACGACGGTTATCCTGGGACTTTCTATTATCGTGACAATCAAGGTTATTACTACAGTGAACCGAAGGCCGATTTGTTAGTCGCGTTGCTTCCTGATCTGAATCGGAAAAGCAATACGATCTGTTCAGATGAGGTAGCAGAAGAACGGCTACGCTACTACTTCTTCATCAATCACCTGTTCGGGCTCATCAACGGATTCGGTGTAAGTGGCTTGATAGCCGAGGAAAAGCTTTTGCAGGTCTTAAGATCACGCCTTGAAGAACATCTGGAGAAAGGAATTGCTGTTCGTTTCATCGACAGCCTGATCAATGTACCAGTCTTGCCTTGCAAAGCGAATCTGTTGACGCGTTTCCATGACATGGATGAGCTTGCCGGATCCCTTGAAACGCAATCCGTCTATACGATGATCGGCAATCCGATCACGCAGGAGGTTGAACTTGCTTATGAGAAGTAGCTACAACTTTTACGATTCAAGGATCGAAAAAGAAATTTCTTTTGAAAAGGTCGATTATGAACGGGATGTTGAACGCATTCACAAATGGATGAATGAACCACACGTCATACCGTTCTGGCAGCTTGACTATCCGATTGAAAAGTTCTCCAAGCACTTACAGAAAGCATTGGCTGATGCGCATCAGACGCTCTGGTTGGGAAGTCTGGAAGGGGTTCCGATGAGTTACTGGGAGTCCTATTGGGTCAACGGGGATGTCGTCGAAAAGTGTTATGAAGCCGACAGATCCGATCGAGGAATCCACTTACTTATCGGAGATACTGCTTATCTTGGGAAAGGTTATTCATTGCCAATGCTTGAATCGATGGTCGGTTTTCAGTTCCAAGTACATGAGACGACGAAGATCATCGCAGAGCCTGATATCCGGAATGAAAAAATGATCCATGTGTTTGAACAATGTGGTTTCGAACGGGTAAAACCGATTGAACTTCCTGATAAAACAGGATTATTGATGTTTTGTCATCGGGACGTGTTTGAAAGGAGACGGAAACATGACGGTAAAAGAAGAATCCAAGCGAATACATGATGTCATTGGAATTGGGATCGGGCCGTTCAATTTAGGAATGGCTGCGCTGTTAGAAGAGGTTCCGGAGATCGATGCGTTGTTTTTTGAACGGAAAGATGAATTCGATTGGCACCCAGGGATGCTGCTGGATGGGACGACTCTCCAGGTCCCATTCTTTGCAGATCTGGTAAGCATGGCGGATGTCCGGAGCAAGTACAGCTTTCTCCATTATCTGCAGGAGCATGATCGCATATACCACTTTTATTTCCTGGAAAAGTTCCATATTCCAAGGAAAGAGTACAACCATTATTGTAAGTGGGTGTCTGATCAACTAGGTACTTGCCGGTTCGGAAGGTCAGTTGAAAATGTTCAGGCGCTTGTAGAAAATGGGGAGCAGATATACGAGGTGGACGTCTTGAACAGGAGAGACCGTTCGATTGAAACTTATCAGGCGCGTCACCTGTTGATTGGGATCGGCACATCACCGTCCGTTCCATCCTTCATAAAGGAGCATATCGGGGAAACGGTCTTCCATTCGTCCCAGTTCCTGAACAATAGGAAACGATGCCTCGAAGCCGGATCGATTACGGTGATCGGTTCAGGCCAGAGTGCTGCGGAGGTATTTTATGATCTTGCAAAAGAACAAGAACAAAAAGGATATTCATTAGATTGGTATACCCGTTCAAAAGGGTTCTTCCCGATGGAGTATTCCAAGCTTGGGCTTGAATATTTCTCACCGGACTATACTGATTTCTTCTACCAGCTGCCGCAATTTAAAAAGGACAAGCTGATACAGGAACAGGATCTTCTCTATAAAGGAATCAGCACAGATACGATTGCGGAAATCTATGATCTGCTCTATGAGCGTACTGTAGGTGATGGGAAGCCTGACATCGGGTTGCAGGCGATGACGGAAGCCTCGGACCTTAAGCGGACCGGTGACAATTGGGAGTTGGAATTCATCCACAGGCTTACGGAACAAACATTTGTAAAAAAATCAGATGTCGTCATACTTGGAACTGGTTATCAACCTACAGTGCCAGGATTTTTAGAAGGGATAGACCATCTGATTGACTGGGACGAGCATGGCCGATATCAGATCCGACAAAATTACGAATTGAAAATGAACCAACCGATGGGCAACAAAATCTTCATCCAGAACGGCGAACTCCATACACATGGCGTAGGCGCACCGGATCTCGGATTAGGAGCCCATCGCAATGCAGTCATCATCAATTCCCTGGTTGGACGTGAAGTATATCCAGTAAGGAAGAAAAATGTATTCCAGACATTCGGAATGGAAGCGTCATGTATGCCAGCCAACGTTTAAACAACTTTATCCTGTTCGGTTGTATCTTCCTGTTTGTCGGGACAGAGGTGTTGTTATCGCCATTCTATCCGCAATTCTTTGAAAAAGTGTTCGGGATTGAGGATTTGAGCTTCACAGGCATGTATGTTTTTTTATGCCGTCTGACCGTGGTGCTGATCTCGCCGATCTGGGGGCTGCTCGCAAAACGGTTTGATGCCAGAAAATTGCTGCTGATCGGGCAGGTTGGCACTGCTTTTGCTTGTGTTCTTATGGCGGTATCACAGACAGAACAGCAATTCCTCATTTTTTCGATCTGCCTGTTGTTTTTTAAAAGCAGTTACATCTTACTGTACACGATTCTGATCCAACAGGCTGGAAAAGCGAAAAAGCGTGTGACCGGGCTCTATCATGCTGTATTCCAGTCATCCGTGATTGTTGCAACCTTAGCGAGCGGGTGGGTGATCCAATTGGAGGATCCGCTCATCGTCTTCTGGTGGGCGGCAGCATTGGATGCCCTCCAAGCGATCGTTTGCTTTCTCGTTTTTAAGAGGATGAGGGCTTATGCTGAGGTTGCTAAAGAGCCAGAAGTGCTCGGAAAACGGGTTGTTGGCTTTGGCTTCCTTATGAAAATGGCATTGATCATTTTCACGCTGCATTTCTCAGTCACGCTAGTACGGCCATTTTTCACACTGTTTTCGGAACGGGAGCTTCATACATCCGTGTTTTCAAGCAGTTTGCTGTTCCTTATGCCGAGTATCATGGCGGTGGCGGCTGCACCGATGATCGTAAAATGCCGACCCGATAAGATCCCGTCCTTGTATAAAATAGCAGGTATGATCCTAGGAGCCAGTCTCCTGTTCCAAGGGGTCGTCACCAGTATGCCGTTATTCGTGGTGTTCAGGTGCCTGTTCGGGCTGGCACTGGCAATCTGCCAAGCCAGCTTGGAAATCGTCCTGTTCCAGCGCGGCGGCAATGTCCATTATCAATATGGGATTATGTCAGCCTTTCAAAATATGGGGCTATTGCTTGCGCCGTTGGCTGCTACATTTTTAGTGGAAAATTACACGTTACAGCATCCATTCCTCTATGCTAGTGTAGCAATCGCGGTTCATCTAGCTCTTGTATTCCTGACCATCTATAGTAGGAGCGGAGTTCAAGAAGAGAAAAGGATCATTGCTGAACAAGAGAAACGACGTTATGTTGGATAACCATAAAGAAAGTAGGGATAACATGTTATATAGCAAGGAAGTAGATCATGTCTTGAACGAAGAGGTTTGGCTTGTGGCCAATCAGAAGCTGCTTGCAAAAATGCTTGCAGAATATAAGTATGAAGGGATGATTCACCCTGAAGTCACAGGGGAAAGCGAGAATGGAAAGGTGTACGAGCTGATGGTTTCTGATGGTAAGAAGTACCGATTCACAGCGAAACCTCGTCTGTTCGACAGCTTGGATGTTGAACCCCATACAGTTGAAGTTTCGGTAGAGGGAAATTGGGTGAAAGCAAAAAGCGCAATTGAACTTTTACTTGATATCCAACCGATGATCGGAATGTCTGCTGAAACGGCAGGCCATCTGATCAAGGAACTGAACCATACGTTGCTTGCGGATGCACACTTGCTCATGAAGGATTCCAATCCAGCCGATGAATTGATCCATGAAGATTACAGCAAAATTGAAGGGGAGATGAGCGGGCATCCGTGGATTACATATAACAAAGGACGGATCGGCTTTGGTTATGATGATTATCTTGCGTTCGCCCCTGAAAATCAACAAGAGGTGAAGCTGTTATGGATTGCTGTCCATAAAGATAATGCAAGCTTCCAATCTGTCGAAGGGCTTACTTTTGAAAAAGTCATCGAAGACGAATTGGACGAGACAGAAGTTTCTCGCTTTGAAGCTGTTTTAGCGGAAAAGGGATTGAAGAGGGCGGATTATTTCTTCATGCCGATCCATGAATGGCAATGGAAGAATGTCATCATCCAGACGTTTCCGGAAGACCTTGCAATGGACCGGATTATCGCACTTGGTGAAGGGGATGATCGTTACCTGCCGCAGCAATCGATCCGAACTTTCGCCAATCAGACAGATAAGACAAAGAATCATGTGAAAGTACCGATGAGTATCCTCAACACGCTCGTCTATCGCGGACTTCCATCGGAACGAACCTTGATCGCCCCTCGTATCACCGCGTTCATCAAGGGGATCTATGAAAACGATCCATTTTTAAAAGAGGAATGCAGAGTGATCTTACCAGGAGAGATCGCGAGTATTAATTATGCCCATCCTCAGTACGAGCAGTTGAAGCATGCACCTTATCAATACCTGGAAATGCTTGGTGTCATCTGGCGTGAAAGCATCTACACGTATCTGGAAGAAGGAGAGCAGGCGGTTACATTGGCTGCACTCAATCATGTCGATAAAAATGGAAAACCTTTTATCCACAGTTTGGTCGAGCAATCTGGTTTGACAGCTGAAGAATGGATGAAGGACTTCTTCGGGATCGTCATGAACCCGCTGCTCCACTACTTGTACCAATATGGCACCGTATTTTCACCGCACGGGCAAAATACGATCCTTGTACTGAAAAATCATAAGCCGTACAGGCTGGCGGTCAAGGATTTCGTCGATGATGTAAATATCAGTGACCAGCCTTTTGAGGAGCTTTCTGGTCTGACGGATGATTTGAAGGCTGTCTTACGGAGTGAACCGCCGGAAGGCTTGACGCAATTCATTTTTACAGGATTATTCATCTGTCACTTGCGCTACTTATCCAATGTGCTAGACCGTAGCGGATTGATGAATGAACGAACCTTCTGGGGACTTCTAGCTCGATCGATCAAGGATTATCAGGCAAAATTTCCTGAGCTGGAGGAGCGGTTCAAACTATTCGACTTCTTCAAGCCGGAATTGACCAAACTATGCTTGAACAGGAACCGTATGGTCGATTATGGATATGCAGAGGGTGATGATCGCCCGCACGCCTCCGAATTTGGAAAAGTGGACAACGGACTTGCCTTGTTCCAGTTGATTGAAAAATAAAGCGAACACTAGACCACCTTCCAGATGAGCGGGGAGGTGGTTCTTTTGATGATGGATTGTGATGCAATTATGAGTTCTGTAGTGTTAAAAACTTCAAAGAAGTGCAATTATAGTGGTTGCCGAGCAATGAATTTCACAAGCGGTGCAATTATTTTAATTTTCGCGCAATTATTCTTGAAAACCGTGCAATTATCATTTTGTCCTACTCATCAACCTTTCTTCAACACGATTTTCCGGTACATCCCGTTCATCATGACAGGTGAATCTTCCATTTTGGTCATCGAATGGTTGTTTTTGCGGTACAACTCTTCAAAATCGATCCCGATATCTGTTCCTAACACTGATATAACTGGCCTGATCAATCTTTTCCTAAATGATAATTTTCCTTTACCAGGCGTAAATTTATCAAATATGATCAACTGACCGTCTTCTTTGAGCACACGTTCCATTTCTTTAAAACAAGCATCAGGGTTCGGTACGACTGATAAGATCAAACTTGCAACAACAAAATCGAAGGATGCATCTTCAAAAGACAGATGCTGTGCGTCCATTTCTAAAAATCGAATCGAGGTATCATTGTATTTTGCCTTAGCTTTCTTCAACATATCTTTTGAATAGTCGACCGCTGTGATTTCCAAATTTCCATGGTCGATATACGCTAAGTCAGCCCCTGTACCTATTCCGGTAAAAAGGACAGTCGCACCGTCCGGAAAAAGAGCATCTTTGAAGATCTTCAAACGTGCGGTACGAAATCTACCCGTATTAAATATAGATTCATAGACAGGGGACCACGCTTTGTAGATGATTTTGTTCCAGGAATTGTTCATTTGTATTCTCCTAATCTTAATCTATCTACCAATATACAATATATGTAAGTATCTGATAAGATGATAAGTAGGTGTTTTACTAAAAGGAGGCGGTAAATTTGGATAAAAGTCCACAATGGCTATTAACTTTCGAGGAAAAGTGTGAATGGGTAAGCTCTTTACGGACAACCCCAGATGAACGATGGCTTAAACCTATTGCTGAGGGGAAATGGTCGATCGGTGAAATCATCAGCCACTTTTATTTCTGGGACCGTTTTATTTTTAATGAGAGACTATTAAAATTAGAAAGTGACGACTTCAAAAAAGCCAATGTTGAGGATATGAACAAGAATGCTTCTGATTTTGCCAAATCAGGAGTACGTAGAGAGGAGCTCATTTCGATGTTCATCCAATCCCGGAAAGAGATTTGCCTATTCATTCATAGCCTTCCTGATCAACGGTATCACGTACCATTGAAAATCGGAAATAACTCGGTAACGATTGAGAAATATATCGAAAGGATGAATGAACACGATCACCATCATATAAACCAAGTCGAAGCTTTTTTGAAAGATAAAGCACTTGTCCAGGAATAAAAAATGAGAAAGCTTTTACTCTCGTTAAGTATTGGTATTTTGTCAATAGTATTCCTGCTGCTTTATGCTGCACCTATTCTTTTTCAAGAAGGGAACCCAGCTCCACTACTGACAGCGATCATGAAACTAGAGAAAACGGACGAAGGGTACATCCAGTATACTGAAACGGAAATGAAGAAGAAATACATATCCAAAAACAACAGGGAGAACCGGTACCAAGTCGTGAAGGAAGTGTTGGAAGCTAAAGGATGGTCATATGAGGAGCAGGCAGGATCAGGGTTAATTTTTGAAAAAGGAAACAACGAGTTGATTGTTGATACAAAACTCTATTCTTCATACTATTATCTTTGGAGTCTCCCAAAGGAAATCTAACAAAGAAACAAGGGGATTATGCTATTGCTTACCGTTCTTGACGGTATAAAGAAGGCTTTCATCCTGAAAGGGTCAAATTATTTACTTCAGCTGCAGCTCGAATACCGGATTCAATCGCTCCTTCAATCCACCCGTGAAAGGAAGAAGTATGTTCTCCTGCAAAATGGATCCTTCCTTCCGGGCGCGTCATTACATCACGGAATTCTGTGAATTGATTGGGTTTGAACATTGTAAAACAGCCACCGGAAAATGGATTCAAGCCCCAGCTGAAGGAAGCCCCAGTAAGAAACTGTTCAAAAACAACAGGCCCGTGGACATATGACAACATCTGGAGTGATTCATATATTCGTCTTCCTTCTGGAAGGGAATCCCATAAACTGGCGTTATCTCCCCATGTATAACTTCCTAACATGACCCCCGGTCCAGGCTGGCCTATTCCATGGCTTGGATAATAAGCGAATTGGAGTGGCAGATCGGTTGTAAGGTTTCCTCCTAATAGCTTTTCAGCTTCCCAAAATTTTCGTTTGAATTCCAATCCTATCTTTGTTGAGGGAACAGAATGGAGTTCATGTATCAATTGCCTCTTTTTAAAAGATAATGAGTTGTAAGGCTCAACGTTGACGAATTGGAACACCGGGTAGGGAATAGTGGTGATCACATAATCACCAGTGATCTGTTGCCTTTGTCCGTTTTTGAAGTTCATGGTTGACACTGTTATACGATCAGAAGCTTGATGGATTTGTTCCACTGTTTGATTGAAAAAAATGTCGCTGCCAAGTTGTTGCATGAAGGACCATGGTAAACGATCGTTTCCACCAGGTATTTCTACATACTCTAAATCCCCAGTGTATAGGTTTGTGACAATGTCAGTTATGATGTCTATGAATGAAAGCTCTGGAAAACCTTCGATCCCAAGCATGACCTGGATCATCCTTATTTCTGCATCCCCTAACGATGGTCCGAGAGGATTATCCCTCAAAAAAGTCCCGAAAGAATACTCGTCATATTCTATTTTTAGTTGCTCTCGTTCTTCAGGTGAAGCCTCATTATATAAATCGAAAAATGGCTGTACAGCTTCCAAGAAAATTTCCATGGCAGTCTTGTCCTTATTTTCAGGTGACACAGGAAACTTTAAAATATTGGGGAATTGTTCATAAATGCTTCGTTTTGTTTTAACATTATTTACAAAAATAACATCGTTCGGTGTACTGTTGATGAAGGTGTTCACTGGGAGCTGTAAAAGTTTGATATATTCCATTACGAGCAGGTGTGTTCTTGGTATCCGCATGGCACCGACATCAAGATAATTCCCGCTTGAAAAAGGCTTCCTTAAAGTGTAGACACGACCGCCGACACGATCATTTCCCTCTAAAATGACGACTTGATGTCCTGCTGCCTTTAAAAGGGAGCCCGCGACGAGGCCGGCCATCCCGGCTCCCAGGATGATGATCCTCTTAGGGTTGGCCGTTTTTGGCAATCCTTTTTGGATAATTTCAAGCATACCATCCGGATAGGAAGGTACTACTCGTTCAGAAGATAATACAGTACGTTGCAACATCGGCTCCCCTCCTTATCTATAACAGTTTATTTTCCATAAAATAGAAATATTACAATGGGGCATTATTCCAGGAAAATTTGATTTTTTTAAAAAATCCGTTTGAGACAAGCCCGATTTTGCCATCCTATGTAATAGAGAGACAAAGTTGTGACAACGTAAGACCAAACAGGTCAAAATCGAAAGGGGATATGGGAATGGAACCTGAGAAGGCGATTGGGTTGATGCTTCAGTTCGGGATGTATACGATTGGGATCATTACTGTCACAATTTTGATTTTGAAGGCGATAACATGAGAATGCTAAACCATTATGAGACCTGCTGCTGAGGTCTTTCTTTTTTTGTCTTTTTTACGTATTGCCATGTCGCAATTTTACTATCGATTGTTAGAGGAACCATAGCGAAATTCGAGAAAACGTTACTAAACAAATCTGTAAAGGGGAGAACTATGAGTAAAACATTGAATATCTGGTCTTTTTTGATTATGTTCCTCTCTGTTGGTCTTTTTTTTACTCAATCGTTTGTCGTTCAAATCATCCAGCCTTCAATCGGTCATCAGCTTACACTTGCTTTGTCCCTGTTGGCGTTCTTATTGGGTGTGATCGGAATGTTTTCAATCGATAATTGGAAAGCAGCCTTCCGGAGTATTCTTACGGTTTTCTTCAGTGCTTCATTGTCTGTCGTGTTGACATTCATTATGTTTATCGGCTTACTTTTTGATTGATGTTGGTGGCAGGTGCCAGTTCTCCTTCATAATATGTAAGAACGTTTTATGAGGAGGACTCAAGCATGGCCAAGAAACCAGCAAAGAAAACGACCAAAAAAGCCTCAAGATACGAATCGAGTGTAAATAAATATGAGCACACAATGAAAATGGTGACGAGTGAGACCTGCATAGCCTGCAAAACACAATGCGCAAGAGGGATCGATTACATGGAGAGGATGTCAAAGCCCGGAGCGGTCGGGAAAGGGGTTCCTTGCCATCTCACCAAAGGAAAAGGGATGAAATAAACGAATTGATATGATGGGCTGTCCCAATGCCAGACACCACCACACAACATTTTGCATTAAAACTACACGAACGGTGGGAGTCAGACACTTATGGGACAGTCTTTTTCTTATGAACCGGGTTGTGAAAAAGTGAAAAGGCATTCTGATAAAGGTAAAGAAATTTAAAGTAGGAGTAATTCGATGAAACTTCAGGTGGTTATAAAACGTATAACATCATAAAATCCAGGAGTTGTATTTATGAAAAAGTTCTTTTTGCACTATTGGATGTGGTTGTTGATAGTGGTGTTGATAATCAGTGAAGTCTTCACTTTCATCTATCTTCATCCATAATCAGGGGCAGAATAGGAATCCTATCACTGCTTTATCTTACTATTTCTGTAGAAAGAGTCGGAAATCCGGTCATTGACTGAGGTCGCATTTACGGAAATGGAGTATCTTCTATGGAAAATAAATTTCTACATATAAAATTCCGCTATCTGATAACATGGTATGCCATTGCTATAGGTATCCTTGCTTTTGGTGGAGTCTTTTTATCGCTCATGGACATGGGTGGCTCTTTAACCTCTTTCATCACTTTTTCTCAGTTCGCGCTTTATGCCGTAGCGGTCCTGTGGCTGAGAAGGGCATATTATAAGAATAATATGAGCGTAAAGGGATTGTTCAAGTCGATCCGTAAATCCAATGGACTGGGTAAGAAAATGCTGTTCACGATTTTCCACCTTACCTTTTCATTTTCCGTAGTAACTTTCATTTTTTATTTGTTTTCATTTTTAGTGCCAGACTTTCTAGTTGAAATGTTGGAGGATGGAGACGCTACCAGATCGTTCGTTTCTGAAACCTCTATACCTTCGTTCATCCTGATCGTATTAATCGCTCCGATTGTTGAAGAATTGGTGTTTAGAGGGACACTCCTCCAAAAGCTCCGTTTCAAATATGGAAACACGGCTGGTATCCTTGTGACTTCGGCCATTTTCAGTTTGATCCATATGAACAGTGGCATGATCGGGCATTTTACACTTGGCGTTTTCTTAAGCATCTTTTACTTGAAGACGAAGAATATCTGGGTACCGATCATCTGTCATGCGCTGAACAATTTCCTGGCATTTTTCGCTTTTATGATAGATGGGGGTTCTTCTGAGGGAAGCATTGGGGATGCCATCATGGAAATTCAGCAAGTCGGCCATTATTTTGGGATATATGCCTTTTTCTGTACGATTTTCTTAATATGGCTTACGGCTTCCCAGATCAAAAAGCTTAATAAGCGTGAGGAGAAGGAGGTTGTATCAACTATTCAAGTTGAGTGAGGAGGTGCGGGAATAGGGATCTCCTTATTATGGAGTATGATCGAAAAAGCCGTTCAAAGGGAATGATTCCTCAGGAACGGCTTTATTCACTCAAGCTGTAGTTTGGATTTTTTCAAAATGTGATGGATCAAATCCATAAAGTTGAGGATATGCGTACAATTGTTGTAATTCGTTTATGCGTAATGGTAATGGAGGATGAGTGCTCATGATATGGGAGAACCATACAAAAAATCCTTTTTCCTTCTGGTGTTGCTCAAGGTAATCGTGGACATTCATATCATCAAACAATACTTTACCGATTGCTAATAGACTTAGGCTGCGAATACCCGCTTCGACATTTCGGACAGTTACGGCGGCAATCCGATCACATGAGTGTTCACAGGCACGTGAATAGGCATTCCCTAAAAATGGAGTCCAAAGTGCTGGCAATATGACCAATTGTTTCATTATGTGGTTTCTTTGGATATGTGCCAACTCATGCGCAATGATAAAATCAAGTTCTTTGCTGTTATGACGAAGGTGAAGTTCGAAAATATCAGAATATAATACGACGAAATTCCTTCCGAAAAAACGGGTGGCGAAAGCGTTCAGAATTCCATCAGACTGCATCACGTATACATCTGGTACTTTATCAAGTCCCATTTGGTCACATAATACACGCGTTCTTTCGTAGACTTCCGGGTATTGATTGCTGGTGATCCTTACTCCGTTATTGAGGATGTTTCCGACCATCAATCCATGTAATAGCGTCGTGATTAGTAGACCTCCTAAGATGTAGAAGATCCCGATAATTGAAAAAATTAGTACAAGATAGGTCACAACACTTAGTACGAGAGCAAAAATGAAATATCCTTTTTCTTTATCGTGTACTAAACGATTGATCATTTTATAAAGCTACCTTCTGATCCGCTTGCTTGATTTCTTGAAGAATAATCCCTTCAATTTCTTCATTTTTTGTCTTTAACATCCCATTGATGAAAAATGCATCAATCAATGCCCATATCCCAAAACCGCCTAATGTCAGGGTCATCGCAATTCCAGAACCTACTTTACCTAAAAAGTAGCGATGTCCGCCGAGCCCGCCTAGGAATAACCATAGCAACCAGGTTACAGCTGTAGATTTCTTTCTTTTTTCCATTTCTGACCCTAAAAGATGAAGCTCCTGGTTACTCAACTCTTTTTTCAATATTAAGTTTTCCATCTCTCTTTCTCCTTCTGCTTTCAAATATATTATAACGATATAATGATAATGCAATTTCAAGATCTTGTATATATCTTTTTAAGGGGGCCAAAAGAAATATTTTTCGACATTTTATACTGAAGGATTTCAATGAAGGGTTTATGGGGTTGGGATCGAATGATATATGTGACAAAAGTATTATGAAAAGAGAAGAGGTTGGTAATATGTTGTTTAAAGGGGAAAAAGTCTCACTGCGTAAAATGACAATGGAAGATACATCTATATACCATAAATGGCAAAATGATATGAAGATTGCTCCACTTGTCAATCCTTTCATTGATATGCTTTCGATCGATGAAGTTGAAGAGAGTTTAAGGGGAATGTTGCATGCCGATAACCGGAAGAATTACATCATTGAGCATCTGAAAGATGAGAAGCCGATCGGTTATACAGGATTGTTCAATATCAATCATTACCACAAAAACGCTGAATGTTATATTGCCATTTATGAAGATGGGTATCGTGGAAAAGGCGTTGGTCCTGAAGCGATGGGACTGTTGATGGAATATGTGTTCAAGGAAATGAACATGCACCGTCTATCCCTGAGGGTCTTCGCTGAAAACGAACATGCGATAGGGATGTATAAACGGATCGGTTTTCAGATTGAAGGCCATCTTCGGGAAACAAGGTTTTACCAAGGAGCATGGCAAGATTCCTACATTATGAGCATTTTGCAGGAAGATTATCTGACCTAGTGGAACATCTGCATCTTTTAAATAGGATGCCTTCGTATAGATGGTTGTATTAGAATTTAGAAATATACGAAAGAAAAGCGGAAGTGACTGGTCGCTGAGCTAGACATCAAGAAAAAAGGAAGCGACCTGCTTCGTCACGCAGGTCATTTGTGCAGAAAACAGCCTTTGAATAAGAATCATGCCCGCCAGGCATCGGTTCTTTTTTATTGGCTTTGTCATTTTTACGAAGTTCGGATCGATTTCGGGCAGGAGTATTGCGAATTTCTCTGATATCAACCTTTCATAAACGGCTTTTCATTTAAGAGAAATAACGAATAACATGATGAAATTGTATAAAATATTAGAATTATATATAAAATTCAAAAAACTATATAATTTATTTACATTATATGGTACTATAATCCTAACTAAGAGGAAAGGGGATTATAGTGTAAACCGTGCTTTGCACCTTAGACCTTCAAACATAATCATTTTTTGGGGGGATTTATCATGGGGAAAATGAAAGACGAAGTTTATTTGATCAATGGGCATACGATGGTGATCTTACCGCATTTTGATGGTTTTGGAAATCTTTATTCACTTGTAATTGAAGCAGAGCGTGAATTGGTTTTGAAACGGAAGCCGATTGATATCATGAAGGACAGCTGCTTGTATTATGGTTCCAGTTTACAAGGAAGAGTAGACGGTGCAATCCATGTCACCAAGTTCAGCAGGATGGTCCCGATCATGGTGTGCAATCGTTCTGGGATCTTTTTCTTTCCGACACAATCATCGAAGAGTGAGTCATGTATTTGGATCGCCCATAGCCATGTGAAGGAAATCATTCGAGTTGACTCGGAACATTGCAAGGTTGTGTTGACGAATCACAAAACGGTTCCAGTTCACGCGACCAAAGCAGTGATGGAGTCAAAGGTCAACAGGGCGGCACAATATCGCCATCTCGTCAATCAACAGTTTTTGGTGCAGTATCCGAAATCAAATCCAGTCAACCCCGATCATTTAGTTGCTCTCGAATCAACAGGTGCCTACACATTTACACAAGATCAAGACAGGACCCTCTCCTGACGGAACTTTAATGAAAAACATCGGTACATATAAGTAAGATAAGTCGGTAAGGGGTGAAGGGAAATCATAGCAAGAATCAATCATGACAGCTGCTAAAACGCAGCTGTCTTTTCTCTTGGATAATCGTGCTTTGTTTTTAATTTTCTAAAGAGAGCTTTGTACCAACTCCAGCCGGAAAAATGACTGGCGTAACCCTCGTAGCAGAATGAACGTTAACTGTGTCGAGAATGTAAATCATTCAAACGTTAATGAAAGTTATAGGATTCTTCATATATGGTTCATAAAAGTGATTTAACCTTTAATTAAATCAAGCCTTTGGTAATGTTCTACTACATTTGATACCTAAATAGATTGTAGAGTAGAGGAAGGTGTTAAGTGGCAATGCAAAAGTATTCAGTTCAAGAATGGGAGTTGCATGGAATTCATTTATATGGGAGAGAAAAAAGATACTGGAACTTTCAATGTTCTAATTGTTATAGTGTTCAATCGGTGGAAGATATTCTGAAGGCGGGGTTTCCCCCGAACATGGCTTATTCATACTGTCAGAACTGTCACCATAAGGCTAAACAAGGGACGGAGGGGAAAGGGAAAATCATTAAGGTCAATCAAGATCTCCACGTGGAAATATTTGATTTTGCATAATAAAACGGGACTAGACTAGGTAAGATGGAAGCTTCCTTTAGGAAGCAAAACATCGTCTTAGTCAGTCCCTTCTTTATCACTTTAAATGGCCCAGTTTCCGTCTTTGAACAGTTGGATCTTTTGTCCGTCATTGGTTTCTGCGACAATATCCAAGTCAGCAGAACCGATCATAAAGTCGGTATGTCCTCGACTTTGGTTGACACCTCGATCTTCCAACTCTTCTTTGGAAAGCTTACTGACATCTTTGACTGACATAGTGATGGCAGTCCCGACAGCAAGGTGACAGGAGGCATTTTCATCATATAAGGTGTTGTTGAAAATGATCCCGCTGTTGGATATCGGCGAGTCGTATGGTACTAAAGCAACCTCACCTAAGAATTTCATGCCCTCATCAATTTCAAGCAACTGTTTCAACGTGTCATAACCTGTTTCTGCACTGAAATCCACGACTTTTCCGTCTTCAAAAGTGAGGCTGAAATCATCGATGATATTCCCCATTGCCGATAGTGGCTTTTTACTTGAGACGGTCCCATTTACACCATTTTTATGTGGTGTTGTGAAAACTTCTTCAGTCGGAAGGTTCGGTATGTAAGACGTATTGAAAGTCGATTCATGGCCCCCGCCGATCCATAGATGATCCGGATGAAGGTCAATTGTCAGGTCAGTTCCTTCTGATCGGTAATGCAGCGTCTTGAATCGCTTCTCATTCAAGTAATCCACTTTCTCAGAAAGAGCTTTTCCATGTTCCTCCCAGGCTGCGACCGGATCATCCTGATCGATACGGACCGTTTTGAAAATTGCATCCCAAAGCGCCTCGATCGCTTGTTTCTCACTTTTATCCGGGAACACGCTCTTTGCCCATCCGGAAGTAGGCACACCAGCGATCGCCCAGTGTATATCCCCGTTCAGCTGAGCTTTTGAGAATGAATGAAGCCTTTCACCCCGGTTTTTCTGTACCCACATTATACGTTCTGGCGGGACTCCCTTGTATGCATTCGGATCATCCCCCGTAATGTTTAACAAACAGTCATTGTTTTCTGCAAAACTATTATATTTATCGATTTCCCACTGCGGCAGATCATCCTTCAACGTCTCCTCAGAGGCTCCTTCAAAGTGTAATCGGCTGGTCTCGGTATCCTTCCAGTCAACATATACACGCTTGCAGCCATTATCATAAGCATGCTTTGTAACTTTACGCGTAAACTCTTTTGCTTCAATCGGGGAAAGAATCAACAACCGTTGTCCTTCTTGTATATTCAGTCCGGTTTTGACCACGAGTTCAGCATATTGATCCAACTTTTCCTCAAATGATTTCATCTTAAAATCCCTCCTCTAGGAAAATATTATCATAGTTCGATGAAAGGTGTTAGAGAAGAGGCGGTGAATTGGAAAATTTCTGATAGTATTCATTCGAAATGGTATAATATAGAAAATGATTCTGGATACGAGATATAAAGGGTAATAGCTTTGATAAAAGGGGAGGACAATTTGCAAAAAAGAAAATCCGGTGATCGAAAAGACTGAAACAGAATCATCCAAAGGCGTTATTCTCAAACATTTTATAAATCAGAAATGTTCGAAGAGGGTGGTCGGTTATTTTAAAATATGTTTTTCTTTTTATTTGTATGGTTTTAATAGTAGGTTGTTCGAAAGAACCTGAAACTGAACAACACTTTAAAGACTTACTAGATGGAAGTGATATCACATCATTTTCTATCAACATCGGGGGTGAATCTACTGGAATAATTACTGACCGGGAAAAGATCAAAGAGTTTTATCAATTTTTAAAAAACGTAAATGTTAAAAGGATGACTTCAGAAGAAGTGGTAGAACTTCATAAAGATGAAAAATCCATAGAGGTGATGGTGGAAACGGATACGGCTTATGAGATGTATGGGATTCCAATGCTGCAGGATGGGCAGATGGGCGTGGTGATGTTTAAAAATGGGATCGGAAAAGTTTTTTATAAGAGTGTGCAAACCACTCCTGATTTATATGAAGATATCTATACTTATTCGAAAGAAAAGCTGGACCACGGAAAGCCTGTTCAATTGAATATAATCGAGAAATTGGAAAAGGAAAACGAGAACGAGAACGAGAACGATATCATCGAATATCCTGCTGATGAAAGAGTACCAGACAATGGAAAATAAGTGGTTGAAACGTCTTATAATAATTTCGTTCATTAGTATGGTTCTGATTTGGTCTTTTACCTACTATCAAAACTCCTCAATCGATAAAGCGATAAAAGGAAAGAACATCCATCATGGAAGTGGTGTACGTTTCCAAGGATGCTAAGCTAGTCCTCCAGGATACAGGGGACATGATCAAGGGTGAATCCTATTCAAAAAGGGGTCCTCGGCTGGAGGTTGAGAGGAGCCAGTAGTCCTACAGTGAAAAATCGAGATAAGGACACGGTTTTCAGATTAGATAACCTCAGTGTAATTTCTGTTGATGGAAATGGACATTTATACGGTTATGCGAACCCTGCCAAAATCAAACAGATCAAATTTCTGGAAGGGTCTCATGAAGTAAGAGTAAAAATAGATTCCTCCTACTGGTATCTTCCTATGTTAAGTAGCGAAATGAGTTTTAAAGCAGAACAATTGAGTGTGTTTTAAAAGACGGGTCTGAAGTTTTTTATCCTTTTGAAGAATTACAATAGATCATGCATTGCTTCCATTGAGGTGGTGTTTTTTATGGAATTAGTTTATAAAAGGAGCAATGGAAATGCAAAGTTACAATAAATTGGTTCGGGATCGTATTCCAGAAATAATTGAAGCGGATGGCGACCGTTATGAGATCCGAATTTTGGAGTAGAAAGAATACATACAAGCTCTTGAAGAAAAAGCCCTGGAGGAGTTTCAAGAATATAGAGAAGCAAAAGAGGGAGAGTCTGAACTTGAAGAATTGGCTGATCTGTTGGAGGTGATCTATGCGTTGGCAAAAGCCCGAGGATATTCTAGTGAATCACTAGAGTCAGTGCGAAAAAGAAAAGCTGAATTACGTGGTGCATTTTCTAAGCGAATTTTTCTGATAGATGTTAAAGAAGGCAGGGATTAACCATGGGTGGATATACGTATTACAATGAGGATGATTTCTTTCGTAGTTATCAAGAGCGGCGGCATCGAGCAGAAAGCCCGAACAATGTCATGGAAGGGCCTGCATTGATGCCCTTGCTCGGAAATGTTGAAGGAAAAGATGTGCTTGATTTAGGTTGCGGTGATGGTCAGACTGGGGTCGAACTGTTTGCTGGAGGTGCATCAAGTTACCATGGCATTGATGGATCAGTAAGAATGATAGAACTGGCAGAAGGAAATTTGAAGGATATGAATGCAACGTTGGAGCAAATGGATTTAAATGTTTTGGAGGTTGGGATCATGAAATATGATCTCATTATTTCTCGGTTCGTCCTTCATTATTTGGCTGATCTCTCAACGCTATTCCAAAAGATCCATCATTTATTGAAGGAGGATGGGAAGTTTGTATTCAGTGTTCAACACCCTATCATTACGGCTTCAATTAAGAGTGCTCAAGGAAAGCTGAGGGCTGATTGGATTGTGGATGATTATTTCGATGTCGGAGAGCGGATCGAGCCCTGGATCAATCAACCGGTGACAAAATATCACCGGACCACGGAACGCTATGTACAAGAATTGCTAGACGCTGGGTTCATGCTCATAAACCTGAAAGAAGGAACCCCGGAACGCCATCGGTTCAACACGGTGGAAGAGTACGAACGGCGTAAGAGAATCCCTTTATGCCTCATTCTATCAGCGGAAAAAGTGCCAGGCACCGATCAGGAAGGTAGGCGGATCAAGTAGTTTGGAATAGTGCCTGGTACACTTACGGCATGTACTGATCTGATTTGCCTCTTGGGATGCTTAGTGTGTCCCAGTTGCTGCCTTTCAGTTGTTTTCCGATGTAAATGATTTGGCCGATATGGGAAGAGTAATGTGTAATTTGTCTTTGGATAGAACTAAGAACATTCAACGGTTCCTTTCGGATATAGACTGTCTTCATCATATCTTCTTCACTTAGGGAATCAATGGTTTTCAAAAATACATCCCATCCCTTTTCCCATATAGCCATTAATTCTTCTTTTGTTTCCATGTCATCAATGAACTCCGTATCACGATGACGGTCAGGTTTCTCGCCATCTGTTGTCAAAAAATCTGTCCATCTCGAAACCATGTTCCCGCTCAAATGTTTGACGATGATTGCAATGCTATTGGATTCCGTATTTGGAGTCCAGAATAGCTCTTCAGTTGACAATTGCAAAAATACACGCTCCCCTTGCGTTTTCAATCCTTTGATATTCGACTTCACTTCTTCTAAGTAGAATGTGGAAATAGATTCCATCTACCTCACCTCCTGAAAAATGTCATACTGATACATTCCAAATAATCTTAAGAATTCCTTCTTATTTGTGTGAACAATTATCATGCTTGCAGGTATTTTGTTTATTTTTGGAGAATCAATTAGCGAAATAATTTTCATAAAGGGGTTAAGAGCAGATGGATCGAACAGGACAGATACACAGAGTCGTTTTTGTTGCTGAGAGCATATTAGAAAATAAACAGAGGATCGCTGACCAAATAGCCCAGCTCCGGTCAGAGGCGGTCGATGTGGATAACGATTTCTTGAATGAAGATGCAATGAAAGAAAGGGCATTAGACTTGATTGAAATGATCGGTGCCACCCTGAAAAACGATGATCCTGCAGGTTTTAACGAAATTGTCAGTTGGGGAAGCGAAAAAGGAAAAGAAGCGGTCATAAAAGATGTCCCGATAACTGAAGCACTGCAAAATACACAATATTATCGAAAAGCCCTTTGGATGTTCATTGCTGAAATTGTAGAAAAGGAAAGACTCAGCGCGGAAGATATCATTAAGGTTGCAAACGGATTGGATCATGTATTGGATCAAGCTGTATTTGGTTACAGCAAAAGCTATGTGGAATACAATCTGCAAATCGCACAAAGGTATCAAGACACATTACTGGAATTATCCGTCCCAGTCGTACCTCTTTTTAGTGGTGTAGCAGTTCTGCCGATGATCGGTGATATCGATACAAGACGTGCAAAGATGATACAGGAAAAAGCGCTGGAAAGATGTCAGGATTTGAAACTGGATCGATTGATCATTGATTTATCTGGTGTGACAATCGTCGATACGATGGTAGCGCACCATATCTTCCAGTTGGTCACGATACTGAAGCTTTTGGGGGTTAAAGCAGTAATAACAGGGATCCGTTCAGCGGTAGCGATAACCGCTGTAAACCTGGGAATTGACCTTTACAATCTGAATATCTACTCGACCTTACAACAAGCTTTGGAAGCGTTGGGCTATGGCCTGGTGAAAAAGGAAACAATCAAGTAAGAAGGAAGGCAGGAACGTAGTATCAAAAAGTACATCAATTGGAATATCGTATTTATACTTTTGACTTTACAATGGTTAATGACGCCAATCGGAATCGATCATCCTGAGGACCTGGCTTTGGAACGGATCCTCGTAGGACTCATCATCTTTTTTGAACTTATCAACGAATGGAAGAAACTTATCCAGACGAAAATGAAGTTCGGAGTTTATGCTTCATTCTATATTTTCTTCCTTTCCGTGCTTATAGTGGACTTGCTATTAAAAGGATATCAGTCTTTTGCCTCAGCACTATTCGGTATAGGCTTGTCCGTTTTGTATGAGAGATTTAAAAAACATTTCAAAATGGAAGAGGAATATGAACAGGTTTGAATGACTCTATTGAATATAATCGTCTGTGTAATCTTGTCCAAGGGTTACACGGCCGATTCCTTCTTCAGCTAATTTCTTCTGAAGTTGATCAAGTATAAATAAAGTAACCATTTCGTTCAACTCCGCATCACATAGTTCTTCCAATTGCTTGAAAATCTCTTCGCGCGATTTCGTTTCAAGCAATCCATAGACAATCGGATACATATCCTCTTCATCAGCTGAAAAGTGGTATTTAAACGTATCATATATCTCATCGATCCATTTCATAAGCCATCACCTCTAGGTTAATTTACCCATACGTATGCCTCTCATTCACCCTTAAATTTCTTGAAATTTTTTAGCATATTTTTTAAAATAATAATCAATAATAGAAGATGTGTTCATCGTTATTGGGCTATAGCCAAGCGGTAAGGCAACGGACTTTGACTCCGTCATGCGCTGGTTCGAATCCAGCTAGCCCAGCCATACATATAAAAACACCCTTTTGTGGGTGTTTTTCTCTTTTTTAGAAAGAATCATACGGCAACAAACGATTTTATATTTAAAAAAACAACAATGAGTTCAATCATCCCAATGTTGCCATCCTAAAGGTGAAACTCGGATCCCGGAAAATGGTCGTCGGTGGTGCTTCAATTGGAGGCGGGTTGCCAAAATTTTTCGGATCAATGATGTAAAAGTCGATTTGTCCATCAGCAGTCATGATGATTTGGTCCGTATATGGGATGTTAGGAGGTGAGAGGTATGGATATCCAATCAACAGCAGCCTTGATTGATTTTTGTGAACGTGAACATAAGACGATTGCAGAAGCGATGATCGCTCAGGAGCAAATAAAATCAGGTAGATCCAAGCAATAGATTTTCGATAGGACGAAGGAACGCTTGATCAAAATGCAGCATGCAGTAACAGAAGGTTTGAATGACGCATCCGAAGCACCGAGTGAAATCTCAGGCGGTGATGCAGTGAAAATGAAGGCGTATATTGAAGCTGGGGATGTCCTGTCTGGTTCGATCATCAGCGATGCGTTGGCTTGCTCGATGGCGACATCTGAAAGTAATGCCCGGATGGAAGTGATCGTTGCTACACCAACCGGTAGGAATTTTACCAGGTGTATTGTTTTCCCTTCATAAAAACATAGAAGTAGAGCTTGAAGGGATTGTTTACAGCCAGTATGCACGGCTATATCATCGCTAATCGATCGTTCATATCAGGAGCTGCAGGCGTCTGCCAGGCAGAAGTAGGATCAGCTACGGCAATGGCTGCAGGTACGATCGTCGAGCTGAAAGGTGGTTCGCAGCGCCAAGCGGTCCATGCAACAGCTATGGCTATAAAATCCCTGCTCGGACTCGACCGTGACCCAGTTGCTGGATTGGTTGAAGTACCTTGCATCAAACGGAATGTGGTCGGGACATCCATTGCCTTTTCTTCAGCAGGCTGGTGTAGAAAGCCGGATACCATGTGACGAAGTGATTGATACGATGTATGATATAGGTAGAAGCATGCCGTGAACTTTGAAAGAGACGGCATTAGGTGGCTTGGCGATCACACCGACTGGTCAAAGGTGAAAGAGCGGTTGTTCTCAAAATCCGGTTTTATCGAATCAGCTGGGAGGAGGAAATGAAGATGCACCTCAAAATAACGGAAATGGCGCTCCACGAACTGAAAAGGTTGAAGCTGGCAACAGATAAAATCCTGCGTATCGATGCTGAAATGCAAGGTGGGTGCGGGACGATGATAAAGTTCAAGCTGATTGAAGACGATTCAAGGAAAAGTGATTCAGTCATTCGTGCAGAAGGACTCGAGTTCTATATCGATCACTTCACAAAAAGGAATTTGGATGAGGAACTGACTTTGGATTTTCATCCAGAATCAGGTTTTGTGTTCGAATCCGAATGGGGTCCGATGGGGCTTGAATGTCATCTTGCTTAAATCGCCCGCAGTGTCGGGTGGTTTTACGTGCAGGTCTATTTTACTAAGTTGTAAAACAATCGATGAATTTTGCAAAACAGTTGAAAACGCCATTGAAATACCTATGGAAACCAAAAAAGTACTGGCCCGATTCGAGCCAGTACTTCAGTATCTTTATTGCATTTGGTTCGTTGCTTGGTTGGCTTGTGTGTTACCGCCCATGCCACCCATGTTGGATAAACCAGGGATGACGTTCTGCAGTTGACCAGCCTGTCCAGTCATCATGCTATAAGCAGCAGCACCAATACCTACAGACGCGATTACAGGCAACCAGTTAACATTTCTTCTGTTCATTTTGTAAATACCTCCCTTACTAAAGTGAACGAAAGACATACTTATTTTGTTCTTCACGATCCATAACATGTTAGTAGAACAATTCCATTTTTACATGTAAAAAGCATAAGGATGATAAATTAGGATGAGAGTACCTGGGTATCATAAAAAAAGCCAGGAGAAAAGCGGAAGGGCCGTTTAAAAAGTATGAAACAAATGATAAGGCTACAAATGATTAGGGGAATGAAAGATGATCAAACTAATACCAAATACAAGAACCATGATGAAAATAGAACTTGAAATCATGAACTCGAACCAGCAATATAACCTTTGGGCAGCCGATAAAATAAAGTTGGAAGAGGCAGATATTATAAAAGAACATGACGAAAGTGAAAAATTAGGATCAAATCGATGGTTTATCCAATATGAAGAAAATATTGTTGGGCTCATCGATTATTTGCCTAAGAATAAAAAAGATGGAATGCCCTGGATTGGATTGTTCGTCCTACATGGAAACTTTCATGGGAAAGGTTTAGCAACACCGGTTTACGATGTTTTAGAAAAGAAATTGAAAAGCTATGGGCATGACGAAATTCGACTAGCGGTATTAGAAAAAAATATACCTGGCATTCTTTTTTGGGAGAGGCAAGGCTTTGAAAAATACAGTGATGGTGAGTTGGATGGTAGGAAGATCGGACGATGGCGAAAGGAATTGACGAAATGACTGAGCTCGAGCGTGATATGCATTCCTACAGCTGGAAACTAATCGGTCATAAGGAAAACGGCGTGAATAACGGAGGAATTTATCATTTGGCAGTTACTAAATGAAATTCCATCTGTTTGGAAGCCGGAATCAATAAGGAAATAAAGAGTGCTGCCCCAAAACAATCGTCTCAGATACCACCAATACAGCATTTTACGCCAAAACCATGCTTTCTCAAAATGTTGTTAAGAACGATGAGGGTCAAACACTCTGGACAGCCCCCTTTTTTACATTAATACAGATAAACTCGTGCTTCGTAAGGCTTCAACGATACAACATGATAGCTTTCATCGATTTCACTGTAGTTGGTAAGAACTAGTTCTTTGTTAGACCCAGCCTCTATCTCGTTAAAATCGAATTCTGCTTCATTCCTGCATAAATTGGTTATGATCAGAGTAGTCTGTTTCCCATAGGTACGGGTATATACGTATAGTTGCGGATGCTCCGGAAGCAACAAATCATAGTTGCCATAAACGAGCACTTCGTTTTCTTTGCGGAGACAGATTAATTTCTTATAATAGGCCAAAATCGATTCAGGATCATTCAGCTGGGCTTGAACATTGATTTTTTTATAGTTAGGATTGACGCCCATCCATGGTTTCGAGGCTGAAAAACCTGCAAACTCGTGGTCATTCCACTGCATTGGCGTGCGGGAGTTATCACGGCCCTGCGTCCAGATGACTTCCATCAATTCCTCTTGGGTTCTTCCTTCTTGGATCCCTCCTTCATAAAAGTTCAACATCCCGACATCATTGTAATACTCAATAGAAGGGAACTTCACATTGGTCATCCCGATTTCTTGTCCTTGATAGATATATGGTGTCCCGTGCATTAGGAAGTAACAGGTAGCCAATGCCTTTGCAGACTCCTTATGGAAGTTTTGATCGTCACCGAAACGGGATACCGACCGTGTCTGATCGTGATTTTCCAGATACAGTGCATTCCATCCGCGGTCTTCCAATCCCTTTTGCCACTCAGTCAAGATCCTTTTAAAATTGATCAGGTCGAACGAGGTATCGGTTCCTTTCCCCCAGAGCCCCATATGTTCAAATTGGAAGATCATATCGAAGTACCCTTTTTCTTCACTGACCCAATCCTCAGCATCGTCAATATTGACACCATTCGCTTCGCCTACAGTCATGATATCGTATCGATCAAATGTCTTTCGCTTCAATTCTTTCAAGAAAACATCGATTCCTTCCCGGTTCATATGACCTTCGAAGGAAGGAACATATTTTTTACCTTCCGGGTTCGGCATATCCGGGAAGTCAGGAACTTTTTTTATATGACTGATCGCATCGACTCTGAATCCATCAATCCCTTTATCCAGCCACCAACTGATCATTTCATACACTTCTTCACGTACTTTCGGATTCTCCCAGTTCAGATCGGGCTGCTTCACATCGAATATATGCATGTAATACTCATCTGTCTTTTCGTCATATTTCCATGCAGACCCGCCGAAAATCGATTCCCAATTGTTTGGTTCCCGGCCATTTTTACCAGGGCGCCAAATATAGTAATCCCGATAAGGATTATCTTTGGATTTGCGGGATTCGATGAACCAGGCATGCTCATCCGAAGTATGGTTGACGACCAGGTCCATGATCAACTTCATTCCATGTTTATGGGTTTCTGCCAACAAGCGATCAAAATCGTCCATCGTGCCGAATTCATCCATGATAGCCTTGTAATCGCTTATATCATAACCGTTATCAGCGTTAGGAGATTGATAGATCGGGGATATCCAGATGACATCGATACCGAGATCTCTCAGGTAATCCAACTCTGAAATCACACCTTGAATGTCGCCGATCCCATCGCCATTGCTGTCTTTAAAACTTCGTGGATAGATCTGATACACGACGCTTTCTTTCCACCATTTTTTAGCCATTTACATTTCTCTCCTCTATTACCAGCACGTATTCTTTATCTACTGTCTTTATTAGTGCAATCGTTTGCATCGTTTGCTATCCTAATGATACATCTTTCCTTTTTGTATTGCAATGACTTCAGAATGGATAAAAAATTACCGTAATAAAAAAGAGGAGGAATCATACAATTTGTGGAAATAGATGAAAGTTGGAAAGTTCAGGGATTTTTACAGAATTGAAGGTGAGCAGATGTCTGGGGAACAAAGAATAAAAGAATTAGAAGAACGTGTAAGTAAACTCGAGCTACAATTTGAAAAAATGCAGAAAAACAATGCATATGATCGTCAAATCGAAGTCAAACCAATTCCTGGTGATACATGGAAAGCACAGCCCGCAGAAAACTCCCGGATGGCTGGTGAAGATATTCCACCATGGGAACCGCCTAAAGAACCGGTTGATTGGGAACGGATTATCGGTCAAATCTGGCTGCCGAGAATATTCATTTTTGTACTGCTGTTAGGATTCATCTGGGGGTTCAAAGCCGCTTCGGAAGTCGGAATAATAAATGAAGGTGTACGTTGTGCCATTGGGTTCGTTGCAGGGATTGCTTTGATTTTCTTGGGTGAATTTCAGATAAGGAAGGATAGGAAGGCACTAGGACAGGTGCTTTTAGGTGGATCCGTAACTGTTTTTGTTGTATCGACATTCGCCTCCCATGTCTTGTATGGATTCATTGGACTGGGTTTCGCATTCTGCATGAACCTTATTTGGACTGGACTTGGAATCATCTATGCGATCAGGCATCGATCTGAGGTTCTCGCTGTGCTTGCAACAATCGGCGGTTACTTCATACCTTTCTTGTTAAACAGTGATACGGCAAACACATGGTTTTTCGTGAGCTATGAGGGGATCTTTTCGATCATCATGCTTGGATTCGCATTATGGAAGAAGTATGCGAAATTGCATGTTGTCGCCATGATTCTCTTGCCTGTCGTACTCATGCTTTATAATTTGTTTGTGATTCTGCCGGTATATCCAACCGCAAAAGGCGATCTTGAAATACTGAGTTATGGTATGCTTTTACAGCATTTGTTTTTATTAAGTGCATTTCTGCGTTGCATAGTGTACCCGAAAGTTCAGCAGTCTGTCTTGTTTATCAGTTTTCTCGCGACAATCGGGTTCATGTATCAAGGGTTCGACCAAAGCAAATGTGTTATGGTCCTGCTTGGAATCACCCTAGTATATGCGATCGTTTACGGCTATGTCCAGTTCAAAAAGATCGCTGATACAAGTACAGTTGTTTTTCCAATTCTTCTCCTAAGTTTGTTGTTTTATTACATGGAGGTATTTACAGGACATGAACTTGGAATTGTATTGTTGCTTCAAGGTACAGCAGCCATCTATATCGGGTTGACGAATAAACTGAAACCGCAGCTTTGGAGCGGTACCTTTGTTTATATCATCGGATTATTACATACGATAACCGTTCAAATTGAACAACTGAACTCAGCTCCGATGTACAGTTGGACGATTCTTGTCACTACATTATGGTTGTTGACGTACCTTTCAAAAAGGGAAAATAAGGTCGTACCGAACGAGTCAAGGAGACTATTATTCGGTTCGACGGCTATCGCTCTCCTGGCGTATATCAGTCAATTAAGCTATGTGTTCACGAAGTATGAATCCATCAACACCCAATTCCTGACGATGACCATATGTTGGATCGTCTACGCGGTATGTGGAATCGCTTATGGCGTTATCCGGAACAATCAGGCAGTCCGGATCGTAGGGATCATATTGATCTTCTTATCCCTCGGAAAATTGATTTTCATTGACTTGCCGAATGTATCCATTGTCGTACGTGCTATTCTATTCGTAATTGTCGGTGCAACTGGGGTTGTCATTTCACGATTCTTCTACACAAAAGACAAAAGTGATTCTGCTTGAAAAATCTTTCCTGTCTCTATACTGGAGGGATTTTTAGAAGTGAACAGAATAATCTCAGAAGTGAACAGAATAACCTCGGAAGTGAACAGAATAATCTCAGAAGTGAACAGAATAATCTCAGAAGTGAACAGAATAATCTCAGAAGTGAACAGAATTACCTCGGAAGTGAACAGAATAAACTCGGAAGTGAACAGAATTACCTCAAGGATGAACAGAATAATTCTGTTGGTGGCCATACACGAAATTCTAATCACGATTCTTCGTGTCTGAATAGAGGAATGTTCCCCAGCCTTCACGTATATATCCATAATGACATTGTTTCACATCATGATAGTTATCTATTAAAAAGGTGTAAAGGGTGGGATTCCTATGACGATCTTGGATATGGATGCGTCAGAAATAGCTGCTCGCATAAAGGAAGGGAAAATAACCTCTGAACTGGCCGTTGAAACGTATATCAAGCACATCGAAGCAATCAATCCAAAATTGAATTGTATGACAGAGGATCGGTTTGATGCTTCACGGAAAGAAGCACGGCAATCAGATGTATTGCTGAAAGAAGGACATGCAAATGGGAAGTTGTTTGGTGTTCCGGTAAGTATCAAGGAATCTTTCAATGTGGAAGGGATGAAAACGACTGGGGGCCTTGTACATCGTAAGGATTTTGTAGCGAAAGACGATGCTGAAGTCGTCCGTCTTTTAAAAAAAGAAGGGGCAATCGTCCTTGGAAAGACCAATACGCCATCATTATGTTTCTATCAAGAAACGGAGAACCCTGTGTATGGACGGACGAATAATCCATGGGATTTAGAAGCGACTGCTGGAGGCTCAAGCGGTGGAGAAGGCTCCTTGATGGGAGCTGGTGGAGCTGCAGTCGGTCTTGGGGCGGACATTGGTGGCTCCATCAGGTTCCCTTGCCACTTTAACGGAGTGGTCGGTTTCAAATCAGGGAATGATCAGGTATCACAAGAAGGTAATTATCCCTATGTCGAGTTTGAAGAACAGAAACGGATGCTTGGGATCGGAGCAATGGGGAAAAGCGTCCGGGATACCCGGCTCATCAATTCCATCATCTCAATAAAACAACCGATCACGGTTGATCTAAGTTCGTTCGAGCTTGTTGTCCCTCAGTTCTACTCATGTCCTTTAGGGGTCCAAACGGGCAGGCTCGTCCGTACGATAAAAGAGGATTTTGAGCAAGATTTCTCCATTCAGTTGGATGAGCCTCCATTTTTCAATGAGTCGTCGCTCATATGGCAGCAGTTGATGTCACTAGATGGGGCAAAAGCATTAAGAAAACATTTGATGGTCAATGATAAACAACCAAGTGTATATGTTGAGTTCCTGAAATCGAAGTACTCCCGATCAGATATTCACACCTTCTTGTCGTGGGCAATGATCGGAGCGCGATTATTCAGGCCATCCGGTAAAAGATTGAAGACTCTCAGGGAGATTTTGAGAAAAGGGGATGATCGGCTTCAAACATATCTTGATCATCGTCTGATTGTCATACCGGTCTATCATTCGCCAGCCCCGCCACATGGACAGTTATATAAAGAACTCTTTTCATTCTCAAAAACGTTCCTCCGCTATATGCCATATATCGCTTATGGAAACACATGGGGCCTGCCTTCATTAACTGTCCCGGTCGGTGAAACCTCAAAAGGTCTGCCGATATCGGTCCAAGTAATGAGCCGTGTCGGGAATGAAGCGGCATTGTTCGAATTTGGTGAACTACTGGAAAATAAGTATAGAGGTTATAGGCGATGTGACCAGCATGATGTGATTAAAAAGGAACAAGAGACAGCCATCTAGCAAAAAAATACTGACCCTTCGTTGAACCCGCTTTATTGAACTGGGCACATTTGGGGTCAGTTCTTTGTTTCACGGCAGACTTAAAATATCCTTACAACAATTGATCGAGGTTTCAGTGGATTTGACCAGTCTGTAATCTCCTTTTTCTTTCCTGATTTTCAAAGTAACTTGGAATAAGGAGTAGGCAGCTTCATACTCGCCTTCTTCAAACTTGTACTTCCCATAATGTTGATAAAGAAAGTCTCTATAAGGTTCATATTGTTATCGGTCGTGATGGAGCCGTTTGATCAACTCAATTGATCCTAACTGATTAACAATATGGTGGACCCCTTTTCTCATTTCTTTTTCATTTATAGGTTTTTCCCGTAAATCCTTATCGAATGTGAATTCCATGTCATAAGATGTACAATCCTCAACCATTGGATGTTCCCCCTTCACACATTTGGAAAACAGATGAACCAACTTTCGTGTCCTTATCAATCTTTGAAAATCTTCACACCCCGCTCTTCTAAAAAAGCGACAGCGTTTAGTGATACGTCTTCTTCAATACCAAATACCTGATACACATTGGATGCCCAGCTTCCTCGATCGGTAAACTTCGATACCTCTTTCGTGTATTCGTTTTTCCTTGTGATCGTCTCATTGTTCAAGTAATAACAATACCTTGGTTTGAAGATGGTTGCACTCAGCCTTCTCATTACGATATTGTCGGGTTCATCCATGTGGGAGTGTTCGATATCGGCTGTAAAATTTTCCAAAGAGAGGGGAGTCCACTCGATTTCTTTTTTTACGAATGATTTGCCGTCAGCATGTCTGTCTATTTCAAATAAGGAGGGAGCGATTTTTTTTATGAAAATTTCTTCACCTAACTTTTTGATCTGCAACCTTCCTTCCTCCGGTAATTTTATAGGAGAAAAGAGAGGAGAACCGTATCCCACGTCGACGTAGTAGTCTTGGTCATCAAAGCAGACCATGATTGCGACATGGCCTTTCCTTACCCGAACTAGTGAGGAGTTGTACCCAAGAGACTTCAGAAGCTTTGCGAAATGGATGTTCAGTGGATAGCAGGTGCCTCCCCAGCCGATTCTTGCCCGCATGACAAATGCCTCTGTATCATATATGTACCGCATACCCATATCATTTTTCATATAATGATATTTGCTGAAATTCTCGTAAGGGATCGTATGTAAATGAGATCGGATCAATGTCCTCAACAAAGCTAAATCCAAGTGAGAGACGTCTTTTACTTTTAAAATATCCATATATTGTTTTATCGTATCTATGGAAAGGGGATGTTGAGACGTGTTCACGACAACCTCCTTAATATGCGTGATCTTGATGTCGCAGGATATATTTGTTGAAAGGCAAACAGTCTTATGCTGTGACCTTTGCTTCTGACTCTGCCATTTCCTTCAATCTAGTCATTTGTTTGTGGAGGATACTCTTGGTCAGCCACCCGAACAAGAAGCCCATGATCTTAGTGAACGTATTGGCAGTATCCATTTCCGCCCGATAATCCAGACGTGTACCTTGTATGGTTTTTGAGAGTTGATAATACGCATTTACTATAAAACTTTGATTACCGATTTTGACAGCGATCATATTAGGACGATCATAAGCAAGCACTTCACCGTCATATTCCACCACGCGCCTACCTCCTATAATCTTCTGTTTGAACTGTGAGCCAACAGGGTTTTTCCGGATCATAGTCACCAACATATTTGGTTTCCTGTAAACCTTCCATCCAGATCATTTGCTTTCCATTGTCACTGATACAGTCGAAGCCCGTTTCTTTGGTGCTTGGATTTCAAGCGTATAGGTGAAAGTGCTCAAATTAAACCCTCCTTTTTCCCTTCTCAATCTATTTCTACAATAATGGAATGAATCCTTTCTTGTCCATTCATTTTTAAAGTTTGGATACAATGGACACCCATCTACGAATCAGCAGTATCCAATTTTGGACCTCACCCGGGATAATGTGAATTTAGTGGAGTGAATCTTTATTCGACCAAACCGGGCCTAAAAAACATGTCCTGAACGTGGTGATTCTCATGGAAACGAATGAAAGTGTATCAAGTTAAAAATAATAGTCCGTAATGAGGGTTTATTTTATACGTTAAAAAAGCCGTGTAACTTTTCAACGATGTAGCTAACCGACGTTGCAGAAAAGTTTACGAACGAAGTATAAGTGGGCTAACGCTAAGCCTTCGCCAAGGCATGGCAAAGCCCGAGTTTTTTTTATTCATTTTTCCGAATGATTTTTTCTGCTTCTAAAAAAATATCGTCCAAACAAACAAGAAATGACCTTTATCGCAACCATTATACGGTTCGTTTCACCACCTCATGAACTAGTAAATGATTCCTTTTGAATGAAAATGATTGAAAATGATTGAAATATGATAGAAAATGATTTACCTTTATATAAAAGGTGGTGTGAAAGTGCTTACAACGAAGCGGCATGAAATCATTTTAGCCTTATTGAAAAAACGGAAAACAGCATCTATACATGAGCTCAGTGAGCATACGGGCGCTTCCATCTCTACGATCCGTCGTGACCTTGAAAAACTGGAGCAGGAAGAAAAGCTCAAACGAGTCCATGGCGGTGCTTCACAAATTACGAATAATCGATATGAACCAGAATTAGAGGAGAAGCAAGGTCTCAATGAACCAGCAAAAGCTGAAATCGGAAAAGCAGCTGCAGAATTGATTGAGGAGGGAGATTGCCTCTTCATCGATGCTGGGACTACTACCCAACAAATCTTGCCGCATTTAGAAGATAAAAATGTCGTAGTGGTGACGAACGCCTATCATTTTGTCACCACGCTATTAGGGTTAGGAGTGGAAGTCTATCTGACTGGTGGACGGGCAAAAGCGAAAACCGGAGCTCTTATAGGTGTCCAGGCAGAGGAAACCCTCCAGTCTTTCCGGTTCGATAAAAGTTTCATCGGGATGAATGGCATCCATGCCAAACACGGGTATACGACCCCGGATCCGGAAGAAGCACGGGTCAAGCGACTCGCGATGGATCTGTCAAAGCGAGCATTTGTCCTCATGGATGATTCGAAATTCCAACAGGTGTCATTCTCTAAAGTAGGAGACATCCGGGATGCAGAAATCATCACCAACAGGGAAGAGGATTCAATTTTAAGTGAAATCCAAAAAACAACAAGAGTGAAAGTGGTGAAAATATGATTTATACAGTTACGCTCAATCCCTCGTTGGATTATATCGTCGGGCTTGAGGATTTGGAGCTCGGAAAGGTCAACAGGGCCGGAGAAACCTATAAATTCCCTGGTGGTAAAGGCATCAACGTATCCAGGGTGCTCAAACGATTGGGACATTCATCGTGCGCACTCGGATTTATCGGGGGCTTTACCGGTGATTTCATTCAATCGGCAATCGAAATGGAAGAGATCGAGACAGATTTTGTAGTGGTGGACGGTGATTCACGCATCAATGTGAAAGTCAGAGCAGATCTTGAAACTGAAATCAATGGTCCATCGCCTGGCATCGACCCTCAACACCTGGATTTGCTTAAAAAGAAGTTCAGCTCAATTCGTGAAAATGATGTGGTCATATTGGCAGGAAGCTTGCCTGAGAATCTGGAGCCTTCCTATTACAGAGAACTGATTGAATTGGTGCCAGAAGGAGCAAGGGTCATCGTTGATACAAAAGGGGTTCCATTGAATCAGGCTATCTTGGCAAGACCGTTTTTGATCAAACCGAATCATCATGAACTAGGCGACTTATTCAATGTCGAAATCATAACAAGTGACGAGGCGGAGAAATATGCACGAAAGCTGGTGGATAAAGGTGCTGAACATGTCATCGTTTCGATGGCGGGCAATGGCGCTCTCCTCGTTACAAGCGAAGGAAGCTATACGTGTAATGTGCCAAAAGGGAAAGTAGTGAATTCCGTCGGTGCAGGAGATTCAGTTGTTGCAGGTTTCGTTTCCAGCTACTTGAACCACGGAAACATTCTCGAAGCTTTCCAGTATGGTGTTGCTGCTGGAAGTGCGTCAGCTTTCTCACTTGAATTTTGTACGAAAAAGGAAGTAGAAGAGCTGTTCCAAACCATCCAAGTCCGTGAATTCGAAAAAGGAGGAGAATAACATGGCTGTATCTGATTTGTTGTCAAAAGTACTGTTGAACCTAAAGGCGATAAGTAAAAATGACGTGATTGACGAACTAGCTATTGCATTACATCAAGCTGGAAAGATTTCTGATCTGAATGTTTTCAAAGAAGCGATATTAAAACGGGAAATGGAAAGCACTACCGGTATTGGGGAAGGGATAGCCATTCCGCATGCTAAAAGTCGTGCCGTAAATGAACCGAGCATCGTATTCGGACGGTCAGCAGAAGGTCTGGATTATGAAGCACTTGACGGACAACCAAGTCACTTGTTCTTCATGATTGCGGTGCCTGAAGGGGCGAACAATGAGCATCTTGAGGCATTGTCGAAGTTATCCACTTACCTGATGGATCCTGGATTCAAGGAGACGCTGTTGAAAGCAGAGACCGAAGAAGATGTAGTATCTGCATTCAAGGTGAAAGAGCAAGAGGAAGGCGATGTTGACACGGAAGACACCGATCAAGCCCCTGTTGAAGAAACTGTGTCCCGTAAACGAATCGTCGCTGTTACGGCTTGTCCAACCGGTATTGCTCACACCTTCATGGCTGCTGATCATTTGAAAGCAAAGGCGAAAGAGCTCGGTTACGACATCAAGGTGCAGACGAATGGGTCAAGCGGTGTCAAAAATAAACTTACGAAAGAAGACATCGAGGAAGCGGATGGTGTAATCGTTGCCGCAAGTACGAAAGTCGACCTTGAACCATTTGTCGGGAAACCTCTCGTTCAAGCCCCTGTGACCGATGGAATCCGTGAACCAGAACGCCTTTTGAAAAAAGCAGCAGAAGGGGAAGCAGCTGTTTACGAGGGCGACTCATCTTCAGGCCGAAAAGGGGATGACTCAGAAGCGGCCAATGGCAGAAGCGGTTTTTACAAGCACTTGATGAACGGGGTTTCGAACATGCTTCCTCTCGTCGTCGGCGGAGGAATATTGATTGCTTTATCATTCCTTATTGATATTGATGGGAATAACCCTATTTCTCAATTGTTCATGACAATAGGTGGAGACAATGCGTTTTTCCTGCTTGTCCCAGTGTTATCAGGATTCATCGCAATGAGTATTGCGGATCGTCCCGGCTTGGCGCCTGGTCTTGTCGGTGGTCTGATGGCCGCTAATGGAGGCGCTGGATTTCTAGGCGGACTGATTTCCGGTTTTCTAGCCGGTTATGCCGTTGTACTCTTGAAAAAAGCATTCCGAAACTTGCCTCAATCACTTGAAGGCTTGAAACCGGTATTACTGTATCCGTTATTCGGAATCTTGATCACTGGTGTAGTGATGAGTTTCATTGTTGGACCGCTTGGAGGGTTCAATGAGTGGTTGAAAGACGCTCTCAGCAGCTTAGGGACAGGTAATGCTGTCCTGCTCGGTGTAATCATCGGAGGGATGATGGCCATTGACATGGGTGGTCCGATCAATAAGGCTGCCTATACATTCGGCATTGCCCTTGTGGAAGCAGGAAACTATGGGCCGATGGCCGCAATTATGGCGGGTGGTATGGTTCCCCCTCTTGGTATGGCCATTGCTACAACCATCTTTAAAAACCGATTCAACAGACAAGAACGTGAAGCAGGAAAAACTGCATATATTCTTGGAGTCTCATTCATAACAGAAGCCGCAATCCCGTTTGCTGCGGCAGATCCGGTAAGGGTGATTTCAGCTTCCATTGCTGGTTCTGCATTAGCCGGCGGACTTTCGATGCTGTTTGGAAACGCTACACCTGCACCACACGGCGGTTTGTTCGTCATCTTGACGGTTAATAATGCAATCCTTTATATCGTAGCTATTTTAGCAGGTGCATTACTGACAGCATTCCTGACCGGCATTATGAAAAAAACAAAAACGATACAATAAGCAAATGTCATTTAAGATGATCCTGAAACCAGGGTCATCTTTTATTGAAAAAAATAGATGTTCAGTCTCCATCCTCTTCATTTTCTTGTGCAGATAACCATGACAGGGCTTCCCTGATAAGATTGTTCATTTTTTTATGGATGAAGTCCTCACCGTATTTTTCCTTTGCTTCTTCTAATTCGTTCAATACCTTATCATCAAGTCGAATGATCGGCTTATCTTCCTCCAGTTCATTGAAGAGTTCGATGATCGCATCTAAACCTTCTGACATTTTATCGATTGAACGGCTGAACTCATTATATTCCCGTTTTATCGCTTTCATGGAATTCCCTCCGATGTATAAAAATGGCTGGTTGGTCTTAGTGTTGATTCTATTAAATTCACTCTATTTTATTGCTTTGGATCCGCAGTATCCTCGCTCGTTCCTCGCTATGGGGACTCCGGTTCATTTATCCGCAGAAGTATCGCGAGTTCGACTTGAAAAATTTTCGATATTCAAGAACAAATAAAAAGCACCCAGCATGAAGCTGGATGCTCTTCCCGGGGTGATTATCTCATACCGCCCATTGATTGTTGAGCCATTTGTACTAGACGCTTCGTAATTTCTCCACCAACAGAACCGTTAGCGCGTGAAGTTGTGTCTGGCCCAAGTTGTACACCGAATTCTCCAGCAATTTCGCTCTTCATAGCGTCGATTGCTGCTCTTGCACCTTGAACTACCAATTGGTTGTTATTTCCTTGTTGTGCCATTTGAACTCCTCCTTCAATTGACGTTCTGGATTGTTAAAAGGTAATTATGTACCTTTCAATCTAAGTATTTGAGAAATTACAAAAATCATTCAAGGAAATTAATGGTAAAAAAACTTCAGGCTTTTTTTATGCCTACAAAGCAGTTGAAAAATGTCGCTCCTCCCCCAATATCAGATAAGCCATCCGGGGTAAGGTGGTTGATGGAGTACCGTTCTTTTTCTTCATCATCCCACCATAAACCTTGGGTGATCAATACACCTTCCGATACATCCTCAGTAATCTCTGCTTGTAAGTGGACAGTGCCTAACTCATTAAATACCTCGACAAAATCCCCAGTTTGAAGATTACGATCTTCTGCATCTGAGGGATGAATATAGACGACTGGTTTTTCAAGAGCTTGTAGGCTATCCAGGTTTGAAAAGATCGAATTAAGAAACTGATGGTTCGGCCCTGATATCAACTGTAAAGGATAATCTCGTTTCTCATCCTTTTCCATGTTGAACAATTGATCATCAGCAGGAGAAGAAAGTTCAATTCTTCCAGATGATGTCGGGATTTTTTCTGGAAAAGTCGTCTCCTTTTCCAGTTTCAATTTCACCCAGCCATCTCTTTTCAACTGGTCTAAGGTGAGACCACTCAAGTATGGACTTCCAGGGTTGTCCAAAGCGTCACGGATCATATCTTCTTCCGTATCTTGAAAGCATTGTTCTGTGAAGCCCATTCCCGCAGCCATCTCTTTGAAAAGAGTGAAATTCGATTTGCATTCACCTATCGGATCCATGACCGGTTCGTTCAATTGCACATAAAGATGCCAATAGGATTTATAAAGATCCAAATTCTCAAAATGACTAGTGGCAGGAAGGACGATATCGGCATAACGACAGCTATCCGTAGGAAATAAATCGTGGACAACGGTAAATAAATCGTCTCTCATCAACCCCTTACGGACCAGTTTCTGGTTGGGAGCTACTTGGGCTGGATTGCTGTTATAGATGAACAAAGCTTTGATTGGATCATCCTTTTCCTGAAGCGCCATCCCAATTTGATTCATATTGGTAGACCGTACATCAGAATCAGGATGCATGTCAGGCCTTTGTACCTTCTGCATATTCCATTCAGCATAACGGCTGTTCCCTTTCAAAGCACCCCCGCCAGTTTTCCCCCATTGCCCTGTCAGTGCAGGCAGACACGTAATCAACCGAGTGATCCTCCCGCCATTTTTTTGATGTTGAAGTCCGTTGCCGATGCGGATGAAGGACGGTGAAATCGTTCCATACATTTGGGCAAGTTCCATCAATTGCTCTTCATGCAAGCCTGTCAGTCCCGCAACTTTGTCTGGTGGATATTCCATTGCCCGTTCCTTCAAACTTTCAAAGCCATTCGTATATTGATCGAGGAACTTCTCGTCAATCCAATCATTCTTTATGATGATATGCATAATTCCAAGGGCAAGAATATCATCTGATCCTGGTTTGATTTGATAAAAGTGGTCTGCCCACTTCGCCGTCCGGTTCCGATGTATGTCGACAACGACGATTTTAGCGCCTTTTTTCCGTGCTTTATTCGCATAGATGACCTGATGAAGATTTGTACTGATCAGGTTGCATCCCCAAATGACGATCAATTTTGAGTGGACCGTCTCTTCAGGGTCGATCCCGACTGCTTTTCCCATTGTGATCTGATACCCTTCTGAACCAGCGGTATTGCAGATGGTACGCTCAAGTTTCCGTGCACCGAGACGATAGAAGAAGCGCCGGTCCATGCCTTCGCTGTTGATGATCCCCATATTCCCATAAAAACTGTATGGAAGGATTGCTTCAGAACCATATTCTTCCATAATCGCTTTAAACCGTGAAATGATTTCTTCATACGCTTCGTCCCAAGTTATACGTTCAAAAGATAAACCACCTTTTTTACCAATCCGTTTCATAGGGTGGAGGAGCCGTTCAGGATGATGAGTGCGTTCGGGCATCTTTCGTACTTTATGGCAAATCATCCCTTTTGTGACAGGGTGATCCGGATTCCCATCTACTTTCGTTATTTTCCCATTTTCCTTTTCTACCAGAAGACTGCAAGTATCAGGGCAGTCAAGCGGGCAGACGGATCGATGATAGGTTTTCGTAGTCATGTATGTGCTCCTTCCTGAATGTGAACGTGATTTTATAAAGATTAACACTTTTATTAAAAAATATTAAGAGTTTAGCAGGAAGTTGTTATGTCGATGTCTAATATTTATAACGAACATATGTTCTAATACTATTCAGGAGGGTTCAAGATGAATCGAGTCGTACACTTTGAAATGCAAGTTCCTCATCCAGAAAAGTCAGTCGAATTTTTTAAAAATGTATTCGGTTGGCGTGTTGAGAAATGGGAAGGTCCGGAAGATTACTGGCTTATCCATACCGGAGAAGAAGCGGACGGGATTGATGGGGGCTTGATGAAATCCCCGGATGGTGAAACTCGGACTGTCAATATCATCCAAGTGGAATCAGTAGATGACTATTCCTCGAAAATCGAAGGTGAGGGAGGAGAAATCGTCTTACCGAAGATGCCAATCCCTGGAGTGGGTTATGTGGCATACGCCCATGATGTTAACGGCTTTCTTTTCGGCTTTATGCATGATGATCCAGAGGCGAAATAACCAAGGAGGAAAGGCAATAGCCTTTAATGTGAGGGACCTACTTATGAAACAGACGTTTAGTTCTTAGAGGCCATCTATTCCGTTAATTACGGAAAAAATGCGTAATTGCAAAAAATAGAGGACAGATATTCTGTTATTCAGGTAAATAGCTGCTGATTTTTAACGGATTACCAGTTAAGGCCTCTGGTGTCCTCTATTTTTGTAAAGTATAGCGTTGTAGAACAGATAAGGCTCTGGTATCCACTTAACTTGACTATGGAAATTTAAGGATCCAGCCCTTCTTAGATTTGCTTCGGCATTTGTCCTATATATAAAGATGATGGACGGATGATCCTGTTATTTTCGTTTTGCTCAAAGACATTTGCAATCCATCCGACGACCCGGCTCATGGTAAACGTCGGGGTGAAAAGAGCTGTCGGCAAGGCCAGGGCTTTCAATATTGCTGCGGCATAGAATTCCACATTCGTATATAGCTTTCTTCCTGGCTTATACTCCCCAAGAAGGTTGATCGCAATTTTTTCGACTTGGTTGGCAAGATCGAACCAGGGATCGTCTGCTGAAAGATTTGACGTGATTTCTTTGAGAGCCCTTGCACGAGGGTCCTCCGTTTTATATACCCTGTGGCCGAATCCCATCAGTTTTTCATCATTATCAAGCAATTGCCTTAAATGATTCTCTGCATTTTCTACGGTACCGATGTTCTGCAGAAGTTCGATGACGCCAGAAGGTGCTCCTCCATGAAGGGGGCCTTTCATTGCTCCGATCGCACCCGCTACAGCTGAAACCAAATCCGACTCTGTCGATGAGATGACCCTTGCAGCAAAGGTAGAAGCGTTCATGCCATGCTCCATCGTCAACACCAGGTATGCAGTCAATGCTTTGACATGGGAATACTTCGGTTCATAGCCATCTAACATGTAGAGGTAGTTGGCAACATGACCAAGTTTCGTATCAGGTTTTACAGGATCCAAACCATTCAAACAACGTTGACGATAAGCAATGATTGTAGGAATGATGGAGGTGATTTTAATGGCCTGTTCAATGGTTGATGGCCAACCGAAGTCATCGTTTCCTTTAGATGATAAAACCGTTCTGATGACGCTCATCATATCCATATCCACAGGTAGATTTTGGAGGATGGTTTCATCTGCATCACTCAAGAATCGACATTGTTTCATTGTTCCTTGAAAGTCTGAAAGCTTTTCATCTGTTGGAAAATGCCCATTCCAGAGCAGATAGGCGACTTCTTCAAAATTTTTTGTTTTAGCGATTTCTTCTGCCCAATGCCCTCGGTATACCAATAATCCTTCTTCACCATCCACTAAGCTGATCGTGGACTGAGCTACGGTGATGCCGTCTAATCCTTCTTTAATCATTAAGGACACTCCTTTAGTAAACATTTCTTAATATTAGTTTAAGATGATTTTATGATTATTACTAATAAACAATTAGGTTATAATTGATTATGAATCATAATGAATGGAGTGGATATGGATGCATATAAGATGGTTGCAGACTTTCGTCATTGCAGCGAAATATGAAAACTACAGGTTGGCTTCAGAAAAGTTGTTCATTGCCCAACCTACGGTCACAGTCCATATTCAACATCTTGAAGAAGCATTAGGCTGTAAATTGTTCAAGAAAAATGGAAGGAACATTTCTCTGACTGAGTCCGGAAAGCATTTTCTCCCGTATGCTCAGCAGATATTAGACTCCTATAATGGGGGATTGGAATCCTTATCAAACTGGCAGCAAGGCTATGAAAGAAAGTTGACCATAGCCGTTTCACCATTAATTGCCGCGTCAATCCTATCTTATGTCATAAAAGCATTCATGAAGGAACATCCGCATATTGAAGTAGGAATACAAGTCGCTGAATCGAATGAAATAAGTTCGCTTGTCTATGAACAGAAAGCGGACTTAGGCATATCCAGGATGAGCGCGATCCATCCAGGACTAGAATGTAAAGCACTCTATAAAGATCCCATCATTGCCGTATCAGCACATGATGGTGGAGACAGTGAAACAAGTCCGCCGATAGAGTTGAAAGAATTGCTTCGTAACGATGTGCTTCTTACCCATAACCATCCGTTGTACTGGGATGATTTGATATCAAGAATCAGGATGATCGAACCTGCCGTCAGGACGATGTCAGTCACACAAGTAAATGTTACGAAACGTTTTATCGAGGAAGGGATCGGCTTTTCGTTTTTACCGCAATCAACCGTCAAGAGGGAACTTTTGGAAGGAAGGATCCTGGAAGTGCATGCGGGAATGCTGGAACTTCCAGTAGCATATACGTATCTGATACAAAAGGAAACCACGGAAGAAATGGAACGATTCATCACCTTCATAAACCAATATCATTTCGGATCATAAAACGTGGAGGGATGTCAATGGTGCAGATTCGGAGAGAATAAAAAAGGTGCAATTTCACGTGAACCGTTTTATAATATATACATATATTTAGAGACTCGAAATACTTTCATTTCGATCATGCGAGAGGGGATAGACGACCGTGTGGAAAAACCGTAATTTTTTATTGCTCATGTTCGGTTTAGCGGTTTCAAGTACAGGACTCTGGGTAGGGATCATCGGTAACCTTGAGTTCTTACAAAAGAATGTTGGATCATCATTTTTACAGGCACTTATCATCTTGTCAGGATTTCTGGTAGGAATTTTCCTTGCTCCGTTGGCTGGTCGGGTAATCGATCGGAGTGTCAAACGAAACATTTTGATCTATGCGGGGATCGCCAGATGTATCGCGATATTGTTCATGTACCTGGCGATCGCAACAAATTCGGTATGGTGGATGTTGATTTATACGTTTATCATTGGAATTTCGGGTACATTTTCGAATCCGGCCATGCAAACCATGATCCCTTTGATTGTACCAAAAGAGCAGCTACTTGACGCGAACAGTGTGAACGTAAACATATTTACTGGTGCAAGGATTGTCGGTACTGCCCTTGGAGGGCTCATGCTCGTTGGAATGTCGCTCTTTTCCCTGTATACCGTCACACTTATATCCTATGTACTTTTGTTGATCGGCACCTATTTCATCAAAGTGGATGAAGAACCGAGGAAAGTGAATAAGAAAGATAAGAAAGAGAACTTCATCAGTACATTGCGTGAATTGTACCCGATCGTACGGAAACAACCGATGGTGGTCTATGGCATCTTTCTGTTGATGCCTGCGTTCCTGTTTTTGGCTGGATTTAACTTGATTGTTATCGAAATCAGTGAGCTGCAAGACAATCCAGGCATTAAAGGGATCCTTTATACGGTAGAAGGGCTATGTGTATTTGTGGGAACATTCCTGGCAGGGAAATTTTTTAAAGAAAATCCGAAGCTCACCTATATGTTTGCCATCACTTTTATTATTGCAACTGCACAGACCACATTGTTCCTGGCTGATCATCCGATAATGTCGATCTTTTCCTTCGGGTTATTCGGGTTAGCAGCTGGAACACTCTTTCCTGTGGTCACGACCATTTTCCAAACGGATGTGCCATCTGACTATCATGGCCGGTTCTTTTCGATCAAAGGGATGGTTGATAACATCGTATTCCAAGCATTGATGCTATTGACCGGCTTGTTTCTTGATACGATCGGATTCAAATACATGGTCATAGCATTTGGCGTCACTTCATTCCTATTTGTGATCATCATTCTAGTACGTCACCTGACAATTGCAGCACGAAAGAAAGAGAAGGCTGTCGCTTTACCAAGATAAATGTCGAACGATTGTGAGATGCAAAAATGTTTTTTTGCATCTTCTTTTTATGCTTAAAAAGTGTTGATTTTAAAAGGATTCTCAGCTCATTTACCTATATTATTTGAAAATACCTTGAATGTTTGTTTGGTTAATTTTATAATATTTTTAAAATAATTCAAAAAGTTCGAAAATTCGAACATTTGATAAGCAAATCAAGTTGGGTTATGAATACACCTCCATGGTGACCGATTTTCCCTGGAGTAATGATTCTGATTACTGTTTTAGCTTTTAACTTTGTTGGTGATTGATTATGAGATGCGTTCGATCCGAAGATGAAATCATAAAGATTTCGAAGGAGGATGAAATATGGATCAATTAAATAGTATTGAAATTGACGATCTATACAACTTGAAATTTGTCAGTGATCCACAATTGTCTCCCGATGGAAACCGCCTGGCCTATGTTGTAAAAGAAATCAATGACCAAAAGAAGTATCAATCAAGCATATATTTGTTGAATATCGGGACGAAAAAACCTGTACGATGGACGAGCGGTAGTTATATGGATTCATACCCGAGATGGTCTCCAGATGGTTCGTCATTGCTGTTTTTATCAAGTCGCTCCGGAAGAAACCAAGTGTGGCTGATTTCGACTGAAGGCGGTGAGCCACAGCAACTTACTGATGAAGAAAATGGTGTGTCCAACCCTTCATGGCATCCAGAAGGAAAATCAGTCCTTTATCAATACACTGTAGAGAAGAAGGATAAAAAAGAACCTAAGCCGATCGTGGTTGACAAATTGAAATACAAGGCCGACGGGAAGGCGGCGTTAACCTCTCAATCCTATGGTCATATCAGTGAAATATCGTTACAGGATCGGAAAATCAATAGGTTGTCTGAAGGGGATCATGATCATCTGAATGCCAACTTTACACCTGATGGCCAGGCAATCGTCTTTTCGAAATTTGAAGAAGATGTTCCAGGGTCATACCGTCGATCCAGCATTTATTATTGTGAAGTTGATGGTACCCCTCTAAGAATATCAGAAACTGATGGAACATATACTCATCCGCTATGTTCACCAGACGGGCGGTACATTGCTTATGTCGGTCATGATCAGCGATATGGCGGAGCAACGTACAACGAAATTTTCATTTATGATCGGGAGTATAGTACCACTCAATGCCTGACTGAAAAACTCGATCTCCAGGTCGGGGATATGATGATCAGTGATTTGCAAGCTGTCGAACCATCACCGGACTTGCGCTGGAGCAGCAATAGTGAGGTGCTCTACTTTTTAGCAAGCGAGTTCGGTAACACAGAACTCTATTCAATCGATTTATTTGGAAATGTTGATAAGATTGTGGAAGGAGACCGTCATATCTTCCAGTATGCTATCGATGACAACAGGAAAGATGTGTACCTTGCTCTAAGTACACCGACCCACCCAGGGGATCTCGTCCGTCATGATATCAATAGTCTAAAAGAAGAACCTCTCACTTTTCATAATAAATCGATGTTGGATAATACCATGTTATCCGTCCCGGAGCCGGTCCAGTTTCCGAGCCAGGATGGTCTTGTTATTCATGGATGGATTCTAAAACCGCATAAATTTAAAAAAAGTAACAAATATCCGCTGGTCCTGGAGATCCATGGCGGACCACACATGATGTATGGGAATACTTTTTTTCACGAGTTCCAGGTGTTGACATCAAAGGAATATGCTGTTTTGTACTTGAATCCCAGGGGAAGCCATGGGTATGGGCAAAACTTTGTCAATGCTTGTTGTGGTGATTATGGCGGTGGAGACTATGAAGACCTTATGGCAGGAGTTGATCATGTTTTAGAAAGTTATGAATGGATCGACCCAGAGCAGTTATTTGTCACCGGTGGAAGTTACGGAGGATTCATGACCAACTGGATCGTCGGGAATACAAATCGATTCAAAGCTGCTGTTACACAACGCTCCATTTGTAACTGGCATAGTTTTTACGGTGTAAGTGATATCGGGTATTTCTTTACCCAGTGGGAGATAGGTGCCCATATGGAGGACAATCCAGAAATGCTATGGCACCACTCTCCGATAAGACTTGTCAAAAAAATCGAAACGCCACTTCTCATCTTACATGGAGAGAAGGATTACCGATGTCCAATTGAGCAAGCAGAGCAATTATTCGTTGCTTTGAAGCAACAAAACAAGACGACACGCTTTGTTCGTTTTCCTGAAGCGGATCATAATTTATCACGCTCTGGAGACCCAGCAATGAGGGTTGCACGGCTGGAACAAATTTTAGGTTGGTTTGACGACTATAGGGTTTCCGTACATTCCTCAGACATGGTAAAAACACGATCATAAGATACTTGAGTCTGACATTAACCACATTTTCCAGGCTTTTATAAAGGATAAGGGAGTAAAAAATTTTGTTTCGATGAAGTGATGTCTAGCTCCATCGCCCAACAACTTGGATCACTTCAGTCCTCTGCGGCAGTCGACACATTGAAGTGCTACTTAAGATGTTGCCCACGCAGAACCGAACTTTATTTGGTTCGAGGCTCCTCACCGGACTTCCAGTTAACCAGGGCGTTTACGCTTTTCTATATTGGTGTGGACAGGAATCCTATCTTCTAAATCGAAATAAGTAGAACAGGACCAAGAGAGGTGGTTTATATGGAGGATTGTCCGTTTTGTAATCCATGTAAAGATCCTGGTCAAAATATTGTTTTTGAGAATGAATTCTGCTATTTCCTACAACATTCGAACCATCAGGAGGTCCTGGAAGGGGCAGGGGTGATTGTTCCTAAGGCTCATCGAAAAGATGTATTCGAACTTAGTAAGGAAGAGTGGGAGGCGACACATGATCTCCTTCAGAAATTGAAGGGATATATCGAAGAGACGTTCAATCCTGACGGTTTTACGTTGGGATGGAATGTCGGAGAGGCTTCTAATCAGTTCATCTTTCATGCTCACTTCCATATCATTTCGAGATACAACGACGAACCAATGCCGGACGTGGCATACGTTACTGGCTGAAACAGCCTGAAAACAAACGTCCATAATCTGATAAGAAAGTAGTGTAAGTAAGCTTATGAATAAGAAAGAAAAACTCGATTATTACATAGACTTATCGAAAAAACCGTTTTCCGGGTGGGATTTTTCGTTCCTTTCAAAATCAGAGAGGGTCAGTTCAGAGCCTCTTCCCTGGAGCTATGGAAGTACAGTTTTACCACTTATCAGGAAAGCACATTGTATGTTGGATTTGGGGACAGGCGGGGGAGAATTGCTTTCTACGTTTCAACCATTGCCGGAGACCACTTATGCAACTGAAGGGTATCCACCTAATATTCCGATTGCAAAAGGGAGGTTGAATTCGATCGGTGTAGAGGTATTTGAAGTTGCAGAGGACAATAAGCTGCCCTTCGAAAATGATTACTTTGACTTGATCATCAACAAACATGAGGCATACTCGGTTGAAGAAATATACCGTGTTCTGAAACCAGGAGGGCACTTCATCACCCAGCAAGTCGGAGGCCAGGACATTAATCGACTGAATGTCCTCTTAGGAGAGGATGAGGACTTTGGGTATGGGTATTGGGACTTGGAATATGCTGAGAAAGAACTGAAAAGTGCTGGCTTTTCAATAACTTCAGCAAAAGAATCGTTTCCTTACTGCCGTTTTTATGACATTGGAGCAATTCTTTATTACTTGAAGGCGGTTCCGTGGCAAGTACCGAACTTCAACATCGAATCTCATTTAAATGAATTGATGGAGATTGAAGATTTACTCGAAAAAGAAGCGTACATTGAATTGAATGAACATCGGTTCATTATTTCTACACTAAAAACGCAGTAATCATGAAAAAGGGGCTGTCCAATAACAACAGTGTGAGACCCTTATAAGCCAGCCCATCTTCATCCATTTCTCCGATTGGTAAGACAGCAATTTATATTGAAATCGGCATAAGGTGCTCTTGTACTTTCGCATAAAGTGTTTTGTAATGGATTATTGATAAAGGCAAGGCTAAATAAACGGTTATTTTATTATACGTCCACCTAATAACCTCAAACTCCCACTTATTATGGTTCCCCTATTACTGTCAACCACCATCTATTATACCTAGAAACATATTTTTAAAAATACATTTATGAGACATCCTGTAAGAATCATAGGATGGAAGGAACAGGGCGGGAAGGGTGAAGGCTATGAAGGGGTTAGATTGGCAGATGCTCGCATTTGTAACAGTATCTCTTTTCCATGATCATTGGGTATACTCAAGGCTCCCTAGACTTTATTATTATGATACGGATTCTTCCTGGAGGAAAGGTGAGGCAAAGGAAGAATAAAAGGTTTTCACGATGGAATCTAGAAAGACATATGGACTGGCAATTTGAAAAAAGGAGACTTCGTATATGAAATTTTCAGATTATAAGTATGAAAGACCTGATATGGAAAAATTTAAACATGCGTTCTTTTCTATATTGAAAGAATTCGAACAAGCTGACAGTTTCGCAGAACAGAATCAACAGCTTGGAAATATCGTCGAGCTCCGTAATGAGTTCGAGTCGATGATGAATATCTGCCATATACGGCATACGATTGATACGAATGATGCGTATTATAAAGAAGAACATGACTTCTTTGATGAAAATTCCCCAATCTATGAAGGATACATATCCAAGTTTTATAAAAAGCTTGTTGATTCAAAATTTCGATCCGAACTGGAAAGGGAATGGGGACCCCAGCTTTTCAAGATCGCAGAACTATCGTTAAAAACCTTTTCTGATGAAATTGTTGGCGATTTGAAGAAAGAAAACAAGCTGGCTTCAGAGTATTCCAAGTTGATTGCTTCTGCAAAGATCGAGTTTGAAGGGGAGGAACGGACGTTAGCACAGATGAGTCCTTTCATACAATCGAAAGACCGGAACATGAGAAAACGCGCAAGCGAAGCCCGATATGGATTCTTCGTTAAAAATGAAGCTATGCTTGATGATATTTACGATCAGCTTGTAAAGGTAAGAACAGAGATTGCGAGAAAACTAGGTTATGATAACTTCGTACAGCTAGGATATGATCGATTGACCAGGACGGACTACACAGCTAACGAGGTAAGTGTGTTCCGTGATCAGGTAAAGGATTATATCATTCCGATCACCCAGAAATTATATGAACGGCAGAAAAAGCGGATCGGCCTTGACAGGTTGGCCTATTATGACTTGCCTTTCAGTTTTAAAACAGGCAATCCTACTCCAAAAGGAAACCCAGAATGGATCATTGAAAATGGTAAAAAGATGTATGCGGAGCTTTCTACTAAAACGGATGAATTCTTTCAATTCATGAATGAGAATGAGCTTATGGACCTCGTCAGTAAACGCGGGAAACGTTCGGGTGGATATTGCACCTATATAAGCAAGTATAAAGCGCCGTTCATCTTTTCTAATTTCGTGGGTACTTCCCATGACATTGATGTTCTGACCCATGAAGCAGGCCATGCATTCCAGGTATATTCCAGCAGGCATTTATCTGTACCAGAATATAGTTTTCCGACCTATGAAGCTGCGGAGATCCATTCAATGTGCATGGAGTTTTTCACATGGCCATGGATGGAATTATTCTTTGAAGAGGACACGGGAAAATACAAGTTCAGCCATTTAAGCGGGGCATTGATGTTCATTCCATACGGAGTTGCAGTGGATGAATTTCAACACTACGTCTACGAGAATCCAGATGCATCACCTGCTGAACGGAAATCTGCCTGGAGGAAAATCGAGCGGAATTATCTCCCGCACCGTGATTTTACAGAAAATGACTACTTGGAACGAGGTGGATTCTGGCATCAACAGGGTCATATTTTCAGGACTCCTTTTTATTATATCGACTATACATTGGCTCAAATCTGTGCACTTCAATTTTGGAGAAAAGCAAACGAAAACAAAGACCTGGCGTGGGAAGAATACCTTCATTTATGTAAACAAGGAGGAAGTAAATCATTTACGGAGCTTGTGAATGTTGCCAACCTCCAGTCCCCTTTCGAAAAAACTTGTGTACAATCTGTTGTTTCTGAAATTGAAAAGTGGCTTGATTCTATTGACGACCAAGCTCTATAATAATGGAGTATTGCATTGGTTCGTCAGAACAGCAGCTACAGCATTGAATAAGATTTCAGAGGAAGGAATGATTTTATGAGTATTCATATAGGGGCCAAAGAAGGCGAAATTGCAGAAACGATTTTGCTTCCAGGAGATCCGCTTAGAGCGAAGTATATTGCGGAAACATTTTTAGAGGACGTGACTTGTTATAATGAAGTCAGAGGCATGCTTGGATTCACTGGAACCTATAAAGGGAAGCGTATTTCTGTCCAGGGAACGGGGATGGGGATCCCGTCCATTTCAATATATGCACATGAGTTGATGGATCATTACGGTGTGAAGAATCTGATCCGTGTCGGCACATGTGGTGCTTTCCAAAAGGATGTAAAAGTTCGTGATGTCATCATTGCAATGTCAGCGTCAACAGATTCATCATCCAATCAGCACCGTTTCGGAATCGATTATTCTCCTACGGCTAATTTCGACCTCCTTCATAGCGCATATGAAAACGCAGTGGAACACGGATTAGAAGTAAAGGTCGGTAATGTGTTCACAAGTGATACCTTCTACAATGACACATTGGATCTGGCGAAAAAATTAGCAGATTATCAAGTCCTTGCAGTCGAAATGGAAACATCAGCATTATATACATTAGCGAACAAGTTCGGGGTAAAAGCCCTGTCTATCCTGACAGTCAGCGACCACGTCTTTACAGGGGAATCGACTACTTCAGAAGAAAGACAAGAAACATTCAATGAAATGATCGAGGTTGCACTCGATACAGCAGTGGACAATCAATAATTGGATTAGAAAGCATCCGTTGAAACGGGTGCTTTTGTTCGTTTAAAAGATAATACTTTTTTACTGTTTTGCAAGACAGAGGGGAAAGATTGCAAAACAAAGAGGAATCATTGGGATAATAACGAATATTTTGAAGTGAGTAATCACTCATTTTTTATCCGGAGAGGTGGATAAGTCATGGACAATACAATGGTGATCGAACTGACGGACTTGACTAAAGCGTTCGGAAGTACGACTGTCATAAAGAAAACATCATTGGAAGTGCAAAACGGGGAGATTTTTGGAATGCTAGGACCATCAGGGGCTGGAAAAACGACTCTTGTAAAAATGATTGCTGGAATAGAAAAGCCTACCAGTGGAGAACTTCGTCTATTTAACGAAAAGATGCCATCCCATAGGTTGATCCGCCAGATTGGATATATGGCACAGACCGATGGCCTTTACCACGACCTTACAGGACTTGAAAACCTTAAGTTCTTTTCTGCCATGTACGGGATGAAAGGAAAGAAGCAAAAAGAGCGGATGGAGGAAGTACTGGAGCTGGTCGATCTCACCGCATACAAACAGAAGGTGGTACGTAATTATTCGGGAGGAATGAAGAGGAGGTTATCTCTGGCAGTCGCATTGCTGCACGAGCCGAAATTGATTTTGTTGGATGAACCGACAGTTGGAATAGATCCTGTTCTTAGGCAGTCGATTTGGAATGAGCTTTACAAGCTGAAGGAAAAAGGGATGACGATTCTTGTGACGACACATGTCATGGATGAAGCTGACAAATGCGATCGTTTGGCGATGATGAGAGAGGGAGCGATCATTGCTGTGGGAAGTCCAGATTCATTAAAAGAAGAGACGGAATCCGAAACGATCGAAGAAGTCTTTTTATATCATGGAGGTGGGAAATATGAGGGTTAAAGCAATCACCGTCCGGATTATCAAACAATTCTTCCATGATAAAAGGACACTGGCGATGATGCTTGTTGCGCCGTTACTGATCTTGACGATCATCTCCCTCGTATTCAATGGGGAAGATTCTGTCCCATCGATCGGAATCGAGCAAGTGCCTGAACCGGTAAAAGAGCTCTTGAAAGAGCAGAAAATTACCGTGAGTGAAATGGACCAAGGAGATGCTGAACAAAAATTCAGGGAAGGCAGTTTGGACGCTTGGATTACGTTAGAGGATAATCAACCGAGAATCGTTCTTGAAGGTAGTGATCCTGGAACAAATCAGATGGTATTGAATATTGTCCAACAAGCTATTCAGTCACCTGGTCAAAAAATGAAGCCTGATGTGGAATACTTCTATGGTACTGAAGACATGACAAGCTTTGATAACTTTGGACCAGTATTGATCGGTTTCTTCGCATTCTTTTTCGTATTCTTGATCGCTGGTGTTTCGTTTTTAAGAGAAAGAACAGGAGGAACATTAGAGAGATTGATGGGGAGCCCAGTCAAAAAATCAGAGATCGTTATCGGGTATCTGTTGGGGTTCGGCTTTTTCACGCTGATCCAATCCACTCTGATCGTCATTTATTCGATTTATGTCCTCGACCTTCTAATGATTGGAGATTTCATCTGGGTTCTGGCTGTGACCTTGCTCTGTGCTTTTACGGCATTATCGCTCGGAACACTTTTATCAACATACGCTCATAATGAATTGCAGATCATTCAATTTATTCCAATTGTGATTGTGCCCCAAGTTTTCTTTTCAGGATTGTTCGATTTAGAGGCTATATCGGATTTGGTCAGCTGGATTGGCCCGATCACTCCGCTCTACTATGCAGCAGATGCGCTGCGGGATGTTATGATAAGGGGACTAGGTTTTGAGGAGATTGCGATAAATCTGGCTGTTTTATTTGGGTTTTCATTGCTCTTTTCAGCAGCAAACATTCTGGCGCTACGAAAATACCGCAGCTTTTGATAGGAGTATCGACTATTTAGACGAAACCAAGAATATGTAGACAAACAGTAAAGTTCGATAAAGGAGTTACTCGTATGGATTTAAACAAATGGGCGGATGATTTTTTCTCATTGATGGATGAAGAAAAGATGAGCGGAAAACAAAAAAAGATTCTGATCGCATCGATAGAAGTATTCGCAGAAAAAGGCTATGCTGCTTCGTCTACCTCAGAGATTGCAAAGAAAGCGGGGGTGGCGGAGGGAACGATATTCCGGCACTATAAAACAAAAAAGGATTTGCTGCTGTCAATTGTTGCGCCGGTGATGGCGAAGTTCATGGCACCTTTGATCGTAAAGGATTTTCATAAGGTGTTCAAACAGGAATTCAATTCTTATGAGGAATTTGTAAGAGCCTTATTTCACAATCGAATTACTTTCATAAAAGAACATTTATCTGTGGTAAAGATCATGATCCAGGAAATACCTTTCCATCCTGAGTTAAGACAGCATTTTAGCCGAAAGGTCATGGACCAGGTAGTGTCAAGGATTGAGTCAATCATCATCCCATTCCAGGAAAAGGGTGAATTGATCAACCTGCCGCCGAAGTCGATTATCCGATTTACTGCTACATCCATTATGGGTTTATTGTTCGGGAGGTTCATCCTATTTCCTGAAAACGACTGGGACTTGGAACAGGCGATTGAAGAAACGATTCAGATGATTTTACATGGGGTAGAGGGAAAGGGAGACTAAGACATACTTGTCAGAGGTATGTAAGAGGTAGGTGATAAAATGAACAAAAAAGCAATCGTTTTATACATACTGTCTGTACTATCTTATCTATTGATGATCGGTGTAAATGCCTATAGGAACATCCGACCCTTGAACGGTCAATCCACAGGGGAGATCTCTGCACGTTTCGGTGTATTATTTACCCCTGCTGGGTATGTTTTCTCCCTCTGGTCTGTCATTTATACTTTATTAGCAGTTTGGCTTGTTTATCTGTTGTTTCCGAAAAGCGTGAACCATAACGTATTTCAAAAGGCAGGTCTTTGGTTTGTATTAAGCTCATTGTTGAATACGATCTGGGTCGTTCTATGGTATTATGGATACTTCAAATGGACGATTGTTGTCATGATCGGCTTATTAGTATCGCTGATCATCCTTTATTTTAAGATCCAACATTCGTCTGGACGCCGGTTGATGGATCGTTTGCCATTTTCTGTATACCTTGGGTGGGTTTCAATAGCGACCATCATCAATGCGAGCATCATCCTCGATTACAACAACTGGGGGCTATGGGGGCTCTCTGAAATGTCATGGACGTCCATCTTGATAGTTGCAGGTGCTTTCATAGCCATTTTCTTTTCCTTTAAAAATAACGATTTGATCTTTCCCCTTGTGTTTATTTGGACGTATATTGGGATTGCAGTCGAGCATACAGATGTTCCACTTGTAAAAAATACCGCTATGTTAACAGCTATCATGCTAGCAGCTTTCATCATCTTCCGGGTCTTCACCCGAAAACGGTGAAAACGAATAATAGTCAGAAGATTCCAAAATATCCATTGACTCGTTTTATATGCTGTGTGTAATATGGAATTTAAGAACGTGATGGACGGGGGAATCAATATGGCGGTCATTCATATGGAAGAAAAGACATCAAGAATGCCTTATGGTGAAAAGGATTTTGATAGTACAGAAGTGTTGTCCAGTTATCGTATCGATCTAAGGAATCCTGGAAATGAATTAGCTGACAGATTTATTAACGCTGATCTCGTAAAAGATTGGTCGAAGCTGTCATGGAAAGAGGTGGGTAAGCCTTACGAAATAAAGACAATATCGGTCGATCGGACCAATTGGGAAAGAGAACACCAACAAACAATGCCGGTTAAAACGTCTTGGGAATATTTCAACCGATCCTTCCATGAATGGTTTGTAAAAGATGTGCCTAAAGAACGTAGCAAGGCAAAAGAAAATCTTATAAACCACCTTAAACAATTCAAAAAGCATGAGATCCAAGAAAGTGTTGGGGAACTGATCCGCCTTTCTCTCTGGAATTATATCCACCGTATCGAAGACGGCATTTGGGATCCGAGAGGAAAAAAAGCTTTGTTCGAAGGGCTTGATGTTGAGAAGCCAAACATTCTATTCCTTGGTGCTGCAGAAGGATACGAGGCGATGCAGCTGCAGGCGATGTACCCAGGTGGACAAGTAGTCATGGTTGATTATGATCTTTTCTGTAAGACGAACCGATTCGCTGAGTTTCCAGATACATATCCTTTCTTAGGGACGAATCCTCAGACCGGAAGCCCAAGAGTATGGTATAAACACCAGATGAGCATCGATTATGTCGTAGAGGATATTCGTAACTTGAAATACGGGAAGGAATTCGATATCGTCATCAGCGTTGGGTTACTCGAGCATGTGCCGGACGCTTATAAAGAAGAGATCCTTGATTTCCATCGCCGTTTTTTGAAGCCGGGAGGGTATGTAATCATGACAACTCCAAGGAATCAATGGAAATCCCGTATGTATTATCGTGTCATGGCGGATGTGATGAACCATACGTACCGTGAGTTAATGGATATACGGCAAATGGGGTTGTATATTTACCAATCAGGATTTGACATTTTAAGGCATGGTTACATGAAAGTCCATAATGGAATTGTTGCCAGGCCAAGATGAAGGAAATGGGGAGATGCCCATTTCTTTTTTGAAAGATAAAAAATTTTGTATCGATGCTAGCTCCATCGCCCAACCACTTGGATGACTTCAGTCTTCCAGCGGCAGCGGCGGTATCCTCGTCGGACCTCCAGTAACCTTCGTGGTTAACCAGGACGCTTGCGCTCACTGGCAATGTTGTCTCGGATCGACCCTTCCTTGGCTTCCAACATCGGTTTAAAGGACGAGTACTTCTAGTCGATCGCTTGCCTGATGGACTTTTCCTTGCTTCTTTCCCATGAGTCAATTCCTTCTCAAATCCAAATTCACAAACAAAATACTTGAATAATATACTGTAGGGGGGTATAGTAAGAAGTGTAAAGAAAAACATGAAAGAAGGTGGAACGATGGAAGAACATGATTCACCAATCATTCCAAGAACAGAAAATGAAAAGATCAAAATAAAAAATCGGCTTAAACGAATAGAAGGCCAGGTTCGTGGACTGAACAAAATGGTTGAAGAGGATCGTTATTGTATGGATATCCTTGTCCAGATCTCAGCAATCAATTCTGCTCTAAAGCAGGTGGGTTTTTCTTTGATGGAACGCCATGCGAACACTTGCGTTAAACATTCCATCGAATCGGGTAACGGCGATGAATATATTGAGGAATTGATGAAGATTGTAAGACAGTTTTCAAAGTCATAAATAAAAAGCAGGTGTACACATGAGTGAAGCACTAGAAAGACAAAAACCGTGGCAAGTCGAAAAAATACCCATTACAGGTATGACTTGTTCGGCTTGTTCAAGCCGTATCGAAAAAGTATTAAATAAAATGGATGGTGTGGATGCATCCGTCAATTTGACGACTGAAGAAGCAACGATCAAGTATGATCCGCATTCGGTGAAAACCGAAGACATCATCAAGAGGATCCAAAAGCTTGGTTACGATGTGCCGACTGAAGGACTAGAACTCGATATTCAAGGAATGACATGTGCAGCATGTTCAAGCCGTATCGAGAAGGTGATTGGAAAAATGGATGGCATCCAAAGCATCAACGTCAATTTAACAACAGAGACGGGTAAAATCGAAATACAGCCTGGGGTTGTTAGTGAAGAAGAAATTCTTCAGAAAATCGAAAAGCTCGGGTACAAGGCAGAAGTGAAACAGGATAGAAGTACGAAAGTAGAGAAGAAAGACAGGGAAATGAAGAAAAAGCAACGGACGTTATTGATCTCCATCTTGCTTTCTGCACCTTTATTGTATACCATGTTTGGGCATTTGCCTTTCACTTCAGGAATTCCTGTGCCCCATTTCTTGATGAACCCCTGGGTCCAATTCGCATTAGCGACTCCAGTGCAGTTTTATATCGGTGGCCCGTTTTATGTCGGAGCATATCGGGCCTTGAAAAATAAAAGTGCCAATATGGATGTGCTTGTTGCGTTAGGTACGTCCGCGGCCTACTTTTATAGCTTGTTGGAAACATTGAGGAGTGCCTACTGGCCGGGCTACCATCCCCAATTGTATTTTGAAACGAGTGCGATATTGATCACTTTGATCTTAGTAGGTAAGTATTTCGAATTTCTTGCGAAGGGCCGAACGACTCTAGCAATCAAATCACTTCTCAATCTCCAGGCAAAGGATGCTACCCTCATTGAAAATGGAGTAGAAAGGAAAGTAGCTGTCGATCAAGTTCGTGTCGGCGACCATTTGCTTGTAAAACCAGGAGAAAAGATTCCCGTGGATGGGGAAATCATGAAAGGACGTTCTTCAATCGATGAGTCGATGATCACAGGTGAATCGATTCCAGTTGAAAAAAACATTGGTGATTCCGTAATCGGCTCGACCATCAACAAGAATGGCACGTTGACGGTTGAAGCGACTAAGGTTGGTAAAGATACGGCACTTGCAGGCATTATCAAAATCGTTGAGGAGGCACAAGGATCCAAGGCTCCGATCCAACGGATGGCCGATGTCATTTCTGGCATTTTTGTGCCGATTGTCGTAGCAATCAGTGTTGTCGTTTTCTTCATATGGTATCTATTCGCAGCACCAGGGCAGCTTACTACAGCACTTGAAGCATCCATCGCTGTACTCGTCATCGCTTGTCCTTGTGCGTTAGGTCTTGCTACTCCGACTTCGATCATGGTCGGGACAGGAAAAGGTGCAGAACAGGGAATCCTTTTCAAAGGCGGAGAGTTTTTAGAAGGTACCCATCGAATCGATACAGTATTATTTGATAAGACTGGGACGATCACAAAAGGGAAACCTGAGGTGACGGATTGGATTCCATTGAAAGAGGACAATGATTTTCTGAGTTTGCTCGTATCTGCTGAAAAGGGATCAGAGCATCCGTTAGCAAATGCAATTGTTGCTTATGGCGAGGAACATCAGGTTGAAATGTTGGAACCAGATCATTTTGAGGCAGTACCGGGACATGGAATTGTGGCAGATATCTCATCTCGCAAGGTTCTTGTCGGAACACGCAAACTGATGGAACAACATCTCGTCCAGACTTCAGAATATGAAGGCGAGATTAAAAAATTGGAGCATGAAGGAAAAACAGCCATGCTCATGGCGGCCAATCAGGAATTGGTTGCTTTCGTTGCGGTGGCCGATACGATCAAAGAAACATCAAAAACAGCAATGGACCAGTTGAAGCGAATGGGAATTGATGTCTACATGATTACAGGAGACAATGAACGGACTGCAAAAGCGATTGCTGATCAGATCGGTATTGAAGGTGTTTTTGCTGAAGTACTGCCAGAAGAAAAATCTGAGAAGGTACGCGAACTGCAGTCCCACGGTAAAAAAGTGATGATGGTTGGCGACGGGATCAACGATGCGCCTGCATTGGCACTTGCCGATATCGGGGTTGCGATCGGGACCGGTACGGATGTTGCTATCGAAACTGCAGATATCACCCTTGTCGGCGGAGACCTGACATTATTGACTAAAGCGATAGCCCTCAGTAAAAAGACGATGAGGAATATACGCCAAAACCTATTCTGGGCATTATTTTATAACTCTGCAGGCATACCGGTAGCCGCGCTCGGTCTGTTAGCCCCATGGGTCGCTGGGGCGGCGATGGCATTCAGTTCAGTTTCAGTAGTAAGTAACTCTCTTCGTCTAAAAAGAGTGAAATTATAAAAACAAATTTTATAGGAGGAACGGAAATGGAAAAGACACTCGAAATTAAGGGAATGACTTGCAACCATTGCAAGCAGTCAGTAACGAATGCGTTGCAGGAATTGAATGGAGTTAACCATGTAGAAGTGGACTTGAATCAAGGTAAGGCATATGTAAAATATGAAGAAGGTAAAGTTACAGAAGCACAAATGAAGGACGCTGTAGAAGATCAAGGTTATGATGTGAATTAAACCATGCAAGAGCCGTTCCAACAGGACGGTTCTTTTTTTGGTTTGACACATAGACATAACTCATTTATCGGTGGAGTTCGGAAATTTATCGGTGGAATTCTGAATTTTATCGGTGCAAATCGAAATTTTATTGGTGTAAATCAATGATGAATTATTTCAAAAGCTTGTATGAAAAAGAAACAAGGATAACCCTGATTGAATAGATTGTGGAAAAGGACGGTGATTCACTTGTCTAATTCAGAATGGGATTATGATGTGGGTTATTCTGGCTGGGGCGAATGGGTACCCCGACTTCCAATCTCGACCGATCCAGAAGACGTGACGAAAATGAAGCACTCTGCAAAAAGCTTTTTACGGCCAGCAAGGGATCTACAGGGGTTTCTGGAAGCTGTGGCAGAAAAGAAAGGATTTGCACAACTACTGAAAAAAGCGGCAGAGTTGAACGAGAATGAAAAGGTCGATAATTTGATCAAGTCTACAGGAGTCGTGACTGATTTCACGACAAACCTGACTCCAGATGGAATCCGAATCACTTTTCAACCTGATGATACGGCAGCTTGTTTTCACATCACGCTGTCTTTATGTTGGTAAAATCCAACCTTAGACCTCAACAACCAAAAAAAATTGGGAAAATCTATGATTAAATACGCAGTTTTTCTGCATGAAATTCAACCTACTTTCCCAATACAACAGTAGTCCAGGCTGTGGTAGGATAAAAGTACCTTAAAATAATTGATAAAGGATGTGGGAAAATGTCTAGAATGATTGTAACCGTAAAGCGAGGAAAGAAGTGGGCAAATATTTTAGACGGGAATTACCGATCCTCTAGTACGCATCTTACCCAACAGGATGCAATTGAAGTGGCTAAGTATCGAGCACAGCAAAAAGGCTATGAACATGTCATTTACCGCAAAGATGGAACGATCCGCGAAATCAATAAGTACTTGCCTTTAACCATTCAACAATAAAGGAACATGACTATCGAATTCCATACAAAAAAGGAATGATCCGAAGGTGAACAACCTTTAATAGATCACTCCTTTTTTCATGTCGGTCATATATGTCGATTCGTCGTTAAACCCGCTATCTTCGTCAATAAATCTGAAACCAAGATTTAAACCGCCTGTCTCACATCAAAGGAAAAATGAGAAACAACAATAGGTCGAAAGCCAAATGAGAAAGTAGAGGGACCAGGATGTTCTTCGTCTTTTCATAAAGGATGCCCCATGTAAAACCAGCAATCAGCGCTGCCCATGCTAGAAGGATGCTACCAGATGCAAGATGAGCGAGAGCATACAATAATACGGATATACCTAATCGGAAACTTACGGACCCTGATAACCGGTTCTGTACATAACCTCTCCAGAAGAATTCTTCAGCTGGAATAATGATCGTGAAAACGATGAGAGTGTGCCACCATATTTCAGGTGAAATCAATCCATAAAGACTTTCCAATCCTTCAAATAAACCAGGCATGAACACGAGTACCAGCAGTTTTCCAAAGGCAAAAAGTCCAAAGAGTAAAATCCCGCTTCCAATACCAATAGCAATCTGTTTTTTACTTAAGATTCTTAACAACAGTTTTCCTTTTACAAGAGCGAAAAGCAGCAATCCCCCTTGCACAAGGGGAAACAGAACCCAGAAATTTCCTCTTGATTGAAAAGCATATCCTAACAGAATCCATGCAATCAACACGATCATAAGAGGAAGGATATTCTTAGACATTTTGCTTCAAACCACCATCAGCACTTTTCAGGGTGAGGCGCTTCCGTTTTAAGAAAACATAGATCCCAAAAAGGATGATCGCACCACCGGTAATTTGTTCTAGCCGAACGGTTTCATCCAAAATGAAATAGGCAAGGATCGAAGCCCCGACAGGCTCTCCTAATATCGACATGGAAACAACGTTCGTACTTACATGTTTCAAAGCCCAGTTGAAAATGGTATGTCCTAGCAATGTAGGGAAGATCGCCAAAAGCAAGAAATACACCCAGTCTCCCTCTGGATAAGGTCCCAGTGAGTATCCGAGAGATAAATCATAGATGAATAGGGTACCTGTCGCCATTCCATAGACTAAGAAAGTGTATGTCATCAGATGGAGGCGTTTTCGCACCGTTTGGCCGAATAGAAAATAAACGGTTACAGCAACTGCCCCCAGCAGTGCAAGTAGATCCCCAAACAAAGCCATTCCGCTCATCCTGAAATCTCCCCAGCTGATCAGGATACTTCCGCTTATTGCCAACCCTCCGCCGATAAAAGCTTTTAAGGAAAGCTTCTCTTTAAAAAAGATGTAGGTTCCAACAAAGGCAAATATCGGCTGTAAAGCGATAAGGACGACTGAGCTTGCCACCGATGTGTAATTCAATGATTCGAACCATAAGATGAAATGAATTGCTAGAAATATCCCCGAGAATAAGCAGAAGAGAAGATCCCTCATCTCAATCTTCTGGAAATCCTCTCTAAAATATAAAAAGATGAAAGGAAGCATCAACAACGTTGTAAACAATAAGCGATAAGTAGCGATCACAGGTGCAGGCGCTGTAGAAAGCTTGACTAGTATGGCGGAAGTAGAGATGGATAATACTCCGAGACCGATTGCGATATAAGGATTGATGACTGGTTCTTGTTTCAAGAGATGACCCCCATACCATTTCAATTACTAGTTGTAGTTTATCACGCTCGAATTCTAAGAGAAATACACAATTCTAAATAATATGCTAAAGAAAAGTCGATAATTGTCGATATAAAATATGGAAACAAGCTCAATGTTGGGGGCATTTATTTATGACTCTGTTGCGAATTCAGATTGGTGTTGGCTCGGTTGTATCCTTCATGTTGATGATCTATCTCCTAGATGGGGAAGCAACGCCGCTCTACACAGAATCTATATCATATATGTTCGGTTTATTGTTTTTAGCTAGTTTTGTAATGTTATATAGAGGGTGGAACCATAGGAATCACCTTACCAGGACCTTGATCAAATTTATAAGTGTCAGTATTTTTTTCTTTGGACTGGCTGAGTTGATCAAGTCTATCGGTGGAATAGAACAACTTCATCCGGTTGCAGATACGTTTTGGATCATACATATTTTACTTCTCTCATTCGGATTTGTGTTCGTACTGGCAAAAGTGCGATCAAATTTTCAAATGAGTTATTTGCTTTTTGACCTTCATATTACCATAACGGTATTGGGCGCGATCTCCTACGTAACGTATGAAAAAGTCTCTGGAAATGTTTTGTTTTTACATGCTGTTATCTATCCACTAGGTGTCCTTTATGTATTATTCATCCTGGGTACCTTATTTTTGATTAATGATAAACCTATCAGAAAGTCAATTTTGAATGGCCTGGTTTTAGGGCTGTCCATTTGCTTGTCATCGGACATCTTCTTCCTTGTCGATTCATTGGATGGGACGGTATTACAAGAAACGTATCTTTTGCTCGATGGATTAGGCATTTTTATGATTGCCTCATCATTTCATAGAAAACAAAATGGTTTTCTCACTCGATATCGGGACCGAGTCACGATATCCTACTCACTCTGGGAGATCATCAGGCCGATCATCCAATATACCGCTGTTCTTATTCTTCTGTACGATTTTTTATTCGTCCATCCAGATAACAAAGTGTTATTTGGAAGTTTGATCGTAACCTTTGTATTGGTCATTTGCCGTGACATTATCAGCGTCATTCAAAATCAATCCCTTGTAAAACATTTGAAGCTTTTTAATCAGCATCTTGAAAAGAAGATTGGTGAACGTACCCAGGAATTGACGGATTCCCATAAAGATCTGGAGGACGCATTCAAGCAGATCGAATATATCGCACGCCATGATACATTCAGTCGGCTACCCAACCGCAAATATCTTGAACAAACAATAGAGTGGAAAATACTTGATTCAAGCCGGTCGCGTACGATGGTATCTCTTATTTTTATTGATGTCGATCGCCTGAAGCATGTGAACGATACACTCGGCCATTCAGTAGGGGATCAGCTCTTATTACATATCATTAAAAGAATCAAAAGCTGCCTGCCGGAGGGGGCCTTCATGGCCCGCCACGGGGGAGATGAATTTGCCATATTGATAGACGGTATTTATTATGACGATGAAATTAAAGAATTGACGGCAAAAATCATTCATTCGCTTGACCCTCCCTTCCACATCAATGATAAAGAATTGTCGATAACACTGAGCATAGGGGTGTCAATCCACCCGGAACATGGTGATTCTGTTGAAGAGTTGATGAAACATGCAGACCTTGCGATGTATAAGGCGAAGGAGGATCGACAAAGCAAAGTCGTTTTCTATTCAACTGAAATGGACGAAGAACTTGTTGGCAGAATGGAGCTTTTGACGGATCTTCATACTGCCATCAAACGGGAAGAATTCCTCGTCCATTATCAGCCTCAATTTGATATCCATACAGGAACGCTTTCAGGTGTTGAAGCCCTTGTACGCTGGGTACATCCTTTGCATGGTTTGGTTTCTCCGGGTGAATTCATCCCACTTGCTGAGGAATTCGATTTGATCATACCGATCGATGAAATCGTGATGAAGACAGCGATCCAACATTTCAATGAATGGGAAAAAGAAGGGATAGCTCCTCCACGTTTGAGCGTGAACTTATCACCCCAGCAATTTGCACAGGGAAATCTTAGTTCAAAGATTTCGATGATTTTGATGGAGACACGCTTTCCAGCAGAAAAATTAGTGATTGAAATTACAGAGAGCATAGCGATGAATAACGAGGAATACTTAACAGCTCAATTGCAAGAAATTGCTGCGATGGGCGTACAGATTTCGATAGATGATTTCGGGACCGGCTATTCTTCTTTAAGCTATGTCAAAAAATACCCATTGAACCAATTGAAAATCGCACGACCTTTCATTATGGACGTGCCGGCTAACTTCAATGATACCGCTATGATCAAAGCGATCATTGATTTATCTCATCACTTCAATTTATCTGTGGTTATAGAAGGAGTTGAAACAATTGAGCAGTTGAAATTCCTTAGAACTATGAATTGCGAAGAAGTCCAAGGCTTCTATTTTTCAAAACCGTTATGCCGTAAAGACTTGGAACAGAGTTTTTTGCTACCATTGAAACAAAGCGTTTAGCACGGAAGGTTTGGCTTGTTGTCATTCCTTTATAGTCATAGGTTCTGTTATAATGCGAATTGCGATCCGCAAGCCTCCTCTGACAACACCTGTCTAAAGCTTAAAGTAACACGGAATTGCATTCATTTGGGCTGACATTTGGACGGCTAATGAATACGATATTAAAGGCAATGCAGCACTATTGATGGTTTTCATCCTCTTTTTCACAACCAAGAGTAAATTGTTGAATTAAGGGAATAAAGGAAGTAACAAGGTATAAGAAAGAGGAAGGATTTTGATGATGGAAAAATCAAAACTATACGATGTGTTGGAGACGATGAGGCTCCCGAATGGAGCCTATCTTGCAAGTCCATCCAAGCATTATTCTTATGTATGGATTCGCGATGTATGTTATGCGGCACTTCCATTTTTATATAATAACGACGGCAGGTTCGAAAAAGCGTATTATGCCCTTTTAGACTTATTCAGGACCTATGAATGGAAAATCGATATTCATCGGTTCCAACGACCTGTACACCGCTATGAATATATTCATGCCCGTTATTCTCCTGATCTCAGGGAACTTCCTGTCGAGTGGGGGCATGCTCAACATGATGCGATTGGAAGCTTCTTGTGGGGAATAGGTGCCGGTTTAGCACGAGGAAAGAAGATGATCCGGGATGAGAAAGACCGGGTCATGATTCAGAAGCTTGTGGATTATTTGAACTGCGTGCAGTATTGGTCTGATGAGGATAACGGCATGTGGGAAGAATATCAAGAGCTTCATGCATCCAGTGTCGGAGCGTGTGTTGCGGGACTGAAACAGGTGCGGATGCTTGTCGATGTACCAGATGAGTTGATCAAAAAGGGGGAAGAAACGCTTAGATTCTTACTTCCTAGAGAAAGTCAGACAAAAGAAACGGATCTTGCGTTATTGTCTTTGATCTATCCTTATCAAATCGTGTCTAGAAAAAGTGCACTTGAAATAGTAGCGAAGGTAAGGGAACAACTGGAAAGGAAATATGGCTGTATCCGTTATGAAGGGGATCAGTATTTTAATGAAGGTTCGGAAGCTGAGTGGTGTTTCGGTTTCCCATGGTTAGGTCTATGTTATGGACAGTTAGGTGACATGGGTAAAGTCGAAGAGTATTTAAGAAAGACTGAATCCATTGTTCCGGTGGATGGCAAAGTTCCGGAACTTTACATCGGCGGTACCGACAAAGCGAATGAAAATACGCCCCTCGCCTGGGCTGTTTCGATGAGTATCCTTCTTATCGAATATGCGGAAACATTGAACAATGAAATTAGCGAGAACACAGAAACTTCCCTTGGTTAAGGGAAGTTTTTTATAAGGATAAGAAAGTGTAATTCCTCCTCATCGGACTTCCAATGCCCTTCGTGGCTGATCAGGGCGTTTGCGCTTTTCTTGATGTCTAGCTCCAACGCCCAACCACTTGGATCACTTCAGACCTCCTGCGGCGGCGACAGCCTCCTCGTCGGACTTCCAGTGACCTTCGTGGTTGATCAGGGCGTTTGCGCTTTTCTTGGTTCCTGGATCAAACAAGTCCATACCACTGTTGGATTAACTTTTTTGAAGGAACGTGTCGAAACAAACATATATTGACATAAAAATTCAATTAAAAGAATTTTTGAAAATATCTAAATTCATGCTTTTTTCTTGGATAGAATCTGTTACAATAGAATCAATCCAAAATAGGAGGGAAACAAGTTTGGAAAAAATAAAACTAGGTCAACCTCCCCACTGTCACAAGGTTTCTTTTGATGGTAAAGCATTCAAAATCAAAGGAATGGAAAATGTTGTTGTCCCGTTATCCGAGACAGAAACAGCGCAAATCGATGTTTTGAATGAAGAAACAGGAAATTTGAAACTTGTCGGAAAAAACACTATTTTGGCTCAATTAGAACTGCCACTCAGGTACTGTGAAGTCGGCCAAGGGTGGGTACTAAACAAATTATCAAAAAAGAAAAGGAAATCAGGATAATAAAATAACACCCAGGGCTGACACCTTTCGTCAGCCCTTTTAAGTTGCAGGTCGCTTCCGCTTTTCTTTCGCCTGCGGGAAGCGAGTATATTTCCAAATCCTAAAACAACAACCTATACGAAAACCGCCTAAGTTATAAAAGAACCATGCTACATTTTTCAAATTGAGTATGAAAATCATCCATTAAGTCAAGGTTAGTAATAGATCTTCAAAGTATGCGTAAAAATAAAAGTAGCTGTGTCTGTTCGATAGACAGTCAAACCGCTGTACCAAAAATGGTGTAAAAAAAGCTTTTTATAAGGAGTGGTAGTAATGAATAAAGATTCTAGGCGTGATAAAAGGCAGCCTGAATTACATTCCGATTCCGCCATTAATCCTGGCTTCGGTACGGTCGCCGAAAATGAAGCTGACCAGTATTTCATGGATGGATCAATGGGAAATTCAATTGTAGATTTTGATGAAACCGACGCTGCGGTTGATGATATTGATGATAGGGATATCATTCAGTATACGAAGGACGGAAAAAGGAGCTGACACTAATGAAAGATCAAAATTATCCGGTAGCGGATGTTTCGAAGGAAATGTTGGATAAGATTCAAAATTATGAAAAAGAACTGAAGAAAGAAAGCAATGAAGAGATCATACTCATTGCTTACCAAAAAGAACGCAGCTGAAACATTGACCTTGAAGGATGCACTAAAGTCCTTTTAGGTCATCTTCATTTCCATTCATTACCTTATACCTGGATCTGTGTCAGCTTGTCTTTTGTCCTCATTTGGAATTGGATCGGTAAGACCATTGGAATACAATAAGATGTTCTTTTATAACACTCGGGTCTTTGGTGTAGTCATGGTGGGAGATAGTTCAAAGCAGTAAGGGCATTGTTCATATGATGTATGGATCAAAAAATGGACATGTTCTTCGTCTGTACTGTCTTCACGGATAGTACTTTCATAATTAGGGATGCGACATTCATCACAAACATAAGAGGAAAGATGAACCGTTTTTTTCTTGTGATTTATGATGTATTTGGACACAGTACACCTCCTGAAAGAATGTTTATATACATATTCGTGAAAATTGGATATTTTTCGGGTATGGATAGTTAAGATATGGAAGATGGGTAAAAGCCTGCACTCTAAAGTTTCAATTGACATATGATAGTCTGAAACCCATATTGAAGGGGGAGTATGTCTTTGAATAATCGGCAGAATCCACTTGCTTCCATAATGCAAAACATTCTCGGCGGAGGAGGCCAGCAGCAAATCGGCCCCCCACCCGGTCCGCCTTTTCCTAGTGGAGGTGGACCTCCGCCAGGACCGCCTCCGAGTTTTATACCGAACCAGTCACCATCTGCACTTCAAGCAAGTCCAGGTACGGGTACTTATGCGGTAGACCCTGGCGCATTGAGGCCTTGTTTACGAAGGTACGTCTACATTTGGTTGAGAGGCGGATATTCTTTCTGGGCTTGGCTCACATTTGTCGGAAGGAATTCTGTTGCAGGCTATCGATGGACAGGACGGAGATGGGTATACTTCGGAATCGACCGCCGCCAGATTGTTTCATTCGTATGTTACTAAGGAAAAAAGACTGATCAAATAGAGAGCAATACTGCGGTTGGAATTTTAACGCATCAAGTATTCTCCCTGATTTGGTCAGTTTTTTTTATTTAGTATGAAAAGCAGTATTAGCGAAAATATAATAACAATATGGTAGAGACCGATGGAAATGCTGGAGGGACCACTTTGATGCATAAATTTATTCTTTTCATGCTCGGAATAATGTTTTTGGGAGCTTGTGGAACAGCAGACGTGACAGAAGATGTACCTTCTGATTCACCGGTGACAGTTATTGAGGTGGAAGCGGAGAATTGGCAGTTCAATAAGAAAGTATATAAAGTTTTTGCTGACCAACCCATCACGATCAATTTCAAAAGTGAGGAAGGTGAGCATGAGTTTGCGATAAAAGGAATGGAAAAGGTAAGAATCAAAGGTGGAGGGTCCATCAAAAAGATATTCGAGGCGGGGGAATATCAGATCTATTGTCCGATTGCCCAGGCAAAAGGGCATTATGAAATGGTCGCAACGCTGATCGCTGTCCAAAAAAATCAAGTACAGCAAAAGGGGCTGACATTGTCCGCCCCTTTAACGATTTAGAATAATCAATTATTGCTGTACTTCTTTTTGAATTGTTCAGCAAGACGGTAAAAAGACTCCTTGTCATTGCGTTCAAGTGCATCGTCAATTCTCTTTCTGAGTTTTTGGCTCTGATGTTGAAATAACGATTCGTCCAATTGAAGTCGGGCGGCAAGGGAAACAAAATACTGTTCGGCTTTTCTCTGTCTCAATTGTGCCTGTTCTTTCATTTTAGCCTGAAAAGATGAAGTATGCTTATTCATGAGGATTCCTCCCAAACCCTTTTAGTTATTATCTAAGATATGCAATCCGATGTCAATTAGTTTTCAGAATATTACATTAATTTATTTTTTTTTGTGGAACAGTTTTTTATTGCGATGGATTCGAATAAATCTGTCTAACTTGTTCAAAATAAAATAAAACAATCGGACCAGGGGGTTGATCGGGTTGGAACGAAAGCCGTACTATATAACTGTTCAAGTTGGGATGCAAAACGCTGAAATCCGCAATAGTAAAGGTGAATCAAGCTACGACTTTGAAGTGCATGCGACGGAAGACGAAGCGGCGTTATTGAAGGACTTGATGGAAGAGGCGTATCACTCTGACACGATCGGTTATTTCCATTCTCATTTTTTTGCAAATGTCATTGATACTGCAGACCGTGACCATATGATTTATGATCGTCTCCTAAATGAAATTTACCTGACCATTTATGATTTAGGAACGGATCAGACGAAAAAGGATATTGAAGAAATGGGCATACTTGAACGTCTTAAGGAAGTTAAACCTAGTCATAATCCTACAGATCCAAATCTTCTTCAATAAAAACTGGCTCAATCGATTGCATCGGTTGAGTTTTTCTATTTAGAATGTATTCTATCTGAAAAATCAGCCTTTTCATGTATACTTTATTTTAGATACTGATGGGAGGGTAGATGGATATGATCAAAGGATTGATGTTTGATTTGGATGGGACACTGCTGGATCGGACAAGATCGTTACAAGAGTTTATTAATACACAATATGAACGTCATGCTGACTTATTGCAAAAAGTTACATCACAAAATTACGTGGAAGATTTTCTGGAATATGACCAAAACGGTTACCTACATAAAAAACATGTTTATCGTAAACTTGTTGAAAAATATAAACTCGATCACCATTTGTATGATATTCTGTTAGCCGATTATTATATGGAGTTTCATGGCCATTGCGTTCCAATGGATGATTTAGATGTTTTGATTTCCTATCTGAAAGAGTCTTCCTTGATGAGCGGCTTGATGACAAATGGGGAAACCATATTTCAAACGAAGACGATCGAAGCACTTTCGCTGGAGGATGTTTTTCATTGTGCGTTAATTTCTGAAGAAGAAGGAATCAAAAAACCATCTCCAGAATTTTTCTATCGAGGATTGCAACAGTTGGATCTTCAATCAAATGAAACGATTTTTGTCGGCGATCATCCCTACAATGATATTCAAGCAGCAAAAAAATTGGGGATGTACACGATCTGGGTCAAGAGCATTTATTATGAAAAGCCGAAGGAAGCGGATTTTATGATAGATTCTTTATCAGAAATACCTGAGATCGTTCAGTCTTTACTTAAAGGAGGATCAACATGAAAATAAGTAATATATCGCTTGCACTGATTTTATTATTAGTAGGATTCATTTTCGGATTAAGCTATTGGGTTTCAAAGGGTTTGTTAGGATGAGGGAAACATCACTTTTTCCATAGATAGGGGTTTTTGAAGTATGGATAGGTCCCGTGAACGGAATTCCAATATCATAATCACTTGCATAACAGTTATTGGCTGGTTATTAGCCTTCTATAGCCTGTTTCAATTACATACTATTAGTGATCTCTGGTCATTTGCACTGCTGGTCGGTTTTTTATTCATTACAGAATTGTTTCCGATTCCGGTTTGGAAGAGTATCACATCATTCAGTTTCCCTCTTATCTACACGATCATCATTTTATATGGTCCATGGACGGGTGTGGTTTCATTTGTTCTTGTCAGTTTTATTGTCAATTTGATTAAAAGGCGACATATCCAGATTGTTTGGTTTAATCCGGCACAGCTTGCTTTGACACTTGTCCTTGCACAAATGGTTACGAGTGCAATTCTTTATTTGACTTGGACGGGAGCGATTGGATTAGGGTATCACTATTATAAATTGCTGCTGTTTACTTTGTTTTTTTACATCATAAATAATCTGCTGATTGATATGATTCTTTGGCTTCGTCCACAGAAATACTCCTGGAAAGATTGGAAGCAGAAGATGCTCCAGGAGACTATAATTGTTGCCATTTCCATCAGTTATCTGATGTTGATGTTCGCATTAGGAAATCAGAACAGGGGCGGGGTCGTGGATGTCTTTTCGTACCTTTTTTTCTTCTCTCCCTTACTGGCTGCCTCAATCATCAGTGCTATCATAAATGGGTTGAACAGGGAGAAAAACCGTTTCAAGGCCCTGGTTTCTCTTACAAAGGAACTGAACAGGATCCTTCCATCCGAGGATTGGGTTTCTTCAGTTGAAAGATGGATCGATGAATTCATTACAACAGACGTGGCTTTATTCATCGTTAAAGAAAATGATGAATGGAAAGGCTCGTTTAAAAAAGGAGGCATCATCCATGGAATCGAAAATGCATTTGAGCAAGACTGGTTCACACTTTTGGATGAAGCGGTCCACTTCTCATCTCGGAAGGACTTTCCAGAGGGATTGGATGCTTATCTGGATTCTTCTATACGCTCGGTTGTCGTCACCCCTTTACGGATAGAGAATGAAACAGTCGGTGTTTTACTTGTCGGAAAGGAAGACAATAAACTGTATCAAACGACGGATATTCAATTTTTATCTACTTTAGCGAATCAACTTGCTGTTATAATAAAGACGAGAAATCTATTTGCAGAAAGAGAACAGCGGATCGTTTTGGAAGAAAGGAACCGAATCGCAAGGGAAATTCATGACGGGATTGCACAATCACTCGCTGGTGCTGTCTTGAAGCTTGAAACCTCAAAACGTTTGAAAACTGGAGATGATGAAAAGGTCAAGCTAGTAAATGAAAGCATCGAAAAACTGAGAGGAAGCCTTGGCGAAGTACGAGAATCCATTTATGCTTTAAGGCCGAATCCTAGTGAAAAGTTTGGCATGATGGAAGCCATCCGTGCAAAAGGTGAAGAGGTTGTGAAGGACTTTGACGTGAATGTATCAGTCCATACACGAGGCGTTGAAAAAGAAGTAACGCCACATGTAGAGAAGAACGTGTATGAAGTCGTGTCAGAAGCATTGCAAAATGCCGGGAAACATGCTGAGGCTTCCAAAGTGGATGTCATGATCAGGTATTGCAAAGAGCATGTTGTCGTACGGGTTAGAGATGATGGCAAAGGGTTTCAATTGTATAAAGCTTTGCTGAGAGCAAAATCGGAAGCTCACTATGGTATTTTGAATATGAATGAATTAGCAGAACAGATCGATGCGTCTTTGAAAATAAATAGTACACCAGGCCGAGGTACCGAAATTCTAATGTTTGTACCAGCTACAAAATGATGTGGAGGAGACTCAACAATGATAAAACTACTTTTAATCGATGACCACGCAATATTAAGAGATGGAATGAAGAATATTATTGCTATTGAAGAGGATATTGCAGTTGTCGGAGAGTTGACCTCTGGGGAAGAGATATTAGAAACGATTGAAACGACTGAACCAGACGTGATTTTAATGGATATCAATCTTCCTGATAGAAATGGAATTGAACTTACTAGTTTAGTAAAGAAGAGTTTTCCAGAATGCAGGGTATTAATTTTGACGATGTACAAGCATGATGAATACTTCATGGCCGCTTTGAAAGCAGGAGCTGATGGATATATCCTGAAAGATGCACCTTCAGAAGAGGTCATTGAGGCGATCCGTGCGGTAGCAGAAGGTAAATCGATTTTGCACCCTAGCATGGCTAAAAAACTGGTGGACTATCATCAAAAGAAAAGTCAAATCAGCCAAAATGGTAACGACCTGACAGATCGGGAAAAAGACGTCTTAATCTGTCTCGTTGAAGGCCTGAGCAATAAAGATATCGCTAACCGATTATTTATCAGTGATAAGACTGTCAAGATCCATGTAAGCAACATTTTGAAAAAACTTGAAGTGAAAAGCCGTTCACAAGCCATCATCTATGCTGTTCAAAATCAAATTGTACCGTTGCCATAACGATTTGTAGGCTAGTAGTTGAACCTGAGTGGAGATTCTTCCCTCGGGTTTTTTAATGAAAAACACAAGATCGCCCTGTCTCTCTGGATACCTACAGCAATTCTTCTAAGAATCCTAGAAGCTAAAAATAGAATTTCAGGTATTCATAAGAGGTTTTGAAAAGTAAAGAACCGGATTATTTACTCAAATAGAGGTTTGAAATACAGGAAATATGAAAAACGGAATGTGGGATACTCATCAAAGCGTCATGGGGCCCTGAAAACGCGAAAAATAGAAATTGAGGTACTCATGAAGGCGTCATGATGCCCTTAAAACGCGAAAAATGGATTTTGAGGGTCCCATAGGAGCATCATGAGACCCTGAAAACACAAAAAATAGAATTTGAGGTACTCATGAAAGCGTCATGGGGCCAAGAAAATGTGAATGGCGATATACGAGGTACTTATAAGCATCACATGGAAGTTCTGATTTTCTCAATTTGTGACTATTGAAACAATTCTGATATTCATCTTGAAATCATATATGATTTTATATATCATAAACTTATGAAAGCGCTTAATTCTAAATCCATGAATAAACAACAATTTGCGTATAAGTTGCTTCGTTCTCGAATTCTTGACGGGACGTATGGTCCGGGTTATCGAATCGTGATCGACCAGATTGCTAGGGAAATTGAGACGAGTGCGATCCCGATCAGAGAGGCGCTCCGCCAGCTTGAGTCGGATGGATTAATCCAGTTCAAACCTTACAGTGGTGCGATCGTTACACCTATCAATGAAAACGAGTATCTTGAAACGTTATCGGTTCTCGCCGTAATTGAAGGATATGCGACAGCCATCAGCGGTCAACATTTCCCACTGGAACGGATTCCAGAGCTTATAGAAATCAACCAATCTATGAAGCAAGCTTTAGAGGAACTTGATTTCGTGTCTTTCGGGAACCATAATCGCTCATTCCACGGTCTTACATACGAATATTGCGAAAACAAATACCTCGTGGAAAATATCCGGTCCACATGGAAACGCCTCGATTCAATAAGAAGGGCAGGTTCTGCATTCATGCCTGTCCGGGCGAAAGAATCCGTCTTGGAGCACGATGAAATCATACGCCTACTTGAACAGAGGGCAGCCCCTGAAGAGATTGAAGCCTACGTCCGGGAACACAAATTGAATACTGTCAAATCGTTTTACCAGCAAAGGCATTGACCAGCACTTTTAATATGATCAAGAAAGAAAGGAGCTGTAACTTCTGCGTTTTGTATTTTTAATGTATTTACTTATGACTGGCCTATTTCCTAGGGTCAAATTACATTTAAAAAGGAGAGGTTGTCATGTCGAAGTTAGATGTGGTGAAACAACAATTGAGAGGATCGATTGCACCGATTATCACCCCGTTCAAGGAAGATGATTCTCTTGATCTTGATACGTTGAAAAGCTTGATTGAATGGCACATCGAAAGCGGTTCCCATGGAGTATCTATTACTGGTACAACTGGTGAACCGAGTTCTTTGACTCTTGAGGAAAGAGTCCAGGTTATGGAGACTGCAGCGAAAACAGTCAACGGCAGAGTCCCGTTCGTACCAGGTACAGGTTCCACTAATCACCAAGAAACGTTATACCTCACCAGGAAAGCGAAAGAAATCGGAGCAGACGCAGCAATGGTCATTGTTCCATACTACAACAAGCCCTCCCAACATGCGCTTTACAAACATTTCAAAACAATCGCAGACACCGTAGATATTCCGATCATCATCTATAATATTCCAGGACGCACAGCCGTCAACATGGACGTCAAAACAATTGCAAGACTTAATGAGGATTGCGATAACATTATCGGAATCAAAGAATCGAATAAGGACTTTGAACATGTCAATCGCGTGCTTCTGAATTGCGGGAGAGACTTTTTGCTCTATTCCGGGATCGAGCTTCTCTGTTACCCGATGCTTGCAATTGGTGGAGCAGGATATATCAGTGCGACTGCAAACATCATGCCTGGCAGGGTGGCGGACGTTTATAACCACTGGGTGAACGGTAATGTAACAAAAGCACAGGATCTGCATTATGATTTGATGCCTTTGAATGATGTCCTGTTCAAGGATACGAACCCTGCGCCGCTCAAAGCAGCACTCGGTATGATGGATCGGATCACCCCGAACCTGCGTCTGCCGATGGATTTGCCAAGTGAAGAATTACAGAAGGAGATCCGCTCTGTATTGGACCACTACGGTTTACTATCTAAAAATGTTGGGAGTCATGCGTAATGAAACATGCCCGTTTTATTATAGAAGGTAGAGAACAATCAGGAACAGTGGTAGATGGAAAAATCCAGGCTTCATCTGGAAAGGTATATGAAGAAAGTGAGATTGATGTCTGGTTGGCACCGTTCAAGCCGAATAAAATGGTCGGGCTTGCGTTGAACTATGCCGATCATGCAGATGAATTAGGGCTTGAAAAGCCGAAGGAACCAGTCTTGTTCATCAAACCGAATTCTTCCATCATCGGTCACAAATCCCCCATTTACTATCCGGACGGAGCTACGTACATGCACTATGAAAATGAATTGGCTGTCGTCATTGGACAAGAAGGACGCAATATCAAAAAAGAAAATGCAATGGATCACGTCAAGGGCTATACGATTGCTAATGATGTGACAGTAAGGGATTTCGTCAATAACATGTATCGTCCGCCAGTACGTGCAAAAGGGCATGATACGTTCGGACCGATGGGACCTTATTTTGTTGATAAAGAAGACATCCCGAATGTGAATAATATCGAGTTGCGCTCCTATGTAAATGGGGAGCTTCGCCAGCAAGGGAATACGAAAGATCTCATCTATGGTATCGATGATTTGATCGAATTCATAAGCTCGTTCATGACACTCGAGGAAAATGACGTCATCTGGACAGGGACGCCGAAAGGGATTTCACACGTATACCCTGGTGATCACGTGCGTCTCGAAATCGATTACCTGGGTGCTTTGGAAAACGGTATTTTAGACGGAAGAACCGATCAGGTTGCGGCAGGAGGTTCTGAGAATGCTAGAAGCAACAATTAAAGACCCGATCCAGCTTTATATCAATGGTATGTTCCAAAATGCACGTACTGGACAATCTTTTGAAAATTTCAGCCCGGTAACAGCGGAAGCGCTGAACAATGTTGCAGAAGGTCAGAAGGAGGATATTGAATTCGCGGTGGATGCTGCGAAAGAGGCTTTCCGTAACGGTCCATGGGGTTCGATGAAACTTGACGAACGTCTGAAATACATCTATAGGATTGCAGATTTGATCGATGAGCATATCGAAGAGATTGCACATCTTGAATCACTTGATACAGGGTTACCGATCAAGCAAACGAAGAAAATGACCTCGAGAGCAGCTTCCAACTTCAGGTTCTATGCTGAAATGGTGAAGAACAGGATGGTCGGCGAAGCATATCAGGTCGATGATGAATTTTTGAATTATACAGTCCAAAAACCGGTCGGTGTAGCTGGATTGATCACACCATGGAATGCCCCATTCATGCTTGAAACCTGGAAGGTCGCTCCTGCATTGGCTACTGGGAATACTGTTGTATTGAAACCGGCTGAATGGTCACCGTTAACAGCAAATAAATTGGCTGAAATCATTGACGAAGCCGGATTGCCGAACGGTGTATTCAATGTTGTCCACGGGTTTGGTGAAACAGCTGGAGCATCCCTGGTGGCACATCCTGATGTCCAGTTGATCTCTTTTACAGGAGAAACGACGACTGGCTCTGAAATCATGCGTAATGGCGCTGCAAGCTTAAAGCGCTTTTCCATGGAGCTTGGTGGCAAATCTCCGATCATCGTTTTTGACGATGCAGACATGGAAAGGGCACTCGATGCTTGTGTATGGGGGATTTTCTCTTTCAATGGTGAACGCTGTACAGCGAACTCCCGGCTGTTCCTTCAAGAATCGGTTGCAGAATCTTTCATCGAAAGGTTGAAGGAGCGTGTATCCAATATCATAGTCGGGGACCCGATGGATATGGAAACCGAGGTTGGCCCGCTTGTTCACAAGGAGCACTACAACAGGGTGAAAAATTACCTGGCCATTGCTACCCAAGAAGGAGCTGAGCTCTATTATGGTAATATCCCTGCAGGATTTGAAAAAGGGAATTTCGTCGCACCGACCTTGCTTCTTAACGTGAAAAATGACATGCGTGTTGCACAGGAAGAAATTTTCGGGCCTGTTTTATCAGTGATGACTTTTAAAACAGAAGAAGAGGTCATCCAGCTAGCGAATGATATCCGTTATGGCCTGGCAGGTTACGTATGGACGAATGATATGAAAAAGGGGCATCGGGTTGCACAGGCTGTAGAAGCAGGGATGTTATGGGTGAATTCCCAAAATGTCCGTGATCTTCGTATACCTTTCGGTGGATCGAAAAGCTCCGGAATTGGCCGTGAAGGCGGGCATTACGCTTTTGAATTCTATACGGAAATGAAAGTGATCCATGTAGCGATGGGGGAACATCATATTCCGCAATTCGGAAAGAAATCGTTGACATCCTCATCTTCACAGCAAAATTAATCGAATACCTCCGGCGAATTACATGAATGATTTGCAACCAGACAGATTTGTCGGCGTAAGTTTGGACAATGAAATGATCAATTATCCAGGAGGGATCGGATTGGGTGCACGAAATGGTAAACAGTATATAGATGGTTTGAAAGCCGCAAACAATAATGTATGGATTCATGGGGAAAGAGTAGAGGATGTCACTGAGCATCCGGCATTGAAGAACGTTATCCAGTCGATGGCAAGGCTGTTGGATCTCCAGCATGAGAAACCTGACAAGATGCTTTATACCTCCCCAAAATCCGGTGAGAAGGTAGGGTTATCCTTCATCGCACCGAAAACGAAAGAGGATCTGATGAAACGGAGCGGCATGTTCACAGAATGGGCTCGTAATACTGGCGGAATGATGGGGCGCACACCTGACTACTTGAACACGAGTGTGATGGCTTTCGGGACAGCAGATCAATTTTTCGCTGAACAGGACCCGATGTTTGGCGAGAATGTCCGTAAGTACTATGAGTATTGCCGCGAAAACGACGTGACATTGACACATACATTGATCCACCCGCAGATCAACCGTTCGAAAATGCAGCATGAGCAGAAGGATCCTGGCATTTCAGCGCATATTGTTGAAAAGAACAAGGACGGCATCGTCGTCAATGGAGCCCGCCTTCTTGCAACACAAGGTGGGATCACTGATGAAATCGTCGTTTTCCCATCGACCTTGAATAAAGCTTCGACTGATGACGATCCATATGCGATGGCTTTTGCAATTCCGAATAACACAAAAGGCTTGATATACGTCTGCAGGGAGTCATTCGATATCGGGCGTAACCAGTGGGATCATCCATTGAGCAGTCGTTTCGAAGAAAGTGATGCGATCGTCATTTTTGAAAACGTTTTCGTACCATGGGAGCGTGTCTTTGTAGCAGGTAATTCTGAAATCTGCAACCGTACTTATGTCGAGACGAATGCGATGGTCCATATGACACACCAAGTCATAGCCAAGAACACAGCGAAGACTGAATTCGTCCTCGGAGTCATTTTAAGCATGATTGATGCGATAGGAATTGAACGGTTCCAGCATGTAAAAGAAAAAGCTTCTGAAGTGATGATCATCCTCGAAACGATGCGTTCACATATGTTCCGGGCTGAACAAAATGCAGCTCTAGACAAGTACGGGAATATGACACCTGATTTTGCGCCGCTGAATGCTGCGAGGAACTGGTATCCGAAAGTGTATCAACGGATGGTCGAAATCGTACGGATTCTTGGTGCTTCCGGTTTGATGGGAACACCGACACAGGATGACTTCAACAATGAGGACATTGGAGAGCTTGTCCATCGTTATACCCAAGGCGGCCAGATCGATGGGTATGAAAAAGTCCAATTGTTCCGATTGGCATGGGATATTTCATTAAGTTCTTTCGGTGGCCGTCAAGCTTTATACGAATATTATTTCTTCGGAGACCCTGTACGGATGTCGAACGTATATTATGACGTCTACAACAAAGAGCCATATAAAGAAATGGTCAAATCATTCCTGGATCGAGTCAAGCCGACTACGACTGAGAATGTGAATGTATAGGGGGCGGCAATATGGACTTTAACATCATACGGATAGCAAGAGTGGTCATGAATGTGACAGACCTCGATAAGGCAAAAGCCTTTTATGTGGATGCACTTGGATTTGTGGAAACAGAGCGGGACGAGGAACATTTATATCTGAGGGGGTTGGAAGAACATGTCCATCATAGTCTGGTTCTGAAAAAAGCAGCAGGACCAGGCGTCCAGGCGATGTCCTACAAGGTGATGGAAGAAAGCCATCTTGACAACCTCTATAAGCTTTTCGAATCAAAAGGGATGAAACCGAAGTGGCTTGAACAAGGTTCACAAAGAGCTGTAGGCAGAACGTTTCGGGTTCAAGATCCATCCGGTCTGCCACTTGAGTTCTTCGCAAAAATGGAAGGTGTCGATCGTTTGCTTCAACGGTTCGATCTATACCGGGGGGCACGCGTCCAGCGAATCGACCATGTCAATTGCATGGTTCAAGATGTGGAAGCAGCCCAAAACTTTTATATCAATGAGCTAGGCTTTCGGTGTTCAGAATACACCGCCACTGAAGATGATCGGGTATGGGCGGCATGGTTACATCGCAAACCTACTGTCCACGACCACGCATTCATGAACGGGAAAGGACCAAGGCTGCATCATGTCGGTTTTACCCTCAGTGAACCGATGAGTGTCATCCATTGCTGTGATGTCCTGGCATCGTTGGGCTATGCCGATGGGATCGAACGCGGCCCCGGCAGACACGGGTTATCCAACGCTTTCTTCTTGTACTTGAAAGATCCTGATGGAAACAGGATTGAAATGTATACGGGAGATTATTTGACGAGCGATCCGGATTTCATGCCGATCCGGTGGGACCTGAATGATCCTAGAAGAGCGACATTCTGGGGTCACGCTGCCCCTGACAGCTGGTTTAATGAAGCGACGGCTGTACTTGATGTCCATACCGGTAAAGAAGTTGCACAAGGAGAACCGACCTTGCAGCAGCGTAAGCCTGATTTTGTAACATGATGAAATACACTCACGAGGCTGACGATTCCATTGGATGTCAGCTTCTTTCTTTCAATTGATGTAAAATAAGTTTCTAGTCGGTTGAACTGGGGAATGAGAGGCAAGAACAATAGAGGTTATGAATTTCAGCAATCCAATACTTTGCAGCCTTTTTGACTAATGATATATTTAATCTAGCAACAGGTAATCATTGAAAGGAGTTTTTGACTTGGTAAAACAAGAAATACCTACAGAACTATCACCTGAGCTCGTTGAATTTTTTCAAGGTGAGAAACTTGTGAATATCGCAACAGTGGACGCAGAGACCGGGGCTCCTAATGTGAATGCGATTTCTTGGGTGAAGAGTGTCGATGAAAAGCGGATCCGTTTTTCAGTTACGAACAATTCAAGGATCGTGGATAACATCAAAGCGAATCCAGGGGTTGTCTTGAATATCATCGGGTTGGAGACCGTATATTCGATCCAGGGTAAAGCTGAGATCCTTGAGGATATCATGGAAGGTGTCAACCTGAAACTTTCGAAAATCGAAATCACTGTGGAAGCTGTTTTTGAAAGCATGTTCTGGGGCGCGAAAATCACCAGGGAACCTGAATATGAAAAGACATATAATCCAGTCAAGGCAAAGGAATTGGACGATTCCGTCTACGCTGCGTTGATGAAGTAGTGATCAAGGGCTGACACACAAATGTCAGCTCTTTTTTAAAGGATAAGAAAGCATAAAAATTTTGGTTGCGGTAAGAAATGGCCAGCTCCACCGCCCAACCAATTGGATCACTCAATCCTCCTGCGGCGGTCGACACATTAATTTAGGTCAAAGTGTTTACCCACGCAAAACCGAACTTTTTTTGGTTCGAGCCTCCTCGTCGGACTTCAAGGGACCTTCATGGTTAACCAGGGCGTTTGCGCTTTTCTTTTGCAAAATCCACCTTTTGAGCGAGTGTCCGCAAGTTTCCTCACCGTGTTTCGCCCGGTTTGTTTTTTTTCGCAGGAGGGTCATGAATTTTACTGAAAAAGTTTTCTGGAAAGAAAATTTGATAATGCCAAGCTTTGTTTTCCTGATGTGAACGAAATTGACAAGCCCCGCCTTCTTAGGCAACCTGCTTTTTTACAGTGAAATCACCTATTCTTTGACAATTCTTTTAATAATAATTGAAATTAATCAGGTTAAAAACCTTTTCTTTTGCCGTATGATAAAATAAAGGCTATACATATAGGATGAAGGAGTACATTCATGGGCACTTACTGGGAGCGACTGAAATACTTTTTAACTGAATTGACGCAAGAAGATATTTTACGATGGTTGGATGAGTACCAGGATCTTGGACCTTTTCCAGGGATCCTGCTGCCGATGCTTGAAGCGTTTTTACCTATTTTGCCTCTCGTTTTATTCGTTGCAGGAAATGCAGCAGCCTATGGATTTTTCTGGGGGGTCTTGTTTTCGTGGATCGGAACAGTTTTTGGATCGATCTTTGTTTATATGCTAGTCAGAAAGTATGCACAAGCACGCTTTTTGAATTTCCTTACCCGACATGATAAAACGAAATCATTGCTTGAATGGGTTGAAAAGAAAGGGTTCGGGCTTTTGTTCGTATTATATTGTTTTCCATTCACGCCCTCTGCCTTGATCAATGTCATTTGTGGATTGTCCAAGGTGAGCACCTTGACTTTCGTACTTGCTGTCAGTCTGGGAAAGCTTGTGATGGTGTTCTTCATTTCCTATATCGGGCATGATTTCTTTTCCATCATCAAGGAACCGGTTAAAATGATCATCATCAGCATTGTTATTTTCGTACTTTGGTTGATAGGCAAATTGCTGGAACGGAAATTACACCGTCCATTGAAAAAAGTCTCCCAGTAACAATAATGGTTTTCTGTTAATAAAATGAGGTAATTCCTTTTGAATTATCTCATTTCTTTTGATAAAAACACTTAAGGAAGTTAGAGAGGTGATCGGATGACTGCTTTTAAAACAAAAGAAGAAATTGAAATGATCCATGAAGCTGGCCGGTTAGTCAGTGATTGTCATCATGAAATCAGGAAGCTCATCAAGCCGGGAGTTTCAACTAGGGAAATTGACGACTTTGTTGAACAATACCTAAAGAAGAATGGGGCAACCCCCGAACAGAAAGGCTATCAGGGATATCGGCATGCAACGTGCGCCTCTATAAATGATGTCGTCTGTCATGGGATCCCTTCATCTTCCAAATTGAAAGAAGGAAATATCGTAACAATTGACTTTGTTGTGAATTTGAACGGATGGTTGGCTGATTCAGCATGGTCATATCCGGTGGGAAAAATAGATGAAAAAGCACAAGACCTTTTACAAACGACTGAAGAAGCATTATACAAAGGGATTGAGCAGGCGAAGGTGGGCAATCGGATTGGGCATATCGCACATGCTATTGAACGATTTGCTACAGAAAAGGGGTTTTCAGTTGTCAAAGACTTCCTTGGCCATGGGATTGGTAGAGAAATGCATGAACCCCCAATCGTTCCTCATTATGGGCCGATTGAACAAGGACCTGAATTGAAGGAAGGTATGGTCATCACAATCGAACCGATGCTGAATTGCGGAAGCCATTTCGTATATGTAGAGGAGGATGGCTGGACAGCGAAAACCGTGGATGGTCAATTGTCTGCCCATTATGAACATACAATAGCGATCACAAAAAAGGGACCCATCATACTCACGAACCAATACAGATAGACTGCCTTAAAAGAGGCGGTTTTTTTATTAAAGTGAAATTCACAATAATCCTGCAGGAAAAGCGAGCCAGGCGGGACCCCAGTATGCAGAAAAATGGTGTCCAGCTCGATCGCCCAACCTGGGGTCACTCCAGCCCTCCTGCGGCGGTCGACACATGATTTAGTTCGAAGTGTTTGCCCACGCAGAACCGAACTTTGTTTGGTTCGAGCCTCCTCGTCGAACTTCCAGTGGTCTACGTGGCTAAGCGATTAACTTCTGTTTTTTTCAGATGCGGAAAGGGAAGTAAGTTTTATGGATAATATTTTTTAAAAGCACCTTGACAAAAGTAAGTAATGTATAATAATATACTTACATAAAGTAAGTGAAAAAACAAAGTAAAAGCAAAGGAGAGATATAAATGGATATCGCACTATTATTACTTCGTATTGTATTTGGTTTGACTTTTGCGGCACATGGGACACAAAAACTGTTTGGATGGTTCGGTGGTCATGGGCTGAAAGGAACTGCAGGTTTTTTTGAATCACTTGGCTTGAAGCCGGGTCATACCATGGCTCTTATGGCTGGTCTAGGTGAATTGGTCGGGGGATTGTTGATCACTATCGGCCTGCTTACAGAGGTCGGTGCCGTACTGATGATTGTCCCTATGCTCATAGCGATCTTCAAGGTTCATGGTAAGAACGGATATTGGGCTACAGATGGCGGGTATGAATACAACCTTGCGATCATAACAGTTGCTGTTGCCCTCGTTTTAGCAGGGCCAGGCGCGTATTCTCTTGATGCACTGCTGCTTGGTTGAAATAATAGTATGAAAAAGAGCTGATTCTTATGAATCGGCTCTTTTTTAAAGGTATGAAAGTATAAAAGTTTTTGTTTCAGTGAAGAAATGTCACACTTCAGTCCTCCTGCGGCGGTCGACACATTGATTTAGGTTCGAAGTGTTTGCCGACGTAGAACCGAACTTTGTTTGGTCCGAGCCTCCTCGTCGGATTTCCAGTGACCTTCGTGGCTGATCCGAGCGATTCCGCTTTTCTTGGTTAAAACTGTTAAGCCTAAAACGCTTCACCCCGCATGAAAGTTTATTGAGGTCTATTGTTCGTTGAACTTGAATAAGGTGTATATGACATTGTTTATAGGGAGGTTTTAACCGTAATGAGCACCTATAGAAAATCCTGGCGTCCCTATATTGGACCGAATGACCCGTGTCCACCGTTAGAAATCAAATACTACGAAACCCCACCAAATCTTTATTTAGGTTATCAACCTTATGGCTTGAAGCAATTCGATCCCTCCACAGCACTATTTAAAGGTACACTCTGGCCCGCATTGTATGCACCATACAGCAATCCTTATAAGAAGAAACGAGAGGAGGAGGAGTAGGTGGCAAATCCCAAACAGATGCCGGATGAGTTTTATCAATGGATGAAACAACTCCAGGAAATTGATTTTGTCCTGGTCGAATTGACCCTTTATCTTGATACCCATCCAGAGGATTATGATTCGATCAAGCAATTCAATGAGTTTGCTGAAAAGGGGATGAGACTGCGGCAAAAGATTGAAAAGAAATACGGCCCGTTGATGCAATATGGTCAAAGCTACTCCGGATATCCTTGGAATTGGGATGATCCTCCATGGCCTTGGCAGATGTGATCAACTGACTACTACTATAAGGAGGTATGCGCTGAACCATGTGGGTCTATGAAAAGAAACTACAATATCCTGTCAAGGTAAGCAAGTGCAATCCCATGTTGGCGAAATTCCTGATTGAACAATATGGTGGGGCAGATGGAGAATTAGCAGCAGCGTTGAGATATCTGAATCAACGTTACTCGATACCGGATAAAGTAGTCGGATTGTTGACGGATATCGGTACGGAAGAGTTTGCACACTTAGAGATGATTGCAACGATGGTTTATAAGCTTACTAAAGATGCTACCCCAGATGAGATGAAGGAAGCAGGGCTCGGTGACCATTATGCTAACCATGATAACGCACTTTTTTATCATAATGCGGCAGGTGCACCTTGGACTGCAACTTATATCCAGGCAAAGGGAGACCCTATTGCTGATTTATATGAAGACATTGCTGCTGAAGAAAAGGCAAGGGCTACATATCAGTGGATCATCAATATGAGTGATGATCCGGATCTGAACGATGGCCTCAGCTTTCTAAGGGAACGTGAAGTTGTCCACTCACAACGTTTTAGGGAAGCAGTGGAAATCTTGAAAGATGAACGTGACCGCAAGAAGATTTTTTAACATCAAGAAGAAGGGAGCAGCTGCGGCATATGTACCGTAAATCCGCTCCCTTTTTATCTTCAGCACTTTCATTCCATTGCTTGTATTTGCGAAGTCCCTTTTCCCACGGGCGATCCGGTAAGAACATTTAAGTGTTTCCAGTTTGTTCTTTTGATTGTTTCCGCTTTGTTCCAGGTTCTTTTTTCTGGTCAGATAGAATCCATCCAGCAACAGCAATTGCGACTAGTATGCTGTAGAATGTAAACTTCCATGGGATACTGTGCGCAAAGTGTTCTGAAATGATCCCTATTTTTTTATGGGATAAGGTAAGAACGACAAGTTTCACACCGACCCAGGTGACGATGAGGTATGCGGCTGTTTCAAGGCCAGGTCGCTTTCTCAGCACCTTGGATATATAAGTGGCAGCCGTCCGGATGAGTAATAATCCGATAAACCCTCCTAGGAAAATGACAGCAAACTGTCCTCCATCCATTCCGCCGATTTGTGGAAGCGGGGTTTCGGGAAGCGCGAGTGCTAGCGCGACTGCAGCCAATATGGAATCGACAGCAAAGGCGATGTCTGCTAATTCAACCTGTACAACTGTTTTCCAGAATCCTTTTGCACTGACTATTTCTTCTGTCTTTTCCTCTACATGTCCTTGATTCTTAATCCGGTATTGTTTATAAATATGTTTTAGCCCGATGAACATTAGATAGGCGGCACCAATTGCTTGCACCTGCCAAACATTGACGAGAAATGAGATTGCGAACAAGGCAGAAAATCTGAAGACAAATGCACCGAGAATCCCATAAAAGAGAGCCTTTTTACGTTGTTCTTTAGGGAGGTGTTTCACCATGACAGCAATGACTAAGGCATTATCGGCGGATAGTAAGCCCTCAAGCCCAATCAATATCAGTAAAGTCCACGCATACTCCAACCAAAGTGAATCCATCATAATGGCTCCTTTCAGAAGAAAGACTTGATCCCCTAATGGTAGAGTCTTTCCATACAAAAAAACCCTTACCATTAGAGGCAAAGGTCTTGCTAACAACATCGAGTTGCCAATAACGCCGAGAGGGAATCCCTCTGGATTGACGACGAAATTGTTAAAGCTACTCCCCTTTGAAATTCTAAGGTAACTATAAAAATGAACAAGCTTTTTTGGCAGTGGACGGTTATCTTTGATGTATAAGCTTATTTCTTAAAATACCCAATACAAGTATCGTTAAACACCGATTTTTTCATCGGCCAGACAGATCGGTCATTTTCCCTCGTTCGTATCCTAATAGATGGTAGACAGCATCATTTGACCGCTGGATGGCAGGTTTAAGATTCCGTCACCTGCCTCCTCGTCGGACTTCCAGTAACCTTCGTGACTGGTCAGGGCGTTTCCGCTTTTCTTGATGTCTAGCTCCACCGCCCAACCACTTGGATCACTTCAGTCCTCCTGCGGCGGTCGACACATTGATTTAGGATCGAAGTGTTCACCCACGCAGAACCGAACTTTGTTTGGTTCGAGCCTCCTCGTCGGACTTCCAGTGACCTTCGTGGCTGGTCAGGGCGTTTCCGCTTTTCTTGGATTCAAGTTGTTTTGTGATTATCATGTGCAATGAAAAAAGAGCAGGACACGATCGGTGCCAGGCTCCTGTTCGTAAACTATGGTCGTCATTCCTATTTATCATTTCGATTTTAACCGGGCAATCGTCAATCCGTCGCCAAGCGGAACCAGGAGACTTTCTAGTTGAGGATGATCAGCCACTTTCCGGTTATAGGTTTGTAAAGCTTTCGTATCTTTATTTTCTGTATGCTCATTAAGGACTTCACCGCCCCATAGGGTATTGTCCGCTATGATTAATGCCCCGGGACTAGCTAATTGGATACAATAGTCCAAGTAGTTCACATAGTTTCCTTTATCGGCGTCAATAAAGAAGAAGTCATAAGTAATGCGGTCCCTTTTAAGTTGTTTCAATGAATCGAGCGCAGGACCGATTTTATATCGGACACGGTCTTTAAACCCAGCTTCTTCTACATGTTGTTTCGCCATATCCGCATAAGTTTCATGCAATTCCAATGAAGTCAGATTGGCAATGTCATCCCCTCTCAGCAGGCAAATTCCGCTATAACCGCCTAAAGCACCGATTTCTAGAAGGTTTTGTGCCCCTGAAATTTTAACAAGCAGAGTCAATAATTTGCCAGACTCAGGTGAAACAGAGATGGTCGGCATCCCCGCTTGAAGCAAACTGTCGGTGATCTTTTCAAGCTCTTCATCTTTCTGGACAAAAAGCGATTGGATGTAACTCTCTAAATTCATCATCCTTCCTCCTTTCCTGGATCATCTTCTGACTGCTCTTTTTCATCAATGCTGTAAACGATCGTAAAACCGAATACAATTCCCGCAAAGAAATGGAGTTTTTGGTTTCCATAGAGTAAGTCAGCAAATGGAATCAAGTCGCCCCAGCCGAATAGCGAAAAATAATAAGCAGGAAAAAGCAAGACGAGAAGCGAAGGAATTCCAAATATAAGCAGCTTTTCCCAACTGATTTTCAAATTCCGGCTTTTTTTCAATGAAAAATCGCCAAGTGGAAAAGCCAGTAACATCCCGACCAATATCGGAAACAAGATGGAATAATAGAAGACTGGGGTAAGCAGAAAACTCTCTGTTGCTTTGACATGAAGCAATTCTTCAGTCTTAAACCCAGTGATCAGCAATGCGCTGTACAAAATCAAGTATATGATATAACGTAATGCGGATGAATGAATCATATGTAAGACCTCCATTTCAACGTACTATAGTCCGGAAAGGTTGATGACGGTGATTGAATCAGGAAACTTGTTCATACGGCCATTGGAAAAAGATGATGCTTTATTGCTGGTCAAATGGCTGAATGATCCAGAAGTTCTGCAATGGTATGAAGGCCGTGACCGCCCACATGACCTCCATAAAGTCTATGAGCATTTCTATGAAAGTGATGATGGGGTTTTTAAAAATTTGGTGATATGGGACCAAAAACCGATTGGTTATGTTCAATATTACCCTTTATCCGAGGAAGAGAAAAGAATTTATGGTTATAAATTTGATGAATCATTATATGGGATGGATCAATTTATCGGAGAGCTTAACTATCAGAACCGAGGGGTTGGAACGAAGCTTGTTAATACGGTTGTCGATTACCTGTTCCATGCATCAGGTGCAGAAAAAGTAGTTATGGATCCACAGGTACGGAATCATCGTGCCCTACGCTGTTATGAAAAATGTGGTTTCCGGACTGTCAGACGATTGGTTTCCCATGAACTACACGAAGGAAAAAAAGAAAACTGCCTATTGATTGAGAGGATCAGGAGTTGAAAAAAATGAAGGATCTGAAGAAATCTGTTGCAGAAGCAATTAACCTTCATGATTGGGAAGAAATCATCAATTTATTGGGAAAAGAGAAAACGAACCATGCAGGTACAGCACCTGCGCATGTTAAACGAAAAGTCACCGATTGGCTATTGAAGGAACTAAAAGAGGATACCGCTACCCTTAGGAATGTTACAAGTCATTTTGGGAATTCTGAAAGCCCCTCTGCGAAAGAAATTTGTGCTCATTTGATATCTGAATGTTTTGGGAATTTCCCTGAAGAGGGTGCCAGGCTGTTACATCAAATTTCTGATGATGAAAATTGGGAGGTAAGGGAATGGGCTGCTGGTGGCTGTGGTGAAGTCTTAGCAAAACACTATGATACTTTCTATCCTGTCATCAATGTATGGAAAGAGGATGAATCCGAGAAGGTTAGGCGTGCAACGGTCCTTGCAATCATGTATGCGAGTAAATCACTTGACGAATCACATGCTCCAGAACTGTTACGAATCCTAGAGCCACTCATGCAAGATGAATCGGATTATGTAAAGAAAAATCTTGGGGCGTTTGCAATTGGGGACGGGTTGTTGAAACGGTATCCGAACTATGTGATAACTTGGTTGAAATCACTTGTTGAATCAGAGAATGTGAATATAAGGTGGAATATTGCAATGGTATTCTCGGCTGCTGCTGCAAGACCCTTTCATGAAAAAGGGGAAAGGCTGTTGGCGATGTTGGAATCGGATGATAGGAAGCCTATCCAGCGAGCTGTGGATAAGGCTCGGCGGAATTTAGAGAAAGCAGTTAAGGAACCAGCGAAATAATTTTAGTGAATTTCCAAAAAGTAGTTGATTCCATTCTATGAATCTGTAAAATGGTCTTATTACAGTTTCGGGGAGGGGATCAACTTGATTAGAAAACTAACAGCAAATGATCACGAACAAGTCATGGGATATTTAAGTGAAGAACGTGCTTTGAACCTGTTCATCATCGGAGATATCGAAAACTTCGGTTATGACGCAGATTTTCAGCAAGTTTGGGGTGAATGGGATGATAAAGGCCATATGATTGCCATCCTACTTCGCTATAAAGGTAATTTCATCCCATACGCTAAAGGCCCATTCGACGTGGAGGGATTCGCGAACATCATTACTTCGGACGAAAACTTCCAAATCTTATCAGGAAAAGAGGACATAATTGATCAATTCGCACCTTATATCTCCTCGAATAAGAAAAAAGGGATGTATTTTGCGGAAATGACCAATGGGGACGTATTAGGACTTGAACTTGAACGGGAGGATATACGTATTGCTGGAGAGGAAGATGTGGAAGCGATATTTTCATTGCGTGAAAGAATTGAAGAGTTCTCAAGTTCTATCGCTTCACGGGAAAGTATGCTCCATTCGATTCAATCGAAAACAGGACGTACATATTTCATTAAAGAAGGAGATACTGCAATTACAAGTGTTTCCACGACTGCAGAAAACTCGATGTCAGCGATGGTTGTAGGTGTCTGTACTGACACGGGCTTCCGTAATAAAGGTCTTGCTTCCAGATGTTTGAGTGCACTTTGTGAAGACGTCTTGAAAGAGGGGAAGACTTTGTGTCTGTTTTACGATAATCCGGCGGCAGGCTCAATTTACAAGCGTTTAGGCTTCAAAGATATCGGGCGCTGGACGATGTGGCACAAAACGGCATGAACAGGCTTGCTGAACTGGAATTTTTACGGTAATATAAAATTATTACTATTGAAATTAGGGGGTGTAAGGAATGCTTACAGGATTGTTGCGCATTTTGGATTGGTTGACAGTCGAAGTCCGTTCTATTACGCATAAATTTGCGTTTGACGGGAGAAGTATGTCCATTTTTCCAGATGCGGAATCGATCAAAACGTAAGCAAAACCTTACCCCTTTCATCCTTATAATGAACGGATACCATGGGCAGGTCAGCTTGCTCATGGTTTTTTGTTGTCTAAAAATCTTGAAAATGAATCGTAAGGTCATATCAGGCTAATGAAATATAAAGTTGAGTATTAGATGATAATTTGACTTTCATCGTAAAGGAGACTAATTTCATGATCGTAACATCAGTAAATCATATAGCTAAAATGTATGCAGGTACTTGGATTTTTGAAAATATATCTTTACAAATTCATGAGAATGAACGTATTGCACTGATTGGTCCTAATGGTGCAGGAAAATCAACATTGATGAAATGCATAGCTGGAATAGAGCATGTAGATAAAGGCAATATTTCGTACAAGAAAGAACTCACGACCGGTATGCTTGACCAAATACCAGATATTGCGGGGAACTTGATGGTGGCAGAGGTATTGAAGCAATCCTTCCACGAGGTTTATGAAATCGAACAACAATTGAAACAGGTCACTGAAAAAATGGCAGATCCTGAAGAGCAAGCTGACCTTGACAAGCATTTCAAGAAATTCAGTAAGCTTCAGGATCGCTTGGAAGAAGTGAATGGTTATGCCGTTGAATCGAAAATCAAAGGGGTATTGCATGGCCTCGGACTCGAACATCTAAGTGATCATCCGTTCCAATCTTTGAGTGGAGGTGAACAAACGAAAGTCGGACTAGCTGCAATCCTGCTTGAAGAACCAAATTTGCTATTACTTGATGAACCGACGAACCATCTCGATATGGAGGCACTCGACTGGTTGGAGGAGTATATCAAGAACTATGATGGTGCGGTTGTCATCATCTCGCATGACCGTTATTTCCTTGATGCAGTCGTGACAAAGACGATGGAAATCGATTCAGGAGGCATTGAAGAATACAAAGGGAATTATTCGACCTTCATAAAAGAAAAAGAAAAACGCCTGTTGCTTGAATTCCAGACTTATCAGGATCAACAGAAGAAAATCCAAAAGATGAAGGAAGCGATCAAACGGATGCGGGATTGGGCGATCCGTGCTGATAATCCGAATATGCATAAACGCGCCCGCAACATGGAACGGGCATTGGAACGCATGAACAAGATCGAACGTCCGAAGCTCAAACGGAAGACAGCATCCCTGGAATTCACCACTGCTAAACGCAGCGGCAAGGATGTAATCATATTCGAAAAGGTAACGAAAAAGATGGAAGACCGAATTTTGTTTACCAATTTGAATATGCTGGTACAGTATCAGGAAAGAGCCGCTATCATTGGTAAGAATGGGGTCGGCAAATCGACCCTTCTCCGTTTGATATTAGGTGAAGTTCCTGCTGATGGAGGTGATGTCCGGATCGGTGCATCGGTGAAGGTCGGTTATCTTTCTCAAAAAGGACTGACAGGCTACGAAAACTGGACTGTGCTGGATGCATATCGGGATATCGCTAAGGTCGAGGAAGGAGAGGCCCGATATCGCCTGAGCCGGTTTTTGTTCTTCGGAAAAGACGTATTTCAAAAGGTGGATAATTTAAGTGGTGGTGAACGGACACGGTTACGATTGGCACAAATGATGTCTGAGAACTATAACCTGTTATTGCTGGATGAGCCGACAAACCATCTTGATATAGAATCACGGGAAGCCCTGGAAGAGGCACTGGAAGGTTTCAAAGGGACGATCCTTGTCGTATCGCATGACAGGTACTTTTTGAATAAACTGATGGATCGGACGTACTGGCTGGAAGATCAGCAGTTGAAAAGCTATATCGGCAATTATGAAGCTGCAAAAGAAAAAAGAACACAGTTGGGTTGAATAGGCGAGGACTGGCATGGTGCCAGTCCTTTCGTTATTCCGGCTTTCGAGTCCGGGTTTCATGAAGCCGTTTAGTAGAGAAACCCAAAGACATTTCAAGAATCACCCAATAAGATGAAAACTGATTTTGAGGTACTCAGCGAGGGTTTTTGAGTACCTATGAAGCGGAAAACAGGGTGTAAGGTACTCAGCGAGAGTTTCTGAGTACCTTATGAAGCGAAAAACAGGGTGTAAGGTACTCAGCGAAGGTTTTTGAGTACCTTACGAAGTGAAAAACAGGGTGTAAGGTACTCAGCAAGTGTTTCTGAGTACCTTACGAAGCCAAAAACAGGGTGTAAGGTACTCAGCGAAGGTTTTTGAGTACCTTACGAAGCGAAAAACAGGGTGTAAGGTACTCAGCGAAGGTTTTGAGTACCTTATGAAGCGAAAAACAGGGTGTAAGGTACTCAGCGAGGGTTTTTGAGTACCTTACGAAGCGAAAAACAGGGTGTAAGGTACTCAACGAGGATTTCTGAGTACCTTATGAAGCAAAAAACAGGGTGTAAGGTACTCGGCAAGGGTTTTTGAGTACCTTACGAAGCGAAAAACAGGGTGTAAGGTACTCAGCGAGAGTTTTTTGGTCCTTAGTTTTACGAGAACCGCTGTCCAACACCATCAGTTTCTGGAAAACTTTCTCATTCAGAAACAGTTGCATATAGAACTTATGTTCGCATATAATGATATAAAATGGAGGGTTGAGTATGAGAAGGATGTTAGATAGATCTTTTGAACAGAATAAGCCGATTGAAATCGTTTATCTGTCTAACGATGGTTATATTACACAACGTGTGGTCTGGATCACGTCGCTTACAGAAACGACGATGACTGGATATTGCTCCTTAAGAAGGGAGACACGGACCTTCAGTATCGGTCAGGTCCTATCTGCTCGGATGCTCCCATTACGTAATAACAGAAATGACAACGCAGGATAAGGAGGGGCATAGGCTCGATGTATGCGACAAAAGAAGAAAGCCTGCTTATCGATCGTTTCATCCTGTACCCGATGTTATTGACGATCCTTAATCGGGACATGCAAATCTTCCAACGTGCGCCATTGAAATTCACCCAGCCATATATCCTCTGGATTGAAAACAGAATGAAGGAAATTTCTCTTGAACTGCATCAAATCCGTAAAGAGATGAAAGCGAAAAACGTCAAAGTCTCTTTCCACCGCCGTTACGAGGATACGTCAGAGTATAACATCATCGTCCGCGGCTACCATGAGGTCATCAAATATTCCAATTTTCATCTCCGTAACCAGGCAGAGCTCACACTCCAGAGATTATTCCTGGATCACGAATGGAAAGAGCATAAAACCGACATTTAGATAGCCGTGTTCCAGGTAAACGTTAAAACCTACAAAAGCGATTGAAAACGTGAGATAATAGGAAGTACGATTTTAGGATTCGGAAAGGAGAAATATACATGTCTGTCCGATTTTTGATCGGAAGGTCTGGTAGTGGTAAGACGACAGTCTGTTTAGATGAAATCAGAAAACATTTACATAACAATCCGAGAGGGAAACCACTCGTCATGCTTGTACCTGATCAAATGACCTTCCAAATGGAATATGAGCTGGTTAAAACACCTGGACTAGGCGGAATGATTCGTGCACAGGTGTTTAGTTTTTCCCGCCTAGCATTGAAAGTCCTCCAGGAAGTCGGAGGGCTGACCCGATATCACCTGAATTCGACAGGGATGAACATGCTTTTGCGGAAAGTCGTTGAAAAGCAGAAAGATCAATTGATTCTTTTTCATAAATCATCTGAACAAAGCGGTTTCTATGAGCTATTAGAAGAAATGATAACAGAGTTCAAACGTTATTGTTTTGGGGCGGGAGACCTTGAAGATCTTGAACGGAAGCTCTTGAGCGAAAATGACGATCGTACTTTATTGAAGGATAAACTCCATGACTTACATATCATATACAATCAATTGGATGAGTTGCTAGCCGATAAATATGTGGATTCAGAGGATTATTTGCGTTTGTTTGAAGAGCGGATACCGGAGTCGTCGTTCTTCGATGGCTGCGATGTTTGGGTTGATGGTTTTCATAGTTATACACCGCAAGAACTCGGTGCGCTCCGTGCTTTGTTGAAAAAAGCGGACCGTATGATGATCACATTGACATTGGATGAATCAAGGGATTATCCTCCGTCAGACCTGGACTTGTTCAGGATGACGACCTTAACCTACCAAAAGCTGAAAAGCATAGCTGAGGAAGAGGGAGTCGAAATCGAAAAGGTACACCGTCTCGGGCAGAAACCGCGATTTGAGGGATCTCCGTCTATCAGGCACCTGGAAAACTACTTCCACGAACGGCCTGTTGTCCCTTTTAACGGAGAAGAACATAATGTCCGGATCAGTGGTGCAGTGAACAGACGGGCAGAAATCGAAGGAATGGCTAGGGATATTCAGGAGCTTGTCCAGAAAAAGGGTTATCGGTACCGGGATATTGCGGTATTGGTCCGTGATGCTTCCTCCTATTCCGATTTATTGGATACGTTATTTGAAGATTACGAGATTCCTTATTTCCTGGATCAGAAGCGTTCAATGCTTCATCATCCATTAATCGAATGTATCCGTTCAAGTCTCGATATCATCCTTCAAAATTGGCGGTATGACGCTGTTTTCCGTTGTGTGAAAACGGATCTGCTGATGGATCAGGATAGCTCGACCCAGCAATTCCGTGAACAGGTCGACCTGTTGGAAAACTACGTTCTGGCTCACGGAATCCACGGGAAAAAGAAATGGACGAGCAATGAAGATTGGATCTACCGTAAGTTCCGGTCACTGGATTTCAGTTTTGGAAGCCAGACAGATGAAGAACTGACCAAGCAGCGTCTGATCAATGATGCTAGACAGAAGGTGGCTGATCCGCTATCACGATTGGAGCGTGATCTGAAAGAAGCTAAGGATGGAAAAGGGTTATGTGAGGCATTGTTCCTTTATCTCGAGTATCTGCAGGTGCCGGCAAAGCTGGAGGAATGGCGACATCAAGCTGAAGAAGATGGCGATTTGGCCCATGCGAGAGAGCATGATCAAGTTTGGAATGCGGTCATCGATTTACTGGAACAAATGGTTGAAATTGTCGGAAATGAAAAATTGAGTTTGGATCTGTTCAGCAAGATGCTGGATACAGGTCTTGAATCGATGCGGTTTGCCCTCGTGCCACCGGCGATGGACCAAGTATTGATCGGAAGCCTAGACAGGTCGAGGTTTTACCAGGTAAAATGCACCTTCATCATCGGGGTGAACGATGGTGTTTTGCCAGCTAAACCTTCTGAGGATGGAATCCTTTCAGAGGATGACCGTGAGACTTTGGCTGCAATAGGAGCAGAGATGGCTCCGACAGCAAGGGAAAATCTACTCGATGAAAACTTTCTTATCTACATGGCTTTATCGAGTGCATCGGATTGGTTATATGTATCCTACCCGTTAGCGGATGAAGAAGGGAAATCACTAGTTCCGTCGATTCTCATCAATCAACTGAGGGAATTGCTGCCCGAGCAATCTGAACGGCTATTGATGCAAGAGCCGGGCGAAAGCGAAGAATCGGATTCCCGGTTCATTGTTCGTCCTGGCAGGACCCTGTCATTCCTGACTGTACAATTGCGGCAGTGGCAGAAGGGATACCCGATTGGGGAGGATTGGTGGCATGTCTACAATTGGTTTGTCCAGAGCAACGAGTGGAGCAGCAAGGCGAAACGGACGATTCACAGTCTCTTTTACCAAAATAAAACGGACAAGCTTAAACGAGAAACCAGTAAAGAATTATACGGCGACCAATTGAAAGCAAGTGTTTCAAGAATGGAGAAACATCAATCCTGTCCGTTCTCCCATTTTGCGAGTTATGGGCTGAAACTTGAAGAAAGGCAGATGTTCAGACTTGAGGCGCCGGATATTGGCCAGCTGTTCCATGCAGCATTGAAAGAAGTTGCAGATTTCCTCCAACAGCACGGGATTGATTGGCGAGAACTCTCTGCTGCAGACTGTTATCGGATCGCAGGAGAAATGGTCGAAAAACTTGCTCCCCGTTTGCAGAGCCAGATCCTGTTAAGCTCGAACCGCTATCAATATATCAAACGGAAACTGAAAAACGTCGTCGGACGAGCCTCCTATGTGCTCAGCCAGCAAGCAAAGGCAAGTGGATTTTCGCCTGTCGGACTTGAACTTGGATTTGGGAAATCAGATGCAATTCCACCGCTTAAATATACGTTGGCGAACGGTACGACGATGGAAGTCATCGGTCGGATCGATCGCGTCGATGCAGCCACAAATAATGATGGCTTGTTCCTTCGGGTCATTGATTATAAATCAAGCCAAAGAGGGTTGAATTTATCGGAAGTATACTACGGTATAGCATTACAGATGCTCACCTATCTGGATGTTGTGATCACCCATTCTGACCGATGGCTAGGAAAGTCCGCTGATCCAGCAGGTGTGCTGTATTTCCATGTGCACGACCCTGTCCACTCATCGAAAAAGCTATTGACCCTTGATGAGATTGAAAAAGAACTGTTCAAGAAGTTCAAGATGAAAGGCTATGTGCTTGAAGATGAAGAGGTTGTCCAGCTGATGGATGAAGGCATTGACGGGCATTCGGAGATTATCCCCGTCGCTACGAAAAAAGATGGCAGTTTCCGAAAAGGCTCCTCACTTATGAATAGAGATCAATTCAATGAAGTGCGGTCCTATGTCCGTTCGATGATCGGTTCGATCGGTACGGATATCACGAACGGAAACATTGATATAGCGCCTTATGAAATGCAAAAACGCACACCATGTACGTTTTGCTCGTTCCGTTCTGTCTGTCAGTTCGATCACTCTTTAGAAGAGAACAATTATCGATTCTTGAAAAATATGAAAGACGATGAATTATTTGATCAAATACGTAGGAAAGGGGGAAGTCAGGATGCGTGAAGTGATTCCAAAGCCTGAGGGGGCACAGTGGACGGATGAACAGTGGCAGGCCATTACGGCAAGGGGAGAAGACATCCTTGTTGCTGCAGCTGCAGGTTCTGGAAAAACAGCAGTACTCGTGGAACGGATCATCCGCAGGCTGACGGATCAGGAGGGTGTGGACGTCGATCGATTATTGATCGTGACATTCACGAATGCTGCCGCAGCTGAAATGAGGAAACGGATCGGACTTGCACTTGAAAAGGCATTAAAGGAAAGACCCGGATCCCTTCATTTACGACGGCAGCTGACCCTGTTGAACAGAGCATCGATTTCTACACTCCATTCATTTTGTATCGAAGTTTTACGAAAGTATTATTACCAGCTGGATTTGGATCCGAATTTCAGGGTCGCGGATGAAACGGAGGCAGAATTGATCCGTCAGGAAGTTCTTGAAGAGCTTTTGGAAGAGGAGTATGGCTTGGAAGATAACGAGCCGTTTTTCGATCTGGTTGACTGTTTCAGTAACGACCGTGCTGATGATGAAATTCAGAACATGATCATCCGTCTCTATAACTTTTCCCGTAGTTATCCCTGGCCGGATCAATGGTTGGATCAAATGGTGGAAAAGTATTCGATGAGTGAAAATATTGAGACAATTGAAGAACTTTCCTGGACAAATGAATTGATCCAGGACGTCCAATTACAGCTTAGGGGCATGATCGAATTAATCGGGCAGGCAAAACAATGGGCTCTCCTTCCTGCAGGACCTGCTCCTTATTACGATACTTTAGTGAATGATGAGCAGATGATCATGGACCTTATCAAGGCAGGTACTGAATCCTGGGAAAAGGTATATGAAACATTCCAGGCCACCTCTTCTTTTTCACGCTTAAAACCATGTAAAGGTGATGAATATGACGAAGCTTTGATAGAACGAGTCAAAGCGATTCGGAATCGTGTCAAAAAACAGGTGGAAAGCCTTCAAGAGGAACTGTTTGGCCGGGCTCCGGAATCGTTTATCAACCATATCAGGGAACTTTCCCCGGTGATGCATACGTTGATCAAGCTTGTAAAAAGCTTTTCATATCGTTTTCAATCTGCAAAGAAAGAAAAAGGTCTTGTCGATTTTTCGGATCTGGAGCATTTTTGCCTTGAGGTCCTGTCAAGTGAAGAATCTTCAGGAGAACGGTTAATTCCTTCTCAAGCTGCACAGGAATACCGGCAAAAGTTCATCGAGGTTCTCGTCGATGAATATCAAGATACCAATCTTGTGCAAGAGTCGATCGTCCAGCTGGTCACGAAGGAACAAAAAGAGGGATCGAATCTATTCATGGTCGGAGACGTGAAGCAAAGCATTTATCGATTCCGTCTGGCTGAACCGACTTTGTTTCTAAATAAGTATAAGCGCTATTATGAATCAGAACCTGGAGAAGGTATACGGATCGACTTATCGCGTAATTTCCGGAGCCGCAGAAATGTTATCGACAGTACCAATTTCCTCTTCAAACAGATCATGAATGAAACAGTCGGGGAAATCGAGTATGATGAGGCGGCGAAATTACGGTTAGGTGCTGATTATCCTGAAAATGAGCAGGCTGCGACAGAATTGGTACTGATCGACAGGAGTGAAGAGGACGGTGAGGACGAAGATATTGAGAGCCTCGAATCAATCCAATTGGAAGCACGCTGGATGGCGGGTAGGATCAAACGGTTGATCGGGCATAATGAGGACCGAGAGCCTTACCAGGTATACGATGGGAAATTGAAGCAATTTCGACCGATTGAATACAGGGATATCGTGATCTTGTTACGGTCGACTTCGACGACTGCCCCTGTCCTTCAAGAGGAATTCAAAAAGCAAGGGATCCCTGCATATGCAGACCTGTCGACAGGATATTTTGAAGCAGTTGAAGTTTCGGTCATGCTTGCACTTCTTCAAGTCATCGATAATCCATACCAGGATATTCCGTTAGCATCAGTACTCCGTTCTCCGATCATCGCATTAAGCGGGGAGGAACTAGCGAAAGTACGGATTGCTGATAAGAAAGGATCCTATTATGAAGCGGTCCTTGCCTTTTTAAAACATGCAGAGTCCTCTGATACTTACCAGAAGGTCAACCTATTCTATAAAAAACTGCAGAATTGGCGTACGAAAGCCCGCCAAGGTGATTTGTCCGATCTAATCTGGCAGGTTTACCGGGAAACAGGATATTACGATTACGTCGGTGGAATGCCAGGTGGACAGCAGCGCCAGGCGAACTTGAGAGCTTTATATGATCGTGCAAGACAGTATGAAAACACGTCCTTCCGTGGTCTATTCCGTTTCCTTAGATTCATAGAACGGATGCGGGATCAAGGGAAGGATCTAGGTACAGCTAGAGCACTCGGGGAGCAGGAAGATGTCGTCCGGATCATGACGATACACAAAAGTAAAGGATTGGAATTCCCGGTCGTATTCCTCTCGAATTTGAACAAGCGTTTTAATGAGATGGATTTGAGAGGCGGTTTCCTCCTACATAAGGAGATCGGCTTTGGTGCGAAATTCATGAACCCGAAGTATCGGATCAGTTACCCGACTCTGCCTCAGCTTGCTATCCAGAAACGCCTCCGGATGGAGATGGTGGCTGAAGAGATGCGGATCCTCTATGTGGCCCTGACCCGTGCCCAGGAAAAACTGATCCTTGTCGGATCAGTCCGGGAGCTCGATAAACAAGTGAAACAATGGGAACACATGGTATCGCGGAAAGGCTGGTTATTACCTGACTTCGAGAGGGCATCGGCTAAATCTTATTTGGATTGGATCGGTCCTGCCGTCATCCGCCATCCGAGCATGGAATTGTTACGAAACAGGGTGGGAAGTGGAAATGTGATTGATGAGAGTGTCAGCCAGACCCAACATAAATGGGAGCTGGCAATCTTCCAATCACGTGATATTGCCGTAATAGATGATGAAAGAGAAGCCGATAAGAGTGATCAGTTGGAAAAGATCAAGGCATGGGTCCCGGTAAGCACGGATGAAGAAAGTGAAGTGGCGGGATCTCTCTCCTGGTGTTACCCATACCGATTATCCAGGAGACACATGTCGAAACAATCGGTTACAGAATTGAAAAGGGGCATGGAAACAAGGGATGAATATGGAGACACATCGTTCGTCAGAGAATACCGTAACCTGATTGGTGAACGCCCGAACTTCATGCAGGAAAAATCATTGAATGCTGCTGAACGTGGGACAGCGATGCATCTCGTGATGCAGCATGTGATGAAACCTTCCGAGACCATATCGGAGGAAACCATTGTAGAGACAGTAGCAAAGCTTGTCAACAGTGAACTGATGACACAGGAACAAGCAGAGGTTATCGATATCAAGTCGATTGAACAGTTTTTCAAAACAGAACTGGGGGCACGGATCCAACACTGTTCAACGATCCATCGCGAGGTTCCGTTCAGTCTTGCATTGCCGGCACGGGACGTCTATTCGGATTGGGACGGTTCCCTTGATGAACATGTTCTGGTCCAAGGTGTGATCGACTGTGTAATTGAAGAAGAGGATGGATTCGTTTTGCTGGATTATAAAACGGATGCCATCAGAAATCGTTTCGAGGACTTTGAACATGCACGTCCAGTGCTCGAAAGGCGTTACACCGTACAGCTTGATCTTTATTCGAAAGCGTTAGAACAAATTTGGAAAAAACCTTGTAAAGAGAAATTTTTATACTTTTTTGATGGTGGACATCTATTGAGTCTGCCATGTTAGGGGGAATCTATGAGACTACTTCATACTGCTGACTGGCATCTTGGAAGGACACTTGAGGGAAGGGACCGTCTTTCTGAGCAGGAACAATTTCTTGAAGAATTATGTGGTATTGTTGAAGACCAGAAGGTGGATGTCGTCTTGATGGCTGGTGATGTGTTTGACACGGTCAATCCCCCGGCGGCGGCAGAACAATTATTTTATGAATCTATGGCAAAATTGACGAAAAATCAAAAGTGTAAAGTCATCATCATTGCAGGGAACCATGATAATCCGGATCGGTTGAGTGCATCTGGACCACTTGCGGCCCTCCATGGAATCAGTATTTTAGGATACCCGACCATTCAACCGATTAGCTTTGGGATCGAATCGACTGGCGAACGATTGAAGCTTGCTGGTCTCCCATATCCATCAGAATCCAGGTTGAAAGAGATTTTGACGGAATCCTTTGATGAAGAGGCATTACGGAATGCCTATGATATCCGTATCGAAAAATTGTTTGAGGAACTTTGCTGTAATTTTGATGCATCCAGTGTAAATATTGCAATGAGCCATATTTATGTGGCTGGTGGTCGTGAGAGCGAATCGGAAAGGCCGATCCAGGTCGGTGGGGCCTACACGGTATCGGCCAATGCTCTCCCCTCCAAAGCCCAGTATATCGCCCTAGGGCATTTGCATCGTCCACAATCGATCCATCGTACAAGCAGTCTGGCCAGGTATTCTGGTTCACCGCTATGTTACAGCTTTTCTGAAGCTGGGCAATCGAAATCGGTCACGATTCTTGATATTGCACCAGGCTCAGAACCAAACATGGAGGAACTCCATTTATCGTGCGGGAAGCCCCTGGTTCGTTGGAAAGCAGAAGATGGGCTTGCACAGGTCCATCGTTGGCTCGATGAAAAAAAGGACACCAATGCTTGGATTGATTTAGAAGTCCATTTGAAAGATACATTAAGTATGGAACAAATCCACCATCTCAGGAACGCACATAAAGGCTTCATCCACATCAGACCGGTATTCGAAGAGATGAATGGGATGGATAGGGATAAACGGACCTCCGACCTTCCGATTGATGAGCTGTTCAAACGCTTTTATGAAAGACAGACAAATGGTGGAACTCCAGATGAAGCGACAGTTACGCTGTTCATGGAGCTCATCCACGAAAATGAAGGAGGCGTATAACCATGAGACCTATTCACCTCTCTGTTTCAGGTTTACATAGCTTTCGGGAAAGGCAGGATATCGATTTCCAATCCCTTTGTGAAGGAGGTGTGTTCGGAATCTTCGGTCCAACCGGGAGTGGAAAGTCCTCCTTGTTGGATGCGCTCACACTTGCTCTTTACGGGAAGATAGAACGTGCAGCGAACACGATACAAGGAATTATGAACCATGCGGAGGATCAGCTTCATGTCAGCTTCACCTTCGAATTGGGAACACAACAAACAGGAAAACGGTATAAGGTTGAGCGGACCTATAAAAAAGGGAAGAATGACTCAATCCGTACAAGCACTTGCCGTCTGATCGAAATCATACACGATGAAACAGCTGTCCTTGCGGATAAAGAACGGGATGTAACTTCACAGGTTGAAAGCATTCTAGGGTTGACGATCACAGACTTCACACGTGCTGTGGTGTTGCCTCAAGGAAAGTTTGCCGAATTCCTTTCATTGAAAGGCACTGAACGAAGACAGATGCTGCAACGTCTCTTTCATTTAGAGAAGTATGGGGATCATCTTAATCATCGCCTGAAATCAAGGGTGGAAGAAACCAGCGTGTATTTAAAAGAGATCTTGGCTGAACAGCAAGGTCTGGGCAATGCTTCAAAGGAAATGGTCGAGGAACTTCAACACCAGCTGGAAGAGTCGATCGATGCTGTGAAACGGAAAAACCTTAATTTGGACAAGAAGGAAGTCCAATTCGAGCATTACAGGCAAATCTGGAGTTGGCAGGAAGAACTGGATGAAGTGAAACGGAAGCTCGCCCAACTGGAGGAAAAAGCACCAGTAATAGCAGGACTTGAGAAGAATTTGAAACTTGCAGAAGAAGCGGATTCTTTGTTCCCTTTTGTTGAAGAACTGGAATCGATCCTTACAGAGCAACAGACATGGAAGGGAAAGAAGGAAGAACTGTCCCGTTCAAGTGAACAATCGAAGCATCTAGTTGAAGAAACACAAAATCTGGTTCATGAAATCCAAAATGAACGAACAGAAAAAGAACCCGTATTGTATGAGCATCTTCAACAATTGAAACAGGCAAAACAAATGGAAATCGAGTTTGAAAAAGAGAAACGTTCCCTTTCTGACGAGAAATTGAAACTGACGAAAGCGGAAGAAGAACTTGAAGCTGTAGAAACCAAACTCATCAAATTAAAAAGAAAAAAACAGCAAGCAATCGAAAAGCAAGCGGAAATCAAGGCGTCCATTAAAAAGAAGACGATACCAATCGAACATCGAAACCGATTGAGGGATGCACTTGCTCTTAAACAAGAAATCAGCCGGGCCAATGAAACGAAAGACGAATTGATCAGGGAGCAATCCAAAATTGCTTCGACGGAAAAGAAATTGAATGATGAAATCTCTATGCTTAAAAAACAGAAGAAAAATGTAAAACAGAATATCGGTTATCTTCTGCAGCATATAGAGACGTTGTACAATCGTGTTTGTGAGCACGACCGGGTGATTGAACGTGCCGAACTCTCGATCGACCTATACTTGAAAGACACGGTCCAGAAGCTAAAAACTATTGAACTGCATGCGCTTTCAGCACAAATCGCTGAGGAATTGAGAGCCGGAGAAGCCTGTCCTGTTTGTGGTTCAAAGGAACATCCAGCGCCTGTAAGTAAAATTGCAGAGGGCGATGAAGATTATAAAGAAATGGTTGTAGAACTGGAGTTGATTTACAAATCGTTAAAAGAAGAGGAGAAGGCTGTCAATTTCAGTAAGAAAGATTTAGAGCACCTTTTTGAAGCGATTCAGGAGTATGTGAAAAAAGGGGAGTTCAGTGAAGATGAAATTGCCGCCACTACCTTCGACCCGATCGAGAACTCACTCCAATCGATAAAAGACCTGAATGATTACTTGAAGCTACTGAAAACGGAGACGAAAGGCTTCAAGCAAGATGTAATAGAGCTGAAAGAAAAACGCAGCAAATTCATCTCATTATTTGCTGAGTATGACAAAAAACTATTAGAAAAAACGACAAACTTGAACTCATGTAAGCGTGATTCTGCCAAGTTGGAAGAGAAGCTGAAGGAATTTAATCAAATATCAGTTGAGCAGGAAAAGCGTTGGAACGAATCATTCAAATCCTATCAGTTCGATCATCTGGAACGATTACAAAAAGAGATGGATGAGATCGAACGAGAGGTCACAGATTTGAATGAACGCTATGATAGGAGTGTAACCTATCTGGTCGACGTAGATGGTACGATTACAAGCGCAGTTGAAGACTACCAGTCACTTAAGCTTCATGTAGCAGAGCTCTCCTCTAAAGTATCGAATATGGAAAAACGATGTGAGCAACTACATGAAAAGATTGAAGGAATCTGTGGGAATGATAAAGCGGAGAAGCTTTATCAGAACGTCCAACTACAATTGGATGAGTTGAAACAAAAAGAACAGACCGCTCTTCAGCAAGCAGAAATGGAAAGTAAAAAACTACAGAAGATCGAGCAGGAATTTGAAGTAGCAAAATCTACACTGCAAAATATCGAAGTCCGTTTATCGAGGGCACAAGATAAGTGGAATCAACTAGCAGAGGAAACCTCTTTCGACTCTAAGGAACAGGTAAAAGAAGCTCTTGTCCCGACCCAAAAACAAAAAGTCTGGGAAGAGGAAATAAAGCGATACCATAAACAAAAACAGAATCATCAGCATGATCAGAAAAGATTGTTCAACCTTTTGAATAATAAAGAGGTCAGTATAGAGGAATGGGAGCGGGTCCAGGAAGAGTTGAGGCAAGCAAAACAGGAAAAAGAGGAAGCCGTTTCTGAAAAAGCGAAGATTGAAACGGCTCTATCGGATCTGCAAAACAGAGCTGAGAAATTTGCTATGTTAGAGGAGAAACGATTGAGAAATGTGGAGCTATCAGAAAGGCTCGGCAAATTACAGGCAGTTTTCCGTGGGAACAGCTTTGTCGAGTTCATTGCAGAAGAACAGCTGAATCAAGTAGCAGAGGATGCCTCGCAAAGATTGGGAGAACTGACTAGACAACGCTATGCGTTAGAAGTGGATTCATCAGGTGGTTTTGTGATCAGGGATGATGCAAATGGTGGTGTACGGAGACCTGTCACTTCATTATCCGGCGGAGAAACATTCTTGACATCTCTGGCACTGGCACTCTCATTATCTGCCCAAATCCAGTTGCAAGGGGAGTATCCATTAGAGTTCTTCTTCTTGGATGAAGGTTTTGGCACTCTTGATCAGTCCTTGCTTGATACAGTGATCTCAGCGTTGGAGCGATTACAAATGCAGAGGGTTTCAGTTGGAGTGATTTCTCACGTACCTGAACTACGTGCACGATTACCAAGGAAGCTGATCGTCACCCCAGCTGCTCCATCAGGAAAAGGAAGCAGTGTCGCCATCGAAACATTGTGATGGGATGTAATTGGGATTGGCTGTATCTGGTCAGTCCCTTTTCCATTCAGGGTGACTAAAGATCAACCTGGTGAATGCTTGGGACAATACAAGTTTTCTTTGCACTGTAAGAAAGCACAAATGCTTTTTTCAGTATAAGGGCAACTAAAGCTCAACCTTCACTAAAGCTCGGTTTGCCAAGTTTTCTTTACCGTTTTGGAGAGGATGGTTTTATATAGACAAATGAGGTGTATTTTAAGATGGAGATCTTCATGGATTCGGTCAAAGTGATCGGACGTATCATTACAATCCTGCCATTCATGCTGTTCGTCACACTTTATATGGGAAAACGGTCCATTGGTGAACTACCCGTTTTTGATTTTCTTGTCATTTTAGTTCTGGGTGCGGTGGTTGGGGCCGATATTGCCGACCCGAAAATCAACCATTTCCACACGATTGTTGCAATGATTGTAATTGCCCTGCTCCATAAATTGATCATTTATCTAAAAATGAAAAATCGAAACCGCGGAAAATTGATGACCTTCGAACCTGCAGTGGTGATCTATAAAGGACAATTTCTCTGTGAAAAAATGAAAAAGGAAAAATACTCGATCGATAATATCCTGCAGATGCTTCGGGAGAAGAACGTGTATAACGTGGGGGATGTCGAGATAGCCATCATTGAAGCGAATGGGAATTTATCGGTGAAAATGATCCCTTCGAAAGAAGTTGTGATAAGAGAAGATTTGAAGCTCACAGGTGAACCAGTGAAATATGAAATTCCAATCATTTTGGATGGTAAAGTCCAATTTGATCTATTGCGGTGGTTGAAAAAGAGCGAGGTTTGGCTTGAAGAAAAACTGGCAGAACAGAATATTTCAGATATAGGTTCAGTGTTTTATGGTTCATACAATCGAAATGGCGAATTGTTTTTGTCCATGAAGGAAGTTGATGCCAAGGATGTGCCTCCTATTGAACACTAGTTTTCAGCTGATTTATGGAAATTTATGATAGAAAAAACAAGGATATTGTTAAAAAATATCGAAGTGTAGCAGAATAAAATGGTAATTGGATGGGTTGAGAAAACAAGTAAAAACCTTTCGACTGTCCAATGAATGGGCAAGATCTTTGGAGGAATTTATACAAAGCCCGAATAACCCGTTACTTGGTTATGAATCAAGTTTAAGTGAAGCTGGAGGAAAAAATATATCGGAAAAAATAGGATATATTCATTGAAATCTGGTAGGATAGATTATACCATCATGTACGACATAGAAGAGGGGGATACAGGTTGGAACACCAGGTACAGGTTTGGAAAGGGCTGTTCAGGCCTGAGGAAACATTGCATACGTTGAGAGAATCCTCATCCATCCAAGGATATAGATTAAGAGTTTTGATTTTGTTATTATGCAGCTCGCTCGTATTCGGTTTTCTTTTCTATATAAGCGCTGCAGAATGGTTGAAGGTTCCAGAAGCTATGGCGATGGAATTGACAGCAGAACAAAAGCAGGCAGCTTCGATTTACATCGGAATCGGTGGAGCGATCAGTGGGTTCGCATTGCCTTTCATTCTCATTGGGGCATCTGCCTTATCGTTCTGGGGATTCTTCCGGGATATCGGTTTCAGAAAGTTATTCGTTTTACATACGTATTTGTACGTCATCATCTTAATAGGTTTAGCGGCAAACATCCCTTATATGTTGGCTTTCGGTTCCATTGAAATGCTGTCACCCTTTGGTGTAGGGCCATGGGTCAATGCGATTTCCGACCATATATTTCTGACCAGTTTTTTCGGATGGATTACGATCTTTTTCATCTGGCATATCTACGCGTCTATCAAGCTATTGATGGAAGCATCGTTGAAGTCGAAACGATATGTGTGGACAGTATCTATTGGATTACATCTACTATTCATCACGAGCATCGCTATAATTAATACTATGTATCATCTGCCATTGAACGGATAGAATTGGGGGGCATCAGGTTGAACCGGCATATGAAAAGAGCTTTGATAGGGCTACCGATCCTATTATTTATTATTTTGAATACGTATTTGTTCCTTTTGAATCAATCATTGTTTGCTAGTGAAAAGCCTTATGAAGTGGCGAAAATTGAGAATCGGGATCTCCGGGAAACTATGAAAGCATCAGGAACGATCATTCCGCTGGAAACGCAGGAAATTTATAATGAAGCTCATCGGGGTGTGTTAGAAGAAGTCCTTGTCCAAGAAGGGGATGAGGTTTCTGCAGGGTCAGAAATACTGAAGTATCAATCAACTGATATTGAAAACCAGATCACGACGTTGGAAAATGAAATCAAGGAGCTTGAGACGGAACAGGACTTTTTTGAAGAGCGTGAAACAACCTTAGCAGGACAAATCCGCACAGAATCTGATAAGGATGAAGAAGAGAAGAATGAGTCCAGCATCTTTTTGCTTGAACAGCAAAAAGCGGATGCTTCTTATCAAACGAAGCGTATTGGACGGGTAATCTCGAGCAAAGAATCAGAAGTGAAACAATTGGAGTCCAAGCTCGATGAGAAAGTGGTCAAAACCAATGTAGCAGGCACCGTCCAAAAGGTGAATGTGATTGCAGGATCAGGTGAAGAACCGGTCGTCGTCATTTCGAGTGAGGACCAGGTCATGGCCAGAGCTTATCTTTCCGAAGATGATGTTTTGTTTTTAAGAGAGGGAGATGAGGTAGAAATAAGCGCCTCTCGGGGAGGAAAAAGAAAAGGAGTCATAACAGATATCGGACCAGCCGGCGAGTCAAAGGAAGATTTGAAATTTCCCGTGGATATTGAGCTTGACCTAGAAGGTGAGAACCGATTGCCTATCGGAAGTACGCTAGAGGTTACAATGAAACCAGTTGCTGTAGAAAATGCTTTAGCTGTGAAGCATGAATGGGTTCTACATAATGATGGCGAAGCGTATGTCTTGGTTGTGAAGAATGACTATATCGACAAACGGAAGGTTAGCTTCGGTTTTGAAAATGAAGCTTATAAGGAAGTGTCCAAAGGATTGAAGGCAGAGGAAACTATCATGACTGATCCGAATATTTTCCTTGTAGAAGGTATGGAGATCGAATCGAAGAGTACAGGGAAGAAGAAGAGTGGGACCAGCGGGGCATCAGAGGAACAACAAAATCCCGAAGATGAAGAACAAGATAGGAATGAGTCTCCAGAGGAGGAACCAACATCAGATCCGGCAGATAGTGAAGGTACTGTTGATCTTGAATCGGACGATGGCGGAACAGAATAGAAGCATCAGAAAGAGGATGGCTCGTAAATTCAGCCATCCTCTAGTTTTTTTTATGGGTTCCACCGATATATTCCAGGATTGCTCCGATATATTTTCAATTTGCACCGATATATTCCAGAATTGCACCGATATATTTTCAATTTGCACCGATAAAGGGTTCAAACCATCTGGATCGGAAGGATGTACAAAAGAATGGCAAAAAAGTGTGCAGCAGAACCTGCTAAAACGAACAGGTGCCAAACGGCGTGATGATATGGAAATCCACGCCAAACATAAAATACGGTTCCGACCGTGTATAAGACACCACCGATGATGAAAAGCTGCATGCCAGTACTTGGCAAAGTCGTCATCAATGGCTTCCATGCAATCAAAGCCAACCATCCCATTACAATGTAGATGATGGTCGAAATGAATAGGAATCTCTTAACGAAAAACGCTTTGAAGAAAACCCCTAGGATTGCAATCCCCCAAACAACCCCGAACAACGTCCATCCCAATGCACCTTTCACGGCGATGAACAAGAAGGGGGTATACGTTCCTGCAATGAAAATATAGATGGCCGCATGATCAAAAATCTCAAAAAGATCCTTCGCTTTTCCCTCTGGAAAACTATGCACCAATGTTGAAGCTGTATAGAGCAAAAGCATGGATGCTCCGTAAATCGAAAAGCTGACTACATGCCAGACCGATCCATCCACTGCAGACATGACCACGAGGAAGACGAGTCCAACAATACTGAATAATGCCCCTATCCCATGTGTAATCGCATTGGCTATTTCTTCTTTCCGAGTATACGTATGAGTATTTGCCATGATAGACCTCCTAAGGTTTATACGATTTCAGTTATTTTCTTTTGTTCATCGTCAACTGTAAAAGATGTAGCCGATTTTGTTTTCGGATCGAAATAGACAATCAGCAGTGTCCCTTTTTTGACAAGCTCGCCAATATTTAAAAATGCATCCAGGTCAAAGGACAAGCTTTCGATCATGACATGCTTGTGCAATTCCTTTTCACTCAAATCAAGTTTCTTGAAATCGTCGGAAACTTTTTCAGGATGGTCAGATAGGAAACGCAAGTATTCAGTTTGCGTCGCTTTATCCATCGAAAACTCCCACCAGGGCTTCCGAGGTTTATGCTTTTGGCGGATGAAATAATCGTACTTCATCAATCCTTCCACGATTTCCAGCTGCGGGATACCCTGATCCCGTAAAAAGGAATAGAGACGTTTGAACAAGTCTTCAAGCTGATGGCCGATCCGTGACCATCCGCGTGCCTCCCAATAGTCACCGAACTGCTGGAAGAAATCGAATGCCGAAGGGAAGACATGGTCGATCAAATAACTGACAGTCGTGTCCATTCGGTGGTCATTCCAGAATTTCTCCAGGACATCTTCCACCCGTTTGATCTTGATGATTTCATCAAAACTCAATACATTGTTTCCGAGAATCTCATAAGGCGCCTTTTCCATATAGATGTAATCATGGTTTTCAGCGCGTATTCGCATCCCTGTTCCTCTCAGCATTTTCAAAAATCCAAGCTGGACTTCTTCGATTTGGAAAGCAAACACGTCGTTAAACGTTTTTCGAAAAGAATCGTAGTTTTCTTCTGGCAAACCAGCAATTAAATCCAGATGCTGGACGATTTTGCCGCCATCACGTACCGTAGTCACTGTCCTTGTCAGTTTCTCGAAATTCTGGCGTCGTTCAACAAGTTCATTCGTATTGTCATTCGTCGATTGGACACCGATTTCGAAACGGAACAATCCTTCAGGTGCATGCTCATTCAAGAATTCGATGACTTCAGGGCGCATGATATCCGCTGTAATTTCAAATTGGAATACTGTGCCTGGGAGATGCTCCTTTATCAAGAAGTCGAACATTTCCAGCGCATAATCTCTGCGGATGTTAAACGTCCGGTCGACAAACTTGATCGTTCGTGCTCCATTTTTCATCAAGAAACGGATCTCTTCCTTCATCATTTCGATGTCGAAGTATCTTACACCTACTTCAATGGAAGACAAACAAAATGCACAGGAATATGGGCAACCCCTGCTAGTTTCAATGTAGGTCACACGTTTCGATAGCTGAGGCAGATCTTCTTCAACACGGAAAGGAGAAGGGACTTTTTTCAGGTCGAGCTTGGGTCTGGGAGCAGTCCGGTATGGTTTCCCGTCCCTCATGTAGGCTAGACCTGCAACGGATTCGATGTCTTCGTTTTTTTCTAAGGCATGTAATAGGTCCTTGAAGGTTTCTTCACCTTCGCCTACGACGATGTAATCGACATGTTCAAGGCGTTCGAGCCAGTGAGGGACATCATAAGAAACTTCAGGTCCCCCAAGGACGATTTTGATATCAGGGTTGATCTTTTTCAACATTTCGATGATCGGGATCGTTTCTTCAATGTTCCAAATATAACAGCTGAAACCGATGACATCAGGGTTTCGTGAATACAAATCGCTGACGATGTTCATGACAGGATCTTTGATTGTATATTCAGCCATTTCGATATGAAAAGCAGGCTCGCAATAAGTTTTCAAATATCTCAATGCAAGGCATGTATGGATGTATTTAGCGTTTAAGCTGCTTACAACTATGTTCATCTTTTTCACTCCGTGTCGGTTGTCACAGTTCGGAACGTTTTATCCGGTGATATTCCTGATTAACCGAAAAAATAAATTGATTATTTAACTACTCATTTTATCACATTTTGACAGGTAACTTCACGGTTATTGTGAAAAGAGGAATTTTTAAGTTAGAAATGGAAGTATATACGTGAGTCTGAGCGAATGATTTTACAAAAGTGAAGTTGATCTATTCACTTCAGAGGGTTTTTTGTTCACTTCCCAGATTATTATGTTCACTTATATGAATAATCTGTTCATTCTACATCAATTTGTTCACTTCTTGGTTGACACAGGGTTAAACATTCAGTAAAGGAGGCGCTTTGATGGAACAATTTACGGAAGAGCAAATCAATGTACAGCTTCAGGAGCTTGATGGCTGGAAACTGAGCGACGAAAAATGGATCACGAAAAAATACCGATTCAGTTACTATCTGGATGGGATCGATTTTGTCACTCAAATCGCTAAACTTTCCGAAGAGGTCCAACATCATCCGCTCATCTCGATCGACTTTAAACTAGTAACGGTCAAATTAAGCTCATGGCAGGCAAATGGCTTGACAGAAGTGGATTTTAAGCTTGCTTCTGAGTATGACCGCATCCATGATCAATAGGAGGAAGATATGAAATTCATCTATGGAGCCCATCACAAAAAACAGGTTGTTGCTATTATTTTGGAAAACGAACCTGAAAAAGCACTTGATCTGACAAGCGCAGCCTCTGCGTTAAATGTGGATTTTCCGAGTAATCTGCTTGAAGCAATCGGGCTTGGTGATCGATTTGTACAATCTGTCGAGGATATACGAAGGCAATTAAGGGAACAGGACAAAACAGGCAACTACACTGTTGATGTCGAATCTCTCGAGTTGCTGGCTCCGATTCCGCGTCCAGCGAAAAACATATTTTGTGTAGGGAAGAATTACCTCGATCATGCCCTCGAACTTGGCACGGAAGCTGATGTCCCGGAAGTACCGATGATCTTTTCGAAAGCCCCGACAACGGTGATCGGTCCTGAGCAACCGATCATCATCCCGACAAAGGTCTCAACCGATATCGATTATGAGGGAGAGCTTGCTGTCGTCATCGGCAAGAAGGGGAAAGGCATTACGAGGGAAGAAGCATATGATTATGTTTTCGGATACACCCTCATCAATGATATAACCGCGAGAGACCTTCAGAGCAAGCACAAACAATTTTTACTCGGGAAAAGTCTTGATACGAGCTGCCCGATGGGACCAGCTTTGGTCCATAAATCTGCAGTGGCTGATCCCCACGATTTACATATCATCACCTACGTCAATGGGGAAATACGCCAAAGTTCTTCTACAGCAAAAATGATTTTTTCAATACCGGAGTTGATCAAAGTCCTGTCTAAGGGAATGACCCTTGAACCTGGAGACATCATCGCAACTGGAACACCCGCTGGAGTAGGGAAAGGATTCAACCCGCCTAAATACCTGAAAGCAGATGATGTCGTCGTAGTCGAGGTAAAAACCATCGGTGCTCTATCGAATCCAGTCCGCAATGATGTTTAATCGTCCGCACCTGATGGAATTGTTTAGTAGTTACGATCATTTTTAAAATGGAGGCGTTACGATGGAGAAAGGTATTTTTATCAATAATGAATGGTCTGATTATGGTCTCGAAAAAGTCAAAGTAGTGAATCCTGCAACAGGTGATCTCGTCGGTACTGTTCCTAAAGGCGGGAAAAAGGAAGCGAAAATGGCAATAGATGCAGCTTATGAGGCATTTCCATCGTGGTCGAATCTGACTGCTTATGATCGCGCGGCCTACCTGGAAAAATTGCATGATCTGATGCTTGAACATGTGGATGAACTTGGAAAGCTCATGACTGAGGAAATGGGGAAACCATTGAAGGAATCCAAAGGAGAAGTCCAGTATGCAGCATCCTTTCTGAAATGGTTTGCTGAGGAAGGTAAACGAATTTACGGCAGAACAATCCCTTCTTCAAAAGAAAATAAAAGGATGCAAGTCATCAAGCAGCCAGTGGGTGTGGTCGGGGCGATTACACCATGGAACTTCCCTGCTGCAATGATCACCCGGAAGTTGGGTCCTGCGTTAGCGGCTGGGTGTACGTTTGTCGTCAAACCACCGAATGAAACACCTTTGACAGCTGTCCGTCTAGTGGAGCTTTGCCAGGAAGCAGGTATTCCGAAGGGGGTCGTCAACATTGTATCCGGTAAATCCTCTGAAATCGGGGAGGAGCTTTTGTCGAATCCGAAGGTCCGTAAAGTGACGTTCACTGGCTCGACAGAAGTCGGAAAGCTGTTGATGAAACAAGGTGCGGAGCAGGTCAAAAATATGTCTCTCGAGCTTGGCGGACATGCACCGATCATCGTCCTTGATGATGCGGACATCAAATACGCTGCCCAACAGACTGTCGCATCCAAGTTCCGTAATGGGGGACAGACCTGTATTTGCGGCAACCGGATTTATGTCCAGGAAAAGATTTACGATGAATTCATTGAGGAAGTCGTTGCTGTAACGGAAAAACTAAAGGTTGGCAATGGTTTTGACGAGGATACTGACATCGGACCGATGATCAATAAAGACGCATACGAGAAAGTCGAAAAGCATGTACAGAATGCGATCAACCAGGGGGCGAAGTGTGTTGTCGGTGGAAAAGGCCATGAAGCTGAAAACGGAACATATTTCTATGAACCGACTGTACTCATCGACGTAGAACCAAGCATGTTGATCATGAACGAAGAGACCTTTGGCCCTGTGGCACCGATTCAGAAGGTAAAAACGGATGAAGAAGCTGTGAAGTATGCAAACATGACGCCGTATGGTTTAGCCGCATATGTGTTCAGTGAGCATTATAGCCGGGGATTGAAAATCGTAGAGGCCCTTGATTATGGTATTGTTGGATGGAATGATGGCGTCCCTTCAGCAGCACAAGCTCCATTCGGAGGAATGAAACAGAGTGGGCTAGGCCGGGAAGGCGGAACTGAGGGAATTGAAGAATATCTTGAAACCAAGTATATCTCAATCGGTTTGAAAGAATAGAATAAACGGAAAAGGATTGACCCGCAGTTGAACAAATTTCGGGTCAATCTTTTTTAAAGTTGGTTCTACCACAGTACTTTTGATTGTGGTTATTTTTGTTTTTCCCTAAGTACCAAAGAGAACAGAAAAAGGGTTGTAATACTTATCTTAAAGTTCACTTCAACACGGCTTGGTTCTGAACACGGATGCTCTTTTCCTTTTCCCCATGTAACAAAGGTGATGCCACAAGCAGCAGAGAAACAATCAGGGTCACATAGAATCCGAATGTAGCGATATTTCCCGTATTGGTAAGGATGTACAGACAGCACATCACTGAAATCATACCTGCTGCACTATCCAGATAAACGCTTGGTTTCCGTTTTAAAACTATCATAACTAAAACCAATGCAGCAATGACAGGTGCCACCAGCATCACATAAATTGAGGCGATTTGGTCGTAACTGATCGACATGACTCCTAAACTGTTCAGTTGGTTCGCGAGTGAATTTGTTTTGAAAGGAAGCTGGTAACCGACAACAGGAACAACGGTGACAATAAAAGGGATTTTGAGCCAGGGGAGTGCAAAACTTCCGAGCAGAGCGATATGTAACCAGATTCGTACGTTTTTCATAAAGGGACCCTCCAAAGATGAAAAATAAGATAAGCTATCATAGACTATTCATCTTGATCCTTAATAAGAACTGAAGAAAGTCCTAAAATTATAAAAGAACAGACCATGTTAGGCCTGTTCTCCATTCTTAGCTTTTTATGCTTCGAGCACTTCTTTGATTTTTCCGATTGCCCATTCCAAGTCTTTCTTTTCAATGACAAGCGGTGGGGCGAAACGGATAACAGTATCATGCGTTTCTTTACAAAGCAATCCTTTTTCTTTCAATTGTTCGCAATAAGGACGTGCTTCCTCTGTAAGTTCGACACCGATGAATAATCCGCGTCCGCGAACCTCTTTGATCTTTGGATTGTTGATTTTCTTCAATTCCTCTTGGAAGTAGTTCCCTAATTCTAATGAACGTTCTACCAATTTTTCTTCTTCTAAAACTTCAAGTGAAGCGATGGATACTGCACATCCTAACGGGTTCCCTCCAAATGTGGAACCGTGGGAGCCTGGGGTGAAAACACCTAAGATATCTTTGTTTGCCGCAACGCAGGAAATCGGGAATACTCCACCGCCAAGTGCTTTACCTAGAATATACATGTCTGGTTCGACGTTTTCCCAATCACATGCGAATGTTTTCCCAGAGCGTCCTAATCCGGATTGGATTTCGTCAGCAACCATCAATACATTTTGTGAAGTACATAATTCACGTGCTTCTTTCAAGAACCCATCTGCAGGAATGTTGATCCCGGCTTCACCCTGGATCGGTTCGAACAAGAATGCTGCTGTATTTTCAGTGATGGCATTACGCAGAGCTTCAATGTCACCGTATGGGATGACCTTGATGCCTGGAAGCATCGGACCGAAGCCACGTTTATATTCTTCCTCAGAAGAAAGGGAGACTGCTGTCATCGTCCTGCCGTGGAAATTCCCTTCGCATGCAATGATTTCTGCTTGGTTATCGGCTACACCTTTTACATCGTAAGCCCAGCGGCGTGCTGTTTTGATTGCCGTTTCTACCGCCTCTGCTCCTGTGTTCATAGGAAGGACCATATCTTTATTCGTCAATTTTGCTACTTTTTCATAAAATGGAGCTAATTGATCGTTGTGGAATGCGCGTGATGTGAGTGTTACACGATCAGCCTGTTCCTTAAGAGCTTTGATGATCTTCGGGTGACGGTGGCCTTGGTTGACGGCAGAATAAGCACTTAGCATGTCCATATATTCATTGCCTTCAGGGTCCTTAACCCAAACACCTTCAGCTTCAGAGATTACGATAGGGAGTGGGAGATAGTTCTTTGCTCCATATTGTTCTGTTTTAGAAATGATTTCTTCTGTGCCATGTTGATTTCTTACTTTACTCATGTGGCTCACTCCATTCTTTTCATTTTTGACTCTTTTCCCATTATAAATGAAAACGCTATTGCAAAACACCCTCAGCATCAGATTTCCATTTTAAAAAGGGTTCTGATATGATGAAATCGATTGAGTTTTAGGAGGAGGAATGCTGGATGCTTCATGCACATGTCACGTCATGGGCGATTGCGATCATCCTGTTTATTGTATCGTATTTCTTGATGAAAGCAGGTAAAGCAAAGGGCCATAAGATCACAAGCATGATTTTGAGATTGTTTTATGTCTTCATTATTGTTACTGGCGGAATGATGTTTATCCAATACTTATCAGGCGATTATTATGCAATCAGTCTATTTGTCAAAGTGTTGGCTGGTATTTGGGTGATCGGAAGTATGGAAATGGTTTTAGCGAAAGCGAAAAAAGGTGCTTCTGTCACCGGAATGTGGATCATGTTCTTCATATCCCTTATTCTGGTGTTGTATTTAGGCTACAGCGTATTATAATATTTCATCAAGAAAGAGCTTTCCGAGCGGCTGAGTGGGAACTGACATGTGTGAGGTACACATGCCTAAGCCGGACGGACAAGCTCTTTTTTTCATTCAATCGGTAAAGCGGTCTTCAGCAATGAGGACCATGATCGCTTTTTCAATCGTTTCATCTTTCGGATTCGATTCATAGTAATGGTCGATTTTTTCAATGATCTGGTTCGGAGCCTCGATAGGGATGTCTTTTTCTTTCAGTCCTTTTGCCAGGTGGACTGCAAATGTAAGTCGTTCGTGGTCTGAGAAGGATCTCCATTCCCACCCGGTCTGTTTTAGCATATTTTCTGGTGAATTTGAAGGGGAGTTGGATGTGTTCTGTTCTTTTTGTCTCAGTTCTGCCATTTGTTCCATCTGTTGATCATCTACAAAAATGTCCGTCAACTCAGGACTCACGACTAGAGAAGACACGCCAAACAATACTGCGAATGTCAGAATTGCGAATAATAGATTTTTCATATGTATCAAGCCTTTGTTTCTTTTTTGAATGATAAGATAGTTTAAAAATTTTGGTTACGGTGAAGAAATGTCTAGCTCTACCGCCCAACCACTTGGATCACTTCAGTCCTCCTGCGGCGGTCGACACATTGATTTAGGTCGAAGTGTTTACCCACGCAGAACCGAACTTTGTTTGGTTCGAGCCTCCTCGTCGGACTTTCAAGTCCTTCGTGGCTGATAAGGGCGCTTCCGGCTTTTCTTTGAATGTGATTATCAGTATATCATTTAAAGACAAGGTGGTTAATGCTGAATTAACAAAATAGGGGAATTTTATCAATTTTAAAAAGTATTTTTAAAGAATTTGAAATAAACTAGAACAAAAGACCCGTATTCTCGGTGGCGAAGATAGTAAAATAGGAGTTTATACACCCTGTTAAGAATGAAGAGGTAGACAGGAATGGTCGATAAAAGAGGTAGATGTGTCTTTAAAATGAGCAAATCATAAATCGAGCTGGGGAAGGGTGTAAAAATGAAGACTGTCAGCACGAATTATCATAATAAAAAACAATTAGAAACTTTCATCGAATCCAATAATTTGAAATCAGCCCAAAACGTGTTGATCCAGATTTTTACCTCTGAAGGGAAGGTCCGTGTTTCCAGGCTCAGGGAGTTAATTTCCAGATCATTACCTCAAGCCTCAATCATAGGCGCGACAGTGGATGCCTCTTTTTGCAGTGAAATCAAGACAAGCGGTACGGCTGTCTCCTTCACTTGTTTTGACAAAGTGCAGGTTAAAAGTATCGGAGTTTCCTATGAAGAAAGTATGATAGGGCATGAAATCGGAATCGAAATCGGCACCAGGATCATCAAACGGGATACGAAAGCAGTCATTATCTTTGGGAGCAGCCAAACACATGCGAACAAGGGGATGCTCAAGGCGTTGGAGGAACGTTATCCGAATGTGGTTGTGGCAGGTGGGAATTCAGTGCCGATTGGCGAAAAGAACATTGAATTCTTGGTGAGTGATGATCGTTTAATTGATTCAGGCGTTACAGCTGTCAGCCTATCAGGTGATGAGTTGACCGCCTCGGTGCACGCATGTTCGGATTGGAATACGGTAGGGCGATCATTTACAGTCACCAAGGCTGAAAATACTAGAGTGTATTCATTGAATGGTACACCCGTCAAGGATGTGTATGAAAAGTACCTTGGCACGAAAATGATCATGAGCATCGCGGATTCGCGATCTCTTTACCCATTGATGGTGACTCGAGGAGATCATGCAGAACCTGTAATGATGAAGAATTTCAATCAGGACGGCTCAATCGAAGCCCTTCAGCCGATTCCCGAAGGAGCAAAAGTTTCGATCGGTTGTGGGGATGCGGGTAATTACCTGGATTCCCTGAACTTTGTCTATCAGCAGCTGAAAAATCGTCCTGTCGAAGAGCTCTTCCTGTATTCTTGCCTATCCAGACGCCGCTTCTTCAATATCGGGGTAGCTCACGAGATGGAGACGATCAGAAATATCGTTCCGTCGATCGGGGCATTTACCGCTGGTGAATATTATCATGAAGATGGGAGGAATGATGTTTTATCCTATGCTCTTACGTTCCTCACCTTGGCTGAATACGAGAGTTATATCGATGAACAGGAATTTTTACAGGCAAAAAAACCTCCTATTGACTATCAAGAGATGCTGGCAATGTCCCAACTTGTTAAAGCTTCTACAGAGGACCTGGAAGAGTTGAACGACTCGTTGATGATGGCAGAAGAAAAGATATCCCATCTTGCCTATCATGATAGTTTGACAGGTTTGCCGAACCGGGTGTATTTCCACGAAAGGTTAGGTGAAGCGATCGGCACTGCTAAACAGATGAAAGAAAAGCTTGCAGTGATGGTGGTCGATTTAGATGAATTCAAGATGATCAATGATAGTTTGGGCCATCAAGCCGGTGATCGAATCTTGAAGCATGTATCGCGTAACATGAACGGTATGATACAGGAGGGACAGTTTCTCGCACGCTTTGCAGCAGATGAATTTTTAATTTTCATCCCGAAGGCAAACGAGTCGGAAAAGATCTTAAGTTTAGCGAAGAACATTTTGTCTGTGATCAAAAAGCCGATCTTGTTGAATGGTAAAGAATATGTTTTATCCGGAAGCATCGGAATCAGCTTGTACCCTACAGATGCAGCTGATGATGTGATGCTTTTGAAAAATGCGAACTTAGCGATGCATCGGGCAAAATTAGAGGGAAGAAGCAGCGTTCAATTTTTTACGATGGAGATGGATGATTCAATCAATGAACGGCTTGAAATGGAAAATCATCTTCGAAAAGCGATGGTGTTGGGGGAATTTGAGCTCTTTTACCAGCCGCAGATCAATATATCTGACGAAGAAGTATTTGCATGTGAAGCCCTGTTAAGGTGGAATCATACGAAACAGGGGATGATACCGCCGAACGTGTTCATTCCAATCGCTGAGGAAGCAGGATTGATCAATGAAATCGGGAAATGGGTCCTAGATAAGGCGTGTAAGCAGGCAAAGAAATGGCATAATCAAGGGTTGAAGGCATTATCGGTCTGTGTAAATGTTTCCGGAAAACAGTTCCAGCGGGTGGAATTTGTTGATGAAGTGAAAGAAAGCTTGAGGGTTTCGGGGTTGAACGCATCTTCTCTCCATATCGAATTGACAGAAAGCATCATGCTTGAAGATGTAGAGCACAGCTTATGGACCATCAACCAATTGAGGAATCTCGGTGTGAAAATATCAGTGGATGATTTTGGCACAGGTTATTCTTCTTTAAGCTATTTGAGGGATTTTCCAATCGATATTTTAAAAATCGACCAATCATTCATACGGAATCTTGATGAATTTAATTCTGATGCAGCGATTGTGCGTGCTATCATCACAATGTGTGAAGGGCTGAATGTCACGGTCCTTGCCGAAGGGGTCGAAACGAGAAACCAATTGCTCACTTTAAAGAATTTTGGATGTGACCAAGTACAAGGATACTATATCAGCAAGCCGGTTAGACCATCCCAGATCGACTTATTCCTGACAGGCAATAAAATCATCTGAATGAAAAAGAAGTAGGTTGTACCAGGCACCATTTTAAACCCCATATGGCTCAAGGGATTTGAAAGTGTACCAGGCACCGTTTTAAACCCCATATGGCTCAAGGGATATGAAAGTGTACCAGGCCCGATGAATGGTATGGATGTTTATCATCAATGAAGGCACCGAAAATAGCACTAATGAATAGTACGATCATGTTGATCAGTATAAATCGGTGCGACGGTCTTCGTAGATAGGGATACGTGTACGGATTTTATTCAGTTCGTCGATTGAGATGTCCGCGTATAATATGGTTTCGGTTTCTTCGGCTTCTGCAATGATTTCTCCCCATGGGTTGATGATGATGGAGTGGCCGCCGAACTCATTTTCTGGGTCAGCACCGATCCGGTTGCATGCTACGACATGCATTGGTTTTCAATGGCACGTGTCAATAAGAGGTTACGCCAATGCACTGTCCTCGCCTTCGGCCATTCAGCAGTGACAAACAAAACTTCAGCTCCTTCGAGCGCATGCTTTCGCATCCATTCGGGAAAACGGATATCATAACAGATGAATCCTGCCGAAGGCACACCATCTAATTCAAAATGGCCATCCTTATTTCCTGGTGAGAGGTATTTTTCTTCCTTCATAAGGCGGAACAGATGAACTTTGCTGTAATCCTTCACTACATCTCCTTCACGATCAAAAATAAGCATCATGTTATACACGCTGTTACCTGTTTTGACAGGCGACTGACCCTGCTATAATATTCACCCGATACGTTGAAGCGAGAGCGGAGATGAACTCAATGGTTTGTTTACCCTCATCATCACCGAGTTGGTCAAGCTTTTTCAAGTCATAACCAGTCGTCCATAATTCGGGAAGGACGACGACATCTGATGATTCGTTACAAGCCTCACGGATCGATCCGGTCACTCTTTCGAAATTCACTTGTGGTTGACCGAATTCTATATCCATCTGTATAACAGCTACTTTCATTTATACTCCCCCTTAAATCTTATTTTTCAGTATAAATCCCTTTACATTTAGTCGTTTACACTTTAACATAAATGATTAGAATTTTACGACAATTACACTTATAATTTTCATCGTACAGGAGGTTATCAGTTTGGCTCGTTTCCAGCAATCAGATTCTATCAAACGTTTACCTGAACAATTTTTCGCAAAGCTTGTAAATAAAATTGAACCCTACTATCAAGCCGGTTTTGACATGATCAATTTGGGTCAAGGGAACCCAGACCAGCCTACACCAGATCACATAATAAAGACTCTTCAAACGTCTGCAACCAACCCGGTTCATCATAAATACCCACCTTTCCGCGGCCACACCTTTCTCAAAAAGGCAATTGCAGACTACTATAAACGCGAATACGATGTGGAGCTGGATCCGGAAAAAGAAGTCGCTATCCTATTCGGAGCAAAGGCGGGTCTCGTAGAAGTAAGCCAATGCCTTCTGAATCATGGAGATACTGTATTAGTACCAGATCCAGGTTATCCGGACTATGAATCTGGTATTGCCATCGCCGGAGCAAAACAATACAGGATGGCTTTGAAAAGGGAGAATGACTTCTTGCCTGATTACGACTCCATCCCGGAAGAAGTCCTTCAAAAAGCAAAATTGATGTTCCTGAACTATCCGAACAATCCGACAGCAGGGATCGCAACCTCAGAATTCTTCGAAGAAACGGTCAGGCTTGGTGAAAAAACAGGGTGCTGTATTGTGCATGATTTCGCTTATGGATCAATCGGGTTTGACCGTAAAAAACCATTCAGCTTCCTCCAGACAAAAGGAGCAAAAGAAGTCGGGGTCGAGATGTACACGCTCTCCAAGACATACAATATGGCCGGTTGGCGTGTCGGGTTTGCGTTGGGGAATGAGGAAGTCGTGGAAGCGATCAACCTTATCCAAGATCATTATTATTGCGGTATGTTCGGCAGTATACAAGAAGCAGCGGCCAGTGCATTGAATGGACCACAAGACTGTGTGCATGAGCTTACTGCGATATATGAAGACCGTCGTAATGCTTTCATTTCAAAGCTGAAGGACAACGGCTGGGATGTCGATTATCCCAAAGGGTCATTTTTCTCATGGATTCCTGTTCCGGAAGGATATACATCAGAGGATTATGCTGAACTTTTGATTGAAAAAGCACATGTCATCGTTGCACCAGGAAACGGATTCGGAAAGACTGGAGAAGGATTTGTGAGGGTCGGTCTGAATTGTGAAAAGCATCGTTTGCTTGAAGCGGCAGACCGAATGATCAACGTACACTCGAAACACCTCTGATTTCCAAAAATCAATAACCATCTTGGTGGGCACATTTCATTTTTCTGCGCATAAAGTGGTGTAGAGAGATGTAGGATTATCGAATCCCTGGAAGGATGAGGTAACAATATGTGTGGGATCACAGGATGGATCAATTTTAAAGATAATTTGGCAAAAGAAACGGCGACAATACAAACGATGGCATCAACCCTTGGGAAACGTGGGCCGGATGCTACAGCACACTGGAACGAGCCCCAGGTCGTGTTCGGTCATGCCCGTCTGATCGTAGTAGACCCGGTAGGCGGCGGACAACCGATGCAGAAGGTCCAAAAAACGGAACAATATACGATGGTCTATAATGGCGAATTGTACAATACGGAAGACATTCGTAAAGTTTTAGTTTCAAAAGGGCACCGATTCAATTCACATAGTGATACGGAAGTTCTTTTGACCAGTTACATCGAGTGGGGAGAGGGCTGTGTCGATCATCTCAATGGCATTTATGCTTTTGCAATCTGGGATGAAAATAAGGAGCAGGTCTTCATGGCTCGGGATCGGCTCGGGGTGAAGCCATTATTTTACTGTGAAAAAGGTAGTTCTTTGCTCTTCGGCTCAGAGTTGAAGGCGATTCTCGCTCATCCACATGTGAAGGCCGAGGTCGATCGGGAGGGTCTGCAAGAAATCTTTGGGCTAGGACCTTCAAGAACTCCAGGTCACGGTGTATATCGTGGAATCAACGAGTTAAGGGCAGGGCATGCGTTAAGGTTCGACAAGAATGGGCTAAAAATCTGGCGCTACTGGGATGTGAAAAGTGAAGAACATACAGATTCTCTTGAGGAAACTGTTGACAAGGTACGGTGGTTGTTGCAAGACTCCGTTGAACGACAACTGGTGGCCGACGTACCTGTCTGCACTTTCCTTTCAGGCGGTGTAGATTCCAGTGCGATCAGTGCGTTTGCATCCCGTTATTTTCAACAAAAGGGACGTGGAGCGCTTCATACGTACTCGATTGATTATGAAGAAAATGAATTGTATTTCAAGAAAAGCACTTTCCAGCCGAATTCTGACGGACCGTGGATTAAAATCATGCGGGAATATCTGAAAACCGTCCACCACACTTCTGTAATCGATAATGCAAAATTAAGGCACTATCTGACAGCAGCCGTCCATATGCGAGACTTACCAGGTATGGCGGATGTCGATTCTTCCCTGCTCTGGTTCTGTGAGGAAATCAAAAAGCAATTCACCGTAGGTTTGTCAGGGGAATGTGCCGATGAAATATTCGGAGGATACCCGTGGTTTTATCGACCAGAGTTGCTGGAAAGGGCTGCTTTTCCATGGATGCACTCGACTGGTGAGCGTGAGTCGATTTTACAGCCAGACTTGCGGAAAAAGCTTGACCTGAAAAATTACGTCCAGGACCGATACCAACAGACGGTAAACGAAACCCCTAAGCTTGATGGTGAAAAACCTTCTGAAGCGCGAAGAAGAGAGATGTCCTATCTGAATATGCATTGGTTCATGGCCACACTGCTAGATCGAAAGGATCGCATGAGCATGGGGGCAAGCCTTGAAGTTAGGGTTCCATTTGCCGATCATAGGATTGTAGAATATGCATGGAATATTCCTTGGGAGATGAAGATGCTTGGAGGCAGGGAAAAAGGGATTTTGCGGAAAGCACTTGAAGGTATCCTTCCGCATGAAATCTTATATCGGAAAAAGAGTCCATATCCGAAAACACATCATCCGGAATATACCCGCCTCGTGAAAGAGTGGCTCAGTTCTATCATCGAAAAGGATTCTTCACCGATTCTTGAGTTGATTGATCGAAATAAAGTGAAGGAAATCATCGATACAAACGGTGAAGCCTTCAAAACACCTTGGTTCGGCCAGTTGATGACAGGACCTCAATTGATCGCCCATCTTGCCCAGATCAATATATGGCTCGAGGATTATAACGTGAATATTATAGATTGATTTATTTTGTTAGCGGCTCATTCACCGAGTCGCTTTTTTGTTTCCCCTTTCCGATCCTCATCCTTGGTAAAAAACGAAAAACAGGACCAAAAAACGTTAAATCCTCCGAACGTTCCAATTAATAGGTTTGTTCTTGTCCTTTATATAGGACGTCAGTAGAGGATTCTACTTAACTTCCACAATGTTACCCCTTATTCGACATTTACTCCTCCAATTGAATTAGAAAAAAATGTAAGGAAATAACCCGCAATACTATAGACCTACTAGATACTACATAAGAACTACCACCCAGGACCCTTTGGTACTAGTAAGGTTTCTTAACATTAATCCAATTTAGTAGGAGAGTATAGTCCCAAGCGAAATTTATCGACTAACCATTACGAATTCTTCATCTTTAGAAAATTATGTTAATTATATTAATTTCTACAAAAAATTCCTTTATGATGAATTCAACATCAAAGGATACAGTCATATCGTATTCGACATGAAAGGGGGTAAGATTTCGGTCAAGCTATATAACTTTTAGGAGGGGAAAAATGGTACATTATCCGAGGTTTTTGTTGAATCGACGTGCATTTGCATTTGTGACAGCGATCATTCTACTAGTTTCAACGTTTCTTGCCCCCACCGCGAATGCTAGAACGATAGTAAAGCAAGAATCGAATCCTATCTCAACATCCTTTAAAAAGGAAGCCCAGTCCAATAAGGTAAGTAAATCGTTACAAAAACAATTCAAGGATGAAGAACAAGTCACGTTCCTGATCAAATTTCATGAACAGGTCGACACTGCGAAAGTAGCGAAAAATGCTATTGAAAAAGCGGAAAAGCAACAGCTTACACCTTATAAAAAAGAGTTGACACAACGTTCAGAGGTCGTATCATCATTACGTTCGACCGCAATTGAAACGCAAGGGAACGTAAAAAACTTCCTGAAGAAACAGAAAGAAAAAAAGGCAGTGAAAGACTATCAATCTTTCTTCATTGTCAATGCAATGGCTGTAACAGCCAACAAGGAAGTCATGGAGCAATTAGCTGCTTTCCCTGAGGTGGCGAAAGTATTGCCGAATGAAGTGCGACAGCTCCAACCGATGCCTCAAACTACTAAAGCGTCCACACAACCAAAGGGAGATGTGGAAAATGAAACAAGTTCAGTCGAGTGGAACGTTGAACGGGTTGGTGCCCCGGCAGTATGGAACATGGGAATCGATGGATCAGGTACAGTCATAGCGAACATCGATACAGGTGTCCAATGGAACCATCCAGGACTAGTGGAACAATATCGTGGATACGATCCGGCAAATCCAGACTCTCCAAGCCATGAGATGAACTGGTTCGATGCCACGGCCGGACAAGATACACCATATGATGATCAAGGACATGGTACACATACGATGGGGACGATGGTAGGCGCCGAGCCTGATGGGTCCAATCAAGTAGGTGTTGCCCCTGGTGCCAAGTGGATAGCAGTAAAAGCATTCACAGCAGATGGTGGATCAGATGTCGATCTCCTTGAAGCAGGGGAATGGATCATTGCTCCAACTGATGCTGATGGGAACCTGCATCCGGAAATGGCCCCAGATGTCGTCAATAACTCTTGGGGAGGCGGTCCTGGGTTAGATGAATGGTACCGCCCGATGGTTCAAAACTGGCGTGCAGCAGATATTTTCCCAGAATTTTCAGCAGGGAACACGACGATCTTCAACCCTGGTGGACCTGGATCTGTAGCAACCCCGGCGAACTACCCAGAATCTTTTGCGACAGGTGCAACGGATATTAATGACAATTTGGCAAGTTTCTCATTAGAAGGACCATCTCCTTATGATGAAATCAAACCAGATGTCAGTGCACCAGGTGTGAATATCCGTTCAACTGTACCAGGAAGCGCTTATGAGGGCGGATGGAATGGGACATCGATGGCAGGACCGCACGTATCGGCTGTCGTAGCACTCCTGCGTCAAGTCGATTCATCACTGACTGTCGATGAAATCGAGGAAATTCTACTTAGCACGGCTGAGCCGATGACCAATGGAGAATACCCTGATTCTCCGAACAACGGCTTCGGTTATGGGATCGTCAATGCTTATGATGCTGTATCCTCAGTCATCAACGGACTTGGCGTTGTAAAAGGAAGTGTAACGAAGGAAGGGGACGATGCGGAAGCTCCGACTTTCGAACATGAGGCTCCAGCTGAAACCTATGCAGGGTTGAACTTGCCCTTATCGGTTACAGCTTCTGATAACATCAGTGTCACCAACGTACGTGTGGAATATGAAATTTCCCGTAATAATTGGGAAGCTGTTGAAGCAGTCAGAACAGATGGTGATTATCAATCTGGCAGGTATGAAGCGGTCATTCCAGGTGATGCAATCGAGGAACCTGTATTGAAATACCGTTGGGTTATTGGTGACTTCGGTGGTAACAATGTAACTTCAGATGATTATGAAGTTACAGTTTTACCAGGAATATCAACCGGTTACTCAACTGATTTCGAAAGCGAGCCGACAGGGTGGATCACATGGGGGGACAATAACACTTGGGAATGGGGTGCACCAACTTCTGGTCCAGGTGAAGCAGCATCAGGCGAGAAAGTTTATGCAACCAATCTTGATGGTGACTATGATAACAACGCAAACATGACACTCATGATGCCTCCGATCGACCTTGGTGATGGAGAAGCATATTTACAGTTCAACAACTGGTATAATCTTGAAAATAACTACGACTACGGTCATGTTGTCGTTTCGACCGACCAGGAAAATTGGGAACAAGTTGCTCAATTCAATAACGTCAGTGATGGATGGGTTGAAGAAGAAATCGACCTTTCAGAGTATGCAAATCAACGGATCTATATCGGTTTTAACGTTGATACTGACGGAAGTGTATTAAGAGAAGGCTGGTACATTGATGATGTCCGATTAAGTGATGCATCAATCAATCCTTCATCAAAAGCTTCTTTATTCAGCGGAAAAGATAAATCTGTAAAAGGCGACAAACCTGAAAAAGCGGATGACAAAGCAGCTAAGAAGGAAAAAGTGAATCCCGCAGAATTGATGCCGACAAAACGTATCGATCTTGAGAAAAAGAAAGACGAAGGTAAAGATGCAGGGCCTTCTGCACTACCGCTTGAAGCGGAAGTCAGTATCCTTGAATCTGGACGGTCGACTACAACAAACCCGGTAGATGGAAGCTACACGATTACACATGCGGCTGGCGACTTTACGATCGTCGCTGAAGCGTATGGATTCCATCCTCAGGAGCAATCCGTCACCATCCCTGATGATGGGGAAGTGGAAGCCGACTTTACCTTAGAAGAAAAGGCACAAGGTACGGTTTCAGGTACAGTAACGAATAGCCAGACGGGTGAGCCGATTGAAGGCGTCACTGTATTGCTTGAGGAAGATGCTGCTGTCACACCTGTAGAAAGCGATACGGACGGAAATTACTCGTTGACTGGATATGTTGGAGATTATACATTGAAAGTCATGGCATCAGGTTACTATGGAGAAGAATTCAGCATTACAATCGATGATGAAGAAGCGACGATCCAAGATGCCCAATTAAAGCCGTTCATAGGATATCCAGGGGAAATCGGATTCGACGATGGAACTGCTGAGAATGCACGTGCTTTCTATGATGCAGGCAACGGCTGGGGTGTAAGGATGTCCTTGCCGGAAGGGAAAGAACAAGCTTTTGTCACCGGTGGTATGTTCCGTTTCTGGACAAATGATTGGCCTACCCCAGGCGGTACTGACTTCCAGGTTGAAATCTGGGATGCGGATGAAGATGGATCCCCTGGTGAGAAGCTGGCTGGACCGGTCGATGCGACAGCCCTCCGTAATGGGGAATGGACCCATGTCGACCTTTCTGATCAAGGTGTGACGGTAGATGGTGACTTCTTCATGGTGTACATCCAATCGGATCCACACCCAAACGCACCGGGTCTTGGTGCAGATGAAAACGGTCCGGATGCAGAGCGCAGCTGGCAATTCGTCAGTGGGGCATGGTCACAAACGCCAGCGGTTGAAGGGAACTATATGATCCGTGCTACTGTTGATTATGAAGTCACAGCACCAGTCATCACTTCCCCAGCAGACGGAACCCATACGAATGATGAGAAAGTAACGGTTGAAGGGCAGTCCGCACCAGGGGTAGATATCCACTTGGAAAACAACGGCGAAGAAACGGCTGTAGTGGCTACTAATGAAGATGGAACATTCTCGGCAGATATTACACTTGTTGGTGGTGAAAACGTCCTTATAGCGACAGCGGTGAATGAAAGAGGAATGACCGATCCTTCCGAGCCGGTGACGGTTATTTTGGATCAAACAAAACCTGAATTGACAATCGAGAGTCCTGAGGACGGAACGAAGACGAATCGAATGGCTGTCAACGTCACAGGTAACGTAGATGACGAGTATCTCGATTGGGTGAAAGTGAATGGTCAAAGAGCGACAGTCAACGAAGATGGATCATACTCACACCGCATACTCCTTGATGAAGGTGAAAATGTCATCAAAGTTGTAGCGAAAGATCTTGCAGGTAACCGTAAAAACCAAACAGTTACGGTAGATGCGAAGTTTGGTCCGATCGAGGTAACGAACGTGAAACCAGATATGGACAAGAACCTTGAATCTGGTCAATCCGTGATGATCGAGTTTGATAGTGAACAAGGTCTTGAAGCGCGTTTCCGGATTCATATGCCACTTACAAATATGGGCATGGTCCAAAACGCGAATGAACTTCCGATGATGGAGACCACTCCGGGTCACTATGTTGGCTATTATACAGCAACGTCCAACGTAGTAGCTGATGGAGCAGTTGTAGAAGTCGTCGCAAGAGACGATTACGGAAATGAAACAGAGGAAATTGCAGAAGGAAAACTTTATATCAATGCAGAGGAATAAGGGAAAAAAAGGCTGCCAGTTCGTGGCAGCCTTTTGGTTTTGTAGGTAATTTTGTAGTTGTTGGGATAAATTTTAAGTTGTTGAGATAATTTTAAAGTTGTCGGGATAATTTTTAAATTTGTAGCATTTATACCCCGAGTTGTCGAGATAATTAATTTTTGAACTAAACACACTCTCTAAAGAAGGAAAAAATATCCTCTCAAGAGAAAATTCAGGAAAATGAGATAGTTACAGGTGTACATTGTAGTGAATGTTCAAGACTTAAGATGACTAGATTGAGAAATAAGTAGAAGTGTCCTTTTTGTAGATCAGAATCTAAAGATGCGCATTATCGAGCCATTGCCGATTATGTACTTTTATTTGGTGACTTATTTTCAAATAGGCAAATTCGGCCTTTCCTCGATTTATCTTCCAATACGACGAACTACCTTCTCAACAAAATGGGCATAGAAAAAGAGGGGCGTAAATACATCTTATCCCCTCAAGAAATTTATGAGTATGCTGATAAAGGGGACCTTACTTTACCTGGAAAATTTTGAAGCCGTATGGCTCCACCTTGATAGGTCCTCCATTAACAGTACCTTTTCCATTCCATAGATCCACAAATTGACCTTCAAGCACAACTTCGCTTTCTTTCTCTGAAATGTTGATGACCACAACAATTTTCTCATCTTCTATACTTCTTTCATACATCACGACATCCAGATGACTGTCCACCTCGATGAATTTGAAATATGAATCACCTTGCAGTGCATTATACGACCGGCGTAGTTCAACCAAGCGCGAAACGAATGACCGTAAAGTCATATCCTGCTTTTTTTCATCCCATTCCATACATTTGCGGCAGCCAGGGTCCTGTCCGCCAGTAAGCCCGATTTCATCACCGTAATAAATGCATGGCGAGCCTGTAAACGTAAGCTGAAACAAGAAAAGCAGCCTTAAACGTCGATCATCATTATCACAAATGGTCAAAATCCGAGGTGTGTCATGGCTGCCGAGTAGATTAAAGGCAACATCGTTCACGTTTTTCGGATAGGAGACCATCCATTTCGTGATCTGCGCCCTGAATTCCTCAGCACCAATTTCCCTCTTTGCGAAAAAGTTGAGTGCTGCATTCGTGAAGGGATAATTCATCACTGCGTCAAATTGATCGCCTTGAAGCCATGGCATCGCGTCGTGCCAAATCTCACCGAGAATATAGACGTCAGCCTTCACCTTTTTGACTGTCCGGCGGAAATCCCGCCAAAAAGCATGGTCCACTTCATTTGCTACATCCAAACGCCAACCGTCAATATCGAATTCTTCAACCCAATAACGCCCAACATTCAACAAATACTTACGGACTTCTGGATTTTCCGTATTCAACTTCGGCATAGAGGAAACAAAAGCAAAAGCATCATAAGACGGAGTTGGCTCTTCGACAATCGGGAATTCCCGAATCCGGAACCATTCTTTATACCGTGATTCCTCCTGATATTTCAGTACATCTTGAAATGGTTCGAAGAAATAACCACTATGGTTGAACACCGCGTCGAGCATCACCTTGATTCCTCGCTTATGGCATTCTGTTACCAAGTTTCGGAATGTTTCTTTGTCCCCGAACTGAGGATCAATTTCCATATAATCGATTGTGTCGTATTTGTGGTTGGAGTGTGCTTTGAATATAGGGGTGAAGTAGATTCCGCCAATCCCGAGGTCTGTCAGGTAATCAAGATGGTCGATTACACCCTGGAAATCTCCACCGAAAAAGTTATCCTTTTCAGGCGGCTTGGTCCCCCAATCCAATGTCCCTGGTGGGTTAATAGATGGATCGCCATTCGCGAATCGTTCAGGGAAAATTTGATACCATACTGTCCCGTTCACCCATTCCGGCGCTTTGAACACATCGATTTCATTCAAAAAAGGGAAGGCGAAGTAAAAATCAGTGTCCCGGGGATCAGTTTCCGCGAATCCTTTTTCTCCATAGACGAGACTTTCGTCACCGTTCTCCAATTGAAATCCGTATCGTAATCTCTTGAACTCTGGTTCTACTTCTGCAATCCAGTAATCGAAAAGGTCATCTGAGCCTTCTAGTTGCATCGGTGTCTTATCATTTTTCCAGCCATTTTCATCCCATATATAGGGATCGCCATAGATTAAGTGGACTTGTATCAAGTCATTTGTGGCAGAGCGTAAACGTATATGGATTTTTTCAGTGGTACGAGCGTATGCGTAGTTGTTTTTCGGACGATGGTAGATTGCTGTTTTCTCCATGGATAGGCACCTCTTTTTTAGAAGTTTGATTCGATTAATCTTATATATATCATAATTTAATAAAAAAAGTTATGCAAACGGTTGCAGAAAGTTCTATGCATATGTATAATACAAATAAATCAGTGCAAACGTTTTCACAATAATTGATTCATATTTTGGGGGAGGTCATTTAATGTTAGAGAAGTTTTTGAGTGTATCACTGACAGCTGGATTGGCAGTGTCAATGCTTGCAGCTTGTGGTCCGCAAGATTCAGGGGAAGAGACAGGCGGTAAAACGGACAGCAATGAAAAGCCTGAAAAGCTGGTTGTTTGGGAAGATAAAGAGAAAGGGGTAGCACTTGAGCCTGCTATCAAAAGCTTTGAAGAAAAATACGGTATCAAAGTTGAATTCAAAGAGTTAGGGATGGCTGATGAAATCCGTGAGCAGCTTCCATTAGATGCTCCAGCGGGGACAGGTCCTGACGTACTGACTTTGCCTCATGACCAGATCGGTGCATTGGCCACTCAAGGTTTATTGGCGCCAATTGAGGTTGATGAAAAGGTGATTGATACATTTACAGAATCATCCATTCAAGCACAATCCTTCGAAGGCCAGCTTTACGGACTGCCGAAGGCGACAGAAACCCCAGTTTTCATTTATAACAAAGAGCACATGGAGGCGGCACCTGAATCTTTTGATGAACTATATGACTTCTCGAAAGATTTCACTGGAAATGGGAACTATGGATTCCTCGCTCTATGGGACAACTTCTATTTCGCAAATGCTATCATGGCTGCAAATGGGGGTTATGTATTCAAGCAAACGGATGATGGCCTTGATGCAGATGACATCGGGTTGAATAATGAAGGCGCAGTTAAAGGGGCACAATACATCCAAAAATGGTATGAGGAAGGCTTGTTCCCTAAAGGAATCGTAGGTGAAAACGGCGGCTCTGCCATGGACGGATTGTTCAACGAAGGAAAGGTCGCTTCAGTCATGAACGGACCATGGGCATTCCAAGGGATGCAAGATGCCGGTATCGAAATTGGAGTAGCACCACTTCCGAAGCTTCCAAACGGTGAGTATCCACAAACTTTCATCGGGGTGAAGGGATGGCATGTGTCAGCTTATTCTGAGAATAAGGAATGGGCAACAAAACTAGTTGAATGGGTTACGAATGAAGAAAATGCAAAAATCCGTTATGAAAAAACGAAAGAGATTCCTCCAGTCAAATCATTGATTGAAGACCCTGTCATCGCAGACAATGAAGGTGCGGCTGCTGTTGCTGTCCAATCGCAACGCGGTGTACCGATGCCGAACATTCCTGAAATGGGTCAGGTTTGGGAGCCTATGGCTAATGCGCTTCAGTTGATCGTGACTGGAAAACAAAAACCGCAACCGGCACTTGAAGATTCGACCAAAACAATTAAACAACAAATTGAAGCTTCCGGAGCTAAATAAGCGGACAGATAAGCGGTACCTCTAACCGGGGTACTGCTTCTATCTTTCTACCATTTTAAAATATAGAAAGAAAGGATAGGGGGTATCAATGATCGACACGAACGCTACCAAGTCCACTCATCGGAAAAGAGCCTTTTTCTTGTCCTTCATTCCAGGGGTAGGGCAGCTTTACAACCGTCAATACCTTAAAGCTTTTTCATTCATCGTTTTGACATTTTCTTTCATAATCGCATTTAAGGATTTATTGAACATAGGTCTTTGGGGACTGGTGACACTAGGTGAACAGCTTCCCCGTGATCATTCCGTCTTTTTATTGGTCGAAGGGATCATCGCGGTTCTCGTTTTATTACTCGGTCTTTGTGTGTATGCGCTGAATCTATATGATGCGCATTTGAATGGAAAGAGGCGTGACTTGGGGATCCAATTGAATTCCATCCGTGAACAATACCGCAATGTAATCGATACCGGATTCCCGTATCTCATGCTTTCGCCTGGTTTTTTCCTGCTTATTTTCGTGGTGATCTTTCCGATACTATTCGTCATTCTGTTGGCGTTCACCAACTATGACTTATATCATTCACCACCAGCTAGATTAGTAGATTGGGTCGGTTTCCAAAACTTTATTGATATTTTCAAATTGGATATATGGCGCAGAACATTCATCAGTGTCCTATCCTGGACAGTGATCTGGACATTCATTGCCACGACGGTTCAAATTACAATCGGAATCTTCCTGGCTGTCCTATTGAACCAAAAGGACCTGAAGTTCAAAAAACTGTTCAGAACGATTTTGATCCTGCCGTGGGCGATTCCTGCATTCGTTTCGATCCTCGTATTCGCCGGAATGTTCAACGAATCGTTCGGGGCAATCAATAATGATTTACTCGCTTTCTTCGGGATTGACCCGATCCCATGGCTTACAAGCCCCTTCTGGGCGAAATTCGCGTTGATCCTTATTCAGTCGTGGCTCGGGTTCCCGTTCATCTTTGCGATGGTGACCGGTGTCCTTCAATCGATTCCGGAAGAATTGTATGAAGCTGGAACTGTGGATGGTGCAACGATGTTACAGAAATTCCGTTCGATCACATTGCCGCTGATCCTTTATGCGATCGCCCCCATTTTGATTACGCAATATACGTTCAACTTCAATAATTTCAATGTCATCTTCCTATTCAACGGAGGAGGTCCGCCAATGCCGGGACAGACGGCTGGCTCGACAGACATTTTGATATCCTGGATCTACAGCTTGACGCTTGAATCCAAGCAATATGCGAAGGCTGCTGCAGTCACGATGCTTCTATCATTGATTGTCATTTCAGTAGCTCTCTGGCAGTTCAGAAGAACAAAATCGTTTAAAGAGGAGGATATGATGTAACATGAATATGAAAAGACAAAAACTCATCCGCCTCACCTTATCCTATATCGCGATATTGATTGCAGTCACCATTGTCATCTATCCGGTCCTTTGGATTGTCGGTTCTTCTTTCAATCCTGGAAATAGTCTGTCTGGATCGACCATCATTCCAAAAAACGCTACGTTGAAGCATTATCAAGAATTGTTTGACCTCTCGTCAAGCAAATACTTGCTCTGGTATTGGAACACATTGAAAATTTGCATCATTACGATGACCTTCTCTGTAACGATGATCGCTTTGATGGGGTATTCTTTTTCAAGGTATCGTTTCATCGGCCGCAAAAATGGATTGATGACGTTTTTGATTTTGCAAATGATCCCAAACTTCGCTGCCCTTATCGCCATTTATGTACTCGCGGTCCAGACGAAATTGATCGATACCCACTTTGCTCTCATCCTGCTATATACCGGTGGATTGCTGCCGATGAATACATGGCTTGCGAAAGGATATTTTGATACAATTCCAAAGGAGCTTGATGAATCTGCAAGAATTGATGGAGCAGGGCATTTTCGAATCTTCTGGCAGATCATCCTGCCGCTTGCAAAACCGATTCTTGCTGTCATTGCGCTATTTAGCTTCATTACACCATTCGCTGATTTCATTCTTGCAAAAGTAATTTTGAGAAGTGAAGAAAAGTTTACATTGGCAGTGGGATTATACAATCTGGTTGCCAAGCAATTCGGTGGAGAATTTACCAAATTCGCTGCTGGGGCTGTTTTGATTGCGATTCCGATTTCATTGTTATTCCTATCCTTGCAACGTTATCTCATTTCGGGTCTGACTGCGGGCGGTACGAAAGGATAAACGATTACCTAAATGGCAGGATATGTTAACAGATGAGTATATTGGATTATAATGGTAATATAGAATCAGTGAGAAGACGAACAGGGGGAAGCAGACTTGGCCGTAACAATAAAAGATGTAGCAAAACTCGCAAATGTGGCTCCCTCGACTGTATCCCGTGTGGTAGCGAACAACCCGAGGATAAGTGAGGAAACGAAGAGGAAAGTCCGTGAAGCGATGGATTATCTGGGGTACCATCCAAACTTCACTGCCCGGAGCCTGGCAAACCGCAGCTCACGGGCGATCGGGCTTGTGATGCCGAGTTCCGCAGAAAAGGCATTCCAAAATCCTTTCTTTCCTGAGGTATTGCGCGGAATCAGCACAAAGGCACATGAACAGGAATACACCTTGCTCATGTCAACTGGAACGACAGAAGATGAAATATATCGAGCGGTGGTCGGAATGGTCCAGGGAAGAAGAGTGGATGGGATCGTGCTCTTGTACTCAAGGGTAGATGATCGTATCATGAATTATTTATATGAACAGAAGTTCCCGTTCACCGTAATCGGAAAGCCGTATAAGAATGACGGACACATCAACCATGTCGATAATGATAACTATCGCGCAGCGAAAGAGCTGACCGAATATCATATTGACAATGGGCACGAACGGATCGGCTTTGTCGGGGGAAGCCTCAACCTCGTCGTGACGACCGACCGTTTGCTCGGCTATGAAAAAGCATTGCAGAATGCCAAGATTCCATATCGAAAAGACTATGTCATCAACGCCGATTTTGCATTGGAGGATGGACGGAAGGCAGTTTCCGAGTTGATGTCATTAGAAGACCCTCCTAGTGCACTAATCGTCACAGATGACCTTATGGCACTTGGCGTCTTAAGGATGCTTGATGATATGGGGATCACCGTCCCGGATGATGTTGCGGTAGCGAGCTTCAACAATGCGATGATCGCAGAGCTTGCCACACCTGCATTGACATCGGTCGAAATCAATATTTATGAGTTGGGCTATCAGGCAGTTGATAGTTTACTCAAATCTCTTGAAAAACCTGATGCACCAGCAAGTAGAGTAAAAGTCGCCCATCAGATCATTATCCGACAATCAAGCGGAGGTGCAAGGTAATAAGAGAATATGCAAGATTGAAAAGAGTTCACTGAGTGAGCTCTTTTCGTTTTCATGAAGGATTCGTATGGGTTATTATGGAATATTTAAAATAACGGGACGGCTTGATGTACGGGAGGTAATACAAGTGTCACGCTTAAACGGGTTTCCATTTCCATTCACAAAGGATCAATATACCTATTCCAACAATTCCGTACCATTGGATCCAGCGAAAACGATAACGGTTACTGCGGATTATAAAAATGAATTGGAGCTGAAAAGAAAGCTGTTGCAGAAACATCACCACCGATGCTTCCGATCGCTTCCACTGTCGATGGAGTCGCAATGGGAGATAATGCTCCTTCTGTTCAATGAATTAGCTTCTTGCAATCCAGAGTCCTTCACTTTTCAAAAAAAGGGTGATGAATGCTTATTTCAAAATCATCTATTGGAAGAAGAGGAAGCGTTTGTCTTTCGCGACGTCTCAACAATTGCTCTCGAACCGTTGGACTTGGTTGGTCGACATGTACAGGAAGATCTTATCCTCATGGGCGACCGCCATAATGGGCTTTTTCTCGAAGCGGGTCAGTTGTGTTTTCCGTCCAATTGGTCACTGGCTTTTGTTCAAGGAATGGAGTTCAAATCCATCCATAACCCGGTACCAGGCATACAAAATGATGGGTTCATCGATAAGGTGGAACGGTTCATTTCTAAAATCCGGCCTGGGACCGTATGGGAGAGAAAGAACTGGTCGATAACGGTCACCAACATGCTTGATACACCTCTCGAAACTTATTCTGTATGGGGGAAACATCGCCAGGAAGTCACTTGTGAAAATGCAGGTGATCTGATCCACCTACGCGTAGAAGTCCAGAGGCTTTTCAGGCTGCCGATGAATCATGATGTCCTTTTTACCATTCACACTTATTTACTGCAACTGAATGACTTGATTCAACAAGAATCCTGGTTTAAATCTTTCTACCAAAACATCAAGACGCTTCCTGAAGAAATCGCGGAATACAAAGGGATTTCCACGTATAGGACTGAATTAATCCGCTTCCTGGAAAATCATATGGAAAAAGAGCGGAGGGGACAATGAGACCTATTTTGATTTTGAGCGAGGTACGATTCAAAAAAGATGGACTTAAAGAGAAAGAGCTTCAAAAAGAGAACGGCAGCAGCGTTGAATTAAAACTGATTGACTCGCCAGTTGATCGTAAAAAGATCGAACAGATACTCAAGGACAAGCCTCTTGGTACTATGTTGATCCTCTATACCGGTGGTGCAGCCCGTAAACGGATACGACGTGCCGCCAATTCAGCTGGGTTCTCTCATGAGGATGTAAGGATCGGTAAAATGGATACAGGAACCTATTGCATCTTTTGTTCGCAATGTCATCGGATCAATAGAACAGCAAGTCTCGAAAAATCAATCATATGCATAAGCTGTGGTCAGCATCTCGAACCCTCCAACCATTATTCGAGCTTTCAAGACGCTTATCTTGGGTACCCGATTCTGTAATATTGCATGAAGGATGAGCTCAATGGCATATACATTACAATTGACTGTTAAAAAAATTGAACACGAAACCGATACAATTAAAAAATTCACCTTCACATCGGATGAAATCCCCTTACCTCCATTCGGAGCGGGGGCACATGTGACACTTCATCTTCCAATGGGAAAGCGTCAATACTCGTTGGTGAACAATCCCCTCGAAATGAAAAATGAGTACGTAATCGCTGTAAAAAAGATCAGTGATCATAACGGTGGTTCTGGGTATTTGCACGAATGCATCGGCCAAGGGGATAACATCTCCGTTTCACCACCGGATAACTTCTTTCCGTTACGGACAGAAGCGAAACATCATGTTTTTTTTGCAGCTGGAATTGGAATCACACCTTTCGTATCGATGATGGCGTACTTGAAAACGATCGGCCGCAGTTTTGAATTACATTATGCTGCCTCAGGAGAAAGAGAGTGCGCATTTCACCGTCATATCCAGAACCATTTCCGGAGTAAGTCCACTTTTTACTTTATGAAAAGGGAGGAAAAAATCGCAAAGTTAAAAAAAGCGCTTCAAAACAGAACAATGGGGACCCATATCTATTTATGCGGCCCGCCAGCATTCATGGATATTTTGCTTGAGCATTCACACAAACTCCGGTATCCTGAAAAGTTCATCCATGAAGAACAGTTTCAGCCGGCAGTCCTGATTGAAAACCCTCAGCCTTTTTTCGTGAATCTTGTAAAAACAAAAAAAACCTTCATGGTGAGTTCCGGTCAAACCTTACTTGATGCCCTGCACGAAATAGATATCTATGTACCTTATACTTGCAGGATGGGGGTTTGCGGCACTTGTGAAGTTGAGATTGAAGAAGGAGATGTCGTTCATTGCGACTCTTTTCTGACAGAGGAAGAAAAGGTAGGGAACATGCTTACTTGTGTATCCAGAGGTATCGGGCACATCAAGCTTCGCCTCTGACGAGATTCAGTTTTTCTGATTCAATAACCCAGACAGGATCCTTCTGAATGGCTGTTTCTTCCTGACCGAATCCATTCTGGAAAACGGACATTCCTGACTCTTTACACGTTCCAAAACAGATTCCATCGTAAACTTATCAGGTACAAGCTGGTGACCGACTTCCTTCCATTCCAACGGGGTCGCAACCAATGCCTCATCATTTCCTCTTAACGAATAAGGAGCGATGATCGTCTTCCCTTCTGCATGTTGTAAAAAATCGATATAACATTTCGTCCCTCGTTTGTTTTTCATACGTTCGATCGTAAATGAATCAGGTGATTGATCGACGAGGTATTCAGCGATGAATTTGGTGAAGACTCTCGTATCATTGTATGTGAACTGATTTTCCTCCAGTGGAATATAAATTTGCAATCCTTTGTTTCCAGAGGTTTTTACAAATGAATGTACTTCAAGACGATCAAGTATGGTTTTGATTTCCAAGGCAGCTTTAACGGCCAATGGAAAATGTCCCCTTGACGGAGGATCAAGGTCGAATACGATCTCTGTGGGACAAACGGATGTCACTTTATTGAATGGAATATGGAACTCCAATGCCAGTTGGTTTCCCAGCCACACAAGCGTAGATAGATCGTTGCAAATAATATAGCGGATGTCATCATGCTGAATGGTTTCGACAAAAGACGGAGCATAGTCCGGGCAGTTCTTCTGATAAAAAAAGTCATCGAACATACCATGTGGATAACGTTTGACAGTTAGAAAGCGATTCTTCAAAAAAGGGAGCATCAACTTGTTGATTTCGATCAAATACTGGAGGTATGCTTGTTTATTAATGTCCATCTTCGGATAAAGGATCTTATCCAAGCTTGTGATCTGGATCGTGTTGCCTTCGATATTCAGTTGCCCATCTGTTTTTGAAGAGCCCGCCATGTGCAATCCTCCCAATGGATGTCGAGTCTGAATCGTATAAATCTAGGTTGTCTTAATTGATGTTCGTGTATTTCAAGGAAAGCCAGCTCAACACATATCCGTGGAGCTATTTCAATTAGAGAACCGGTTTTTTTGATCTGGTTGTTTTTGACGATTTGAATCAACGCTTCTCTTTCTTTACCTTCCAATCCATGCGAGACAACTCCGGTTGGCAGCAATTCAGTTCCATCTCTTACTGCTACATGGGCATATCCATTTTTCTCATCAAACCCTACAATGATGAAAAAGCCTCTGAATAGACTTTTCACCTTCAACCAATCTTTTGTTCTTTTTCCCTGTAGCCATAGGCTTCTATCCCTTTTTGCCACAACCCCTTCCCCGTGATGGTTTTTGACCTGTTGGAATAAGGAGTGTCCATCAGAGGTGAACGGAATCCATTGGATCCTATTTGCGGACTCCCTACATACTTGAGGAAAGCGGTGCCTATCCATCCATTCCTCAAGTTGCTTTTTTCGCCGTATATAGGGATCATCCACAAGGGACTTCCCGTTGTGAATCACTAGGTCGAAGATCAAAAGGGTAGCTGGGATTTTCGCCTGTTGCTGTAGGATTTTCGCTATGCTCTTCAATCGTCCACGTTGTTGGATGGCAGAGAAACTCGCTTTGTAATCAGATTCCAAAATACATAGTTCTCCATCCAATAATAACGGTAGGCTATCTTTGGCGTTTTCTCGGATCCGTTCAGCTTCGTTAATGATTTCCGGGAAGTTGGCGTCCAGCGATTTTAAATTCCTGCTATAAAAATCGACCCCGGTCTGGTCAATATGAAGGAGACTGCGGAAACCGTCATATTTGATTTCATAATACCAATCCTCTCCTTCAGGAAGGCGGGAGGAGAGGGTTGGCAGCATTGGTTTATAACGCATCATTCACTGCTCGCTTTTTTCTTGCGAGTCGTTTTCTTTTTCTTTTTCGGTTTTGTATCATCGATGCTTGCTTGCAGGGCGTCCATAAGATCAACAACATTCGCTTTCGGTCTTTCTTTAGAAACTTTGATTTGCTCGCCCTTGATCTTGCTCTCAATGGCACCCATCAGCTCTTCACGGTAATCATCATGGTATTTTTCTGGATTGAACTCAGCTGTCAATTGATCGATTAATTGAATCGCCATATCTAATTCTTTTTGGTTCAGATCAACATCCTCTGGTATTTCAGGTACTAAATCGATGCTTCGGACTTCATCTGGATAATAAATCGTTTCAAGGACCAATCCTTTGTCGTAGACCCTTACGACAGCTAAATGTTGTTTGGATCGGATCATCACTTTAGCGATAGCGATCTTCCCAGAGTCTTCCATCGCTTTTTTGAGTAAAGAATAAGGCTTTGATCCATTTTCACCTGGACCGATGAAATAAGATCGGTCGAAATAAATCGGATCCACCTCAGAAAGATGAACGAAGTCAACGATTTCAATAGACTTTGTCTGTTCTTTCATGAGGGCTTCCAATTCCTCTTTTTCAAGCTCGACAAATTTATTCGGTTCATACTCATAAGCTTTGATGATCTCGTTCTGCTCTAGTGATTTTTCGCAAACAGGACATATCTTATCATATTTGATCGGGTTATGGCACTCCTTATGGAGCTGTCTCATCTTGATATCTTTGTTTTCAGTTGCCGCAAAAAGCTTGATTGGTATGGTAACCAGGCCGAAGCTGATGGAACCTTTCCACATTGTGTGCATCGCAAGGCATTCCCTTCATCCTTTTATACATAATGTGGACGAAGAATGCCATAACCATAAATACCACTTTTTGACATATGCTCATTATTACTTCTTACGAGAGCAACTCCCTTTCTGCGGCGATCTGCTGTATTCCTTGCACATCTCCCAATGAGGGAGGCATTGTGGCTTGCTTTTCCTGCTGGTGTCTCCCGATTTCCGTTTCCATCATCCGTTTACAATGACACCTCCATTGACGTGGATCATTTGTCCCGAAATGTATGATGAGTCATCACTCGCAAGAAAGACGTAGCTTGGTGCGACCTCATCCGGTTGTCCGGGTCTCCCCATAGGTGTGTTTTTACCGAATTCACCTACATGTTCTGCATCAAATGTAGAAGGAATCAGTGGCGTCCATATTGGTCCTGGTGCGACTCCGTTTACCCGGATCCCTTTTGGGACAAGTGATTCTGATAAAGAACGTGTGAACGCGACAATTGCCCCCTTGGTAGCAGAGTAATCGATCAAATGATCGTTCCCTTTATAGGCAACGACAGAAGCGGTATTGATGATGGAGCTTCCTTCCTTCAAGTAAGGGAGAGCAGCGTTCACCATATAAAAACATGAGAAGATGTTCGTCCGGAAGGTGCGTTCGATCTGCTCCTGGGAAATTTCCTCAATGCCATTCCTTGGATGTTGTTCTGCCGCATTGTTGATCAATACATCAAGGGATCCAAATTCAGAAATCACTTTCGATACGGCTTCCTCACAAAAGGACTGATTGCCGATGTCCCCTGGAATAAGAAGACATTTTTGGCCTTCTTCCTCAACTTCCTTTTTTGTATCATTCGCATCTTCATGTTCATTTAGGTAAATGATCGCTACATTCGCGCCTTCCTTCGCAAAGAGAATTGCTGTGGATTTTCCAATCCCGCTGTCTCCGCCGGTGATAATGGCTGATTTACCTTTAAGCTTGCCGCTGCCTTTATAATAAAAATCTTCAGTTTGTGGAGTAGGGACCATTTCTTTTTCTGTTCCCGGTTGTTTATTCTGATGCTGAGGTGGTTGTCCTGTCGGTTTTTCCTGATGAGGGGAATGGTATTTAAAGTTATTCATGAATCAAAACTCCCTTCATTAAATGTATTTATGATAGAATCCTTTCTCTACTATTACCTCATCGAATAAAAGTTAATCATCTTTACTATAGGAAAATAACAATAACGATTTTTGGAAGGATATTCTAGTATGTGTTTCGGTTATTGGGCAAGGAAAGTCTGTTATAATGGCAGTAAGAGTGCAATCGAGGGAGATAATGAAAAAATGAAATTAAAGCACGAATTGAATGATGATGAAAGGGAAACGTTGATCGAATTATTCCATTCATACCATGATACGATTCTGTCTGAATGGTTGAAAGTCGCTTGTATTTCTGAGGACGATCCGTTTCGTCATGAAATAATGATCAACGGCGGGCACACAATCCGTCTGATCGTCGCCTATATTGAAGACCCGGAAACCCAGCTCGTGCAGCAATTGACAAAAAAGATTGCACACGAGCGCGTGAAAGCGAAAGTGGGGATCGGTGAATTCATCTCGAATATCAATCTAGGACGCTCTATCATCTATCGTGTACTTGAAATGACTGAAGCCCCTAAAGAAGCCCAATTGAAATACCTGTTAGTTGTGAATGATTTTTTTGATTTATATATGTACCATGCGTTAACAGAATATACGAGGGTCAAAGATTCGATCATCAAGAACAAAAGCAGATTCATCCAGGAAATGCACAGTGACCGTCTATCAATTCTTGGCCAAGTTGCTGCAAGCTTTGCCCATGAATTTCGCAACCCTTTGACTTCGATCAAAGGATTCATCCAGATGATCGAATCACAAACTAAAACGGAAGAAACCTCTGCTTATTTTGATATAATCAATCATGAAATGGAAAGCTTGCAGGAGAAAATAACTCAATTTCTTTATCTTTCTAAAATGAAAGGACTTGACGATCAATCTGAAACCTTTTCATTGGACCGTATTATCAAAGAAATGCTCGATTTCCTTTATCCTCGATTTTTAGACGAAAATATCAATGTCCATCATGATCCTTTTCCGCAAGTAAAGGTTTATGGAGTAGAAGGACAAATTAAACAGGTCCTCCTCAATATTCTTAATAATGCGGTTGAAGAGCTTTCCGAAGTGGAAGGCGATAGAAATGTATATGTCAGCTTAGTTGAAGAAGAGAGCACACAGTTGACCATTTCTAATAACGGCTCCATGATTCCCGAACATCTATTAGAAGATATTTTCGAACCATTTATATCGACAAAACAGCTTGGAACAGGATTAGGATTATCTGTATGTAAGCAAATAGTAGAGAAGCATAAAGGCACCATCAATGTCAGGTCATCAGAAACGGAAACATCCTTTTACCTTACGTTTCCAAAGGGTGATTGAGAAAGGAGAGCGCAATGGAGATCAACAAGACGATATACTACAACGCAATTGAATTGAAGCAAGCGATCGAGAGTAATGGATTGATAAAACAACAACGTCCGGTTTTAATCTGTAATGCCCACATTACTGGATTAGCTGTTGCAAGAGGATTAGGCCGGGAAGGTATCCCTGTCATCGCACTTGACAGGGAGGACCGAGGACTTGGCTTCGCTTCGAAATATGTCACTCTGCGTGGCGTCTGTCCGAATCCAGTGGTTGCCGAGAAAGCCTTTGTACAGTATCTGCTTGATATCGGACCTGCCTTTAAAGAGAAATGCATCCTGATCCCATCAATGGACGAGTGGGTACTCACTCTGGCGAAATATGAAGATGAGTTATCGGAGTTTTACATATGGCCTTTTTCAGACTTTAAAACAATAGAACAGATACTCGATAAATCCCAGTTATACGAACGCGCAGCGGAGTTGAACGTTCCAGTCCCGAAGTACGAGGTCATCAAAGAGTCAAACTGCAAAACGATCATTGAGGAGCTTTCTTTTCCGATGGTACTTAAACCGATCAATAAGCGTGCCTTTTATGATGAATTCCAGGAAGGATTATTTGTTGTAGAAAACCAAAGTGAATTCAATGAAAAGACTGATGCAGCCAAACAAGCGGGACTGGATTTGATTGCTCAGGAATTTGTGAATGTAAGCCGGGAAGGCTATGTGACTGTGGTTGCCTATATGGACGGAGATCAGACAGTCCGAGGAACAATAGCTGGGCAGAGGCTGGAAATCTATCCACCGAAGGCGGGGACTACTTGTCTTGTCGAGTCGATTGAAGCACCTGGATTGACCGAGCGGGCAGTAGCTGTGTTGAAGGCATTTTCGTATGAGGGGATTGCAGAGTGTGAGTTCATTTTTGATGAAGAAGATGGAGAATATAAACTATTAGATATCAATACGAGACCTTGGAAATGGATCGGCTTGCCAATCGCTTGTGGGGTCAATCTGCCTCACCTACTCTATTCTTATAACAATGGTGAACCATTTTCCAACCTTGAACCAGCAATCGGGAGGAAATGGGTCTATCTGAATGACTATCAAAAATTGAAAGCTTCTCATCAAGGGCTTTTTGAAGGGGATGTCCTTACAAAAGAAGAGTGGATGGAAATCATTCTTAAGCGCTATGACGACAGCCAATTGATCACAACAGCGGTAGAATCTCTGGACGATCCCGATCCAGCTTATCAACAAATACAAAATTCTTTTGCTAAACGATCCTATTACTGCCCCTGTTAAGCTGAAAACGAATGAACCTGTTTATAATATGTACAATTAGAGGCCAGTCGTCCCGCTGGTTTCTTTTTTATGGTTTAAAGCAAACAAAAGGCTCAGCAGAATCATGATTACCCACTTTTAAGAGCTTTGAAAAAAGGGATTTGCAAGTTACACTCAATAATACCGGCAGCCTGGCCACTAATGAATCTATATTATGGAGTATGCAGTAGCCCACCTGTTTCCAGTAAGATCGAATTACCGCGGAATTACTCAGGAAGCATGCTTTCAAGATTGGAGTTCATCTTGAAAGAACCGTTTGAAAAAGTACTCAACAATTTCGATCCCCTGATCAAATCCATGATAAGGAGATATTCTAAGCAAAAAGACTTCGATGAAATGTATCAGGTTGGACGGATTGCGCTTTGGGAAGCCTATGAACGATTCGATATTGATAAGGGACATTTTCCGGCATATGCAAGCCGATATATTTCTGGGAGATTCCTGCAAATATTGAACAAGAAGGGATTAGAAGTTGTCGATGTAGAGGACAGCTTCCTGGAAGAGCAGAATTCTTTCATCGTGCCTTTCCTCGACGATCTTATCATTAAAGATTATGTTCAAAATCTTTCTGATCGGGAACGACTATATGTAAATGCAATAATTTTACAGCAGGAAAGTATGAAAAACTTGGCGGAAAGGGAAGGGGTTTCTTATGAGACGGTCCGTTCCTGGAGAAAATGTACGCTAAGCAAATTGAGAACAATTCATAAAGGAAGGTAGCTGGAAAAAGAGGCTGGCCATCACAGGCAGCCTCCTAATAATCCTTATAAATGATCCGTTTTCTTAGAATATTGTCGGGTTCCTTTACTGATATTCGCTTGTTCCATTTTATTCTTCAGCTCTTGATGTGCTTGATTGTCACGCTTTTTCTTATCGTTGTCTTTTGTATTGGACATGGTGATCCCTCCTTGTGGCCATCCTCACACATTAGGCTTGACGTTTACCTGAGGATTTATTCGAGACCAGGGGACCCATTCAAGAAGAAGACAGCCAGCGTACCAGGACCAGCGTGAGCCCCGATGGCGCAACCGATCGTATTGACCATCACGTTTTTAACCTTGAATGTATTTTCAATCATGTCTTTGAGTTCGTTTGCCCGTGTCAGATCATCAGCATGAGAGATGGCGACTGTTTGATTTTCAAGATCATTGCTGTTCTCTTCAATCAACTCGATGAGTCTAGAGAGCACTTTCTTGCTTCCTCTTACTTTTTCAAGAGGGAAAAGCTTCCCATCTTCCATATGAAGGATCGGTTTTATTTTAAGTAAACCACCGACGAATCCAGCTGTTTTCGATACACGGCCACCACGTACCAGATACTCTAGATCATCTACAGTGAAGATGTGTTTAATTTTGTCGATTAGGGTATGTGTGTAAGTAGCGAGAGCATCCATATCATCAGAGCCGTCATTAATCGCCCGTGCTACATAATAAGCAACTAAACCGTAACCGAGCGAAGCACTTTTCGAGTCGATGATTGTCATGTTTGTTTTTACGCCATCATCGTGCAATTGATCCCTGACGAGGCAGGCTGTTTGATATGTACCGGATAATTCAGATGACAATGTAATATAGATTGCTGGTTGTCCGCTTTCAGCAACCTTTTCAAATAGGGCCTTCATACGGTCGGGAGGGACTTGAGAGGTCTTTGGAGCTGCTCCGTCTCTCATCAAAGTGTAAAGCCTCGTTGGTTGAATGGATTCCTTGTCATAATATTCTTCATCATTCACATGGACGACTAAAGGTAGAACCTCGATCCTCTGCTCATCAATCACATGCTGGGGAAGGTCGCAACCAGTATCGACAATCAATTGAATAGCCATTATTACACCTCACATGTTCATTGCATTTACGACTTTTCTCTAAGTGTAGCCTTGGCAAGTGTAAAAAGCAATGATATGTTGATTTTTGTTGGGAAAAATCCATTGACAAATCGAAACAACATCTGTTAAAAATAGTACGTTCTACTAGGAGATGAAAGAAGGGATGCACATGTCGTTCGTTACTGAACTCAAAAAAATCTTATTCATTTTGATAGGTGCCGTACTCGGTGCAATATCACTTAATTACTTCTTGATCCCAGCAAACGTCTATGCCAGCGGATTCACGGGGATTGCCCAATTACTCGCTGGTGTTTTGCGCAATACACCTGTTCCGGCATCAACTGGTATCTTATTATTCATCTTGAATATTCCTGTAGCGATTCTAGGTTGGATGAAGGTTGGTAAATCTTTCACTTTCTACAGTATCGTCAGCGTTGCTGCTACAACTTTCTCCCTTGAAATCATACCTATAAAAGTCATTTCAGAGGACATACTGTTGAACGCTGTTTTTGGCGGTGTTATCGCTGCAGTCGGGATTGGTTTCACCTTAAAATGGGGTGCCTCAACAGGGGGGATGGATATTATAGCGATGGTCCTTTCCCGTATGAAAGACCGGCCAATCGGCAGCTATTTCTTTACTCTAAATGCAGCGATCATCTTAACAGCTGGGTTATTATACGGATGGGAAAAAGCCTTATATACACTCGTGACTCTCTATGTAACCTCACGTGTCATCGATGTCATCCATACCCGTCATGAAAAACTGACTGCAATGATCATTACGAAGAAGGGGAAGGAAATCCAGCAAGCGGTCCATCAAAAAATGGTTCGCGGCATTACCAAAATTCCTGCAAAAGGTGGGTTTACGGATGAGGATAAAGAGCTTCTGATCATCGTCGTAACCCGTTATGAATTGTATGATCTGGAACAAGCCATAAAGGAAGTCGATCCACATGCATTCACGAACATCGTCAATACGACAGGGATCTTCGGATTCTTCCGGCAGGATTAATCTTTTGAAAAGGAAAACCCACGGACAAAAGTTCCATGGGTTTTCTTTTTTTTTGAAAGATTAGAAAGGATAAATATTTTGTTTTCGAAGATGGAATGTTTAGATCCAACCCCCAACCACTCGGATCACTTCACCCTCCTGCGGCGGCAACAGCTTCCTCGTCGGACTGTCCAGTGACCTTCGTGGCTGATCAGGGCGTTTACGCTTTTCTTAAAAGTATTTTAGCCAGATAAGGTCTATGGTGTCCGCTGAATGTGGTCGTATAGACCTTGGATGTTTCAATATGAATTTTGGAATACTTCTTGTACTTTAGGTACGATCAGATCCCAATCACCGTCAGGCGTTTTGTTCACTGTAATGAAATCTTGGAACCCGAAGATCGATTCCACGCCTTCGATATCGAGTAGTGCCGAAGCAACTTTATCTTCAGGAGCATCACCTTGCCGGTAAGAAAGTCTCCCGTCAAATAAAGGTTGATTTGCTGAAAATTTAAGTGCATTCGGGTTTGGTGTTGGGTCGATTGTAAATTCAATTGCCATTGTGTCATTGCTCCCTTCATACATTAATTCGATTGTAGCAAAATTGATGGATTTTAAAAAGAAAAGCCATAACGTTTTGATACAACCTCATAAAAACCAAGAGAATGGTAAATGTGCTTGGTGACAGCGTTATTGATCCCTGTTTCAAGCTCGATCGACTTAATCCCGTTTCTTTCAGCCCAATAGATCACATGAAGCAATAATTTGCGGGCGATCCCTTTGTTCCGTTGGTCCTCTTGAACATAAAGCTCATTCAGCCACATGTAATGCCCTCCACGAGCTAAGCTGATTCCGATGTTAAAAAAGGCGACTCCGACAATCTCTTCTTCAATTTCTGCGACTACGATATAAGCAGTGTCTTTGCTTTCAAGTGCAAGGTGGATCCCCGTCAATATTTGATCGTACGTTCCGGATTTTTCGTGACTGGTTCGTTGCTGCGTTAATAGGTTTGCAATACTTTGTCTTGTAGCATGGGAAATTTCTCGATCTACTTCATAAATTTTCATGGTGTAACCCTCCTATGACCCACTTTCCTAATTCAATGTCAACTGCTGAATTCCTGCAAAAAGCTTCATTAAATATAATTTTTACTTTTCTCTTAAAAAAGGAAACCTTTTCGTTTGAACCATCGTCTATATAGAAGGGTACATGAAAAAGTCATGTACGGAAAGTGGGAAATTCGTTCGAACATATATGTGAAAGAATGTTTGTCTGCTCATGGAGAAGTTTTTCTCTTTACAATAAACCGGGATGAAAAAGGGGGGATGGAATGGTTAACCGAGCAGTTCTTTTCTGGAGCGGTGGCAAGGATTGTATGATGGCGCTCGATAGGATACATGAAACAAATCACGCCAATGTCGCTTACCTTTTGACGACTTATGATCAGACGACAAACAGAGTCCCTTTTCATGGGATACATATAGATTTGATAAAAGCTCAAGCAAAATCTCTTCGAATTCCGCTATTGCCGGTTCCCTTACCACATAGACCTTCAAACATAGAATATCAGGATATAATACATAAGGAATTTGCTTCACTAATTGATCAGGGATTCAATTCAGTCGTTTTCGGGGACATTTTTCTCGAAGATCTACGTGCCTATCGAGAATCGCTTTTAAATAATATGCCCCTGGAAGCTTCCTTTCCATTATGGGGGAGATCAACCCGTGAATTGACTGCAAAATTTCTGTCACGTGGTTACAAAGCTGTCATCTGTGGGATAGATATAAAGAAGGTGCATGAAATTTTTCTTGGTAATGATTTTGATGAAGACTTTCTTTTGTATCTTCCAAGTTCCGTCGATCCTTGTGGCGAACATGGGGAATTCCATACATTCACTTACGGTGGTCCACTATTCAATAAGACGATCCATTTTGAAGCAAATCTAAAACCTCACAGTTTGCTTGGAAAGTATAAGTACATTGACTTAGATTAAACTACGTTGAAGGAGGGGACTAATTTGCCGACATTAGTATGTTTTGGAGACAGCCATACTGCTATGGAAGAAAGTTTAGACGGTTTTGAAAAGTTGACGCCTCGGTTGAGGAATAACCTTAAGGATTGGACAATCGTCAATTCTGGCATTTCGGGTGAAACGACAAGGGCAGCACTTGCACGTCTGCAAGATGATGTATTACGGCATTCACCAGACCTTGTGACAATCTTGTTCGGCTCAAACGATGCGAGTGAACATAGGCGGATCAACATGCAAGAATTTAAACGGAATCTGGAAATCATGATCGACCGGATAACAGCAGAAAAGACGATCATCATCAGCCCACCGCCGATCATCGATTCTCATCAAAAGAAACGAAGCAATAAAGAACTTGAAAAGTATGCAGAAGCTGTGAAAAAAATTGCATCTAAACGTGGGTGTCACTTCATTGACCTATGGACTTATTTTACTAAAAATAACTTGTACGAAAAAATGCTTACGCAAGATGGATTACATTTCAATGAAAGAGCGTACTTATTCCTATCTGAACTAATTTTAGATGAAGTCAAGAGCATTTATGTGAAAGCTGTATGAAAGGTTAGAAAGGGCTGACAGGACCAACGCCGATTTTGGTGGTTCTGACAGTCCTTTTTCAAAAGATAAGAAAGTATAAAATTTTTTTCAATAAAGAAATGTCTAGCTCCACCGCCTAACCACTTGGATCACTTCAGACCTCCTGCGGTGTTTGACACATTGATTTAGGTCGAAGTGTTTACTCCCATAGAACCGAACTTTGATTGGTTCGGGCCTTCTCGTTGACCTTAGTGGCTGATCAGGGCGCTTGCGCTTTCTTAATTGGTGATTTTTGAGAAATTCATTAATTTAACAAGCCTTTTATTAGAATGAAAATGACCACAAAAGGCATTCAATGCCCTCTGGGTCATCTAAAATCACGTTTGATTATACTCCACCTCTTGTTTGAAGTTCAGATCTTTCCTTTTGCCGATTTCGATCAGCTTCAGACATGGTCGTCCTGGTTTCATACGCCTCATTTTCTTGAACGCGTTCTGCACCCTGTTCAACCGCACGCTTTGATTGGTTTTTCTTGCTCATAATTTGTAAACCCCCTTCATGATTTAGTATCCCGCAAAAGGAGGTACTATACACTTTCCTTTAAAGCTAATAAATCTTCTAGGAAGTAAGCGATTCCGTCATCTTCATTCGATTTTGTGATTCCATTGGCAATATTTTTAAGTTCAGGAATTGCATTACCCATTGCAATCCCATGCCCTGCGTATTCGATCATCTCCAAATCGTTATCTTCATCCCCGAAAGCGATAACCCTTTCTTGTGGAATGTTCAATGATTCAGCTACTCGTTTCAAACCGACTGCTTTGTTCAAACCAGCTTTTACGACTTCGATGATGTTCCATGGGGCGCCCCATACTCTATGATCGATGACTTCAGCATGTTTAGCCTTGAGCAGCTCCCTCAATTCTTTTACATGGTGGTCATTTGGACGAACCAATATGGAAGTCGGGTTATGTGGCAATACTTGTATCAGATTGCCTATATTGAGGTTTGTTTTGTCGATTAAAAATGAATTGATGATAAATTCATCTTCGTAATGCAAATAGACGTCATCAAGTACTTCAGCAATCACATTTTTCACTTCGAATTCCAAACAGGTTTCAATGATGCTTTGTGCCACATCCATGTCCATCGGTGAATGAAAGCGACCCCAACCAGGATTTTTAGGGTGATGGATGAAGGCGCCATTGAAGTTAATAATAGGAGTAGTTAGATCAAGTTCATGATAGAATTGTTCACTGCCACGGTAAGGCCTTCCGGTTGAGATCACGACATGATGGCCATGTTCCATTGCTCGTTTCAAAACTTTTTTTGTTTGTATGGAAACGGTTTTATCATCTTTCAATAATGTGCCGTCGAGATCAACGGCTATCAAATATGGTTGTGACATCCCTGGTCCTCCTCAAAAATATTGAAGCTGCATCGTTCAGAAGGCGACTTCGCTTTGGTATAGCATGTGTATCATTTTACCTAGGCGATTTGAAAAAGTCCAATAATTGTAAGTTTCCCGAACCCTGTCGAACAAAAAGAAAATATGTTATTATAGTTAGCATGTTTTTATGAAATGGAGGAAGGTTTATGGGAAATGAACATCATACGAGCGAAGTGAAAGAGGCGATCGGCAAGAAAAAGATTGAACGCCTTGAATTTCGTGGGGGAGTCTTTGCAGCAACTATTCCTCTCATCTTTTTCATCGTATGGGCTATAACCTTAAGTGTCCTTGAATTAGTAACAGAAGAAGCGCTTGTTCTTGGTATGGTCCTAGGAATATTGATCGGTTTATTTTTTTGTAAATCCAAATGGGCTGATTATGCACAAACTCTGTTTTCAGGGATGGCTCAACCGATAGGGGTCATCGCGGTCATCGCGTGGTTTTGGGCAGGGATGTTTGCAAAACTGCTTTCTGCAGGAGGTTTGGTAGACGGACTAATCTGGTTCGGGTTCCAAACTGGTCTTGAAGGAGGCTTTTTTGTCGGGCTCACTTTTTTACTGGCAGCACTATTTTCAACTGCAGTCGGTACAGGTTACGGAACTGTTGCCACCTTTGGAATCCTCATGTATCCAGCTGGCCTTGTCCTAGGAGCGGATCCTGTTGTGTTATTAGCAGCAATTTTAAGTGGTGCTGTTTTTGGTGATAACCTGGCGCCTGTATCAGATACCACAATTGTATCGGCGACTACTCAAGAAGCGGATGTTCCAGGGGTCGTTCGCTCCAGGTTCAAGTATTCGATTGTTGCTGCAATTCCGTCATTGATTTTATTCATCATTTTCGGAGGAGGAGGGAGCATTGAGAATACAAATGCGCTTGCTCAGCTTGAGCAGCAGGTAGATCCAGCAGGCTTATGGTTACTGCTGCCATTCATCCTCGTCCTATACTTGGCGTTGAGCGGACATCACTTACTTACTTCCTTGACATGGGGAATTGTTTCATCCATAGCAGTTATTTTCCTGACTGGAACGCCATTAAGTGAAGTCATCTCGATTCATAAAGAAAACGGGACCCCGGTAGTAGAAGGCGCATTGATGAGTGGAATCGGTGGTTACTTCAACATGGCAATCTTGATCTTATTCATTCTATCCGCAGCACATTTACTTGAAGTAGCAGGTACGATGGAAGCGATTCGAAACTTCTTCATGAAACTCATCAATAATGTTGTTCGCAGGGCGGAATTATCCATTTTTGCGATTGTTGCGGCATTAAATGTCTTCATCACGATCAATACAGCAGCTGAGATTGCTGCAGCACCATTTGTTCGTAAGCTTGGTAAAGAATTCAATATCCATCCGTACCGACGAGCTAATTTTCTTGATACCGTGTCTTCATCATTGGGATATATTTTCCCATGGAGTGGCGGTGTATTACTTGCATGGGCGACGATTAAAGGAGCAGCAAAGGATTATGACTTCCTGACGATCGTAGAGCCGACAGATGTATTCCCGTACGTCTTTCAAGGCTGGGGATTGTTGATCGTCATGTTCATAGCAGCATTTACAGGATGGGGTCTCCGATATACAGGTAAAAGCGGGGAAGAAATCCATCCGAAGAATTACCAAAATGAACAATAAGCGTGATAAGAACATTGAAATAGGAAGAACCTGGGTGTTTATTGTCTTATAGAAAGGGTAACTAAGGAATAAGACTACCTGAGGAGGTTTTACTAGAATGAAATTCAAACCGAAAACAGCTATCATGTCAGGGGTTGCAGCAAGTGTAGCAGGAGCGGCTACTTTCTATCTGAAAGATCGTTCAAACCGAATCAAGGTAAAAGAGACCCTGACAGACTTTTCTACGAAAGTGAAAGACCGTACAACTAAGTTCAGGAATTCAAATGTACCTATCGAAAAGGCTGGAGAACCAAAAGATATGGAAGACAGCAAGATGGTTTCTGAAGGGGCCCAAACAAGTGTAGACTATTACAACAAAACTCAACAGTAGACTTATTTTGAAAGGCATCCACCGATTGTGGGTGCTTTTCCTGTGTTCCTTTCCTATTAACCCCAGGTTGCCTCATTTTATTTCCCTATTACCAATCTGGTAAAATAAAGATATCAATCGTTTGAGCAGGTGAACCATGATCAATATCCGTACAGAATACATTCAAGACATCCCCATATTGAATGCTGCAAAAGAAGAAGCTTTTTCAGAACAACTGCCGACACTTATATTTCTTCATGGCTTTACGAGTTCGAAGGAACAGAACCTTTCCTATGCATATCTGCTTGCCAAGAATGGGTTTCGTGTAATATTGCCAGACTTTCCACTGCATGGGGAGCGTGCAGCTCCCTTATCTTCAGAAGAAAGACAATGGAAATTCTGGGATATCGTCATACAGGGGATAAGAGAGCTGAATGGGATCACTGATCATTACGTGAAAAACGGTAAGACAGATCCTGGACGAATCGGAGTAGCAGGTACATCGATGGGAAGCATCACGATGTTCGGAGCACTTACACAGTATGACTGGATCAAAACCGCTGTTTCACTCATGGGGACACCATGCTATGAGGAATTTGCAAACGTGATGGTGCAATCCATCCAGAAGAATAGTGGGAAGCTCCCATTATCCGTGTCAGAACTAGAAGCCAAAATAAGAAGTTTGAAGCCGTATGATTTATCTTTAAACCCTAAATCAATAGGTGATCGATCCTTGTTGATCTGGCATGGTAAAGCCGATAATGTCGTTCCTTACCAACTGACGAAAAGATTTTATGAAGATATTACGGAATCTGGAATGTTTAAAGAAAATCAAATCCATATGGTGACTGACGCTGCCTCTGGCCACAAGGTGACGCGTGATGCCTGTCATCAAGCCGTACAATGGGTGATAGAAAGATTGTAATATAGATCATGAAGAAGACTTTCTCTTGTAGAGGTCTTCTTTTATTTTTCACGTCCATTATTATTCAGGGGTCTGGTAGTGCTCGGAAAAAAATATAAAATCCACCTCCCCCTTTCCTCCTCCGAGTTTGTATTTATAGAGTGAAAGGGGGTGGGAAAATGGCAACAGCAATTCTTAACGACACAAGGTTGACGATCACCTTTGATGCTGGGGTGGACATTGAAGGAAAGCCGGTTTACAAACGGAAGAGTTTCACAAACGTAAAAAGCAGTGCGACACACGACCAGCTTTTCGCCATTGTCGAGGCACTGGCACCGCTACAACAGTTTCCAATCAATGATGTCGAACGTACCAACTCATTTGACCTTAGTGCGTAACTCATCCGACTAATCTAAGAAAGGAGGGATCTTCATGGCCAAACAAATTGAATTGTTGTTTGAAAACGAAGAGGGAAAGACAGTCCGTATATCCCTTGATGAACCAGTGGAACCTGTAGACACTGTAGCATTGGAAACAGCAATGGATCAGATTTTAGCTGAAAATGCATTCGTTTCTTCAGGTGGTGACCTGGTCGCGAAAAAAGGAGCTCGTATTGTAGAGCGAAATGTCACAGATATTCCATTATCATAACTTGTTTCAGGGATCGGCTTATTTGTAAGTCGATCCCTTTTTAAAGGATAAGAATTTTGGTTGCGGTGAATTGATGTCCGGTTCCAACGCCCAACCACTTGGATCACTTCAGTCCTCCTGCGGCGGCAAACAGCCTCCTCGTCGGACTTCCATTGACCTTCGTGGATGACCAGGGCGTTTCCGCTTTTCTTTACTTGATTATAAAAACAATGACCTAAATAGCCTGAAAGGGGTGAGGAGATGGAACAATGGGTTTCAGTGATGAGTGAGTTCGGTTTCCCTGTGGTCGTAACCCTATATTTACTCCACAGGATTGAGGCGAAGCTTGATTCATTGAATCAATCGATCAACAATCTTCCCAACCAATTGAAAGGTTGATGCGGAACATTTTATGTCATCCTGACAATAGGTTATACTATTCATAGAAATCGAAATGGAAGGGGTTCATTATGGCTAACGAAGAGGTAAAAGAAAAGTTGATGGAAGCATTAGAGGATGTGGAAGATCCTGAATTAGGTGTCGATATCGTCAATCTTGGCCTTGTATATGATGTTGAGCTTGATGAAGAAGGCATGGCAAAAGTGACGATGACGCTGACGGCTATGGGCTGTCCATTAGCTGGAACAATCGCTAATGATGTACGCAACGCATTGATCGACTTTCCAGAAATAAAGGACGTAGATGTCAATATCGTCTGGAATCCGCCTTGGACGAAAGACAAAATGTCGCGGTACGCTAAAATCGCCCTTGGTATCCAATAAGACATTTGAGAACACATGAACAATGGATTGATCCATCTAGGATCGATCCATTTTTTTTGACCAGGAGTGTACACCAACAAATGAATTCGTGAAACTGGATCGAGTCTTTGCTAAAATAAAGGTGTAATGATAAAGGTGGTGACTACAATGGTCGTTGAACGGAGAAAACCAATACAGATTGGAGAAGGGGTAAAAAGGGTCATGGCCCATCCTTTGAAATCTAAATCTGAAGAACTGAACATAGAAGAGACATTGGATCGATTTTTAGCAGAACCGATAATAGCAGATCACGATGTACCACCATTCGACCGCTCGCCATATGATGGGTTCGCCTTAAGAGCTGGGGATACAAAGCATGCTTCTGCTGAAACACCAGTTCAACTTGAGGTCATAGAAGAAATTGGCGCTGGTCAAGTCGCTACGTCCCAACTACGGCAAGGACAAGCGATCCGGATCATGACCGGAGCATCAATTCCGGATGGGGCAGATGCAGTGTCCATGTTTGAGGTCGTCAAGGAATATGAAAAAGACATGAAGCAGATGATCGAAGTTGGCAGAAAGTTTACACCTGGCCAAAACATTGCCCGACAAGGTGAAGATACAGAAAGAGGGACTGTCCTCATTAAAGAAGGAACACGGATTACACCAGGTGTTACTGCCTTATTAGCTACATTCGGCTACAAAACGGTCAACGTTTATCAAAAGCCCAAAATCGGCATATACGCAACTGGCACAGAGTTGCTGAATATCGATGAACCGTTGCAACCAGGGAAGATCCGTAATTCCAATGCATACATGATTTCAGCCCAGATCAGGAAAATGGGTGGTGATCCACTGTATTTAGGTAAGTTAGCTGATGATTTTGAGGCATGTTTTAGGGCTATTTCTACAGCGTTGGAGGATGTGGATGCTCTTGTTACTACAGGAGGAGTCTCCGTTGGTGATTATGACTATCTACCAGCTATATATGAAAAACTTGGTGCGACTACCCTTTTCAATAAAATTGCGATGCGCCCCGGAAGTGTAACGACCGTGGCAGAATATGAAGGGAAGTTGTTATTCGGATTATCCGGAAACCCCTCTGCTTGTTTTGTCGGCGGTGAGCTTTTCGTGAGACCGTTTATCAAGCAAGCAGTAAAGAGTATGCCTTATCTTGCAAAAATGAAAGCTGTGTTAGCGAAGGATTTCCCTAAACCGAATCCATTCACCAGATTGGTACGCGGGAAAATCGAATACGCTGCCGAGGGAGTCCGTGTAGCTCCGACAGGTCTGGATAAGTCGAGCTCTGTCACTTCAATTGCCAAAGCCGATATATTCATCGTCCTTCCTGGTGGAACGAGAGGTTTTCGAACTGGTGACGAAGTGGAAGTTCTGTTGTTCAACAATGAAAGTGACCAGAATCCATGGGAAAAGTGATTCATGATATCCCAGTCTTACAAATTGTAGGCTATAAAAACAGTGGGAAAACGACCTTTATCAAAAAAGTTATAAGGCAGTTATCAAATGAAGGGTATCGTGTCGGAGTCATCAAACACCATGGACATGGTGGATCACCAGATATGATTGAGCCTGGGGATACAGATACAGCTCAATTTCAAAATGAAGGCGCCTATATGACAGCAGTTGAAGGAGAGGGCATTCTCAATATAAAGGTGAATGGATGCTATTCCATTCACCTTGATCAAATCGTGATGATGTATAAGCTGATTCCACTGGATGTTATTTTAATAGAAGGATATAAAAAGGCTCATTACCCGAAATTCCTTATGGCCAGGGACAATCAAGATTTGATGGAACTGTTGGATCAATGCGTTAATGTGGTAGGCGTTATAACTGATCGAATGGAAGAGGAATCTGAATTCCTCATCTTCCAGACTAGTCAGGCTGCCGAATTTACGGAATATATCAAGGAAAAGTTTTTTAAACGGAGATGAAACCATGGCTAAACATTTTTACATCACTAAAGAGCCGATTGACATAAATGCAGTAGTTAAAAACGTCACCCACCCACATGCAGGGGCAATCAATACGTTCATCGGAACAGTAAGGGAGATGACGAAAGGGAAGCGGACATTGTTTTTGGAATATGATGCCTATATTCCAATGGCTGAAAAGAAGCTGGAGCAAATCGGTTCGGAAGTCAACAGCAGATGGAAGGAAGCACGTGTTTCAATCGTTCATCGGATCGGTCGGTTGGAGATATCGGATATTGCTGTTGCCATAGCTGTCTCGACCCCTCATCGGGCAGATTCGTATGAGGCTAGTCGTTATGCGATCGAACGGATTAAAGAAATCGTCCCAATCTGGAAAAAAGAACATTGGGAAGATGGCGAAGAGTGGATTGGAGATCAGCTTGAAAAAACGGTATATCCATCTGGAAAACCTGGAAAGGAGCACCTGTATGATTAATGTATTACTTTTTGCAGGGTTGCAGGAGAAGGTTGGGAAGAGTGAAATTTTGGTCGATAAAGACATATTGACAATAGACGAGCTTGTCTCCCATATTCGGGAAATAGAATCCCGTCTTGATTTGACAAATGTAATGGTCGCTGTGAATGAAGAACTCGTAAATGATCCGGACCAAGTTATCCGGGCTGGTGATACGGTTGCATTGTTGCCGCCGGTCAGTGGTGGTTAAGAAGTGGCCTTCCGCTTTTGATCACAATCATAACAACAAAGGCTTTGTTCTGTTTTGACTCCATTGAAAAAGCCATCCATACAGTAAATGGGCTTTTGACAGACGTCGCATTTTCCGATGTACTCTTTCAAGTCGAATCCTCCTTTATAATATAGAGCATCAGAGCCATGATGATCGCTCGGTATTCATTCAATATCTCAGAAGGCGTTCTGAGGCCCTCAAAATCGTTTTTTAAAAAGCTAATAAAGTAAAAAAATTTGTTTTCGAAGATGGAATGTCTAGCTCCAACGCCCAACCACTTGGATCACTTCAGACCTCCTGCGGAGGCAATAGCCTCCGTAAGAGGACCTCCAGTGACCTTCGTGGCTGACTTGGGCGTTTGTGCTTTTTTGGGGTTTTCAGGGTCCCAGGAGGCCGTTCTGAGTCTTTCAAATCGCTTTAACAACCCGCTTTGTTAGACGTAAATTGCTTTACATAAATAAAATCACTAATGGTCCTACGATGAAGCAATAGATAGCAAAGTATTTCAAATTTCCTCTGGCCATGATCCCTATGAGCCATTTCAATGAAATATATGAGGCGATGAATGAGATCAAAAAGGCTACGAGATATGGAATCAATAATTGATCCAGTAGCGGATCATCTTTAAGGTCACTGAAGCTTAAAACCATTGTTCCGATACTGACAGGAATATATAGTAAAAACGAATAACGGAGTGCGGTTTCCTGTTTCATTCCACGTCCCATTGCAGCTACTATCGTGGCTCCTGAACGGCTGATTCCCGGAATCAATGCGACTGCCTGTGCAAGACCGACAATAAGCGCATCTTTAATTGAAAGGTCTTGATCGTATTTACGCCCGCGCAGGTTTCGGATCAGCCATAATGCGATCCCGGTAACAATCAATGATGCTCCGACAACTTTAATGTCTTTCAAATTTTTAGATATGAAATCTTCCGCTAGTATTCCGATGACCGCAGCAGGAATCGTCCCGATGATCAGATAAATGATAAACATGAAATCTGATTTGTATTTACGGTCTCTTGTCATTGTAAAATTCAGACCGTTCGTTGTAAGCCTGACAAGGTCTTCGCGGTAGATCACAAGGACAGCAAGCAGCGAGGCGAAGTTCATGAACACTTCAAAGCTGAACCCTTCAATATGTATGTCCAGAATCTTTTCTGCAAACACCATATGTCCACTTGACGAAATCGGTATTGGTTCTGTAATTCCTTGTACGAAGCCGAAAAATGCATATTTAAGCAATAAGATAAAGTCTTCCATTTGGTTCCTCCACATGTAAATCTTTAGTTTCTGATTCAAATCGCATGTTGTCATTAAACAATAAAACATTGAACTAGTAAAGAGATATTTCGTGACAATTATGTTCAACCTGTCCTTACACATTTTCAGCCCTGTGTGAATATCATGAAAATGTGAGGGGGGAAGGTCGTGTCTTATCGTAAATATATGAAAGCCTTAAACAAGCATAACCAAATGATACAAAAACAGTGTAAGAATCATATAAATCAATATGTCCAGTGCCATATGATGGACGGAGGAATGTATGAGGGATATGTCGAAAAGGTTGATAAACAGAACTTATACTTAATAATAGAAGTAAAGTACAAGAAAAAACCTGGAATTCAACCGCGACAATATATGGGGTTCCCTGAGCCAGGCTTAGGGTTTGAACGGATCACCTTGCCTCTGCAATTCCTTACAGCTATTTCACTTGTTTCCTATTGATGATAGAAAGTCACCTTTAAAAGGTGGCTTTTTTTCATTCCTTATCATTATTCAATTAGCAACAATTAGTAAACAGCCTTTCTTACATAATTGATGAGTATTGATGACAGATAATTTATGAGCGATGGGTTATCCTACGTAATAAAAAGGAGGGATTTTTGATGGGACAGAATCATCAATTCAACCCAGGACAAAAAGCACCAAACAATGGAGTTTATGTTGAAATCGGTGAAACAGGAAGCATGGTGAACGACCCGAAGGAAATCAAATTACATGCAGGTGATCCATTTCCGGTAACAAGCAACCAGAATCGGAAATGGACATATAAACGGAAACCATGATTTTAAAACGCTAGTTGTTGATGCACTGCCTATCTCGACTCAACACTTTCAGCCAGCAATGTGTTAAACTACATTGGGAGGAGATGGGCTATAAATGATAAAAGTACAAAATTTGAAAAAGTCATTTGGGGCACTGGAGGTATTGAAAGACATCAGTGCAGAAATCAAGCAGCAAGAAGTCGTGTGTGTAATCGGGCCTTCCGGTTCCGGCAAATCCACTTTCTTAAGATGTCTGAACTTGCTTGAACCGATCACCGGTGGCAAGGTTTATATAAAAGGTATTGATATTACTGCCAAAACAACGGATATCAACAAACTTCGGACAGATGTAGGTATGGTGTTCCAACAGTTCAATTTGTTCCCTCATAAAACAGTACTGGAAAACATCATTTTATCCCCTATGAAAGTCAGGAAATGGGACCGCAAAAGGGCTGAACAAAAAGCTCATGAACTTCTTGCGAAAGTTGGGTTATCCGAGAAAGCGACTGTATATCCCGACTCGCTTTCAGGAGGTCAAAAACAGCGTGTTGCCATTGCAAGAGCCTTGGCAATGGAACCTGAAATCATGCTCTTTGATGAACCTACTTCTGCACTGGACCCTGAGATGGTCGGTGAAGTTCTGGAAGTCATGAAGCAACTCGCAAAAGAAGGCATGACAATGATTGTCGTCACACATGAGATGGGTTTTGCTAGAGAAGTCGGTGATCGTGTGATTTTTATGGATGAAGGATATATAATCGAAGAAAATGAACCGAAAGAGCTTTTCTCAAACCCACAAAATGTCCGGACAAAATCGTTTTTAAGTAAAATATTATGAAGTATGACGGGACTGGCTACCATCAGTCTCGTTTTAGTTTTTGAGGCGATTTATCTCAACAACTCGTAAATTATCTCGAAAACCAGGGGCATGACCACATTCTATCAAATAAAAAAAGTGACTCAAAAACCTGAGTCACCCATTTCAATCTGCTGTTTCGTCCTTTATCCCCGCATCACCTAATACAAATACGAACAAAGCGAAAACAAGTCCGATTCCAGATGCAAGTCCGAAGCTGTATTCTCCGCCTTGCATTGAGCTTAATACATAGAAAGCCATATTGCTCAGCAATAATGCCCAGATTATTGTCCAAATGTAACGCATATGATCACCTCTAGAATAATATGTAGCAATTTACACTCCAAAAAATATAAGTGCAATTAGGGCTCAGCGTTGGCCAAGGCTCTGCTTTGCCAAGTTCCCTTTTCCAATTCATATTGTAGCACAAATTGCCCCCTATCAAAACGATTTCACGAAACTTCCAAAAAAAGTTCATCATTTGCATCCTCTGGACATAAGGATAACGAAAATTGGGCGAAAAACCTATTCTCTTTTCCTTTTCTCGCATACATTAACTAAGAATGAAGAATAAGGTGTGATTCAATTTGAGTAATAACCTCCACCGATTTATTAAAATGAATGACCAGCACGGAATCATTCATCTACCTGAACGGCCGAATGGTTTTGCAATTGCCATCATCGGCGATACTAATCATTTTGTATCAGATCAAACAAGCTCATGGATCCAACATCCCGAGCGGAGGAAATTCATAGATGAACTGTGCCGGTTTGGCTATACGGTCTATTACTCGAACCTTTATGGGCGCCACTGGGGCAATGAACGCAGTGTTGAACTTCTGCACAGGCTGTATCATGCAATCATCAAACAAGAAATCCTGAATTCTAAAATCCATATTTTCGCTGAGGGAATGGGAGCGTTATCAGCCCTGAAATGGATGCACCGGCATGAGGGACTCATCCGTTCAGTCGCCTTTATGAATCCATGCTTCAGCTTGAAAATTCATGGGGAAACGGTTATGGAGCAAAAGCTTTTCTATAAGCAATTCCATCGTGAAATCAGTAAAGCCTATGAACTGTCCGAAGATGAAGCAACGATATTCTTGGTAAAGGACAAAGGAATGTACGAATATCCTTCCAAGTTACCAGTGAAAATATGGCATAATATGCAAGGGACACCTTACTCTTTTATAAAACATAGCAGAGCATATGAAAAGTTCAGAGAAGAAATCGGCTCACCGATTGCGTTAACACTTCAACTTCCTGGCGGGAAATATGATCTTGTACAAAAAGTAAGAACGTTTTATCAACAACATGAGCTTGAATTATAGGGGGGACCAATGTAACTCATCATTTAAGAAAGTACTATGATGGATGACTTTGGAGACCCCTGCCATACTTTTATGGGCAATGTACATAACAACCCGCTGAATTTCAGTAATGGGTATTCAATCATGAAGGTACCGGGATTTAGTTCATATTTTCATTTTCAAAAATAAGATAGTAATAGACTGAAGAAAAATGGAGGGCCCTGTACTATGAAAAATATCCTGATTACAGGAGCAGCGGGAGAGCTGGGAATACTCCTTTGTAATGAATTCATCAATAGGGAAATGGACGTGTATGGAATTGATCATGCAGAAAGGGATGGACATATCGGCCTTGATTTGATCGGGAGAAATGCTTTTTTCCATTTTTATAATCAATCCATAGAAGAGGTTGATTGGGAGGAATTCGAACATATTGACTCTATATTTCACCTTGCCCAAACCTTTCCTGAAACAAACGAGCTGTCAGAGTTGAAATCAGTGATCCAACAGCATCAACGGAATATGAAAAAGGTTGCACAATTTGCAGCTGAGCAAAATAGTAGGATTATCCTTGTGTCTACGATGGATGTATACGGGAATGAAGATGAACCTACTCAGGCAGATCGATCCCCAAAGCCGGCCAATTTGTATGGAACGTTGATGCTGACAGAGGAAACTTTCCTCTCAGAGGCTGCAGAGCATCATGAGGTCATTTATCATATAATGAGAATCCCTAACGTTTCGGGCTGCAGCAACCCGATCATGGAGGGTTGTTACACAATTGATAAATTAGAAAAAGCAGGAGAAATGGACCATAATAGAGAAATCAGTAATAACTTTACAATTACAAAAGAGAGGTTTATCATGTCCTGTAATCAGTTATTAAAGGGTTCACAATCAGAAAAGATTACCACCTTTTATGGGAAGACTTAGCATTTCTTTGGATTTTAAGTTGAAATCTTTAATGAATTGAATTTAGTACTCTTGTTATATTTCGTTCCCGTTTGTAAATCGATTATACTACTAGTAGTAATAATGTCGTGGTAGTAAAGAGGAGAGGAAATGGAATGACAAAGATAATCCCTTTCCTGATTGCATTTTTCCTTCTTACTCTAACAGGGTGCCAGCAAGCATTGAATACCGGAGAGTTAGAGAGTGTTGGACTTTTGATTGAAGATACCATTACCGATAAAGGTTGGGGTACAAAAGGTTATAAGGGCTTACTTCAAATTAAGGAAGAACTCGGTAAAGAAGTATTCTATCGTGAGGAAGTAAAATCAAAAGCACAAGTACGATCAGCAGTCAGAGAATTTCAAAAAAACGATGTAAATCTTGTCTTCGGTCATGGGAAGCTATACGCCCCAATATTTATGGAAATCAAGGCGGAATTCCCGGATATGCATTTCGTAAGCTTTAATGGTAAGGTTAGCGGGGAGCGAATAACGAGTATCCATTTCGATTCCTATGCAATGGGTTACTTTGCTGGAATGATTTCTGGCGCGATGACTGAAACAGGACATATCGGGATGATAGCAGCATTTCCATGGCAGCCTGAAGCTACTGGTTTCCGTGAAGGTGCCAACATGTATAATGAAGATGTGGAAACCCATATCGACTTCGTTGAAGACTGGGGCGATAAAAATCGGGCTTTCGCTATTTTAAGGGAAATGACTGGACAAGGTGTGGATGTCTTTTATCCTGCAGGGGACGGTTATACAGTATCAGTCATCGAACGAATCAAAGAACAAGGGCATTATGCAATCGGCTTTGTCTCCGATATGGCCGATCTTGGTGAACAAACAGTTCTGACAAGTACGATCCAACATGTTGATCGCCTCTATGTCAGGATTGCCCAAAAGTATAATGAAGGGCAGCTCCAAACCGGAAACATCCATTACGATTTCCAAGAAGAGGTCATCTCTCTTGCCCCATTCAGCGACGAAGTCCCAAAAGAGCTCCAAGACCAAATCAACTCACTAGTCGCAGAATATAAAGAAACCGGAAAGCTCCCACAACCATAATTTTATTGGAGGAATCACAGTATGGATCAAGAAAGAAGCATGAAGTTCATGCAAATCGCAATGACCCACTTACCAGAAGCAAAGCAAATGATGGAGGATAAAGGTGTAGAATTATCAATGGAAGATATTCAACCTATCGTGAACATCCTCATGAATGTTATGAATGATGCCTATGAATTAGGCAGATCAGAAGCTTCCGAAGAAAAGTAAAAGGCTTTTTATGTAGTGTAAGGTATACATAACCATAACTTGTAAGAACCTTCACAATACAATTCTCAGAAGGTTCTTTTTCATGAAATAAAATAGATAATTCCAGTGCCATTCGTGGCTGTTCAAATCGTTTGCGCTTTTCTTGATGTCTAGCTCCAACGCCCAACCACTTCAGACCTCCTGCAGCGGTGACAGCCTCCACGCTCGGTCCTGGCAATAGGGTCTTGCCTGGCTCACTTTTCACGCAGGAGTACTGTTGGATAATAGTAAAAGATAATAACTGGACAATAGATAAATATTGGATTAAAATTAGTACCAAGTCATAATATAAGATACTAAGAAAGTCATACAAAAAGGGGTTATAAGATGAATGCAGGCGTAATCGGAATTGGCAGATATGTCCCGGAACGTGTGATGACCAATGCAGATCTTGAAAAAATGGTCGATACATCAGATGAATGGATTCGTACTAGAACAGGTATTGAAGAAAGAAGAATTGCTGAAAATGATATGGATACATCCCACATGGCAGAAAGGGCCGGGAAAGAAGCGTTAAGAGATGCCGGACTGGACGCTGGTGATATTGATTTGATTTTGGTGGCGACGGTAACCGGTGATTATGGATTCCCGTCTGTTGCCTGCCTGATCCAAGAACGCTTAGGAGCTGTAAATGCGGTTGCCATGGATATCAGTGCTGCATGTGCAGGTTTCATTTATGGTATGATAACGGCAAAGCAATATATCGATACAAATACTTATAAAAACGTGCTTGTCATCGGAGTGGAAAAGCTGTCCAAAATAACGGATTGGGAAGACCGGAATACGGCAGTATTATTTGGGGACGGTGCAGGTGCGGCAGTTATCGCACCAGTAGATGATGATAAAGGGATCTTATCCTTTGATATGGGGTCTGATGGGTCAGGAGCCAAATATCTATACCAAAACGGTGACCATTTATACATGAATGGACGTGAAGTATTTAAATTCGCTGTCAGACAAATGCCAGAATCATCATTGAAGGTCGTCGAAAAAGCTGGCCTGAAAAAAGAAGACGTAGATTTCCTGATCCCGCATCAGGCGAATATCCGAATTATGGAAGCGGCACGTGAGCGTCTGGGTTTACCTCAAGAAAAAATGGCTTCGACAGTAGCGAAATACGGGAACACATCATCTTCTTCAATTCCGATTGCGCTAGTCGAAGCGCTGGAATCTGGAAAGGTAAAAGACGGAGACGTACTTGTACTTGTAGGTTTTGGTGGAGGGCTGACCTGGGGTGCAGTTGCGTTAAAATGGGGAAAATAGTTTTTAAGGAGCTGATTTAGACTATGAGTAAACGAGTTGTTATTACAGGACTCGGTACTGTCTCTCCACTCGGTAATGATACAGAGACAACCTGGACGAATATCATCAATGGAAAGTCAGGAATCGGGGAACTGACAAGAAGGGATAAAGATCAATTTCCTGCAAAAGTTGCCGGTGAAGCGACTGAGTTCGATCCTGCCAAATTCATGGATAAAAAAGATATACGTAAGATGGATCGATTCACTCAGTTCGCAATCGCAGCAACCCAAATGGCTGTAAAAGATGCTGATTTGACAATCACAGAGGAAATCGCGCCAAGAGTAGGTGTTTGGATCGGTTCAGGGATCGGCGGTATGGAAACTTACGAACAGCAATTCCAGATTTTTATGGAAAAGGGACAGCGTCGTGTCAGCCCTTTCTTCGTACCGATGATGATCCCGGATATGGCTTCAGGCCAAGTTTCGATCATGCTAGGTGCAAAAGGGATCAATTCATGTACCGTGACAGCCTGTGCATCAGGAGCGAATTCGATCGGAGATGCCTTTAAGGCGATCCAGCGGGATGATGCAGATATCATGATTACTGGAGGGTCCGAAGCGCCGATCACAAACATGGCATTAGCTGGATTCTCATCAGCAAAAGCATTATCTTTTAACCCGGATCCTTCTTCTGCCAGTCGTCCATTCGATGCCAACCGTGATGGGTTTGTAATGGGTGAAGGTGCTGGAATCCTTGTTCTTGAATCGTTGGAATCAGCCCAAAAACGCGGAGCCAGAATTTATGGTGAGATTGTTGGATATGGGGCTACCGGGGATGCCCACCATATCACTCAACCGGCTCCTGGTGGAGAAGGCGGCGTCCGCGCGATGAATATTGCTTTGCAGGATGCAGGAATGTCACCGAATGAAGTAGATTACTTGAACGCACATGGTACAAGTACTGACTTTAATGATAAATATGAAACAACGGCGATCAAGTCGGTATTCGGTGAACATGCACAAAAGCTTGCGATCAGTTCTACCAAATCGATGACGGGTCATTTGCTGGGTGCCGCAGGTGCTCTGGAAGCGGTCCTTTCCATTAAGTCGATTGAAAACAATATTATGCCACCGACGATCAATTATGAAACGCCAGACCCTGAATGTGATCTGGATTATGTACCGAATGAAGCCAGAAAAGGCGAAGTCAATGCAGTCATGAGTAACTCATTAGGCTTTGGAGGGCATAACGTAGCGCTATTATTCAAACGATTCACTAATTAATTAATTAATTAATACGATTGCACTTCATCGAAACAAAATTTCTATACTTTCTTACCCCTGTAAAAAGGCTGATGAGAATGGATTTTTCTCATCAGCCGTCTTGTCTACGCCTAACCACTTGGATCACTTCAGTCCTCCTGCGGCGGTCGACACATTGAAGTACTACTTAAGATGTTGCCCACGCAGAACCGAACTTTGTTTGCTCGAGCCTCCTCGTCGGGCCTCCTGTGACCTTCGTGGCTGATCAGGGCGTTTGCGCTTTTCTTTATGAAAAAGTTTGTAGTTGAAACTAACTTCTTATTACGTACATTATTATAGAAGAAACTTGGGAAAAATGAATTGTTGTCATAACCTGGCCACATGTCCCATATAGTGAATAAACACGTCTGTACAAGCACTCTTACGGGGGATGAGGGCTTTGATCTTTCGATTATTCTTATTATTGCTCGGGTTCAGCTTTGCTGTATCAGGAGGCGTCAGTTTGATCGCCTTTCTAAACTTGATCACGACAGGCCATGGCTTCGTTAACTATTTTTACTTTATTTTGACACGTGTAGAATCCATACTTTTCATTTTAGGTCTAATCTTGGTTTGGGGAAGTATTTATTTGCCTTCCCAGAATAACCGAGACGATGAGAGGTGACGAAAAGGTACAATTGTCGACTAAAAAAAACCCGATTCTCGAATAATTTTTCGGCCCTCTGACTATACTGATTCTAACAAAACAGTAAATCCTGTAAAGTGAGGGGTATACATGTTGTATTTAAGAGACGTATGGGTCAACTGGTTCGAAGGTGAAGAGAATGGCTATAATGTTTGTGAGTTCCATGAATGGAGAAAAGAGGACTTCATCGAGCTGTTGGATCAAGTACCGATCATCAAGATGGAATCACTTCTTTTAAACTACATAGAAAATGACCTGAGTGAATTACCAGGTGAACTGCTGAGCGAAGTGAAGAACAAAAGCTACATCCGTAAAAACAATCAGAGAGAGCAAATCGAATACTGCATGATTGCGACAGACGGAAACAGATGCCTTGTGATCGATACGATGGGATATAAGATTCCAATCCGTAAAAGCAGGATGATACCACGCCAGGAACAATTGGTTTATGAAATGGCAGAAGAATTGGATCCGAAGCTTTATTCCTTCAATGTAACCAGCGAACAGAAAAAGGAATATCATATCCTTTCACCCGACCCAAAGGACATGAAAGGACTGACACGCCGTGAACGACAGCTGAAACAACTGTTATTCATGGCACTTGATCAGATGTATACGAGCGGGAATACTGCTGAAGCAAGGTATTGGTACACAGAATGGATACCGGAAAAATACAGCGACATACAGATGATGAGTTTTGATGAAGCCTGGAGGGCATTATACCTCGAAGTGTGTCAGGGTTGGACACCTAAGCATCAGTCGATTTGTGAACGGTTGATCAAAGGACAACCTTATTTCGAGAAAATATGGGAATTGGAAAAAGGTACACATGTGAATTGATTGAGGAGCTGACCAAAATTAGCTCCTTTAACCATTTGCATGGCAGAAAATAAATGGAGTTATAGGGTTATGATGTAACGTTCAAAAGCCCGAAAGGATAGCATATCAGAAAGGAGATCGAGGAATCCGAAGTGTCTCATACGGTCAAGCTCTCTAAGGAGGATCGGAATGGAAACTGTGATGGTATGTATGTTTTTACCAGGTGGACATACTGATTGAAGAACCGAGGGATGGGAATCTGATGACTTGCGTCAGGTTCACATATAAGCAAAAGTAACCCGCAAAAAAAGATCGAAGCAATGAGCGAACAATAAGAAAAAAGGATGACCCTGCCGATCATCCTTTTTTCTTACTTCTTTTTCCTTTTACGTTCCAATCCCATTGCCCTTTCAGTTTTTGCGAGCATTTTGTTTGCTACCGATTCAGCTTTCTCTGCACCACGATCAAGGATGTCATCGAGTTCTTCAGATTCCAACAATTCATAATACCGCTCTTGGATCGGTTTAAGTCGGGATATGACTGCATCGGCCACACCTTCTTTAAAGTCGCCATACCCTTTCCCTTCATATTGAGCTTCTAATTCTTCAATCGACTTGCCTGAGCAAAGTGAATAGATGGTGAGAAGGTTGGCGACGCCCGGCTTATTCTCTTTGTCGAACTTGACTTTCGCCTCAGAATCAGTAGTCGCACGCTTGATTTTTTTACGGATGGTTTTCTCATCATCGAGCATTGAAATATATCCATTCGGGTTTTCACCAGACTTGCTCATTTTTTTCGTTGGTTCACCAAGATCCATGATACGAGCCCCGAGTTTCGGGATATGGATTTCAGGAATTGGAAAAATGTCATTATACTGTTTGTTGAATCGCTCAGCCAAATCCCTCGTCAATTCAAGATGTTGCTTCTGATCATCCCCGACAGGTACGATATTGGTCCCGTACAATAGAATGTCCGCTGCCATCAATGGGGGATAGGTGAGAAGTCCAGAAGATACAGCGACACGATTTTGAGATTTATCCTTGAATTGCGTCATCCTTTCAAGCTCGCCGATATAAGAGATACATTGCATGATCCATGCCATCTTGGTGTGGGCGGGTACTTCGGATTGGATGAAAACCGTCGACTTCTCTGGATCAATTCCGATTGCAAGATATAATGCAGCTAATTTCCTGGTATTATCCCTTAACTCCAGTTTATCTTGCGGGACAGTGATCGCGTGCTGGTTCACTACACAGAAATAACAGTTGTTTTCTTCCTGGTACGTTACAAAGTGCTTCAATGCACCGAGGTAATTTCCCAGGGTAGGAAATCCGGTCGGCTGTACACCTGAAAAAATGGTTGCCATAAAAATCACTCCTTAAATGAATAACGAAAATAAAAAACGCGACACAACCGTCCATTATGGGACGATTGCACCGCGTTGCCACCCAGTTTTATTCATAAGAATCTCTCAGTTCTCTGCGTACAAGCAAAAGCTGTTTTTACAGAGTGTCCAGGATAACGCAGGGACTATACGTCAAAGCCTACTCCACAACAGGTGTTTCGGTTTGAATGCTCAGAAGCCCATTCCACTCATGCCCTTATCTGTTCCCACCAGCCACAGACTCTCTTCGAAAGGGGGGATGAAGTGTACTTTTCTTCCTCATCACATAGGTTAATGATCGATTGATTGAATTATCGATAGTATATCCAATTCGTTTTTGAATTGCAACATCAAATATTGAAGGAGATCAACACTGTGGTCAAAAATCCGATCAGACCAGTAATCAGTAAAGGATCTGAATAAGTATATTCAAACGCTTCTGACGGCAGGTGCATATTCTCGACGTCATCCATGATTTCTCCCATCCTGGTACCTTTCTTCATAAGTCTTCTGAAGCTGTGTGTGAAAGCATCGAAGAACCCGCCTCTTGTAACAAACATCAGTCCGCCGACCATGATATAAAGCATTGAAACTAAGAAAACGGAGTTGATGAACGTAACAACTGTAATCTTATCGTAGTAAAAAAATGCGAGTCCAAAACCGATAATCAGTAAAATCGCTAAAAGATATGATGAGCGTTTAATCAATTGCATCCTGTCACCTCATATCGATGATACACGATAAGAGATTATAGAAGCAATATCTTTACATAGTTAAACGAGGTGTAATATGTCAAAATATTAGAAAATGAATGACAATTGAATGAGTCATTCATCCTTTATACCGTTAAATCCTTTTAAATCAATACTTCAGTATATTCTTTATACAATATTTTCAATTTTTAAGCACGAACTACTTACAATTGCCAAAATTTAAAGTAGGCATAAAGTCCTGATTATTGTTATGAAACCGTAATGAACAAAGGTTTTTTGTAAAATATATTAAAAAAGTGCATGCAAAATTTTGTGAAAACTTGTATAATACAAAATGTGAACGGAATTCCTTAAAAAATCTGACATTTCATAAGGAATGCGTTTTCAAAATTTCACCAATATTTAGGGGAGGTCATTAAGACATGAGAAAGTCAAAGTGGTCATTGCTTTTAACACTGACTCTAGTGTTGAGCATGTTCCTAGCTGCATGTAGCGGCGGCGGAGGAAATGATGGGGAGTCTTCCGACGGCAACAGCGGCAATGATGGAAAAGATGGCGGAAATACGGATGTACCTCAAGTATTGAATATACTTGAAAGCGCAGAGATCCCGACAATGGACTCTGTAATGGGAACTGATGCTGTAGCGTTCCAAGTTATGGCTGAGACTATGGAAGGTCTTTACCGTCTTGGAGAAAACATGGAGCCTGTAGAAGGTATGGCAGAAAAGCATGAAGTAAGTGAAGATGAGAAGACTTACACGTTCCACCTTCGTGACGCACAATGGTCAAATGGAACTCCAGTAACAGCTGACGATTTCGTTTATGCTTGGAGAAAAGCTGTAAATCCTGACACTGGATCTCAATACAACTTCATCATGGGCGACCTTAAGAATGCTAACGCTATCATGGCTGGCGATATGAAACCAGAAGAGCTTGGCGTTGAAGCAGTAGATGAAAAAACATTAAAGGTTGAGCTTGAGCAGCCAGTACCATACTTCATCAGCTTGACTACGTTTGCAACATTCTTGCCACAAAACGAAGAGTACGTTGAAGGACAAGGCGATCAGTATGCGCTTGAAGATGAGAACCTTATCTACAACGGGCCTTTCACCCTTACTGATTGGAAACATGAAGAAGGTTGGGTACTTAAGAAAAATCCTGATTACTGGGATGCTGAAACTGTAAAATTAGATGAAATCAACGTTAAAGTCGTTAAGGAAACTTCTACTGGGGTTAACCTTTACGAAACTGGAAAGATCGACCGTGTAGGTCTGTCTTCTGAATACGTTAACAAGTATAAAGAGCATGAAGACTACAAGACATTCGAAGAGCCTGTCATGTTCTACCTGAAGATGAACCAGGAAAACGAAATTTTAGCGAATGTTCACATTCGGAAAGCGATTCAAGCAGCAGTCAACAAGGAAGACCTTGTTAACGTCATCTTGAACAACGGCTCTCTTGCAGCTAACTATTTCGTTCCAAAAGGATTTGTAACTCACCCTGAAACAGGTGAAGACTTCCGTGAAATCAACGGAGATCTTATCAAATCTGATCCAGAAGTTGCAAAAGAACATTGGGAAAAAGGTTTAGAAGAATTAGGTAAAGAAGAAGTCACTTTAGAAATCCTTGGTGGAGATTCTGAAGTAGCTAAGAAAATGGACGAATACCTCAAGAACCAGCTTGAAACGAACCTTCCTGGATTGACAATCAATCTTAAGAGTGTTCCATTCCAACAGCGTTTGGATCTTGATGATAACATGGAATATGAGCTCCAAAATTCTGGTTGGGGACCTGACTATGCTGATGCAATGACTTTCATCGACATGTGGGTAACTGACGGCGGACATAACAAGACTGGATTCTCTAATGAGAAATACGACAAGCTTGTTAAAGACGCTAAGACTACATTGACTTCTGAACCTGCAAAGCGTTTTGAAGCAATGCTGGAAGCAGAAAAGCTCTTGATCGAAGAAGAAGCAGTACTTGCACCTCTTTACCAACGTGCTCGTGCTCAACTTTGGAAGCCTTACGTGAAGAACGTTTACCAAAACTCATTTGGGCCTGACTACAGCTATAAGTGGGCTTACATCGAAAAGTAAGTTCAGCACTAAAGTTTAGTCAGTAGAGGGAGAGTATCAGGAGAGTATATGTCGCCTGAATGACGTATACTCTCTTTTTCCCTGTTATCGGATTGTTTTTTGAAAATAACAAAAGTAATATTGAACTTCTTCAATAGATAAAAAAAGGCATACATGGAGGTGGAAGAGGATGAAAGGGTATATTACAAAACGATTGATCTATATGTTCATCACCCTGTTCCTCATTGCTTCAGCCACTTTCTTCTTAATGAAGATCATGCCGGGTACACCCTTAAGTAACGCGGCGAAATTAACGGCTGAGCAAGAAGCGATTATACTTGAAAAATATGGACTTAATGATCCAATCCCTATTCAATATGTTAAATATATGGCTAATGTCGTTACCGGAGATTTAGGTGTTTCTTTTCAATTTGATGGTAGAGGTGTCACAGGTTTGATCATGGACAGAATCGGTCCATCTGCAACACTTGGTACTCAAGCAATCATTTTTGGGGCTATTTTCGGTATATTACTAGGTATTCTGTCTGCAATACGTTATAACACGATTTGGGACTATCTTGCGACGATCGTAGCGGTAATCGGAATATCAATCCCTAGTTTTGTATTTGCTGCCTTGATGCAATATTATATCGGGGTCAAACTGCAATGGTTCCCAGTCGCATTTTGGGGTGGATGGGAACATACCGTAATGCCTACAGCAGCATTGGCAGTTTTTGTTGTTGCAGTTTCTGCTCGTTTCACACGTACTGAACTGCTGGAAGTTTTGGGACAAGACTACATTACAACTGCAAGAGCAAAGGGTGTAAGTGGGTTTTCTGTGGTCTTTAAACATGGAATTCGAAACGCATTAATTCCTCTGATCACAATTTTAGGGCCTTTGGCCATTGGATTGATGACAGGTACGTTGGTTATTGAGAGGATCTTCTCCGTTCCAGGACTTGGAGAACAATTTGTCCGTTCAATCCAAACCAATGATTATCCTGTAATCATGGGTACTACGTTATTTTATTCATTCTTCTTAATTTTAGTTATTTTGATCGTCGATATCCTGTATGGAATCATAGATCCAAGAATCCGTATAGCAGGAGGGAAAGACTAATGAGCAAACGAGAAAACTACGTAAATGATGAACTTTTCCAACCTGCTCAAATCGACAGTCATAAAAGTGAAAAAATTGCTGGACCAGGTCTGAGCTTTTGGCAGGATGCATGGATTAGACTTAGAAAAAATAAATCAGCTATTGTCGGTTGTATCATCTTATTGGTATTGACAATACTTGCGGTATTTGGACCCTATATGAATGAGTATTCATTCTCAGAACAAAAATTAACGCGTGCAAACCTACCAGCTAAAGTTCCGGTGATTGAGAAACTGGGAATAATGGATGGCACGGATGATATGGGCAACGATATGTACGAAATGAAAGGTCTGGAAGAAGGAACATATTTCTGGTTCGGAACGGATGGACTGGGACGTGACCTTTGGACCCGTGTTTGGCAAGGGACTCGGATCTCATTATATATCGCTTTATTGGCTGCAGCAATCGATATGGTGATCGGTGTAGCTTATGGTGGAATATCAGCATATTACGGTGGCCGTGTTGATAATGTACTTCAACGTATTGTTGAGATACTAGTCGGTATCCCTAACTTGGTCGTTGTTATTTTGATGATACTCGTACTGGACCCAGGGATCATATCGATCACCGTCGCCTTGACGATAACAGGATGGATCGGGATGTCCAGGATCGTACGTGGGCAGATTTTGAAGTTGAAAGGACAAGAATTCGTATTGGCATCAAGAACGCTCGGATCATCAGATAACAAAATCATAACGAAACACTTGATACCGAACGTCATGGGCGTAATCATCATCAATACGATGTTTACCATCCCGGCTGCCATATTCTTCGAGGCATTCTTAAGCTTTATCGGATTAGGGTTACAACCACCAATCGCTTCACTAGGGACTTTGATTGAAGAAGGTTATCGTAACATGCAGATCTTCCCGCATATGATGATTTATCCGTCGATCATCATCAGTCTGATCATGATCGCATTCAATGTGGTAGCCGATGGTTTACGTGATGCGTTAGATCCGAAAATGAGAGAATAGTAGAAGGTGGGTGAAGAGGATGGAACACATTTTAGAAGTTAAGAACTTACACGTATCCTTCGACACTTTTGCAGGGGAAGTACAGGCCGTGCGCGGTGTCGATATAAAACTGAATAAAGGAGAAACCCTGGCGATCGTTGGTGAATCAGGTTCAGGTAAATCCGTTACTTCCAAAAGTATTATGCGATTGATCCCTAACCCGCCTGGTCGAATAACAGAAGGACAAATTCTCTTCCAGGGGAAGGATTTGGCAAAATACTCTGAACGTCAAATGCAACAAGTAAGAGGATCAGAAATATCAATGATTTTCCAGGATCCAATGACTTCATTGAATCCGACAATGACTGTTGGAAAGCAAATCATGGAAGGACTGCGCATCCATCAGAAGATGTCGAAGTCACAAGCTACAGCACGTGCCATTGAACTATTGAAATTGGTTGGGATTCCGAATGCTGAAGCACGATTGAAGCAATATCCTCACCAATTTTCCGGTGGGATGAGACAACGTGTGGTTATCGCGATTGCGCTTGCTTGTAATCCGAAGATTTTGATTGCGGACGAGCCGACAACTGCATTGGATGTGACGATACAGGCTCAAATCCTTGAGCTGATGAAAGATTTGCAAGATAAAACGGGTACGGCCATCATCCTGATCACACATGATTTGGGTGTGGTTGCGAATGCAGCTCAACGGGTAGCTGTCATGTATGGTGGTCAAATTGTTGAAACAGGAACGGTTGATGAAATTTTCTATAAACCGAAACATCCTTATACTTGGGGATTGTTGGCTTCTATGCCGAAACTGGGTGCATCTGATACAGATCTGATCGCGATACCTGGATCTCCACCAGACTTGAGTGATCCACCGAAAGGTTGTCCTTTCGCAGCACGGTGTCCACATGCGATGAAAGTATGTGTCGACCATATGCCGGATCATACTGAAGTTTCCGGATCTCATAAAGCAGCTTGCTGGTTATTGGATGAAAGGGCACCTAAAGTTGAGAAGCCAGTAGAAGCATCTGTTGGAGGTGCAAGATAATGGCAACTAGAGAGAAATTAGTAGAAGTAAAAAACCTTAAGAAATATTTCAACATGGGCAAAGGACAAATGTTGAAAGCGGTAGATGATGTTTCATTCGATATTTATAAAGGTGAAACATTAGGTCTTGTTGGTGAATCCGGTTGCGGGAAATCTACAACTGGAAGAACGATCATCCGCTTATACGGGGCAACAGACGGGTCTGTCACGTTTAACGGTGAGGATGTCCATGGGAAGAAAAATAAAGCGAAGTTGAAAGAGTTCAACCGCAAGATGCAGATGATTTTCCAGGATCCATACGCATCATTGAACCCGCGAATGACCGTTAAAGATATCATTGCAGAGGGCATTGATATCCATGGTCTTGCAAAAACGAAGGAAGAAAGATTGCAACGTGTTCATGAACTTCTTGAAACAGTTGGTTTGAATAAAGAGCATGCAAACCGTTATCCTCACGAATTCAGTGGGGGTCAGCGTCAACGTATCGGGATTGCCCGTGCACTGGCAGTGGATCCTGATTTCATCATTGCTGACGAGCCTATCTCAGCATTGGATGTATCAATTCAGGCTCAGGTAGTCAACCTTCTGCAAAAGCTGCAACGGGAGCGCGGTTTGACATATCTGTTCATTGCGCATGACCTTTCAATGGTTAAGCATATCAGTGACCGCGTTGGGGTTATGTATCTTGGTAACCTTGTTGAGCTTACAGAAAGTGATACGCTCTACAATGAACCATTGCATCCTTATACACAAGCACTCTTATCAGCAATACCTGTTCCAGATCCGGAACTTGAACGTAGCCGTGAACGTATCATCCTTGAAGGTGATGTACCATCTCCTGTATCTCCACCAAGCGGTTGTCGTTTCCGTACAAGATGTCCTCATGCGATGGATGTATGTGCGAAAGTGGCACCGAAGTGGCAGGAAGCAAGAGAAGGTCACTATGTAGCATGTCATCTTTACGATGAAGAGTTGAAAGAAAATTAAGCTAGTGATAGAACGATCTCTGTAAAAGGAGGTCGTTTTTATTTACCTTTGTTTATGGAAACAGCCAATTGTTTTTAATCTAAAAAGTAGTTGTAATTTGTTTAAAAACCCAATACGATGGAAAGAGAAACTTTGCGTAGTAACAGAGGAAATGAGGAAAGAGTATGAATATTGCTTTAGTTGTCGACAGTGCGAGCGATTATTTGGGCCAAGAAGAAATGATTGAAATCATTACACCTATCGAAGTTGTTCCGCTGAATGTCAATTTCATAGGGGAAGACACTTATTTGGATGGCACAACCATTACCCACGAAGAATTCTATGAAAAAATGCGTCATTCGAAAGAGCTCCCTAAAACAAGCCAACCAGCACCGCAGAAATTTTATGATACATTCAAAAATTTACTTGCAAAAGGATATTCTGTCATTTATCTCGGAATTGCGAGTAATTTGAGTGGTACGTTCCAAAGTGCGAATGTAGCAAAGGAAATGTTCAATGAAGATGATCAAGGTAAGCTCTATTTAATTGATACAGAGACGGTTTCTGCCGGAGTCATTCATTTGTTGGAACTCGCTGATCAACTGATTCAGGATGGCCTTACAGTCGAGGAAGTGTATCAAAAAGTTGAAGAACGAAAGAAAGATATTACAGGGATCATCTTACTTGAAACGTTGGAAAATTTGAGAAAAGGCGGCAGGATTTCTACATTACAAGGAAAAGTCGCTAACTTTCTGAATATCAAACCACTTCTTAAAATACAAGAAGGTGCAGTTGAGACACTGGAGAATTTCCGTGGGAAAAAGAGAGGGATCAAAAAATTAGCTGAAATGATCCAAGATTGGAGAGAAGATCACGAAGAATTATGGATTGTACATAGCTATCCTTCTAAACAGGTTGTCATCGAGACGCTTAAAGAGCAGTTCTCCTTGGATAGCTTTAAAAAAATCCGATGTATCAAACTTGGAAGCGTCATTGGGACTTATGCCAGTGAAAATTCGATCGGGATCATAAAGTTTTAATCGCCAAAGGCACTGTATTGGAAAAGAGTTTTTCATGGAAAACATGACGGCTCCTTTCCCTCAGTGCTTTTGATTCTTTTGTTGAACAAAAAGTATTCCCGATTTCCGTGCAATACTGAAGTATAAAGATACCAATAGGAAGGAAATAAGTAGAGCAGCGTATAATACATAATGGGAAATCGTATATATGAACGAGGAGGATACGCGGTGATTTATTATCAGTTTGATCCTGAAACAGATCGTGAAATCCTGAAATTCATACATGAGAGTGGGAAACTCCCAGATTCTTTATCAAATTATTTGGTTAAACCACCTATCGAAATGAAAGAGAATGAAGAAGCATTTGTATTTTCAAATGATGATGTAGAGATAGGTTTTTTATGGTTGACGTACATTGAAGGAGAACAATTAGAAGTTACGTGTCTGTATATTGCAGAACTCTCATATTCTGAAAGGTTCCATAAGAAGTTAATGGACTTTGCGGTAAAAAGGGCGAAGTATTTAGGCTTTCAACGATTAGTCTTAAATATGGATGGTATGTATGAGAGGGATCAGCTGATGGAGCTGAGGGATGAGTTGGGATGCATCCGATTGGAATCGAATGGTCACTTGATCGAATGCATTCTTGATTGAATGTTCAGCTTGTTTGTTGAAGTGGATTAGGCATTTCTTTACCTTCAAGCATAGAGTCTAGCTTTTTTATCAATTCAATCGCCTTATCATATGAAATTTCCCTATAATGATGGAGACCTTCTGGTTCTTCATCAGCCTCATCAGCTAACCTGACAACTTTTTGCAATGGATTCAGTTCCAACTGTCCTCCAGGTAAATATGAATCAGTATGCAGGAGGATAGCTAAGGAAATCGCTTTTGCATGTTCCCGTTCCTCTCCGAGTTCAATGAGCAGTTTATGTGCTCTTTCTGCGCCTTTTATCGCGTGGATATCATTTGCTTTATACTGTTCATAATCCCACTTTCCATCTCTATACCATGTGTAATGGCCGATGTCGTGTAATAGTGCTGCCTTACAAGCAAGAATGGGATCCACACCATATTGTGAGGATAGCTTATAGGCATGAAAACTGGAGGCAATGGCATGCACAACTCCGGATCGTTGTAAGTATTTTTGGGTTTTAGGATGTTTGAATATTTCAAGTAATGATGGTTGATGCATGGGAATTCCTCCTTTTTTAGTATATTGCATTCAAATATAGCATGTCTCAGCCTCGGATTCAAGCGAAAAAATGTTCAATCATTTCCCTTATTTAAGGTATTATCCTTAGTTTGGGAAAATGATGAAATTTATGTCGAAAGTTACTTTTCATGAAATGATTGGTTTCCTATAATAGTATTTGTAAAGAGAAAGAAGGGGGAGGAACAAAACAATGGGGATGCTGAAGGTATTCATGTCAGTCTTTCTTTTGTCGTTTCCATCTTGGGAGATGGCAGACGAAACACAGGACATCGAAGTAGGGTTTCATAAAGGAATTGAAACACATGTAATGAAAAGGGAACTTCCAGAACAACTGCCAAGGTTCGTTTACGATTCAGGTTTGACATTCCAATATCCAGATGCAGTAAGAGGCATTTATGTGACAGGTCATTCTGCTGGAGGAAGCAGATTCGAGAATTTGGTCTCCATGCTGGATGATACTGAATTGAATGCAATGGTAATTGATATTAAGGATGACAATGGGTATATCACATACATACCAGAAGAGGATTCCCCATTACATTCTGCTGGTCAACCGTTTATAAAAGACCCAAGAAAAATGCTGGAAACACTTGAAGAGCATCAAATCTATCCGATTGCACGTGTAGTCGTGTTCAAAGATTCCATTCTTGCAAAACAGAAACCGGAATTGTCGTTTAAAAATGGTGGAGCTGTCTGGAAAAATGGCCGTGGAGAGGCATTTGTTAATCCATTCAGGAAAGAAGTATGGGATTACAATGTCCAGGTAGCCATCGAGGCTGCGAAGTTAGGATTCCAGGAAATCCAGTTCGATTATGTGCGTTTCCCAGAGGGCTTTGAAAAGCGAGATAAGACATTGACGTATAGCCAGGGAGATTTTGCCGACCTTGAAGGTGATGGTGTCCAAAAGCGTGTAACAGCCGTAACAGAATTCGTCGAGTATGCAAAAAAACAGCTTGAACCATATGGCGTAAAAGTTTCAGTAGATATTTTCGGCTACACTGCTACTTTACCTGAAGCTCCGGGAATCGGCCAGAATTTCACCAAAATTTCGAGCCATGTAGATGTCATTTCATCTATGATCTACCCAAGTCACTGGACTTCTTATTTTGGCATCGCAAAGCCTGATTTGGAGCCATATCGCCTCGTTACCGAATATGCGAAGATGGAGAATAAGAAATTGGGTGAACTAGAAAATCCGCCAATTTCAAGACCATGGATACAAGATTTTACTGCATCTTATTTGGGCAAAGGAAATTACAAGAATTATGGTAAAGCTGAAGTGGAAGCGCAGATTCGAGCACTGAATGAAAATGGGATTAATGAGTTCTTATTATGGGATGCAGGCAACACCTACACTCCAAATGTGGACTATACACCATAAGACTAAATACCCAAAAGGAATTTGACATCCTTTTGGGTATTTTCTTTCGAATAATGGTCCAACCATAAGCCGCATACGATTTTCCTCAGGTTCTTCTTTGTACTTTACGCCAACCTGTTTGGGTATCTTTGCTTTTATTCAAGAAAAATTTCGATTTTCCTCTGCCAAATAGTTTTGACGCGGCACCGTGTGTGATGATTCCCATAAAAGCAGTCAGTCCGATGACAAATATACCAAGTAATAAGAGATCGATAAAAAACTGCATCTGCTTAACCTCCTTGTATGTAACATCCACTATTTTCTAATACTACTATTGTAAAAGAAGTTTGAAGGCAATGGAAGAGGGGAAACGTTAACGATAAAAAAACAACCTCTCTCCATACATATCTTATTATAACTTAAATCGTTTTCAGTTGATACAAATGGGCTGCCCGTTGCTTTTTCATAATAAAATCAAATTTCGAGCCAAATGGAGGTTATGTTATAATGGAATTGAAGAATCAAAATGGAAAGGGTAGATCAATGAATTGGTATGAAAAACTGAATGAATATTTTCCTGTAGCAGAAATGAAGTCAAAGAAGCACATGGAGCTTTTATTGAAGGAGAAAGGCGATGTTTATCATAAGGATGAGGGAAAACATCACATTCTTATGTATGCCGAGTTCGAAGATTTTATTTTCATCGACTATATTTTTGTGTCTGGAGCGGCACGGGGACAAGGGATCGGCCACAAAATCTTAGAAAAGCTGAAGAAAAAGGGGAAACCGATCATTTTGGAAGTGGAACCTGTTGACTATGAAGATACAGATACAGAAAAGAGACAGCGTTTTTATAAACGTGAAGGATTTGTCCATGCAAAATCGATCGGGTACCGACGCCGTTCACTCGCTACAAATGAAATTAATGAAATGGAAATTCTTTTCTGGGCTCCTGAAAATGAATCAGAAGAAATGGTTTATGAAAGCATGAAAAAAATGTATGAAAAAATTCATACCTACAAGGATGTAGAGTTATACGGGAAAGCCTATCAGGATGTAGATGAAGTACTCACATTTGAAGAGTGAGTGGATGAAAGGACGGTGAGATACATGAAACGCCGTACAAAGAATAAGAAGAAACGTGAATGGATCAAAGACCTTCTTAAAAATAAGCTGCCTGGCTGGGCACCAAAGCCTACAAAAGGTGCAGCACAGTCAAAGAGATACACAGCTTAGTTTCTATCTACACAAAGGATAATAGGGGGCTTAGTCATGAGTGTGCGACACTTATGACTAAGCCCCTTTCTACTGGTCTATATTGAAGGCATATCTTTTGATTTAGCCTTCTTTAAACGCCTTTTTTCCTTTATCCTGTCAAATTGGTTATATATGACTGGAATGAATATTAAACTGATCATTGTTCCGAACAGAAGACCGAATACGATAACGATTGCCATCGGTTGTTGGATTTCTGTTCCTTCGCCGATTCCTACCATAAGCGGAACCAACCCGAGAATTGTGGTCAATGCGGTCATCATGATCGGTCTAAGACGAGCCTCCCCGGCTTTTACGATCGACCTTGCAGTAGAAAGTCCTCTCTTTTTTAGTTGGTTGATATAGTCTACAAGGACAATTGCGTTGTTCACGATTATACCAGTCAGGATCAAAATGCCGACTAATGATCCTACGCCAAAGGGTTGCCTTGTGATTAACAAACCAAGCAGGATTCCAATTGCAGTAAGAGGTATGGAAAACATGATGATGAATGGATAGGAAAAGGATTCGAATTGACCTGCCATCACCATATATATCAAGACAACAGCAAGAGCTAGTGCGCCGGTCAGCTTAAAGAAAGCATCTTTCATTTGTTGGTTTTGGCCACCGAAAGAAATTTCATAACCGGATGGCAATGATACGTTTTCTTTTAATTGTTTTTTTACATCATCAATGACATTTCCTAAATCTCGATCCAGTATAGAAGCAGTGACACGGATTTCCCGTAAGCGATCAGTCCGATTGATCTGGCTAGGTCCTGTCCCTTGCTTGATTTCAGCAATCGATTTCAAAGTTACCAATTCCCCGGCAGGTGACTCGATTTGTAAATGTTCAAGGTCCTTAACATCTTCAAGCTCTGCTGGATCGACCTGTACCCTGACATCGACCTGATCCCCACTGCGATTGAATACTGTCGCAACCCTTCCTTTTGTTGCATTCTCAACCGCTTGTGACACTTGAGCGCTCGTCAGGCCGAAACTAGACGCTTTCGTACGGTCTACCTCAATCTCAAGTTGTGGATTACCGGTTTCATAATTGGACTCGATTTCCCGGATTCCATCTACTTTACTGATTTCTTCTTTTATATTTTCAGAAATGGTTTCAAGCGTTCCTAGATCCGGTCCAGACACTTCCAGAGACACAGGTGATTCCGAAAAGCCAGCATCACTAGCTTGAACCGAAATATCAGCATCTTTAATTTTATCAACTTTCGTGCGGATTGCTTCCGCTACTTGTACATCCGAACGCCCACGTTCTGAAACAGGCTTCAGTAAAATGCTATACATCGCTGTATTACTATTGGATCCTGCCTGGATGGAGAAGTCGTTCGAGCCTCCGATTGTTACATAGTAGAGATCGATATCTTGAATATCATCTAATCTTTCATTTATGGTTTCGGTAGTCCGATAGGTTGTATCCGTATCACTTCCAGGAGGCAGTTCTACTTCAATGTTCACATAGCTTTGATCTTGTGCGGGTAAAAACTCTGTTCCTATGAAAGGAATCGCCGATAATGAGATCAATAACAGGACAAATGTTCCTATAATTACCCTTTTCGGATATCGAAGGGCTTTTCTCAATAAATAGACATAACGCCTTCGGATGTTCAGAAACTTTCCATTTTGGGGATGCAGCTTGTGCTTCCTTGTCAACAAGTTTGATGATAGTAAAGGAACGATGATCAATGACGTTATCAGAGAAGCAACCAGGGCATAGCTGACACTGAGTGCCAATGGTTTGAAAAGCTGGGCGGCTAATCCATCCACAAAAATGATCGGAAGGAAGACGACAACTGTCGTCAAGGTGGACGCGATGACAGCACCCCCAACTTCTTTTGTCCCGGTGATGGCGGCTTCTTTTAATGGAACGCCTTTTTCACGGAGCCTGTATATACTTTCTAAAATGACGATGGAGTTATCGACGATCATCCCGACACCGAGCGCTAACCCGCCTAATGTCAAAAGGTTCAGTGTTTGCCCGGAAAAATACATGAAAATGAAAGCTGTCATCACGGAAATCGGAATGGAGAATCCAACGATCAACGTACTGCGAATATTCCTTAAGAAAAGATAAAGAATCCCTGCAGCAAGTAAACTACCGATGACCATATTGATGAGAACGGCTTTGATCGACTGCTTGATGAATTTCGCCTGGTTGAAGATCGTTTCAACCTCTACATCTTCAGTCAACGAAAGCTCGTCCAACTTCTTCTCAACACTATTGGCGACTGTGACTGTATTCTCCCCTGATTGCTTAAGGATGGATATCCCGATGCTAGGTTCACCGTTCATATAGCTGATCTGATCAGCATCCGCTATCGTTTCTTCAATTTCAACAAGCTGCTCAAGTGCAACCACTCCGCTTTTGGTCGGAATCGGAAGTTGTTTCAAGTCCGTGATCGAATCGAACTCACCTACAACACGTAACGGGTATTTCAATCCTTTGTCACTGATTTCCCCACTCGGTAATGTCACATTTTCTCCAGCCAGAATCTGTCTGAGCTGGTTGATGGTGATACCGAAATCATTCAAATTTTCGGGGTCGACAGCTAAATTGACGACTTTTTCAGTACCACCTTCAATAGTCACAGAGGCGACCCCATCTATGGAATCCAGTACAGGTTTGATTTCATTTTCAACGAGCTTTTTTGCTGCAACCAGATCTCCTTCAGGAGCCTGTATCCCTAATCGTACGATAGGAAGGTCGTTAGGATTGAAGCGTAAGACCCTTGGTTGCGGAACGTCGTTTGGCAGCTGTTCACGCAAAGCGTCCAACTGCTCGCGCATTTTTAAAGCAGCAAAATCCATGTCTGTACCCCAATTGTAAGACACAATAATAAGTGCCCCGCCTGTCCTTGAAACAGAAGAAACACTTTCTACATTAGGGATCGTCCCCATGATATTTTCAATGGGTTGGGAGAGGAGTTTCTCCACTTCTTCAGGACTCGCCCCTTCATATGTAACCGTAACTGCAGCAACGGGGAAGGTAAGGTCAGGGAAAAGATCGACCGGTGTATTCCGTACACTTACTGCCCCGATGATAAGCATGAATAAAATGACCATTCCCATGGCGATCGGTCGAAACACGGAAAGTTCGGTTATTTTCATCAGGTCCACTCACTTTTTTATACTGATTTTCGAACGGTTTATCAATTGATATTTTCCATCAGTGACTACAACGTCGCCGTCAGCTAAACCTTTACTGACATTGCTCGTACGTTTGCCCTCTGCTGCCAGTTCGATTTCTCGCTTGATCGCACGCTCATCCTGTACAACAAAGACAAATGGTTTGTTCTGTTCATATAGGATTGCTTGATTAGGGATCGTAAGGGCATTTTTTTTAATTTCAGTATCGATCATTGCAGTTGCTATCGTCCCTGATTTGATGTTTTCTTGGGTTTTAGGCAACTCGACCGTAACTGTATACGTATTTGTTTCCGAGTTCGGCTCGGATGATACTGTTCCGATGGTTCCGTTGATCGTATCAGAAACTTCTTCGAAACCTAGTTTTACCGGCATTCCCTCAGTTACTTCTTGAACTTGAAACTTGTTTGCACTGAATACGGCTTTCAAGTCCTGTTTGCTGGAAACAACCGCTAGAGGTGAAGAAGGGATAGCAGGTACTCCGACTTGCGCACTCACCTGGTCGACTGTCCCATCGATCGGTGATGTTACTTTCGTTGCCTGCAATGCCTGTTCTGCTTCTTTCACACCTCTCCTTGCTTGCTCAAGCTGCCCATTGATGAGCGGTAGGGTAGAGGAGGTAAGAGATGTGCTTGAAGATGCCAGTCCTTTTAGTTGTTCAAGTGTTTCTGTGATGGTTGCTGTGGTATCGTTTGTTTCGGCTTGTTCAGGCAATGGAATTTCTTCCAATTGGTTAATCGTTTCATCAATGACGGTATTTAAGCGGGTCTGAGTTGCTCTTTGTTGGTTAATTGCAGTATTAAGCTGATTCCTGGACCGTTCCAGAGCTGATACGGCTGATTGTGCTTGTTCAAGCTGTTGTTGAAGTTGTTGGTCCTCCAGTGTAAAAAGCAGATCTCCTGACTGTACCGTTTCTCCTTCTTTTATATGTATTTCCTTAACTGGAGAAGGAAGGGATGAGGTTACTGGGACTTGCTGGGAAGGTACCGTTTTCCCGACTAGCTCGATCGTTTTTTTGAAGGTGGTCTTCTCTACCGTTTCTGTTGTTACAGGGATAGCATTATCTGAAGCATTATCGCTTGTAATGATATCTTCGGAACATGCTGTTAAAAGGAATATGAAAATACTTAAGAAGGCTAATGACTTTTTCAATAATATTCACTCCATTATCATCTACAAGCAAATTTCTTGGAAGCAATCTATGTTTTATTATAATGTAGGTTTAGAAAAAATAAACAAGGGAACATGGTTTTAGACAAGATGGTCACAGTTTCTGAAGGAAATCTATTTATACCCTATCATACACATCGAAATTGTTGTATAATAAGAAATGTGATTAATAATCTTTTTAAAGTAAGATTTCTTATAAATATGATTTTCAAATCATGAAAGGAGACGATCCTTATGGTTACATTATATACTTCCCCAAGCTGCACATCATGCAGAAAGGCAAGAGCATGGTTAGAAGAGCACGAAATTCCTTTCCAAGAGCGTAATATCTTTTCTGAGCCATTGTCAATCAATGAGCTTAAAGAGATTTTACGGATGACAGAGGAAGGTACTGACGAAATCATCTCCAAACGCTCAAAAACGTTCCAAGAGTTGAATGTTAACCTTGAGACAATGCCGCTGCAAGATTTGTTCGAGCTGATGAGCGAAAATCCTGGATTATTGCGTCGTCCGATTTTGATTGATGAAAAACGTCTTCAAGTAGGATACAACGAAGATGAGATCCGCCGCTTCCTACCACGTAAAGTACGTACATTCCAACTGCTCGAAGCTCAAAAAATGGTCAACTAATAAAGAAAGACTACTGCTGGATGGGCAGCAGTCTTTTTTTGTTTTAGAGAGGATTTATAGGTGTGTGGAGTGGGCATATTTTACTAAGTTGCAAAATGGACACTGAAAGTTGGGAATAGGTCCTTGGAAGTTAGGAAATAAACATCGAAAGTTAAGAATAACATACTGAAAGTTGGGAATATAACACCTGAAGTTAGGAAAGGATTCTTTAACCAGCAACAGACTATTCTTTAATAAAGGGATTCACACTGCCCACGATGTTACCTAATCCCAATGAAAAGAGTTTATGGGAAATGGATGTGCCTCGAATGCAAAACAACTTCAAAAAATGCCCACGTCGATACCCTGCATGATTACTTCCTCTTAATTCAGCCTACTATTACTAACCAACAAATACGGAAATACCTCCATATAGAATCTGTTAAAACTGCTAATTACTAGTTACAAAAGTTAAATATTAAGCACCTTGGTAACAAACGGAATCGCACATACGACCTCACCTCACTCTGGCCTACAAAAAAAGACCCACCTGCCATTACAGGTAAGTCATTAAAGGTTTAATTCATGCTTTCGCGGGTTTTCATCCGTTTTGTCAACCAACCTGTAAATAGTACGCCACCTATGATGAACAAGTATAGCATGTAGGCCATGAATTCGTTGTGGCCAATCCAATTGTGGATGAGTTTTTCTTCAGTGATCATTTTGGCTGCAGTAAAAGCGAGTATCCCAGAACCGATGTAAACAAGTGCCGGAAACCGTTCCATAAAATGAAGAATCAGCTTACTTCCCCAAATGATGATCGGTACCGAAACAAGCAATCCGATTATAACCAATAAAATGTTTCCGTGAGCTGCCCCTGCAATGGCAAGTACATTATCAAGGCCCATGACGATATCTGCCATGACAATTGTTTTGACTGCCTCTCGCAGTGTCGTACCAGCCTTGATATCCGCCTCGCCACTATCTTCAGCCAATAAATTATAGGCGATGTAAACAAGCAGGACTCCACCGATCAGCATAAGGTATGGTATTTTTAATAAATATACGGCAAGAATCGTTAGTATAACCCTTACGGCAATCGCTAAGCCTGTACCTAATAAAATCGCTTTGTTCCGCTGGTGGACGGGTAAATTACGGCTGGCAAGTGCAATGACGATTGCATTATCCCCGCCAAGTACGATATCGATGGCAATGATTGATAAAAGTGCAATGATAAATTCTGATTCAAACAAAAAAGTAAACCCCTTTCTATAATGAAAACACTTGACGTTCGCTGATAATCCACGTACAATCAATCAAAATAGTCATGTTCATGAAACTGAACCATGAAATTATAAGGTAGTTCAGCAATAGCGTCAAGCGAGGCACTATCGGTAATCGGCCTATTTATGGCAAAAAAGTAAAAATGGTCATGCATTTTTATTTCATTCCTCACCTATTTATCATAGAATAGAAGTACAAGAAACTCCAACATTTTATTAGGGATTCAGCAGTACACAAAATGGGAACACTACATGAAAGAAAATTATCATCAGTGTACAGGGGTTCAAAATCTCTTCCAGGTGAGCAATCTGGATCGAAGGGAGAGAAACACCATGGAAATAGAACGTGTAAATGAGTATACCATTAAGTTTTTTATAACTTATGGCGATATAGAGACAAGAGGATTTGATAAGGAAGAGATTTGGCAAAACCGTGAACGAGGGGAAGAGCTGTTCTGGGAGATGATGGATGAAGCACATCAACAGGAACAATTTTCGCTAGAAGGTCCGCTTTGGATTCAAGTCCAAGCGTTGGATAAAGGCCTTGAAATCCTGGTCACGCGAGCTTCTTTATCACAGGACGGTTCGAAATTGGAACTTCCGATTTCGAATGACAAGCAGATCGATCTGCCAGTAGATGATAATATTGAAAAGATGCTTGACCATCAATTCAATTCGGATGCAGAGGACGCTACGGAAGAGGACGATGATGAAGATTTCTTATCCTTCATGATCCGTTTTAACGACATAGAGGACGTCATCTCATTAAGCCATAATATTGATTCAGAGTCATTTGAAGACACCCTTCATCATTATGAAAATAAGTACTATTTGTACGTTACTTTCTATGATACGTTCAGTGAATCTGAACAGGATGATGTGTTGAGCAGATTGCTCGAATATGGTGATGAAACGGATCTTACAGTCCATCGGATTGAAGAATATGGAAAAGTGATTCTCTCAGAGAATGCACTCGAACAGTTGAACGAGTATTTTCCTAAGAAGTAGCTGAGCGCCGATCTTCGTCATGAATTTCGGCGTTTTCCTTTTCTAAACTTTCATATATTGGATGTTCGTTCAGCTTAGTGAATACTAACTGTTGAAACTCAAAAAGTCATTATGTATCCAGAGGGATGAAATCATGTTCAAAAAGACATTGCAGCTTATGATGTTCGTAACGATTCTGATAATAGCCTTCATCATCACGAAGCCATATTTGGAAAATTGGATTCTTGGTGCCAATTGGATTCTTGGTGCATTAAGTATCTTTTTCTCAGTTTCAGCATTATTCATCGGTATTGTCATTTTTTTGGAGAACCGCCATCCATCCCAAACGTTGACCTGGTTCGTCGTCCTCGCTGCATTCCCATTGGTAGGCTTCTTTTTCTATATGATGTTCGGAAGGAATTACCGTAAAAAGAAAATGTTCGACCAAAAAGCCCTTAAAGATGAAGAGGCTTTTTCAAGGTTTGAACAGAATCGCCCGATTAATGATGACCAGATGAAAATGATGGGTGATCATCAACGGCTCTTGTTCCAACTTGCCCAAAGGCTAGGGAAAAGCCCGATTTCTTTCAATACAGATACAAGGGTCCTCACTAATGGAAAAGAAACCTATACGTGTATTCTTGAAGCTCTGCGAAATGCAAAAGAACATATACATATGGAATATTACATCGTCAGGCATGATAATATCGGAAAAAAGATTCAATCGATCCTTATGGATAAAGCCAGAGAAGGGCTCGAAGTCCGTTTTTTATATGATTCAGTAGGTAGCTGGAAGCTTTCGCGTGCTTACATCAATGAGCTCCGCAAGGCTGGTGTACAAGCAGTCCCTTTCTTACCGGTCAAGCTTCCTTTGTTCAATAACAAAATCAACTACCGTAACCACAGGAAAATCGTTGTGATTGATGGAAATGTCGGATTCGTCGGTGGTCTCAACATCGGAGATGAGTATTTGGGCTTGAATCCGACTTATGGATACTGGCGTGATACCCATTTGATGGTAAAGGGGGAAGCGGTGAGAAGTTTGCAGATCATTTTTTTGCAGGATTGGTATTCAATGACCGGGGAAACTTTTTTGGAGCCTAATTATTTATCGCCAGAAATCCCTACCGGCCGGGTATATGGAGGGGTCCAGATGATTGCAGGAGGACCCGACCACCAGTGGGACATCATCAAAAAACTTTTTTTCTCGATGATTATATCGGCCAAGAAATCGATCTGGATTACGTCGCCTTACTTCATCCCTGATGAAGATATTTTGAACGCGTTGAGAGTCGCTGCATTAAGTGGCATCGATGTCCGATTGATGTTTCCGGCCAAGCCTGATAAGAAGCTGCCATTTCATGCATCCAGATCTTATTTTCCAAGTCTTCTTGAGGCAGGTGTGAAGATTTATGAATACCGGAAAGGCTTCTTACACAGCAAGATCATCATTGTTGATAATGAACTTGCCTCAATCGGAACAGCAAATATGGATATGAGGAGTTTTCATCTGAATTTTGAAGTGAACGCTTTCCTTTATCGGACGAAGAGTACATTGAGGCTGGTGGATGACTATATTCAAGATATCGAGGATTCGACACCGATCCTCCCCGAGGCTTTCAACAAACGTGCCTTTTACTATAAAATTATCGAATCGACTTCAAGACTGTTGTCTCCATTGCTTTGATTTTTAAGAATCTTTCTCGCCATGAGAAGGATTCTGTTTTTTTATAGCGAAATTTATTCAGGTACCAAAAATTCACAAATTGAGGTGAGTCAATGCTGTTAGCGACATCCAGCAGCGGGCAGTGCATCAATCTGGCCGAGGACTGGAAAAAGCCCGACTTGGAAAGGATCAGAACCCTGAACACTTTTCAATGTCCTGTATGTAATGGTAACGTTACCCTAAAACTCGGCACTAAACGAATCTGGCATTTCAGTCATCAGAAAGATGCCTTATGCGCGGGAGAAACCGAACCTGAATCAACCTACCATTTGTTAGGGAAAAAGCAGTTATACCACTGGTTATCCATTCAAAATTTCACCCCGGAAATGGAAAGGTATTTTCCTCTTCTAAAGCAACGGCCGGATCTATTCCTCCCCAACCTGTCAACTGCCTTCGAATTTCAATGTTCCACAATCCCGACACAGGTTTTCACTAAAAGAACCCGTTCGTATCGCAAAGCAAATATCGACCCGTTATGGATTCTGGGAGCTAAAAGGCTATCCCGATCGAAGAACTCTCATTTTTATCGGTTGGATGAACTCGCATTCCAATCTCTCCGATTCAGCGATGACTGCGACTTTTCTCCATATCTCATTTATTTTTGCCCGCTCACTTCTTCCTTCACCCTTCTTCATTCCATCATTCCGTACTCCTCAAGGACAGTCCTTGCTGCGACTCATTCGATTCCATTGAAGCATACGCATTTTCCCTTTTACATGAACGAACTTGAATTGCCTCTTTTAAAAAATTATTATAACGATTGGATTGAAAAGATCATAACCACGCGTCTCTATCTGCATGTAAATAAGGATCCTGCAGTGGTGATGATGAAGAAGCACCTGCTGAATAAAGGGGTACAGTTCAATCTATTCCCTATTGAAGCAGGCATTCCTTCTAAACACCTCTTCTGGTTCCACTCTCCTGCCTATGTTTGGCAAACATGTTTCCTCATGGAGATTCTTCAGCCACTCCCAATCGGTACATCCTTTCAGTTCCGAGAGGTTTTCCGGACATTCATTTCCCTCATCAAATCCTATAGAATCAAAACACGTTCCACACTTCCTGATAAGAATAGCCATATATCTTTTGCATTGATGGATTATTTACAGTGTCTATGCAGGTTTGGGATATTGAAAAGAATCGATGTAAATCATTTTTCAAAAGAGAGGGGGCTCCATTTCCCCGAATCGATGACTGAAGTAAGACAAAGAATGAAGGAATATTTTAAAATGTAAATAATGGGGGATTATCTGAAAAAGCTAGGATAGAAAGAAAGGATATTCAGAGGTATCCCTAGAACTTTATACAGGTGTAGGGAATGTTTTTTAAAATGGAGACTATCCCTGATCTGTAATTCTGTTTGAGGAGATAAGGAGGATTTGAAATGGCAGAGCAAGCAGTAAAATCATTACCAAAAAGAGATGAAATACCTGTTGAAGATACTTGGGATTTAGAAGATATTTTCGAAACGGATGAAGTATGGGAGCAAGAGTTCAAACAAGTAAAAGAATTGATTCCGCAAATCGATCGATATCAAGGAAAACTCGGGGAATCCTCAGCAACCCTTTATGAAGCATTGCAGCTTCAAGATGAAATCACAAAGCGCCTTGGAAAGTTGTATACATATGCTCATATGAGAAATGACCAGGATACAACGAATTCCTTCTATCAGGGCTTGAATGACAGGGTAGGAACATTAGCAACTGAAACGAGCAGCCACCTATCCTATATCGTTCCGGAAATCCTATCTTTAGAGGAGAGCGAGATCAAATCATTTGTGAAGGAAAACGATGATCTCAAGTTGTATGAACATTTTTTGGATGAGATTAACAGGAGCAGACCGCATGTTTTATCTCAAAAAGAAGAGGCGCTTCTTGCAGGTGTAAGTGAAGTGACCAACAATGCGAGTAATACGTTCGGTATGCTGAATAACGCAGACCTCAAATTCCCGACTGTAAAGGATGAAAATGGAGAAGACGTTGAACTTACGCATGGGCGTTATATCCGCTTCCTGGAAAGTGATGATCAGGAGGTTCGTAAGAATGCATTTAAAGCGATGTATGGAACTTATGATAAGTTCAAAAATACTTTTGCAAGCACGTTGAGTGGAACCGTCAAGAGAGATAATTTCAATGCCAGGGTCAGGAAGTATGATTCTGCCCGTCAAGCTGCACTGGATGCGAATAACATACCTGAAACGGTCTACGACAATCTTGTAAAGACGGTGAACGACAATCTCCATCTGTTGCATCGATATGTAAAATTGCGTAAAAAGGCACTTGGCCTCGAAGAACTTCATATGTATGACCTTTATACACCAATCGTAAAAGATGTGAAAATGGAGATTCCTTATAATGAAGCAAAGGAAATTGTCCTGAAGAGCCTTACACCGATGGGTGAGGAATATGTCAATATCGTCAGTGAAGGTTATGAGAAGCGGTGGGTTGATGTCCGTGAAAATGTTGGTAAACGAAGTGGAGCCTATTCATCAGGCGCTTATGGAACGATGCCTTATATTCTGATGAACTGGCAGGACAATGTAAACAATTTATTTACCCTTACACACGAAATCGGTCACTCCGTCCATAGTTACTATACACGTGAAACACAGCCTTATCCATATGCGAACTATTCGATTTTCGTTGCTGAAGTGGCATCTACGTGTAATGAAGCTTTGCTTAATGATTATATGCTCAACAATACAGAGGACAAGAAGAAGAAGTTATATTTATTGAACCACCACCTTGAGGGCTTCAGAGGAACCGTTTTCCGCCAGACGATGTTTGCTGAATTCGAACAGATGATCCATGAACATGCAGCAGCAGGAGAAGCTTTGACACCTGACCTGTTTACGAAGTTATACTATGAGCTTAATCAGAAGTATTTTGGTGAAGAAATCATCATTGATGAGGAAATCGGCCTTGAGTGGGCACGTATCCCTCACTTCTATTACAACTATTATGTCTATCAATATGCTACAGGTTTCAGTGCAGCGGCTTCACTTTCTAAACAAATCCTGGAGGAGGGGACACCAGCTGTTAAAAGATACTTGGAGTTCTTGAAAGCAGGAAGTTCAGATTATCCGATTGAGGTCTTGAAGAAAGCGGGCGTGGATATGGCGAGCAGTAAACCGATCGAAGAAGCGCTATCTGTTTTCGAATCCGTATTGAGTGAAATGGAAGAATTACTCTTCGAAACTGAATAAAACAAAATACGGGCTGGCTCAGATGTCAGCCCGTTCAAATTTTAAATCCTTTAAAACGGTTTTTGTTGTTAATTCGAACAATAATGAAGAAGATGGATACAAAAAGCAAAGGGGTTGCAATGTATAGTGGGAAAATATTGAGGAAGCCGAAAACGACCAGGACGAAACTGATTAAGACAGCAATGACGCCGATCAATATCCCAATTTGCATGATAACAATCTCCTTTCGTTAACAGTTTATGAAACCACGAATGAAACATGCTATTTTTACAATTTTCAAAAAGAGACCACTATACAGCCAGAGCAGGTTACCCTGATCAAACGTCTTAAAAAGGGAGAAATCGATTGTGTTCAAGGAAGTCGAAACCGTGAAGGACCAAGCAACCAGAGAAACGAGGTCGATATCTCATTTTTTTCTGAAGAGCGGGAGGGAACAACGCACAAAAGAAAAGCGCAAACGCCCTGGCAAGCCACGCAGGTCAATGGAAGTCCGACGAGGAGGCTGTGGCCGCCACAGGAGGACTGAAGTGATCCAAGTGGTTGGGCGGTTGAGCTAGACATCAAGAAAAGCGAAACGCCCTTCGAAACAAAATTTTTATACTTTCTTACCTATTAAAAAAGGGCCTGACTTATGAGTCAGCCCCACGATGATATCTCCAGAAGGTACCGTGCTTTACAGGCACCCGTTCGACTTTTTGTTGCAATACCAGTTTTTTAAGTTGTTTTTCCACATCACGTTCAGTCAGGTTGTATACTTCAGAAATTTCCTTTGTAGCCACGAACCTATATTTCTCCAGAAAATACTCTAACGGTGGGGGTGGACACTTTTTCGGCAACTCTCCAAGAAGTTCTTCTAAAATATGAACGTAGATTTCATATGAGTACATTCCTGTTATTTTGATCCCTTCATCTGAGGTATCACTGAAGAAGACGAGGGAGGGCAATTGATTGACTTCCATTTCTTGTGTTGTTTTTACATCACATTGGAAGGCTTTGACTGCACTTTCTGAATGGAGGTCTCTTTTGAACTCCTCTACATCCAAACCAGCTTCATCCGCACAATTTATCAATACGTCCAACTTCGTAATGTTCTGCTTTTGCAAGAACAATTCTTCTCTTAACTTTCTCAAGAATCGGACACCGTTCGATTTACCTTGCAGTTCAGCAGCTTTTACTGCGATCGAAGCGATATAAGGCGTTTGGATAGGGTCTTCATACCATACATCACCATCACAAGACATTCCTGATCGGTTAGCGGTGATCTCCCATTTCTTAGCAACATCTTCTTTTGAGCAGATACCCTTACGTTTTTGTAAGGCACTATTCCAGTAATCCAGTGTCCCGCCCATTAAATGCCTCAGGCGGATGTGATTACCGAATTCGATCTGCAGCTTTTTTATGACAGGTTCCAACCCCCAGCATTCAGGACATAAAGGATCAACGAACGAATATATTTCAATGGGTCGGTTCTTATACGAAGTTGGCAGTTCACACTCGCATTGGATCGGAGTATGAGTGTCAGGTAATCCAGTCTTATGATTAGCCAATGGTTATTCTCCTTTCTATAGCTCTTATTCAGGATTGTTAACCATATGATAGGCCGTCATCGTCAAACGGCTATAAATTTGTTCCTTATAGGGGCTTTCCAGGTTGACCTCATCCATAGCCTCTTTCATACATGAAAGCCAGGCTTCGGCTCGGCGTCTTGTAATCGGGAACGGCATATGTCTAGCGCGTAACATAGGATGCCCGTGTTCTTCAGAATATAGTGGTGGCCCCCCTAAAAATTGACTTAGGAATTGTTTTTGCTTACGTATCGTTTCAGTTAAATCATCAGGAAAAATGGGAGCAAGCTCTGGGTGGGCTTGTACACGGGGGTAGAATGCCTCAACAAGCTTTTCAACCATCTCCTGCCCGCCGATCGCCTTAAATGGCGTTAGATTATTTGAATCCATTTTTGTTACCTACCTTATTTTGTACGATAAATAGAAAGTGTAATCACACATCCTACCTTTCAAGAAGTTATAACTTATTTTAGCAATGCCAAGATTGTTTCGGCAAACAATCTGATTTTCAGTTCATTTGAACTTGTATCTTCATAACTAGGCTTTAGGTGGGTAAAATAAAAGAAACTCATATAAAATGAGTTTCCCTTAAGATTATTGTTATATTCTTGTATGTCAGACCCGTTGGTAGTTGGACATCACTTTACTGACATAATTTTTTGTTTCGGTAAATGGGGGAATTCCATCGTATCGATCGACATTCCCTGGTCCTGCATTATAAGCTGCTAGTCCATATTGGATATTTCCATCATAGCGATCCAACATCTGCCTTAAATATCTGGCCCCTCCCATGATGTTCTCTTCAGGATTATACGGATTCCTGACCCCAAGACCTTCTGCGGTTTTAGGCATCAGCTGCATTAACCCCATTGCTCCTGCCGGGCTTGTACTTAAAGCATTGAAATTCGATTCTTGTTTAATGACTGCTTCAATCAATTTGGGATCAAGGTTATACCTTGCTGCCGCTTCATTTATGTATGTATTGTATGGGTTTTTTGAAGACTGGGACGCAGGTTCTACCGCCGGTGATTTCAACATGACTGGTGGATAGGATTCGATTGGTTTCTGCTTGTTTTCAACCGGAATAGCTGAAGCTGACAAAAAGGATTGGATTTCTACTTCAAACAAAGTACTCCAGGCGGAATTAATAGATGAAGTCTTTGATCCAATCTGAAATTGGCTGAGTGATTGAAGCTCGATCAATGAGCGGATCAATTGCGTGTTCAAAATCATCCCTACTTTCGTATACTACCTTCATCATAGCAAATGGAAACCGCATAAACAATGAAATTTTGACATATTTTTCATGTGATTTGTTTCCGTTTAAAAAAGCGTTCGATCTTGTTGGGGGTTTTCCGCTGAGGGATATGAAAGGTATCAAGCAGCTGTTTAAATTCCTTTTCACCTTGTTTCCGTTCACTAACCTCATACTCCAACTCGTAATCTTCAATTCCAAGGTAAGCAGAGTGATCGAAAACAAGCAGACCAGACTTATATGTTTGCTCAGCTCTTGTTGTGACGAGTGATCCTAAGCAGATTAATTGACCAGGATCTATTCCAAAAGTATCTGCAAGGAACCGAATCATATCGCTCGTTGTGATGGGTTCGCCATCAATGAGGCGAACCGCATCTGCATCACTAAGATTTTCATGGGATTCCATCAAACCGTCTTTATGGGGACGTTTCAGTGTAAATGTATAGTGGTCCTCTTTATGCCGTATACGGAGGGCACACCCCTTTTCTTTTAATGCAAATGTTTCTGTATCAAAGTAATAGTTGGTTTGTTTTTTGAAAGACTCATCTGTAAGAGAAAAGGCTGAGGCCAGTTCATTGAATTCGGCTTCAATGACTAGGTTTTTCAATTCGATTTCGATTTCTTGTTTCATATGTGGATTCACCTCATGCGAGCATAGTTGTACGTGTCATTATCTCATATCTGGAATATGGCTACAATTTTAATATACCAATTAAAATATGGTACACTTATAACGGGTCTTCAACCAAGTCAACAAACGAAAAGGCAAATTTCCGACGCACAGAGTAAAACCTGTACCTGCGTCTACAAGTGTATCTCTCGAAGTCAGCTTCCTCGATACAACTCGCAGTTGTTATACATGTTTTTCTCGTTGCTAGTACTGCCGTTGTCACAGGACGTGACGTTTTTACGGAGTGAGCGCTATTGGTTTTACCGGTCCTCATGCAGGTCCTCCAGACCAATAGGACTTTCAGCGTATAGGAAATACTAGTAACAGTAGTGGGTTAGGAAGTAGCGTTTTAGTTGACTGCTTGAACTTTAAAATAGTAAAGGATATAGATTCATTTTTTTTTAGGAGGAATCATTATGACTATAAGATTAGAAGTTACATCAAGTGAAATTTTCGAAGATAAAGTAGAGTTTGCATGCAATAGTGAAAATATAGCGGGTGAGGTTGCATTGGAACCTTCAGAGCAAGTATTGGTGGATTCTGATTCTTTATCTTTCATCTACATATTAGAAACTCCTGATAGCTTCATCTACGTATCTTTCCCAAAAGAACGTTGGACTGGTTTGAAAGCCGTTATCACAGATGAGAAAGATGCGATTTTGAAATTGTCTAACCATGAACCAATCCACTTGAAAGGGATAAAAGGGGAAATGGGTTATCTTATTCAAAACATTTCTGGCAATGCAAATTACGGAAACGAAATGATGTCTAGCGTCGAAGAGATATTCCAACCAATAAACGGATGACATGGAGAGCTTCCGAAAAAAGAGATTCGGTGGTGGTTAGATGGAATGGGATGTATTGTTGAATCCTTATAAACAATCAGTTGAAGAACTGAAAGTCAAATTGAAAGGGGTCCGCGAACAGTATATCATTGAAAATAAACACTCCCCGATCGAGTTTGTCACTGGAAGGGTGAAACCTGTGGCAAGCATTTTAGATAAAATGAAGCGGAAGAACATTTCACTCGATGATATTGAAGCGGAAATACAAGATATCGCCGGTATCAGGATCATGTGCCAGTTTGTGGATGATATAGGTACTGTGATCAACATGCTTAAGAAACGCAAAGATCTGGAAGTCATCGAGGAGAGGGACTATGTCAATCATAAAAAACCAAGCGGATACCGTTCCTTCCACGTCGTCATTTCATACCCGGTCCAAACCGTTGACGGCGAGAAAAAAATTCTAGTAGAAATACAAATTCGTACGCTCGCTATGAATTTCTGGGCGACAATTGAACATTCTTTAAATTATAAATATGCCGGGGCTATCCCGAGGAATATCCAACAACGATTGCAACGGGCTGCCGAAGCAGCGTTCCGATTGGACGAAGAAATGTCGATAATAAAAGGGGAAATACAAGAAGCTCAAAAACTATTCGAGCAAAAGGAACAACGGTGATTTACATAAGAAGGAATTTTGAAGGTAAGGAAGCGATGTTCAATGAATTTTTCGATAATCTCAAAAGGTGACGAGAAATCAGCTAAACTTGAAAAGCGAATTAAGTCTTATCTACAAGACTTTGATCTGGTATGGGATGAGAAGGAGCCGGACATTGTCATTTCCATTGGTGGCGATGGAACACTCCTTCACGCTTTCCATCACTATATCGAACACGTCGACCAAGCGGCATTCGTCGGAGTCCATACAGGGCATCTTGGATTCTATGCCGATTGGACGCCAAGTGAGGTGGAAAAGCTTGTCATCCATATTGCGAAGACACCTTTCCAAATCGTTGAATACCCTCTTCTTGAGGTGACTGTGCGTTATCTTGATGGAGATAATGAAAGCCGGTATTTAGCGATGAATGAGTGTACGGTCAAAAGTGTTGAGGGGTCCCTCGTCATGAATGTGGAAATTAAAGGAGAAGAATTTGAAACATTCAGAGGCGATGGGTTATGTATCTCAACACCTTCGGGAAGTACAGCTTATAATAAAGCTTTAGGAGGGGCGATCATTCATCCTTCCCTTCCATCCATCCAGTTGGCAGAAATGGCTTCAATCAATAATCGTGTGTTCCGGACGGTCGGATCTCCACTCGTATTGCCACAACATCATACGTGTATGTTAAAACCGGTGAATGATGTTGATTTCCATATTACGATCGACCACCTATTTTTACTGCATGAAAAAGTAAAGTCGATCCAATGCCGGGTTGCTGAAAAAAAGGTAAGGTTTGCAAGATTCCGTCCGTTCCCATTCTGGAAGCGTGTCAGGGAATCCTTCGTCAAAGAATGATTTGCAGGGTTGCTGGAGGAGACTTATCATCATGACTCAATTACAATTCACATGGACTGTCGGGAAGGTGTCCAGTGGAAAACTTCTAAGAGAGTATCTACTGGGAGAGAAGTTCATATCAAGACAAGCGCTCACTGACATCAAGTTTGCCGGTGGCGCTCTTTTTGTAAACGGTGAGCACGTGACTGTCCGATATCCTCTTAAGGAAGGGGATCGGGTAACTGTATGTTTCCCTGATGAAGTAGTTAGCGAATCTATGGATCCAGTCCATATCCCGCTTTCCATTTTGTATGAAGATGAGCACTTTTTAGCGGTGGACAAACCTCCCGATATGCCGACCATCCCGTCAAAGTTCCGGAATACAGACTCCCTCGCACAAGCGGTACTTTTCTATTATAGGCAAAAAAGGATACCTTCGACGATCCATGCTGTCAACCGGCTTGATCGGAATACGTCTGGGATCGTTTTGTTCGCTAAACACCGCTACGGTCATTCCTTGTTATCAAGGCTTCAAAAAAGAGGTGAACTCGAACGGACGTATATTGCACTTTGTCACGGTGTACCTGAAAAAACAAAAGGAACGATTGACCTTCCGATCGGAAGAAAAGAGGGGAGTATCATCGAGCGCTGTGTTTGCAAAGACGGTCAACATGCGAAAACACATTTTGCAGTATTGAAATCATTTAAGGAATATGCAATGGTCCGGTTGAAGCTGGATACTGGACGAACCCACCAGATCAGGGTCCATATGTCATCGATCGGTCATCCATTATTAGGAGATGATCTTTATGGAGGAGACGGAATTTTTATAAAGAGACAGGCTCTCCATAGTCAATCCCTGCAATTCGCCCATCCTTTCCTGGAAAAGTTGATAGAAGTAGAGGCTCCGGTACCCCATGATATGGAGAAATTGATGAAATGAAGACGTTTTTTTGTAGGGAAAATCGACCTTGAGATTGAAAAGGCATTAAAAGGAAGCTGCTGGGCTCCTTTTTCTATTCGAACCGTCCTCGTTCTATTTAATTGCACCGTTTCAAGAATCAATTGCACGATTTTGAGGAATAATCGCACGGAAATAAAAATAATTGCACGATTCCGTGAGTTGAATGCGCGGGCACAAATATTATTGCATCATCGTTATGCTTATTGCTTTAAAAATAACCTTATTGCACTAAAATCAAACAAATTGATCACTCGCACAATAAGGCGAACTTCAAAGCCTTAATCATCAAATAACCTGAATTTTTCTTCCAAATATGGCATTCCAGACGGCACGGAAACCGTTTGATCCTCTGGATAGCGATAGGCAGTGAGGAATCCCCCGAAAACACATCCTGTATCGATGTTAATCGTGTTCCCGACCCTTCTTGGTTCTGAAACTGGGGTATGGCCGTAAACGATGATCCTTTTTCCTTTATACCTTTGGGCCCAGTCTCTACGGACAGGCATACCATTATCATGCCGTTCTCCTGTAATATCCCCATACAAGACAAAGGTCCGGACCCGTTTGTGCTTTTGGCCGATAAAATCCTCTTTAATACCTGCGTGTGCAACAACGAGCTTGGTATCATCAAGCTGAAGATAAAGAGGGGCGTCTTCAAACAATTCTTTGAACATGCTTGAAATCTCCACCTTTTCGCTCTGTGGCAATGCCTTGAATTCAGCAACCGTCGTTTCAAGACCATGACGGATCTGTACATCTCTTCCTAGAAAATAACGATACAATTTATCGCAGTGGTTTCCAGGTGAATAGAGCGCAATACCTTGCTTTACCAGTCTATAAACGAGTCGAATCACTTTTATGGATTCAGGGCCGCGATCAGTCAAGTCACCTAGAAAAACAAGCTTACGGTTTTCAGGAGGAAGATGATTCCCATTTTCATCTTTTCTATAGCCCAATTCGTCAATAAGCTGGATTAATTCCCTATAACAACCATGAATATCTCCGATGACATCATACTTCATGCTTTTTCACTCCATCTAATTCGTACTGGTATATTTTAAAATAACAAAAAAAAATGAAAAAAGCACCTTAAAGAAGGTGCTTTCTAGTCAAACATATATTTCCTTGTCCTTGAACGAACATTTAGCACGAGTCCGATTGCAATCATACTAGCTAAGATCGAACTGCCCCCATAACTGATAAATGGAAGGGGAATCCCGGTGATTGGAAGCAAGCCGATGACCATTCCGATATTCTGAAAGACCTGGAACGTGATCATACCGATTACACCTGCACATAAATAGCTTCCAAATGGATCGTTGCTTTCCAATGCAGCGTGGATGATGCGATAAACCAATAGGAAGAACAGGGAGATGACAAAACTTGTGCCCATGAACCCAAACTCCTCACCGATCACAGAAAAGATGAAATCTGTCTGAGCTTCAGGGAAATAGACATTCCCTTCCCCGAATCCTTTTCCGTATAATTGGCCGGACCCGATCGCCAATAAGGACTTAACGAGCTGGAATCCGAATCCTTGCTCGAATTCATAAGGTTGAAGCCATCCGTAAAACCGATTCAACTGATATTCATCATGTAAAATATAATTGATCAGAAATTCAGGGTTATACATATAGATTGCAACTAATCCTCCGATGCCCAGCAATGAAATCAAAAGCAAAAGGAGGATAATCCGCCATCTGATTCCGGAAACTAATAAAAGACTTGCAATAATCGCAAAAAAGACGAGTGTTGTGCCAAGATCAGGCTGCAGCATAACTAAAAATATTGGTGGTATCGAAATCAAGATGATCTTCCCAAGCAATAAAAAGTCTTCTCGTATGGATCGATCTAGATATTTCTCGTTATGAAGTGTAATTGCATTGGCAATTGAAATGATGAGCGCCACTTTCATCAGCTCGGAAGGCTGGAAGGCGATTCCTCCATAGCGATACCAGCTTTGTGCACCGTTGATATAGGGAACGATCGCTTCTTTCGTACCAGCATTCGGATCGACTAATGGAATCAGGATAATTCCAAGTAACAATAAGATCCCAAATCCATAAATGTACCATGAAAGCTTCAGGAACTGATCAAAATCAAGGATCATGACAACCGCAATGGCCCCAAATCCTACCGCATACCAAACTAACTGCTTCAGAACGAAGTTGCCTTCATACTGTCCTACAGCACTATAAATCGCAATGCAGCTGGAACAGATTAAAAGAAATAAGATGAAAAGTAAGTTATAATCAATTTGTGAAAATGGGGTTTCTTTTTCTGGGTTCGTCATAAGCCTTCCCTACCTTGAAAAACTAGTTCAATGAAAATAATAACATCTTTTATGATAACGAACTATAAATAGTTTGAAAATAAGTCTTTAATCGCTTTTTAAATTGACAATCTTGAAACGCTTTTTTACTATTAGTGAGTCATGGAAAATATTTTATAACAAAGCTCTGGTAAAGTTCAGTGTTTCTAAGCGAAATTCACCCCCTTTCCGCGGGCAATCGAAAAGTGGAAGCGACCCGATTAGTTACGTAGGTCACTGGAAAACTGACGAGGAGGCTGTTGCCGCCGCAGGAAGTTTGAAGTGATCCATGTGACTGGTCGCTGAGCTAGACATCACTTCCCTGTATTAACCCACTTCAGCAAGTCTCTTCGCTCACTTGCAGAGGATGTGCTGGCTTCGACGTTCACCACAGGACGTGGTGGTTGTTAGTCGAAGATCCTTAAAACGCTGTGGGGTCTCGCCTGGCTCGCTTTTCCCGCAGGAGTGTCGCGAATTTCGTTTTAGAAAATTTCCTGCAAATTAACAAAGTCTATAAAAAACTATGAACGATTCTTATACTTGATTGAATCACCCTGACTGAGAGGGGAGAAGGATATGGAACAAGAACTGAACAACGAATTCAAGCATGTGTTCGAAGCTTTGAAAAAAGAAGATATCGATCTTTTCAGGGAAAATTTCTTAGAGATGCACCCTTATGATCAAACCCGGTTGTTCTCAGAGTTGGAAGAAGAAGAAAGGATGCGCCTTTATAGCTATCTTTCACCTGGAGAAATGGCTGATATATTTGAAAAAATAGAGATTGAAGATACAAAAGGCTATCTGTTTGAAATGGAGCCCTTTTATGCTGCAAAAATGCTTGGTGACATGTACGCCGATGACGCGGTAGACGTATTGAATGATCTGGAGGCTGAACAGTTAGCCAGCTACCTGACGATCATGGATGATGAAGCGGCTCAGGAAATCAAAGAGCTCTTACATTATGAAGAAAAAACAGCTGGTAGTATCATGACAACGGAGTTCGTAGCCATACGTGCAAACCAGACGGTGACGCAGGCGATGCAAATTCTTAGAAAAGAAGCTCCCGATGCTGAAACGATTTACTATGTGTTCGTAGTCGATGAAAATAAAAAGCTGGTCGGGGTCATCTCTTTAAGGGACTTGATCATCGCTGAAGAAGACACATTAGTGACCGACGTAATGAATGAACGTGTGGTAGCGATTTCTGTAGGAGAGGATCAGGAGGAAGCGGCACGGATGATGAAAGATTATGACTTTCTCGCATTGCCGGTTGTCGATTTTCAAAATCATCTTCTGGGGATCATCACAGTCGATGATATTGTCGATGTCATCGATGAAGAAGCTTCGGAAGACTATTCAAAATTAGCTGCCGTTTCAGATATGGATTCTGCTGACCGGAGTCCGATCCAGGCAGCCAAAAGACGATTGCCCTGGCTAATCATATTATTGTTTCTCGGTATGATAACCGCAAGCCTGATCGGACAATTTGAGCAAACGTTGAATCAAGTTGCCATTTTAGCCGTATTCATCCCGCTGATTGCTGGGATGGCTGGGAATACAGGTACCCAAGCTTTAGCAGTCGCGGTAAGGGGGATTGCGACAGGGGATACAGATAAGCAAGATGTCCGGAGCCTGGTATTAAGAGAAGCGGGGACAGGTGTGATCACCGGAACGTCTTGTGGATTGATCATCATGATCATCGTATATTTATGGAAGGATTCGATCTATTTAGGGTTGCTCGTGGGTGCATCGATCTTGATGACTTTGATCGTTGCCACTCTCGCCGGAGCTCTGATTCCGCTCCTTATGCACAAAATGAAAATCGACCCTGCAGTAGCATCTGGACCATTCATTACAACAATCAACGATATCATCAGTGTTCTGATCTATTTTGGCCTGGCGACGGCATTCATCAACTATTTTACGTAAACGAAACAGGAGGAAAGTATGGAAGAGCATGTATCATTCACATCCTTAATCGTCGTTATTTTAACCGCTTTTCTCACACCGATCTTATTGAAGAAATTAAGACTGTCGATCATTCCTGTGGTGGTTGCTGAAATCATTGCCGGTCTGATCATCGGAAGAACAGGTTTCAATTTAGTCCAGCCCGATGAGTGGATCACTATCCTCGCAAGCCTTGGATTTATATTTCTTATGTTTTTAAGTGGTTTGGAAATTGATTTCAGCGTATTTTCAAATAATAAAAATCGAGTGACCTTGCCTTCAGGGAAATTGGAACCGAACCGTTTTCTCGTTTCAATCATCGTTTTCGTGTTCATTCTGATCCTGTCGTTTGTATTGTCGTGGCTGCTCGTGTTATTCGGCTTTACAAACAATGCTTATTTTATGTGTCTCGTCATCTCGACGATTTCTCTTGGTGTTGTCGTCCCGACATTGAAAGAAACCGGGATCATGAAATCAGGAATCGGCCAGATCATCCTAATTGTCACAGTCATTGCGGATCTTGTGACGATGGTCCTGTTGGCAGTTTTCGTCTCTTTATATGAAGGCGGCGGAAACATGTGGCTGTTGCTCTTGCTATTCTGTGCAGGAATTCTTCTCTATTTCATCGGCAAGTTCTTTAAACAAAGCACCTTTTTTGAAACCTTGTCGACAGGTACTGTGCAGATTGGAATGAGGGCCGTATTCGCCCTGATCATCCTTTTGGTCGGGTTATCTGAACAAGTCGGAGCAGAAAGTATTCTCGGGGCTTTCCTTGCCGGAGTACTTGTATCCTTGTTGGCACCTAACCGGGAGATGGTAAGACAATTGGATTCATTCGGATATGGGTTCTTGATCCCGATCTTTTTCGTTATGGTCGGGGTAGAGCTCGATCTCTGGGCTTTATTCAGCGACCCGAGGATCGTCATTCTGATCCCATTATTGTTCATTGCCTTATTGATTTCCAAGCTGGTTCCTGTACTGTATTTGAAGAAATGGTATGACTGGAATACGATCATCGGTTCTGGATTCCTGCTGACAGCGACTCTGTCTCTAGTAGTCGCAGCGGCGAAGATCGGGGAACGTATTGGGGTCATTGATAACCAAATGTCATCAGCACTGATCCTGCTTGCAGTCATCACCTGTATTGTTACGCCAATCGTATTCAAAAAGGTATTCCCTTTAAATCTGGTCGCCTCCAAAACAAAGAAGGTGAACGTCATTGGAGCGAACCAATTAACATTAAGACTGCCATTGGAACTTGATCCGAATTTGTTCAATACGACTCTATATCATACGAAACAAGAAAAGCTTGAGGAAGGGATCGGGACTAATTTTGAAGTGAATGAAGTGGATGATTATGAAATAGAAAGATTGCTGCAAGACGATGTATTCAATACAGATGTACTGGTCGTAACGACCGGTAACGATTCGATCAATTCCAAAATCGCATCCTATGCAAAAGAAACTGGAATAGAGCGCGTCATAACGAGGATTGAATCATCGAAGATAAGTACGAAACTGAAAGAAAAAGACATTGAAGTGTTCTCATCACTGTTATCAGCTAAGACTATTCTTAGATCGATGATTGAGACACCTGATGTCGCGAAGCTGATCATCGGTCAAGAAAACCGGTTATATCAAGTGAACGTCCAAAACAACAAATATGTCGGAACGATGCTCCGGAACTTCCCATTCATGGGAAATGCGATCATCATCAGGATTTTCAGAGGTAATGAATCCATTGTCCCTCACGGAGATACAGAGATTCAACTGCATGACCATCTGATTGTAACAGGAAGCAATGAAAGCATACAAGAATTAAGAAATGCCTTATCGTAATCTTTAATCAAGAGAGTGTCAGGCGTCCTGAATGGATCATCACTGGATGACAGGGCGTCCGACACTTTTCTTTTCTTCGAGTGACTGCTATACTCTAATTAGGACTAGGTCATAAGAACAAACGTAAATCATAAAAGTACGTAAAGGAGGCCCATTCAATGAATTTATCATTAGAAAACCGTACATATGTTGTCATGGGAGTAGCCAACAAGAGGAGTATCGCATGGGGAATCGCACGGTCATTGAGTAATGCTGGAGCACGACTAGTATTCACGTATGCCGGTGAACGTTTTGAAAAGGGAGTACGTGATCTTGCAGAATCTCTTGACCGTAAGGATTCTCTTGTCATTCCTTGTGATGTAACAGATGACGAACAAATCAAAGGTGCTTTCACCCGGATCAAGGAAGAAGTCGGTGTCATCCATGGACTGGCCCATTGTATTGCATTTGCGAATGTTGATGAGTTAAAGGGTGAATACTTGAATACGACGAGAGACGGGTTCCTATTGGCTCATAATATCAGTTCCTACTCACTTACAGCTGTAGCAAAGGAAGCACGCGGACTGATGACTGAAGGCGGATCGATTGTGACGATGACCTATCTTGGTGGAGAGCGTGTCGTATCGAACTATAACGTCATGGGCGTTGCCAAAGCTTCACTGGATGCAAGTGTAAAATACCTTGCCAATGATTTAGGAAAGGACGGCATCCGTGTCAATGCCATTTCGGCAGGACCGATCCGTACACTTGCTGCTAAAGGAGTAGGTGATTTCAACAGTATATTGAAAGAAATCGAGGAAAGGGCTCCACTTCGACGTACGACTACCACAGAAGAGGTCGGCGATACGGCTCTTTACTTGATGAGCGATCTATCCAGAGGACTAACTGGTGAAATCCTTCATATAGACAGCGGCTACCACCTTTTAGCCAGATAAGTGATGAGCCATTCCTGATTTCAGGAATGGTTTTTTACATTAGAAATTCTATCCTTTTTCAATACAGTCCTAAAGTTAGACAGTTCATGTTTATATCCTATGCCTAGAGACGAGTTTCCTAGGCGTTTTTTTATGCTTTGGAAAGGTGCCTACACATGAAGACGATTCATGAATACATTAAATTATCACGATGGGTTTAAGGAGTGTGTATTGTGCTAGTAAATGGGGAAGAACGGGTGTTGGTCATTGCTCCACACGCCGATGATGAGGTGTTAGGCTGCGGTGGACTTATTGATAAAGCACGGCATTACGATAACGATGTAAAAGTGATCATAGGTTCAGTAGGAGACATTTCCTTCCAACATAAAAATGAAAGGATCATTGAATCTCAAACAAGAAAACAAGAACTTCGGGAAGCTCTTGTTTATTTGGGTTGTGAAGATCATCAGATTTTATTTGAAAATAAAGAAAGTGCGATGGATACGATTCCAATGAATCAGATCGTCGCGAAATTGGATCGGATTCTACATGGATTTGACCCGACGATGATCTTTATTCCATATCCAAGCTATCACCAAGATCACCAAGTACTGTTTCAGGCGTCCATGGCCAGTTTGCGGCCGGTCCCGAATAGAAACCCTAAATTAGTCGCTATGTATGAATACCCATTGATCGTATGGCAGTATCCAAAGGTAAATGATGTCGGTGAGCTGTACCTGGATATCACAGATTCGATCGATAGGAAAGTGGATGCATTCTGCAAACATCAATCACAAATCCGAACTTCAGAACATTTGATATCACCAGAAAATATCAAAAAATGGGCTGCAAAAAGAGGAATGGAAACTGGAGTGGGCTATGCAGAGAAGTATCACCTCATTCGGGGGCAGCTGTTATAAAGTTCAAATGTTAAATGAGGGATGAATATGAAGGTACTTATTACAGGAGGTTGTGGGTTCATTGGTTCCCATATCGCAGAACTCCTGGCAGCACAAGGCTATGAAGTAGTAGTGATCGACAACCTGAGCAGCGGGAACTACCGATCAGATATTTATCCAATTCACTATTATGAGATAGATTTTACATCAATGGAAATGGAAGGGATTTTTGAAAAGGAGCGCCCGGAATTTGTCATTCATCTTGCGGCTCAAGTGGATATCAAGACGTCGATGGAAAATCCAGTTTTTGACGCCGAAATCAATATCCTTGGAACTATAAGACTCTTACAAATGTGTCGTATACATGAGGTAAAAAGATTCATATTCGCATCTACATCTGCCGTTTATGGTGACCTAGGAGGACAATCTGCAGATGAGGCTTCTTCGCTTAATCCGATCTCTTTTTATGGAATATCGAAACTAGCATCTGAAAAATATATTCAGCAATTCAATCAACAATTTGGCCTTCCTTTCACCATTTTCAGATATTCCAACGTGTATGGGCCGCGTCAGCGGTCAGACAATGAAGGAGGCGTTGTCCCGATATTCATCAAACTGCTTACTGAGGGAAGGATTCCGGTGATTTATGGAGATGGCAAGCAAACGAGAGATTTCATCCACGTGGAGGATGTGGCGCGTGCTAACCTGTCAGCAATTGAAAAAAATGTTGATGGTGTCATGAACATAAGCAGCATGAGTGACACAACAATCAATCGGTTATATAAGCTCATTTCCGGGTTCTTCCGCTACGACAAAGATCCACTCTATCTACCTAACAGGCATGGGGATATCTTATTTAGCCGGCTTGTAAATAAAAAGGCGGAAACGCGATTAGGGTGGAAACCTCGTTTGCGATTGGAAGAGGGGATTTGTCAAATGATACAGACTGTCACGGTAAAGAACAGGGAGGGAACCGATAAATGAGAAATTTTTCGAAAAGACCAGTCAGCAGACAATTTGGATTTGACCGAGGACAACCTATAGATCGCTATTTCATTGAAAGGTTTTTAAAAGAAAAAAAACATTTTATAAAAGGGAAGGTTCTCGAGATCGGAGAGAACAGATATACGGAGCAATTCGGAGATCAGATTGAACGTTCAGATGTATTTGACATTGATCGATACCCTGGCGTGACGATAACCGGAAATCTGGAAACAGGTGAAAATGTACCGGACTCTGAATACGACTGTTTCATCCTGACACAAGTGATCCACATCATCTATGACTTTAAACAAGCACTGCGGAATGCATTGAAAACATTGAAGCCTGGCGGGGTTCTCCTTGTCACCTTCCCTGGACTCAGCCAAAGCTGCAAAACGAAAGAGTATGGTGATTATTGGCGCTTTACCAGAATGGCGATAGAAAGATTCTTCTACGAGATTGAAACAGTTGGGGAGATGGCAATCGAAACCTATGGGAATCTAGGTATTGCACAAGCTTTTTTGGAGGGAAGAGCTGTCCATGAAATCCCTAGGAGTCTATTCGCTTATAATGATCCCCGTTATGAAGTCATCCATATGGCGGCAATAACCAAAAAGGATCCTTATTCCCATTCAAGTGGTGAAGAACATGAATAAAAGTGAAGTGACAGTCCTTACGGCTTCTTTTAATCCAGGGGAGTATTTACGAACTGCTGTCGACAGCGTCCGTAAGCAAACCTACAAGGAATGGAGGCATGTCATCGTGGATGATGCATCTGAGGATGACAGTCTGTCTTCAATCATAGATCACCTGGATGATCCACGGGTGACCCTTATCAAGAATGAACAGAATTTAGGCCAATCGAGATCCCAGAACATGGGACTCTCTCATGTCGAAACCCCATTCATTCTGATGTTGGATAGCGATGACTGGTTGTTTGATTATACGATTGAAAAGCTGTTGGACGAAGCGAACAAGGTTTCGGAAGATGTAGCACTCATTTGCGGTAATAAGGAAGTAGTATTTGATTACGGGGGAAAAATCCTAGGGAAATATCAGGATAAATGGGGAAGGTCTTTTGAAGATCGGTATGAATTCCTACTAGCAAACTATGTTCCCTATCCTAGATTTTATAGGACGTCAGCTCTCCGGAAGGTGGGAGGGTGGCCGACGGATGATCCATACGAAGGCCGCTATCTTGAGGACCGTAGAATGGATGTACGATTGATTGAGCATTACAAAATCCATTGGATCGATGAGATGCTCTATAATTATCGAAAACATACAGACAGTTTGACCAATCATATCGATCCTATTAATGAAATGATCGAATGGAACATCCGAGATGCCCTGAAAAGGTGGAAAAGTCGATATGAACCAGTATTCCGTATGAACAACGGAACGAAGGAGCTTGCTTCATTAGAAAAAAGGAAAGGTTAGGAGGCTATTATGGAAGCAGAAGTGACCGTCTTGATTCCTTTTTATAATCCCGGAAGACGATTCCTGAGAGAAGCACTGAGGAGTGTTTTCGAACAGACGTATCAAAAATGGAAGATCGTTTTAGTGAACGATGCTTCTTCGGATGATTCGGTCGATTGTATAAAAGAATTCACTGATGATCCCAGAGTGACACTCCTCACCCACGAGTTCAATAAGGGCCAATCGCATGCACAGAATACCGGACTCGATGTCATTGACACTCCTTTCATCATCAAACTTGACAGCGATGATTGGTTTTTCCCTGAAACGCTTGAAAAGATGGCCGCTGAAATGAAATGGCTGCCTGGAGATGTAGCTCTCCTATGGGGAAGGAAAACAGATGTATATGAGGATAGGGAGGGGAATACGTGTCTGAGGGTGCCTCGAAAAGAAGGTGCATCCTATTCGGACAAATATGAATTCCTCCTTTCAAATGATGTTCCTTTCCCAAGGTTTTACCGGACAGAAGCATTGAAAAGGGTAGGAGGTTGGCCGACAGACGATCCATGGGATGGACGGGTGATGGAAGATCGGCGAATCGATGTCAGGTTGATTGAACGGTATAAGATCCACTGGATTGACGAAATGTTATACAATTACAGGCAGCATCCATTCAATGCTACGAAAAAGCTCGATCTTTACAATGAAGTATTCGAATGGCATATCTTTGACACTTTGCGTAGATGGGGGAAAGAGTATGAACCAGAATTCAAGTTTCGTTGCGGTTGGAAACAGCTCGCTGCTCTTCATCCAATAGAAAAAAGGAAAAGTTTATTTGATTAAGCATATAATACGTACAAATAAGTATGGGTGAGGGGATTGGATTGAAAATCGATTGGCTGATCGTAGGCGCAGGATTTACTGGCTGTATCCTTGCAGAACAGATTGCCAGCCGGTTGGATCAAAACGTGTTGATTGTTGAGAAACGGGACCATATTGGCGGGAATGCTTATGATTGTTATGATGAAAACGGGGTCCTCGCCCACCAATATGGTCCTCATCTATTTCATACGAACTCGAAGAAAGTTTGGGACTATCTTTCAACCTTTACAGAATGGCTTTTTTACCAGCACCATGTATTAGCTGTGATTGATGGAAAAAAGGTGCCCGTTCCATTTAACCTGAACTCCCTCCATATGTTATTTCCTATTGGATATGCGAACAAAATGGAAATGAAATTGATCGATCGGTATGGCTTGGGAAAGAAAGTCCCTATTCTTGAGATGATTGAGGATAGTGACGAAGAAATCCAACAATTAGCTGATTTCGTTTATAAGAAAGTATTTCTAGGTTATACGTTGAAACAGTGGGGAATTGATCCAAAAAACCTGGATTCTTCTGTAACCGCAAGAGTACCCATACATATAAGCAGAGATGACCGTTATTTCCAGGATAAATATCAAGCCGTTCCGAAAAGCGGCTATACTGCTATGTTCAAAAATATTATCAAAAATCCGAATATCAAAATATTGCTAAAAACAGATTACAAAGAGCTAAAGGATCGTTTTTCAGCTGCGAAGATGGTCTATACTGGCCCAATCGATGAGTTCTTTGATTATAAATATGGAGAGTTGCCGTACCGCAGCCTCAATTTTAAATCCATCCATCATAGCAATACAGATTATTATCAGGAAACCTCGCAAATCAATTATCCGAACGATTATGATTTTACGAGGATAACGGAATACAAACATATCACACAACAAAAGACAGCTGGAACAACCATCATGGTCGAAGAAGCATGTCCTTATTTACGCGGTATGAACGACCCTTATTACCCTATCCCGAATAAAGAACATACTGAGTTATACCGTAAATATCATGCAGAAGCAGATAAAATAAAGAATAGAGTTCTTTTTATCGGAAGATTGGCGGAATATCGCTATTATAATATGGATCAAGTTGTCGCAAGAGCTCTTCAGACGTTTGAAAGACAAATTATCAATAAGTAAGACCTATCCAGGTTTTCAAAACGTTGATTCTTCATTCAGTTTAGAAAAATAATTTACCATTAAAAAAAGGGAGTGGTTTTTTTGATCGTTTCCGTGGTAAGGGCTGTTCATAACGGCGAGGAATATCTTACAGAAGCTATAGACAGTATCACTTCTCATACATATTCAAAAATGGAACTCATTATTGTCAACGATGCTTCAAGAGACGACACGAAAAAGATTTTAGATGATTATTCCGACAACCGTATTAAAGTCATCCATTTAAAAACGAATATGGGTGCAGCGTATGCGCTAAATTTAGCGATTGAGCATGCAAATGGAGACTGGATAGCGGTTCATGATGCGGATGATCTAAGCTACCCCAATCGATTAGAAGAACAAGTCAATTATATAAAAAAGCATCCTGAATTGATCGGAGTTGGGTCTTTTATAGAATGTATCACCTGCCCAAATTCCCAGTACTCTGAACGTGAGTTACGCCAAATAGAATTTGGAAGAAACCATACGTTGGACGGCGACCAAATAAAATCAGCCCTATATCATGGATGTCCCTTCACACATGGTACGATCATGTATTCAAAAAAAGCAATTCTTAAAGCGGGTCGATATGATCCAACTCTAAGAATTGCTTATGATTATGATTTATGGACCCGTTTAATCACAATAGGTCCTATCATAAATGTGCCTGAAGTCTTATACAAATACCGTCGCTATAATGAATCATTATCCAGTAAAAATATAACTCGAACGAATGAAGAACTGTTGTATTCGTTTTTAAAGTATATTCGCAAGAGTTGTTTTATGGACAATTCAAATAAACCATCTGTTGCGATATTTGGAAACCTAGGTTCAGAAAAATTAACATTGCCCAATGATATAAATGTGAAGACTATCTTTAGTAAAGGTGATAGCAGTACGATAAACCACTCATTAACATTACTTAAAGAAGAAAAAATTGATGGGATCATTATACTGAATAACTTAAGTGGATGGACTACCGTTATAAGGCAACTTCAAATCAATGGATTAGAATTGAATAAGGAATTTTTCGCGTTTTATCTTGCTTAAGTATTGATTTTTCCTTCAGAAAGCATTTGTATATTCTATATCTGATTTTTATATTCTTCTATCATACGAGTCAACCCTTCTTGCAATTCGATTCTTGGTTTCCACCCCAATACACTAATAGCTTTTGAAATATCTGGACATCGAACTTTAGGGTCATCTTCAGGTAGCTCCTTGTAAACGATATTACTGGTCGTATTGGTTAGTTTTTTGACAAGCTTCGCAACCTCCAGGATAGTATATTCTTTGGGATGCCCAATGTTAAAAATCTCTCCGTTGGATCGTTCAGATGCCATCATTTTTCGAAAAGCGGTGATCGTATCTTCAATATAACAGAACGTACGCGTTTGAGAGCCTTTTCCATAAACCGTCAAATCCTCTCCTTTTAAAGCTTGGGTGACAAAATTTGATATGACTCTTCCATCCTCTTGCCACAATCCTGAAGAGTAAGTATTAAAAATTCTCGCAACCGTAACTCTTGTGTCATATAAAGAATGGTACAAATAACAATAAACTTCACCAAGCCGTTTGGACTCGTCATAACATGCTCTTGGTCCCCATGTATTTACATTTCCTTTATAATTTTCTGATTGTGGGTGGATCTCAGGGTCCCCATATATTTCACTTGTACTGGAATAAAGCATCTTGGCTCCATGCTTTTTGGTCAATTCAAGCATGTGCATCGTTCCAACCGTATTGACAGAAATGGTGTTAAAAGGTGACGCTTGATACCATTTCGGTGAGGCTGGAGAAGCGAGATGATAGACCTCATCAATCTTGACCATCTTTTCATTATCAAGGATGGATTGTTGAGTAATATCCGCTTTAATGAATTGAAACTGGGGAAATGGATTCAATTTATCTATATTACTTATTCTTCCTGTTGAAATATTGTCAACCCCGATCACTTCATATCCTTCCGTGAGGAGCTTCAAAGCCAAATTAGATCCTAAAAAGCCTGCAACCCCCGTAATAACGGCTTTCGTCATTTTATTTCTCCTTTTACCGTCCATTAATTTTTTTAAAATTGTTTTAAATAAAACCGAATTGCACGGTTTAACTAGGACTCTAATACTTTATTAAGACATAGGTCTGGATATTTTTATGTATTCAGTATGAAATTGGTGAATGGACAAATGGATTGGAAAGGCAGATGGAACTATGATTCTTGTTACAGGAGGAGCTGGATATATCGGTAGTCATGTCGTGAAGGGGCTTTTGGATGCCCATCATCAAGTAGTCGTTCTTGATAACCTTTCAACCGGCCATAAGGAAGCGGTCGATGAACGTGCACATTTTATTAAGGGGGATGTAAAGAACTGCGAAGACGTAGAAGGTGTTCTGGAAAAATTTCCGATAAGAGCGGTCATGCATTTTTCGGCAAACTGCTATGTCGGGGAGTCTGTCACGCAACCTAGGAAGTATTATGAAAATAATGTTGCAAGCATGATCACCCTATTAGGAATAATGAGGGATAACGGTGTAAATAAGCTCATCTTTTCATCTTCTTGTGCAGTGTATGGAATTCCGGAAAACCCTGAAATAAATGAACGAATGGAGACAAATCCGATATCACCTTACGGACGTACTAAACTGGTGGCTGAAGAGATGATCAAGGATTTTTCTTTTGCCTATGGACTTGAATATATCAACCTCAGATATTTCAATGTTGCGGGGGCAGATCCTGATGGGAAACTAGGGGAAGATCATCACCCAGAAACACATATCATCCCCAATATTTTGCTCCATTTAGCAGGGAAACAGCCCTATATAACAGTATATGGCAGTGACTATGAAACACGGGACGGAACCTGCATACGAGACTACATCCACGTATGCGATTTAGCGAAAGGCCATATTCTCGCATTGGAACATTTGCTTAACAATCAGGTGAAAAATAACACCTTTAACCTTGGAAATGGGAATGGCTATTCTGTCCGGGAGCTCATTGACACTTGCGAGAAAATCACCGGCATGAAAGCAAAGGTTGTAATTGAACCGAGACGAAAGGGTGATCCGCCAAGACTCATTGCAAACAGTAGTAAAATAGTTGGAGAATTAGGCTGGAAACCGGATTATGGCCTGACCGACATGGTCCAGACAGCATGGGATTGGTATCAGAAAAATCCTGACGGATATGTATGAGGGATGAAAGGGGAGGGAATATGGTTTCGGTGATAACTTGTACAATGAGAGATTCATGCCTTGAAAATGTATTCAATAATTACGCCCGGCAAAAATGGGAGGATAAAGAACTTATTATCGTTTTGACGAAAGTAGAAATGGATCAGGATAGGTGGGAAACGGAAGCAAAAAAACATAAGAACGTTTCCATCTTCAAAGTGACAGATGGTGGTTCCTCACTAGGGAAGTGCTTAAATTTTGCTGTGGAACAGACGAAATACGAAATCATCGCAAACTTTGAAGATGACGACTATTACGCCCAAGACTATTTGAATGATTCATTATCAGCTATGGAGCTGACAAATGCTGATGTTATCGGAAAAACGACGGTTTATTTATTTATGCCGGAAAGAAAGGTTTTGGCGATTTTTAATTCCAATAATGAGCATCAATATGTCAATGACCAAACAAAGATCGGAAAACAGTACTTACAAGGCGGGACACTCGTAATGAAACGCCATGTCTTTGAAAGAGTCCTGTTCCGTGATCAGATTCGTGAACTTGACAGGTTCTTCTGTAACGACTGTGTTTCTGAAGGATTCAAGGTATACTCTTCAGATAAAGACAATTTCGTATATATACGAAATGATTCAGGGGGCACGCACACATGGAAGGTACCAAACGATATCATTCTGAGTGTCTGTAAGGTTGTAGCCTACACTGAGGATTTTGAACCGTACATCATCAAAAAACGGGGGGGATAGAACATTGATCAGCGTGCTCGCATGTACCAACAAAGAATATTCTCTTCCTATGATCCTTGAAAACTATTACAGGCAGACGTGGAAGGAAAAAGAATTGATCATCATCTTGAATAAAGATTCTCTAAGTCTTGAAGATTGGAAATTGAAAGTAGCTGATGATCCAGAAATCAAAGTCCTCCAGCTGAAAGAGAATACGTCCCTCGGCGAATGTTTAAATAGAGGGGTGGAGGAGGCGGCTTATGATTATATTTCCAAATTTGATGATGATGATTTTTATACGGGGGATTATCTGGCGCATAGTATGGAAACATTGAGAAAGTCAAAAGCAAAGGTTGTCGGCAAAACGACGATTTATATGTATTTTGAAGATGATCGAACCTTATATGCATTCAATCCTTACAAATTCGCCAGACAAGAAGACCAGGAAACAGAGAATCGGTATGATCCTAAGGTGATGATGGGAGGCACGCTTCTTTTCGAAAAGAGTGTAAACCGTTTAGCACCTTTTCAGCCGTGTAATACAGGGGAGGATGCAAAATTCTGTGAAGGATGCATTGAAAAAGGTATCCCGATCTTTTCAGGTACGAAAGACCATTACGTTTATATTCGGAATTCGTTGGAGGCCCATACTTGGAAGATCAAAAACCAGAAGCTGAAGAGGTTTTGTACACCTATCATAAAAACGGACGATTTCCGCTCTTATTTGGAGAATTTGAAAGCTGGCAATTGAAAGAAAAAACCTGATTTGTTGTCAAATCAGGTTCTTTTACTTAAGGATTATGAGTTAGCTTAAGACGCGGATCGCATCGACTTTACGGCAATCTACGATGAATGGATAGTCGTCATCTAAGAAAGTTACACAGCAAGATTTCTTATCAAAGCATGCGAAAATCAAATCTGCAAATTCTTCCCCATCAATAATCAAGTCTACTGTCTCACCGGAACGTAGTTTTCTCAATTCGTCACAGACACAGCCGTCACACTTGTCGTCTCTTCTTCGATCGTCTCTTTTGTCACATCCGCAATCTTTATCAAATAAACTCATTTCGTTTCCTCCTTTATAAAAAGTGTGTATGCACCCCAAAATGCATATTAGAAAGGGTTACTATACTATATTGCAATTGATGTCCTTTTGAATGGGTCAAGACCTACTCCTATCAAAAATGGATGTTAGCCTTGTCCGCACACAACCAATTTTTGGTTACATACATGGTTGTCCATGCAACTCGACATATTGCCACATATATATAAAGAAGCATCGATTGTGATGCTAATTAACATAAAAGGAGTGTTAAAATGGCTAGTACTAAACTGGTTTATATGCGCCGACTCTTTGGAAGAATTTTAACTGAAGTAGCTGTCGAAAACTCAGATGCTGATTTGATTTTGACAAACGTTGTCCTATTAGAAGTAGGTAGGGACTGGTGTTTGTTCAATCAGGGTGGATCTGGTGGTTTAGGGACTATTTGGGTTCCGACCAGAAATATCGTTGGGATCATAATCTAACAACCAAAGTTTGAGGTTGTCTCATTTTTTGAGTCAACCTCAAACAATCTATTTAAGGTGATTACATGAAACTGAATGTTTTATTCATTACAAGATATATGGGGTCTTTTATTGAAAAAAGTACTTACTATCTGGCGAATGAACTGGATAAATTATGCAATCTAACCTATTGGTATGAAGATGGAAACTTACCAGATATCATCGCTCAGCTTCCACAATCTCCAGATTTCATCTTATTCAATGATCAGAAACCTGACTATTGTCCCTGGATCCGGAATATCGATAAAGTGACTATTCCAAAAGGTGCACTTGTTCATGATATGCATTACCGGATAGGTCGACGGAAAAAAATGTACCAGAAGAACCATATTGAACATTTATTCGTCCAGTATCGGGATGCGTTCTTAAGATGGTATCCAGAATTCAAACAGCAAATGATCTGGCTGCCTCATCATGTCCCTGGTCATATATTTACAGAATACAATCTACCAAAAGAGATTAATCTTCTTATGCTTGGAAGTATGATTGAACATCTGTACCCACTTAGAGTCCACTTATTCAATACACTTTCAAAACGGACTGATTTCCTTTATGTCCAACATCCGGGTTATCGTAACCTACCCTCGAATGCAAAGGCGATGACAGGTGAAAATTACGCTAAATTATTGAACCGGGCAAAGATATTTTTGACTTGCGACTCAATCTATAAATATCCAGTATTGAAATACTTTGAATCACTTGCATGCGGCACTTTACTATTAGCCTCAGGTTCAAAGGAACTTCAAGACTTAGGGTTCATCGATGGAGAGACTTTTATTGAAATAAATGACCATGACGTTCTGGAAAAAGTGAATGTTAATCTTAAAAACGAATCCCGACGGAACCGGATTGTAAGTAAGGGAAAACGTCTGATCCAGCAAAAACATACCACTGAAGTCAGGGCGAAGGAGCTGATCGGTCATATTGAAAGGCTTATTTAGTGAGGGAAGGAGGATGAATCCAATTACACCGAAAGTTTCGATTATAATACCTTTTTATAATTGTCAATATATTGATCGCGCAATTGAAAGTGCCTTAAACCAATCCTATAATAATTGTGAAATCATCGTCATTGATGATGGATCGACACAACATGTCGAACGTATCAATCCTTATAAAGGGAAAATTACTTATATAAAAAAGGGGAACGGAGGAACTGCAAGCGCCCTTAACCTAGGGATCCTTCATGCCAAGGGGGAATATTTTTCCTGGTTAAGTTCGGATGACATGTACCATCCTGAAAAAATCAGAAAGCAACTTCAGTTCATGCAAGATCAGCAAGCTGTCATTTCTTATGGGAACTATTATTTGATGAATGCACGTGATCATATCACAAGTGAACCTGTCGGCGTAGGCTTTGCAGACAAATGGTTTTTCCTTAAAACGATGCGATCGGGGTGTATCATCAATGGGTGTACTGTGATGGCAAAAATCAATGCCATTAAAGAGATTGGAATGTTTGATGAATCCTTGCCTTTTACGCATGATTACGATCTTTGGCTGAGGTTGATACCAAAATATGATTTTCCTTATTTCCCAGAACCTTTAGTATATTACAGAATTCATGGAGCGATGGGCTCAAAAGTTCATAAAGAGGTTATACGAAATGAGATCCATAAAGTCAAGAGGAAGCACCGGGATCAGATGAGCAGGTTGATCAATATGATCACACGCGCAAAAAGAAATCAAAGGTATTTATAACAAAACTGGCATCAATCCCTCTCACTTCTGGGAGAGACTGTAGCCAGTTTTTGTTTTGGGTAAGAAAAGGTGGGGGAGACAAAATGAGTATTACTTAAGAAGTTATCCAAGCAGAACCGAACTTTGTTTGGTTCGAACCTTCTCGTCGGATTTCCAGTGACCTTCGTGGCTAAACAGGGCAATTCCGCTTTTATTGATTCATAGATTTGTGTACATGTTCATGAATTCGGACGCATAACGTTCCAGAGAAAAGGTTTGTTTAAGATGATACTTTGCATTGACGGTCAAGAAGTTACGAAATTTGGAATTTGCCAATAATCGTTCTCCTTGTAAGACCGCTTTCATCACATTACCTTGTTCGATAAAAAGACCTGATACCTGATTTTCTATGATGTTACGGACACCATCCGAATCAGTGGTGAGGATCGGGCAACCACAGCTTATAGCCTCTACGATCGTATAGCCAAAACCCTCCACCTGAGATGTTGAACATAAAAAACCTCCAGAATCTGCGATTTCAGAGTAGTATTTCGCCATCAGATGATTTTTTATGTTGTTATGGATTACAAGGTTATTCGATAACTTTGCAGATTCTTTTTTCCTCAAGAACCTTTGTTTCTGAGAATGTTCAAAGATCGTGTCATCAATGAACATCCACAGTTTTAATGTGCTATTCCGTTCAATCATTTTTTCTCCGATTTCAAGGAAAAACTTCCAATTTTTATTTTTTTCGATCCTTCCGACCCAAGCGATGATTGGAGAAGGTGGTTTTTGCACTTTCACGTGATGAAAGGTCTCGTTATCAAAGCAATTATGGATTGGGAAGCGTGGCAAAGCTGAAAGGTAGTTGTTGGATAATCGAATCAAATGTTCTGTTTTGGGAAGCAAAATCCCATCAGCAGCTCTATTAATGATGGGGTTATGCTGGATGAAGAAACGTTCTGTTGACCTGTAATTACCCAGGCCTTGGAGCTCGAATACCAGTTTCCCCTTATACCCAGACCTTCTGATTACTTGAAGGAGTTGGTAATCTGTACAAACGACAATCAGGTCATATTGTTCCCTTTTGATCAAGGCTGTTATCGCCAAAGGATCACTCATTATGAACGTTTTGATACCTGAGATATTTTGGTGGCCTGATCCTCGCTCTTTGTATAGCAAGTGGCATTCTATACCAACATTGCCAAGTGCCTTGATTCGGTGCCTGTTGAGTGTCTCGACACCCCCACTGGATATGAAATAAGTGAAAAGGACCTTCATTCTAGTTAAACTCCCCTCTTCTTGAAGATTATTGAATTATATATATGTTTCCACATCTGTAACTGCTTGTACTGATCACCAATAGTACAGATCAATTGGAAAAATGTAATTTCATAGGAAAGTTGTCCAATCATCCTCAATGGTCGGTTCATAGGATGTAAAAGCCTTTGAATATAAGGTATAAATCAAAAATGAACTTTACAGAGCCAAATATAAAAATGGAAGAGAGGGAAAATATTGGTAACAAATGAGTCACAAGGGCTGCCGCCATTTTTGCTGAATACGATCCCGAAAAGTGGAACCCATTTAGTAAAACAGATGTTACGAGGCATTCCAGGGATGAATCATCACCCGGATAAAGGAATGTTCGGGCATATACAATATCAGACGTCTATACAGCTTGAGAGAATCAAAGATCTTACAAACAATGAATTTGTGAATGGACACCTGTTTTATAGTACAGAATGGGAGACGTTTTTCAAGGAATTAAGTATGAAGCAAATATTCGTCTACCGGGATCCACGGGATGTCATTGTGTCATATGCCTATTTCATACCTGCATTAAAAATTCACCCTTTATACGATACGTTCAAACAGGAAGGTTTCACACATCGTGATCGTATCAAGTTCCTCATCAAAGGCGGCCAACCGACCGATCCGAAAAAAGCTTATCAGCCAGATGTACTGGAGTGGTACAAAAGCTTTTCAACATGGATCGGAAAAGACAATGTACATCCTGTCCGCTTTGAAGATTTGATTTCGTCTGATACAAGTAGGTTGCAAGCAACACATAGGATCGTTAAATTTCTTTGGGGAGATCTTTCTATGCCATCCAGCAGGCAAGAAATGGTCGGGAAAATGATCCAGAATATCGATCCAGGCACTTCCCCGACATTCCGAAAAGGAAAGATCGGCGGGTGGAAAGATGAAATGGATGGGGAACTCCGATCGACATTCAAAAAAGTAGCAGGTCCACTGTTGATCGAGCTTGGCTATGAAAAAAATCTGGATTGGTAATGTAAAATTGCGCCTATTTGAATTTATTTAAGCGATTATAGGGGCTTGTCTATGCTTGCATGATACCCGTGTCATAGGTTAATAGGAGAAAGCCTGAGGATAATGAAAGGGGTTTGGTATGAAAGTCTTGACGATTCTGGGTACACGTCCAGAGATCATACGTTTAAGTCTGATCTTGAAAAAACTGGATCAATGGGCTGATCAGCATATATTGGTCCATACTGGTCAGAATTTTGTTTATAACTTAAGTGAAATATTCTTTAAAGAACTGGATTTACGGATGCCTGATTACATTTTACAGACTAAGCAACAGTCATTAGGGAGTCAATTAGCATCCATGTTTGAACGAATTGAAGAAATCCTGTTACGGGAAAAACCCGATAAAGTTCTCGTTCTAGGTGATACGAATAGTGCATTGAGTGCGGTGCTAGCTGAACGAATGAGCATCCCTGTCATCCATATGGAGGCTGGAAACAGATGCTTCGATTTAGCTGTCCCAGAGGAGAAAAACAGGAAAGTGATCGATGCGATTTCCACCTATAATCTCCCCTATACACCGAATAGCAGGGATAACTTGCTACGTGAAGGGATTCCGAGCAATCGGATCATGTTATTTGGAAATCCTATCTATGAAGTGCTTAAACATTACGAAAAAACAATTGATAACAGCAAGATCATGGCCAAATTGGATCTAAGTCCACAGGAGTATTTCCTTGTGACAACCCATCGTGCAGAAAATGTAGACAATCCTGTGCATCTGGTTGAAATTTTCGAAGGACTTAACTCTATCGCTGAAACCTACAATAAACCGATCATATGCAGTATCCATCCCCGTACGAAATCCAAGTTGGAAAACCTAACACAATTGACCCACCATCCAAACATACGATTCTTTGATCCTTTTGGATTCTTCGATTTTGTCCAGCTTGAAAAACAAGCTCTTTGCGTATTGACTGACAGCGGGACAGTTCAGGAGGAATGTTGCATCTTCAAAGTTCCTACCGTCACGATCCGAAACAGTACCGAACGTCCAGAAACCGTCGATTGTGGAAGTAATGTCGTGTCTGGATTGAACAGGAAGCGCATATTGGATGCAGTTAGAATCATGATAAACCAAGATTCGGAGTGGGAATGTCCAGTTGGTTATCTTGAAAAGCAAGTTTCACATAAAGTAGTTCAATTTTTATTAGGAGGTCGCTGACTATTGAGAAATAAAACGATTTTGATTACTGGAGGAACAGGTTCGTGGGGACATGAACTTGTCAAACAGCTGCTTGAAAAAGATCCGAAAGAAATCCGGATATTTTCACGTAACGAGGCAAGTCAAGTCCACATGCAACATGAATTTGAATATAATCCGAAGCTTAATTTCATCATCGGAGATATACGTGAATATCAAGGCCTGGCAAAAGCCTCAGAAGGGGTAGACTATATCTACCATCTGGCTGCCTTGAAACATGTGCCGATCTGTGAACATCAACCATATGAGGCGCTCAAAACGAATGTGTTGGGAACACAACATGTTATTGAGGCCGCTATCCAAAATAATATCGAGAAAGTCATTTACATCTCGACAGATAAAGCTGCAAATCCTTCCAACTTTTATGGAATGACGAAAGCGATTGGTGAAAAACTTATCATCTATGCGAATGTCCTCAGCCCATCAACCAAATTTGTATGTGTAAGAGGTGGTAACGTACTTGGGACGAATGGGAGTGTCATCCATGTCTTCAAGCGTCAGATCCAGCAGAAAGGTGAAATCGGGATAACTGACAAACGGATGACCAGGTTCTTTCTCACCTTGCAGGATGCCATCAAGCTCTTATTCAAAGCTACGGACGAAAGTAAGGGCGGAGAGATTTTCGTAATGAAGATGCCAACGTGCCGTATCATCGATTTAGCTGAAGTATTGATTGAGGCATCAGGCAAAGAAGGGGTTGCCATCAAAGAGTCTGGCATTCGGCCAGGTGAAAAATTGCATGAGATTCTGCTTTCTGAATATGAAAGCAACACAACAGTCTATTTTGACGAAGAATACTTTGTCATCCTTCCGACCATCGATCTTAAAGAGCTGAAGGAACATTACCAAAGTTATAAAAAGATTGATCTGCACAGTTATAGCTCACATGAGATGCTGATGTCCAAAGCCGAAATCAAAGAGATGCTACTCAAAGGTGGGTTTCTGTCATGAGGGTGCTTGTCTTGGGAGGACATGGAATGGCGGGTCATATGATAGTCAAGTATTTTACCAGTTTGAAAGAATATGACCTTTACTATACTCATCGAAATCCGGAGGCCACTGAAGGAATATACCTCGATGTCCGAAATACGGCAGAACTTAAAAGCGTTATTCAAAATGTGAAGCCTGATATTGTCATCAATTGTGTAGGTATCCTGAATGAAAGTGCAGAAAAACACACTAGGGATGCCATAATGGTGAACAGCCTATTACCGCATATTCTTAAGGATGAATTGTCTATCATCGGATCTAAGTTAATCCACATAAGTACGGATTGTGTTTTCAATGGACAAAAGGGCAACCATACTGAAACGGATCTCCCGGACAGTACAAGTATTTACGGCAGAACCAAGGCACTGGGAGAGGTGACGGAGGAGCCGCATCTTACAGTCAGAACGTCAATCATCGGACCAGAATTGAAAGATGGAATCGGATTATTCAATTGGTTCATGAAGCAAACAGGGGAGATCAATGGATTCATCAATGTCTTTTGGAATGGCATCACTACCCTTGAATTGGCTAAAGCGGTACATGTTCTCCTCATTCAGAATGTTTCTGGGCTTTATCATCTTACCGCCCAAGAACCCCTTTCCAAATATTCACTACTTACGAAGATCCATGGGATTTTCGGGAAAGATGATGTAAGCATAAAGCCATACGAAAAGGTGGTTTGCGATCGTACGCTTATGAATACTAGAGAAGATGTCGGTTACCAGACTCCCTCTTATGATGAAATGCTGAGGGAATTAAGGGAATGGATGGACTGAAATGCCAGCCTCTAAAAAGAGGATCCTGATAACAGGAGCTTCCGGTTTTACTGGGGTGCACGCTGTAAAACTCGCTCATCAGTCGGAATTAAAGGTCATCTGTACCAGCAGGAGCCCTCAACCTTCTTCACCCATACCATTCAAACAGTGTGATTTGACTGACTATGCTCAGATTGAAGGAATCATTAAGAGTGCAAAACCACATTATGTACTTCATCTTGCAGGGTTCAATGATGCTCGACGATCTTGGGAAACACCGCATACCTGTTTAGAGAATAACATACTTGGAACCCTCAATCTTCTAGAAGCTGTCCGGCTTCATATTCCGAAGTCTAAAATATTAATCATTGGTTCCGCTCTTCAATATTCGTTGTGCTCTGGGGAAAAGCCACCTCATCCCTATAGCCTCAGTAAAACGCTCCAGACACTCCTGTCAAAAGAGTGGAAGCGATTTTACGATATGAACATTGCTGTAGCCAAACCATCCAATCTTATCGGACCCGGACATTCCCAAGGTATTTGTTCTAAAGTGGCAAAAGAGATCGTCATCGCTGAAAAAAATAATGAACCTGTCCGTGTCCATCTATACAATAGTCTATCGGAATGCGATTTTGTAGATGTACGGGATGCGGTCAAGGCATATCTAATGATTTTGATGAGTGAAAGTGAATTTGATCATTTTGATATCGGTTCAGGACAGAGCAGGACGCTGGAGAACCTGATGGACAATTTTAAGTTGATAACCACACAACCTATCCGAATTACTAAGGATCATTCCCATGCAACCGACCCGGTTGGCTTGGATTTACGGTTGGTAAGATCACTTGGATGGAAGCCGGAATATACCCTCCAATCAACTTTGAATGATATCCTTTCTTTCTATAAGTCTATTGTCCAATAACATTCATTAAAGACTGAAATGAGGAAAACCACGTTGGAAAATTTGCCGAAAATAAGTATCATCATACCTTTTTATAATTGTCCGTATGTCGATCAAGCGATAAGGAGTGCCCTTAGACAGACCTATCGAAATAGGGAAGTCATCCTGGTCGATGATGGATCGACACAACATACATCATTGATCAATCCATTTTTGAATCAAATTTTGTATATAAAAAAAGAAAATGGTGGTACAGCTAGTGCTTTGAATACCGGAATCCAATCTTCCACAGGAGAATTGATCGCATGGTTGAGTTCAGATGATGTATTTTTAAAGGATAAGCTGGCTAAGCAGGTTCAGTTCATGCAGGAAACAAAGGCGGATATGGTGTATACCAATTTCAACCTGATCGATGAGCATAGTGTCGTTTTCAAAAAGGATGTTGGGTTGATTCTCACGAGTAAGGTTGATTTATTCAAGCAGCTCCAAAAAAGCTGTCCGGTTAATGGAAGTACGGTTTTGGTAAAAAAAGAGATGTTCTCATCGATCGGTTGGTTCGACGAAACGTTGAAGTATACACAGGATTACGATATGTGGATAAGGATGGCGGCCAAGTACGAACTGAGAGTCATGGGTGAATCTTTACTGAATTATCGGATCCATGACAATATGGGTTCGAAAAGGTTCGTGGAGGGACAATGGAAAGAAATCAAGGCCGTACAAGAAAAATATAAAGGGATGTTGGCCAGACTTATTCATTGTGAAGAAACCGGAATAAGAGAGGAATGTTCTCGAGACGATGATGTGGAGTGAAATATTGAGATGAAAATAAGGAAAGAAAAACCCCTGGAACAGGATATTGAAATCAGTATCATCATTCCGACGTATAATAAATACCCCCAAAATTTATTGACCCTATATTCTATTGAAAACCAACAATTCGATCTTTCCAAAGTAGAAGTCATCATGATTGATGATGGTTCTACAGATCAGACGAGAACATTGATTAGCCATACATTTCCTTTTCACTTTAAGTTAATACGGAGTGGTCATAACATCGGCAGACCAGCAGCAAGAAATCTGGGTATAAAGAATGCAAAAGGAAAAATCCTCATTTTCCTTGATGCGGAGATTATCGTTCAGCCTGATTTTCTAACGATCCACCATCACTATCATAGTAAACATTCGAATATGGTCGTTACAGGAGTCATGACCATCAGGAGATTATATTCTATTTTGTATCCTGATTTTTCTGAAAGTCAATTACAAGAATGCAGAGGAATCACCCGGGCTTTACCAGAGTTTAAGGCGAAAGTCGACGCATTTGATAAGAAACCTCAAAAATTGCTGTTGTTAAACAAGCATCATATCTTTTCGGAGAAATACAAAAGATTATCCACGATTACACCTTATGAGAAATTTTATAACCGGGTGATCATCGCGAATTACGGTTATGAATTAAAGGGTTATAAGATTCCATGGCAAATGTTCGGAACAGGCCACGTGTCGGTTTCTAAAGGTGCGATCGAGCAGGTAGGTCTATTTTCGGAATACCCAGGATATGGATGGGATGATTGTGAAATGGGGTACCGTCTTTATAAAAATGGAGCTGTATTCACCAGTGATGAACGTTTAATCAGCTATCATCAGGAACACCCGATAGCCAAAACGATCCGGGATGAATCGAAAGAAAATTATTTCAGGTTCCAGGAAACCTATAAAGAGGTGGACCAAATGATCATCAGCCTCACGTTTTTACCTAAACCATTTAATCTCCATAAAACAAACCAAATCTTAGTCAATTATCAGGATCTTTGCATTCGATACCCGGATGCCTATAAATCTATCAAACAATGTTTCCATGGTATGTTACGAGAAATAGGGAGGCTTAAGAGTAAGAACGAACCGATCACCAGTCTCTCTAAACAAAAAATAGACAAGAATGCCCTCTTTAATGAAATACAACAATTAAGGAAACTTCGCCGATATCAAAGTTTTCTAGAGTGCTTTAAATACCTTGGAAACTTATAAAAAATAGCCTCAGTTAAAGTTCATTGTTGATAAATGCAAAATTCACTCCCTTTCCGCGGACGATCCGCAAGCCTCCTCGCTTACTTGCACAGGATGTCAACACAAAAATAAAATCATTTTCGTGTCTGCGATGAGAATTCTTAGAAGCTTTCCTTGTGCTGGCTTCGACATTCACCACAGGACGTGGTGGTTGTTAGTCGAGAATCCTTAAATTGCTGCGGGGTCTAGCCTGGCTCGCCTTTCCCGCTCGAGTGTCGCGAATTTGGCTTAGAGAATTTCCTGCAAACAACATTACTATTTAACAAAGCCGTAAAAATAAAGAAAGGTGGTGGTGTGTTTGAAGATAACATTTGCAGTGATCACTCTCTGTAAAGGAGGGGCTCAAAGAATGCTTGTGGAGCTTGCGAATGGTCTTTCCCAAAAAGGATATGATGTGGCAGTTGTCATGCCACCGCAAGGGGTTATCGAATATCCGTTACATGTCAGTGTGATCCGGACGAAGGGACAAAGCATTACTGCGGATGAAATACCAGTCAGTGACGTCATTGTCTCTAACTTTTATACATTGACGCCTATATGCGAGCAAGCCAGCCATGCTGGCAAAGGGATACATGTAAGGATCAGTCTTTGTTATGAACCTGTGTTTCTGCCAGATCATGAAGCTTCTTTCAAGAGCTATCATATCAGTAAAAATCTTGTCGTCCTTTCCAATTGGCAGCAACAACTCATTAAATTGAACCATGGAATCGAAGGTTCGATCGTACCTGTAGGTGTAAGCGGGAACTTTTGCAATCTAGGCAAAAGGCGATCGAGCAAAAGGTTGGAAGTTAGCGGAATCGTCAGAATACAAGAAGGTGGATATTCATGGCATAGAGAACAGGAATATCTTATTGAGACCTTCAGGGCATTAAAGGAGAAATATCCACGTGTGATTTTCAATTTGATTTCACCCCCAAATGAAGTCATATCCTCTCCGACCCTTCATCAATACCACTCAAACCGCTCATTCCAATCATTAAGACCTCGTGATGATATGCAGCTTAACCGATTCCTGAATAAAACAGATATTTTTGTGAGCTCATCAACCTATGATACAGCTTCCTTACCTGGACTGGAAGCGATGAAATGTGGAGCAGCATTGGCAACAGTCTATTCAGGAGGAAACATGGATTACTGCCGTCATGGAGAAAACTGTTTATTATCTTATCGCCATGAAAATATGTTGTTTGAGCACGTTTCTACTCTAATAGAGAACGCCCAGCTTCGTCAGAAGCTTGCGATCGAAGGAGAGAAAGAAGCATCTAAATGGACATGGGATAGAAGTGTCGACCTTTTCGAAGTAGCAATCAAAGGATTCATGAACAGGAGGTAACAGCATGACAAGTGTTCCACATGGTGGAAGACTCATCAATAGATTTGGTTTTATCTGTACGGAAGAATTCACAAACTTGAAGAAAATTGAACTCACGAGGGGCCAATTAAATGACCTGGACTGTATTGCCTCAGGTGTATACAGTCCTTTAGAAGGCTTCATGACAAAAGATGATTATGACAATGTACTGGATTACATGAGGTTGAAAACAGGAGAAATATGGACGATCCCGATCACCCTTCCAATTGATGAAACACGTATCTCAGAATTGAAGGACGAAAAGCGGGTCTTACTAGTGTACGACAGTGATGTTTACGGGGTACTAGAAGTTGATGATATCTATCATGTCGATCTGAAACGGGAGGCGGAACTCATCTATGGCACAGTGGATCCGGATCATCCAGGAGTGAAGAAACTATATGGACGACCGTCTGTCAATATCGGCGGTCAGATAACGATGTTCAAAAGGGTCACAGCCTCATTTCCAAACCATACCTATGCTCCCGAAGAAACAAGGCTTATTTTTCAACAAAAAGGCTGGAATACGATTGTTGGGTTCCAGACACGGAATCCGATCCATAGAGCACATGAGTATATTCAAAAAACTGCATTGGAGCATGTGGATGGTTTATTTCTCCATCCTCTCGTTGGTGAGACGAAGTCAGACGATGTGCCCGCAGAGGTCAGGATGAAGTGTTATGAGGTGTTATTGGACAATTACTATCCGAAAGACCGCTATCTCCTTGGTGTGTTTTCAAGTTCAATGCGGTATGCCGGCCCGAGAGAAGCTGTCTTCCATGCAATCGTACGGAAAAACTTCGGGTGTACCCATTTCATTATCGGAAGGGATCATGCAGGTGTAGGGGATTATTATGGCACATATGATGCTCAACGATTATTGAATCAATTCAAAGGAGATGATCTAGGTATCGTCCCCGTCTGCCTTGAACATAGTTTCTATTGTAGAAAGTGTGATCAAATGACCTCATTGAAGACATGTCCCCATGATTCCGAAAACCATATCCATTTATCTGGTACGAAAGTACGGAAAATGTTGAAAGAGGGCACGGTTCCCCCGTTGTATTTCAGCAGAAAAGAAGTCGTTGACATCTTGATTGACTATTATCAGAAATTGAAGGACTGACATGATTGATAACTGATATATGGATAACATACATTGTCATCGGCGTCATGCTCCTATTCCTGCTTACAAACGTATACAGCGCAGAAGTGATCGTCCTCAGTGCTGTTTTAGTTTTAATATGGAGCGGAGTACTCTCTCTTACTGAGGCATTCGGGGGGTTCATAAATGAAGGGGTCCTTACGATTGCTTCATTGTTCATCGTCATGAATTCGATTCAGAAGCATCCTTCCTTCTCTAACATAACAAAATTTGTATTTGGAAATAAACAGACACTGAGAAGCGGAATGTCGCGTATGATGGTCGTGACAGGTGGGTTATCAAGTTTCATGAACAATACCCCTCTTGTCGTACTCTTTACGCCAATTGTGAAAAGATGGGCAGAAAAGCAATCGATCTTTCCATCAAAACTGTTGATTCCGCTCTCTTATGCAGCTATCATCGGGGGAATGTGTACGTTGATAGGCACATCGACAAACCTGGTCCTCCATACATTATTACTAAGAGAAGGTTACAAAGGGTTTTCCTTATTTGAATTAGCGTATATCGGTGTTCCCTTTTTCATCATCGCGCTCTTTTATATGCTGTTCTTCGGCTATAGGCTGCTTCCGCAGCATGATACGAATTATCTGCAAAAGATCATAAGTCCAAAGTTCATTGTCGAGGTTAAAGTGAATGAACAATTCTCAGGAACCGGTAAAACACTGGAGGAGGCAGGCTTACGTCATCTGAAAAAATGTTATGTAATGGCGGTTTTGAGACAAGGAGAATGGATTTTCCCTGTATCCCCTACACAGAAAGTCAACGACGGTGATCATTTGTTATTCGTCGGAGACGAGACTTGTTCCCAAGAAATCGAACATATGAGGGGGCTGGTCATAGAACATTCACGGTATGATTTCACCGACCATCATAATGAATTCAAATTAGTGGAAGCAACCGTACCTCAGCATTCATCCTATGTATCAGAGAGGATCAGCGATATCAAATTCCGTACAAGACATGGGGGGATAGTGGTCGCAGTATATCGGAAAGGAAGGCGGATCAACGAAAAAATCGGTTCTATCCGTTTGAAATCGGGCGATATGTTGGTGGTCCTTACAACCAACGAGTCATTGAAAACCGATCGTGCGTCAAAAAACCTACTTGTTCTAGATGTGTATCCAACCGATAAAAATGGAACCTTCAAAGATTGGATTCCGATTGGTTTATTTGGATTGATGCTGTTGTTGGTCAGTTTTGGACTCGTCCAGATAGCACACGCGGCGATCACGACTGCCATCATTTTGATTCTTTTGAAAGTAACTACCTTCGATGAGGCCATGGAAGCGATCAAATGGGATATCCTTTTCATCATAGGTGGAGCGTTTGGGATCGCCACAGCCATGACGAAATCAGGGGCTGCAGATTCCGTGGTCAATCTCGTTTTCTTGAATTTGGATGCCATGACGCCGTTCATCCTGTTGATGAGTGTTTATCTTGTAACCAATATATTGACTGAGATCATCACGAATAATGCAGCTGTAGTAATCATGTTCCCAATTGTCCTTTCCTTTGTAAACGAACTATCATTAAATCCCCATCCATTTGCCGTTGTCCTAGCCATTGCTGCATCTGCCAGTTTTTCGACTCCTATAGGTTACCAGACCAATTTACTCGTATACAGTTCTGGCCAATATCGATTTGCTGATTTCATCAGAGTCGGTTTACCACTTAATATCATTGGGTTCATAATGACGATGACCATCGTTCCACTTTTATGGCCATTAAGTTAGGGAGGTGCAAAGAATGACATCGAACTTATTTTGGCATCAACAGGATGTCCCTAAGAAGGCGAGACAATTGCTGCACGGTCATAAAAGCTTCATCATTTGGTTCACGGGTTTATCAGGTTCTGGTAAGTCCACTATTGCAAACCGTCTCGATCGTGCATTATACCGTCACAACATTTCTACTTATATACTTGATGGAGATAATATCAGGATGGGCCTTAACAAAGACCTCAGTTTCGCTCAAAAGGACAGGGAAGAAAATATCCGAAGAGTTGGAGAAGTAGCCCGACTATTTGTCGATGCCGGGATCATTGTCCTGGCAACCTTTGTATCTCCATTTCAAAAAGACAGGGATTTTGTCAGAAACCTGGTGAATAAAAATGAGTTTATCGAAGTTTATGTGAAGTGCAATCTAGATACTTTAAAAGCGCGGGACCCAAAAGGGCTTTATGAAAAAGCACTAAAGGGGGAAATAAAAAACTTCACAGGTATCTCGGATCCCTATGAACATCCTGAAGATCCAGAAATAGTCGTTGATACCACAATGATGTCTCCCAATGTGTGTGTAAAACAAATCATGAATTATCTATTCAAAAATGGATATTTGAAAAAATAAAAACCAACTTCCTTGTTACAGGTGTTGGTTTTTAAAAGGTAATCATCGGTTTGGTTTCCATGTTACTTTACCGCAAGATTTACAACCCGTCGTCTTTTTAGTTGTTGTAAAAAGATTCGTTTTGTTTTCCTTGATTCTCTTATTCTTGACATAATTATATAACTCGATAACATCCTCTTTTTTCATGTCAGTTCACCCCGGTCATCTGATAATGCATCTTATTCGCATAAGGACGGGATGGTGTTCTATTTTTTGAAAAATGGATTGATAACGTTGTTGTTCTTCCCTTCAGTTTTTGGTTTAAATGGATTGATGGTGGTTGATGGTGTTTCCGGTTTTTCTTTAAATGGATTGATCTGTGTAGCAGGAAAATTATTCTTTCCTTTGAAAGAGCTAATCAGTTCTCCGGACTGTTGTTTATCGGATTTGCTTTTTGGAATTTCCGGCCAGTAGTGCTTAAGCTGATAAGAGGATAAAAAGGGATTGATCGGTACAAGGACATTTCTCAAAAGCGATTCAAAGGTTTTTAAAGGTACATCCTGCAAAAGTTCAGTGGATTCATTAGGTTTTAAAATTAAATAGGCTAGCCATTCAGTGATATCGATGCAATTTACAGGATTCCAGTAAACTTTCACTGCATCAGAGATGACCGGTTCAAATCGCTTGTAGATCATGTCTGACACCGATTGGAAGGATGGTTTACTGGGAGGTTCGAACTCAAACACCTGGTTGTTGGATTCTATTTTTATTGTAACTTTGGGAGCTGTTTCCTTAAAGACTGACAAAGTCAGATCTGCATGGCAAGGATGGGTTGTAATGATAGCTTGTGTATGTTCTAGTGAACGGTTCAAACGGTTCAATTCTTTCCTATTCAATCCTATGATACGGACTGTTTTCCCTAATAATCTACCATTCAATTGATTAGTGGAATCTTCCCAGACCAATCCCCAGAAAACAGCTATTTTCTTAAGTATTTGCAGTTCCTCAGAAGAAAGCTTACATACTTCTTTTCTATTAAATGAAACGCTGTACACAGCATTCCCCTCCTTTAAAAATAGGCAATAATCTTTGTGTCATTAGCCGTCGTATTCCCATAGTATGTATTGAATCTTCAGTTCATGATGAAGAAAGGAAGGGAAACTATGAGTAAGAAAAAACACGACATACCTAAAGCTGCCAACAGCTTACAGGATGAGTGTATCCGCGTACAGAAAGTGTACGACTGGGTTACCGATGCACTTACCGTCACCAAGACGGTTTTGTTTACAGAAGATCAGCTCAGAGATATAGAAGAAGCGATGGATGACCCGAGTCGCCGCCCTTTGCGTCTTGTCTGTGAACCGCCGAAAACACCTCCATTATTCCCTCTAAGCAGTGGAAATGAAGATCACGATCACGATTTAGGATTCATTTGTGAACAAGTGGGAGAAACACGTGACGTCACGATCTCAACCAATGGCGGGTTCATCGATGCGCAACTAGTGGAGCTGCTGATAAGTACTGATGTTAAGGTACTTGTTGTCGATAGACATGGATGTGTTGTTACAAAAGCGGTCGTCAATGCATCAGTCTTTGAATCATTTGTACTTTGCTTCCCAGAAGGAACAGACTTATTCTGCAAAGTATCCAAGATTTTCTGTCGCATTCCGACAGGAACGGTACTCCTCAATACACCAGCACCAGATCGTTTCAATATAGAGATTACATTTTGTCTCGATATCCAAGTAGAAGCAGAAGTGAAACTCGAAGTACTGGCTAAATTCTGCTCACCTAGAGACAATGACCTTGTAGCAGAAGAAGATGTGGTCGATGACCGGTGTCCTAAGGTACATTTTCCAGAACAATGTCCAGGAATCTTCCCTAGACCGAATTGCGATTGCTCTGCAGAAGGAGAAGCGAGCGGGGATACTGGACCTGATGCAACGGAACAGGGTCGCTTATCAGTCCTTGTTAATATCTGTCCAGACTGCAGTCTAGTTGACAGTGAATTAAGGGCCAGCTTCAGGGATTCTGATTCTGGTGATGGTTCACAAAGCTTCAATTTTACAGCGAAAACATTTGATCAAGAGACATTATGCTGCGAAGAGACGAAAGATGGTCTGAAACTGATCGTTAGCGGTACTGGTAAAGTTGATGGAAAGACAGTGGATTTCAACTTTGCAGTCGTTGATAGTGACTCAGAAACGTTGTTCCAGCTTCAATTGATCAACCGTAAAGGTAAAACCATTTTTGATTCAGATGTAGTATGTTCTGATGAGGGTGATATCGAAGTAGAGGATTGTGTAACGTTCGACGATCTCAAATTTAAAAAGGTATAAAAATAGGAGCGAGTAACCTCGCTCCATTTTTTATACGGATAAGGGAGTATAAAAATTTTGGTTGCGGTGAAGTGATGTCCAGCTCAAACGCCCAACCACTTGGATCACTTCAGTCCTTCTGTGGCGGCGGCAGCCTCCTCGTCAGACTTCCAGTGACCTTCGTGGCTGACCAGGGCGTTTGCGCTTTTCTTTATTTTGAATATATCGTTCATAATACACCTACATAATACAAACAAAAGACAGCTTGGTCACTAGCTGTCTTTCAATGGTTGGAGGTTCTATTTCTAATGTCGACCGACGGCAAGATACTTCAACCCGGCTTGCCTTACAATGGAGGCATTCAAACAATTTCTTGCATCAATAATGATGGAACCTTTCATTAGTGCTTTTACTCTTTTCCAGTCAGCCTCTATAAAGGGTTTCCAATCTGTCGCTATGATCAGCACATCTGAACCTTTGACAGATTCATATTGATCTTTTGATACATTAATAGCTTTTGGCGTTCCAGATGCTGCTGGATCATAAGCAGTGATTTCAGAGCCTTTGTCAACCAATCCATCGATCAAGCGGAAGGATGGGGAGTCACGTGTATCATCTGTATTCGGCTTGAACGCGAGTCCCCAGACTGTTATGTCACGATCCTTCAGGGTCCCCATCTCTTTTTCGAGTAGATCGATATACAAGTCAACTTGTGAATGATTCACTCGTTCCACGGCATGTAATAATGAGGGGACGATTCCTTTATCTATTGCAGAATGTGTTAAGGACTGAATATCCTTAGGTAAACAGTATCCTCCATAACCTAACCCAGCTTTCAAAAAATCGGGACCGATTCTCGGATCACAACCGATCGCTTCAGCAACGACCGAAACATCACCTTTATATGCTTCACATATTCTCTGTATTTCATTGATGAACGAAATTTTTGTTGCAAGAAAAGCATTGGAAGCATACTTTGTGATTTCAGCTGTGATTGGGGAAGTGAAGAAGTATTTGGACGGGAGATAGCCATACATCTTCCGAATCAACTCTAGTTCCAGGGGATCTCTGCCGCCTACGACTATTTTATCAGGATGTAACAAGTCATAAACTGCTGTCCCTTCCCGTAAAAATTCCGGATTCGATATGACCGAGAAACTGTCTTTGTCCCTTCCTGACTGGAGTAATCGGTTTCGTACATAGTCATTTGTTCCAGGCGGAACGGTACTTTTGATGACGATCGTCTGAAAATGCTGGTCAGCCTTTAAAGATTCGATATATTCAATGACCTGATCAATGTAGGTGAGATCAGTTTGTCCTGTTCCATTTGATGGTGTTCCTACCGCAATGATGATGATTTCATTTTTTCGCATATGCGTGTGAATGTCAGTTGAAAATTTAAGCGTTTCACACTCAAGTTGTTTCTGAAGCATGGGTTCCAATCCGTCTTCATGAATGATACACTTTCCTGAATTTAGGGAGTCCACTTTCCCTTCGTCAATATCTATACAGGTAACCTTATGCCCGAAATGGGATAGGACCGTACCTGTTGTCAAACCTACATAACCACACCCTACAACGCAAATGTTCAATCCATATCACCCCGACCTTTACTCAATCACTTTATATTGTATTGGCCATAGATGATTTAGGTGATGAAGCCAGACTGGGAATTACAAGGTGAACAAGCCTTATTTTCAGTTAAGCTTACACTTCATACTTTGAATTGAATAAGCTATTATATGAATCTTGAGGAGGAGTAAGCTTTGATCAAAAAAGCAATCATACCGGCTGCTGGATATGGTACTAGGAGTCTGCCCATAACAAAGGTTCTTCCTAAAGAAATGTTTCCAATCAAGGGGAAACCCTCCATCCATTACATTGTAGAAGAAGCCGTTGAATCTGGAATTGAAGAAATACTTATCATCGTATCCAAATATAAAAACCTGATCGTTGATTATTTTGATGTCTCACTGGAGTTGGAAGCCTTCCTGGAATCAAGGAATAAAGCCTATTTACTGGATAAATTGGTCCTCCCGAAAGTTCATATACAATATACCCGTCAACCATATGCACGCGGCCTTGGAGATGCAATCCTGTTAGGGAGGTCCTTTGCAGGGAATGATCCATTTGCCGTGTTATTGCCTGATGATATCATAATCAATCAAGGAGCGAATGCAACCAAGCAACTTATTGACCTTTATAATACAGTTGAATCTCCAGTGATTGCGCTTAAATATATGAAGGATGAACTACTGCATAAATATGGAGTGGTGGATATAACCAGTCAGGAAGGCCAAGTGCATCATCTCAAATCCATTATTGAAAAACCGAAACATTCACCACCTTCAAACTTAGCTGTTGTTGGTAGATATATAATGACACCGGACATTTTTGATTGCATCACTGTAAAATCTGGAGAATTTGGGGAAGAAATACAACTTACTGATGCCATATGCAAATTAATGGCAAATCGGGCCTGTTATGGTTATGAGATCGAAGGGGATCGGTTCGATATTGGAATTGAGGAAGAGTACTTACAATTGATCCGATATATACATGGACTGGAAAATCCAATTTAGGGGATGGCTTAGGGTCAGCCCCCTAAATTTCAGGTTCTTGTAAAGTCTCAGCCTTGATATACATAAGATAGATGTAAATGCCCTGTCAGGAGGGAGTCGTAATGAATTCTCAAAAAGAACTAAGCTACGATCGTTTGGCTTCGAGAACGAAATTTTATCAGGAAAAATCATTGGAATTAGAAAAGAAACTAGTGTTTGCGGAAGACAAGATCGATCAGCTTGAACTACAATTGAAAGAAGCGTTGGAAAACGATGAATTGGAACGCCAACTAGAGGCTAAAGAAAATAAAGTGAATCAATTGCAGAGCGAATTGGATCAATTGAAAAATGAGGTATCATTGTCTAATCTCCAGGCGATGGAACAGAAAGTTGAAGGATTCGAAGAATTGTTGGAAGCGATCGAGAAAGAACTGAATGAAAAGGAAAAACAAATTGAAAGCTACAAATCGAAAATCAAAAGTTTAGAAAAGCGGGTAAAGGTACAAAAATATACACCCGAAGAGGTCGAGACGGAACCAGAAGAAAAGGAACAAGCAGATTACCAGCTTTCATCCTATTTTAATTATAGTGTAATTTGTAAGGATAAAGAATCTTATGTGATTCATGGAAGTTTTCACATGACGAATACCGGAGAGAAACCATTAGAAAATCCATTATTGTGTTTCAGGTTCCAGCCTGCCGATTACACGAATTTGAAAGGGAAAATCAATTCCTTGGACCAGGGTAGCATTAATCCTGAAACGAAAGAAAACATCCAATGGGTATATGTAGATAATGATTGGGCTGAAGAAGCCAAGTCCAGAGGGGAAATTTGGATTGCTTCAATGTATGATTTCCAAATACCTGTTAGCCGTACCATATCTTTGACCGACTTTCAGATCCCGATTCAAAAGCAATTCGAGGACAGTGTAGTAGTTGAAGCGTTCGTCTATTTTCAAAAAGAGGACTATAGGGCAAGAGCAATGAATCAAATTTCCATAAATTTCTGAACGGGCACCCATATTCTTACACACGCCAACGAAGATTTTGAATAGTACAAAAACTTTCAGCTTTTTAATGAACGGATTACCGGGAAACATAATTGAAAAATACGTTTTCCATAATAGAAAAGAAAAAGTGAAGCAGGTGATAGGATGGGTTATATACCACCTTACGTTCCAGATCAGAAACTGATATATGGAAGTCGTACTGAATCTTCTTATACTAGAACCAGGCTACAGTTGTACCCGGTTCAGCGGATTCCGTTTAAAAATGCGACCGATAAAAGTCAGGATTACTCAAAACCATTCAAGCACATCCATGCTCCTCATGATTCTTTCCAAAAAATTTTCTCTGAATTAACAGGAAAAGGGCAAAATATCAACGAAGTAATATAGGAAATGGACTTGACTCTATCTGAGTCATTTCTCCTTTCCTTTTTTATTTGCTTTTGTTGGGCTAAGGTAACTAAGGCTTAATCTGAGCTAATACTTGATATCGACAAGTTTGTAAATTGCTATAAACAATTATTACCTTTAGGAACGCCTTTATTAAAGAAAGATTGGTGCGATTACAATGAAACTATGCCAAATGGATCACAGATGCTATTATTTTCAAGGACCAGTCAATGTCGGTTATATCAATCAAGGTGATGATGGAGTCCTGATTGATACCGGCATCGATAAACAGGTGATGAAGCATATCATCAGGCAATTGCACGAAAAGTCGCTGCCAATCACCCATCTGTTCATAACGCACGCCCATGCAGATCATTATGGAGGTGCAAAATTTCTCCAGAACCAAACAAACATACTGACCTTCGCCCCAAAAATTGAAGAAGCAATCCTGCGGAATCCTGTTTTGGAACCGATGTACCTCCTGCAGGGGAACCGTCCGCTAGATGAGTTGCGGAATAAATTTTTAGAGGCACCGCCAATTGCCATTGATCATATTGTTACAGAGGGATTAATGTGCTTCGGCTCTATTGAAGTTGAACTGATCGCTTTACCAGGTCACAGTGTCAACCAACTCGGTGTCAAAGCCGGTAACATCATGTATGCAGCGGATGGGTACTTTGGAACTGAACAACTCGAGAAGCACAGGATTCCATTTATTATTGATGCGGATGCTACATTAGCTACTATTGAAAAGCTTTTATCACTGACCAATGTTGGAATGGTTCCGGGCCATGGCACATATGAAGAAAACCCTGCTCAAACCCTGATTCGAAATTATGACCATCACGTATCGATCGTTACCACGATGTACGAAACGCTTCAAGAATATAAGGAGGGCTGCAGTTTTGAAATTTTCATGAAAGAAATGTGTAAGAGGTGGGAGGTCTCATTACCATCGTTATCGGTTTGGTCCCTATACCGGACAGCCCTCTACGCCTATATCATCAAAGGGATAGAAGATAAACGGGTCACATACCAGATCAAGGATTATTCTCCATACTTCTTTTTATTAGAGGAATAGTCTGTTCATCAAAGCAGTTGGAGTCCTGTTGGCAATCAGCCGGCAGGCTTTTTTTATAGGATAAGAAAGTGTGAAATTTTGGTTGCGGTGAAGTGATGTCTAGCTCCACCACCCGACCACTTGGATCACTTCAGTCCTCTTGCGGCGGGTCGACACATTGATTTAGGTCGAAGTGTTACCCACGCAGAACTGAACTTTGTTTGGTTGAGCCTCATTTTCAGCGATTAGCCTTGCAAGGGCTTGGCTTTGCTAAGTTTTCTTTATTTTGACATCCAGGTGCGATTAGTCTTTCCCCAATCCGTACATACTAAGAAAACATGCAATGAGGGGGAAGGACATATGCATATTCTATCGACTACAACGGAATTATTTGTAGGTTTTATTGCCCTATTTCTGATGACAAAAATATTGGGTAAAGTATCTCTCGCTCAAATTACGATTTTTGATTTCATTTCAGCTGTTGTCCTTGGGGAACTAGTTGGAAATGCAATCTATGATGATGAGGTAAATGTCGGCTCTATCCTTTTTGCAATAGGGTTGTGGGGTACTATGATCTTCATCATGGAATTCTTCACCCAAAAGTTCCGTGGTTCAAGGAAACTTCTTGAAGGTAGTCCCTCTATCATCATACGGGATGGACATTGTGATAAAAAGGAAATGAAAAAGAACAAAATGGATTTGAATCAACTTCAGAATCTATTACGGCAAAAGGACGTGTTTTCCATCAGAGAGGTGGCCTTTGCGATCATCGAGACAGATGGTTCTGTCAGTGTCATGAGAAAGCCGGAATATGAAACACCGACGCTTTCGGATATGGGTTTGCCGCAAAACCCGGTTTATTTGCCATTTACCTTTATTAATGATGGAAAGGTCGACTGGGAAAACCTTAAGAAGGCGGGATTTGATGAAGCATGGCTGAAGAAAACCCTTCAAAAACATCACATCGACCATTATGAAGAAATATTCTATCTGGAATGGAAACAAGATGAAGGTGTCCACATCAGTAAAATGCCAGCTGAAAGTTAATTTCAGATTCGTATCCAGTAAAAAAACGACCTTTGAAGGGTCGTTTTTAAAATTCTTTTTTCATTGCAATATGTGGGATACCAGCATCCATGAAAATATCCGAGTATGTGTGATAACCTAAGCGTTGATAGAATGGTTCAGCATGAGTCTGTGCATAGAGGACGAACTTTTTACAACCTCTTTCAGACCCTGTATGCTCTAATTTTTGCATCAACATCTTACCTGCTCCAGTACCCCTGAATTCCTTGAGAATGCAGACACGTTCAACCTTTCCATAATCCTCTACAAAGCGTAAGCGTGCTGCTCCAATAGCCTTATGGTTATCACTGTAAATGACGAAATGAATGGATTCTGACTCGAATTCATCAATTTCTTCTTCTACAGGCACATTTTGTTCCTCAACGAATACTTTCGTCCGTACTTGGAAGGCATCCTCTAATTTTCGATCGGTGTCAACAACTTCAACTTTCAATTTGCTCAGCGGACCTTTCCTAGATGGAAGGTTTCATATACTGTCCAGGAACCATTTTCAAGTTGATATAACAATTGGAATCTATCGATCTCTTCCTTATGGTCGATATCCATCATCTTAAGGGATTCCAGAACATCATGATGCTCTTCGTCTGAGAGGTTTTGACCAACTGTTATATGAGGGACGAAACGATACGGACGTTCACTGTAAAGTTCTTCCTGATGTAATTGTTCATGAAGCTTCATCAATCTTTCTTCTTCTTTTACTTTGAAATGAATGACATTGTTTACTGGATGAAATGATGCGACTTTATAGACGTGCAAGGTGAACGGTTGGATGTTATCAGAAATTTCATGGACTTGTTGTGTTAATTCTTTCAATTCAGCCTCGTCCTCGACATAAAACGGTTCCTTTAAAGTCAAGTGAGGAGCGATTAATGCATAGTGAGGATCATAACGTTTTCGATATGAATTTATAAGGTCTTGTAGTTTTTTCGATGGAAAAATCGCGATACCGTATTTCATAATTACCCTCCTCTTACTGAATAACATGCATGTTGTTGTCGAACTTAATCTATTATAGCAAATTTTCTCACTATTTCCTACTTATATACAACATCCCGATTAGGGGGCATTACTCTGAAAACATATATTTCAAAGCTTTTGGAATGTCAGGTTGCCAGTATTTCCAACTATGACCTCCATCAAATTCTTCATAATGATACTCAAAAGATCGCTTTGAAAAAAGTTTATTCAGTTCACGATTCGGTTCAATAAAGTTTAGCACCTCTCCATTAGTCGTTTCTACTTCGGTCTCTTGCTTTCCTGCAACATGATAAATGGTAAGAAGTGAAGGATCCTTAATTTCCGAAACCTCTTTCATTATCTCTTCATCAACGTATGGCGATTGAAGAATCACTTTTCCGAACGTCCTTGGGTAGGATGATGCTGTTTTTAAAGAAACCGTGGCACCAAGGGAATCACCAACCAATACTCTGGCACTTGGAAGTTCGAGGGTGGAAAATTCCGCTTCAATGTATGGCACGAGTTCATTCACAAGAAAACGTACGTATGGAGCGTTCTGTTCACCGGAAGGATGGTATTTCCTCCTGCGGTCTTTCACACTTTTGTATGGAAGCCCGATAATAATAAATTCGTCGATTTCACCTTCTTCAAATAACTCTTCAGAAGTACGGGCTAACCTTCCTAACCTGAAATAGTCATCTCCATCTTGTGCAATCAATACAGGATACCTCAATAAAGGTGTATAGGATGGAGGAAGGTAGACGAGCATTTTGATTTCCTCATTTAATAATTCACTCTGAATTGTCTTATCTAGAGTAATACCTTTTTGTTTCATCTTTAAATCATCCTCCATAATGAAAGCAGACACTTTAATCTGAGATACATTCTATCATAAATGCTATAATGAAATTAAGTATAAGCAATGGAACTAGCAGAGAGAGGAGACTGACAATGAATAAACGTATTCACAGCAAGGAAGTGAAAGCTGCAACAATGAACCTTTTGAAGGAGCGCGGTGTCAGTATCATGGATGTAGCTGAAATCGTTTACGACATGCAAAGTCCATATGCACCAGGTTTGAAAATGGATGATTGTATTGAAAGTGTTGAAGCAGTATTGGATAAGAGAGAAATGCAACATGCCTTATTGGTTGGTATTGAACTGGATAAATTGGCTGAGCAAAACAAGTTGTCTGAGCCGCTTCAATCGATTGTTGAAACAGATGAAGGTTTGTTCGGAATCGATGAAACGATCGCCATGGGTGCTGTCTATGGATATGGTAGCATTGCGATTACAACATTCGGCCATCTTGATAAACAAAAAGTAGGGATCATCCAAAAATTAGATACGAAACATGGCAATGGTGTCCATACGTTTCTAGATGATCTAATTGCAAGTTTAGCCGCTAATGCTTCAAGCCGATTAGCTCATCGTATTCGTGATCGTGAAGAAAATCTAAAGGAGGAAGAAATCCGGAAACGTGATGAAGAAGAGAGAATCGGTTAATATTCAATATAGGTTGGCCGAAGACCACCAGGTCAACCTACTGCCAAATTTCTTTAAAAATAACGTTGACAATTTCGTTGAATATAAGTATAGTAATACTTGTCCGCTAAAAAGGATCCGTTAGCTCAGTTGGGAGAGCGCCACCTTGACAGGGTGGAGGTCACTGGTTCGAGCCCAGTACGGGTCACCATACATAGTATATACAAAACCTTTTTCATTTATTGAAAAAGGTTTTTTGAATTTCCATATTCCATGATGATCAATTCCAATATCCGGCCCAGATTTTAAAAAGGTTCCTATTCCATTCCATACCCTTTTCCTCAAGAGCTTGAAAGATACTGAGATATTGGATCCCTTCCAATAAGATTACACTATCAATAAGTTGCTTTTTAATAAGTTGATGTATTGCTTCAAGAGTACCCGAATCCGTTGATTGTAGATAACAGTCCACTTTCAGCTTGCTCAAACTGCAAATCTGTTTGAATTCGTTACAAGCATTTGAATTCCCTATCACAAGGAAGACTGGATCACGGGTGTCATGATATTGTTTTTTTGCTATTTTCTTAATGTGTGTGGAAGCAACGAGCCAGTCTTCATTATAAGGTTGTTTTTTCCTGCTTATTGATTCGGGATGTATTCGATAGTGATATAATACTTTGTTGATTTTATGGATAGACCCGACTTCAAGCATTCTTATCCATAAATCGTAATCGTAACAAATCTTATAGGAAGGATCATAGCCACCGATTTTCTTGAAAATTTCCTTTGAAAAAAGAACAGAGCCGTGACATAAAGGATTGATATAGAATCGGTAAGCTCTCAAATGTTCACCTGAAACAAGATAGTTACTGAATTCTTCCGTTCTCAGTCTTTTTTTCGGGATTTCATTTCTGCCGCTTATACATTTCCTTAATGTTCCCACTGCAGCTATCCCGGGATGATCTTTAACATAAGATATCTGTTCTTTCAATCTTGACGGATAGCTTAAGTCATCTGCATCTTGAATTGCAATCCATTTTCCTTCTGCTTCTTGAATCCCTCTGTTCAAGGCGGATGCAGCTCCTACATTCTTAGGAAGGTGAATGAGCCGAACTCTTGGGTCTTGTATATCATTTAGGATCTGAATCGTTTTATCGGTAGAACCATCGTTCACAATAATAAATTCAAACTCAGGATAAGTTTGTTGTAAAATGCTGTCTATTGCTTCTTGTAAATAAAGCTCCCCATTGTATACGGCCATAACAACACTTATCAGCATACAGGAATTTCCCCCATCCATTTTTAATTATGTTTATTCCCCAGTTATGCCTATATGAGGATAAGTAAATAAAAAGAAACCTCTTCGATCTGTGATCGAAGAGGTTATATGTTATACACACGACATGGTAGAAGTGTGTTATGGATTGATAACGGGTATAGTTTTCTTTATAAAGATCTGCCCAATTTTAATTTTTGAAATGTTTTCAAGTTCATATGACCTTATTTCAATATATTAAAATTAGGAAATTTTGAGTATGTTCAAGTTTCGTTCATGTATGTTTTTTACTAAATGTAGTTGTAGAAGCTTGTCCAACTCTTGGCTGCATTTAAGGGTTTCGCTAGATGACATGCCATAAATTTTCGCTGTCTCTAGCATCTGTTCTCTCTTTCTTTCGATTGTATGAACTAACATTTTTTTACCTCCATACCTAAGTTTCGAGTTGACCTTGTACATTATCTTACAAAAGCAAGACCTTTGGAAGTCTTTCGTGGAAACTTCTGATGATTCGACAATAATAGAAATAAAAGTCCACACATATTACCCTTTGTGTAGATAAAAAGTAGTGTTTGGAGATGATTGAATGGGTAAACAAGCAGATTTGGAAAAGAAAAAAGGACTGCCCCCTGGGTCTCTGGTTTACGTAGGAGATGAAGAGGCTTCGGTTACGAAGATCTCTATCATCGACTATAACGGTGACGTTTTTGCAGAAAAATCTGTCGATACGATCCAGGAAGCATTATCATATGCCGAATCAGACAGCGTAACGTGGATCAATATCGAAGGGCTTTACAACAAAGAGGTCTTTAAGGGAGTCCGTGATATCTTCGGGGTACATCCTTTACTCATCGAAGACATATTGAATACTGAACATCGGCCAAAAATCAATGTACTGGACAATTATATACTGATGATTTTGAAGATGGTATGGTTCGAGCGGGAGGAAATTGATATTGATGAAGAACAGATCAGTCTCATCATAAAAGATCAAACGATCATAACGTTTCAGGAAAAAGAGGGTGATGTACTAGATCCTGTTCGCCAAATGATTCGCCAAAATCTAGGGAATATCCGCAAGATGAGTACAGGGTACCTAGTCTATTCCATATTGGATGCAATCGTCGACCAATACTTGATTGAATCTGAACGGATAGCAGCGGATATCGAGAAGGTTGAAGAGGAGATGGTGTTACATCCTGACCAAACCGTTCTTCAGAAGATTTATAATTACAAAAATGTCGGAATATATCTCCGCAAGCAGGTGTGGCCTGTCAAGGAAATCATTACAGGGTTGGAAAAATCGAAAATCATCGATATGAATACCGGTTTCTATTTGAAAGATGTATCCGATCACGTCATACATGTCATGGATATGGTGGAAATGACCCATTCGATGTCAACTAATCTCCTGGATGTCTATTTCTCAAGTGTAAGTAACAAGATGAATGAGGTCATGAAGGTATTGACGATCGTTTCTACAATTTTTATCCCGCTCACATTTATTGCCGGAATCTATGGGATGAACTTTCAATATATGCCGGAGTTAGATGAACATTGGGGATATCCGATTGTTTGGGGGATTATGATCATGATGACGATAGGAATGCTTATCTTTTTCAAAGCTAAACGATGGTTCTGAAGATTTTGTGGAATAAAGTTGATATAATGGGAGGGCATTATTGGATACCCAAAAAACGGAAGTGAACATATGACGAAAGAAGATATTTTGGTAGGGATCAAAGAAAAGACCACACTAAGGCCTCTTGTCTTAGCTGCAGTTATTTTGGCGATGTTCATGGCTGCTATTGAAGGAACGATCGTTTCCACTGCAATGCCGAGCATCGTCGCTGATCTAGGCGGATTCCGATTGTACAGTTGGGTTTTCTCTGCTTACTTGCTTATGCAGGCAGTAACGATTTTAATCTATGGCAAATTATCCGATCTGTTCGGTCGTAAGCCTGTTTTTACATTCGGGATCGGAATGTTCATGGTCGGCTCTTTGTTGTGCGGTTTCGCTGAGACGATGGAAATGCTCATTATCTACCGTCTGATTCAAGGTATTGGTGCTGGAGCGGTGATGCCGATTGCGACGACGATAGTAGGTGATATGTACACAATGGAGGAACGGGCAAAAATCCAGGGATACCTAGCAAGTGTCTGGGGTATTTCTGCTGTACTCGGCCCAGCTTTTGGCGGCTTCATTGTCCTTTATTGGGACTGGGCATGGGTTTTCTGGCTCAATCTTCCTCTTGGTATTTTGGCGATATTAGGAACGAATTTATTTTTACATGAAGACATTGAAAAGAAAAAGCATGAAATAGATTACATAGGGGCTTTATTGGTTTTCATTTCAGTCAGCAGTTTGATGGTGGCTTTGATCCAAGGCGGGGTTTCTCTCCCTTGGACATCCTGGCAGATCGCAGGCTTGATTGGAACTTTTGCCGCTAGTTTCATTTTGTTCATCTTCCAGGAACGACGTGCTGCAGAGCCGACCATGCCACTTAGCTTATGGAAGGATCGCTTGATCACGTTAGCAAACCTCGCTTCACTGACTACCGGTGCGATTTTATTCGGGATTTCTTCCTTTTTACCTGCGTATGTGCAAGGTGTCATGGAGGAGTCACCTCTTGTAGCGGGCTTTACCCTTACGACAATGTCCATCGGTTGGCCGATTGCATCCACATTGGCAGGAAGGTTGATCATAAAATTAGGTTTCAGGACAGTGGCCCTTGGAGGAGGCATCGCGCTTGTTTTAGGATCCCTCTTCTTCGTGTTCCTTGACCCGGTGAAAGGGCCGGTTTGGGCTGCGATTGGGTCGTTCATCATCGGTGTCGGGATGGGGCTTTCAACGACGACCTTCATCGTATCGATCCAATCGTCTGTAAATTGGGAGAAACGGGGAGTGGCGACAGCATCAAATATGTTCATGAGAATTTTAGGGAGTGCGATCGGTGCAACGCTTCTAGGCGGGATTCTGAACAATCGGCTGCAGAGCTATTTGGAGGCACATGGAGCGGACCTGGATGATTCGTTATCGATCGATGCTGCGAACATCCTTCTCGAAAAATCCCAACGAGAAAAATTAGCACCCGAAACACTGAAAATTCTTCAAGAAGGGCTCACATTTTCTCTTGATAGTGTTTATATCGGTGTATGTATCTTAGCTATTGTCAGTTTTGTCTTGATCGTTTTTCTGCCGAGAAAGGAAGATCAAACACCTGAACAGTAAGAAAAGCGCAACCGCCCCCTGGTTAGCCACGCAGGTCACTGGAAGACCGACGAGGAGGCTTGAACCAAACAAAGTTCGGTTCTACGTGGGTAAAACACTTCGAACTAAATCAATGTGTCGACCGCCGCAGGAGGACTGAAGTGAACCAAGTGGTTGGCCGTTGGAGCTAGACATCAATCCATCAAATTTATGCGCTTATTATATAAACAACGAGTAGTCTACAATGGATCGTTCCTTTTAAATTTTTATAATCAAGAGCTATTTATTCATATGTTTCAAGGAATTCGATCCGGTTATGGAAAGGGTCGAGGAAGGAGAACCTTTTCAAGCCTGTGATCTTCGTTTCGTCTTTAATGGTTACAGTGTTTTCCTCCAGGTAGCTTTTCACTGTATCGAGATCAGCTATTTCAAAAGCTGGATGTCTTTTGCTCGTTTCTGTATACTTTTCTGTTCCGATATGCAGTTGGATGTCACCAACCTGATACCATAACCCGCCATTCTTTTTCAACGATTCAGGCTTTTCGATTTCAGTCAAGCCTAATATATCGCTGTAAAAAGAGCGTGCTTTTTCCTCTTCTCCAGTCGGTATACAAATTTGAACATGATGGAGCCTTTTGAATATAATCTTCATGTTATAGATTCCCCCCTAAAAATTGATAGACGAGTTGAATCAAGAGCAATAGAGTGATGAAGCGTAATATCAGTTTTACAATCGATTTTGAAAGTTTGCCAGCAAGCCGTACCGCGACCTGGGCACCGATCAATGAACCGATTGACAAAGGGATTGCTACATCCCACCGGACATACCCGGTAACATAGAAGCTGATGAACCCGCCGAAACAACTTAAAAACGTATTGAACCTGGTGTAAGCGATGGTTCGGAGGTAAGAGATACCCTGATAGAAAAATAGATACATCTGGAAAGTTGCCTGGCCTGGTCCGAACATGCCGTCATAGGCACCTATACCGAATAAACTAGGATAACTCCATAAGGATAATCTTTCATGTCCGTCTTTCTGCTGTGGTGGTTTCTTGATGAAGGATGTAACAAATGTTAAGCCCAATAAGCTGATTCCGATGATGATCATCGTCCGTTCGGATAAAGAGGAAGCGGCCAGTCCCCCTATAATCCCGCCAAAAAAACTGAATGGGGCTATTTTCAATGCAGCCTTCAGCTTCACTTCCTTCCGTTTCAATAGGACGAAAAAGCTTGAAAAAGAACTTAGCATATTGGAAAATTTGTTTGAAGCGATTGCATTGTGAACCGGAACCCCTGCAAGGAGCATGGCTGGCAGATTGATCAATCCGCCGCTTCCAGCAAGTGTGCCGATGAAAGTGGCAGCGAAACCGATGAATATCAATAATATTGTCATAATGGTACCTTCTTCCATATCCGATTCTATTGTTATCGTATGCTATCTTCAGCTATAATAAAATAACGATTATTTTATGTTCTACGATAAGAAAATCTTATCAATAAAAGGCGTGAGAGATTTATGCAGATGACCGAGTTTAAAGTGTTGAATGTATTGGCCTCTGAATTGAATATGCGCAAAGCTTCCGAACGGCTTTATGTATCTCAGCCAGCATTGAGCCAGCGACTTCAGTCCATTGAACAACGTTGGGGAGCGAAGCTTTTCATCCGATCTCAGAAGGGTTTGACACTCACACCGGCAGGAGAAAAGGTCATTGAATTTGTCAACAAGACCCTCCAGACCGAAGAGGATTTGCAGGATGAGATTTTATCATTAGGGGACGTCGTGCATGGAACGTTGAAGATCGCTGTTGCCTCGATCATTGGCCAATACTGGCTTCCGAAGGTTTTGAAGAAATATGTGGAACAATATCCGAACGTGAAAATTTCACTTGTTACGGGGTGGAGTAGTGAAGTCCAGCGGCAATTGTTCAGCGATCATTACCATGTTGGGATCATAAGAGGTTACCCTGATTGGAAGGGACCAAAAGAATATTTGATGAAGGATGAGCTGCACCTGGTCGATACGAAAATCCAGTCCTTGGAGGAATTGAAGGAGACGACAAGACCATTCATCCAATTTAGGAGCCATTCTACTTATTATCAGGAGATTCAGGACTGGTGGGTGAAGAAATTCAAATCTTCGCCAAAAAGGACGATTGTCGTGGATCAGATCGAAACTTGCAAGCAGATGGCGCTGAATGGTATTGGTTATGCGATATTGCCTTCCATAAGCTTGACTAGACAAGACCGGAATATCCATACGATTCCGATTATGAATGAGCGGAATGAGCCGCTTAGCAGGGACACGTGGATCATCAATAGTGAAGCATCCCTCCAGTTGAAACAGGTCAGGGTCTTTAATGAACTAATCAAGTCGATGAAACATAGGACGTAACACTTAACATCTTGAAGAAAGTACGATAAAATGAACGCGATTGAAATGAAAAAGACGAATTGGAAGCTGAACGTTTATGCATCTGGGATAGACTAAGCAGCTATAATTGTCAATAGGAGGAAAAGGGACATGAAAATGATGGATGCAAATGAAATCATCTCATTTATTCAAAATAGTGAGAAGTCAACACCTGTAAAAGTACATATCAAGGGAGAACTTGAAGCAATCGATTTCGGTGCCAACACGAAATCGTTCATTACAGGTACTACCGGCGTGCTTTTCGGTGAGTGGAAAGATATCAAGAATGCGATTGAACAGAACGAAACTTCAATCGAAGACTATGTTGTAGAAAACGATCGACGCAACTCAGCGATTCCTTTGCTGGACCTTAAAGGAGTACAAGCACGAATTGAACCAGGGGCGATTATCCGTGACCAGGTTGAAATTGGAAAAAATGCAGTCATCATGATGGGCGCTATGATCAACATCGGTTCTGTCGTTGGTGAAGGGACGATGATTGATATGAATGTTGTTCTTGGTGGACGTGCGACAGTAGGGAAGAATTGCCACATCGGAGCGGGAGCGGTCCTTGCAGGGGTGATTGAACCGCCATCAGCGAGCCCTGTCGTTGTTGAAGACGGCGTTGTGGTTGGTGCTAACGCTGTTATTTTAGAAGGTGTTAGAGTAGGTGAAGGTTCTGTCGTCGCAGCGGGTGCTGTCGTCACAGAAGATGTCCCTCCGTTGTCAGTGGTTGCCGGGACACCAGCCCGCGTCATCAAGAAGATCGATGATAAGACTAAAGGCAAGACGGAAATTAAGCAAGAACTTCGTCAATTAAAAGAAGACTAGAAAAGGAGAGAGCGAAATATGATGCCTCTCGATGAACTTATACCTATCCGACGTGCCTTACATCGGATTCCTGAGCTGGGTTTTCAAGAGGTGGAAACCCAGCAATTTTTATTAAAATACATTCGTTCTCTTCCTCAAGATTTTTTAGAGGTGAAGGAGTGGCGAACTGGATTGCTCGTAAAAGTGACCGGGGCAGTTCCCAAAAAGACAATTGGTTATCGTACTGATATTGACGGGTTACCGATCAAAGAGGAAACGACTTATGATTTTCGTTCGGAACATGAAGGTATGATGCATGCTTGCGGCCATGATTTTCATATGACAATTGCTTTAGGCGTATTGACACACTTTGCGAATAACCGTCCAGACGACAATCTATTGTTCATTTTCCAGCCTGCAGAAGAAGGTCCTGGTGGGGCATTGCCAATGCTAGAGAGTGATGTGTTCAATGAAGATCGTCCTGATATGATCGTTGCTTTACACATTGAACCGAATCTCCCTGTCGGCACGATCGGCATCAAGGAAGGTTTGCTTTTTGCGAACACCTCTGAGCTTTTCATAAACTTGAAAGGAAAAGGGGGGCATGCAGCCTATCCACATCAAGCAAATGACATGGTTGTGGCAGCGAGCCATCTTGTCACCCAACTGCAGACGATCGTCTCGAGGAATATGGATCCGCTTGATTCGGCAGTCGTCACCATCGGGAAAATAATGGGAGGGACGAAACAGAATATCATTGCTGAAAATGCAAGGATCGAAGGAACAATAAGGACTTTATCGCCTCAAGCGATGGACAGTGTGAAAAAAAGGGTCGAAGCACTCGTGAACGGTATTAAAGCGGGATTTGAATGCGAAGCTGATATTGATTACGGTGCGAATTACTACCAAGTCAACAATGATGCTGAGCTTACTCATGAATTTTGTGAATACATCGCAAAAATAAAACCTCAATATACCGTTTTGCAGGTTGATAAGGCCATGACAGGGGAAGATTTCGGCTATTTTCTAAAAGAGATACCAGGTTTCATGTTCTGGCTTGGTGTCGAGACGCCATATGGCCTCCATCACTCTAAAATCGAACCGAAAGAAGAGGCTATGGAAGTTGCAACAAGTATATTGATCGATTATCTGACACATAAAACGACTTAGAGTCCCTGAATGGGGCTCTTTTTTAAAGGATAAGAAAGTATAAAAATTTTGGTTGCGGTGCTGTTTAGACCAATCATACAACCGTTGAAGGCTTATATTGGGCTTCCATAAAATGCATAACACCCCCTTGATGAGGTTACATTAACAATATTCGCAAGGAGGTGGATGAAATGCCGAGAATCGGAGTAGAACAATCATTGACAGATGTTCAAGAGGCATTGCAAAGCAGAGGGTATGAAGTAAAACAATTAAAACAAGAGCAAGATGCTGAGGATTGTGATTGCTGTGTAATCACAGGGCAGGATCAGAATGTAATGGGAATCCAAAACACGGTTACACAAGGATCAGTCATCAGCGCTCACGGTTATACAGCGGATGAGATTTGTGAACAGGTCGACCAACGTTTCAACCAACAATAAGGGGATGGCAGCCGCTGTCCTCTTTTTTCTGATTTTCCGTATGTTGTAAAGGGGTCAATGTACACAAGAGTCATATTTAGGTATACTTAGTTCTCTAGATCGTTTTTCTATTAGAGGGGTTAATGTACATATGAATTTCCAAACTCTAGGTATTCCTAATCGAATAAAAAAAGTGGTATTGACACCGCCAAGGATATTAGCCTTCTCTTTTATTGTGTTGATCACGGTCGGTACATTGCTGTTAAAACTGCCGATTGCAACAACCGGGGAAATCACCTGGCTCACCGCCTTGTTCACTGCGACATCAGCCTCCACGATTACAGGGCTTGTCGTGGTCGATACCGGTTCCGTCTATACGTTGTTCGGGCAAATCATCATCCTAAGTTTGATCCAAGCAGGTGGAGTAGGGATCATGACCTTTGCTGTGTTAATCGTTCAGATGTTGAGTAAAAGGATTGGAATAAGGTTCATGCTTCTGATCCAACAAGCCCTTAACCAGTCATCTTACGGCGGGATCATCAGGCTGGTAAAAGTACTGTTGATTTTTGCTCTCGTTTCGGAATCGATCGGGACACTTATCCTTATGTCTATGTGGGTACCGGACATGGGATGGAAACAGGGGACTTACGCAAGTATTTTTTATAGTATTTCCGGTTTCAACAGTGCGGGCTTTTCGATTTGGTCGGAAGGCTTGATCGGTCATAACAGTAATCCTGTCGTCCTTACAGTCATCTCGACTTTATTCGTATTGAGTGGTTTGGGATTTACCGTCATACTTGATCTTTACTACAGCAGGAAGTTCAAGGAACTTTCCCTGCATTCGAAACTGATGATCATCGGTACGGGTGTCATCAATATTGTCGCTTTGTTCGTCATATTCGCGCTCGAATTCAATAATGTAAAAACGATCGGCCTGATGCCCTTGTCCGATAAATTGTTCAACTCTTATTTCCAAGCGGTGACACCGAGATCCGCAGGATTGAACTCCCTTGATGTGAACAGTATGGAAGATGCATCGATCTTTTTCACAATCATCCTTATGTTCATCGGGGCTGGAAGCACCTCAACTGGTGGAGGGATCAAATTGACCACCTTCATCGCTTTATTGCTTTCTGTCGCGACCTTCCTAAGAGGGAAAAGTGAAGCGGTCATTCTCGGGAGGACGATCAGTGACAGTACGATCATCCGTGCATTTGCCATTACTGTCATCTTGCTGGGCATATTATTTACGACAGTTTTCATCATGATGATTTCTGAAGACGCATCTTTTATCGAAATCTTGTTTGAAGCGGTCTCAGCAATCTCCACATGCGGTCTCTCAATGGGGATTACCGGTGAATTATCCGTAATCGGCCAGATCGTCATCATCCTGTTGATGTATTTCGGAAAGCTTGGACCTCTTACTCTTTTATTCATCCTGGCGAAACCTAGTCTTCGCCGTAAAGTCCGTTATCCATATGGAGAAATCATTACAGGATAATAAAAAAAACCTCCTCAGGCTGCAGCCAGCTTGATGGGGATTTTTTCTACATGGTGACAGGTACACTTTAGAGGGCCTTGGGGCAGTTGAGGTTTGAAAGTGTACCTGGCACCGTCTAATCTTCTTTCTTCACCCAGTTGTCGTTTTCGTTCTTCTCATATTTCTCTTTTACTGCATTCCACGCTACTTTATGTGCTGTTTTTTCCTGGTCATATTGTTTGCTAGCCGAGTTGAAGGCTTCTTTATAAATTTCACGGGCATGCTCGGGAAGATTGTTCTTCACTTGATCAGGTAGTTCTTCTTGGGAATCATAAGGCATATGAAGTACCCTCCTTTTTTCAAAAAGCTGTTTTCTAAACTGTTAGACATCAATCTATACGAAACAGCCTTTTAAAAAGAGTACCCGGAACAACTCCAAAATAAACATTATTGATTTTCGTCTTTGTGTATATATACTTGATGCGGGAACGGGATTTCGATTCCGTTTGCTTCTAGAGATTCCTTTAGCGCTTTGCGCAGTTCGCGCTCGACCCCCCATTGCATGTCGTTCTTCGTTTTTGCAATGACACGTAATACGACATCAGAAGCACCTAGTGATTGTACACCAAGGACATTCGGTCCCTCGACGATATTCTCATTTGTTTCAGCGATACGATCACAAGCTTCCTGCAGGACTCCGATTGCTGTATCGATATTATCATTATAAGAAATACTGATATCGACAAGTGCTCTCATGTTCCCGCGAGTATGGTTGCTTATGGCGCTGATCTCACGGTTGGGGACATAGTGGAGAGTACCGTCAAACCCTCGGATATGCGTGGTTCTCAAACCCGTTTCCTCAACAATGCCGTCAAAGCCGGCCGTTGTCACGTAATCCCCAACATCAAGCTGTTTTTCCAAGAGGATGAAGAAACCTGTCACAACATCACTGACAAGTCCTTGGGCGCCAAAACCGATCGCCAATCCGATAATACCTGCCCCAGCTAACAGCCCTGTAACATCTAATTGAAAAGTTCCCATCACGGCAACCACTAAAATAAAGATCAATATGTAAGAAAAGACACTTTTCATTATGCTCTTCAGTGTTATTACCCTTCCAGGAGACATGTCTCTCCGGTTCTGAATTTTTTCGAATGTAGATTGTATGATTCGGTTACCGATCGCCTTCACTATCATGAACGCAATCAAGATGAAAATCAATTTCAGAGCCAGTATTCCGGCATCTTTTAAAATTTCAGCCCAATCGATTTTTGCGAGTAGTTCGTCCATATAAATCAGCTCCTTGCTTCTCAGTTCAGAATAATAATACTATAACGGACTTTTGCTCAGACCCGCAATAAATAAGGTCAGAGTATATCCTTTGAGAAGAGGAAGAAAACACGTTAGAATAGATATGGACATGCCCGAAGCGTTTATTACAAGCTTTTTTTGGAAATAGTAAGCATGTCTAGTGCGCTATATTAAATTAATTCTCATTTGATATTGACTATCAATAAGTGAATGATTATAATATAGCATGTACAATAATGATGGAAAAGAAAGGCGTAACTGCCGATCTTACATTAAAAATCATTTTGGAGGGATTACGAATGGCAGAACGTATGGTAGCAAAACAAGCACCACGCTTTGAAATGGATGCAGTACTTTCAAACAAAGAATTCGGTAAAGTAAGCCTTGAAGAAAACATGAAGAATGATAAGTGGACAGTCCTTTTCTTCTATCCAATGGACTTCACATTTGTTTGTCCTACAGAAATCACTGCGATGAGTGATCGCTATGATGAATTTGAAGACCTTGACACAGAAGTGATCGGTGTTTCTACTGACACGATCCACACTCACTTGGCATGGATCAATACGAACCGTGACGATAACGGATTAGGTGAATTGAAATACCCATTAGCTGCAGACACGAACCATAAAGTCTCTGAAGACTATGGTGTGTTGATTGAAGAGGAAGGGGTTGCACTACGCGGATTGTTCATCATCAGTCCAGAAGGTGAGCTAATGTACGCTGTGGTAAACCACAATAACATTGGCCGTGATGTAGATGAAACACTGCGTGTCCTTCAAGCTCTTCAAACTGGTGGACTTTGCCCGGCAAACTGGAAGCCAGGTCAAGAAACACTTAACGTTTAATAGACATTTCAAAGTAGAGCCTAACTCAGGTTAGGCTCTATTTTTTTCATGATTTAATTTCTGAAAATTAAATCATTTAAACATCCAGTACTATGATCCGATAGATAATAATATGGATCTAAAATATGTATAATTTACCTCGTAATAAATTTTAAGCAAAATTCTGGTTATTTATTTCGGAGTCCGTTATATTATTTATATTATGACTTTTTAAACAATACATAAAAAGAAGGCAGGTGCTTATGTGGATACTTTTAGACGTTTAAAAGAATTTTATTGGCCTTATCGCAAATATTTCTTACTCTCAGTATTTTCCCTCTTATTCGTATCAGGTATTACAGTCATATATCCGATGCTGTTGCAGTTCACCATTGATGAGGTCATCATCAATGAGCAATACTGGTGGATACCATATTTGGCGATCGGCTTCATCATCGTGATGGCGATCAAAGGAACAGCAACATTCTTCCATCAGTATTTGGGCGATTTGTTCGGTGTCACCGCTGTTTACCGGTTGAGGGAGGCATTGTATAAAAAGCTGCAGTATTTACCGTTCAGATATTATGACAATGCAAAAACCGGAGACCTGATGTCACGCCTGACTGCTGATGTCGAGGGGTTTCGGTTCTTTTTATCCTTCGGGTTTGCACAGGTCATCAACTTCGTTTTGCTCGTATCATTCAGTTTAGCTGTAATGTTCTACTATTCAGTACCTCTTGCATTTGTCACACTCGGCATGCTTCCGTTCTTGGCCATTGCCGTATACCGTTTTGACAAGAAGGTACATCCGGCCTTCAGAGGAATTCGGAAATCCATGGGTCGATTGAATACCAAGGTCCAAGAAAATGTCAGCGGAATCAATACAATCAAGTCCCTGTCCCGTGAAGACTTCGAAATCGGGAAATTCGTCAACAATAACAAGGATTATCGTGACAATTACCTGAACACATCAGACATCTGGGCGAAATACTTCCCACTCATGGAAATGATCGGGAACCTTTGTGTCGTATTTCTTCTTTCTTATGGTGGATTCCTTGTATTCAACAATCAATTGAATCCAGGTGAGCTCGTCGCTTTCTTTAGTCTGGTCTGGTATATCATCTGGCCGATCATGAACCTTGGATTCGTCATCAACACATTTTCACAGTCAAAGGCTTCTGGTGAGCGGCTGTTGGAAATTTTAGATGAACCAGAAGATATCCAGGATACGGAAGACCCCCTTCAAATTGACACGTTGAACGGCGATGTAGAGTTCGTCGATGTTACGCATAAGTATGCGAGTGAAGAAGAGTACGCATTGAAAAACGTTTCCTTCAAAGCTCCTAAAGGAAGGACAATTGGACTTCTAGGTGCCACTGGAGCTGGTAAAACAACCATAACTCAATTGATTTCAAGATTCTATGAACCGAAGGAAGGCAAAGTCTTGGTCGATGGAAGAGATATTAAGGAATATTCCATCAAATCTCTCAGAAAAAATGTTGGAGTCGTTCTACAGGAAACTTTCCTGTTCTCTTCATCGATTAGAGACAACATCGCATATGGAAACGCAAATGCAGAATTCGAAAAGATCGTCGAGGCAGCTAAAAGAGCCCAAGCTCATGAGTTCATCCAGGAGCTCCCTGATGGCTACGATACAATCCTCGGTGAACGGGGAATGGGGCTATCTGGAGGGCAAAAGCAGCGGATCGCTATTGCTCGTGCCATTTTACCAGACCCAAGTATTCTCATACTGGATGATGCAACGAGTGCAGTCGATATGGAGACAGAATTCAAGATTCAAAAAGCCTTCCAGGAAGTGATGAAAGGGAGGACTACATTCATCATCGCCCATCGTATCTCTTCCTTGAAACATGCAGATGAGATTCTTGTACTGGAAGACGGGCGAATTGCACAGCGCGGCACCCATGAAGATTTGATCGATCAAGAAGGTATGTACCGGAGGGTCTATGATATCCAATATAAGGATAAAGAGGCTATCAAACAAAGACAAACTGGTTAAGTGAGGTGAGAGAATGAGCAACAATACGAAAAAACGATTTCATTATTCACAGGATCAAGCGATAGAAAAACAATTCAATTGGAAACAGATGCTACGCCTATTTGGTTACATGAAGCCATACCAAACCAATCTATTGCCGAAATCGATTATCGCCATGTTGATTTCGACAGCTGTGAGATTGGTCGTTCCGATCTTCATCGGGGTTTTGCTTTTCGACCATGCGATCAAAGAACAAGATGAGAGCTTGCTTATCCAATTGATTTTCGGAATAGCGGGGCTATACATTCTGGCTTGGATTGCGAATACCTTCCGGATCAAATGGACGAATCAGCTAGGGCAATACATCATCTATGATATCCGGCAAGGATTGTTTAAACACATCCAGCGCCTTTCCCATCGATTTTTCGATCAACGGTCGGCTGGATCGATTCTTGTAAGGATCATCAACGACGTCAATTCATTACAGGAACTTTTTACAAACGGCGTCATCAATCTATTGATGGACTTCCTCCTTCTAATCGGTATTCTCGTCATCATGTTCATCCTAAGTCCTGAATTGACTTTGGCCATCATGATTGTCCTGCCGATCATGTTCTTGATCTCTACGAAATTACGCGGAAACATCCGCCGCTCATGGCAAATGGTCCGGATCAAGCAAGCAAAGCTCAATTCCCATCTGAATGAAAGCATTCAAGGAATCCGGGTGACCCAATCCTATACACAGGAAAAAGAAAACATGGGATTCTTCGAGGGAGTGAACGGTGAGACGTTCGATAGCTGGAAGGATGCAACCCGGAAGAGTGCGGTTTTCCGTCCGTTCGTCGAAATGTCAAATGCTATCGGAACAGCCATCCTCATCTGGTATGGTGTGTACTTGATCCAAAATGGAATGGACTATGGGGTATTCGTAACCTTTGCATTCTATCTAGGTATGTTCTGGGAACCGATTTCACGTATGGGGCAGGTTTACAACCAATTGCTGGTTGCCATGGCATCCAGTGAGCGAATCTTTGAATTCCTTGATGAACAACCGAATGTATCAGAACGGAAAAACGCGATCACTTTTGATGACATTGATGGGAAGATCGAATTTGATCAAGTGGAATTCTCTTACGATGACAAACGGAAAGCATTGAATGGCGTTAATTTGACGATCGAAGCTGGTGAGACCGTCGCTTTAGTCGGACATACGGGATCAGGTAAGACGACGATCGCCAATCTTATCAGCAGGTTCTATGACCCCACGGAAGGATCAGTCAAAATCGATGGTATCGATTTGAGAGATGTGAAGCTTGATAGTTTAAGACAAAAAGTAAGTGTAGTCTTACAGGATACATTCATTTTTTCGGGAACCATCATAGATAACATCCGGTTCGGACGCCCGGACGCAAGTGATGAGGAAGTCATCCAAGCTGCTGAAGCAGTCGGCGCAAGCACCTTCATCGAAAAACTCGAGAATCAATATGAAACAGAGGTAGAAGAGAGAGGGAATGTGTTATCTGTCGGGGAAAGGCAGTTGATTTCGTTTGCACGTGCATTACTGGCAGATCCGCGGATCCTGATATTGGATGAAGCGACAGCAAGTATTGACACAGAATCAGAATTGAAGATTCAAAACGCCTTGCAAACATTGCTTAAAGGACGTACAGCGATCATCATCGCCCACAGGCTCTCAACAATCCGTGAATCTGACAATATTTTTGTTCTCGATCATGGAAATCTTATTGAACAAGGAAATCATGATTCTCTCATGAAACAAAAAGGAGAATACTATGATCTGATCGTATCTCAATTTAAAATGCTCGATGCTATGTAACCAAAAAAGGCTGTTTTTCAGCCTTTTTTTGTTGTGCGCCCGGCATGTGCACACGCTCTAGGGTTCAAGTCCCGAACGGTGAAGGTCGTTGTAGCCGTTAGCTGAAGGCAAGGGTGTCCGGGACGACCCGGAATCTGAAGGAAGCCGGAGGCAAATCTCCGACCCGAGGAACACGAATCTCATACAAGGCTGTTTTTCTGGGATGAGATGGCAACTCACATCAAAGTCCCAACGACCGAAGGGAATGACAGTAAATGAGACGGGTACATGGAGAGGAAGTGTGTGAACTTACCCGGGGAGGTCTGCCGGAAACGCGAAGTACACTTCGTAACCTATCCAGCGATGGGTAGCTGAACCGGCAGAAGTCAGCAGAGGTCATAGTACCTTCCCAAACTCGAGATGGGAAGGGAAGGACCGAATCTTTAAGCCAGAGCGATCCTTC